>CAWBNN010000005.1:0-1152404 GCA_963790145.1 uncultured Actinomycetota bacterium | reverse complement strand
TCGATACGCCGCTCGTTCCTCGGGCTACTCGACCGGCGATGGACGAGTTTCGAGACCCGGCGGGGCTCAGGTCTGGTGGTGATCCTTGTGTGCGGTGTGTTCGGCGAGCTCGCCGTCGGCGCCGGCCGCCATGAGGCTGGCGATCTCGTCGGCGAAGTCGTCGGCGGACTCGAACTGCTTGTAGACGCTGGCGAATCGCAGGTAGGCGACCTCGTCGAGGCTCTTGAGGGGCTCGAGGATCGCGAGGCCGACCTCGTGGGCCGGGACCTCCGCGCATCCAGAGTCACGAAGCGTGTCCTCGACCTGCTGGCCGAGTCGCGCCAGGTCGTCGTCGGAGACCGGTCGGCCCTTGCAGGCCTTGCGGACACCGGAGACGGCCTTGTCACGGACGAAGGGTTCGGTGGCGCCGGAGCGCTTGACGACCGTGAGCTGCATCTGCTCGATCGTGGTGAACCGCTTCTCGCAGGAGGAGCAGACCCGGCGACGGCGGATGGCTCCACCTTCGTCGGCGACACGGCTGTCGAGAACCCGGGTGTCGGTGTTCTTGCAGAACGGACAATGCATGTCGGTCAACTCCTTCCCATACAAGGGGCTTGGCCCGAAAAGTTGTCCCCAATTGGGGGCAAGTCATGTGGAAGCCGTGTGGATTCCGACGATTTTCGGTGTGTAACTTCCCCAACATGTGGAGAACTACATCTGTGTAACTACTAGATCTAGTGCCACTGTACGCCGGTGGGGAGGCCCGTGCAACACGATCGCGGGAACGTCAGACACTTTTTGAATGGGCCTGCGTCATTGCAGGTCAGGGGCTCTTTGGATGGAGAAATCACGGCGTGTCGCAGCCCCTCAGGTCACACCTGTATCAACAAAGTCGGCGTGCCCGGTATGCCCAGATGTGGGCGCCCGCCACTACTGCTGGTGGGCCCAGCGGAGGAAGCTTGCGGCGTGGTGCAGGTCGTCGAAACCGTCGCCGGCGAGCTCGACCAACAGGTCGTTGCTCCACACGCCGAGGCGGCCGATCGTCCACGACGTCAGGTCGACGCCGGGCAGCTCGAGGCCGTACAACGCGCCCGCAATCTCGCGCTTCTCGGCATACGTGACGATCGGCAGGAAGCGGTCCGGATCGGCCACCGCGAGGGTCTTGGTGAGCAGTGCCTCGCCCCAGCCGGGCATCGAGAACGCGAAGCCCTGGTCGATGAGGTTGCTCAGCCGGTCCTCGAGCTCACCGGGTCCGCGCAGCAGGTGGTTGGTCACCGAGCGGATGCGGCGGGCGCCCTCGAGCTCGCCGAGCAGGACCCATGCCTTGTCGAACTCGGTCGGGTCCCCCGTGCTCGCGCCGGTCGGGTCGTCGGCGAACAGCTTGAGGTCGTAGATCGTGGCCTTGTCGAGCCCGTCAGCGGAGAAGACCCACCTGAACTTGGCCCAGTGCCGGGCGACGAGCGGGTCGGGTTCGTACGCGTTGGCGAGGAACTCCTGCTTGAGCGCCTCAGCGTTCTCCAGCACGCCCGGGTGGACGTCGGAGGCCTTGTCGAACAGCGGAGCGACGTACGTGATGGGGCGCGGCGGAACGACCGCGCTCGCGGCCTTGCGCGAGGTGCTCTTGCGGGCCGCGGCCGGCTTGGCCTCGGGAGTCGGCGAGCCGTACGGGAAGGTGAACTTGCAGTCGGTGCACTCGGCCTCCTTGCGCCCGTCGGGCAGGGTGCGCAGCACGACGACGTCGTCCTCGCGGACGCACAGAGGACACACGATCAAAGCCATGTGACAAACGTATGCCCCGCAGGTCCGTGTGAGATCGCTGACGCTGGGTAGGCCCATGTCATGCCTACTTCAACCCCCAAGTACACGATTCCCGGACTCACCGTCTCCGAGGGCGAGAAGCTCGCCGAGATCCTGCAGGACCGGCTCAACGCGCTGATCGACCTGCACCTGACGCTCAAGCACGTGCACTGGAATGTCGTCGGCCCGCACTTCATCGCGGTGCACGAGATGATCGATCCGCACGTCGACGAGGTCATCGCGATGGTCGACGAGACCGCCGAGCGCATCGCGACCCTCGGCGCCTCGCCCAAGGGCACGCCCGGCGCCGTGGTCAACGGTCGCGGGTGGGACGACTACTCGCTGGGTCGCGCCACGACCAACGAGCATCTCGGCGCGCTCGATGAGGTCTACGTCATGCTGATCGCCGATCACCGCAAGGCGCAGGAGGCCGTCGCCGACATCGACCCGATCACCGAGGACATGATCATCGGCCAGGCTCGCCAGCTCGAGCTGTTCCACTGGTTCGTACGCGCACACCTGGAGAACTCCGGTGGTGCGCTGTCGACCGAGGGCGCGACGTCCGAGGCCGAGGCCGCGATCCAGGCCGGCGACGCCGCCGACGTCACGGAGTAGCCCCCCGAACCGGAGCCCCGACCCGCCCAAGAGGGTCGGGGCTCCGCTGCGCCTTTGGCTCGCACCTCGCCGGTCAAGTAGCCCGCTCGCCCCTCGCCGGTCAAGTAGCCCGCTCGCCTCTCGCCGGTCGAGTAGCCCGCTCGCCTCTCGCCGGTCAAGTAGCCCGCTCGCCTCTCGCCGGTCGAGTAGCCCGCTCGCCTCTCGCCGGTCGAGTAGCCCGCTCGCCTCTCGCCGGTCGAGTAGCCCGCTCGCCTCTCGCCGGTCGAGTAGCCCGCTCGCCTCTCGCCGGTCGAGTAGCCCGCGAGCTCTGCGAGCCGGCGTATCGAGACCCCTGTGGATGACCGCTCACGGGACTGAGACATCCGCGACATGCTCCTCCCATGGGCGGATATATGTACATCCTGAGATGCGCCGACGGCAGCTACTACGTCGGAAGCACGCGCGACATCGTCACACGCCTCAAGCAGCATCAGGCCGGCGAAGGTGCCGAGTACACGCGCAGGCGCCTGCCGGTCGAGCTCGTGTTCGTCCAACCCTGCGAGTCGATCGTCCAGGCGTACTGGTTCGAGAAGAAGGTCCAGAATTGGTCGCGAGCCAAGCGCGAAGCGCTCATCAACGGCGAGCTCCACCTGCTGCCCGGGCTGGCGAAGAAGCGGTTCAAGCGGCCTTCCAGGGGTGAATAGTTCACTCCCGAGGTCTCGATACGCCGAACTCGCAGAGCTCGCCTGGCTACTCGACCGGCCAGGAACGCGAACACCTCGACTCCCGAGGTCTCGATACGCCGAACTCGCAGAGCTCGCCTGGCTACTCGACCGGCCAGGAACGCGAACACCTCGACTCCCGAGGTCTCGATACGCCGAACTCGCAGAGCTCGCCTGACTACTCGACCGGCCAGGAACGCGAACACCTCGACTCCCGAGGTCTCGATACGCCGAACTCGCAGAGCTCGCCTAACTACTCGACCCGCCAGGAACGCGAACACCTTCGACTCCCGAGGATCTCGATACGCCGAACTCGCAGAGCTGATTCCCTACAGATGTCGATTTCTTGGGGTCCCGGTCGTATAGGGGTGAGAGGCTGGCAGCAGGCCGGCCGTACACAGGAGGCACCACCATGACGCAGTACGTACTCAACGTCATCGAGCCCGTGATGGAGCCGGGGATGACTCCCCCGCCGGAGTTCCTCGAACCGATCATGCGCAAGATCAGCATCGTGACCGACGAGCTGAAGGCGGCCGGCGAATGGGTGTTCGCGGGTGGACTCAACGGCCCCGACACGACCACGGTCGTACGCCATCAGGACGGCGAGACGCTGATGACCGATGGACCATACGTCGAGGGCAAGGAGCACGTCGGCGGTTTCACGATCGTCGACTCCCCCGACCTCGACGCTGCCCTGGCGTGGGCCGGCAAGTATGCCGAGGCGACCGGGCTGCCGATCGAAGTACGCCCATTCCGCCACTGACGTGACAGCAGACGATGCCGACATCGCGCGGGTGTTCCGCGAGGAGCACGGCCGTGCGGTGGCGGTGCTGGCCCGGGTCTTCGGTGATCTCGACATCGCCGAGGACGCGGTCCAGGAGGCGTTCGTCGCTGCGGTCGAGCGTTGGCCTGTCGACGGCATGCCCCCGAGTCCGAGCGGCTGGATCATCACGACTGCCAGGCGCCGCGCGATCGACCGGCTCCGCCGCGAGGCGAACCGCAACGACAAGCATGCCCAGGCCGCTCTGCTGCTCGAGCAGGAGGAACCGAGGGAGGAGGGTCCCGTGTCCGACGACCGGCTCCGCCTCATCTTCACGTGCTGCCACCCAGCGCTCTCCCCCGCTGCCCGCGTCGCGCTGACCCTGCGAATGCTCGGCGGACTGACCACGCCGGAGATCGCGCGTGCGTTCCTCGTGCCGGAGCCGACGATGGCGCAGCGGCTCGTACGCGCGAAGGGCAAGATCCGCGCGGCCCACATCCCCTATCGCGTGCCCCGTGACGCAGACCTCCCCGACCGGCTGCGGGGTGTCCTCGCGGTGGTCTACCTGATCTTCAACGAGGGCTACACCGCCAGCTCGGGTGCTGAGCTTGTACGCGAGGACCTGTGCGCCGAGGCCATTCGGCTTGGCCGGTTGCTCGTCGCGCTGATGCCCGACGAACCCGAGGCGGCCGGCCTGCTCGCGCTGATGCTGCTCAATGACTCGCGGCGATCAGCCCGTACGTCCGACGGTTGGCTCGTGCGGCTCGCCGACCAGGACCGCTCCCTGTGGGATCGGGCACTGATCGCCGAGGGCCAGGACCTCGTACGCCGATGCATCCGGCGCGGGCAGCCTGGGCCCTACCAGCTGCAGGCCGCGATCGCCGCGGTGCACAGCGACGCTGCGACGGCTGCCGACACCGATTGGGGTCAGATCGTGCAGCTCTACGACCACCTGATGCGGATCGCGCCGAGTCCGGTCGCCGCGCTCAACCGTGCGGTCGCCATTGCAGAGGTCGACGGGCCCGTGGCGGCGCTCGCCCTCATCGACGACCTCGACCTCGACGGCTTCGGGTTGTTCCACGCGATCCGCGCCGACCTGTTGCGCCGGGCCGGTCGTACGGGCGAGGCCCTGCAGGCATACGAGCGGGCCATCGCGCTGACCGAGAACGGTGCCGAACGAGAGTTCCTGCTCGGGCGAGTCGCCGAACTCGCGCCCAACTCGCCGGTCGAGTAGCCCCACGAGGACTTGAGCAAGTTTCTCGGCTCACGCGGTCTCGATACGCCGCTCGGAGAGCGAGCTTGCTGCTCGACCGGCGCCCATAGGATGTCGGCATGACCAAGCCCCGGATCTTTCTCGGCTCGTCGGGCAAGCAGGCCAAGCTCCTGCAGGCCCTGACCCGGGGGCTCGCGGAAGTCGCAGACGTCGAGCCGTGGACGACCGTGTTCAATCCCGGCACGTCGACGTTGGAGCGGCTCGTCGAGCTGACGCGAGAGGTCGACTTCGCCGCATTCGTGTTCGCGCAGGACGACTGGACGACCAATGACATACCCGCACCCGCGCAGGCATCGCCGCGCGACAACGTGGTGTTCGAGGCCGGGCTCTTCGGTGGTGTCCTCGGGATGCGCCGGACGTTCATCCTGCACGCCAACGACGCCAAGCTGCCGACCGATCTGCTCGGCCTCACGTGCATCCGGTACGCCATACCGACCACCCCTGCCGAGACCAGGGCGATCAATCAGAAGCTGCGCAAGGCGATCGAGGTCGAGCTCGACAATCGGGTCGCCTCGATCGAAGGCCTGTGGTGGCAGTACTCGCTCACCGCACGCAGCGCCGACGAACCCTCCGCGATCAGCCTTCTCCAGGTCTCACGTGATCGCGCCGGCAGCCTTGAGGTCAAGGGCCGCGGGTGGGCGGACGATGGCACTCTCTCGTCGCGCTATTCGAGCGAGGCGTCGAAGGAGCTCAAGGACCCCTCCGGCGTCCGCTACTTCTGGAAGGGCGAACGCCCGCGTGACCCGAACGCACCCCAGCTGGAGGGCACCGGCGAGATCCGCATCGAGACGGCCGATCGTGCCGCCGGCTACTGGATCACCCGGTCAGGCACCGATGCGATGCTCAACGAGCGTACGTCCGGGGTCTACGTGCGAGCCGATTCCGCAGACCTTGCCGTCCTCGACTCCAACGACCTCGAACGACGATCCGCACTGATCGCACAGCGGCTGGACGAGTGGAAGGCGATCGCCAACTCCTGAGGTCAGAGCAGGACGACTTTGACCAGCTTGTCTGCGGCCTTCGCGAGTCGGCGGTCGCGGGTGACCAGCGGGCAGCCCAGAGACTCGGCAAGCACCACGTATGCCGCGTCGTACGCCGAGATGGAGTGCCGCAGCTCGAAGGCGCGGACGCGAAGGTCATGGGCAAAGCCCCAGCGCGTGATGGGCAACTGGTCGAAGTCGTGCAGGAGGTCACGCGCACGATGCTCAGAGATGTGGCCACCAAGCGCCAGGCCTCTCACGGCCGACACCACTTCGAAGTCGATGAGCGCTGGCGCGGAGAGACGCTCGTCGTTGAGGTGCTCGCCGATCGAGTCTGCCTGGATGCCGACCAAGGCGTCGACGACGACCGAGCAATCGGCGACGATCACGATCGACTGTCGCGGTCGGACCTGACGACGTCGACCGAGGAAACCGCGGAGCGCTCCGACCGCGCCCTCGCCCGCTCGAGGACCTCACGCACAGTCGGACGTGCGGCGTCCTCGATCAGGAGCTTGCGCAGATAGTCGTTGAGCGACTCACCGCGAGCGGCAGCCCGCGCCTTCAATCCCTGCCGAGTCTCCTCGGGGACGTTGCGGATCTGCACCAAGCCGGCCATGCATACAGGCTAACACTGACTACATACAGATTGTATGCAGTCAGCGGTTGCGGGGGTGGGACTTGGCGGTGCGCTCGTTGCCGCGCTTGTAGTTGCCGGTCAGCCGCGCCATCAGGAGCTGGGGGTCGCTCGACTCGGCATCGCGTACGAACTGGTGGGCCTTCTCGCCCCGCAGCACGGCAGCCTCGCGACCGTGGTGCGAGATGACGACCTCCTTGCCGCGCACGACCCACTCGAAGCCGCTCGGCCGGCCCTTCACGGGGTCACCCGCAGGTAGTCGAGCGCCGCATCGACGAGCGCATGCGCCCGGTTGCGGGTCGCTGCCGCGTTGGCATGGGCCTGGCGGATCAGGTCCTTGGTGTCGATGCCTGCATCGCCGTAGTAGCCCTCGCGGACCCATCGCTCGTACGTCGCCGCGGTGACCTCGGGGTGGAACTGCCAAGCGATCGCGCGTGCGCCGTGCGCCTCGTCGATGATGCACTGCGGACCGCGCCACGACGTGCCGATGACCCGCGACGTCTGCCCCGGCGCGAACACGTCGCTGTGCATCTGCGCCCACGGCCCCTCGGGGCACAGGATCGGGTCGATGGTGTCGACGCGTTGCCAGCCGAGCTCGGGCCGGTCGGCGCGCCACGACGTACCGCCGAGCGCCCTGGCCATCAGCTGCGCGCCGTAACAGATGCCCATCACGGGGGTGCCGGCCCGCAGCGCAGTGCGTACGAATCGCGACTCGGCCTCGACGACGTCCTTCCACTTGGGCTCGTGGGCGCCCTTGTCGGAGCCGAGCAGGAAGATCAGGTCGGTCTCGCCGATCGTCGAGTACGCCGGCAGGTCGTCGCGGTCCAGCTCGATGAGCTGGGCGCCGAGCTGGATCAAGTCGCTCGTGGAAATGACCGCCGTCCTTGTCTGCCTCGTCGGCGACCACGTGAATGCGCATGGCCTCATTGTGCCCGTTGGCGCACAGCCGGCGGTCATCCGGCGCTCCGCAGGAACCTCTCGAGCAGCGGACCGGCGGTCTTCGAGCCGGAGTCGCCATCGGCGACGAACACCGCGACGGCGAGGTCGCCTTGCGCGGCGATCATCCAGGCATGCGTACGCGGCGGGGTGTCATTGCCGTACTCGGCAGTGCCGGTCTTGGCCGACACCGGATCGCCGGGTACGTCCGACAGGAACAACCCGCTGCCCCCGGTCACGACGCCGCGAAACATCTGCTGGAGCTGCTTGGCCTCAGCACTGGTCAGCGGGTCGGCCGCCTTGCCCGCGGGCTTGGTCGGCGATTCGTCGAGCAGCGTCGGGGTGACCCTCGAGCCGTGTGCGATCGACGCGGCAACCACCGCCATCGACAGTGGCGAGGCCTCGATCTTGCCCTGTCCGATCATCGACGCGGCGTGCTCGGTGCCCTTGGCCTCGTCGGGCACCGACCCGAGATAGGCCGGGAAGCCGAGGTCGAGATCCGGGCCGAGACCCAGCGCCGCCGCCGCACCGGCGAGCTCGTCCTGGGGCGCCTTGCTGCGCGTGGCGATCATGGCGGTGTTGCACGAGTTGGCGATCGCCGAGCTCAGCGGGATCTTGCCGATCGCCCGGCCTGGATAGTCCGAGTAGTTCTTGAACACGCGGCCCTCGACCGTGACGGTGGGGGTGCACGGCACGATGCTGGCGGGCTTGAGTCCAGAGCGCAGGAACGTCAGAGCGGTGACCAGCTTGAACGTCGAGCCCGGTGCGTAGTGGCCGCTCGACGCCGTGTCGGCGCCCTTGCCGCCAGGGCCGCTGGCCAGCGCGACGATCTTGCCCGACGACGGGCGGATCGCGACGATCGCACTGGCTGGCTTGACCCCGGCCAGGATCTTGTCGGCCGATCCCTGCAGGTCGAGATCGATCGACGTACGCAGCGACTTGCCGGCACGGGGCACTGACGAGAACAGGTCTCGGGACTCGGAGCCGACGAACGCCTCCACGGTGATCCCTGGCGACCCGCGGAGCTGGCTGTCATAGCGCTGCTGGAGACCGCTCAGCCCGACCAGGTCACCGGCGGTGACCGAGCCCTTGGACTTCGCGACCACCTCGGCGGTCGCCTCGCCGACGGCACCGAGCAGCGGCTGGCCAAAACCCTTGGTCGGCGCGAGGGGCAGCTCGGTGCCCAGCTGCGCGGCACCGGGAATCGACGCGATCTCGGCCCCGCTGAGCGTGTCGTCGGAGTCGGCGCGCACGACCAGAGCCACGACGAAGGCTTGCGGACCCGCAGCCTTGACCGCCTTGGCATACCGGCCGCCATCGATGTCGACGAGCTTGGCCAGCGCCCTGGCAGAGCCATCGGCCTGGGCTGCCTTGATGCGGGACTTGTCGATGCCGATCCGCTCGACGCGCCGCTCGATGACGAGCCCCTCACTGTCCGCGCCGAGGATGTCGCCCCGGTCGGCGGGAGCGGTGAACAGTCGCAGCCGCTCGCTGGCCTTCAGGTCGGGCGCCACGATCGCCGGGCTCCATTGCACCTGCCACGCGTCGTCGACGTACGTCAGCCTGGCCGGCGTCGTGTAGCTCCAGTCCTCGCCCTTGAACGCCCACGTCGTCTTGAGTGTGGCGGTCGCGCTCGTGTCGTCCTGCTCGATGTCGCCGACCGTGACCTTGGCCCGGGCCGAGCCCATGCCCGCCACGATCCGCTCAAGGCCGGCCTGCGAGACGCGGCCACCCTTGACCGCCGGTATGCCCTTGACGTCCTGCTTCGCCAGGCCCTCGGCCAGCTTTTCGGCGGCGTCGCGAGGGTCGGGCGGCCCGGAGGTGCAGGCGCTGAGCAGCGCTCCCAGCATGGCGGCGCCGCACAGCGCCGCGATCGTCCGTCGCCTGGGCAGAGCAGGTGGTGTCACGTGGTCCCCTCGAATTGGTGTCAGGCTCTCGCCCCTGAGGGCGGAGCCAGCAGTCAAACACTGCCGCTCCCCCGGGTCAACGATTCATGGTCACCACACACGAACGTCCGCGGCACCCCTTCCCCAAGGTGCACCGCGGACGTCGGTGGGTGTTGCAGCGGGCGGTCTAGTTGTAGACCGGCACCGCGATCTCCGAGCCCAGCTGTAGTGCCGAGGCATTCGGAAGCGAGTTGAGCCGGACGATCTCGTCGACCGTCTTGCGGATGTCGCCGTTGGGGTTGGCCTCGGCAGCGATCTGCCACAGGGTCTGACCGGGCAGCACGCGCACCGAAGTGGTCTCGGGTGCGACCCCGGCCTGGTCGCCGGCCACGGACGAGGAGCCGAACATCACCACGAGCAGGGCGACGACGGCGACGGCGACCGCGAGGACGACCGCCTTGCCGCGACGGGTCAGGCGGACTCGCGGAGCGGGCTTGACGTCGGGCACTGCGCGCAGGTGGCGAACCGGGCGAACGCCGTGGTGACGGCTGATGGCGATGCTGCTCATGATGGCCTCCAAGGGGGAAGTGAGGGCTGATGTGAAGATGTGGTGTGGTCGATCAAACGCTGCTCTCGATGTCATTCGATGGTGCGAACAGGCGTTCGATCGAACACATGTACGACGATAGGGGACGCCTCCGACAAAAGGAAGCATCTGTCGAACACAATTTCGACTGACTGTCGATTACTCTTGGAATACCAGGGGAAAATTTCGCCGAACATTCTTGCCACGGCCGCGATGACACACCTCGACAGGCGAGCCGGCGGCCTCCGCACTACCGTCGAGACATGGCTTCCCAGCGTTCGAACGTCGTCACCGCATGGAAGCAGGCCTCAGCCCGGCAGGCTCCCCTGCTCGCTGCCGGAGTCGCGTTCTACGCGTTCCTCTCGCTGTTCCCCGCGATGATCGCGGCGATCATGACGTACGGTCTCGTGGCCTCCCCCGAGACCGTCGCGAAACAGTCGGCAGACATCGCCGAGGCGCTGCCGGCCGATGCCGCATCGCTGGTCACCGGGCAGATGGATGCGCTGATCGAGACCTCGCCGGACTCGCTCGGCATCGGCCTCGCGATTGCGTTGGTGCTGGCGATCTACGGCGCAGCCGGTGGCGTCGGCAACCTCATCACCGCCATCAACGCGATGTTCGGCCTGGCCGAGACCCGCGGGTTCCTCAAGCGCAAGCTGCTGGCCCTCGTCCTGACCCTCGGTGCGATCATCTTCGTCCTGATCGTGGTTGCACTGGTCGCAGTCGCACCCGCGGTCCTCGACAAGGTCGACATCGTGCCGGGCGTACGCGCCGGTTTCGAGGCGGGCCGATGGATCCTGCTGCTGGCGGCCGTGACGGTCGCGATCGGCGTGCTGTTCCGGCTCGCGCCCAACCGCACGCCGAGAGCGCCGCTGATCTCCAAGGGCGTGCTCGTGGCGACCGCCCTGTGGCTGCTCGTGTCGGTCGGGTTCTCCCTGTACGTCGACAACTTCGGCAGCTACGGCAAGACGTACGGCGCCCTGGCCGGTGTCGTCGTGCTCCTGCTCTGGTTGTGGATCGGCCTGTTCGCCATCCTGCTCGGCGCGTGCGTCGAGGCGGTGCGCGAGAACGTGGTGACCGAGGAGACGATCGAGGAGGACTCCGAGATCGCCGAGTGGCGCACTGCCGAGGTCGCGGGTGAGGCAGTGCCCGCCGAGGTGGTCGAGGAGCCTGAGTCCGAGGAACGTCAGTAGTGATAGATCGGGACGTCGAGCTTCCGGGCCGCATCACGGCGGTCCTCCGGCGGCAGGATCCCGCAGATGAAGTCATGAGCCTTCGATGACTTCGCCAACGGGACGCTCTTGGTGCGCCGGTGCTTCGAGCCGTCCACCTTGATCGAAACATGGGTCTCGGTCCCGTTCACCACGATCCGCGGTAGGTCGTTGGCGCCCTTGGCGTATGCCTGCTTGACCGCCGCGCAGATCTCGTACGCGGCCAGCCACGATGACGTGCGATCCGGCGGATAGTCCGTCGTGACGGTGATGTGCGGCCGCGGGCCCCAATCGGTGACGTGCTTCATCCACGGCTCATCCCGGTTGTCCCGCGCGAACTTTCTGAGCACCTTCTCGTTGGCCGAGTGGTCGGCCGGATTGCCGAGGTTGGGGCCGATGAGGAGCAACAGCACAGCCACCACGAAGACGCCCGCCCCAACCCACCATCCTCGGTGGCTGGGGGGCCGGTCTTCCACCCACCGCCCTCGGCGCATATTCGGACGCTAGCACCGGAGCGGGGTCTCAGTCGGCGAAAACCGCTGCAATGCGAAGGGCGCACGCCTCCGAGAAGGTCGCGAAGGTCTCGCGATGTAGTCAAGACCCCGGGCGGCGCACCAGCAGGCGGCGCACCAGTTCCGGGCTCGTCTCGACCTGACCTTCGTGCATACGTCCCATCGTCAAGACCGACAGCGTCAGCGCTGGCCGGCCTTCTTGAGCCGCCGAGCGCCGAGCCTGCGTAGCCACGGGTCGACGTGGAGCGCGGCCCGAGGCGCCAGTGAGGCCATACGCGCGACGACTCCACGCCACGCCGGCAACGTCTTGTAGACCCGCCCCGTGCCGAACATGTCGACCAGCTCGCGTGCCACCTGCGGCGGGGTGAGCAACACTCCCGCGGCCAGCGCAGCGCGTACGTCGCCGTGTGAGTCCATGGCCTCGACCATCGCGGTGTCGACGCCGTCGGGGCACACTGCGTGCACCTTGATCTTGTCGCGGCGGAGCTCCGAGGCCAGCGACGTGGTCAGCGAGAGGACAGCCGCCTTGGTCGCCGCGTACGCGCTCAGCCCCGGCACCGGTGCATGGGCGCTGAGCGAGGCGATGACGCCGATGTCGCCGCCTTTGGCTTCCTGGTCGCGGAAGGCGTCGGCCGCAGCACGTACGCCCCACATCACGCCGAGCACGTTGACCTCGACCATCGCGCGCACCTGGCCGACGGACAACGCCGTCAGGTCACCCTCGGCGAGCACACCGGCATTGCACACCCACGCGCCGAGGGGTGCCAGCTCACAGGCGCGGGCGGCGATGTCGCGATTGGCTTCCGGGTCGGTCACGTCGAGGCCGAGACCCATCGCAGCGCCGATCTCCTCGGCGGTGAGCTTCGCCGCATCGGCGTCCAGATCCGTGACCACGACCTCGTAGCCACGACCCACCAGCTCGATCGCGATGGCCCGCCCGATGCCCCGCCCGGCACCTGTGACGACCGCTGAACGAGGCTTTCCGGGCTTCACGAGGGGCTTGGGCACCGCCCCAACCTAGACGTCACGCCTCGCGACACGCCATCGAACATATGTTTGAACTGGGCCCGTGTTCCGGGTTACGCTGCCCGCATGACCGATGATCGCAACGCCGACGTCACCGAGCTCCCGGACGGGCCCGCAGACTCCTCCGGGCTGACCGCTCGGCAGCGCAAGGTGCTTGAGTTCCTGCGCGACGAGATCGAGAAGCGCGGCTATCCGCCGAGCATGCGCGAGATCGGTGCAGCGGTCGGTCTCACCAGCACCTCATCGGTCGCCCACCAGCTCCGCGCCCTCGAGGCCCTCGGCTACGTCAAGCGCGATCCCAACCGACCGCGTGCCCTCGAGATCTTCCTGCCTGACGTCATGGCGGCCCGCCGCTCGATGAGCAGCGCCGTCGAGAGCACCTTCGACGAGACCGGCATCGGCGACGCGATCCCCCAGGCCACCAACGTCCCGCTGGTCGGCCGCATCGCCGCCGGTGGTCCGATCCTGGCCACCGAGCACGTCGAGGAGATCTTCCCCCTGCCCAAGTCGCTCGTCGGCGACGGCACGCTGTTCCTGCTCGAGGTCTCCGGCGACTCGATGATCGACGCGGCGATCTGCAACGGCGACTACGTCGTCGTCCGTCAGGAGCAGACCGCCAACAACGGCGACATCGTCGCAGCCCTGCTCGACGACGAGGCGACGGTCAAGACGTTCCAGCGCAAGGACGGCAACGTCTGGCTGCTGCCGCACAACGAGGCATACGACCCGATCGACGGCAACCACGCCACGATCCTCGGCATCGTCACCGCAGTCCTCCGCAAGGTCTGACCCGGACTCGCCCAAGTACTCCGTTCCCTAGCGAGGCCGCCCGCGGCCGAACGGGAGCGAGCTCTGCTGGGGGTCCCCCCACGAGTTCTGCGAGTAGGGGGAGCGAAGGGCCGTGAGATCCAAGGCTCGCCTGTGGCCTACGTTCCCTAAGGAGGCCGCCGGCGAGGATGAGTCGCAGCTGATGTGAGGCTCAAGCGTTCGAGTTCCTACGCGAGCCTGTGACCTCACCGCCCTTCGCTCGCAGAGCTCGCTCCCAGTCGGCCGCAGGCGGCCTCCTTAGGGGACGAGTTCTCACACCGCCGTTCGCTCCCCTACTCGCAGAGCTCACAGAGCGCGCTCCCAGTCGGCCGCAGGCGGCCTCCTTGAGGAACGGCGGCGTCAGACGGGGTTGTTCTGGCGGGCGTTCCAGGCGCTGCTGACCATGTCGGCCAGTGAGTGCCGCATCGCCCAGTCGAGATCGCGCGCCGCGAGGTCACCTGACGCCACGATTCGCGCAGGATCGCCGGGCCGCCGCTCGGTCACCTCCGGCTCGAAGGTGAGCCCGGTGGCGTCAGCGACGGCCGTCATGATCTCGCGCACCGACACCCCGTCGCCGCTGCCGAGGTTGTAGACCGGCTCGAGCTGCTCGCCCGCAAGGAGCTTCTGCGCCGCGACGACATGCGCGTCGGCCAGGTCCGAGACGTGGATGTAGTCACGCACACACGTGCCGTCGGGCGTCGGGTAGTCGTCGCCGAAGATGCGCGGCGTACGACCTTCGAGCAGCGCCTCGATCACGAGGGGAAAGAGGTTGTGCGGGCTCGTGTCGTAGAGGTCGGGCACAGCCGAGCCGACGACGTTGAAGTAGCGCAGCGAGGTGTGGTGCATCGGGAACGCCCGGGCCGCGTCGCGCAGCAGCCATTCGCCGATCAGCTTGCTCTCGCCGTAGGGCGACTCGGGCGCGGTCGCGGTCTTCTCCGTGACGATGTCGACGTCGGGCGTGCCGTAGACCGCCGCGCTGGAGGAGAACACCATCTTGTCGACGTCGGCCTCGTGCATCGCCTGGAGCAGGCTGACGGTGCCCTGGACGTTCTGCTCGTACGTGTGCAGCGGTCGCTGCACGGACACGCCGGCGTACTTGAAGCCGGCGAGGTGCACGACGGCCTCGACCTCGTGCTCGACCATCGCCTTGGCGACCAGGGTGGTGTCGAGGATGTTGGTGTCGATGAACTCGACCTCGTCCGGCACGAACTCGCGGTGACCGCTCGAGAGGTCGTCGACGACCACACAGTCGAGGCCGGCGAGCCGGAACGCCCGGACGATGTGGGAGCCGATGTAGCCGGCGCCGCCGGTGACGAGGACTGTCATGGCGACCAGCCTGCCAGAGCCGACTTCACGTCCCGCTCGCGGCTTCGTCGAGGCGACGCAGCGCGGCCAGGGCGGTCTCGCGGTCGGTCGTACGCCACATGTCCGGCAACGACGCGGCGAGGAACGATCCGTAGCGCGCCGTGACGATACGCGGGTCGAGGATCGCCACGACCCCCTTGTCGGTCGCCCGGCGGATGAGCCGCCCGGTGCCCTGTGCGAGCAGCAGCGCGGCGTGGCTCGCGGCCACGCTCATGAACCCGTTGCCGCCGCGCTTCTCGACGAGGCGTTGGCGCGCGCTCATCAGCGGGTCGTCGGGGCGCGGGAACGGCACCCGGTCGATGATCACGAGCTGGCAGGTGTCACCCGGCAGGTCGACGCCCTGCCACAGGCTCAGCGTGCCGAACAGGCAGGTGCTCGGGGTCTCGGCGAATCGGCGGGCGAGCTCGGGCAGCTGCGCATCGCCCTGGCACCAGATGTCGATGTCGGGCAGCCGCGTGCGTACTTCCTCGGCGGCCTTCTCGGCCGCGCGACGCGACGAGAACAGGCCGAGCGTACGTCCGCCGGCGGCCTCGACGAGCGCCGTGATCTCGGCGAGCTGCGCCTCCTCGAGACCGTCGCGGCCCGGCAGGGGCAGGTCACGGGCGACGTAGAGCATGCCCTGCTTGCGGTAGTCGAACGGTGAGCCGACATCGAGCGAGTTCCACGAGTCGTCCCCCGGATCGAGGCCGAGTGATCGGGCCACCGGGTCGAACCCGCCGCCCAGCTTGAGGGTCGCGCTCGTCAGCACGACGGTCTTGTCGGCGAAGAGCTTGTCCCGCAGGCTGGCCGACACGTCGATCGGCGCGATGTGGAGCTGCTTGTTGCCGCGGTTGTCGCTCATCCAGAGCACCTCGGTCTCGCCCTTGGCGGCCATGCGCTCAGCGATCTTGCGGACGTCGTCGACCATGCCGCGAGCCTGCTGCCGCGCAGCGTCGGGCTCACCCTTGTCCTTGTCCTTGGGGAACGCCGAGATGCACGCGCGAGCGGTGTCGCGCACGAATGCCAGCACCTCGCGGAGCGGCTGGGGCGGGTCGTCGATGCGGCCCTCCTCGGTGCGGGCCAGGACGTCGGCGAGTGCGTCGGAGGCGTCCGTGAGGTCGTCGGCCTCCTTGCCCTCGACCTGGGCGCGGGCTCGTCGCGCTGCCCGCTCGACCACGACCGGGTCGAGCTCGTCGGTCGACGCCTGCGTCACGCGGGCGGCGAGCTCGTGGGCCTCGTCGACGATCACCGCGTCGTACTCCGGCAGCATGGGCACGCCGTCGATCGCATCGATCGCGAGCAGCGCGTGGTTGGTCACGACGAGCTGAGCGGTGTGGGCATCCTCGCGGGCGCGCTCGGCGAAGCACTCGAGCGCGTGCGCACACCGCGACGCGCCCAGGCACTCGCGGTGGTTGACGCTGACCTGTCGCCAGGCGCGCTCGGTGTGAGCGGGGGCGGAGTCGCGATCAGCCATGTGCCCGCCGACGGCCTGCTCCTCGGCCCATTCACGGAGCTCGAGCACCTCGGCCCCGAGCGAGCCCTCGGGCACTTCGATGAGCGTGCCCTGGTCATCGGGGGCGCCTTCGCGGATGCGATGCAGGCAGGCGTAGTTGCCACGGCCCTTGACGACGGCGTGATGGGGTACGACGTCGAGCGTCGCTCGCGCAGCGTCCTTGAGCGCGGGGATGTCGCGCTCGACGAGCTGGTGCTGCAGGTTGAGCGTGGCAGTCGCGACGACGACGCGCTTGCCGTGCAGCAGGCTCGGCACGAGGTAGCCGAGCGACTTGCCGGTGCCGGTGCCGGCCTGGACCAGCAGGTGCTCGCCACTTTCGAGGGCCTGCTGGACGGCCTCGGCCATCTCGATCTGACCCGGCCGATCCTCACCCCCGACGGCCTCCACCGCGGCATGGAGGACCGCACGAACATCAGGGGTGGAGGGCATGCCGCAAGGCTAGTCGTGACACCCGCGGCAGCCGGACGCGCGTCCACAGGGCGTGTCACAGCGCCGCGGTAGCGTCTCAGCCGGCCGGTGCACTCAGACCGTGTAGGGCTCGAGTTCGCTGGCCAGGTGGCCGTGGACCCGGGCGACGACGTGCGTGCCGTCGGACTCGTGGTCGAGCGACTCGATCTCGCCCTGTGTGTGGATCTGGTTGAGCAGGTCACCCCGGGCGTATGGCAGCAGCACGTCGACGAGCGTCGCGGGCTGGGGCAGATCGGCCTCGATCGCGCTGAGCAGCTCGTCGATGCCTTCGCCGGTGTGGGCGCTGACCAGCACCGCATGGGGCTCCCGGGCCAGCAGGTTCTTGACCACGAGCGGATCAGCGACGTCGGCCTTGTTGATCACGATGATCTCGGGGACGTCGAGGGCGTCGACGTCGGCGAGCACGCTGCGTACGGCGGCGATCTGACCTGCCGGGTCGGGGTGCGACCCGTCGACGACGTGCAGGATCAGGTCGGACTCGGCGATCTCCTCGAGGGTCGAGCGGAAGGCCTCGACGAGCTGGTGCGGCAGGTTGCGCACGAATCCGACGGTGTCGGACATCGTGTAGACCCGGCCGTCAGAGGTCTGCGTACGCCGCGTGGTCGGGTCGAGCGTCGCGAACAGCGCGTCCTCGACCAGCACGCCGGCGTCGGTCAGCCGGTTGAGCAGGCTGGACTTGCCGGCGTTGGTGTAGCCCGCGATCGAGACCGACGGGATCTCGTGACGCTTGCGGTTGGCCTTCTTGGTCTCACGAGCCTTGCCGAGCTCCTTGAGCTCGCGACGCAGCTTCGTCATCTTCATCTGGATGCGACGACGGTCGGTCTCGAGCTTGGTCTCACCGGGGCCACGGCCACCGATGCCCTCGCCGCCCGCGGCCTGGCCACCGGCCTGGCGCGAGAGGTTGCCACCCCAGCCGCGGAGGCGCTGGGTCTGGTACTGCAGCTGGGCGAGCTCGACCTGCGCCTTGCCCTCCTTGGACTTGGCGTGCTGGGCGAAGATGTCGAGGATCAGCGCGGTGCGGTCGACGACCTTGACCTTGCAGCGGTCCTCGAGGTTGCGCAGCTGGCTCGGTGCGAGTGCACCGTCGCAGATGATCGTGTCGGCGCCGGTCGCGACGACGGCGGCGCGCAGGTCCTCGACCTTGCCGCTGCCGATGTAGGTCGCGGGATCCGGCTTCTGGCGTCGCTGGATCAGGGCGTCGAGCACCTCGGAGCCGGCGGTCTCGGCGAGCAGCTTGAGCTCGGCGAGTGAGTTGTCGGCGTCCTCGGCGGTGCCCTCGGTCCATACGCCGACGAGGACGACACGCTCCAGCCGGAGCTGGCGGTACTCGACCTCGGTGATGTCTTCGAGCTCCGTGCGCAACCCGGCTATTCGACGGAGCGAGTTTCGCTCTTCCAGCTCCAGTCCATCGACGTTGTTGTTCGTATCGTCTGTCATGCAATCCAATCCATGGTGCCCCGCGCGACGATCTCGGCGGGACCGGTGAGAATCATGTGGTCATCGGCGTTCCAGCTGACGTGCAGGGTGCCGCCGGGTACGTCGACCCGGTAGGTGGTGGGTCGAGCTGCCCCGTCGGCCACCGCAGTGGCCACGGCAACGGCGCAGGCACCGGTGCCGCAGGAGCGCGTCTCCCCCGAACCGCGTTCGTGCACACGCATCGCGACGTGGCGCTCGCCCTCGCGGACGACGAACTCGATGTTGACGCCTTCGGGGAAGACCGACTCGTCGTAGTCGGGCTGAGTCAGCAGGCTGCCGGCGTCGCCCAGCTGGTCGACGAAGGCGACGGCGTGGGGGTTGCCTGTCATCACCTGCTGGGCCTCCCAGGTGTTGCCGGCCGCGCTGACCTTGGAGACACCGAGCACCTCGGGGGTGCCCATGTCGACGCTGATCAGGTCACCGTCGATCGTGATGGTCTTGTCGCCGCCCCGCGTGCCAACGACGATCGGCTGGGCGGGATCGACGAGACCCTCCTGCACGAGGTGCAGCGCGAACACGCGGATGCCGTTGCCGCACATCTCGCTGACCGAACCGTCGGCGTTGCGGTAGTCCATGAACCACTCGCCGGCCGACGGCTCGCCGAGGGCGGCCGTGCGGATGACACGCATGACACCATCGGCGCCGATGCCGCGCCGACGGTCGCAGAGAGCGGCCACGAAGGCACCCTCCAGATCGCCGTGGACCGTGCCCTCATGGTCCGGGAGCAGCACGAAGTCGTTCTCGGTGCCGTGCCCCTTGAGCCATGGAAAAGTCATACGCTCCAGTCTAGTGCGCGGGACGGACCGCACCGCGTTTCAGCCACCGATGAAGGCCACGGCCCGGTCCACGAGATCGTCGGCGTCGTACGGGAGCCAGTGGATTCGCGGGTCCTTGCGGAACAAGCGGTCCTGCCGCCGCGCGAACTTCCGCGTCCCGGTCACGGTCGCCTCGCGCGCCGCCTCCTCGGTCATCTCGCCCCGCAGGAACGCCAGAATCTGCTGATAGCCGAGTGCCCGGCTCGCCGTCAGGCCGTCCTCGAGGCCGATCTCGCACAACGCACGCACCTCGTCGACGAAACCGGATGCCCACATCTGGTCGACCCGATCGGTCAGGCGTACGTCGAGCACATCCCGCGGCACGTCGAGGCCGAGCATCGTCAGGCTCTCGAACACCGACTCGTATGCCGGCATCGACGCCGCGAACGGCTCCCCCGTCAGGTCGATGACCTCGAGGGCGCGTACGACGCGGCGGTCGTTGGTCGGCAGGATCTGCGCCGCCGCGGCGGGGTCGCGTCGCGCCAGCTCGGCATGCAGGGCCTCCGGCCCGCGGGCAGCAAGCTCGGCCTTCCACCGGTCACGAACCGCCGGGTCGGTGCCGGGGAAGTCGAGCCGGTCGACGATCGCACGGACATACAACGCCGATCCACCGACGACGATCGGCGTCACGCCACGCTGGTGGCAGTCGGCGATCGCGGCCCGCGCCCAGCTCTGGAACTCGGCGACCGAAGCAGACTCGGTCACGTCCAACATGTCGAAGAGGTGGTGCGGTATGCCCGCGCGCTCCCCGGCGGCGGGTTTGGCCGTGCCGATGTCCATGCCGCGATAGAGCTGCATCGAGTCGGCGTTGACGATCTCAGCCGGGCCCAACCGTTGCGCGAGCGCCACCGCCAGCGCGGACTTGCCGGACGCCGTCGGACCGACGACGGTCACGACGCGTTGGGACACAGACATGGTGTAAGTCTCGCAGTAGGGTGAGAGGCCAAACGGGGGCGGCTGTCCCCATTCCTCATGAATCAAGGAGGGAAGCCATGGGTTTCCTCGACAAGTTCAAGAAGCAGGCCCCGCAGCTCAAGGAGAAGGCTGCGGACCTCGCCGCCAGCCACAATGACAAGATCGACGCCGGCATTGACAAGGCCGCCGACGCAGTCAACAAGGCGACCAAGGGCAAGTACGAGGACAAGATCGACTCTGCTGCCGACAAGGCTCAAGAGGGCGTCGACAAGCTCGCCGACGACGGCAACAAGTAGCTAGCCGAGCACCCAGTCGGCCACCCAGTAGCCGACGCCGAAGGGCGCCACGTCGACGCGGAGGTTCGCGACGATGTCGGCGCCCTTCGTCAGCTCACCCAACGTACGCAGTGCAGGCGTGCCGGCCGCCCAGAGCGCCGCACCCAGCTCCGGGTCGAGCGAGGCCAGGGCCTCAGCGCCGCCACGAGCCAGCGCCGCGGCGATCGAGGCATCGAACGCCTCAGCGCGATCGTCGAAGAAGCCCGGCGCCGAGGTCGAGCGCTTGGCGCTCCCGTCGGCCATCACCAGCAGCGCCACCCGGCCGGTGACGTCAGGCATACCGGTCGAGTAGGTCCGAGGACCGTCCCAGCCCGCGCGATCCAGCAACCAGGCGCCGACGGCCAGGCTCAGCGGCAGCTCAGCCCCGGCACCACCAACGTGCAGGTCCACTCCGTACGGCGCGAACGAGCCGCCAGCAGACTCGTCGTGATCGCCGTCGAGCTCCCCGGCCCCGATCACGACGACGCGGTCCGGGTCGCCCGAGAGCATTGCGGAAACTGCCGCTTCGCAAGCAGAACGCAGCGATGCCATGTCATCGGCCGCGCCAGCAGCGACTTCGGGGATGATCATCGGCGGGTGTGGGCACAAAGCCACTGCGAGGATCACGGGTCCGAGGCTACCCGGCCGTGACACCATGTGACGGTGTTCGACTCCCGGGGCCTGCCTGACTATCCGCCGCCGCACAATGCGTGGGAGTTCCCACCGCCGCCGGTCTCTCCTCGATGGAGGTGGGCGGCAATCGCGGCGATGGTCTTCGGCCTCCTCGGCGGCGCGACCATGCTCGTCGTCGTCATCACGGTGGGCTCGACCAGCGCGCCCGGCCTCATCGACGACCCTGACCTGATCTCGGTCATCGAGCGGGAGTGCGAGCAGATGACCAACAGCGTCGAGGCGTTGCCCATGCACGGGACCCCGCGCCGACAGGCACAGACGATCGCCCGCCAGAACGTGGCCGTCGAGGACATGGTGGACGACATCCGCTCGGTCGGCAGCGAGACCCTCGCGAGCGATCCGCCGACGAACGAGTGGCTCGCTGACTGGGATCGGCTCATCGACGCCCGGGAGTCGTATGCCACCAAGATCCTCGACGGGTCGTTCGCGCAGCTCGACGTGCCGAACGACGACCGCGGCAACGACATCGACCTGCGCATGGACGACGTCTTCATCGGCAGCTCGGCCTGTGAGGTGCCCGAGGCGCTGCTCAACCCCTACCCCGACGACGAGGCCTCGGATGCGTGAGGCGGCTCAGGCTCGGGCTGCGGCCTTTTTGGCCTGCTTGAACGCACGGACCTTGGCGAGCGAGTCCGGGTCGACCACGTCGGCCACGGAGCGATAGCCCTTCTTGCCGTAGTCGCCGGCGACCATCGTCCAGCCGGCGGGCTTGACGCCGAGCTGCTTGGCCAGCAACGCCGTGAAGATCTTGGCCTTCTGCTCGCCGAATCCCGGCAGCGCGCGCAGCCGCTTCATCAGCGCCTCGCCCGTACGTGCCTCGGTCCAGATGCGCGAGGCGTCGCCGTCGTACTCATCGGCGACGACCTTGGCCAGCGCCTGCAGCCGCCCGGCCATCGACCGGCCGTAGCGGTGGATCGCCGGCGGCGTCGCGCACAGATCGGCGAATGCCTCCGGGTCCGCGTCGGCGATCGTCGAGGGGTCGAGCGTGCCGAACCGGTCGAGCACCTTCGCCGGACCGGCGAAGGCCCGCTCCATGGGGAACTGCTGGTCGAGCAGCATGCCGGCAAGCAGGGCGAACGAGTCGTTGGTCAGGACCTCGTCGGCGTGCGGGTCCTGAGCGATGCGGATGGCCATGAGGTCATCCTGCCACTGGTGGCTGGCGGCCTGGAGCCTCCGACGGGCTGTGGATGTCAGCCAGCGACTCCGCGGAACGTGTCGGCGGCCGCCTGGATGCGCTGCACGTACGTCGACCAGTCCGTGTTGCTCGTATCGGTGTCCGATCCGGTGCGCCCGTCGATCATCTCGCGCACGATGTCCGCGTGACCGGCGTGCTGTGCCGTGTCGGCCAGGACCCACACCAGCAAGTAGCCGAGGGTCGTGTCGGGCGATGGCCAGTGCGGCACCCGGCCGGAGGACTCGACGTCGAGGGTCTCGATCGTCGCGTCGCTGTGCGCGCACGCCCGTCGGTAGAGCTCCAGGATGTCGTCACTCGACTCGTCGGCCTTGGCCCACATGTCGGCGCCTTCCCACACCGTGCCGTCCTCGTTCCACGGAAGGACGTCGGGCGAGGGCCGATCGAACGAGTCGCCGAAGTAGACGTGCTCGACACCGACCAGATGCTTGATCAGCCCGAGCAGGTTGGTGCCGGTCGGCGTCATCGGGCGACGCAGGTCGTACTCGCTGAGCCCCTCGACCTTCGCCAGCATGACGGATCGGCTCACCTTGAGCTTGTCGTGCAGGTCCTGTTTGACAGTCATGTCTCGATCCTGACGTCGAGGTGCGACAGAAGGCGAATGGGCCGGAGGGTCAGGGCAGCGCTTCGCCGCGCACCTCGTCGACGGCCAGGACCGGCACGTGGGACGGGTCGGATCCTGCGTCAGGGAAGTCGAACACGGCGATCATCATCTGCATCGGATAGCTCGGCGACTGCACGCTCGTGCGTACGACACGGTCATCGAGCAGGAACGTGACGCCGTCGGGCCGCCACTCCACCGCGTACGTATGAGGCTCGCGCACGTCGATCTGCTGCGGGTCGGCCGAGAACTCCTCGACGAGCCCAGGGTCCCGGAAGGGGTGCAGGCCGGACCCGACGTCCGCAGTCGAGCCGTCCGCCGCGATCGCGTGGCCGAACACCTCGAACAGGCAGATCTCGCCGCATCGCTCGGGGCTGTCCTCGAGCCCCACCATCCACACGGATGCCATGGATGTCCGCGAGAGCTCCATCCGCGCGCGGACCTGGATGCGGCCGTGGTGCGGTGTCCACCCCCACCATGCCGGCTGCGCCTCGCGCACGACCTGGTCAGCCACGAACGGCTGCTGGCCGACCGTGCTGCCGACCGGTCCGGAGAACACGCCGGACTGCACGCCCGACACGCGCAACGGCTTGGCGTGGGTGTCCGGACACCAGCGACCCTGGTCGGTCGGAATGCTCAGCCTGAGCTCGGAGCCGAGCCACCTCGTACGTCGCGGCGGACTCAGCGCGTGAGCTCCACTGCGGCAGATAGTGCGGCAGCCACCTGGTCTCGTCGAGGACGGCACCGTCGAACGTCTCCTGAAACATCGCCTGTGCCACCCGACTCCCCTCTCACGTCGGAACAGACTTTAGGCCGCGGCACCGACAGGATCCGGGTGGATGTGGTGAATCTCCCGAGGCGGACTGTCGCACCGTGCGAGACTCGGCCATGACTTCGTGGCCCGGCTATCCGCCGCCTACTCCTTCACGTCCGCCGGCACCCTGGTATCGCAACGTATGGGTGTGGATCGGCGTCTACGGCGTGGTCGCTGTAGGCGCAGCCCTTGCGCTTCTCGTCCTGTTCTTCGCAAACGTCGATGAATGGGACGGCGCCTACTACGAGGACGGCTACTACGAGGAGGGCTATTACGTCGAGCAGGAGTCGGTGAACTCGGCCGTGGCGGAGCCATGTGATGACATGACGCGCGCGGGTCAGAACATCGAGATCTTCTCCACACCTGCCGAAGGCGCAGACGCACTCCACCAGTTCGTGATCGCGGGGCGAGCGATTCCGGACGCGATCGACACGGTCGCCGAGGCGGATGATTCAGCTCTGCAATGGCGGGACGACTGGATCACGCTGCTCGATGCGGTCGACTCGTACGCGGACGATCTCACCGACAACCCCGAGGCCGAGTTCGAGCCGCCTTCGACGGGCGGAAGCCCGCTCATGTACGAGATGAGCTGGGTGTCCGACGTCCCCTGCGAGCTCCCGCCCGCCATCATGGCGCTCGACGCCGAGGTCGGCGGCCACTACTGAGTCAGATCGCGCAGGCCTCGGCGGGCGGCAGCGGTGCCGGCACGCCCAGGGTCGGCATGCCGAGGCCGACCGATCGGACCTCGGTCTTGCCCTCGCGCGACTCCCACGCGTCACCCGCCGACGTACGCCTGAAGGAGATCGGCGCATCGTCGCTGACGAGGTGGTGCGGGGCGGCGTACGTGATGCGGACCTCGACCATGTCGCCCGGGCGTACGGCGTGATCGCCGGGCACGAAGTGAACCAGGCGATTGTCTCGGGCCCGACCGGTCAGACGGTGGGTCGCGCCGTCCTTCTTGCCCTCGTGGTCGGCGACGAGCAGCTCGACGACCTGCCCCTCCTGCTTCTTGGCCTCAGCCCAGGCCACCTCGTTGACGACCTCGATGAGCCGGTCGTAGCGCTCCTGGACGACAGCCTTGGGGAGCTGGTCGGGCAGGTCCGCGGCGGGCGTGCCGGGTCGCTGGGAGTACTGGAACGTGAATGCGCCGGTGAACCGCGCCTTGCGCACGACCTCCATGGTTTCGAGGAAGTCCTCCTCGGTCTCGCCCGGGAAGCCCACGATGATGTCGGTCGTGATCGCCGCGTCGGGCATCGCCTCGCGTACGCGATCGATGATTCCGAGGAACTTGTCCTGCCGGTATGACCTGCGCATCGCCTTGAGCACCCGGTCTGATCCTGACTGCAGCGGCATGTGCAGCTGCGGCATGACGTTGGGCGTCTCGGCCATCGCGGCGATGACGTCGTCGGTGAAGTCCTTGGGGTGCGGGCTGGTGAACCGTACGCGCTCGAGTCCCTCGATCTCGCCGCAGGCGCGCAGCAGCTTGCCGAACGCCTGTCGGTCGCCGAACTCGACGCCGTACGAGTTCACGTTCTGGCCCAGCAGCGTCACCTCGACGACGCCGTCGGCCACGAGCGCCTCGATCTCGGCGAGGATCTCGCCGGGGCGGCGATCCTTCTCCTTGCCGCGCAGGCTCGGGACGATGCAGAACGTGCAGGTGTTGTTGCAGCCGACGCTGATCGACACCCAGGCGGCGAACACCGAGTCGCGCTTGGTCGGCAGCGTCGACGGGAACACTTCGAGCGACTCGAGGATCTCGACCTGTGACTCCTCGGCGATCCGGGCGCGCTCCAGCAGGACCGGCAACGAGCCGATGTTGTGAGTCCCGAAGACGACGTCGACGTACGGGGCCCGCTTCGTGATCGTGTCGCGATCCTTCTGGGCGAGGCAGCCGCCGACGGCGATCTGCATGCCGGGGTTCTTCTCCTTGACCGACGCGATGTGGCCGAGGTTGCCGTAGAGCTTGTTGTCGGCGTTCTCCCGCACGGCGCACGTGTTGAACACGACCAGGTCCGGCGTGCCTTGTTCGGCCTTCGCGTATCCCGCGGTCTCCAGCAGGCCCGACAGTCGCTCGCTGTCGTGCACGTTCATCTGGCAGCCGTAGGTGCGGACTTCATAGGTCTTCGTCATGACTGGTCAATCGTACGTGGCCGTTGCTCCACGCCCTGTCGTCGCCGGAATCAGGCCTACGTACGGCGACAGCCCATCGATGGAGACCTGACAACCGGGCTGGTTTCGACGAGCGGGTCTTGGGTACGCGTCACGATGAGCTTCCAGCTCGATCACACGCCATCAGAAAGGCAACGCCATGTCGACGAACGAGCCGATCGATCCGCACCACGAGCGCACCCGGGAGATCCACACCGGCGACGACAGCAAAGGGCTTGGCGACCTCAAGGTTTCGACCGGGGCGCAGTCCGCGTACCTCACGATCGAGATGATCCTGTATGTCCTGGCGGTGGTCGGCATCTTCGTGACGTCGGCGATCATCGAGGAGGACGACGGGACCGGGTTCACAGCGTCCGAGGCGTGGTTCTATGTGACCCTGTTGACGATCGGCTTGTTCATCAACCGCGGCCTGGCCCGGTTCCATTCCAGCCGCAACAACGACCGCACCTTCTGAGCCGCACTGGCGACTAGGCAGGTTCGGGCAGCGCAGCGGCGATCGTGGCGCCCGCCGCTGCGGGTCCGCCGGCTGCCTGCTGTGCGGCCTCTGTGGGCAGGGCGCGGGTCTCAATGAGTTGACGACACAACGCCTTGAGCTTGACGTTGTTGTGCTGGGAGTAGCGACGAAGCGTCGCGAACGCGCGATCGGCATCGATCCCGAAACGCTCCATGAGCAGACCCTGCGCCTGACCGATGACGGTGCGGGTCTCAAGCGCCTCGCGCAGACCCTCCTCACTCCTGGCATACCCCAGGGCGAGGGCTCCCTGGCGAGCGAACAGCACCGCGAGAGCCATGTCCTCAGGGTTGAAGTTCGCCTCCGAGGTGCCATACAGGTTGAGCGCGCCGATCCGGCGTCCGCGCGCATGAAGCTCGGCCGACAGGACGCTGTTGAACCCCAGCGCGCTCGCTTTGGGACCCCAGTCGGGCCACCGCTCGTCGGTCGCGAGGTAGGACGACACGACGACCGTGGATTCGGCTGCGGCATCCACGCAGGGGCCTTGCCGCAGCTCGTACTGGATGCGGTCCGCCTCGATCACGGACTGATGGGTGGCCCCGACAGTCGTGTACGCGCGACCGCCCGACTTGACGAGCGTGATGCCGCCATATGTCGTGTCGATCTCCTGGACGGCGAAGCTCACGATCTGGTCGATCGTCTCGGTGACACCCTCGATGTCGGCCAAGGACTCGGCGAGGCTCGCAAAGATGGTCGGGTCGTCGATCGGCATCTGGGGCACCTCCGCCCGCGCGCCCACGATTGCGGCCCGCCCTCGCAGCATAGGCCTGCGAGGGCCACCGCGACCCTCGAATCGGATCAGCGCCAGAACAGCAGGACCACGACCGCCGTACCGATGAGCGTGACAGCCAGCGAGCCAAGGCAGCCAAGCCGGTTGCTGAAGAAGAGCATGGCTAGCCGACGATCCTCTGCACGACGCCCTTCTTGACCTCCGAGGCACGCTCCTGCTCGCCGGCGAATGCGCTGATCACGACCAGCGCTCCGGTCACGGCCGGAACGGCCCACTGCAGCATGCGCAGCTGACGCTGAGCCGCGGCGACGTCCGGAGGGGTCGCTGCTGCCGGCTCAGTGCCCGACTCCGCAGGTACGCGGGTGTGCTCGGAGACCTTGCGGCCCAACACCCGGCTGTACGCCGTGATGCCCAGGGCCGCAGCGGTCAGGCCGGTCTTGGCCAGAGCCATCGTCGCCACACCCTCTTGGGCCTGGATCCGCCCCTTGTTGCCGGCGATCTGGCCGAGACTGCCCACGATGTGTGCGCCGATGGCGGCCGCGTTGACCGGTGTCCACCGGTCCCAGCCGACGTTGGCGACCGCGCCGGTGTCCGACGGGGTCTGCGCAGCCGCGGCGGCCGGGTTCAACGCGATCGCGTTGGCCAAGGTGCCGCCGAACCAGGCGGCAAGTCCGAGGTCATGCAACGAGCGGGAGACGGTGTCGCGGGCCATGGGTCACTCCTGAGGTCGGGGAAGAAGGGACTACCCGGACCAAGGGACAACAAACCCGTGCAGCGCGCAAACGAGTTCGATTCGTAACGCAACCGGTTCCCATGAACCCATTCTTTCGGGCTAGGTTGATCCGCATGGTTGACCAGACACCCATGGTTTCGATGCATGGCGTTCAGAAGTGGTTCGGCGAGCTCCACGTCCTGCAGGACATCGAGCTCGATGTCGCGCCGGGCGAGGTCGTCGTCGTGATCGGCCCGTCAGGATCCGGCAAATCCACCCTGTGCCGCGCCATCAACCGCCTCGAGACGATCGAGGAGGGCGAGATCAAGGTCGACGGCAAGGTGTTGCCCGAAGAGGGCAAAGATCTGGCCGGATTGCGTGCCGACGTAGGCATGGTCTTCCAGTCGTTCAACCTGTTCGCCCACAAGACAATCCTGGAGAACGTGACCCTCGGCCCCATCAAGGTCCGCAAGGTCAACAAGGACGTGGCCGACAAGCGCGCCCATGAGCTCCTCGAACGCGTCGGCATCGCCACCCAGGCCGGCAAGTACCCAGCCCAGCTCTCCGGTGGCCAGCAACAGCGTGTGGCCATCGCGCGAGCACTCGCCATGGACCCCAAGGTCATGTTGTTCGACGAGCCCACCTCCGCGCTCGACCCCGAGATGATCAAAGAAGTTCTCGACGTGATGATCGACCTCGCCAAGGGCGGCATGACGATGATCGTGGTGACCCACGAGATGGGATTTGCCCGTACGGCCGCCGATCGCGTGCTGTTCATGTCCGATGGCCGCATCGTCGAGGAGAACACCCCGGACGAGTTCTTCACCAACCCGCAATCGGATCGAGCCAAGGACTTCCTCGGCAAGATCCTCAAACACTGATGAAGGGTGAAATTATGAAGCGCACACGCATTGCCGTCGTTCTGGCGGCAGCAGCCTTGATCCTCGGAGCCTGCGGCGACGCTGGCGAGAGCGACAAGAATCCTGTCGACAACAAGGTCGATGACAACGCGGCAGCCCAGTTCGAGGACGGCACCGCCATGAAGGCCATCGCCGAGTCCGGCAAGGTGAAGATCGGCGTCAAGTACGACCAGCCGGGCCTTGGGTTCAAGACCGCCGGCGACGATGCGCCGACCGGATTCGACGTCGAGATGGCCAAGATCGTCGCCGCCAAGCTCGGCATCGCAGCCAAGGACATCGAATGGGTCGAGACGATCTCCGACAACCGCGAGCCGTTCCTGCAGAAGGGCACGGTTGACTTCGTCTTCGCGTCCTACTCGATCACCGACGAGCGTCGTGAGGTCGTTGGCCAGGCCGGACCGTACTTCATCACCGGCCAGCAGCTTCTCGTCAAGAAGGGCAGCGACATCAAGGGTGTCGAGGACGTCAAGGGCAAGGAAGTCTGCTCGGTCACGGGCTCGACCTCGCTCGCTCAGATCGAGGCCAAGGGCGCCAAGGCTCGCGGCTTCGAGACCTACTCGCAGTGCCGCGACCAGGTGCTCGACGGTGCCGCCGACTCAATGACAACCGATGGCTCGATCCTGCTGGGCTACGCCGCTCTCAACCCCGATGAGCTCGAAGTTGTCGGTGAGCCGTTCTCCGAGGAGCGCATCGGCATGGGCTACTCCAAGGACAAGCCCGAGCTGTGCCAGTTCCTGACCGAGACCATCCAGGAAGCCATGGACAACGGCGACTGGGCCAAGGCCTTCGAGGCAACCCTGGGCAAGTCCGGTGCGGAGACGCCCGAGCCGCCGAAGATGGACGCCTGCGCCTGATCTGAACCGGGCCAGGGTCGCCTCACCGCGACCCTGGCCCGTTTCGGCCCGCCCGAGCCAACCCCAGAAAGGACCGTGACAGTGCCGTGCAGGTCTTGATCGACAACTTCGACCGGCTTCTAGAAGCGTTTTGGATGACGCTCCGGCTGTTCCTGGTCTCGGGCGCCCTGTCGCTCGTCTTCGGCACCATCCTGGCCGGTATGCGGGTCGGCCCGATCGGCGTGCTCAACAAGGCCGCCGCCTTCTACGTCACGGTCTTTCGCAACACCCCGCTGCTCATACTGTTGCTTCTGGTCGTATTTGGCTTCCCGAAGCTCGACATCAACCTCGGCTACTTCTGGATGAACGTCCTCGCGCTCACGATGTACACCTCGACCTTCGTGTGCGAAGGACTTCGATCCGGGGTCAACTCGATCCCATTGGGCCAGGCCGAGGCGGCCCGCTCCGTCGGCCTCGACTTCGGACAGACGATGCAAAGCGTCATCCTTCCCCAAGCCTTCCGCGCCGTCGTGCCGCCGTTGGCCAGCGTCTTGATCGCCTTGACCAAGAACACCTCACTGTGCTCGATCTTCGGCATGTTCGAGGCCACCGCTGCCATGAAAGGCCTTTTCAACGACAACGCCGACGCACGCTTCGCGATCTTCGTCGGCATCTCGATCGGCTACATCATCATCGTCGAGGCCATATCAGCTGTCGCTGCCCTTCTCGAACGTCACTGGAGGATCGCCTGATGGCCGCATCCGTACTTTTTGACGCACCCGGTCCCAAGACCGTGGCCCGCCACCGCTTCTACACGGTGATTTCGGGATTCGTCCTGCTGGCACTGCTCGGCCTCGTACTGTGGCAGCTGCAGCGAAAGGGCCAGTTCGCCACCGACCTGTGGGAGCCGTTCGTCACGCCTCGCATCGTCAACTTCCTCCTCGAGGGGCTCTTCAAGACCGTTCAGGCCGCAGTGTTCGCGATCCTGGGCGCGCTGGTGCTCGGCGCGATCCTCGGCGTGGGCAAGGTGTCCGATCACCGTCTCCTGCGCTGGCCGGCGTGGCTCGTCGTCGAGTTCTTCCGCGCCGTTCCCCTCCTGCTGCTCATCATCGCGACCTGGTACTTCCTCGGCGCCTCCCCCGGCGGCGAGGCGTTCTCGGCCCTGGTCATCGGATTGATCCTCTACAACGGCGCCGTCTTCGCCGAGATCTTCCGGGCCGGCATCAATGCTGTGCCGCGGGGTCAGTCGGAAGCCGCGTATGCGATCGGCATGCGCAAGTCGATGGTCATGCGCATCGTCCTGATCCCCCAGGCCATCAAGATCATGCTGCCCGCGCTGATCAGTCAGGCGATCGTCGCGCTCAAGGACACCAGCCTCGGCTACGCCATCCTCGCCGTGGGTCTGACCACTAACGGCAAGATCGTCTACGGCGAGTTCCGCAACATCATCCAGACTGCGTTCGTTCTCGCCCTCGTCTACATCGTGCTCAACCTGATGCTGACCTGGCTCGCGACGTGGGCTCAGAAGCGCTTCGCCGGTGAGCACAAGCTCGACATCGTCGGCGGCATCGTGCAGGACCAGCCGGGTGCCGGCGCGGCCATGCCCGGCAACATCTGACGCTCATACGATTCCGGGAGAATTCGAGCGGGTCACCGCTTGGACGTGACCCAGAGGTGGATCGTGCCCTCGACGGTCACGGTGCCGTCGGTCGTGACGGCCTTGACCTTGATCGGCACGTCCGGGCCGTTCGCCCAGTCGGCCTCGGTGCTCTCGGCCGTACACGTCAGGGCAGTCGTCGACTTGGCGAGATAGCTGACCTCCATGCCCTTGGGCAGCCAGCGCATGTCGGGCGGGCAGGTCGCCTCGGCGAGCAGACCCATCGCCGCCTCGAGCCCGTTGCACGCTGCGATCGCGTGGATCGTGCCGATGTGGTTCTTGACCGAACGGCGCTTGGGGATCTTGACCTGACCGAGGTGAGGCTTCATCTCCTGCACCTCGAGGTGGATCGAGGCGAAGTAGGGCGCCTTCTGGCCGAATGCGATCGAGAACAGTCGCTTGCCCTGGGGCAGCGCGGTCAGCTTGTTGTAGAGCTCGAGTGTCGAGGGCATGCGCCGACGTTACCAGCGAGTAACGTCGGCGCGAAGCGTACGAGTCTCAGATCACGGCAGCACGTACGCAGAGGACGTCCGGCAGATTGCTGCGGATCTCCGCCCACGTGCCGCCCTCGTCGTTGCTCGCCCAGATCGCGCCGTGGCGAGTACCGAGATAGAGACCGAGCGGATCGGCCTGGTCCGACACGAAGGCATCACGCAGCACCGCCGTGTGCGCCTCGGCCGGAAGTCCCGGGCCGGTCTCCTGCCACGTCTCGCCGGCGTCGTCCGAACGCCACACCGCGGGCTTGCCCGACGGCGGGAAGCGCTCGATGTCGGCGACGAGCGGGAACACGAAGACCGCGCCGGGGCGATGCGGGTGAGCCACGATCGGGAAGCCGAAGTCGCCCGGCAGCCCGTCGGCGATCGACTGCCAGGACCGGCCGGCATCATCGGACCGGAAGACCCCGCCGTGGTTCTGTGCATACATCCGGTCCGGGTCGCGCGGCGTCGATCGCGACCTTGTGGACACACTGCCCGTACTCGGGCGTCTCGCCCGGGATGAACTCGGCGCCGATGCCGCGGTTGTAGGGGTTCCACGTCTCCCCTGCGTCCTCGGTGCGATAGACGCCGCCGGTCGACATCGCGATCGTGACGATGTCGGAGTTCAAGGGATGCGGCAGGACGGTGTGAATCGCCTGCCCGCCGCCACCGGGCTGCCAGTTGGGCCGGTGCGGGTGGTCCCACAGACTGCGGATCATCTCGAAGGTCTCACCGCGATCGGTCGATCGGAACAGCGCTGAGGGCTCGGTGCCGGCGTAGACCACATCGTCCTGGCCCTCCGGCGCCGGGCGCAGCTGCCAGACCCGCTCGAGTGCCGACCCGGTGTCCTCGGGGAACCGGACCGCTCCGCCCTTGGTCTCGTCCCACGTACGACCGAGGTCGTCGGAGCGGAACACCTGCGGGCCCCAGTGCGGGCTCGTCGCACCAGCCAGCAGGCGCGGAGCACCGCCGCGGGTGTCGATCGCCGCGGAGTAGATCTCCTCCATCGGGAACAGCGGCTTGTCCCACGTCCACGCCGATCGATCGGCATCCGCGCGGCCGATGAAGAGTCCCTTGCGGGTTCCTGCCAGGAGAATTGTGTCGGACATCTCGCGCCGCCTCCGTACGTGTTCCTAATTGGAACAGTACGCTAGATCCGTGACCGGCAGCATGTCAACGACGTCGTATGCCCTGCTGGGGCTTCTCGTGTTCGACAGCGAGACGTCGCAGCACGGCCTCACCGGCTACGAGCTCAAGCAGCGCGCTGACCGGACGCTGCGCTTCTACTGGGTGTCCCCCGCGATGAGCCAGATCTACACCGAGCTCGACCGGCTCACCAGCAACGGGTATGTCGATGCGACTGACGACACGAGCGGCAAGCGCACCACGCGGAGGTTCCGCATCACACCCGAAGGGCGCGAGTCGCTCACCGGCTGGCTGCACACCTCCGAGCACGAGTTTCCGATGCTCAAGCACCCGATCGCACTGCGCCTGATGCTGGGCAGTCTCATGGGTCCGGGCGAGGTCGAGGCGATGCTCGACGGGTATGTCGATGCGGTCGCTGCGCGCCGCAAGGAGCTCGAAGCCGTACGGGAGATGCTCGGCGACAACCCCGCCGTCGCCTATCCCGCGCGAGTGGCGGACTGGGGCCTGGCGTACTACGACGCCGAGGTCGAGATCGTCGAGAAGCTGCGCCGCACGCTCTGACCGTTTGCCTATTCGAACAGCGCTCTCGGAGCGGTGCACACGACCTCGGGATACTCCACCGACTCGGGCTGGATCCAGAGCCCTTGGGTGAAGCCACACTTCTCGAGCACCCGGATCGATCGCTTGTTGCGGACGTCTGGGCTCGCGACGAATCGCGGCGCATCGGGAAAGTCCCGGCACAGGATGTCCCGGCAGTAGGCGGTGATCATCTTGGTGCCGATGCCGCGATCCACCAGCTCGGGCTCACCGATGAGGTAGTCGAAGGCGATCGCCTCGGGATCCTGCACGCGAACGGCGTAGTCGTCGTAGGCGCTCACCGGGTAGTCCTGGACGTAGCCGATCTCGAGTCCATCGAGGAGCACGACCCACATGCGGGTGGGGCTCGTCCCCGCGAGCTGCTCGGCGTAGATCCTGCGCGCTCCGTCGACCGACCTCGGCTCGTCCCAGAACCACGGCTGCGCGTGCTCGGCCGCCATCCAGCGCACCAGCTTGTCGAGGTCGGCGTCCACGAGACGGCGGAACTCGAACACCTGCATGCGTCGAAGATAGCCACGCGACGGGCCTCCCGCGCCTCTTACGCTGGACCTGATGTCCCCTGTCGTACGAATCGTCGTGCTTGTCGGCCTGCTGCTGGCCGGCTGCACGGACACGGACCCACGCGAACCGCCGCCGTCGTCGTCGCCCCCTCGAACGTACGACATGCCGATCGCGCTCGTCACCCACCTGTCCCGCGACACCACGGGCATCAGCCAACGCGTGGCACGCGACCTGCTCGCCGGCGAGGTGGATGACTGGTCCGCGCTCGAGGACGACGCGGGGGCGCTGCGCATCACCACTGCGGGAGTTCCCGAGGCGTCGGAGTTCCTGCCCACCGCGGCCGATCCGACCGCCGCAGTCGCCGCCGTGGTGAAGGACGCCGGCGCCCTCGCCATCGTTCCCGCGAGCGCCGTCACTCCGCAGGTCCGTGCGTTGACGATCGACGACGTCTCCCCCGTCCATACGCCAGGGAACTACCCCCTCACGACTCAGGCGCTGTCCCCACCCGGCACGATGCTGACCACCACGATCGTCGGCGACATCATGCTCGGACGCCGGGTCGGCGAGTCGCTGACGCGGGCAGACGATCCTGCTGCGGTGTTCCGCCCGATGGCGAGCCGCCTCGCGGCCGCCGACGTGACAGTCGGCAACCTCGAGTCGACGCTCTCGAAGTCGGGCGCCCCGACCCAGGGCGGGGACTCATTCGGCGCCGACCCCGGCGTGCTCGCCGGGCTGGAGCTGGCGGGGTTCGACGTGCTCTCGGTCGCCAACAACCACCTCGGTGACTACGGCGAGCGGGCGATCGGCGAGACCGTTGCCGAGCTGCGCGACGGCGGGTTCCGCCCTGTCGGCGGTGGCACGAATCTCGCCCGAGCCCGACAACCGGCGATCGTGGAGCGCAAGGGCGTACGGATCGGGTTCATCGCCACCGACTCGATCGGTGAGACGCCCGCCGCCACAGCCAGCCGTCCGGGCACCAACCGGGTCGACGCTCCCCCGCGCACCGGCCCGCTTGATCGACGAGCCCTGTCGCGGGTGGCTGCCGACATCCGCTCGCTCGATGAGCAGGTCGATCTCGTCGTCGTGCTTCCGCACTGGGGCACGCAGTACACGAACGTGCCGGAGTCGAGCCAGCGCACGATGGCCGAGGCGTTCGCTGCGGCCGGCGCCGACCTGGTCGTTGGCGGCCACCCGCACTGGGTGCAGGGCTGGCAGACGATGGGTGACGCGACGGTCATCCACTCATTGGGCAACTTCATCTTCGACATGGACTTCATGCGACAGACCCAGGAGGGCATCGCCCTCGAGGTCACGAGCTGGGGCGACCGCGTCGTCGCGATCCAGCCGGTCGCCTACGTGATCGGGGACGACTTCGCGCCGAGACCCGCTTCGGCACGGCGCTCACAACAGATCATGGACCAGATCCGCAGGTCGAGTCGGCCACCTTTCGACGCCCTGCGCTGAGCGTCAAGACTGCACCCAGGCGACCATGATGCGTCCGACGCTGCGGAGCTGACTCGCGCTGACGACATCCGTGGTGTCACCTCGCGAGTGATAGCCGGCATAGGGCACGCTGCCGATCCGGGCGCCAGGCAGCCCGGCCCGCTCGAACGACCAGTGGTCGCTGGTCCGGTTGTCACCGCAGACGCGATGCGGGGTGTTCGTACGCCGGGCGGCCGCCGCCAGCTGATCACGCACACGGACCGGCCCCCGGCCGCCATGACAGATCGGCACCTTGGCTGCGCGTACACCGACCCGGTCGAGCGACACCATCGCTCGCATCGCGGCTCGCTCACTAGCATCCAGCCCCTCGACGTAGGCCTGGGAGCCGAAGTGGTGCAGGTCGTCACCGGGGCCGCGAGGCTCCTCGGCGCCGAACGCGATGAAGCGCACCGGCAGGTCGCTGCCGCTCGTGACTCTTGCGATCTCCAGCATCACGGAGACACCCGACGCGTTGTCCTCGGCACCAGGCGCAACCGGGACGGTGTCGAGGTGGGCGCCGATCACCCGGTGCGGCTCGGTCGGATCGAGGCCGGGCGGATCCGCGATCAGGTTGGGTGAGTTGCCGCTCGCGACGTCGACGCCCCATGTGGTGCCGGCCGGCGCGTCGACGGCCTGCCTCGTCACGACGTAGCCGCGGGCCACGAACTGCTCCTCGACCCAGTCGGCTGCCCGCGCATATGCCTTGGACGTGGCGTGCCGAGGACCGATCTCGTCAGCGAGATGGGCGATGTCGGCGAGCACGCGGTCCACGTCGAATCGCGGTGGCGATGGAGGCGGCGGGGGCGGCCGCGTCGCGGACGGACTCGCTGAGGTCGGTCGCACCGTCGTCTGCCCCGGCTCCGGGGACCCCGTGGTGCACGACGCCGCCAGCACCACGACCAGCGCGAATCCTGACGTGCGCGTCCTCAGACCGCCCATGTCACCTCAACGAACGGGACCGACGGTTTGCTCCCCCGCGAGGCCTGGTCACATGCTGTCGAGGGCCTGCGCCTCGGCACCGAGCTCTTGCCGCACCACGTCGAACGCCATCTGCGGCGAGTAGCCCTTGCGGGCGAGCATGCCGGTCAGACGCCGGATCTTGGTCGTGTCGTCGAAGCGGGACATCGACCGGAGCTTGGCCTGCACGAGTCGGTGGGCTGCCTGGAGCTCGGCGTCGGGGTCGATCTCGGACAGGACCTCCTTGGAGATCTCGTCGTCGACACCCTTGCGACGCAGCTCCATCGCGAGCGCGCGCGACGAGAGTCCCTTGCCCCGCTGACGGGCCTGCACCCACGACCGGGCGAACTCCTCGTCGTCGATCAGCCCTGCTGCCTCGAACTTGGCGAGCGTGGCCTCGACGACCCCCTCAGGCACCTGCTTCTTGGCAAGTGCCTGAGCGAGGTCGCTTCGGCTGTGCGCTCGTTCGCTGAGCTTGCGCACCACGATCTCCTTGGCGAAGCTCGTGAGCTCCTCCGGAGTCATCTCCTCGACCGGGGTGCGGGGCATCAGAACTCGATGTCGGTCGGGGGCTCCTCGACGACCTCGAGCGCGGGCTTGTCAGCCTGAGCACCGATCCCGTGGTGCTCCATGATCCGCTTCTCGAGCTCCTCGGCCAGGTCAGGGTTGTCGCGCAGGAACTGGCGAGCCTTCTCCTTGCCCTGCCCGAGCTGATCGCCCTCGTAGGTGAACCACGCGCCAGCCTTGCGGACGAAGCCCGCCTCGACGCCGACGTCGATCAGGCTGCCTTCGCGGCTGATGCCCTGGCCGTACATGATGTCGAACTCGGCCTGCTTGAACGGCGGGGCCAGCTTGTTCTTGACGACCTTGATGCGGGTGCGGTTGCCGACCATGTCGGTGCCGTCCTTGAGCGTCTCGATGCGGCGGACGTCCATGCGCACCGAGGCATAGAACTTGAGTGCCTTGCCGCCGGTCGTGGTCTCGGGCGAGCCGAACATGACGCCGATCTTCTCGCGCAGCTGGTTGATGAAGATCGCGGTCGTGCCCGAACCGTTGATGGCACCGGTCATCTTGCGGAGCGCCTGGCTCATGAGGCGAGCCTGGAGACCCACGTGGCTGTCGCCCATCTCGCCGTCGATCTCGGCGCGGGGCACCAGCGCCGCCACCGAGTCGATCACGATGATGTCGAGCGCGCCGGAGCGGATCAGCATGTCGGCGATCTCGAGCGCCTGCTCACCGCTGTCCGGCTGCGAGATCAGCAGTGCGTCGGTGTCGACGCCGAGCCGCTTGGCGTACTCCGGGTCGAGCGCGTGCTCGGCATCGATGAAGGCAGCGACCCCGCCGGCCTTCTGGGCGTTGGCGACCGCGTGGAGGGCGACCGTCGTCTTGCCGGAGGACTCCGGACCATAGATCTCGACGACCCGGCCGCGCGGCAGACCCCCGATGCCGAGGGCGATGTCGAGCGTCGTGGCGCCGGTGGGGATGACCTCGATCGGGGCACGGGCCTGGTCGCCCAGCCGCATGACGGCGCCCTTGCCGTGGGCACGGTCGATCTGGGCCATTGCGTTCTCGAGGGACTTGTCCCTGTCCTTTGCGGTGGCGAGGGAACTGTTGGGCTGTGCCATGGTGGGCTTCCGTTTCTGCTCGTGGGCGGCGGGTCATCGACGACGTTAGAAGGACCCTCAGACATATGTGGGCCTCGTCGACCCGTCTGTGGATGTCGTCCTTCGAACGTCCAACCTGTGCACGAGATTACATCGAACGCCTGTTCGACACGAGGCGACACGCCGCGTGGAAGAACTACTTGCAGCAGTCCTCCGGAACCCTCGGCGGAAGCCCTTCGACCGTGCTCTCCCGCACGATCAGCTCGATCGGCAGGATCTCCGCCTCGATGGTCTGGTCCGAGTCGTCGATGTGCCGCAGCAGCATCTCGGCCATCCCCGGCCCAGCTCCACCAAGGGCTGCCGAACCGTCGACAACGGCGGCTCTGTCGTCTCGGAGGCCTTGGTGCCGTCGAACCCGATGACGCCCACGTCCTGCGGCACACTCCGGCCGTGTGCGCGCATCGCGCCCATCGCCATCAGGTCGCTGGCCGCGAACACGCCGTCGATGCCGAGGCCACACCGGCGAAGCTCGACCTCAGCGCTCGGAGGCGGGGAGCTGCAAGGTGGCGTGCACGGCACGCCATACCGTCTTGGGGCTCTCCCCCGCGTCGAGTGCCTCGCTGGCGGTGCGCCCGCCGAGCTCACTCATCACGTGGCTCTCGGCCCACACCCGCGAATAGCCGCGACCGAACTGCTGCTCCATGCGGAGCCAGAACTCGCTGTGCTTCAACGTCAGGCGGCCGACGCCGAGACGTCACCCAGCGAGTCGGAGGACGCGATCGACGAGATGCTCGCGATCTGAGCCTCCGCGGCCTCTTCGACCTCAAGGAGCGAGCTGACGTCGAGCAGCACCTTGGAGAGCGGCACCTCGAGGGCAGCGGCGAGAGCGGCGAGCAGCTCGGAGCTGGCTTCCTTCTGGCCTCGCTCGACCTCGGAGATGTAGCCGAGACTGACGCGGGCCTTGCCCGAGACGTCACGCAGCGTGAGTCCCTGGGACATCCGCCGCGCGCGGAGCACCTCACCGACGAGCTGACGCATCGCGGTCATCGGGACCCTCCGTCCTGGCATGCCATATGGGGTTCAACCCCGATCGGATCGGGATTCTTCCCCCAGCCTAGCGACCAGCCATGACAACAGCGCATCGACCGTCTGCCTTCGGATCGTGTCGCGGTCGCCGGGCAGCTCCAGCCGGGTCGTCCAGGTCTCATCAGGCCCGGCCACGGCGACATGGACCGTGCCGGCGGGCTTGCCCTCGCTGGGGCCGGGGCCGGCCACTCCGGTCGTCGACAATCCGTACGTCGCGCCGAGTCGATCGCGCACCCCCACCGCCATGGCGAGCGCCACCTCGGAGGTCACGGTGCCCTGCTCGGCGATGAGGTCCGCATCGACACCGAGCAGCTCGGTCTTGAGCTCTGGGGCATACGCCACGACGCCGCCACGGACGACATCGGAGGCACCGCTGACGCTCACGAGCGTCGCGCAGAGCAGGCCGCCGGTGAGCGACTCCGCCGTGGCCACCGTCGCGCCGGCCGTCCTCAGGGCGTCGACGACGTCGGCCGCCAGGGTCACTGGCCCGCCGCGGCCTTGGACTCGCGGCGCATCGTGCGCGCGTCGCGTACGTACTGGACCGCCGTGCTCAGCGTGATCGCGAGCGCCGCTGCCATGACGACGTTGGTCACCCAGATCATCACGTCGCTCGGGGTGTCCTTCCAGTCGCTCGGCGCGTTGTTCCACAGGTCGAACGGCAGGAGGTATCCCCCGATCGCGACGGCTTGGAGCGTCGTCTTGATCTTGCCGCCCTGCCCGGCGGGCATGACGCCGTGCTTCTTGACGACGAAGCGCATCAGGGTGATGCCCCACTCGCGGACCAAGATGATGATCGCGACTGGCCAGAAGATCGGGTGGATGATCGCGATGCCGACGAATGCCATGCCGGTCAGCGCCTTGTCGGCGATCGGATCGGCCAGCTTGCCGAAGTTGGTGACCAGGTTGTGCTTGCGGGCGAGGTCACCGTCGATCTTGTCGGTGATCATGAGCAGGACGAACGCCACCCAGGCTGCGATGCGGTGATCGACCGACTGGCCGCCGTCGGTCAACAGGAGCCAGCCGAAGACGGGGACGCCGAGAATGCGCAGCACCGTCAAGGCGTTCGCGATGTTCAGGTTGCTCGGCTCGTGTGCCGCTGCCATGGTTCCCTCTCGGTGGCTTGAACCAACGCCTCAGTATGCGGCAGCCGAGCGGCGACGCGCCAACTGGACCTCGGCCTCGCCGGGTGAGACGTTCGTCGCCAGTCCGAGCGGCGACGTGTAGAACTTGGTGCCGTCACGGCTGACGACCTTGACCCGCGGGTCGAAGCGGATGCCGATCCGCCGCTCGACCCGGATCTCGCCCATCTCGCTCCACAGCAGTCCGACCCAACCCTCCCGAGCCCGCATGCGTACGCCATGGTCGTCGGCGACGAACAGCGGCGTACGGGAGTCGCGGAGCCCACGCAGGTGCATGAGCCCCAGCACCGTGAACGCGCCCGTGACAGCCCACAGGACGGGCCTGTCGCGGTCGTATGCCAGCCAGCCGTAGCCAGCGGCCAGCACGAAGCACGCGGCCGCCAGCAGCAGGTAGAGGCTCGTACGCCGGCGGATCTCGAACGGGTCGGGCATGGGACTAGCCGCTCTGGATGCTGGCGAGGACCTGCTCGAGGTCGTCGGCCTTGACCAGCACGTCGCGCGCCTTGGAGCCTTCGCTGGGCCCCACGATGCCGCGGCTCTCGAGGATGTCCATCAGACGTCCGGCCTTGGCGAAGCCGACGCGCAGCTTGCGCTGCAGCATCGACGTCGAACCGAACTGCGTCGTGACGCACAGCTCGATCGCCTGCAGCACGAGGTCCATGTCGTCGCCGATGTCGTCGTCGATCTCGCGCTTGGCCGCTGCCGGCGCCGTGACGTCCTCGCGATAGACCGGCTGCAGCTGGGCCTTGCAGTGCTCGACGATCGTGTGGATCTCGGCCTCGGTGATCCAGGCGCCCTGCATACGCATCGACTTGTTGGCGCCCATGGGCAGGAAGAGGCCGTCACCCTGGCCGACGAGCTTCTCGGCTCCGGGCTGGTCGAGAATGACCCGGCTGTCGGTGACCGAGGACGTCGCGAACGCCAGGCGGCTCGGCACGTTGGCCTTGATCAGACCCGTGACGACATCGACCGAAGGCCGCTGCGTGGCGAGCACCAGGTGGATGCCGGCAGCACGCGCGAGCTGGGTGATCCTCACGATGGAGTCCTCGACATCTCGCGGAGCAACCATCATGAGGTCCGCGAGCTCGTCGACCACGACCAGCAGGTAGGGATAGGGCGCCAGCACGCGCTCGCTGCCCGCAGGCAGACGGACCTTGCCGGCTCGGACGGCTTTGTTGAAGTCGTCGATGTGCCGGTAGCCGAAGTTGGCCAGGTCGTCGTAGCGCATGTCCATCTCGCGCACGACCCACTGCAACGCCTCGGCAGCCTTCTTGGGGCTCGTGATGATCGGCGTGATGAGGTGCGGCACGCCTTCGTAGGCCGTGAGCTCGACCCGCTTGGGGTCGACCATGATCATCCGGACCTCTTCGGGCGTCGAGCGCATGAGGATCGAGGCGATCATCGAGTTGACGAACGATGACTTGCCCGAGCCGGTGGCGCCGGCGACCAGGAGGTGCGGCATCTTGGCGAGGTTGGCGACGACGTAGCCGCCCTCGACGTCCTTGCCGAGACCGATGACCATCGGGTGGTGGTCGCTGCGGGCCTTGGCCGATCGGAGGACGTCGCCGAGCGACACCATCTCCTTGTCGATGTTGGGGATCTCGACACCGATCGCGGACTTGCCCGGGATCGGGGAGAGGATGCGGACCTCGTTGGACGCCACGGCGTACGAGATGTTCTTGGACAGCGCGGTGACCTTCTCGACCTTGACCGCAGGGCCGAGCTCGACCTCGTAGCGGGTCACGGTGGGGCCACGCGTGTAGCCGGTCACGGTCGCATCGATCTGGAACTGCTCGAGCACCTCGGTCAGCCGCTCGACGACCTCGTCGGACGCCTTGGAGCGCGCCTTGTGCGGCGAGCCCTCACGCAGGGCAGCGCTGTCGGGCAGCGAGTAGACGACGTCGCCGGACAGCGCGAGCTGCTCGGCGCGCGCCGGGATCGGCTCCATCGGCGGACGCTCGACCGGCCCGGTGTCCTCGGCCTCGTCGTCGGCGTCAAAGACCCGCGCCGGGACCTGACGGTCCTCGTCGGGCCCGTCGACCAAGGGGTTCTCGAACGGCTCCTCATCGGTGACAACGGCCGTGCGGGGGTGCTTGCGCTTCTTGGGCTCGGCCGACTCGGGGGCCTCTTCCTTGTTGCGCCCGAGGGCCTTGTCGCGCACCTCGCGCAGGCGCGCAGGGACGGCATAGACAGGGGTGCTGGTCACGATCAGCAGGCCGAACGCGACCAGGAGGACCAGGAGGGGCGCCACGACGTACGAGCTCTTGAGCAGGTCGACCGGGATCGCTGAGAACAGGAAACCGATCGCACCGCCTGCGGCACGCATGGCTTCGGGATCCTTGTCGCTGTAGCGCGGCACGTCGTGCGAGAGGTGCACGAGGCCCAGGATGCCGCCGCAGATCGAGATCCAGCCGATCGCTTGGCGGCCCGCCGGGCCGTTGAGGTCGGGGTGACGCAGGGTTCGCCACGCGATCACGACGAGCAGGATCGGCACGGCCACGGCGAGCACGCCGACGGTGCCGGTCGTCGCCGCACGCACCGTGCTGCCGATCGCACCGGGGATGTCGCCCCAGACCGAGGCAGCGACGATGACCGCGAGACCGAGGATGCCGAAACCGACGCCGTCGCGGCGTTGTTCGGGCTCGAGGTCTTTCGCACTGTGACCGATGCTGCGGGCGATCGCGCCCACGAGCCCGGCGATGCCGAGCCACATGGCTGTCGACCCGCGCAGGAGCGCGTTGAAGACAGCAGCAATCGGACCAGGTCCCGTTCGTGCCGCTGGTCGGCGGGCTGCAGGCTTGCGTGCTTGCGGCTTGCGCTTCTGGGCGGGCTTCTTGCGGGCCTGGCTGCCGGACGGCCGCTTGCGCGGCGGGGAAGACGTTCGGGTCGCCATGGTCAAAGGGTAAAGCACAGGTCGAAGGTTTCAGCGCATCTACGCCGTTGGGTGTGGCCTGACATGCCAACTCACCGTGTTGTGCAGGTCTCACCTGCGGGACTTAGACAGGCTGCTATGTTTCCAGTGCCAGTCAACTCAGCGATGAGCCAGGGAACCCGGTGAGAATCCGGGACTGACGCGCAGCGGTGAGGGTGACAGGCGGAGCACGAGGCCACTGGACCACAAGTCTGGGAAGGCGCGCCGCCTGGTTGACCCCGAGTCCGAAAACCTGCTGGCCGCAGACACCCGTCTGCGTCACCCGCCCACCAGGCTCCGCGAACGAGCCTCCGGACTCGAAAGAGAATCCCTGATGACGCCATCTCGTCGTACGTTCCTGACCCCTGTCCTCGTGTCGCTCCTCGTCTGTCTGACCGCTTGCGGCGGCGCGCCGGAGTCGGTTCAAGCCGCCACGTCCGATTCAGCCAGGTATCCGGTCGACGCCACGAGCTGCGGCTTCACCTCGACCGTCGAGCAGAAGCCGTCCCGTGTCGTGACGATGAACCAAGGCGCGACCGAGGTGGTGCTCGCCCTGGGTGCAGAGAGCCAGCTCGCAGGAACGGCGTACATCGATGATGAGGTGCCGGCGAAGTGGAAGAAGCCGTACGACTCGGTCAAGGTGCTCTCCAAGGAGTACCCGGACAACGAGACGCTGCTGAACGCCAAGCCGGACTTCGTCTACGGGTCGTACTCCAGCGCGTTCGACAAGAAGAACGCCGGCACGCACGCCGATCTGGAGAAGCTCGGCATCGGCTCGTACACGTCACCCTTCGGCTGTGGGGAGAACAAACCGAGCGTGAACGTGTCATTCGAGTCGGTCTGGGACGAGGTCGAAACTGTGGCCAACGTCCTGGGAGTGCCTGACCGGGCGGCGAGAATCCGCTCGGACCAGAAGAGCGCTCTTGCCGCACTCGCCGACGAGAAGGTCGGCGCGGGCACCAAGGTCTTCTGGTTCGACTCCGGTGACAAGACGGCCTTCGCCGGCACCGGCGAGGGCGGTCCACAACTGATCCTCGACGCAGTCGGGGCGACCAACGTCTTCGCGGATGTCGAGGGTGGGTGGGCGGACGTGAGCTGGGAGCGAGTCGTCAAGGCCGACCCTGACGTCATCGTCTTGGCTGACGCCGACTGGTCCTCGGCCGAGGACAAGATCGCGCTGCTGCAGAAGGACCCCGCGCTCCGCGATCTGAAGGCCGTACGCGAGAAGCAGTTCGTCATCTTGCCGTTCTCGGAGACGACTCCCGGCGTACGCCTGGCGGACGGCGCACGGGCGGTCGCTGACGGGCTCGCTGAGCTCGACCTCGACTGATGCACCAGCAACAGCCCCAGGCGCGACCACGAGGAACCGCCGGCACGGCGGCACCCTTCGCGCTGCTGGCCGGGGTCCTGGTCGCCACGATGGTCATCGCACTCGGCATCGGCTCGGTGTCGATCCCGGTCGGCACCGTGACCGACGTCGTGCTGCAGCGGCTCGGCGCCGGCATCGACGTGTCGCTGCTCGACGACCAGATCGTCTGGCAGCTCCGTATGCCGAGGGTTCTCGGCGCCGCGGCCACGGGCGCCGGCCTGGCGATCTGTGGAGCGGTCCTGCAGTCCTTGACGCGCAACGATCTCGCCGATCCATACCTGCTCGGCATCTCGGGCGGGGCCGCGGTCGGAGCGGTCAGCGTCATCGTGCTCGGCGTCAGCGTCGCGGGACTCATCTCGGCGACGATGATCACCTTGGGCGCCTTCGCGGGTGCGCTCTTGGCGATGGTGCTCGTGCTGGCGTTGGCGACGGGGCGCTCGGGCGCGTTGCCGCCGTCCCGGACGGTGCTCGCCGGCGTCGCGATCGGCCAGATCTGCGCTGCGTACACCTCGTTCGTGGTCATCATGAGCGGCGATCACGACGCGGCTCGGCGGGTCCTGAGCTGGACCCTCGGATCGCTCGCCGGCATCCGGTGGGGATCGACGCTGTTCCTGGGTGCTGTCGCCGTGCTGGCCGTCGTGCTGATCATGGCGTTCGCCTCGGACCTGGATGCCTTCGCGTTCGGCGAGTCCTCGGCCGGGTCGTTGGGTGTCTCGATCACCGCGACACGCTGGACGCTGCTGATCGGCACGGCTCTGCTGACGGCGTCGCTCGTGGCTTTCACCGGGGCGATCGGCTTCGTGGGGCTGGTTGTGCCGCACGTCGTGAGGCTGCTGTGGGGACCACTGCACCGGCGGCTCCTCCCGCTGAGTGCGCTGCTCGGAGCCATCCTGCTCGTGTGGGCCGACACCATCGCCAGGTCGCTCGTGCCGGGCCAGGAGATCCCGATCGGCGTCGTGACCGCGGTGATCGGCGCGCCGGTCTTCGCCTGGCTGCTGCGGCGAGAGGGGAGAGATGCATGAAGGTCGTCGTCGATGCGATCGACTGGGGGGTCAAGGAGGTCACGATCCTGCACGACGTCTCCGCCGAGTTCCCCTCTGGCAGTGTCACCGGCCTGATCGGGCCGAACGGGTCCGGCAAGACCTCGTTGCTGCATGTCATGGCTGGTCTTCGCCAGCCTGGGGTCGGGCGCGTGGAGGTGGCCGGTGAGGACGTGCACCGGTGGCCGGACCGTGAGCGAGCGCGCAGGATCGCGTTGCTCGAGCAGCATGCCTCGACGACACTCGACTTGACCGTGCGGCAGGTCGTCGAGCTCGGCCGCATCCCGCACCGCGGCCGCTGGCCCGGGCGCCTCGACGAGGGACGATCACAGGTCGAGGCGGCGCTCAAACAGGGCCGTGTCGACGATCTCGCCGACCGCCGGTGGCAGACGCTGTCAGGCGGCGAGCGCCAACGCGTCCAGCTGGCTCGGGCACTGGCTCAGGAACCGTCGCTGCTGATGCTCGACGAACCCACCAACCACCTGGACCTCCGCCACCAGATCGACTTCTTGTCAACCGTCCGTGGTCTCGGGATCACCACGATCGCGGCGCTGCACGACCTGGATCTCGCCGCAGCGTTCTGTGACCGGCTGGTGGTCATGCGTGGCGGGCATGTCGTCGCCGCTGGCCCGGCCGAGGAGGTGTTGACGTCCGAGCTCGTGCAGGACGTCTACGGCGTCAGTACGACGATCGAGCGGCATCCGCGGGCGAGGAGACTGAACGTCGTATGGCACCGATGACCTCCGTTGTCCTGGTCGGCATGTCGGTCCACGACGCTGGCGAACGCGACGCGCTCCAGCGCAGGGCCGACAAAGCAGGCGCGACGCTCGCGTTCCTGCAGCTGGGCGATCCGTCTGTGGTCAAGGAGCTGACCCGGCTGGCTGATGCCGGCGCGACTCGCATCCGGCTCACGGCGATCACGTCGGGCGGACGCGTGCCCGCCCGGTCGTGGCTCCGGCGGGTGGCTGGCCATTGGGTCCGTCAGCGCGTGGAACGGCCGGTGGTGCTCGTCGGAGAGACCGAGGTGACGGGGAACGAGGCAGGTCTGGCGTCCCCGGCTTGGCAGGACGTGCCCGGACATGAGCACCACCTGCTCGTGTGTCGAGGACCACGCTGTTCCGCGCAAGGTGCCGACGACACGGCGGCGGCGATCGACGCGGCTCTCCGCAGCGCTGGCCTCGGAGACGATGACGTGCTGGTCACCCAGACGGGTTGCCTGTTTCCGTGCAACCACGCACCTGTCGTCGTGGCGCATCCTGCAGACGTGTGGTTCGGGAAGGTCGACGTCGAGTCTGCGCGCCGCATCGTGGGTCAGTATGTCGGCGAGAACCTCCCTCTGGAAGATCTTCGACTCGACCGGTAGAAGAGCTACGAATGCGCCAGTCGAGGGCCGGGATCTCCACCAGCTGGCATCCACGCCCCGCGCGTCCGAGCCCGGGCCAGCACGAGGTTCACGATGCGCGCATCGGGCGGACCACCGTCCAGGAACGGCTCGGTGACGACATCTGCTCCGGCAGCTGCGATGTGGTCGTGGACGGCACCGGGAGACAGCAGATAGGTCGACACGACGACTCGCTGCCCGTACGCCCTGGCGACGTCCACGGCGTCCGCGAGGGGCGTGTCGGGACCGCCGAGCGTCCCGACGTGCACTCGTCCGCCCCAGACCGCACTGAGCAGCCTCGCAGCCTTGCCGATGTCGGCGACTGCGCGCTCGTCGGTTGCCGTGTCGGCTGCCAGCACGATCGTGTCGTGCGAGCGGGCACCCGCCTCGAACAGCCGGCGCACGCCGATCTCCGCGAGCACCCAGTCCGGCCCCAGCGGTGGAGTCACCGTGACGGCGGGATCGAGGTGCGAGGCCTGCACGATGTCGATGCTGACCGGCTTGTCGTACGACAGCATGAGCGGCACGACCGCGCGAGGGCCGGAGGTCTCTGCCACGATCTCCGCGATCGTCGGCTCCTGGACGTCGACGAACGCATCCACGACATCGAGGTCCTGCGCCTCGCGCCGGACCGCGTTGACGAGGCCCGCCAGGGCGCTGCGCCCGCGGGGGCTCTCGGCTCCGTGTGCGCACAGGATCAGCGTGCGGTTCACCACGGCCCCCCGGCCTGCGCAACCGGGGAACCCGAGATGTCCACGGTTGACCGCCGGGTGATTCGGTGCGCCTCCGCCGTTGCGTGAACGGCGGAGGCTCCCGAATCGGTGGCCTGGGGACTACCTCCGGGCGATCTCGCGGTGTCAGCACGCCTCATGCCTCACCTCTCGATCGTCGACGAGGGTTTCCCCACCAGCACCTCAACCCTCAGGCGTCCCTGTTTCGCAGCGGTTAACGCAAGGGCGAGGTTCCGTTACATCTGTTCTCACATACGGTTCGAGGAGGACGCAGTCGCCCAGTCGAGCACCCCGGCCGCCTCGGCGAACCGGTCGAGCACGAGCGAGACCAGGCCCGGATCGACGTCGAGACCGTCGAGCAAGGGCCGGGTCACGACATCGGCGCCGCACGAGAGCATGCGGTCATAGAAGAAGCCGGGCGCCATGAGATAGCTCGCGACCACGACCCGGCGGCCCGCCCGGGACATGTCCTGCACGATCTCGGTCAAAGGGGTTCCGGTGCCGCCGACGTGCCCCACCGGCACCGGGGAACCCCAGGCCGAGCCGAGCATGCGCGCGGCGGCGTCGATGCTCTGGCGCGCACGCACATCGGTGGATCCGGCTGCGCCGAGCACGACGACGTCATCCGTGGTCGCGCCGGCCTGAGCCAACCGGTCGAGCAGCACGTCGGTCAGCCGGGAGTCGGGTCCCAGCGTGCGTGAAGCGCCTGCCGAGGGACGGTCGACGGCCTGCTGGATGTCCACGTGGACGTGGAATCCGGGCGCGAGCAGCAACGGCACGACGACCGCAAGGCCGTCGATCGCGTCGACGACCCGGGCCACGGCAGGTTCCTGGACGTCCACGAATGCCTCACGCACGTCGAGATGCGGCGAGGCCTCGCGGACCGCGTCCACGAGCGCCGTGATCGAGGTGCGAGCGGCAGGCACGTCCGTGCCGTGGCTCGTCGCGATCAGTGAGATCGTCATGGCGCACCGTCCGCCACCGCGAGCCGGTAGCCCCGCTTGACGACGGTCTGCACGATCGGCTGGCCGATGGCCTCCCGAAGGCGGGCGACGGCCACCTCGGCGGAGTGCGGGTCGCCCGAGTCGCCCGGCAGTACCGCGAGGAGCTCTTCACGTGAACGGACCGAGCCGGGTTCGCTCGCCAGGGAGCGCAGGATCGCCAGACCGCTCGGCGACACCGGCAGGACCTCGTGGTCCAGCGTCGCGGCCGTCGCGCGTACGCGGAGGTGCCCTGCGGGCGTCGGCACGCTGTCCGACGCGTCACCGAGGTACATCACGAGGGTCCTGACGAGGGCGCCCAACCGGGCCCGATCGGGCAGCAAGGGATCGAAGCCGGCAGCGCGGAGGGGGTCAGCCGTCACGGGCCCGACAGCGGCCAGGATCAGGCGACGGTCCTTGTCGAGCCGGCGCAGATCGTCGACGACGCCTGCTTCGTTGACCGCTGCCAGCCACGCCGCAGCGCCCGGAGCAGAGGTGAAGACCACGGCGTCGTACGACCCGGTGGCTGCGTCGCGGACCGAGCGCTCGACGGCAGCCGGGTCGGGCGGGGCGCCCCAGCGGTAGACGACGAGGCCGAACGGCCTCCCGCCAGCCGCGCGGAGCCGCTTCTCGAGGCCGTCGTCTCCGGCACCGTGGTGCTGGACCGCGATCGAGAGCCCCTTGACCCCCTCGGTCGCGAGGAAGTCGGCGATCTCGGCGGAGGTCTCGGACTCTGCGACCCAGTCGGGCACCAGACCGGCGGCCTGCAGCGCGCCGCGTGCTTTGGGCCCGCGGGCGATCAGGCGTACGGACTGGAGTGCCTCGACGAGCTCGTGCCCGAGGCCCGCAGCTTCTGCGGTGTCGAGCCAACCGCGGAAGCCGATGCCGGTCGTCACGACGACGATGTCGGTGCCGGTCGCGATCATCTGCCGGGTCTGCGCCAGCAGGGTGTCCTCGTCGATGTGCGACTCGACTCCCAGCGACGCGGCGATCGTGACGTCGGCGCCACGGCGACCAAGCGCCTGGGAGAGGTCAGAGGCCCGGCGTTGGGCGGTCACCAGGATCTGGGTACCGGCCAACACCGGCCCGAGGGCGGTCACGCTGCGCGGGCCTCGATCAGGACCTCGACCCAGCCGTCGGCCACCCGCGTGGGCCAGACCTGGAGCGAGATCTCGGGATCGTCGAGGCACTGGCCCGTACGCAGGTCGAACGACTGCTTGTGCATCGGCGATGCGACCGTCGGCACGCCCTTGCGGCTGCCGACCAGTCCACGCGCCATGACGTTGGCGCGGCTGAAGGGGTCGAGGTGGTCGACGGCGTGGACGTCTCCGGAGTCACTCAGGCGGAACAACGCCACCTGGTGGCCGCCGACCAGAGCCGCCGCGCCGCGGTCGGGCACCAGCGCATCCAGCGCACAGACTCGTTCCCACACCTCGGTCATGCCGTTACCTCCACACAAAGGGCACGATACGGAGGCAACGGCATGACTGCTGCCACACGAATCGCTCGCTGGCGCTCGCTCATGCCACCACCTCCGCGTCGCGTACTGGAATCGTGGCGCCGGCGATCAGCACGGCGCGCTCCTCGTCGTCGGCGGGTCGGCGCTGACCTCGTTCCTCGACATATACAAGATCCGGGTCCGGTGTTTCAGGCGCGTTAACGAATGATGCGAACTGAAGAAGTTTCTTCTCGTCCGCCAGCGTCGCAGCCCATTCGTCCTCGTACGTGTCGACGTGTGCGGCCATCGCGGCGTCCAGGTCCGCGACGATGCCGAGGCTGTCCTCGAACACCACAGCACGCACAGCGTCGATGCCACCCTCGACCGACTCGAGCCATGGCGCGGTGCGCTGCAGCCGGTCGGCGGTGCGGACGTAGTACATCAGGAAGCGGTCGATCGCCTGCACCAGCTCCTCGGTGGTGAGGTCCTCTGCGAACAGCTGCGCGTGACGGGGCGTGAACCCGCCGTTGCCTCCGACGTACAGGTTCCAGCCCTTGTCGGTCGCGATGATGCCGACGTCCTTGCCGCGGGCCTCTGCGCACTCCCGGGCGCAACCGGACACGGCGAGCTTGAGCTTGTGCGGCGACCGCAACCCGCGATAGCGGAGCTCCAGGTCGATCGCGAGCGTCGTCGAGTCCTGCACGCCGTAGCGGCACCAGGACTGGCCGACGCACGACTTCACGGTGCGCAGCGACTTGCCATAGGCGTGGCCGGACTCGAAGCCGGCATCGACGAGCTGCTTCCAGATCGCGGGGAGCTGCTCGATGCGCGCGCCGAACAGGTCGATGCGCTGGCCGCCGGTGATCTTGGTGTAGAGCCCGAAGTCGGCAGCCACCTGGCCGATCGCGATGAGCCCGGCCGGGGTCACCTCTCCCCCGGGTATGCGCGGGACGACGGAGTAGGTGCCGTCCTTCTGCAGGTTGGCCATGACGTGGTCGTTGGTGTCCTGCAGCGTCGCGTTCTCGCCGTCGAGCACGTGCCCCTTGCCGAGCGAACCCAGGATCGATGCGACCACCGGACGGCAGATGTCACAGCCATGCCCGGTGCCGTGCTTGGAGATCAGCTCGCTGAACGTCGAGATCTCGCTGACCCGCACGATGTCGAACAGCTGCGCCCGGGTCACCGAGAAGTGCTCGCACAACGCGGTGCTGACCTCGAGGCCCTCCTCGGCCATCTGGGTCTCCATGAGCTTCTTGACCAGGGAGACACACGAACCGCAGCTCGTACCGGCCTTGGTGCAGGCCTTGACCGCAGCGATGTCGGTGCACTGGTGATCCGTCACCGCGCCACGGACCGTGCCCGCGGTGACGTTGTTGCACGAGCAGACGTTGGCGTCATCGGGCAGCGAGCCGCCGCTGGGCGGCTCCATGCCTTCGGGCAGCAGCCACGCGGTCGGGTCACTGCCGAGTGCACGGCCGACCATGGGCCGCAGGTTGGTGTATGCGCTCGCGTCGCCGACCAGCATGCCGCCGAGCAGGGTCTGGGCGTCGTCGCTCATGACGAGCTTCTTGTAGACGCCGGCGGTCGGGTCGGCGTAGACGACCTCGAGAGAGCCGTTGGTCGCGGCGAAGGCATCGCCGAAGCTGGCGACGTCGACGCCGAGCAGCTTGAGCTTGGTGGACAGGTCGGCGCCCTCGAACGTCGCATCGCCGCCCAGCAGGCGGTCCGCGACGACCTCGGCCATCGAGTAGCCGGGGCCGACGAGGCCCCACACCCGTCCGGCGATGTGCGCCACCTCGCCGATCGCGAAGATCGACTCGTCGCTGGTCGTGCAGGACTCGTCGGCGATGACTCCCCCGCGCTCACCGAGCTCGAGTCCGGCCTCCCGCGCGAGCTCGTCGCGCGGGCGTACGCCGGTCGCGAAGACCACGACGTCGGCCGGGATCTTGTCGCCATCGGCGAACTGCATGCGGGCGATCTTGCCGTCGCGGCCCGCGCGCAGCTTGGAGGTCGCGGTGGACGTACGCACCGAGACGCCGAGCTGCTCGATGATCCGGCGCAGCGCGCCACCGCCGGCCTGGTCGACCTGGAGGGGCATGAGCCAGTCGGCGAACTCGACGACCGTCGTGTCGGCGCCCAGCGCGGTCAACGCGCCTGCAGCCTCCAACCCGAGCAGGCCGCCACCGACGACGGCACCCTTGACCTTGCGGCCCAGCACAGCCTCGCGCTCGAGGACCCAGGCGCGGAGCTCGGCGACATCGTCGACCGTGCGATAGACGAAGCAGCCGGGCAGGTCCGACCCCTCGACCGGGGGCACCGTCGCGTACGAGCCGGTGGCCAGCACGAGGCGGTCGTAGTCGAATGTCGTGTTGCGGGCGTGGATCTGCTTGGCATCGCGGTCGATGTGGCTCACGATCGAGCCGCGGTAGAGGCGTACGCCCGGCCGCTTCCACAGGTCGCCGTCGCCGAGGAGCAGGTCCTCGGGGTCCCGGTCGGAGAAGAATGACGTCAGCGCCACCCGGTCATAGGGCGGGCGGGTCTCGTCGCCGAAGACCTCGATGTCCCAGGCCTCGTCGGCGCCCCGCTCGACCATCGCCTCAACGAGGCGGTGGGCGACCATACCGGCGCCGACAACGGCAAGCTTCTTCTTCGCAGTCATGGTGTGAACGTTAGGAAGTGCAGATTTCATCTCAGGGGTCTCCGTGTTACCTCGACGGAACGGTTGTCTCACGCGCGGCCGCGGCGGGCTGTGAGATCTCTGGCGGATCGGTTTCCTGGAGCCAGTCGACGATGCCGCAGACGAGCTTCTTGCACCCGCCGCATCCGGTCGTCGCGAGCGTGGCGCCGGCCAGCGCCTCCACGGTCGTGGCACCGCCGTCCCAGGCGTGCACCAGATCGCCCTTGGTCACGCCGTTGCAACGGCAGACCGTGGTCGCGGCCGGCATCGTCGTCGGCGAGGCGCTCTCGACGACACCCATGGATCCTGAACCCATCAGCAGGTGCATGGGATCGCGGGGCAGCATGCCCGGACGGTCGAACTGCGTCGAGAGGTGCGCCGCGAGGTCGGGTGCCCCGACGCACGTGACTCCCACGAGGGTGTCGCCGCGCGCGACGAGCTCGACATACCGGCGTTCACGTGGGTCGGCGAGCGTCACGACGCGATCGCGCTCGGCAGCGGTCGACGCGCGTATGCCCATCGTCACGACACTCATGCCGACGGCCTTGAGGCGCATCGCCGAGCCCGAGATCGGCGGGAGCTCGAGCTCCGTGCCGTGTGCGAGGCTGCGCGCCAGTGCCCGTGCCTGCGCCCAGCCGGGAGCGACCAGGCCGCTCACGCCGCTGGGGGTCTCGGCACAGTCACCGATCGCCGAGATGAGCGGATCCTGGGTCGTGCGGAGGTCCTCGCCCACGACGATGCCGATGTTGGTCTCGAGTCCGGCTGCGCCGGCGAGGCTCGTCTCGGGCGCAGTGCCGGCGGCCAGCACGACCAGCCCGGCGGGGTATGACGTGCCGTCCGCAAGCCGTACCGCAGTCACCCGGCCGTCGCTGACGCCCACGGACGCGATCTGCGCGTTGCCGACGAAGTCGATGCCGAGGTCGTTCGCGGCGTCCTCGGCGACCTGCGCCACCGAGGCATCGAGGTCGCGGTCCAGCATCGTCGGCATGATCGACATGACCGTGACCTTGACTCCGCGGTGCTGCAGGCCGCACGCGAGCTCGATGCCCAGCGGGCCACCGCCGATCACGACCGCCTGGTCCACGTTGAGCGCCGCTGCGGAGATGTCACGAGCGTCGTCGAGGCTGCGCAGCACGTGGGCGCCCCGCGGCAAGCCGTCGCGGAGCCCCGGGATCGGGATGACCCGACCGCGGGCCCCTGTGGCCAGCACGAGGTGGTCGTACTCGAAGTCGCCCTGCGCCGTCACGACGCATTGGCGCTCGCGGTCGATCTCGAGCGCGGCGACACCGGGGCGTACGCGGACCCGGCCTTCGTCGGGAGTCGGCAGCGCCAGGCCGGCCAGATCGACGCGTCCGGCGACCAGCTCGGTCAGCAGCACGCGGTTGTAGGGCTCGTACGACTCCTCCCCCAGCAGATCGACGTCGATCTCCGGGGCAACCCGCCCCAGCTCGTCGACGAAGCGGTTGCCGACCATGCCGGCGCCGATCACCACGACCTTCATGCGTCACTCCTCGCAATCTTCACTGCACACACTTTGAACTCCGGCATGCCCGACACCGGATCCGTCGCCGAGTTGGTCACGGCGTTGACCATGCCCTCGTCGGCGAAGTGGAACGGCACGAACACGGTGTCGGGCCGGATGTCGGGGCTGATGCGCGCCTGGGCGACCATCGAGCCCCGCTTGGACGTGATCGTGATGTCGTCGATGCCCTCGACGCCGATGCGGTCCGCGAGCATCGGGTGGATCTCGACGTACGCCCGAGGCATCGAGTCGTTGAGCTTCGTGACCCGTCGCGTCTGGGCGCCGGACTGGTAGTGCTGCAGCACGCGTCCGGTCACGAGCCACACCGGCGCCTCGGCGCGCAAGGCGTCGGCCGGGCCGACGGGGCGCACCGCGAGCATCGTGGCGCGACCACTCGGGGTGGGGAACGACTCGGCGAACAGGCGCGGCGTACCCGGGTGGTCCTCCGACGGGCACGGCCAGTAGAGCGCCTCACCCGCATCCAGTCGGTCGTACGAGATGCCGGCATAGTCTGCCCGACCGCCGGCGCTCGCCCGCCGGAGCTCGTCGTAGACCTCACGCGGCTCGGTCGACCACGTGCCGGGTGCGTCGAGCCGGTCGGCGAGCGCCGAGAAGATCTCGAGCTCGGAGCGTACGCCCGAGGGTGCCTCGACAGCCTTGCGGCGGCGCAGCACGCGACCCTCCAGGCCCGTCATGGTGCCCTCCTCCTCGGCCCACTGGGTCACGGGGAGGATGTAGTCGGCGAGCATCGCGGTCTCCGACGGGATGAAGTCACACACCACGACCAGGTCGAGCGACTCGATCCGGCGGCGGATGGTGCCCGCGTCAGGCGCGCTGACCAGGATGTTGCTGCCGTGCACGAACAAGGCCCGCGGGCCGTCGGGCATACCGAGGCTCATGAGCAGCTCGACCGCAGGCACGCCGGGACCCGGGATGAGGTCCGGGTCGACGCCCCACACGGCCGCCACGTGCTCGCGGGCAGCCGGGTCGGCGATCATGCGATAGCCGGGAAGCTGGTCGGACTTCTGCCCGTGCTCCCGGCCGCCCTGTCCGTTGCCCTGGCCCGTGATGGCGCCGTAGCCACCCCGCTCAGCGCCCACCAGTCCCAGAGCGAGCGCGAGGTTGATGACCGCGGTCACCGTGTCAGCGCCGTCGACGTGCTGCTCCGAGCCACGACCCGTGAGCAGGAAGGCGCCCTTGCCACCGCGGTGGGGGCTCGCGTCGGCCAGGATGCGGGCGATCCGGCGAAGCTGCGTCTCGGAGACACCGGTCGTGGCGGCGACTCGTTCGGGCCACCACTCGGCGACGCTGCGGCGTACGGTGTCGACCCCGTCGACTCGCGCGGAGAGATAGTCGTCGTCCGTCAACGACTCGGCGAACACGATGTGCAGCAGGCCGAGGATGAACACCAGGTCCGTGCCGGGCACGAGCTGCACGTGCTCGCCGGCGCCGTCCTCGGTGAGCTTCGCGGTGGCGCTGACCCGTGGGTCGACCACGATGAGCCCGGCCCGCTCCCGGACCCCACCGAGGTGCTGGACGGCCGGCGGCATGGTGTCCGCGAGGTTGCTGCCGAACAGCATGACGACATCGGCATCGTTGAGGTCGGTCAACGGGAACGGCAGGCCGCGGTCGACGCCGAGCGTACGGTTGGCGGCCGCCGCGGCCGAGGACATGCAGAACCGGCCGTTGTAGTCGATCAAGCGCGTACGCAGGGCGAGCCGGGCGAACTTGCCGAGCTGGTAGGCCTTCTCGTTGGTCAGGCCTCCCCCGCCGAACACCGCGACGCCGTCTGGGCCATCAGTCGCCTGGATGGCCTCGACGCGTGCGGCGATGTCGTCAAGCGCTTCGTCCCAGCCGATGGGCTCGAACCCGGTGGCGGTGCGCCGCAACGGGGTCGTGATGCGGTCCTGTGCCCTCAGCAGCTCGGCGCTGGTCCAGCCCTTCTGGCACATGCCGCCGACATTGGTGGGGAACGCCCGCGGCTCGGCGGCGATGGGATCGCCGCCGAGCTTTTGGGCGCACTGCAGAGCGCAGTACGGACAATGGGTGTCTGTCACACGCCAACCTTGGTCATGTAGGACTTCGGGCGAAGGTAGAAGACCCACGTGACGGCGAGGCAGATGACGTAGAACACCGTGAACACGATGAACGCGCTCTTGACCGCTTCGACCGGGTCGGCGACCCAGGGTGCGCTGAACGTGATCGGGATCAGGAATCCGCCCAGGGCGCCGATCGCTCCGGCGATACCGATGACGGCCGAGGCCTCCTTGGTGGACTTCTTCTCCGCGGCCGTCACGCTCCGGGGAGCCATCGGCGCCGACCTTGAGCGCGTAGCTCTTCCAGATCAGCGGGATCATCCGGTACGTCGAGCCGTTGCCGATCCCGGTGGCCGCGAAGACGAACAGGAACGCCAGGAGGAAGAACGGGAAGATGTCGGAGTTGTGGTTGACCGCGGAGACGATCTCGGGCGAGAAGCCGGGGAACGTCGACGGGTCCTTGGTCCAGGCCGCGATCTTCTCCGGCGGGGCCACGGGGACCGGCTTGAGCAGGGTCAGCGTGTAGAACACCGTCAGCGTGCCGACGATCATCACCATGAACGTCACGAAGGTGACCCGCGCGCCACCGTACTTGTCGGCCAGCCAGCCGCCGATGGGCCGGGTGAGCGAACCGACGAGGGCGCCCAGGAAGGCGTAGAAGGCGAAGTTGATGCCGATGGACTCGGTCGGGATCGGCGAGCGGAAGAAGTTGATCTTGATCAGGAGCGGCATCGCGGCGGAGTAGCCGATGAACGAGCCGAACGTGCCGATGTAGAGGAACGACATGATCCACGTGTGCTTGTACTTCACGACTGCGAGCTGCTCGCGCGGCTTGGAGTACGCCGCGCTGAGGTTGTTCATGAAGAAGTACGCCGTGATGGCAGCGACGACCGCGAGGGCTGCGTAGAGGTAGCCGGCGCGCTCGAGCACGATCCCGCTCTGGCTGGCCTTGACCAGGCCGAACGCTCCAGCGCCACCGACGATGATCGGCAGGAAGAACTGGATGACCGAGACGCCGAAGTTGCCGCCTGCAGCGTTGAGGCCGAGCGCCGTGCCCTTGAGCCGCGTCGGGTAGAAGAAGTTGATGTTGGCCATCGACGAGGCGAAGTTGCCGCCGCCGACGCCGGCAGTCGCGGCGATCACGATGAACACCCAGTACGGCGTGTCGGGGCGCTGCACGAAGTAGGCGAACAGCAGGGTCGGCAGGATCAGCATGAGGGCACTGAAGACCGCGAAGTTTCGGCCGCCGAACTTCGGCACCGCGAACGTGTAGGGCAGGCGGAGCAACGAGCCCACGAGGTTCGGCACCGCGACGAGCCAGAACAGCTGCTGGGGCGTGAAGGCGAAGCCCGCGCGGGTCAGCAACGCGGCGCTGACGCTCCACAGGAGCCACACGGAGAAGCCGAGGTGCTCACCGAAGATCGACCAGATCAGGTTGCGCTTGGCGACGGCCTTGCCGGTGGACTCCCAGAACGCCGGGTTCTCGGGCTCCCAGTCGTCGATCCACTTGCCGGTGCGGCGAGCGGCGGCCGGTGGGGTCGGCTGTTGTTCTGGGGGGCTGCTGACGACACTGGTCATGAAACGCTCCGAGTTCATGGACCCGGCACTGCGCCGGATCTGTAACCCTGAAACTAGGCAGCGCGTGTTTCAGACCAGGAGACCTCGGGATGAGAACGACGTAACACTGTTCGCACAGTCCAGAAGGTGGTGCTGTGAGAACTCGGGCCTCAGGCCTCGATGACGACGGGCAGGATCATCGGGCGACGGCGCAGCCTGCGGCCGACGTAGGAGCCGAGGACCCGTCTGACGACCTGCTGCAGCTGACGCGAGTCGTGGTTGCCCTCGGCCATCGACTCCTCGAGCGCCGTGACGATCTTGGGCAGGATCTCGTCGAACGCCGAGTCGTCCTCGGCGATGCCGCGGGCATGGATCTCGGGGCCTGACACGATCTTGCCGTTGGTGGAGTCGACGACCACGACGACCGAGATGAAGCCCTCCTCGCCGAGGACGCGACGATCCTTGAGCTCCGAATCGGTGAGGTCGCCGACCGACGAGCCGTCGACGTAGACGTAGCCACACTCGACCGCACCGGTGATCGAGGCATGACCGTCGACCAGGTCGATGACGAATCCGTCCTCGGCCAGCAGGACGTTGGGCACACCGGTGGCCGTCGCGAGCTTGGCGTTGGCGTGCAGGTGACGGATCTCGCCGTGCACCGGGAGCACGTTGGTCGGCTTGACGATGTTGTAGCAGTAGAGCAGCTCGCCGGCCGATGCGTGACCCGAGACGTGGACCAGCGCATTGCCCTTGTGGACCACGTTGGCGCCGAGCTTGGTCAGCCCGTCGATGACGCGGTAGATCGCGTTCTCGTTGCCGGGAATCAGGGACGACGCGAGCAGGACGGTGTCGCCCGGCTCGAGGCTGACCTGCTGGTGGCTGTTGTTGGCCATGCGCGAGAGCGCCGCCATCGGCTCGCCCTGCGAACCGGTCGACATCAGGACCATCTTGTGGGGCGGCGCGGCGTCGATCTTGTCGACGACGACTCCGTCGGGCACGTGCAGGTAGCCGAGCTCGCGCGCGATCTGCATGTTGCGCACCATCGACCGTCCGACGTACGCAACCTTGCGACCGTGCTTGGCTGCGGCGTCGATGACCTGCTGGACGCGGTGGATGTGCGAGGCGAACGAGGCGACGATGATGCGCCGGTTGCTGCTGGCGAAGACCGCGTCGATCGCCGGGGTGATGTTGCGCTCAGACGTCGTGAAGCCCGGCACCTCGGCGTTGGTCGAGTCGGTCAGGAACAGGTCAACACCCTGCTCACCGAGCCGCGCGAACGCCCTCAGGTCGGTGATGCGGCCGTCGAGCGGCAGCTGGTCCATCTTGAAGTCGCCGGTGTGCAGCGCAACGCCCGCAGGGGTCTTGATCGCGACGGCGAGCGCGTCGGGGATCGAGTGGTTGACCGCGACGAACTCGAGCTCGAACGGGCCGAACGACTGGACGTCACCCTCACTGACGACGTACTTGGGCGCTTCCTTGAGGCGGTGCTCCTTGAGCTTGGGATCGAGGAACGCCAGCGTCAGCTGCGAGCCGATGACCGGGATGTTGTTGCGCTCGCGCAACAGGTAGGGCACGCCGCCGATGTGGTCCTCGTGGCCGTGCGTCAGCACGATGCCGACGATGTCCTGCAGGCGGTCACGGATCGGGCCGAAGTCGGGAAGGATCAGGTCGACGCCGGGCTGGTGCTCCTCGGGGAACAGCACGCCGCAGTCGACGATGAGGAGCTTGCCGCCGTACTCGAAGACCGTCATGTTGCGGCCGATCTCGCCGAGCCCGCCGAGCGGGATGACGCGCAGGGCGCCCTCGGGAAGTGCGGGGGGCGGATCGAGCTCGAGGTGCATGTGGCTCATGCCGAGACCTCCGTTGAAAAGGCACGGTACGGAGGTACCGGCGTGAGAATCGTCTTGTTCGCTCGCTCGCGCTCGCTCATGTTCGTGAAGCTTTCAGAGAAGGCCCGAGGCCACGAGGCCGTCGCGAACGATCGCGACTTCCTCCTCAGTGGCCTCGAGCAGGGGTGAACGCATCGTGCGGTGCTCGAGCACGCCGAGGAGCTGCAAGGCAGCCTTCGACGTGATCGCACCTTGCGTGTAGGTCATCATCGCCTTGACGGCGGGAAGCAGCTGGTTGTTGATCGATCGTGCCGTGGTGAGGTCGCCGGCGTCGACCGCCGCAACCATCCGGGCGTACGCGCTGGAGGCGGCGTGCGAGACGACACTCACGACGCCGCTGGCGCCGATGGCGAGCCACGGGAGGTTGAGGGCGTCGTCGCCGGAGTAGATCTTGATACCGGTCTCGTGCATGATCCAGGCGCCGCGGTTGAGGTCACCGACGGCGTCCTTCATGGCGGTCACCAGCGGGTGGTCGGCGAGCGCGAGGTAGGTCTCGTCGGCGATCTGCACGCCCGTACGACCGGGGATGTCGTAGAGCATCACCGGGGTGTCGTCGCCCGCACGCGCGACCTCCTCGATGTGCGAGAGGATGCCGGCCTGCGGAGGCTTGCTGTAGTAGGGCGTCACGAGCAGGAGGCCGTGGGCGCCGGCCTTCTTGGCCTGCTCGGCCAGCTCGATGGAGTGGCGCGTGTCGTTGGTGCCGACCCCGGCCAGGATCGTGGCGCGGTCGCCCACGGCTTCGAGGACGGCGGCCAGCAGGCGTCCGTCCTCTGCGACCGTCGTGGTCGGTGACTCACCGGTCGTGCCGCTGACGACGAGGCCGTCACAGCCCTGGTCGACCAGGTAGGTCGCCACCTTCTGGGCGTCGGCGAGGTCGAGCTCACCTTCGCGGGTGAACGGCGTGACCATGGCGGTCAGCACACGCCCGAAGGGCGCAGCCTCAGTGGCGAGGGGCGACGTCATACCCACGAGGCTACCGCTTGGGAAGGTGTGAGCGACGACCGGCAGGATGGACGGGTGACTCAGGACATTTACGACCTCGACACGGCATCGGTGCCGCGAGGCGACGGCATCCGCGACCTGACGTTGACCGACCGCTGGAACACGCCACTCGGCAAGCCCAACGGTGGCTACATCCTCGCGGCGATGTTGCGCGGTCTCGGTGAGGAGATGGGCGCCGACGACCCGATGGTCGGGGCGGTGACCTACCTGGCCTCCCCGGAGACCGGTCCGGCCGAGCTGCGTACGTCCACGCTGCGCAGCGGTCGCCGGGTCCAGACCGGCGAGGCCGCGTTGTGGGAGGGCGACCGGCACATCGCCCAGCTCCTGGCGAGCTTTGGCGCCCGCCAGGGCGGGCGCACGATCGAGCTCGGCACTCCCCCGGCGCTGCCGGCACCTGACGAGTGCCTCAACCCCAAGGACTTCCCCGACGCGATGCCGGCATCGAGCATCTTCGACCGCGTCGACTACCGGCTGGGTTCTGCGCCGGGCTGGGCGCTCGGCAAGCCCAACGGCGATCCCACGTCAGAGCTGTGGCAGCGCCTTGCGGGCGGCCGCGAGATCGACCTGCCGGCCCTGGCATTCCTCTGCGACTCGTTCGCCCCACCAGTCCTCGAGATCGGCGAAGCACAGTCGATGACCGTCCAGCTCACGGTCCATCTGCACCGCAGGCCGGTCCCTGGCTGGATCGCGACCCGTCTCACGACCCGGCACGTGATCAACGGCTTCCACGAAGAGGACTGCGAGCTCTGGGACGAGGACGGCAATCTCGTCGCCCAGAGCCGCCAGCTCGCGATCCTGCTGTAGCGACTCTCAGCGGACTGACGAGACCTGTCGCACGCGGGCCAGGCGGCCACCGAGCGCGATGACGGCGGCACTGGTCAACACCACCGCCAGGACTGCAAACGCGGCAGTGACGGGGCTGTGCACGACGAGCTGCGGCAGGTCGCGCTCCGGCACGGCCGATGCGGCGATGCCCGCCCCCACGAGCCCGAGCCAGCTGCCGGTCATGTTGCCGCGGTGGGATGGGATGTTTCCCCGAACCGCCGCCACCAGCCCGAGCAGGACCGTCACGATCGTGACCACCGAGAGCACGTGCAGGAAGCTGAACGCGCCGTCGCGGATCTCCCGGATCCAGAACGAGGAGACGCTGACGTAGAGCAGCGCCACCACCCAGGCGCGGCCGGCGAAGCGGTGTGCGGGCGAGCCCTTGGTGCTGAGGAACAGCTGCCAGCCCCCCACCACCAGGCCGAACCCTGCGGCGAAGGCGTGGGTCGCGATCAAGGGACTCATGCTGCCCCCTCGGCCAAGGCGTCGAGCGACGCGATCATCGCCTGCACCGGGCGACTGAGGACATCAGCGGGTACGCCGGCCAGCTCGGCGAGAGATGCGAACGCCGACTCGAGCAGGTCCGACCCTTCTTCGACGAGCTGACGGCCGCGCGGGGTCAGGTCGACGGCCCGCCGGTGCCCGCCACCGGGGACCGTGCGTACGTCCAGCAGACCGTCCGCAGCGAGTGCGGCGACCATGCGGCTCATTGCCGGGTCCGACACCTGCTGCTCGGTGGCCAGCTCACGCTGGGTCGGCGTCCCGAGGCGCTCGACGGCAAGCAGCACCAGGAACCGTGGGTAGGAGATCCCGTGGTCGCGCCGCAGCATCTCGTCCGCCGCCACGTCGAGGCGGGCGACGAGAGCGTGCAGCAGGTAGGCGGGGCGGTGTTGTACATCGGTCACCGGACCATTGTGCAGTGGTTAAGTTAACCGTGTCAAGATGCCGAACGGGCCCGTTCGTAGGTCACGACCTCGAAGGGCACGTCTCCGTCGTGGGGCACCCGGCCCACCTCTCGCCAGCGATCCCAGTCGACCTCTGGGAAGTGGGTGTCGCCGTCGGGCGCGGCCGCCACTCGCGTATAGGCCATGACGTCGACGAGATCGCGCGCCAGGGCATCGGCATAGACCTGTGCCCCGCCGACGAGGAACACCTCGTCGTCGAGCTCGGCGGCGAGCCGTAGGGCTTCGTCGAGGTCGCCTGCGACAAGCACGTCCTCGCCGCCTGCTCCCGGCGACCAGTCGCGCGAACGGGTCAGCACGATCGTCGTCCGTCCGGGCAGCGGCCGGCCGATCGACTCGTAGGTCGCGCGGCCCATGATCATCGGGTGCCCGAGCGTCAGCTGCTTGAAGTTCTTGAGGTCCTCGGGCAGGCGCCACGGCAGCGCTCCGGCAGCCCCGATGACGCCGTTGGCGGCCACGGCCACCACGAGCGTGGTGGTCATACGGCGATGGGCGCCTTGATCGCGGGGTGCGGGTCGTAGCCGGTGACCTTGACCGAGTCGAGCGTGAAGCCGTCGATCGAGGTCACGGACGGATCGAGCCACAGCTCGGGCAGGGCGCGCGGCTCGCGAGTGAGCTGCTCGCGGGCCTGATCGAGATGGTTGACGTAGAGGTGGGCGTCGCCGAGCGTGTGCACGAAGTCGCCCACCTCGAGGCCGGTGACCTGGGCAACCATGTGGGTCAGCAGCGCGTAGGAAGCGATGTTGAACGGCACGCCGAGGAACACATCGGCCGAGCGTTGATACATCTGGCACGACAGCTTGCCGTCGGCGACGTAGAACTGGAAGAACGCATGGCACGGCATGAGCGCCATCGCGTCGAGGTCCGCCACGTTCCAGGCGCTGACGACGTGGCGGCGGGAGTCGGGATTGACCTTGAGCTGCTCGATCACCGCAGCGAGCTGGTCGATGTGCTCGCCGCCGGGTGCCGGCCACGAGCGCCACTGGTAGCCGTAGACGGGGCCGAGGTCGCCGTTGTCGTCGGCCCACTCGTCCCAGATCGTCACGCCGTTGTCGCGCAGGTAGCCCGTGTTGGTGTCGCCCGCGATGAACCACAGCAACTCAGCCACAACAGATTTCAGATGGATTTTCTTTGTTGTCACCAGAGGGAAACCCTGGCTCAGATCGAACCGCATCTGGTGACCGAAGACGCTGCGCGTGCCGGTGCCCGTCCGATCGCCCTTGGCGACCCCTTCATCGAGGATCCGCTGGACAAGATCGAGGTAGGCCCGCATGACCGCAGACTATCAATCGCGACCGACGGATCGTGTGCGAAACTCTCACCATGCCGAGCGCTGAATACGACGCCACCCCCAAAGAGGTCCGCAACTTCGCCCTCCTCCAGATCGGGCTGGTCGGCGCCTTCCTCGTGCTGCTGTTCTTCTTGTTCGGCGGGGCGGCCGATGACTACCCGCCCGCGTGGCTGGCGATCGCACTCGTGGTCCCGATCGCGATCGGCGCATTCGTCTCCGAGCGCGTATGGCTCTCGGCATCGCCGCTGCCGGCCGACCTGCCGCCGTTCGAGCTGCGCAACCAGGCGGTCGGGGTGTTCGCGGCCCAGACCGTCCGCAAGTTCTTCTACTGCTTCGCCACGCTCCTGCCCGCTGTCGTCGTGACCTTTGTGGGCGACTACGGCGGCTGGCCGTTGGTCATCGCCGGGTTTCCCGGGCTCGCCGTGATCGGCTGGGAGACCTGGCCCAGCGTGCGCAACACCGCGATGACGGCGGCGATGCTCGACTCGCAGGGTGCCGAGTCGCACCTCGTCGAGAGCTTCCTCGAAGCGTGAGTGAGCGAACGAACCATCAGGCAGCGCTCCCGTACCCGTCGCTTCCGACGCGGGTGACGGCGTGACCAGCGCTGACGTCAGTGCGCGTCTGGCCTGGCCCGATGACGCCACATCGATCGTGCGCGTCCAGCTGGCCAGCTGGCGGGCGAGCTACGCCGACCTGGTCCCGGCGGACGTGCTCGAGGCGGTCGATCCGGCCGAGCTCGCCGAACGCTGGACCACCACGCTCAGCTCCCCCAAGGACGCTCGCATGCGGGTCCTGGTGGCGTTGGAACGGGCCGACGTACGCGGGTTCGCGCTGGTGCACCCGTGCTACGACCCGGATGCCGACCAGATCGCCGATGGCGAGATCGGCGAGTTCGTCATCGATCCCGAGCACCAACGCGCAGGACACGGCTCCCGACTGCTGCAGGCGGCGATCGACACGCTCGCCGCGGACACGTTCACCCGCGCGGTGTGGTGGGTGGCGTCGACCGATGACGCCCTGCGAACGTTCGTGACCGAGTCGGGCTGGGCGGCCGACGGTGCGCACCGCGAGCTCGCGACCGAGACTGGCGAGACCCTCAAGCAGATCCGGCTGCACACCACCATCGGGTGACCACGCATCACCCCGTTGCCGTCGACCCGCTCGGAGTGGGCTCGGCCGCAGGCTAGAGGCCGAGGACGGCGTCGAGGCCCACCGTGACGCCAGGACGACCCGGAACCGCGCGTACGGCGGCGACGACGCCCGGCATGAACGACGCGCGGTCGATCGAGTCGTGGCGGATCGAGAACGTCTCCCCCGCCCCGCCGAACAGCACCTCTTGCGACGCTGTGAACCCTCGGGCACGGATCGCGTGCACCGGGATGCCGGCGACCTTGGCGCCGCGCGCACCTTCAGGATCGGTGGTGGTGGCATCAGGCAGTGGCGCCGAGCCAGCCGCCTCACGCGCGGCGGCGATCATCTCGGCGGTACGCGTCGCGGTGCCCGAAGGGGCGTCGATCTTGTTGGGGTGGTGCAGCTCGATGACCTCGACCGACTCGAAGAACGGCGCGGCGGTGGCGGCAAAGCGCATCATCAGCACGGCGCCGATCGAGAAGTTCGGCACGATCAGGACGCCGGTCGACGGCGCGTCGCCGAGCAGGGTGCGTACGTGGTCGATCTTGGCATCGTCGAAGCCGGAGGTGCCGACGACGATGTTGACGCCGTGCTCGACGCACCAGGTGACGTTGTCGAGCGCGACCGCCGGCTGGGTGAAGTCGAGCGCGACCTCGGCGCCGGACTCGGTGATCAGGTCGAGTGAATCGCCGACGTCGACCTGAGCCACGACCTCGATGCCCTCGGCATCGTTGAGTGCCCGGACCGACTCCGAACCCATGCGCCCCTTGGCGCCCAGCACCGCGACCCGTGTCATGCCGCCCAGCCTATCGGCGCGTGGCGGCGGCCAGGTCCACCAGGACGCGCACGCCCGCCTCGACCTCCGCGAACGAGGTCGACAGGGGCGACAACCCCAGCCGGATGAGGTCCGGCTCGCGGAAGTCCGGCACCACGCCGCGGGCGATCATCTGATCCGTGATCCTCCGCGCGTCGGGCAGGCGGACCGTGACGTGGCTGCCGCGCAACGTTGCGTCACGCGGTGTCACGATCTCGAGCCCGGCCTCGTCGAGCAACCCGATCGCGTATGCCGTCAGGCCTTCCGACTTCGAGCGGATCGCCTCGATGCCAGCCTCGGCGATCAGGCGTACACCTTCCTGCACCGCGACGATGCCGGACACGGCCGGGGTGCCGCTGAGCATGCGCCGGATGTCGGGCGCCGCCTCGTACGTGTCGGACATCGCGAACAGGTCCGCGGCGCTGAACCACCCGGAGATCGGCTGCGCCACCTCCGCGACATGGCGGGCCGCGACGTACATGAACGCCGGTGAGCCCGGCCCGCTGTTGAGGTACTTGTAGGTGCACCCGACGGCGAAGTCGACCTGAGCGGCGTCGAGGGCGATCGGCACGACCCCCGCCGAGTGGCAGAGATCCCACAGCACCAGGGCGCCGGCGTCGTGCACCAGCCGCGTGACGGCTGGCAGGTCGACCAGCGTGCCGGAGCGGTAGTCGACCTGGCTCAGGACCACGACCGCCGTACGCTCGCCGAGCGCGCCAGCGACGATGTCGACCGTGACGTTGTCGACGAGATCGGCTTCGAGCCAGCGCACCGTCATCCCGCGCGCGGCGGCCACCGACTCGACGAGGTAGCGGTCCGTCGGGAAGTTCGTCGCGTCGATCACGATCTCGTCGCGGCCGGGCCGAAGACCTGCAGCACCGTGCAACAGCTTGAAGATGTTGACCGACGTCGAGTCGGCGATCACGGTCTGCCCCGGGGCGGCTCCCAGCAGCGCGGCGCCCAGCTCATCGCCGACCGTGACGGGCAGCTCGACCCACCCGTCGTCCCAGCCACGGATCAGCCGGCTCCCCCACTCCTCGCGCACGAACGTCGCGAGCCGTTCCAGCGTGGCCTTGGGCACGCGCCCCAGCGAGTTGCCGTCGAGGTACGCGACGAGGTCGTCGTCGATCACGAAGCGGTCGCGGAACGCGGCGAGCGGGTCGGCGGCGTCGAGGCCATCAGCGGGTGTCGTCACCCGGCCGATGCTCTCACGACGACGGATCTTCCTGCGTTTGCGTCGTTCAAGCAGCGCGAACGCAGGGAGATCGGTCCCGCGAACGCCGAAGGGCCCGGCTGCCGAAGCAACCGGGCCCTGCAGTCGTACGGATCAGGCGTCGGTGCTGACCGGCTCGTCGGCCGGGGCAGCGTCGCCCTTGTCCTCGAGCACGGGGATCAGCGAGAGCTTGCCGCGGTCACCGAGCTCGGCGATCTCGACCTGGATCTTCTGGCCGACCTTGACGACGTCCTCGACGTTGTTGACCCGCTGGCCGTCGTTGAGCTCGCGCAGCTTGCTGATGTGCAGCAGGCCGTCGCGACCCGGAGCCAGCGACACGAACGCGCCGAAGTCGACCGTCTTGACGACGGTGCCGAGGTAGCGCTCGCCGACCTCGGGCATCGTCGGGTTGGCGATGGCGTTGATCGCGTCACGCGCGGCTTCGGCAGCTTCGCCGCTCTCCGCACCGACGTAGACCGTGCCGTCGTCCTCGAGCGAGATGTTGGCGCCCGTCTCGTCCTGGATCTGGTTGATGATCTTGCCCTTGGGGCCGATGACCTCACCGATCTTGTCCACGGGGATCTTGATCGTGATGATCCGCGGGGCGTAGGGGCTCATGTCGTCGGGCTCGTCGATGGCCTCGGCCATGACGTCCAGGATCGCGACGCGAGCGCCGTAGGCCTGGGTCAGCGCGCCGGCCAGCACGTCGGCGGGGATGCCGTCGAGCTTGGTGTCGAGCTGCAGGGCCGTGACGAACTCGCGCGTTCCGGCGACCTTGAAGTCCATGTCGCCGAAGGCGTCCTCGGCTCCCAGGATGTCGGTCAGCGTGACGAACGTCTGCTTGCCGTCGATCTCACCCGAGATCAGGCCCATCGCGATGCCGGCGACCGGCGCGCGCAGCGGCACACCGGCGTTGAGCAGGCCGAGCGTCGAAGCGCAGACCGAGCCCATCGAGGTGGAGCCGTTGGAGCTGAGCGCCTCGGACACCTGACGGATCGCGTAGGGGAACTCCTCGCGCGTCGGCAGGACCGGGAGGAGCGCACGGCCCGCGAGGGCACCGTGGCCGATCTCGCGGCGCTTCGGCGAACCGACCCGGCCGGTCTCACCGGTCGAGTAGGGCGGGAAGTTGTAGTTGTGCATGTAGCGACGCGACGTCTCGGGCGAGAGCGTGTCGAGCTTCTGCTCGAGGCCCAGCATGTTGAGCGTCGTGATGCCCATGATCTGGGTCTCGCCGCGCTGGAACAGCGCCGAGCCGTGCACGCGAGGAACGATGCCGACCTCGGCGCTGAGGGCACGGATGTCCTCGAGGCCACGGCCGTCGATGCGGACCTTGTCGCGCAGGACGCGCTCACGGACGACAGCCTTGGTCACGGAGCGGACGGCAGCGCCGATCTCCTTCTCGCGACCCTCGAACTGCTCACCGAGCTTCTCGATGACGTCAGCCTTGATCTCGGACTCGCGCTCCTCGCGGTCAGCCTTGCTGACGATCGTGAGGGCCTGGGCCAGATCGGCCTTGGCGACGGACTCGACGGCGGCGTAGACGTCGTCTTCGTAGTCGAGGAAGATCGGGAACTCGCGGACCGGCTTGGCGGCCGTGGCGGCGAGCGCGATCTGCGCCTCGCAGAGCTGCTTGATGAAGACCTTGGCAGCGTCGAGGCCACCGGCGACGATCTCCTCGGTGGGCGCCTGGACACCACTCTGGACGAGGTCCCAGGTCGCTTCGGTCGACTCGGCCTCGACCATCATGATGGCGACGTCGTCACCAGCGATGCGACCCGCGACGACCATGTCGAACACGGCGTTCTCGAGCTGGCTGTGCGTCGGGAAGCCGACCCACTGACCGTCGATCAGCGCGACGCGCGTGGCGCCGACCGGACCGGTGAACGGCAGGCCCGAGATCTGCGTCGACGCGGAGGCCGCGTTGATCGCCAGGACGTCGTAGGGGGTGTCCGGGTTGAGTGCCAGGACCGTGATGACGACCTGGACCTCGTTGCGCAGACCCTTCTTGAAGGTCGGACGCAGCGGGCGGTCGATCAGGCGGCAGGTGAGGATTGCGTCCTCGCTGGGGCGTCCTTCACGGCGGAAGAACGAGCCCGGGATGCGACCCGCGGCGTACATCCGCTCCTCGACGTCGATCGTCAAGGGGAAGAAGTCGAAGTGGTCCTTGGGGTGCTTGCCGGCCGTGGTGGCCGACAGGAGCATCGTGTCGTCATCGAGGAATGCGGCGACCGAACCGGCGGCCTGCTGGGCGAGGACGCCCGTCTCGAATCGGATCGTGCGGGTGCCGAAGCTGCCGTTGTCGATGACTGTCTCGGCGGTATGAAGTGTGGATTCCGACATGGAAGTCCCTTCCGCAGGCGTATGCCTGCCTGTTGGGACGAGAGGTGCCAGACGGTGGAACCTTGTCGGTCTTCGATCGAGGCCTGCGGGCATCCGTGAGGAACGTCCCGAGGGCCACTACCGAGGACCGAGCACGTCGTGCCTGGGCACTCTCGTCATGGGTGTTGCGATGTGCAGTTGTGAAGAAGAGGCGGCCACTCCACGGGGAAGTGACCGCCTCAGGGGTCTAGCGGCGCAGACCGAGACGCTCGATGAGCGAGCGGTAGCGCTCGATGTCGTTGTTCTGCAGATAGTTGAGCAGACGACGACGCTGTCCGACGAGGAGCAGCAGTCCACGACGACTGTGGTGATCGTGCTTGTGCTCCTGCAGGTGGCTGGTCAGGTGCGAGATGCGACCCGTCAGCAGTGCGATCTGGACCTCGGGGGATCCGGTGTCGCCGTCGCTGAGTGCGTACTGCTTGATGATGTCTTCCTTGGCGACGCCCGCAACTGTGGGCGCAGCAGTCTTCTTCGACACTTTTCTCCTCTGAGGGTTTTGTTGCACGGCGCGCCCGGGCTTGTCCACCGGGGCACTCTGGATCCGTGGCCGATCACACGGCACCATCCAGACTATCAGCGCCGGTGCTTCCGGGGCGAATCGCCGGCGCGGCCAACCGCACCGGCCGCGGCCGCCGTCACCACGTTCCGGATAGCGTCGTGTCATGTCGTTCTCCGGTCGGATCGCAGGCGTGGCCGTCGTGATCGTCGCCGTGCTCGCCGGCTGCTCGTCGGCGCCGGGCGAGCCGACGCCAGCGAAGACACCGACCGCCCCGGCGACGTCGACCGCGACCCCCCAACCCCCGGACGTACGTTCGTATGTCGCGATCGGCGACTCGTTCACTGCCGGACCGGGCCTGGCCGACCTGCGTGACGGCGCGGCGTTCTGCCTGCGATCGGACCACAACTGGCCGTCCTTGGTGGCGCGCAGCGTCGACCCGAAGTCCTTCGTCGACGTCAGCTGCGCTGGTGCGACGACCCACGACGTCCTGCAGAACGGCGCCGGACTGGCTGGCACACGACCGCAGATCGATGCCGTCAAGCCCGACACCGACCTCGTCACGGTCGGCATCGGGGGCAACGACGGCAACCTGTTCGCCTCGCTCATCTCGGCCTGCACCGGGGGTCAGGGTGCGTGCGAGCCCTTCACGCGCGACTCGGCGCCGACGATCCTCCGCCAGACGGTCACGGACATCGCCGCGGTGCTGGCCGACGTACGCGCCAAGGCGCCGAAGGCCACGGTCCTGCTGGTCGGCTACCTGCGGATCATGCCGGACACCGGCACCTGCCCGGCGATCGGCATCCCGTCAGGAGACGCGGCCGCTGTGGCGGTCGCCGAGAAGTCGCTCGAGCAGGCGCTCTCCGACGCCGCGCGCCGGGCCGAGGTCCCCTACGTCTCGATGCGCGAGGCCTCCAGTGGCCACGACGCGTGCGCCGGCGCGCAGGCGTGGACCAACGGCGCCGACGTCACGGATGACGACGGCATCGCGTTCCACCCCCGCCTCGCCGGAATGCAGGCGATCGCCCGCGCCGTGGAAGCCCGGCTCGCCGGCTAGCAGGCACCGCCGCCGATCGGCAGCTTCCCGTTCAGCGGCAGGTCGCGCGAGGAGAAGCCGACCTTGACCGCGGCGCAGCCCTTGGTGACCTTCCACGCCGACGCACTGGCGTCCCAGTACGACAACGCGCGCTGGTCGAGGGGGAATGACACCGTGCGGGACTCCCCCGGCGCGAGCTCGACCTTCTTGAACCCCTTGAGCGCGGCGGGCGGCTGTTGCACCGCTGCCGACTGGTCCGGCAGCCCGAGATACAGCTGCGGCACGGCATAACCCTTGCGCTTGCCGGTGTTCTTGACGACGGCGGTCACGGTGGCGCCGGAGCCGCTTCGCTTCACGCCGAGCTTCGACACCGTGAACGACGTGTAGGAGAGACCGAACCCGAACGGGTAGGCCGGCTTCAGGTTCTTCTCGTCGTACCAGCGGTAGCCGACGAAGACGCCCTCGTCGTAGTGCGTCTCGAGCCCCAGCAGACCGTCTCCGGGGTAGCGGGACTGGCTGACCGCGGTCGGCAGCTGCGACTCGCTGTCGGGGAACGTGACGGGCAGGCGACCGCCGGGGTCGACGTCGCCGAACAGGACCCGCGCGAGCGCAGGCCCACCGTGCGCGCCGGGATACCAAGCCTGGACGAGTGCCGCGACCTTCGAGCGCCACGGCGTCAGGTCGGCGCCGCCGGACTCGAGCACGACGACGGTCTTTGCCTGCCGCGCCGCCACGGTCTCGATCAGCGCATCCTGGTTGCCGTACGTCCCGGGGCACTGCAACGTCAGGCAGTTGCGATCCGATCCCTCGCCGTACTGGTCCTTGGCGACCACGATCGCGAGGTCGGCGGCCCCGGCGGCAGCCGCGGCGCGGGCGCTGTCGGAACCGTCGTCATACGTGACCTTGACCCCGGATCCCGCGCGGGCGGTGATCCCCTCGAGGAGCGAGTGGTTCTGGAACGGCTCGACCTCGCCCGACCCGCCACCGACCGCGAACTCGGTCGCGGGCTTGCCGATCACGACGATCGACTTGACCGACGGCTTGATCGGGAGGATCTGGTCCTGGTTGCGCAGCAGCGTGGTCGCCTGCTCCGCGATGCGCTGCGAGGCGCGACCGTCGCCTGCCTTGTCGATCTGGGCGTCGTCGTTGCGGTAGGCCGCGCGGTCGAAGACACCGAACCGGAACCACGTCTCGAGCATCACGCGGACGTGCTCGTCGATCGTGGACTTCTTGACCGTTCCCAGCGTGACCGACGCCGAGATCAGGAGCGGCTGATAGCCGAGCGGAGGCCACGGCTCGAAGTCGAGCCCGTTGTTGAGGCCGCCGTCGGTCGTGTGGATCGCCAGGTAGTCCGCGATCGTGTAGCCCTTGAAGCCCCACTCGTCGCGCAGGATCTTCTTGAGCAGCGTGGGGCTCTGGCAGGCGTACTCACCGTTGACCCGGTTGTACGCGCACATGATCGTGCCGACCTTGGCCTCCTTGACGGCGGCCTCGAACTGCGGAAGGTAGATCTCGCGCAGCGTACGGTCGTCGACGAGCGAGTTCTGCGCATAGCGGGTCCCGATGATCCCCACCCCGGCCGGTAGGTGCTCGTTGAGCACGCCGCCGGTCAGGTCGACGCCTTCTTGATTGTTGGCGGCGAAGTGCTTGACGTTGCCGATCACTCCCGTCGACTGCGCACCCTCGATCCACGCCACGCCCAGACGGGTGGTCAGCAGCGGGTCCTCGCCGTAGCCCTCGAACGTACGCCCCGCGAGCGGGGTACGCGCGATGTTGACCGTCGGCGCGTAGATCGCGTCGTTGCCCTTGGCCTTGGCCTCCGAGGCGGCGACCGTGCCGTGCGATCGGGCCAGCTCGGGATCGAACGCCGCGGCAAGGGTCAGCGGCGCCGGCAGCCCGATCGACTTGCCCTGACGCGGACCCACCGGCCCGTCGCTGTAGTAGATCGTCGGCAGGTCGAGCCGCGGCACGCCGTTCTGGACGCCGGTGTGCGTGTCCGGTCCGTCGACGGCGCCGGACGAGAGGTCGTCGCCGCCGAGCAGGTCGATCTTCTCGTCGAGCGTGAGCTCGGCGAGGAGCAGCTCAGCCCGTTTGCTGGGGCTCAACGTGGTGTCGCACCACGGATGGTCACCGCACCGTCCGGCGGCCGCGGCTGGCGGAGCCGGCGTCAGAGCAAGAGTCGAACCGATCGTCGCAGCGGCGATGACCAGACCCAGGAGGCGTCGCTTCGTCATGGAGCTCCCCACGTCAGGCGCGCGAGTGCACGCTCAGAATGCCCGACAACGTACAGGCGTTCTGGCCGAAGTGGAACAAGTTTCAGGTTTGGAGAATCGCGCGGGTGTTCTCGACGTCCTGGTGCATCTGCGCGATGAGCGGATCGATGCCTTCGTACTTGACCATGCCGCGCAGGCGGTCCACCAGCTCGACGCGGATCGCCTCGCCGTAGAGCTCGAGATCGGTGCGGTCGAGGACGTAGGACTCGACCCGCCGCTCGACACCGTCGAACGTCGGGTTGGTGCCGACCGAGATCGCAGCGGGGAGTCGTTCGCCATCGGCGCGCACCAGCCAGCCGGCATACACCCCGTCCGGTGGCACGGCATATGCCTCGTCGACCGGGACGTTGGCCGTCGGGAAGCCGAGCTCGCGGCCGCGCTGGTCGCCCTTGGTGACGATGCCGGACACCTCGTGCGGACGGCCGAGCACCTCGGCGGCCTCGACGAGCCTGCCCTCGGCGACCAACGTACGTACGAGCGTCGACGACCAGGGCACCGCGCCGCCATCGAGGGCGAGGCCATCGACGGCGAAGCCGGCCCGCTCCCCCGCCTCGCGCAGGAAGGCGGTGTCGCCGCTGGCGCGGAAGCCGAAGCGGAAGTTCTCACCGACCGCGACCAGATCGACGCTGAGCTGCTCGACCAGGACACGGTCGACGAACTCCTGCGGTGACCAGGACGCCATCTCTGCGGTGAAGTTGAGGATGCGCACCTCGTCGGCGCCGGCTGCGCGCAGCAGCTCGACCCGCCGCTCGATCGTCGTGAGCCTCGGGGGTGCCTGCTCGGGGCGTACGACCGCCAGCGGGTGCGGCACGAACGTGACCGCGATGACGGGCAGCCCGGCGGCGAGCTCGCGGGTGCGGGCCAGGACGTGCTGGTGGCCCCGGTGCACACCGTCGAAGTTGCCCACCGTGACTGCTGACGGCTCGGATCGCGGATCGGTCGCAGCTCCACGGAAGTCGCGCCAGATCATCACGTGAAAACTCTGCCACACCGTCGCTCACGCCGGGTCAGGAGCCGAACCTAAGAACACTCTCATCGACGCCTCATCGACCGGCGGGTGAGCATGGGGCAGGCTGGGGCGCATGGACCTGCACAGACGACTCCCCGCTGTGGTGCTCGCGGTCGTCGCGCTGGCGCTCACCGCGATCATCGTCTCGAGGGTCTCGGCGGGCGCCGACCCTGCGCCGCGCGACACGACGCCGATGCGCATCGATCCCAACGCGAGCCCGACCCCGACGGTGGCGCCCGGCGACGACGGCGACGATTCCGGCAAGGTCACTCCGCGGCTGCGCGACGACGATGACGACGACGGACCGGACGATGACGACGACGACCACGCCGGCCGCGACGACGACGGCGACTGAGGCCTGATGCGCTCCTTCGCGACGTTGTCGCGCCTCTCGGTGCGGCAGCGGCTGACCGCCGCTGTCGCGCTGCTCGCATCACTCGCCCTGCTCGTCGTCGGATCGACCCTGTACGTCCTGGAGTCGCGCCGCATCGACCGGGTCATCGAAGCCAGCCTCACGCAGGAGATCGGCGAATTCCGCGCGCTGCAGTCCGAGAACGATCCACAGACGCGCAAGCCGTTCACCTCCGCAGACCGCCTGTTGACGGTGTTCCTCGAGCGGAACCTCCCGGACCATGACGAGGCGCTCTACGGCTTCCACGCCACGGGCGGCCCCACCTACCAAGGCGAGGGCGACAAGCGGCTCCTGGGCTCGCCGGCATTCAGGCGGGTCGTCGAGCGACTCAAGCCGACCGGTGGCACCGGCACCGTCACGGTGCGTGGATCGGAGTATCGCGTCGCGGTGCAGCCCGTGGCGCAGGGCGGCTCGACCTCGGCGTTCGTCGTCACCCACAACGTCAGCGCCAGTCGTCAGGACCTGCGCGAGCTCATGGTCACCTACACGCTGCTCGCCGCCGTGTCGGTCATCCTCATCGCCGGGCTGGCCTCGTGGATCGCCGGCCGGCTGCTCAGCCCGGTTCGCCGGCTCCGCGACACCGCGCGCGGCATCTCCGACGGCGACCTCGGTGGCCGCCTGCAGGTGACCGGCCACGACGACCTGTCGGACCTGCAGCGCACGTTCAACGACATGCTCGACCGGCTCGAGTCGGCGTTCGTCACGCAGCGGCAGCTGCTCGATGACGCCGGGCACGAGCTGCGTACGCCGCTCACGATCCTGCGGGGGCACCTGGAGGTGCTCGACGCGTCCGATCCCCAGGACGTCGCCGCGACCCGCACCTTGCTGCTGGACGAGACCGATCGCATGTCACGACTCGTCAACGACCTGCTCATGCTGGCCAAGGCCCGGCGGCCCGACTTCGTGAGCCTGCACGCCACAGACGTCGAGACCCTGACCCACGGCGTGCTCGACCGGGCTCGGGCGCTCGCCGAGCGCACGTGGCTGCTCGACGGCGTCGCCCGCGGCACCGCCCAGCTCGACGGACAGCGGATCACGCAAGCGCTGCTGCAGCTCGCCGACAACGCGGCCCGCCACACGCAGCCCGGCGACGAGATCGGCATCGGGTCCCGCCACCACGAGGGCCGGCTCGAGCTCTGGGTGCGCGACACCGGTGCAGGCGTCGCGCCCGAGCTGCGCGCCCAGATCTTCGAACGCTTCACCCGCGGTGAGCACGACGACGAGGGCTTCGGCCTCGGCCTGTCGATCGTCCGCGCGATCGCCGAGGCGCATGACGGCGACGTCATGCTCGACGACACCACCGTCGGGGCCACCTTCCGACTCCGCATCCCCACAGGAGCCCATCAATGAATCGCATCCTGATCGTCGAGGACGAGGACCGGATCGCATCGTTCGTCGCCAAGGGGCTCAAGGCCGAGGGGTTCACCCCGACCGTCGTCGCCGACGGGATCACCGGCCTCGACTACGCCCTGACCGGGGAGTTCGACCTCATCGTGCTCGACATCGGGCTGCCCGGGCTCGATGGCTTCCGCATCCTCGAGCGCGTCACGGCCGACCGCCCTGCGCTGCCGGTCATCGTGCTGACGGCGCGCGACTCGGTCACCGACACGGTGGCCGCACTCGAGGGCGGCGCCGCCGACTACATGTCCAAGCCGTTCCGCTTCGGCGAGCTGCTGGCCCGCGTACGTCTGCGGCTCCGTACACCTGGCGATCCGATGCCGGACGATGAGCTGTCCGTCGGCGACGTACGCGTCGACCTGCGGCGCCGTCGGGCGTACGTCGGCGAGCGGGAGGTCGAGCTCTCGGCCCGCGAGCTGACCCTCGCGGAGGTGCTGATGCGCAACCGCGGAATCGTCCTGTCCCGCGAGCAGCTGTTGTCACAGGTCTGGGGCTATGACTTCGATCCGGGCTCGAACGTGGTCGACGTGTATGTCGGCTATCTCCGCAAGAAGCTCGGCACCGGCCTCGTCACGACCGTGCGAGGTCTCGGCTACCGCGTCGACTGACCCCGGGTTCAGAGGGAGATCTTGAATCCCGACAGTCGCGCCTGCGGGAGTCGCTCCAGCATCGGCTCGAGCGCTCGCGCCGCCTCGTCGGGCAGCGGCCGGTTCGCCGGGTCGCTCGACAGGCACGCGTGGATCAGGTCGCCGAGGGCAGCCGGCACGAAGTCGGGCAGGGGGAACGGCTCTTCGGTCAGCTGCTGCCAGCGGGGCTCGCGGTCGTACGCGCGATAGCCGGCCGCAGCGCGGAACATCGTGGCGCCGAACGCCCACATGTCGCTGGCGTGCCCGACCGCGCCGAGCTCGCCGGGAAGGCACTGCTCGGGCGCCATGTACTCGTCGCTGCCGAGCGGCTCGTCGAGATCGGTGGCGTCCTTGACGTCCATCGCGATGCTGAAGTCGATCAGCTTGGCCGGCGCGCCCATGATGACGTTGCTGGGCTTGAGATCGAGGTGGCAGATGCCCTCCTGCCGCAGGTAGTGCAGCGCCGAGCAGAGCTCCAGGCCCAGCGGCAGCAGCTGGTGCAGCGGCACGTAGCCGTGCTTCGAGATCAGCGACGACAGGCTCGGCCCGTCGATGTTCTCGAGCACCAGGTACGGCCGCTCGCCCTCGTCGTCGTACGCGAACAAGCGCGCGATCCCTGGGTGATTGAGGCGGCTGAGCATCTCGACCTCGCGCTCCAGGCCCTTGCGCGCGGACTCGCCGACCTGTCCCGGCCGAACGACCTTGACCACGACGGGCGCATACAGGCGCTCGTCGAACGCGAGCCAGGCCTCGTACACCGTGCCACCGCCGACGGATGTGACGGCCGTGAGGCCGGGGGCGATCGCGTCGCCCCCGGCCAGGCCCCAGGTGTCAGACATCAGTTGGTGTTGGTGGTCGGCGCCGTGTTCTTGGTCGGCGCGGTGTTGACGGTCTTGACCGTGTTGGCGGTCGGGGCCGTGTTCTTGGTGTTGTTGGTGTTGGTCGTCGGCGAGGTGTTCGTGGTGTTGACCGTGTTGGCGGTGTGGGTCGTCGGCGAGTCCGCCTTGCCGGCCTGGTCGTCGTCGGGGTCGTCGTCGAGGTTGGTCGACTGGACCCACGAGGTCGAGGTGTCTTCACGCTTGACGACCGTGTCGTGGTCGGCGGCCTGGGCGGTCCCGGCGATCGCGACCCCAGCGGTGCCGAGGACGACCGTGCCGGCCAGTGTCACGATTCCTGTGCGTACGAGCTTGTGCATGCTCTTCTCCTTGATCGGTGTGTGCTGATGACACCAATCTGACGAGAGCACGTGAGGTGGATGTGAGCCGTCGATGAGAGGACTCTCATGTGGTCTCGGACCTCTAGAGCAGTGGGCGCAGCGGCGCGAGGATCCACTCGCAGGCCTTGGCGACCAGCGGGCGCGACGACCACTCGGCGCGGGTCAGCACGCGGGCGTTGGTCGCATCGGTCTCGAACACCTTCTCCAGGTGCGCGGCGAGAGCGTCGTCGAGGATCTCGAGGTTGATCTCGTAGTTGCCGGTCAGGCTGAGCCGGTCGATGTTGGCGGTGCCGATCGTGGTCCAGCGGCCGTCGATCGTCGCGGTCTTGGCGTGCACCATCCAGTGCTGGTAGAGCAGGATCTCCACACCGCCGTCGAGCAGCTGCGAATAGAACCCCCGCGACAACCAGTCGGCCACGACGTGGTTGGAGATCTCCGGGACGAGGATGCGCACGCGTACGCCCCGGGCCGCCGCGTCGAGCAGTCCTTGGAGGATGTCGCGGTCGGGGATGAAGTAGGCCGCGGTGATGTAGATGTGGTCGCGAGCCCGGTCGATCGCCTCGATGTACATGCCCCTGATCGGGAACAGCAGCTGCCTGGGCACGTTGCGGTGAGCCCGGATCTGCGGCTCCCAGCTGGCGTCGCCGCGTTCCTTGAGCATCCGCGGGTTGCGGCCGCGCCGCAGGTTCCAGAAGTCGACGAACGCGTTGTCGAGGTCCCAGACTGACGGACCCTCGATCTTGAGGTGGGTGTCGCGCCACTCCGAGGCGTACACCGAGCCGACGTTGTAGCCGCCCACGTAGCCGACCTCGTCGTCGACGACGAGGATCTTGCGATGATCGCGGCCCATCTGCCGCGGGCTGAAGAACCGCCAGCCGGTGGCGAACACCGGATAGCGCAGCACGTGGATCGGCGCGGGAAACCTGAGGAAGCTCGGCGTCACGACGAGGTTGGCGAAGCCGTCGTAGATGACGAAGACGTCGACGCCGCGGTGGGCTGCCTCGATCAGCGCCCGCTTGAACCGGCGGCCCATCTCGTCGCCCTTGATGATGTAGGTCTCGAACAGGATGCGCTCACGGGCGTTGCCGATCGCCTCGAGCATGTCCTCGAACAGGTCGGAGCCGTAGGTGTATGCGGTTGCGGTGTTGCCGGACCCGATGCCCAACGGGGTGGGCGGCGTGACGGGGAACGTGCCGCCGCCATGGCTGCGCATCATCTTGCGGACCTTGGTCGTCACCATCAACGCGACGACGATCAGGAACTGCGCCGACAGCATCGTGGACAGTGCCCGCTTGAGGATGCCGCGGGTCGAGGGTCGGCGCATTCTCATGGTGCCCTCACCCTAGCGAGTCACGCTCCCCCGCTGATTCATACGAAGACGGCGACAGGCTTGGCCACGCCACCGCGCTGCTCGTAGAGCGCCAGGAACTCCCCCGATGGCGCGAACACCGCGACCGCCCCCGGCGCGCCCAGGTCGATGCCGGTGAGCGGGCGGCCGAAGCGTACGTCTGACGCCTCCCGCTCCTCCAGGTCGTACGCCGGGAAGCTCGCGCGCGCGACCTCGTCCAGTCCGGCCACGACGAGCTCCTTCTCGAGCTCGTCCAGGGTGTGCGCCTGATCGAGGCCGAATGCGCCCACCCGCGTACGCCTGAGCATCGTGAGGTGACCGCCGACGCCGAGGTCGGCGCCGATGTCGCGGGCCAGCGCGCGGATGTAGGTGCCACTCGAGCAGATGACGCGCACGTCGACCTCGACGGCCTCGCCGGAGGGGCGGAAGCCGGTCAGCTCGAGGGCGGACACGGTGACCGGGCGAGCGTCGAGCTTCACGGGATCACCCGCGCGCACCCGCGCGTACGACCGCACGCCACCGATCTTGATCGCGGAGACCGACGACGGGACCTGCTGGATGTTGCCGGTGTAGGCCGGCAGCACGGCGCGAACAGCCTCCTCGTCGACGTGGGATGCCGGCGCCGACGAGGTGATCTCGCCCTCCGCGTCGTCCGTGACGGTGGCCTCGCCGAGCCGGATCGTCGCGACATACTCCTTGTCGGCGAGCGTCAGGTGGCCGAGCAACCGCGTCGCACGGTTGATGCCCAGGACCAGGACACCGGTCGCCATCGGGTCAAGGGTGCCGGAGTGGCCGACCTTGCGCGTGCCGGCGATGCCGCGCATGCGGCCGACGACGTCGTGCGACGTCCACCCGGCAGGCTTGTCGACGACGACCAGCCCTGACAGCAGGTCAGTCATCGAGCTCCGGGTCGGTCTCGTCCTTCTTCTTGTACGGATCGGGGTCCCCGGCGTACTGCGCGCCCGCCGAGCGGGAGGCGACCTCTTCGTCGGACTCCTTGACCTTGGCGAGCAGGTCCTCGATCTCCTTGGCGGTCTCGGGGACCGCGTCGAGGAAGAACTCGATCGACGGCGTGATGCGGGTGCCGAGCTGCTTGCCGACCTCCGAGCGAATCAGGCCCGTGGCGCTGCGCAGCGCAGCGGCGGTGTCCGCACGAGCCGTCTCGTCGCCCATGACGGTGTAGAACACCGAGGCCTGCTGGCCGTCACCGGTCATGCGTACGTCAGTGATCGTCACGAAGCCGAGCCGCGGATCCTTGACCCGGCGCTCGAGCATCTGCGCCACGATGACCTTGATCCGGTCGCCGACCTTGTGGATACGAGGTCCAGCCATGGTGTTTCCTCTCGTGAAAGCGTTCCGGCCCGAGCCCAGCAGGCTCGGGCCGGAACATGAGTTCCCAGTGGTGCAGGGACTACGCGCGAACCTTCTCGCGCAGCTCGAACGTCTCGACGATGTCGCCGACCTTGATGTCGTTGAAGCCCTTGAGCACGAGACCGCACTCGAAGCCTTCGCGAACCTCGGACACGTCGTCCTTCTCGCGGCGCAGGCTGGAGAAGTCGAGGTTGTCCGCGACCACGGAGCCGTCGCGAAGCAGGCGTGCCTTCGCGTTGCGCTTGATGACACCGCTCGTGACCATGCAACCGGCGATGTTGCCGATCTTGCTGGAGCGGAAGATGTCGCGGATCTCGGCGGTACCGAGCTGCGCCTCCTCGAACTCCGGCTTGAGCAGGCCCTTGAGCGATGCCTCGATCTCCTCGATCGCGTTGTAGATGACCGAGTAGTACTTGATCTCGACACCCTCGCGGTCGGCCAGCTCCGTCGCCTTGCCCTGGGGGCGGACGTTGAAGCCGATGATGACGGCGTTGGACGCGGCGGCCAGCATGACGTTGGTCTCGGTGATGGCACCGACACCGCGGTCGATGACGCGAAGAGCAACCTGCTCGCCGACGTCGATCTGGGCCAGTGCATCCTCGAGCGCCTCGACCGAGCCGGAACCATCACCCTTGAGGATGAGGAGCAGCTCGTCGGTCTCGCCCTTCTCCATCGAGGACATGAAGTCCTCGAGCGTACGACGGCCGGTGCGCTGTGCCAGGAGGGCGTTGCGCTCGCGCGCCTCGCGCTTCTCGGCGATCTGGCGGGCCAGCCGGTCGTCGGCAACGACCATGAAGTTGTCGCCGGCTCCCGGCACCGCCGTCAGACCCAGCACGAGTGCCGGACGCGACGGAGTGGCCTCTTCGATGTTCTCGCCGTGCTCGTCGAGCATGGCGCGGACGCGACCGAACGCCGGACCGGCGACGATCGAGTCGCCGACCTTGAGCGTTCCGCGGTGGACCAGCACGGTGGCGACCGGTCCCCGGCCACGGTCGAGGTGCGCCTCGATGACGAGGCCCTCGGCGTTCTGGTTGGGGTTGGCGCGCAGGTCGAGCGAGGCGTCAGCCGTGAGGATGACCGCCTCGAGCAGCTCGTCCATGCCCGTGCCGGCCTTGGCCGAGACGTCGACGAACATCGTGTCGCCGCCGTACTCCTCGGGCACCAGGCCGTACTCGGTGAGCTGGCCGCGTGCCTTGGTCGGGTCGGCGTCGGGCTTGTCGACCTTGTTGACCGCGACGACGATCGGGACGCCGGCGGCCTTGGCGTGGTTGAGCGCCTCGACCGTCTGCGGCATGACGCCGTCGTCGGCCGCGACCACGAGGATCGCGATGTCGGTCGCCTGGGCACCACGGGCACGCATGGCGGTGAACGCCTCGTGGCCCGGTGTGTCGATCAGGGTGATGCGACGCTCGGAACCATCGACCTCGGTCGCGACCTGGTAGGCGCCGATGGTCTGCGTGATGCCACCGGCCTCCTTGTCGACGACGTTGCTGCTGCGCAGCGCATCGAGGAGCTTGGTCTTTCCGTGGTCGACGTGACCCATGACGGTGACGACGGGCGGACGTGCGGTCAGATCCGCCTCATCGCCCTCATCCTCGCCGAACTCGATGTCGAACGACTCGAGCAGCTCGCGGTCCTCGTCCTCCGGGGAGATGACCTCGACGTTGTAGTTGAGCTCCTCACCGAGCAGCATCAACGTCTCGTCGTTGGCCGACTGCGTCGCCGTGACGACCTCGCCCAGGTGGAACAGCACCTCGACGAGCGATGCGGAGTCGCCGCCGATCTTGTCGGCGAAGTCCGCCAGCGAGGAGCCACGTGTCAGGCGTACGGTCTCGCCGTTGCCCTTGCGTACGCGGACGCCGCCGATGGCGGGCGCCTGCATCTGGTCGAATTCCTGACGCTTCGCGCGCTTGCTCTTGCGTCCACGTCGAACGGGTCCGCCGGCGCGACCGAACGCACCCTGCGTGCCTCCACGCGTGTTGCGGCCACCGGGACCACCCGTGCGCGGAGGGCCGCTGAAGCCGCCTCCACCGCCGGGAGCACCGCGACCGGGAGCGCCGCCGCCACCGCCGGGACGACCGGCGAAACCGCCACCGCCGCCACCACCGGGAGCGCCGCGACCCGGTGCACCACCGGGGCCGCCGCGACCGGGAGCGCCACCAGGCCCACCACGACCGGGCGCACCGCGACCGGTCGAAGGACCGGCGAGGCCGGACTGGCGAGGCATCATCGCCGGGTTGGGACGCGGCATGCCGGGGGCGCCGCCGGGTGCCGGACCACCGGCACGTGCAGCCGGCGGACGCGGGGCCTGCATGCCCTGGGTCGACGAGAACGGGTTGTTGCCGGGCCGGGCGCCGGGCGCCTTGGGTCCAGGCCGCGGTCCCGGTGTGGCGGGTGCCGCGGCGGCAGCAGCAGGAGCTTCGGGCTCGGCGGCCGGGGCGGGTGCCTCGGCGACGGGCTGGGGCTCGGGCTCAGGCTCGGGCTTCGGGGCGACCCGAGGACCAGGCGTGGGGCCAGGCGTACGCGTCGGCGCAGGGGCAGCCGGCGCAGCGGCCTCGACCGGAGCCGGTGCGGCTTCGGGCTCGGCGACCTGGGCCTCGGCCTTGGCAGGCGCAGCCTTCTTGGCGGCGGGCTTGCCGCCGGACTTCTTGGCGCCCTGCGCGCGCAGGGCTTCGCCGTGCTCCTCGTTGAGGCGCCGGACGACGGGGGCTTCTACGGTCGAGGAGGCCGACTTCACGTACTCACCCATGTCTTTCAGGGTGGACAGGACGACCTTGCTCTCGACACCGAACTCGCGTGCGAGCTCGTGGACTCTTACAGCCACTCTTCTCCTTCAGGGGGGTCCGACCCCGAAGGAGGATCAGACCACTAGTTGACGAACGTGCTCATTGCGCAGTACTCATCGCGCAGTACTCATCGGGTCTTCATGAGCTGTTGCTCCGATTTCGTGTCATGAACGCCGCGGGTGCGACGCTCGTGGTGGTCATGCTGTTTCGACGATGTCCTTCAGCGCGCTCAGGTCGAGCGGTCCTTCGACTCGAAGGGCCCGACCGAACGCCTTGCGGCGAATCGCGAGCTCCAGGCACCGGGTCGTGGGATGCAGATGCGCCCCTCGCCCCGGAAGCGTTCCGTGCGGATCAGGTGTCACGACCATGGCCGTGGGCTCCTGAACTGCGACGACTCGCACCAGAGTGGCCTTGTCCGCACGTTGCCTGCAACCGATGCACGTCCGAACGACCTCGACCAGTCTACCCGTTTCGCGAAGCGGTCGCGCCATCGACTCAGACGCCCTCGGTCCTTGGGGCTTCGGTGTCCGAGCGGATGTCGATGCGCCAGCCGGTGAGCTTGGCGGCCAGACGGGCGTTCTGGCCCTCCTTGCCGATGGCCAGGGAGAGCTGGAAGTCGGGTACGACGACCCGCGCCGATCGCGTCGCCGGGTCGACCAGCGTCACGCCCTTGACCTGCGACGGCGAGAGAGCGTGTGCGATGAACTCGGCCGGGTCGTCGCTGTAGTCGACGATGTCGATCTTCTCGCCGTGCAGCTCGTGCATGACGTTGCGCACACGCTGGCCCATCGGTCCGATGCAGGCGCCCTTGGCGTTGACGCCGGCCACGTTGGCCCGTACGGCGATCTTGCTGCGGTGACCGGCCTCGCGCGCGATCGCAACGATCTCGACGGACCCGTCGGCGATCTCCGGCGCCTCGAGGGCGAACAGCAGCTTGACCAGGTTGGGGTGCGTGCGGGAGACCTTGACCTTGGGGCCGCGCATGCCCTTCTCGACCTCGTAGACGTATGCCTTGAGGCGCTCGCCGTGCGCGTACTTCTCCTCGGGCACGCGTTCCGAGGCGACCAGGATCGCCTCGATGCGGCCCAGGTCGAGGGCGACGTCGCCGGGACGGCTCTGCTGGATCACGCCGGAGACGATGTCACCGACCTTGCCGGCGAACTCGCCGTACTTGGACTCGTCCTCAGCGTCACGGATCCGCTGCATGATGAGCTGGCGGGCGATGGTCGCGGCGAAACGGCCGAAGTCCTCCGGCGTGTCGTCGAACTCTTCTGTGAACTGGAGCGCCGGGCGCTCTGGCGGCTCCTCGCCCTCGGCGGGTTCAGGAACCGGCTCGGCCTCGAGACGCTCCTTGGCCCACACCGTCACGTGCCCGCTCTTGCGGTCGAGCTCGACCCGCGCATGCGAGTGTGAACCGGCGGTCTTGTGATAGGCGGAGAGCAGTGCGGTCTCGATGGCCTCGACGACGACATCGAACGAGATGTCCTTCTCGTGCTCGAGGGCGCGCAGTGCGGCCATGTCGATGTCCATGTCAGGCGTCCTTCCTGTTGAGCTCGGTTTGCACGAGCGCGGTGGTGATCTGGTCGTAGGCCAGCCGTTGGCTGGCGGTGCGGCCCTCGATGACGACTCCCTCGTCGTCGCTCTCGCCGATGCGGCCGTCGATCGAGGAGTCGTCGGCGAGCCTCAGGCGTACGAGGCGGCCGGCGTTGCGGCGCCAGTGGCGAGGGTGGGTGAGCGGGCGGTCGACCCCTCGCGAGGTCACCTCGAGGGTGTAGGGCTGGGAGCCCATGACGTCGGAAGCGTCGAGCTCCTCGGAGAGCGCGCGGGTCGCCTCCGTGATGTGGTCGATGCCGACACCGCCATCGCGGTCGACGGCGATGCGAAGGACCCGCTTGTTGCCGGCCGGAGTCAGCTCGATCGCCTCGAGATCGAAGCCGAGAGCCGACACACATTCATCCACGAGGGTCGCCAGTTGTGGATCCATGGCTCTTCCTCCGTGTTCTTTTGTGGGCACCGGCATCAGTGTCGGGTCCACCCTACCGAACCTGCGGTGCTCCGGTGAACGCCGTGAGTCGATAGCCTGCCGTGGTGATCAGCCGACGCGCACTCCTGGGAACGGGCGCTGCCACCGCGGCCGTCGCGGCCGGACTGGGCGGCGCGGCTCTCGGACACCGGCTCGACGACCTGGCCCGCACTGTCGGGATCGAACCCCACCCCGAACCCGAGCCGTCCGACGACCGGTTGATCGCCCGCGTCGCAGCCGATCAGAACGCGCTGCTCGCGCGGGTCGAGGCAACGGCGTCCAAGCATGCTGCCTTGCGTCTTGGCCCGTTCGTGGCGATCAGCACGGCGCACGCCAAGGCCGTCGGCGTCGCCGGAACGGTCCCGGACGTCGCGGCACCTCCCGAGTCGCGCAGCGAGGCGATCACGGCGCTGGCGGCGGCCTATGCGACGGCATCGAACGCCCGGGCGGCGGACTCGGCCAAGGCGGTCTCCCCCGCGCTGACCCGCGTCCTCGCGTCGATGTCTGCCGGTCTGGCTCAGTGCGCCCGGGCGATCGGCGACCTGCGATGACGTCGGCCGAGGACATCCAGGGCTGGCTCGCCCTCGAGCACGAGGCGGTGTGGCTCTATCCCGTCGTCGGAGCCCGGTTCAACGCCTTCGCAGGCCGGGCCCGTCGGTCGTACGAGGAGCACCGCGATGTGCGCGACCGGCTGCTGCTGCGTCTGCACGAGATGAACGTCGAGCCGGTGTCCACGGCGTTGTCGTACGACGTGGCGCGGCTGCGCACCAAGGCCCGCGCCCTGTCGGCTGCACAGCAGGTCGAGCGCGGCATCGCGGCGGCCTGCCTGACGCTCACCGGCGACAGCACCGGCGAGCTTCGGGCGTACGCCACGGCGGAGCTGCGCCGGGCGGCGCTGGCCGAGATGACCTGGGGCGGTGAGCCCGACGCGTTCCCCGGCCTCCCCGCCTGAGTGCCCCGAGATCAGTCGCGGAGGTGGGCCACCAGGTCGGCGAGGAGCACGTCGGTACGTTCGCCGGTGGCGCGGTCCTTGACCTCGACCACACCGTCGACGAACCCCTTGCCGACGACCACGATCGTGGGCACCCCGATCAGCTCTGCGTCCTTGAACTTCACGCCGGGCGAGACCTTGCCGAGGCGATCGTCGAACAGCACCTCGAACCCTTCGCCGACGAGGTCCTGGTAGACCTGCTCGGCTCCGGCGACCACCGCTTCGTCCTTGCCCGCGACCACGAGGTGCACGTCGAAGGGCGAGAGCTCCTTGGGCCAGACCAGGCCGAGGTCGTCGTGGGCATACTCCGCGACGGCGGCAACGGCACGGGAGACTCCGACGCCGTACGAGCCCATCGTCACCGTGACGAGCTTGCCGTTCTCGTCGAGCACCTTGAGGTCGAGCGCATCGGCGTACTTGCGACCGAGCTGGAAGATGTGGCCCATCTCGATGCCACGGGCGAGCTCGAGCGGCCCAGAACCGTCAGGGGCCGCATCGCCGGCGCGGATCTCGGCGGCCTCGATCGTGCCGTCGGCGGTGAAGTCGCGACCGGCGACGAGGTCGATGACGTGGGAGCCGTCGATGTTGGCGCCGGTGACCCACCGCGTGCCGTCGACGACCCGCGGGTCGACGAGGAAACGGATGCCGGACTCGCTCTCGGTGCCCAGCGCGCCCGGACCGATGTAGCCCTTGACGAGCGCAGGGTTCGCCGCGAAGTCCTTCTCGTCGAACGGCTCGACCTCGGCCGGCGAGACGACGGCCTCGAGCCGCTTGGCGTCGACCTCACGGTCGCCCGGAACGCCGATCGCGAGCGGCTCACGTGTGCCGTCGGGGTGCCGCAGGATCACGAGCACGTTCTTGAGCGTGTCCGCCGCGGTCCACGGGCGGTCGTCGCGCGGGTACTGCTCGTTGAGGTGTGCCACGAGCGTGTCGATCGTCGGCGTGTCAGGCGTCTGCTCGGCATGCGCGGCCGGTGCATCGTCGTACGGGATCGCCTCGGGCGCGACGGTCGTGACGGCCTCGACGTTGGCGGCGTAGCCACCGGGCGAGCGTACGAACGTGTCCTCCCCCGTCTCGGAGACGGCGAGGAACTCCTCGCTGGCCGATCCGCCCATCGCGCCGGACTGCGCGTGCACGATGACGTACTCGAAGCCGAGCCGGTCGAAGATCCGGACGTAGGCCTCGCGGTGCGCCTGGTAGGACTTCTCGAGCCCGGCGTCGTCGATGTCGAACGAGTAGGAGTCCTTCATGATGAACTCGCGCCCGCGCAGGATGCCGGCGCGGGGACGCGCCTCGTCGCGATACTTCGTCTGGATCTGGTAGATGCTCAGCGGCAGGTCCTTGTAGGACGAGTAGAGGTCCTTGACCAGCAGCGTGAAGAACTCCTCGTGCGTCGGGCCGAGCATCATGTCGTTGCCCTTGCGGTCCTTGAGCCGGAACACGTTGGGGCCGTACTCGACCCAGCGACCGGACGCCTCGTAGGGCTCACGCGGCAGCAGCGCCGGGAAGCGCACCTCCTGGGCGTCGATCGACTCCATCTCCTCGCGGATGATCCGCTCGACCTTGGCGAGCACCTTGAGGCCCAGCGGCAGCCACGAGTAGATCCCGGGCGCCACGCGGCGCACGTAGCCGGCTCGCACCAGGAGCTTGTGGCTCGGCACCTCGGCATCAGCCGGATCGTCGCGGAGAGTACGCAGGAAGAGCCGGGACATACGCATACGGGCGAGCCTATCGGGGCCGGATCGCCGCCCCGGGCTCAGCCTCGGGCGGCCCTCAGCGCGATGCGGATCAGCGGCAGCTGGAGCGGGAGACGCAGCATGGTGCCGAGCGTGAACCACCACGGCCGGCGCGGGTCACGAGCACTGTCGATCGTCATCTGCACGTTGGCCGGGAACACCGCAACGAGCAGGCCCGCCGACGCCAGGCCGCCCAGACGCCGGGTGCGCGGGTGCAGCATCAGTCCCGCGCAGGCGATCTCCGCGGCCCCCGAAACCTGCACGAGCTCGCGCTTGTAGGGCAGCGGCTTGGGCACGATCGCGGCGTACGGCTTGGGCTTCGCGAAGTGCAGCACACCCGACGCCGCCAGGAGACCAACGAGGAACTTGACGTCTCGACTCATGCAGCGAGCATGTCAGAGCAGGATCGAGGCGAACGTCGCGGTCTGCTCGAAGCCCACCCGCTCGTAGGCGCGGCGGGCCGCGGTGTTGTGGTCGTTGACGTAGAGCGTGACGATCGGGGCGACCGTGGCACGCGCCTGCTGCACGACCGCCGCCAGCGCAGGCGCCGCGATGCCTCTGCCTCGTAGGTCGGGTCTGACGTAGACGCCCTGGATCTGACAGGCGTACGTGGTGGCGGCGCCCACCTCCGCCTTGAAGAGCACCTGGCCGTCCTCGATGATCGCGAACGCCCAGCCCTGCGAGATCAGCTGCGCAACCCGGGCGCGGTAGCCACTGCGGTTGCCCACCTCCGGGTCGACGCCGACCTCCTCGGTGAACATCGCGACGCAGGACGGGTAGACGATGTCGAACTCGTCGAGGACCACCGGGCGTACGCGAGGATCCGGCCGCAGCCGGCTGTCGCGCTCCAGCACCATGAACGGCTGGTCGGGACGCGGCGACCGCGCCGGTCCCCAGTGCGGCTCGAGCCGCTTCCACATCGGCAGGACGGCGTCACGAGGACCGACGATCGACGACGGACGTACGTTGTCCGAGATCGCCTGCTCGGCGAATGCCTCCACGGCGGCCGGCGTCGCCTGCACGGGTACGACGTTGGCACCGGCGTGGCACGCCGACACGAGCACGCCGTCCTCGAAGTAGCCCCACACCTGGCCACCGAGCCAGCGGGTCTGCAGCTTGGTCGCGTCGACGCGATTGCGGACGAACAGGTTGACCAGCGGGTCGCGGTCGAGCAAGGCGTACAGCTCAGGAAGGTCAGGCGTCGTCAGCGGACGGACGTGCATCGTCGTCTTGAGCACAGCGCCTCCCTGGGTGGTGTCCCAAGCGTACGACGCCTGCGTGCCGGGTGCCCATCACGCCTGCAGCGGGATGAAGAAGCGACATTCGTCAGCCAGAAATGACAGACTGTCATACATGACCGACGACGCACGCCTCGCCGACTACCGAGACCGCCTGGCCGAGGCCGGACTGGATGACTACGCCGAGAGACTCTGCCAGCTGGCCGGTCCCAGCGTCCGGCTCATCCCTGACCCAGCCGCCGCAGTGCTCCCCGGCGGTTCCCGACTGGGCGGCAGGCCCGCCCTGCCTGAATCGAGACCGTGGCCCACCCAGGACGGCCTGCCCCTGAGCCTCATCGCTCAGCTCGACCTTGCCGAGCTTGCGCGCCACGACAGCGACAAGGCGCTGCCCTCCGACGGGCTGCTGCTGTTCTTCTACGACGCGGCGTCCCAACAGGGTTGGGGTTTCGACCCGGACGACCGCGGATCGTCTGCCGTCGTCCACGTGCCTGCCGACGAGGTGGCCGGCGAACGCCCGCCGCCGGCGCCGATTCCCGTCGAGGGCGTCTTTCCGCCGATCGCCCTGACACCCAGCGTCGAGCTGACGTTCGTGCCGTGGGAGTCAGCGACCGTCAAGTCGTTCGGCATGAGCCAGGACGACTGGTACGCATACGCCGAGGCGCTGCCGGAGTCGAACGGCACCAGACACCGGCTTCTCGGTCATCCCGACCCCATCCAGGGCGACATGCAGCTCGAATGTCAGCTCGCCTCGAACGGCCTCTACTGCGGCGACCCGTCCGGCTACAAGGATCCTCGAGCCGCCCGGCTGAGGCCCGGTGCCGTGGAGTGGCGGCTCCTCCTCCAGGTCGACACGGAAGATCAGGTCAACATGATGTGGGGCGACGTCGGACGGATCTACTACTGGATCCGGGACGAGGATCTCGCGGCACGCCGGTGGGATCGATCGTGGCTCGTCCTGCAGTGCGGATGAGCGGCGTGGCGCACGTCAGCTGACGGTGACGGCGGGTGATCCGCCCTCGACCGGCTCCATGCCTTCGGCGATGCGCATCGCCTCTTCGATCAGGGTCTCGACGATCTTGGACTCCGGCACGGTCTTGATGACCTCGCCCTTGACGAAGATCTGACCCTTGCCGTTGCCCGACGCCACGCCGAGATCGGCCTCGCGGGCCTCCCCCGGCCCGTTGACGACGCAGCCCATCACGGCGACGCGGAGCGGCACCTCCATGCCCTCGAGGCCAGCGGTGACCTCCTCGGCGAGCGTGTAGACGTCGACCTGCGCGCGCCCGCACGAGGGGCACGAGACGATCTCGAGCTTGCGTTCGCGGAGGTTGAGTGACTGCAGGATCTGCAGGCCGACCTTGACCTCTTCGACCGGCGGCGCCGACAGCGACACCCGGATCGTGTCGCCGATGCCTTGGCTCAGCAGCGCACCGAACGCCGTGGCGCTCTTGATCGTGCCCTGGAACGCCGGGCCGGCCTCGGTGACGCCGAGGTGCAGCGGCCAGTCGCCGCGCGCCGACAGCTGCTCGTAGGCCTGCACCATCACGACCGGGTCGTTGTGCTTGACCGAGATCTTGAAGTCGTGGAAGTCATGCTCCTCGAACAGGGACGCCTCCCACACGGCGGACTCGACGAGCGCCTCAGCGGTCGCCTTGCCGTACTTGTCGTAGATGCGCTTGTCGAGTGAACCGGCGTTGACGCCGATGCGGATCGAGACGCCGGCGTCCTTGGCGGCACGGGCGATCGCGCCGACCTGGTCGTCGAACTTGCGGATGTTGCCGGGGTTGACCCGGACCGCGGCGCAACCGGCGTCGATCGCCGCGAAGACGTACTTGGGCTGGAAGTGGATGTCGGCGATGACCGGGATGTTGGAGTGCTTGGCGATCTCGGAGAGCGCGTCGGCGTCGTCCTGGCTCGGGCAGGCCACGCGCACGATGTCGCAGCCGGCGGCGGTGAGCTCGGCGATCTGCTGCAGCGTCGTGTTGACGTCGGAGGTCAGGGTCGTGGTCATCGACTGCACCGAGATGGGTGCGTCGCCACCGACGTCGACCGTGCCGACCTTGATCTTGCGGGTCTTGCGTCGCGGTGCGAGCACCGGAGGCGGCATCGCAGGAAGTCCGAGATCAGTCATGTTCTTCAGCTCAGTTTCACGGGGTTGACGATGTCGGCGTAGATCAGAATCACACTCATCAGCATAAGGAGGGCACCCACGGCGTACGCGACGGGCAGCATCTTGGCGACGTCGACGTATCCGGGGTCTGGCAGTCCCCGCAGCTTGGCGAATCCGCGGCGGATCGCTTCATAGAGCGCGCCGGCGATGTGGCCGCCGTCGAGCGGCAGCAGCGGGATGAAGTTGAACAGGGCGAGGAACAGGTTGAGTCCCGCGAGCAGGACGAGGACACGCTGGACGCGTTCGCCCCACGTCGGGTCGTCGACCGTGACCATCTCGCCAGCGACGCGGCTCGCGCCGACCACGCTGATCGGCCCTTCGGGATCACGCTCCGCGCCGAACGCGGCCTTGGTGACGTCGACCATGCGCTCGGGCAGGTGCGCGATCGCGATGGCAGTGCCCTCGATGTAGGTGCCCATCGTGGACACGACGTAGCCGGGGCCCTGCCGGACATAGTCCTGCGTCGGCGTGACGCCGAGGAAGCCGACGTTGACCGTCTTGGTCGGATCGTCGACGTCCGCACGGGCCAGCACCGACGTGGCGACGCTCACCTCACGCTCGCGGCCGTTGCGCTCGAAGCCGATCGTTGCCTCACGGGAACCGTTGTCGCGGATCAGCTGGGTGACCTGGTCCCACGACGTGATCTTGGTGCCGTTGAACGACGTGATCGTGTCGCCGGGAAGCAGGCCGGCCTTCTTGGCCGGCGTCACCGGATCGCTCGACGTACAGGTGCGGCCGGCTTCGGCGTCGCTGATCGCACAGTCGGAGACCGTGTTGACGGTCGTCGACGGCTTCAGTGCCCCGAATCCCATGAACACGATCGTGAACAGCACGATCGCGATGAGGACGTTGACCATCGGCCCGCCGGCCATGACGATCAGCTTCTGCCACCACGGCTTGCGGTAGAAGAGCCGGTCGAGGTCCTTGTCCTCCACGTGCTCGTACTCGGCCGTGCGGGCGTCCGAGATGAGTTGGGTGAACAGGCCCGTGTTGGTCTTGCGGACCTCGTGCGGATCGGCGTCCTTGGCCGGCGGGAGCATGCCCACGAGCTTGACGTAGCCGCCGAGCGGGATCGACTTGATGCCGTACTCGGTCTCGCCGCGCTTGACCGACCACAGGGTGTTGCCGAAGCCCACGAAGAACTGCGTGACCTTGATGCCGAACTTCTTGGCCGGGTACATGTGGCCGAGCTCGTGCAGGCCGATCGAGATCGCGACGCCGATGATGAACGCCACGACGCCCAGCGTGTAGATCAGTGCGTCGTTCATCGTTTCTCCACCAGCTCTGCGGCCCGGGTGCGGGCCCATGCGTCGGCGCCGAGCACGCCGTCAAGGGTCAGGTCCTGGCGAGCGACGTCCGGATCGCCGAGATGCTCGTCGAGGACGACACCCACCGTGTCCACTATGCCGAGGAAGTCCAAGTCTCCGGCGACGAATGCGTCGACGCACACCTCGTTGGCGGCGTTGAACACGGCGGGCCCCGTACGCCCGAACGTGCCCGCCTTGCGTGCCAGGCTCACCGCAGGGAACGCCTCGTCGTCGAGCGGGAAGAACTCCCACGTCGCCGGCTGCGTCCAGTCACACCCCGCAGCGGCGTCGGGCACGCGGTCGGGCCAGGCCAGGCCCAGGGCGATCGGCAGCTTCATGTCCGGCGGCGAGGCCTGGACCATCGTGGCACCGTCGATGAACTCGACCATCGAGTGGACGATCGAAGGCGGGTGGACGACGACCTCGATGCGGTCGAAGCCGATGTCGAACAGCAGATTGGCCTCGATGACCTCCAGCCCCTTGTTGACCAGGGTCGCGGAGTTGATCGTGATGACGGGGCCCATGTCCCACGTCGGGTGGGCCATCGCCTGCTCGGGCGTGACATCGGCGAGCTCCGCGCGCGTACGCCCGCGGAACGGCCCCCCGCTGGCCGTGACGATCAGCCGCCGGACCTCGTCGCGCCGCTCGCCACGCATCGCCTGTGCGAGGGCGGAGTGCTCTGAGTCGACCGGCACGAGCTGACCGGGCTTGGCAGCACCGATCACCAGCTCGCCACCGATGATCAGCGACTCCTTGTTGGCCAAGGCGAGGGTCGAGCCGGCCTCCAGCGCAGCGAGGGTCGGGAGCAGGCCGACGGCTCCGGTCATGCCGTTGAGCACGACGTCGCACTCGACGCGGGCGACGTCGACGGCCGCGTCAGGACCGGCAATGAGCCGCGGGACCCGGTGGTCGCCGTGCGCGTAGCCCTTGCGCTGCGCCTCGGCATACAGCGCGAGCTGTACGTCCTCGGCTGCACTCGCCCTGGCGACGGCGACGAGCGGCACGTCGAACGCGATGGCCTGCTCGGCGAGCAGTCGCGGGTTGGCTCCCCCGGCGGCGAGCGCGACGACCTCGAACCGTTCGGGGTTGGCGGCGATGACCTCGAGGGCCTGGGTCCCGATGGATCCCGTAGAGCCGAGAACGGCGACACGCTTGCGCATGCCGCCATTCTCCCTGATGCACCGCCGCTGACCTACTTGCGCCGGACATGCAGGATGGCGACCCCCGCGTAGGGAGTCGCCATCCTGGGTGAGCCCCGGAGCGGCGGCAGACGAGGGATGTCCTGTCGCCGCGCCCCCTCCGCTCCGGGAGATCGCTACTTGACCTCGGACTTCAGCACACGCCGCAGCCCGGTGATGCCTGGAATGACCACCCACAGCACGAGCGCGAAGATGAACCGGATGTAGTCGATCGCACCCACGCTCACCGCCTTGCCGTCGAAATCCTTGCCAGTGGCCAGCGGGCTCGCCGCATAGTTGAAGTCGATCCACGGGATGAAGCTCTGCGCCCAGTCGAAGTTGAAGTACAACGGGGGGTAGACCATGAACGGCAGCAGGAGCGCGAAGATGTAGAAGACAACGATCGAGCCCGCCGTGCTTAGCAGCAGCATCGACAGCGCGAACGCCATCAGGAAGAACGCGAGCTGTAGTCCCACGGCCCAAAGCAGGTCAGAGATGCCAAAATTCCAGACCGCGTCGTACCCGCCAAGGGCTGCGCCGAGCAGGTTGCTGATCGTGCCCAGAATGATCGCCAGGACGATCGTTCCCACGGCGAGGACCAGGACGCTCACCAGCTTTGCCGCGATGATGCGACTGCGACGCGGTTCGAGCGTGAACAGCGAGAGGTGGCTTCGCTGCCCCCATTCGCTCGTGATGGTGACGATGGCGAATACCGGAAGCAAGATCGACAACGGAATTGTCATGATCGACGAAAAGCCGCTCGCCGTGATCACCGTGCCGTCGTCGAGGCCGACCACCAACAGGCAGATGAGCAGCGTCAGCGCGATCAGGATGCCGGTGGCGAACATCAGCCAGAAGCCCGACCTGGTGTCGAACATCTTGCGCAGCTCGACCTTGAACAGCCGGCGAGAACGGGACTGCCGGTTTGGTGGTGTCGATCGTGGCAACTGCGGTGCTCATGCCTGTGCTCCTTCGGGGGTGATGAGATCGCGCTGGGTGTCAGAGGTGAGCTCGAGGAACATCTCCTCGAGGCCGGCACCCTCAGCGGGTCGCAGCTCGACCAGTGCGACGCCGGCAGACGCCGCAGCCTTGCCGACCTGCTCCGGGCTGGACTCGGTGCGCAGCCCGCCATCGCCCGACGGTCGCGGCGCTGATGCCTGCCGTGGTCAACGCGTTCGCGAGAGCCGAGATGTCGCCGGCCTTGACGAACGTTCCGGCGGTCTGCAGCAGCTCGGCCTTGGTGCCCTGCGCCACGATCCTGCCGTGGCCGATGACGATGATCTCGTCGGCGATGACCTCGATCTCGTGAAGCAGGTGCGACGACAGCAGCACGGTGCCGCCACGGTTGGCGTACTCCCGCAGCAGGCTGCGCATCCAGTGGATGCCAGCCGGATCAAGGCCGTTGGCCGGCTCGTCGAGGATCAGGATCTTGGGGTCGCCGAGCAGCGCATTGGCGATGCCGAGGCGCTGCCGCATGCCGAGCGAGTAGTTCGTGACCCGGCGCTTCGACTCCTCTGGCGTCAGGCTGACGAGCTTGAGCATCTCGTCGACGCGAGACATCGGCAGGCCCATCGTCATCGCGCTGAGCGTGAGGATCTCCCGTCCCGTACGCCCGGCGTGCTGCGCGGAAGCGTCCAGCAGCACACCGACCTGGGTGCCGGGGTTGGGGATGTCGTGGTAATGGACGCCGCCGACGAGAGCAGCGCCTGACGCTGGCCGAGCGTGAGTCCGGCCATGATGCGCATCGTGGTCGTCTTGCCGGCGCCGTTCGGGCCGAGGAAGCCGGTGACGGCTGCCGGCTTGCACTCGAATGAGACATTGTCGACGGCTTTGAAGCCGCCATACGTCTTCGTGAGTCCTTGAACTGTGATCATGACACCCAGTCTGCCTCACCGCGGGTGCATGGAACATCGGTCGAGCGACCATTGCTCGATAGCCGAAAGTATGAGAGAGCCGAGACGATCGGCCGTCGTGCCGCAGAGCGCTGAACCCCTAGCCTTGAGGCGTGCAGGCCGCCGACTTCCAACCACCCCTTGGCCGGTGGAGCCACGTCTGGCGCTACGCCATCATGCTGCTGATCTCCGGCCTCGCGTGGTTCGAGATCGCCCGGTGGCAGTGGGACGAGCACCGGTGGTGGTTCTGGACCGACCTGGCCTTGGGCGCACTGGGCTTTGTGCTCGTCGCGTGGCGCAGGCGATTTCCCGTACCGGTCGCCGCCATCGCCAACACGTTGTCGTTCGTGTCGTGGTCGTCGGCCGGCCCCGCGACACTTGCACTCGTCTCGTTGGCCACCCGGCGACGATGGCGCGAGATCATTCCCGTCGGCGTTCTGTCGTTGGCCGGCGGCTTCGTGCTGGAGAGCTACAACCCGGTCAACAACGACGCGGTCGCCTTCACCCTGCCGTTCATCGTGGCGATCGTCGCGGTCACCGTCGGCTGGGGCATGTACATCGGGTCGCGTCGCGAGCTGCTCGCGACGCTCCGCGAGCGTGCCCGGACGGCGGAGGCGGAGCAGGCCGCGCGCGTCGCCCAGGCGCGTACGGCGGAGCGGAGTCGCATCGCCCGCGAGATGCATGACGTCCTGGCCCACCGCATCTCCCTCGTCACGATGCACGCAGGCGCGTTGACCTACCGGCAAGACCTCACGGCCGACGAGATGCGGGCGACCGCCGGGGTGATCCAGGAGGCCTCGCACCAGGCGCTCGTCGAGCTGCGCGACGTGCTGGGCCTGCTGCGCGACGGACCGGGCGACTCCACCCCTGAGCGGCCGCAGCCCTCGGCGGCCGATCTGCCGGCGCTGCTCGACGAGGCTCGCGCATCCGGCATGCACATCGAGACCCAGGACCTGGTCACGCTCGATGGCCTGCCGGACACCATCGGACGTACGCTCTACCGCGTCGTCCAGGAGAGCCTGACGAACGCCCGCAAGCACGCCCCCAACACATTGGTGACGGTCTCGGTGACGGGTGGCCCGTCCACCGGGCTGACGGTCGTGGTGACGAATCCGCTTGAGATCGGCTCCATCGGTGTGGAGGCGCCCGAGTCCGGGCTCGGTCTCATCGGGCTGGCAGAACGTACGGCGCTCGTCGGCGGACGGATGACGCATCGGAGCACCCCGGACCGAACGTTCACCGTCGAGGCATGGCTACCGTGGCCGGCATGAGCGAGCGCCAGCGAGCGAATCATGAGGCAGGGATCATGCCGTCACCTTCGTATCGTTGGCTTCTTTTGGAGGTGCCGGCATGACGACCCGCGTGCTGCTGGCCGACGACGATCCCTTGGTGCGCGCGGGGCTCGCCCTGATCCTCGGCGGGTCGGGCGACATCACCGTGGTCGGGGAGGCCGCCAACGGCCAGCAGGCGGTCGACGCGGTCCGCGCGGGTGGCATCGACGTGGTGCTGATGGACATCCGTATGCCGGTGCTGGACGGCATCGCTGCGACCTCAGAGGTGCTCGCGCTACAGGATCCGCCGAAGGTCATCGTGCTGACGACGTTCGACGCCGACGAGTACGTCGTACGGGCGCTCGCCGCCGGGGCCAACGGGTTCCTGCTCAAGGACACGCCCCCGGCCGAGATCGTCGCGGCGATCGCGAAGGTCGTCGACGGTGAGCCGATGTTGTCGCCGACGATCACGCAGCAGCTGATCCGTCAGGTGACGGACGCGGCACCCGGCCGGCAGGGCGACGCGGCAGCGAAGTCGCGCGTGTCCTGCCTGACCGACCGCGAGCGCGAGGTCGCCATCGCCGTCGGAGGCGGCTCCTCCAACGCCGAGATCGCCGTCGAGCTCCACATGTCCGTGGCCACGGTCAAGGCGCACATCTCGCACATCTTCACCAAGCTCGACGCGACGAATCGCGTACAGGTCGCGATCGCGATGCACGACGCGGGACTGCTCTGACCGCTGCTGCGGGCCTCACCGGATGAACCACCCGGCGAGGACATCGCGTCCGACCACGACGCCGCTGAGCCGCCGGACTGAGACGTCGGCAATCGCGTGGCCTCAGGAATGGGCCGCGTTGAACGCTTCGATGACCTTGGACGGTGCGCGCCGGTTGTCGCTGACCTGGTGGCCGTTGGCTCGCGCCCACTCCCGCAGGTCCTGGATCGTGTATCCGTCCCGGATGGTGACCGCTGAGCTGCCACCGCGGCGCCGGGGCGGACCGATGTCGCGGACCTCCTCGGCACCGTCGAGGAGGTTGCGCAGGAAGTCATCGACGATCTTCTTCGACTCGTCGGACAAGTAGAGGTCGTACGTCCGACCGTTGATCCGGTAGCGCTCCGGTGGCGTGTCGGGGTGCAGCTCCTTGCCGTCGTAGTCGTCGATCACCGTGACGATCGGCTCAGGGACGATCTCGCGCTTGGGCATGCGGTCTCCTTCGGCTGGACGCGGTCAGGATAGTCCAGCCCGGTCAGGCTGGGCGGTTCTCCCGGCCTGAGTCGCGCGCGGTCCGCTCAGTGCGCCGCCCACACCTGCTCGATCGGGAGGTCGCGCTGCAAGACGTTCACCGCGGCCCGGTGGCCCGAGGCCATGGCCGCAGTCACGGTCGCCGGGTCGTCCGTCCACGTCGCCTCGCCCGCAATGTGCAGGACCCCGCCGACCGGGGTGGCCAGGTCGTCGTGGTCGGCGGTCGTCGAGCCCACCGTCATGTACGCATATGAGCCGCGCGCGAAGCGGTCGCCCTGCCAGTCGGTGGTCTGCACCTCGACCGGCTCCTCCACCCGGTCGCCGTACAGCCGCCGCAGCTGCGCGAGCACTGACTCCGTGACCCGCGACGTGTCCCACCCACGCGTGGCAATGGCCGCCGGTCCGGCCGCGAAGGTCATCAGGGTGGGTGTGCCGTCCAGCGAGGTGAGGTCGTACCAGGAGTGCCACCACGCGCTGTCGGGACCCTGTTGACGTACGACGTAGACGCCCTCGTCCCAGAACCGGGTGCGGAACCGCAGGAAGACCTTCTCGAAGGCGTTCATCTCCAGCCGGTCCAGGGCACCGGCAACCGGCTCGGGCAGCGGAGGCTCGATGACGAGGTCGGCGCTGCGCAGGACCCCGACCGGCACCGTGAGGATCACGGACCGACCCGACATCGCCCGCCCACCACCGGTGACGACCACACCGCCGGACCCCCAGCGCACGTGCGACACGACCTGCCCGAGGCGGATGTCCAGCCCCGCCGCGAGATGTTCGGGGAGGCGGTCGTACCCGTCGGGGAAGACCACCTCGTCGCCCTCGATGACGTCGTCGTCGAGCCCATGCGCCGCGAGGTCCTCGCTCGCGACCCCGTACTGCTCCTCCGAACGGTGCCTGAGGTACTCGCGCACCCGCTCCGCGCGAGCCTCGTCCCACCCCAGCGATGCGAGGACGCTCTCGGTGACGTCGGAGTAGGACGCGTCCGGGTCGGAGGCCGCGATGACCTCAGGCAGCAAAGCATCGACCGTGCGGATGTCGTCGACGAAGCGCCGAGCCGCGTCGTCCGACAGGCGCTCGCCGTCCGGGCCGTAGTAGGCGATCGGGCGGCCGTCCGGCTGGTAGCCGCCCACCGTGAACTCGTGCATCCGCATCCCGAATGCCTCTGCTGCTGCTGCGACCGGGCTGGCGGTGGTCCCGTGTATCCATGAGGCTCCGAGGTCCGTGGCACGTCCGCCGCGGCGGTCAGTCCACACGCGGCCGCCGACCCGATCGCGCGCCTCGAGCACGACGACGGTCATGCCTTGCCGTGACAGGAGCCGGGCGGCCGTCAGCCCGGCCATGCCGGCACCGACCACGATCGCGTCGTGGTGCTCCACCATCGCCCCTTCCCAGCCCGGCTAGGCGTCCAGGTTCGTCATGACGTGCTTGATGCGGGTGTAGTCCTCGAGACCGTACATCGACAGGTCCTTGCCGTAGCCGGAGTGCTTGAAGCCACCATGGGGCATCTCGGCGACGATCGGGATGTGGGTGTTGATCCACACGCACCCGAAGTCGAGCCGCCGAGACACTCGCATCGCCCGTCCGTGGTCCTTGGTCCAGACCGACGACGACAAGCCGTACTTCACGCCGTTGGCCCAGCGCACCGCCTCGTCCTCGTCGCTGAACTGTTGCACCGTGATGACCGGTCCGAAGATCTCGTCCTGGCTCGCGTGATCGTCCTGGCGCAGCCCGGACAGGACGGTCGGCTCGAAGAAGTAGCCCTCGCCGAGTGCGTCGACCCGGGACCCGCCGGTCTCCAGTCGCGCGTGGTCGGGCAGTGAGTCGATGAACTCCTTGACGTGGGCGAGCTGGTTGGCGTTGTTGACCGGTCCCAGGTCGACGTCGTCGTCGGGCATGCCGACCTTGGTGCCGCGGGCAGCCTCGGTCAGTGCGGCGGTGAAGTCGGCGGCCACCCGTGGATGGACGAGTACGCGCGTGGCAGCGGTGCAGTCCTGTCCGGCGTTGAAGTAGCCGGCTTCCGCGATGGCCGCGGCAGCCGCCTCCAGATCGGCATCGTCGAAGACGACGACCGGCGCCTTGCCGCCGAGCTCCAGGTGCGGCTTCTTGAGGTCGGCCGCGGCCGCAGCGGCGACCTCCATCCCAGCGCGTACTGATCCGGTGATCGCGACCATCTGCGGCGTCGGGTGGGTCACGAGCTGACGTCCGGTGTCGCGGTCGCCGCACACGACGTTGAGAACGCCGGGCGGGAAGAACTCCTGGGCGATCTCGGCCAGCAGAGTCGTCGAGGCCGGCGTCGTGTCGCTGGGCTTGAGCACGATCGTGTTGCCGGCGGCAAGAGCCGGAGCGATCTTCCAGATCGCCATGACGAACGGGTAGTTCCACGGCGTCACCTGGGCCACGACGCCGATCGGCTCACGCCTGATCATCGAGGTGTGGCCCCGCATGTACTCGCCGGCCGACTTGCCCTCCAGGACCCTCGCTGCGCCGGCGAAGAACGTCACGGCGTCCAGTGCTTGTCCGAGGATCTCCTCGCTCATCGTGAGCGCCTTGGGCTTGCCGGTGTCGCGCGACTCGACGTCGACGATCTCCTGTGCGCGCTCCTCGATCGCGCGGGCGAACTGGTTCAGCATCTTCGAGCGCTCGTACGGCGTGGTGTCCCGCCAGCTCTCGAACGCCGTCGACGCGGCCCCGAACGCGCGGTCGACGTCCTCGGCACCGGACAGGGGCGCCGAGGCATACACCTGCCCGGTCGAGGGGTCGATGACGTCGTACGTCGCCCCACTCGCTGCGGGGATGAGCTCTCCGTTGATGACGTTGGTGATGGTTCGATCCATGGCTCCATCCAACCGCACGGGCGCGCACGAAGCAACGGAATCCGAAGTGAACACGAGATCACACGACTGATTCCCTTGTCTTCCTGATAGACGTCTTGCGAAGATGGCTGCATGAACTACTCCGATGAGGACTACGACCGGCTGCAGAAGGCCGGCAAGCGCCACCTGTGGATGCATTTCTCCCGGCACGGGAGCTATGACGATGCCCACGACATCCCGATCATCACCAAGGGTGATGGCATGTACGTGTGGGACGCCAAGGGGCGGCGATACCTCGACGGACTCGCCGGGCTGTTCGTCGTACAGGTCGGTCACGGTCGCGAGGAGCTGGCCGAGGCTGCGGCGAAGCAGGCCGCCGAGCTCTCGTTCTTCCCGGTCTGGACGTTCGCGCACCCCAACGCGATCGAGCTCGCCGAGCGCATCGCGTCCTACGCCCCCGGCGACCTCAACCGGGTGTTCTTCACGACCGGCGGCGGCGAGGCCGTCGAGACCGCGTGGAAGGCCGCCAAGCAGTACTTCAAGCTGACCGGCAAGCCGCTCAAGACCAAGGTCATCAGCCGCCAGATCGCCTATCACGGCACGCCGCACGGCGCCCTGTCGATCACCGGCATCCCGGCGCTGAAGCAGATGTTCGAGCCGCTCGTGCCGTCGACCGTGCACGTGCCCAACACGAACTTCTACCGCGCGCCCGAGCACGGCGACAACATCGACGACTTCAGCATCTGGGCCGCCGACCAGATCGAGCACGCGATCCTCGCCGAGGGTCCGGACACCGTCGCCGCGGTGTTCCTCGAGCCGGTGCAGAACGCCGGCGGCTGCTTCCCTCCCCCGCCCGGCTACTTCCAGCGCGTCCGCGAGATCTGCGACCGGCACGACGTCCTGCTCGTGTCGGACGAGGTCATCTGCGCGTTCGGGCGGCTCGGCGAGATGTTCGGCGCCACCCGGTACGACTACGTGCCCGACATGATCACGTGCGCCAAGGGCCTGACGTCGGGCTACTCGCCGCTCGGCGCGATGATCGCGTCCGACCGGATCATGGAGCCGTTCCTCCAGGGCGACAACAGCTTCGCCCACGGCTACACGTTCGGCGGCCACCCCGTGTCGACCGCCGTCGCGATGGCCAACCTCGACATCTTCGAGCGCGAGAAGCTCAACGAGAACGTCCGCAACAACGAAGGCGCATTCCGGTCGACGCTGGAGAAGCTGCTCGACCTCGACATCGTCGGCGACGTACGCGGTGACGGGTTCTTCTACGGCATCGAGCTGGTCAAGGACAAGGCCACCAAGGAGACGTTCGACGACGACGAGTCCGAGCGGCTGCTGCGCGGCTTCTTGTCCAAGGCGTTGTTCGAGAACGGCCTCTACTGCCGCGCCGACGACCGCGGCGACCCGGTCATCCAGCTCTCGCCGCCGATCATCGCCGACCAGAGCCACTTCGACGAGATGGAACAGATCCTGCGCAGCGTCCTGACGGAGGCTCAGAGCCACCTCTGATCCAAGGACAACGAAAAGGCCCCCACCGCGGTGCGGTGGGGGCCTTTTCGTGTGCGTGGCGCTCAGGCAGCCAGGGCCTTCTCCTGGCGCCGACGGTAGACCTCGTCGCCCAGCACGATCGCGATCGCGATGACGAACATCGCGGTGCCGATGACGTTGACCTGCATCGGCACGCCGCGCTGGTTGGACCCGAACACGAACATCGGGAACGTGACCTCCTGGCCGGCGTTGAGGTTCGTGATGATGAAGTCGTCGAACGACAACGAGAAGCTCAGCAGCGCTGCGCCGATGATGCCGGGCAGCACGAGCGGGAACGTGACCCGCCAGAACGTCTGCGACTCGTTGGCGTACAAGTCCCTCGCAGCCTGCTCAAGGTTGTCATCCAGTCCCGACAGCCGTGCCTTGACGGTGACGATCACGAATGACAGGCAGAACATCACGTGGGCGATGAAGATCGTCCAGAAGCCCAGCTCGAACGCCAGGATGCTCTGGGTCGACACGAACAGCGCCAGCAGCGACGAGCCCATCACGATCTCCGGCGATGCCATCGGCAGGAAGATGATCAGGTTGGCCGCATTGCGCCCGGCGAATCGGTGCCGGGAGATCGCGAACGCCGCCAACGTGCCGAGGATCGTGGCCAGCAATGTGGCCAGCAGCGCGATGCGGATGCTGAGCCACACCGAGTCGCCCATGCCGTTGGGGGCGAACGGGTCCAGCCAGTTGTTCCAGGTGAACTCCTGGAACTTGTAGACATTCCGGGACTCGCTGCTGTCGTTGAAGCTCATCAGCACGACGACGGCGATCGGCACGAACGTGTAGACCAGCACCAGGATGCCGAGACCGAGCACCAAGTGCTGACCGACCCACCGTCGGATGCGCGCGAATGTGCTCATACCAGGTCCTCCGTCCCCGAGGTGCGGATGTAGAGCATCACCATGCGCGACGATGATCGCCATGAGCGTGACCGACAGCGCGCCGGCCGCGGCATAGTCGCCTTGCGTCGTGAACAGGTTCTGGATGACGTTGCCGACCATGCGGGTGTTGGTGCTGCCCAGCAGCGTGGCGTTGATGTAGTCGCCGGCTGCGGGAATGAAGGTCAGCAGCGTTCCGGCGACGACGCCGGGCATCGACAGCGGGAGCGTCACCTTGAAGAACCCTCGGGCCGGGGACGCATACAGGTCGCTGGACGCCTCGATCAGGCGCACGTCGATCTTCTCGAGGCTCGCGTACAGCGGCAGCACCATGAACGGCAGGAAGTTGTAGGTCAGGCCGGCGATCACGGCGAATGGCGTGGCCAGCAGCCGGTCATCGCCAGGGGTCAGTCCAACCAGCTGAAGGAGATCGATGAAATGCGTCTTCTGCGCGATGTCGACGATCCAGCCGTCGTCGGCCAAGATCAGCTTCCACGACAGCGTGCGGAGCAGGAAGCTCGTGAAGAATGGCGCGATCACCAGGACCAGCATGAGGTTCTTCCACCGACCCGCCTTGAACGCGATGGCATACGCCAGCACATAACCAATGACCAGGCAGAGGATCGTGGCGATGCCGGCATACAGAAGCGACCGTCCGAGGTTGCCCTTGTACTGGTCGATGGCATCGACATAGTTGTTGAAGTGCCAGTCCATGTTGTAGCCGGTCAGCACCGAGCCGTTCGGGTCGAACAGGCTTGAGGCGACCAGCGAGTAGAACGGAATGACGAAGAACAACCCGAGCCAGACCGCACCGGGCAGGATCAGCCAGTAGCCCGTGAGCTTGCGCCCGCGTGGCGCCTTGCTGCCCGAGTCGTGGGGGTTGGCCGGGGCGACGCCGGCAGTGGACGTCATCTAGTCGTCCTCGATCCCGGCCTTGGCGTCCTGGCTGGCGTCGAGCAGGAACGCGAACTCCGGTCGCCACGAGACGTCGACCTTGGTGCCGACCGGGAGCATGCGGCGCGAGCCGGTGTTCTGCTCGAACACCATGAGCTCCTGACCCCACGGCATCTTGACCATGTACTGCGTGCTCACGCCGACGAAGCTGACATCGGTGATGTGGCCGCCGCTGATGACGTCACCTGGGGCGTCGATCGGCTGCCCGGCCTCGGCGATCAGGACCTTCTCGGGCCGGATGCCGAGCCAACCCTTGCCCGACTCGGAGTGGGCGCGATCGGCCGGGATCGACGCGAGCGCGCCTTGCACGCGTACCTTCACGTCGCCGCCGTCACGACCCTGGATTTCGGCCTCGATCAGGTTGGACTGGCCCAGGAAGTTGGCCACGAAGGTCGTCTTGGGGTTCTCGTAGAGCTCGCTCGGAGCACCCATCTGCTCGATGACGCCACCGTTCATGACCGCGATCGTGTCGGCCATCGTCATGGCTTCCTCCTGGTCGTGCGTGACGTGCACGAACGTGAGTCCGACCTCGGTCTGGATGCGCTTGAGCTCGATCTGCATGCCGCGGCGGAGCTTGAGGTCGAGCGCGCCCAGAGGCTCGTCCAGGAGAAGCACCTCCGGCTGGTTGATCAAGGCGCGAGCCAGGGCGACACGTTGCTGCTGGCCGCCCGACATCTGCGCCGGCTTCTTGTGCGCCTGCGACGTGAGCTCCACGAGCTCGAGCATGTCGGCGACCTGCTTGCCCACGTCCTTGACGCCCCTGCGCTCGAGGCCGAACGCCACGTTCTTGGAGATGTTGAGATGCGGGAAGAGGGCGTAGTTCTGGAACACCGTGTTGACCGGCCGCTTGTACGGCTTCGCATAGGTGATCTCGGTGTCGCCGAGGTGGATCGTGCCGGAGGTCGGGGTCTCGAGGCCGGCCACCATGCGCAGCGTCGTCGTCTTGCCACAGCCGGACGGGCCGAGGAGGGCGAAGAAGGTCCCTTGTGGCACCACGAGATCGAGCGCCTTCACCGCAGTGAACGCGGCGTACTCCTTGGTCAGGCCCGTGAGACGCAGGTCCCGACTGGTTCCCGCTGACGACGCCCGTGTGGAGGTCTCCGCCGACGGAGTCGGCCCATCATGCACCTGTGACATCGGCAAAATCCTTCTCGTAGGTTCGCATCTTGGCCTCGTCGAGGTCCATGAATCCGTGGGTCGAAGCGAGTGATTTCTCGGTCGGGAAGATGAGCTCGTTCTCGACCTGCTCAGGATCGACCTTCTCCATGGCCTCCTGAGCACCCTTCACCGGGCAGATGTAGCTGTTGTAGGCGGCAAGCTTCGCGGCCACCTCAGGCTCGTAGTAGTAGTTGATCCACTTCTCGGCGTTGTCCTGATGCGTCGAGAGGTTGGGGATCAGCATGTTGTCGGCCCAGATCATGACGCCCTCCTCGGGTGGGATCCACACGAGGTTCTCGTCGCCGGCGTTGGCGATGTCGCCCGACCATGCCTCAGCGGCCAGGACGTTGCCCGAGGCAAGGTCCTGGACGTAGTCATTGCCCGTGAAAGCCCTGAACTGACCGTCGCTGTTGGCCTTCCTGAGGCGTTCGATCGCCTTGTCCCACTGCTCGTCGGTGAAGTTGCCGGGATCGGCGCCTTCGAGCAGCAGCATGAAGCCCATCGTGTCGCGCATCTCGGAGAGCATCGTGACCCTGCCCTTGAGGTCGTCGCGCGTCAACAGCTCGCTGAACGACTTGATCTCGCCGATCTTGGACTTGTTGTAGGCGATCCCGGTCAGGCCGCTCTGCCACGGCGCTGAGTACTCCCGCTTCTTGTCCCAGCCCGGTGTCTTGAGCGAGTCGATGATGTTGGCGTGGAGGTTGGGCACCTTCGAGGCATCGAGCTTCTGGATCCAGCCCACCTGGATCATCCTGGCCGCCATCCAGTCGGTCAGCATGAACATGTCGCGTTTCGACGTGGTGCACGAGCCGAGCTGGTTGGAGACCTTGGCGAAGAACTCGTTGTTGTCGTTGACGTCCGCGGTGTAGGAGACCTTGATGCCGGTGTCCTTCTCGAACTGGCTCAGCGTCGAGACGTAGTCGCCATCGTCCTCGTCGATGTACTCCGGCCAGTTGGAGACGACGAGGCGCTTGTCGGTTGCCGACACATCCTTCGCCTTGCACTCGTCCGGATCCTGCTCGCGGTCGGGGGTGTCAAACAGCGTCAACGCTCCGGCGCTCACGCCAAGAGCCGCCAGGCCGCCCGCACCTTTGAGCAGAGTTCGTCGTTCCAGTCCCGCCATATCCCACCCTCGCGTTAGCCCTGACCACGAATACTCGCAAGATATCGGCCCGGCGACAAGGGATTCCAGCGTAAACATCGTGTTTCGATGAGGAAAGCGTCAATATCTCCCGTGATCAGGAGCGACGGATTCCGTCGTCATACGGCACAATGGCGTTCATGACCGAGCGTAGAGCCGAGGGTCGGGGGCCGAATCTCGACGACACTGCCAAGCAAATCATCGAGTTGCTGCAGGACGACGGGCGTCTGTCGTACTCGGCGATTGCCAAGCAGGTCGGGCTGTCCGAGGCAGCCGTACGACATCGCGTGCAGAAGCTCATCGAGAGCGGCGTCATGCAGGTCGTCGCGGTGACCGATCCCATGCAGATGGGCTTCGGCCGGCAGGCCATGATCGGGATCAAGGTCAGCGGCAACGTCCGCAAGGTCGCTGAGGAGCTCGCGGCGATGGACAAGCTCGACTACATCGTCATCACGACGGGTCGTTTCGACATCCTCGCGGAGCTCGTGGCCGAGAGCGACGACGAGCTCCTCGAGATCGTGTCGGAGCAGATCAGCGCGATCGACCGGGTCGTGACGACCGAGACCTTCGTCTACCTGCGTCTGGAGAAGCAGACGTACGCCTGGGGCGTGCGCTGACCGTCAGCCGATGGTCTCGCCGGCTTCGAGCGCGCTGAAGATCTCGCCGTACGCCTCGCGCATCAGTGCCTCGTAACCCTCAGGGTCATGGGCGGGTGCCTGCGCAGGATCCATGCGGCCGGCCTTGATCAACAGGTCCCATGGCACCTCGGTCTCCGGGGTCTGCAGCACCGGCGGAGAGCCGGCGACCCTGAAGTCGGCGACGGTCTGCGGGACCGCACCAATGCGTGTGCACGCCAGCACCGCAACAACCAGCTCGCGCCCGGACGCCAAGTCGATCTGTACGGCCGTACCCGGACCGATACCGAGGTTCACGAACGCTCCAGCGACCGAGGCCGACTCATGGAGCAGCTCGGCGTACGACATCGAGCCGCGCTCGTCCTGGATCGCCAGGGTGTCGGCGAGGCCGTGGATCACCTGCTTGTCGAGCATCCGGTAGATCAAGCTCGCCATCAGCGACCCTCGAACTTCGGCGTACGCTTCTCGGCCCGCGCGGCGGCACCCTCGCGTACGTCGGCGCTGGCCCACACCGCGTCGAAGCTCGCCTCGATCGCGGCGTCGTCGTCGCTGGAACCGTTGAGGATCAGCTTGTTGTGCGCCAACGTCAGCGGCGCGAACTCGGCGATCTCGTGAGCCCAGGCCACGGCGTCGTCGAGCGTGCCCGGCCGATCGGCCAGCCCCATGCCCAGCGCCGTGTCGCGGTCGAACGTCTCGGCAGCGAGCATCAGACGGCGCGCCGGACCCGCGCCGGCGATGGCGGACAACGTGCGAATGGTCCAGGCATCGACAGCCAGCCCATTGCGAGCCGTCGGCACGCCGAACGTGGCCGTCTCGCCGGCGACCCTCAGGTCACAGGCGATCGCGAGCTGCGTTCCGGCGCCGATCGCCGGGCCGTTGACCGCAGCGATGAGCGGCACCGGAAGCTTTGCGAGGTGATGGAGCATGCCATAGAGCGCGTCCAGGAACTCATCGCCATACACGCCTCCGAGGTCGGCGCCCGAGCAGAACGCGGTGCCCTGGCCGGTGACGACGATGACGCGCGCTCCCCCGGCAACCGCCTCGTCGACCGCCGCATGGATCTCGCGGCACAGCTCGAGGTTGAGCGCATTGCGCCGGTCCTCGCGCTGCAGTTCAAGAATGACGACAGGGCCGTCCGTGGTCACACCGAGCATGGATCTCCTCCGGGTCGCCACCACGCTATCGGCACCGAATCAGGCCGGGAGACATGCCCGCCAGTCGGGATATGACTTGTGAGTAACCTCACAAGCACCTGGCTCGTTGAACCGCCATGACGCTCTCCCGCCGTGACCTCATTCGCACTGGTGCCGTGGTGGGAGGTGCCGCAGCCATCGGACTCCGCCCGAGCACAGGCTGGGCAGCCCCGGGCATCGTCGCGCCGCAGTACACCACGCTCGACAGCTGCTACAAGCGCGGCGCACCCGGCGCTGGAGGCTACACGTCGATCATCTCGGCCGGCGGCGAAGAGCACGCAGTCCGCACCGAGCTGGGAGCGGCCGGAGCCACCCGTGCCACGACGCGCACCCCCGTGCTGAGCTTCGCCCACCTCACCGATGTCCACATCATCGATGCACAGTCACCTGCGCGGGTCGAGTACATCGACCGCCTCGAGGACACGTACGGTGGCGCGCCGACGCTCGGCGGTCTCCTGTCATCGAGCTACCGCCCGCAGGAGATGCTCACGCCCCAGATCGCAGACTCGATGGTGCGCGCGGTCAACCGGGTGGGGCGCGGCCCGGTGACTGGCCAGAACCTCGCCTTCGCGATCCAGACCGGTGACAACTCCGACAACTGCCAGTACAACGAGGTGCGCTGGAACATCGACATCCTCGACGGCAAGCACGTCACGCCGGACTCGGGCAACAAGACGAAGTACGAGGGGGTTGCCGACAGCACGACGTGGGACGCGCATTACTGGCACCCCGAGGGTCCCAAGACTCCAGGTGGCGCTGAGGACGTCTACACCAAGACCTTCGGCTTTCCCCGTGTGCCAGGCCTGCTCGACGCGTCTCGACGGGGCTTCAAGCCCGAAGGCCTCGGCATCCCCTGGTACTCGGTCTTCGGCAACCACGACGGGCTCGTGCAGGGCAACTTCCCGCACACCCTCCCGCTGAGCATCCTGGCCACCGGTCCGTTGAAGGCCACCGCGCTGCCGCCGGGACTGTCCCAGGCCGACGTGGTCTCGGCGCTGGCGACGGTCGACGCGACCGCGCTGCTCGGGGCGGCGGCGCTCACCTCCGCCACGCTCGTGAGTGCCGATCCGCAGCGCCGTACGCTGACCCGCGGCCAGGTCGTGGAGGAGCACTTCAAGACCACCGGCACCCCGGTCGGACACGGCTTCACCACGACCAACCGGCAGAAGAAGACCGCCTACTACTCATTCGACCAGGGCCCGGTCCGCTGCGTCGTGCTCGACAGCGTCAACCCCAACGGATATGCCGACGGGTCGATCGACAAGCCGCAGCACACCTGGCTCACGAACCTGCTCGCTGCGTCGACCGACAAGTACGTCTTCGTGTTCAGTCACCACACGTCCAAGACCATGACCAACCCGCTGGTCCTCACCGGTCTCGACCTCAATCCCCGGGTGCTGGGCGACGAGATCGTCGCGACCCTCCTGGCCAGCAAGAACGTGGTCGCCTGGGTCAACGGTCACACCCACCGCAACGAGGTCACGGCGCACACGAGCGCCGATGGCCAGAGCGGGTTCTGGGAGATCAACAGTGCGTCACACGTCGACTTCCCGCAGCAGTCACGGCTCATCGAGCTCGTCGACAACCACGACGGAACGCTGTCGATCTTCACCACGATGATCGACCACACGGGTCCGGCCTCACACGGCGGATCGCTCGCGGACACGGCCCACCTCGCGTCGATCGCCCGAGAGCTCTCGGCCAACGACCCGCAGACTCGCGACGACGCCCAGGAAGGCGCGCCCGAGGACCGCAACACCGAGCTGCTGATCAAGAACCCCTTGGCCTGACCCGTCAACAACTGACCCGTCGCTTGGCCACAAGTGACCCGTCACCGGGTCGAAAGTGACCCGTCACCGGGTCGAAAGTGACCCGTCAGCGGGGGTCAGACGAGGTCGGCGGCGGCGAGCTGGCCGCAGGCACCGTCGATGTCGCTGCCACGCGTGTCGCGCACTGTCGTCGGTATGCCCTTGGCGATCAGCCGGCGGACGAACTCCCGCTCGTCCTCGGGCCGCGACGCGGTCCACTTGGAGCCCGGCGTCGGGTTGAGCGGGATCAGGTTCACGTGCACCCAGCCCCAGTCGCCGTATGACTGCAGGACGTCGCCCAGCAGGTCGGCGCGCCACGCCTGGTCGTTGATGTCCTTGATCATGGCGTACTCGATCGAGACCCGACGCTTGGTCTTCTGGGCGTACTCCCAGGCCGCCTCGACGGCCTCGTGCACCGACCAGCGGGTGTTGATCGGGACGAGCTCGTTGCGGAGCTCGTCGTCGGGTGCGTGCAGCGACAGCGCCAAGGTGACGGGGATGCCCTCGTCGGCAAGCTGCTTCATGCGCGGCACGAGCCCGACGGTGCTGACCGTGATGTTGCGTGCCGACATGCCAAGGCCGTCAGGTGCAGGAGCCACCATGCGGCGTACGGCGCCGATCACGGCCTTGTAGTTGGCCATCGGCTCGCCCATGCCCATGAACACGACGTTGGACAGGCGCCCTGGACCGCCGGCAACCTTGCCCGTCGCCATGGCGCTCGCGCCGTCGACGACCTGGTCGACGATCTCGGCGGCGCTCATGTTGCGCTCGAGACCGCCCTGGCCGGTGGCGCAGAACGGGCACGCCATGCCGCAGCCGGCCTGGCTCGAGACGCAGATCGTGGCACGGTCGGCGTAGCGCATCAGGACCGACTCGACGAGTGCGCCGTCGAACAACCGCCACAGCGTCTTGCGGGTCGTGCCCTTGTCGGCCTCGAGCGTACGGACGGGGTTGAGCAGCGTCGGCAACAGCTCGGCGACGATGCGGTCGCGGCTCGCGGCCGGCAGATCGGTCATGTTGGCCGGGTCGCGCTCGAGCTTGGCGTAGTAGTGATGGGCCACCTGCTTGACGCGGAACGCCGGCTCGCCGAGCGTCTCGGCGACGGCCGTACGCTCGTCTGCGCTCAGGTCGGCGAGGTGGCGCGGGGGCTTCTTGCGTCCCCGGGGTTGCTCGAAGACGAGCGGGAGGTTCTTCGGGGACTCAGACACGTTCCCCATTCTCTCATTCAGGCCCTGACTTCCCCGAATCGCGAGGCAGACGGGCGACGAACTCGAGCTTGTCGAGGACCGGCGGCGGGATGACGAAGGGGTAGAGCGGGTCCTTGCCCATGCTGCGGTTGATCTGGTTGAGAGCAATGCTCAGCGGGATCCACACCCCGTTGACGAGGTCACGGAACGAGGAGAACTGCTTGGGTGACGCGACGGTGGCCAGCCCGTACGCCGAGGCCGTCTCCACCGTGTCGCAGATGTGCAGGTAGTGCGCGAAGGTCTCGGCGAAATCCTCCCACGGGTGCATCGTGGCGTACTGGCTGATGAACTCGTCCTGCCAGCCGCTGGGTGCACCTTCGCTGTAGTGCCGGTCGAGGGCGTCCTGATAGCTCGCGCGCTCGTCGCCGAAAAGCCCGCGGAAGGTCTCGAGCAGGTCGCCCTTGACGAGCTGCTGCCAGTAGAAGTGCCCGATCTCATGGCGGAAGTGCCCCAGCATCGTGCGGTAGGGCTCGTCCATCGACACGCGAAGCTGTTCGCGGTGCACGTCATTGCCCTCGGCGAGGTCGAGCGTGATGACGCCATCTGCATGGCCGATCGTGACCTTCTCGTTGACGCTCGAGAGCAGGTCGAAGGCCAGCCCGTTCTCGGGATCGTCCCGACGTGTGGGAATGTCGAAGCCGAGCTCGTCGAGCTCGACGATCAGGCGGCGCTTGGCGCTCTCGGCGATCGGATACTCCGACAGGCCCTTGACGTCATCGTCGGAGGGGCGGGTCCGGGTCAGCTCACAGCTGAAGCACCGCCCGCCGGGCGCATCAGCGAGCCAGGTGCAGCCCGAGAGGGCCGAGTTGGCGCACACGTGCCAGATGCGCCCGGATGCATCGACGTACTGGCCGTGCTGGTCGACCGGGACGATCGCCTTCTCCTCGCGGGAGAAGCCGAGCCCGGTGCCACACAGCATGCAGCTCGAGTTGCCGAAGTAGAGAGAGTTGCCGCAGAGCCGGCAGGCGAAGGCCTTCACGGCTCGATCTTGTCAGGGCTGGGTGAGCGCTGCTCTCCTAGACCGGCGCGACGTCGACCTCGACCGTGAGGGTCGACTTCTTCGCCTCGGTGAAGATCACGCCCTTGACCGGAGGTACGTCGGCGTAGTCGCGGCCCCAGGCGACCGTGACGTAGCGGTCGTCGACCCACTGGTCGTTGGTCGGATCGACCGCGAGCCAGCCGCCGTCCGGAATCCACACCGCCGCCCACGCGTGCGTCGCGTCGGCCCCGACCATGCGCTCCTTGCCCGGCGGTGGCGTCGTCGCGAGGTAGCCGCTGACGTACCGGCCCGCGAGGCCGTGGGTGCGCAGGCAGGCGAGCGTCAGGTGCGCGAAGTCCTGGCAGACGCCGGCGCGCTTGTCGAAGATGTCGTCGACCGTCGAGCTCACGGTCGTCGCCGCCTTGTCGTACCTGAAGTCGGTGTGGATCCGGTGCATCAGCTCGGTGACCGCCTCCCCGATGGGGCGGCCGGGCGTCAGCGACTCGGCGGCGTAGTCCCGCGCCGCGGCCGTCCCGTCGACGAGTGACGAGGACAGTGCGAAGTCCTGCGCGCGCCACGCGTCGGGCACGTCCCCGCACTGCATCGGCCGGGCCGACTCCCAAGGCGCCTCCAGAACGGCCTGATCGTAGGTCGGCGCTTCAACCTCGACCGTGCTCGTCGCCACGATGTCGAGCACCCGGTGCGGGGAGGTCACCTGGAAGTACGTCGCCGTGTTGCCGTAGTAGTCGAGGTCGGTGGTCGCGTCGTCGGTCTCCGGCTCCAGGGCCAGCTCGTGCGCGGCGACGTGCTGCCACGGCAGCTCACGCGGCACGAGGTAGGCGATGCCGAGACTGTCACTGACGTCCTCGTCGTACGAGTACGTGGTGCGGTGCGAGACCCGATAGCTGATGCGCTTGCTCATTCGGTCACCGTCGCGAAGCCGAACGAGCGCGGCACGGGCCCGGGGGCGAAGTGCAGCTCGCCGACCGCATCGGCGAACCGGGTCAGCTGCGCCACGTAGCCGTCGAGGAAGCGTTCGAGGTTGGGCCGGCGCTCACCCGAGATGGCGGTCAGAGCAGCGATCTCGGCGCGGTCGAGCTCGTCGGCGAGGTCGTCGAGCAGTCGCTCGGGGCGGGTCGAGCCCGTCGAGCCGGGCATCGCCGCGAGGTGCTCCCGGAGCTCAGTGATGCCGAAGGCGAGAGAACGCGGGTTGTCGGCGTCGATCAGCAACAGCTCGAGCACGCCGGCAAGGCGTACGTATCCGCGGTAGCGCATGCGATGCGTGACTGCGCTCTCGGCGGCGGCCAGCACCGCCGTGTTGAGGTCACGGTCGACATCGATGCCGCGGCGCACCGTGGTGGTCGCGCGCAGCAGGTGACACAGCTGGAGCCCGCGCTCCACGGCACGGCCGGTGCCGATCATGCGCCACCCGGGATCGCGGATCATGTTGGCCGTGACGCCCTGCAGCGACAGGATCCCGGTCAGCATGCGGCCAGCACTTTCGGCGACCTGATGGCTGTAGTGATAGCTCTTGAGCGCCGCTGCGGCACGCTCGGTCGAGCTGAACGCCTGCCACGTGTCAGGCGAGAGCTGGTCGCGGACGCTCTGGGCGGCATCGCGCAGCGCACTGATCGACTGGGCCACCGAACCCGGCCGATGCGCGTCGAGCAGCACCGAGCGGAAGTCCTCGTCGAGCTCGTCGGGTCCGAACGGCGAACCACTGAGTCGTCCGATCGCCTGCATCAGCACGGCGAGACTCGCGCCGCCTGCGGTGTGCGGGCGCGATCGGAAGTCCTCAGCGCTGGAGTGCGCCGCCAGCACCAGCCGCAGCATGTCCTCGGCCCGCTCGGCGTAGCGACCGAACCAGAACATGTCCTCCAGCACGCGCGGCACCATGGCCGCCGGCGCGCGTACGTTGGTCAGCGGCAGCACGTCCGTCAGGCCTTGGTCCGGGTCCTCGGGCTTGTCCTTCAGCACCCAGACGTCCTTGCTCGACGCGGGCTTGCCCGCCTCGAAGACGTTGGCCAGACCGCCGATGAGCGGCCGGTACGTCGATCCGTATCGCAACGTGAAGGTCCGGAGGGTCAGGACCTGCGGGCGTACGCCTCGACCGTCGACCGTCGGCGACTGCGACAGCACCAGCGGCTCCTGGCCGACATAGCGATGCGGCTCGGCGAGGATCATCGCCCGGAGCTCGTCGTTGGGCACATTCGCGAAGTCGACCGGATGGTCGAGCGACCGGACGACGAGGTCGTCGAGGTTGTCGAGCACGTACGCCTGCGAGCGTGGATCACCCGTCCAGTAGGTCTGCACCGACGGCAACCTCAGCGGCTCGTCGAGCAACATCTCGCACATCGCGGACAGGAACGGCAGCAGTCCCGGGTTCTCGAGGACTCCGGAACCGAGACCGTTGACGACGCGCACGTTGCCCCGGCGGACTGCCTCGGACAGGCCGGCGACGCCGAGCTGCGAGTTCTTGCGCAGCTCGAGGGCGTCGCTCCACGCGGCGTCGACCCGTCGCAGGATCACGTCGACCCGCTCGAGCCGGCCGAACACCCGCATCCACACGGCGCCCTCGCGCATCACCAGGTCGCTGCCCTCGACGAGCGGAAAGCCGAGGCTCGACGCCACGAACGCCTGGTCGTACGCGGTCTCGGAGTGGGTGCCCGGTGAGAGCACGACCACCCGGGGGTTGGGGCTGCTGTCAGGTGCCGAGTCGATCAGGGTCGAGCGCAGGGCCTGGAAGAACGGCGCCATGCGATGCAGGCCGGCCTGGCGATACATCTCGGGCATGACACGAGAGATGACCCTCCGGTTCTCCATCGCGAAGCCGATGCCGGACGGCGCCTGGGTGCGGTCGGCGAGGACCTGCCACTCCCCCGCGGCGTTGCGCCCGAGGTCGGCGGCGGCGAGGAGCAGCGGTTGCGAGTCGGCTGCCGACGCACGAGCCGCGACGCGGAGGAATCCTTCGTGGCCGAACACGATCGATGCCGGCAGCACTCCGGACGAGAGCAGGCGTTGCGGGCCGTAGAGGTCGACGAGGATCGCGTTGAGCAGCTCCGTACGCTGCGCCAGCCCGATCTCGAGCTGGGCCCATTCAGCAGCGTCGATGATGAGCGGTATGGGATCGAGCCGCCACGGTCCGGGCTCGTCCTCCGGTGGCGTGTAGGTCACGCCGTCATTGGCCAGGAACCGCTCGATGTCGCCGCTGACCCGCTGCAGGTCGGCGTCGGTCAGCTGGATCGCGGCCTCGGCCAGCATCTTCCACCCGGGGCGGAGCGTGCCGTCGGGTCCGACCACCTCGTCGTAACGGGCTGGACCTGCGGTCAGGGTTGGCTGGGTGACTGCTGCGGAGTAGTCACGGAGCACGGTCATCGGCGGGCCGCCGACATGATCAGCTGACCGGGACCAGCAGGTGCAGGATCAACCAGGCAACCGGCGCCACGGCGATCAGTGAGTCGAGACGGTCCATCAGGCCACCGTGCCCGGGCAGCAGGTCGCCCATGTCCTTGATGCCGAGATCGCGCTTGATGAGCGACTCGGACAGGTCACCCAGGGTTGCGAAGACCACGCCGGCGACGCCGAGGATGATGCCGACCCACCAGTCGCCGTCCAGGGCATAGGTGATCGTCACGATGCCCGCGGCGATGCCGAAGATCAGCGAGCCGGCGAAGCCTTCCCAGGACTTCTTGGGGCTGATCGTGGGCGCCATCGGGTGCTTGCCCAACAGGACGCCCGCAACGTAGCCGCCGATGTCGGACGCGATCGTCGCCACGATGAACGCGACGATGCGCCACGGGCCGTCGTCCTCGACCAGCATCAGCACGACGAACGAACCCATGAGGTAGAGGTAGCCCAGCACGAACACGCCGGCGCTGCTGTCGCGCACGAAGCCCTCGGCACCGTCGGACAGTCGCCACACCAAGGTGCCGATGATCGTCAGCGCCAGGGCGACCGACGCGGTCTCCATGCCGCCCCAATAGCTGCCGACCAGCATGATCGAGCCACCGGTCAGGACCGGGGCCACGGGGATCTTGATCCGTGCGGTCGAGAACGCCCGGGTCAGCTCGAACAGGCCGATCGCCAGGGCGACCACGACGACCGGGATGAACGCTTCCTTCTGGATGAACAGCGTGGCGATGACCAGGCCGATCAGGCCGACGCCGACCGCGATCGACGCCGGGAGGTTGCGGCCGGCCCGGCTCTTCTTCTCGGCGACCGCAGGCGTCTCCGCCGACTCTGGGGTCTCGGCAGGAGACTCAGATGTCAAGGAGCTCTGCCTCTTTGTTCTTGAGCAGCTCGTCGACCGTGTCGACGTGCTTCTTGGTCATCGCGTCCAACCGCTTCTCAGCGCCGACGTTCTCGTCCTTGCTGATCTCGGAGTCCTTCTCGGCCTTGTCGAGCGCCTGCTTGGCGGCACGGCGGAGGTTGCGTACGGAGACGCGACCTTCCTCAGCCTTGGTCTTGGCCAGCTTGATGTACTCCTTGCGGCGATCCTCGGTCAGCTCGGGCAGCGTCACGCGCAGCACCTTGCCGTCGTCGCTCGGGTTGACGCCGAGGTCCGACTCGCGGATGGCCTTCTCGATCGCGGGCTTGGCGCCGGCGTCGTAGGGCTGGATGATGACGGTGCGCGGCTCGGGCACCTGGAAGCCGGCGAGCTGGTTGAGCGGGGTCTGCTGACCGTAGTACTCGGCCGTGATCTGGGCGAACATCGCCGGATGGGCGCGGCCCGTACGGATCGCGGCAAACTCCTCGCGGGTGTGCTCGACGGCTCGTGCCATCTTGCTGTCGGCGTCACGCAGGGTCTGGTCAATCACGATGTCTCCATCCGGCTGGTTCTGGTCGGTCCGACGCCTAGGCGGCGTGGACCAGCGTTCCGATCTTCTCACCACGAAGCACGCGGGCGATGTTGCCCTCGCCCTCCATGCCGAACACGATCATGGGGAGCTTGTTCTCCATGCACAACGCGAATGCTGCCGCATCGACGACCTTGAGGCCCAGCCGCAACGCGTCGTCGAACGTGATCTCGTCGAACTTGCGGGCAGTCGGGTCCGTACGGGGGTCGGCGGAGTAGACGCCGTCGACACCGCTCTTGGACATCAGCACCGCGTCGGCACCGATCTCCAGCGCCCGCTGCGCCGAGACCGTGTCGGTCGAGAAGTACGGCATGCCCGCTCCGGCGCCGAAGATCACCACGCGCCCCTTCTCGAGGTGGCGGATCGCTCGACGCGGAATGTAGGGCTCGGCGACCTGACCCATCGTGATGGCGGACTGCACCCGGGTCTCGATGCCCTGCTTCTCGCAGAAGTCCTGCAATGCGAGACAGTTCATGACGGTGCCCAGCATGCCGATGTAGTCGGCGCGCGAGCGGTCCATGCCCCGTTGGCTGAGCTCGGCGCCACGGAAGAAGTTGCCGCCGCCGACGACGATCGCAACCTCGACGCCCTCGGCCACAGCTTCCGCGACCTGCTTGGCGATGCCGTTGACGACATCGGGGTCGATGCCGATCTTGCCGCCGCCGAACACCTCGCCGGACAGCTTCAGCAGGACGCGCTTGAGCCCATGACCAGAGGCCGGAGCGTCGACTTCCTGAGCGGTGTCAGTGTCCACGTTCCGGCCTCCGATGTTGGGTCGTGCGAGCGGGTGTCAGGCGCCGATCTCGATGTGCGCGAAACGCTTGAGCGTCACGCCGGCCTCATCGAGGAGAGCCTTGACGGTCTTCTTGTTGTCCTGGACCGACGGCTGGTCGAGCAGCACGGTCTCCTTGAAGAACCCGTTGAGGCGTCCTTCGGTGATCTTGGCGATCGCCTGCTCCGGCTTGCCCTCTTCACGAGCAGTCGCCTCGGCGATCTCGCGCTCCTTGGCGACGACGTCCGCGGGGACCTCGTCACGCGTCAGGTAGCGAGGACGCATCGCGGCGATCTGCATCGCGACGCCGCGAGCGACGTCGTGAGCTGCCTCGTCACCCTCGAACTCCACCAGCACGCCGACGGCGGGCGGCAGGTCGCTGGCACGACGGTGCATGTAGGTCGCGACGTTGCCCTCGAAGCTGGCGACCCGGCCGAGCTCGATCTTCTCGCCGATGACGATCGCGAGATCGGCGACGGCCTCGGCAACGGTCTTGCCGTTGTCGAGCTGCTCCGTCGCGAACGCCGCGGCGTCAGCGGGCTTGACCTTGTCGGCGAGGACAGCGAGCTCCTCGGCCAGGTCGATGAACTGCTCGTTCTTGGCGACGAAGTCGGTCTCGGAGTTGAGCTCGACGATCGCGCTGCCGTAGTTGGCGACGAGACCGGCCGTTGCGTCACGCTCGGCCCGCTTGGCAGCCTTGGCAGCGCCCGAGATGCGGAGCACCTCGATCGCCTTGTCGAAGTCTCCGTCAGTCTCCGTGAGCGCCTTCTTGGCGTCCATCATGCCGGCGCCGGTGGCGTCGCGGAGCTTCTTGACCTCTGTGGCGGTGATAGCCATGTTCGTGTTCTCGTTTCTCAGCTAGTCGTGGGTGCCGATGTCACTCGGCAGCGTCAGCGTCGACCTTCTCGGCAGCGGCCTTCTTGGCCGGAGCCTTCTTGGCCGGGGCCTCGTCAGCGTCAGCAGCCTTCTTGGCAGCGGGCGCCTTCTTGGCGGCCGGAGCCTTCTTGGCCGGGGCCTCGTCAGCGTCAGCGGCCTTCTTGGCAGCGGGCGCCTTCTTGGCGGCCGGAGCCTTCTTGGCGGGAGCCTCGTCGGCCTTCACGTCGGCGGCGGGTGCCTCTTCAGCAGCCGGGGCGTCAGCAGCGGGCGCCTCAGCGGCAGGAGCGGCAGTCGCCTCGGTGGCGGCCTCGGCGTCCTTCTTCTCGAGCAGCTCGCGCTCCCAGTCAGCCAGGGGCTCCTCGGCGCCGAGCTCGGCTCCGGGCTCCTCTTCGCCGGTCTTGCTGCCACCGCGGGCGATGAGGCCCTCGGCGACGGCGTCGGCGATGACGCGGGTCAGCAGGCCGACCGAGCGGATGGCGTCGTCGTTGCCCGGGATCGGGAAGTCGACGTCATCGGGGTCGCAGTTGGTGTCGAGGATCGCGATGATCGGGATGCCGAGCTTCTTGGCCTCGTCGACCGCGAGGTGCTCCTTCTTGGTGTCGACGATCCAGACAGCGGACGGCGTACGGCCCATGTCACGGATGCCGCCGAGAGTGCGCGAGAGCTTCGCGTACTCGCGGCTCATGCCGAGGAGCTCCTTCTTGGTGCGGTTGGATCCCGCGACGTCGTCGAAGTCGATCTCCTCGAGCTCCTTCATACGCTGAAGGCGCTGGTGCATCGTCTGGAAGTTGGTGAGCATGCCGCCGAGCCAACGCTGGTTGACGTAGGGCATACCGACGCGCTTGGCCTGCTCCTCGATCGGCTCCTGCGCCTGGCGCTTGGTGCCGACGAACAGGATCGTGCCGCCGCGGGCCACGGTGTTCTTGACGAACTCGTAGCCGGCATCGATGTAGGCGAGCGACTGCTGCAGGTCGATGATGTAGATGCCGTTGCGCTCGGTGAAGATGAATCGCTTCATCTTGGGGTTCCAACGACGGGTCTGGTGCCCGAAGTGAACGCCGCTCTCGAGCAGCTGGCGCATGGTGACGACGGCCATGGTCGTATCTCCTTGTGGCACGTGTGTGCCGTTCCTGGTTGTCTCACCGCCGGTTGACGGTGACCTGGCGCCTGCTGTGCTTGACGGATCCAACTGTCCAGCCGTGCTGGACAGACCAGGGCATCATCCGTATTCAGCTCTCGCGTCATACGGAAACAGGCGCGCGAATTCCACTTCCGAAAAAGTGGTTGGCCCCAGTCTAGGGCAACCAACCGCCCCGGAGGAAATCCACAAACCCCCGGCTCGTGGCTGGTTGTCCCCAGCTCGTACGCCGACCGGTGCGCGGCCTGCGCTGCCGGTCTTGGCTGGTCGCATGCTTCGTCGAATGCCCGTTGTCGCGCTCCTGCCCCTCCTCATCGTCTCGACTCCCGCGCATACGGGTCCTCCGGACCCGTGGACCTGGCCGCTCGACGATCACGCGATCGGTGAACGGTTCGACCCACCGGCCACGAAGTACGGCCGCGGCCACCGTGGCGTGGACCTGACAGCCACCGCCGGCGACGCGGTCCGCGCGGTTGCCGCAGGGCGCGTGGTGTTCGCCGGTCAGGTCGGCGGGATCGGCGTCGTGACGATCGACCACGGTCGGGAGCGATCGACCTACCAGCCGGTCAAGGCCAGGGTCAGGGTCGGCGATGGTGTGCGTCCCGGTCAGGCGATCGGCACTCTGCTCGGCTCGCCGAGTCATTGCTCGGGCGCGTGCCTGCACCTCGGCCGGCTGGTCGGCGACGACTACCTCGACCCCCTCGAGCTGCTCGGAGGCGGCCGGTTCCGGCTGATCGACCCCAAGGGCAAACCGCCCGCACCGCCCGCCGGCGTCGGCGGGCATGGCCTGCGGCGCCCGGTCGGCGGTCCCATCACGTCGCCCTACGGCATGCGGGTCCATCCCGTCACGGGCCAGCGCAAGCTGCACGACGGCACCGACTTCGGCGTCCCCTGCGGGACACCGGTCCACGCGGCCGCGGCGGGCACCGTGACGGGCCGGTCCTACGTCGGGGCCTACGGCAAGCGCGTCGTCATCCGACATCGCCCCGGCTTCGAGACGTCCTACAACCACCTCAGCGCGCAGTCCGTCTCCGTCGGGGATCGTGTCGCGGCCGGGCAGGTCATCGCGCGCTCCGGCACGACGGGGTTGTCGACCGGCTGCCACCTGCACTTCATGGTTCGCCGGGGTGGCAAGCCCGTCAATCCGCAGGAGTTCCTCTAGGCAATCCTCAGGCTCTTGGGTGGGCGAGCTTGTAGGCCGCTCTCAGTCGTTCGTTGCTGACATGCGTGTAGATCTGGGTCGTGCCGAGCGACGCATGCCCGAGGATCTCCTGGACGCTCCGCAGGTCCGCTCCGCCCTCGAGCAGGTGCGTCGCTGCCGTGTGCCGCAGGCCGTGCGGACCCAGATCGGGAGCGCCGTCGACCACAGCGAGGCGCTCATGGACGATCCGGCGTACGGCGCGTTGGTCGATGCGGCTGCCGCGCGTGCCGAGGAACACCGCAGCACCGCTGGACTCCGTGGCAATCGCCGGGCGACCGCGTTCGAGCCACAGCTCGATGGCCTCGGAGGCCGGCACCCCGTAGGGCACCGACCGCTCCTTGCGGCCCTTGCCGAAGACCCGGACGACCCTTCGCCCGCGGTCCAGGTCGTCGATGTCGAGGCCGACCAGCTCCCCGACCCGGATGCCCGTGGCATACAGCGTCTCGAGGATCGCGAAGTCACGCAGGCCGCGCGGCCCGTCCTCGGCCAACGCCTCGACGGTGGCGTCGAGCAGCGCGCGCACCTCGACCTCGCTGAGCGCGACCGGCAGCTCGCGATGGGCCTTGGGACTCGCGAGCAACGCCCCGGCGTCCGCAGGGGCCCTTCCGGTGCGGGCCACCCACAAGGTGAACACCCGAGCAGAGGTGGCCCGTCGGGCGATCGTCGTCCGCGCCCGGCCGAGAGTCTGCAGGTTGGCGAGCCAGCTGCGGAGCGTACGGATCGACAGGTCAGCCGGGTCATGGACGCCGAGCCGCTCGGCATGCATGGCCAGGCTCTCCAGGTCCGTCAGATAGGCGCGCACCGAGTGGGCCGAGAGGTCGCGCTCGGCCCGCAGGTGCTGCTCGTAGGCGGCAAGAACCGCCGACCAGGCCTCGCCCGGTCCCTCTGACTCTGCTGTCATCGTCCCCAGTCTCCGACGAACCCACGCCCAACCGCCGTCGGCGCGCCGAGCTCAGACGTGGGTGATCGCTCCGGTGAAGTCGTCAGCGCATCCGCATGAACCCCTGCGGACCAGCGCTGTCGGCAACGCACGGGTGCCTGGCGGTATCGAACCGCCGCCCAACGCATCCATCAGCAGCTGCGTGGCGACCTCGGCCATCTGGGTGATCGGTTGACTCACGGTGGTGAGCCCGGGCCGGGTGTACGCGGCGTACTCGATGCCGTCGAACGAGACGACGGCCAGGTCGTTCGGCACGTCGAGACCCATGTCGAATGCCGCGCGAAGCAGGCCCATCGCAGCCAGGTCGCTCGTGACGAACAGCGCGGTGGGGGGCTCAGGGCCCTCCATGAGTTCCGGCAGCGCGTCGTATCCGGCGCTGCCGCCGAACGGCCGGGACAGGATCCGGCCCGGGCTCGAGACCAGCGTCGCCCATGGCCTGCCGGAAGCCGGCGACGCGCTCCTCCGACGTCGACACCTCCGGCCCGCTGAGGCATGCGATCTGGGTGTGCCCGTGCTCGATCAGGTGACGGACCACGTCACGAGACCCCTCGACAGATGCCGCGACGACGTTGGCGAAGACGGTCTGGTCGAGCGAACGGTCGAGCACCACGAGCGGCACGCCGACCTTCGCGAACTCCTTCTCCAGGTCCTCATCCTCCGCCGTGGGGATCACGAGGAGGCCCTCGACCTGGCGATCGACGAACGCGTGAAGATAGCCGATCTCGCGCTCGGCCGAGTCGGCGGCGTTGCCGACGAGCAGCGGGTACCCGGACCGGTACGAGACCTCCTCGATCGCCCGTGCCAGCAAGGCGAAGTAAGGGTTCGAGCTGTCGGGGAGGATCAGCCCGAGCGAGTGCCCCCTGGCCATTCGGAGCGATCTGGCGACGGCGTTGGGCCGGTAGCCGAGCTCGTCGATGGCTTGCAGAATCCTCGCCTCGGTCGCCGGTGCGACCTTCCTCGGCCCCCCGTTGAGGACATAGCTCACCAGCGCAGGTGAAGTCCCTGCGCGACGTGCCACATCCGCCCTGGTCACGGCCATCGACGTCCACCATCCTCAGCATGCAGTTCTTGTCCGGACACCCGCCACGCTATCTGCGCACCGCCCCGCGTGAGCAACGAACAAGGCTCTGAAAGTCCACGCCGAGGTCTTGACGCGGACCGATCGGCCGACGCAGACTACGCAATCAACACGTGTTGATTGCAGCCATCGCGACGGTCAACAACCGAGAGCACAACCCGAAAAGGACATCATGACCACTTCTATCCGGCGTACCGCCATGATCGGAATCGTCGCCGCGACGAGCCTCACGATGCTTGCCGCCTGCGGCCGCGGAGGCGACGACTCGAGCTCGTCCTCCTCGTCGAAGGACCTCACCATCGCCATCGCGACCCGCAACTTCACCAACCCGTACTGGGCGGCGCTCCGCGACGGTGCGATCGCCGAGGGCAAGGCTCAGGGGGTCAAGGTCAACGTCCAGGCCGGGAGCAGCGAGACCGACGCCGACGGCGAGAACGCCAAGATCTCGACGCTGGCGAACCAGGGCTATGGCTGCTTCGGTGTCGTGCCGGTCAACGCGACGAACGTCATCACTCCCCTCGTCCCCGTCGCCAAGAAGAAGATCCCGATCCTCAACCTCGACACCAAGATCGATGCCGCTGCCTCCAAGAAGGCCGGCGTCTCGTACGCCTCCTTCATCGGGTCGGACAACCTGATGGCCGGCAAGATCGCCGGCGAGAAGATGCTCGAGGCACTCGGCGGCAAGGGCAAGGTCGCGATCCTGCAGGGCATCGCCGGGGAGCAGAACGGCATCAACCGCAACAAGGGCTTCAGCGACGCCGTCGCAGGCAAGCTCGACATCGTGCAGCGCACCCCCGCGGACTACGAGCAGGACAAGGCGCTGCAGGTGACCGAGGCGCTGCTCAAGGCGCACCCCGATGTCACCGGCATCTTCGCCGCGAACGACACGATGGGACTGGGCGCCGCCCAGGCGATCAAGAACGCCGGCAAGGCCGGCAAGATCAAGGTCATCTCGGTCGACGGCATCCAGGACGCGCTCAAGGCCGTCGAGAACGGCACGTTGTACGGCACGATCACCCAGTACCCGTACGCCGAGGGCCAGCTCGCCGTCCAGGCGTGCATCGCGCTGCACGAGGGCAAGGAGATCCCTGCCCGCGTCGTCGCGCCGATCGCGTTCATCGACAAGGAGAACGCAGCGCAGCAGATCTCGTCGTTCCCCAAGCCGATCGAGCCGTTCGACAACCCGATCGAAAAGCTGATCTCGAAGTGAATCTGCTGATGAGCCGGGCGTCGACCGGGCGCCCGGCCGTAGATCCCGAAACGACCGGCGAGGACGCTGACACGCGGGCTCGGCGACTCGATGCGTCGAAGCTGGCCGAGCTCGCGGCACCCCTGGCGCTGGTCCTGGTCTGGCTCGCATTCTTCATCGCGACGCCGGACTTCCTGACCGCCGACAACATCAGCGACCTCCTGGTCGCGTCCTCGATCCTCGTCGTCCTGGCCCTGGGCCAGCAGTTCGCGGTCGTGGTCGCCGGCATCGACCTGTCGGTCGGCGCCAACCTGCCGTGGGCCGCAGCGCTGCTCGGCTACACGATGAGCCACGGGCACTCCTTGGCGATCGGCATCACGGCGGCGCTGCTCGGTGGCCTGCTGGTCGGACTCATCAACGGGTTCCTGATCGGCTACCTCGGAATGGTCGACTTCATCGTCACGCTGGGCACACTCAGCGTCGTCAGCGGCATCACGTTGCTCCTCACCCAGGGCAACACCGTCGCGGTCTCGTCGAACTTCCTGCAGTCGGTTGCCCTCGACGGGATCGGCCCGGTGCGTTGGTTCTGGCTGATCGCGCTCGTCGGCGCACTCGGCACTGCCTTCCTGCTGTTCCGCATGCGCATCGGCACCCACCTGCTCGCGGTCGGCGGCAACGCCGAGGGTGCCCGCGGCACTGGCATCGCGGCGCGACGGGTGCGCATGTATGCGTACGCCGGTTCGGGTCTGCTGTGCGGCCTCGCCGGCGTCATGCTGGTCGCCCGCAACGGCGGCGCCGACCCCAGCCTGCAGACCAACTACCTGCTGAGCTCGATCGCCGCGGTCGTCCTGGGCGGCTCGTCCCTGTTCGGAGGCAAGGCCTCGGTCCTGGGCTCGGTCACCGGTGCGATCCTGTTGACCAGCCTGGTCAACGGGTTCACGATCCTGGGCATTTCGCAGTACTACCAGCCGATCGCGGTGGGAGCCGTGGTCTTGATGTCGGCCCTGCTCGCGCGGGTTCGGGAGTGAGGACAACCATGACGACCACCACGACTGCGCCCATGCTGGAAGCGCGCAACCTCGTCAAGACGTTCAACGCCGTACGCGCCCTGGACGATCTGTCCATCACGATCGCCGCCGGCGAGGTCACCGCGATCGTCGGCGACAACGGCGCCGGCAAGTCGACTCTGGTGCGGTGCCTGACCGGCGTCCACTCCCCCGACAACGGCGAGATCCTGTTCAAGGGCGAGCCCGCCAAGCTCAGCTCACCTGAAGATGCCAGAGCGTTCGGCGTCGAGACCGTCTATCAGGAGCTCGGCCTCGTCGAGGACCTCACGGTGTGGCAGAACCTCTACCTCAACCGCGAGCTCACCAAGCCGATCCCGCTCCTCGGCGTCCTCGACCGCAAGGCGATGGTGCGCAAGAGCTCTGAGATCCTCGAGCGACTGGACGTCAACGTGCCGTCCGTACGCACGACAGTGCGCCGGATGTCGGGCGGCCAGCGGCAGTCGATCGCCATCGCCCGGGCTGTCACGTGGGGCGAATCCCTGGTCATCATGGACGAGCCCACCGCCGCCCTTGGCGTACGCGAGACGGCCGCGGTCGAGCGCCTGATCCGCTCACTTCGCGAGCAAGGTGTGACGGTGCTGCTCATCAGCCACGACCTCGACCAGGTCATGCGGGTCTCTGACACCGTCGTGGTCCTCAGGCGCGGCCGTGCGGTGGCCAGGCGTGCGGTCGCAGACGTCAACGGCGACCAGCTCGTCGGCCTCATCACGGGAACGGTCTCCGGTGACGAGTGAGGCGCGCCGGCCGCCGGCCATTGTCGTGGTCGGGTCGATCAACCTCGACGTGGTGGTCGAGCTGGATCATCTCCCCGTGCCCGGAGAGACGATCATCGCCCAACACGTACGGCGCAATGTCGGCGGCAAGGGTGCCAACCAAGCTGTCGCGGCACGGCTCGCCGGGGCCGGCGTCGAGTTCGTCGGCAGGGTGGGAGATGACGCCAACGCGGACATCCTGAGGGACGGGCTCGACGCCTACGGTGTCGGCAACCGGCACCTGCGTGAGGTGGCCGGCGCGGAGAGCGGCGTGGCCTTCATCAACGTCGCGGACCGCGACAACACCATCGTCGTGGTCGCCGGGGCCAACTGGTCCTGGCAGCAGTCTCACGACGACACCGACAGCTTGGTCGCCGCCGCTGATGTCGTGATCTGCCAGCTCGAGGTGCCCGACGCGACCATCGAGCGCACCGCGGAGCTCACGAGCGGCCGGTTCGTGCTCAATGCGGCACCGGCCCGCGCCATTTCCGACGCGGTGCTCAGGCGCTGCGATCCGCTCGTGGTGAACGAGCACGAGCTCGCGTTCCTCAGCGGCCGGGAGATCGCCGGTCCCGCCGATGCTCTGGCCGCGCAGGACGAGCTGATGAAGCGGGGCGCGCGCAGCGTCGTCACGACGCTCGGCCCGGACGGCGCGGCCTGGACGGGGCCCGACGAGCAGGGCATTCAGCCGGCGCCGCGAGTCGACGTGCACGACACGACCGGCGCCGGCGACGTGTTCATCGGTCACCTGGCCACCCGGTTGGGCTCTGGTGCGAGCTTGCGCCAGGCAGTCAGCTGGGCGACCGCCGCGGCCTCGTGGTCGGTCCAGGTGGCCGGCACCCACAGCTCGTACCCCGACCTCAACCAGGCCGTCGAGGCACTGCACGTGCTGCCCGAGCCGACACTCTTCCCCCAATAGGAGACTCACGTGCAACTCACAGGACTCATCCACGCCGAGCTGGTCGGTGCTCTCGCCGGGCTCCGCCACACCGACCTGTTCGCGATCAGCGACTCGGGACTGCCGGTGCAGCCGGGAGTGCCGGTGATCGACCTCGGCGTCGTCTACGGCATGCCGGGCTTCGTCTCGGTGCTCCGGCCCGTGCTCACGACCGTCGACGTCGAGGCGGCGTGGGTGTCCAAGGACATCGAGTCCCAGAACCCCGACATTCACCGGATCCTCGACGAGCACGTATCTCCGGAGCTGCTCGACCACGAGGAGTTCAAGAGCCGCATCGCTGGATGCCGGTTCGTCGTGCGCACGGGAGAAGCGACGCCGTACGCGAACGTCATCCTCCGGTCGGGAGTCCCCTGGTAACCACTGCGTCGTTCTCGTTGCCGGCACCGGCACCTACGCCGAAACCACCGTTGACACAGGGAAATGGCGAGAGGAGCATGTGGCAGATGGTGGCCCGCGTCGTCGAGGCAACTCACCCGTGAGCCAGATCGGGCCAAGGGGGGTCTGGACCTGCTACGTCAGCAGGTTCCTTTCCGACACGCATTGGAGCACCCCATGGAGGCCCACTCGATCACGTCCGACGTGACGTTGCTGAGCGACTGCGCAGAGATTCCGGGCATCGGATTCCTGCCGGTCAACACCTTCGTCCTGCATGCTGAGCAGCCAGTGGTCATCGACACCGGGCTGAGCACGGTGGACAAGGATTTCGTCGGTGACCTGTCGGCGGTCATCGACCCTGCCGACGTACGCTGGATCTGGTTGACGCACCCTGACCGGGATCACACAGGCGGCCTGTTCCAGCTGCTCGAAGCCGCGCCCCAGGCGCGCCTGATCACCACGTTCATCGGTGCCGGAATCATGTCGACCGAGTGGGAGGTGCCCCTCGACCGTACGTACTTCCTCAACCCAGGACAGTCGCTCGACGTGGGCGACCGCACCCTGACCGGGTACCGGCCGCCGCTGTACGACAACCCGGCGACGGTGGGCTTCCTGGAGAGCAAGGGCGGCGCATTCTTCTCCTCCGACTGCTTCGGCGGGCCCATGCCGACGGCGGACATCGCCCAGGGCGCCGACGTACGCGACGCACCAGACCTGGAGGCGGCCATGATGCTGTGGGCGGCCATCGACAGCCCGTGGTCGCGCTTGGTCGATCCCGTGAAGTTCCGCGCGACGATCGATCCGATCCGAGAGCTCGACCCTTCAGCGATCCTGAGCACGCATCTGCCCCCGGCCGTCGGCCTCAACGACACGCTTTTCGACCACGTCGCCGCGGCGCCGGACGGCCCCGAGTTTGTCGGCCCCGATCAGGAGGCCCTGCAAGCCCTGCTGGCGTCCTTCGAACCAGCCATCCCGCCTTCGTGATCAGCCCACGTCTGCACGGCGTGACAGCATCCACTCGACGCCGGCCCGGACGACCAGTCCACGGCGTTCGAGCAGGTCAAGGGCGGCCCGTACCTCACGCGTGCTGAGCCGCACCGTCGAGGCGATCTCGGAGACCTCGCGGGCCGTGGCCCAGTCGAGCCCGTCCAGGGTCGATCCGGGCCGCGGTGGCAGTCGGTCGAACTCCGTGAGTGGCAGCGACGGTTGTTCCTCGGCTGCCGCGCCAAGGCCGGACAGCTCCGCGACGATCTCGCGGCCTTTCGTCACGACCACGGCCTTGCCGGCTCGGATCGCCGCGTGCACACCAGCGGACTGCTTCGACGTGACCGGACCCGGCAACGCCATCGTGGTGCGCCCGAGCTGGTCAGCCCAGTTGAGCGTGTTGAGCGAACCGCTGCGCAGCTGGGCCTCGACCACCACGGTCCCTTGCGTCAGTGCCGCGATGAGCCGGTTGCGGGACAAGAAGCGGTTCTTCAGCGGCTTCTCCCCCGGCGCCTGCTCGCTGACGACGACACCGACCTCGGCAATCCGCGCGATGAGGGCTCCGTGGGACTTCGGGTAGTCGAGATCGGCACCACAGGCCAGGACACCGGCGGTCGGTGCGTTCATGAGGAACGCCCCGCGGTGCGCGCAGCCGTCGACCCCGTACGCCGCGCCACTGACCACGGTCCATCCTGCATCCGAGCAATCTGCCGCCAGCTCTGAGGCACACTCGGCGCCGTACGTCGTGCAGTCGCGCGCACCGACGATCGCCACACTCTGCTCGCACATCTCGGCCAGATGTCCCACGCCCCGGAGCCACAGGCCGATCGGTGCCCCCGTGGCACCGTGCAGCGGCTCGAGGTGATCGAGGTCGGACAACGCAGCCGGCCATTCCTGGTCGCCCGGCGTGATCCAGCGGAGGCCACCGGCCTTGGCCCGCGCGGCGGCGATCTCAGCCGTGCGGTCGAGCGCACGGCCACGTTCGATCCAGGCCTCGGGGATGCGAACCTCGCCGAGTCGGTGACGACCCAGGATCGCGGCGAGCACCTCCGCCGGCTCGTGGGTCAGCAGCAGGTTGCGCAGTCGCGGATCGCCCGCTTCGACGACAAGGCTCAGACCGAGCCGATCCTGCCGCGTCATGACGCCTGGACCATGTCGCGGAGCGCGCTGCCCAACGGCGTACCGCGTCTGAGTGAGAGCGCCGTGTCGACGTCATCAGCCGTCGGGACGGGGTGGCCGTGAAGGTCGGCGACGCTCCAGGACAATCGCAGGATCCGGTCGGCAGATCGGGCGTTGAGCTTGTTGGTGCGCAGCTGTTGGTCGACGAGGACCCGGCCCTGCTCGCTGACCGGCCAGTGCTTGCGCAGCTCGACCCCGGGCACCTCGCTGTTGAGCCGCCATGACGTCTCGCGCAGACGGTGCGCCTGGCGTTCGCGGGCCTCCGCGACGCTGCCCGCGAGCTCGGCCGTCGTGCGCCCGCCGGCGAGGGCGTTCGCCAGCTCGGGCCGCGACAGGGCAGACAGCGAGCGGTGGATGTCGATGCGATCCCTGATCGGACCGGAGAGCCGATCGGCATAGCGGCGACGCATCAACGGTGTGCAGCGGCACTGGTCGCTGACGGCGGAGCTCAGACCGCACGGGCAGGGATTGGCAGCGAGGATGAGCTGGAACCGCGCGGGATAGGCCGCCGTCAGCGCTGCACGTGAGACGACGACGTGCCCGCTCTCGAGCGGCTGGCGCAGCGCTTCGAGCACGTTGCTCGCGAACTCGGGCGCCTCGTCGAGGAACAGCACGCCGTGGTGGGCCAGCGACAACGCGCCGGGACGGATCGCCTTGCTGCCCCCGCCCACGATCGAGACGGCACTTGCGGTGTGGTGCGGGTCGAGGAACGGGGGCCGCCGCAGGAGTGGCGCATCGCTCGGGAGCACCCCGGCCACCGAGTGCACCGCGCTGACGGCAAGGGACTGCTCGTGCGTGAGATCGGGCAGGAGCCCGGGCAGTCGCTGGGCGAGCATGGTCTTGCCGATGCCGGGAGGCCCCGTCATCAGCAGGTGATGTCCGCCGGCTGCGGCGACGACGAGCGCCATCCGTGAGTCCTCCTGGCCGGCGATGTCCGCGAGGTCGAGGTGGGACAGCCGATCGGCCGAGGTCCAGGACATGCCGGGGACCTCATCGAGCGCCGGCACGGGCGGATCGTCAGGTTCTTCACCGCCGGTCAGCAAGGCGACGGTCTGCCGCAAGGAACGCACCCCGATCACCGAGATGCCCCGGACCAGCTCGGCCTCGGGCACGTTGACCTCGGGCACGAACACCCGGTCGAACCCGGCTTCGAGCGCAGCAAGGGTCGCTGGCAGGACGCCTCGGATGGCTCGCAGGCGGCCATCGAGCGCGAGCTCGCCGAGGAACACCGTGCCGGCGAGGCGCTCGGCCGGCACGAGGGACTTGGCCGCGAACACCGCGAGGGCGATCGCCAGGTCGTAGTGCGAGCCGGTCTTGGGCAGCGTCGAGGGCGCGAGGTTGATCGTCACGCGCTGATCGGGCCAGGTCGTACCGGAGTTGGACACCGCCGACCGGCACCTGTCACGCGCCTCGTTGACCATCGTGTCGGCCAGTCCCACCAGGACGGTCGCCGGCAGCCCGCCAGAGATGTCGACCTCGACCTCGATCGGCCGTCCGGACAGTCCGTCGAGGGTGACCGAGTGCGTCGCGGCCGCCATCAGGCCACCCCCGCAATGCGATCGACGACCGGGGCGCCGCGCGGCGGCACCACGACCGAGACGATGTCGATGCGGACGCTCGGTGGCTCCACGTCGTGCACCTCGAGCCAGTGCATGGCCAGCCGGCGCAACCTCGTCGCCTTGTGTCCTGTGATCGCCTCGAACGGCCCGCCGTGATGGTTGCTGGTGCGGGTCTTGACCTCGCAGATGACCAGCGTCGAGCCATCCCTGGCGACGATGTCGATCTCACCGAACCGGCAGGTCCAGTTGCGGGCCAGCACGACCATGCCGAGTGCCGCGAGGTGATCGGCGGCGATCCGCTCGCCGTAGGTGCCAAGGGCCTTGTTGCGCGCGTACGTCATCACGCCAGCCTCGCGGCGGGGCGGCCGGCTGTCGGCCGCCGTTCTAGACGCTGTGGACAGACCGCGAACCGGGTACGCCTGTGGAGAGCGCCGCCTCGAGCATCGACTGGGCTGACCAGCACATCAGCTCGACCGCGGCCTCGCGGGACAACCCGCCGATGTCGGTGAGCCAGACCAGCGCCTCGATGCCGGTGGCGCTGCGGATCGCGAGCACCAGCTGGTGCAGCTCGTCATCCGACAACTGACCACGCGTCGGCTCAAGCGCCTCCGTGATCCAGCCGATCGCCCGCCCTTGACGCAGCGGTTGGCCACCGCGGTCCTCGGGATCGTCCTCGAGCGAGAGCCGCAGCATCGTGCGCTGCTGCGCCTCGGTCTCGAGGATCACTGCGGTGAATCTGCGGATCACCGCGTCGAGCCGGGCCGCCGGATCGGTCGGCGGATCCTCCCCCAGCATCGACTCGGACCCGGTCTCCGGATGAGCGGCAGCGAGGAGGGTCCGTTGGTTGGGGAAGTAGCGATAGGCGGTCGTGCGTGAGACGGCTGCCGCGTCGGCGGCTTCCGCGACACTGGGTGCCAGCCCTTGCGAGACCATCTCGCGGGCTGCGACCACGAGTGCTGTGCGCGTCCGATTCTTCTGCTCGACACGACCGCTCGCCTCATAAGGTGTTGACATACCCGACATGGTACTGCAGTGTCGTCATGGTACTCGTGTCCCACGACACGAACCAAGGAGAAGGCGTCATGAGCGAAACAGCCGTACCCACATCCATCGTCAAGTCGGCTTCTGAGGGCGAGCGCCGCTGGTTCGCCGGCGGCGGCGTGCACACCTGGAAAGTTCGTTCGGAGGAGTCCAACGGCGCGTTCTTGATGTTCGAGGACCGCATGGAGCAGGGCAAGGTCACCCCACTGCACATCCACCCGGACACCGACGAGACCTTCTTCGTCATCGAGGGCGAGATCCTGGTGCACCTCGACGGCACTGAGCAGCGCGTCTCCGAGGGCGGCATCATGCTCGCGGGCCGCGGGCTCCCCCACGCGTTCATGGTCACGTCACCGTTCGCGCGGATGCTCTGTGTGCAGACACCCGGCAACATCGAGTCGTTCTACTGGGACGCCAGCGACCCGATCGCCGACGACGTGGACACCGGGGAGGTCGACTTCGACCGGATCGCCGCCTCAGGCCAGCGCAATGGTGGCATCGTGCTTCTCGGACCGCCGCCGTTCGCGCACTGACACTGTCGGGCCACGTTCGTACGATGAGGCATGCCCACGATCCGCATCGAGGCCGCGACCGCCGCCCCCTGGGCCGACGTCGAGCACATCATGACCGGCGGCGGTGACGGCGCGAGCTGCTGGTGCCAGTGGTTCATGATCCCGCGCAAGGAGTTCGACGCGATCAGCAACGATGACAAGCGAACGCTGCTCCGCCGCGAGCTCAAGAGTGCCGAGACACCGTCCGCCCTCATCGCGTACGTCGACGACGCCGCTGCCGCCTGGGCACGAGTGACTCCGCGCCCTTCGCAGCCGGCGCTGGCCCGCTCCCGCGTCGCGAAGGCTGGCGGCGAGCCGATGGATGATGCCGCCGTCTGGGCGATCACGTGCTTCGTCGTACGTCGAGAGCACCGCGGCCAGGGTCTGGCGCACGCGCTCACCAAGGCCGCCGTGGATCACGCCGCAGCACACGGCGCCCGAGTCGTCGAGGCCTACCCGATCGACACCGACCAGCGGAAGGCCACCAACAACGAGCTGTTCCACGGCTCGGTGGAGCTGTTCCGTGACGCAGGGTTCCGCGAGGTGGCCCGCCCGACCGGCGCTCGCGTGGTCATGGCGCTCAACGTCAGTCGGCGCCGGGCACCTTGAAGTCGGAGGCCTGGAGCTCTTCGACGTTGACGTCCTTGAACGTCAGCACCTTGACGTTCTTGGCAAACCGCGCCGGACGGTAGATGTCCCACACCCAGGCATCGTTCATCGAGACCTCGAAGTAGGCATCGCCGGTCTCCGAGCGCACCTTCACGTCGACCTGGTTGCACAGGTAGAAGCGCCGGTCGGTCTCGACGACGTACTTGAAGATCGTGACGACATCGCGGTACTCGCGATAGAGCGCGAGCTCCATCTCGGACTCGTAGCGCTCGAGATCCTCAGAGCTCATGCGCGACTTCCTGATCCATGGGCAAGCCTTCCATTGCTGCTCGTACGTTGACGTATCGCCGGCGGTGCTCGTCGCACGGACCGTGCAGCTTCAGCGCCTCCTGGTGGAGTGGGGTGCTGTAGCCCTTGTGCGTGGCGAAATCGTATGCCGGATAGTCCTCGTGCATCCGCACCATCATGCGATCACGGGTGACCTTGGCGATGACCGAGGCAGCGGCGATCGAGGCGGCGACACGGTCGCCCTTCCACATTGCCAGTCCCGGCGCACCGAGCCCGTCGACCGGGAAGCCGTCGGTGAGGATGTATCCGGGGCGCACCGCAAGCCGGGCCAGCGCCCGGCGGAGGGCCGCGATGTTGGCGACGTGCATGCCCATCCGGTCACACTCGGCCGCCGGGATCACCACGACCGACACATCGACGGCGCGCTCCATGATCAGGTCGAAGCAGGCCTCGCGGCGCTTCTCGGTGAGCAGCTTGGAGTCGGCGAGTCCCTTGATCGGACGATCCAGGACGACGGCAGACGCCACCAAGGGTCCGGCACACGCGCCACGGCCCGCCTCGTCGACACCCGCGACGGGGTGCAGACCTTGGCGGGCCAGCGCGCGCTCGAATCCGTAGAGTCCGGCGTCACGCCGGATCGTGGATCCCTTGGCCAGACGTGTCACGCAGTGAGCCTAACCCGCACCGTCAACGGTGCGGCAGGCAACTCACCGAGTGCTCAGACCTCGCGCTTTTCCTTGATCTTGGCGGCCTTGCCACGCAGGTTGCGGAGGTAGTAGAGCTTGGCGCGGCGGACGTCGCCGCGAGTGGCGACCTCGATCTTCTCGATGACCGGGGTGTGCAGCGGGAACGTACGCTCCACGCCGACGCCGAAGCTGACCTTGCGGACCGTGAACGTACGGCCGATGCCCGAGCCCTGCACCTTGATGCAGACACCCTTGAACACCTGGATGCGCGAACGGCTGCCCTCGATGACCTTGACGTGCACGTCCAGCGTGTCGCCGGCGCGGAAGTCGGGAAGATCGGTGCGCAGCGATGCGCTGGCGACCTGGTCGACGATGTTGGTCATGGTCTACTCCTCGCTGGTGCCACAGGTCACCCACGGATTGCGGTGCGAATGAAAGTTTGATGCGGCGGTGATCGCGGTTCCCCTGAGGCAGAACCGTCGGCGCCAAGGGTCAATGTTGCCACATGCGCACCCCCCGGAGGAAATCGGCCGTGGGCCTAGCCGAGCAGGTCGGGACGCCGCTGTCGCGTACGCTCGAGCGCCTGCTCACGCCGCCACGCCGCGATCGCCGCGTGATTGCCTGACAACAGGATCTCCGGCACATCGAGGCCGCGCCAGCTCGCGGGCTTGGTGTAGACGGGATACTCCAGCAACCCGTCATCGCCATGCGACTCCTCGACCAGCGAATCGGGGTTGCCCATGAAGCCGGGGATGAGGCGCACGATCGCCTCGATCATCGCGAGCGCCGCCACTTCGCCGCCGTTGAGCACGAAGTCGCCGAGGGAGACCTCCTCGACCCGCCAGCGGCCGGCGGCGTGGTCGATGACGCGTTGGTCGATGCCCTCATAGCGACCGCAGGCGAACACGAGGTGATCCTCGGTGCTGAGCTGCTCAGCCAGGCGCTGCGTGAACGGCGTCCCTGACGGGGTCGGCACGACGATCACGGCGGCGTCGGTCGCCAGCGTGTCGAGCGCCTCGCCCCACGGCTCGGCCTTCATGACCATGCCGGCTCCCCCGCCGTATGGGGTGTCGTCGACGCTGCGGTGCTTGTCGGTCGTGAAGTTGCGCAGGTCGTGCGTGTTGACCTGCAGCAAGCCGGCCACTTGCGCCTTGCCGGCTAGCGACAGCTGCAGGGCGTCGAGATAGGCCGGGAAGATGGAGACGACGTCGATCTGCACGTCAGTCAGCCGCCAGGTCCGATGCGGCATTCTCGGCCTCGGCCGGATCCAGCAGGCCCGCCACCTCGTTGATCGTGACGAAGCCGGCCTTGACGTCGACGATGGGCACGATCTCGGTGACGAACGGGATGAACACCTCACGGCCGTCGACCTCGACGGCCAGCGTGTCCTGATAGGGACCGTGGACGATGCCGGTCACGGTGCCGACGACCTCGTCGCCCGAACGAGCCTCGAGCCCCACGATCTGGTGGTCGTAGAACTCGTCGGGGTCGTCGGGGAGCTCGAGCGGGTCGACCTCGGCCTCGATGATCTTGCCGTGCAGCGCCTCCGCGGCGGTGCGGTCGGGGATCTCCTCGAACGACACGACGAGGCGGCCGCTGTGGTGCCGGGCGCGCGCGATCGTGAGGGTGCGGTCGCCGCAAACGACCGACGAGCCCGGGGCGAAACGCCGTTCGGGCTCGTCGGTTCGGATGTCGACGTTCAGCTCACCGCGGATGCCGTGGGCCCGGCCGATGCGGCCGATGACGACCTGCATCGTCAGTTGCGACGATCGACGTCCACGAAGTCGATGCGCGCGCCGCCACGTCCGGCGATCGCGCCCGCGACCTTGCGGATGGCGGTGGCCGTACGGCCCTGGCGACCGATGACCTTGCCGAGGTCGTCCGGGTTGACCCGGACCTCGAACAGCTCGCCGTTGCGCGTCTGCTTGGCGCGGACGTTGACATCGTCAGGACTGTCGACGATGCCGGCGACGAGATGCTCGATGACCTCGATCATGGGGGCTGCCACGATCAGGCCTTGGCCTCGTCGGCGGGCGCCTCTTCGGCAGCCGGCTCCTCAGCCTTGGCCTCGTCGGCCTTGGGCTCCTCAGCCTTGGCCTCTTCAGCAGGTGCCTCGTCGGCCTTGGGCTCTTCAGCCTTCGGCTCCTCAGCCTTGGCTTCGTCAGCCTTGGGCTCCTCGGCCTTGGCGGCGGCCTTCTTGGCTGCAGCGGCCTTCTTGGTGGTCGCGTCGGCCTTGGGCTCGTTGTGGAGCTCCTTGAGCGCTTCCTGGAAGATGTCTTCCTTGCTGCGCTTCTCGTCAGCGAACTTCATCGTGTTCTTGCCACCGATGTCGCCGGTGATCTTGAGCAGCGCGGCGACGGCCTCGGTCGGCTGGGCGCCGACGCCGAGCCAGTACTGGGCGCGCTCGCCGTCGACCTTGATGATCGACGGGTCGGCCTTGGGGTTGTAGGTGCCGATCTCCTCGATGACGCGTCCGTCGCGCTTGGTGCGCGAGTCGGCGACGACGATGCGGTAGAACGGCGTGCGGATCTTGCCCATACGCTTCAGGCGAATCTTGACTGCCACGAGTGTGGTGTCTCCTCAGATGTGTGTATGTGGTGACCTGCCGGTGCCGCGTGGGGACACGGCCGACGAAATCGGTGAGCCGGCGGTATGAAGATGAGAGGGTCTCCATGCGTACCGGACGCAAGGGCTCATTCTGCCAGAACACGTGCCACGGCTCCAATTCGGCCGCATCCGGCCGCTCCCCCGGTTCAGAACTCGCCGTGACGGCCCTCGCCACCGGCGAACCGTGCGGCTCCGGCGGCACCTTCCATCAGCACGACCGGTACGCCGTTGGCGCCTTCGGATCGCAGCGCGGCGTCGAACGGCAGGTCCCACTGGCGGTACGCCGATGCGCGGTCCGCCTTCATGCACTCGGCCGGGAACGCGGCGATCTGCTCGGCGAGGTCGTGCGCGACGGTGAGCGAGTCGCCGACGGGCACGACCCGGTTGGCCAATCCCATCTGCAGCGCCTCGTGCGCGCCGACAGGTCGCCCCGTGAGGATCATGTCGAGCGCTCGACCCTGACCCACGATCCGCGGGAGCCGCACGGTGCCGCCGTCGATCAACGGCACACCCCAACGCCGGCAGAACACGCCGAACACCGCATCCTCCTCGGCGACCCGCAGGTCGGCGAGCAAGGCGAGCTCGAGACCACCGGCCACCGCGTGGCCGGACACTGCCGCGATGACCGGCTTGGTCAGCTCCAGCCGGCTCGGGCCCATGGGCCCGCCGCCGAGACCCTCTGGGTCCAGCTCGTTGCGGCGCTCCGGGTCGTTGACCGCTGAGAGGTCGGCCCCCGCACAAAACGTCCCGCCCGCTCCGGTGAGCACGGCAACCGCCAGGGACTCGTCCTCCTCGAACTGCTGGAACGCCTCGCGCAGCTCGCCGGCCATCGGGCCGTCGACCGCGTTGCGCACCTCCGGCCGGTCCATCGTGATCGTGCAGATGTTCTCGTCGACGTCGTAGCGAACGTGAGTCATGAAGACCATTCTTGTCAGGGCTACTCGCGCGGCGCCCAGCCCGGGGGCCCGAAGACGTACGCCAGCCGATCGCGCCAGCGCGGCGCCTGCTTGACGTCCTGCCAGATCTTGACGTACTCGCCGTACTGCAGCTTCCACACGTTGTAGGTGCCGACCGGATGGGTCAGCCCGTACGTCGGCCGGTGCAGCTCGGGCTGGAACGACTTGAACAGCCGGTCCCAGACGATGAGGATGCCGCCGTAGTTGCGGTCGAGGTAGATCGGGTCGGAGCCGTGGTGCACGCGGTGGTGCGAGGGCGTGTTGAACACCGCCTCCCACCAGCGGGGGAACGTGTCGATCTTCTCGGTGTGCAGGTGGAACTGCCAGATGAGGTTGATCGAGAACGTGAAGTAGATCATCCAGGGTGGGACGCCCAGCAGCGGCAACGGCAGCCAGATCACGACCTCGAACCACTGGTTCCACTTCTGTCGCAGCGCAGTCGAGAAGTTGAAGTAGACGCTCGAGTGGTGGGCCTGGTGACCGGCCCAGCCGAGGCGCACACGATGCGCGAAGCGATGGTAGGTGTACCAGAGCAGGTCGACGCCCAGCAGCACGCCGACCCACGTCCACGGGTTCTTCGCCGACAGGTGCCACGGTGCGAGATGCACGTAGAGCACGGTGTAGAGCAGGAACGCCGCCGTGCGGAAGATCGCCGAGAAGACGAGCGACCCGACGAACATCGTCAGGCTCGCCCGGGTGTCCTCCTTGAGGTAACCCATTCCGGGAGGGACGCCGGCTCGTTCGCGATCCTCGCGGTCCTCGCGGCGCACGGCAGCCATTTCGATGAGCATGAACAGCAGGAAGAAGGGCACCGCGGCGCCGGCCGGGTCCTTCAGCGTGTGCGAAAACGCTTCCCACATCCGGCCATGGTGGCACGAAGTGACCCTGGAGTCAGTCGTATGCTCGCGGCATGCCTGATGTGACGATCCTCCACAACACCGCCTGCTCCACCTCGCGCCACGCCGTTGACGAAACCTCCGCCGCCGGGGTCGACGTCGAGGTCGTCCACTACCTCAAGATGCCGCTCGACCGGGCGCAGCTGCTCGAGCTCATCGGCAAGCTCGAGGACCCTGCCGGCGATCTCGTGCGCAAGGACGGATTCTTTAAGGCACAAGGGCTCGTCCCGGAGGACTACGTGACGCCGGACGCTGTGGCGCAACTGCTCGTCGAGCATCCCCGCCTGATGCAGCGGCCCGTGCTCGTTCGAGGTGATCGCGCCATCATCGGTCGGCCCAAGGATCGGGTCGCGGCTTTCCTGGCTGTGCGCCCTTGAGGCATGGCCGGCCCCCTTCCTTCCACAGTTGGACCATGAGTTCTGCATTCGAGCATTGACCTGGGAGTCCTCGCCGCCGCACCGCTGTACGCCCTCGGCGGCTACGCCCTGGTCGGCTGGATCAGCGTCACGGTCGTCCTCGTCCAGGCCGGCGTGGCGGCCTCACTTCCACGGGCCCCGAAAGCCGTGTCGGCGACGCGGGTCGACGAGCTGGACGAGGCGGAGCCCGATGGGCCGCCGGCAGCGGTCGCCGACGGCGGCTTCACGACGTACGCCTCGATGCTCCGGTCCGGTACGAGGGAGGCGCTCCGTCGGCCGACCGTGCGTGGTGGAGTCCTGCTGGCGGCAATTCTCTACGGGTTCACCGCGTTCGACGAGTACTTCGGGTTGCTGGCGCAGGAGGGCGGCGCGTCGACCGAGAGCGTCCCCCTGCTGATCGGCCTGACCGTGGCGGGATCGCTGATGGGCGCCCTGCTCGCCGGACGAACTGCCGGGATGCGCTCGACGACGATGGCCTCGGCTCCTGGTTCGTGGCGGGGCTGGCGCTCGGAGTCGGAGCGCTGCTGGCGAGGCGCCGATCTGGTCGGCTTCGCCGGGTTCGCACTGATCGGCCTCGGCTACGGCATCGTGACCAACACGACTGTCGTCGCGGAGGCACGGCTGCAGGACGCCATCGAGGGTTCGGCCCGAGCAACCGTCACCTCCGTCGCGGGACTGCTCAGCGAGCTCGTTGCGCTGGCGATCTACGCCGTCGTCGCGCTGCTCTCGGTCTGGCTGTCGATGGCGGCCGATGGTCGTGCTCGTCCTTCCCGTAGTCGCGACGGCCCTGGTCGTACGCCGCTGGCTGCCGGTCGCCCCGGTCGTCGAGTGATCAACGACCGCGTCGCGCGCACCACGACGAGGCCGCTGACCCAGAGGATCGTCTCCATGATCGACGGTGATGGCTGACCGGTGCCGGCGACTGCTTGACCGGCTCGGCGGCGAGGCGGCGATGAGCGTACTGGCGATCTGCGGTGTCCTAGGAGACGGCCGGCGCGGGCGACGAACTCGTCGACGATCTCGGCTGGGGATGGCGTGATGTCAAAGGCCCAGCCGTTCTCCTCGTCCTGCAACGGTTCGAGGGTCTGCTCCTGCGACTCGAGCAGCGAGGCGGGCATGAAGTGGTCGCGTTCCTCCATGCGCGACTTGATCAGGTCGTGGTCGCCGATCAGGTGCAGAAAGTGCGTACGCGGGGCAGCGTCGACGAGGATGTCGCGATAGACGCGTCGGAGGGCTGAGCAGCTGATGACCCCACCTGCCGCGTCATGCTCGCGGAGCCACACCCCGATGTCCTCCAACCAAGGCCAGCGGTCCTCGTCGGTCAGCGGTGTGCCGGAGGACATCTTGGCGATGTTGGCCTCGGGGTGGAAGTCGTCACCGTCGGCGTACTCCACGGAGAATCGGTCAGCGAGCTCGTGCCCGACGGCCGACTTGCCGACGCCCGAGATGCCCATGACCACGACAAGCGGCGGAGAGTTCATGACACGACAGTATGTCCCACAGCCCACCGACGCACGGCTCGGTCAGAGCAGGTCCTTGAGCTCCTTGGGCAGCTCGAACTCGTCGTTGCCACCGGCCGGGAAGCCGAACGCGCTTGCGCCGTCCTTCTTGGTGGCACCTGCGGCTTCGGCGGCGCGCTTGGCGGGGTTGCCCGACACGCGCTTGCCCTTCTTCTTCTGCTGCGGCTTCTGCTTGGCTCCGGCACGCTTGCCGGCGCCGGGGAGCCCCGGCATGCCGGGCATACCGGGCACGCCGCCGCCCTTGGCCATCTGCTGCATCATCTTGCGGGCGTCGAAGAAGCGGTCGACGAGCTGGTTGACGTCCTTGACCTGGGTGCCCGAGCCCTTGGAGATGCGCGTACGGCGAGAGCCGTCGATCATCTTGGGGTTGTCGCGCTCGGCCGGGGTCATCGAGCGGATGATGGCCTTGATCTTGTCGACCTCGCGCTCGTCGAAGTTTGCGAGCTGCTCCTTCATCGCACCCATGCCCGGGAGCATGCCGACGAGCTTGGACATCGAGCCCATCTTGGAGATGGCTTCCATCTGGCTGAGGAAGTCGTCGAGCGTGAACGACCCGCCCATGAGCTTCTCGGCGTCCTTGGCCGCCTGCTCGGTGTCCATGACCTTCTCGGCCTGCTCGATCAGCGTGAGCATGTCGCCCATGTCGAGGATCCGCGAGGCCATGCGGTCGGGGTGGAACGCGTCGAAGTCGGTGAGCTTCTCGCCGGTCGACGCGAACATGATCGGCCGGCCGGTGATCGAGCGCACCGACAGCGCGGCGCCGCCTCGGGCATCACCATCGAGCTTGGTCAGCACGACACCGGTGAAGTCGACGCCCTCGAGGAATGCCTCGGCGGTGACGACGGCGTCCTGGCCGATCATCGCGTCGATGACGAACAGCACCTCGTCGGGATCGACCGCGGCACGGATGTCGGCAGCCTGCTGCATGAGCTCTTCGTCGATGCCGAGGCGACCGGCGGTGTCGACGATCACGACGTCGTGGAGGGTGCGGCGGGCTTCGGCGAGTCCGTCGGTGGCGACCTTGACCGGGTCGCCGATGCCGTTGCCGGGCTCGGGCGCGAACACCTTGACGCCGGCCTGCTCACCGACGACCTGGAGCTGGTTGACCGCGTTGGGGCGCTGGAGGTCGGCCGCGACGAGCATCGGCGACTTGCCCTGACCCTTGAGCCACAGGCCGAGCTTGCCGGCCAGCGTCGTCTTGCCGGCACCCTGGAGGCCGGCGAGCATGATGACGGTCGGCGGGTTCTTGGCGTACTGGATGCGTCGCGTCTCGCCGCCGAGGATCGTGACGAGCTCGTCGTTGACGATCTTGATGACCTGCTGGGCCGGGTTGAGCGCCTGGCTCACCTCAGCGCCGCGGGACCGCTCCTTGACGTTGGCGATGAAGTCGCGGACGACCGGCACGGCGACGTCCGCGTCGAGCAGAGCGACCCGGATCTCGCGGGCCACGGCGTCGATGTCGGCATCGGAGAGTCGACCCTTGCCGCGCAGGTTCTTGAACGCTGACTGCAGGCGATCTTGCAGGGTGTCGAACATACGTCGGTCGTCATCCTCGAATGGGGAGATGGGGGTCTGGTCAACTCTAACCGAGTCCCTTGCACGCTCCCCCTGCGTGGGCGGTGACTTGGCGTCCACCTCAAACCTCGGGCGGTGACCTGGCGTCCACCTCGAACCTCGGGCGGTGACTTGGCGTCCACTTCGCGGCACTCGCTGGACGCCAACTCACCGCCCCACCAGCCCCCTGGACGCCAGGTCACCGCTCAAGGGTCAGGTGAGGGCGGTGGCGAGGGCGTCGCGGAGGTTGGCGGCGGTGGTGTCGTCGAGGGGCTGGCCCTCGCCGTCGACGACATAGAACACGTCACGGACCTCATCGCCGTACGTCGACATGTGCGCCGAGCGGATCGACAGGCCGAGAGAGGCGATCTGGTCGCACACGGTCCACACGAGACCCCGGCGATCCTGGGCACGCACCTCCACCAGCGTCGCGGTCTCCGAGAGCCGGTCGAGCAGACGTACGCGGGCATCAGGTGCGTCGGCGATCGACGTGAGCTCGAGGCGTCCCGAGAGGTCGAGCTCACCGGCCATCGCGGGGCGCAGCCGATCGCTCAGGCGCGACGCGTCGATGTCGGACCGCGACACCTCCCACAGCGACACGGCGGCATCACCGAGGGTCACGGTGCGCGCGGAGCGGATCGCCAGCCCGGCCAGCGCCAGGCCACCCGCGAGGTCAGCCATGACGCCTTGCCGGTCGGCGGTCACGATCTTCAGCAGCGACCCGCCCTGATGTGACTCGACCGTGAGCGCGAAGTCGGCCGGCTGCATCGCGCCGTGCTCCGGAATGGGTACGCCGACGGGCCAGCCCTCATACTCCTCGGGCGTCGGCGTCGTCACGGACTCGTCGAGCACGCGGCGGACCTTCTCGACCAACCCCTCGGTCAGGCCCTTGCGCCACGGCGACCACGCCGCGGGGCTGGTGGCCTGCGCATCCGAGGCGGTGAGCGCAGCCAGCAGGTCGAGGAAGTCCTCGGTCTCGACGATCTCGGCGACGTTCGCCGCCGTCGACGGGTCCTCGATGTCGCGTCGCGTCGCGATGGTCGGGAGCAGGAGGTGCCACCGTACGAGCTTGCCGATGACCGCAGCATCCTCGGCGCTGAAACCCCACCGCTGCGCGATGCGTACGGCCATTGGTTCGCCGACCTCGGAGTGGTCACCCTCGACACCCTTGCCGATGTCGTGCAGCAACGCCGCGACCGCGAGCAGATCGGGGCGGGCCACATCACGCTTGACCTTCGCGGCCTGCACACAGGTCTCGAGGCTGTGCCGGTCGACCGTGAAACGGTGCACCGGCGACGACGAACCCCGCAGCCGGATCGCGACCCACTCCGGCAGCAGCAGGTCGACGACACCAGCGAAGTCGAGCTCATCCCACACCCGCACCAAGCCCTTGCCGGAGCTCAACAGGTCGACCATGAGACGTGACGAGGACGGGGACCACGGGTCCGGCAGCTGGCCCATCGACTCGGCCAGGCGTGCCGCCGAGCCAGGGCTGAACGGCAGGCCCTCACGCGCCGCCGCAGCCGCCGCCCGGAGCGCCACCTCGGGATCAGTGGCCGGATCCGCCTTGCCGGTGACGATGACCTCGCCGTCGAGGATGCCGACGCCCTCGGCCAGCGGTGTCACGGCCGGGCCGGTGGGCGTGATCGTGCGTTTGGCGGGCGGCGCAAGAGCCGCGTCGATCTTGTGCCACGACAGCGACGCCAGGTGGGCGATGCGGCGGCCGAGCTGACGGGTGTGCAGGTCCAGCTCCTCGGCGCCCATGCCGAGGAATCGAGCGACGTCAGGGATGACGTCGGCATCGAGGCGCTCGACCCGCCGGCCGACGGTCTCGTGCAGTGCGTCGCGGACGTCGAGCAGGTCGGAGCGCAGCGACTCGGACTCCCTGTGGGGTACGTCGATCAGCCACGTCGCGACCAGGGCACGCAGGATCACGCTGTCGCGCAGCCCTCCCCCGGACTCCTTGAGGTCGGGCACGGCGGCGTGGGCGATCCAGCCGGCTCGCTCGATGCGCGTGTTGCGTGCCTCGCGGACCTCCTCGACCCGCGTACGGGCCTCGCGGCGCCAGTCGGCGAGCACCTGTGAGCGCAACGTCAGCACGAGCCCCGCGTCGCCGGCGACGGTTCGGGCGTCGAGCATCCCCATCGCAGCTCGATGATCGGTGGCCGCGGCTTCGCGCATCTGGACGGTGTCGCGCACGGAGTGGTCGAGGGCGACCCCGTCGTTCCACAACGGGTACCAGATCGCCTCGGCGACCTCACGAACGACGGTCTCGTCGACGGACGGATCATGAAGCAGAACGACGTCGAGATCGCTGAACGGGGAGAGCTCGGAACGGCCGTACCCGCCGACCGCTACGAGCGCGAGACCCGGCCCTTCACGGGGGTCGCTGCCGCCCGCCGGCACCGCTTCGGCGAACAGCTGACGCAACCTCCGGTCGGCCTCCAGCGCCCGGTCGCTCCGCTGCTGGGCGAGAGCCGCCTTGTCGATCTCGTGGGTCACGGTGGTGATCGTACGCAGCGGGCCGCCCACCGGCGGCGCCGGACATACGACACAAGGCCGCCGCAGCACCCGGTCAGGTGCTGCGGCGGCCTCGTTGATGGTCGTCAGCCCTAGAGGGCTGCCTCGTCCGTCTCACCCGTGCGGACCCGCACGACCGAGTCGACCGGGATGACCCAGACCTTGCCGTCACCGATCTTGCCGGTCTGCGCGGACCCGGTGATCGTGCTGACCACGCTGTCGACATCGGCGTCATCGACGACGACCTCGAGGCGGATCTTGGGGACCAGCGAGACGTCGTACTCAGCACCGCGGTAGACCTCGGTGTGTCCCTTCTGCTGGCCGTAGCCACTTGCCTCGGTCACCGTCATACCGGCGACGCCAGCTGCAGCGAGGGCCTCGCGGACCTCTTCCCACTTGTGCGGCTTGATGACCGCAGTTACGAGCTTCATGCTCAGACTCCCGTCTTCAGGGCGGACCCACCGATGATTCCGGCTTCGTCGTACGCAGTCTCCAGGTGCTCGACCTGGTCGATGCCGAGAACCTCATCCTCTTCGCTGATGCGGAACCCGATCGTCACGTCGATCAACTTACCGATGATGTACGTGAGGACGAACGAGTACGCGAGGACGGCGAACGCGGCGACTGCCTGCTTGCCGAGCTGCTCGAGGTTGCCGCCGTAGAACAGGCCGACGTCGCCGGAGGCGAGGAAGCCGATCAGGAGCGTGCCGACGAGACCACCGACGAGGTGGACGCCGACGACGTCGAGCGAGTCGTCGTAGCCGAACTTGTACTTCAGGCCGACCGCCAGCGCGCACAGCACACCGGCGATGACGCCCAGGGCGATGGAGCCGACCGGCGTCAGCGCGCCGGCTGCGGGGGTGATGGCAACCAGACCGGCGACAGCACCGGAGGCGCCACCGAGGCTCGTGGCCTTCTTGTCGCGGATGGACTCAACGAGCAGCCAGCCGAGGATCGCCGCACCCGTTGCGACGGTCGTGTTGACGAGCGCCAGGCCGGCGAGGCCGTTGGCGCCGACGGCCGAGCCGGCGTTGAAGCCGATCCAGCCGAACCACAGCAGGCCAGCACCGAGCAGCACGAAGGGCAGGTTGTGCGGACGCATGGGGTCGCGCTTCCAGCCGACGCGCTTGCCGAGGACCAGCGCGAGCGCCAGGCCGGCAGCACCGGCGTTGATGTGGACTGCCGTACCACCGGCGAAGTCAAGGGCCTCGAGCTTGGTCGCGATCCAGCCACCGTCGTCGCCGAAGTCGAAGACCCAGTGCGCGACCGGGAAGTAGACGACCGTGACCCAGATGGTCACGAACAGCGTCCAGGCGCCGAACTTGGCGCGGTCGGCGATCGCACCGCTGATCAGGGCGACCGTGATGATCGCGAACATCAGCTGGAACGCCACGAAGACGTACTCGGGGATCGTGCCGTAGGCAGTCTCAAGACCGATGCCGTCGAGGCCGATGCGATCGAAGCCTCCGAGGAACTGGTTGCCGTTGGGGCTGAACGCCAAGGAGTAGCCGAAGAGGACCCACAGCACCGGCACGACCGCCAGGGCGATGAAGCTCATCATCATCATGTTGAGCACGGTCTTGGAGCGGACCATGCCGCCATAGAAGAACGCCAGTCCTGGCGTCATGAGCAGGACCAAGGCCGAGCTGGCCAGAATCCACGCGGTATCGCCGGTATCCATGAAACCTCCGAAAGAAGAGTGCGTTGCAGCAGGACGAGGTACGACCTGTTGCGACACAGACTGCTGTCGGGGGATTTCGGTATGCGCCCACCAATGTTGCGTCTACGTCACGAATTCACTCGCCGTGTAAACAGCGTGTTACGTCCCGCCTGAGCCGCGCAGCGGGCCCATGTGAGTTCGTGTCGCTACGCCAGCAGGGCGTCGACGAACTCCTCGGCGTCGAACGGCGCAAGATCGTCCGCTCCCTCGCCGAGTCCGACGAACTTGACCGGCACTCCGAGCTCACGTTGCACGGCGATGACGATGCCGCCCTTGGCGGTGCCGTCGAGCTTGGTCAGCACGATGCCCGTGACGTCGACGACCTCGCCGAACACGCGGGCCTGCGTCAGGCCGTTCTGGCCCGTCGTGGCGTCGATGACGAGCAGCACCTCGGTGACCGGCGCCTGCTTCTCGATGACGCGCTTGACCTTGCCGAGCTCGTCCATGAGTCCGGCCTTGGTGTGCAACCGGCCGGCGGTGTCGACCAGCACGACGTCGGTGCCATCGGCGATGCCGCGCTGCACGGCCTCGAAGCCGACGCTCGCGGGGTCTCCGCCCTCGGGGCCACGAACGGTCGGCACCCCGACGCGTTCCCCCCAGGTTTGCAGCTGGTCCGCCGCCGCGGCCCGGAACGTGTCGGCAGCGCCGAGCACGACGGTCTTGTCCTCGGCCACCAGCACGCGGGCGAGCCGGCCGACCGTCGTGGTCTTGCCGGTGCCGTTGACCCCGACGACGAGCACGACGCCGGGCTTGCCGTCGGCACCGGTCGAGTCGAGCGTACGGTCGAACGACGGGTCGATCAGTCCGACGAGCTCCTGGCGGAGTGCGGCCTTGGCCGCTGCTGGATCGTCGATGCCCTCGACCCGCACACGGGTCTTGAGGTTCGCGACCAGCTCATCGGTCGCCGTGACACCGACGTCGGCTGCCAACAGCGTGTCCTCGAGCTCCTCCCACGCATCGTCGTCGAGCGTCGAACGGCTGAGCACTGCGAGCAGGCCCTTGCCGAGCGAGCCTTGCGACCTGGCGAGCCGGGCGCGCAGGCGTACGAGGCGGCCCTGCGGAGCCTCAGGCCGCTCGATCGTCTCGACCCCGGCGGCCGGCTCCTCGTCCTCGAGGTGCGGCTCAGGGTGCTCGGGATGCTCGATGACCTCCTCGGTGACCCGGTCGAGCTCCGAAGGCGGCGGCAGCTCCTTGCGGCCGCGGCCGATGACGAGGCTGATGCCGACGCCGAGCACGACGATGACGGCAAGGAGGATCAGGAGCAGCTGAGTCAGGGTCACGCGTCGATCCTATGCAGAACGCTGGCCCAAAGCGGTCAGGGAGTGACCAGCGGCGTGACGGCCGCGCGGATCGCCTCGGGGATCGGCGTGACGGCACGCGTCGCGGCGTCGACGTAGACGTGCACGAAACGACCGATCGCGGCCGGCTCGTCGGACTCACCCTGGAACAGGCCGATCCGGTAGACGATGCTCGAGGTGCCGAGCTTCGTGACCGCGAGCCCCGCCTGCACGTCGCCCGGGAAGCCGAGCTCGCGCAGGAACTCGCACTGGGTCTCGGCGACCAGGCCAACGGCATCGAGCTTGCGGATGTCCGCGCCGGTCTGGTCGATCAGGAAGCCGTTGACCGCGGTGTCGAAGTAGGAGTAGTAGACGACGTTGTTGACGTGGCCGTAGACGTCCTCGTCCGCCCACCGCGTCGTGATCGTCCGCAGAACCGCAAAGTCGGTGCGCAGGCGCCCTGCTGTCAAGATGCAGTCTCTTCTTCGCGCAGGCGCTGGCTGATGACCGCGGAGACACCGTCGCCGCGCATCGAGACGCCGTAGAGCGCGTCGGCGACCTCCATCGTGCGCTTCTGGTGCGTGATGACGATGAGCTGCGAGTTGGCGCGCAGCTCCTCGTAGAGGTCGAGCAGCCGGCCGAGGTTGGCGTCGTCGAGCGCAGCCTCGACCTCGTCGAGGATGTAGAACGGGCTCGGCCGGGCCTTGAACAGCGCGACCAGGAACGCGACGGCGACCAGTGACCGCTCACCGCCGGACAGCAACGAGAGGCGCTTGACCTTCTTGCCCGGCGGTCGGGCCTCCACATCGATGCCGGTGGTCAGCATGTTCTGCGGGTCCGTGAGGATCAGCGAGCCCTCGCCGCCGGGGAACAGCCGGGAGAAGACGTCCTGGAACTCGCGCTCGACGTCGTACCAGGCCTCGGTGAAGACCTGCTCGACCTTGGCGTCGACCTCCTCGACGATCTCGAGGAGGTCCTGACGGGTCTTGCGGAGGTCGTCGAGCTGCTCGGAGAGGAACTGGTGACGCTCCTCGAGGGCAGTGAACTCCTCGAGCGCGAGCGGGTTGACCTTGCCGAGCATCGCCATCGATCGCTCGGCGTTGCGCAGCCGCTTGACCTGCGCCTCGCGCTCGTAGGGCACCGGCTCGGCCGGCAACGAGTCGTCGTCGCCCTCGACCGTGATGGGTGGTACGAGCTGGTCGGGGCCGTAGTCGGCGACGAGCGTCTCGACCTCGAGGCCGAGCTCTTCGAGGGCACGCGCTTCGAGACCCTCGAGGCGCAGCCGCATCTCGGCCCGAGCCATCTCGTCCTTGTGCACCGAGTCGGTCAGCCCGTCCAGCTCGGCGATCTGCTCGCGGAGCTGTGCGCGTACGCCGCGCAGCGTCTCCTCGCGGCCCGTGCGCGACGCCTCGATCTCCGAACGCAGCGTGGAGGCCTGGCCGATCGACTGCTCGAGCCGGGCCAGCACCCGATCACTGGCGATGATGACGGCCTTGGCCGTCTCGGCCTCGCGGAGCTGGCGCTCGCGCCGTTCCTTGGCCTTGATCCGCGCCTCGCGCTCGGCCTCAGCTGCCTCGAACAGTGCCGTGACCTGGCCCTCGAGTGCCCGAGCCCGCTCCTCGTTGGTGCGCAGCGCCAGCCGGGCGTCGGTCTCGGCGCGACGAGCGGTCGACGCCTTGTCGGCCAGCTCCTCGAGCAGCGCCGTGTCGGGCTCCTCCTCGGGTGCCGCTTCGGCTTGGGCGAGCCGGTCCTCCAGCTCGGCCAGGCCTGACAGGTCACCGGCCTGCGACTCCTCGGCCTTGGCGATCGCGCTGGCCAGGCGGTCGGCCTCGCCACGTGCCGCACGGGCGGTGGCACCGAGGTGACCGAGGTTCTCCGCGACCGCAGCCATCGTGGCGTCGGACTCGTGCAGGCGGCCGAGCGCCGCGTCGACGCGCTCCTGGGCGACCGCTCGCTTGGCGTCGGCAGCCTCGTGCTCGAACCGCAACCGCTCCAACGTGTGCTGGGCGCGGGTCAGGTCCTCGTCGGCCTGCGCAATCGCGGCCTGGACCTCGATCAGGCTCTGCTTGGAAGTCGAGCCACCAGCGGCGAAGTGCGCGCCGAGGACGTCACCGTCGCGCGTCACCGCAGTGACGTCGGGAGCATGCCGGATCAGCTCCTGCGACTGCTCGAGGCTGTCGACCACGGCGACCTTGAACAGCAGGCGGCGCAGCGCACCCTGCAGCGGCGCAGGGCCCTCGACGACATCGATCGCGTACGTCGCATAGTCCGGGAGCCCGGGCCACGTGGAGTCGTCGACCTCACCGCCGCCGAGCAGCATGCCGGCACGGCCGAGGTCCTCGGACTTGAGCTTCTCCATCGCCGAGACGGCGGTGTCGAGGTGATCGACGGCCACAGCATCGGCTGCCGAGCCGAGCGCCGAGGCGATCGCCGTCTCGAACCCGCCACGTACGGTCAACAATGCGGCGACCGAGCCCAGCAGACCGCTGATCTCATCGGTCGCGGCGAGCAACGCGCCCGCGCCGTCCTTGCGGGCGAGCCCCAGCTCGAGGGCTTCCTTGCGGGCCGCGAACGCCGCCTGCTGGCGCTCGGCCTCCTGCGCCTGGGCGGTCAACGACGCCAGGTGCTGGGTGACCTCGGCCAGCCCGTCCTCGGCCGCCTCGAGCTCCTCGTCGAGCCCTGACTCGCCCGCGTTGAGGCCGGCGATCTGGTTCTCGAGGTTCGTGAACTCGCGGTGGGCCTCGACCGCCCGGTTCTCGGCCTCCTCGCGAGCGGCAGTGAGCCGGCCGATCTCCTCGCCGGCAGCGGTCGCCCGGCTCTTGAGGGCATTGACCTGGCCGTGGAGCCGCGCCAGGCCTTCGCGCTGGTCAGCGGCGGCGCGCAGCAGGCCGGCAACCCGTCGTTCCTCGGCGGTGTAGGCCGACTCGGCCTCGTTGCGCTCGGCTATGACGGACTCGAGCGACTCGGTCGCCTGCTTCACACCCGCACTGAGCTGCTCGAGCTGCTCCTGGGCCCGTCGGGCGTCGGCCTCCAGCTCCTCGGGCTCGCGACCGACCCGGCGATCCTCGGCCTCGACGGCGGCCAGGCGTACGCGCTCATTGGCCAGGCCCGCGGTGCCGCGGATGCGCTCGCGCAGGCCGGAGAGGCTGTACCAGGTCTCTTGGGCGGCGGACAGTCGCGGCGAGTCCTCGCGCAACTGGTCCTCCAGCTCGGTCTCCTGCTCGCGGGCCGCCGCGATGGACTGCTCGACGGCCTGGCGCCGCTCCTTGAGGGCAGTCTCGTCGGCCAGCTCCTCGGCGATCACGGAGCGGGCGCTCACGATGTCGTCAGCGAGGATGCGGGCTCGTGCATCACGGACCTCGGCCTGGATCACCGCTGCGCGGCGAGCCACCTCGGCCTGACGGCCCAGAGGCTTGAGCTGGCGGCGCAGCTCGGTCAGCACGTCGTTGAGCCGGGTCAGGTTGCCTTGCGTGGCATCGAGCTTGCGGAGCGCCTTTTCCTTGCGCTTGCGGTGCTTGAGGACGCCTGCTGCCTCCTCGATGAAGCCGCGCCGCTCCTCGGGAGTTGCCCGCAGGACGCCGTCGAGCTGGCCCTGGCCGACGATGACGTGCATCTCGCGGCCGATGCCCGAGTCGCTCAGGAGCTCCTGGACGTCGAGGAGGCGGCACGTGTTGCCGTTGATCGCGTACTCGGAGCCGCCGTTGCGGAACATCGTGCGCGAGATCGTGACCTCGGTGTACTCGATCGGAAGCGCACCGTCGGTGTTGTCGATCGTGAGGACGACCTCAGCGCGACCCAACGGCGGACGGCCGGACGTACCGGCGAAGATGACGTCCTCCATCTTGCCGCCGCGCAGCGACTTGGCACCCTGCTCGCCCATGACCCACGAGAGGGCGTCGACCACGTTGGACTTGCCGGAGCCGTTGGGGCCGACGACACACGTGATGCCGGGCTCCAGCTGAAGGGTCGTCGAGGACGCAAAGGACTTGAACCCACGCAACGTGAGGCTCTTGAGGTACAACTCTGACTCCTACGACGGCAACCGGTTGGAGCCAGACTAGGCCGTGTCTGCCCATTGGCGGTCGATCAGGGTGCGTGTCATCCGCGCCCGGCTGACAAGGCAGAGGAGGGAGGCGCACCGGTGGGGGTCCCCCCACGAGCGCAGCGAGTAGGGGGCTTGTGCGGCGACCGACGAAAACGCAGTCAGTCGGGATGCGGGGGCACGCGCCCCGACCGTGAATGGGCAGACACGGTCCAGGTGCGCTGGAACGCTAGTGAGCCGCAGGCTCCATCAAGTCGCCTGCAGTCACTGTGTCGACCCGCTCACGGATCGTCCGGAGCAGCCCGTCGTTCTCGACCTTGAGGCGCGTGATCTCGGCCTCGAGGTCGGCGATCCGACGGCGCAGGGCAGCGGTTTCGCGCAGCTGATCGGAGGTGGGGCCTCCGATGTAGCCGATGAGTGCTTTGGCCATGAAAAAATCTCCGCGGAAATGGAACTGAGGGGAAGGGGCAGATGAGGCTGATCTGCGTCTCTCAGTCTCGCACCGCAGTCCATTCGGGTCAACTTTCAGGCACCCTTTCACAGCCTTCAGAGCGTGAAGATCTCGTCGCCCACGCGTACCGTTCCGGTCGCCGTGGACTCGATGCTGTCGGGCGCCGTGTCCATCACGACGATCGGCACGATCGGCGAGCGTCCGCCGGCCTCGATGGCGGCCGGATCCCAGCGCACGATGGGCGTCCCCGTGGTCACGTCGTCACCCTCGGCGACGAGCAGCTCGAACCCGTCGCCGTCGAGCTGGACCGTGTCGATGCCGAGGTGCACGAGCAAACCCTTGCCGGCGTTGGTGAGCAGCACGAACGCGTGCGGGTGGAGCTTGAGCAGGCGTCCGTCAGCAGGCGCCACGACCGTGGACTCGACGCGCTCAGGGTCGATCGCCAGGCCGGAGCCCACGATCTGCTGGGCGAACACCGGATCGGGTACGTCCGCGAGTGCCACGACGGTTCCCGCGACGGGCGCCAGCACCACCGACGAGCTCAATCGAGGTCCTCGATGTCGCTGGCGAGCGTGTCGGCGACGGGCCCGACGACGACCTGCACGACGTTGCCCGACACGACGACCCCGAAGGCGCCGGCAGCCTTGAGCGCGGCCTGGTCGACGAGGGACGCGTCCGCGACCTCGGTGCGCAACCGCGTGATGCACGGCTCGATCTCGACGATGTTGTCGCGACCGCCCAGTCCCGCGACGATCTCTTCGGCTGTGACCATGGGGAATCCCTCCTAGAACCTGCCGGAGGCCACGGTGGCTCCCGGTCCTTGCATCGTGCCATCGGCGGACCAGACTCGAATGCCGCCGAGCCAGGTCGTACGCGCCCTCAGGTCGTCACCCAGCAGCACGAGGTCGGCGCGCGCCCCCGGCTCGATCCGCCCCAGATCGGTGAGCCCGAGCGCGTCTGCGGGCGTGCGTGTCGCCGCCCTGATCGCGTCGACGAGGTCGATGCCGCAGTCGACGGCGTGCCCGACATTGGCGTCGAGCGGCTCGTCGGCGCCGGCGATCGTGCCGTCAGCGCGCAGCGGCGGGCTGCCCGCGATCACCTCGAGCTGGTCACCGCCGAGCTCGTAGGCGCCGGGTGGCATACCGAGCGCAGCCACGGCATCGGTGACGAGCATGACCCGACCAGCTGCCGCAGCGAAGGCCAGGCGTACGGCTGCGGGCTCGACGTGGTGACCATCGACGATCACGCCGACCGTCAGCCGCGGGTCGGTGAGGGCGGCGCCGACGACTCCCGGCGCACGGTGGTGGAACGGGCTCTGTGCGTTGTAGAGGTGCGTGACGAGGGTGGCGCCTGCGTCGGCGGCGCTGCGAACCTGGTCGTCGGTCGCGTCGCTGTGCCCGACGGCGACGCGGATGCCCGCCCCAACGAGGTCGGCGATCGCGCGCAACGCCCCGTCGCGCTCGGGGGCGAGCGTCACGTAGGAGATCGCGCTCGCGAGTGCCAAGAGCGGCGCCACTCGCTCCGGCGTGGGATCGACGAGCAGCGACTCGCGATGGGCGCCGCGCCGCCGAGGCGACAGGAACGGGCCTTCGACGTGGGCCGGGAGCAGCCGCGTCGCGGACCCGGACGTGTTGCTGGCGATGCGCGCGGCGTCGTAGCGGCCGACCTGCTCGACGAGCTGCTCCACCGTCGCGGTGATGAACGTCGGGACCATCGCCGTGACCCCGGTCGACAGCATCCGCTCGGCGACGCTGCGCACCTCGTCAGCATCGGCGTCAGCGAAATCGACCGAGAACGCCCCGTTGATCTGGGCGTCGATGAGTCCCGGAGCGAGGATGCCGTGGTCGAGCACGACGTCGGGCGTACGTGCGGGAGCGCCGCGACCGGCATCGAGGATCCGGTCGTCGTCGATCTCGATCCAGCCCGCCCCTGACCCGCCGTCGGGCAGGCCCACGAGTCGTCGAGCCGCTACGAGCGTCGTCACCGTCGGGCCTCGATTCGTCTGTGCAGGGGTTGACATGCCGGGCTGTTCGCGTCCATCCTCACTGGTACGTACCGGATCGTACCAGCGGTTCAGACGTCAGTCGAGAGGAGTTGTCGCATGCTCAACGACAGCCTGCTCCCCAAGCACGCACAGCTCCGCGCCGCACTGCTGAAGACCATCGATGAGGAGCTCCAGCCGGGCGCGATGATCCCGTCCGAGCGCGACCTGACGACGCGGTACGACGTCAGCCGGGCCACGGTCCGCGCCGCGATCAGCAGCCTCGTCAACGAGGGCCGGCTCACGACGGTTCCCGGTCGTGGGACCGTCGTCACCCGCCCCCGCGTCGAGAGCAACCTGCACCTCGCGTCGTTCACGCAGGACATGCGCCAGCGCGGGCACCGCCCCAGCACCGAGGTGCTGTCGTGCGCCGTCGTCGCGGCCGGCGAGGCGACCGCCAAGGCACTCGGCCTGAGCGCCGGCGACCGGATCTGGGAGATCGAACGCCTCCGCCTGGCCGACGACGAGCCGATGGCGCACGAGATCACGTGGTACCCGGAGGCGCTCTTCCCCGCGCTCGGCGACGAGGAGCTCAGCGGCTCGATCTACGCGGTCCTCGAGGCGACCTACGGGGTCGTGATCACGGACGCACACCAGTCGACATGGGCCGAGCAGGCCGGACCGGCGTACGCCCATCTGCTCGAGGTCGCCGAGACCGCGCCGGTCATGGTCTTCGACCGCGTCGGGTTCTCCAGCGAAGGACCCGTCGAGCACACCATCAGCCGCTACCGCGGCGACCGCTACCAGTTGTCGATGAGCCTGCAACGGGGCCCATCTGCGCGTTAGTTCCGAAGCATCACCAACACTGAGGGGAAATCCAGATGACTGCCATATCCGCCGGACGAGGGGGCCTCCCCGGCCTCGCCTCCGTCCAGAAATTCGGGCGCAGCCTCATGCTGCCGATTGCCTCACTGCCTGTCGCGGCGCTCCTGCTCCGCCTCGGCCAGCCGGACCTGCTGGGCAAGGACGGCCTCGGCTGGGACAAGCCCGCTGCCGTCATCGGCGCGGCCGGCGGGGCGATCTTCGACAACCTGCCCCTGATCTTCGCCCTGGGCGTGGCGATCGGCATGGCCAAGAAGTCCGACGGCTCGACCGCCCTCGCCGCGGTTGTCGGCTACCTGGTCTTCAAGGGTGTCTACGACGTCATGGTCCCCATGGTCATGACGGTCGACAAGGACAACGAGGGTGCGGTGGCGAAGGGCTACGGCGTCCTCGGCGGCATCGTGATCGGCCTGACCGCGGCCTGGCTGTGGCAGCGCTACTACCGGATCAAGCTGCCGGACTATCTCGCGTTCTTCGGTGGACGCCGTTTCGTGCCGATGATGACGGCGTTCGCGGCGATCATCATCGCGGTGCTCATGACCCTGGTCTACCCATGGTTCAACACCGGCCTGACCAACGTGTCGGACTGGGTCGCCGACAACGACGTCATCGGCGGCTTCGTCTATGGCACGCTCAATCGGCTGCTGATCCCGCTCGGGCTGCACCACATCCTCAACTCCGGCCCGTGGTTCCTGTTCGGCGACTACACGAACTCCGCTGGGACCGTCGTCACCGGTGACATCCCGCGCTTCCTCGCCGGCGACCCGACTGCCGGTGCGTTCCAGACCGGGTTCTTCCCCATCATGATGTTCGCGCTGCCGGCTGCCGCACTGGCCATCTGGCAGGAAGCCAAGCCGGCCCACAAGAAGGCCGTCGGCGGCATCATGATCGGCGCCGCGCTGACCAGCTTCCTGACCGGTGTCACCGAGCCGCTCGAGTTCTCGTTCATGTTCGTCGCGTTCCCGCTCTACGTGATCCACGCGGTGCTCACGGGCACGTCGATCGCACTGACCAACGCGCTCGACATCAGGGACGGTTTCGGCTTCTCCGCCGGCCTGTTCGACTTCCTGCTCAACTGGAACATCGCCGAGAAGCCCGGGCTGCTCATCGTGATCGGACTGGGCTATGCGGTGGTCTACTACTTCCTGTTCCGCGCCGTGATCCGATGGTGGAACCTGAAGACTCCGGGCCGCGAGGAGGAGGGCGACGACACGTCGATGACGGATTCGATCATCGACCAGCCGATGGACCGCCCGTCGACCTCCGGGTCGTCGAGCACCCCACCGCCGACAACCTGACCAGCCGGGGCGCCCGCCGTGCACACGTACGGCGGGCGCCCCGCGTAGGGTCGCGATGTGGACGAACTCTTCACTCCCCCGTCGGGAACCTGGCAGCGCGTCTCGCCGAAGCTCGCCACGATCCGGCGCATCCTGATCGTGATCCCCGCCGCAGTGCTGCTGCTCGTGGGCCTCGTGCTGCTGGTGCTGCTTCCCGACCTCCGGTGGATCGGCGCAATGGTGATCGTCCTGGCGCTCTCTACCGCTGGCTGGGGTTGGCTGTGGGCCGGACGCAATCAACGCTGCTGGGGTTATGCCGAGAACGACGACGACCTGCTCGTGACGAGCGGCGTGATGTTCAAGCGTCTCGTGGCCATCCCCTATGGCCGCATGCAGTTCGTCGACGTCGAGGCCGGACCGCTCGCGCGGGCATACGGCGTCGCGACCGTCACGCTGCACACCGCGAGCGCGGAGACCGCTGCGGACATACCCGGCCTGCCGGCGGCCGAGGCGACCCGTCTGCGCAACCGCCTGACCGAGCTCGGTGAGGCACATGGCGCAGGAGTCTGAGCTCACCGCCGAAGCGGTCGGGCTCCGCACGCATCCCCTGACCTCGATCGTCCAGGGAGCGCTGTGGGCGGCGGCCGCGTCCGTCGGCCTCATCAGCTCGGTGTTCTCCGGCGACGGCTGGGGCGACATGAGTGCCTTGCTCAGCCTGGCGATCTCGCTCGGCGGCGGGCTCATCGTGGGCATGATCGTCGGGTTCCTGACCTGGCGGTTCACGCGCTACGTCATCGACGGCACCGAGCTGCGGATCAACAGCGGAATCATCACCAAGGCCTCCCGCCGGATCCCCTACGAGCGCATCCAGTCCGTCGACATCGCCGAACCTCTGGTCGCCCGCGTGTTCGGCCTCGCCGAGCTGCGCATCGAGATGGCCGGCGGCAAGGACTCACGTACGTCGCTGCGATTCCTCAAGCTGGACGACGCCCGCGACCTGCGCCGGGTCCTGCTCGCGAGGGCACACGGCGAGTCGCACGACGATGTCCAGGTCGAGGAGCAGCGCACGACCATCACCGTCGTCCCGCCCGAGCGGGTCATGATCGGCACGGTGCTCTCGCTGGACTTCCTGCTTGCCGCCGTCGGCTCGATCGCCCTCATCATCGGCGCGATCTGGTTCGGCCAGTTCGTCGTCGCCCTCGGCGGCATCATCCCGCTGGGCACCTGGCTCGCGCAGATCATCGCGAAGCGGATCCTGCAGCAATGGGACTTCACCCTCTCCCGTGGGACAGGCGGACTCCGCATCGAACGCGGGCTGCTGTCGCGTACGTCGCAGACGATCCCGTTCACGCGGGTGCAGGGCATCGCGATCAAGGAGCCGTTCGTCTGGCGCAGGTTCGGCTGGCTGCGGCTCGAGGTCGACATCGCGGGCTACGCCGCCCACGGCGACGACGACGGCACCGACTCGTCGTCCATCCTGCTGCCGATCTCGGACCGCGTCCTCGCCGATTCGGTCATCGCCGAGCTGATCCCCGGCTCCGACGTCGAGTCGCTGTCGCGTACGAGCGCACCACGTCGTTCGCGGGTGTTCGCGCCGATCGGCTGGCGCTACCGCTGGGTCGGCGCCAACGAGCGTACGTTCGTGGCCCGCGAGGGGTGGATCGAGCGGACGACCAACATCGTGCCGCACCACAAGACGCAGTCCGTGGAGCTGCGCCAGGGACCGTTGCAGCGCAGGCGCCGGCTCGCGACGATCGAGGTGCACACCCCGCAGGGCCCGGTCGACGCCGACGGCCGCAACCTCGACGAGCGCGATGCCCGCGCGGTCGTGCTGGCCCAGCTCGAGCAGGCCCGCGCGGCGAGGAGCTAGCCTCCGGACGTGCCGTCCTCGGCATCGGGATCCATCGGCGTGACGATGTCGCGGGAGTCGAGCCACCCGTCCGGCACCGAGACCTTCTTGGGTGTGCCCTGGCGCCCTCGTGGCGTGCCGAGCTCGTCGAGCGGATAGGGCTCAGTGGGGTCGAGCCGGGCGAGCAGCTCGTCGAGGTTGGCGTACGACGACACCATCCCGAGCCGGCTGCGTACATCCTTGCCGGCAGCGAATCCCTTGAGATACCAGGCGATGTGCTTGCGGAACTCGATGCAGCCACGCTCCTCGCCCATCAGGTCACCCAGCAGCTCGGCGTGCCGGCGCATGACGCCTGCGACCTCACCGAGGGTCGGCAGCTCGACGACCTGCTCGCCGGAGAACGCTGCCGCGAGGTCACGGAACAGCCACGGACGACCCAGGCAGCCGCGGCCGACCACGACGCCGTCACAGCCGGTCTCCTCGACCATGCGGACCGCGTCGGCCGCCTCCCAGATGTCGCCGTTGCCCAGCACCGGGATGTCGACAGCCGCCTTGAGCTCGGCGATCGAGGCCCAGTCGGCGCGGCCGGAGTAGTGCTGCACCGCGGTTCGGCCGTGCAGCGCGATGGCGGCGCAGCCGGTGTCCTGCGCGATGCGACCGGCGTCGAGGTAGGTCAGGTGGTCATCGTCGATGCCCTTGCGGGTCTTCATCGTGACCGGAACGCCGTAGGGGGTCGCCGCCGACACCGCCGCCTCGAGGATGTCGCCGAGGAGAGTGTCCTTCCACGGCAGCGCGGCTCCCCCGCCCTTGCGGGTCACCTTGGGAACCGGGCAACCGAAGTTGAGGTCGACGTGGTCGACGCCGTGGTCGGCGCAGAGGATCTCGACGGCGCGACCGATCGTCTGCGGGTCGATGCCGTAGAGCTGCACTGAGCGGAAGGTCTCGTTGGCCGCGAACCTCAGCATCGCCAGGCTCGTCTTGTCGCCCTCGACGATGCCCCGCGACGTGATCATCTCGCAGACATACAGCCCGGCGCCCTGCTCGGCGCAGAGCTGGCGGAACGCCGCGTTCGTCACGCCGGCCATCGGGGCGAGCACGACCGGGTTGGGGACCTCGAGGTCTCCGAGCCGGAGAGTGCGCGGCAGCGTGGCGGTGGGCATGTCACCCATTGTCTCAGGCCGCTGGGCGGTGACTATGGCGTCCACCCGTCGGACCGAGCGGTGAGTATGCGTCCACCCGCGCGCCCCACGTGGACGCCAGGTCACCGCCCGGGGGCTCAGAGGACTACGGGGTCCAGGTGATGGCGTCCTTGGCCGAACCGGTCTGCAGGTCGACCGACTGCAGCGCACGGCCCTTGGGCACCAGGTAGACCAGGCACAGATCGGCGGTGGCACCGGGAAGGAAGCTCTTGGGCAGCGTCGAGTCGGGGCACGGTTTGAACGTCCCGACGATGTCGTTGGCCGGGAGGTTGGTGTTGCTGGAGTCGTGGGCGAAGATCGGCAGGGCCGCACCACCGAGACCGGCAGGTCCCTCGTTCTTGACCGTGACGTCGACGTAGAACGGCGAGGACTCCTTGGTCTCGTCGTCGAGCGAGAAGAACGTGAAGTCCTCCTTGATCGAGCCCTTGCGGACCGACGAGACGGTCACCGTGATGACGCTCGCCGCCTTGTCACCGACTTGATAGACCACGCTCGCGGGTTTGCCCTCGGTCAACGTCGCGCCACCCTTGGTGAGCGTGACGCCCTTGGGCACCTCGAGGCCCTTGGGCACCGGCACCTCGTCGGACTTCTTGTCGTTCGAGGACCCCCCGCACCCGGCGACGAGCACGAGGGCCGAAACGGCCGCGACGATCTTGGATGGCACCACGTGCCGATTGTCGCTCACGCGCGGATCAGCAGCCGGGCAGGCGCGCCGCGAGCCACGACGTCACCTGGTCGAGCGCGATGCGTTCCTGCGTCATGGAGTCCCGCTCGCGGATCGTGACGGCCTGGTCGTCGAGGGTGTCGAAGTCGACCGTGATGCAGAACGGCGTGCCGATCTCGTCCTGCCGGCGGTAGCGCTTGCCGATCGCCTGGGCGTCGTCGAAGTCGACGTTCCAGAAGCCACGCAGCTCGGCGGCCAACGCCCGCGCCTTGGGCGACAGGTCCTCGTTGCGCGACAGCGGAAGCACCGCGGCCTTGACCGGCGCGAGGCGCGGATCGAGCTTGAGGACCGTGCGTGCGTCGGTGCCCCCCTTGGCGTTCGGCACCTGCTCCTCGACGTACGCATCGATCAGGAACGCCATCATCGAACGGTTGACCCCGGCTGCGGGCTCGATGACGTACGGCGTCCAGCGCTCGTTGTTGGGCTGGTCGAAGTAGGTCAGGTCCTTGCCCGAGTGCTCGCTGTGCGTCTTGAGGTCGAAGTCGGTGCGGTTGGCGATGCCCTCGAGCTCTCCCCAGGTGGAGCCGGCGAACTCGAACTTGTACTCGATGTCGACGGTGCGCTTGGAGTAGTGGGAGAGCTTCTCCTGCGGGTGCTCGAACAGGCGCAGGTTGTCGGGGTTGATGCCCAGACCGACGTACCAGTCCATCCGCGTCTTGATCCAGGTCTCGTGCCACTCCTCGTCCGTGCCCGGCTCGACGAAGAACTCCATCTCCATCTGCTCGAACTCGCGGGTGCGGAAGATGAAGTTGCCCGGTGTGATCTCGTTGCGGAAGCTCTTGCCGATCTGGCCGATGCCGAACGGGGGCTTCTTGCGGGCCGTCGTCATGACCTGCGCGAAGTTGACGAAGATGCCCTGTGCCGTCTCAGGTCGCAGGTAGTGCAGGCCCTCCTCGGACTCGACCGGACCGAGGTACGTCTTGAGCAGGCCGTTGAACATCCGCGGCTCGGTCCACTCGCCGCGGGTGCCGCAGTTGGTGCATGCGATCAGGTCCATCGCGACGGTGTCGGGGTCGTCGATGCCCTTCTTCTCGGCGTACGACTCCTGGAGGTGGTCCTGCCGGAAGCGGTTGTGGCAGTGCCGGCACTCCACGAGCGGATCGACGAACGCCGCGAGGTGACCGGACGCCTTCCAGACATCGGTCGGCAGGATGACCGACGAGTCGAGTCCGACGACGTCGTCGCGGCTCTGCACCATCGACCGCCACCACTGGCGCTTGATGTTGTCCTTGAGCTCGACGCCCAGCGGGCCGTAGTCCCACGCGGACTTGGTGCCGCCGTAGATCTCCCCGCACTGGTAGACGAAGCCGCGGCGCTTGCTGAGGCTGATGACGTTGTCGACGGTCGATGCCATGGGGTGTTTCCAATCCGGCTGGGTGTCGGCGGGCCTGTGCACGCCATCGTGATGGCGTACGCCCGGGGGTCCGGCCCACTTTAGTCGGCGCAGCAGGCACGCTCGGGCCCGGGCATCCACGACGGCGTACGGTGGTTGCCGGCCGGACATCCTGCCGGCGAACTGGTGCCGCGCTGCTCCGCGCGGGAGACGAAAGGGCTCGTCCGTGGAAGTTGTGATCGTCGAGGACCGGGACGCCGCCGGAGCCCTCGTCGCCGACATCGTCGCCTCACATGTGCGCCCGGGTGCGGTCCTCGGGCTGGCCACCGGCTCGTCACCGCTGCCGGCCTATCGCGAGCTGATCCGCCGCCACCAGGCGGGAACCGTGGACCTGAGTGGCTGCCGCGCCTTCACGCTCGATGAGTACGTCGGACTGCCTCGTACACACCCGGAGTCCTATCACTCGGTCATTCGTCGCGAGTTCACCGACGAAGCCGGTCTGGACCAGGTCGACGGGCCCGATGGCGAAGCGCAGGACATACCGGCCGAAGCGGCCCGCTACGAGTCGGCGATCCGAGAGGCCGGGGGCGTCGACGTGCAGCTGCTCGGCATCGGGACCGACGGTCACCTCGGCTTCAACGAGCCGGGCTCCTCGCTGGCCTCCCGCACGCGGGTCAAGACCCTGACAAGGCAGACGCGCGAGGACAACGCCCGCTTCTTCGACTCGATCGATGACGTGCCGCGCCACGTCATCACGCAGGGTCTCGGGACGATCCTCGACGCCGGACACCTCGTGCTCATCGCCGCCGGCGAGGGCAAGGCCGCCGCCGTCGCGAGCGCGGTGGAAGGGCCGGTCTCCGCGTTCTGCCCCGCGTCGATCCTGCAGCTGCATCCTCGGGCCACTGTGGTGATCGACGAGGCTGCCGCGGATGGGCTTCGGCTCGCCGACTACTACCGCGAGGCCTGGGACAACAAACCCGACTGGCAGCGATTCTGACGCCGCGCCGAGTGTGTCCCCCACGTGCGGGAAACACACCCAGCGCGCGGTGGTCAGCCCAGTCGCTCGCCGGAGTCGGTCGCGAAGATGTGCACGCCGGCCGGGTCGTCGGGCGCGAGGAAGATCGTCTCGCCCTTGGCCGGCGGCCGGCGCCAGTCGGCGCGGGCCACGATGGTCCGCTCGGTGTCGCCGACGTTCGCGCGGCCGTAGACGTATGCGTCAGCACCGAGCTCCTCGACGACGTCGACCTCGAGCTTGAGGCCGCTGTCGCTGACCACGAGGTTCTCCGGGCGGATGCCCAGCGTCACGGACGCCGCGTGCGCGTCGGCAAGGGTGTCGCGAGCGACCGGCACGACGAGGTCGCCGAAGCGAACGCCGCCGTCGACCACGGGCAGCTCCATCAGGTTCATGCTCGGCGAGCCCATGAACCCGGCGACGAACAGGTTGGCCGGCTTGTCGTACATCTCGCGCGGGGCGGCGCACTGTTGGAGCAAGCCGTCCTTGAGCACCGCGACGCGGTCGCCCATCGTCATGGCCTCGACCTGGTCGTGGGTGACGTAGACCGTCGTCGTGCCGAGCCGGCGCTGCAGCTGGGCGATCTGCGTGCGGGTCTGGACCCGCAGCTTGGCGTCGAGGTTGGACAGCGGCTCGTCCATCAGGAACACCCGCGGCGAGCGGACGATCGCCCGGCCCATCGCGACGCGCTGGCGCTGACCACCGGAAAGCGCCTTGGGCTTGCGGTTGAGGTACTCCGTGATGTCGAGCATCGCGGCTGCCTCGGCGACGCGCTTGTTGATGTCTGCCTTGTTGGCGCCGGCGATCTTGAGCGCGAAGCCCATGTTCTCGGCGACCGTCATGTGCGGGTAGAGCGCGTAGTTCTGGAAGACCATCGCGATGTCGCGGGCCTTGGGCGGCAGATCGGTGACGTCCTGGTCACCGATGAGCAGACGACCGTCGTCGACCTCTTCGAGCCCGGCCAACATGCGCAGGGAGGTGGACTTGCCGCAGCCGGACGGACCGACGAGGACGAGGAACTCACCGTCCTCCACGTGGAGATCGAGCTGGTTGACCGCTGGGCGGTCCTGACCCGCGAAGACGCGAGTGGCTTTGTCGAACGTGACTGATGACATGCTGATGTTTCCCTTCACCGGCAGGTACGTGCCGGACGATCCGAGTGATGGGTGACTTGCGTGGTGCCCGCTCATCGTACAGTGAGCCACGTCACGTTCGCCGCAGCCTCCGATATTTGACAACGATTCCCAACTACTTGAGAATCGTTCTCATGAAGAAACCCCTCGCCCTGCTTGGCGCGCTGCCACTCGTACTCCTCCTTGCCGCCTGTGGCAGCACCTCGAAGGGAGACGACGGGACGACCAACGTGGTTGCGTCGTTCTATCCGTTCGCGTTCGTCGCCGAGCAGGTCGGGGGCTCCCACGTCAACGTCGAGAACTTGACGTCGCCCGGAGTCGAGCCGCACGACCTCGAGCTCAAGCCCAAGCAGGTCGGTGACGTGCAGAACGCCGACCTCGTGGTCTACGAGGAGCACTTCCAGGCCGCGGTCGACGAAGCCGTCGACCAGGCCGACCGGTCGAAGAAGGACACGATCGATGTCGCGACCATCGTCAAGCTCAAGCCCACCCAGCCGGGCGCCGAGGACGGGCACGACCACGGCGACGAGGGCCACGATCATGGCGACGAGGACCCGCACACCTGGCTCGACCCGGACAACATGATCGCGGTGACCAAGGCCGTCGAGTCCAAGCTGTCGGCAGCCGACCCTGATCACGCCTCTGACTACGCCGCGAACGCCGCCAAGCTGACGTCCGAGCTGGAGACCCTCGGCACCGACTTCGAGACCGGCCTCAAGACGTGCAAGACCCGGACGATCGTCACGAGCCATGCCGCGTTCCAGTACCTCGCTGCCCGATACAACCTCACGCAGGTGCCGATCGCCGGCATCGACCCGGCCAACGAGCCGTCGCCGAAGCAGCTCGCCGAGATCACCAAGCTCGTCCGCAAGGAGAAGATCACCACGATCTTCACCGAGGAGCTCGTCAGCCCCGCGATCGCCAACACCATTGCCAAGGAGACCGGCGCGACGACCGCTACGCTCGATCCCATCGAGGGGCTGTCCGATGCGACCAAGGGTCAGACCTACCTGACGCTCATGCGCAAGAACCTCGAGACCCTGAGGAAGGCCAACTCCTGCACATGAGCGATGACCCCACACAGCCGCTGAAGGCTCGCGGCGTGAGCGTGGCACTCGATGGTCGGCCTGTCCTGCGACAGGTCGACCTCGACGTGTCGGCGGGTGAGTTCGTCGCGCTGCTCGGGGCCAACGGCTCAGGCAAGTCCACATTCGTCCGCGCCGCCACCGGGCTGATCCCGATGAGCGAGGGCGCAGTCGAGCTGTTCGGCATCCCGCTCGATCGGTTCCGCGATCGCCACCGCATCGGGTACGTCCCACAGCGCTCGCGGGCCGTCGCGGGCGTCCCCGCAACGGTGCACGAGGTCGTGATGAGCGGCCGGCTCGCCCACCGCAGGTTGTTCGGCTGGAGCACCAAGGCCGACGCCGTGGCCGTCGACGCCGCCATCTCGCGCGTGGGACTGCCAGACCGTACGCGCTCATCGCTCAGCGAGCTCTCCGGGGGACAGCAGCAGCGCGTGCTCATCGCCCGGGCGCTGGCGTCCGAGGCCGAGCTGCTCGTCATGGACGAGCCGACCGCGGGTGTCGATCACGACAACCAGGAGTCGCTCGCTGAGCTGCTGGGCGGCCTCGTGCACGAGGGCACGTCGGTGCTGCTGGTCGCGCACGAGCTCGGCCCGCTGCGCCCACTGATCGATCGCGCGATCGTGCTGCACGCCGGCGAGGTGGCCTACGAAGGGCCGTGCGAGGGGCTCGTCGGCGAAGACATCGCCCACGTCCACACGCACGGCGTGCCACCCACCCCCGAGGGCCTGACCGGCGAAGGGGTCTGGAGATGAGTGAGCGCCAGCGAACGAACCGACAGGCCATCATGCCGTCGCCGCGCTACCGAGCCTTTCTCTGCGAGGCGACGGCATGACCGAGATGCTCGACTTCGGATTCATGCAAAGGGCGCTGATCGCCGCGGTGTTCACCGGCCTCGCGGCCCCCGCGATCGGCACGTTCCTCGTGCAGCGCCGCCTCGCGCTCCTGGGCGACGGCATCGGGCACGTGGCGCTGACTGGTGTCGCGCTCGGCCTGCTCACCAATGTCGCTCCGGTCCTGACCGCAGTCGTCGTCGCGGTGATCGGTGCTGTCGTCATCGAGCTGCTGCGCATGTTCGGGCGTACGAGCGGCGACGTCGCCCTCGCGATCCTCTTCTACGGCGGGCTCGCCGGCGGCGTGCTGCTCACCAACCTGGCCGGGCAGGGCGCGTCGGCGCTCAACAACTTCTTGTTCGGATCGATCACGACGGTGTCCGAGGGGGACCTCAAGGTCGTCGCGATCCTCGGCGTGATCGTGATCGCCCTGGCCGTCGGGCTCTCGCCGCAGCTGTTCGCGGTGTGCCAGGACGAGGAGCACGCCCAGGTCAGCGGCGTGCCCGTACGCCTCTACAGCATCCTCATCGCGGTGCTCGCCGCCGTGACGATCACGGTCGCGATGCGCACCGTAGGGTTGCTGCTGGTGTCGGCGTTGATGGTCGTGCCGGTCGCCGCATCGCAGCAGCTGACTCGGAGCTTCCGGACGACACATGCCGCCGCGATGGCAATCGGCCTGTTCGCGGCCCTCGGCGGCGTCGTGGCGAGCTACCAGATCGACACGCAGCCCGGACCTACGATCGTGATGCTCGCCCTCGCGGTGTTCGCGGTCGCGGCACTGTTCGGCGCAGCGACAAGGCGCCTGCGAACCCGACGTCATCCAGCAGATTTCGCACGAGGAGACACCTGATGGTCGAAGCACCCCGCAACACCCGCCAGCGTCGCGCCGTCGTCGCGATTCTCGAGGACCTCGATGGCTTCGCCAGCGCGCAGGAGATTCACGACATCCTCAAGAAGCGCGGCGAGTCGGTCGGCCTCTCGACGGTCTATCGCAGCCTGCAGGTGCTCGCCGACGCCGCGGAGGTCGATGCCCTGCGCAACGACGAGGGCGAGGTGCTCTATCGCCAGTGCAGCGCCGGTCATCATCACCACCTCGTGTGCCGGTCCTGCGGACGTACCGTCGAGGTCGAGGGCCCGACCGTGGAGCGCTGGGCCGACAAGATCGCCGAGGAGAACGGCTTCCAGGACGTCGCACACACGTTGGAGATCTTCGGTACGTGCAACACCTGCGTGAGCGCGCGGGGTTAGCGGATCAGAGGCACGAAGCGGTAGATCCCGTGCCGGCTGATCATCGGTGCACCACTGGCATCGAGGACGACGCGCGTCATCGAGCCCGACACCGGGATGACGAGGATTCCGTCGGGCGCGAGCTGCTCGACGAGCTCGTACGGGAGACTGTCGCTCATCGCCGACACCAGGATCCGGTCGTACGGTGCGTTGGTCGGCCAGCCGAGCTCGCCCGGCACAGCTGACTCGATGCGGGTCCAACGCATGTCCTCCCCCGCCAGATTCTCCCGGCCCCACTCCACCAGCTCTGGCACGATCTCGCACCCGATGACACAGCCACCTGGACCGACGAGGTGGCCGAGCAGCGCCGTCGTCCAGCCGGTGCCCGACCCCACGTCGAGCACGCGCAGGCCCGGGCGCACGTCGAGCAGGTGCAACATGTCGGCCACGGTCGAGGGCTGCGAGCAGGTCTGGCCGTGACCGACCTCGAGCGCCTGGTCGAGGTCCGCCGACCGTCGTTGCGCCCGCGGCAGGAAGTGCTGGCGCGGCACCGCGCGCATCGCCTCGGCCACAGCCGTGTCCATCCTCAAAACGTACTCCTAGGCTGAGGTCATGAGCTTGCGTTGCGTGACCGGTGATGCGCTGACCGCGCAGGACGTCTACGACATCTGGAAGATCCGCGACGCGGTGTTCGCCGTCGAGCAGCAGGTCGACGAGGAGGACGTGGACGGCCGGGACCTGCTGCCCACCACGACGCACCTGTGGCTCGAGGACGCGGACGGTCCGACGAGCTACCTGCGGGTCTACCTCGGCGGCGACGGCGTGCGCCACATCGGCCGGGTCTGCACCCGCAAGGATCAGCGCGGCCAGGGGCTGTCGGGTCGCCTGATGGCTGAGGTGTCGCGGCTCTGGGGCGACGCCGAGCTCCAGCTCAACGCCCAGTCATACCTCGAGCGTTGGTACGAGTCGTTCGGCTACGTACGCTCCGGCGATGACTACTACGAGGCCGGCATCCTGCACACCCCGATGTCCCGGCCTCCCGCTGCCTAGTGGCGGACTGCGATCGCCTCGAGACCTTCGCCGACCTTCTTGACGAGCGTGCCCTCGAAGTCGGCGATCGCGAAGTCGGCGTCGACCGCAACTTCGCCCGGCTCCATCGACCCATCGCGTCCCGCGTCGAGATTGGCGGCGACCGCCCGTGCCTGCTTGAGAGTGTCGGCCAGGGACGCCCGAACTGCCTCGGCGGCCTTCTTCCCGCCTGGCGGGACCGGCACGCCGTCAGAGAACGGCTAGGTCGTGGACTCGCCCGGTTCCCCGCTGGTCAGCGCTGCGGCCTTCTCGAACGCCGACTCCAGGCGCGAGCGCAACGAGCTCTCGTAGGTGACCACAGCGCCACCCGCAACGACGTACTCGGACCGCGCGTTGATCAAGGCACTGCGTCCTGAGTCGAGGTTCCTGGCTGCCTGGTCGGCTTGCTTGAGAACCTCCTTGAGCGCGGCGCGGACCTTGTCGGCGACAGCGGACTGCCCCTCGGGCACGTCGACCTTGTCGAACGTCGCGAGGATCTTCTTGAAGCCGGGAATGACCTTGGCCCGGATGGGCGCGCCGCTGGGCAACGCCCGGGCGGCGACGAAGTCATCGATGTCGACCTTGAGCGCCTTTTCGGCGGCCTTGATGAAGGGCTGGCCGACGACAGCCTCCTCGAGCACCGCCGAGACGTTCTCATATGGCTCTTTGAGCGTCTTCTCGGTCTTGACCGCCTTGCGGTACGACGCGGAGTGCGTCTCGCCCCACGCCGGCGCGTCGCCGAGCTTCGGGGTCTTGACGACGGCCGCGTCGAAGGCGACCTTGACGCGTTCGGCGTCATCCAGCTGCCTGGTGTTCAGTGTCAGCTCGACCGCGGAGCGATATGCCGACGCCTTCTTGTTGAACGTCGCCGCGACCCGCGACGCCTCGGCGATGTCATCGGTGCGTTGCTGCTGACGGATCAGGAGGAATGCCGTTGTGCCGATGGTCGCCACGAGCAGCAGGCTTGCGGCAACGATGCTCGCGATGATGACGCGGCGCTTCTTCCTGGAATCCATGCGGCAACGCTATCGGAGACGGCTTGTCTAGGGTTCGGCGGTCACCTCGGCGATCGCCTCGGCAACGTCACCCTTGACCGTGGTGGCGTAGTCGCTGACCGCGTCGGCCGCCACCTGGAACTCCTCGCGATAGCTGAACGAGAACGCCTGCCGGCTCTCGATCCGCTCGGCCAGCAGCGTCGCCTGGTCGATGACGTACTGCACGGCGTCATGCACCTGCCGCGCCAGCTGCTCCTGCCCGTCAGGCACCCGGACCCGGTCGAACTCGTCGCGGGCGCGGACGAAGGCCGGAATGAGCTCAGAGCGCACGCGTGTGCTCGAGGTGATGAACCCGTAGCCGACGTAGTCGGTGGCTCGCATCTCCAGCATCCGGCGGGCAGCGACGATGAACTCCAGCGCGACGTCGGCCTCGCGCATGGTGGCGCTGAGCCGCTCGAACGGCCGGAGCAGGGTCGCCTCGGTCTGCAGCGCGTCTGCGTACGACGCAGAGTGCTCGCGCCCGTACGTCGGCGCGTCGGCCAGGCGCGGTGGCTCGGCAATGGCCCGGTCGATCGCCTGGCTCACAGCCGCCGGGTCCGAGGCGTCGGTCGCCTCGACCTTGGCGATGACTGCTGAGCGAAATGTCGCCACCCGCGTGAGGTAGTCCTGCGCGACCGCGTCGGCCTCGTCGACCTGGGCGGACTGACGCTGGTTCTGCACCATGACCAGGGCGCCGATGAGGACCGCGATGACAACCGTCAGGATCACCGGGAGGGCGATCACGACCCTGCGAGTCGGCACGTTCACCCCCACACGTTCCCAGCGGGAGGAAACCGGGTCAATCCTCCGTCAGCCGTTGATGCGCGACGCGACCCCGTGCCGCCGCAGTCCGTACGTCAGCGCATCGACCAGGGCTTCCCAGGACGCCTCGATGATGTTGGCGCCGACACCAACGGTGACCCATGAGTCCTTGCCGTCGGAGGTCTCGATCAGCACCCGCGTGACGGCGTCGGTGCCGTGCCCCTGGTCGAGGATGCGGACCCGGAAGTCGATCAGGTGGAAGCGGGCCACGTCGGGATAGACCTGCTCGATGGCCTGACGCAGAGCGTGATCCAGCGCGTTGACCGGGCCGTTGCCCTCACCGATCACGGCAAGGCGCACTCCGCCGGCCACGAGCTTGACCGTGGCTTCAGCCACGGCATCGTCGCCTCGGGCCGACTCAGCCAGCACGCGCCACGACTCGACGTCGAAGTAGGACGGCCGCACCCCGTCCATCTCCTCGGCCAGCAGCAGCTCGAACGAGGCGTCGGCCGCCTCGAACGTGTAGCCGGTCTGCTCCATCGCCTTGACCCGATCGGTGACCCGCGCCAGTCGTACGGGATCGTCCGCCAGATCGAAGCCCAGCTCCTTGCCCTTGAGCTCGATCGTGGCGCGCCCCGCCATCTCCGAGACCAGGAGCCGCATGTCGTTGCCGACCAACGCCGGGTCGATGTGCTGGTAGAGGTTGGGATCGACGCGGATCGCGCTCGCGTGCAGGCCGGCCTTGTGCGCGAACGCCGAGACGCCTGTGTAGGGCTGGCGTGCCGACGGCGGGTAGTTCGTGATCTCGGCAATCGCGTGCGAGATGCGAGTCGCCTCGGCCAAGCGTCCTTCGGGGAGGCCTTGGACACCGAGCTTCAGCTCGAGGTTGGCCACGCACGTCACCAGGTCGGCGTTGCCGGTGCGCTCGCCATAGCCGTTGACGCACCCCTGGACGTGCGTCGCACCGGCCTGGACCGCGGCCATCGAGTTGGCGACCGCGCAGCCGGTGTCGTTGTGGGCGTGGATGCCGAGGCGTACGCCCGTCGTGGCGACGTCCGCGACGATCTCGGTCACCCAGTGCGGCAGCATCCCCCCGTTGGTGTCGCACAGCACGACGACCTCGGCCCCGGCGTCGCCGGCAGCGCGTACGACCTCGAGGGCGTAGTCACGATTCGCGCGGTAGCCGTCGAAGAAGTGCTCGAGGTCGACGAACACCCGCTGACCCTCCTCGCGCAGGTAGGTCACGGTGTCGCGCACCATCGCGAGGTTCTCCTCGAGCGTCGTGCGGAGCGCCTCGGTGACGTGGCGGTCATGGCTCTTGGCCACCAACGTCACGACGGACGCGCCGGAGTCGCGGAGCGCCTGGATCAACGGGTCCTCCGCCGCCGGCACGCCAGCGCGCCGAGTGGCACCGAAGGCCGCCAGGGTCGCGTGCTTGAGGTCGAGCTCCTTGGCCGCAAGGGCGAAGAACTCGGTGTCCTTGGGGTTCGAGCCGGGCCACCCGCCCTCGATGTAACCGACGCCGAGATCGTCGAGGTGGCGCGCAATGTGCATCTTGTCCTGCACGGAGAGGTTGAGCCCCTCCTGCTGCGCGCCGTCGCGCATCGTCGTGTCGTAGACGTGGAAGTCGCTCACGCTCTGGTGTCCTGCGTTCACTGCGGTGTCCTTCGGTCCGGTCGGCATCTCGGTCAGGCGACAACTGCTCGTACATGAAAAATGCCCCCCAGAAAATGGGAGGCAGCGCGTCGGGGGCTTGGTGTCAGTGCCCGGCGCGCCTGTCGATAATGATCGAGATGCTCTGCATGCAGCTCAGTCTAGACTGATCGACCTATGACCGCCAGACCCGTCCCGCTCGACCGGGAGCCGAGCGTCATGTATGCCGTCATGACCGCGAAGCCGCTCGAGTCCGAGGACCTGATCCCACCGCCCTCCCCCGAGCTGCTGCGCCACTACGGCTCGTCCGAGGTCGCGATGCGCCGACTGCGCTCGCGACCTCACCAGAGGCTCATCCTGCGCCAGTCGAGTCTCGAGGACGCGGCGTTCGTGATCCGCGACGCTCGCATCGACGCGTTGCTGCTCGCCGAGGACAACGACGGTGTCGTGATCGACCTGAGCATCCCGTGCGTCGTCGAGCTGCGCTCGGAAGAGGTGTCGCTCGCGCACGCGACGCAGTGGTACACGATCGACTACCAAGAGCTGTCCGACGGACATTTCCGCACCGTTGGCCTGAGCTCGTTCGGCCTGCCCGAGATCGTCGTCGAGGGCGTCGACGAGGGCGCGCACGCGATGTACAGCGCGGTCCTCGCCGGACTCGTCCACCGACTCCTCGCGGAGTGGCCGGCCAACGACCCGGTCGGCCGCGCCACGGTGACCTTGCGGGACATCGCGTACGGCCTCGGCGACTCCCAGGCGGCCGAGACCCCCAAGGGGAGGTCGATCGACGTCGAGATCGCCTACGACGCCGACGAGCACCTGCTCGTCGTCACGCTCGACGGCGACCCGGCAGTGTCCCTCTTCGCGCCCTGACCCTCAGCGCGTCGGCTTGTCCTCGTGCGTCGACCGCTTGGGGGCGAGGTGGGCGAGGGTCTCGGGCCGCAGGATCGCCTCGAGCTTCTCAGGCGGCAGCAGCTTGCGCTCGAGGACGATCTCGGCCACGCCGCGGCCGGTCGCCAAGGCCTCTTGGGCGACGTCGGTCGCTGCGGCGTATCCGATGTAGGGGTTGAGGGCGGTGACCAGGCCGATCGAGTTCTCGACCTCGCTGCGCAGCAGCTCCACGTTGGCGGTGATGCCGTCGACGCAACGCGACGCCAGCACGAGGATCGCCTCACGCAGCCGCGAGATGCCGGCCGACAGCGAGTAGCAGATGACCGGCTCGAACGCGTTGAGCTGCAGCTGGCCGGCCTCGGCCGCCATCGTGACCGTCATGTCGTGCCCGATGACCTGGAACGCGACCTGGTTGACGACCTCGGGGATCACCGGGTTGACCTTGCCGGGCATGATGCTCGAACCGGCCTGGACTGCCGGGAGGTTGATCTCGTTGAAGCCCGCACGCGGACCCGACGACAGCAGGCGCAGGTCGTTGCAGATCTTCGACAGCTTGACCGCGACTCGCTTGAGCGTGCCGGACAGCTGCACGAACGCTCCGCAGTCCTGGGTCGCCTCGATGAGGTCGACCGCGCTCTCGAGCGGGAGCCCCGTGATCCGCGACAGATGCGCGCAGGCGGCCGGAACGTAGCCCTCGGGCGCGTTGAGCTGGGTGCCGATCGCGGTCGCGCCGAGGTTGATCTCGTGCAGCAGGAGCACCGCCTCGGAGAGCCGGCTGCGGTCCTCGGAGATCATCAACGAGTACGTCCGGAACTCCTGCCCCAGCGTCATCGGCACGGCGTCCTGCAGCTGCGTGCGACCCATCTTGAGGACGTCATGGAACTCGTCGGCCTTGGCGGCGAACGATGCCTCCAGCAACGCCATGGCGTCGAGCAACGAATGCGTCGCCAGGATGATGGCGATCTTGACCGCCGTCGGATAGACGTCGTTGGTCGACTGGCTCAGGTTGATGTGCTCGTTGGGGTGGATGACGTGATAGTCACCCTTCTTGTGCCCCATCAGCTCGAGCGCACGGTTGGCGATGACCTCGTTGGCGTTCATGTTGGTCGACGTGCCGGCGCCGCCCTGGATCACATCGACGATGAACTCGTCGTGCAGCTCGCCGCTGCGGATCTCTTCGCACGCATCGCGGATCGCGGCGAATCGCTCGTCATCGAGCAGACCGAGATCATGGTTGGCAGTCGCTGCGGCCTCCTTGACCGCTGCGAGCGCCTCGACGAGGAACGGACTCGTCCCGATCGGGATACCCGTGATGGGGAAGTTCTCGAGGGCGCGGAGCGTGTGCACGCCCCAGTAGGCCTCGAGCGGGACGTCACGGTCGCCGATCAGATCGTGCTCGGAACGCGTGGCAATGGTCATGTGCTGCCTCCAGTGACGGGGCGCGACGTTGAGCCCCACATGGCGACCATAGAGCAATCCGGCGCTCACGTGCGAAGGGGATGACTGTACTGGCGAGTACAGCGCGCGGCGCCCCCTATTCGCTGCGCTCATGGGGGGACCCCCAGCTTCGCTCCCCGCCCCAGCGGCTCCGCCGCTGCCGGGCTCCGCCCGGGCGCTCGCCTCGCTTTGCTCGGCCCAATGGCCGAGAAAGCGGGCGCGGAGCGCCCTAGGCGGGCACGAGCTGGGTGAGCCAGTTGTGGCGGTCGGCGGCTCGGCCGTACTGGATGTCGACCAGAGCCGAGCGGATGTCGGTCGTCACCTTGCCGGTCTCGCCATCGCCGCTGACGGCTTCGCCGCCGTCCCACTTGAGCGAGCTGATCGGGGTCACGACGGCCGCCGTGCCGCACGCGAAGACCTCGGTGATCGAGCCGTCGGCCGTGCCGTCGCGCCACTCGTCGATGCTCACGCGCCGTTCGACCACGTCGTAGCCGAGATCGCGGGCGATCTGCATGATCGAGTCACGGGTGACGCCTTCGAGGATCGAGCCGGACAGCTCCGGGGTGACGATCGAGCCGTCGGACTGCACGAAGAACAGGTTCATCCCGCCGAGCTCCTCGACCCACTTGTGCTCGGTCGAGTCGAGGAATGCCACTTGGGCGCAACCGTGTTCGGCAGCTTCGCGCTGGGGCAGCAGGCTCGCGGCGTAGTTGCCGCCACACTTGGCCGCTCCGGTGCCACCCGCGCCGGCCCGCGAGTACTCCGAGGACAGCCAGATCGACACCGCCTCGACGCCACCGGGGAAATAGGCACCGGCCGGCGAAGCGATGACCGAATAGGTCACGTGCTGGCTGGGGCGCACGCCGAGGAAGACCTCTGACGCATACATGAACGGCCGGAGATAGAGGCTCTTCTCGCCGCCCGAAGGCGCCCAGGCTCGGTCGGCCGTGACGAGATCGCGGATCGAGCCGAGGAACCACTCGATCGGCAGCTCCGGCAGTGCCAGGCGGCGAGCCGAGCGCTGCATCCGCTCCGCGTTGGCCTCGGGCCGGAACGTCCAGATCGAGCCGTCCTCATGGACGTACGCCTTGAGGCCCTCGAAGATCTCCTGCGCGTAGTGCAGCACCGCGGTGGCCGGGTCGATCAGCAGCGGACCGTAGGGCACCACCCGGGCGTTGGCCCAGCCGATCTCGGGCGTCCACTCGGCCAGGAACATGTGGTCGGTGAAGTGGTTGCCGAAGCCGGGGTTGGCGAGGATGACCTCGCGCATCTCGTGGGACTTCGCGGCAGGGTTGGGCTCGAACCTGCTGGCGAAATGGTTGGAAGTCATAGTAATCACGTTAGTACTTTCTCGGGTCAAAGGTAAGCGGCCATTAACCGACCGTTACGCCCTCGGCCACACGTGAAGCGATGGCCTCTCCCACCTCCTCGGTGGTACGAGGTGACGTGCCACGGCCCGCGATGTCGGCTTCGACTGCGGAGCTGATCCGGGTGGCCGCCTCGGGCAGGCCGAGGTGCTCCAGCAGCAGCGCGCCGGACAGGATCGCTGCTGTCGGGTCGGCCTTGTGCTGGCCGGCGATGTCGGGTGCCGAGCCGTGGACCGGCTCGAACATGCTGGGTGCTGTGCGGTCGGGGTTGACGTTGCCGCTCGCCGCCAGGCCGATGCCGCCGGTGATGGCCGCGGCAAGGTCCGTGAGGATGTCGCCGAAGAGGTTGTCGGTCACGATGACGTCGAACCGCGCGGGGTCGGTGACGAGGAAGATCGTCGCGGCGTCGACGTGCAGGTAGTCCACCGACACGTCCGGGAACTCGGTGGCGACGGCGTCGACCGTGCGGCTCCAGAGGTGGCCGGCGTGGACCAGGACGTTGTTCTTGTGGACCAGCGTCAGCTTCTTGCGCGGACGCGCCTGCGCGCGGGCGAAGGCGTCACGCACGACGCGCTCGACGCCGTACGCCGTGTTGATGCTGACCTCGGTCGCGAGCTCGTGGGGAGTCCCCACTCGGATCGCGCCACCGTTGCCGACGTATGGGCCTTCGGTGCCTTCGCGCACGACGACGAAGTCGACGGCGCCGGGATCGGCAAGCGGCGTCGGCACGCCGGGGTAGAGCTTGGACGGGCGGAGGTTGACGTAGTGGTCGAGGGCGAATCGCAGCTTGAGCAGCAGACCGCGCTCGAGGACACCCGACGGAACGCTGGGGTCACCCACGGCACCGAGCAGGATCGCGTCGTGACCGCGAATCTCCTCAAGTACCGAGTCGGGCAAGGTCTCCCCTGTGGCGTGCCAGCGCTTGGCCCCGAGGTCGTACTCGGTGCTGGTGAACGCGGCATCGTGATCCGCGGCGACGAGGTTGAGGACCTGGAGCGCCTGTGCGGTCACTTCGGGTCCGATGCCGTCTCCGGGCACCACTGCAAGGGAAAACGAGCGAGTCATGGGCGTCATTCTAGGCAGGCAAGTCTCAGGATATGAAACCTGCGTCTTGGTATGTGGTCAGTTGTCGTCGGGTCGTTCGGACAACTCGAAGTCGGGGGTCGAGGCCTCGTCGCGCAGGTGCGCGGGGCCCCACTCCATCAATTGGGGTTCCATGGCGATCTCCTTCGGTGTGGACGGGAACGGGTCCCGGCGGGGGTCCGCCGTTCCACCAGACACGTGTCCGGAGATCATCCGAGGAGAGTACGAAAGTGCGCGATCAGATCATGATGTGTTTCAACAAGATCTGTGCAACCCTGCGGCGGAACGGCGGGCCAACGCCGAAACTCCGCGGCAGGGTGTAGCCCTAAGAGGCCCTGCCGCGGCAAGCGATTACTACGAGCTGCTTCCGCATGATTTCGCCAGTCTAGGGACGCATTGCGGTCTTGTGCGAGAAACGTGGGCCGCGTCTCAGGGCGCGAGATGAGACGGGCGTGCCACGCCGCCGGATCGTGACAGACTGGCCATGTGAGTGCACCTGCTGAAGTTCCCGCGCTCGTCTCGAGCACTCTCGACCTGTCCCGCCAGCGCGGGTTCATCACGTCGATCCGCAACGAGACGGGTCGGCTGCTGGCGTCCTTGGCCGCCTCACGAACCGGCACCCTCGCCGAGCTCGGCACCGGGTGCGGCGTCGGATCGGCCTGGCTCTCCAGCGGGGCGCCCAAGAGCGCCCGCGTCGTCAGCGCCGAGCTCGACCCGGCTCTGGCCGGCGACGTGCAGAAGATCTTCGCCGACACCGACAACGTCGACGTGATCGCCGGTGACTGGTCGACGCTCGAGCAGTACGCCCCGTTCTCGCTGCTGTTTGTCGACGTCCGAGAGGTCATGCAGGACATCGACGTCATCGCCGACCTGCTGGAGCCGGGAGGCATCGCGGTGCTCGACGACTTCGTGCCTTCGGCATTCTGGCCGCCGATCGTCGAGGGTCGCGTCGACACGGTGCGCGAGCAATGGCTCACCGATGAGCGGTTCGCCGCCGTCGAGATGCTGATCGACGTCGACGCGTCGCTCGTCATCGCCACGCGTCGCTAGCGATATCCCGCCCGGTGCGCGCCCGGCGGACGTACGTTCGGAGCCCCAGGCGTGGGCTCAGGCGGCGCCGGCAGTGGCTCCTCGCGGTTGCCGAGCGCGCTGTGCCTGCGGCCGTGGACGAGGTAGAGCAGCAGTCCCACGATCATCCAGATCCCGAAGTTGCGCCACGTCGACCAGGTCAGGCTGAGGGACAGCCAGATCGTCGCCAGCAGCGACAGGATCGGCACCCAGGGGACGAGCGGCACGCGGAAGCCGCGCTCCAGGTCGGGCTGGGACTTGCGCAGCCTGATGACACCGACCGCACAGAAGGCGAAGGCGAACAGCGTGCCGAGCACCAGCAGCTGCTCACGCTTGGCCGTGCCCGGATCGAGCGCCAGCAGCGCAGCGGCCAGACCTGCGACGAAGGCAGCGCGGGACGGCGACGATCCAGCCCCCACGCGTGAGAGACCGCGCGGCAGCAGGCCGTCGCGTCCCATCGCGAACAGCACCCGGCTCTGGGCGATCAGCACCACCAGGACGACGGTCGTGAGGCCGAACAGGGCACCGACGTTGATCACGTTGGCGCTCCATCCCGGCCCGACCCCGCGCAAGGCATCCGACACCGGCGCGTTGGTGTTGAGCTCGCCGTACGGCTTCAGGCCGACGAGGACCGCGGCCATCCCGACGTAGAGTGCCGTGACGATGGCGATCGACCACAGCATGGCCCGGGGCACCGAGCGCCGCGGGTTGCGGGCGTCCTCCGAGGCCGTCGCGATGAGGTCGAAACCGATGAACGCGAACACGATGACGCCGGCGGCGGTGAAGATGCCCGTGATCCCGAAGGCGTCACCGGAGCCGCCAAGGATGCTCTGCAGGACCGTGCCCCGGGCACCGGCACCGGAATCCACCTGAGGCACGAACGGCGTGTAGTTGGCCGAGTCGACGTGGCGCGCGCCGACCGCGATGACCAGCACGACGGCCGTCAGCTTGACGGCGACGATCGTCGCGAGGACCCGGCCGGAGAGCTTCGTGCCGACCATGACGAGGAGCGTGAGCACCACGACGACGATCGCCGCGATCCATCCGGTCCCCGCGTCCACGGACGAGTGCTCGGCGACAAAGGTGGGCACCCCGACGTCGAACCCGTCGAGCGTCGAGGCGAAGTAGGCCGCCCAGACGCGCGAGACGAGCGCCGCGGCAACCACCAGCTCGAGGATCAGTGCCCAGCCGACGATCCACGCCCACAGCTCGCCGAACGCGACGTAGGCGAACGTGTAGACGCTGCCGGCCGTCGGCAGCGTGGAGGACAGCTCGGCGTACGAGAGCGCAGCCAGCAGGCACACCACCGCGGCGATCAGGAACGACACGATCACTGCGGGCCCGGCCATCGTCGCCGCCTGCTGACCTGCGAGCGAGAAGATGCCGGCACCGATCATCACGCCGAGCGCGAGGAAGATCAGGAGGCCAGTGCCGAACACCGCCGGCAGTCGATGCCGCGCGTTGGTGATCCGCAGCATCGCCAGCTCAGGCGGAAGGCGGCGCGTCTTGCCGATCGGAATGTCGGCCATGCCGGGCACCCCCCTCGTCTGCCAGCCCCCGACGGGCGGCGCGTTGCGAGAAACGTACCGGTGCAACCTGTCGATGTCAGCCGTGCCACGACTCACCCTGCCCGAAATAGGCTGCGAGGGCGGGAATCACTATGCTGGACCTTCTGCCATCACGCCGGATGTGGGCCACGATGGGGGCCTCGGCATCATGGTTCCGCTGCTGTCGAGGATCGACCCGGAAAGGAGAGCCATGACCAGGATCTACCTCGTCGCCGGCGTGATCGCGACCGCGGTCTATCTCCTCTGGTTCCCGACGACCACGCTCTACTCCGCGGTCGGTCTGTCGTGTGTTGCCGCGATCCTCGTCGGGATCCGCATCAACAAGCCCGTCAATCCCGTCCCGTGGTACCTCATGGCCGTGGGTCAGGCAGCCTGGGTCGCCGGCGACCTCCTGTATGACCTGCCCCATCTGGCGCCCAATCCGCTCGCCTCCGACTTCGCCTATTTCTCGGCGTACCCGTTGCTCATCGTGGGTCTTGTCCTGATCGTCCGCAGTCGGCGCCCGGGACGGGACACCGCGGGGGTCATCGACAGTGCGATTGTCACCGTCGGCGGCGGCCTGCTGTCGTGGGTGCTCATCGTGGATCCGCTCGTGCACCAGAGCAGCGCGCCGTCGCTCGAGCGGGCGATCGCAGCGGCATACCCCGTGGGGGACGTCGTGCTGCTGGCGCTCGTGGTCCGCCTGGTGACGGCTCCGGGTGCACGCTCGGCGGCGTTCCGCCTGCTGGTCGTCGCCATCACCGCTCTGATCGCCGCCGACACGGCGTTCGCGATGCAGTCCACCACCACCACCACTGGCGCGCTCGACGCGTTGTGGCTCATGTCGTACGTCCTGTGGGGCGCCTCCGCACTGCATCCGACGATGGCGCGACTCGCCACGCCAGAGGGCGTACGGACCACGCCATTCACCGCGCGACGCCTCGCGGCGCTGGCCGCAGTGATGCTGATCGCCCCGGTGCTGCTGGTGTTCCACCTGACCAAGGGGCTGCACGTCGACACCTGGACGCTCGTGCTGGGTGCGAGTCTCCTGTCGATCCTGGTCGTGGCCCGCATGGCCTACAACATCGAGGAGATCCGGGCGACGGCACGACAGCGCGACCAGCTGCGCGCCGACCTGTTCCATGAGGCGTCACATGACTCCCTCACGGGCATCGCCAACGGCCCCTACATGCGACAGCAGATCGGGGCCGCGCTCCGGCGCGGCCGACGTGAGGGCACGTCCGTTGGCCTCCTCGTGATCGACCTCGACGGCTTCGACGAGATCAACGACCGGTTCGGGCACGGCACCGGTGACCTCGTCCTGCGAAGCGTCGCCCAGCGGCTGCAGAGCCTCGTGCGCGACGTCGACACCGTGGGCCGACTGGGTGGCGACCAGTTCGTCGTCCTGATCGACACGGTGGGCTCGGACCACGACGCCATGATCATGGCGGCGCGTCTGTTGCCGACGATCAACGAGCCGGTCGAGGTGGCCGGGCAGATCATTCACGTCAGCGCCAGCATCGGGGCGACCACGAGCATGGACGGCGGCACCGACGCCGATCACCTGCTGCACGAAGCCAATGTCGCGATCCGCAGGGCCAAGGCCTCCGGCAGCGGGCGGATCGAGGTGTTCGACAACCGGCTGCGGTCGGAGATCCTCGAGCGCACCACGATCGAGACGGAGCTGCGGGCCGGACTGGCCAGCGGGCAGATCACGATCCACTACCAACCCGTCGTGGCGGTGCACACCGAGATCGTCGAGGGCTACGAGGCGCAGCTTCGCTGGCATCATCCTGACCACGGGTGGCAGGCGCCAGAGACGTTCATGCCCATCGCTGCGATGACCGACCTCATCTGCGAGATCGACCTCTGGACGCTGCGCGCGGCCGCGGCCGAGCTCGCGGAACTCACGGAGTCCGATCCAGACCGGTTCGCCGACCTCACCGTCACGGTCAGCATCTCAGGGCGGACGCTCGCCTCCCCCACGCTCGTCCGGGACGTCCAGGCCGCTTTGGATGCCGTGGATCTCGCGCCTCACCGGCTCACGATCGGTGTCACCGAGATGGCGCTGGTCGACGTGCCCAACGCCATGCTGCCGCTGAGCTCGCTGCGGCACGCCGGGGTGTTCGTCAGCATCGACGACTTCGGCACCGGCCGGACGCCGATCGGGCAGATCCAGCACCTGCCCGCCGATGCCATCAAGATCCACTCGACGTTCGCCAACTCCGAAGAGCCCGGAGCCCGCGATCTCCTGGCACTCCTGGTCAATGCCGCGCACGGCGCGGGACTTCTCGTGATGGTCGACGGGGTCGAGGACATTGCGCAGCTGGCCGACCTGAGGCAGCTCGAGTGCGACTCGGCGCAGGGCTTCTACTCGGCCTCGCCGGATCCGACGTCCGGCCCGGTCACCATGCGCCCGTCGGCACGAACGCCGCGCTTGCGGGTCGTACCGGACCAGTGAGGTCGCCCCGAGCCATCTGACGTGGCTTGGGTGTGCGGGAGGAAGAACTGCACGATCGGCCCGATCGTGAGGGCGTACAGCACCGTGCCGACGCCAACCGTCCCACCGAGCAGGAACCCGACGACCAGCACACTGACCTCGATGACGGTCCGCCAGAACCGGACGCTGCGGTTCGTGCGCCGGACGAGGCCCAGCCACAGGCCGTCCCGCGGTCCCGGACCCAGCTGGGCGCCGATGTAGATCGCCCCCGCGAGGCCGTTGCCGACGACACCGCCCACGAGCAACAAGCCACGCAACCACAGGTTGTCGGGCTGACTGATCACCGCGATGCCGGCATCAGCAGCCAGGCCGATCACGATGACGTTGAGAATCGTGCCGACACCTGGCAGCTGCCGCAGCGGGATCCACAGCAGGAGCACGGCGGCCCCGACGAGGATGACGACCTGCCCGAAGGTCAGTGGCAGCTGTCGCGCCAGCCCTTCGTGGAAGACGTCCCACGGATCCAGCCCCAGAGTCGACTCGACCATCATCGCCATCGTGAACCCGTAGAGGAACAGGCCGAACAGCAGGCGGGTGAGTCGGTTGACCATGTCGGCCATCACATCAGGCTTCGGTAGGGACTCTTGGTGTCGACCTCCTCCCAACGGCTGCGCGGTGGCGGCCGGACCCCGTAGCCGTCGCCGCGAAGCGTACGGACGAGCTGGACGGCCATCGCGCCCAGGGCGAGGGCCAGGACGGTGAGGAGAATGATCTGGTTCATGTATCCAGATTGCTCCCAATTGGTCTGGAAATACATAGCCAATTATGGAATGGTGGCCTTGTGACCCTGAGCCTCTCCGCCACTCGCCTTGCCACCTTGCTCGGAGGCGGTGACTCCGTCGGCCCTGCATACAAGGACCTGGCCGAGAGGATCCGGCTCCTCGTTGTCGACGGGCGGGTGCCCGATGGGAGCCGCCTTCCCTCCGAGCGCGCCCTTGCGGACGCCCTCGGCGTCAGCCGCACCACGACGACTCGCGTGTATGCCGAGCTGCGCGACAGCGGGCTGCTGCACTCCCGGCAGGGCTCGGGCAGCATCGTGCGGCTGCCACTCTCGGCATCGCATGCGAGCAGCTTGATCGTCGCACCGCACGACACCGACACGATCGCGATGACCTTCTCCGCCCCCCTGGCCCCACCTGGGCTGGCCCGGGCGTTCGAGGCCGCCGCGAACAAGCTGCCGGGCCTCCTCGCGACGACCGGATATCTGCCCGACGGACTGCCCGCCCTGCGCGAGATCATCGCGCAGCGATACACCGACCGGGGCCTGCCGACTGAACCAGGGCAAATCGTCGTGACCAGTGGGGCGCAAGGAGCCATCTCCCTGCTCGGTCGCGCCATGCTTCGCCCAGGTCAGCGGATCATCGTCGAGGGCACGAGCTGGCCACATGCCCCGGAATCGTTCAGCTCGATCGGTGCCCGGCTCACCTCCATGCCGGTTGGTGACACGCCATGGGACACCACGGCGCTCGGTGAAGTGACCCGCAGTGCGGCGCACGCTGCGGCGTACATCATCCCGGACTTCCACAACCCAACCGGCGCCGTGATGAGCGACAGCGAGCGCGGAACCTGGGCGCGCCAGCTCAGCCGTCACGGCATCGTGCCGATCGTGGACGAGTCACTCAGGGAGGTCAACCTCGACGGTGTCGAGCTTCCGCCATCCTTTGCGTCCTACGATCCCCGCGCGATCCTCGTCGACTCGATGTCGAAGTCCTACTGGGGCGGTCTTCGGATCGGGTGGACCCGCGTTCCGCTCGACCTGGTGATGCCCCTCATCCAGGCCCGGATGAACCAGGACCTCGGCACGCCGGGCTTTGAGCAGCTGGTCGTCGCCGAGCTGCTGACGGACGGCGGCCAGACCGCCGCAGCCGGCAGGGCAAAGCTCCGCGCGGGCCGCGACCACCTGCTGAGCGAGCTCGCGACCTTGTTGCCGGAGATCGCCGCCCCGTGTCCGGGTGGCGGCTCGAGCCTGTGGGTCACGCTGCCCGATCGCATGTCGTCCCGGCTGACTGCGGCCGCTGAGCGCCACGGCCTCATCCTCACCCCCGGCCCCCGCTTCTTCACCAGTCCGGTGCCCGTCAGCGAGCGCCATCTTCGCTTGCCCTTCATGCCCGCACCCGACATCCTCACCGATGCCGTCAAGCGCCTACGGATGGCGTACGACGAGGTGACCGGCATGCGGGAGTCGCCCGGGACCCCGGCCGAATCCGCCGCGACCCTCGAGCTCATCGCCTGACGTTGGCGCTCAGTCTCGGCCCACGTCAATGATGATCATCTCGGTGTTGTCCGGCGTGCCCGGGAAGCGCGCCGAGTTGCCCGGATAGTTGTTGTCGTTGGCGATCAGCAGACGGCCACGCGACAGCGGCACCAGCGTCTCGACCGACTGGAAGCCGAACGCGAACTGTGTGCCCGTGCCCCAGCCCCCGCCGTCGCTGATCCCGCGCGGATCGGAGATCGTGAGCAGGTCCACCACGAGCGACTTGTCGAGAGGGCCGGCCGCGGCGCGCCTGCCCAGACGCACCTCGTACACCCGCTTGGTCACGGCCTTCGGGCCGTCGAAGTCATCCCGCTCCAGGACCACGAGCCTGCCGGGACCGATCATCTGGGCATCGGCGGCGAGGTTGGCGTCAGCGTCGGCCTGATAGTTCCACGTCCTGCCGGTGTAGCGGTTGGCGCGGGTGTCGAACTCCGAGATGATTCGCCTGCGCTTGTCAGCATCATTCACGAGGGCCTTCTCCACGATCGGGTAGAGGTAACGCTTGTCCGTCGACTGCGCCATCGCCTCGAAGCCACCACTGGCCTGGGTGTTGGGCCCCTCGCTGCCGGGGGCCGGGTTCTGCGGAGACGTGCCGAGCGGGAACGCCACCGGCGCCGCGAGCAACCGGCCCCGGGCATCCACGTGCAGCAGGTACGGGCCGAACTCGTCGCCGATCCAGAACGAGCCGTCGCGGCCACGCTGCACCGACTCGATGTCGAAGTCATCGCCAGTCAGCTGCCGGTCTGAGGTCGCCTCGTTGACGATCGGGAAGCCGATCTTGTGGCCCGGGTCGGACAGCGTGATGTGACGCAGCACCTGGATCTTCGCCGCGCCGCCCTTGGCGGTCTTCCAGTGCGGCTTGACCAGGTAGAGCCGGAGCAGGAAGTCAGCTGAGTTGCCCTTGGCACCGAACCCGTTGTCGGGCTGCGCCCAGAACGTGCCGTCGCCGTTGTCGATCGCTGCGGAGAACCCCGGGATGACCTGTCCGGCGAACGGCCCCTTGCGGCCGTTGGCCGGTGTGGCCTTGGCCCCGGACGGCGGGCCGGGCGCCTGGTAGTCGGCGGAGAGGAGGGCCCTGGCCAGCAGCTGCGGCTGGTGGCTCCTCTCGTGCTGGCGAGCCGCCTGCCCGAAAGCCGCGACCGGGATGAACGCCGCGCATGCCAGCGTGACGGCAACGCTCCAGGCGACGCGGCGGCGGGACGGGACGAATGTGACCATGAACGGCTCCTCTGGCTCGGATGAGCGGTCCCCCCGCCCACGCACCGAGGCAACACGGACGCGGCAACGGCCAGACCAACAGCCGGCAAGGACCGGTTGAACTCCGCAAACAGGAACGCCGAAGGGGCGCCCCCGCTGATGCGGTGACGCCCCTTCGAGGGAACTGACTAGCGGGCGGCTTGGCCGTCGATGTAGTCGGCGTCCTGCTGCTTCCACGAGAAGTGCGAGCGCAGAACCTTGCCGGTGGCCTCGATCGAGTGACCGGCCTCCTTCTCACGCAGCTCGAGGAACTCCGTGCCGCCGGCATCCTGGTCACCGATGAAGCGCTTGGCGAACGTGCCGTCCTGGATCTCCTTGAGCACGTCCTGCATGCGCTCCTTGACCGAGGCATCGATGATGCGCGGACCGGAGACGTAGTCGCCGTACTCGGCCGTGTCGGAGACCGACCAGCGCTGCTTGGCGATGCCGCCCTCCCACATGAGGTCGACGATGAGCTTGAGCTCGTGCAGCACCTCGAAGTAGGCGATCTCGGGCTGGTAGCCCGCCTCGGTCAGGGTCTCGAAGCCGGCCTGCACCAGGTGTGAGACGCCGCCGCAGAGCACGGCCTGCTCGCCGAACAGGTCCGTCTCGGTCTCCTCGGTGAACGTCGTCTTGATGACGCCGGCGCGGGTTCCGCCGATGGCCTTGGCGTATGAGAGCGCGAGGTCCCAGGCCTTGCCGGTGGCGTCCTGCTCGACGCCGATGATGTCCGGGATGCCGCGGCCGGCGACGAACTCGCGACGGACCGTGTGGCCGGGCGCCTTGGGGGCGACCAGCGTGACGTCGACACCCGCGGGCGGCTTGATGTAGCCGTAGCGGATGTTGAAGCCGTGGCCGAAGACCAATGCGTCGCCATCGACCAGGTTGGGCTCGATCGACTCGGCGTAGACATGGCGCTGGACCTGGTCGGGCGTGAGGATGACGATGACGTCAGCCTCCTCGACCGCCTCGGCGACACCGAGGACCCGGAGGCCCTGCTCCTCGGCCTTGGCGCGGCTCTTGGATCCTTCGAGGAGTCCGACACGGACGTCCACGCCGGAGTCGCGCAGGTTGAGCGCGTGCGCGTGACCCTGGCTTCCATAGCCGATGACCGCCACATGGCGGCCCTGGATGATGCTCAGATCTGCGTCGTCGTCGTAAAACAGTTCAGCCACGGGGGTACTTCTCCTTGAAGGTGTTCAGCCTGCTTGCGTGCCGGGAACGGCACGAAGGGTGCGGTCGGTGATGGAACGGGATCCGCGGCCGATGGCCACTCGTCCCGACTGGGCGATCTCGCGGATCCCGAACGGTTCGAGAACGTTCAGCATCGCGGTGAGCTTGCCCGCGTCTCCGGTCGCCTCGATCGTCACGGCATCGGTGGCAACGTCGACCACTTTAGCCCTGAAGAGCTGGACGGTTTCCAGCACCTGCCCCCTGGTCTGGGGATCGGTCTTGACCTTGATCAGCATGAGCTCACGCTCCACTGCGCTCTGCGAGTCGAGCTCGACGATCTTGAGGACGTTGACGAGCTTGTTGAGCTGCTTGGTGACCTGCTCGAGCGGCAGCTCGTCGACGTTGACCACGATCGTCATCCGCGAGATCTCGGGGATCTCGGTCGGACCCACCGCGAGGGAGTCGATGTTGAAGCCGCGGCGCATGAACAGGCTCGAGACGCGCGCGAGCACACCAGGGGTGTTCTCGACCAAGACGCTGAGTGTGTGTGACGTCATCTGATCGTCGTCCTTTCGGCTGCCGTGAGACTGGCATCGCGTATGCCCTTGGTTGGCCGAGCTTGCGTTGGGTGCTCAGCCAGCGCCAACTGCTCCGTGACGCGGGGAGTCATCACACCAGGAGTTCCACCGTGCCGCCTCACAGGTCCTCCTCGTCCCACTCTGGTGCCAGGTCGCGGGCGATCTGGATGGCGTCGTTGCTGGTGCCGGCGTGGACCATCGGCCACACCATCGCGTCACGCTCGACCACGAAGTCGACCACGACCGGTCGGTCGGTGATCGCCATGGCCTTCTCGATCGTCGCGTCGAGGTCTTCCTCGCTCTCGCACCGCAGTCCGACGCAGCCGTAGGCCTCGGCGAGCTTGAGGAAGTCGGGGATGCGGAGGGCACCGATCGACTCCGGCCCGGTGTTGAGGTCGGTGTTGGAGTAGCGGCCTTCGTAGAGCAGGGTCTGCCACTGGCGCACCATGCCGAGCGAGGAGTTGTTGATCACCGCGACCTTGATCGGGATGCCCTCGATCGCGCAGGTCGCGAGCTCCTGGTTGGTCATCTGGAAGCAGCCGTCACCGTCGATCGCCCACACGACAGTGCCGGGCAGGCCGACCTGCGCGCCCATCGCGGCCGGGACGGCGTAGCCCATCGTCCCGGCGCCTCCGGAGTTGAGCCACTGGCGCGGGCGCTCGAAGTCGACGTAGTGAGCCGCCCACATCTGGTGCTGCCCGACCCCGGCGGTGTAGGTCGCCTCCGGACCGGCAATCGCACTGATCCGCTCGATCACGGTCTGCGGTGCGAGCCCCGTGTCCGGCTTGTCGTAGCCGACCGGGTAGCGCTCCTTGACACCCAGCATCTGGGCCTTCCAAGCCGTGTAGTCGCCCTCGAGGCCGTCCTCGGACGCCTGCTTCTGCAACGTCGAGATGAGATCGGCGATGACCTCGCGGCAGTCGCCCACGATCGGGACGTCGGCCGCGCGGTTCTTGGAGATCTCCGCCGGGTCGATGTCGGCGTGGATGATCTTGGCCAGCGGGGCGAACGACGCCAGCTGGCCGGTCACGCGGTCGTCGAAACGGGCGCCCAGCGAGATCAGCAGGTCACTCTTCTGCAGGGCCGCGACGGCCGCCACGGTGCCGTGCATACCGGGCATGCCGAGGTGCAGCTCGTGGGAGTCGGGGAAGGCGCCACGGGCCATCAACGTGGTCACGACCGGGATCTGCGTCATCTCGGCGAGCACCTTGAGCTCGGCTGATGCATCGGCCTTGATCACGCCACCGCCGACGTACAGCACGGGGCGCTCGGCCGTGGCGATCAGCCGTGCGGCCTCGCGGACCTGCTTGCCGTGGGGACGGGTCGTCGGGCGATAGCCCGGCAGCGCGAGCTCGGTCGGCCAGGTGAACGTGGTCTTGGCCTGCAGCGCGTCCTTGGCGATGTCGACCAACACCGGTCCGGGTCGCCCGGTGCTCGCGATGTGGAACGCCTCGGCGATCACCAAGGGGATCTCATCGGCGTTGGTCACGAGGAAGCTGTGCTTGGTGATCGGCATCGTGATGCCGCGGATGTCCGCCTCCTGGAAGGCGTCGGAGCCGATCGAGCCGCTGGGCACCTGGCCCGTGATCGCGACGATCGGGACCGAGTCCATGTGGGCGTCGGCGATCGCCGTGACGAGGTTGGTGGCGCCGGGGCCGGAGGTCGCCATGCAGACGCCGACCTTGCCGGTCACCATCGCATAGCCCTGCGCCGCGTGCCCCGCACCTTGTTCGTGCCGCACGAGGATGTGGCGGATCTTCTCGGAGTCGAAGAGAGGGTCGTACGCGGGCAGAATCGCGCCGCCCGGGATGCCGAAGATGGTGTCCACCTCGGCGTGCTCCAGCGCCCGCACGAGGCTCTGGGCCCCCGTGAGCTGCTCGGTCATGATGTCGTCCTTCTGTTTCGGTCCATCGTATGTCGTTCGGAGACCCGGCTGTTCGCATAAAAAAATCCCTCGGCCGTGAGGCATTCGAGGGAGACGCGGGGCCGGATCAGGCCATCGCGTCAGCGGGGTACTACAAGAATCTCTGCGTGCACGCGTTCAGTCTCGTCGTCATGACGACGGTGGTCAAGTGGTGAGACAGGAAGTACCAGCATGTGGACGTGGCACCAGCAGTCTGCTGGCCGGAAGGGCGTCACAGCAGCGGGAGGAGCTCGTCCTCCGAGGCGAGCGGGCCGGACGACTCGATCCAGCCCCTGAGCGCCGACGACTGGGACCGCAGCAGCTCTTCTTTGGTCACCACGGCGACGGTTCGTAGTCCTTCAAGAACACACCGTGGATGTCCTCGCCGGCCTCGCCACGAACGATCGGGTCATAGACCCGCGCCGCGCCGTCGACCAGGTCGAGCGGTGCCTTGAAGCCCTCTTCGGCGAGCCGCACCTTGGTCGGGTGCGGGCGCTCGTCGGTGATCCAGCCGGTGTCGACGGCCGTCATGAGGATGCCGTCCTGCTCCAGCATCTCCCCCGCGCTGGTGCGGGTCAGCATGTTGAGCGCCGCCTTGGCCATGTTGGTGTGCGGATGCCCGGGTCCCTTGTAGCGGCGGCTGAACTGGCCCTCCATCGCCGAGACGTTGACGACGTACGTACGACGCGCCTCCGCGGCCGCCATCGAGGGTCGCAACCGGCTCACCAGGATGAACGGTGCGGTCGTGTTGCAGAGCTGGACCTCGAGCAGCTCGAGCGCGTCGACCTCGTGCACCCGCTGGGTCCAGCTGTTGACGTCGACCGTGTCGGGCACCAGGCCGCCGGCATCGATGCGTTCCAGGTCAGCGGATCCCGCGGTCATGGCGACCGTCGAGAGCTGTTCGGCCGTGTAGGCGTCAGCCGCCAGCACGGGGTGCGCCGAGACCGACCCGACGAGCGCTGCAGGGTGCGCATCGCTCGTGTGACCGAACGTCAGGAGCTCTGGCAGCGGACCCTCCGGCAGCGGTGCCGACTCCGCCTCGGCCAAGGGTGCATAGGCCCCTGGGGTGCGGCGTACGGTCTGCGCTGCGTTGTTGATGAGGATGTCGAGCGGGCCCTGTGCGGCGACCGAGTCGGCCAGGCCGACGACCTGGGCCGGGTCGCGAAGGTCGATGCCGACGATGCGGAGCCGGTCGATCCAGTCAGCGCTGTCGGGCATCGCGGTGAAGCGGCGCACCGCGTCGTGCGGGAACCGGGTCGTGATCGTGGTGTGGGCGCCATCGCGCAGCAGCCGCAGGGCGATGTACATGCCGATCTTGGCGCGGCCGCCGGTCAGCAACGCCCGCTTGCCGGTGAGGTCGGTGCGCGCGTCACGTTTGGACCGGTTGAGCGCGGCGCAGTCCGGGCAGAGCTGGTGGTAGAACGCGTCGACGGCGGTGTACTTCTGCTTGCAGATGTAGCACGGCCGAGCCACGAGCAGGGTCCCCGCGCTGGCGCCGACGGCGTTGGACACCAGTGGCAGGCCCTCGGTCTCGTCATCGATGCGCCTGGGTGATCCCGTCGCCGTCGCCGCAACGACCGCACGGTCTGCCGCAGCGACCTGGGCACGCTTGTCGAGCCGGCGGTGCTTCTTGACGTTCTTGTAGAACTTGCCGCACGCCCGCCGCAGGGCGACGTAGTCGGGGTCGTCCTCCGCGAGTCGTTCGGCAGCGGCCAGGACCTTGAGCGCGACCGCGAGCTCGCCGGGATCGATCGAGTCGAAGGGGTCAGTCATCGACCTCAGCCACAGACTGCCCCGTCAGCGGCGGAGCTGACGAGCTTGCGGTACTTGGCGAGGACACCCTTGGTGTACTTGGGCGGCAGCGGCTCCCAGCCGACCTTGCGTGCCTCGAGCTCGTCGGCATCGACCTCGACCTCGAGGGTGCGGTTGGCCATGTCGAGGACGATCGGGTCGCCGTCGCGGACGAACGCGATCGGTCCCCCGTCGACCGCCTCGGGCGCGACGTGGCCGACGCACAGCCCCGTCGTGCCACCGGAGAAGCGACCGTCGGTCAGCAGCAGGACGTCCTTGCCGAGGCCCGCGCCCTTGATCGCACCGGTGATGGCGAGCATCTCGCGCATACCGGGACCGCCCTTGGGGCCCTCGTAGCGGATCACGACGACGTCGCCGGCGACGATCGTGCCGTCCTCGAGCGCGTCCATCGCCTTGCGCTCGCCGTCGAAGACCCGTGCGGTGCCCCGGAACACGTCGGAGTCGAAGCCGGCGCTCTTGACGACGGCGCCGTCGGGAGCGAGTGAGCCCTTGAGGATCGTGAGGCCGCCGGTCTTGTGGATCGGCTTGTCGAGCGTACGGATCACGTCACCGTCGAGCTTCTCGGTGATGCCGGAGAGGTTCTCGGCCATCGTCTTGCCGGTCACCGTCATGACGTCGCCGTGAATGAGCCCGGCATCAAGAAGCGCCTTCAGGATGACGGCGGTGCCGCCGGCCTTGTCGACGTCGTTCATGACGTAGCGGCCGAACGGCTTGAGGTCGCCCAGGTGCGGGACCTTGTCGCCGATGCGGTTGAAGTCGTCGAGCGTCAGCGGCACCTCCGCCTCACGCGCGATCGCCAGCAGGTGGAGGACGGCGTTGGTCGAGCCGCCGAGGGCCATGACGACCGTGATGGCGTTCTCGAACGCCTCCTTGGTCATGATCTGACGAGTCGTGATGCCCTGACGGAGCATCTCGACGACTGCTTCACCGGACTTGTGCGCGAAGTCGTCGCGGCGGTCGTCGATCGCCGGCGGGGCGGCCGAGCCGGGCAGGCTCATGCCGAGCGCCTCCGCCGCAGTCGCCATCGTGTTGGCGGTGAACATGCCACCGCAGGCCCCCTCGCCGGGGCAGACCGCCCGCTCGATCTTGTCGACCTCTTCGCGGGTGATGAGGCCCTTGATGCATGCGCCGACGGCCTCGAAGGCGTCGATGATCGTGACGTCCTTGCCGTCGACGTTGCCGGGCATGATCGAGCCGGCGTAGAGGAACACGCTGGCCAGGTCGAGGCGGGCGGCGGCCATCAGCATTCCCGGCAGGCTCTTGTCGCAGCCGGCGAGCAGGACCGAGCCGTCGAGACGCTCGGCCATCATGACGGTCTCGACCGAGTCGGCGATGACCTCACGACTGACCAGCGAGAAGTGCATGCCCTCGTGGCCCATCGAGATGCCGTCGGACACCGAGATCGTGCCGAACTCGAGCGGGTAGCCACCCCCGGCGTGCACGCCGACCTTGACGGCCTTGGCGAGCCGGTCGAGGGACAGGTTGCACGGGGTGATCTCGTTCCAGCTGGAAGCGACACCGATCTGGGGCTTCTCCCAGTCGTCGTCGCCCATGCCGACCGCGCGGAGCATGCCTCGCGACGCGGTGGCCTCGAGGCCATCGGTGACGGTGCGGCTGCGGGGCTTGATGTCGAACTGGTTCTCGGAGGCCATGTCCCAAGATTACGGCTCGGGCAGCTGGGCTCGTCGAGCAGGATCGGTATCAGTCATGGGCTTGATTGCCCCTGATATCAGCCCTGAGCTACAGCAACGGGACGAAGGTCAGCGCGAGAGCCCAGCTGACGAAGCTGCCGACCAGGACGTACTCGGCCTTGCGACCGGCGACGTCCCGCGAGATCTCGGGGAATCGGAGGATGCCCTTGGCGGCGACGATCGCGGTCAGGGCGGCGTATTGCCCCGACAGCGCCATCGCGAAGATCAGGATCCGCTCGATCGGCCCGAGCACCCGCCCGCCCTTGAGGGTCTGCTCGCTGGCCATGACTCCGGCGTCGGTGCCGGCAAGGACCATGCGGACGATGATGTTGGCCGACTCGACCAGGAACACCAGACAGCCGGCCGTCAGGGCGAAGTGCTCGAACGAGACGCCGTGCAGCGACTGGATCTCGAGCGAGGCGTACCACTCGGTGAGCCACCCGTCCGGGCTGGGCAGGCGCGCGCTGCCGGCCAGGATGCCCAGCACCGCGAGGCCCAGGCCGACGATGGGCCAGGGGTAGGCCCGGTCGACCGGGGTCGAGGCCACCCACGCGACGACCGCGGCGATGCCGATCGGCGCCCACCACCAGTCGACGCCAGTGCCCCAGGTGACGAGCACGACGACGACCGCGCCGACCACGCTCGCTCGAACCAGCGCAGCCCGGTCGGCGGGACGGTCCTGAGGGCGCGCGAAGTCGGCCAGGCCGATCGCGAGGAGCAGGGCACCGAGCAGGATCAACGCAGCGCCTCGATCGTGCCGAGCAGGGCCAGGGCGCCGTTGCGCTGGAGGTTCTGGGACACCGCCGACTGTGAGATGCGCTCGGTCCTGGCCAGCTCCACCTGCGTTCGTCCCTTCAGAATTCCCAGCGCGAGTCGTCGGCTGCGGTCGTTCATCCCGCTGACGATCTCGTCGCGGCACATCAACAAGGCGTTCGTCACCCCCACCGGTGGAAAGTCCGCCGCCCTCCCGTCGGCGACGCCGTACCAGCTGCGCAACGACCGGTGCCGCCGCACCTCACGCGCCTTGGCCTCGACGATGGCGTCACGGGCGGCCCACCATGCCGGGCCGTCCTGCATAGGACCGTAGTCGCTGCTGCCGACGCTTTGCCACGAGCCCGCGCCGAGGCCGAAGCGACAGTCGAGCGGGTACGGGAGTGCGAGCCGCAGGAGCAGCGTCGCGTGGAGCGCCGCAGACAGGTCGGCGTACGCCGCCTGGCTCTCGTCGCCGATCGTCGGCGCGAGGGGCTGCAGCGCCGGGATGACGTCGTTGACCTCCGCGAGGGCATCCACGAGCTGCTGTTGCGCGCCGGCGCGGTCCGGCTGTCGGCGCGAGCCGACGAGGTCCACGATCACGGCGATGCCCGCATTCTCGGTCATGGATATAAGACTATCACTGAACTACCGCAGATATAAGCAAATCGCTCCACGAGAAACAGCCTCCGGTCGACTCCTTAGGGTTAACCCGTGACCATCTCGTTCGTCAGCAGCTCGTGGGCCATCGAGCTGGATCCCGATCTCCCGCTCCTCGTCGACGCCGCCCGCCGTCGCGGCCTCGACGCCGAGGTCACGATCTGGGACGACCCCGCCGTCGACTGGACGTCGTACGACGCCGTGGTCGTCCGCTCGTGCTGGGACTACATCACGCAACGCGAGGCCTTCCTCGCGTGGGCGGCTTCGGTCCCCCGGCTCCACAACAGCCACGAGGTGCTGGCCTGGAACACCGACAAGGTCTACCTGCGCCAGCTCGCGGCCGCGGGCGTGCCGATCATCGAGACCCGGTGGAACATCGCCGAAGGCGACGATCTCGGCGACCACGCCGAATGGGTCGTCAAGCCGACGGTGTCGGCCGGGTCGATGGACACCGCCCGTTGGCAGGCCCCCGCGGACGTCTACGCCCACAGCACCGCGTTGCTCGAGGCGGGGCGTACGTCGATGACCCAGCCCTACATCTCGTCGGTCGACGACGAGGGCGAGACAGCGATGCTGTTCTTCGGCGGCGAGTTCTCGCACGCGATCCGCAAGGGACCGATCCTGATCCGCGGCGAGGGCATTCGCCAGGACCGGGACGGCCGCGGGGAGAACGCGCCGCGCACGCCCAGCGTCGCTCAACACGAAGTCGCCGCGGGTGCACTGGCGGCGGTCGACGAGATCCTCGGACACCCTGCGGATCTGCTCTATGCCCGGGTCGACCTCGTGACCGGCGCCGACGGATCGCCGCAGGTCATCGAGCTGGAGCTGACCGAGCCATACCTCTTCCTGGTGCTCGCCGACGGCGGCGCCGGCCGAATCGTGGACGCGCTCGCGGCCCGGATCTAGACTGCTCATCAGGGGAACGGGGGCACAGGAGGCTCCCATGAGGCGTCGAACGTTCGCGGCGGTTGCGATGGCCTGCACGGTGCTCCTCGCTGGGTGTTCCGGCGATGGTGGCAAGGCATCCAAGGAGCGGGCGCCCGAGTCGCCCAAGGACCGAATGGTGGACGTCGGCGGGCGCTCCTTGCATCTGACCTGTGTCGGATCAGGCGCGCCGACCGTCGTCATGGAGAACGGGCTCGACGGTGATGAGTCCACGTGGAGTGACGTCGTGCCCAAGGTCAAGACGGACTCGCGGGTCTGCACCTACAGCCGGGCCAATGTCCCACCCAGTGACCCGCGAGAGGGCAAACACACCGCCGCGGACAGCGTCGCGGATCTTCGCCAGGCGCTCAAGGCTGCGGGCGAGGCGGACCCGTACGTCTTGGTGGGGTTCTCATTCGGTGGCCTGATCACCCAGATCTACGCTGCGAAACACCCGGACGAGGTCGCCGGCCTGGTACTGGTCGAGTCCAACCATCCCGATGAACCGGACCAGTTCGAGAAGCACCTCGATCCGGAACAGATAGCCGAGGACCGCAACATGGCGAACGCGAACTCAGAAGGCGTCGACGTGTTCGCCAGCTTTGACGAAGCGCAACGCGCCGGGGCGATCCCTGACGTTCCATTGGTTGTCGTGACAGCAACCAGGTCGGAAGGGTGGCCTCCCGGGTGGGATCCGAAGATCTTCGAACGACTGCGGGCACAGCAGCAGCACGATCTCGCGACATCGGTCCCGGGCGGAACTCAGGTCATGGCAGACCAAAGTGGGCACGACGTCCCGCACGAACAACCCGAGATCGTGGTGTCGGCAATCTCGAAGGTCATCGGCGCTCTTTAGGAGGATCCGCCGTTTCGATTGCGGTGGTTCCTACGGCCATGGACAATCAGCGCTTGTGAAGCCACCCGCGGCCGCCTTCGTCCGCTACTACGACGTCGAGAGCGCTGACGGCACCCGCCTCCGGGCCTGGACCAATGACGCCGAGGGCCCCACGGTCTTCCTCTCGAACGGCCTGGGCACCAATCCGCACGCCTGGCCCGCGCTCTTGCGGCCCGACTGCGGCGTGCACGTCGTGTCGTGGAACCACCGCGGCGTCGGCGGCTCGCAGCGGCCAGCCGACGACCGGGTCGACCTCGACGCCTTCGTCGAGGACGCCCTCGCCGTCATGGATGACGCCGGGATCGAGTCAGCGGTCGTCGCCGCGTGGTCTGCCGGTGTCACCATCGCATTCGAGCTGGCCGGCCGCCATCCCGAGCGCGTCACGGGCATCCTGGCCGTCGCCGGCGTCCCCGGGAACACCTTCGCCACGATGCTCGCTCCCCTGCGCCTGCCTCCGGTGGTCTCGAAGCAGCTGATGGTCGGCCTCGCTCGTACGGCGGGGGTGTCGGGTCGCGCGCTGGCACCGCTGACCCGGCGGATTCCCTGGACCAACGCCACGGCGAACATGCTCCGGATGACCCGGCTGATCAACCCGAGCGCCGACCCCGGCGAGCTGCGCACGCTGATGCAGGAGTTCTGCACGACGCACCCCTCGTGGTACGCCAAGCTGGCTCTCGGCGTGTCCGAGCACCGGCGCGTGTCGCTGTCGAAGATCGACGTGCCGGTGACCTTCATCGCCGGCAAGTGGGACATGCTGACGGGCGCCCGCGACATGCTCTCGGCCTCGGAACGCCTCGTGGGGTCCCGCTTCATCGAGCTCGACGCAACGCACTTCATCCCGATCGAGTTCCCCGACCTCGTGCTCGACGAGCTCAAGCACCTGATGGCCCGTACGACCTAGCCCCCGCGCCCTCCCCCGCGATCTAGGTTCGAGGCGCTACCGCGCTCCGGAAGCGCCCTCACGTCCACACATCGCGGGGTTTGGGGTCGTCAGGTGAGCTTTTCGAGGATGAGCTCGCGGACCCGGCCGGCATCGGCCTGGCCACGCATCTCCTTCATGACGGCACCGATCAGCGCGCCCGCGGCAGCCTGCTTGCCGTCGCGGATCTTCTGCGCGGCGTCAGGATCGCCGGCGATCGCCCGGTCGACGGCCTCGCCGAGCGCACCGTCGTCGGAGACGACCTCGAGCTGGCGCCCGACGATGACCTCTTCGGGCGTGCCCTCGCCTGCGATGACCCCGTCGAACACCGACCGGGCCAGCTTGTCGTTGATCCGTCCCGCGTCGATCAGCGCCTGGATCTCAGCGACTTGAAGCGGCGTGATGCCCAGCGAGTCGAGATCGGCGCCCTGCTCGTTGGCGCGCCGAGCCATTTCGCCGAGCCACCACTTGCGGGCGGCCTGCGGGCTGGCCCCGGCCTCGATCGTCTCGGCGACGAGCTGGAGCGCGCCGGCGCCAATCGTGTCCCGCATCTCCAGGTCGGAGAAGCCCCAGTCAGACTGCAGCCGCGCACGGCGTACGGCCGGAGGCTCGGGCAGCGTGGCCCGCAGCTCCTCGACCCACTCGCGCGACGGCGAGACCGGCGCGAGGTCCGGCTCGGGGAAGTAGCGGTAGTCGTCGGCGTCGGACTTCTCCCGGCCCGACGACGTCGTGCCGGTGTCCTCGTGGAAGTGGCGCGTCTCCTGCAGCACCGAGCCACCCGCGTCGAGGATGCCCGCGTGGCGCGAGATCTCGTAGCGAACCGCGCGCTCGACCGAACGGAACGAGTTGACGTTCTTGGTCTCCGAGCGAGTGCCCAGCGTCGTCGAATCCTTGGGCTTGAGCGAGAGGTTGACGTCGGCGCGCAGCGACCCCTGGTCCATGCGTACGTCCGACACACCAAGGCCGCCGATGAGGTCACGGACGTAGGAAACGTACGCCCTGGCGACCGCGGGAGCCTTGTCACCGGGCACCTCGATCGTGCGGGTCACGATCTCGATCAGTGGGATGCCGGCACGGTTGTAGTCGACCAGCGAGTAGTCGGCGCCATGGATGCGACCCGTCGAACCGCCTACGTGCAGCGACTTGCCGGTGTCCTCCTCCATGTGCGCGCGCTCGATCTCGATCCGGTAGGTCTCGCCGTCGACCTCGACCTCGACGTAGCCGTCGAACGCGATGGGCTCGTCGTACTGCGAGGTCTGGAAGTTCTTGGGCATGTCCGGGTAGAAGTAGTTCTTGCGCGCGAACCGGCACCACTCGGCGATCTCGCAGTTGAGGGCGAGGCCGATGCGGATCGCCGACTCGATCGCCTTGGCGTTGACGACCGGCAGCGCACCGGGCAGCGCCAGACATACGGGGCACACCTGCGTGTTGGGCTCGGCGCCGAACTCGGTCGGGCAGCCGCAGAACATCTTGGTCGCGGTGTTGAGCTCGATGTGGATCTCAAGGCCCATGACCGGGTCGTACCGGGTCAGTGCGTCGTCAACGGGGACGAGTGTCTCGGTCGTCATCGCGCAACCTCCGTCAAAAGTCGAAAAGCATACGTCGGCAGCGCGATGAGTGCCTGATTGTTCGCTCGGCAAGCCTCGCTCATCGCGCAACCTCCGTCAAAAGTCGAAAAGCATACGTCGGCAGCGCGATGAGTGCCTGATTGTTCGCTCGGCAAGCCTCGCTCATCGCGCAACCTCCGTCAAAAGTCGAAAAGCATACGTCGGCAGCGCGATGAGTGCCTGATTGTTCGCTCGGCAAGCCTCGCTCATCGCGCAACCTCCAGATCGGGTGCCTGGGCCAGCATCGGGCCGCCCCACTTGTCCTCCAGCAGACGCTCGAGCGCCGCGCCGGCGTTGTAGAGCCGGTCGTCGGCCTGCTGGGGCGCGAGGAACTGCAGCCCGACCGGCAGGCCGTCCTCCTCCGCAAGCCCCACCGGGAGCGACAGTCCGGGGATGCCGGCGAGGTTGGCCGGGATCGTGGCGACGTCCTGGAGATACATCGACAGCGGGTCGTCGAGCTTGGCGCCGAGCGACCACGCGGTGGTCGGCGAGGTCGGCGACACCAGGAGGTCGACCTGCTCGAACGCCGACCCGAAGTCGCGGGCGAGCAGCGTGCGGACCTTCTGGGCCGAGCCGTAGTAGGCGTCGTAGTAGCCGCTCGACAGCGCGTAGGTGCCGACGATGATGCGCCGCTTGACCTCGTCGCCGAAGCCTGCGTCGCGGCTCGAGGCCATGACCTGCTCGGCGCTGGGGTCGTCCGCGCCGGCGGGCGGGACGCGTACGCCGTAGCGCATCGCGTCGAAGCGGGCGAGGTTGCTGGACGCCTCACTCGGCATCACGAGGTAGTAGGCCGCGAGGGCGTACTCAAGACTCGGCAGCGAGACCTCGACGACCTCGGCTCCGGCAGAGGTGAGCAGCTCGACGGCCTCGTTGAACCGGGCGCTGACGCCGGCCTGGAACCCCTCGCCACCCAGCTCCTTGACGATGCCGATCTTGAGACCCTTGACGTCAGCGCGACGGGCGGCCGCGACGACCAGGGGTGCGGGCGCATCGATGCTGGTCGAGTCCCGGGGGTCGTGGCCGCCCATGAGCTCGTGCAGCAGAGCGGCGTCGAGGACCGTACGCGTGACCGGCCCAGCCTGGTCGAGGCTGCTGGCCAGCGCGACGAGGCCGTAACGGCTGATGCCGCCGTAGGTCGGCTTGACGCCGACCGTGCCGGTCAGCGCTCCGGGCTGGCGGATCGAGCCGCCGGTGTCGGTGCCGATCGCGAGCGCGGCCTCGAACGCGGCGACCGCAGCGGCCGAGCCACCGCCCGAGCCACCCGGGATCCGGGTCCGGTCCCACGGGTTGCGCGTCGGCCCGTACGCCGAGTGCTCGGTCGACGAGCCCATCGCGAACTCGTCCATGTTGGTCTTGCCGAGGATCGGCAGACCGGCAGCCTTGATGCGCTGGGTGATCGTCGCGTCGTAGGGCGGGATCCAGCCGTCGAGGATCTTGGAGCCGCACGTCGTGGGCATGCCCTTGGTGGCGACGATGTCCTTGACCGCGATGGGTACGCCGGCCAGGCCGTGCAGGCCCTCGCCGGCGGCGCGGCGGGCGTCGATGTCGGCAGCCGTGGCGAGCGCGCCCTCGCCGTCGACATGGAGGAAGGCGTGGACGTCGCCGTCGACCGCCGCGATGCGGTCGAGCTGGGCCTGGGTGGCCTCGACGCTCGAGACCTCCTTGCTGGCCAGCTTGCCGGCGAGCTCAGCAGCGCTGAGCCGGGTCAGATCGGTCATGCCGAAGCTCCCTCGAAGAAGCAACGGTAAGGGAGCATCGGCATGAGTGCCTGATGATTCCCTCGCTGGCGCTCAGTCATGCTCAGTCCTCCCCGAGGATCTTGGGGACGAGGTAGCGCTGCTGGTCGGACGCCGGGGCACCGGCGAGCGCCTCTTCGGGCGTCAGGCACGGGACGACGACGTCCTCGCGGAACACGTTGTTGACCGGGACCGGGTGACTCATCGCCTCGACGTCGTCGCCGGCGGCCTGCTGGACGACCGCGACGTGCTCGAGGATGGCGGGCAGCTCGGCGGCGAGGTGGTCGAGCTCGGCCTCGCTGAGGTCGATGCGCGCGAGACCGGCCAGATGGCCGACATCAGCGCGCGAAATACCCTTGGCGGGCTCAGACATACGGATCCTTGCGGGTGGAGTCGGGGGTACCGATCCATCCTAGTGACCGGTGCAGCAAGGTCAGGACGGGGAGCGCTCAGGCGCGGGCGAGCGGCTCACCGCGCAATGGCTTGGCGGTCTGCGCGCGGCTCTCGTTGTCGCGGACCCGGGGTTCGTAGTGCGAGAAGAACACCGTGCCGACCAGGTCGCGCCGACTGTGCACACCGGTCTTGTCGAACACGCTCTTGAGGTGCTGCTGCACCGTCTGGGCGGTGACGTGGAGGGCCGTGGCGATCTCGGTCGTCGCATTGCCCTGGAGCACGAGCCGGGTGACGTCCTGCTCGCGGTCGGTGAGCCCGTATGCCGACATGAGCAGCGCCGCAATGCGCGCCGGATGCCCCGGCTCGACGATGACAGCGACCCGGCGGGGACCTGTGGTCACGAGCATGGCGCCGTGCAGGACGATCCAGACGCCAGAGCGTGCCTGTACGCGGGACACCGCCGCTCGCGGCTCCGGCCGGTCGGCCTGCCGCAGCGCCTGTCCGGCCACGGCCAGCACCGCCGGCGGCAGGATTCCGGCGTCCCAGTCGCCGTCCGGGAGCTCGGCCATCCAGCGCCCCACGCCGGGCGTCATCGAGTCGACCTGCCAGTCCTCGGTGAGCACGATGACACCAGGGCCGTCCGGCGACTCGGGGTCGCTTGCCTGGCCGACCAGCAGCGCACGTCGGGCCCCGTCGGCCAGCAGCGGCGAGACGGTCGTGATGAAGGCGAAGTCGTCAGCGTCGAACGGCGCCTGGCCGGACTCGCGATAGAGGCCGAGCGCTCCCCACACCGCACCTCGCTCCGTGCGCAGCGCGGCGATCAGCTCCTGATCCCCGCCATAGACCATGTTCTCGTGCCATCGCGGACTGCTCGAGGGGTTGCCTCCGGTCGCCTCGAACAAGGTCGAGATCCCGCCCGCGGAGCGAGCCACGTCGACGAGCTTGTTGACGTCGTCCTCGTAGTACTCCGCGGCGAGCCACTCCGGTGGCAGCTCGGGCAGGTCCTCGCTGAAGTGGCTGGTGACCAGCAGCGAGGCCGGATCCAGCGTGTACCAGCACGGCGCCATATGGTGCGGGACAGCCGTGGCGAGGACGTCGGACGCAGCGCGCCAGAACGTCACCAGGTCGAGACCCTGGCCGGAGAGCTGTGCGAGTCGATCAACGGCCCGCTGCTTGGCGTACCCGTTCACTCCTTCAGGTTAGGTCTCGCTCCGCCCCGCACCTACCACTTTTGTGGAATGGGCAGCCGCCGCCGGTGAACCTAGCGTCGAAGCGACCGACCACACGTTGAGGAGACACCATGACGACACACACCGAGAGCGGCGCAAGGGCTCGGGTCCTCGGACCGAGCGACGGCCAGATCCTGGGCTCACCTGAGGGAGTTCGCGACCGTTTCATGATCGACGCCACCGACACCGGCGGCGGCTTCTCGCTCGTCGAGCACCTGATGGCGCCACGCTCGCTCGCCGCGCCCGTGCACCGCCACAGCCGTGAGGACGAGTACACGTTCGTGCTCGAGGGACAGCCGGGGATCCTGCTCGGCGAGCAGGAGGTGTTCCCCGGCGTCGGTGATCTCGTGTTCAAGCCGAGGCGGCAGTGGCACACATTCTGGAACGCAGGTGACGCGCCCGCGCGCGTCCTGGAGATCATCTGCCCCGGAGGCCTCGAGGAGCTGTTCAAGGTCATCGACCTGATGACTCACGAGCCGGAGCCGGAGGAGATGGCGGCACTGGCCGCCCGCTACGGGTGCGAGGTCGACCTCGAGGCCACCGGTCCCCTCGTGGAGCGGCACGGCCTGGCCTTCTGAGGGCGCCAATTGGGATAACCGCGTTCTCTGGAAGGATGCGGAGATGCCCGAGTCGCGCTTGACCCAGTTCCACAACGGCCCCTACACGTTCGATGTGATCGACAGCGGCCCGCTCGACGGGACGCCCGTGGTGCTCCTGCACGGGTTCCCGCAGCGGGCGGCGTCGTGGGACACCGTCGCAGCGCACCTGCACGAGCAGGGCCTGCGTACGTACGCTCCGGACCAGCGGGGCTACTCCCCCGGAGCTCGCCCGAGCTCACGGTTCGCGTACGGCATGAGCGCCCTGGTCTCGGACGTCGTGGCGCTGATCGACGTGATCGGCGCACCCCGCGTGCACCTGGTCGGCCACGACTGGGGTGCGGCTGTCGCCTGGTCCGTGGCGGGTCATCACCCCGACCGGCTCGCGACGTTGACCGCGGCGTCGGTGGCCCACCCGGCGGCGTTCCTGCGATCGTTGCTGACCAGCAGCCAGGCGCTCAAGTCGACCTACATGGCGCTCTTCCAGCTCCCGTTCCTGCCGGAACGCGTGCTCGCCAGCGGCCGCGGGGACGCGCTCCTGCGGAAGGCCGGCATGACCCCGGACATGGTCAAGCAGTTCCACACCGAGATCGTCGACCACGGCGCCCTGCGCGGCGGGCTCGGCTACTACCGGTCGATCTTCCGCGCTTCGACGGGTCAGCTCGGCACCAAGATCACCGTCCCCACGACGTACGTGTGGAGCGACAACGACGTGGCACTCGGGCGCAAGGGTGCGGAGCTCAACCAACGGTGGATGGCAGGGCCGTACGAGCTCGAGATCTTCGAGGGCGCGAGTCACTGGCTGCTCGACGAGCGGCCGGCCGACCTGGCCGGCAGCATCATCAGGCGGGTCGGCATCTAGGCTGCGTCCATGCCTCCAGCCAAGCCAGAGGACGTCGGGATCCTCGACGCCGTCGCGTTCTTCGTCGAGCTCGCGATGGTCATCCTGCTGATCTTCGCCGGGCACGGACTGGCCGAAGGATGGCAGGGCTGGGCACTCGGCGCGTTCCTCGCCTTCGTCGCAGTCGGCATCTGGGCACAGTGGATGGCGCCGACGTCCGACAAGCGACTGGAGCACCCGACCCGCTTCGTCGTGCAGGCGATGATGTTCGCCACCGTCGGCCTCTACGCCGCAGCGGCGGGTCTGACGTGGTGGGGCATCGCGTTCGCCGCGGTCGCGATCGCCGTCTTCGGTGCCCTCGCACGCACCGACCACTGACCGCCTTCAGAGCGGCAGCGAGCGTACGCTCTCGAATCGGCGGGTCGTGCCGTCGAACGGGTCGGTGAGCTCGAGCTCCGCAGCCAAGAGCTGCAGCGGCCGGCTGAAGTCGTCGACCGCGATGTCACGCACTGTGGGATAGAGCGGATCGTCGACGATCGGGATGCCGAGCCCGTGCAGGTGCAGGCGCAGCTGGTGCGTTCGGCCCGTCCGTGGGGTCAGCCGATAGACGCCGACGTCGCCGTGCCGTGACTCGAGCTCGATGCGCGTCTCGGCATTGACCGGCGCGTCGACGACCACCTCGGACTGCCAGGTTCCGCGGCGCTTCGTGATGTGGTCGCGGACCACCACGGGCAGCTCGAGATCCGGACTCACCGGTGCCAGAGCCCGGTATGTCTTGCGCACCGCACCTTCCTGGAACAGCAGCTGGTAGGCGCCACGCCAGCGTCGCTCCGTCGCGAGCAGGAGCAGTCCCGAGGTGACCCGGTCCAGCCGATGCAGCGGCGACAGCTCCGGCAGCCCCAGCTCGTCACGCAGCCGCACGACGACGCTCTGGCGTACGTGGCGGCCGCGCGGGATGGACGAGAGGAATGCCGGCTTGTCGACGACGACGAGCCGCTCGTCGTGATGGATGACGTGGATCGTGCCGGGGACGTCGGCCTCGACGGGCAGGTCGCGGTGGAACCAGACGAACGTGTGCGGCGCGTAGTCATGGTCCTCACCGACCGGTCGACCGCTGTCGTAGACGAAGCGCTCATCCGCCAGCATGCGGGCGACGTCGACCCGGTCGGGCAGGCGGTCGCGGAGCCAGGCGCCCATCGTCGGCCACGGATCGGGCCGCGGCTTGTCGCGGTCAGGCGTACGCAGCCACGCGGCACCGAGCCCATGGCGCGGCGGCAGCGGAGAGCGGGGAGGCACCTGTCGATGCTACGGGGCGGGCGATCCGGTCAGGAATCAAGAAGCCGCAGGCGCCGCGCGGACCATACGCTCGGCGACATACCCATCGACCACACAAGGAGAACGGGCCATGGCCACGAAGAAGTCGTACGAAGGATTCACCGAGGAAGAGCGCGCGGCGATGAAGGACCGCGCGGCCGAGCTCAAGGGCGCCGCCCGTGGCGGCTCTGCCGCCAGGAAGGCCGAGGCAGATGACAAGGCCGTGCGGGACGCCATCGCCGAGATGCCCAAAGCCGATCAGGTCATCGCCGAGAAGCTGTACGCCATCGTCAAGGACGTTGCGCCCGACCTGGCGCCGAAGACCTGGTACGGGATGCCCGCGTTCGCGCGGGACGGCAAGGTCGTGGTGTTCTTCAAGCCGGCCGCGAAGTTCAAGGTGCGCTACGCCGAGGTCGGCTTCAACGAGTGGGCGCAGCTCGACGACGGCGACATGTGGCCCACCGCGTTCGCCGTGATCGCGATGAACCCCGCCATCGAGAAGAAGCTCACGGCGCTGGTCAAGAAGGCCGCGGGCTGACCTCTCAGCGGCGCGAGTGGGCGGAGAGGCAGTCGGGGTTGAACACCCGGGTCGTCGAGGGTGGGTCGCTCGCGAGCCGCAGAGCAGATGGCACCGGCCGGCGTACGAGCTCGCCGCCGCAGTTGGGGCACACGCCGCGCAGCACGTCGTCGGCGCAGTCGCGGCACCACGTGCACTCGTAGGTGCAGATCAGCACATCGGTCGAGGTGGGATCGAGGTCGCGGTCACAGCACTCGCAGTTGGGTCGGATCTCCAGCATGCGACCAGTATGTCCGTCAGTCGCCGTCGGCGGCGGGTTGTTCGGCAGGTCCGTCGGCGAGCAGCGCCTCGAACGCCGCCTCGTCGAGGATCGGGCACACCGAGCTGCTCGGCCTTGTCGGCCTTGGAGCCGGCCGACTCCCCCACCACGACGTAGTCGGTCTTCTTGGACACCGACCCCGACGCCTTGCCGCCGCGGGCGATGATCGCCTCCTTGACCGAGTCGCGGGTGAAGCGCTCGAGCGATCCGGTCACCACGATCGTGAGGCCCTCGAGCGTGCGCGGCACCGACTCGTCGCGCTCGTCCTCCATGCGTACGCCGGCCGCCTGCCACTGGTCGACGATGCCGCGATGCCAGTCGACGCCGAACCACTCGACGACCGCCTCGGCGATCGTCGGCCCGACACCGTCGACGGCGGACAGCTCGGCGACGGACGCCTCGCGGATGCGGTCCATCGACGCGAAGTGCGTGGCCAGCGCTCGAGCCGCGGTGGGCCCGACGTGGCGGATCGACAGCGCCACGAGCACCCGCCACAAGGGCTGGGCCTTGGCCTTCTCGAGGTTGTCCAGCAGGGCCAGTCCGTTGGCGCTGAGCACGCGTTCGCCCGCGCCATCGGCGAGCTCGGCCTTCTTGGCCACACGGGTGTAGAGCGGCACCTGCAGCAGCTGGTCGGCGGTCAGCGCGAACAGCCCACCCTCGTCGACCAGCACCCCGGCCTCGAGCAGCGCCGTGGCACCCTCCCAGCCGAACACCTCGATGTCGAACGCTCCGCGGCCGCCGACGTGCGTGAGGCGCTCTCGCAGCTGGGACGGGCAGGACCGGGTGTTGGGGCACCGGATGTCCTTGTCGCCCTCGCGGGCCGGCGCCAACGGCGTGCCGCACGAGGGGCAGTCGGTCGGCATGACGAACTCGTGCTCGCTGCCGTCACGCAACGCCACCACGGGGCCGACGATCTCGGGGATCACGTCGCCGGCCTTGCGCAGCACGACCATGTCGCCGATCAGCACGCCCTTGCGCTTGACCTCGTGCTGGTTGTGCAGCGTCGCCATCTCGACGGTCGACCCGGCGACCCTGATCGGTTCCATGACGCCGAACGGGGTGACCCGGCCCGTGCGCCCGACGTTGACCCGGATGTCGAGCAGTCGGGTGTTGACCTCCTCGGGCGGGTATTTCCAGGCGATCGCCCAGCGCGGCGCTCGCGAGGTCGATCCGAGCCGGCGCTGCAGGTCGACCTGGTCGACCTTGACCACGACGCCGTCGATGTCGTGGATGACGTCGTGGCGGTGCTCGCCGTAGTAGTCGATGAACTCCTCGACGGCCTTGAGGTCGGGCAACACCTTGGCGCGGTCACTGGTCGGCAACCCCCACGCCTTGAGCGCGTCGTAGGCCTCGCTCTGCCGCTTGGGCGTGAACCCCTCGCGGTATCCGAGCCCGTGACACACCATCGACAGCGGGCGGCTCGCCGTGACGGACGAGTCCTTCATCCGCAAGGTGCCGGCTGCGGCGTTGCGCGGGTTGGAGAACGGGGTCTTGCCGGACTCGGCCCACGCGGCGTTGAACTCCTCGAACGCCTGCGTCGGGAAGAAGACCTCGCCGCGCACCTCGACGTAGGCCGGGACGGGGTACTTCTTGGTCGCCTCGAGCCGGTGCGGGATGGCGCCGATCGTACGGACGTTGGCCGTGACGTCCTCGCCGACCCGCCCGTCACCGCGGGTGACGCCGCGGGTCAGCACGCCGTCCTCGTAGGTCAGCGAGATCGCGAGGCCGTCGACCTTGAGCTCGCACAGGAACTCGGCGTTGTCGACGCCTTCGCGGAGGATGCGGGCGTGCCAGCTCTCGAGCTCCTGGATCGAGAAGGCGTTGTCGAGGCTGTAGAGCCGTTCGCGGTGCTCGTATGCCTCGAAGGTCGACGAGATCATGCCGCCGACCTGCTGTGTCGGTGAGTCCGGCGTGCGGAGCTCCGGCAGCTGCTCCTCGAGGCCCTCGAGCTCGCGGATCAGCTGGTCGTAGTCGTAGTCGGAGATGACCGGTGCATCGTCACGGTGATAGCGCTGCCGATGCTCCTCGATCGTCTCGGCGAGCTCCTTGTGCCGCTGCCTCAGGTCATCATCGGTCGCCATGCGTCGACTTTATCGCCGCGAGCGGACACTCGGGGCGGCAGTCAGTCAGCCGGCGGCGACGCGCTGCGCCAGCGACAGCGCCTGACGCGCCCACGCGGGCGACGCCCCGGCGAGTCCACAGGTCGGCGTGACGACGAGCCGGTCGGCGTACGCCTCCGCATCGAATCCGAAGCGACCGAAGAACCCCTGGACCCGGTTCACCAACACCGAGTCGGTGAGGCTGGCGGTGTCCGTCGACGGGACGACGCCGAGCCACAGGTCGACGCCCTTCTCGAACGACTCTGCCCATACGTCATCGGGGCGAGCCAGTGAGAGGTCGAACGAGATCGCGGTGAAGCCCGCACCAGCAAGCAGCTCGACGGGTACGTCGGGCGCGCACGAGTGCACCACCGGCCGCGCGCCCGACGCCGTGATCGCCTCGACGACGAGACGCAGGAGCGCATCGGCCTCCGGCGGATGGACGCTGCGGTGCCGCGAGAACCCACTCGCCGTCGGGATGCCGCCGGTGAGGACGGCGACGATCGACGGCTCGTCGACCTGGACGACGAGGTCGGCGTGGGGGAACCGTCGCCGCGCGTCGCTGACATGCGTACGCAGGCCCTCCGCCAGCGACTCGGCGAGCTCGCGCCGAGCGCCGTGGTCGGCGAGCATCTTGTCGCCGCGAGGGCGTTCGACCGATGCCGCGAGGGTCAACGGCCCGGTGACCTGGAGCTTGAGCGGACCCTCGTGCGTACCGGTGAGCTCCTCAGCGACATCGAGGTCCTGGGCGAGCAGCGAGCGCGCCCGGCGCTGGTCGATCCCCTCACCCACCCCGACGCGCCAGCCATCGGGCTGCAGGTCGGCGTCGAGCCCGTCGAGCACCGCGAGCGTACGGCCGATCATGCCGGCGTGCACCCCGCGGGCCGGGAGCTCGGGGACGTGGACGAAGTCGCCGACCTCGCCCATGACGAGGCGCAATGACTCGGCGAAGTCGGTGCCCGGCATCGATCCGATGCCGGTGGCGATGCCCATGTGATTCCTTCGTCTGACGTTGGAGCGGTGACTTGGCGTCCACCCGGGAAAGTGAGCGGTGACTTGGCGTCCACCCGGGAGAGTGAGCGGTGACTTGGCGTCCACTTCACGGCGCACCGTGGACGCTAACCCACCGCCCGAGGCGCACCGTGGACGCTAACTCACCGCCCCACGCGCACGGTGGACGCTAACTCACCGCCACGCGGGCGGTACGACTGATGGTGGCCGAGCCGACGACGCGGGTGCCGTCATAGATCACGCAGGCCTGACCAGGGGCGATGCCGCTCGCGGGATCGTGCAGCTCGACGCGTACGTCATCGCCGGACACGTGCACCGTCGCACGATGCTCGTCGCCGTGTGCGCGCAGCTGCACCGTGCAGTCGAGCGAGCCGGCCGGGGCCGTACCGCACCACAGCGGCTTGATGCACTCGAGCGCATCGACCACGAGCGACTCTCGCGAGCCGACGGTGACGGTGCCGCTGACCGGCTCGATGTCGAGCACGAATCGCGGCTTGCCGTCGTCGGCCGGGATGCCGAGCCGCAGCCCACGGCGCTGGCCGATCGTGAACGCGTACGCGCCGTCGTGCTCACGCAGGATCGTGCCGTCCTCGTCGACGATCGTGCCGGGCTTGGGCCCGAGCTTCTCGCCGAGCCAACCGGCATTGTCGCCGTCGGGGATGAAGCAGATGTCGTGGCTGTCGGGCTTCTGCGCGACCTGGATGCCTCGCGCCGCCGCCTCGGCGCGTACGACGTCCTTGGTCGTGTCACCGAGCGGGAACAGCGAGTGCGCCAGCTGCTCCTGCGTCAGGACACCGAGCACGTACGACTGGTCCTTGCCCATGTCGATCGCCCGGTGCATCTCGATCGTGCCGTCAGCGGCGGTCTCGAGCTGCGCGTAGTGCCCCGTCGCGACCGCGTCGAAGCCCAGCGCCAACGCCCGGTCGAGCACGGCGGCGAACTTGATCTTCTCGTTGCAGCGCAGGCACGGGTTGGGCGTACGCCCAGCGGTGTACTCGGCGATGAAGTCGTCGACGACGTTGTCGGCGAACTCCTCGCTCATGTCCCACACGTAGAACGGGATGCCGAGCTGGTCAGCGGCTCGGCGGGCGTCACCGGCGTCCTCGATCGAGCAGCAGCCGCGGGCACCGGACCGGTAGGAGCGCGGGTTGCGGCTGAGTGCGAGGTGTACGCCCGTGACATCGTGGCCCGCGTCGACGGCACGCCCGGCAGCAACTGCCGAGTCGACCCCACCGGACATCGCTGCGATGACTCTCACGACGAGCTCCTGACCAGCGATGCCCGCTGAGCGCGGAGGTGCACCGCCGGGAGCGCCTCGAGGAGCCGGTCGACGTCGGCCTCGGTCGACGTATGACCGAGGCTGAACCGCAGCGAACCCCGGGCGGCGACATCGTCGTAGCCCATCGCCAGCAGGACGTGGCTCGGCTGCGGCACCCCCGCGGCGCACGCCGAACCCGTCGAGCACTCGATGCCCTGGGCGTCGAGCAGCATCAGCATCGCATCGCCCTCGCAGCCTGGGAACGTGACGTGCGCGATGTTGGGGAGCCGGTGCTCGGCGCCGGACTCACGGTCGCCGTTGATGATCGCGTCAGGGATGACGCGCACGATGCCTTCGACGAGCCGGCGGCGCAGGCCCTCGATGCGCTCGACGGTCTCTGCCTGGCGGCCGACCGTGACATCGACGGCGGCGGCGAACGCGGCGATCAGCGGGACGCTGAGCGTGCCGGATCGAAGGTCGCGTTCCTGTCCCCCGCCGTGCAGCAGCGGAGTGGCCTCGAGCTCACGGCGGAACAGCAGCGCGCCGACACCGACCGGACCGCCCAGCTTGTGCGCCGTGATCGTCATCGCGTCGAGCTGGCTCGCGGCGAAGTCGAGCGGCACGTAGCCGGCGGCCTGCACGGCATCGCTGTGCACCGGGATGTCGTGCTCGCGGGCGATCTGCACGACATCGGCGATCGGCTGGATCGTGCCCATCTCGTTGTTGGCCCACATCGTCGTGACCGCCGAGACCGTCGAGGGATCGCGCTCCACGCTGGCGCGCAGCTCGTCGATCAGGATCCGCCCCGTGGCGTCGACCGGCGTCATGTCGATCTCGGCACCCTCGTGCTTGGCGAGCCACGTGACCGGGTCGAGCAGGGCGTGGTGCTCGATCGAGCTGAACACGATGCGGTTGCGGGCCGGGTCCTGCGCAAGCCGCGACCAGTAGAGGCCCTTGATCGCGAGGTTGTTGGCCTCGGTGCCCCCGGAGCAGAACACGATCTCGCTGGGCCGCGCGCCGAATCGCTCGGCGATCAGCTCGCGGGCCTCCTCGACGGTGCGCCGGGCTGCGCGACCCGAGGCGTGCAGCGATGACGCGTTGCCCGTGCGGGCCAGCTCCTCGGCCATCACCGCGATCGCCTCAGGGACCATCGGCGTCGTCGCCGCATGGTCGAAGTAGGCGACCTGCTCGGAGTTGTTCATCGCTCAACTAGCGTAGCCCGGTGACGCACGTCATAGGGGTGCCCGTCGGCTGGTGAACCGGCGCGACCCGTGCGGGGCCGCGCCGGCTCGTTTCACCCCCAGCTCAGTTGCCGCCCTCCTTGAGCGTCACGTCGATCGGCTTGTAGTCCTTGCCGTCAACGTCCACACCTTCATCCTTGAGCTCCTTGAGCGCCGCCTCGACGTACGTGTTGGAGTACGCCGACGTCGGAGGAGCCTTGGAGATGATCGTCGCGCCGGTCTCGTTCTTGGTGCCGAGCGCGATGTCGACCGTCTGCTTCCAGGCGGCTTCGTCGACCATGCCGATGCCGCCGGTCGACGGCCAGATCAGCTTGTTGATCTCGTTGGTCATCCACAGCTGGTGGCTCTCCCCGAGCTGAGAACCTGCGGCGGTCACGATCTTGGCAGCCTCTTCGGGGTTGTCCCGCGCGTAGACCCAGCCCTTGATCGAGGCCTTGACGAACTTGGTCGTCTGGTCGGCGTACGCCTTGTCCTCGAGCTTGTCCGTCTGCGCCCAGATCGCGTCCTGCAACATCGCCGTGCCGACGTCGTTCCAGTCGATGACGTTGAGGTCCTCAGGTGTGAAGAGCTTCCCCGTCTTGGGGTTCTTGGTCTCCAGCACCTGGGCGTACTCGTTGTAGGTCATCGCCTGCGCCGCGTCGATGTCACCGGCGAGGAAGCCGTTCATGTCGAATGCCTGCTGCACGAGCTTGACGTCCTTGACGCCGACGTCGTCCTTCTGCATGCCGGCGAACAGCTCCCACTCGTTGCCGAAGCCCCAGCTGCCGACCTTCTTGCCCTTGAGGTCCGCGGGACTCGTGATGCCCTTGTCCTTGAACGAGATCTGGGTCGTCGCGCTGCGCTCGAAGATCTGCGCGACGTCGGTGATCTTGGCGCCCTTCTCGATCGAGCCGAGGACCTTGGGGACCCACGAGATGGCGTAGTCGACATCGCCGGCCGAGAGCACGTCCTGCGGGACGATGTCCGCGCCGCCCTCGACGATCTCGACGTCGAGACCTTCGTCCTCGTAGTAGCCCTGGTCCACTGCGGCGTAGTAGCCGGCGAACTGTGCCTGGGGCACCCATTGCAGCTGGAGCTTGACCTTGGTCCCGTCTCCGCCGCCCGAGTCGCTGTCGCTCCCGCCCCCGCAGGCGCTCAGGACCAGCGAGGCCACGGCCGCCGTTGCGACGACCATGGCCCACTTCCGCGTGTTGCGCTTCATCGATTCTCCTTGTCGGTGGTGCTGCAGGCCGCCCGCGGGGCACGGGCGGAGATCAGGGGGTCGAACGGTGCCGGGTGAAGAACATCTCGATCGCGAGTGCGGCGCAGTAGAACACCAGGCCGAGCACGATCGCGCCGAAGACGTACGCCCACGCGAGCGCGTAGTTGCTGCTGGCCGCAGACGACGTGATCGACTTGCCGAGTCCGCCGATCGGGCCGCCGAAGTACTCCGCGATCAGCGCGGAGATGACCGCGAGCGACGACGCGACGCGCAGGCCCGTGAAGACGTACGGGGCGGCGGTCGGCAGGGTCACCGCGAGCTGCTGCTGACGAGCCGTTGCCGCGTAGACGCGCATCAGGTCGCGGTGCACGGGGCGCACCTGCCGCAGTCCGCGCAGGGTGTTGATGTAGACCGGCACGATCACCGCAACCGCCGCGACGATCTGGCGAGCGGTCTCCTTGTCGGCGCCGTACATCGTGTAGAGCACGGGCGCGAGCGCGACGATCGGCATCACGGCGAGGGCCGCGACCAGCGGCGCGACGATCGTGTCGAAGATGCGCCACACGCCTGCGACGATCGCGCCGAGGATGCCGACCAGAGCGCCGACGACCAGCCCGACCAGCGAGTTGAGACCCGTGCGCGCGGAGCCGTCGACGATCGAGCCGAGGTTGCCGGTGATCTCGTGGAAGATGTCGCTCGGAGTCGGGACGATGTACTGCTCGATGCCGAATCCGTCGACGACGCCCTGCCACAGCGCGACCAGCGCGATGCCGAGGACGATCGGCGCCAGCATCGTGCGGTATGCCGATCCGCGGGCGAGTGCCCGCTCGGGGATCGTGGCGGTCGTCGTGCTCATCGGATGTCGACCCCCCGCGCCCCGGCGACGGGTACGCCGTGCAGCGCCTCGCGCACCGTGGCGACGCCGCGGAAGAACGCGTCATCCTCGCGGAGGGAGTCGTCGCGCTCGGCCGGCCCGCCGAGGCTGACGTCGATGACGTCCGTGATCCGGCCGGGGCGTGGCGACATGACGACGACACGGTCGGACAGGAACACCGCCTCAGGGATCGAGTGGGTCACGAACACGACGGCGGCCTGCGTCTCGGCGCAGATGCGGACCAGCTCGTTCTGCATGCGCTCGCGGGTCATCTCGTCGAGCGCGCCGAACGGCTCGTCCATCAACAGGAGCTTGGGGCTCTCGGCCAGTGCCCGGGCGATGGCGACGCGCTGCTGCATGCCGCCGGACAGCTGGTCGGGATAGTGCCCGGCGAAGTCGGTCAGTCCGATCAGCTCGAGCAGCTCCTTGACCCGCTCGCGGCGCTCGGTGCGCCCGGCACCGTGCAGCGCCAGGGGCAGCTCGATGTTGCCGGTCACGGTCTTCCACGGCAGCAGTCCGGCCTGCTGGAACGCGATGCCGTAGTCCTGGTCGATCCGCGCCTGACGGGCCGGCTTGCCGAACACGCTGAGCTCGCCCGAGGTCGGGGTGTCGAGATCGGCGATGAGTCGCAGCAGCGTGCTCTTGCCGCAGCCGCTGGGCCCGATCAGCGACACGAACTCCCCCGGCGCGACGGACAGGTCGACCGACTCGAGAGCTGTCACGGACGCGCCCTTGCGACCCCCGAACGTACGGCTGACGCCGCGAACTTCCACTGCTGAGCTGCTTGTCACGCTGGGATCTCCGAACGTCGATAGGGCTTGAGGGCGAGGCCGAGCAGGCCGACGAAGGCAGCGGCGACCAGGCCGACCGCGATCGCCGCGAAGATCGGCGCCCAGGGCTTGGCCGGGTCGCTGCTGGCCGACTGGGCGTACTCGATGATCAGGCGGCCCACGCCACCGCGCAGGCCGATCGACACCTCGGCGACGACCGTGCCGATGACCGCCGACGCCGCTGCGAGGCGCAGCGCGGGGATGAGGAACGGCACGCTGGCCGGCAGGCGCAGGCTGAACAGCGTGCGCCACCAGCCGATGCCGTACGTGTGCATGAGGTCGACGTGCGTCGCATCAGGCGCCTTGAGCCCGCGCAGCACCCCGACGGCGACGGGGAAGAACGCCAGGTATGCCGCGATGACCGCGACCGAGTGCTCGCTCTCCCACTCGAACCCGCCGATCGTGATCTGTGAGCCCCATCGACGTACGAGCGGGGCGATCGCGATGAGCGGCACGGTCTGGCTCAGCACGATCCACGGCAGGACCGCTGCCTCGGCGATCGTGAAGCGCTGCATGACGAGCGCCAGGCCGAAGCCGACGACGACGCCGATGATCCAGCCGAGCGCGGCGATCCGGAGCGTGAACAGGCCACCGTCGAGCACGGTCTGCCACATCGTGTCGCCGCCGACCGTGCCGATCACGGGATCGGAGAGCCGCGCGACCATGTCCCACACGTGCGGCATCGCGGTGTCGGTCGATCGTGGGAGCACCGTGGTGCCGCCGATCACGACGCCGGTGTCGGGGGCGAGCGCCTTGTAGCCCTCCCAGACCGCCACGACCGCGGCGATGCCCAGGGCACCGAGAGCCAGGCGACCCAGCGGCGCGGAACGTCCCATCACGCCTTGGCCGTCACGTGCTCGCGGATCTGCGGGATGATCGACTCGCCATAGACGCGCAACGTCTCCTCCTTGTTGTCGTGCTGGAGGTAGCCGGCGAACTGCGTCACGCCGACCTCCTGGAGTGCCTTGAGCTTCGCGATGTGGTCCTCCGCGGAGCCCAGCACGCAGAACCGGTCGACGATCTCGTCCGGCACGAACTCGGCGTGCGTGTTGCCGGCGCGACCGTGCTCGTTGTAGTCGTAGCCCTCGCGGCCCTTGATGTAGTCCGTCAGGGCCTGCGGCACCTGCGCATCGTCGCCGTACTTGGCCACGATGTCGGCGACGTGGTTGCCGACCATCCCGCCGAACCATCGGCACTGCTCACGCATGTGCTCCCAGTCGTCGCCGACATACATCGGCGCGGCGATGCAGAACTGCAGCGAGTCCGGATCACGCCCGACGTTGGCGGCCGCGTCCCGGACGGTCTGGATCATCCATTTCGTGATGTCGATGTCGGCGAGCTGCAGGATGAACCCGTCGCCGACCTCGCCGGCCGCCTTGAGCGCGAGCGGGCCGTAGGCCGCGATCCACACCTCGAGCGACGTGTTGGTCGTCCACGGGAAGCGCAGCGTCGAGCCCTTGTAGTCGACCGCGCGCCCGTTGCCGAGCTCGCGGATCACGTGCGTCGCCTCGCGGACCTCCTTGAGGGTCGACGGCTTGCCGTTGGTCACGCGTACGGCCGAGTCGCCACGGCCGATGCCACACACCGTGCGGTTGCCGTACATCTCGTTGAGCGTCGCGAACACCGACGCCGTCACGGTCCAGTCGCGGGTCGCCGGGTTGGTGACCATCGGGCCGACGATGATCCGCTTGGTCTCGGCGAGGATCGCGCTGTAGATGACGTACGGCTCCTGCCACAGCAGATGGCTGTCGAAGGTCCATACATAGTCGAAGCCGTGGGCCTCGGAGAGCTTGGCGAGCTGCACCGTGCGCCACGCGGGCGGGTTGGTCTGGAGGACGACACCGAAATCCATGATCCGCCTTCTGCTAGATGAGGTACTGGGAGAGGTCGCGCTTGACGAACTGACCGTGACCCTTGGTGCCGACGTATGCGTCGTCGTCCACGATGACCCTGCCGCGGGACAGGACCGTGTCGACGTGACCGTCGATCTCGAAGCCCTCCCACGCGGAGTAGTCCATGTTCATGTGGTGGGTCTTGTCGAGGCCGATCGACGTGTGCCCGTTGGGGTCGTAGACCACGATGTCGGCGTCGGCGCCGGGCGCGATGACGCCCTTCTTGCCGTAGAGCCCGAACATGCGCGCCGGCGTCGTCGAGGTGATCTCGACCCACCTCTCGAGCGTGATCTGCCCGCTGACGACGCCCTGGTACATCAGGTCCATCCGGTGCTCGACCGAGCCGATGCCGTTGGGGATCTTCGAGAAGTCACCGAGCCCCAGGTCTTTCTGGTCCTTCATGCAGAACGGGCAGTGGTCGGTCGACACCATCTGGATGTCGTTGGTCCGCAGGCTCTGCCACATGTGGTCCTGATGCCCCTCGGCCCGGGAGCGCAGCGGTGTCGAGCAGACCCACTTGGCCCCCTCGAAGCTGCCCCACTCCTTGCCCTGGGCGCCGAGCTGCTCCTCGAGCGACAGGTAGAGGTACTGGGGGCACGTCTCGCCGAACACGTTCTGACCGGCGTCGCGGGCCGCGGCGAGCTGCTCGACGGCCTGCTTGGCGCTGACGTGCACGACATACAGCGGCGCGCCGGTGAGGTTGGCGAGCATGATCGCGCGGTGCGTCGCCTCCTCCTCCATCTGCCAGGCGCGGGCGATCCCGTGGTAGTACGGGTCGGTCTTGCCCTGCGCCAGCAGCTGCTCGACCAGGACGTCGATCGCCGGCCCGTTCTCGGCGTGCATCATCGTCATGAGGCCGGTCTCGGCGGACGTCTGCATCGCGCGGAGGATCTGCGCGTCGTCGGAGTAGAACACCCCGGGATAGGCCATGAAGAGCTTGAAGCTCGTGATGCCCTCGTCGACCAGGCCGTCCATCGCCTTGAGCGAGTCGGCGTTGACGTCACCGATGATCTGGTGGAAGCCGTAGTCGATCGCGCAGTTGCCGCGCGCCTTGTCGTGCCACGTCGCGAGGCCGTCCATGACCTGCTGGCCGTATGTCTGCACGGCGAAGTCGATGATCATCGTGGTGCCGCCCCACGCCGCGGCGCGGGTGCCGGTCTCGAACGTGTCGGAGGCCGCGGTGCCGCCGAACGGCAGCTCCATGTGCGTGTGCGCGTCGATGCCACCGGGGATGACGTACTTGCCGGTCGCGTCGATCACGGTGTCGACCGTGCTCGCGAGGTCGCTGCCCAGCAGCGTCGACCCCGGGGCGAGCACGCCGACGATGACCTCGCCGTCGATGAGCACATCTGCTGCCGAGCGACCGGTCGCGGTGACGACGGTCCCGCCGGTGATGAGTGTCGTGGTCATCGCGCGATCACGGCTTGGGGATCGACGTGTAGGAGTCGGGGCGGCGATCGCGATAGAACTGCCAGTCGTCGCGCATCTGCTTGACCATGTCCATGTCGAGCTCGCGGATCAGGATCTCCTCGTCGGTGCCCGAGCCGCGCTCGCCGACGAAGTTGCCCCGCGGGTCGATGACCTGGCTGGTGCCGTAGAAGTCGACGGCGAGCTCGCCGTACTCGTTGTCCTCCCTGCCGACCCGGTTGGGCTGGAGCACGAAGTAGCCGTTGGCCACCGCCGCGGCCGGCCCCTCGACCTCCCACAGCCGGTTGCTCAGGCCGGGCTTGGTGGCGTTGGGGTTGAAGACCATGTGGGCGCCGTTGAGCCCGAGCTCGCGCCAGCCCTCGGGGAAGTGACGGTCGTAGCAGATGTACATGCCGACCTTGCCGACCGAGGTGTCGAAGACCGGATAGCCGAGGTTGCCGGGTCGGAAGTAGAACTTCTCGTAGAACCGGTCGAGGTGCGGGAGGTGGTGCTTGCGGTACTTGCCGAGGATCGTGCCGTCAGCCTCGACGATCACCGAGGTGTTGTAGTAGACGCCGGTGATGTCCTCTTCGTAGATCGGCAGGATCATGACCATCGACAGCTCTTTGGCCAGCGCCGCGAAGCGCTGCACGATGGGTCCGTCGGCCTGCTCGGCGTACGCGTAGTACTTCTTGTCCTCGGTGATGCCGAAGTAGGGGCCGTAGAACAGCTCCTGGAAGCAGATGACCTGCGCACCGTCCGCCTTGGCGTCACGGGCGAACTGCTCATGCTTGTCGAGCATCGACTCCTTGTCGCCGGTCCACGTCGTCTGCGTGATCGCCGCTTTGATGACTGTCACTGACCTTCCCTCTCCATGTGGTCTGGATCACAGACTCCTGTAAGGCGCTCACTCTAAGCAGGTGGCGGCACATCGTCCAGACATTCAACGGGACACGTATTTCGCGAAAGTGACTTCGCGTGTCGGTTGCATGAACGCGTTCGGGGCCTCAGCGGGCGTGGTCGTGGGCCAGCATCGCGACACCGAGCGAGAGCTGCGACGCGGGATCGTCCAGGCGTACGCCGAGGACATTCTCGATCTGCGCGAGCTTGGCGTAGAGCGCCGGTCTGCTGCGGTGAGAGGTGCGGGCCAGCCGCGCCTTGTTGCCGCCTGCGGCGAGGTATTGCCGCAACAGGTCCAGCAGTCCGCCGCCGTGCCGGGCCTCGTATGCCAGCAGCGGGTCGAGCTCGGCCTCGACGAAGGCCTGGACCCGCGGATCGTCGTGGAGCTGCGCGATGAGGCCGTGCAACCGGATGTCAGCCTGGCGGAAGTAGGCAGGCCCGGGTGCAAGCGCCTCGTGCGCGACCCTCGCGACGTGCTGCGCGGTCCTCAGCGACCGGCTCGTCGAGAGCAGGTCCGGCTCAGCAGCGCCCGCACCGATCGTGACCGCGTCCTGACCCGCATCGAGTCGCATGGCATCGGCGAACGTCGTCAGCACGGTGTCCTCGGTCGATCGCGGCGGCACCGAGAACAGCAGGACGACCTGGTCGTCACCGAGCACACCGGCGATCGCCGACTGCCGCGACGCGATCAGTGCCCTGGACACGCGCTCGCTCAAGCGACGCTGCGCCCGGTGCACGGTTGCCGCCTCGCCCGTGGCGATGTCGGCCTGGACCGCAGCACCGACGTACGAGCTGCCGGGCGCCAGCCCGAGCGCCCGCGCGCGGGTCAGGGCAGCGGACTCCTCACCCAGGCGACCTTCGAGCAGCTCGCTGAGCAAACCGCCTTGCGCCTGGAGCTGCACGGACTGCTGGTCGCGCTCGATCATGCGGGACAGCTCGACGGCCTGGGCCACGCGCTCCACGAGCATGCCGAGGCGCTGCTGGTCGGCCGCCGGGTTGGGCACCACCAGCCGGCCCCACTCGTGGCCGTGGGTGCCGACCGCCGTCGTCAACCAGCCCTCGAGACCCGCGAGGCCCGTGCCCTCTCGCCGCGGGCAGAGCCTGGATCGGCGCTCCCAGTCGGCAAGCAGCCCCTCGGCAGGGCGGCCGATCGCGTGGAACGCGACGACGCGCCGGTTGAGGTCCTCCAGCACCAGCGACGAACCAGCCATCTCGGCTCCAGCGCGTACGAGCTCGTCGATCCCGGCGCCCTCGAGGCTCAGGGCGGTGAACGTCTCGTGCACGTCCTGCGCGAAACGTACGAAGTCGAAGCGGTCGGCCACGATGCCGCGGTGCACCTCCTCGGTGATCACCACGAACCGCGCCTGCCGGTGCAGCACGATGAGGGGGAACTCGGCAGCACGGGCGCACTCGATCGCCGCCGGCGGGATGGCCCGGAGATGCTTGCCGAGCTCGACGATGAGGCCGGCCGCTCCGGCCTCGATCAACGCCGACACGTAGTCCGCAGCCTCGTCGTCGTCGCCCTGCATCGCCAGTCCCGTCGACAGCAGCAGCTCGTCGCCCTCGAGCAGGTCGGCGACCTCACGCACCTCGCTGACGTGGACCCACCGGACCGGGCGGTCCAGGCGCGTCGATCCGCTCAGCACCTCGGGCTCACCGGCTTGCACCGCGGAGCCGGCGACGATCGAACGGACGGTGGGGATCACCTGCCCGAGTCTAGTTGACACTGTGTAAGCCGATCGACAATTTCGGCGACACTCTGCCCATTGCCCGCGGCGGCACAGGGGCGCAGGATCAAGAGCATGAGCGAGCGCCAGCGAGCTCATCGTGAGGCAGGGTTCATGCCGTTGCCTCCGTATCGTGCGTTTTTCAGGGAGGCAACGGCATGAGCGAGAAGAACGTCATCGGGCACTGGCTCGACAACAGCATCCACGTCGGCGGGTCCGGACGGTTCGGCGACGTCACCAACCCCGCGACCGGTGAGGTCACGGCCCAGGTCGCCTTCGCGGACGAGGCCGACGCCGCGCGCGTCATCGCCGCCGCCAAGGCCGCGGCGCCGGGTTGGGCGGCGGCATCGCTGACGACCCGCACCAAGGTGCTGTTCCGATTCCGCGAGCTGCTCAACGAGCGCAAGGAAGAGCTCGCGGCGATCATCACCGCCGAGCACGGCAAGGTGCTCTCGGACGCCCTCGGCGAGGTCAGCCGCGGCCTCGAGGTCGTCGAGTTCGCGTGCGGCATGCCGCACCTGCTCAAGGGGTCGCACTCTGAAGGCGTCTCGACGGGCGTCGACCTGCACTCCAAGCGGCAGCCGCTGGGCGTCGTCGGCATCATCAGCCCGTTCAACTTCCCGGCCATGGTGCCGATGTGGTTCTACCCGATCGCGATCGGCGCGGGCAACACGGTCGTCGTCAAGCCCAGCGAGAAGGATCCGTCCGCCGTGCTGTGGACCGCCGAGCTGTGGAAGGAAGCCGGTCTCCCCGACGGCGTCTTCAACGTCCTGCAGGGTGACAAGGTCGCGGTCGACGCGCTCCTGGACTCCCCCGACGTCAAGTCGATCAGCTTCGTCGGCTCGACCCCCATCGCCCGGTATGTCTACGAGCGCGCGAGCCAGGCCGGCAAGCGCGTGCAGGCCCTCGGCGGCGCCAAGAACCACATGCTGGTGCTGCCGGACGCCGACCTCGACCTCGCAGCCGACGCCGCGGTCAACGCCGGCTACGGCTCTGCTGGTGAGCGCTGCATGGCGATCAGCGTCGTCGTCGCGGTGGGCTCGGTCGCCGACGACCTGGTCGACCGGATCGCATCGCGTACCAAGACCCTGCGCATCGGTGACGGCACCCGTGGCACCGACATGGGGCCGCTGGTCACGCTGGCCCATCGCGACCGCGTCGCATCGTTCATCGAGGCCGGCGACGAGGCCGGCGCCAAGCTCGTGCTCGACGGGCGCGAATCGCCCGTCGACGGCGAGGACAACGGGTTCTGGCTCGGCCCGACGTTGTTCGACCACGTCACGCCGGAGATGAGCATCTACACCGAGGAGATCTTCGGTCCGGTGCTCAGCGTCGTCCGCGCCGAGACCTACGACGAGGCCGTCGAGCTGATCAACGCCAACCCGTACGGCAACGGCGTCGCGATCTTCACCAAGAACGGTGGTGCGGCGCGCAAGTTCGAGGTCGATGTCGAGGTCGGCATGATCGGCGTCAACGTGCCGATCCCGGTGCCGATGGCGTACTACTCGTTCGGCGGCTGGAAGAACTCGCTGTTCGGCGACACGCACGCGCACGGGGTCGAGGGCATCCACTTCTTCACGCGTGGCAAGGTCGTCACCAGCCGGTGGGCCGATCCGGCGGTGTCCCCGTCCGGCGGACTCGAGCTCGCCTTCCCCACCCACGACTGATCAGCCAAGACTCGACGTGATGGAGCTGCCATGAGCAGGACGTACGACCTCGACCGCGCCCACGTGTTCCACTCCTGGTCCGCGCAGGCCGAGATCTCTCCGATGGTCATCGCCGGTGCGCTGGGCAGCGAGGTGTGGGACGAGGACGGCACCCGCTTCCTCGACTTCTCCAGCCAGCTGGTGTTCACCAACATCGGCCACCAGCACCCCAAGGTCGTCGCGGCGATCCAGGAGCAGGCCGCCAAGCTCTGCACGATCGGTCCGCCGTTCGCCAACGACGCACGTTCCGAGGCCGCGCGGCTCATCGCGGAGCGTACGCCTGACGGTCTCGAGCGGGTGTTCTTCACCAATGGCGGCGCCGACGCCAACGAGCATGCGATCCGCATGGCCCGCCTGCACACCGGGCGGCCCAAGGTCTTGTCGACCTACCGCTCCTATCACGGTGGCACGCAGACCGCGATCAACGTGACGGGCGACCCGCGCCGCTGGGCCAATGACTCGGCGACGACCGGCACGGTCCACTTCTTCGGACCGTTCCTCTACCGCTCGGAGTTCCACGCGACGACCGAGGCCGAGGAGTGCGAGCGCGCGCTCCAGCACCTCGAGCACGTGATCAAGAACGAGGGCCCCGCGACGATCGCTGCGATCATCCTCGAGACGATCCCTGGCACGGCCGGCATCATGGTGCCGCCGCCGGGCTATCTCACCGGTGTGCGGCGGCTGTGCGACGAGCACGGCATCATGCTGATCGTCGACGAGGTCATGAGCGGTTTCGGCCGCACGGGTGCCTGGTTCGCGATCGACCACTTCGACGTCGTGCCGGACCTCATCACGTTCGCCAAGGGGGTCAACTCCGGCTACGTCCCGCTCGGCGGCGTTGTCATCAGCGATGCGATCGTCGAGACGTTCGCGCATCGCGCCTATCCCGGTGGCCTGACCTACTCGGGACATCCCCTCGCTGCCGCTGCCGCGGTCGCCACGATCAACACGATGGCCGAGGAGGGCATCGTCGAGAACGCCGCACGTCTCGGCACCGAGGTCTTCGGCCCCGGGCTCGCCGAGATCGCCGACCGGCACCCGTGCGTCGGCGAGGTCCGTGGGCTCGGCGCGTTCTGGGCCATCGAGCTGGTCTCTGATCCCGAGACCCGCGAGCCGCTCGCGCCGTACGGTGCCAGCAGCCCGGCGATGAACGACATCATCGCGGCGTGCAAGAAGGCCGGCATGCTGCCGTTCGCCAACTTCAACCGCATCCACGTCGTCCCGCCGTGCGTGATCAGCGACGACGACGCTCGCCGTGGCCTGGCGATCATCGACGAGGCGCTGGCGATCGGCGACGCCGTCGTCTGAATCGGCTAGCCCAGGGCTGACACGGCGGCGACCGCGCGTACGAGCTCGGTCGCCGCGGTGTCGAGATCGTCGACGGACGTCGTACGCCCGAACGTGAAGCGGACCGCGGTCTGGGCCACCGGACCGTCATAGCCCATCGCCGTCAGGACGTGGGACGGCTCGTCGCTGCCGGCCGCGCACGCCGAGCCGCTCGAGCACACGATGCCGCGGGCCTCGAGCTCCAGCAGGATCGTCTCGCCGTTGGTGCCGGGGAACACGAATGAGGCACTGCCCGGCAGCCGGTGGTTGCGGTCACCCGTGAGCTCGGCTCGCGGCACGTCCGCGAGGACCCGGTCGATGAAGGCGTCCCGTCGAGTGACGGTCTCGTCGTTGGAGCCGCCCGCCAGTCGCAGTGCCGTGGCCATGCCGACCGCGGCGGCGACATTCTCGGTGCCGGAGCGGCGACCGGACTCCTGTCCCCCACCGTGAATCAGCGGTTCGACCCGGGTGCCGCGCTCGACGTAGAGGATGCCGATGCCCTTGGGCGCGCCGAGCTTGTGGCCCGAGATGCTCATGGCCTGGACCCCCAGGCGGGTGACGTCGACGTCGAGCCAGCCTGCAGCCTGAACCGCATCGGTGTGGAACGGGACGCCCTTGCCGGCGGCGAGTCGCGAGAGCGTCTCGATCTGCTGGATCGTGCCGACCTCGTTGTTGGCGTACTGGATGCTGACCAGCGTCGTGTCGTCGCGAAGCGCCGCAGCGAGGCGATCGGGCTGCACCAGGCCATCATGGTCGACGTCGAGAATCGTGACCTCGTAGCCCATACGACCGAGGAACTCCGCCGACTCCAGCACCGCCGGATGCTCGATCGACGAGATGATGACGTGCTTGCCGCGCGGCGCCGCCAGAGCGATCCCCTTGATCGCGGCGTTGTCGGACTCGGTGCCGCCCGACGTGAAGGTGATCTCCGAGGCGCGGGCACCGAGCGCCTGGGCCACATCGGCACGGGCCTGCTCGAGCGCCCGGCTGGCCGACTCGCCGACCTCGTGGTGGCTCGACGGGTTGCCGAAGTCGGGCCCGAAGTAGGGCCACATCGCCTCGAGCACCTCACGCCGGAGCGGGGTGGTGGCGGCCTCGTCGAGATAGATCATGTCACCGTGATGTCGAGCCCGAGGTCGAGCGCGCGCACGCTGTGGGTCAACGCGCCGACCGAGATCACGTCGACGCCGGTGCCAGCCACGTCGGCGATCGTGTCGAGCGTGATGCCGCCGCTGGCCTCGACGATCGCCCGGCCGGCGACCTGCTCGACGCCGGCGCGCAGGTCGTCGAGGCTGAAGTTGTCGAGCATGATCGTGCCGGCCGCACCGGAGTCGAGCACCGCGTCGAGCTGTTCGAGCCGGTCGACCTCGACCTCGATGTGCGTCGTGTGCGGCAGATCGGCCTTGGCCTGGCGGAGTGCCGCCGTGATGTCGGGGATGACCGCAAGGTGGTTGTCCTTCGCCATCACGGCATCCGACAGCGAGTAGCGGTGGTTGTGCCCGCCACCGCAGCGCACGGCGTGGCGCTCGAGCGCCCGCAGCCCCGGGGTGGTCTTGCGGGTGTCGACGACGCGAGCCGGGGTGTCGGCGACCGCGTCGACGTATGTCGCGGTGAGCGTCGCGATGCCGGTCATGCGCTGCACGAGGTTGAGCGCGACCCGCTCAGCCTGCAGGACAGCACGTGCGGGCCCTTCGACGTGCGCGAGCACGGCGCCGGTCTCGAACCGCTCGCCGTCGGCTGCCTCGAGCGTGACCTTGACGGCCGGGTCGAGTGTCGTCATCGCGACCTCGAACACCTCGGCGCCGGCGAACACGCCCGGCTCCCGTGCGACCAGGTCGGCGCGCGCCACCGCAGACTCGGGTACGAGCGTCTGTGACGTGAGGTCGCCGAACGGGGCATCTTCGTCGAGGGCCATGTCGACGACCCGCTGGATCTGCCGACGCTCAAGCATGCTGTGGCGCGATCGATGAGTGCTTGGCCTGTGCGGGATCGCTCACGGGGAAGTCGGTGCGGTGGTGACCACCGCGTGACTCACGGCGAGCCAGCGCGCTGGCGACGACAGCGCGTGCCACGACCAGCAGGTTGGCATCCTCAGCCGACTTGGCGTCGGTCGCGTTGGGCGCCCGCCACTGCGAGAGCCGCACGAGCGCCCGCTCGAGATCGTCGCCGTCGCGGGACAGGCCGGCGGCGTCCCACATGAGCTGCTGGAGGTCACTTCGGTTGACCTCGTCACCGTCCGGGTCGTCGGCGAGGTCGACCGCGATCGGTGCGGGCCAGTCGGCGCCGAACACAGTGGGCGGTGCCGGATCGCGCAGCCCCTCGATGACCCGCGAGCCGTAGACCGCGCCTTCGAGCAACGAGTTGGACGCGAGCCGGTTGGCGCCGTGCAGCCCGTTGCAGGCGGCTTCGCCGACGGCGTAGAGGCCGGGGATCGAGGTGCGTCCCCACTCGTCGGTGCGGATGCCGCCCATGTAGTAGTGCGCGGCGGGGGTCACCGGGATCGGCACCTCGCCCCAGTCGAAGCCCTGCGCGCGGCACGCGGCGTCGATGTTGGGGAACCGCTTGGCGAGGAACTCCGCGCCCAGCGCCGTGGCATCCAGGCGTACGGGGATTCCGGGGTGTTTGGCCATCTGGGCGGCGATGCCACGCGCGACGACGTCACGCGGGGCCAGCTCGGCGTCAGGGTGCACGTCGAGCATGAATCGCTTGCCGTCGGCGTCGATCAGCGTCGCACCCTCACCGCGTACGGCCTCGGACACCAGGAAGTTGCCCGGCGCGTCGAGCGACGTGGGGTGGAACTGGTAGAACTCCAGGTCCGCGGCGACGGCACCGGCCCGCAGCGCCATGCCGAGCCCGTCGGCCGTGGCGACCTCGGGATTGGTCGTGTAGGGGTAGAGCTGGCCGGCTCCCCCGGTCGCAAGGATCACGGCGTCAGCCCGCACCTCCTCGCCGTCGAGCAGGCGTACGCCGACGGCCCGGCCGTCCGACACGATGACGTCGACCACGGTCGTACGCTCGCGCACCGTCACGCTGCTCTCGTGGAGCCGATCGATCAGGGCGTACGCGATGCCGGCCCCGGTGGCGTCGCCGCCGGCATGCAGGATGCGCGCGTAGGTGTGGGCCGCTTCGAGGCCGTGGGACAGCTCGCCGTCGTGGCGGTCGAACGGCACGCCGCGGGCGATCAGCTCGTCGATCGCCTCGGGGCCGTCGGCGCACAGGATGCGTACGGTGTCCTCGTCGCTGAGGCCCGCGCCGGCGACCAGCGTGTCGCCGACGTGCGACTCGACCGTGTCGCCGAGACGTGGCGCGCCGGGGTCGCTCATCGCGTCGATCACGACCGCCACGCCGCCCTGCGCGTAGCGCGTGTTGCTCTGGGCCAGGTCGGCCTTGGAGAAGAGCGTGACGTCGTACGCGTCGGCGGCCTCGAGGGCCGCGGTCATGCCGGCCACCCCGCTGCCGACCACGATGATGCTGTTGCCCATGGCGAAGTCCTTACTTGGGCAGCGCTGCGAGCATGCGCTCGAGCGCGACCTTGGCGTCGGTGGCGATGTCGTCGGGGACGATGATCTCGTTGCGAAGCTCTCCGGCAACGAGGCCGTCGAGGGTCCAGGCGAGATATCCGGGGTGGATGCGGTACATCGTGGAGCAGGGGCACACGACCGGGTCGAGGCAGAAGATCGTACGGTCGGGGAACTCAGCCGCGAGCCGGTTGACCATGTTGACCTCGGTGCCGATCGCGATGACGTCGCCGGGCTCGGACGCGATGACGTACTTGCGGATCGCGTCGGTCGACCCGGCAGCATCGGCGGCGTCGACGACCGGCATCGGGCTCTCGGGGTGCACGATGACCTTGACGCCGGGGAAATCGGCGCGCGCCTTGTCGATCTGGGCGACCGTGAAGCGCTTGTGCACCGAGCAGAACCCGTGCCACAGGATGACCTTGGCGTCGTCGAGGTCCTCGACGGTGTTGCCGCCGAGCTCCTTGCGCGGATTCCACATCGGCATCTGCTCGAGCGGGATGCCCATGGCCTTGGCGGTGTTGCGGCCGAGGTGCTGGTCGGGGAAGAACAGCACGCGCTGGCCGCGTTCGAAGGCCCACTCGAGGACCGTCGCGGCGTTCGACGACGTGCAGACGATGCCGCCATGGCGGCCGCAGAACGCCTTGAGCGCCGCCGAGGAGTTCATGTAGGTCACCGGGATCACCGCTTGCTTGCCGTCCGCGGTCGACTCCTCGCCGTACACCGACATGAGCTCTTCCCAGCACGCCTCGACCGAGTCCTCGTCGGCCATGTCGGCCATCGAGCAGCCGGCGGCGAGGTTGGGCAGGATCACGTGCTGCTCGGGGCGCGCCAGGATGTCGGCGGTCTCGGCCATGAAGTGCACACCGCAGAACACGATCGTGTCGGCGTCGGGCTTGGTCAGTGCGGCGTTGGCGAGCTGGAACGAGTCGCCCACGAAGTCGGCGTACTGGATGACCTCGTCGCGCTGGTAGAAGTGGCCGAGGATCACGAGCCGGCTGCCCAGCGTCTCCTTGGCGGCGCGGATGCGGGCGTGCAGCTCGTCGTCGCTCATGCGTTGGTATTCAGCCGGGAGCTGCCCGGGGCGTACGACCGGCTCGGGGATGACGTCATACTCCGACGCGCCGGGCCCGTAGCCGGGAAACGTGTCGAACTCCCACGGCCCCTTGGCGAGCTCGACGTCGCAGCTCGTCTCGGGTGCCGCGACGATGGTGTCGTTGATGGAGGTGGTCATCTGCGCTCCTCGGGGGCGTTTGACGGGGGTCCTGCCTCGAAACGGAACAGGGCCGGAGGCCGGTGGCTCGTGCCCTGCAGGCAGGTGCCGGTCGGGACGAGGGTCTTGCTGGCCAGTGCCTGTCGGCGGAAGTTGGCCGGGTCGAGATGCGTACGCAGCACGGCTTCGTGCACGGCACGCAGCTCGGCAAGGGTGAACTCGCGCGGCAGGAATCCGTGCGCGATCGGCGTGTAGGTGATCTTGGCGCGCAGGCGGGCGAGGGCGTAGTCGACGATCTCGGCGTGGTCGAACGCGAGCGGTGGCAGCTCGTCGGCGACGAACCATTCGACGTTCTCGCCGTCGACGGCCCGGGCGACCTCGTCGGGCTGCACGAGCGCCCAGTAGACGATCGAGACGACCCGGTCGTCGGGCGACCTGTCGAGGCTGCCAAAGGCGTACAGCTGCTCGAGATAGTTGGGGGTCAACCCGGTCGTACGTTCGAGGGTGTGGCGGGCGCTCGCGGGGAGGTCCTCGTCGGCCTCGAGCGGTCCGCCCGGCAGCGCCCACTGGCCTTCGTACGGCTCACGGATGCGGCGCACGAGCGGCAGCCACAGCGTCATGAGCCCGCTCTCGGGGTGCGGGCGCAGCGCGAAGATCACGGTCGAGACCGCTAGCGAGACTCGTTGGTCGATCGCCGACTGCATCGTCACGCGCTTGCCTTCCCGCTCTCAGCCCGACTTAAGGTTGCATTGACTCTAAGGTCACTCTAGCGGCACCCTTAAAGTCATGTCAACCCTAAGTCGGTGGCTTGCACTGTCGGTGGTTGCGCCAATGATGGTGGCATGCTCCTCGCAGACGTCGTCGCCACGTCAGCCGCCGTCGCCGCCACCCGGTCCCGCACCGCCAAGGTCGCTGCGTTCACCGACCTGCTGCGCCGTGCGGCGGACGCGGGACCCGACGTCATCTCGATCGTCACGTCCTACCTCGCCGGGTCGTTGCGCCAGCGCCGCACCGGCCTGGGCTGGCGGTCGTTGCAGCAGCTGCCCGATCCCGCGGACGCTGCGACCCTCGAGGTGACCGAGGTCGACGCGGCATTCGAACGCCTCGGGTTGCTGGCTGGAGCGGGCTCACAGGTCGCGCGCGCCGACGCCACCCGGCTCCTCTTCGCTCGCGCGACGGCTGACGAGCAGCGCTGGCTGCGCGGCATCGTCACCGGCGAGGTCCGTCAGGGAGCGCTGGACTCGTTGGTGCAAGAAGGGCTGGCCGCCGCCGGGGGCGTCCCGGTCGCGGCCGTCCGTCGGGCCGCCATGATGGCCGGTTCCACCATCGACATCGCCGTCGCGGCGTTGACCGGCGGGGAGGACGCACTGGCAGCGTTCGCCCTCGAGGTCGGCCGTCCGGTCCTGCCGATGCTGGCGTCGACCGCCCCGACGGTCGAGGAGGCGATGGCCAAGGCCGGCGGCGGCTCGTGTGCGATCGACACCAAGCTCGACGGCATCCGCATCCAGGTGCACCGTCGCGGCGACGACGTCCTCGTGGTCACCCGGTCGCTCGATGACGTCACTGACCGACACCCCGAGGTTGTCGCGATTGCCCGCGCCCTCCCCTGCCACGATGTCGTGCTGGACGGCGAGGTCCTCGCTCTCGGCCCCGATGGCCGGCCCCGGCCGTTCCAGGAGACCGCGTCCCGGGCGGCGACGGCGGGCGGCACCGTCCGGCTGACTCCCGCGTTCTTCGACGTGCTCCATCTTGACGGTCGAGACCTCGTCGACTCCCCGACCGAGGAACGCCTCGCCGCTCTTGAGCTCGCCGTCCCCGAGCAGCACCGTGTCCCCCGGCTCGTCACGGCCGACGTACGCGAGGCCGAGGAGTTCGCGGCGCAGGTGCTGTCCCTCGGACACGAAGGTGTCGTCGTCAAGAGCCTGACCGCGCCGTATGCCGCCGGCCGCCGTGGCGCCACCTGGGTCAAGGTCAAGCCCGTGCACACCCTCGACCTCGTGGTGCTGGCGGTCGAGCGCGGCTCCGGCCGGCGCAGCGGGTGGCTGTCCAACATCCATCTGGGGGCGCGCAGCGGTGAGGAGTTCGTCATGCTCGGCAAGACGTTCAAGGGCATGACCGACGAGATCCTCGCGTGGCAGACCGAGCGGTTCCGCGAGCTGGAAGTCGCCGACGACGGCTATGTCGTCACGGTCCGGCCCGAGCAGGTCGTCGAGATCGCGTTCGACGGCGTCCAACGCTCGACGCGATATCCAGGAGGCGTGGCGCTGCGGTTCGCCCGCGTCATCCGCTACCGCGACGACAAGACCCCGGCCGAGGCCGACACCATCGAGACGGTGCGCACGTTCCTCCCCCACTGACCACATCCACAACCCCCGCTGACGGGTCACTTCTTGCCCGCTGACGGGTCATCCCCACGGGTCAGTTGTTGCCCGCTGACGGGTCAGTTGTTGCCCGCTGACGGGTCACTTCTTGCCCTCCGGGCAGGCGGCTGTCGGCACTCACATGTCCATAAGTGACCCGTCACGGGGTCATAAGCGACCCGTCACGGGGTCATAAGTGACCCGTCAGCGGGTCATAAGTGACCCGTCAGCGGAAGTTGCGGCCTTGGTGCTTGGCGGGGATCGCTGCGGCGGCCTCGGGATAGACGGTCTCGATGCGTTCGAGCTTGTCGGCGACGAGGTTGGTGACGCCGTCGAAGCGTTCGAGCTTGCCGCGGATGATCATGCCGGCGGAGTTGCGGGCGACCCGGCGATGGCGCTGCCACAGCGCCTGCGAGCACACCACGTTGAGCATCCCGGTCTCGTCCTCGATGTTGAGGAACGTCACCCCCTCTGCGGTCGCCGGTCGCTGCCGGTGGGTGATCAGACCGGCCACCTTGACCCGTCGGCCGGACTCCGCGGTGGCCAGCCCGGCGACGGAGTGGATGCCCTCCGACTCCAGCAGCGGGCGGAGGAACTCCACAGGATGCTTCTCGGGAGAGATGCGGGTCGCCCACAGGTCGGCCATCGTCTCCTCGACCTCACTCATGCCCGGCAGCATCGGCGGCGGCAGCTGGACCGAGGTGCCCTCGAGCTGATCGGGGTTCTCGACATAGCCGGCATTCCACAACGCCTGCCGGCGCGACAACCCGAACTCATCGAACGCCCCTGCGGTGGCCAGCGACTCCATCTGCGGGACGGTCAACCCGGCTCGGCGCGACACGTCAGCCATGTCCTTGAACGGCTGCCGATCGCGCTCGGCCACGATGCGCCGGGCGACCTCGAGCCCGACCCCCTGCACCTCGTCGAGTCCCAGGCGTACGGCGAAGCCACCGTCGCGGCGGTGCTCGCGAGTCGGGTCGGGCGTGCCGGGGACGAACTTCTCCACCGGTGGCTGCTTTCGGGCCAAGCAGCTGTCGAGCCCCGTCGCCTCGGCGGAGCCCACCACCTCGAGGTCAGCCTGGGCCTGCGAGTGCATGATGTCGGGCCGCAGGACCTTGACGCCGTGGTGACGGGCGTCGGTCACGAGCGACTGCGGGGAGTAGAACCCCATCGGCTGGTTGCGCAGCAGCGCCGCGAGGAACGCCGCGGGATAGTGCAGCTTGAGCCACGAGCTGGCATAGACCAGCAGCGCGAAGCTCAACGCGTGGCTCTCGGCGAAGCCGAAGTTGGCGAACGACTGGATCTTGACGTAGATCGCATCGGCCTCCTCCCCCGTGATGCCGTGGCCGGCCATGCCTTCGTAGAGCTTGAGCCGCAGCGACTCGATGCGTTCGATGCCCCGCTTGGAGCCCATCGCCCGACGCAGCAGGTCGGCCTCGTCGCCCGTGCATCCGCCCAGCTTGATCGCCATCTGCATGAGCTGCTCCTGGAACAGCGGGACGCCGAGCGTACGTTCGAGCACTTCCTTGAGCACCGGATGCGCGTACGTGACCGGCTCCCGACCCGTGGCCCGGCGGATGTAGGGGTGCACCGCGCCACCCTGGATCGGGCCCGGCCGGATCAGTGCGATCTCGATCGCGAGGTCGTAGTAGGACCGCGGTTGCAGCCTCGGGAGCGTGCCGATCTGGGCCCGGCTCTCGACCTGGAACACCCCGATCGAGTCGGCCCGGCACAGCATGTCGTAGACCGCAGCCTCCTCCTTGGGCATCGAGGCGAGGTCCCACTGCTCCCCCAGGTGCTCGGCGACGATCCGCATCGTGTGGTCGAGCGCGCCCAGCATGCCCAGGCCCAGCAGGTCGAACTTGACCAGTCCCATCCACTCGCACGCGTCCTTGTCCCATTGCAGGACCGTGCGGTTGTCCATGCGCCCACGCTCAATGGGGCACACCTCGCCGATGGGCCGCTCGGTCAGGATCATGCCGCCGGAGTGGATGCCGAGATGCCGGGGACCGCCGAGCAGTTGCTGCGCAAGGGAGACGACCTGGGTGGGTACGTCCGAGGTCTCGTCGGTGGAGATCGCGCTCCAGGCATCGATCTGTTTGGACCATGCGTCCTGCTGACCGGGCGAATAGCCCAACGCCTTGGCCGCATCACGTATGGCCGAGCGCGGCCGATAGCTGATGACGTTGGCGACCTGTGCGGCGTTGTGCCGGCCGTACGTCTCATAGACCCACTGGATGACCTCCTCGCGCCGGTCGGAGTCGAAGTCGACGTCGATGTCGGGCTCCTCCTCCCGCGTCGTGGCGAGGAAGCGCTCGAACGGCAGGTTGTAGAAGATCGAGTCGACCGCCGTGATGCCCAGTGCGTAGCAGAGCGCGGAGTTGGCCGACGAGCCTCGGCCCTGGCACAAGATCTTGCGACGCTTGGCCTCCATGACGATGTCGCGGACGATCAGGAAGTAGCCCGGGAAGTCCTTGTCCTCGATGACCTTGAGCTCGCGGTCGATGCGTTCGCGTGCCTCGTCGAGGTTGTGCGCGTAGCGCTCGCGGATGCCTTGCTCCGCCAGCTCCCGCAGGTAGCTCATCGCGGTGTGCCCCTCGGGTATGCCGCGGTGCGGCAGCCTCGGTGTCGCCGCCCGCAGGTCGAACGCGAGCTCATCGGCGATCGCGACCGTACGCTCGACAGTGCCCGGGAACCTCGCAAAAAGTGCCATCATCTCGGCACCCGACCGCAGGTGCGCCGCCCCGGTGGCCGGCAGCCAGCCGTCCATGTCGGCCAGGCTGCGGCGGGCTCGCACCGCCGCCATCGCGGCGGCGAGCTGGCGGGTCGCTGGCCGGGCGAAGTGCACGTTGTTGGTCGCGACTGTCGGCAGGCCGTGCATCGCGGCCAGCTCGGCGAGGGCGTCGTTGGCGGCGCTGTCGGTCGGGAATCCGTGATCGGTCAGCTCGACGACGACGTTGTCGAGGCCGAACAGCGCAGTGAGTCGGTCGAGGGCCTCCGCGGCCTTGTCGAGCCCACCGGCGGCGAGCCCCTGGCGTACGTGACCCTTGCGGCAGCCGGTGAGGATCAGCCAGTGGTCGCGGCCCCGCTCGGCGAGCTCCTCGAGGTCGTAGACGGGCCGGCCCTTCTCGTCGCCACGGAAGTGCGCGTCGGTCATCGCGGCGGCGAGACGGTGATAGCCCTCGACGCCGCGGGCGAGCACGAGCAGGTGACTGCCCTCGGGATCAGCGGTGCCGTTCTGCGGCCTGCTGAGTCCGAGGGACAGCTCGGCCCCGAAGATCGTCTTGAGGCCGGCCTCTTCGTACTTGACCGCCTCCTCGGCGAACCGCGGGGCGCCGTAGAACCCGTCGTGATCCGTCAGCGCCAGCCCGTGCAGGCCCAGACCGATCGCCTCCTCGACCAGCTCGTCGGGACCACTGGCTCCGTCAAGGAAGCTGAAGTTGCTGTGACAGTGCAGCTCGGCGTAGGGCACGACCGGACCTTCGGGACGCTTGAGCTCCTTGGGCTGGGTCTTGGCGCGCTTGCGCGACCAGCCCGGCGCATCCCCGCCGTCCGGCTCGGGCCGCCCCGACAGGCGTCGTTCGAGCTCACTCCACGAGACGTCCGGGTTGTTCCACCCCACGTCAGCCCACCTCGTCAGTCATAGCGAGCCTCGGTCCACCAGGAACCGCCCTCGACGATCATGAGATAGGCACTGCCGTCGACGCCGACGACCTGGAAGCGGGCGATGCGGCGCGCGGCGACCTCGTCCCACCACTGGTCGTCGACCGGCCACGGTCCGGCCCACGACGCGACGGGTTGCCAGTCCTGGCCGGCGGCGGCCCGGAACCGCGCCGGCTCGCCCGTGACCATCCCGCGACCGGTGACCCCGATGGCCTGCCCCTCGGCGCCGACGACCATGGCCTGCTGGGGCTCGGTGTAGACCGTCGCCGGCGCGGGTGGCGGCAGGCTGCCCGGCCATGGCAACCCTGCGGCACGGGCGGCGACCGGACGTTCACCCCACGGGGCGAGCAGCTGACGCTCGGCCGGCCCGCGACCGCCCTGCACCGAGACCGAGACGACCGCCTCGTGGCCGACGATGCTCTGCACCCGCGCGACCCCGCGCTCGACCCGCTCATCAGGGCCTCCGCCGAAGAGGCTGTCGGCGTGGTCGCCCAGCGGCTCGGTGACCTCGGGGATCAGGCGTACGGCATCGACCGGGGCCCGGATCGCACCGTCCACCGAGAGCTGCCAGCGCACCCGGTCGACCAGGTCGGTCGGCCCGAACCAGCGCGGATGCATCCAGCGCCGGGACGTCGCCAGCGATCCGTCGGTGTCGACCTCGATCAGGACCGTCGTGCACACCAGGCCGTGGCCGGCGAGGTCGGTGACGAACTTCTCGGCAGTCGTCCGCACGCTGAAGGCGATCTGCTCGGCGAGGTCGAGGGGTGGCTCCAGCATCAGCGTCGCCTCGAACTCCGGCGGCACCTGTCGCCGGCTGATCGGCTGGGGGTTGAGGCCGCGCGCCATGCGGTGCAGGAGCTCGCCGTGCGTGCCGAATCGGGTGTGCACGTCAGCCTGCGACAAGGCCGCGAAGTCGCCCAGGGTCAGCAGTCCCATGCGGCGCAGCAACCCGATCATCGACTCGTCGTCGAGCGCATCGATCGGGAGGTCCCGCAGGAACTGGGCCGACCCGCCGGGAGGTACGACAAGGCTGTCCTGGGCCAGCGCCCGGCGGGCGGCCTGCTCCGCGGCGAAGAGCCCATCGGCGACGCCGGCACGCACGTCCCACACCCCCAGGCGTACGAGCCGCTCGGCGATGATCGCCGCCGCCTCGGGCTCGCCACCATAGAACCGGGCCGGCACGTTGATGGCGCAGAGTCCGGGCCGCAGGGGTGCCACGCCAGGACTGAGCTCCTCGATCGCGGTCAGCACCGTCTCGAAGGCACGCGCATCGGCATCGGGGTTGTAGTCGTGCAGGGCCAGGTCCGGACACCTCGACTGGGCATCACGCCGCCGCATGCCCCGGCGTACGCCCTCGGCCCGCGCGGCCTGCGAGCAGGCCAGCACCTGGCCCTTGTGGAGCACCGCCGCTGGCGTCGAGGCCGAGCTCTCGACCGCGACGATGGGCCAGTCCGGTGCCCACAGCACCATGGTGCGTCCCCGTGCCCGCTCGGACACCTAGCTCACGCTCCGCAGCTGGGTGGGCTCCAGCTCGACCCGGCGGATGGCCTGGGCCCGGTCGGGCAGCCACAGCTGTCCCGTGCGAGCCGGGGCCGTGCCGCGGCTCACCTCGACCGTGACCCGTCGGGCCTGCAGGTGCCCGTGACCCCGGCCCAACCCGACCCACTCGGCATCACGCAGCGACAACCGGGCATCACAACGCGGCCAGTCACCGTAGGCGATGAGGACGCTCCCCCGCTGGCGCAGCCGGGCGCTGATGCGACTGACATCCTTGGCCGCAACCTGCGCAGGCGCGGCGACCACGACGACGCCCAGCACGTCGATCAGCGCGGCGGTGACCTCGAGCCAGGCCTCGCCCGGATCAGGCACCAGGATCGTGCGTCGCAGCTCGACTCCAGCGGCTGCGGCGGCCTCGAGGCCGAACTCCGCCGATCCCACGACACCGCACCAGGCGCCATCGGCCGAAGGCCCCGCCATGAGGGCCATCGCGAGGCTCGCCGAGTCGACGCCATAGCTCGAACCGGTCTGCAATTGCAGCAGTCCGGTGAACGCAGGATGGGTCGCCACGGGCTGGGCGGCGGGCCGGCCCTGCATCTGGTCGACTCGCGCGCGCAGCTCATCCAGGGTCGGGGCGGGAGCTACGGTCATTCCCCCATCTTCGAACATGTGTTCGAAGGAGTCAATCCGCCGAAAGGGCTAGTACACCGTCACCGTGATGATCGGTGACGACGCGCTGGAGACGCGGGAGTCACCGCTGTAGCGCATCTGGACCTTGCGCTTCCCGGTCGACCTGAACACCGGCAACGTGATGCGCTGAGTTCCCGGTACGAGTGCCACGGTCGAGCTGCGTCTGCCGTCGACGTACACGTCGATCGTGCCGGTCGGAGACTGTCCTTGGTCGGCGGTCACGGTCACATCGGCGGCCAACCGCGTCGACTTGACCTTGGCCCGGGTGGCCGACAGCACCAGCGCCACCGACGCCTTGGCCTTCGGCACCGCCTTGGCCACCGACAGCCCCGAGAAGTCGGGATAGCCCTGCGTGTGCGCCGTCGAGCGAACCATCAGGGTCTGCCCCAGATCGTCGCCGGTCAACTCGTACGACTCGGCGGTCGCACCCGCGATCGCCTGCCCCGCGCGCAGCCACTGGTACGTCACCGAGTCCGGGCTGCCGTTCCAACGGGGCGCGACCGACAGCGCGCTGCCTACCGTCGAGCCACCCGTCAGGGTGGGCTGCCCCACCGGCGCCGGGATCCGGGCCAGGTTGAGGATGCCCGCACCACACACCGTGCGTTCGGCACCCGTGGTCGGATGGTGCGAGATGCAGGTGAAGTAGCCGTCGAGATCCGGCGGCTTGGTCGCCGAGGCCTTGAGCACCTGCACGACCTCGTCGTTCGTGAAGTCCCCCAGCGAGAGCACCAGCGCTGCGGCCGCGGAGACGGCCGGCGCCGCCATCGAGGTCCCGGCCAGCTGCTTGTACGTCGACCTGCTCGGACCCCTCGTACCGGCGTCGACGGTCGACCAGATGCCTCTGCCCTCACCGACCTCTCCGCCCGGCGCCATCATGCCGATCGTGTAGCCGGCATTCGTGTATGACGTGGGCGCTCCGTTGACGTCGGTCGCCCCTACTGACAGGACACCATCACAGTTGGCCGGCGTACGCGAGAGGACCACCTTGCCCTGGTTGCCCGCTGATGCGACGACGACCGCGCCACGTGCACGCGCCTCGTTGATCACCTCTTGGTAGACCGCAGGGCACTTGTAGTCGGTGACATCGCTGGACAGTGAGAGGTTGATGACGTCGGCCGGGGTCTTGTTGGTCGGTACGCCGGGGACGGCCCCGCCGGATGCCCATCGGATTCCGGCGATGACGTCCGACATCGTGGCGCCGCACCGACCCACGGCACGTACGGGCTGGATCGCCACACCGGGCGCGATGCCGGAGATGCCGATCCTGTTGTTGCGCAATGCGGCGATGATCCCGGTCACGTGCGTGCCATGCCACGTGCTGTCGTGCGCCGAGCAATACTTCCCGTCCGAGCTGTTCCCCGGATCCGCCGGATTCGAGTCGCGCCCGCCCCCGTCGCCGGCGTTGTTGCTGTCGGCGATCATGTCGTAGCCCGCCACGGTCTGCCTCGCCAGGTCCGGGTGAGACACGATGCCGCCGTCCACGACCGCCACGATCACCGACTTGCGACCTTGCGTGGCCTCCCACATCGCCGGAGCGGCGATGCTGTAGTCGGGCGCACCCGCTCCCTCGTCAGTCGGGGCCGCTGGCGGCGTCGAAGGCGACCACAGATTGGACTGCTGCTGGTAGTACGTGTCGTTGGGCGCCGCATCACTGGTGACGACGAGGTCCGGGCTGACCTCGGCCACCTCCGGGACAGCGTCCAGGCGTCTGCTCGCCGAGCGGACGGTCGCCGCCGGCAGCGGCCGATCGAAATGAACCGACACCATGGAGTCGCCCATCTGCGTCTGGCCGGTGACCTCTCGTCCCAGCACCGACGAGATGGCCTGCAAGGCCTTCTCGGGGAGCAGACCCTTGGTCGAGAGGATGAGACCCGTCGCGTCCTTGGCTGTCGCTGCTGCGGGCGCGGGCTGAGCCTGTTCGGTGCCTGCCTCCGCCACGGTCGGCAGCAGCAGGCTGCACGTGGCCAACACAGGGAAAAAGACCCAGCGCCTCATGTTGCCCCTTCGCGCCCTCTCCCAGCGTCAGGGTACGTGAGACAGCGCGAAAGCGCTGCAATTCAGCGCAATCAGGCACCCAGCTCGATCGTCGCGCCGGGGATGGCGTCCAGCAGCTTGCGGGTGTAGCTCTGCTGCGGGTTGTCGAACACCTGCGAAACGGGCGCCGCCTCCACGATCTTGCCGTCCTGCATCACGACGACGTCATCGGCGATCTGACGGACCACCGCGAGGTCGTGCGTGATGAACAGGTAGCTCAGACCGAGCTCGGCCTGCAGGTCGTTGAGCAGCTCGAGGATCTGCGCCTGCACCAGCACATCGAGCGCCGAGACCGCTTCGTCACAGATGACGACCTCGGGCTCGAGGGCGAGCGCGCGGGCGATCGCCACGCGCTGCCGCTGGCCACCCGACAGCTCACCGGGATAGCGCGACATCACGGTCGTCGGCAGCGAGACCTTGTCGAGGAGGTCGCGCACGCGCGCCTCGCGCTCCTTCTTGGTGCCGACGTTGTGGATGCGCAGCGGCTCCTCGATCGACTGATAGATCGAGTAGAGCGGATCGAGCGACGCATAGGGGTTCTGGAACACCGGCTGCATCTGGCGGCGCAGCTTCAGGCGTTCGGCTTTGGAGCTGAGGTCGCGCACGTTGCGGCCATCGAAGATCACGTTGCCCGAGGTCGGCGGCAACAGGTCCAGCACCATGCGAGCGACGGTCGACTTGCCTGAGCCGGACTCGCCCACGATCGCGGTGGTCGTGCCGCGACGCAGGCGGAACGAGACGTCGTCCACCGCAGCGAAGTCGACCTTCTGCCACGGCTTGGCACCACGCAGCGTGAAGATCTTGGTGAGGTTCTCCACGACGATGATGTCGCTGCGACCCTCGCCGAACTCGGCCTCGCTGTGCGCGATCTCCTCGGCGATCTCCGCCGCCGTCTGGAGTGCCTGCTCGCGCACCTCGGCGCGGGCACGTATGGACGACAGCCGCTGGGATGCCAGTGACGGCGCCTTGGACACGAGCCGCTTGGTGTAGGGGTGCTCGGGATCCTGCAGGATGTCGCGTGCCGGGCCCGACTCGACAACCCGCCCGCGATACATCACCACGAGGTGGTCGGCCCGCTCGGCGGCAAGACCGAGGTCGTGCGTGATCAGCATGACCGCGACACCGAGGGTGTCCGTGAGCTGGTCGAGGTGGTCCAGAATCTGCTTCTGCACCGTCACGTCGAGCGCCGAGGTGGGCTCGTCGGCGATCAGCAGCTTGGGACGCGCCGCGAGGCCCATCGCGATCAGCGCGCGCTGACGCATGCCGCCGGAGAACTCATGGGGATACTGCCGCGCACGTCGCTCCGCGTCCGGGAGACCTGCCTCTTCGAGCAGCTCGACAACGCGCTTGTCGGCCTCGGCGCCACTGGCGACGCCGTTGGCGACCAGTGCTTCCTTGATCTGGAAGCCGACCTTCCACAGCGGGTTGAGGTTGGACATCGGGTCCTGCGGCACCAGACCGATGTCGGATCCACGCAGCGCAAGGATCTTGCCGCGGGAAGCCTGGCTGACGTCGGTTCCGTCGAACTTGATGGCGCCGCTGAGCACCTTGCCGGTGCCGGGCAGCAGACCGATGACCGCATGGGCCAACGTTGACTTGCCCGAGCCGGACTCACCCACGATCGCGATCGTCTGTCCCGGGTAGATCGTGAGATTGGCCTGGTCGACGGCCGTGAGGACCTGCTTGCCGGCCGTGAAACCGACGCTGAGGTTCTCGACCTCGAGCAGTGGCTGTGAGTCGTTCACTTCTTCCTCGCCTTCGGATCCAGTGCCTCGCGGACCGCTTCACCCAGCAGGATGAAGCCGAGGACAGTCAGCGCCAGTGCGGCCGCCGGTATGTACATCACGCTGAGGTGCTCACCGGAGCGGACCTGGTTCTGGGCGTCCGAGAGGTCGTTGCCCCAGGACACCATCGTGCTCGGGAGTCCCAGGCCGAGGAACGACAGCGAGGTCTCGGCGACGATGAACACGCCGAGCGAGATCGTCGTCGACACGATGACCGGGGCCAGCGAGTTGGGGACGATGTGTCGGCGCAGGTTCTTCATCTTGGACGCGCCGATCGCGGTTGCGGCGTCGACGAACTCGAGGTTCTTGGTCTCCAGCACCGCACCCCGCATCTGGCGGGTGATCTGGGGCCAGGCGAACAGCGCCAGCGCGAGGACCACGACCATGACCGATGCCCAGAAGCCTCGCTCAGGCCAGATGTTGTTGAGGACCGAGATGACCACGATCGCCGCCAGCAGCAGCGGGATCGAGAAGAAGATGTCGCTGAGGCGCGAGAGCAGTGTGTCGAAGATACCGCCATAGAAGCCGGCGATCGCGCCGGTGATCATCCCGAGGATCGCGGTGACGATCGCCGTCAGGACGCCGACTGCCACCGAGGCGCGAGCCCCGTAGACGGTGCGAGCCCACACGTCGTAGCCCTGCTCGGTGAACCCGAACGGATGACCGTTACGCGCCGGAGCGAAGCGGTTGGCAAGGTTGCCGGCCCTGGGGTCCTGACTGGTGAACATGGTCGGGAAGAAGATCATGAGCCCGATGACAAGCAGGATGAGGACGGAGACCCAGAACAACGGCGCCGTGCGCAGCCGCTTCCACGCCTCTTTCCACTGATTCTCGGGGACAGCGTCGACGTTGACGGCGTCGATGGCGCGCAACGGCGTCTCATCGATCGGTGCGACGAAACGCTCCTGGCCCGGGCGGGTCCCCGGCTGTGTCTCATGCATAGCGGATCCTCGGATCGAGTACGGCGTAGACAAGGTCGACCAACAGGCTCATCAGCACGTAGACCATGACCATGAAGGTCACGATGGCCACGACCGTGGCGGTCTCGCCCTTCAAGATGGCCGCGTAGGCGGCGTTGCCGACGCCTGGGATGTTGAAGATCGTCTCGGTGATGATCGCTCCGGCCATCAAGGAGCCGAGGTTGATGCCGATGTAGGTGACGACCGGCACCAGCGAGTTGCGCAGCACGTGGTTGCGCACCACGACGTGATTGGCGAGCCCCTTGGCTCGCGCGGTGCGCACGTGGTCGGCGGTCAGGTTCTCGGCGACCGAGGTGCGGGTCAGTCGGATCGTGTAGGCGAAGTTGGCGATCGCCAGCACGAACGCCGGCAGGATCAAGGACCCGACAGTCCATTCGGCGCCGACCGTCGGGGAGGTGAGGCCCCACTTGACGCCGAAGAACAGCTGCAGCACGAAGCCGAGCACGAAGATGGGGATCGAGAGCAGGGCCAGCGAGATGACCAGCATCGTCGAGTCGAAGAAACCGTTGCGCTTCATGCCGGCGATCGTGCCCAGACCGATGCCCAACACCGCGTCGATCGCCAGCGCCATGACGGCCAGCGTCGCGGTCACCGGGAAGGTCTGCTTGATCAGGTCGAAGACGGGCTGACCTGCGAAGGTCTCGCCGAAGTTGAAGGTCACGGCGTTCTTGACGAACTGGATCCACTGGACGAACAGCGGGTCATCCAGGTGGTACTGCGCGGCGAGCGCGTCGCGTACCTCTGGCGAGACCGGCTTGTTGCCGGCCAGGTTGAGGATCGGGTCGCCCGGGCGGAGCTTGAGCAGGATGAAGAGGATGAGCGTCGCACCGAGGAATACCGGGATGGTCTGCAACAGTCGCTTGCCGACGTACCACCACACGATTGATCTCCTGAAGTTCGTGGAAGCGTGGACCCACGCGATCCCGCTTCACGGTACTCCGCAAACGCAATGACCGGGGGTGAGGCCGGGATGAGAGCCCGACCAGGGACAAGGCGGACGAACGGAGGCAGCCCGACGAGGGGCTGCCTCCGTCCGTCACACTCTGGGACTACTTACTTGGTGAGCTTGAAGTAGTCCGGCTTCTGCTGCCAGTTGAACTCGAAGCCCTTCAGGTCCTTCGTGGTCACTGCCGTGGCGTTCTGGTACCACAGCGGGATGGCCGGCAGGTCCTTGAGCAGGATCGACTGCGCCTCGCCGATGAGCTTGTAGCGCGCCTCGCCCTCAGCTGCGGAGGCCTCGTCGATCAGCTTGTCGAACTCCTTGTTGCTGTAGTCGCCGTCGTTAGAGCCGGCGCCCGTGGCGTAGATCGGTCCGAGGTAGTTGAGCATCGACGGGTAGTCGGCCTGCCAACCGGTGCGGAACGCGGTCTGGATCTTGCGCTCGGTGACGTCCTTGCGGAGCTCGTCGAACGTCGGGTAGACCTTCGGCTCGGCTTCGATGCCCAGCGTGTTCTTGAGCTGGTTGGTCATCGCCTCGGTGAACTCCTTGTTGCCGGCGCCATCGGTGTTGTAGGCGACGACGAACTTGCCGGTCCACTTGTTGATCTTGTCGGCCGCGGCCCACTTGGCCTTGGCGTCCTCGGCGTTGAACTTCAGCACCTCGTTGCCGGCGACGTCCTTGGTCCAGCCGTCGAGCACGGGTGACGTGAAGTCGTCGGCAGGCGTACGGGCGTTGTTGAAGATCTTCTCGGTGATCTCCGGACGGTTGATCGCCTCGGAGATGGCTGCGCGACGCAGGTCGCCTTCCTCGTCGTCACCGAAGTGCTTGAGGCGCTCGGGGATCGTGAGGGAGGAGAAGTTCGAGCCGGGCTCGTTGTAAGCCGCGACCTTGTCGTCCTTCTCGAACGTGGTCAGCGCGCTCGGCGGAACCTGGTCGAGGACGTCGAGGTTGCCCGACTGCACGTCGGTGTAGGCCGTGTCCGTGCCGCCACCGGCGTAGAACTTGAAGATCAGTCCGTCGTTCTTCGGCTTGTCAGGACCTGTGTAGTCCGGGTTCGGAACCAGCGAGATCTGCTTGTTGCGCTCCCAGCCGCTCTTGCTCAGCATGTAGGGTCCGTTGCCGATCGGGCGCTCGCCGTATGCCTTCGTGATCTTGCCGTCGGCGTCGTATGCCGAGTCTGGGACCGGGTAGTAGGCCGAGTAGCCAAGACGCAGCGGGAAGTCGGACTCAGCCGACTTCAGCGAGATCGTGAACGTCTTGTCATCGACGACCTTGAGGCCGGAGACGGTGTCGGCGCCCTTGACCGTGTTGCCGATGTCGTCGGTGCCCTCGATCGGGTAGAAGAAGTAGTTGTTGAGCTGCTTGTTCGCCGGGTTGGCGCCGTAGTTCCACGCCTTGACGAACGACTCAGCCGTGATGGCCGAGCCGTCGGTGAACTTCTGGCCATCCTTGAGCTTGACGGTCCAGACCTTCTTGTCCTCGTTGGGCTCGATCGACTCCGCGACGTCGTTGGTCACCGAACCGTCGGTGTTGTAGGCCACCAGACCGGAGAAGAGGTTTCGGAGCGGGTCTCCGCCGCCGACCTCGTTGGTGGCGGTCGGGATCAGCGGGTTCTGGGGGTTGGTGCCATAGACCGTGATGATGTTGTCGCCATCGCCCGAGTCGTCGCCGCCGCCGCCGCAGGCTGCCAAGGTAAGGCTGCCGGCCGCGATCAACGCCACACCCGCAAGGCGGGTACGCCGAGAGAGTCGCATGGATTCCTCCTGTGATTGTCTGGTGCACGCTGGCGCGCGCCCCCTATGACTATCACCAGAGCAGGCTCGCGGGACAGCGTTGGAGCGCTGCTTAATCAAAGTGTTACCAAAAGGTACGGGTGCTCTCGCGGCGCGAAGTCAATAGTTCGCCCGGGTGGTCCACCGTGGCCCTCGCGAGTCACTCCACGCGGGGGGCACATACCGTCCGACACAAAGACGACGACCGGCCCGCAAGCGCGAGCCGGTCGTCGTGAGGAGCTGATGGTCAGCCCTTGCGCTTCTTGATCTCCTCGGTCGCCTGGGGCAGGACGGCCTTGAGGTCACCGACCACACCGAAGTCGACGAGCTCGAAGATCGGGGCCTCGTCGTCCTTGTTGACCGCGACGATCGTCTTGGACGTCTGCATGCCGGCGCGGTGCTGGATCGCACCGGAGATGCCGTTGGCGACGTAGAGCTGCGGCGACACGGTCTTGCCGGTCTGGCCCACCTGGAACGAGTGCGGGTACCAACCGGAGTCGACCGCCGCACGCGACGCGCCGACAGCTGCGCCGAGGCTGTCGGCGAACGCCTCGACCTCGGAGAAGTCGCCACCGGTGCCACGTCCACCCGACACCACGATCGCGGCCTCGGTCAGCTCCGGGCGACCCGAAGCCTCCTTGGGCTTGGACGACGTGATCTTGGCCGTCTTGGCGGCGTCGGAGATCTCAGCGGTGACCGCCTCGACAGCACCGGCGGCCGGAGCGGCCTCGGGAGCGGTCGAGTTGGGCTTGACCGTGATGACCGGCGCGCCCTTGGTGATGCCTGCCTTCACGGTGAAGTTGCCGGCGAAGACCGACTGCGTCGTGGTGATGCGTCCACCGTCGGCCTGCACGTCGACCGCGTCGCTGATCCAACCCGACTCGGTCTTCAACGCCACCCGGGCGCTGATCTCCTTGCCCTCGGTGCGAGGCACCGACGAGCACGGCAGCCGGGGACTTGTCGGCGACGAGCTGGGCGAGCGCCTCGGCCTTGGGACCGACCAGGAACTCCTCGAACGCGGCGTCGTCGTAGGTGTAGATCTTCTCCGCGCCGTACTCCTTGAGCGTGTCGGTGTCGGCGTTGCCGAACACCACGGCGGAAGGCTCACCGATGCGGCGGGCGATCGTGAGCAGCTCCAGCGAAGGCTTGGTGACCTTGCCGTCGGGCGCATCGATCAGAACGAGTACTTCAGTCATGTGTCAGTGCCCTTCTCAGACGAACTTCTTGGAGGCGAGGAACTCGACGAGCTTGGCGCCGCCGTCTCCCTCGTCCGTGACGATCTCACCGGCAGTGCGCGGCGGGCGGGGCTCGAACGACTCGACCTTGGTCCAGGCGTTCTCCAGGCCGACCGAGCCGGCGTCGATGCCCAGATCAGCGAGCGTCCACTCCTGGACGTCCTTCTTCTTGGCCGCCATGATGCCCTTGAACGACGGGTAACGAGCCTCACCGGACTGGTCGGTCACGCTGACCACGACCTTGCCGGACGCCTCGATCTCCTGCGTGGCGACATCGCCGTCGCGGCGGATCTTGACCGTGTCACCGTCGACGCTGACCTCAGACGCGTACGTGACGGCCGGCAGGCCCAGGCGCTCGGCGACCAGCGTCGGGACGACACCCAGCCCGCCGTCGGTGGAGGCCATGCCGAAGAACACCAGGTCGTAGTCGAGCTTCTTGATCGCCTCGGCCAGCACGAGCGACGTGGCGAACGCATCCGAACCGTGGATCGCGTCGTCCTGCACGTGGACGCCGGCGTCGGCGCCCATCTGCAGCGCCTTGCGGACGGCGTCGGACGCCTGCTCGGGGCCCACGGTCAGGACCGTGACCTCACCCTCGCCGGCCTCGACGACCTGCAACGCCTGCTCGACCGCGTACTCGTCGAGCTCGGACAGCAGACCATCGACACCAACACGGTCGACGGTGTTATCGGCGCTGAAGGTCCGGTCTGCCGTGGCATCCGGTACGTACTTCACAGCGACAACGATTTTGGTCACGAGGACCCTCCTGTGAATCTGGGGCGCGACGACCGAACAGCCGTCACGGCAGTCTCTGGACTGTGCGAGAGCCACCATCCCACGCCATTTGGCGCCGAAATAAGGCGGCCCTTCGTCATCTGAATGTTACCTAGAGGTAGCAATGGGGGCGACACGTCACGGGCATGGGTTAGGTCACACCCAGACGCTCAGTCGTCGTCGGTGCGCGAGCGCAGGTAGGACTGCGCGAACATCCCGACGAGCACGTAGATCATCGAGCCACCACCCCACGCGACGACGGCTTCCTTCATCTCCGCGTTGGTGCCGGAGAACGAGAAGACGTTGCGCAACGGGCCGACCAACATGTCACAGATCGACGAGAGGATGTCGTAGGCGCCGTTGCTGTCGGTGGTGCCGAGTGCTGCCATGAAGGCACCGACGGCCAGGATGAGCGAGCACGCCAGTCCGATGATGCCGACCGTCACTGCGAGCAGGGCCCTGACGTTGCGGTCCCCCGGTGTGGCACCCGGCTCCCCTGCTGGGGCCTTCTGGCGCCGGCGGTCGAGGAACGAGACCTTGGGCTCTCGCGGGGCCTCCACGATGCGGTCGGTCTTCTTCCCGGCGCGTTGCTCGACCTTGACGCTGCGGGCGGCCGCCTTGGCCTCTTCACGCTCGCGACGTGCAGCCTGCTTGGCTTCATCGCGTTCACGACGTGCAGCCTGCTTGGCTTCATCGCGTTCACGACGTGCCGCCTTGGCCTCCTCGCGTTCACGACGCATGGCGTCGCGGGCCGTGCCCTTGGCTTCGCGCGCTGCAGCGGGTGTGTCGTCGGTCTCGGCGGGTGACTCAACGTTGTCGTCGGCCCGAGTCTCGTCGTCGGCACGGGTCTTCTCGTCGGCAGTGGCCGTCGAGACCACGTGCGACGGCTCGACTTCCTGATCCTTCGGCTCGGCGCGCTCTTCGGCCGCCAGGTGCTCGGCTTCCGCTGGCTGGTCGTCGGTCGGGCGTACGGCTTCGACGGCGGCAGCGGCCTGCGCTGCCTCGGCGCGGGCATTGCGCTTGGCCTGCTTCGCTTCGTCGCGTTCACGTCGCGCGGCTTCCTTGGCCTCCTCGCGGGCCTGGCGATGAGCCTGCTTGGCTTCGTCATGCTCGCGACGCGCGGCCTGCTTGTCATCAGCCAACGCCTGTCGAGCGGCCTGCTTGGCCTCGCGCTGCTCGCGACGCGCGGCGCGCTTGGCCTCCTTGGCGTCCGCCTTGGCCTGCTGACCCGGGGGCGTCGGCTGCTCACCGGCCTCAACGGGAGCGCCGATGTCCTCGGCCGGCTCGGAGTCCGGTGCGGCGTCGGTGTCCGATGCCGCCTCAGTGTCAGGTGCGACGTGAGCGTCGGGCTGCGCCTCAGCGGGCGGTTCGACCGCGGCCTGGACGGCATCTGCACCAGTGACCTGCAGCGCTGCGGCAGAAGACTTCAGCTCCGGCGCCTCCATCTCGGCCGTACGCGTGTCGACTTGAGCGGCCGCCTTGGCTGCAGCCGCGTCGGCGCGAGCCTGGATCTTGGCGGCAGCCGCCTGCTCTCTCTCCTCGTTGCGCTGCTGACGGGCCGCATGCTTGGCATCGATGCGGGCCTGCTTGGCCTGTTTGCGCGCGAGCTTGGCATCGACGCGGGCCTGGCGTGAAGCGGACTTGGCGTCGTCACGCTCGCGGCGTGCCGCGATCTTGGCCTCGGCGGACTCTGCCTCAGCCTTCTCCCGCTCGAGTCGGGCACGCTCGTCGGCGTCGCGCTGTTCACGCTCGTCAGCGAGCTTTTGGCGTTCGGCCTCCAGGCGCTGGGTCAGCCCGACCGTGTCCGCATCGGGAGCGACCGGCTGGGGCTCCGGCTCGATGGTCGGCTTGGTCGGCGTGCTTGCTGCGTCGTCGGCAGGGGTCTCGTCGGTGGCTGGCACGTCGGCAGCGCCAGTCTCCGGCGAGGCCGGCTTCTCGGCTGCCTCCTGCTCACGGGCCGCCGCCAGATCGGCAGCCTCCTGCTCACGCGCCGCCGCAGCCTGCTGCCTGGCCTGTTCCTTCTCCTCGCGGGCCTGGTGCTTCGCGAGCTCTCGTTCTTCCCTGGCCTGGCGCTTGGAGTCCTCGCGCTCTTGACGCTCCCGGCGCTTGGCCTCGGCAGCCTCTTCACGCTCACGACGCGCGGCGGCCTTGGCCTCCTCGCGCTCCTGGCGTCGGGCAGCCTTGAGCTCGTGACGACTCGGCGTCGGCTCAGGCGTGGGAGCTGCGGTCGCTGGGGCCGCCGCCATCTCCTCGACCGACTCGACGTCAGGCGCGGCGGAAACCTCGGGCGTACGGAACGCGACAGCTTCCGGCTCGTCGTCGCTGTCGAGATCGGCGACGATCGAACCTGCGGTCAGAACCTCACTTGCGGCGGACGACCCTTTTTTTGATCTTGGGGGCGACCTGCCCAGAGTCGTCATTCACCTCCTCGGGCGAATGATCATCGTCGTCCTCGTCGTCAGGCGCCTCGTCGACGTACTCGTCGACCAGTGGTTCAGGTGTCGTCAGCGGGGTTGAGGCTGACGAGTGGTTGGCCATCACGATGTGTTCCTGCGCAACGCGCTCGGCCTCGGCCTCGGCGGCGGCGACCCATTCGAGCGCCGTGCGCTCGGCCTCCTGCAGCTTCTCCTCGGCAGCGGACCGAGCCGCCGCGACGGCCTGGCTGAGTCGTTCCTGCGCGTCACGCTTGGACTGGACCGTGACCCGCTCGGCCTCGGCCTGCGCGGCCGCGACACGTTCGCGAGCGTCCTGCTCGGACTTCTCGGCGAGGCGGCGGGCCTCGGCCTGAGCCTGGGCGATGCGCTCGGCGGCGTCCTTCTCGGCCTGGGCGATCTTGCGCTCAGCATCGAGGCGAGCCGCCTCGACGTCCTCGGCGAGCTTGCGCTCGGCCTTCTCGCGCGCTTCACCGGCGAGTCGTGCAGCCTCGTTGGCCTCGGCGGCAACCCGCTCGGCCTCTGCCTGGGCGGCACGGATCTTCTCGGCCGCCATGCGCTCGGCCTCGGCCAGCTTGGCTGCGGCCTCAGCGCGTTCGGCTTCAGCCTCCTTGGCGAGCTTGTCGGCTTCTTCGTTGGCGCGCTCGACCAGTGCCTTGGCCTCGTCGCGCTCGCGAGCGAGCTCGGCGGCCGCCTCAGCGTGACGCTGTGCGGCCTCGGCGGCGAGGCGATCGGCCTGCACCTTGGCGGCGACGAGCTTCTCCTCGGCGGCACGTTCGGCATCCGACACGCGTACGGCGATCGCGACGCGCTCGGCAGCGGTCTCCTGGGCGAACTTCTCGGCCTCAGCCTTGGCTGCGGCGACGTGGGCGCCTGCGGACTCCTCGGCCTCGCGGACGGTGCGCTCGGCCTCGGCCTTGACCTCGGCGAGGCGGACGTCGGCCTCCTCGCGCTCCTTGGCGAGCTGGGCGAGAGCGGCTTCGCGGTCGGCGGCAGCCTGCTGCGCGACCTTCTCGGCCTCCGACTGGGCTGCGGCGACATGGCTGGCGGACGTACGGTCTGCCTCGGCGACGATGCGCTCTGCCTCTGCCTTGACCTCGACGAGGCGGGCGTCAGCGGCTTCGCGCTCCTTGGCGAGCTGCGTCAGAGCAGCCTCACGATCGGCGGCAGCCTGAGCGGCGACCTTGTCGGCCTCGGCGCGTGCCGCCTCGATGCGACGCTGCGCGTCCTGCTCTGCGGCCTGGAGGCGCCGGGTGGCAGCCTCTTCGGCAGCCTTCTCGGACTCGGCGAGGCGACGCTCGGCGACCCGCTTGGCCTCTGCCTCTGCCTCCTCGGCAAGGCGGAGGGCCTCGGTGTTGGCCTGCTGGATGCGCTGCTGGGCCTGGCGCTCGGCCTCGGCCTTGGCAGCCGCGACGCGCTCGTCGGCAGCCTTCTGCAGCTCGGCGATCTTGGCGGCAGCGGCTGCCCGCTCACGCTCGATCTCGGCGGTGACGCGGTCAGCCTCCTGCTGGGCTGCGCTCACGCGTTCGGCGGCAGCCTGCTCGGCGGCCTTGAGCTTCTGGGCCGCGATCTCACGCTGTGCGGCTTCGTCGGACTGCAGACGTGCGGAAACCTCTGCGCGTTCGCGGGCAGCCTCCTCCATCAGACGAGCTGCCTCGGCGCGGGCAGCGGCGACGCGCTGCTGGGCCGCGGCGCTGGCCGCGGCAAGCTTTTCGGCGAATGTCGCGGGCACGGCCTGGGCCGGCTCCGCTGACGGGGCAACCGGCTCGGGTGCGGGCGACTCGTGACGAGCCTCGACCGGTGCGGGCTGCGGCTCAGCGACCGGTGCGGGCTGCGGCTCAGCGACCGGTGCGGGCTGCGGCTCCTCGACCGGTGCCGGGGCGGCCTCAGCCGCCGGGGCCTCGTTCTCGATCGTCTCGATGACGGGCTCCTCGACAACCTGGGGCTGTGTTTGGGCTGCCTCCGGCTGGGGAGCCGGGGGTGCCTCGTCGCCCGAGAGCTCTCCTGCAGTCGGGGCTCCACTCAGGCGGGAGAACGGCGAAGCGTGCGGCACGTCCTCGACGACGGGCCGTTCAGCGTTCGGCTGCGCAGGCTCCTCGGCGCGTACTGGTTGGGGCTGCTCGACCGAGGGCGGCTCCTCAGGCGTGTCCTGGTATGCCTCGAACGTCTGCGTGCGCTCCGACTCGTTCTCGGCGCGATCAGGCGGGGTCGACACCGCTTCACGCGCAGCATTGAGCTTCTCGGCGAGGGTCTTCTCCTGCGGCGCTTCTTCAGCCGGCGAGTCATCCTCGCGGCGGCCGGAGTGGCGCTTGGACGCGAGGAGGGACTTGGCGGCGGCACGCTCGGCCTTGCGCTGCTCTGCGGCGGCATGGCGCGCGGCGCGCGCGGCGGCCCGGCGAGCGCGGGGGCTGTCGTCGCCGTCGTCTGCAGAGGAGTCGTCGTCGGTGCTGGCCGCGGCGCTGGGCCGGGCTTCGGGAGTGGGGCGCGGTGCGGAGTTGTCCTTGCTCGCACCTGAGTCGCGCCGCGGCGCAGGAGCATGGTCCGCTTCATCGCTCGCGAGCATGTCGGCCGCGACCTGCAACGGGTCGGCGCGCCGACGCTCGACCGGCTGGTTGGACTCTGAGTCGGTCATGACTCCCTTTCATCTACACCACTGGTGGCACTTCGCTGCTCAGTATGCCCCATCCGTACCGTGTGTCACATTGGTTGAGCCGACGCGGCGAATCGCGCCGGACGCGCCGGATCGCGGCTCGATCGAGTCTCGTCGGGATCAACGATCAACAGTGCCGGAAAGTCATGTCCGGAGATCGGGCTGCTCGTGCGCGCGAACGCGCATGACACGAGTCATGCTGGTTCGAGCCACACGACGCCGGCCGGCGGAAGCTGGAGCAGCGCCGAGGCGGGTTGGCCATGCCACGCCACGCCCTCGGCCTCGACTGCACCGAGGTTGCCGACGCCGGAGCCGCCGTAGATCTCGCTGTCGGTGTTGATGACCTCCCGCCAGGTGCCGGTCGACGGCAGCCCGACGCGATAGTCGTGATGCGGCCCCCCGGAGAAGTTGGCGATGCAGGCCAGCGTCGAGCCGTCCGAGCCGATCCGCAGGAAGCAGACGACATTGCCGGCGACGTCGCTGGCGTCGATCCATTGGAAGCCTTCGGGTCGGCTGTCGGCTGAATAGAGCGCCGGCGTCGAGCGGTAGTGCGCGTTGAGGTCGCTGACCAGGTGCAGGATGCCGGAGTGCAGCGGCTGGTCGAGTGCGTGCCACTCGAGCGAGCGGGACTCCGCCCACTCCCCCTCCTGGCCGAACTCGCCGCCCATGAACAGCATCTGCTTGCCCGGGTGCGCCCACATGAAGGCCAGCAACGAACGTACGCCGGCCGCCTTGTTCCAGTCGTCGCCCGGCATGCGCTGCCACAGCGAACCCTTGCCGTGGACGACCTCGTCGTGCGACAGCGGCAGGATGAAGTGCTCGGTCCATGCGTAGTCGATCGAGAACGTCATCTCGCCGTGGTGGTAGGACCGGTGCACCGGCTCATGACCGAGGTAGTCGAGCGTGTCGTGCATCCACCCCATGTTCCACTTGAAGCCGAAGCCGAGCCCGCCGCTGTCGGTCGGACTGCTGACGCCCGGCCAGGCCGTGGACTCCTCGGCGACCATCACGACGCCGGGATGGTGCTTGTAGACCGTCGCGTTGAGCTCCTGCAGGAGCTGGACCGCCTCGAGGTTCTCGCGGCCGCCGTGCTTGTTGGTCACCCACTCCCCGTCCTTGCGGGAGTAGTCGAGATAGAGCATCGAGGCGACCGCATCGACCCGCAGTCCGTCGAGGTGGAACTCCTCGAGCCAGAACAACGCATTGGCGACGAGGAAGTTGCGGACCTCTGGGCGGCCGAAGTCGAAGACGTACGTGCCCCAGTCGGGCTGCTCGCCGCGCCGCGGGTCAGGATGCTCGTACAACGGTGTGCCGTCGAAGCGCGCGAGCGCCCACTCGTCTCGGGGAAAGTGCGCCGGCACCCAGTCCACGATGACGCCGAAGCCGCGCTGGTGCAGCTCGTCGACGAACCACCTGAAGTCATCCGGCGAGCCGAAGCGCGAGGTCGGCGCGTAGTAAGAGGTGACCTGATAGCCCCACGAGCCGCCGAACGGGTGCTCCGAGATCGGCATGAGCTCGACGTGCGTGAAGCCGGTCTCGGTGAGGTAGTCGGCCAGCTCGTCGGCGAGCTCGCGGTAGTCGAGGCCGGGCCGCCATGAGCCGAGGTGCACCTCATAGATGCTCATGGGCTCATCGAGCCACGATGTGGAGTCGCGCTTGGCGACCCACGCATCGTCGGTCCAGGTGTGCTGCGGCGTCGTGACGATCGACGCTGTGGCGGGCGGCACCTCGGCGCGGAACGCCATCGGATCGGCCTTCTCGTGCCACTGGCCGTCGGGCCCCAGGACGCGGAACTTGTAGTGCGTACCGATGCCGATGCCGGGCACGAACAGGTCCCACACGCCCGCGTCGCCGAGCGAGCGCATCGGGTGAGCGCCGCTGTCCCAGAAGTTGAAGTCGCCGGCGACCTGAACGGCCTGCGCGTTGGGTGCCCACACCGCGAACGAGGTGCCCTCGACCGGCCCCTCGGAACCTTCGTACGTACGCACGTGGGCGCCGAGCACCTCCCACAGCCGCTCGTGCCGACCCTCGCTGATCAGGTGCAGGTCGAGCTCGCCCACGGCTGCGGGCCAGGTGTATGTCTGATCGCTCATGCGATGTCACTCCCCTTCGGTCATGATGCGCTCGATCGACGCCAACGGCACCGAGAGCCAGTCGGGCCGGTTCGCGTGCTCGTAGGAGACCTCGTAGACCGCCTTGTCGAGCTCGAGTGCCCGCAGGAGGTCGGCGCTGTCGCGCGGGTCGTGGTCGGCGACATGGGCATAGCCGTCGCAGAAGGCCGTGCGGTTGCGCTGCGCCCACTGCATCGCCCGCACGGTCCGCTCGGGGTCGTCGGGCTGGCCGACCAGCAGCTGTTGAGCCGCGTAGTCGAACGAGCGCAGCATCCCGGCGACGTCGCGCAGCGGTGACCGCAGCGCGGATCGCTCGGCGAGGCTCGCAGCGGGTTCGCCCTCGAAGTCGAGCAGCAGCCAGCCGTTGATCGTCCGCAGCACCTGGCCGAGGTGCAGGTCGCCGTGGACGTACTGCATCGACACGGGCTCGTGGATCTCGGTGAGCTTGGCGAATGCCTCGCGGAGGGCCGGCCCATGACCGGCGAGGCTCGGCAGCTCGCCGGTCACCCGGTCGAGACGCTCGGTCATCGCGGCGACCGTGCGCTCCATCTCAGCGGCGTCGGCCTGCTCGGTGCCGAGCGCCGTCGCGAGATCGGCGTGGACCCTGGCGACGGCCTTGCCCAGCCGGTACGCCTCTCCGGCGAAGTCGCCACCAACCTCCTCCGGCGGCAGGCCCGCGGGATCGGCCATGAAGTCGCGCACGCTGGTCGTCGCCATGACCCAGCCGTCGGCGGCGTCGGGCATGAAGCGCTGCAGCATGCCGATCGTCAGCTCCTCGCCGTGCAGCTCACCCGAGATCGAGCCGAGCGGGTCGGCGATGTGCGGGCAGTCCACGTCGCGGAGCGCGCGGTGCAGCATGAGGTCCTTGTTGAGGCCGGGCGTCAGCTTGCGGAACAGCTTGAGGATGTAGTGGTGGCCGTAGATCAGAGAGGTGTTGCTCTGCTCCGACGTGATGGGGTGCGCGCGCAGGCCCGCCGTCAGCTCGACGTCGGGCTCACGCTCGAAGCGCAGCTCGTCGACCGGCTGACCCGCGATGATCAGGTCGAGCAGGCAGGCCGTGAGGTCAGCATCGCCGCTGGCTTCGTAGCAGGTCAGGCCGTTCTCGAGCCCGATCGACGCCGAGGCCGCCACGTCGGGGACCTGGCTCTGCCGGCTGCCGATCAGCAGCTGGTAGGGCTCGCTGCGGTCGCCCTGCTCGACCTCGACCACGAGGTGGATCAGCAGCGGGTCGCCGTCGAGCAGCGTCGTCCACGACAGCGGGCGTACGGCCGTGATCTCACGATCCTTGCCGCCGAACCACCTCTGCGTCGGCAGCCAGCCGGGCAGTGCCGTCGCGAGCTGCTCGACCAGCTCGTCGCGGGATGCCACTGCTTCGTCAGTCTCAACGGGTCCACTCATGTCTTGCTCCTCCGCTCTCCTTCATCGCCGAGCTCGGACAGCTGGAACCAGTAGAAGCCGTGACCCGGCAGGGTCAGCAGATAGGGCAGCTCCCCGATGCGCGGGAAGCGCACGCTGCCGGTCAGCTCGACCGGCGTGTACGACAAGTGGTCCGACAGGTCGAGCTCGACCGGTTGGGGGAATCTCGACAGGTTGTTGACGCACAGCACGACGTCCTGCTCACCGTCGGGCCGCTCCCACACCCGTTTGTAGGCCAGCACGCTCGGATTGGAGCCGCCAAGATCGACGAACTCCCCCTCGGCGAACGCGTTGTGCTGCTTGCGGACCTCGATCATCCGACGGGTCCAGTTGAGCAACGACATCGCGTTGCCCTGCTGCGCCTCGACGTTGATGGCCTCGTAGCCATAGGTCGGGTCCATGATCGGCGGCAGGTAGATGCGACCGGGGTCGGACCGCGAGAACCCGGCGTTGCGGTCGGGTGACCACTGCATCGGCGTACGCACCGCGTCGCGGTCGCCGAGCCAGATGTTGTCGCCCATGCCGATCTCGTCGCCGTAGTAGAGGACTGGCGATCCGGGCAGGCTCAGCAGCATCGCGGTGAACAGCTCGAGCTGGTTGCGGTCGTTGTCGAGCAGGGGCGCGAGCCGCCGTCGGATGCCGATGTTGGCCTTCATGCGCGGGTCGCTCGCGTACTCCTGGTACATGTAGTCGCGCTCGTCGTCGGTCACCATCTCGAGGGTGAGCTCGTCGTGGTTGCGCAGGAAGATGCCCCACTGCGTGCCCGTCGGGATCTCCGGAGTCTGGGCGAGGATCTCCGAGATCGGGAACCGGGACTCCCGGCGTACGGCCATGAAGATGCGCGGCATGAGCGGGAAGTGGAACGCCATGTGGCACTCGTCGCCGCCGACCTTGGGATCGCCGAAGTACTCGACCACGTCGGACGGCCACTGGTTGGCCTCGGCGAGCAGGATGCGGCCGGGATATTCGCGGTCGACCGTCTCACGGCACTTGCGGAGGTATTCGTGCGTACGCGGGAGGTTCTCGCAGTTGGTGCCCTCCTCCTCGAACAGATAGGGCACGGCGTCGAGCCGGAAGCCGTCGATGCCGAGGTCGAGCCAGAAGCGCAGGACGTCGAGCATCGCCTCCTGGACCTCTTCGTTCTCGAAGTTGAGGTCTGGCTGATGACTGAAGAAACGGTGCCAGAAGAACTGTCCGCGGACTGGGTCGTACGTCCAGTTGGACGACTCGGTGTCGACGAAGATGATGCGGGCGTCCGCGTATGCCGAGTCGTCGTCGCTCCACACGTAGTAGTCGCCGTAAGGGCCCTCGGGATCGTTGCGGGACTGCTGGAACCACGGGTGCGCGTCGGAGGTGTGGTTGAGGACCAGGTCCGTGATGACGCGGATGTCGCGCTTGTGCGCCTCCTCGAGCAGATAGACGAAGTCGTCGACCGTGCCGAACTCCGGCAGCACCGCCCGGAAGTCGCTGATGTCGTAGCCTCCGTCGCGCAACGGCGAGGCGTAGAACGGCGGGAGCCACAGACAGTCGACGCCGAGCCACTGGAGGTAGTCGAGCTTGTCGGCGAGGCCCCGCAGGTCGCCGGTGCCGTCGCCGTTGGAGTCCGAGAACGCTCTCACGAGCACCTCGTAGAACACCGCGCGCTTGAACCACTCGGGGTCGCTCGTGGCCTGCTCGGCGTGGCCGAAGTCGTCGGCCTGCGGCTCGACGAGGGTGCCGTCCTCGGCGATGGCCTCACCGGTGTGAGGCGTTTCCTCGAGCCCCACCAGCCCGGCGTCGGGCGCGGTGTCATGCGGCATGTGCGTCACCTCTCGGTCAGGCATTCAGGGTCGTGTCGTCGGTGTCTTCATAGGTTCGTTTGGTCAGGCTCACGATGTGCGCCACGGCCCGCAGCGGGTCGAGGCGTACGTAGTTGGACTCGCCCCAGTCGTACGTCTCGCCGGTGACCTCGTCGTGCGCGATCAGGCGGTCGCCGGGAGCGAAGCCGAGCGCGGGCAGGTCGAGCCACATCGTGCCCTCGCGGGACTCGTGGGGATCGAGCGAGACCACGACCAGCACGGTGTCGCCCGTGGCCGGGTCCTGCTTGGAGTAGACCAGCAGGGCGTCGTGGTCGATGTGGTGGAAGTGCAGGGTGCGCATCTGCTGCAGCGCAGGGTGACCGCGGCGGATCTCGTTGAGCCGGGTCAGCCACGGCTGCAGCGACCGGCCCTCGGCAAGCGCAGCGTCGAAGTCGCGCGGCCGCAGCTGGTACTTCTCGGAGTCGAGGTATTCCTCGCTGCCGGGCTTGACCGCCTCGTGCTCGTAGAGCTCGAAGCCGGAGTAGACCCCCCACGTCGGCGCGAGCGTCGCGGCGAGGGCCGCTCGGATCGCAAACATGCTCGGGCCGCCGACCTGCAGGTGCGCGGGGAGGATGTCGGGGGTGTTGACGAACAGGTTGGGCCGGCCGATGTCCCAGTGGTCACGGTGGCTCTCGCCGAACTCGATGAGCTCGTCCTTGGTCGTGCGCCACGTGAAGTAGGTGTAGCTCTGGGTGAAGCCCGCCCGGGCCAGGCCCCACAGCCGCGCGGGCCGGGTGAACGCCTCGGCGAGGAACAGCACGTCAGGGTGCTCGGCCTTGACCTGCTCGATGAGCCACGCCCAGAAGTCCGGCGGCTTGGTATGGGGGTTGTCGACGCGGAAGACCCGGACACCGCGCTCAACCCAGTGCAGCGTCACCCGCAGCATCTCGGCGTAGATCGCATCGCGGTCGTTGTCGAAGTTGAGCGGGTAGATGTCCTGGTACTTCTTGGGCGGGTTCTCGGCGTACGCGATCGTGCCGTCGGGCAGCGTCGTGAAGAACTCGGGGTGCTGCTTGACCCATGGGTGGTCGGGCGCGACCTGGAGGGCGAGGTCGAGGGCGACCTCCATGCCGAGGTCGTTGGCGCGTTGCACGAACGCGGCGAAGTCCTTGTCCTTGCCGAGCGCGGGGTGGATCGCGTCGTGGCCGCCCTCCTTGGCGCCGATCGCCCACGGAGAGCCGACGTCGGTCTTGCCGGGCGTCAGGGAGTTGTTGGGGCCCTTGCGGTTGACCCGGCCGATCGGATGGATCGGCGGCAGGTAGACCACGTCGAAGCCCATGTCGGCGACCCGCTCGAGCTCCTTGGCCGCGGTCGCGAACGTGCCGTGGACCGGTTTGCCCTTCTTGTCGGTGCCGCCGGTCGAACGTGGGAAGAACTCGTACCAGGATCCGTACGCCGCACGCACCCGGTCGACCCAGATCCGCCGGGTCGGGCCCTCGGTGACGACCTCGCGCACGGGGAAGTCGTGCATGATCGCCCGGATGTCGGTGGACAGTGCAGGGCCGGTGCGGGCACCGAGCGGGAGCTTCGTGGCTCGCAGCGCCGTGGCAGCGCCCTCGAGCGCGGGTCGGTGCGCCTTGCGCTCCTTGCGCGCGGCCACCTCGTCGAGCAGGCGCGAGGCGAGCTCGAGGTCGTTGGCGAGCTCCGCCGCGCTCTGTCCCGCGCCGAGCTTGACCTCGATCGAGTGCAGGATCGTGGCCCACGGGTCACCCCATGCGTCGACGCGGAACGTCCAGAGTCCGGTGGCGTCGGGAACGATCGTGGCGCGGAACAGATCGGTGTCCTTGCCCGTCTCGTGCATGCGGGTCGATCGATCTCGCCGGTCGCCCGGGCCGCGCCAGACGACGGTCGCGGCGACGGCATCATGGCCCTCGCGCCACACCGTGGCGGTGACGGGCACGTGCTCGCCGATGACTGCCTTGGCGGGATGGGTCCCGTCTCCGGACAGGGGTCTGACGTCGTCGATCCCGAGTCGGCCTGTCATGAGCAGTGCTCCCCCGTACGTCGAAATGCGTCCGTTCTCCACGAACCTATCTGGTGTCCCTACCCGCGCGCATGTCGATGAAACGAGAGCCTGCCCCCGCAGGAGGATCTTGCCGGTTGGTGTCGCGACCTAGCCTCGGCGCGACGGCCTGTCTCGGGTCGTCACGATCTTCCAGGCACGTCCTCGACGTACACCAAGTTCGAGATCGAGGGCGTCGGACTCAGCGGCGGCAAGCTCTACTTCAACACCAACCGCGCGACGTCCAGCGCGGCGGCCGACGGGGTCCACGTCTTCAAGGACTTCGTGGCGCCCTAGCAGTTGCGGCGCAACTCGAGGCGGACAGGTCACCGACGTGTCCCGCCTCGAGCCGTCGCAGGACTCAGTCTGCGCGCGGGGCCTTGAGCAGCAGGAGCGACCGGGCGGGCATCGTCAGTGAGCTGCCGGCCGACCATGCCTTGGTCGACGCCGGCTCGCCGTCGGGGGTCGTCGTGTCGAGGGTCGGCTTGAACGTCTCACCGAACTCCACGCCGGGCAGGACGACATCGATCGGCTCCGCGCCGGCGTGCATCAGCAACAGCCACGAATGATCCGTGAGCAGCTCGCCCTCGCGCGTACGGGACTGGCTGTTGGAGCCGTCGATCCACATGCCAAGGGTGCGCCGGTCGTCATCCTCCCAGTCCGCCTCCTCGAGCTCGCGGCCGTCTGGTCGCAGCCAGATGAGATCAGGGCGACCCGTCGGCGTGGTGCGGCCGTCGAAGAACTCCGGCTGGCGCAGCGCGGGGCTCTTGGCGCGCAGGTGCACCACCCGACGAGCGAAGGCCAGCATCGCGTCGGCCTCACCACTCTCGGACCAGTCGACCCAGGAGGTGGGGTCGTCGAGGCAGTAGGCGTTGTTGTTGCCGCCCTGGGTGCGCCAGCGCTCGTCACCGGCGACGAACATCGGCGTCCCAGTCGAGAGCATCAGCGTGGCGAACAGGTTGCGGGCCTGCTGCTGCCGCAGCGCCTTGATCGTCGGGTCGTCGGTCTCGCCCTCGGCGCCGTGGTTCCACGAGCGGTTGTCATTGGTGCCGTCGCGGTTGTCCTCGCCGTTGGCCTCGTTGTGCTTGCCGTCGTACGAGACGAGGTCGCGCAGCGTGAACCCGTCGTGGGCGTTGATGAAGTTGATCGACTGCCACGGACGCCGGAACGTGTGGTCATACAGGTCCGAGGATCCGGTGAGCCGGTATGCCAGGTCGTCGACTCCCCCGGCGGCGCCGCGCCAGAAGTCGCGGACCGTGTCGCGGTAGATGCCGTTCCACTCGGCCCACTGCGCGCCGAAGTCGCCGACCTTGTAGCCCTCGCCGGTGGCGTCCCACGGTTCGGCGATCAGCTTGCAGGTCGCCAGGATCGGGTCGGTCGTGATCGCCGTCAGCAGGGTCGAGTCGCGGTCGAACGTACCCCCGTTGGGGCGGCCCAGCGTGCTGGCGAGATCGAAGCGAAAGCCGTCGACGCCCAGCTCGGTGGCCCAGTAGCGCAGCGAGTCGGTGACCATACGGACGACCGTCGGCGAGCTGGACTCGAGCGTGTTGCCGCAACCGGTGATGTCGGCCATGTGGCCGTCCTCGTCGTGCAGGTAGTAGGCCGGCGCTTCGTAGCCGCGGAAGGCCAGGGTCGGCCCATCGGGCCCGCCCTCACACGTGTGGTTGTAGACCACGTCGACGATGACCTCGATGTTGGCGGCGTGGAGGGCTGCCACCATCGTGCGGAACTCCTCGACCTCGCGTCCTGCCTCGCTGGCATAGCCGGCGTGCGGGGCGAAGAAGCCGAGCGGTGAGTAGCCCCAGTAGTTGTGGCGGCCGGCGCGTACGAGTGACGGCTCGTCGCTGAACGTCTGCACCGGCAGCAGCTCGACGGTCGTGACGCCGAGGCGTACGAGGTGGTCGATGACGGCCGGATGCGCGAGGCCGAGGTAGGTGCCACGAAGCTGCTCGGGCACGTCAGGGTGCTGAGCCGTGAATCCCTTGACGTGCAGCTCGTAGATCACGGTCTCCTCGAACGGGATCTCGGGCTTGACGCCGGTGTGGGGGCCGCCGGGGCTCGTCACGACGCTCAGCGGGACCGACCCCAGGGAGTCGACCTGTGAGGGCTCGACACCCTCGGGGTCGTCGGCGTAGCCGAGTGCCGCCTCCATGTTGGTCAACGTGCCGCTGATCCGCCGGGCATACGGGTCGACGAGGAGCTTGTTGGGGTTGCAACGCATGCCGGTCTTGGGCTCATACGGGCCATGGATGCGGAAGCCGTACTTCTGGCCGGGAGTCACTCCGGGCACCAACCCGTGCCAGACGCCGAACGTACGCTCCGTCAACTCGATGCGGCGCTCGTTGAGCTCGTCGTCGATGAGGCACAGCTCAACGCGCTCGGCGACGCTGCTGGCGACCGCGAAACGTACGCCGCCGGCCTCGGGATGCGCCCCGAGGGGAAACGGACGTCCGGCGAGTACCTGCGTGTCCGGGGTGGGGTGCGTTGCCATGCGGAGATTCTTTCAGGTGGTGGCGCACCGAACGACGTGCGTGGTCGTGACGATGCGCACGCTGCAGCAAAAGACGACGTGTCTGGGGTTTTGGCTTCGCCTGTCGGGTACCCCGGTGGAGATGTCAGCGACGTGTGAGGAAGGAACCCCATGACCGCGAGCCTCGGCACATCGGTGCTGGTCATCGTGATGTTCTTCGCTGGGCTCGGCGTGATGCTGTCGCTGGCGGTGCACATGGAGTCGACGCTCCAGCGCCCGAGACCGCGGCACGTACGTGTGCCGAGGAGCCGCCCACCTGGCGGGTGAGATGTCTTCGCGACGCGGTGGGAAACTTGGGCCATGCCCGATCAGCTCACCGTCGTCCCCGTCGCCTCTGCTCAGCAGGGCGCTGCACACCGCGGCCTGATCGAGCTCCTGGCGGCCTATCACCTGCGTACGGAGTCGGAGAAGGGCGCGGCGGTGGCCACGGTGGACGAGCTGCCCGAGCGCTACCGGGCAGAGGTGCTGGATCCCAACGCCGCATTCGCGAATGACCTCGTGCTGGTGGTCATGAGCGGCGACACTCCTGCGGGGTGCGTCGTGGTGACCGCTCCGGTCAACGGGGTGTCGGAGCTCAAGCGGCTGTGGACCGATCCGGAGCTTCGAGGCCGCGGGGTCGCTTCGAGGCTGATCGGCGCGGCGTTCGCACACGCCGACGACGTGGGCATCAGCACCGTACGCCTGTCGGTGTGGGAGTGGCGTTCGGACGTCATCGGGCTCTACGAGCGGCTCGGGTTCGCGGTCGTCGATTCGTGGGAGGACCGTCAGCAGCTGGTGTGCATGCAACGCGCGACCACCGTCGCCGTCGCCTAGCGGCTCAGACCAGCAGGAAGACCGCGATCCCGGCGAGGACCATGAGGCCGAGCAACGGCAGCAGCAACTTGTAGAGCAGCACCAGGCCGCGGCCGCCCTGGGTTCCGAGGACGGGTGCGTCAGGAGCTCCGACGACGATCCGCTGCTGGTCGGCGAGGAAGTCGACGTACGCGATGCCCCACGCGACGGTGCGCGTGCAGGTCGCGACTGTCAGCCGTACCGGATCGGCGATCATCGGGAACACCATCGTGGAGAACCGCTTGCGGGGCTTGGCGAGCGCGGCCTGCAGCGCGGCTTCGTCGGCTCCGGAGCTCACGATGACCGGGATCACTGCGACACCGGTCTGGAACCCGATGGGCAGGCCGCCCTTGACGCTCTTGGCCCACCTGGCCGCGAGGTCCGCGACCGCCGACACGTCGGGCGCCGTCGCGTCGTCGATCGCGAGGAACACTCTGACAGGCGGTCACCGCGTACGAGGTGGATTGGCGAGATCCGGCTACTTCGTCGGCAGCCCGACCAAGGTCCCGTCGTCGAATGCGGTCGCCCACACGATGTCGCCGATCCGCACCGCATTGCCTCCGCTCGGCAGGTCGGGGGCTGTGACGGTCTGCACGATCTCGTGCGCGGCTGGGTCGATGACGGTCAGGAACGGCCCACCCTCGGCCCGCAGCACAGCGCGTTCGGCATCGGCGTAGATGCCGCCGCCGAGGCCGAGCGGGACGTCGTACACCGCAGCCGGTTCGAGGCTGTTCGGATCCAGCTGGGCGACGCCACCCTCGAAGCTCACGAACACGCCTGAGGACGATGCCGCTATCGTCCGCGGGTCCGTCAGCGCCAGGCGGTGCGTCACCTCGCCGCGTGCCGCATCGACGCGCAGGACCAGCCCTTCGCTCGTGCAGGCCGCGTAGATCGCCGGCCCGGCAGCTGCGAGCTCGACGCAGAAGCTGCCCAGCGTTGTCGCCTTGCCCAGTGAGTTGTCGAGGTCGATCGGGGTGATTCTGTCGCCGTCAGGATTGAGGACCCACGCCTTGCCATCCGCCGTCACCAGGTGACCTTGTTCGGCCGCGAAGTCGACCTTGATCTCGGCCACGACCTCGTCGCTGGCCGGATCGATCCGGGCGATCATCCCTTCGTACGCGCATGAGTAGACCGCCTCGTCGGCGACTGCGCCGAAGGCTTGGCATTGCCCATTCCCTTGCGGGAGATCGAGGCGTTTCCGGATGGCGCCTGAGGCGGGATCGAGCTTGGCGACCTGACCGCGGTCGAGCCTGACCCACAACGCATCGGTCGTGGTCGCGAGCCAGTCCGGCGAGCTGAGCTCGACGCGTTTGGTCTCGACGTCCGTGAGCTTCACGGTCGGGGCGCCCTCGGCACTGACCGGGGCCGGGAGCTTGGGCGTGATGATTGCTGCCGGCGACTTCTTGGTCGGCTTCGCATCGGAATCGCCGTCATCCGACCCGCAGCCGGCAAGGCATACGAGCAGCAGGACCAGGGCCGATATGACCTTCACGACCGCACCTCCTCGGATCACCCCCGAGCGGTTTGCGCCTTCAACGTTAGACCTGGCTTGACCAGGCTGTCAGTCGATTGGGCCGGCCTGACAGATTGACCGTGTGCACCAGTTCAGCCAGATCGATGTGTTCGCCTCGGCCATCACCGAGGGCAATCCGCTCGCCGTCGTCCATGACGCCGATGACCTCACGGATGAGCAGATGGCCGCGTTCGCGCGGTGGACGAACCTCGCCGAGACCACGTACCTGCTGCAGCCGATCCACCCCGACGCGGACTATCGCGTGCGCATCTTCAACACCCAGCGTGAGCTTCCCTTCGCCGGTCATCCCACCCTCGGATCGGCACGCGCGTGGCTCGAAGCCGGCGGTTCGCCTCAGACACCCGGCCAAATTGTCCAGGAGTGCGGCGCCGGCAACATCCGCATCCGCCAGGACGGCGAGCGGCTCGCCTTCGCCGCTCCCCCACTCATCCGCGATGGTGCTGTCGACGAGGCCGACCTCAAGCAGGTGATCGACGGGCTCGGCGTCGACCCATCCCGTGTTGTCGACGCCAAATGGGCCGACAACGGTCCCGGCTGGGTCGCGGTTCTGCTCGACAGCGCCCAGGCCGTGCTGGACCTCGTGCCTGATCAGTCCCTGTTCGGCGAGAACAATCGCGTCGGCGTCGTCGGCCCGCACCCCGAGGGTTCCGAAGCGGCGTTCGAGATCCGCGCCTTCACCTCGAGCCCCGGCGGCGAGGATCCCGTCACCGGCAGCCTCAACGCCTCGATCGCGCAATGGCTGATCGGCACGGGCCATGCACCCTCGTCGTACGTCGCCGCGCAGGGCACCGTCATCCACCGCCGCGGCCGCATCCACGTCGACCAGGTAGGCGAAGACATCTGGATCGGCGGAGAAACAGTCGTCGGGATCAGCGGGTCGGTGGCGCTGTAATCCGGACGCACCGTACGCGCGTCTAACCGCCCAGAATGACTCACCCTGGGCACGCACTCAGATCGGCGAGGTGTCCGACTCCGCCGCCTCGCGGACGTCGAGCTGGTGCGTGCCCACGGGAGGAACGGTCGCTCCGTGGGCGCTGTCGAGCATCGGTCGACGTGCACAACCTCGCGTCGACCGCCTCGAGCTGCTCGCCGACCGCGGTCCCGATGAAGCCAGCCGAGCCAGTGAGCAGTGCACCCTCATCGCGGCTGCGGTGCCCTTCAGCGAGTGGTTGGTGTCACTTGGCCTTGGCGTAGGCCGCGATCCCGGTGTCCAGAATCACGCAAGGCTCGTCGCCCACGGTCCACGTGTCGTGCCCTGGGTCAAGGTGCCGATGTCCCGGTCGGAGATGAGCTCTTTGCGTGCGTCACCAGCGTTGGCCCGGACGTCGCGTTCACCAGTGGTCAGGCGGGCACTTTGGGTCGGATGTTCTGATTCCCGGCGAAGACGTTGCCCGGGTCGTACTCAGCCTTGATCTGTGCCAGCCGTTCGTACTTCTCCGCGCCGAAGGCCGCCTTGATCCGCTCGTCGCCCTCGTCGCCGATGAAGTTGAGGTAGACACCGCCGGTGGTGAAGGGGGCGTTCCGCTTCCGGTAGTCGCGCACCCAGGAGATATTGGCGTCGTCGTCGGCCGGATCCTCCCACGTTGCGAAGGGGTGGCTCACCCATCGGGCAGCCCGCTGGGTCAACGGCGTGGCGTCCGCGTCGACGCGCCCCAGCGCGCCGCCCCACGGGATCAACAGCTGCTGGCTCACCGGTGACGCCCGGCGTGCGCCCGCGTCGACGAACGTGTCGAGAGCATCGTCGGGGAAGGAGTCGTGGTAGTCGGCGCTCCAGTACTGCCGGAAACCCGGCGGGTCGTCGATCATCGACTGCAGCACCGCGTAAGGCATCGTGCCTACCAGGTCGACCTCTGGCGACAGGTCACGCATGACCTGGACGACGTCGGTGCCAGTCGCCTCGTCACCGTTCCAGCACACGGCGATCGCGATCAGGGGCTGACCCTGCAGGTGCGGCGGGATGAACTCCTCCGGCGGTCCGCTGAACATCACCAGGCCAGTGCCGAGCTCCTCCGGAGCGTCGTCCGCCCAGTCACGAAAGGCCCGAGCCACCTCCGGCCCTCGGGCAGCAGGCCACGCCATCAGCCCACCGATGATCATCGGACCGACCGGGTGCAGCTGGAACTCCAACGCAGTGACGACGCCGAAGTTCCCGCCGCCACCCTTGCTGGCCCAGAGCAGGTCCTGGTGCTGGGACAGGTCGGCGCGGATCTCACGACCGTCGGCGGTCACCAACTCGACGGCCAGCAGGTTGTCACAACTGAGACCGTGCTGGCGCTCCAGCCAGCCCGAGCCACCCCCGAGGGTCAGCCCCGACACCCCGGTCGTCGACACCCGGCCACCGGTGGTTGCCAGCCCGAACTCCTGCGCAGCCGCGTCGAACTCGGCCCACGTGCATCCCCCCGCCACCCGGGCTCGGCGCCCCGTCGGGTCGATCTCGATGGTCTTCATGGGACGGACGTCGATGACTAGTCCGTCGTCGTTGGTGGACTGCCCGGCCACGGAGTGGCCACCCGAGCGCACGGCCACCGGGAGACGATCGTGCGCGGCACGCTCCAGAGCCTCCCTGACATCCGCGGGGTCTTCGCATGCCGCGATGATCCGCGGCTTCTTGTCGATCATCGCGTTGAACAGCTCACGCCGCTCGTCGTACTCGGCCGCTTCCGGCCCGATCCACTTCGTCATTCTCCTGCCTCCTGATAGTCCCCCAGACCCACCATCCTCCGGGGGCCACGTCGTGGCAATGCGTCGGGGCTTACCTATCGATGACGCGCTCGGACGAGTCGGACTCTGCACTCGTGCGCTGTTCGACCGAATGCCCGGCGGGTGGCCGAGCTAGCGACTCAACGCTGAGCTGCTAACTCCTTGAGCGCGAGCCTGGATGCGTTCGGCGAGGCGGACGGCCTCTTCGGCGGCAAACGTGTCAACGACCACGCGACGTGCATGAACACCCTCGACGCGCAGGGCTCCGTGCTCTTCGCCGGACCCCTTGCGGGCCGCGAGCACGGGCGGATCCGCGTCCTGCTGATCATGGATGTCACCGACGAGGCCGAGGGTCCATCGGCTGCTCGCCAACGATCCCCCTGGTGCAGCGGATCGTCGTCAGTGTCGAGGCATGGAACGTCTTCGTCGGCGCGCAACACCTCGCTGCGGCTTAGCCACCCGACTCGATCCGCAGCGTAGACGGCGGCCAACGACGCCCGCCGCGCGGAGGGCGTTTGCCATGGCGTACGCCTGCATCGCTCCGAAGGTCGCGGCGATGTTCTCAACCGGGCCGTGCTCAACGACGTGCACAGACCGTGCGGCCGGCATCTCGAATCGCATCATGCCGGCCGGGATCTCAGCAGCGAAGCTCACCCGGGCACCGAGGAGCTCTCGGTAGCGCCCGTCGCGCTGAGCCCAGGACACCTCGGTGAGCGTCCCCGTGAGGCGCCCAGGGATCTCGCTAACCCGCGGCCGCTGCCGCGTCCGCCCTGCTGGAACCAGCCTGGAAAGTTCGCTGAAGTCGTCTGCCAAGCAGGAGCTGATGGTTACGTATGGATCAGGCAAGAGTGGATCCAAGCCGGGCGGACGCGCCGTCGGAGACGCCACGACATAGCCCGCGAGGATCAGGCGGACGCTTTCGGACATGCTGCAGATCGTACGAGACGACGAAGCATGACTCCGCAAAGGACTGCGTCGTTGTCGCCCTCCTTCGCCACACGATGATGAAGCCGCGTCATACCGTCCTTCGGTGTCGAGGCGGATCTGGGTGGTCGCGGCGATGTGGATCATGTGGTTCATCCGCCGATTCCCAGCTCGGGAGAGGCGGTGGCGGACGGTCTCACCGGAGGATGCCTCGATCGGTGCGGTGCCGGTCCAGGACGCGAATCGGTTCCGGTCCGCGAACCGGGTGACGTCACCAACGTCGGCGAGGACCCGGGCAGCGACGATTGGCCCGACACCAGGCAGGTCCATCAGCCCGGTGCCGCTGGCCTCGAGGATCGCTTTGAGTTCCTTGGTCAGACCCTTGATCTTCTTCTCGATCATGACCAGGTCGGCCAGCTGCTCGGCGGCGAGACGGCGGCGGGTCTTCCCGACCAGGTCTCGCGGACGGACGCCGGCGAGAATCGTCTTGGCCTGACCGGTGGTGATGTCCTTCTTCGCCTGACCTGGTGTGAGTTCACCCAGCAGGCGTTGGAGCCGGTTGGCAGTTTGGGTTCGCTGCCGTGCCAGTTCCTCGCGACGATCGACCAGCATCCGCAAGGCCTCCAGCTCCGGATCGGCAGCGAGCACCCGCAGCTCCTTGGCGCGGACCGCGGCCACTGCGACCGAGTGTGCGTCATGGGCGTCGGTCTTGCGCCCGTGCCCGGTGTCGAGCACCCGCGCCCGGGCTGCAAGCTTCGCAGGAACGTCGACGACCTGTTCGCCGTCGGCCAGCAGCCGTTGGGCCAGCGATCGGCCGGCACCGTTGCTGCCCTCGACCGCCCAGACCCGCTCGGGCCAGGCGGCGACGTGCTTGCGCATCGCGGCGTAGCCGGCCTTGTCCGTGGCGAACCGACCCGAGGCAAAGACCTTCTCGTGATGATCGACGACCTCGATCGTCGCCGACAATTTGTGGGGATCGACCCCGATGATGACCTTCTCCATGAACACCTCGCTAGTCCGGATCGGATGGGACGGCGAGGCGGGCATTGCTACTGCGAGCTGGGCAGACCCCTCTTGGGCCACGCCTCACCACAGCGCCCGGCGGGACCAGATACAGTGACGCACTGGAGCTTCAATTCACCGTCAATGTCGCAGTCGTGAGCAAGTCGGACTGGGCAAAGTTGCACGAATCACGGCCCTACTTTCCTGAAAAGCCCAGCGCACAGCTGGGCACATCGCTCGTCGGTCACGAGCAGCGCATCGGCTTGCTCTATCCAGACATGCCCGAAGATCGCTGGTGGCCGATGAACTCTGACTCGATCCCTGAGGACGTAGCCGAGGAAGTGCTCCTGGCGATACACCAGTACGCCCTGCCGTGGATACGTGAACGCATGTGACCTCGGACTAGCGCTTCACACGTTTCGCCACCGCGGGCATGGGGTCACTGAACTGTTCGAGGGCCTGTATGTAACGTCCGCCGAACTCGATCCGCGTGATGTCCTTCAACTTCCATCGGTCCACGAAGTCGACCCACACACCGTCACGGCCGACGTAGTGAAGGTCGAGACGTTTAGGGCCGATGCGCAGAACCTTGCCGAGGGCGAGCCAATAGTCCTTTCTTGTCTCGAGGTAGACGCAGACGAGCTCGGCTCGATCATTGATGAGTCGCAGCAGCTCCCCGGCTGAAGCGTTCGGAGGACACACGAATTCTTCTAGTGGCACTCCGAGTCCGCCGACGGCGCGGCTCACATACGCGGAGTCGTTGTGCCGCACCACTTTGGTGACGTAGTCCATGCGAAGGAGAACCACTGTGTCGAGGTAGGCAGTTTCCACAAGGTCCTGCAGAACGACCCACTCGTCGGTGACCGCAATAACGAACCCAGAGGTCTCGTCTGCGTCCAGGCCCTTCCGTCGGATGGTCACAGGCTGCTTGTCCTCTTGAGCGGACAAGAGGCGTTGAACAATCTCGATCCGCGACTGGGCCACGCGCACAGTCTGGCAGGCTTGCCCATCGCATTTGGCCGGTTGTCCATCGGATGCGTCAAACCGCCGCTTGGTTCCTAGTCAGGGGCAACTGCAACATGCAGGACGACTTTGGTCACAGCGAAGCTGCAGGTGAGATGATCCATCGCATGCGCTCTGAGAGTATCGCCGCGGCGGACGGTGCGGCGGTCTCGGCATCCATCCCGGCATGGGGTCGCCTGGCACGACAACTCTTCCTAGTCGCTAGCAACCTCTATCCGGCGCTCGTGATCGCGGACGACATCACAAGCGGCAGCCTTGATCGAAGCGGACCATGGTGGGTAGCCCGTGGCCTAGTTTCCTTCACGTGGTTTGTCAGCGGCCTGGTTTGGGCCTCTGCCCTTCACCGGCGCCCGATCCCCATGTGGGGCAGGATCGCGCAAATCCTCTGCTTCGCCATCGGAGTCACGTGGTTCGTATCAAGATTCGCCGGCTTTGACATAGGACACGCGTTGGGGGGCAGCCTCAGATTGTGGTCTGCCGTGGGACTGTGCGGGCTCGTCTGGTGGCTGGCCGTAGCCGTTAATCCACGTCACGTAGGCCGACACCATCCAGTGCACCGCCTGGATCACCCTTAGGTCCGCGTCATTTCGCCGCTTTACGGCGCCCAGATCGACGCGCGTCGTTTCACCTGCAGAACTCCTTGCACCACTACAGCGGCCCTGGAAGCCTTTGCGGCCATGGTGCATCCGGTGGTAGCTCGGTCCGGCGCTAGCTCGGTTCGAGCACGCGGACATGGAGCGAGTGCGGTAGATGAGTGTCGGTGCTGTAACCGTCATCGATCAGGAGGCCGTCCGGGCGGAGGTCGTTGGCCATGGCGTACGCCTGCATCGCTCCGAAGGTCGCGGCGATGTTCTCAACCGGGCCGTGCTCAACGACGTGCACATAGCGTGCGGCCGGCAGCTCGAATCGCACCATGCCGGTCGGGATCTCAGCAGCGAAGCTCACCCGGGCACCGAGGAGCTCTCGGTAGCGCCCGTCGCGCTGAGCCCAGGACACCTCGGTGAGCGTCCCCGTGAGGCGCCCAGGGATCTCGCTAACCCGCGGCCACAGACGCGTCCACCCAGCGGGCACCAGCCCGGCAAGTTCGCTGAAGTGGCCTTCCACCGGAATGCCGATCACCACCAACGCGTCTAGCTCGACAATTTCCACCTGTGGAGTCTCCCACGAACGCTCGATGGCCTCGGCCTGCTGCGTCATACCGGCCACGCCTCACCACAGCGCCCGGCGGGAACGCAAACCGATATAGAGCCACACCCAGGATCGGGTGGGCAGCCGCGAAGAGAGCATCCCCGCCGAGCACCTAGACCGAGTCTGGCCGGACACCGGTCCTAACGGAATCGTCTAGTAGCCGCGTACTCACTACCACTGGTTGATGCCTGAGCGGATCATGTACGTCCAGCTAAATACGGGCTACAACACCGACCAAGGCCCCGCGTGGATTGCGCGGGTCAGGTTCTCGAAGACCTGGCGCACTGCCTACGTCCACGGGCGGACGCTCCATCGCCTGGCTGGCACGGCTTACGCCGATGGCGATTGACGTAGAAGAGTTCTGGACGGGCTGGATCACGGGAACTTTGCCACCGTACTGAGATCCTGCCGGCGCGATGACAAGCCATTTCGCCGTGTGAAGCATGCTGCGTTCCATAACTGTTGCGAGCCCGACAAACTACGATCGGCTCATGTCGCTGCGGCTCGTAGCTCTGCTCTTCGCAATGCTGGTGATCCCGATGCTCGTTCTGGTCGGGATTGGAGCGTGGGAAATTCGCGACGATCTCAAGCCTGCATTCAGTTGTACCGATGCAGGCATCGAGAAGACCCTCCAGGTGGCCCAGGAAGTCGGATCTACGATCTCCCCCGGGTACGTCGCATCTGCTGCGGGCAATGCTCACGGCTGCGACTCCACGCCGCACGGCGTATACGAGTTTGACCTTCAAGCGAAGCCTGGAATCGTCCGGAATTTCGGATGCCTGACCGTCAAGGAGCCGGAGCTGGAGGAACGTGAGATGCGCTGTAGGGCCAAGAGCGGAGACTTCGCTGCATATACCTGGGCTGAAGAGGGCGTAATCGCGATCGAGGTACTGCCTGCCCCGGATAGCTAAAGCCGCACTCGTGAGTCCAACACCGAGGAGTCGCGTCATTTCGCCGCCTGACGGCGTTCAGTAGTCGTCGTAGTCGTCGTAATCCCAAGGCTTGAGCTTGCCCCAGTACGACAGCCCCGGGCCCACCATGATGATCAAACCGACAAGCAGGATGGCGCCGGCCCCAAGCAAGTACTCCAAGTCAGTAGCGACCAAAGCACCTACCACGCCAATTGCGCCCACGAGAACAGATAATGGGCCGGTGAACAGAATCCTGTTGTCCCCGCACCAGTCGGCCCACCAATGCAGGTACCTCAAGAGCCAACGCACGTGCGGCAGGAGCTTCTTGATCACCGGGGAAGCCTATGACCACCAACACCTCACGTGGTCACATTCACCTCCGAGGACGTCAAATGGTCCATCTCAGTAACCTCAGCCGGGCTCACCCTTCAGGTCACCCGTCAACTAGCTGGCCAACGAGCGCCGCGGGGACCCTGCGTCTTTCCGCCGTGATCTCCGCTGCCGCAAGAGACCACGAAATGGCCGTGGCATGCTCTGGTCATGAGTCGCACCTTTGGCGATCCGCCGCACTACTACGAGACGACCATCGACGGTGAAACTTGGGTGGTTCGTCAGGGAGCCAAACCTGGCCTCTACTTCTTCAAGTGGACGTCGGGGCTGAACGCCGGTTACGAATTCACTTCTCAGTCGTCAGTCGGCGCCGCGATGAGCACAGACGAAATGGATCAAGAGATCCGTGCAGTTCTCGCGGAGGTTGATCTCGACACCGGGTACTTCCGCCACGACTGAGACCTCACCCTCTCTTGCCTCAACGCCAAGCGCAGTCATCGAAGCTGTGTGTCATTCCGCCGCCAGCGTCCCGTTACCGCGACTGTTGAATTTAGTGCGTAGTGTTCGGCATGTTCGAGCGCGGTGACCACATCACACAGGACTGAGATGGCGAAGAAGAGCAACTATCGCGAGGGTGACTGGTTCGCTGTGCCACTCGATGATGGCGGCTACGCAATCGGGGTAGTGGCTCGCGCTAATCCCAAGGACGGCGTTCTCCTTGGATACTTCTTTGGCCCTCGGCGCGAGGAGGTCCCGTCACTTCGCGATATGCAGAATCTGCAGGCAGCAGATGCCGTTCTTGTGGGGCACTTCGGTCATCTGGGCCTGACGCAGGGCAAATGGCCGAACATTGGTGCTTTTGACGACTGGGATCGGACCGCGTGGCCCATGCCGCTGTTCGTACGCTACGAACAATTGAGCGGACGATCCTTCTATGTGCATTACGACGATGACGATCCGAACAAGCGGGTCAAGGAAGTGCAGATCCGTCCGGGCACAGCGGAGCATGGGCCAGCAGCTGGTCTCATGGGCGCAGCTTACGTCGAAGAAGTTCTCAGCGAGGCTCTGAGATGACCGAGCCAGCCAACGGGCCACACGAGCTGGACAGGCGCCAACGCGTTGCGTCGCCGCGGCGCGTGAAGGCCGGGTCGGTGGCTGGTCGCGGTGGCACGCGTGGGCGGTGCAACTGTCGGCAACAATGAGCTATGCCCGCAGAAGAGGTAGTCACGCTTTGGCGTCCAACTGGACCGGAAGAGCTCGAGCTAGTGAAGGACTCCGGGTGGCGGCGCTGGCCGCCAAGACTCCCTGATCAGCCGATCTTCTATCCAGTGCTCAACGAGGACTACGCCACTCGCATCGCTAGGGATTGGAACGTGAAGGCCAGCGGTGTGGGGTACGTGACGAGGTTCGCGGTTCGAAAGTCGTACCTCGATGTGCACCAGGTGCAGCAAGCGGGCGGCGACACCATCCTCGAGTACTGGATTCCAGCTGAGGAGCTGGACGAGTTCAACGACAACATCGTCGGCCTAATCGAGGTTGTTTCGGAATTCCGATAACGAGCTTAAGGAAGCGTCCTTCCGCCGCGATCGCGATTCCTACGGTGCGACGGGTGCGCTACCTACATTTCCCGAGATCATCCGATCGGCGAGCTGAGCAGCCTCCGAGGCCGAGACTTCCGTGAATCGCAGGGCTAGTGCCTCCATGTCGCGGCCACTCACCAGATCGAAACACACTTGGCAGAGGAACACCGCCGAGCCGAGCTCGATCGGCTCGCCGTCCTGGGACAGCTCCACTAGGTGCGCCGCAGGCACCTCGCACACATGGCATTCGGCGCCCGCTCCGAGACGGGCGGCCGCCTGCAGGTCGAACGTCGCCTGCTCCTCTTTGCCGAACCAGCCCTCGCTCATCGACCCATCATGCACCTGGACCGAACATGATTCTGGTTCGCTCCTCGAATCCCGACTGACCCGCGTCTCTCCGCCGCATTGGGATATTCGTGCTCACACCCCTTGTTCGCGCGCGCATCGGGCAGGATGGCGACATGTTCGTCTCTGGCCAGCGTCTATGGGAGGTTCTCGCTTCTCATGACGACCCTGACAACCTGGAGTATCCGCGGGACTTCGACTTCAGAGCGACCCGGGAGCGATTCAATCGGCTCGTTGATCGGCTCGAAAGTGACTTCAACGGGACGTGCTTGGCTGACCGCCACGTGGAGGACGCCTCCTTGCATGCGCGGGTAGACGTGCCCGCGCCAGTTACGGCTACCGGTCGCGTGCTCGTGGTGTGCGTGAGCAACTTCGGAAATCTTGCAGTCCTGGCTTTGGACAATCCCGGCGCTTGGACTCAAGAGGAGCTCGAACAGACGGTTGCCTCGTCTGACATCGAGCGCATCACGAACGCTCTCAACGACCTCGGCTACGTTCTGCTGGCCGAGGAGCCGCTTTGGACCGGCTATTCCGGACCAAGCGCCCTCACACAGTTGGGCGCGCGAAACGGCGCTACGTGGTGGACGCGCTACTTCGACTACTTGTAGGGCCTCGGCCCTTATAGACGAATTTAGATGGCCATGATGCATGCCAAGCGTGCGTCTTTCCGCCGCGACATCGCCCGACGATCAGAAGGACTTACAGGTCGGTGGGTGTGTTGCCGCGGACTCGCCCGAGATCACCGTCGTCCAACCTGCGGCAAACGTCGGCGTTGATTTGCTCACCACGCAGAATGATCGCACTCGGCCGGAAGCCATCGCCGCTCACGACGTACGACGTCGTGGTCGAGGGCGACGACGTCTACGTCGAGCTCTGAACGTGCTGGCCAGCGTGTGGCGACGTGCCACCCGGGCGACGCGACGATCCTGTCCCGCTACCACTCGAAGGCCCCTGACCAGCAGAAATGCCGGTCAGGGGCCTTCGTCATACGCAGGGGTTGCAGAAGCCGACGATGAGCGGAGGTCGTGCGAATGTCCAGATGACCAAGACCGACGAGGCTGGCCGTCTCTCGTTGTGGAATCAGCGCTGGCGCGAGGGGGAAGCAGGACCGACCAGTGGTACGTTTCCGGCACCGTCCGCGGCAGAGAGGCCACCACGTGAGCACCACATCCGAGCACCACAACTTCGTTCGGGTCCTGGGGCGCTGGGACGTCCTCGCGGTCGCCTTCGGCGCCATGATCGGCTTCGGCTGGATCGTCCTGACCGGGGGGTTCCTTGAGGATGCCGGAACGCTCGGCGCCGCGTTGGCATTCGCCATCGGCGGCGCCATCATGGCGCTGGTCGGCCTCACGTACGCCGAGCTCGTCTCCGCGATGCCGAGTGCCGGCGGCGAGCACAACTACGTGCTGCGTGGCATGGGCTCCCGAGCCGCGTTCGTCACCTCGTGGAGCCTGGTGCTCGGGTACGTGTCCGTCGTGGCATTTGAGGCCGTCGCACTGCCGCAGACGGTGCTCTACCTAGCCCCCGACATGTTGGCCGGGAAGATGTGGACCGTCGCGGACTACGACGTGTACGCCTCGTGGGCGGCAGTCGGCATCGTCGGGGCGGTGGCCATCACCGCGCTGAACTATGTCGGTGTCAGGCCGGCGGCCGTGTTCCAGGGTGTGGCTGTCCTGTTCCTGCTCGCGGTTGGGGCCCTGCTGGCGATCGGTGCATTCGTCGGTGGCAGCGCCGACAACATGCAGCCGCTGTTCTCCGGCGGCGTCGGGGGAATCGTGGCGGTCCTCGTGGCGGTGCCGTTCCTGTTCGTCGGGTTCGACGTGATCCCGCAGTCTGCGGGAGAGATCAACCTGCCGTTCAAGCAGATCGGAAAGTTGGTCGTCGTTTCGGTTATTGCGGCTGCCGCGTTCTACATCATGGTCATGCTGACGGTCGGATCCGCTCTGCCAAGGGAGGTTCTCGCGGCCTCCGAGCTGCCGGCCGCGGACGGCATGGCCGAGCTGTGGGGCAGTCAGACGTTCGGCAACATCCTTGTTCTCGGTGGCATCGCGGGAATCCTCACGAGCTGGAACGGGTTCCTCCTCGGCGCGAGCCGACTGCTCTATGCCATGGCAACGTCGGGGATGGTGCCGCGCTGGTTCGCGAAGGTGCACCCGCGCTACCGCACACCGAGCAACGCGATCTTGTTCATCGGCGCACTTTCGGTGCTTGCCCCGCTGTTCGGCCGACAGATGCTGGTGTGGCTCGTGGACGCTGGTGGCATCTCGATCGTGGTTGCGTTCTTCCTGGTCGCGGTGACGTTCCTCTTCCTGCGTCGCCGCGAGCCCGAGATGGAGCGTCCGTTCCGGGTCGCAAACGGCCCGGTCGTCGGCGCACTGGCGGGCGTGCTCTCCCTCGGTCTCGCGGTTCTCTACCTGCCGGGCATGCCTGCCGAACTGATCTGGCCGTACGAGTGGGTCATCCTCGGGGGCTGGTGGCTGGCGGGCATCGTGCTCGTCATGCGCCTGCCGAAGATCGGCCCCGGCCGCAACGCCGAGGAGGAGCTCATCGCCGCGACACGCCGCAAGGACGGGAGCTGACGCGGCGATCGCGCAGTAACGCGGGCGGCGGACCCATGCGAACTGCGTAGACGCGATCGGAGGCCAGCCGGCCCTATCCCTTGACGCGCCTGGTCGCGGTGCGTCTTTCCGTCGCGTGTCACTCCAGCAGCTCGTCGTCCGAAGATCAGTTGAAGTCTGAACGATCGACAAGGCGTTGTGCGCCAAGGTCCGCGGTCCGGAACGTCTCGACAACCCGAGTAGCTTCATTCATCGAGTCAGTCCAACGCGTCTTCGTCGTACCGGTATCCCTGCGGCACCGCGATGGACACGATCCCCCCGTTGCGAAAGCGATTGCGAAGCCTGAAGGGTGAGACATTCGGATCAACCGCCGCCATCTGCTGGCCGATGGCCAACTGAATGTCATCTGGGTGGCTGTCGCCGTCAAAGGTCCTAGGCATGGATCGACCCTAGTCAGCGCGAGAGCGACGGGGGGACGTGTTGCCGTTCACCCGGCGTCTCTTCGCCGCGAAGAGTCAATCATCGGAGGTTGAACCGTCCTGCCAGAGGTAGAGGTCGCGTAGCAGGGAAATCTCAGCGCCGTGATGGATCAGCTCCCTGTTGACGTGCAGGACCCTGTTCTCCGAAACCGTCGGGACCCACCGCGGGTGGCTCCCAGGTCAGCCTCGGAGAGCTCGCGGACCCCCGCGTTCCATCTTCCGTACATCTCATCGAGCTGCTTAGCGCCTCGTCAGCGGTCCCCGCGTAGGCGAACGTCTGGAGTCGACATCCTGGCCGCCGAAGTACCTGCCCGATAGCCGAAACGATGAGTGCGAGCCGCCACGCAATGGTGGTCACCGGTGCCGGCACCGGGTCAGGTGACGCGAAGTCCACAGTCCACTTCCCCGAACCTGCCGATATCGGTGCGGCCGACGTGCCACGTGCGCGGATGCTCCAGCAGCCGCGTACCGGCTCCCAGAAGTACTCCTCATCGGAAAGACCGTCCAGCCGCGGCCGCAGGTTACTGCGCCAGTACCAGTCCAGCTGTTCCGCAAGTCGCTCGCTTCTTGTCACTTCGGAACACTACAACTGAGACTCAGGGGTTCGCCTCCGCCCGCTATGGGCTGTCCGCTCCAACTGGAATTGAGGGTGGCGTTTCAGGCTCGGCCCAAGCCGGCATCACGAGCACGGGCGATCGCTGCGGCGCGGCTCCCGCCGAGCTTGGTGAGAACGTTCGACACGTGGTTCCGGGCGGTCTTGGGAGACACGAAGAGGCTTTCCGCGATTTCGGCGTTCGTTCGTCCCGCGGCAATGAGGTCGAGTACTTCGATCTCACGCTGAGTCAAGGAAGGGAATGCGGCTCCGGATGCGGCCGGCACGCGCCGCCCCGCTTGCTCCAGCACGGCCGCTGCGACTTGCTCACCGAAGATCGCCTGGCCCCTGGCTACGCTGCGTAGCGCCCGTTCGATGTCGTCGGGCTCTGATCCCTTGACGAGGTATCCCTGAGCGCCCGCTCGCACCGCGGCAGCGAGGATTGCCGGCTCATCGGACATGGTGAGCACGAGCACGGCGGCGTCGGGGTTCGCCGCCGTGAACTGTCGGATGGCTTCCAGACCGTCAATACCTGGCAGACCTAGGTCTAGCACCACCAAGTCGGCTTCAGCCGCTTGCTCCACGGCGGGCTCAGCGGCACCATGAGATGCGATGACCTCCCAACCGTCCATTCCGTCGACCAACGAGACTACTGCTTCGCGGTAGAGCGGGTGGTCCTCTACGACGAGGACTCGCGTCGTCTGCCTCATGACGACGCCCCTGGCAACCATGCGCGAACGATAGTGCCGCGGGGCTTGTTCGGGCCGACGGAGCACCAGCCACCTAGCTCTTCGGCGCGGTCGGCCATCCCACGAAGGCCTACGCCGGGAAGCACGTCGACTGCGAGGCCCGTTCCGTCGTCCGTCACGTTCACGGTTACGCCATCCTTGTACGCAATGTCGACGCGGACCCTTCCCGCCCGGGCGTGGCGCACAGCGTTCGTGGCTGCTTCCATGGCAATTCGGTAGGTCGCCACTTCGACTGCCGGTGCCAGCGCGGGCAGCTCGTCCACGTCGATTGCGATGTCAGGGCCGAACCGCTGCAGCGGATCCATCGCCGCGGCAAGTGCCTCGGCCAGCCCCAACTCGTTGAGGGCCGAAGGCCGGAGGCCATCACAAATTCGTCGCACTTCGCCGACAGCCCGCTCCACCTCGTCCGCGAGAGCACGAACGTGGTCGCCATCAGCGGATGCTCGCTGACCCAGTTGCCGTAGCCCTAGGCCTATGGCCGCCAAAGACGGCCCCAGACCGTCATGGAGGTCGCGCCGGAGTCGCAACCGCTCCTCCTCACGTTCGGTGACGATCTCGCGGCGGGAAGTCGAAAGCCGGTGAACGCGGCGGCGAAGCACGTCAAGATCGGAATCCTGGTCAAGTAGTCGCTGTCGCACCACTGCCATACCAACCACGAACGGCAGAACTGTTCCCGCTGTGATGGCCAGAAGCGTCGACGCGACACTATCGCTCTCGGGGAGAGACGCCGCGACGACGACCAGTCCCCCGGCCAGGCAGAAACCACCGATCTGCCCGCGAACGTCACTATCAGGGTCGGCGCGTCGGAACTTCACGACGAGCGCGGCCAACCCCAGCATGGCCGCGACCAGAAGAGTTCCAGACGCCACATCGGAAACGACCAGCCAGAAGGGCCTGCCACCCCACCCAAACGGGTTCTGGAGCTTCGGCCGGGCATCCAGCGACCCAGGCATCAGAGCACCGGCCAAAGCGAGACCGCCCGTGGCGGCGATACCCAGAACTGGGATCGGCCACCAGCGCCGGGCCGGCAGATTGCCTTCGGGATAGAGCACAAGTCCCAAACCAAGCAGAGGTGCTGCGCCGAACGCCCAGACCCAGTTCGACAACCAAGCCGACACGTCGGCACCGGGCACGTCGGCGCGCGCCCAGCCATGCACCGGGAGGACAAGAGCCGAGGCGACTCCTACGACCGTGTAGAGCACTGCCAGACGTCGTATCCCAGCAGTGTGTGGTCGCGTCGACCAAATGCCCGCAGCCACGGTGCTGAAACCGACCGCGAGGGGCACATTCACCCACGCCTCGGCCCCGATACTTTGGTGATCGACTGCAGACATGACGAGCCCGGCGGAAACGAGGCCAGTAGCCACCGCCGGCAGCACGAGCCACGGCCACCATGCGGCGACAGCAGCTCCGTGCGAGGTACTCACAAATTCATTGTGTAACTCCGTCGTGGCTTTCGGTCGGGATTGTCCGAGCAGGTCCAGCCGCAGTGACGATGCCGAGCACGATCAGCCAAAGCAGCAGAAGCAGGTACGGAATTGGCACGAACGCCTCCGGACGGACCATCCCAACCATCCCGGCCAGCACGCCCGCCACGCCGACGACGGCGGGCCACCATGCGAGCCAACGACGCATGCTGGTCCGGACCAACCCGAATCCCACTGCTGCGAAAGCGGCGCAGAGCAGGAATCCGGAGACGACAAAGTCCTGATCTCCGAGGGACGAGACCAACTCCGCTGCGGCCGGATCGACCCCGACACCATGCGTCTGCACCGCCATTCCCGGCGCCAACGATCCGACCTTCACCGCCAGCATGCTGGCGCCAAGGATGCCAGCCGCAGCCCCAGCAACAGGTGAGTGACGTTGAAGGTGGACCACCAGCCACCCGAGAACAACAGCCAGCGCGATGAAGCCGACGAGCTCGAGCGGGTATGCGACATAAGCGATGACGGGGACACCGGACTGGATCTCGTCCAAGATCGCTTGGCCGTCACCTTCTGGACCCGCGTAGAGGCCGTTGCCAACAAGCGGGCACAGACCTGCGAGGATCGCGGAAATGATGAGTGCGTGATTGCGTCGTGTGTTCATGGATCCACTCTTGAACCGCAACGCGTCCTGCCGCATGGGGCTTTTGCCCCGACTTTGTGGGGCAGCCGAAATGCGTTGCGCCGGACTCGTGGGTGGCTTCGCATTTCGGCAGCAAGTACCTCAAGCGACGAACGGAGGGCGTCGCAAGCTTCTCGGCCCAGTCGTCTGCAGAGCGTCTTTCCCGCGTCTTGTTTGAGCTCGCCAGAATCCGCAGCAAGTCCACGGTCTTTGTGGTCGGCACCCCTACGTGCAGACGCGTCATTCCGCAAAACTGCGCCCGAACACGAGTCGGTCTCAAGCCGTTCACCTTCAGCGCGGATCTCCGATCGGCGGGTCCTGGATCGTGGGCATCGTGTGCGTCGTCAGGTCTTCGCGGTGGACATCAGGCGCTCACCTCGGCGCTGTAGGCGGGCTGCCACATTGCGTCCTGGACGACCTGAACGAGGTTGTCGTGCTTGACGGTTGCGACTCCGTCGTCCGCGACGGAGGCTCGGCAGGACTGTGATGAGACACATCCGGCGCCTCTAACGCCAGGTGGTCAAGCTCCTGATCAGGCCAGCTCCTCCAACCGGGCCGGGGCCAGTGACCGCGAGCGGACAGGTCGCAACAAGGCACAAAGCCAGTCTTTCCTGGGGGTCACACTCGCAGTCACCAACCACAGCCCAGCACCTTCAGGCTGCGTTGGCGATTTTCACAGTCTTTCCGCCGCGTCGGCTTGTGGGCGTGGTGCGAACATTGGTCATGCCTGACACCCGTGACGAAGATGCGCCATCGGACGGCGTCTACGAGCAGATCCTTCACTCGATCGCAGGTCGGGACGTTCCAACCGGTCGCTTTGTGTTGGGTTGGCTAGGCGGACTGGCCGTGGTGTCGGGCGGAGTTCTTCTTTTCGGCGGCAGGGCGGAGAGCAGCCTCTACCTGGCTGCAGCCTGGTTCAGCATCCCTTACTTCGCTCTTGCCGTCCCGATTTATGTCCACCGGAAGTACCAAGCTAGAGATAGCGACGACGAATCGCCGTGGCCGGCCAGACCGAACGCCGAAGGGTAAGTAGCCCCACGCCCTGCTGAGTTCACACGCCGCGAGACAGCCATGGCTTGCCCTGCGTCTTACCGCCGCATTGCGGCGCACTGCCGATGACCGGATGTATCGAACTCCGACCTTTCGAACATGAGGTGGGGCCGACGGACCGACTCGTCAGCGCTGCTCTGCGAAGGCCTTGAAGTTCGCGAACTGTTTGGGGAAATCCCGACGGACGAGCGGCGCCACCAGGGGCAGCATCACTCTCATGACACCCTTCGGGCGGAGATCGAACTCGCCGTCCAGCCGGGTGCCGGAGCCCGCGGGTGAGAAGCTCATCCGGCCGGTGATGTCCATCCGCTTCGCGTCGACCTCGAAGGTCACGACGCGGTCAGGCTCGTGCTCGGAGATGACCGCCATGCACTCCTGCCCCTGGTAAACGGCCCGGAAGCGGCTGCCCACGCCTATGGGCTCCGCAGTGAGCAGCTCGGAGTCGCTGAGGTTGCTGTTCCAGCCCGGCTCGTTCCGGTTGTCGGCCATGAGAGGGAACACATCGCTGACTGGCTTGTCGATCGTCGTGGTGGCCCTGACCTTCATGTGCGGGCCGCGGACAGGGCGGTGGCGATCACTGCGGCGGTCTGCTGCGGCGCCTCGTCCGGGAGGAGGAACACCGCACCGGGGAAGGTCACCAGGGTCACGTTGGTTGCCGCCTGCAGGGTGTCCCGCTCGGCATCGGTGAGGCCACCATCCCCCTTCTCGGCGTGGACCACCCACACGGGACTGCCCGACGCGGCGACGCGCGCGGCGTAGTCGGTGTCTGCGGCGATGTAGTCGAGGTACTCGCCGGACGCCCGGACCGAATCACGGGCTCTGTTCTGCTTGAAGTCCTCGACGAGCTCGCGCTTGTGCGGCTCGGGTGTCTTGGCAGACCTGACCATCAGGGGCATGAGCCGGAACAGGATGGCCATCGGCCAGCTGCCCACCTTCTGCGATGCGCGTACCGCGACGCGGAAGAACCTGGCCTCGTCCTCAGTCGTCAGGGCGATGCCGAGGAGCACGACCGGGCCTTGGAAGTGACCGGACAGGAGCATCTCCAGCGCAACCGTGGCGCCGTAGGAGAAGCCGACAACCACTTCGCAGCCGTGCTGCTTCGCCAGCTCGCCGGCCTGACGGGCCAGGGCCGGGACGGACACATCATCCGACAGCGGGGCACCGGCCATGCCCGGCAGCGTCGTAGCCACCAGGCGAACACCGGACAGCGCCTGCTCAGCCATCACCAGGTTGAAAGAGCGGGCCGCGTTGGCTCCTCCCGGTAGGAGCAAGACCGATCGGGCGGTATCCTCGGGTCCCGCGGCCAGAAGCTCCCACGCTTCCCTCATGGCTACCTCCGCAACGACGGCTCCTCCACATTGACGATAGGGCGCGACGATCGAGGTGGCTAGCGTCTACTCCTGACGAACCCGTGACGCACTCGGCTCATAGGGTCCCGGCAGCAGTTCGTGTGGTCGAAACGCGTCCGAGCGCACGGCCCTCAGGCGTGTCACCAGCCAACCGCCCTTTGTCGCACGACAAGCACGTCACTCCGCCGCGTCAGCGCGCCGAGACCGGTTCGGTCATGAGAGTTCGATTGGCGGGTGCCAAGGCTTCGTCTTGCCTCTGTACAGGATGAGCCCGTCCAGCGAGCGTCAGATCACCGATGTTTCGTATCCGAGCGGCCGAAGTTCGGCTTTCCACGGCCGTCCGTTCCAAAGTGACTATTCCCCGGCAAGCTTGGCGAGCTGGTCGAGATCGAGCAGGGTGATCTTCCCCCGCCCGAGGGTGAGCAGGCCCTGGTCGGCGAACTCGCCGAGGATCTTCGTGGTCGTCTCGCGGGAGGTGCCGGCGAGCGCGGCGAGCTGCTCGTGCGTGAGGCTCACCTGGAGGCCGCGACCCAACGACAGAGGGTGCCGCCCGGCGGCGAGGACCGTGAGCGTGCCGGCGATGCGCTCGGGGACGGACTTGAAGATCGCATCGGAGAGCCGCTGCTCGAGCTGGGAGAGCCGGCGGCCGAGGGTCTCGGAGATCCGGGCGGCGATGCGCTGGTCGCCGAGCAGGAGCCGTTGGACGTCCGCCCTGGTCATGACACACACCACGACCTCGTCGAGCGCCTCGGCGAAACTGTCGTGCATCTGCTGGCCGACGATGACCATCTCCCCGAAGATCGTGCCGGGGTTGATGATGGCGGTGGTCAGCGCCCGTCCGTCGGGGGACACCCGGAAGATCCGGATGCGGCCGCGCTTGAGGATGAACAGAGCCTCGAGCGGCTGGTGGGGGGTGTAGACGAGGGCCCCTGCGGCGTACGTCTTCATGGGCGCGGCGGAGGCCATCGCGTCCATCTCACCCTCGTCGAGGTCGGCGAAGATGTCGACCTCCGACATGCACCAGGTACGTTCCGGGTTGGCGGCGGCTCGCTCCATCGGGTTCGCCCCTTCTGTGTAGTCGTCCGTGCTGCTGCATCCCGCTATGACAATCAGCAAGCCGGCCACAAGGAGACTGGGCCTACATTGCCGCCATACTGGGCCTCGTCGACAACGAGGAGGCGCCGTGGGCGTCAGGGCATTGCTGGGGATTCTGTTGGGAGCCGTGCTGGTGTTGAGCGGCTGTGGAGCGTCCGAAGGCAGGTCGCCCGGTGGTCCGGCGCCGTCAGCGGCGGTGGCGAAACGCGTCGATCTCTCGTTCGCCGCCGAGCAGCTGGATGGGTCGACGTTCGACGGAGAGCAGCTTGCCGGCAAGCCCGCGGTGTTGTGGTTCTGGGCGCCGTGGTGTCCCACCTGCCGGGCGCAGACCCCTGAGGTGGAGAAGGTTGCCAAGGAGTACGCCGGGAAGGTGAATGTGGTCGGGATCGGTGGCCTCGCCGACACTGCCGACATCGAGGAGTACGCGCGCACAGTGGACGGTCCAATCCACCTCGTCGACGCGAAGGGGGCGGTGTGGCGGCACTTCGGCGTCACGGCCCAGAGCACCTATGTGGTCCTGACCGAAGACGGCACGGTGGTCGGCAAGGGATACCTCGACAACGAGGACCTCGCCGACCTGGTGTCAAAGCTCGTGAAGTGACGTGCTCACCGGAAACGCGGCACTGGCGCTCGGCGCGGGCATGCTCGCCGCGCTCAACCCGTGCGGCTTCGCGCTCCTGCCCGCCTACCTGACCCTCCTGGTCGCTGGCGACGACCCGAACCGCGTGGTCGCCGTTTCGCGGGCGCTGAAGATGACCGCGGCCATGACCGCAGGGTTCACCTCGGTGTTCGCCGCCTTCGGACTTCTCGTGGCTCCGGCCGCCAGCTCGGTGCAGAGCTTCCTGCCTTGGTTCAGCCTGGTCGTTGGGCTCGTCATCCTGGCCGCCGGCCTGTGGCTCCTGGCGGGCCGCAGCATCGCCGTCCCCAAGCGAGGATCGCGCGGCGGCGCGCCCATCACTCGCTCATGGCGGTCGATGTTCGGCTTCGGCGTCTCGTACGCACTCGCCAGCCTGACCTGCACGATCGCGCCCTTCCTGGCTGTCGTGGTCTCCGTGTTCCGCGCCGACTCGCGGCTGAGCGGCTCCGGCTTGTTCCTGATCTACGCCGCCGGCATGGGACTCGTGGTCGGAACGGCGGCGATCGCGGTGGCGCTCGCCCAGCAGTCTCTTGTCCGCGGCGCCCGGCGGCTCGGCAGGTTGGTCCCGATGGCCGGGGCCACGGTGTTGCTGATAGTCGGGGCGTACGTCGCGTACTACGGCTGGTGGGAGATCCGCGTGCTCGACGGCGCGTCCGCCGATGATCCCGTGATCAGCACCGCGTCAACCATCCAACACTGGCTCGCCAACACCGCGAGCTCAATCGGTGGGGGTGGTTTCGCGCTTGCGCTCGGGGCTGCACTGCTGGCGGTCGGCGCCGCGGAGGCCGGACGAAGACTCCGGGTGGCACGGCGCACTGAAGTTGGCAAGTCACGGCGAGGCCCGTCCTGAGGCGGCGTGGTGCCTCGCTACGGCTCCCGCGTGCTCACTCAGGGCGTAATGCTTTGGCGGCTGCACGAATCTGGTCCCTGGACGGAAGATCTAGGCGACACCGAGGCTGACCTTCCACAGGCCTGCCCGTGGAGGCGTCCGCTCCGTCGATCACCAGGGTCGGGGAAGGGTAGTCACCCACGACAATCTCGACTGGCTCGCCGATGGCCATCTCCGCGAGGCAGTTCTCGACGTCATCGATCAGTCGATCCACCAAAGGGCAGTCTGGCACCTGCAGGATCTGGATCCGGTTCTCCTGACCCATGAAGGCATGCTTCCTCTCAACGGCGTCGACGAAGGCCGGGTGTTTGCTGACCTCCGGCTCCGCATGTGTTGCCACCAGTTTCATCCCGGCCGGGCCGCTGGACTGTGAGCGCGCTTACGGTGTGCTGCGGCCGATTCTAGTTGGCTTCTGAGCGGGTAGCCGTCGCGCCGAAGGCCCAAGTCGGTCGGCTACTTCCCGGCAAAGTCGTAGCCTTGACGATGGAGGAGATCGATGACCACATTCCGCGCGGTACTGGCCGGGCACGTCATCGCACAGAGCGACGCCACAATCCTGTTGGAAGGGAATCGCTACTTTCCGCTCGCTGCGGTCGACCCCACCGCTCTCAAACGCTCGCGAATGAAGTCCCTCTGCTACTGGAAGGGCATCGCGAGCTACTACACACTGACCGCAGGTGGCATCACGGCACGACACGCTGCCTGGACCTACAGGCACCCTTCGCCCTTAGCGCGTCGGATCAAGGACCACGTTGCGTTCTGGCCCGGCGATGTCGTGGTTGAAGAGATCGGCCACCGTGTTGTGCCGAACGCAAGCCAAGATCCACGTTCGGACATACCTACCAAGTGACCTCAGGAAGGGAGACGGACATGGCCGTCGGAGCGGGCCGCCCCTCCGCAGAAGCTGCGTCATACCGCCGCCTGCATACCGGGCGACGTTCCGACTTGACCGAGTCGTTCCGACTCGACCGAGGCGGCTGCGAGTGTCTCCAGCACGGACTACGGTGGCCTGATGCTCCCAGCCCGACGACGACGGCTCCTGAAAGTCACCGAGCTCCGGGCTGTGCAATGGGGAGCGATGGCGCTGCTCGTGCGACCGGTCTATATCGTGACCGAGTTCGTTGTTGCGGCGGCAACGACGGGCGGCTACAGCTTCCTCTCCGATTCAGTCAGCCGACTCGGTGAGACCGGTTGCTCGGCGGCGTACTGCTCGCCGCGTCACGAGATGATGAACGGCTCATTCATAGTCTTCGGTGCGTTGCTGGTCTGCGGCGCGGCGCTGCTCTCGCGGCCTCTGGGGCCATGGGTCACGGGGCTGCTCTTGGTCTCCGGGTTGAGCTCGGTCGCCACTGGCCTCGCGCCCCTCGACCAGGACACCACTTTGCATACGATCGCTGCGGCACCCTTGTTCGTGGCGCAGCCGGTTGCGCTGATCATCCTCGGTTCGCGGTTGCGAAATGACGGGCCGCGTCTGGCCGGGGCGCTCTTGGCGGCCGGAGTCGTGACCGGCACGGCGGCCGCGTCGTTCGTGCTCTCCGGTGACGGCCCTGCATCAGGTGCCCTCGAACGCCTTGCCCTGTGGCCGGTGCTGGTCGGGCTGGCCGGGTTTGCATTGACGCGGCTCCCTGCCGATGGTCGTTCAGAAGCCGGTCATCGGTGAGTGCACACACCTGGTCCGCCGGACAACGCCCTCGAGCAGACCGCGGACGCAGCCAACGCACGTCATGCCCGTTCGCGCCGACTCACTTGAGTCTCAACCAATATGTAGTGCGGAAACTCGCCTCAAGCTGACGCCAGCAAGAGTGCCGCAACTCCGGACAAACACGCGTCTTTCCGCCCCGAGCCGGTCGCACCGATCTGTCGATGTCCGGGCGGTCAGGGAACGAGGAGGTCCAGGATCGCTCGTGTGCGGTCGGGGTCGTGGATATGGGTGATGAGCCCTTCGACCACGAGCACAGCCATCTGTGCCCTGGCGTCGAGATCCAGTTCGGATGTGCCTGCTTGCCGGAAACCCTCTTCCAGCACGGCATCGGCGAGATCGTGAAACCGCCGGTGCCACGTGTCGATGGGCGGCGAGGTGTCGGCGCGGGCATGGACCGCGGTCACCAGCTGGTGATAGTCCCGCAGGCGCTGGACCACCCAAAGCAACTGTGCAGGCAGCGGCTCGTCCTCCAGCTCGGAGAGTTCGGTCAACGCCGCCAGCACAAGCCGATCGACGACGCCGACCAGGAGCGTGTCCTTGTCGGGGAAGTACCAGTAGATCGTGTTCGCAGTGACTCCTGCTGAGGTCGCGATCGCCTTGAGAGAGGTCCCCTCGTACCCGAGCCGAGTGAACAGTTCCGTAGCCGCCTCGAGGATCTCCTCGCGTTTGGCTTCTGGGTCCTGCGGACGGCGGTTACGTGGCATGTCCTCAAGCCTATCTTGACTGCCGATCAAGAAGGTTCTAAAGTTCTTGATTGTCGATCAAGAAACTACCCGGAGGCACCATGAATCCCACCGATCCGCGAACCTTCTCGCGCACCGCGACCTCGTTCGAGTCACAGGGGGTGTCCTGCGCGGCAACCGTCTACCGCGCGGAGCCCCGTCCCCCAGGTCCAGTGCCCGTCATCGTGATGGCGCACGGCTTCGGGTCGGTTCGCGCGTTGCGCCTGTACGCATACGCTGAGCGTTTCGCGGCAGCTGGATACACCGTCGTCGTGTTCGACTACCGAGGTTTCGGTGACAGCGAGGGCGAGCCCCGACAGCTGCTGGACATCTCGATGCAGCACCAGGACTGGCGTTCTGCGTTGGCCTTTGCCCGGACGCTCGACGATGTCGACGCCGACCGGGTCGTCGCCTGGGGTACGTCCTTCGCCGGTGGACATGCGCTCACGCTCGCCGGCCGAGGCGAGCCACTCGCGGCGGTCATCGCGCAGGTGCCTCATGTCAGCGGCCCAGCGGCCGTGCGCGCCACTGGGTTGAGGGCTTCGGCGCGGCTGATGCCAGCGGCCGTTCGGGACCAGGTCGGAGCGGCGTTCGGACGCGAGCCCGTGTACGTGGACCTGGTGGGTCAGCCGGGTCAGACCGCTGTCATGACGTCACCGGACGCTGCCTCGGCTCTGGAGAGACTCGCGGACGCCTCGGGGATCGAGCGCGGCGCGTACCGCGAGGACGTTGCCGCACGGATCGCCTTGAAGGTTGGGTTCTACTCACCAGGGCGCCACGCCTCTCGCATCGCCTGCCCGGTCCTCGTCCAGATCGCCCAGCACGATGCCATCACCCCGTCCGCGGTCGCCGAGAAGGCTGCCGGCCGGATCGCACAGGCGACCGTCCACGTGTACGACTGTGCGCACTTCGACCCGTACGTCGAACCGAACTTCAGTCAAGTCATCGGTGACCAACTCGCATTCCTCGAGGCGCACGTCCCGATCTCGCCCACCGCCTAGCCTTACGAGCTGCGCAGCGCCACTCGGGTTCGTCCAAGGTGCCTCGGTGCAGTCAGGCGGCATCAGGCACGATGACGACCTTGCCTCGGAGAGGCCGACGGAGGGGGCGGTGGGACGCCTGACTAGATGCGGGTTGACACTGATTGGCCGAGCGCGTCGATGACGTCCTCGTTGCGTTGATAGTGCGACCACGGTCCGACGCGGGTGCACGTGACCAGCCCAGCGCGCTGGAGCACCGCCATGAACTGCGATGCCGTGGACTGCGAGACCCCTGCCCGCGCCTGGATGTGCTTGAGGCACACCCCGACTTCCTCGGCCGGCTGATCCTGCGGGGGGAACGAGGTGGGGTCGCTCAACCAGCCCAAGATCGCCAGACGCGTGGGGTGACCCAGCGCCTTGAACGCCGCCACCAGCTGATCTTCATCGAGCACCATCTCACCACCCTATCGCCACATCGAAATAATACGATGTTACGCTCACATCGGTAAATCACGATTAAACGATGAATGGAGTCGGCATGAAGACAGCAGTAGTGGTGGGCGCGCGAGGAGTCATCGGCGGAAATCTGATCAGACACCTGGAAACCCTTGGAGGGTGGAATGTGATCGGCCTGTCCCGCCGAGGTGGTGTCGACAACGGGGTGGTCAGGCATGTGAGCGTTGATCTGCTGGACCGCGAAGCCACGATCGCGCGGCTGTCCGACCTGACCGAGGTCACTCACGTCTTCTATGCGGCATACCAGGATCGTCCGACCTGGGCCGAGCTCGTCGCTCCGAATCTGGCCATGCTCACGAACGTCGTGGATGCGCTCGAGCCGGTGGCGTCGGGGCTGGAACACATCAGTTTGATGCAGGGCTACAAGGTCTACGGCGCGCACCTGGGGCCGTTCGCGACCCCAGCGCGCGAGGACGATCCGCCGCACATGCCGCCGGAGTTCAACGTCGATCAGCAGCAGTTCCTCGAGGAGCGCCAGGTCGGCTCCCAGTGGACCTGGTCGGCCCTGCGACCCTCGGTCGTGGCGGGCGTGGGACTGGGCAATCCAATGAACCTCGCGATGGTGATTGCCGTGTACGCCTCGATCAGCAAAGAGCTCGGGATACCGCTGAGGTTTCCCGGCAGTCCCGGCGCATACACCAGTCTGATCGAGATGACCGATGCCAATCTTCTGGCCAAGGCGACGGTGTGGGCCGCGACGCAGGACCAGGCCGCGAACCAGGCCTACAACATCACCAACGGCGACATGTTCCGCTGGTCCTCGATGTGGCCCAAGCTCGCCGCCTTCTTCGATCTCGACATCGCGCCTCCCCTACCCATGAGCCTGACCGACGTGATGGCGGACAAGGCGGACCTTTGGGACGACATGGTTCGGTCGCACCACCTGCATCCCACGCCCTACTCGGACGTCTCGTCGTGGCAGTTCGGAGACTTCGTCTTCGCCTGGGACTACGACGTCATCGCCGACACCTCGAAGTCCAGACGTGCCGGCTTTCACGAGTACGTCGACACCGAGAGCATGTTCCTCCAGATATTCCAGGACATGCGTGATCAGCGATTGATTCCATAGCCTTTGCCCCACGCTCAGCAGACGCGATGTCCAGGCCGGGAAACATGCGCCAGCGCCAGACCCTCGCCGAGTGTCAGGGGGAGCTGAACGAGACGGCGGCATCACCCGGCGTCGGGTCGGTGTTGTCAGCGGCGGTGAGTGCCGCTGTGAAGGCCTCTGTCCCGCCGGTGTCCAGGAGCAGGAAGCTGAGCGTTCCCGCGAAGGGATCCGCGAAGTCGCAGGTGATCTGAACGGGCGTCGTTCCCGATGGTGCCGAGCAGTCTGCACCCGCCGGAGGGGCCGAGGAGAAGTTCCAACCGCCGGCTGTGGAGACGTCGATGACGAGGGTCGAAGCGGCGTCGGGCGACGACACCTCCAGGTCGAAGGTCATGCCGTCGGCCGCCTCGTTGACATTCGCCAGAGCGAGCACCAGATCGTATGTCGTCCCTTGTGGCTCAGGTTCGGGTGCGGGAGTTGGCTTGGGCGTCGCCGCAGGTGCGCGCGCTGACGCGGCAGGTTCGATGAGGGGCTTGTCCGGGACCGGCGCAGTGGGGGTCTCGGTCGGCGTCGGGATTGGGGCGGGTGCGGGCTGCTCAACCAGTCCCAGCGCCTCACCTCCCCCGAGCCCCGCAGTGGGTGCGTCGTCTCCGCCGGGTGCACTCGAACTTCGGGTCACCACGACAATCAGGACGCTGGCCGCGGCGGCTGCCGCGACGACCGCGACGGCGCGGACAGCTCCCGTACGCGACAGAGCGCTCCGTGCAAAGCCAGCCCGACCTCCGGAGCCCGCTCCGCTGGCGCCGTTGCCGGAGGTCTGCGTTTGTTGCTGGCTCCTCTTGCGTGGCCGACGCCCGTGGATCGCCGCGCCAGCACTGCCGAGGAGAGCCGGAATGAGCAGGGCCGACAAGTCACTGGTGATGCTGCGCAGATCCGCGAGCACCATCGCACAGGCAGGACACGTGTCCAGGTGCTCGTCGATCGCGCGTGACGCGCGGGTTCCGAGCTGGCCACGCGAGTGTGCCGGCAGCTTCTCGCGGACGTCGTGACAGGAGGGATCGTCAGTCGCCGCGACGTGGGCCGCCAGGTAGGCCTGGCGCAATCCCTCGCGGGCCCGGTATGCGAGTGCGCCGACTGCCGAAGGACTGACGCCGAGCAGTCGCCCGACCTCAGCAGCTGAGTCGTCCTCGACGCTGGTGTGCCACAACACGGTCTGCCAGCGTTCGGGCAGCGTCGCGAAGGCCTGCGCCAGCAGCGCGGACTCGGACCGCAACCCGGACTCGTCGGCCGCCGACGCCAAGGTGCCGATGCTCTCGTAGTCGCCGACCCAGGTGAGCTTGCCGTCGCGCTTGCCGGAGTTGATGTGGGCGTTGCGAACCGACGTCATCAGGTAGGCGCGAAAGGCAACATCTGGGCCGCGCCCGTTCCGGATCGCTGCAAGGACCCGAGTGAACGCCTCGGCCGCGAGGTCGTCAGCCGAACTGCGCCCCGCGAGCCCGGACGCAAAACGTACGGCCGGTCCGTGATGCCGGGTGAACAGCACTGACGCCGCCGTGTCATCACCCGCGCGGTAGCGCGTGATGAGCTCCGCGTCGGTGACTTCGTCGTCGGTGTGCATGATGCCCTCCCCAGGAGAGACAACCTTATGGCTGCAGCATGACGCGGACCCAGCGGCCCAGATTGTTGGTGCCGGCGCATTGCGTCATGAATCAGGACACGAGCTGTCTGCACCTGTGTAGGCCGTCACTGTCGTGGCGTCCGGAGGGAGCATGAGGTGTTTCGCGAAAAGCACCGTCTTGTGGCGTCGAGAGGCGCCATGCGCGGTCAGGCTGTGCCATCACAGCTGACCGCGCTGGTCGCCGCATGGGCAGGTGACGGTGACGTTGCTGACGCCGTCTGGGAACTGGGCAGCCTGTACGCGCTCGACGGCGAGTCGCTGCAGGCGCTGCTGGACGACGTCGACGGGACCCGAGCAGCATGTCGGCTCCCGCCCGCCGAACTGCATCTGGTGCGCTCACTGGCGCTCGCTTGGTCCGAGGCAGCCCTCGGCAGGTATGCGCGACTGACGTGTACGGATCCGCTGACCGGGCTGGCCACCGCGCAGCACCTGCAGACCCAGGTGGTGGGGCTGTCTCGCACAGGTCAGTCCCCCGCGTGGGCACTGGTCATCATCGACATCGGACCGAGAGCGAGTTCCGGGGCGACCTCGGCTGTTCCCCCAGGCGTGTTCGAGCTGGTCAGCTTGGCCGAAGTCGCCGCTGTTGTGGCCGACGAAGTGGCGGCGGACGCCACCGTCGCTCGGCTCGCTTCGCGGCGATGCGCCGCGCTGGTACCGCGGGAGGAGGCGTCAGGGCTTGTCACACGGGTCGACGGTCCTATCCAGAAGCATGCCCGTGCGACCCGAATCTGGATCGAACGGTTGCCTGAGGAGCCGGCTCAGGCGGCGTCCCTCATCGACGAGCTCTGCCGATGACACCCCTGGGCAGCAAGAAACTTCAAAAAAAGTCAGAGAGACCGCGTGATGCATCGGGCGGTCGACTGTCTCAACTTGCACAAACGCGTTCTGTCTGCTTCGTCACCTTGACGGCTTCTACTCGTTTTATTCGACAGAGTGTCTTACCCCGTCCCCCGGCGGCTGGAGGTTCGTGATGCAAAGCACAGCGACACGTGGTGTGGTGGCAAAGAGGTTGCGGACGTCGTTCGCGGGACTGCTGGTTGGGCTGATATCGGTCTTCACGGTCTCGTTGAGCTCGCCGGCAGCGGCGGAAGAAACCGTGAGCACGACCTATCCGACAACCTGTGGGCGGATGATCTGCGGCTTCCCACTGCCCACGATCTGGCCCCAGTCGGTGGAGTACGAAGGCGTCACATGCACGCTGCCGGGGGTCACGTGTCCCACGGCGGCTGCCAATCGCATGGGCAAAGATGGCGTCTTTGTCGTCGGCGTGGCTTTCAGCGGTGCGGCGAGTGTGGCTGCCACGACAGTGCACACCTTGACGACGACACCGCCCTACACGAATCCGAGCAACGGACAGGTTTTCCCCGGAGCCCGGTTCCTCTACGACGGCGCGGCAGGTGCCGAACCGCACACGGTGACGTTCACGATCGACCGCGCTGCCGACAACCAGTCGCTCCTTGCGCTGGGCGGCACCGCCACGATGAGCGTCTACCTGGACGACCTGACCGATGGCTCTTCGCTGACCATCGTGAACGAGCGTGCGATTGCGAACTCATCGGCGTTCGCCACCGATCCCACAGTTTCGGTGGACCCGAGTCAGCTGACGATGGGCCACACCTACAACGCGCGGGTCGTGACCAGGGTGTCCTTGCCCGTCGGCGCCCTCCCGAGCACCACCGTCTACTACCGCAACTTCAAGCTGACGGCGACCGCGGACGTCCCCATTGTCGAGACTCCGATGGTCTCCGGCACGATGCTGTCCGTGCTCGGCGGTGCAGCCGCACTCGGCTTCGTCGTCTTCACCGTCCGCAAGCGGCGTGCAGCTGTGGTGGGCCGGTAAGCACATGTATGGGAAGCCGGGTGGCGCCGTTGGTGCCGTCATCCTCCCCGCCACCGGCGCTGCGCTCGGCTTCTTTTGGCTTCCCCTCGCGTTCGTCGCGATCGTCGCTGGCCTGCTGTTGATCCGGCACGGCATGCTGCGCCGAGAGCCATCGCACAAGGTTCCGCCATGTTGACCTCGGCCGAGGCGCTGTCGCTGCTGCTCGTCGTGGTCTTCTTGTGTTATTTGACCACGATCGTCTGGGCCTACCTACGACGCGGCCCCAGCGAGGGTGGAGATGTCGCCGAGTTCGACTGGCACATGTTCGTGCCGTGTCGCGACGAAGAAGCGGTGATCGACCAGACGATCGAGCGGCTTCGGGTCACGTTCCCGATGGCGCATGTCTGGGTGATCGACGACCACAGCGAAGACCACACGGCGGCGATCGTCGCCGGCTGGGAGAAGCGTGACTCGCGGGTGCACCTGGTGCGCCGCTTCCGTCCGTTCGCGCGGACCGGCAAGGGAGACGCCCTCAACTCCGCCTACCACGCGCTGAACGCCTATCTGGCCGGGTCGGGCGGACTCGACGCGCAGCGCAGCTCGACGATCGTCTGCGTGGTGGACGCCGACGGGCACATGGCGGCCAACGCACTGGAGCAGGTCAGCGGCCCCGCAGCCTTCAGCGTCCCGCAGGTTGGGGCCGCGCAGATCTCCGTACGCATGCGCAACCGCGACGAGTGGGCGCCGAAGCGCGGACGCGGTCGCGCCACCAATGCATTCTCGCGCTACCTGGTGCGGATGCAGGACATCGAGTTCCGCACCGCGATCTCGGCCATGCAGGCACTGCGAGTGCGTACCGGATCGGTCGGTCTGGGCGGCAACGGCCAGTTCACCCGTTTGTCGGTGCTCGACGAGATCGCGAGCAATGCCGGCCAACCGTGGCACGGGGCGCTGCTGGAGGACTACGAGCTCGGCGTCCACGTCCTGCTCGCCGGCTACGAGAACCGCTACGTCGACGACACCTACGTCAGCCAGGAGGGCGTGACCGACTTCCGTCGCCTGATGACCCAGCGCACTCGCTGGTCGCAGGGCAACATCCAGTGCGTCAAGTACCTGCCGGAGATCGTCAGGTCGCGACACTTCAGCTCCGCTGCACTCGTCGAAACCGCCTACTACCTGCTGCTGCCGTTCATCCAGCTGCTCGGCATGGTGATCTGGCCGGTGGTGTTCATCACCGCGATGCGCGGCACGACCGTCGGCGCGCAGGACATGGGCGCATGGTTCGACAACGCCTGGTGGTTCCTCGCCTTGATGATCCTGCTCGGCATCGTCCCATTCGCGATGTGGGGACCGATCTATCGGAAGAAGTGCGAGCCGTACACCGAAGTCTGGCGCTCCGTGCTGTGGGGCCTGGGGATGTGCCTCTACATCTACTACCTCTACATCTCTGTGACGCGTGCCTTCGTGCGCCTCGCACTGGGCCGCTCCGGTTGGGCCAAGACTCGGCGCAATGCCGAGAACCTTGCCATCGGTGTCATCGCGAAGGAGGCATGACGTGTCGGCAGCCATCACGCCCGAGCTCCCGAAGGAGTACAGATGGGCACGGGTGGCCGGCGCCTTCTGCCTCGTGGCGATCGCCGGGCTGATGTTCTGGCAGCAGGGTCGGATCCGGGCCGACGAGGCCACCCTCGCCGGCGAATGGTTCGGCGCCTTCCTCGGTGGTTCTGTGAGCACCTCCAAGGATGTCGTCTACTTCCCCTGGGTGAACGGCCCTGCGGTCGGTATGCGGATCACCGCCGAATGCACCGTCGCGCTGCTCACCGGTCCGCTCTGTCTGCTCGGCGGGGCGCTGCTCGGGTTCACGCGCGCCCGCTGGCACCGGCTGCTCATCGGCCTGGCCGCTGGGCTCGTCGCCGTCGTGGTGGTCAACCAGGTCCGTCTGCTGCTGATCGCGATCTCGATCCAGCAATGGGGCATGCCTGGCTACGACGTCAGCCACAAGTTCGTCGGCACCGTCGTTGCGCTCGTCGGTTTCGTCGCCGGAACCTTGCTGATGCTGCGCATCGCGACGGCGGACCACCGCAGGAGCCTGGCGTGAGTGCGCGCGTGGCGGTCGTCCTCGGCACACGACCGGAGATCATCAAGCTGGCCGGCGTCATCCGAGGACTCGGCGAGCACTGCTACCTCGTGCACTCCGGTCAGCACTACGACGACTCGCTGTCGTTGTCGTTCCTGGAGACGTACGACCTGCCGGTTCCGGAGATCAAGCTCGAGGGTGTCGGGGGCGCGTCACGCGGGCACCAGTTCGCCGCGATCCTCGACCAGCTGACCGAGCGTTTCACCCACGAACGACCGGCCGCGGTCGTCGTGCAGGGCGACACGAACACGGCCGGCGCGGCGGCGCAGGCCGCCTCGTTCCTCGACATTCCGGTCGTCCACGTCGAGGCCGGGCTCCGGTCGTACGACCGCGCCATGCCAGAAGAGATCAACCGGCAGCTGGTGGGCGTGGTTGCCGAGCTGCACTGCGCACCGACTGAGCTCGCTGCCCGACAACTTCGCCATGAAGGTGTCGACCCAGATCGCATCCTCGTCACCGGCAACACTGTCGTCGAGGCGACGCTGGAGACCCTGCCCGACGCCGCAACCCGCGCGCGGCTGCTCGAGCACCATGGCCTGCAGCCCGACGAGTACGTGCTGGCGACGATCCACCGCCCCGAGAACACCGACGATCCTGACCGACTGCGCAGCATCCTTGTCGGCCTCGCCGGGCTTGATGTCCCCGTGGTGCTCCCGCTGCATCCGCGTACGGCCGGACGTGTCAGCGCATACGGCCTCGACGAGCTGCTGACCCACCTGCGTGTCCTGGAGCCGGTGGATCATCCGAGCTTCCTCGGTCTCGCGAAGCACGCCCGACTGCTGATCTCCGACTCCGGCGGCGTGCAGGAGGAGTGCACCGTGCTCAAACGCCCGCTGCTCGTGCTGCGCAACAGCACCGAACGTCCCGAGGCGATCGAGGCCGGTTTCGCCCGCCGCAGCGTCCCGGGACCCGACCTTGCCAACCTCCTGCACCATGCCGTTGCGGACCAGGACTGGCTGCCGAACCTGGCAACCAAAAGCTCTCCGTACGGCGATGGCACCGCCAGCGCACGGATCGTGCGTGCGGTCGCAGCATTCCTGCCTCACCTCCCGGAAGAGGACCTCGCATGACCACACGAACCGCAGGGAGCACGAGGACCTCGACGCGCAGGATCACCGCGCGTCTGACCCTGCTCCTCACATCGGTGGTGCTGTCGGCCGTGGCACTCACCGTGGGAACCGGCGCTGCACAGGCCGCGGAACCGGTCGGCTGCGACTACGGAAGCGGCGGTCCCAACGCCGGCACACTCTGCTGGCTGGACATGAGTTCGTACAACGACACACTGGCGCGCTCGGCCAACGGACAGCCCATGACGATCGGCCTCCCCGGCGGCTACACGGCGAGCTTCGCCGTCACGGCCCGAGCGGTGGCGGGACGCACGTTCGCACCTGTTGAGCACCGGAGCGGACCGCTCGAGACCCGCTTCGCCTTCGGTCAGACCGCGTACGTGGGCGTGTCCGGGCATCCGATCCTCTACAGCGTCGACGCCGGCAACGACAACGGCGTGACCCTGGCCCTCAACGACATCACGGTGACCGACGCCTCCGGCGAGCCGGTGACCGGGTACTCGTTCGTCATCGCAGACGCCGAGAACAACATCGCCGACGAGAACTTCACCTGGACATCCGACCAGCCGTTGTCGCAGCTCGCCGTCGTCAATCCGTCCGCGTCGGCCGGCTGCACGTTGCCGCTCACGGGCGTCGGCACCACCACTGTCACCTGCACCGGAAAGGGTGGCGGAGGCGGCCCCTACAACGGGGTCGTGGTGAGTGCTGACACGCCGTCGAACATTGCGCTCACCATGACGACCTTCGCGCGCTCGGGCATCGCCTTCGCCATTCAGACGTCGAAGATCACGCTGAACAAGGCGGTGAGCAACCGGGTGGCCGACGGTGACTCATTCGACGTGAGTGTCACCTCCCCGGAGGGGACCACGGCCGGTGACGCCAGCACCGGCACCGCCGACGCTGCCACGACAGGCGAAGTCACCGTGCTGCCCCGCACCAACGGTGCCGTCTACACGCTCGCCGAGACGGCAACCCCTGGCAGCGGCACCGACCTCGGCGCCTATACGCAGTCGTGGTCGTGCAGCAACGCCGCTGCGTCGAGTGACACGAGCCTTCCGAGCGGCTCGGGCACGAGCAAGGAGCTGAGCCCACAAGCCGGCGACGACATCACCTGCACACTGACCAACTCGGGCCCGCCGATCGTCGAGACCCCGATGCTCGATGCCGAGAGCATCGGTTGGATCACGCTCACCACGTTGCTGGCCGCTGGGGCTGTCCTCGTCGTGCGCCGCCGCAGGACGACGGCGTAGTCACCAACTCGTCCGCCGCTCGTGCTGCTGAGCGATTCAGCCCCAGCTGAACAGCACGTGCTCCGGCGACTCGGGCGACCCGTCGGACGTACGGACTTCGAAGGACTCCTCGGCGAAGTTGACCACGACGCGCAGCGAGCCACGGTGCATGACGAGCCAGGAGTCATCGTCGGCCACCTCGACGACGAAGCTGTCCAGCGACGGCTCGGTGAGCTCGGGGTGTGAGCGGCGAAGCGCGATCAACGAGCGATAGAGGTCGAGCATCGCGGCGTGCTCCGGCGCAGCCACCTCCGACCAGTCCAACGTGGACCGCTCGACGGTCGCCGGATCCATCGGATCAGGCACCTCGGACTCGCCCCACCCGTGCCGGCCGAACTCGCGGCGGCGACCGGTGCGTACGGCCTCGGCGAGCTCGGGATCGGGGAACGACGCGAAGAACTGCCACGGCGTGCTGGCCGCCCACTCCTCCCCCATGAACAGCATCGGCGTGTAGGGACCGAGCAGCACGATCGCCGCACCGCAGGCCTGCAGACCGGGCGAGATGGATGCGGAGATGCGGTCGCCGGTGGCGCGGTTGCCGATCTGGTCGTGGTTCTGCAGGTACGCGAGGAAGGAAATGCCAGTCAGCAGGAGGGTGTCGACGGGACGGCCGTGCGTGCGTTCGCGGAACGACGACCAGGTGCCGGCGTGGAAGAACGCCCCGCGCAACGTCGTGGCCAGCGCACCGGGCGCGGCGAAGTCGGCGTAGTAGCCGTCGGTCTCCCCTGTCAGGCGTACGTGCAGCGCGTGGTGCAGGTCATCGGACCACTGCGCATCCATACCGAGCCCGCCCGCCGACCGCGGCGTGACCATGCGCGGGTCGTTGAGGTCGGACTCGGCGATCAGCGTCAACGGCCGGCCCACCGCCGACGACATACGAGCGGTCTCGGCCGCCAGCTCCTCGAGCAGCGTCAGCGCTCGACGATCGGCCAGCGCGTGCACGGCGTCGAGCCGCAGCGCGTCGACGTGGAAGTGCTCGAACCACGCCATCGCGTTGTCGAGCACATAGCGCCGCACCTCGTCGGACTGCGGCCCGTCGAGGTTGAGCCCGGGCCCCCAGTCGTTCTGGCCGGCGAAGTAGGGGCCGAAGCGGTCGAGGTAGGCACCCGACGGCCCGAGGTGGTTGTAGACGACGTCGAGCACGACGCCGAGCCCACGCGCGTGGCACGCGTCGACGAACCGCTTGAACCCGTCCGGTCCCCCGTATGGCTCGTGCACCGCGCCCCACAGCACGCCGTCGTAGCCCCAGCCCGCATCGCCGTCGAAGGAGTTGACCGGCAGCACCTCGACGAGGTCGACGCCGAGGTCGACGAGGTGGTCGAGCCGCTCGATGGCCGCGTCGAACGTACGTCCGGGAGTGAAGGTGCCCATGTGCAGCTCGTAGATCACCGCCCCCTCGAGCTCACGGCCCTCCCACGACGAGTCGGTCCAGGCGAAGGCCGAATGGTCGTATGTCCGCGAGGCCGCGTGCACGCCCTGGGGTTGCCACGTCGAGCGCGGGTCCGGCAGCGGGGTGTCGTCGTCACCCAGCAGGAACGCGTAGTCGGTGCCCGGCAGCGCGTCGACGCCGGCGTACCACCAGCCACTCTCGCCCAGCTGCATCTCGTGGTCGGTGCCGCCGACCCGCAGGCGTACGCGCTGCAGGTCGGGGCACCACACCGTGAACCCCACAGGTCAGCCGACGCGCGTGTGCGGCGACTTGGTCTGCGCCGGATCGGTCTCGGGCAGATCGCCGAGCGCCTCGTCGACCGCCTTGAGCACGTCGTCGTCGAGTGTGACGCCCGATGCCTGAGCGTTGGACTCGACCTGCTCGGGCCGCGAGGCCCCGACGATCGCCGCGGCGACGTTGTCGTTGGCGAGCACCCACGCGACGGCGAGCTGCGCCATCGTGATGTCGAGATCGTCGGCAATCGGCTGGAGCTGCTGCACGGCGGTCAGCACCTCGTCGTCGAGGAAGCGCTTGATCATGTCGGCGCCACCCTTCTCGTCGGTGGCGCGGCTGCCCTCGGGCGGTGCGGCGCCCGGCTTGTACTTGCCGGTGAGCACGCCCTGCGCGATCGGCGACCATACGATCTGCGAGATGCCGAGCTCCTTGCTCGTGGGGATGACCTCGTCCTCGATGACCCGCCAGAGCATGGAGTACTGCGGCTGGTTGGAGATCAGCTGGATGCCGAGGTCCTGCGCGAGCGCGTGGCCGGCGCGGATCTGCTCGGCGGTCCACTCGCTGACGCCGATGTAGAGCGCCTTGCCGTGGCGGACCACGTCGGCGAACGCCTGCATGGTCTCCTCGAGCGGCGTCTCGTAGTCATACCGATGCGCCTGGTAGAGGTCGACGTAGTCGGTGCCGAGCCGCTCGAGCGAGCCGTTGATCGACTCCATGATGTGCTTGCGCGACAGGCCGGTGTCGTTGGGCCCGCCGGGGCCGGTCGGCCAGTAGACCTTGGTGAAGATCTCCAGCGACGCCCGGCGCTCACCCTTGAGCGCCTCGCCGAGCACCGTCTCGGCCTTGGTGTTGGCGTAGACGTCGGCGGTGTCGAATGTCGTGATGCCCGAGTCGAGCGCCGCCCGTACGCATGCCAGTGCCGCGTCGTTCTCGACCTGTGAACCGTGCGTGAGCCAGTTGCCGTAGATGATTTCGCTGACCTTGAGGCCGCTGTTGCCGAGGTATCTGAAGTCCATGGAATCGAGCCTAGTGGGGCGGTCCAGAAGGGCATGTTCTGGCCGAATGGACGGTTGTCCACAGCGTGATTTTGGCTGATGGACAGTGTCAGTGGTCTGGTCTAGATTGGGATCAGTCGAACATATGTTCTAGTGATCGGGGGATCATGGTTGCCGAGCTCGTCCCGTCGCCGCCACCGGTGGTGGGGTGCCTGGACGCGCTCGACGAGGTGCTGGATGAGATGCCGACCCAGGCGTATGCCGATCTGGATCCGTTGATGCAACGTCATGCGGTGGAGCGGTTGCGCCGGATCAAGGCAAGGATTGCGGGCCAGGAGCTCGCGGCCGTACGCGCGCTGGATGCCGGGATGGATGACAAGGCCCGCACCGGCGAGGTGCTGGCCCGCGGGTTCGGCCGCGACAAGTGGGAAGCCGACCGGTCCGTACGAGTCGCCAAATCCCTGTCCGCCGCGCCCAGGACCGAGGACGCATTGGCGGCTGGCGAGCTGGCCGAGTCCCAAGCCGCGGTGATCGCCGGGACGATGGCCAATCTGCCCGACAACGTCACCGCGGACCAACGGGACGCATGCGAGACCACACTGATTGCTGATGCGAAGCGGTTCCCGATCAAGGACCTGCGCCAACGAGCCCTGCGGATCAGCGACGCGTTCAAAGAGCCCGCCGACGCCAAGGTAGGCGAGGACGAAGCGCTGCGGTTGCGAGAGCAGAGGGCGTGGGCCCGCACGGAGGCCTGGCTTGTCGACGACAAAGACGGCACGTGGCGATTCGGCGGACGACTGCCAGCCCTGCACGGCGAGATGCTTCGATCAGCCTTGGACGCGATCGCCGCACCCCGGCGTCGCCATCTCACCCCGGAGCAAGAACGCGACCAAGACGAGCTGACCTACCCGCAGCGCATGGGCCGGGCGTTCGCCCACCTGATCGAGCGGTTGCCGATTGACAAGCTCCCCACCACTGGTGGCACACCCGCAGTGATCACGGTCAACATCGATCTGGACGACCTCAAGAAGCAGGTCGGCGCCGCCACACTGACCACCGGGACGCGGATCAGCTCAGGTGAGCTTCGCCGCCTGGCGTGCAACCATGGCATCTTGCCCATGGTCTTCAACGGCACAGCGTTGCCGCTGGACATGGGTCGTGCCAAGAGGTTGTTCACCCCAGCCCAACGCATCGCGATCGCCAACCGCGACCTCGGCTGCATCACCCCCGGCTGCGAAGCACCACCCGGCTGGTGCGAAGGCCACCATTGGCGACAGGACTGGGCCAGAGGCGCCACCACCAACATCGACGACGGGGCACTCATGTGCTCCAGGCACCACCACCAAGCCCACGACGAGAACTGGCGATTCCGCCAAGCCCACGACGGCATCATCGAGATCAAGAAGCCCGGTGGCATCTGGCAACAAAACCACCGATGGCGACCATGAGTGATCAGTCATCAGAGGTTGGCCCGGATCAAGCGGGTATGGAACGCCGATGAAGGTCGTCATCGTCGGCGCATCCGGCAATGTCGGCAGTGCGTTCGTGCGCGAGCTCGCCAGCCAGATCACGCGGACCATGAGATCGTCGGGTTGCTCGGCCATTCCCGGGTCCAGCGACTCGACGGTGTCCGAAGCAGCTACCGCATCGTGCGACGATGCGCGAGTCCAGTCCGACCGGTGTACGGATCCAACGTGACCCAGTCCGTCGCCGGTGAAGATGGCGTCGCGGTCGGGCAGGTGCAGGGCACAATGACCGTCGGTGTGACCGGGCGTGGCGATCGCGTGCGGACGACCCGGGACCTGGAGCACCTCGCCGCCGCGGAACGTCCTGACTGCGGCGAACCCTTGACGGTCAGAGGTTGGCCCGGGATCAAGCGGGTATGGACGCAAGGTCGTCATCGTCGGCGCATCCGGCAAGATCGGCAGTGCGTTCGTGCGCGAGCTCGCCAGCTCAGATCACGCGCACCAGCCTTCAACATCACCACGGACGACGTGCTCGATCGCGACGCCCTGGCCGATGTCTTCTCTGCCAAGGCGCTCGACGTTCCGGCGGGCTTCGTGCGCCACGCCCTCGGCGTCGCATGGCGGATGCACCTGGTGCCGGCACCGGGCAACCTGTTCGACGCACTGATGCGGCTGCCGGTCATATCGGCCGATCGCGCGCGGGCCGAGCTCGACTGGGTGCCCCAGCACTCTGGTCGCGAGGCACTCGAGGCCTTCCTCCAAGGCGTACGTCATGCCGCCGGCAGCACCATGCCTCCCCTCGACCCGAAGGCGAGCGGTCCGCTCCGGTCCCAGGAGTTCAAGACCGGCGTGGGCTCGAAGCCCTAGGCTCCTAGCCCGATGAAAGGCCGGCGGCGACGATGCGAGCCGCGGCGTCGAGATCCGGCAGTGGGCCGTTGAACCGGCGCGCGTTCGCATCGTGGAGCAGCACAGCGACGTAGGTGTCCGCGGCACCGTGACGCCGGCTCCGATCCAACGTCTTCGGGCTCGCCGCGTCGAGCACCCGTTCGGTGAGATCAACCAGTCCGTCCCGAAGCGCCTGGAGGTGCTGGCCCACCTCGGGATGCGTGCCGGCTTCGCGAAACACGATCGTCGTCACCTCCGGCGACTGTGACTGCGTGAGACTGAAGCTCTGCGCCAGTCTCACCAGCGACCCAGGCATGTCGCCGCGCTGCGCGATGCCGGCGGACAGGCGCATCGTAGGTGCGGGCAGCCGCTCGGTGAGCAGGCAGCGCAACAGGTCGATCTTGCGAGGGAAATAGTAGAAGAGGAGGCCCTTGGCGACCTTCGCCCGCGCCGCGATGCGCGCTGTGGGCGTGGCGTCGAAGCCGTCGCTCGCAATGAGCTGCTCGGCGGCGTCAAGGATACGCACGCGCGCATCAGCCGCAGGGTCAGTCCGGCTTCCGGCACGCGGAACTCGCTCGGGTTGATCCGAGCGAGTCCGCGTCATGTCGGATCCCTTCTGTGGACTAGGCGTGCAATCCGCCGCCGTGATGCGACCGGCGACCCATGGCGAAGTCGACGACGCCGACTGCCAGGGTGATCGCTCCGACGATCCAGGCCGTCATGGCCATGTCATCGACCTTGTCGAAGTTCATGACCCACGGCGAGGCGATGAACAACACGCCCATCAGAGCCATCAGGCCTTCTGCGATCTCTCCCGGGCGAGCCAAGGAATAGAGCGCGATGCACGCCGTGACGACTCCGAGCGCGACCATCGTGGCCGTGGCGTCATCCGTCGTCGTGGTCCAGATCGGCGAACATGCCGCGTACACACCAGCAGCCAGGGCAACAAAGTCCAGAGGGTGAGCCCATTTCTTCATCACGTCCAACCACCTACTTTCCACTCTCGAGATCCGTCGATTGGAGGCGGATCACTCACTTCGAGTGTGCGCCTGATTGACCGCCCGGTCAAGATCTGGTTTTGCCTGCAACGGGAGGCAGAAAGGGTCGACCTCGTGGCCATGCAAGCAGTAGCCGAAGGTCGGCTCAGGACTTCAGGAGCAGCGCCACGGGGTAGCGGTCGAGCAGCTCGGCGAGCTCGACCGGCCCACCGGTGATCGAGGACCCGGTGATGACGTCGGCCCACTCCCCTGACGGCAGCGGCAGCGTCGTGTCGTCCCAGCCTCCGGCGGAGACCAACCCGACGGGCAGGCGCGTACCGACCACCACGAGGTCCTCGCTCCGGGCAAAGGCCAGGACGTGCGCGGCGGCCGGCCCCTCCGCGGACAACGCGCGATAGCCCTCGAACAGCTCCGGACGCTCGCGCCGCAAGGCGAGGGCACGGTGGACGACGAAGAGCTTGGTCGCGCCCGAGATGTCAAGCTCCGGCACGAGGCCCTCGTCGAACCGCGCGAGCATCTCGCGGCGCACGGCATAGTCGACCGGCCGGCGGTTGTCGGGGTCGACGAGCGAGAAGTCCCACAGCTCGGTGCCCTGGTAGACGTCGGGTACGCCGGGGGCGGTGAGCTGGACGAGCTTCTGGGTCAGCGAGTTGGACCAGCCGGGCCTTTCGATGCGCCCCACGAACTCCTCGATCTCGTCGCCGAGCTCATCGCGTACGCGTGCCGGCCACGCCGCGACAGACTTCTCGAACTCCTCGTCAGGCTCGGTCCAGGTCGTACGCAGCTTGGCCTCCCGCGCAGCCTTGAGCAGGTAGTCGCCGAGCCGTTCGTCGCTGATCGGCCACGCGCCGAGGATGGTCTGCCACGCCAGCAGATTGAGAGTCGGCTCGTCGATGCCGCAGCGCTCGGTCCACGAGGTGACGGCTTCGGCGAACTCATCGGCGACCTCGGCCAGCACGGCCATGCGGCCGCGGGTGTCCTCGGATCGCTTGGTGTCGTGCGTCGTCAGCGCCGTCATCGTCGCCGGCTGGCCGGCATCGCGGTCCGCGGCGAGACGATGGAACTCATCGACGCTCATGCCCCAGACGTCGGGAGACCCACCGACCTCGTTGAGTGCCGCGAAGCGGGTGAACCGGTAGAACGTCGTGTCCTCGGTGCCCTTGGCGACGACCATGCCGGAGGTCTGCTGGATGCGCGTCGCCAGCTCTCCTGCCGGCTCGGCGCGCACCTGCTCGTCGAGCGCCGTCAGCGCCGCCTCGAGGTCGGGGCGCCGGGACCGCGCCAACGCGACGGCCTCGAGCCAGGTGGACTCGACCTCTGGGAGGTATGACCGATAGGTGCCGAACGCGATCATCGTCTCGGCGACCGCATCCCGGCCCGCCTCGTCGTCGACGCCGTCGAGCAGCCCGGCGATGCGGCGTACCTCGGCGACCAGGATCTTGTCGGTCACCAGGCGCCGTGCCTCGTCCTCGACCGCAGCGAAGTCCGTACGCACACCGAGTCGTTCGGCGAGCTGCGTGAACGTCACCTCCCCCGCCGGGTCGATCAGCACACCGGACACCTCGCGCAGCGCGTCGTAGCCGGTCGTGCCGTCGACCGGCCAGGTCGCGGGCAGCTCCTCGCCGGGGTGCAGGATCTTCTCGATCACGATCCACGCCTGCGGCGCGGCGTCGCGGAGCCGCCGCACGTACGCCCCTGGGTCGGCCAGTCCGTCGGGGTGATCGATCCGCAGGCCGGTCACCTCTTCGGCGTTGACCCAGGTCAGGATCTCGCGGTGGGTGTCCTCGAACACCTCGGGGCGCTCGACTGTGACTGCCGCAAGCGTCGTGATGTCGAAGAACCGGCGGTAGTTGAGCTCCGCATTGCCACGCCGCCAGTCGACGAGCTCATAGTGCTGCCGGTCGTGGACCTCCTGGGGCGAACCGTCGGCCGTACCGGGCGCGATCGGGAAGCGGTGATCGAAGTAGACGAGCTCGTCGCCCTCGATCGTCAGCTTGACGAGGTCGGCCTCGTCGCCCAGCACCGGCACGAGCACCCGGCCCCGGGACCAGTCGATGTCAAAATGCTTCGCATAGGCGGAAGCCTCGCCCTCGCGGAGCACGCTGTGCCACCAAGGGTTGGCAGCCGGCACCTCGACCGACATGTGGTTGGGCACGATGTCGACGACGACCTCCAGCCCGGCCTCGCGAGCGGCTGCGGTCAGCGCGCGAAAGCCGTCCTCGCCGCCCAGCTCGTCGCGAGCGCGCGTCGGGTCCGTGACGTCATAGCCGTGGGTCGAGCCGGGCGTCGCCTCGAGGACCGGCGAGACATACACCGCGCCGACACCGAGGTCACGCAGGTAGCCGAGGACCTCGCTCGCGTCCGCGAAGTCGAAGCCCGGCCGCAGCTGCAGTCGATAGGTCGATGCGGGTGTCATGACGGCACCCGCTGCAGCACGACCAGCGAACGACCGGTGACGGTGATCGTCGTCCCCGACTCCACGATGTCGCCGCCCGGCTGCTCGACCGCCCCTGTCGCGGTGTCGACCACCGCAGTCCACGCCGCGCCGTAGTCGCCGTCCGGCAGGGTGAACTCGATGTCCTCGTGGTGAGCATTGAACGCCAACAGGAACGAGTCGTCGACGATCCGCATGCCGCGTACGTCGCGGTCGGCGATCGCGTCGCCGTTGAGGAACACCGCGATCGACCGGCCGAAGGCGTCGTCCCAGTTCTGCTCCTTCATCTCCTCGCCCGACGGCGTGAACCACGCGATGTCGCGGAGCTCATCGGCCTTGCGGATCGGCTTGCCCTGGAAGAAGCGGCGGCGACGGAACACCGGATGGCGCCGGCGGAAGGCCGTCAGCGAGGCGGTGAAGTCGAGCAGCTCGCTCTCGGCGGTCGCGCGTTGCCAGTCGATCCACGCGATCTCGTTGTCCTGGCAGTACGCGTTGTTGTTGCCGCCCTGGGTGCGGCCCAGCTCGTCGCCGTGCAGCACCATCGGGACGCCCTGCGAGAGCAGCATCGTGGCGAGCAGGTTGCGGCGCTGTCGGTGCCGCAGCTCCAGCACCTCGGCGTCATCGGTCGACCCTTCGACCCCGCAGTTCCACGAGCGGTTGTCGTCCGCTCCGTCGCGGCCATCCTCGCCGTTGGCCTGGTTGTGCTTCTCGTTGTACGACACGAGGTCCGTCAGCGTGAAGCCGTCGTGCGCCGTCACGAAGTTGATCGAGGCATACGGCCGCCGCCCGTTGTCCTGGTAGAGGTCGGACGATCCCGTGATGCGTGACGCGAACTCGCCAAGAGTCGCCGGCTCGCCGCGCCAGAAGTCCCGCACGGTGTCACGGTAGAGACCGTTCCACTCCGTCCATTGCGGAGGGAAGCCGCCGACCTGATAGCCGCCGGGGCCGACGTCCCACGGCTCGGCGATGAGCTTGACCTGGCTGACCACCGGATCCTGCTGGACGAGCTCGAAGAACGTCGCGAGCTTGTCGACGTCGTAGAACTCACGCGCCAGCGTCGCGGCCAGATCGAAGCGGAAGCCGTCGACGTGCATCTCGGTGACCCAGTAGCGGAGCGAGTCCATGATGAGCTGCAGCGTCTGGGGGCTGCGCACGTTGAGCGAGTTGCCGGTGCCGGTGTAGTCCATGTAGTGCTGCTCGTCGTCCTCGACGAGGCGGTAGTAGGCACAGTTGTCGATGCCGCGCATCGACAACGTGGGACCGAGGTGGTTGCCCTCGGCCGTGTGGTTGTAGACGACGTCGAGGATGACCTCGATGTTGGCCTCGTGCAGCGCACGCACCATCCCCTTGAACTCCTCGACCTGATGCCCGCGCCGCGAGGCGTACGCATCATGCGGTGCGAAGAACCCGATCGTGTTGTAGCCCCAGTAGTTCGTCAGGCTTTTCTCGGCCAGGTAGTGGTCGGTGATGAACTGGTGCACCGGGAGCAGCTCGATGGCCGTCACACCCAACCACGTGAGGTGCGCGACGATCGCTGGGTGCGCGATGCCGGCGTATGTCCCGCGGAGGCTCTCGGGCACGTCCGGATGCGTCTGTGTCAATCCTTTGACGTGCGCCTCGTAGATCACGGTCTCGTTGTAGGGCGTGCGGGGCAGCCGGTCGTTGGCCCAGTCGAAGTAGGGGTTGACGACCAGCGAGTAGGGCACGTGTCCGGCGGAGTCGTGGTCGTTGCGCTCATCGGGATCGTCGAGGTCGTACGCGAACAGCGACGGGTCCCAGTCCAGCTCGCCGCCGATCGCCTTGGCGTAGGGATCGATCAGCAGCTTGTTGGGGTTGCAGCGTAGGCCGTTGGCCGGATCGTACGGTCCGTGGACGCGGTAGCCGTAGCGCTGGCCCGGTCCGACACCGAGCAGGAAGCCATGGTGGACGAAGCCGTCGACCTCCTCCAGCCGCACCCTCGTCTCGTGGTCGTCTTCGTCGAAGAGACACAGCTCGACGAAGTCCGCCGCCTCGGAGAACAATGCGAAGTTGGTGCCGGTGCCGTCGAACGTGGCACCCAACGGGTAAGACCTTCCGGGCCAGGGTTGCACGCCTTCTCCATCCTCGATGTCGATCACTGGGTGGCCGGCCGGGCTGCGCGCATCGGGGCCACGGCTGCGTGTACCCGTTCGTCGGCAAAGAACGCATCGAGGTCGACGGGAAGTGGGATGCGCCAGTTCGGGTACTCATCGACGGTGCCCGGGAGGTTCGGCTGCTGCACTTGCCCGACAGCGTCAGCAGGCGAGCTGAGCACGAGCCGCGAGGCGGCACCAGCGATCACGGCATGGAGCGCGGCGACCGCATCGTCAGCCGGTATGCCTTGGGCGCGCACCAGGTCGAACAGCGCCTCGCGGTCGGCCTTCGCCTGTGCGTACGCCTCTTCGGTCGACCCGTCGAGCAGTCCCAGGTCAGCCTGCACCCGGACGCGCTCGTCCTGCAGCCACCCGGCGACAGTCGGCAGGTCGTGCGTGCTGATGCTGGCCATGGTCTCGGGCTCCCACTCCTGCGGCGGGATGTGCGGCTGGCCGGGTGCGTCCCAGTCGCGCTCGAACCAGAGCACCGCCGAGCTCAGCACGCCACGCTGGTGCATCGTCTCGGTCACGATCTCCTCGACAGTGCCCAGATCCTCGCCGACGACGATCGCGCCGGCGCGGTGTGCCTCGAGAGTCAGCACCGCGAGCATGACCTCGGGGTCGTAGTGCACGTATGTGCCCCGGTGCGCGGGCTCGCCCGGCGGGATCCACCACAGGCGCCACAGGCCCGCGATGTGGTCGATGCGGATGCCGTCGCCGTGTCGCAGGACGCTGCGGATCACGTCGCGGAACGGCGCATAGCCGGAATCCGCGAGCCGGTCGGGGCGCCACGGCGGCAGGCCCCAGTCCTGACCCAGAGGGTTGAACGCGTCTGCGGGACAGCCCACGCGTACGTCGGAGGCGAAGACGTCCTGCAGCGCCCAGGCGTCGGCGCCACCGGGATGCACGCCGACCGGGAGGTCGTGCACGATGCCGACCGGCATGCCGGCGTCGTGTGCCGCGGCGCGGGCGGCGTCGAGCTGCTCGCGACACAGCTCTTGGAGCCAGGCGTGGAAGTCGATGCGGCTGGCCAACGAGGTGCGCGCCTCGGCCACCGCCTCGCCGTGGGGATCGCGCAGCTCCTCGGGCCACTCGCGCCAGTCGGCACCATGCAGCTCCGCGAGCGCAGCCCAGGTCGCATAGCCGTCGAGGTCAGGATCGTCCCGGGTGATCTCACCGGCATGGACCCACAGCAGCTCGAGCGCAGCGAGCTTCGCGGCCCACACCTCGTCGTAGTCGATGAGTCCCCCACTCGCAGAGCTCGTGGGCGCTGCCTCCACGGTCTGGCCGTCCGGTGCCAGGGCGCGGATCTCCGCGCGGGTCTGGTCGTCGGCAGCGGCAAATGCGGCGGTCTCGGTCACCCGGATGTAGAGCGGGTTGGCGAAGCGCCGACTCGCCGGCGAGTAGGGCGACCGCTCGAGCGGCCGCGACGGCATGAACGCCTGCACCGGATTGACCAGCAGGACGCCGGCACCCTGCTCGGTGCCGGATCGGCGGGCCATCTCCGCGAGGTCGCCGTAGTCGCCCATCCCCCACGACTCGGCGGACCGCAGGGCGTACAGCTGGAGCATCCAGCCCCACGTGCGCGGCACCTCCGGCATGCGGGCCGGCGCGACGATGACGGTGATCTCGCGGTCGCCGGCGACCAAACGGTGCCAACCGAGCGGCAGATCCGCGGGCAGCTCGCCATGGATGTCGAGCGTCGTGCCGTCCTCGAGCAGCAGCTGTCCGGCGACACCGAGCTCGCGACCTGCCCCTTCCGTCAGCGCGATCGTGGCCGGCAGCGGGCTCCCGGCGTCGACCAGCTGCAGCTCGCGCTGGATCGACTCGGTGCTGTCGGCATCGACGTCGAGCCGTGCCAGCACGGCCACCACGATGTCGGGGTCGACCGTGACGACCTCGCGATCGGATCCCTCGTAGGACATCGCCACCCCGTGTGCGGCAGCGAGCCGGCTCAGCGCATCAGAGTCGTCGGTCGCGGCCATGCGGTCCAGCATTGCCGGTCACGGGGTGGCTTTCCAAACCGGTGGCCAGGTATGCCGCCCGGGTGCGCACCGGACGGGGCGGATCGAAGACCCCGAGGCCGAGTATGGCGAGCTTCCGGGCGAAGAGCAGAGTCGTACGCATGGGGATGCGGTTACCCCGTTCGTACGGCCTGAACCTCTCAGCTGCCGGTGAAGGTGGCCTTGCCCGGACCGTTCTCGATGAACGAGCTCATGCCGGCCGACTGGTCGTCGGTCGCCCACAGCGCGGCGAACTCCACCCGCTCGATGTCGAGGCCGGTCTGCAGGTCGACCTCGAGACCACGGTCGACGGCGTTCTTGGCGGCGCGCAGCGCGAGCGCGGGACCGCCGACGAACTGCGCAGCCCACTCGACGGCCTTGGCGTAGACCTCGTCGGCCGGGTGCAGCTGGTCGACAAGGCCGATCGCGAGCGCCTCGTGGGCATCGACGAATCGGCCGGTGAAGATCAGGTCCTTGGCCTTGGCCGACCCGATGAGCCGGGACAGGCGCTGGGTGCCGCCTGCTCCGGGGATGATGCCGAGCAGGATCTCGGGCTGGCCGAGCTTGGCGTTGTCGGCCGCGAAGCGTACGTCGGTCGCCAAGGCCACCTCGCAGCCGCCGCCGAGCGCGAAGCCGGTGATCGCCGAGACGGTCGGCTTGCCGATCGCGGCCAGCGACCGCGTGAACGCCTGCAGCAGGTGGGCATGGCGGGTGATCTCCTGGAAGGACATCTCCGCCATCTCCTTGACGTCGGCGCCGGCTGCGAAGACCCGCTCCCCGCCAAAGACGACGACGGCGGCGATGTCGTCCCGCCGATCGGCTTCGGCGCACGCCTCGATGATCTCGTGCTGCATCTGCGCGTCAAGGGCGTTCATCTTGGGACGATCGAGCCGGATCGTGGCCACTCCGTCGCTGACCTCGAGTCGTACGAACTCACCCATCGTGGCCTCCAGCCGCGTCACCGGCGGTCGCTGCCGCCATTCGCGTCGAGCATAGATCAGCGCCGGTCTGACGCTCCCGCGACCCAATACCCTTGACACAGACCCCGACGACACGGTCAAATCAACACAAAGCCACATAAATTCACGCAGTTTCACAATGCTTGCGCCGCGTGTCGCCCGAGAGGACCCCGAAATGCCCACCAAGAATGTCGTCGTCGGCTCGGCCGTCGGCCTGCACGCCCGCCCTGCTGCGCTGATCGCCCAGGCGGCAACCGAGGCCGGCGTTCCGGTCACGATCGCGATTCCCGGCGGCACCCCGGTGGATGCCGGCTCGGCTCTCATGATCATGACGCTCGGCGCCAAGGCGGGCGCCGAGGTCGTGGTCGAGAGTGCCGACGAGGCCGTGCTGGAGAAGATCGCCGACCTCGTCGAACAGGACCTCGACGCCTAGCGCGAGCTGGCTGACGCGATCCCCACACGTTCGCCGTAGGAGCCGTTGCGGACACCCATCTGTGGCCGCACCCGTCGACCCCGGCCTGCAATCACGCGGTCAAGCTCTACCGCCAAGACCGCGGACGATTCCGCATGCCCTCTTGACACGTCGTCCGACCGGGCACTAATTTGTGGCGCACATCACATGACATCGTTGTCATGACAACGATGTCAGCCTCAAAGGATTCTTGTGAACATCACCTTGCGTCGGATCGCGCTCCTCCTCGTCGGCATCCTCAGCGTCGTGGCCAGTCTTGTCGCCGCTCCTGCATCGGCCACGGATTCTGCTCCCGCCCAGGAGCGTCACCGGCCCGCGGTCCACTTCACGCCGGAGAAGAACTGGATGAACGATCCCAACGGGATGGTCTTCCACAAGGGCGTGTATCACTTGTTCTTCCAGCACAACCCGTTCGGGACGTCGTGGGGCAACATGTCCTGGGGCCACGCCACCAGCACCGACCTGCTGACGTGGAAGGAACAGCCGATCGCGATCGAGCGAACGGCCAACGAGGCCATCTTCTCCGGCTCCGTCGTGGTCGATCACGGCAACACCACGGGCTTCGGCACCGCGGATGACCCGGCCATGGTCGCGATCTACACCAGCGCCTACGAGAACCATCCGTCGTACGGCAACCGTCAGGCGCAGTCGCTGGCCTACAGCACCGATGACGGCATGACCTGGACCAAGTACTCCGGCAACCCGGTCCTCGACCGCGGGTCGAACAACTTCCGCGACCCCAAGGTCTTCTGGTACGACGGTGGATCCCCTGAGTCGTCGTACTGGGTGATGGTGGCCGTCGAGGCGGTCGACCACAAGGCCGTGCTCTACAAGTCCAACAACCTCAAGAACTGGGACTTCCTCAGCGACTTCGGACCAGCCAATGCAACAGGTGGCGTCTGGGAGTGCCCCGACCTGTTCGAGCTGCCGGTCGAAGGCGACCCAGGCGCGTCCAAGTGGGTCCTCGTCATGAACCTCAATCCTGGGTCGGTGGCGGGCGGCTCGGGAGGTCAGTACTTCGTCGGAGACTTCGACGGCACGACCTTCACCTCCGAGAGCACCGTCGAGGCGGGCGCCCCACCGTCAGGAACGGTCCTGGAGGACTTCGAACGCGCGAGCTACGCCCCCTGGACAGTGGTGAACTCCGGTGAGGGGGACCAGCCGGGCCCGTTCGGCACATCGCCGGCCGCGGGGGCGGTACCGGGCCAGAGTCCGGTGACGGCCTTCGCGGGCGCACAGCTTCTCAACTCCTTCCGGGGCGGCGACTCACCGGTCGGCACCGCGACCTCGCCGGCCTTCGAGATCGACAAGCCATACGTCAACCTCCTGGTCGGCGGCGGCAATCATCCGCGCACGTCCGACAAGCTCGACAACGACCCGCCTGCCGGAGACCTGCTGTTCGACGGCTTCGAGATGGCCGCGAACCAGCGCCTCGGCGACTTCGGGTGGACCGGGACAGGCGACCTGCTGCCAAAGACACAACCAGTCACGGCCGGCGGCGAGCACTACATCGGCACGCGCCGGATCAACACGTACGAGACAGCCCCCGACAGCGACGCCGGGCCCACCGGCGACGGCCGCAAGGGAACGCTGACATCGCCGGAGTTCCAGATCACGCGAGACAACATCGCGATGCTGGTCGGCGGAGGAGGACGCAGCGCCTCCGATCCAGAGACCCTTGAAGTCCAGCTCGTGGTGAACGGCGACGTTCAGCGTCGGCTCACCGGGCGAAACGAGGGGTCGTTGAACTGGACGGGCTGGGATGTCTCCGGCCTGAAGGGGCAGACGGCGCAGTTGCGCATCGTTGACCAGGCCGCTGGCGGCTGGGGGCACATCACGCTCGACCACGTGGTGATGACCGACGACGAGGTGAAGCCACGCTCGGATGAGACGACGGTCAACCTGGTGGTGGACGGCAAGGTCGTCCGTACGGCCACGGGAGACGACAGTGAGAGTCTGGACTGGCGCAGCTGGAACGTGGGCAACCTCGTCGGCAAGCAGGCGCAGATCCGGGTCGTCGACAATCACCGCGGCGGCTGGGGCCACGTGCTCGTGGACCAGGTGATGCTGTCCGACACGAGCGCCACGGACGCCATGCAGTCGTACGACTGGCTTGACTGGGGTCGGGACTACTACGCCTCGGTCTCCTTCTCGAACACCACCGGCCGACGCGTGATGCTCGGCTGGATGAGCAACTGGGACTACGCCGGCCACACGCCCACGAGTGCGTGGCGCAGCGCCATGTCGCTGCCTCGGGAGGTCGCTCTGGCCCAGACCGCCAAGGGCCCGCGGCTGGTGCAGAAGGTCGTGCGGGAGGTCGCGGACATCCAACGCGAGCCGGTCTATGACCACGCGGGTGGGGTGCCCACCGGTGAGGTGGTCGCCGAGCAGCAGGTTGCCAGGATCGACACCACCTTGATCCCCGGAGACAGCGGCGAGACCGGCATCACCGTCCTCGGCGCGGGCGACACGTCGACCCGAATCGGCTACGACGCCGACGAAGGCCGCCTTTTCGTGGACCGCCGCAATTCCGGCGACGTGGAATTCAGCGCCAAGTTCCCTTCCCACGATTCTGCGCCCGTATCTCTCGACGGAGGTCGCCTCGACCTGCAGATCTACATCGACAAGGCATCCGTCGAGGTGTTCACCGGGGACCGGCGCGTGACCATCACCGACTTGGTGTTCCCGCCGGAAGGAGCCGACGAGATCCGCGCCTTCGCGGCGTCGGACGGTTCCGTCGAGTCCATGACGGTGAGACCGCTGGAGCGCACGATGTTCCGCTCTCCGCCGGCGGACACCACCACGTCGGTAGCCGGCACGCCCAGCCGTCTCATCGTGGGCAAGCCACAGGACGTCGAAGTCACCGTCGCAGGCGGCACCACGGTGCCGACCGGCTCGGTGAGCCTGGAGCGCGACGGCGAAGCTCTCGGCGATCCGGTCACGCTCGACGACGACGGCCGGGCGACTGTGGCGCTGCGCGGCGACGAAGCCGGGACCTCGGAGTTCCGCATCACCTACTCCGGCGACAAGGACCATGCCGCATCGTCGGCCACGTTCTCCGTGCTGGTGTCCAAGCCGGTGTCGTCACAGGCAGCGGTCTCGAACGCGGGCAGCGACGGCTGGTACGGCAAGGGCGCACAGCTGACCCTGACCGGCAGTGAAGGCGTCGAGACGCTGCAGTACCGCATCGGTGAGGGCGACTGGAAGACGTACGAAGGACCCGTCGCGCTCGACGCCGGGAAGTACACCATCGACCACCGGGCGCAGGACGACGGCCCGCCGTGGAGCGACGTCGTGTCATTGCCGGTCAAGGTCGACCTGACCGACCCGACGGTGACCGACACGCTCGTCGACCGCACGCTCACCCTGACCGCCTCGGACGAGGACTCAGGAGTCGCATCGGTCCAGTACCGCCTCGATGGCGGCGACTGGCTGGCCTACACGGCGCCGGTCGAGGTGGATGGGGCGGCGCACACCGTCGACTTCCGTGCCACCGACGTGGCCGGCAACCGGGGTGCCACCGGGTCACGCCAGATCGACAAGGTCGTCGATCCGCCGGCCGGGCCCGCACCTGTCGTCGAGATCGCGCCGGTCGTGATCGGCGTCCCCAAGGTCGGTGCGCTGCTCGCGTCGTTCGACGGAGTCTGGAATCAGCAGGGCCTGACGTTCACGCGGCAGTGGCTGCGCGACGGTGTGCCGATCAGCGACGCCACGGGACAGACGTACCGGTTGACGGCCGCAGATGTTGGAAAGCGGATCACGGTGCAGGTCACCGCCAGCAAGGACGGCCTGACGCCTGGCACCGCAATCTCGGCACGCACGGCAAAGGTGGCCAAGGCCTCCAGCCGGACAGACGGCTGGGTCAGTGACACGTCGGTCAAGAGCGGTACGAAGGTCACGCTGCGGGCGACCGTCACCGCCGCCGGTGTGGTCCCCGACGGCAAGGTCGACATCTACTACCGCGGCACCAAGATCCGGTCGCTCACGCTGAGCGACGGCACGGCGTCGACGACCTTCCATCCGGCCAAGAAGGGCACGCAGACGTTCACGTTCTCCTACCAGGGTTCGTCGGGTGTGGCCTCGAGCAAGGACACGGTCAAGGTCCGCGTCCGCTGAGACCCGGGCGGCACCACCTCCTCTCCTCCAGTGAGGTGGTGCCGTCCGTTCCAGTCCGTTCCCCCATGAGTTCGTCGACACCACTTTCGAGAGCAGGCTGGCCATGCTGCACGAGCTGGACCGCGTAGGCGCCGTCGTCCGCGGGCGCCACCACAGTGACTGGGTGGCGACTCTGGACCGGCTGCGCGCGCGACGCGAGGATGCAGCCGGGTTGGAGCTGCTGCTCGAGTGCATGGCGGCGGCCGAGCGTGACGCGTGGGAAGCCGGGGGCATCCCGACACCTGCGTACGCCCACCGGGCGGCGGTGATCCACCGCCGCCGCCGTGACTACCCAGCTGAGGTCGAGGTCCTGGAGCGCTGGATCGGAGCCTGCCCCGAGCCGCGCGACCCTCACAGCCGGCTGGCCGTGCGACTCGTCAAGGCGCGCCGCCTGCGCGACGCCGCAGGCGGCCACGCACGACGGAGCTGACTGGCGGCGGCCGTCGTCACGGTCCACACGACGCTTGAGAGCGCACGGCATTTCCGCCGTGCGCTGTGGGCGTGCTCAGGCCTTCGAGGCGGCTTTCGCGTGTACCTCGAGCTCGGTCCGAGTAGGCGGATCCGCGCCGGGCCGCCCGATCGTGATTGCTGCGGAGATGTTGGCGTGGTGCATGTATGAGCGCAGGTCCGACAGTGACAGTCCGCGTACGCCTGCGGCCGGATCGGCACCGCCGGACTCGACCAGCCCGGTCGTCACCATCGCATCGATCAGCCCCGACATGTAGGAGTCACCGGCACCGACCGTGTCGATCACGGGTGTCGTCGACGACGCCACGTGCACCTCGCCGGCCTCGTGCACCGCGAACGAGCCACGCGCACCGGCCGTGATGAGGACCAGGCCGGCACCGAGATCGATCCAGCTGCGCGCCACCGCTGTGGGCGCGATGCCGGGATAGAGCCAGTCGAGGTCCTCGTCGCTGACCTTCACGACACCGCACGACGACACGATCCGGGTCAACCGGGTCAGCACCGCATCGCGGTCGTCGAGCAACCGTGGCCTGATGTTGGGGTCGAACGTCACGAGCGCGGTCTCGGCAGCCCGCTTGACAAGCTCCTCCACCGCATCGGCACCGGGCCCGAGATAGGCCGCGATCGACCCGGTATGGACCAGGGACCCGATCGGCACTGAGTCGAGACCTGCTGGGTCCCACGTGATGTCGAAGTCGTAGCGGGCAGCACCCCGCGCGTCGAGCCACGCCGTGGCCGTCGACGTCGGCGCGGCACTCACGCTGCCCGGGGCCAGCTCGACATGGCTCCGCTCGAGCGCGGCGCGGATGACCTGCCCTCGCTCGTCGTCGCCGATGGTCGTCGCCAGCGTGACGGGATGCCCCAGGCGGCCCAACCCGACGGCAACGTTGGCCGGGCTGCCGCCCGGGTGCTCGCTGCGCCGGCCGTCGGACCTGACCACGATGTCGACGAGCGACTCCCCCACGACGAGGATCACGTGACCACCATGGCGCCGGTCATGATGGCGACGGCCTCCTGCGGCGTGTGCGTCTTGGGCGTGATGACTGCTGCCCGCCGCCCGAGTCGCTGGATCTGGATGCGGTCGGCGACCTCGAAGACCTGCGGCATGTCGTGGCTGATGAGGATCACCGGCATGCCCTGGTCACGCAGGTCGCGTACGAGCTGCAGGACCTGCGCAGACTCGCGTACGCCCAGCGCTGCGGTCGGCTCGTCGAGGATCACGACCTTCGACCCGAAGGCCGCGGCCCGTGCGACGGCGACGGCCTGGCGCTGGCCACCCGACAGGTTCTCGACCGCCTGCGTCATGGACTGCAGGGTGGAGATGCCGAGGTCCTCGACCTGCTGCTTGGCGCGATCGCGCATGCCCTTCTTGTCGAGCATGCGGAACACCGAGCCACGGATTCCCGGGAGCCGCTGCTCGCGGCCGAGGAACAGGTTGCTCGCGATGTCGAGCGCGGGCGAGACGGCGAGGGTCTGGTAGACCGTCTCGATGCCTGACTTGCGCGCGTCATCGGGGCTGTCGAACGAGACCGGTTTGCCCTCGACGAGGATCTCGCCGGCATCGGGGACATACGCGCCCGAGAGGCACTTGATCAGCGTCGACTTGCCGGCACCGTTGTCGCCGATGACCGCCAGCACCTCGCCGGCGTGCAGCTCGAGGTCGACGCCGGCGAGGCCGACGACGTGCCCGAACGTCTTGACGAGGCCCTTGGCCTGCAGGATGGGAGTGCTGGTTGCGGTTGCTGTGGAGGTCGTCATGCGCGTGCCTTCCTGATCCACTGGTCAACGGAGACCGCGATGATGACGAGCACACCGACGGCAAGGGTCTGGTAGAGAACGTCGAGTCCCGCAAGGCTGAGCCCGTTGCGGAACACGCCGACGATCAGGGCGCCGATCAGGCTGCCCCACAAGGCGCCACGGCCACCGAAGAGGCTCGTGCCGCCGATCACGACTGCGGTGATCGAGTCGAGGTTGGCGTCGACGCCAGCGTTGGGGCTGGCCGCGTTGACGCGACCCATCAGGATCCAACCGGCGGCGGCGAACAGCGCGCCTGCGGTCACGTAGACGCTGAGGATGACCCGGGTGACGTGGATGCCGCTCAGTCGCGCCGACTCCGCGTCGTCGCCGACGGCGTAGACGTGGCGACCCCACGAGGTCTGGCTCAGGGCGAACGCCACCGCGACATAGAGCAGGATCATCAGGACGACGCCGTACGTGATCTGGGCGCCGGCGACGTCGAACGACTCGCCGGTCCAGGTCAGGATGCCGGGCATGTCGACGCCGCGGACCGTCGCGCCGGAGGAGTAGAGCAGCGCGATCGCGGTGAAGACGTTGAGGGTGCCGAGCGTGACGATGAACGGCGGCAGGTTGAGCCGCGTCACCAGGACGCCGTTGATGACGCCGGTCGCGATGCCGACGACCAGGGCGGCGAGCAGGGCGAGCGGGCCGGGCCAGCCGTGGTCAGCTGCGACTCCTGCAGCCACCAGGGTCGACAGGATCATCGCGGCGCCGACCGACAGGTCGATGCCTGCGGTCAGGATGATGAGGGTCTGCCCGATCGCGAGCGCGCCGATCACGGCGACCTGCTGCACGACGAGCGACAGGTTGGCTGTGCTCAGGAATCGGTCGTTGAGCAGGCCGAACACGATCAGCGAGATGATCAGGACGACGGCGGGGCTCAGGGCCGGGTAGCGGTGGAGCAGCGTGCGTACGCGATCGAGTGGACTCGGGGGCTTGGTCAGACCGGCTTCGGTCAGCACCTCGAGCGGGTGATCGACCAGTGCGGTGTCTTCAGGTTCGGTTGTCATGTCGGGTGGTCCTCTCGATCTGGGTGGGGGCGGGGTGTGGCGGGGTGTCCCTGGAGGAGGACACCCCGCCGACGAGCACTCAGCCCCAGCAGGTCGACTTGCCTGCAGCGGTGTCGACGCTCTCGACGCCGTCCTGAGGATCGTCCGTCACGAGCTTGACGCCGGTGTCGAAGAAGTCCAGACCGGCAGTCGTCGTGGGCTTCTCGCCATCCTTCGCCAGCTTCGCGATCGCCTCGACGCCCTTGGCGGCCATCTCCAGCGGGTACTGCTGTGCAGTCGCGCCGATGATGCCGTCCTCGACGTAGCCGACGCCGGCGCAGCCGCCGTCAACCGAGACGATCGTGACGCCCTTCTCCTTGCCCGCGCTCTTCAGCGCCTGGTACGCGCCGTAGGCGGCGGGCTCGTTGATCGTGTAGACCACGTTGATGTCGGGGTTCTTCGACAGGCAGGTCTCCATGGCGGTCGTGCCGCCGTCCTCGGCGCCATTCGTCGCCTCGTTGCAGACGATCTGGTAGTCGCCGCCGCTGTAGCTGCCGGACTTGGCCTCGTCGCCGTTCTTCTTCTCGTCCTTCGTGGGGATGCCCATTCCGGTCAGGAAGCCCTGGTCGCGGTTGTAGTCCACCGAGACGACCTTGTCGTTGAAGAGGTCGAGCATCGCGATGGTGGCCTTCTCGCCGTCGAGCTTCTTGGCGGTCCAGGCACCGATCGACTCGCCGGCCTTGAAGTTGTCGGTCGCGAACGTGATGTCGACGGCGTCGGCCGGGTCGGGCGGGGTGTCGAGTGCGATCACGAACAGGCCGGCGTCGCGGGCCTTCTCGATCGCGTCGACGACGGCGGGACCGTTGGGCGTGATGAGGATGCCCTTCTGGCCCAGCGAGATCGCGTTCTCGATGGCCTGGATCTGGGTGTCCTCGTCGCCGTCGGTCTTGCCGGCCGCGAGCTTGAGCTCGACGCCGTTCTCCTTGGCAGCCTTCTTGGCGCCGTTCTGCATCGCGACGAAGAAGGGGTTGCTGGTCGTCTTGACGATGAGCGAGACGCCGACCTTGGACGAGTCCCCCGACCCGGAGTCCGACCCGCAGGCCGAGAGCACCAGCGTGGATGCCAGCACGGCAACCGCGGCGGCGGCAAAACGGCGCCGGTGGGCAGATGGTGTTTTCACGATGATTCCTCTCACAACGCCAGACCGTCTGACATCGTTGTCATATAGTGTTCTACCTCACACAGCATCGCGCGTCAAGGGTAGGGTGTGACTCATGACACCGTTGTCACCCAGACCCGCTTCACGCCAGCGAGCCACGATGAAGGATGTCGCGCGCGAAGCCGGCGTCGGTATCAAGACCGTCTCGCGCGTCGTCAACGGCGAAGGATACGTCGGCGAAGCCACCGCCGCGCGCGTCCGCGCAGCCGTCGAACGACTCTCCTATCGGCGCGACGTGAGCGCCGGATCCCTGCGCCGCGCGGATCGCCGGACCCTCAGCATCGGACTCCTGCTCGGCGACGTGTCCAACCCTTTCGACGCCCAGGTCCATCGCGGGGTCGAGGATGCTGCGGGCGCCGCCGGGTTCGCCGTCCTCTCCGCCAGCCTCGACGAAGATCCCGAGCGCGAGCGCGAGCTCGTGCCGACCATGGGCTCGTACCAGGTCGACGGCCTCATCGTGATGCCCGCGGGGCCCGATCCGACCGCCCTGCAACGGGAGATGGACGCCGGCCTGCCGGTCGTGCTCGTCGACCGCGGGGTGGATGGCCTCGAGACCGACAGCGTCGTGGTCGACAACGAGAGCGGCGCGCGGATCGCCACCGAGCACCTGATCTCGTACGGCCACCGGCACATCGCGTTCATGGGCGACCGGCAGTTCCTGCCAACCGCGCATCTGCGACTCGAGGGCTATCGGCAGGCGTGCTGGGCAGCACGGGCAGCGACGCACATCGTCCAGGACCTGTCCAACGAGTACCTCGCCGAGACCGCGACCCGCGCGATGCTGCAGTCGAGTCCTGCGCCGACCGCGATCTTCGCCGCCCAGAACCTCATCACGATCGGCGTCGTGCGCGCGCTGCGCAGCCTGGGCCTCGAGCACGAGATCGCCGTGGTGGGGTTCGACGACATCTCGCTCGGCGACCTCGTCTCACCCGCGATCAGCGTGATCGCACAGGACCCGCACCTGATCGGCCGGATGGCAGCCGAGCGCCTCCTGGCCCGCATCGGCGGCGACACCAGCCCGGTCGAGGAGATCGTCGTACCGACGTCATTCCTCGTACGTGGCTCCGGTGAGATCCCTCCGCCCTGATCGCGCCGAAGTGCGGGGGCGCCGGGTCGGCGTTACGGTCGGAAGGTCAAGTGAGGTTGGCCCCCGACGAAAGGTTGACCATGTACATCGGTGGATCCATATTCCTTCTCGCCCTCGGCGCGATCCTGGCCTTCGCGGTGCAGGACGCCATCAATGGCGTGGATCTCGTCGCAGTCGGCTACATCCTGATGGCGGCCGGCGCGCTCGGCATCCTGCTGAGCCTGTTCCTCAACGCTCAGCGGAACGAACGTCGTCGCGACGACCTGCCGCCGCCCCGCTGACCGGCTCTCGTACGAGAAACAGCGGCGCGGCGAGCGCGAGCACGATGCCGCCGACGATGATCGCGAACCCGGTCGATGCACCGGTTGCGATCATCCCCAGCGTGATCGCGCCGATCGAGCCGGCCGGCTGCATCGCCATGGACGCCAGCGACAGCACGGTTGCCCGGTTCTCGTTGCCGACCTGCTCGTGCAGCAGCGTCTCGTAGATCGCGCCCGCCGCGGAGTGCACGGCGTACGTCGCAAAGAGGCCCAGGACGAGTCCGATCGGGCCCGCGGCCAGTCCCATGCCGACGACCGTGGCGCCTTGGACGACTCGCAACGCGACCGAGACGCCGACCATGCTCCAGCGACGCAGGAGCAGCGGCACCATCGCGGCGCCCAGCGCTGACACGCCCCATGCCGCCGCCGTGACCGGCCCCATCACTGCTGCGGCCTGCTCGCGGTCGGACAGCAGTTCCGAGAGCCTGATCGGCATGAACGACTCGAACGCGATCATGCCGAAGCCCCAGAACAGCTCGACCGCCACGAGGGCCCGCAGCACCCGCGAGCGCCACAGCAGGCGCACGCCGTCGCGTACGACTCCGGGCGTCGCGCGCATCGAGCGCACGACGCCGGCCACCCGCGCCGACCGGTCCTCGTGCATGATCACCATCGCCACGACGATCTGGAGCACCGCGAGGACTGCCGCGATCCAGAACGGCAGGGCGAGTGAGTTCTCGCGGCCCAGCGGCGCCCACACGATGAACAGGCCCGAGAAGACCGCCCCGATCGCAATCGACGCGCCCACCACACTCGCGTAGCCGGACAGGCCGCGAACCACGACGTCGCTGCGGTTCATGATCGTCTCGTCCTCGTTGACCGCGTCGACGAACCACGCATTGAGCGGGCCGCTGTCGAGCGCGCGGAAGACACCGCTCAGAGCGCTCGCAAGCAAGAACGCGAGGGTCACCTGCGCGAGGGCGTAGGTGACGTATGACGCCAGTGCCACGGCCGCCGACGCGATGAACACGGGCTTGCGGCCGAGCGCATCCGCAAACCCTCCGGTCGGCAGCTCCAACAGCAGCACCACGAATCCCTGCGTCGCGGCGACCGCGCCAAACTCCGCGATCGTGAGCCCGCGCTCGAGCGGCAGCAGCGCGGAGACCGGGATGATGAAACCGGTCGGCAGCCAGCGCAGCGCTGCAAGCAGCCAGAACCGGGTGCGCAGCGTCATGCCGCCCCCTCGCTGCGCTCGGTCATGCCGGCCCGGGGAGCGCCAGAAGGTGCAGCGCGATGGGCTCGGCCCCCTTGCGGTCGGCGTAGCGCGCGATGACGCTCTCCAGCTCACGGAGCATCGCCTCGAGGTCGTCCGCGTCGAGCTGGAGGAGGTAGTCGCTGTGGCCGATGCCGGGGCGGTGCTCAGTCCAGCGCTCCAACCCCTCTCGCAAGTTCTCTTCCTGTCGCCGACGGACCACGTCGAGGTACTCCCGACCGCCGTCGAGGTTCGCCAGCGCCGCGGGGTACGTCGTCAGGTCATACAGCGACTTCCAGCGTCGCTCCCGGCCGGACGGCTGCTCGTCGTCGTCGCTGACGAAGCCGAACCGCTCGAGCTGGCGCAGGTGGTACGACGTCGAGCCACTCGACTCGCCGAGCTCTCGGGCCAGCTCCGATGCCGTCGAGGGGCCGATGCGGCGCAGGGCGCCGAGCAGTCGCATCCGTAGCGGGTGGGAGACCGCCTTGAGGGTGTCGAGGTCCTCCACGACCTTGTTCGTCAGGCTCATGCCCCGAACCTATGACTGCAAAGGCTTCTTTGCAAACTATTCTTTGCACTCAGGCCGCGATGGCCTCCGCCTTCGCAGGCAGCAGCAGGGCCGAGTCGCCGAACTCGTGCCAGTCGTAGCCACTCGCCACCGCGGCGTCGTACGCCACCTGGGTCAGCCGCGCTCCCGCGACCGCCTCGACCAGCAGGAGGTGGGAGGCCGCAGGGTCGTGCCATCCGGTGATGAGGCCGTCGACCACGCGTGGCGGGGCCTCTCGGGTCACGACCCGCTCGGTCCAGCCTTCGCTGGGCTCGACCCTCGCACGTCCCGGTGCGCCCCTCACGGCTGACTCGAGGGCCCGGGTGACGGTCGTGCCGACGGCGATGATGCGCCCTCCCCCGGCCCGCGTGGCATTCACCAGCCGCGCGGTTGACTCGCTGACCTCGAACCATTCGGGCTGAGGAGCCTCTCCGGCCTCCTGGGACGAGACGCCGGTGTGCAGCACGATCGGCGCGATCGCGATGCCCCGCGAGACGAGCCGGGTCACGACGTCCGGCGTGAACGGGCGGGCTGCGCTCGGCATCTCGGCACTGCCCGGCGTCGTGCCGAAGATCGTGCGGTAGTCGTCGATCGGGTACTGCCGGTCGAGGTAGCCGTATGCGATGGGGCGGCCGAAGCGCGCGAGCACCGCCGGGAGCTCCGACTCGCCGGCGTACGACGCACGCCACAGTCGGTTGCCGCTGCCCGTGGGAGACGAGTGCTCGCGTGGGTAGGGCTCGAGCAGGGTCAGCGCGGCTCGCTCGCCGACGCCGGTCAGCGTCAACGCCTGGCCCGCCGCGGCGTCGAGCACGGCCCGTGCGGCGTCGGGCGCGGTGCGGATCTCCACGACCCAGGTGCCGTCGCGGAGATCGGTCGCGACGTGCACGACGACATCGCCGTTCGAGGCGCCCACGCCCGTGAGCGCCGCGTCGACCTCCCCGGCGATGGTCTGCGACGCGTTGACCACCACGAGGTCACCTGGGTCCAGATGCTCCGCGAGGTCGCCGAACCTGGCGTGGGCCAGCCGGTCGCCGTTCGCCACGAGCAGGCGTACGTCGTCGCGTCGGAGCCCTCGCGCCTCGGCCGGCGACGGCGCCGTACGGTCGCCCGGTGGCGCGAACGTCGTCAGAGGCGTGATGTCGATCGTCGTCATGACGCAACCGCCGTCGCAGGCGCGAGCTCGGATGCGCGGTAGCGCCCGCTCGGCGGCCTGCGGTCGAGGAGGGCCAGGAATGCCGGCACGATGCTCTCCGGCAGTGGCCGGTCCGAGATGTCCTCTCCGGGAAAGGCGTCCTGGTGCATCTGCGTACGCATGTCGCCGGGGTCCACCGCCCACCAGCGGACGTCGGGCTCCTCGGCCGCGAGCGTGAGGGTCAGGTGCTCGAGCGCGGCCTTGCTCGCGGCGTACGCACCCCACGTCTCGTAGTGGTCTGCCGCCGCGTCCGACGTGATGTTGATGACCGCTGCGCCGGCGCCCAGCGATGGCCGGAGGGCGCGGATCAACGCCGTCGGCGCGACGACGTTGGTCTCCCAGACGTCGCGTAAGACCTGGTCGCCGAGCCGCAGGACCGGCAGGAGCGGGCTGACGCCGAGGGTGCTCGCGTTGTTGACGAGCAGGTCGAGGCCGCCCGACGCCGCCTCGACCAGCGCGGCCCGGTGCCAGGCATCGGTCACGTCGCCGGCGAGCGCCGTGACCCGCTCGCCCAACGTACGCGCCGCGGCTGTGAGTCGGTCCTGGTTGCGCCCGGTGATGACGACGTCCCAGTCACGCGCCGCCAGACCGGCAGCGAGAGCGTGACCGAGACCGGCCGATCCGCCGGTGATGATTGCTCGAGGCATGGATGCTCCTTGGTGGGGTCAGATGATCTGGCCACCAGCCAACAACCTCAACCAAGGTTGAGGTCAACCCCGACTGCTCAACTGACCTTTCCGGTGAGCACGCAGTAGGTGAAGAAGATGACCCCGAGCAGCAGACCGACGTGGCCGAGGATCGAGAGGTACGGGCCCTCGGCCCAGCTGTCGTCCACTGCCGGCGCCGCATGCTTGCCGGCACCCGGGAGCCACCGGGCGAGGATCAGGATCCCGACGATGACCTCGAGCCACCACACCACCAACGCGACGATCCCGAGCAGGTCGCTCGGGGAGGTGAGGTAGTAGATCCAGACCGCGAGCGCCAGCACACCGAGCACCGTGTGCGCGTTGAGGATCGCTCCGGGAATCTGGGCATGGCCTGGTTGCCGGCCCGTCGCGGACAGTCGCATCCGCGTGAGGAGGACGACGACAGCGGCCAGGGCCGTCAACATCCAGAGCACGTTGTCGAGTTCCACGCACGCATCGTGGCACAGGTCACGGTTCAGGGGATACTGCGAGTACGTCTCCACGGCCGCACCGGCGGGTCGGTAGCCTGAACGCGTGACCGAGACCCTCCGCGACGGCGACCTCGTGCTCGAGCCCACATCCGGCTCCGAGGAGTTCACCGGTTTCGCGATCCTGCTCGACGGTGAGCGGGTCGGCACCGTCGCACTGCGCGGTGAGGACGGGCGTACGGCCTCGATCCGGTGGAACGCCGGCACCGACAACATCCCGGTCGCGGTCAGGGCGCTCCGTCTCGCTCTGACGTACGCATTCGACGACCTCGGCATGACGCGGGTCGAGGCCCGCGTCCCGATCGAGCGCCTGGCCGACGTCCGCGCGGCCTCGATTGCCGGCATGCGGCGAGAGGGTGTCCTCCGCGGCGCCGGCGATGATCCCGATCGAGCTCTGCTCGCCCGCGTCGCCGACGATCCCGAACCCCACAGCCGCGACGGGTTCATCGCGATCCTCAACGCCGGGCTGCCGACCAAGCGGGTCATCAGCCAAGGCCTGCTCCGCGACGAGCGCGGCAGAGTGCTGTTGTGCGAGCTGACCTACAAGCGCGAGTGGGACCTGCCGGGAGGTGTCGTCGAGGTCGGCGAGGCACCATCTGTCGGCCTGGTCCGCGAGCTGCAGGAGGAGCTCGGCATCACCGTCGAGGTCCGCGACCTCATCACGGTCAACTGGCTGCCGGCGTGGCGTGGTTGGGACGACGCCTGCATCTTCTTGTTCGACCTCGGCGTCGTCGACAGCTCGATCACCGAGGGCATGACGCTGCAGGCGACCGAGATCAAGTCCGTGCGGTGGTGCGATCCGGCGACCGTACGCGCGAATGCCGCCGACGCAGCGATCGAGCTGCTCGAGGCGGTCGAGGCCGGATCTCTGCCGGCCTACCGCGAAGCCCCCAAAGCCGCCGAATAGGTCCGGGCATGACGAAGGCCCCGGAGCAAGCTCCGGGGCCTTCGTCGGTGCTACTTCAGATCAAGAAGATCAGAGGGGACGACAAGCCGTCCCCGAGCTCTCGCGAGCCTGAATCTAGATCAGAGGGGACGGATGTTCGTCGCCTGCAGGCCCTTCTGGCCCTGCTCGACGTCAAACTCGACCTTCTGGTTCTCGTCCAGCGAGCGGTAGCCGCTGGTCGCGATGGCGCTGAAGTGCGCGAAAACGTCTTCGCTGCCGTCGTCGGGGGCGATGAATCCAAAGCCCTTGTCAGCGTTGAACCACTTGACGGTTCCTGTAGCCATGTTGTTTCTCCTCTTTGGCGAGTGCCGCTCACGCCTTTCGCGAGCGACTGTCGCGACACACATTTAAAACCTGCGAGAAGAACTAGCTACCTTGCGGAACTCGATCAGCCGTAGAATCCAACGTCGTGCAACGAGACCATCGTAGCGGTTGACAGCCCCAATCCGCATCTCACTGCGAATCGGCGCTGACGACACCGCCATATTGGCCGATCGCGCGGGGCTTCCCGTTGCCACCTGGGATGTAGAGCAGCACCTGGTGGTAGTAGCGCAGCTTGCCCGAGCTGGAGATGCCCGATGACAGGAAAGCCTGCTGAGGCGTGCCGTCGGGCCAGCTGACGGTGAGGCCGCTCTTGACCTCGTACGTGTCGAGGCGCAGCAGCGTGACGAACGCCAGCGCTCCCCCATCCGACGTGCGCAGGACGTACTTGACGGGATCGCTGCCCCACGACTGGGTGAACGTGACGCCCGTGAGGTTGGAGTTCGTCTCGGCCGTCGTTCGCATCTGCTTGATGAACGAGTCGTCAGCGACCTTGTCGACCTCCGCTGAATCGGGGTCGGCGAGCGCCTTGGCGTACGCCTTGGCGGCCTCCTCAGCCGACATCGACATCCCGACGCCATCGGTGGGCTTGACGGTCAGCGCGGCAGACCCCTCCCGCCGAATGCCCGGGATCGGCGTCTCGGCAAGCGTCTCGGGGCTGGCCACCAACAACCACGGCTCGACGGCGGTCTCACGCTCGAAGATCTGAACCCGGTTGACGCCGGCCTTGGAGTCGCGCACCACGGCGAAGAACCACAGCGGGTACTTCTTGAACCGTGGGGTCTGCACGTCGGTGACCTCGACGGCCGCGGTGTCCTGCTTCTGCGTCGTGGCGAGCCGTTGTGACACCTCGAACGACCCGGAGTCGATCGCCAGGACGGGTCCGCTCTCGACGATCGACAACGGCTTGGCGTCGAGCAGCTCGATCGCGGTGTTGCGGACCTTGCGGTACTGATTGAACACCGCCGTGACTTCAGCCTCACGAGCTGCGGTCTTCTCGACCGAGACGTCGCCGCGCTTGTGCGGCACGGCACAGGCAGACAGCGCCAGGGCGCAGATGAGCCCGAGGGCAGCGAGGCGCCTCATGGCTTCTCCTCGTCGTCGACGATCTCGAAGTCGCCGAGCTCGTCCTCGCCCACCTCATGCTCGACGCCGTCCTCGTCGACGAAGACGTAGACGACCCGCTCTGGGGACGACTGGGGTTCCGGCTCCGGCTCCGGCTCCGGCTCACGGGCTCCGGCTCCGGTTCGGGCTCCGGCTCCGGCTCCGGTTCGGGCTCCGGCTCCGGCTCCGGCTCCGGTTCGGGTTCCGGCTCCGGCTCCGGTTCCGGCTCAGGGAACGGCTCGGGTTCGGCACCGGCCGCGATCTCCGCGGCGGTCAGGACACCGGGGATCCGCGGTGTGGCGGGCTCGGGCTCGGTTTCGGGCTCGGTTTCGGGCTCGGTTTCGGGCTCGGTTTCGGGCTCGGTTTCGGGCTCGGGCTCCAGCTCCAGCTCCGCCACCTCAGCCGGCTCCGCCTCGACGATCTCGACAGACTCGTCGACGATGTCGTACTCCTGCGCCTCCTCGGCCGACATCTCGTGCTCGACGCCGTCCTCGTCGACGTACACGTAGACGACTTCTTCTTCGATGATCGGGCCTTCCTCGTATGACCCGGCAAACCACAGATCGGCGTCGCGGCGGATCCACCAGCCCGACCAGACGGCTGCAAGACCGAGCAGCAGCAGGGCGATGCCCTTGTAGAACCCGCCCTTGATGCCGTACGCCAACGTGATCTCGACGCCCGACAGGTTGGTCGAGCCGACCGAGAGGACCGCGACCGAGACCGTCTCGTCGGGCAGCTGGGTGCTGATGCTGGCGCCGCCGAGACCGGCCGACTGGGCGATCCACCAGTCGAGCGCGGTCGGGGCACTCGGCAGGTTGCCCCGGCCCTTGATCTCGTGGGTCTTGACGTTCCACGGCGTCTCGAAGCCAGTGACCTCGAGCCGCTTGGTCTTGCCGACGTAGTTCTCCACGTCGACGCTGTTGCCGAGGCCGATGAAGACGGGCTTGCGGACCGGCACCTCGGCGAGCAGGTCGACCTGCACATCAGCCCACGTGATGACCTTGGGCGCCGTCACGATCGCGATCCCGTCGGTGTCGATCGGGTGCGGGCCGGACGAGAATCGGCTGTCGGGTCCCAACAGGATCATGACGCTCAGGCCGAGGAGCGCGATGAGGACGCCGAGCACGGACAGTGCCCAACTCAACCTCTTCCGCATCTCCACACTCCCTCTCGGGCACCAACGACTGACGCCGCCGTGAGCCTATCGGGGTTCGAGCTCCCGACCGCGCAGCATGACGTGCAGGGATGTCGCCGAATCGGTCAGAACAGCGCCGACGCGAGTGCCCGACGGGCAGTCGCGACGCGCGGATCCGCGATGCCGACGACGGTGAACAGGTCGAGCAAACGCTGGCGTACGCGCTCGCGATCGTCCTCGGAGGTGCGCTTCACGAGCTGGATCAGCCGGTCGAACGCATCGTCGACGTGACCGCCACTGACGTCGAGATCGGCCACCAGCATCTGCGCGTCAAGATCGTCCGGAGCGTCGGCGGCAGCCTTGCGCGCCGCCTGCAGGTCGACACCCTGCGTGCGGGCGAGCAGCTTGACGCCGGCGAGCCGCTCGGCGATCTCGCTGTCCGCCGGATACTGCGCCTGCAGCTTCTCGTACTCGGCGACCGCGGTGTCGAAGTCGCTCGCCGCGAAGGCTGCGTCGGCCTCGGCGAACCGCGGGTCCTCGGGCTGTTCTGCCTCCTCGGCGGGCTCGGCGCCGCCACCGTTGGGCTGCGCCACCCCGGTCACCCCGTTCTGGGCGGCGACGTTGACCAGCTCGTCGAAGTAGCGACGCGCCTCGGCCTCCTCGACCGTCCCTTGGAACAGCGGGACGGGTTGGCCCTTGACGAGGCCGACGACCAGCGGGACGGCCTGCGCCTGCAACGCCTGCGCGATGGCCGGGTTGGCGTCGATGTCGACCTGGGCCAGCACGAGCTGGCCGGCGTACTGCGACACCAGGTTGCCGAGCATCGCGTTGAAGCTCTCGCTCTGCGGCGAGCGCGGCGACCAGAGGCTCAGGACGACGACATAGCTCATCGAGGCCTCCAGGGCCTCGGTCTGGAAGTTCTGCTCGGTGATGTCGACGACGTACGATCCACCGCCGCTGGCAGCGGGCTGGCCAGGACGGGCGGGCGGCTGCTTCAGCGCGGAGAGGTCGATGGCGCCAGGGCGCGAGAAGTTCATGCGCCCAGTGTATGAACCGGCGCGAACATGGTGCCGAGGGTGTCGATCAGCTCCCTTCCAACAGACGTTGCTCGATCGTGCGGCCGCGCAGACCCGAGCGCTGCACGACTCGCTGGATGGTGAGGTCACGGGCATCGGGATCGCCGATGTAACGGATGTGGCGCAGGCCCTGGGCCTGCGCCGCCGACTCGAAGATGAAGTGGCCGTAGCCGAGGATGCGTCCGAGCAGCGGCTTCTCGACCGTGATGTCGAGGATGCGGGTGATCGGCATCGTGGCGATGCGGACCGAGAACACCCCGGTCGCCCTGAAGACACGCATGTTGGTGACGACGAAGACGTCACGGCGCTCGCGCATCGCCACGTAGAGCGCGTGCAGGGCCAAGGCGAAGCCGCCGATGATCAAGAGCCAACCCAGCTCGATCGGGCCCACCACCGCGAGGATCCAGAGCACCACGGTGCCGACGCCCTCGGCGATCGGCTTCCAGAACACGATGTTGTGGTGGCGGACGAGATCGATCACGACCTCGCCCTCTTCGGCGAGGAGATGACTGTCGATCTCCTGGTCGGGCAATCGGTCGAGCAGCGCCCGGAACATCGGTGGCCTAGTTGACGAGCTCGTTGAAGAACACACCGACCCGCTGGAAGCCGTCCATGATCCCGCTGAACGAGCTGCTCACGAAGTCGGCAGCATCGGCAGGGGTCGACAGCAGGTAGTAGATCGCAAAGCCGACCAGCAGCAGCACAAAGACCTTCTTCAGCACACCGCCATTGTGTCGAAGACCCAGTGCCGACCTGTGCAGGCGCGCCGAGAACTCGTCGCCAGCTCGAATCCAGGTCAGACGTTCTCGACCAAGGTGTCCGCGGCTGCGAACGGGTCGGTCTCGCCGGCCAGGACCTGACCGGCGAGCGTGTCCAGCCGGGCGTCGCCCGACAGCCCCGCGAACCTCGACTGCACCTCGGCCAGCGCCAGCGCCTCGATCTCACGCCTCAGGCGCGCCAGCCGTCGGCGCGCGAGCTCGCCGGACTCCCCCAGATGGGCGCGATGCGCCGCGATCTGTTCCGCGACCTCGTCGACACCCTCTCCCCTGGTCGCGACGGTCAGGACGATCGGCGGCTTCCACGCACTGTCGTCGCGCTCGGTCATCGAGAGCATCGACCGGAGCTCGCGGCGGGTCGACTGTGCACCGTCGCGGTCGGCCTTGTTGACGACGAAGATGTCGCCGATCTCGAGGATGCCCGCCTTGGCGGCCTGGATGCCATCTCCCATCCCGGGGGCCAGCAGCACCAGCGTCGTGTCAGCGAGTCCGGCGATCTCGACCTCGGACTGCCCGACCCCCACGGTCTCGACCAGGACGACGTCACAGCCGGCGGCATCGAGGACGCGCAACGCCTGCGGCGCTGACGCCGAGAGGCCACCCAGGTGTCCGCGGCTCGCCATCGACCGTATGTAGACGTCGTGATCTGTCGCATGGTCCTGCATGCGTACGCGGTCGCCGAGCAACGCACCGCCGGAGAACGGCGAGGTCGGATCGACCGCGAGCACGCCGACCCGCTTGCCCTGGGCCCGCAGCGCGGTGACCAAGGCCGAGGTCGACGTCGACTTGCCCACGCCCGGCGAGCCCGTGATGCCGACGATGTGCGCCGACCCGGCGTGGGGGGTCAGCGCGGCGCTGACCTCGCGCAGGGACGGCGACCGGTCCTCGACCAGTGAGATCAGCCGCGCCACCGCCCGGGCCTCGCCGGCTCGCGCACGTTCGACGAGCTCGGCGACCGGAATGGCGCGACTGCGACTCACCGGGTGGTGGCTACTTCTGGGGGACGCGGATGATCAGGGCGTCACCCTGACCGCCACCGCCACACAGGGCAGCCGCGCCGACACCGCCGCCACGACGGCCGAGCTCGAGCGCGAGGTGCAGGACGAGGCGGGCACCGCTGGCACCGATCGGGTGGCCGAGGGCGATCGCTCCGCCGTTGACGTTGACCTTGTCCTCAGAGACGCCCAGCGCACGGGTGCTCTCGATGCCGACGGCGGCGAATGCCTCGTTGAGCTCGAACAGGTCGATGTCGCTGATCTCGATGCCCTCCTTGGCGGCCGCGTTGGCGATCGCGTTGGCCGGCTGCAGCTGCAAGCTCGAGTCGGGGCCGGCGACGACGCCGGCAGCGCCGATCTCGGCGATCCAGGACAGGCCGAGCTCCTCGGCCTTGGCCTTGCTCATGATGACGACCGCGGCCGCGCCGTCGGAGATCTGGCTGGCCGAGCCGGCCGTGATGGTGCCCTCCCTGTTGAAGGCGGGACGCAGCTTGCCGAGCGACTCGGTGGTGGTGTCGCCACGGACACCCTCATCAGCGCTGATCACGATCGGGTCACCCTTGCGCTGCGGGATCTCGACCGGGACGATCTCCTCGTCGAAGACGCCGTTCTTCTGGGCCGTTGCGGCCAGCTGGTGGGAGCGGGCGCTGAACGCGTCCTGCTCCTCGCGGCTCAGCTGGGTGCCGTCGGCGTTGATCTGCTCGGTGAGCCCGCCCATCGCCTGGTCCGTGAGCGCGTCCCACAGTCCGTCGTACGCCATGTGGTCGGTCAGCTTGGTGTCGCCGTACTTGGTGCCCTCACGCGATCCCAGCAGCATGTGCGGCGCCTGCGTCATCGACTCCTGGCCGCCGGCGACGATGATCTCGTGCTCGCCGGCGCGGATCAGCTGGTCGGCCAGGGCGATCGCGTTGATGCCCGACAGGCACACCTTGTTGATCGTGATCGACGGCGTCGTCAGCGGGATGCCGCCCTTGAACGCGGCCTGGCGGGCCGGCACCTGGCCGGCTCCGGCACCGAGGACCTGGCCCATGATCACGTAGTCGACCTGGTCGCCGGACACACCGGCCTTGTCGAGTGCTCCCTTGATGGCCAGACCACCCAGGTCCGACCCGGAGAGGGTCTTGAGGCCACCGAGGAGGCGGCCGATCGGGGTACGCGCACCGGCGACGATCACGGACTGGGTCATGGAGTTGCTCCTTCGCAAGACACGTCTTTGGAAAGACAGTGATCTCCACTTTACTTAGAAGTAACGTTCGTGCCCGGTTCTGTGCGATGGATCACGCCGCAATGCCAGCCAGGTGCCATACCCTCGTCTCCATGCCTGACAGCCCCTTGGTTCCTGACCACCTCCTGCTCGCGATCGATCACGTCGGCATCGCGGTGCCGGACCTCGACGATGCCCTCGAGTTCTATGCCTCGACTTTCGGGCTGCACTCGGTGCACGAGGAGACCAACGAGGAGCAGGGCGTACGCGAGGCGATGCTCGCGGTCGGCGACTCCGACCAGCGCATCCAGCTGCTCGCTCCGCTCAGCGACGACTCCACGATCGCCAAGTTCCTCGCCCGCAACGGCCAGGGCATCCAGCAGCTCGCCTATCGCGTCGCCGACATCGAGGCGGTCTCGGCGATCCTCCGCGAGCGCGGCGTACGCCTGCTCTATGACGCACCCAAACGCGGCACGTCCGACTCACGAGTCAACTTCGTGCACCCCAAGGACGCCGGAGGTGTCCTGGTGGAGCTGGTCGAACCCGCCGCATCTCACTGAGTTCCGGATCACAGTCCGTAGCCGGAAAAGTTAACGCTTAGTAACATCGCGGAGACCCCGACCGAAGGACTCCAGACGTGCAGAACATCCTTGACGCCATCCAGGCCGGCGACACCTCCCCCGAAGACTTCGCGAACATCGAGCTCCCCGAGACATACAAGGGGATCACCGTCCACAAGGACGAGGTCGACATGTTCGAGGGCCTCGCGAGCCGCGACAAGGACCCGCGCAAGAGCCTGCACCTCGACGATGTCCCGATCCCGGAGCTCGCACCCGGAGAGGCACTCGTCGCGGTCATGGCGAGCGCCATCAACTACAACACCGTATGGACGTCGATCTTCGAGCCGGTCTCGACGTTCAGCTTCCTGGAGCGCTACGGCCGGCTGAGCGAGTACACCAAGCGTCACGACCTGCCCTATCACGTGGTGGGCTCCGACCTCGCCGGCGTCGTGCTGCGCACGGGCCCCGGCGTCAACAAGTGGGAGCCGGGCCGCGAGGTCGTCGCCCACTGCCTGTCGGTCGAGCTCGAGGCACCCGACGGGCACAACGACACGATGATGGACCCTGAGCAGCGCATCTGGGGCTTCGAGACCAACTTCGGCGGCCTCGCACAGCTCGCGATCGTCAAGGCCAACCAGCTGATGCCCAAGCCCGACCACCTGACGTGGGAAGAGGCGGCGAGCCCCGGCCTGGTCAACTCGACGGCCTACCGCCAGCTCGTCTCGACCAACGGCGCCAACATGAAGCAGGGCGACACCGTGCTGATCTGGGGTGCCTCCGGCGGCCTCGGGTCGTACGCGACGCAGTTCGCGCTCAACGGCGGCGCCACCCCGGTGTGTGTCGTCTCGTCGCCGGAGAAGGCCGAGATCGTCAAGAAGATGGGCGCTGAGCTCGTCATCGACCGATCGGCCGAGGGCTACAAGTTCTGGAAGGACGAGAACACCCAGGATCCCAAGGAGTGGCAGCGGTTCGGCAAGAAGATCCGCGAGCTGACCGGTGGCGACGATCCCGACATCGTGTTCGAGCACCCGGGCCGCGAGACGTTCGGTGCGAGCGTCTACGTCGCGCGCAAGGGTGGCACGATCGTGACCTGCGCGTCGACGTCGGGCTACATGCACCAGTACGACAACCGCTACCTCTGGATGAACCTCAAGCGCATCGTCAGCTCGCACTTCGCCAACTACCGCGAGTCGTGGGAAGCCAACAAGCTGATCGACAAGGGCTTGATCCACCCGACGGTGTCGCGGGTCTACCCGCTCGCCGAAACCGGCCAGGCCGCGCTCGACGTGCACCACAACCTCCACCAGGGCAAGGTCGGCGTCCTGTGCCTCGCACCCGAGGAGGGCCTGGGCGTCCGCAACGCCGAGAAGCGTGCCCTGCACATCGACAAGATCAACAGGTTCCGAGGGGTCTGAGGAACGAAGACCCGAGGAACGCATCTGCACTGCCGAGGGGTCTGAGGAACGAAGACCCGAGGAACGCATCTGCACTGCCGAGGGGTCTGAGGAACACCACCAACGCTCGGGGTGAGGGGCATCGACGAGGCCGAGATCGGCCGTGTCGGTGCCCCTTTCGGGCAGGTATGGTGGACCCACACCTGACAACCCCTCTCTTCCACCGAATGGGTACAGCATGTCCGACCAGTCCGGATTGTCCATCTTCGACGCCGCCGAGAAGTCCGGCGACGCTTCCTTCCCGCTCGCTCGCCGCGGCGGTTACGACAGTGACGCCGTCGACGCGTGGGTCCGCACCCAGTCAGCCGAGTTCCAGAAGGCCGCGGACAGCCTCAAGACCGTGCGATCAGAGAACGAGAACCTCCGCGACCTGATCGAGAAGCTCAAGGACCGCGTCGAGGCCGTCGAGAAGCCGACCTACACGGGCCTGGGCAACCACGCCGCCCAGCTGCTCGGTCTGGCCGAGCAGGAGGCTGAAGACGTACGCAACCGCGCCGTGCGCGAGGCCGACGAGCTCGTCAAGAAGGCCGAGGAAGAGGCCGCGATCGTTCGCGCCACGGCCAACCACGAGGCCGAGGAACTGCGCGGCCGCGCCGTCATCGAGCTCGAGGAGAAGCGCAAGCAGCTCCTCGAGGACGCCGAGGCCATGCACGCCGACGCGATCGCGCACACCGAGGACCTGCGCGCGCATGCCGAGCGCGAGGCCGCCCAGGTCAAGCTCGCAGCCGAGCAGGACGCCCAGAACATGCGCCTCGGCGCGACCCGCGAGGTCGAGCAGGCGCGCGCCGCCGCCGATCGCGAGGTCACCGAGGCGCGCCGTGTCCTCGCCGTCGAGAAGGAGCGCCTCGCTCGTGAGGCGTCCGAGAACCACGCCTCAGCGACCGAGCAGACCGCCAAGCTCGTCAAGGACGCCGAGACGCGCGCCAAGGCGGCCGACGACCGCGCCCGCGACATCATGGAGCAGGCCGCCAAGGCCCGCGACGCCGCCAGCGCCGAAGCCGCCCGCCTGCTCGACAACGCCAAGGCCGAGGCCAGCCAGCTGGTGTCGGGCGCCAGCGCCGAAGCGCAGCACATCCGGGTCAGCGCGACGACCGACGCCGAGCGGCAGACCCGGGTCCTGCGGGCCGAGGTCGAAGAGCTGCAGCGCAAGCGCGACGGCATCATGGCCCAGATGGGTCAGCTGCGCGACATCGTCTCGACGTTCGCCCCCACGACCGTCAAGGACAGCGGCCCCGAGGACAAGGCAGAGCCCAAGGCCGACAAGCCCGCGGACGAGGCCAAGCCCGAGCAGCCGAAGGCCGAGAAGCCGGCTGACGAGGCCAGCTCCGATGAGGCCGTCGAGGACGAAGCGGTCGAGTCAGACTCCACGGACGCCGACGAAGCGGTCGAGGAGAAGACCCGCTAGCGAGGGCCCCGACGCGAGCAGCATCAGGATCAGAACTACGGACTGCTCGGTCTCGGCGCCTTGAATGCCGCAACCGTACGGTCGCGGTAGGCCGAGGAGTCTGCGCGTTCCATCGGGCCGTCCCAGGTGTCGGGCAACGGCACCGGGACGCCCGGCGCCAGCTTGCGGGTGACCTCGTCGAGCACGCGCTCGGAGTCGCCGACCCACAGATGCTTGGCGCCGTCGACCGCGATGACCTCGGCCTGCGGGATCGCGGCGAAGCGTTCGCGGGCCTCGGGCGGCTGGAGGTAGTCGTCGTGCTCCGGGATGAGCGCCATGACCGGCTTGCCGGACTCGGCCCACGCCTGCAGGTGCTCAGGCGAGGCGTGGCGCAGCGGCGGTGACAGCAGCACGACGCCCTCGACGACCGGCTCCAGGCCGTACATCAAGGTGAGGTCGGTGCCGAACGACCAGCCGACGAGCCATACGTGCGGCAGGTCGGCGAACTCGGCGTACTCGACCGCAGCGGCGACGTCGAAACGCTCGGCGATGCCGTTGTCGAACGTGCCGCCGCTGGTGCCCTGCACGCTCGACGTGCCACGGCTGTTGAAACGTAGGACCGCGATCCCCGCGAGTGCAGGCAGCCGGTAGGACGCCTTGCGGAACAGGTGGCTGTCCATCATGCCGCCGTGCGTCGGCAGCGGGTGCAGGCAGATCATCGTCGCGACGGGGTCGCCCTCCGGCGGCAGCGCGAGCTCCCCCACGAGGTTGACGCCGTCGGCGGTCTCCAGCGTGATCTGCTCGCGACGAGCGGGCAGCACGGAGTTGCCGCGGATCTTCTCGGTCATACGTCCTCAGTGCTTCCTGGCCCAGCAGGCCGTGTGCCAGTGCCGGCGCTCGTCGATGGCTGCCTCGCTCAGCAGTGCCTTCTGAACCGGCCACGCCACGATGTGCGGCGTCGCCGGGCGGATCAGCTGTGCGCAGCCGGGGCAGCGGTAGTCCTTGTCGGCACCCGACCCGCTCAGCTTGCGTACGAACCAGGAGCCGTCGGACTTGTCCTCGACCTGCTCTGTCGTGGTCCGCAACGGCGGGTGCGCGCGATGGGCGACTCGACGACGGGACATGCTCCCAGTCTACGGAGCAGTGCAGTACTTCCTGATCCAGCCTTCGCGGGCGCTGGACGCCTTGATCGCCTGGTCGAACGTCAGCACCGCGATCTTGTGCTCCCCGTCGCGCTGGAACAGGACGACGTCGGTCAACGCAGGCTTGTCACTGCACGCGAGCCCGACCGACTCCTGCGCCGCGACGGCGGACGAGAGCGCCGTCTCGCTGCTCTTGCTGTCGAAGATCATCTGGGTCGAGCCGCCGTAGTGGCTCGCGAACGACGAGATCGCGAGGTAGCCGACCAGGAGTCCCACGGTGCACACGGCCGCGGCGAGACGCACCATCCGAGCGGCGAAGAACACCGGTGTCGTGCTGATCATCGCTCCTCCTGTCCGAGTGGGCCCTCTGGACAGTGCAACGAGATCGTCAACCCTTAGTTACCGGCGTCGCAGGAAAAAGAACTCTTCGCCGTTTCGCGTAACTTTTGGCTGGCTAGTACGTGTGGAAGCCCGCTCCGGTCTTGCGGCCGAGCTTGCCCTCGGCGACCAGACGCTGCAGGGTCGGCGCCGGCAACCAGCCCGCGTGGCCGAACGTGCTCACCAAGGTCTCCTGGATCGCGAGCGAGACGTCGTTGCCCACCACATCGAGCAGCTCGAACGGTCCCATCGGCAGCTTGGTCGCCTTGAGGGCATCATCGATCTCGGTCAGCGAGCCGCCGTCAGCCTCGTGCAGCTTGATCGCATCGTTGAGGTAGGGGAACAGCAACGCGTTGACGATGAAGCCCGCCCGGTCGCCGCAGGACACCGGGTGCTTGCCGGTCGACAGGCACAGGGCGCGCACGGTCTCGGCAACCTCGGGGGTGGTCTCGTCGGCGGTCACCACCTCGACGAGCTTCATGACGGGTGCGGGATTGAAGAAGTGCATGCCGATGACGTCCTGGGGACGCGACGTGACTTCGGCGCAGGAGGTGATCGACAGCGAAGAGGTCGTCGTCGCCAGGATCGCGCCGGGCTTGGCGATGCGGTCGAGGTCACGGAACAGCTCGAGCTTGATGTCGAGGTCCTCGGCGATCGCCTCGACGATGATGTCGGCGCCGGCGAGGGCTTCGCGTTCGGTCGAGCCGCTGAGCCGGGCCAGCACCGCGGACTTGCCGTCCTCGTCGAGCTTGCCGCGCGAGATCGCCTTGTCGAGGCTCTTGGTGATGGCAGCCTCGACGCCCGCGAGCTTGTCGGCGCTGCGGCCGACGTAGACGACGTCGTAGCCGGCCTTGGCGAAGACCTCGACGATGCCGGACGCCATCGTGCCGGTGCCCACGACGCCGACCGTCTCGATCTCGTGGCGCAGCTGAGGCTGGTCGACGTCATCCTCGCCGACGGCCTGGGCGAAGGTCGTGTTGTCGGCGGCCATCTGGGTCAGGATGCTCGCGGGCTGGTGCAGGTCGTCGCCGGTCTCGGCGTAGAGCTTCTCGAGGCCGGTGGCGACGGCCTGCGGGCCGAGGGTGTCGATCAGCGTCAGCGGCCCGATCGGGTAGCCGCAGCCGAAGCGCATCGCCGCGTCGATGTCATCGTGCGTCGCGTATCCGCTCTCGTACATCGTGGCTGCGTGGTTGAGGTAGGGCAGCAGCAACGTACGCGCGATGTCGGCGGCGCGGTCGCTCGCGCCCAGTCTGTCGACGATTTCCTGCATGGCTACTCCTGAGTAATAAACGGATCGTGTCAGACTAACCTGACCGTGCCGCCGGCTCCATGGGAGAACGATGAATCGACGTATGACGATGGTTACAGCCATCGTGGGCCTTGTTCTGCTAGGGATTGCCGGGTGCGGCAAGGGCGACGATCCGCAGGACGAGCCCACCACCGCCGAGACAACCACCACTGGAACTCCGGCCACGCCGACCGCTGATGCTCCGGTCGAGACCGCGTCAGATCTCGTGGGCGACTGGGAGGATGCCGACGCCAAGTGGGTCGTGCACTTCCACGACGACGGGACGTACGTCGAGGACTTCAACGGGCAGAAGGACTTCCGGGTCGGCAAGTACACCGTCGAGGGCACGACGGTCTCGCTGATCGGCGATGACGGCAACACCGACCTCGGCAAGATCGAGGGCGAGACCCTCGAGTTCAAGCTCGGCACGCTCACGAGGATGTCTTGAGGATTGTCATCGCGCGGTGCCAGGTCGACTACGCCGGCCGGCTCGCCGCCCACCTGCCCCTCGCCACCCGGCTGATCATGGTCAAGAACGACGGCTCGGTGCTGATCCACTCCGACGGCGGTTCTTACAAGCCGCTCAACTGGATGAGTCCGCCGTGCACGCTTCGTGAGGGCCTCGCCGACGACGGCGTCACAGAGTGGACCGTCACCGCCGGCAAGACCGATGACACGCTGCGCATACGCATCGAGGAGGTCCTGCACGACTCGGCGCACGAGCTCGGCGTCGACCCCGGGCTGCAGAAGGACGGCGTCGAGAAGCACCTGCAGGAGCTCCTCGCCGAGCACACCACGGCGCTCGGCCCCGGCATGAGCCTCGTACGCCGGGAGTTCATGACCGCGATCGGCCCGGTGGACCTGCTCTGCAAGGACAGCTCCAACAGCTCCGTCGCGGTCGAGATCAAGCGCCGCGGTGACATCGACGGCGTAGAGCAACTGACGCGCTACCTCGAGCTCATGAACCGCGATCCCGCGCTACGGCCCGTCCGGGGCATCTTCGCGGCACAGGAGATCAAGCCCCAGGCCCGCACGCTGGCCACGGATCGCGGCATCGAGTGCGTCGTCGTCAACTACGACGAGCTCCGCGGGATCGACGATCCGTCGCTTCGCCTGTTCTGACGCAACAGGCCCAACGAGAGCCGCGGGGCTTACTGCATCGGGACGTTGAAGAATGTCGCGCCGAGCTGTTCCCAGCGATCGATCTCGCAGCCGTTGGTCCGCGCGAACTCGGCGTCGACCGGTTTGCCCTTGTAGGTCCCGGTGACCGTTGCGGTCTGCGGGCCGCCGTAGAGATCGGTGCACGCCTGATCTTTCGCGACGGGCTCGAAGACCTTGGCGCCGGCCGCGGCCAGCACCTTGCAGGCCTCCGCCGCTTGCGGATGATCTCCGCCGGGCGGGTCGCACGTCAGCTCGAAGGTCTCGGGGTCGACCCCATCGTCGGAGACCAGCGTGATCGTCAGCGCCGTGGCGTCCGACGAGGAGCCACCGCCGGGGTCCTTGTCGGCGTCCTTGCCGCATGCGACCAGGGCCGTCGCCAGGAGAGCGGCGGCGACGAGCGTGAGGGCGCTACGAACCAGCGATGGGCGGCGCGGTCGGGTCACCATCGGCACCCTTCTCCTCACGGGCGACCCAGTCCTCGATGCGCTCGTAGTCGTCCTTGGAGCGCGTGACGACAGCCAGCAGGTCGCTCATCTTGGCAACCTCCTCGACCTGCTCCTTGATGAACCACTGCATGAACTGGTCCGACGCGTAGTCGTTGTTCTCGCGGGCGATCCGAGTCAGCTCGTTGATCTGCTCGGTGACGCGCTTCTCTTGCGCGAGCGCGGCCGTGACCGGCTCGACGACATCGGCGAAGCCGATCTTGGGGGCTTCGATCGCGGGAATCACTGGCGTCTCATCGGCATCGAGGAGGTACTGGACCATCATCATCGCGTGGTCGCGCTCCTCGATGGCCTGCTGGTAGAACAGCGCCGCCATCTGGGGCATCGTCAGAGCATCGAAGTAGGTCGCGATAGCGACGTACTGCTGGTGCGCGCTGAACTCGTAGCCGATCTGCTCGTTGAGCTTCGCCACGAATGCTGGTGCCGCCATGTGTCCCATCTCCCATTCCCTCGCCTAAGGCGAGCCTCACCTCACACTGGTATCCTAGGCCTGTGCCACCGACACCCAAGAAGAAGTGCTGCAGCAGCAAGCCTGCCTGCAAGAGGTGTCCCATCAAGATGATGAAGAAGGGCACACTTCCCGAGGGCTACACCGTCAAGAAGCGCAAGCTCGTCAAGGTCAAGAAGAAGCAGAAGACCAAGGACAAGATCGCCGCCTGAGCGGTAGCCCGAGCCTAGGGCACCTCACCGCGCGAAACCACGAAGGTGTGGCTGGCCAAAGTCATCCCCTGGTGTGTGGCTGGCTGAACGCCCGGCGGTACGCCGACGGCGTCGTCTCAAGGCGGTCGCGGAAGTGGTGGCGCAGGTTGCTCTCGGTGCCGAGACCGCTCTCGCGGGCGACGCGGTCGATCGGGAAGTCGGTTGTCTCCAGCAGTGCCCGCGCCCGGTCGAGCCGCTGGTGGTTCAACCAGCGCACGGGGGTCGTGCCGATCTCCTCCACGAAGCGGCGTCCCAGCGTCCGGGTGCTCATCCCGGCCCGCGCCGCGAGGTCGTCGACCGTGAGCGTCTCCGCCAAGCGTTCCGAGGCCCAGTCGAGAACGGGCGCGAGCCCGGACGCCCGGTCGGCGTCCGGGAGGTGCATCCGGGCGTACTGGCTCTGCCCGCCCTCACGGTGCGGCGCCACCACCATCCGCCGGCTGACCTCCATCGCCCGGGCTGCGCCGTAGTCGTTGCGCACGATGTGCAGGCACAAGTCGAGACCGGCTGCCGTGCCGGCACTGGTGAGGACCGAGCCCGCGTCGACGTACAGCGCGTCCTCGCTGACCCGCACCCGGGGGAATCGCCGGCGCAGCTCTTCGGCATGCATCCAGTGGGTCGTCGCCTCGCGACCGTCGAGGAGACCGGCCTCGGCGAGGATGAACGCCCCTGAGCAGATGCCGGCAATCCGTGCGCCACGGGCGTGCGCCTCGACCAGGTGCTCGAGGAGCCCACGCGGCTCGGTGCCGCCATCCATGATGCGCGCCGGCACCACCACCAGGTCGGCGTCGAGGATCGCCTCCAGCCCCCGCTCGCTCTGGAGGCTCAGGCCGCCCGCTGCACGATGCGTCGCGGGGCTGGTGGAGCACGTCGTCAGGTCGTACCAATCCTTGCCGTCGTCGAGCGGGAGTCCGAAGACCCCGATCGGCACGGCGAGCTCGAACAGGGACGTGTGCTCCAGCACCGGCACCACGACGCGGATCCGCTTGGTCACAGGCATGGCGTAAATCTATCGGATCGTGTCATTCCCGCCACTGGTCGGAAGTTCTCCACCGGGCAAGGCTGGAGGCATGACCGATCACACCGTCACAACCTCCCGCCACCACGAGGTACGACTGGTGCTCGCGGGGCTGTCCGCGGTCGGTGTCGGCTTCGGCTTCGCCCGATATGGATACGGGCTCTACCTGCCCGAGCTGCGACGCGAGTTCGGCCTCACCACGGCCCAGCTCGGTCTGATCAGCAGCCTGAGCTACGTCGGCTACCTGGTCGCGGTGGTCCTGGTCGGCACCCTCATCAGCCGCCTCGGTCCGCGGATCATGATCCTGAGTGCAGGCGCCTCGGCAGCAACCGGGATGACGCTCGTCGCGGTCACCGACTCCGTCATCGTCATGACGATCGGCGTCGTGCTGGCCGGGACCAGTGCCGGGTGGGTCTGGGCGCCCTACTCCGAGGTCACGCCGTCGATGTTGACGCCCCGGAGGGCCGAGCGCGCGCTCGCGATCATCGCGTCCGGAACGGCGTACGGCACCGCGGTGGCCGGAGGTCTCGCACTGGCCACGCCCTCCGATGACTGGCGACTGGCCTGGGCGGCATTCACGGTGATCGCCGTCGCGGTCACGATCGTCAACGCGCTCGTGCTGCCCAAAGGCGCCAGCGGGACCAGCGGACCGTCGATGTCCGGCGCGACGTTCGCCCGCCTGCGCCGTCGCACGGCGATCCCGTTGTGCATCGCGGCGATCTCGTACGGCGCGGTCGGCTCGGTCTACTGGACGTTCGCGGTCGACCTGATCGGGTCGGGATCCACGGCTGCCACGGGGGCGGCGTTCTGGACACTTCTCGGCATCGCCGGCACCGCGGGAGCCGCGGCGCCCGTGCTCTTTCGCCGCATGGGCCTGCGGGCGTCACACCTCGTCCTGTTCGCACTGCTCGCGACCGGGATCGCGTTGCTCTCCCTCGCGCCTGGGCAGGGAGCAGTCGTGGTGGTGTCCGCCGTCGTCTTCGGGCCGACCTTCATGGCGACCGCCTCGCTGCTGGCGGTGTGGAGCTTCCACACCTTCGAGCGTGACCATGCCGCCGGATTCAGCATGGTCGTGTTCTTCCTCGGTCTCGGCGGCATCGCTGGCCCTGCCGTCGTGGGCGCGGCCGCCGGGCTCGTCGGCCTGCGCGGCGCGTTCGCCGTCACGGCCGTCGTCGCCTTCGTCACCATCGCCTGCCGACCGAGCCGGTCCGTGGGCGAACATCGCAACGACGCCGGCCTCGTTGCCGACTGATTCCCTCCGGAGGCGAGGTGGGGCTGGGCCGTACGGTTGTCGTCATGACCGAACTCGCCACCCAGGCCCAGACCCTCCTCGCCCTCCACACGGACGCCAAGCTGCTCAAGCTCGTCAACGTGTGGGACGCCATCAGCGCCCGCGTCGTCTCCGAGGTCGAGGGCGTCACCGCCCTGGCCACGGCGAGCCACTCCATCGCCGCCGCATACGGATACGCCGATGGTGAGAACATCCCCGTCGAGCTCATGATCGAGGCCGTCGGCGGCGTGGTCGCGGCCACCGACCTGCCTGTCACGGCCGACCTCGAGGCCGGCTACGGCAACCCCCGCGAGACGACCCTCAGGGCCATCGGCGTCGGCGTCGTGGGCTGCAACCTCGAGGACCAGCTCAAGCCGATCCACGAAGCGGTCGAGGCGATCGAGGCCGTGCTCAACGCGGCTCAGCAGGAGGGCATCGACTTCGTGCTCAACGCGCGTACGGACTCCTTCCTCAAGGCCGGCGACAAGCCGCACGACGAGGTCCTGGCCGATGCCATCGAGCGCGGCCGCGCCTATCTCGCCGCCGGCGCCCCCGTCGTGTTCGTCCCCGGCAAGGTGTCGGAGGACGACATCAGCGCTTTCGTCGATGCCTGGGGTCCCCAGAAGCTGTCCCTCATGGGCGGCGTCGGCTCGGTCCCGCTGGCTCGCATGGAGGAGCTCGGCGTCGCGCGCGTCTCCTACGGCCCGTGGGCCCAGTCGGTCGCCCTCATGGCGCTGCAGGACCTGACCACCGACGTCGTCGCCGGCGGCGGCCTGCCGAAGGACTTCCGCGGCCTCAACTGACCCAAGATTCCCAGCACCTGCTGGGAATCCAACACCTCACCCATGTTGCAACAGGGGTGAGGTGAAGGTTTCCCAGCACCTGCTGGGAAACTGCGCCATGCCGCTCAGGGCAGCTCGTTGGCCTTGCGGATCTCGTCGACGATGCGGTCCATGATCGTGGTCATGCCGAAGTCCTTCGGCGTGAACACCGCGGCGACGCCGGCGGCCTCCATCTTGCGGGCATCGGACTCGGGGATGATCCCGCCGACGATCAGCGGAACATCGCCGATGCCGGCCTCGGCCATGGCCTTCTGCACGTCCGGGACGAGCTCCATGTGCGAGCCGGACAGGATCGACAGCCCGACGCAGTGCACGTCCTCGGCGACCGCAGCGGCGACGATCTGCGCTGGCGTCAGGCGAATGCCCTGGTAGATGACCTCGAAACCGGCGTCGCGTGCGCGGACGGCGATCTGCTCGGCGCCGTTGGAGTGCCCGTCGAGCCCCGGCTTGCCGACCAGGAAGCGGAGCCTGGTGCCGAGCTCCTCGCCCGTGCGCTGCACCTTCTCGCGTACGGCCGACAGCTCCGCGCCGGCCTCGGCGATGCTGCCGGCGCTGCTGACGCCGGTGGGCGCGCGGTACTCGCCGAACACCTCACGCAGCGCGCCAGCCCACTCGCCGACGGTCGCTCCGGCGCGTACGGCCTCGAGCGTCGCCTCCATCAGGTTGGTGTCGGTCTTGGCCTCGCGCTGCAGCCGGCTGAGCGCCTCGTCCACGGCAGCCTGGTCGCGCTGCTCGCGCCACGCCTTGACCTCGGCGACCGCGTTGGCCTCAGCCTCGGGATCGGCCGTCATGATCGCGGTGTCGAGATCGGCCGTGAGGGGTGACGGTTCGGTCTCGGTGTAGGAATTGACGCCCACGACCTTCATCTCGCCGGCCTCGATGCGGGCGCGGCGCTCCGAGTGGGACGCCACCATGGCCTGCTTCATGTAACCGGACTCGACCGCGGCGACCGCGCCGCCCATGGCCTGGACCCGGTCCATCTCGGCCTTGGCGCCGTCGATCAGCTCAGCGACCTTGGCCTCGACCACGACCGAGCCCTCGAAGATGTCGTCATACTCGAGCAGGTCGGACTCGAACGCCAGCACCTGCTGGAGCCGCAACGACCACTGCTGGTCCCAGGGACGCGGCAGGCCGAGCGCCTCGTTCCAGGCCGGCAGCTGCACCGCGCGGGCCCGGGCGTCCTTGCTCAGCGTCACTCCGAGCATCTCCAGGACGATGCGCTGCACGTTGTTCTCGGGCTGCGCCTCCGTGAGGCCGAGGGAGTTGACCTGCACGCCGTAGCGGAAGCGGCGCATCTTGGGGTCCTGCACGCCGTATCGCTCGCGCGTGATCTCGTCCCAGAGCCGACCGAAGGCGCGCATCTTGCACATCTCCTCGACGAACCGCACCCCGGCGTTGACGAAGAACGAGATGCGCCCGACGACGTTCTCGAACTCGTCCTCCGGCACCTGGCCCGAGTCGCGGACCGCGTCGAGCACGGCGATCGCGGTCGTCAGCGCGTACGCGAGCTCCTGCGTCGGCGTCGCCCCCGCCTCCTGCAGGTGATAGCTGCAGATGTTGAGCGGATTCCACTTGGGGATCGTGCTCACGGTGTAGGCGATCATGTCGGTCGTCAGGCGCAACGACGGCGCCGGCCCGAACACGTAGGTTCCGCGTGAGAGGTATTCCTTGATGATGTCGTTCTGTGTCGTGCCCGCCAGCGCGGCCGGATCGACGCCCTGCTCCTCCGCCGCGACCTCGTACATCGCGAGCAGCCACATCGCGGTGGCGTTGATCGTCATCGAGGTGTTCATCTCGTCGAGCGGGATGTCGTGGAACAGCTGCCGCATCGCGCCGAGGTGCGGGATCGGCACGCCGACCTTGCCGACCTCTCCCCTGCTCAGCTCGTGATCGGGGTCGTAGCCGGTCTGGGTCGGCAGGTCGAACGCCACCGACAGTCCGGTCTGGCCCTTCGCGAGGTTGCGGCGGTAGAGCGCGTTGGACTCCGCCGCCGAGCTGTGGCCGGCATACGTACGCATCACCCAGGGCTTGTCTGGCATGAGCGTCAGGTTACCTCCCCGTAACCTGTGCGGTCACTGCCTCACGAGGGCGTTCCTCCTCACACTCGTAGAGTGTTGCCATGGTCAATCTGACGCGAATCTATACGCGAACCGGCGACGACGGCACGACGAATCTCGGCGACATGAGCAAGACCAGCAAGCTCGACCTGCGTCTCGCGGCGTACGCCGATGTCGACGAGGCCAACAGCCAGATCGGCTTCGCCATCTCGCTCGGAACGCTCGACGAGGACGTCGTCGCGGTGCTCACCCACGTGCAGAACGACCTGTTCGACGTCGGTGCCGACCTGTCGTGCCCGGTCGTCGACAACCCGGAGTATCCCCCGCTGCGGGTCGAGCCGGACTACATCGACCGGCTCGAGGGTTGGTGCGACCACTACAACGATCAACTGCCCAAGCTGCGGTCGTTCATCCTGCGCGGCGGTACGCCAGCGGCCGCAGCCGTGCACATCGCCTGCACCGTGACGCGCCGGGCGGAGCGCTCGGCGTGGGCGGCGCTGGAGGAGCACCGGGACACCATGAACGTGCTGACCGCGAAGTACCTCAACCGGCTGAGCGACCTGCTGTTCATCCTCGGGCGCTACGCCAACCGCGAGAACGGTGATGTCCTCTGGAAGCCCGGAGGCGAACGAGCCTGAGGACATGCCAATGGCACCCACCGAAGTGAGTGCCATTGAGCTTCTGGAGGTCAGTCCCAGTCGATGGCGTGCTGAACGAAGTGCGAACCAGTGCGATCACTGGCGGCGGATGCGGCTGGCGAGATGCCAACCACAGCCACAACTGACACGAATGCTGCGGCGACTAGACGCTTGAACACGATGTGCACCTGCTCCCTGGGAAACGGCGGTCCGTTTCATTTCCATCGATTCTCTCGTGTGCCCCGCGGGGCCGTCAACAGGAGGAGAGAACCTGTACGCATGCCTAAAGAACGTTGTTGACCCGTTGCCCCGGAGGTGACGACTCGAGCCACGACAGCAGACCGGTGAGGGCGTTGGCACTCATCGCGAACTGCCGCACACCTGCGGCGTTCGCAGTCGCGACGATCAAATGGCCCGCGTGGATCGCGTGCACCTCATGGCCAACGGGCTCGCGACGCCCGTCGATCTGCACGTCGCCGCGGGTGAACCGGTAGGTCGGGCGCGGCGAGAGCGAGAACGTGCGGAACCACTCGAGCTCGGTGTCCTTGTAGACCGCCAGGCCCAGCATCCAGCCTTTGGCTTGCGCCTCGGCAGAGCGGTTGACGCTCATCTCGAACGTGCCGCCGGACCGCGCCAGGATGCGGCGGCGGACCAGCAGCCCGACGATCAACAGGACCAGCAGGGCGACGACGAACACCAGGGAGTCGACGAACCACATCCACAGTGGCATCACGATCTCCCTCCGCTCGTCAGGACGCCTTGTCGATGAGGCGCAGCTTGGCCTCGGCGCGCAAGACCGCGTCCTCGTCGCCCTCGGACTGCGCCGCCTCGAGCTCGGCACGCGTCGCGCTCGCGTCGACCTCTGAGGCGAGGAAAGCATCCTCACTCAGGATAGACACGTGGTTGTCGGCCACGGAGAGGAAGCCCTCCGCGACCGCAGCACGTACGACCTCGCCGTCGGACGGCTTGATCTCGACGATGCCGGGCACGAGCAACGACAGCAGCGGCGCGTGACCCGCCAGCACGCCGAGGTCACCCTCGACCGTGCGGGCGATGACCTGGCTCGCCTGCCCCGACCACACCACGCGGTCGGCGGCAACGAGCTCGATCTGCAAGAGGTCTGCCATCAGAGGCTCTTCTGGATTTCTTCCCACTTCTTGTCGACGTCTTCGAGACCGCCGCACATGAAGAAGGCCTGCTCAGCCACGTGGTCGTAGTCACCGTCACAGATCTTGGTGAAGCCGTCGATCGTCTCGTCGATGGAGACGGTCGAGCCCTCGATGCCGGTGAACTGCTTGGCCACGTAGGTGTTCTGGGACAGGAAGCGCTGGATGCGACGCGCGCGGGACACGAGCGTCTTGTCCTCTTCGCTGAGCTCGTCGACACCAAGGATCGCGATGATGTCCTGGAGCTCCTTGTTGCGCTGCAGGATGCTCTTGACCCGGTTGGCGGTCGTGTAGTGAGCCTCGCTGATGTAGCGCGGGTCGAGGATTCGCGACGTCGAGGTCAGTGGGTCCACGGCCGGGTAGATGCCCATCGACGCGATCTCACGGTTGAGCTCGGTCGTCGCGTCGAGGTGGGCGAACGTCGTGGCCGGGGCCGGGTCGGTGTAGTCATCCGCAGGCACGTAGATCGCCTGCAGCGACGTGATGGAGTGACCACGCGTGGAGGTGATGCGCTCCTGCAGGACGCCCATCTCGTCGGCCAGCGTCGGCTGGTAACCCACGGCGGACGGCATGCGGCCGAGCAACGTGGAGACCTCGGAACCGGCCTGCGTGAAGCGGAAGATGTTGTCGATGAACAACAACACGTCCTGGTTCTGGACGTCGCGGAAGTACTCGGCCATCGTCAGGGCCGACAGGGCGACGCGAAGACGCGCTCCCGGCGGCTCGTCCATCTGGCCGAAGACGAGGGCGGTCTGTCCGAGGACGCCGGCCTCCTCCATCTCCGCGATGAGGTCGTTGCCCTCACGCGTACGCTCGCCGACTCCGGCGAACACCGACACACCACCGTGGTCGCGGGCCACACGGGCGATCATCTCCTGGATCAACACGGTCTTGCCGACGCCGGCACCACCGAACAGGCCGATCTTGCCGCCGAGCACGTACGGCGTCAGGAGGTCGATGACCTTGATGCCGGTCTGGAACATCTCGGTCTTGGACTCGAGCTGGTCGAAGGCGGGAGCCTTGGCGTGGATGCCACGACGCTCCTTGACCTCCCACTTCTCGCCGTCCTTGAGGTTCATGACGTCACCGGTGGTGTTGAACACCTTGCCGAGCGTCTGGTCACCCACGGGCACCGAGATGGGGCCGCCGGTGTTGGTGACCTTGGCGCCACGCACGATGCCGTCGGTCGGACGGAGGCTGATCGCGCGGACCAGGCCGTCGCCGATGTGCAGGGCGACCTCGAGGGTCAGCGTCTCCTTGACGCCGTCCAGCTCGGTGTCGACCTTCAGCGCGTTGTACATCTCGGGGATCGCGTCGCTCGGGAACTCGATGTCGAGCACCGGGCCGATGACGCGCGCGACCCGGCCGTCGGCCAGGTTCTGGTCCGACTTGTCGGACGTCTTGGTGTCTGCGGTCTTCTTGGCGGTTGGCATCTCTCTCACTCACTCCCAGCGGTGGCGTCGGCGAGCGCGTTGGCGCCGCCCACGATCTCGCTGATCTCCTGGGTAATACCGGCCTGGCGGGCCTGGTTGGCGGTTCGGGTGTACTTCTGGATCAGGTCTTCGGCGTTGTCCGTTGCGGACTTCATCGCCTTCTGCCGTGATGCGAGCTCCGAAGCGGAGGCCTGCAGCAGGCAGTAGTAGATCCGGCTGTGGATGTACTTCGGCAGCAGCGCGTCGAGCACCTCGTGCGCTGACGGCTCGAACTCGTAGAGCGGCAGCACCTCGTGCTCGGTCGGCGCCTCCGTGCCCTCGACGACCTCGAGCGGAAGCAGCCGGATGACATCGGGCTCCTGCACCAGCATCGACTTGAAGCGGGTGAACACCACGTGGAGCTCATCGACCGCACGCTCGGGATCGATGGCCTCCTCGTCGTTCTCGTCGACGTTGAAGGTCTTGACGAGGGTGTTGCCGATCGTGCGGGCGTGCTGGTACTCCGGCTTGTCGGAGAACCCGGTCCACGACTCGACGAACTCGCGGCTGCGGAAGTTGTAATAAGCCTCCGCCTTGCGACCCGCGAGGTAGAGGTCGACCTCTTTGCCCTCGGTGCGCAGCTTCTCGACCAGTCGCTCGGCCTCCTTGAGCACCGAGGACGAGTAGGCACCCGCGAGTCCGCGATCGCTGGCGATCACCAGCACCGCGGCCTTGGTCGGGTTCTCCTTCTCGGTCGTCAACGGGTGATCGACGTTGGAGAAGGTCGCGACGGCAGAGACGGCGCGGGTCAGCTCGCGAGCGTACGGCGCTGCCGCCGCCGCCCGCTGCTGCGCCTTGATGATGCGCGACGCAGCGATCAGCTCCATGGCGCGCGTGATCTTCTTGGTCGCCTGAGTCGACCTGATCTTCGCGCGAAGCTCGCGTACGGACGCTGCCATCGTCAGCCCCGCTTCTGCTTGACGATCTGCTCCTGCTCGACGTCTTCGTCGGACAGGGCCTCGAACTCCTCGTGACCCGCCTTGACGATGATCTGCTCGCCCTCGTGGGTCTCGAACTGCTTGAGGAACTCGGTGTAGGCACCCTCGAGCGCCTGCTCGTTGTCGTCCTCGAACTTGCCCGACTCACGGATCGCGTCGAGCACGGGACCGTGCGAACGCTTGAGGAAGTCGAGGAACTCGGTCTCGAAGCGGCTCACGTCCTGCAGCGGCACGGGGTCGAGCTTGCCGGTCGTGGCGGCCCAGATCGAGACGACCTGGTGCTCGGTCGGGAACGGCGCGTACTGGCCCTGCTTGAACAGCTCCATGATGCGCTGACCACGGGCGAGCTGCTGCTTGGACGCCGCGTCGAGGTCGGAGGCGAACATCGCGAACGCCTCCATCGCGCGGTACTGCGCGAGCTCGACCTTGAGCGAACCGGTGACCGCCTTCATCGACTTGGTCATCGCGGCACCACCGACGCGCGACACCGAGATGCCGACGTCGACAGCAGGACGCTGGTTGGCGTTGAACAGGTCCGACTGCAAGAAGATCTGGCCGTCGGTGATCGAGATGACGTTGGTCGGGATGTAGGCCGACACGTCGTTGGCCTTGGTCTCGACGATCGGCAGGCCGGTCATCGAGCCGGCGCCCAGCTCGTCGCTGAGCTTGGCGCAACGCTCGAGCAGCCGCGAGTGCAGGTAGAACACGTCGCCCGGGTATGCCTCGCGGCCCGGCGGGCGGCGCAGCAGCAGCGACACGGCGCGGTAGGCCTCGGCCTGCTTGGACAGGTCGTCGAACACGATGAGAACGTGCTTGCCGGCATACATCCAGTGCTGGCCGATGGCCGAACCCGTGTAGGGGGCGAGGTACTTGAAGCCCGCCGAGTCGGACGCGGGAGCCGCGACGATCGTGGTGTACTCCAGAGCGCCGGCCTCCTCGAGCGCACCGCGGATGCCCGCGATGGTCGAGCCCTTCTGGCCGATGCCGACGTAGATGCAGCGGACCTGCTTGTCCGGGTCGCCCGATGCCCAGAATTCCTTCTGGTTGATGATCGTGTCGATCGCGATCGCAGTCTTGCCGGTCTGGCGGTCACCGATGATCAGCTGGCGCTGGCCACGGCCGATCGGCGTCAGCGAGTCGATCGACTTGAGGCCGGTCATCATGGGCTCGTGGACGCTCTTGCGCTGCATGACGTTGGGGGCCTGGAGCTCGAGCGCGCGGCGCTCGGTGGTCTCGATCTCGCCGAGGCCGTCGATCGGGTTGCCGAGCGGGTCGACGACGCGGCCGAGGTAGTTGTCGCCAACGGGGACCGAGAGCACTTCACCGGTACGGCGTACGGTCTGGCCCTCCTCGATGCCCGAGAACTCACCCAGGATGACGACACCGATCTCACGGACGTCGAGGTTGAGCGCGAGGCCCAGCGTGCCGTCCTCGAACTCGAGCAGCTCGTTGGCCATCGCCGAGGGCAGACCCTCGACGCGCGCGATGCCGTCACCGGCCTCGGCGACGACGCCGACCTCTTCGGTCGCAGCAGCGCTCGGCTTGTAGTCGGCCACGAACTTCTGCAATGCGTCGCGGATCTCGTCCGGACGGATCGTGAGTTCCGCCATGTGTGTGCCTGCCTTCTTGTTCGGTGTGTGATCTAGCCTGCAAGACGCCGGCGGGCGACTTCGAGGCGAGTGGACATGGTGCCGTCGACGACCTCGTCACCGACGGAGACAGCGATGCCTCCGACGACCGAGGGATCGACGACGATGTTGAGGTGGACGTCGCGTCCGTACTTCTTGGCAAGAGCCTTGGCGAGCCGGGTCTTTTCGGCATCCGCGAGCTCGTAGGCCACGCGCACCTCGGCCAGCAGCCGGCTGCGGCGTGCGGCCACGGTCTCGCCGAAGCTCGACAGGACCTTCTCGAACGACCCGGTGCGGGCCGCGGCGGCTTGCGTCGCCAGCGCCAGCGTGGATCCGGTGACCTTGCCCTTGAGGAGGTTGGCCAGCAGCGTTCCCTTGGCCTCAGCCGGAACGCCGCGGTCTGAGACGACCTGGCGCAGGTCGGCGTCGGAACGCACGATCCGCTCGACCTCGAACAGTTCGGTCTCGAGCGCGTCGAGCTCGCCGGCCGCGTCAGCGGCGGCAACCTCTGCGGCGACACCGGCAGTCTCGAGCCCGTCGGTCAGGTCCCGCATCGACGCCCAGCGGCCACTGACGGCCGCGTTGAGCACCGCCAAGGTGTCCGCGCTGACCTGACCGCCGAAGACCTGCTTGGCAAGTCCCACCTTGGCCGAGGCCTCGGTGGAGGGGTCGGTCAGCACGCGGCGAAGTGCCGGAGCGCCGTCCAACGTCGAGACGACGCCGAACAGCTCGGCTCCGAGGTCGCCGGTCTTGCCCTTCGCCGCATCAACTGCGGCGAGGACCTCGACCAGGGACTTCGCTGAAATGCCTCGCATCAGTTGGCCGACTCCTCGAGCTCGGCGATGAACCGCTCGACCGTGCGCTTCTGGCGCTCGTCGTCATCGAGGGACTCGCCCACGATGCGTCCGGCCAGCTGCGTGGCCATCGAGCCGACCTCGCTCTTGAGCTGGGCCAGCACCTGGGAACGCTCGGCCTCGACCTGCGCATGCGCCGTCGAGGTGATGCGCTCCGCCTCGGCCTGCGCCTGCGCGCGGAGCTCGGCAATGATCTGAGCGCCCTGCTCCTTGGCCTCTTCGCGGATCGCCGCAGCCTCGTGACGGGCTCCGGCGAGCTGCTCGTTGTACTGGTCGAGAGCAGCCTTGGCTTCCTTCTGGGCAGCCTGGGCTTCCTCGATACCGCCCTCGATCGCGGCGGTGCGGTCGGCATACGCCTTCTCGAACGCGGGCATGACGAACTTAGCGATGAGCCCGACCAGAAGGACGAAGCACGACCAAGCCGAGGATGATCTCGGGCAGGTGCGGGACGAGGGGGTTGATTTCTTCCTCGTGCCCCTCCTCGGCCGCGGCCAGAATGGAAGTCGCGATCATGAGTGTGACCTCTCCTCAGAGCTAGAGGGCGAAGGCGAGCGCGAGTGAGATGATGAAGAACTGCTCACAAAGGGCGAAGCCGATCAGGGCGTTGGTGCGAAGCTTGGCCTCTGCCTCGGGCTGACGTGCGGTGCCGGTGATGAACGCAGCGAAGATAAGACCGACGCCGATGCCCGGACCGAGCGCGGCGAGGCCGAGGCCGATCATGTTCAGAGTGCCTTCCACGGCATTTCCTTTCGTTGTGATGCCGAATGCATCAGGTGAGATGACTATCTGGTTGTAGGGCGCTGCTCAGTGATGATCAGCGACAGCTTCGCCGATGTACATCGCCGACAGCAGCGTGATCATGTAGGCCTGCAGGAACATGATCAGCATGTCGAGGAAACTGACGAGGATGCCGAGCAGCCCAGAGAAGATTCCGACGGTGATGCCGAGGGCGGTCGGCGAGTACTGGGTGATCAGGTAGTCCGCGCCGAGCGAGAACAGCACGAGGAGGAGGTGACCGGCGAACATCGTCGCAAAGAGTCGGAGCGCGAGGGTGACCGGGCGCACGAGGATGTTCGACAAGAACTCCAGCGGGACGATCAGCGGCAGGATCCAGCCAGGTACGCCGGCCGGCACCGTCTCGTGCTTCAGGTATCCGATCGGACCGTGCTTCATGATTCCGACGGTGTTGTAGATCAGCCACGTCATGACGGCAATCGCAATGGGATAACCGATGCGCGACATGGACGGGAACTGGAAGAACGGGATGACGCCGTAGAAGTTGTTGACCAAGACGAACAGGAAGACTGCGAAGAGGTACGGCACGAACTTCTTGTACTGCTCACCGATGTTCTCCCGCGCAATTGAGTTGCGGACGAACCCGTACGTGCAGCTCGCCTGCGAACTGCAGGCGTCCGGGCACCACGGCCGCGGGACGCGCGGCGAAGTAGGCAAACGCGAAGGCCAGCACTGCACCCAGCACGACCAGCAGCATCGGCTTGGTGACGCCGAGCTCACCGAGGTGGAACACCGCAGGAAGCTCGAAGTCTGCGGGACCCGGGCTCGGCGGTCCGTCAGCGGAAACCAGCGTGGTCAAGGCGAGTGTCACTCGGTCACACCTTCATTGTCATGGCGTGGTCGCCCACGACTCAAAGTCGGAGGGCATACGGCCAGCGTCATTGTCGTGCGAATGGTCCCAGCCAAAATCGGGGGTCGTCCTCGCAGTGCCGAGGTTATCAGGGTCGCCTCAGTCGTCGTCACCCAGGTCATAGGTCGGCACGCGGCGATTGCGAAAGTCGAGCAACTGCAGATTGAGCGCGACCAGCACGACCGCCAACATCGTCAGTGCCACAGCTCGGACACTGAGCCAATCCTGGGCAGACTCCCACCGCGCGAGGAGCAGCAGCACGGCGACGACGATCATCCCCTTGCCGAGGAACAGGACGAGCGCGGCGGGAAGCGCGGCCCCCGGATTGTCCCGAACCAGCGGCTCGATGATCCATGGGCCGGCGGCGGCAAACGCAGCTCCCACGAGACCGCCGACCACGGCGCCCCGGGCAGCTTCCGCGCCGAAGCCGATCGCGGCTACCGCCACGGCGAGCGCGACGGTGACGGCAACCGCCAGGACAGCGACTCGAACCGGAACACCTCGTGACTGAATCATGACCAGACCTTTTCTTCGAACTTGGGCAGCAGGAACACCGCTGCGATGGTGATGACGGCCAGCGTCGCGAACCCGGCGATCGACTGCCAGCCACTGAACAGGCTGATGACGACGCTGCCGAACGCGACGAGGCCCGCGAAGGCGTACATCAGCAGCACGGCGCGACGGTGCGAGTGACCGATCTCGAGGAGACGGTGATGGATGTGCATCTTGTCGGGGCTGAACGGCGAGCGGCCGGCTCGGGTGCGGCGTACGACGGCCAGGGCGAGGTCGACGAACGGCACCAGCAGGATCGTGAACGGCAGGATCAGCGGCAGCAGCGCCGGCAGGAAGGTGGCCTGTCCGCCGTTGATGCCCTCCGACAGGCTCGTCGCCGGGAACTGGCCCGTGAGGCTGATCGACGAGCACGCCAGCACGAAGCCGATCAGCATCGAGCCGGAGTCGCCGATGAACATCCGGGCGGGGAAGAAGTTGTGCGGCAGGATGCCGATGCAGGCGCCGGCCAGGGCCGCGGTCAGCAGTGCAGCGGCGATCGCACGGGTCTCACCGTTCTCGACGGCGAGCACGAAGGCGTACGCGAAGAACGCCACCGCGCCGATCGCGACCATTCCGGCGGCGAGCCCGTCGAGGCCGTCGACGAAGTTGACCGCGTTGGCGGTGCCGACGATCAGCAGGACCGTGAAGATCAACGCCTGCGCCTGGTCGAGGCCGATGTAGTTGCCGTAGAGCGGGAGGTAGACGAACTGGACGCCCTGGGCCACGACGATGACACCGGCCAGGACCTGACCGGCGAACTTGCTCAGCGCATCGAGCTCGTAGAGGTCGTCGACGATGCCGACGATGCAGATCACCGTGCCGCCGAGCACCACGGCACGCGCATCCTTGAACACCCCGTCGTCGGCCAGCGAGAGGAACGGCAGGTGGGTCGCGACGAGGTAGGCCGCGACCAGCCCGCCGAGCATCGCCGGGCCGCCGAAGTAGGGCGTCGGGATCGCGTGCACGTCGCGGTCGCGGACCCGAGCCACCGCGCCGAAGCGGTAGGCCAGCATGCGGGCGATCGACGCGAGCAGGTACGTCACGCCGAGGGCGATGCCGAAAACGACCAGATACTCGCGCACTAGTCGACGTCTTCCGGGGGCTCGATCGTGTTGTTGAACGCATGCAGCTGCTCGACGCTGATGGCGCCGGCCCGCAGGATGCGTGGGGTCGAGCCGGTGGCGTCGAGGATCGTGGACGGTACGCCCGACGGGCTCGCTCCCCCGTCGAGGTAGACCGCCACGCGCCCGCCGAGCATGTCCTCGGCCTCGTCGACGGTCTGCGCGGCCGGATCACCGGTCGTGTTGGCGCTGCTGACGGCGAGCGGCCCGGTCTGCTTGAGCAGCGCCAGGGCGCGTTGATCGGCGGGCATGCGTACGGCCACGGTGTTGTGGGTCTCGCCGAGGTCCCAGGTGAGTGAGGGCTGCTGGCGGCAGACGACGGTCAGCGGGCCGGGCCAGAACGCCTCGACGGTCGACCGCAGCCACGACGGGATGTCGATCGCGAGGGCGTCGAGCGTCGCCGGAGCGCCCACCAGCACCGGGGGCGGCATCTGGCGGCCGCGGCCCTTGGCGTCGAGCAGGTTCTGCACCGCACGCGGGTTGAACGCGTCGGCAGCGATTCCGTAGACGGTGTCGGTCGGGAGCACGACGAGCTTGCCCTCCTCGAGGGCCGCCTGCGCCGCCACGAGCCCGCGATCGAACTCCTCGTCCACGCTGCAGTCGAACTTCACCCGGTCATCCTAGGCGCGGGCTGGGCAGGTGGCGGCACGGGTCAGAACCACGACACCTGATGCAGCAGGAACGCGATCGCGAGGAACTGGAGCAGCCGCCCGGTGAAGACCGCGGTGAGGAAGAGCCATTGCGGCTGTTTCGAGGCTCCGGCCAGGATCGTCACGATCGCGAGTGGCGGCACGCCGATCAGCGAGGACATGAACGCGGTCAAGCCACCGGAGTAGGGCCGGTCGAGAAGGGTGAGCAGCCAGTCGCTGATGCGCTTGATCCACTGGGCGAATCGCGTACGGGCGAACCGCTGGCCGATGCGCCGCATCGCCGCCGTCAACGCATTGCGCGGCTCCTTGGGCGTCACCATCCGGATCTTGTTGGTGCCGCGACGCGCGAGCTGGAAGACGAATGCCTTGCCGGCCGTCGTCGCGATCACGTGGATCAGGATCAGGAGGGCCAGGAAGGGCCGGCTGTTGATCGTGGCACCCATGGTGACCACGTAGACCTCGGCGTTGACGAACACCGGCAGCAGCGCTGCGCCGATCCCCACGGCGATGGCAGCACCGATCAGTGCCAGTTCTTCGCCGCCCATGATGTGTCCGAGCCTATCCGCGGGGCTTGGCAGCCGTGACGAAGCGGGGCCGCTCGGCGAGGTCGAGGTTGTCCCGCACACCGTCCCACCGGGCCCGGAACACGTCCGGTGCGGACTCGCCCTGGACATCGGCGTGCTCGGCACCCACGACACCACCCGGCTTGAGCAGTCGCCACGCGACCTGTTCGAGGACCCGCATCGCGTCGAGGCCGTCGTCGCCGGACCACAGCGCCAGCGCCGGATCGTGATCGCGAGCCTCGGGCGCCACGCTCTCCCACGCATCGAGCGGGATGTAGGGCGGGTTCGCCACGACCACGTCGACCGTGCCGTCGAGGTCGGGGAACGCATCCGCCATGTCGCCGAGCCTCAGGTCGACGCCCGTGCCCGCCAGGTTGCGTTGCGCCCATTCGTACGCCTGCTCGTCGAGCTCCACGGCGTGCACCGAGGCGCCGGGCACCTCGTGGACGATCGACAGCGCGATGGCGCCGGCTCCGGCGCACAGCTCGACCACGACGGGTGATGGCACGGTCTTGGCATGGTCGATCGCCCAGCCTGCGAGCACCTCGGTCTCGGGCCGCGGGACGAACACACCGGGACCGACCTCGATGTCGACGTAGCGGAAACCGGTCGATCCGGTCAGGTGCTGCAGGGGGAACCGGCGAGCCCGTGCGTCGACGAGCTCGAGGAAGGCCTCCTGCTGCAGCGGGTTGGGCTTGGCCCGGCTGACCAGCGACGAGCGGGGGACGCCGGTGATGTGGCTCAGCAACGTCTCGGCGTCATGTCGAGGCGAGCTGACCCCGGCCGCCTCGAGCTGCTCTGTGGCCTGGGTGAGCAGCCGCTCGGCCAGCGTGCGTACTCCGGTCACGCCGTGAGCGCCTGACTGTTCATTCGCTGGCGCTCGCTCACTCGCCGGACTCGACGGCGGCGAGACGATCGGCGAGCTCCGCGTCGACCAACGACTTGATGACATCCTCGAGGGCGCCGTCCATGACCTGGTCGAGGTTGTACGCCTTGAAGCCGGTGCGATGGTCGGAGACCCGGTTCTCCGGGAAGTTGTAGGTGCGGATGCGCTCCGAACGGTCAACCGTGCGAATCTGCGACTTGCGGGCGTCGGACGCCTCAGCGTCGGCCGCTGCCTGCGCAGCCTCGAGAAGCCGGGCGCGCAGGATGCGCATGGCCTGCTCCTTGTTCTGCAGCTGGCTCTTCTCGTTCTGGCAGCTCGCGACGATGCCGGTGGGCAGGTGCGTGATGCGTACGGCCGAATCGGTCGTGTTGACGCTCTGGCCGCCTGGACCGGACGAGCGGTAGACGTCGATGCGCAGGTCGCTGTCGTGGATCTCGATGTCGATGTCCTCGGCCTCGGCCAGCACCAGGACGCCGGCTGCGGAGGTGTGGATGCGGCCCTGTGACTCGGTCACCGGGACTCGCTGCACGCGGTGCACGCCGCCCTCGAACTTCAGCAGCGCGTGCGGGGCCTCCCCCGGTTCGGGCGTCCCCTTGGCCTTGACCGCCATCGTGACCGACTTGTAGCCGCCGAGCGCCGACTCGGTCGCATCGATGATCTCGGTCTTCCAGCCGCGCTGCTCGGCGTAGCGGGTGTACATACGCAACAGATCGCCGGCGAACAGGGCCGACTCCTCGCCACCCTCACCGCCCTTGATCTCCATGATGACGTCCTTGGAGTCGGCCGGGTCGCGGGGCACGAGCAGGCGCTGCAGTCGTTCGCTGAGCTCGTGCAGGCGCGGCTCGAGCGTCTCGATCTCGGCGGCGAACGACTCGTCCTCAGCGGCGAGCTCGCGCGCGGCCTCGAGGTCGTCGGTGACCTGCTGATAGTCGCGGTAGGTCTTGACGATCGCCGTCAGCTCGGCGTAGCGCTGCCCGAGCTTCTTGGCCAGGCCTTGGTCGGAGTGCACCGCGGGGTCGGACATGCGGACCTCGAGCTCGGCATGCTCGGCGACGAGCGTGTCGACGGCTTCGAACACGATGGCTCCTCGGACTCGGTGCGACGGGATGGTGCGGAGACGACAACGGCACCGACCCGTACGGCTGGCGTACGGGTCGGTGCCGGAGTGGAGCTACTTGCTCTCGGTCTTCTTGGCGTAGCGCTTCTCGAAGCGGGCGACGCGGCCTCCGGTGTCGAGAATCTTCTGCTTGCCGGTGTAGAACGGGTGGCACGCGGCGCACACGTCAGCACGAAGCGTGCCGTCGGTGGCGGTGCTGCGGGTCGTGAACGAGTTGCCACAGGTGCAGGTGACCTGGGTCTCGACGTACTCGGGGTGAATGCCTTGCTTCATGATGTCCTCTCGGCGGTCGCTGGGTCGTATCGCGGGTTGCGATCCGTGAACCAGAACCAAGGATGAATTGTGCCAGTCGGCAGTACGTATAAGGAAATCGGCCCGGGATTAATTCCCGTCCAGACGACGTGTCACGCCGGCAGGAGCGCCTCGATGTCGTCCTTGATGTCCTCGGGAGCGGTCGTCGAGCCATAGCGCTTGACGACGTCGCCCTCGGCATTGATCAGGAACTTGGTGAAGTTCCACTTGATCTTGGTGCTGCCGAGCAGGCCGGACTTCTCGGACTTCAACCACTGGAACAGCGGGTGCGCGTCGTCGCCGTTGACGTCGACCTCGGAGAACAACGGGAACGTCACGCCGAAGTTGCGCTCGCAGAACACCGCAGTGTCCTCGTCTGACTCCGGGTTCTGGTGGCCGAACTGGTCGCAGGGGAAGCCGAGGACAACGAGGCCCCGGTCGACGTACTCCTGATAGACCTTCTCGAGCCCTGTGAACTGCGGAGTGAAGCCGCACTGTGTGGCGGTGTTGACGACGAGCAGGACCTTGCCCTTGTAGTCGGCCAGGAGCTGCTCGGTGCCGTCGATCGCCGTCGCTGAGAAGTCGTACGCAGAAGTCATGGCTCCAGCCTAGTTGCGCGGGACAACCACGGAGAAACGGACCCAGCAGAAGCGCCCGCCGACCTTGCGGTCGACGGGCGCTGTGGAACGGCGCTGGCTACTTGCCGTTGTTGGTCCCGTCCTGCGGCAGCGTCGTGTTGATCTGCATGAGGAACTCGACGTTGCTCGTGGTCTTCTTGAGCTTGTCGAGGATGAGCTCGAGGCCCTGCTGACCCTCGAGGCCCGAGAGCACCCGGCGCAGCTTCCACACGACGGCGAGCTCGTCCTTGCCCATGAGCAGCTCCTCGCGGCGCGTGCTCGAGGCGTCGACATCGACCGCCGGGAAGATGCGCTTGTCGGCGAAGTCACGACGCAGGCGAAGCTCCCAGTTGCCGGTGCCCTTGAACTCCTCGAAGATGACCTCGTCCATGCGCGAACCGGTCTCGACGAGCGCCGTCGCGAGGATCGTCAGCGAGCCGCCGTCCTCGATGTTGCGCGCAGCGCCGAAGAACTTCTTGGGCGGGTAGAGCGCCGACGAGTCGACGCCGCCGGACATGATGCGTCCGCTGGTCGGTGCCGCCAGGTTGTAGGCCCGGCCGAGACGGGTGATGCCGTCGAGCAGCAGCACGACGTCGTGACCCAGCTCGACGAGCCGCTTGGCCCGCTCGATGGCCAGCTCGGCGACCGTGGTGTGGTCGGTGGCCGGACGGTCGAACGTCGAGGCGATGACCTCGCCCTTGACGGTGCGCTGGAAGTCGGTGACCTCCTCCGGACGCTCGTCGACGAGGACGATCATCAGGTGGCACTCGGGGTTGTTCTCGGTGATCGCGTTGGCGACCTGCTGCATGATCATGGTCTTGCCGGCCTTGGGCGGCGAGACGATCAGGCCACGCTGGCCCTTGCCGATCGGGGCGACCAGGTCGACGACGCGACCGGTCAGTCCCCCGGCCTCGCCTTCGAGGCGCAGGCGCTCCGACGGGTAGAGCGGCGTCAGCTTGGCGAACTCGACGCGCTTGAGGCTCTCGTCGAGCGTCATCCCGTTGACCGACTCGATCTTGACCATCGGGTTGAACTTCTCCTTGCGCTCGCCTTCGCGGGGCTGGCGCACCTGGCCGATGACGGCGTCGCCGCGGCGAAGCCCCCACTTGCGAACCATGGAGAGGGACACGTAGACGTCGTTCTCGCTGGGCAGGTAGCCCGTCGTGCGTACGAACGCGTAGTTGTCGAGGATGTCGAGGATGCCGGCCGCCGGCACGAGGACATCGTCCTCGGTGTAGGTCGTGTCGACCTCGGCGCCGCGCCCGCCACTGCGGTTGCGCCCCCGCCGGTTGCGACGACGGCCCATGCCGTTGTCGTCGTCATCCTCGAACTGGCCGCCCTGATTGCGGTTGCCACCCTGGGGCTGGCCCTGGTTGCGGTTGCCACCGTCGTTGTCGCGGTTCTGCTCGCGGTTCTGGTTGCGGTTGCGGTCGCCGCCCTGGCCCTGGCCCTGGTTGCGGTTGCCACCGTCGTTGTCGCGGTTCTGGTTGCGGTTCTGGTTGCGGTTGCGGTTGCCGCCCCGGCCCGACTCGTCGTCGGAGGAGTCGTCGCCGCGCGCGTCGTTCTTGGAGTCGGGCTTGTCCGACTTCGCCTCGGGCTGGTCGGCCTGGTCGCTCTTGTCGTTCTTGGCACTGCGCGAGGGGTTCTTGCCCTCGGGCTTGTCGTTGCGGGAGTCGCTCTTGGACTCGCTCGCGGCGGGCGCCTCGCTGGGCTGCTCGGCCTTGGCTGCCGCAGCGGCGTCACCCTTGGAGGTGTCGACCTTGCTCGGCGCAGCCGCGGCGACCGCGGCCTTGGTGGAGGTGCCGGCGTCTCCGCGGGCGATCTTGATGGCGTCGATGAGGGCGCCCTTGCGCATCTTCTCGGCGCCGCTGATGCCGAGCTCTCCGGCAATCGCCTGGAGCTCGGCGAGCACCTTTCCGCCCAGTCCTCCCCCGGTCTTCTTGGGGGCGGCAGCCGCGGCGTCGGCCGCAGGCGTGGAGGGTTCAGGTGTGATGGTGGTTTCAGTCACGTAGGTTCCTTTGGATGAGGCCACAAGGCCTGATGTCCGGAGAGATCCGGATCGCATAAAAGGCTTGCCCGTATCCGACGGGCGACTTGAATGGCACTGCTACTTGTCACTGTCGGGGAGTTCTGCACTCGACTCCGACTCACCCACTGTAACACCAGGGGGTCATCCGCCATTCCCCTCGGGTTCAGGTTGTGGGCAGTTCTCAGAGCGTGTGTGCGCCCTCGACATCGACGTCGAGCTCGTGCACGACCCAGCCCTCCGGAGCCAGCTCAGCGACGTCTCGGGCGAACGACAGGACCGTCGGCCCGGCTCCCGAGATGATCGTCGGAATGCCCTCGACCCGCAGCTGTCGCAGCAGCTTGTAGGACTCGGGCATCGCCTCGGCGCGGTACGTCTGGTGGATGCGGTCCTCCGTCGCCCAGATGAGCCGCTCGGGCGCCGTCGTGAGCGCCGCGACCAGCAGCGCGGCACGGCCGGCGTTGACCGCCGCATCGCGGTGCGGCACGGTCTCGGGAAGCAGGCCTCGGGCCTTCTCGGTCGACACCGCCTCGGGTGGCACGAACGCCGTGACCTGGACGTCGGTGTCGAGCCGCTCGACCTCGGCCGAGGCTCCGTCGATCCATGCGATCGTCAGCCCGCCGAGCATCGCGGCCGCCACGTTGTCGGGGTGGCCCTCGAGGTCGACCGCGAGCTGGAACGCGGCTCGATCGTCGAGCCGGGACTCGCTGCCCTCGACGAGCGCTCGCGCCAGCACGATGCCCCCGACGATCGCGGCGGCCGACGAGCCGAGCCCGCGACCGTGCGGGATCGCGTTGACGCACTCCAGACGCAGACCGGTGGGTCGCTCACCAAGCAGGTCGAACGTCGCGGTCATCGCCGTGACGACCAGGTGCTCGCTGGTGCGCGGGACGTCCCGGGCTCCCTCGCCGGAGACCTGGATGTCGAGGCCGGGAGTGTCGAGGACCTCAGCGGTGATCTCGTCGTACAGGGTCAGGGCGAGGCCCAGGGCGTCGAAGCCGGGGCCGAGGTTGGCGCTGGAGGCCGGCGTGCGTACGGTGACCGGCCCGGCGACGAAGGTCATACGAGACCGGCGGCCGCTGCCGCAGCATCGACGTCGGCCTCGATGATCGCGTCGACCAGTGCGCCCGCGCCCGAGAGTGCGGTGTCGATGTCCTTGAGGCCGTGGCCGGTGACCGTGACGGCGATCGTCTGGCCGGGCTCGACCTCACCGGCGGACGCAGCCGCGAGCAGGCCGGCGACCCCAGCCGCTGAGGCCGGCTCGACGAACACCCCGTCGTGCGAGGCGAGCTCGCGCTGGGCCTGGAGGATCTGCTCGTCCGTGACGGCGGCGATGCGACCGCCGGACTCGTCGCGGGCTGCCTCGGCCAGGTGCCAGGACGCGGGGTTGCCGATGCGGATCGCCGTGGCGACCGTCTCGGGGTGCGGGATCGGCGCGCCCTGGACGATCGGATCGGCCCCTCGGGCCTGGAACCCCCACATGACGGGCGTACGGGTCGCGATGCCGGCGTCGGCGTACTCGCGATAGCCCAGCCAGTAGGCCGAGATGTTGCCGGCGTTGCCGACCGGCAGGACGTGGAGGTCCGGAGTCGCGTCGAGGGCGTCGACGATCTCGAATGCGGCGGTCTTCTGACCCTGGAGGCGGACCGGGTTGACCGAGTTGACCAGGGCGACCGGGTAGTGGTCGGCCAGCGCCCGGGAGAGCTGCAGGCACTCGTCGAAGCCGCCCTTGACCTGGATGACCTCGGCGCCGTGCATGACGGCCTGGGCCATCTTGCCGGCCGCGATCTTGCCGTGCGGGACCAGCACGATCGGGGTGAGCCCCGCCTTGGCGGCGTATGCCGTCATGGACGCCGAGGTGTTGCCGGTGGAGGCGCACACGACAGCCTTGGCACCGTTGCCCAACGCGACCGAGACGGCCGCGGTCATGCCGCGATCCTTGAACGAGCCCGTGGGGTTGTCGCCCTCGACCTTGAGCCACACGTCGCCGCGGACGATGCCCGACAGCCACGCGGAGTGGACGAGCGGCGTGCCGCCCTCACCCAGGCTGATGACCGGAGTCTCGGGGGTGACGGGGAGCCACTCGCGGTACTCCTCGATCACGCCGCGCCACAGGTGCGCCATCAGGATCCTCCCTCGACCCGCATCACCGATGACACGTCGCGAACCATGTCGAGACCGCGGAGCGAGGCGACCGTCGCCGACAGCGCCGAGTCGTCCGCCTCGTGCGTCACGATGACGAGCTGGGCGTCGTCACCGCTGCCTTCCTGGCGCACGGTGCGGATCGAGACGCCGAACTCGGCGAAGGCGCCCGCGACCGACGCGAGCACGCCCGCGCGATCATCGACGTCGATCGACACGTGGTAGCGCGTACGGGCGCGGCCGATGTCGAGCACCTCGAGCTGCGCGTGGGTCGACTCGCCGGGACCGTGGACGTTGGCGCGGCGGTTGCGCGCGACCGAGACGACGTCGCCGAGGACGGCACTGGCCGTGGGTGCGCCGCCGGCGCCGGGTCCGTAGAACATCAGCTGGCCGGCGGCTTCGCTCTCGACGAAGACCGCGTTGTAGGCGCCGTGGACCGATGCCAAGGGGTGCGAGAGCGGGATCATCGCGGGATGCACACGTGCGGACACCGCAGGCCCGTCGGGCGTGTCGCGCTGCTCGCAGATCGCCAGCAGCTTGACGACGCAACCCATCTCGGCCGCGGAGCGTACGTCGGCGGCCGTCACCTCACTGATGCCTTCGCGGTGGACGTCGCCGATCGTGACCCGGGTGTGGAAGGCGAGACCGGCGAGGATCGCCGCCTTGGACGCCGCGTCGAAGCCCTCGATGTCGGCGGTCGGGTCGGCCTCGGCGTAGCCGAGTCGTTGGGCCTCGTCGAGTGCCTCGGAGAAGCCCTGACCGGTCGTGGTCATGGCGTCGAGGATGAAGTTGGTCGTGCCGTTGACGATGCCGAGCACGCGCTGCACCCGGTCACCGGCGAGTGACTCGCGCAGCGGTCGGACGATGGGGATCGCACCGGCGACGGCAGCTTCGAAGTAGAGGTCGCGCTCGGCCTTGAGGGCGGCCTCGAACAAGGTGGCACCGTCCTCGGCGAGCAACGCCTTGTTGGCCGTGACGACCGAGGCACCGTTGTCGAGGGCCGACAGGATCAGCTCACGAGCCGGCTCGATGCCGCCGATGACCTCGATCACGACGTCGATGTCGCCCCGGCTCACCAAGCCGGTCGCGTCGGTCGTGAACAGCTCGGCCGGCACGTCGAGGTCGCGTTCGCGGCCGAGCCGGCGTACGGCGATGCCGACCAGCTCGAGCGGCGCGCCGACCCGTTGGGCCAGCTCTTCGGAGTCGGCCGTGAGCAACCGGGCTACCTCCGTGCCGACGACTCCGCAGCCCAAGAGGGCAACACGGAGTGGGCGGTCAGGGGACCACGAGGATTGGCTCACTGGTCAAGGGTATCGGCGCGACGGCTGGTGAGGTGACGCGGTTCGTCGGATGAAACGGAGTCCCCGGCTAGGTCAACCGACTCGGCGATCCGCTGACGCGCAGGGTCGACGCGACGGCAAGGACGCCTGTGGCCGAGGCCAGCGCGAACACCAGGACGTACCCGGTCATCTCGTCGACGCCCAGCATCACGGCAAAGATGACACTGCCGATCGCGAGCGCGAGTGACTGGACGACGGCGTCGCTCGTCTGCATCGCGGCGCTGTTGGCGCCCTGCTCCCCCGGCGTCGAGTGGTCCAGCAGCAGGACGCCCAGTGTCGTGGCCGCCATGCCCATGCCAAGTCCGCCGATGCTCCAGACCACCGCGATGATGGCGACCGGCACCGCATCGGTCAGGGTCAGGAACCCTGAGGTGGTGCCGAGCAGCACGCACCCTGCGCCGAGTCGCACTCGCAGCGGCTTCGACGCCAGCGCCGGGACGTGCGCAGCCATCCACGATCCGCTGAACCACAGGACCGCGGCACTCGTGAGCACGAGTCCCGCGTGCGACACGCTCAGGCCCCGGTTCTCGACGAGCGACAGCGGGACGTACGTCTCAGCGCCGAAGAAGCCCGCAGCCAACAGGCTCCGCGTCGCGATGACACTGGGCAGCCCCCGGCGGCCGGTCCACGTGCCCTTGGGCAGGAGCCGCGGGGCGTACGTCACGACCAGCGCGAGTGCCCCGACCAGCAGGACGGGCCACCAGTCGAACGTACGCTGCCCGGCGATGCTGACCGCGAGGATTCCACCGGCGGCCAGCGCGGCCCAGCGAAGGCGACGCCGGTCCGGCACGACCTCCGGATCGCCCTCGAGCGTGCTGAGCGTGGCCCAGATGAGCAGGAGCGATCCCACCGCAACCAGCGGGACGCTGAGGAACACCCATCGCCAGCCCACGTTGTCGGCGATGAATCCGGCGATGACCGGCCCGACCAGCGCCGGCAGGACCCAGGCGCTGGTCAGCACCGTGAACACCCTGGCCCGCATGTGCTCGGGGAACACCTTGCCGATGACGACGTAGAGCCCGACACCGACGAAGCCCATGCCGAGACCCTGGACGGCACGCCCCACGAGGAACATCTCCATCGTCGGCGCAAGCCCGGCCACGAGCAGACCGGCTGCGAAGATCCCGACACCGGCTCGCAACGGCAGCCCTGGTCCCCGGCGGTCCATCAGCGGGCCGGCGATCGTCATCGAGACCACGGCGACGGCGGTGGGGGCCGCGAACGCGAGCGCGTAGAGGCCCAGGCCGTCCAGCTCGTCGGCCACGACCGGCATGACGGTGGTGACGGCCAGCGACTCGAACGCCACGAGGAACGCCAGCGAGAAGATCCCCGCGACGACGCGACCGTACGGCCCGAACCACAACCGCTCGGACGGGGAGGTGAGCGCGGTCACCGGAGTGCGTCGGGGATCAGGACGACCTTGCCGTATGTCTGTCGGCCCTCGAGTGCCCGATGGGCCCCGGCGGCGTCGGACAGCGGGAAGGTTGCGTCGACCAGAGGTACGCGGGTGCCATCGGCGGCGCGCGCGAGCGCCTCAGCCTCCAGCGAGCGCAGGCCGCCTGGTCGGGCCAACATCTGCGGACCGAGCAGCATCTTGACGGTCTTCGTCGGATCGTCGTACGTGTCCGGCTCATCCGTGAACCAGCCGTACTGCATCAGGCGACCGCCTGGGGCGAGGAGGTCGAATGCGGCGTTGGCGGTCTTGCCACCCACGCCGTCGAACACCAGCGTCGCCCGGTCGCCGCTGAGCTCGCGCCGGACCAGGTCGTCCCATCCGTCGATGCGGTAGTCGACCGCGACGTCGGCACCCTGGGAGCGGGCAATCGCGACCTTCTCGTCGCCGCCGGCCAGTCCGACGACCGTGGCACCCGCCTGCTTCGCGGCCTGGATCAGCAGCACCCCGAGCCCACCCGCCGCGGACGTCACCACCACGATGTCATCAGCCTCGATCGGCGACTGGTCGAGGATCCCGGTGGCGGTTCGACCGGTGCCGATCGACGCCACCGCCACGGCGCACGGCATGCCGTGGGGCACCTCATGGAGGCTCCCCACCGCGGCGATCGCCTGCTCGGCGTACCCGCCGCTGGCCATGCCGAGATGAGCGACGACCCGCTGGCCCGCCCACGAGGGGTCGACCCCACCACCGATCGCGTCGATCCGCCCGGCGACCTCGCGGCCAGGAGTCATCGGCAGCTGGAGCGGCTGGTGCACCTCGCTGGTGAAGCCCGCCCTCAAGGAGGTGTCGAGGTAGTGGACTCCGCTGGCGCTGACCGCGATTCTCACCTGGCCCTCCCCCGGCTCGAGGTCGGGGACCTCCTCGTGGAGGAGGACCTCAGGGCCACCGAGCTCGTACTGCCTGATCGCGCGCATGTGCTGCTCCTTCGTCGTTGGTGGAGACAGTCCATAACCTCAACCGCAGTTGAGGTCAACCCAGCCCGATGTTCGGTCCGACACATGGGATGGCAGTGTTGTTTCATGTCCAGTCATCCGGAGCCTGAAGCCCAGGACCACCGGACCTCTTTCCTCAGCGGCGTACGAGCAGGCACCCCCTACGCCGCGGTGGGCGCACTCCTGTCGATGTCGTTCGGCGTGCTCGCCCGCGACGCCGGGTTCCCGGTCGAGGCCGCGATCGTCATGTCCGCCATCGTGTTCGCCGGATCGGCACAGTTCGCGGCCGTCGCGATCCTCGCCGGTGGCGGATCGGCCAGCGCGGCGGTCGCGGCAGCAGCCTTGATGAACTCCCGCTTCCTGCCCATGGGCGTCGCGCTCGGCCCTTCGCTGCCGGGCAGGCCGCTCCTGCGCGCCGCTCAAGGCCAGACCGTCGTCGATGCGTCCTGGGCCATGGCCAATCGCGGCGACGGCACGTTCGACCGATGGTTCCTCTTCGGCTCGACGGCGCCTCAGTACGTGACGTGGCTGACCGGCACCACGATCGGCGCCCTCGGCGGTGACGCACTGGGCGACACCTCACGTTTCGGGCTGGACGCGATCTACCCGATGTTCTTCCTCGCCCTGCTGATCGCCGAGATCAAGGATCGCCGGACGGCAGCAGTCGCCTCTGCCGGAGCACTGGTCGCGCTCGCGCTCATCGAGATCGCGCCCGCCGGCATACCGGTGCTCGCCGCAAGCCTGGTCGCGCTGTGGGGTCTGCGTCGGCGGCGGGAGGAGCCGGCATGACGAGCACGATCTGGCTGACGATCGCCGGCTGCACCCTCGTGACCCTGCGTGATCAAGGCGGTCGGACCCGTCACCATGGGCGGCCGCGAGCTGTCACCGCGAGTCGGCGGCGTCATCATGCTGATGGCTCCCGCACTGCTGGCGGCGCTCGTGGTCTCGAGCGCGCTCGCGGACGGCAAGCACCTGCACATCGGGGCCGACACGGCGGGCGTCGCGGTTGGCGCGGCCGTCCTGGTGCTCACCCGCGCCGGCGTGCTGACGTCGGTTCTCGTCGCCGCGGCGGTCACGGCAGCGCTCCGGCTGCTCGCCTGAACCCCAAGTATGGTTGAGGTCATGACGATCTCGAAGCATCACCTCTTGACCCCGGGCGAGGTGGCCGAGCGTGCGGGCGTGGCGGTGTCGGCGCTCCACTTCTACGAGCGCGAAGGGCTCATCGACAGCGAGCGGACGGCCGGCAACCAGCGCCGCTACCACCGCGACGTGCTGCGCAGGATCTCGTTCATCCGGGTGTCCCAAGGTCTCGGGATCAGCCTGGCCGCGATTCGACGAAGCACTCGAGTCACTGCCCGATGACAAGGTGCCGACCAAGGCCGACTGGGCTCGCCTCTCCCAGCGGTGGCGCGCCGACCTCGACTCGCGCATCGACCAGCTGCAGCGGCTCCGCGACAATCTCGACGGTTGCATCGGCTGCGGCTGCCTGTCGCTCAAGAGCTGCTCGCTCTACAACCCCGGGGACCGGCTGGCCGCCAACGGCCCCGGCCCGAGGCGACTGCTGCGGGGTGCGTCGTGATCATCGGGACCGGTCACCGGCACCGGCGGCTGCGCCGGCACCTCGACTGATCGCGAGTCAGCCGATGTCGAGGGCGAGCAGGTCGTCCTCGGTCTCGCGGCGCAGGATGACGCGCGCCTCGCCCTCGCGAACGGCGACGACCGCGGCCCGGGGGACGTGGTTGTAGTTGCTTGCCAGCGACCGGCAGTATGCCCCGGTGCCCGGGACGGCCAGCAGGTCGCCGGCCTTGACGTCGCCGGGCAGGAACTCGTCCTTGACCACGATGTCACCGGACTCGCAGTGCTTGCCCACGACGCGGCTGAGCAGGGCCGGCGCATCCGAGGCGCGCGACGCCAGCGTGCACGAGTAGTCGGCGCCGTAGAGCGCGGGACGGATGTTGTCGCTCATGCCGCCGTCGACCGAGATGTAGCGCCGCGACGCCCCGCCGTCGAGCGCGACGGACTTGGTCGTGCCCACCTCGTAGAGCGTGAACGTCGAGGGTCCGGCGATCGCGCGACCCGGCTCGATCGACAGGTGGGGAACCTCGATGCCCATCACGGTGCACTCGTCGTCGACGATCTTGAGCATGCCGCGGGCGAGGTCCTCAGGCGAGGAGGGATCGTCCTGCGTCGTGTAGGCGATGCCGAAGCCGCCACCGAGGTCGAACTCCGGCAGGGCGACGCCGAGCTCCTTCTCGACCTCGGCGTGCAGCCGCAGGACCCGTCGAGCAGCGACCTCGAACCCGTCGGTCACGAAGATCTGCGAGCCGATGTGCGAGTGCAGGCCGCGCAGCTCGAGACCTGGCTCGGCGAGCACCCGGCGTACGGCGTCGAGCGCGTCGCCGCCGGTGATCGAGAAGCCGAACTTCTGGTCCTCGTGCGAGGTGGAGATGTACTCGTGGGTGTGCGCCTCGACGCCCGCCGTCACGCGGATCATCACCGGCGCGGTCACGCCGAGCTCGGCGGTCAGGTCGCGCAGCCGCTCGATCTCCTCGATCGAGTCGATGATGATGCGGCCGACGCCGACCTCGAGCGCACGGCGCAGCTCGGTCACGGACTTGTTGTTGCCGTGCAGGCCGATGCGCTCGGGCGGGAACTCGGCCTTGAGGGCCACGGCCAGCTCACCGCCCGTGCACACGTCGAGGTTGAGCCCCTCCTCGGCGATCCAGCGGGCGGTCGCGACGCAGAGGAACGCCTTGCCGGCGTAGTAGACGTCGGCGGTCGGGGAACGCCTCCTTGAACGCCGCGGGCGCGGCGCCGGAAGTCGTCCTCGTCGACCACGTAGGTCGGGGTGCCGAACTCGGCGGCGAGATCGGTGACCGACTCCCCCGCGACGGTCAGCACGCCGTCGACCTTGGAGACCGACGACGACCAGAGATGCGGAACGAGCTCGTTGGCGTCCTCGGGCGTACGCAGCCAGGCTGGTCCGCGATCGCCGGACTGGCCGTGCAGGGCGCCTGCCTCGTGAGACCTCATCACATACGCTCCGGGGCGTTGACGCCGAGCAGGCCGAGGCCGTTGGCGATGACCTGCCGCGTCGCCGCGACCAGCATCAGCCGCGCCCGGTGCAGGTCGCTGGGTTCCTCGTCGCCCTTGGGCAGCACGTGCGCGACGTCGTAGAACTTGTGGAACGCCGCAGCCGTGTCCTCGAGATAGCGCGCGACGCGGTGAGGCTCACGCAGCTCGGCGGCCCGGGCGACGACCCGGGGATAGTCGGCGAGCGCCCGCAGCAGCGCACCCTCCTGCTCGACCGCGAGCAGCGACGGGTCGAACGTCGACTCGTCGATCACGACGCCGAGGTCAACCGCGTTGCGGATGATCGACGACAGCCGCGCGTGGGCGTACTGGACGTAGTAGACCGGGTTGTCACTGTCCTGCTTGGCCCACAGGTCGAGGTCGAGGTCGATCGTCGAGTCGGTCGAGTAGCGCGCGAGCGCGTAGCGGGCGGCGTCCACGCCGATCGAGTCGACGAGGTCCTCGAGCGTGATGACGGTGCCGGCCCGCTTGCTCATGCGCAGCGGCTCGCCGTCGCGTACGAGGTTGACCAGCTGGCCGATCAGGAGCTCGAGGTTGACCTTGGGGGTGTCGCCGAACGCCGCGCACATCGCGAGCATCCGCGACACGTAGCCGTGGTGGTCGGCGCCGAGCATGATGAGGCAGCGGTCGAAGCCGCGCTCGCGCTTGTTGAGGTAGTAGGCCAGGTCGCCGGAGATGTAGGCCGGCTGGCCGTCGGACTTGATGACGACGCGATCCTTGTCGTCGCCGAAGTCGGACGTACGCAGCCACGTCGCGTCGTCCTGCTCGTACATCATGCCGAGCTCGCGGAGCCGCGCGATGGCCCGCTCGACGGCGCCGGACTCGTGCAGGTCGTTCTCGTGGAAGTAGACGTCGAAGTCGACGCCGAACTCGTGCAAGCTCTTCTTGATCTCGGTGAACATCAGGTCGACGCCCTCGGCCCGGAACGTCTCGAGCGCCTCGGCCTCGGGCAGCGTCAGCACGTCAGGGTGCTTGGCCACGACGGTCGCGGCGATGTCGGCGATGTACTGACCGCCGTAGCCGTCCTCCGGCGCTTCATCACCGCGCGCGTTGGCCAGCAACGAGCGGGAGTAGCGGTCGATCTGCATGCCGTGGTCGTTGAAGTAGTACTCCCGCGTGACCTCGGCGCCGATCGCCGACAGGATGCGACCGAGCGAGTCGCCGACTGCGGCCCACCGCACGCCGCCGATGTGGATCGGGCCGGTCGGGTTGGCGCTGACGAACTCGAGGTTGACCTTCTGTCCGGCGTAGAGGTCGCTCGTGCCGTACGCCTGACCGGCCGCGACGATCTGCGGTGCGAGGGCGCCCTGGGCGCCGGCCTCGACGCGGATGTTGAGGAATCCGGGGCCGGCGATCTCCGCGCTCGCGATGCCCTCCGCGGCACCGAGTCCGTCGGCCAACAGCTGGGCGAACTCGCGCGGGTTCATCCCCGCCTTCTTGGCCAGCTGCAGTGCGATGTTGGTGGCGTAGTCGCCGTGCTCCTTGACCTTGGGGCGCTCGACGAGCACCTCGGCCGGCACCCCGTCGGGCAGCGTGATCGTCCCCGCCTCGCTGAGGGAGGTCAGGGCGCCGACGATGGCCGCAGAAAGCTGCTCGGGAGTCACCCGCCAAGACTATCGGCCCGGCATGCGGCCCCAGAACGTGGACGACCCGCAGGGATGCGCTCGCCTCCGGAGAGTAGGAGCACGGTCGAGTGGACAACTCGACGCCCTGCGGGTCGGGTGGCTGCGGGTATTCGCTGCCACTAGCTGAGCCTTGCGGCTAGCGGACAGCCACCTCACAAGTCCAAGAGCTATTCATATCCTCGAACCACCTCCAATCCGTGTACAGCAACCGTACGTCCCGTCGTGTCGCCACTCAAGGATCTGGCTCAGGCGCCGCCACGATTCTTCGTACGCTCGATCGCGTCGATCACCGTCGCGATCAAGGAGTCGGGGTCGAACGGCTTGGTGACGTAGGCGTCGACCCCTGCCTGCTTGGCACGCTGGATGTCCGCCGGATGGCCTTGGGTCGTGACCATCACGATCGTGATGTCTCGAGTTCGGGGGTCCGCGCGGATCGCCGAGACCGTCGCGACGCCGTCGAGGCGGGGCATCATGACGTCGACCGTGATGGCGTCGGGCAGCACCTCGGTCGTACGCAGGAACTCAAGGCAATCTGCACCGTCGACTGCCTCGTCGACATCGAATCCGGCGAGCTCCATGTTGGTCCGGATGAGGAATCTGATCGAGGCAGTGTCGTCGACGACAAGCACTCTGGGCACCCGCAACACGGTAGCCCCTGTGGGGTAGGCTCACACCGCAGTTGGCCGTATTCGGCCCCCGTAGCTCAGGGGATAGAGCGCCGCCCTCCGGAGGCGGAAGCGCAGGTTCGAATCCTGCCGGGGGCGCCATCACCAGCGCGAGCTTCACTCGCAGATCCCCGGCGTTCAGGATTCGGGGAGGAGGGCGCTCAGCGCCCGACGGAGTCCTGCCGGGGGCGCACAGTTCTCAGCGTGAGATTCGACGCAGATCCCCGGCGTTCAGGCCTGCGGAATCGTGACCTGAAGACGAGCGCCACCGGCCGGCGATTCACCGACATCGACGGACCCGCGATGGAGGCGCACGATCTCCGAGACGATGGCAAGACCCAGGCCTGCTCCGCCAGTGCCACGCTGGCGAGACTCGTCGATCCGCACGAAGCGTTCGAGCACCGCAGCGCGGCGATCCACCGGTATGCCTGGCCCGTCGTCGTCCACCGTGAGGACGGCCTGGCCGCCGCTGGCTCGCAAGGTGACCTCGATCGACGTGCGGGCATATCGCAACGCGTTGTCCAGCAGGTTCGTCACCACGAGCTCGAGGAGGAAGGCCTGCCCCCGCACCTGCACGGGATCGACTCGAGACGCGGTGATGGGCACCGCAGTCTCGCCGAACGTCAGGAGCACGTCGGTGATGATGTCCTCGAGATCGACCGGCAGGAGTTCATCGCCGAGTGCGCCGGAGTCACTGCGCGAGAGCAGGAGCAGGTCGTCGACGAGACGGGCCATACGCTCGGTGTCGACGAGCTGGTCGCGGAGCAAGGCGTGGTCTGCCGGGTCGGCTCCGTGGAGCGCGGTCTCGATGCGGGCTCGCAGGCTCGCGATCGGTGTGCGCAGCTCGTGAGCGGCATCCGCGACGAACGCCTCTTGCCTCTCGGCACTTGCTTCGAGCCGCCCCAGCATGGCGTTGATCGTCCTTGCCAGATCGGCGATCTCGTCGTCCCCGGGTGGCTCAGGTACGCGGCGGTGCAAGTCAGCCCCGCTGATGCTCTCGGCGCGCTCCCGGATCGCCGCCACGGGCGCGAGCGTCCGACCGATCACGAACCACAGCACCCCACTCGTGACGATGATCAACGCCACGAAGCCGACGCCGAGGACGTTGCGCGCGATCCGGATGACCTCGTCCACCTCCTCGACCTCAACGGCCACGAGGATCGTGGCCGGACCCGTGGGCGTGTCAATGCCGAGGGCAGCGACCACGAACGGGCCGTCTTCCTTGATCGGCAGCATCTCCCGCTGGTGGAACCGCACGGTTCCGGGCCGTTGCTCGGGAACCGCGATGAGACCTTGCGTCCGGTCGCCGGAGCTCTGACTGATCACCCGACCTGCTTGGACGACCTGAATGGCCGGGGCTTCCTCACCGGCTCGGGGCAGCTCCTCCGGAAGCGGTCCGTCCCGCGCGATCTCGGCGACCTCGTGGGCGGTGTCCTCTCCCAGATCCTGGGCCGCGCCCATCAGCTCGCTGCGGAGGAGCAGGACCATCATGACCGCGGCGACGGCCATGACCACGACGATCGCCGTCGAGGAGATGAGCAGTACTTTCGTACGGATCGGGATCTGCCGGTACCAACGCCCGATGACCGGCATCACGACACGTCCAGGCGATAGCCTTCGCCTCGAACGGTACGCAGGATGCTCGCATCGAACGGGCCGTCGAGCTTCGCGCGCAGGTAGGCGATGTAGACCTCGACGAGGTTCGGATTCTTGCTGTCGGTGTCTCCCCACACGTCGCGGAGGATCTCCGCCCTGGAGCGCGTCGCACCGTCCGCACGCAGCAGGTACTCGAGCAGCGCGGCCTCACGTCGGCTGAGATCCACGTGCACAGATCCTCGACGGACTCGTCTGCGTCGGACGTCGAACACCAGGTCGCCGGCAGTCAGTTCCGGCCACGTGGTGGCAGCAGTGCGCCGAAGCAAAGCGTGGCACCGGGCCTCGAGGACCGTGAGCGCGAAGGGCTTGCGCAGGTAGTCGTCTGCCCCCGCCTCCAGCGCCTCGCTCTCGTCGGCGATCCCGATCTTGGCCGTGAGCATCAAGATGCGCGTGACCACCTCCTCGGACCGCAGCCGACGGCACATGTCCAGGCCGGACATCCCCGGCAGCATCCAGTCGAGCACGATGAGGTCGAAGTCGGCGTCCTTGGCGGCGTGGTAGCCGGCGAAGCCGTCGTGCTCGACCCTCACGGTGAACCCGAAGTCGCTCAGCGCGGTCTCCAGCGTGCGGGCCAAGCTCACCTCATCCTCGACGACGAGCAGGTCGGCCATGAGTAGATGGTCGCAGGTTCACCGGCGGACGTCTCGGACTTCGGTCGACCGCGAGGTCGCCTCCCCGTAGCGGCGGCTGAGGACCTTCATCCGTTCGACGAGCTCTGGCGGTTCATCGACCCGGACGTCCATGTCGAGCAGGCCGACGTACACCGCCATGGTTTGCACGCTGTCGGCACCGGTGATGAGCACGCAGGTCTTGTCGTCGACGGGTTCGACGATGCCGACCGCGGCGTTGATCCTGGCGCGGACCTCTGACGCCGGGGCGAGCACCGTGATGCGTGCGTGCACGGCCCAGCCCTCGTAAGCGACAGCCCGCATGACGTACGCGCTCACGTCCTCGTCGGGCAGCGGCTGCGGGGTGAAGCGGCGGCCCGTACGCATCCGCAGCACCATCCGGTCGAGCCGGAACACTCCCCACGAGTCGGCCTCCGGATCGCGGCCGAGGAGGTACCACCGACGCTCCCAGCTGACCAGCCGATAGGGCTCGACGAGCCGCGGCGCGTCGTCATAGTCGAACCGGAGCCACTCGACATCGCGGATCGCCGCCGCGACGGCGGTCAACGCCTCGGGGTCGACCTTCGGATCGGCATCGTTGATCCCGGCATCGTCGGCGACCTGGGTCGTGACCTGCGAGAGCGTGTTGACCTGGCGCCGCAGTCGCGAGGGCAGCACCTGTTCGAGCTTGGCGAGTGCGACGGCGCTGCTCTCGGCGACCCGTTCGACCGAGCTGGTCGACGCTGCCCGCAGTCCCAGCACCACCGCGATCGCCTCGTCGTCCTCCAGCAGGAGCGGTGGCAGCGCCGCGCCGGCACCCAACCGATAGTTGCCGTGCACACCACGTTCGGCATTGACTGGGTATCCCAGTGCACGCAGTCGTTCGATGTCGTTGCGGATCGTGCGGGTCGTGACGTCGAGGCGGTCGGCCAGCTCGGCGCCCGACCACTGGGGCCTCGACTGCAGCAGGGCCAAGAGCGCCAGCAGCCTGGCGGACGTTTCGTACATGCCGAAAATCTATCCCGAAACTAGGAACGAAGTGTTCCTATATCGATTCTACGGTGGAGGTATGACCACACAGCGAAGCACCTCATCCGACATCCGCCCCTTCGTCGTCGACATCCCCCAGGCCGACCTCGACGACCTCGACAACCGGCTCGCCCGCACCCGCTATCCCGCACCCGCGCCGGGCGACGACTGGACGTACGGCGTGCCCAACCACTACCTCCGGGAGATGGTGGCCCAGTGGCGCGGCGAGTTCGACTGGCGCGCGCAGGAAGCACGCATGAATGAGTTTCCGCACTACCTGACCGACGTCGATGGCCAGACGATCCACTTCATCCACGCGCCCTCGGCCGAGGCGGACGCGACGCCGCTCCTGCTGCTGCACAGCTACCCGGGATCGTTCGTCGACTTCCTCGACATGATCGGCCCGCTCACGGACCCGGTCGCCCACGGCGGCAAGGCCGAAGACGCGTTCTCGGTCGTCGTCCCCTCGATGCCCGGGTTCGCGTTCAGCACGCCGGTGACCGACGACGGCTGGACCATGGCGCGGGTCGCGCGTACGTACGACACCCTGATGCGCCGGCTCGGCTACGAGTCGTACGGCGCCCACGGCAGTGACGCCGGCACGATGGTCGCCCGCGAGCTGGGGCTGTTGCAGCCCGACGGCTTCCTCGGCCTGCACGTGCTGCAGCTGTTCTCCTTCCCGTCCGGCGATCCGGCGGAGTTCGAGAAGCTCGAGCCCAAGGACTACGCAGCGCTCGAGCACATGGAGTGGTTCCAGTCCGTCGGCGGCTACAACGCGATCAATGCGTCGCGGCCGCAGACGATCGCAGCGGGCATCTCGGACTCCCCCGTCGGCCAGCTGGCCTGGAACGAGCTGTTCATGTCGTTCGGCAACGGCACGAGCCTGGTGACCCGCGAGCAGATCCTCACCGAGGTGTCGCTCGAGTGGTTCACCAACACCTCGGCAACTGTCGGGCGCTACCACTACGCGGAAGGTCAGGCGGGAGCCGAGCCGGCCGTCAACCACGCGCCGACCGGGGTCGCGGTGTTCTCCGACGACTTCAAGTCGATCCGCGCGTTCGCCGATCGCGACAACAGCAACATCGTGCACTGGACCGAGCACGAGACCGGTGGGCACTACGCCTCGCTCGAGCGTCCCGACGTGCTGTCGGCCGACATCCGCGAGTTCTTCGGCGGCCTGAACGGCTAGACGGAGGGGACGACAGCACCGCGGCCGAACAGGTCGCGGTGCCGTCATGCGCCCGCTGCCGACAGGTCCAGATCACGCGCAGAAACGGTCGGAGCGACGGCCTCGGGATCCAAAAGTGCGATTTGTCGCCATCGCGCCATTACGGCGAAAAGATGGCCCAATCGTGGCATTGGGGCCCCCTCGTGCCCGCACCTAGCATCGGGACCGAACCCACCCACGAGGCCTCGTTCTCACGACACCTCAGGATCCAATGGAGGCGGCGATGGACGAGACCGAGATCGCGGTGATCGGGGCTGGCCCACATGGCCTGGGAGCGACTGAGCGCCTTCGTGCCGCCGGCCGCGAAGTGTGCGTGATCGGCGAACCCATGTCGTTCTGGAACACCATGCCCGAGGGACTGTGGATGCGCTCACGCCGCAACGGGTCGTCCATCGGCGACGTCACCGGACCTCTGTCGATAGAGGGGTTCACGGCAGCCACCCACGCTGTAGTTGAACGGCACATGGCGCTCTCGACCTTCATCGACTACGGCCTCTGGTACCAGCAGCGCGTCGCCCCCGACGTCATCCGCCGAAAGGTCGTCCGGCTCGAACGCCACGACCGTGGCTTCCAGCTCACGTTCGACGACGACACCCGTCTTCGGGCCGGCCGTGTCCTCGTGGCCACGGGTATCGCCGAGTTCACCCGGCGACCGGCCATGTTGCGTGAGCTGCCGCCGGACCTCGCCTCGCACGTGGCCGACCACGGCGACTACGAACAGTTCCGTGGCAGGAGCGTCGCGATCATCGGGGCCGGGCAGAGTGCGTTGGAGTCGGCAGCCCTCATGCACGAGGGTGGTGCCGACGTCGAGGTGCTGGCCAGGCAGCCGCAGGTCCACTGGCTCCACGGCGACAGTGTGATCAAACCTCTCGGTCGCTTCGCGCCGCTGTTCTATTCACCCACCGACGTCGGCCCGATCGGGATCTCGCGGCTCGTCGCGGCACCCGACGTGTTCCGTCGTGTTCCCCGCCCGCTCTTCGACGCGATTGCCGCACGCGCGATCCGCCCGGCTGGGGCGGCGTGGCTCAAGCCACGACTGCCCGAGGTGCGGATCACCACGGGTTCGGTCGTCGCCCGCGCGATCCCAGATGGCGACACGCTGGACCTCCATCTTGTGGATGGCACCCATCGCCGCGTGGACCACCTGTTGTTCGCCACCGGGTACGACGTCGACATCCGCCGGTATCCCTTCCTCGACCGCGCGCTGGCCGAGCAGGTCCGATGCGTCGACGGCTATCCGGTGCTCAAGCGTGGTCTGGAGTCCTCAGTGCCAAGGCTGCACTTCCTGGGGGCTCCAGCCGCCCGCTCCTTCGGCCCGGTCATGCGTTTCGTGGCCGGCAGCTGGTTCAGCTCCAAAGCGATCGCCAAGGCCGTCGCCGCGCAGGATCCACGGCGATCGCCTCGACGTACGCCGCGCCCAACGGCTGTTGCGTGATGACCACCACCGAAACGGGTCGCTCCCCCACGACCGCCGTATCGAGCGGCACGCCGGGAGCACTGGTGATCGGTGGTGACTACCAGGGGCTCGGGATCGCCAGGAGCCTTGGCAGACGAGGCATCCCGGTCGCAGTCCTCGACGACGAGGTCTCCATCGCCCCGAGATCTCGATATGTGCAGCACACCCTGCGGGTGCCGACCCTGCGGAGCTCAGAGGCCACGATCGACGCCCTGCACGAGGCCGCCCGACGCTTCGGACTCGACGGGTGGGTGCTGTTCCCGACGCGCGAAGAGACGGTGGCTGCGGTGGCGCAGAACCGCGACGAGCTCGCGCAGATCTTCCGGGTCCCGACACCACCATGGGAGACGGTCCGGATCGCCTGGGACAAGCGCCAGACGTACCAAGTCGCCGCGCGGCTCGGCATCGACGTGCCGCGGTGCTGGTTCCCGCGCAGCGAGTCCGACCTGTCCGAGATCACGTTCGACGGGCCCGTGATCATCAAGCCGGCGATCAAGGAGCACTTCTTCTACGAGACCGGGGCGAAGGCGTGGCGCGCGAATGATCCAGCAGAGCTGCTGCAGAAGTTCCGCCTCGCCACGACGATCATCCCGATCGAGGAGGTGATCGTCCAAGACCTGGTTCCCGGCGGCGGCGACCGACAGCTCGCCTACTGCGCCTTCGTCAAGGACGGCGAGCCGGTTGGGTCGATGACCGTGGTCCGCCGGCGTCAGCACCCATCCGACTTCGGCCGCGCCAGCACCTTCGTCGAGACAGTTGACCTGCCGGAACTGGAAGCGCCCTCCCTGCGCCTGCTGCGAGAGATGAACTACTACGGCCTGGTCGAGCTGGAGTTCAAGCGGGATGAGCGCAGCGGCGCCGTCAAGCTGCTCGACGTCAATGCGCGTACGTGGGGCTACCACGGCCTCGGCGCCGCGGCTGGCGTCGACTTCTCCACTCTCCTGCACCGCGACCAGGTGGGCCTGCCGGTGCACCGCTGCCACGCCCGCCCCGGAGTGCGGTGGGTCCGACTGGCCACCGACGTGCCGAACGCCATCCGCGACATCGGCCACCGCAGACTCCGGGTCGCCGATTACCTGCGCTCCTTGCGCGGGATCGACGTGGGCGCGGTCTGGGCGGCCGACGATCCCCTGCCGATGCTGGCCGAGCTCGGGATCCTGCCGCGTCTCGCCATGCGTCGCGGGCTCTAGTCAAGGAGGTGTCACATGTTCACGTCATCGGTTCCCTTCGAGTTCGGCGAGTACATGCGCATCCCGGTCACAGTCGACCGGACCCTGAGCCGCAACCTGCCCAAGCACGTGGGCGCACTCCACGTTTCTTCGTCACCGCTCGAGCCGAGGCTCCTGTGGACCCGCTCCGAGCAGGGCCGCCATGCGCCCGGCACCCGGACGGGCCACCACAAGCTCGCCGACATCGACCTCGTGTGCCCGGTCTTCACCGGGACGCCCGAGGAGATCGGATGTCGACGATGGACCGGGGGTGAGGGGTGGCGGCCCCTCATCCCAGTCCAAAATCTTCACGGCGACGCCGTGGGGCAGGTCTGGACCAACAACCAGGGCAGCGTGTTCCTCCCGTTCGATCCGGGCGAGGCGATGTCTTGGCTGTGGTCGGAGCGGTACACCGCCCTCGACGGCGTGCGTCTGCACAACCGGCTGCGTCAGCTGATGGTGAGCGTCTACTACGCGGTCCGGCCGTTGCTGCCCCGGAAGCTTCAGCTCCTGCTCCGTCGCGGCCACGCAGCACGACAGACACTCCCGGACTTCCCCGGGTGGCCCGAGGAGCACGCGCTGCACGACCTCTACGACTGGCTGCTGGTCCGGCTCGAGCAGGTCGCCGGGCAGCCCGTCCCGTACCTTCACCCGTGGCCGAGCGGTCATGCCTCAGCCTTCGTGCTCACCCACGACGTCGAGACCTCGGCAGGCCTGGATGCGATCGAGATGCTGCGCGGGCCCGAGCGCGCACACGGCCTGCGTTCCGTCTGGAACTTCGTGCCGGAGCGGTACGCGGTGGCCGACGACCTGCTTGACCGACTGCGCTCCGAGGGCTGCGAGATCGGGGTGCACGGGCTGCGCCACGACGGTCACGACCTGGCGTCGAGGCGCATGCTGGGCAAGCGACTTCCGGCGATCCGCGCCTGGGCGGACCGATGGGGTGCAGTCGGCTTCCGGTCGCCTGCCACGCAGCGATCGTGGAGCCTGATGCCCCTGCTCGGCTTCGACTACGACTCGTCCTACACCGACAGTGCGCCACACGAGCCACGCCCGGGTGGCTGTTGCACGTACTTCCCATTCTTCATCGACGACCTCGTCGAGCTTCCCATCACACTGCCGCAAGATCACACCGTGTTCGACGTACTCGGGATGCCAGATGGATCGTTGTGGCGCTCCAAGGTCGACGCGCTTCGATCCCGGGGCGGTCTGGTGTTGATGATCGCCCACCCCGACTACGTGCACTGCCCGGGGATGCTTCAGGCGTGGGACGACCTCCTGGATCAGCTGAGCTCAGACCCCGATGCATGGCACGCACTCCCGCGAGACGTTGCCGCCTGGTGGCGCCGCCGGGCGCAGTCGGTCCCAGAGCTGGCCGACGGGGCGTGGGTGGTGCGTGGTCCGGCCGCCGGCGAGGCCGTGGTGACGTGGTCGTCGTCGACGAGTCGAAAGGCCGAACCGATGGTCACTGATGGTTCAGGATCCGCTCATGACTGACCTCCGCGGCACCCATGTCGCGGCGATGGTGCAAAACGTGTCACTGGGCGTTGACGGTCGCCTGCGCAAGCAGGTCGACTCGCTCTGCTCGGCGGGCTGCCAGGTCTCGGTGATCACGCGCCGTGATGACGCCAACGAACCATGGCGGAACCGGCCGGGGCTGACCCTGCTTGAGTACCGGGCGCCGGTCGACGGCGAGTCCGCTGCGGGGCACGTACGCGAATATTCCGCCTCGTTGATGCGCCAGGCCCCGCGCCTGCTCCAGTTGCACCGGCGCGAGCGCATCGATGTCCTGCAGATCTGTCAGCCACCCGACCTGTACTTCCCGATGGCTGAACTGGCTCGACGACTCGGCGTGATGGTGCTGCTCGACCAGCGGGACCTGATGCCGGAGACCGTGACGCAGAGATTTTCTTCCGCGCCGGCACCCGTGATGCAGGTACTGCACTGGTTGGAGAGACGTACCCAGGCCCACGTCGACGCGAGCCTGACCGTCAACGACTACCTGCGCGACCGATTGATCGACTCGGGCGGCGCGCCTGGAAGCGTCCACGTGGTCCGCAACGGGCCCGTGCTGAACCGGCTCGAACGTGCGCGCGAGGCACCTCACCTGCCAGCCCCGCCTCAGGTTCGCCAGGACTTCTCCTCCGTCGTGGCGTGGGCCGGAAAGATGGGTCGCCAGGATCGTGTCGACGACGTGGTGAGGGTGGCAGAACGTGTGGTCCACACGTGGGGTCGGGACGACGTGGTGTTCGCGCTGATCGGAGACGGTGAATGCCGCAATGAGCTGCGGCTCATGGTCGACGAGCTCGGCCTGCGCGAGAACGTGTGGTTCCCGGGTTGGCTGGGTGACATCGATCTGTATCGCCATCTGGCTGCAGCCGACGTCGGCATCGACACCTCCTTGCAACCGGAGGTCACCCCCGTGAAGGCGATGGAATACCTCGGAGTCGGGCTGCCGCTGGTGGCTTACGACGTGCAGGAGACTCGGCGACTGGCCGAGGGCGCCGGGGTGTTGGTGACTCCCGGGGACACCGAGGCGCTGGCTCGTGAGCTGGTCAGCCTGCTCGACCGCCCCATGGAGCGGGTGCGGCTCGGCCAGGTCGGCCGGGAACGAGTGCGGTCGCAGCTGGCGTGGGACCGTCAGAGCGAGGTCTACCTCGAAACCATCGCGGGGCTCGCCGCTGCGGGTCGGTCGGCTACAGCTGTGCGTCTTCAGCGAAGTCCGGCCGAAGCCAGAACCGATCGTCCATCAGGCTCTTGACTCGCTCGGCATACTCCTGCGCTTCGGGGTCCTTCCAGTCACCTCTGAACCAGAACCCGACACACCCCCAGATGTCTCCCCGCCGGAACTCGCCGCGTTCGCTCAGCCAGACGACCCAACCTTCCATGCATCCGCGCAGCTGGGCGGCGGCGTAGTCCAGGGCAAACGCCGTCGAGTCGCGGCTGAAGGGAAAGGTGCCGTTCTGGTTGCTGGACATCCGGCCCCAGAGCGGGTCCTGCCACGCCATGACTCCGATGATGGAGAACGTCTTCGGGCACACCCCGTCGCCATAGTCTCGTGTGTAGTCGTACCCGAAACGGCTCAGCTCTTGGCAAAACTGTCGGGACGCGGCGGTTGCCTGCTCCACCATGTCCCCGCAGCCACGCTCCTGTACACAGCTGCCGTCGCGCTGACGCAGGCCTTGGAACCAGGTCGACTCAGCAGCTGCCATGGCCCTGAGCAGGTTGTCAGAGATCCCCCACTTGCAGGCCGCCCACTGGATGTTCTCGTCCGTGGACCCCGTGTGCTGTCCGCTGACTCGTGGTAGCAGCCAGACGTTGAACAAGAACGCGTAGGTGCGCCCGTCGCCACGCAGCCGCGTCGTCAACGACGTCCGGGCGTCGAAGAGCTTCGGCATCGTACGGTTGGCCGTCGCATTGCTCGGTCGGGGCTCCCATGTCGAGCGGTGCACCTGACGGGCGCAGGCCTTGTCCGAGGGCAACTTTTCCCATGAGCCGGCCGGCTTCGTCGCGAAATACCCGTCGCGGTCCGGAGCCAGAGAGCTCACCGGCGGATCCGTCCGATCCGTCCGATCCGCCCGGTCCGTACGGTCCGTCCCGTCCCGCATGCCCGCGATCAGCAGTGAGATGACGACGGCGAGCAGCAGCAGTCCGGCGAGGACACGCAAGAACCATCCTGCTTTCCACCCCGACGGGGACTTCATCACGACCGCACGGTGCTGGTCGGCTCACCGCTCGGATGCGACTTGGGGCGACGGCGGACATCCGTGATCTGATTGGACTTGGCGACCCCCGACCCCGACCGGGGTTTCTCGAGGATCAACGGGGCGGTCCAGTCGGGCGCAGATGCGGTGGGGCCGGAAGGCGCCCAGGTCGTGGTCACCGGCGAAGCAACCGCCGATGGCGGGGCGACCCGGACGATCATGCGGCGCACGCCGCGGGCGGCCCAGATGCACATCGAGGCGAGTCCTTCTCGTATGTGCCGACGCCGCGGAGTGATCACGAGGCCCATCATCTTCTCGGCGCAGTGATCCAAGGCCTGCACGCCCGCCGCCGTCGCCCTGCGCGAGCACCGACCCAGGCCGACGACCAGCAGGATCTTGTCCGCCCGCAAGGCCATCCCGGCGCTGGACCAAGCCGGCGGACCGTCGATGACGACCAAAGCTTCCGGCAGGCGGTCGTGAAGCTCCGAAAGCAGCTTCTTCAGCCGTGATGCGGCGATCCCGGCACCGTCCCACTCAGTCACGGAAACGACATGCAGCCCCTCCTGGTCGGTCGCCCGGGCGTCCGGGCAGATGTCCCGGGAGAATGCCTCCGTCCCACGCTCGGGGCCCCGCTCCCGCACCCGCTCCCGCACCCGGTCTCGCTTCCGGGACATCCTTGCGACGATCTTGTCGTCGGCGGTCACCAGAACCACGACGTGTCCCATCCGCGCCAGGGCGAGCGCGGTCAGCAATGCAACCGCGCCGCTGCCGCAATTGGCCGCGGCGCCGGTCACCAACACACTTGACCGCTCACCTTCCTCGACCTGTCCCAGGACCCGTGCAGCGAGCGCGTCAAGCTGGGGGCGACCAGCCAGAACCCGTCGATCGTTGTCATTCGACCTACGTGGCAGTTTCGGCGCCATGGCGAGTGCATCAAGGTCGGCGCACTGCTCGGCGTCAGCGATCGTCCTGATCCGACCCCGAGCCCGGTCCCACGCCCGGGCTGCGCCGAATCCGGTCAGGAGCCCGCCGAGGACCGCCGCACTCAGAACCACTGGATAGTTGGTCCCCACCGGCGTGGACGGCAACTCGGGTGGGCTGACCAGTCTGGCAACGGCGTTCTTGCCGTTCTTCGGATTGCGAGCCTGCAGGTAGGACGTGGCCAGTGCCTTCGCACCGGACCGCGCCTCCGTGGGGTTGGCGGCGGTGTAGGTGAGGACCAGTATCTGGGTGTCAACCGGGACCGTCACAGATATGCGTTCGGCCACTTGCTCGGTCGGTACACCCACCCGCTTGGCTGCGTCGCTGAGCACTTCGGTGGAGTTCGCCACCCGCTGCTCAGTCGGCATCGACGGTTGGATGAAGTTGCCGCTGCGCGTGATGGTCGGAGCCAGCACGACCTCTGCAGCTGCCGAGTACTGCGGCTCCGTCTGGGTGACGTGCAGCGCGACGGCGACGGCAAGACCTGTGGTGATGATCATCACCCAGGCGTAAAGACGCAGCATCCCGGTGTCGCGGACGCTCGCAAGACTTGAAGTCCTCACCGTTGTCCTCCTCGAACGTATCGATGGTCTCGGCGTCGACTGTTCCTGTCGACCTGACTTCCAGCAGCAGACAGCGCCAGCAGGCCGAACAAGGCGTCGGCCGAGCCGCGGTAGGTGATGTGTGGATCGAAGTTCATGAGCACGACGCACGACACGAGACCGGCGTAGCCGGCCAGCGCTGCGACGGACGCGGGACTGTCGAGCATGCGCGCTGCGGGTCCGGTCGTCTTCAGGCCCGTCCACACGAACCAGCAGAACGCCGCGAACAGCGGCAGACCACCGCCCCACAGCAACCACAGGTAGCCACTCTCGATCCAGACGAAGCCGAACGCACCCTCGACCGGAACCCGCGCCGCTGGCCTGACGCCAACGAGGATGTTGTCGCCGTCAATGATCTGTGGCCAGAAGTAGTGCGACAGATTGTGATAGCGCACCAGCCAGCTGGTCGGCACGCCGTGCAACGACGAGAACTCCGCGATGCGCGGCTCGATGGTCGGCCAGAGCGCCACCACCCCCACCGGCAGCGCCAACGCCGACCACTTGAGCAGATCGAGCCGGCGCAGGAGCGCCGCGACACACACGATCGCCACCACGAGACCGAGCATGCTGGAGAACTCAGCGGCCGAGAACACGGCCACGACGAGCAACAACGCCGCCGGAGCCAGGTACTTGGCCAGGGCCGGCTTGCGGCTCACCAGTCCCAGGACAATCACCAGGTTGAGCACCATGAAGTCCGCCGTGGCAGCGGGCAGACCGATGGTCGACCCAGCCCGGGCCGATTCGACGGCACCGCTGTAGCCAAACGGGGCATATGGCTCGAGCATGGCGCGCACACCCAGCAGGTCGAGCGACTGCAGGATGCCGATCAGGCCCACCAGCACGCCGACGACCAGCGACACCCACAAGGCAACCGTGACGTCACGGTCACGGCGCACCGTGAGACGGACGATCGCGTAGACGAGCAGGAACTTCCACATCACGGCGGCGTAGGCCACGTCGTCCATCTCCACCGGGCGACCACGAGCGACCATGAAGATGATCGGGATCACCGACGCCGCGAGCGCGAACCACACGCACGCGCGCGACATCGGATCCATGTGCAGGCGCGGCCGGTCCCAGGGCCGACTCTGCACAGCGGCCCGCGCACACAGGACGATCACGAGATAGAACGTCAGTGCCTCGTTGAGCCGCATCTGGGGCACCACCTCGCCACGGTCGATCCCGACCACCAGCGGAGTGACTCCGATGACCAGGTAGGCGGCCACCACCGGGTGCCGCCACACGACCGCCGTCAGGACGGTCCCGGCCAGGAGACCCATACACATGAGAGGTGCCGTGCCCGCAAGCATTCCCGCGCCGGCCGCCACCACGAAGCCGGCCGGCAGGACGAGGAGCGCTCGAACCCGGTCGGACCGGTCGATCCGGATCACGGCCGACCCGCAGTCGTCCGCGGCGGCGGTGATCATGCCGGGGTCGATTCGGGAATGGTCTGACCACCACGTGCTCCGTCGAGCAACCACGTCAGCTCCACCGAGCCGAGAACTCGGTGGACTCCCAGATAGACCACGGCGCCGGCCAACGTGCCCGCTGCCGTGGCAGCGAGCCAGCCGGACCTGCCCTCCAGCGTTGCCGTCACGGCAGCCGCGACAGACCACGCCACCGCAGCCATCACCAGACCGGCCGCGAAGGTACGCACGACGGAGGGCCACAACCGGTGCGTCGCGGGCGCCAGATCGCGGCTCACCCGGTATGACAGGTGGGCGCCACCGACCACCGAGGCGGCGGCGAACGCTCCGCCCAACACCGTGACCAGCTCGCGGCCGCTGACGAAACCGGCAGGTACGACAAGCGCCGCGCACAGCACACCCTGCAGCACCATCGAACGCAACGGTGTCCTCGCATCGCCTCGCGCGTACGCCGCTTGCATGGAGATGACGAACAACGTCTCGCCAATGATTCCCAGCGCCAGGACGCTCAGCGATCCTGCCACCATGGCGACGCCAACCGAGCTGGACATCTGTCCGACCGCCACCACGTTGGCCAGCGGGACCGCGAGCACGACGTAGCCGAGCGCGGCGGGAACCACAAGGAACAGCGCCAGTCCAACAGCACGCTGGTAGGCGTCGGCGAAGTCGCTCGCTCTGTCCTCCGCGATCATCCGCGACAGCCTCGGCAGGAGGGCGAGACCCACGGGCGCCGCCGCGATGGCCAGTGGCAGGTAGTAGAAGTTCAAAGACATCTGCAAGGCCACGGTGCCGCCGGCCACCCGCCCGGCCATGACCAGCAGCAGCAGGATCTGGCCGGCGAGCAGGCCGGCTTGGGCCATGGAACAGATCGCACGTCGCACGACCTGTCGGACGTCCGGGTCGCGCCAGCCGGCTCTCGGAACGAGGGTCATGCCGCAGCGGCGTGCGCCCCACCACTGGACGGTGGCGTGCAGCACGACGGCGAGGGTGGACCCCCCGCCGATCAGCAGCACTGCTCCAGTCGGCACTGGCCCGCTTGCCGGATCGGCATAGACATGGCCGGCGACGACCAAGACCGCGATGACGCCAAGGTTCTCCAGAGCAGGCGCGGCCGCAGCGAGCAGGTAGCGACGGTTCGCGTACATCACCGCGGTGGCCGATGCGACCACCGCGTAGCAGAAGACCTGCGGGATCGCCAGAACGGCCAGCGCCAGCGTAGATTCGCCGTTCGGGAGGAACAACGGCACCGCGAGGACCGCCACCGGGGCCACGACCAGCAGGATCGACCATTCGACGCCGAGGAATCCCCCCGCAACCCTGCCGGTCTCGCCGCCATCACCGACGTCGATGTGCCGCACGAGCGCCGGGACCAGCAGCGACGACAGCAGCGATCCGGCGAGGAAACCGTAGAAGACCAGGTTCGGCAACACGTTGGTCAACTGGTACGAGTTGCCGAAGAACGTCGGACCGAGCACGGCACCGATGACGACGACGCGTGCCACGCCGGTCACCCGGCTGACCATGGTCCACACCGCGACAGTCATGGTGTCTCGTGCTGCGCCGGCGTCGATCGTGAGGTCGTCGGACCCGAACGGCGGCCGGTACGCTGCCGGCTTCATTGCGCGTCTCCGCGCAGCATCGACAGTGGTGTGAGGCAGAGGATCATCAGGTCCGTGGACAGCGCGCACTTCTTGACGTACTCGACGTCCAGACGCAGCCCCTCGAGCATGGTGAGCCGGTTCCGGCCGCTGGTCTGCCACAGCCCGGTGAGACCGGGCAGCACGAGGAATCGAGTGAGGGCCGACGTTGGGAAGAGCTCGACCTCCCACGGCAGGACGGGGCGCGGACCCACCAAGGACATGTCCCCGCGAAGCACGTTGATCAGCTGGGGAAGCTCATCAATGCTGGTGCTTCGGAGCAGACGTCCCACCGGTGTGACTCGTGGGTCCTGCTCCAGCTTGTACAGCCCGTCGCCCGGCCGCGGATCATCGCCGGCCATCATCCGCCGGACGAAGTCCTGATGCGACTCGTGCGAGCAGTCCTGCACCATCGTGCGGAACTTCAGCAGGACGAACGGCCGCTCGAAAGCCCCGACCCGGACCTGCCGGAACAGCGCACCCCCGGGACTGGTCGCGCGCACAGCCATGAAGGCCGCCAGCATGACCGGCGACAGCACGATCAGCAGCAGCGCGGCCATCACGACGTCGAACGTTCGCTTGCCCGCGTACTGCTGGACCTGGCGCCGAGACCGTCGGTGCGATCGGCGAGCGCTGAGTTGCTCGGTCAGCCAGGCGGTCACGGGGCCCGCCCTCCGCCCGCCGGCGCTTCACCCTTCCGGAGCGAGAACCGGTGTCCGGCGGGGCTGACCGCTCCGTCGACCCGTTCCTTGACCGGCACCAGGTCCTCGACCCGGCCGCGGACCTGAGCCGGGTTGCCGAACGCCACCGTCCCCGCCTCCACGTCGCGAGTCACCACCGAGCCGGCACCGACGATGGCGCCTTCGCCGATCCGCACGAAGGGCAGGACGGTCACGTTCACGCCGATCTGGGCACCTGCACCGATGAACGGTCCGGACATGACCTCGCGGGAGCCCTCCTGGCCCGGGTACAGGTCATTGGCGATGCTCACTCCCGGGGCGAGGAACGCGCCGTCCTCGATCTCGGTGTACTGCGCGACGTAGCAGTTGCAGTGGATCTTCACTCCGTTGCCGATCACCGTGCCGTAGTCGATCACGGTGTTGCTCCAGATCGAGACATCGTCCCCGAGCACACAGTCCTCTCGGATCACGACGTTGTGGCCGGTCTCGAGCCGTTCGCCGATGCTGCACCCGCTGTAGACCACCGTCCCGCAGCGGAGGAACCCTCGCCCCCACGGGCCGTAGGCCGCGCCGTCCTCCTCGGCGAGGAAGACCTGCCGCGGTTCACTCTCCGCGCTGGTCACCGGGGGTCTCCAGGTCCGCCGTGACGTGCGCCAGCGCTTCACAGACCCACAGCACGTCGATGTCGGGAAGTCGCGGAAACATCGGCAGGGACATGATCTGTCCGGCCAGCGTCTCCACGTTCGGCAGACTGCCGGGCGACCAGTGCCGGTACGGCTCCAGCTGGTGGCACGGGGTCGGGTAGTGCACGCCGGTCCCGATGCCGAGGGCAGCGAGCTCGGTCCGCACGCGATCCCGCTGCGGAACCCTGGCCACCATCAGGTGGTGCGCTCCTTGAGAGTCCTCGAGCTGCCGCATCGGGACTGCCGTGGATGGGAGTGCTTCGGTGTACAACCGGGCCAGTCGGCGACGGTCCTCGTTCCACTGGTCGAGGTGCCGGAGCTTGGCGGACAGCGTCACGGCCTGAATCGTGTCCAACCGGCTGTTGGTCCCGATACGGACGTGGTCGTAGTGCCGGTCCTCCGAGCCGCCGGGCCGGCCGTGGTCCCGCATCGAACGGATGCGCTCGGCGATGCGCTGGTCCGAGGTGACGACCGCACCGGCGTCGCCGAATGCCCCGAGGTTCTTGCCGGGATAGAAGCTGAAGCAGCCGACAGCGCCAAAGCCTCCTGCGCGTATGCCGCGCCATGTCGCCCCGTGTGCCTGAGCGGCGTCCTCGATCAGCACCAAGCCGTGTCGCGTCGCACATCGGCCGAGAGCGTCCATGTCCGTGAGCTGGCCGAACAGGTGGACGGCCAAGATCGCCCGCGTCCTCGCGGTCACTGCGGCCTCGACCTCGGCGGCACCCATCAACCCGGTGTCCAAGGCGACGTCGACGAACCGGGGGGTCGCGCCGACGAGCACGATGGCCTCCACGGTCGCGACGAACGTGTTCGCCGGCACGATGATCTCGTCGCCCGGCCCGAGGTCAAGGGCGCGCATGGCCAGGACCAACGCGTCGGTCCCGTTCCCGACCCCGATCGCGTACTCGGTGCCGCAGTACGCAGCCCACTCTGCCTCGAAGGCCTCGACCTGCTCGCCGCCGACGAAGCGGTTGGAGGCGATCACCTTCTCCCAGCCCACCCGCACCTCAGTGGCGACCACGGCAGTGGTGGTGCCGAGGTCCAGGAACGGGACCGAGCCGGAGCCCAGCGCCGGCGACACCGTCGCTGCCGCCCGTGCGCTCATCCGGCGAACTCCTCTTGGGCCGCCCCGCTCAAGGCCGGCTCGACCACCGAGCTGGTTTGGCGTGCCTCGGGGAGCGAGGGCACGGGGGCGAGATCCCGTGACGGCGCCGGCAGTCGCACGGCGACGCCCTCGGACATGGCGCGCTGCGCCGCTTCCAGCACTCTCACGACGTCGAGCCCGCTCTCGCCATCGGTGAGCGGCCGCAACCCGGTCTGTACGCAGGTCACGAAATGCTCGTCCTCGACGCGCAATGGCTCGTTCATCTCCAGGTAAGGCGAGACGATGTCGCCGTGCCGGTAGGACATGGGGACTGCGGTGAGGTCGGCGCCGTCAGTCATCGCGGTGACTCCCTTGTCGTGCACCTTGACGCGCTGCTCGGCCTTGAGGTCGTCGAAGACCACCATCTTGTGGCTGCCGACCACCGTGACCTCGCGAACCTTCTTCGGGTTCAGCCAGCTGACGTGCACGTTGGCGAACACGCCGGGATCGTCGTAGTACAACCTCAGCTGCGCGACGTCCTCGAGCCGGGGATGTGCGTTGCGGGCACCCCAGCACTCCACCATCGACGGGGACGACCCCAGCACGTAGTTCAAGATGGACACGTCGTGGGGAGCCAGGTCGAAGACCACATTGACGTCGCGTTGATACAGCCCGAGGTTGAGCCTCGCCGTGTCGAGGTAGTACAGGTCGCCGAGATCGCCGCGCTGCACCATCGAGCGGAGCTCCCACACAGCCGAGTGGTACTCGAAGGTGTGGCCGACCATCAGCGTCACGCCCATCTTCTCGGCCGCCGTCACCATGGCTTGGCCTTCCTGCACGGTCGGAGCCAACGGCTTCTCGACCAGGACGTGCACGCCACGCGCGATGGCCTCCAGCGCCAGGGGGGCGTGCAGCGTCGGAGGTGCCGCGATCACCACGGCGTCCAGCTGGCCCAGCGCTTCACTGAGGGTTTTGTACTCGTCGACTCGCGGATAGACCCTGGTGACCGCGCCGCGCCTCTCGTCGCTCGGGTCGATCACACACACGCGCGACACGGCTTCCAACGACAGCAGGGTGCGCACGTGCTTCGAACCCCAGTATCCGCATCCGACGACCCCGACTCGAAGTCCTGACTCTGCGCTCATCACTCACTCGCATTCTCGCGGCGAGCGGCCTGGCGGAGCCGTCTCATGGCTTGCTGACAACGACCACTTCACTACAGCCGGGCGAACGTGGCAATGACACGAACGGTGGGTCCGCAAATGGCGGAATCGCCAATCCTGCACTCTTCGCCTGCGCAGGTCTCATCGGCAGCCGCCGGGCGAGCGGAACCCCACGCGCATCGCCGTCCAGGATGGTGGACAGAGGGTACTTTCGACTACAGGGGAGAAGGGTTCGGGCAGCGATGGGTCGACTCGAACGGGCCGATTGCCCTCGAATTGCCCCGCGCTGCCACTCGTGCGGTTTCCATGGCGTGGGAACGCCGTGACCTCGGAATTTCGTGTCAGCCAGCCTGTAACAGCAGGAATCGACTGAAACCGCGCGTTTGATGAGTGATGATTACGTCACGAAAACCGGAGTAACACGTCTCATCTACAGGTTAGTTTTGAGAACGAGTTGACAGGTTCGTTCGCGGCCACCGCCGCTGAGGACCATGAGGAGGTACGCGCGATGCTCTCAACCAATGACGCACACGGACCGGCCACGGCCGGGTCAGTGACGCCACGGAACACCCGTGTGAGGAGCAACGACGTATGGAGTCGATCAGTCGAGCTGACGCGTACGCGACACTAGCTGCTCTTCCCGAGTCCGCCGAGGAGAGCGCCCTGCTCTTCCTCGGAGAGCACGGCAGCGGCAAGAGCCACCTGCTGGCCAGCGCCCACGCCGCGCACACCGCCCACGCCGCGCCGTCCACCACCACTGTCCTCGTCCGGGTCCACCCGGGCGAGTGGCGGTTCCCACTTGCCGGCTTCGCCTCGTTGTTCGCTGCGCTCAGGCAGGAGCCGACCCCTGAGCCTCACCGCTACTTCTCACTCCGGTCCGAAGAGCCCGACGCACTCTTCGCCGCCGGCTACGACCTGCTGGGCCTGATCCGCGGTCTCGGCCTCCCACCGACCATCGCCTTGATCGACGACCTCGACCGCATGGACAGCGCCAGCCGTTCGGTCCTCGGCACGATCGCGTCCCACCTGGCCGGTACGTCGCTGTGGCTGGTGGCCACCGCCACCGATCTCGAGCCGGGCGAGACCGTGCCCGGATTCGCACCGGCCCGCCTGCTCCCCCTCAGTGTCGAGGAGATCGTGGAGATCGCCGCGAAGGACCGGGACCTCGACGAGTCGACATTGCGCATCCTCGCCACCTACGCCGGCGGCAATCCACAAGTTCTCTCAGAACAACTCACCCGACTGCACGACGACCAGCTGCATGGCACGGCCTCCCTCGTGCTGCCGCCACGGGCCACCCGCACGATCGAGCAGGTGACAGCCAAGACCCTCGATGGCCTCGGTCCCGCAGCGCGCGAGATCCTGCAGCTGGCGGCCCTGGCCCCGCTCGCCCACCTCGCCGCAGTCGCCAGCGTCCTGCCCGACTCGGCGGACGACGTCGAGGATCTGGTCGACGCCGGACTCCTCAAGCGCCGGGGTCCTTACGCCACCTTCACCGACCAGAGACTGCGCAGCCGCATCTACTGGGACCAGGGCTCCAGATCGCGCCGGGAGCGCCACGCCATCTTGGCGACCGCATGTGAACCGCATGATCAGCGGCTGGTGACATGGCACCAGAGCTCCACGGCCCGCGGGCCGCAAAGCGTCAACGAGCTCCTCCGCGCCGCCATCTCGCTCGTCGACGAAGGGCACATCGGGTCCGCCGTGGAGTTCGCCGAGCGAGCCCTAGGCCGGGTCGAGCACGTCGAGGACCACACGCAGCCCCTCATCCAGCTGTGCAATCACCTGCTGAGGGACGGCCACTTCGAGCTCGCCGACCGCTACAGCGCGCGCGCTCGTGCGGAGGCCACGACACCTGAGCAGTCCATGGACATCCTCAACATCAGGCTCATGGCCCAGCTGTTCAACCGGAAGCACCTGGTCGATGACGAGCTGTCGACGCTCGCGGACCTGCATGCCGAAGCCAACCCCGAGGGTGCGTGCTCCATGCTCTGCCTCGGCGCCGTGTTCCGAGCGGAACGCTGGGAAGCCGAGGAGTCCCGCCACCTCGTCAACCATGGCCTCCGTCTCGCCGACGACGTGTCCGAGACGACGCGGCTCAAGCTGCTCGCCACAAGGGACATCGTCGACGGGTTGGAAGGCAGGCCGATCAACGCCGCGACTCCGTCCGCGGAGCTCGACGACTCCATGACGGCAGATCCTGACCTGCTGCTGCTGCGCGGGCGGGCCATGACGGTGCGCGAGGCGTACTCGGATGCGCGGCATCTCTTCACCGTGGTGCAGAACCATCCGGCGAGCCGCAACGCGCTGCGCCACGACCTCGCGACATACGGGACGATCCGCAACGAGATCAACGCCACCGAGTACCGGCTGGCCCGCGCGGCCGTGGACTCGTGGGAGGGCAGAGCCCCGTCGCTGACCCACGGCACGTCCGCCTTCGCCTATACGCAGGCCTGGTACGCCTACACGGTCGGCCGGGATGACGAAGCTGAAGAGCACATCGAGAGGTGCATCCGGCTCGCGTCGCTCGAGGCGAGCCAAGCGCTCCGGGCACGCGCCATCGCACTGCGCGGCGTCCTGCGTCTGCTGTCCCAGGATGCGGAGTCAGCCGTCATGGACCTGCGCCAGGTCAGTGCCGCGTCCACCCGGTTCCGCAACCCGACGTTGCTGCGCCACTGGGCCGACTACACCGAGGCGTGCGTCATGACGGGTCGGGTGCAGGAGGCCGCGGCGACCGTGACAGCTCTTGAGCGTCGCCTCTCGTCGCATCGATCGAGGTGGGGCGAGCTGGCTCTGCTGCGGTGCAAGGCACTCGTCGGATCCAGCCGGCCATCCCTCGCGCTGTTCGACACCACCCTGCAGGGGTTCGGCCACGACGAGCTGCCGTACGAGCTCGGCCGGACGCTGAGGTGCCTGGCGATCCGCCAGGAGGAATGCGGGATGACGGTCGAGAGCCGGCGCACCCGTATGGCTGCGGTCGCGGCGTTCGAGGCGGCTGGAGCCGATGCATGGGCTGCGGCCACCGACCAGCCCGCGCCCACAACCGGGGTCACGGGACGCGATGGGGCCGCAATGCTCAACAAGCTCAACCAGGACGAGCGGGACGTCGCGATGCGCGTCGTGCAGGGCATGCGCAACCGCGAGATCGCCCACGAGCTGTTCGTGTCGGTGCGGACGGTCGAGCTGCGGCTCACCCACATCTACCGCGCACTGGGTGTCCAGTCGCGAGCCCAGCTCGTGGCAGCGCTCGCGGGTACCAGCGCCCCCGACGACGGCTCAGCTCCCGGCGGCGGCTCGTCGCCAGATGGCCCCGTCGTGACCGCCAATGGCGGCTAGCCGCAGCCCCTTGCGGACTCCCGCAGCGCCCGACTCAGCAACGTGCGGACCCCCGTATCACTTTGACGTTTCGCAGTCGGACAGTTCTGGACACCTGCATTGTTTTCAGTATCCCGAGCAGGCCGGCGTGAGCCGCGGCTCGACACGGGTGTCAGTCCTTGGGGACCTAGAACAGGAGAGTTACTCATGGCTATTGGTGACAGGTGGGGATCTCTCACCAGAGACTCGGCACGTTTTCGGCACGACTCGCGCTCGGTTCCACGACCCGGCCTCGCGATGCACAGCACGGGAGGGGGGCCGAGATGAAACTGGTCAACGAACCTGACGTCTTGATGCGTCCTGCTGAGGTTGCCGCGATCTTCGACGTGCACACGAAGACCGTGTGCACGTGGGCCGACGCGGGAAATCTCACGGTGGTCCGGACCATGGGCGGGCATCGACGCTACCTGCGGGCGGAAGTCATGGCCCTGCGGAACGCGAAGGTCACGCTCCGGCGCTGGAAGGGCTGAACCTGTCAACCACGAGTCCGCGCCGTGCACCCGTTGGCACGTCTTTGTCCGCGGCCCCCTGGAAGGCACGGAGGCCCACGTACGAGTCCTCCGGGGCACCGATCATCGTGCGCTGATCGCCCGCATTGCGTGGACCGACACGTTGGATCGCGCGACCGGTCAGCTGCACACGCGATAGGACACCTGCGGCGGTCGAGATGGCTCGTTTCGGCCGCTGTAGTCTGCGAACAGTCGAGGCCACGGGGCAGCAGGTCCGGTGCGCGACCGCTCGTCTGGAGTCCGCATGGACCAGCTTGACCTGGGCGTCATCGCCCACACCGCCAAGGAGAACGAGCGGCGCCTGCCGATCCACCCTCGCCACCTTGAGCGGTTGTCCGACGCGCAACGCCCGCACGTGTTCCTCGAGGAGGGCTACGGCGCGAACTTCAGCTGGTCCGACGACGAGCTCCGGCCTCACGTCGGTGGCATCCTGAGCCGCGCCGAGCTGATCGAGCGGTGTGACGTCATCCTGCTGACCAAGCCGCAGCCGGCCGACCTGCTCGAGATGCGCGAGGGTCAGACATTGTGGGGCTGGCCGCACTGCGTGCAGGACCGCGCACTCACGCAGGCCGCGATCGACCGCAGGCTGACGCTCATCGCGTGGGAGGTCATGAACCACTGGAGCGGCGACGGCAACTTCCTGCTGCACGTGTTCCACAAGAACAACGAGCTGGCGGGCTACAGCTCGGTGCTGCACGCGATGGAGATCGGTGGCCTGACCGGCAACTACGGGCGGCGCCTCAGTGCCGCCGTCATCGGGTTCGGTGCGACCGCCCGCGGCGCGGTCACGGCGCTGAGCGCCCACGGGATCCACGACGTCGACATCTTCACCCAGCGCGGCGTGGCCGCAGTGAGCGCGCCGATCCACTCGGCTCGCATCGTGCACTTCGACCCGGCCGCCTCACCGGCCGAGAGCCGCGCCTTCGTCGACGAGAACTGGGTCCCGATGCCCGCCCTGCTGGCCGAGCACGACGTCATCGTCAACTGCGTCCTGCAGAACCCCAACTCCCCCATGACGTTCCTGACGAACGAGGACCTGCCGACGATGGAGTCCGGGACGCTGGTCGTCGACGTCTCGTGCGACGAGGGCATGGGGTTCGAATGGGCCAGGCCGACCTCGTTCGACGAGCCGACGTTCACCGTCGGCAACGGGGTCACCTACTACGCGGTCGACCACAGCCCGTCATACCTCTGGAACTCCGCGACCTGGGAGATCAGCCAGGCCCTTCTGCCATACGTCTCCAAGGTTCTCGCCGGCCCGAACTCGTGGGACGCCGACGAGACGCTGAGGCGGGCGATCGAGATCCGCGACGGCGTCATCCAGAACCCCGACATCCTGGCGTTCCAGAACCGCTCCTCGGAATACCCGCACCCGAGCTGATCCCGCATGCTGGAGGGCATGGATCGCATCACAACGCCCTTCGACATCACCTCCACGGCGGCAGAGGTCGTGGCCGGCATCGACCTGCGTGGCAAACGCGCGATCGTCACGGGAGGCGCCTCCGGCATCGGTGTGGAGACCGCACGAGCGCTGGCCGGTGCCGGCGCTGACGTGACGCTGGCGGTCCGCGACATCAAGGCCGGTGGGCAGGTTGCCGCGGAGATCCGGGGCACGACCCACGCTGGCTCGGTCGACGTACGCCGGCTCGAGCTCACCGACCTCGACAGCATCGACGCGTTCGTCGCCGAGTGGGACGGCCCGCTCGACATCCTGGTCAACAACGCCGGCATCATGGCCACCCCCGAGACGTACACCGCCCAGGGCTGGGAGCTGCAGTTCGCGACCAACCACCTGGGTCACTTCAAGCTGACCCTCGGGCTGCACGGTGCCCTCGCCGCGGCACCCAGCGCGCGTATCGTCTCGGTCAGCTCCAGCGCCCATTTCCGGTCTCCGGTGATCTTCGACGACCTGTTCTTCCGGTTCATGCCGTACGACCCCTGGGCGGCGTACGGGCAGTCCAAGACCGCCAACGTGCTGTTCGCCGTCGAGGCCACGAGGCGCTGGGCCGGTGAGGGCATCACCGCCAACTCGCTGATGCCGGGTGCCATCGCGACCAACCTGCAGCGCCACAGCGGCGGTGCCCGGACGCCGCCGAACGAGCGCAAGACGACCGAGCAGGGCGCGTCGACGTCGGTGCTGCTGGCGACCTCTCCCCTGCTTGAAGGGATCGGCGGCCGCTACTTCGTCAACAACCAGGAGGCGGCCGTCGTCGACCGTCCCACCGACGACATGACCGGGGTCGCGCCGTACGCCTTGGACCCGGCGAACGCCGAGCGGCTCTGGGACGTCTCCCTGGAGCTGCTCGGCATCTGACGCGGCCTGGCCGTGAGCCGGCCCGTCGGAGTGCATGGATCGGCTCGGTCGTAGCGGTCGTACAGCTGGCAGAACGCCTGGGATCGCGGCCCGGCGACGCGATCAGCTCGGCGTCGGGCTTCACGTGGGGAACCTCGTTCATGGGTGGTGGTGACCTCCGGTCGACGTGTTCACCGCACGGATGTTTCACCTCCGTGCACGTTGCCGCCCTTTCGGCGTGCACCCCACCCCAGTAGCGTCAACGGGACACCCACACGGAAGAAGGTTCACGATGCCAACACGCACAGCACGCACGGCTTGGGACGGCGGACTGCAGGACGGTTCAGGACAGGTCGAGCTCACGAGCTCCGGCCTCGGTACGTTCGAGGTCGCCTTCCCCAAGCGCGCGTCCGATGACGGCGGTGGCGCCACGAACCCTGAAGAGCTCATCGGTGCGGCCCACTCGGCGTGCTACGCGATGTCACTCGCCGGCGCGCTCAACAAGCGCGGTGCCACGCCGATCTCGATGGAGGTCACGGCCGACGTCACGGTCGAGATCCACCCGGAGAAGGGCTTGACCATCAGCACCGTCGTGCTGAAGGTGCGCGGCGAGGCAGACGGCATCGACGAGGCCGGATTCCTCGAGGCCGCTGAGGCCGCCAAGATCGCCTGTCCGGTCAGCAAGGCGCTGGCCAACAACGTCGACATCACGCTCGACGCGGCGATGGAGACGCCCTAGCCGAGGTCGGCTACGTCTTGGGAGCGTTGAGCGCCTTGGAGTTGGAGGTCTTCTCCTGGCCGCCGTCGCGGTCAGTGATCTCCAGGCGGGCGCGCAGAGGCTTCTCAGGGTTGTTGAGACACTTCAGCGGAATGGTCATCGTGAGCTGGACACCCTTGATACGCATGCCGGCGGAACAGGCGAACTGCTCCTCGGCACCGGCCTTGACCAGATAGAGCTGCGGGATCACGAACCCACCCCGGGCGTCCTGGAGAGTCCTGAGGCGCCACAACGTGGTGTTGTCCTGAGCGAGCACAAGGGTCACGGTGTCGATCTTCTTGATGTCGATGTCGGGCAGCTCGGCGCCGACGGCGAACACGGTCGCCCCCCTCGCGACGGTCGCGGTCTTGACCGCGATCGACGCGGGGGCGGCTCCCGATCCGGCGACCTTGGCCTGGGGCGCCTTGGGCGCAGCCGTCGTCTTGGTGGCCTTGGGTGCCTTGGGCGCTTCGGGCTCGTCGTCGCCACCGCTGACGATGAGGAACCCGATGATGATGAGCAGCACGATGGCGCCAGCCACGGCCGGCACCAAGAGCCGGTTGCGTCCTGAGGTTGTCCCAGTGCTCATCGATCTCCACCTTCGTCGCTGATCGTCTTCACGTCAGGGCGAGCCTAGAGCACAGCGACATGATGCATCGACCGGTCGAAACGGCGGCGTCGTACGAGATGCTGGTTCCGTGAAGCCAACCGTCCCTGGCCGCCTGCACGCGCACGGACTCACGACTCCGCGTTTCGACACGGCCGTCGACGTCGTACGCCACCTCGGCTGCGTCCAGTCACAGCTGCACGACATGGCCCTGTGGGCCGTCGCCCGTCGCACGACCGGGCTCACGCTGGCGGACGTCCAGGAGGCGTTCGAACGCGGCGACTTCCTCCGCACCCACATCCTGCGACCCACATGGCACTTCGTGGATCCTGACGACCTCCCCTGGCTCATGGCGCTGACAGCGCCCCGCGTACGACAGATCTTGACCTCGAGCTGGGCCGCGATGGGCCTGGCCCCGGATCTGATCGACCGGGGCTCCGAGGTCATCGCGGCAGCTCTGTCCGACGGACTGCCGCATACTCGGGCCGAGCTCGCCGAGGCGTTGGAGGCAGCCGGGCTCCCGTCGACCGGCACCCACCTCGCGCACCAGGTCATGAATGCTGAGCTCAGCCTGCTCGCAGCCAACGGTCCGACGCGCGGCAAGCAGCACACCTATGTCGCATGGTCTGCGGCCACCGTCACCATGACCCCCGACGAGCTGCTGGCTGAGGGGGCGCGTCGCTACGCCCGGGGCCACGGACCATTCCGTGACAAGGACTTCGCGTGGTGGACGAGCCTGACCCTCACGGACAGCCGGCGGGCGATCCAGCTCGCAGAGCTCCGACCTCTCGATGTCGATGGTCAGCCCTACTGGATGCTCGACGAACCGGTCGATGCCGAGGTGCCCCGCGCCATGTTGCTGTCCAACTTCGACGAATACATCTCCTACGCCCGCGATCCCGAGGACTATGAGGGCTTTGACGGTACGGTCGACGACGTCATGCGCGGCGGTGGCCTGCTGATGATCGACGGCCGGCTGTGCGGACGCTGGTCACGGACGGTCACCGCGAAGAAGGTCAAGATCGTGGTCGAACGCGCCCGACACCTGTCGGCTCCGATCCGCCACGCGATCGAGGCTGAGGCCGCGGCATTCGGCCGATTCGTGGGCCGCGAACCCGAGCTCGTCATCAGCGAATGATCCGCGTCGCGATCCGCGGCACGTGATGTCCGCCACGCCCCGGAGGTCTGCCGCCAACATCGCAGCAATTCCAGCGTCAACCTGCCTGCGGGCGGATGGAGCGTCGCGTTACCCTGTTGAAGGTAGTTTTCGCAAACGCGCCAGCACACAATTCGGAAGAGGCGATCGAGGCTGTGGCCGAGTCCTCACAAGACCATTCAACCCCTGATTTCGGCACCAACCAGTGGCTCGTCGAAGAGATGTACGAGCGATTCCGCAACGACCCTGCTTCGGTCGACGCCACCTGGGTGACGTTCTTCCAGTCAGGCGAGGGCGCGGCACTGGCCAACGGATCCGGCAACGGAACGTCGCCCAACGGCGCCGCGAGCACGTCGGCAGCCTCGGCACCACCGGCCGCCACGTCCGCGGAGTCCTCCGCTGCTCCGGCCGAGACCAAGGCTCCCAGCCCTGCGCCGACCGCTCCCACCTCGTCGACGCCGCCGGCGCCCAAGACCCAGCCGGTGACCGTCACGCCCGCCCAGAGCCAGGTGGCAGCGCCTGCACACGTCGATCCCCCGGCACCCCTGCCGCCAGTGGTCGATGCCCCCACCACGTCCGCCTCGGTCACCCCGCCCAACGCCAAGGCCGCTGACGCGCCCAAGGTCGGGCCCGGCGAGGTCGAGAACGTCATCCTGCGCGGCGCCGCGGCTCGCACCGTCGCCAACATGGACGCCAGCCTGGCCGTCCCCACCGCGACGAGCGTGCGCTCGGTCCCGGTCAAGCTGCTGTTCGACAACCGCATCGTCATCAACAACCACCTCGCCCGCGCGCGAGGCGGCAAGGTGTCGTTCACGCACCTGATCGGCTGGGCGATCGTCAAGGCGCTCAAGTCGCTGCCGGAGATGAACACCGGCTTCGAGATCGTCAACGGCAAGCCCAACCAGCTCAAGCCCGAGCACGTCAACTTCGGCCTGGCGATCGACCTCAAGAAGCCCGACGGCTCCCGTACGCTCCTGGTCCCCTCGATCAAGGCCGCCGAGACTCTTGGCTTCGCCGAGTTCTGGGCAGCTTACGAGTCGATGGTCCGCAAGGCCCGCGACGGCAAGCTCGAGGTCTCCGACTTCCAGGGCACCACGGTCAGCCTGACCAACCCCGGTGGCATCGGCACCAACCACTCCATCCCGCGCCTCATGCAGGGCCAGGGCGTCATCATCGGCGTCGGCTCGATGGAGTACCCGCCGGAGTTCCAGGGCGCCAGCGAGCACACGCTCGCCCAGATGGCGATCTCCAAGATGATGACGCTGACCTCGACGTACGACCACCGCGTCATCCAGGGTGCGCAGTCCGGCGAGTTCCTCAAGAAGATCCACGCCCTGTTGCTCGGCGAGGACAACTTCTACGACGAGATCTTCCGCGCCCTCAAGATCCCCTACGAGCCGATCCGCTGGGCCCAGGACATCGCCGTCAGCCACGACGACGAGGTGCACAAGCAGGCGCGCGTCCTCGAGCTGATCCATGCGTTCCGCGTGCGCGGCCACCTGATGGCCGACACCAACCCGCTCGACAACCGGCCCCGCAGCCACGCCGACCTCGACACCGCCTCGCACGGACTGACCCTGTGGGACCTCGATCGCGAGTTCGCCACGGGATCGTTCAAGACCGACAAGCGCTTCATGAAGCTGCGCGAGATCCTCGGCATCCTGCGCGACTCCTATGCCCGCACGATCGGCCTGGAGTACATGCACATCCAGGACCCCGAGGAGCGCGCCTGGTTCCAGGAGCGCATCGAGCGCCCGCACACCAAGCCGCCCCGCGAGGAGCAGCTGAGGATCCTGCAGAAGCTCAACCAGGCCGAGGCCTTCGAGACGTTCCTGCAGACCAAGTTCGTCGGCCAGAAGCGCTTCAGCCTCGAGGGCGGCGAGACCACGGTCCCGGTGCTCGACGAGATCTGCGAGGCCGCTGCCGCCGACAACCTCGACGAGGTCTGCATCGGCATGGCCCACCGCGGCCGGCTCAACGTGCTGGTCAACATCGCCGGCAAGCACGCCGGATCGGTGTTCCGCGAGTTCGAGGGCAACATCGACCCCCGCACGGTCCAGGGCTCCGGTGACGTCAAGTACCACCTCGGCGTCGAGGGCGAGTTCACCTCCGGCAACGGCGACAAGATCAAGGTCTCCGTCGCGGCGAACCCGTCACACCTCGAGGTCGTCGACCCCGTGCTGGAGGGCATCGCCCGCGCCAAGCAGGACCGCCTCAACCGCGGTGCCGAGTACCCCGTCCTCCCCGTCCTCGTTCACGGCGACGCCGCGTTCGCCGGACAGGGAGTCGTCGCCGAGACGCTCAACCTCTCGCAGCTGCGCGGCTACCGCACGGGCGGCACGATCCACCTGATCGTCAACAACCAGGTCGGCTTCACGACGTCGCCGTCGGCATCGCGCTCCTCGATGTACTGCACCGACGTCGCGCGCATGATCCAGGCGCCGGTGTTCCACGTCAACGGCGACGATCCCGAGGCGTGCATCCGGGTGGCGCACCTGGCCTACGAGTACCGCCGGACGTTCCACAAGGACATCGTCATCGACCTCGTCTGCTACCGCCGTCGCGGCCACAACGAGGGCGACGACCCGAGCTTCACCCAGCCGCTGATGTACGACACGATCAACTCCAAGAAGTCGGTGCGCAAGCTCTACACCGAGGCGCTGGTCGGTCGCGGCGACATCACGCTCGAAGAGGCCGAGGCCGCCCTCAGCGACTACCAGGCCCAGCTCGAGCGCAACTTCGCCGAGGTCAAGGAGAGCGCGACCGATCCCGGTTACATGCGCACCCCGGACTACCCCGACAAGCCCGAGCACGCCGGTGAGCTGCTCACGGCGATCACGCCCGAGACCATGAAGGCGATCGCCGACTCCTACACCAATGTGCCCGAGGGCTTCACGGTTCACCCCAAGGTGCTCCCGCAGCTCCAGCGCAGGTCGCAGTCGATCAGTGCTGGTCCGATCGACTGGGGCACCGGCGAGATCCTCGCGCTCGGCTCGCTGCTGCTCGACGGGCGGCCCGTACGCCTCGCCGGCCAGGACTCGCGACGTGGCACGTTCTCGTCGCGGTTCGCGACGATCATCGATCGCACCAACGCCAACGAGTGGACGCCGCTGTCCAACGTCGGCGACGACCAGGCCACGTTCTACGTCTACGACTCCCTGCTGAGCGAGTACGCCGCGCTGGGCTTCGAGTACGGCTACTCGGTTGCCCGTCCTGAGGCGCTCACGATCTGGGAGGCGCAGTTCGGCGACTTCATCAACGGCGCGCAGTCCGTGATCGACGAGTACATCTCGGCCGGCGAGAGCAAGTGGGGCCAGAAGTCCGGCGTCGTGCTGCTCCTGCCGCACGGCCACGAGGGTCAAGGGCCGGACCACACGTCGGCCCGCATCGAGCGGTTCCTCGAGCTGTGCGCCAACGACGCGATGACGCTCGCGCAGCCGTCGACCCCCGCGTCGTACTTCCACCTGCTGCGTCGCCAGAACCTGCAGACCCAGCACCGGCCCCTGATCGTCTTCACGCCGAAGTCGATGCTGCGCAGCAAGGCTGCGGCCTCGCAGCCCGATGACTTCACGTCGGGCAAGTTCCGGCCGGTCATCGGCGACGACTCGGTCGACGCGTCCAAGGTCGAGCGGGTCCTGGTCTGCTCCGGCAAGATCGCCTGGGACCTGTTCGCCGAGCGTGAGAAGCGCGAGTCGGGCCAGTCCCGCACCGCGATCGTGCGGCTCGAGCAGCTCTACCCGCGGCCCACGTCAGAGCTCAACGCCGCGATCGGGCAGTTCGTCAACGCCCGCGAGGTTCGCTGGGTCCAGGACGAGCCGGCCAACCAGGGACCGTGGCCGCACGTCGCGCTGCACTTCAGCGGCGAGTTCGACGGCCTTCCGCTGCTGCGGGTGTCCCGCCCGGAGTCGTCGGCGCCGTCCGTCGGCTCGCACAACCGGCACGTCGAGGAGCAGGCCACGCTGATGCAGCAGGCCTTCAGCTGATCGATGTACTTCACGGATCGCGGGATCGAGGAGCTCCAGAGCCGGCGAGGTGACGAGGAGGTCACCTTCGCCTGGCTCGCGGAGCGGCTCGTCGAGTTCGTCGACCTCAACCCCGAGTTCGAGGTTCCGGTCGAGCGTCTGGCCACCTGGCTGGCGAGACTGGACGACGATGATGAGTGAGCACGCGTTGTCGTAGGGGTCTGCGACAGTACGTGCGTGGACTTCGACCAGCCGCCCGTCGTGCGCGTCTCCCGTTCTCCCGATGCCGGCCTGCCTGCCGGCGAGTGGCCCGCGACGATTCCGGCCGTGGCGCAACTGCTCCGCAACGGCATCGACCTCGCACCGGGCGTGACGTTTCTCGTCGGTGAAAACGGGTCCGGGAAGTCGACCCTCGTCGAGGCTGTCGCCGTGGCCTACGGGCTCTCGCCGGAAGGCGGCAGCTCACACGGCAAGCACGAGACCCGTTCCACCGAGTCGCCTCTGCATCGCGACCTCATGATCCAGCGCGGGATCGGCTCTGGCCGGTGGGGATTCTTCCTTCGCGCCGAGACGATGCACGGCTGGTACACGTACATGGACGATCACGGCGGCCCGAACGACACCGACTATCACGCGATGAGCCACGGCGAGTCATTCCTCGAGGTGCTCAACCGCAAGTTCGAATCGCCGAGCTTCTACTGCCTCGACGAGCCGGAGGCAGCGCTCTCCTTCGGGTCGACGCTGACCCTGATCCGTGTCCTGCATGACATCGCCGCGAGGGGCGGGCAGGTACTCTGCGCGACCCATTCCCCCGTCCTCGCGTCGATGCCCGGAGCGCGCATCCTCGAGGTCGGCGAGTGGGGCATGCGCGAGGCAGCATGGGACGAGCTGGAGCTCGTCAAGCACTGGAAGGCATACCTCGACGCCCCGATGCGCTACCTCCGCCACACTCTGGCGGACGACTAGAGCGTCAGCACGATCTTTCCGAAGACGTCGCCGTCGATGACCGAGGCGAGACCGTCCGCGGCGTCGGCCATCGGGATCTCCCGGTCGATCAGCGGCCGGGTGCCGGTGACGTCCATGAACTGCGCCAGGCGGTGCAGCTCGTCCCGGGTTCCCATCGTGGAGCCGTGCACGCGCATCTGCTGGAAGAAGATCCGGGTCAGCTCGGCGTGCGAGGGCGCATCGCCCGACGTCGCGCCGGCGATGACGATCGTGCCGCCGGGACGCATCGACTTGACCGAGTGCGACCACGTGGCGGCGCCGACCGTCTCGATGACCGCATCGACCTTGCTCGGCAGGCGAGCGCCGGCCTCGAACGCCTCGTGCGCGCCGATCTTGATGGCCTTGTCGCGCTTGTCCTCGTCGCGGCTCGTCGCGTAGACGCGAAAGCCCGCGGCGCGGGCCAACGTGATCGCGGCAGTTGCGACGCCACCACCGGCACCCTGCACCAGCACCGTGTCGCCCTGCTGCAGGCCCGACTGGGTGAAGAGCATGCGGTACGCCGTGAGCCACGCCGTCGGCAGGCACGCGGCCTCGGCGAACGACAGGCCGGCGGGCTTCGGGACGACGTTGCGGGTCGGCACGGCAACCTTCTCGGCGAACGTGCCCTGGTGACGCTCCGACAGCAGCGATCGCTTGGGGTCGAGCGTCTCGTCACCACGCCACGACGGATCGCTGATGACGGCATGCACCAGCACCTCGTTGCCGTCCTCGTCGAACCCGGCGGCGTCGCACCCGAGGATCATCGGCAGCGACTCCTCGCGCAGCCCCACGCCACGCAGGCTCCACACGTCGTGGTGATTGATGGAGGCAGCTTTCACCGTGACGGTCGTCCAACCGTCCGGCACCTCGGGATCGGGGCGGTCGCCCACGACGAGGCCGCTCAGCGGGTCCTTCGGATCGATCGTGCCTGCGTAGACGGCGAACATGCAGCTCCTGTGAAGTGGTTCAGTACGGACGGCGGGCCAGGCCCTCACGGCGCGCAGTGTCCGTGACGGCTCGCGCCACGGCAGAGGCGACCCGCGGGTCGAACGGAGACGGGATGACGTACGCCTCGCTGAGGTCGTCGCCGACGAGGTCGGCGATCGCGTTGGCGGCGGCAAGCTTCATGCCCTCGGAGATCCGCGTCGCGCGCACGTCGAGCGCTCCGCGGAAGATTCCGGGGAACACCAGCACGTTGTTGATCTGGTTGGGGAAGTCCGAACGGCCGGTCGCCACGATCCGCGCGTACTTGTGCGCGATGTCGGGGTGCACCTCAGGCGTCGGGTTGGCCATCGCGAACACGATCGAGTCCGGTGCCATGGCGGCCACGGCGGCTTCCGGGACGGTGCCTCCGGAGACGCCGACGAAGACATCGGCTCCATCGAGAGCATCCGCGATCGACCCCGGCCTGGCCCATGGCGCTGTCGCCTCGGCGATGCCGGACTTGACCACGTCGAGCCCCTCACGGCCGGGGTGAATGACCCCGGCGCGGTCCACGACGGCGATCTTGCGCACCCCCGCCGACTGGAGCATCTTCATGATCGCGACACCCGCGGCCCCGGCACCCGAGATGACGACCTTGAGGTCGTCGAGCTCCCGGTCGGTGACACGTGCAGCGTTGATCAGTGCCGCCAGCGTCACGACCGCCGTGCCGTGCTGGTCGTCATGGAAGACCGGGATCTCGAGGCGCTCGATCAGCCGGCGCTCGATCTCGAAGCAGCGCGGGCTCGAGATGTCCTCGAGGTTGATGCCACCGAACGTCGGAGCGAGGCGCACGATCGTCTCGACGATCTCGTCGACGTCGGTCGTGTCGAGCGCCACCGGGATCGCATCGACTCCGCCGAACTGCTTGAACAGCACGGCCTTGCCCTCCATCACGGGCATCGAGGCGGCCGGGCCGATGTCGCCGAGGCCGAGAACGGCCGTGCCGTCGGTGACCACGGCGACGGTGTTGGACACCCAGGTGTAGTCATGGGCCAGCGCGGGGTCGGCGGCGATCGCCTCGCAGACCCGGGCGACGCCGGGCGTGTAGGACATCGCGAGGTCCTGCGCGTTGCGCAGCGGTACGGTCGCGGAGATCGCCATCTTGCCGCCCCGGTGCAGCGCGAAGATGGGGTCGTCGGGGTCGGGCGTGTCTGTGTGCAAGTCGATGTCAGTGGCAACCATGGTGGGAATCCCTCGGGGACGTTCCGTACGTTGTCATCGGGACCGATCAGGTCGCCGGCGCGGCGAGTATGCCGCTCATTGCTCCCGCCGAAGCGGGGACACACGGGTTGTGCCCGGCCGTCAGTCTCTCATACTGGCTGGTTACTTCCGAGGGCCCGGGTCACCGGTGGGGCCAGCAGACAGGCCAATGTGACGACCGCCGATGCGCCGATCACGACCCTGATCCAGACCGGTACGTCAGCGAGGTTGAACGCGATGATGAGCTGGATGATCTGGGTCACCACGAGTGGGCTGCGCGCCCACTGGTCCCCATGGGTCACCCGCCACGCCGCCCAGGCCTGGAAACCGCCGTAGACCGCCAGGATGATCGAGACACCGATCGCTGACCCGACACTGTCGCCGCCCAGATCGGTGACCCCGAGGACCGCCAGGACGAGGCAGGTCAGGGCCTCGGCCAGGACGATCGCGGCCGCCACGACGAGGAGGATCCGTGCCGTCCCGGTCGGTGTTTCGTTAGCGCTCACGTCATCAGGGTAGGGAGCGTGTGACCCATCCGACAATTCGCGCAGCCCGTGGCCCTTGTAAAGCAGTTGAAATGTTGAAAACATGGAGATCAAAGCCTTGGTAACGGGTCAAACAGGCCTGCCCAAGGCGCAACACCGAACGGGAAGGAGTGTCCACATGGATTGGCGTCACAAGTCTGCATGCCTCGATGAGGACCCTGAGCTCTTCTTCCCCATCGGCAACACGGGTCCCGCCATCTTGCAGATCGAAGAGGCCAAGGTCGTATGCCGCCGCTGTGATGTCCGCGAGCAGTGCCTGCAATGGGCACTCGAGTCCGGACAGGACCATGGTGTGTGGGGAGGCTTGAGCGAAGACGAACGTCGTACGCTGAAGCGCCGCAATGCTCGGGCACGTATTCGTACTGCCTGACGTACGCACGTATCGGTGAACCCCGTGGCCTTGGCCGCGGGGTTCTTTGCATCCCGGGCTAGACGTTCAGCGAGATGGCGACGGTCGTGCCGCCGCCGAAGCGTGGCTCGAACGCCAGCGAACCGTGCAGCTCACCCTCGACGAGGGTCGTCACGATCGACAGCCCCAGGCTGCCGGCGGGGTCGAAGTCGGCCGGGAGGCCCTTGCCGTCGTCGCTGACCCGCATGCGTACGCGGTCGCGGATGCGGTTGACCGCCAGCGTCAGCGTGCCACCCTGCTCGCCGAAGGCGTGCGCCGACGCGTTCTGGATCAGCTCGGTCAGCACCATCGCCAGCGGTGTCGCGACGGCACCGGGCAGCATCCCGAACGAGCCGATCCGCTCGGCGCTCACCCGGCCGGCGCCGGACGCCTCCTCGGCGACGTCGAGCACCGTGCGGAGCAGCCGGTCGGCGATCTCGTCGAAGGCGACGCTGTCGTCGAACGACTGACTCAGCGTCTCGTGCACGAGTGCGATCGAGCCGACCCGACGGACTGCGTCGTCGAGGGCGGCGCGACCCTCGGGCAGCTCCATCCGGCGGCCCTGCAGGCGCAGCAGCGCAGCCACGGTCTGCAGGTTGTTCTTGACCCGGTGGTGGATCTCGCGGATCGTCGCTTCCTTGGACACGAGCTCGCGCTCGCGCAGCCGCAGCTCGGTGACGTCGCGCAGCAGGATGAGCGCGCCGCTGCGGTGACCGTCGGCGCGAAGCGGGATGACCCGCAGCAGCAACGAAGCGGCGGAGTTCTCGATCTCGGCCTCAGTGCTGGCCTCGCCGCCGAGGATGCTGCGCGCGCCCCGGTCGGTCGGTCTGCGGTCCACGAGCCCAGACGTGACGTGCCCGAGCTGGGTGCCGACCAGGTCACCCACCAGACCCAGGCGCCGGTAGGCCGACATCGCGTTGGGACTCGCATAGCGCACCGTGCCGGCGGCATTCGTGCGGACGAACCCGTCGCCGACCCGCAGCGAATCGGCGAGGTCGGAGCGGCTGCCGGGCAGCGGGAACTCGCCCCGGCGGATCATCTCGGCCAGCTCGCCGGCGGCCTCGAAGTAGGCCGCCTCGAGCGTGCTGGCGGTGCGCAGGCCGGACTCAGCGCTGCGCCGGGAGATCACGGCGAGCGTGCGGCCGTCATGGGTGACCGGGATCAGCTCGACCCGGATGCGTCGGCCGTCGGGCAGCTCGGCGATCCGCTCGGCGACGATCTCGCCCGACGTCAGCGCCTGTTCGATCTCGTCGATCCGCCCCGACGGCATGAACGTCCCGGCGACATCCTCGAAGAGCGTCGTCGGCCCGGTGGTGGGGCGGATCTGCGCGCCGGCCCACATCCCCTTGGCCTCGGCGTCGGGGACCCAGAGCACCAGGTCGGAGAACGACAGGTCCGCGATGATCTGCCAGTCCGTCACCAGAGCGTGCAGCCACGCGACGTCGTCGGTACTCAGCGACGTCTGGAAGCGCGTGATGTCGTCCAGCGAGGGCACCCTGTCAGCCTAGGGCCTGATGCGTGACACGATGGGTGCGTGTCTGAGGCGTACTGGCAAACCGTGATGCAGAGCGGGATGAACGTACCCGGCGACCGCAGTCTCGACGAGTGCACCGTCGAGCTCGTCGAGATGCTGGGTCATTCCAACCCCCGATGGCGCGAGGACCTCGCCTATCCGTTGTTGACCACCTGGGTCACGCGGGGGGTCTACGACGACCTGCTCTCCGGGCTGGGCGACGGCATCGCACCCGGCCTGCGCTACGGCCTGGGCCACGACGGCGACGTCTCGGTCATGCGCCGTTCCTACAGCGCGCTGATGCTCGCCGAGATCATCGGCCGCGACAACAACGAACACCTGATGTCAGCCTCGTCGGTCCTGGACTGGGGCGACCGGGCGACGGCCTGGTACGTCCGCGAGCAGGACCACCGCGGCTGGATCCCCGAGCAGGGCTGGGCCAACTCGATCGCGCACGGCGCCGACCTGTTGGCCGCCCTCGCGCGGTCACGACACTTCAGCCGGCTCGAGCTGACGGTGCTGCTCGACGTCATCGCCGACCGCGTCCTGACCCCGACGGCCTACATCTGGCGTCACGGCGAGGACGACCGGCTGGCGTACGCCGTCATGACGCTGCTGCACCGCAACGAGCTCGACCCCAGCATCGTCGAGCCGTGGCTCGCCCGGCTCGGTGCCGGCATCAAGCCGCCCCGCACGCGCGGCCACCTCGAGGCCGAGTGGCCGTCGCCGGGGGTCCGCAACACCTCGTCGTTCCTGCGCGCGCTGCACCTGCAGCTCGCTTTGGGCGTCCAGGGCCGCGACGACCTGCGCGCCGACGCCGAGCTGTTCGCCGAGCAGCCCGCGCACCGTGCCGACCTGCTGCTCGCGGTCCTCGACCAGATCAGGGCCGAGAGCCCGTGGCTCTACCGACCGACCACCAGGGCCAGACCGCTGGCCTGACGCTCCAGTAACGTGCGTGCATGAGCACTGAGCCCCGAGAAGGTCACGGCGGAGTCCATGCCGTCGACGTCGCCCGCGCACACGGTGTCGAGACGATGTTCACGCTGTCGGGAGCCCACGTGTTCCCGATGTACGACGCCGCGGTCAAGGCCGAGCCGGCGATGCCGATCATCGACGTACGCCACGAGCCCACGGCGGTGTTCGCCGCGGAGGCGATCGGCAAGCTGACCCGGACGCCCGGGCTGGCCGTCCTGACCGCAGGGCCCGGCGTGACCAACGGCGTGAGCCCCATCGCCCAGGCCACGTTCGCGGGCTCGCCGCTGGTCGTCGTGGGCGGCCGGGCGCCCAACAACCGCTGGGGCTCCGGAAGCCTGCAGGAGCTCGATCAGCCGCCGATCATCGACACGATCGCCAAGTCCGCGACGACGGCGCACAAGGTCGACGACATCGCACCGGCGATGGACGAGGCGTTCAGCCTGGCCGCGTCCTCCCACCGCGGCCCGGCCTTCGTCGACGTGCCGATGGACGAGTTCTTCAACAGCACGACCGCGACGACGCCGTCGCGGGGCAACACGACCACGCCGATCGAGCCCGACCCTGACGCGTTGGCGACGATCGCCGAGCTGATCCGCGGGTCGGCGCGGCCGGTGCTGGTCCTCGGCACGGATGTCTGGGCCGACCACGCCGAGGACGCGGCACTGCACTTCGTCGAGGAGACCGGCATCCCGGTCATCTCCAACGGCATGGGCCGCGGCATCGTGCCGGGCGGCCACCCGCAGCTCGTCACCAAGGCCCGGTCGACCTCGTTCAGCCAGGCCGATCTCGTGATCGTGGTCGGCACCCCGCTGGACTTCCGCCTCGGCTACGGCATCTTCGGCGGCAAGGACGGCGCGACCCCGGCTCGTACCGTGCACGTCGCCGACTCCCCCAGTCAGGTCTCGACGCATGCCGAGCTCGCGGCGTCCGCCAGCGGCGACCTGACGTTGGTCTTCACCGGGCTCCTCAACTCGCTCACGTCGCCGTCGCAGCACGGCCGGCGCCCTGACTGGTCCGGCTGGATCGGCGCGCTGCAGGCCGAGGTCGCCGCCGCGACCCAGCGCGACAGTGAGCTCCTGATGGCCGAGGCGGACCCCATCCACCCGGCCCGCATCTACGGCGAGCTGCTCCCGCGGCTGGCCGACGACGCCGTGGTGATCGGCGACGGCGGCGACTTCGTGTCGTTCGCCGGCAAGTTCGTCGAGCCCAAGCAACCCGGCGGCTGGCTCGACCCCGGACCGTACGGCTGCCTCGGCGCCGGCATGGGGGCGGCGATGGCCGCCCGCATCGCGCGCCCGTCGAGCCAGGTCGTGCTGCTCTACGGCGACGGCGCGGCCGGCATGTCGTTGATGGACGTCGACAGCCTCGTGCGCCACAACCTGCCCGTCGTCATGGTCGTCGGCAACAACTCGGCGTGGGGTCTTGAGAAGGGTCCGATGCAGTGGCTGTACGGCTACGACGTCGCCGCAGACCTCGCACCGCAGACCCGCTACGACCAGGTCGTCACGGCGTTGGGCGGTGGCGGCGAGATGGTCACCGATCCCAACGAGATCGGACCGGCGCTCGACCGTGCCTTCGCCTCCGGCATCCCCTATCTCGTCAACGTCATCACGGACGTCAACGCGGCCTATCCGCGCAACACGACCGGGATCTGACGTGCTCATCCGGGTCGCACGGGAGGAGGAGTTTGCCGCGATCGGTGCGCTGACCGTCGCCGGCTACGACGCCGACGGCTACCTGACCTACCCTGACGGGACGTTCGACGACGGCTATGCCGGCTGGCTCGCCGACGCCGCGTCCCGGGCGCAGCAGAGCACCCTGCTGGCGGCGTTCGACGGCGACGACCTGATCGGCACCGTGACGTGGTGCCCCTACGGGTCCGGCGACGCACAGCTGGCCAAGGAACCACACCAGGGCGAGTTCCGTACGCTCTCGATCGCGCCGACGGCACGCGGTCGCGGAGTCGGCCGCGCCCTCGTGGAGCACTGCCTCGGGCTCGCCCGCTCCGCCGGCCTGACCGAGGTGCTGCTGTTCTCGCTCAAGGAGATGCTCCCCGCCCACCGGCTCTACACGCGGCTCGGCTTCGTACGCCGTCCCGAGCTCGACTGGTCTCCTGAGCCCGGCGTCGACCTGTGGGCGTTTTCCTTGGCCTTGTGACGCGGACCCTGCGTGGCGCACGGCCCAGCGGGCGAGGTTAGCCTTGCTCGGTGCCTGCCGAAGCTCCTGCTCCACCCCGGAGCCCAGCAGCGCTCCTGCGACGTGGACTTCGTCGCCACAGCCGAAAGCTCGTCGGCTCCTACGCGCTGATCTGCTCATGGCTGCTGTGCGAGGCGCTCGTACCGGTCGTCATCGGCGTCGTCATCGACCGTGCCGTCAAGACCGGCGACGTGGGCGAGCTCGCGATCTGGGGGGCTGCGCTCGTCGGGCTGTTCGCGGTCCTGAGCTACTCCTACCGGTTCGGGTCTCGCCTCGGCGTCGGTGCTGTGGAGCTCGAGTCCCACCTGATCCGGGTCGAGGTCGGCGAGCACGTCCTGGGGCCGGACGGCGCCCGCACCGGACTGCTGCCCGGCGAGACCCTGTCCTTGGCCACCTCCGACGCAGAGACGATCGGCCGGTTCCTGTGGCACGTCGGCTACACGCTGGCCGGACTGGTGGGCGTACTCGTGAGCGCCATCGTGCTGCTTCGCATCGACCTCACGATCGGCATCGTCGTGCTGGTCGGCGTTCCTGTGGTGCTGGTGCTGATCCAGGTCGTGACCCCGCTCATCGCCCGCCACACCAGCGACCAGCAGGCCGGCATCGCCAAGGCCACCGGCGTCGCGACCGATCTGGTCAAGGGGCTCCGGCCGCTCAAGGGCGTCGGCGCAGAGGACGTCGCGACGTCCAGGTACCGCGCCCACAGCGGCTCGGCCCGTGACGCGAGCATCCGGACCGCGCAGTCGATGGGCTACCTGTTCGGCCTCACCGCGACCCTGAGCGGCCTCTTCCTGGGCCTCGTCGCCTATCTCGCCGGCACGCGCGCGCTCGACGGCACGATCAGCATCGGTGAGCTCATCGCGATCGTCGGCCTCACCCAGTTCCTCGCCGAGCCGATCACCGGACTGGGCGAGACCAGCGCCCAGGCCGCCTCCTCGTTCGCGTCAGCGCGGCGGGTCGTCGACTTCCTCCACACTCCTGCGCTCGCGACGTACGGGACCACGGTCCTCGACGAGAAGCATCCCGAGCTCGAGGTCAAGCAGATGACCACCGGCCCTCTCCACGATCTCGACCTGACGCCACGACGTGGCGAGCTCCTCGGGATCGTGGTCGACGACACCACGAGCAGCGACACCCTCGTGCGACTCGTACGCGGCGAGGTGCTGCCTGAAGACCGCGTCGGCTCGTTGACCCTCGGCGGCCACGAGGTCGACGACCTGACGATCGACTCGCTGCGCTCCCGCGTCGTGGTGAGCCAGCACCACGTCGACCTGTTCGAAGGGACGCTGCGTTCGACGATCGATCCGGATGACGTGCTCGACGACGAGGAGCTCGGCGAGGTCCTGGCCGCGTCAGCGGCGAGCGACGTCGTCGATCTGCACCCCGAAGGGTTGCAGCAACCCATCACGGCCGGAGCCGCGACCTTCTCCGGCGGGCAGCGGCAGCGCATTGCCCTCGCTCGCGCTCTGGCGACCCGGGCCCCGATCCTCGTCCTGGCCGAACCCACGAGCGCCGTCGACGCCGTGACCGAGCAGCGGATCGCAGACGGCATACGCGCGCTCCGCCACCCCGACGATGCCGACCTCGCCACGATCGTCATCACGTCCAGCCCGGCGATGCTGGCGAGCGCGGACCGGGTCCTGATGATCAAGCAGGGTCGCGTCGTCGCCAGCGGCACGCACCACGACCTCTCCCACCAGGACGACTACCGGCAGGCGGTGCTGCGATGAGTCGCCAGCTGCTGCCGATCGCCTCCCGTGCCGAGACGACCCGCCTCGCCGCGCGGATGCTGCGCGCGCACTGGGGGCCGCTGCTCGTCTCGGCCATGGCATTCGTGCTCGTGGGGCTTGCCGGCCTGGTCGCGCCGTGGATCCTCGGTGACATCGTCGACACGGTGACGACCGGTGGCGACTCGTCGCGCATCCTCAACGGGGCCCTGCTGATCGCGGCTGCCAGCGTCGTGGCGGGCCTCGGCACGTCGCTGTCGGTGTCCTACCTGGCGAGGTCCGGCGAGCCCGCCCTCGCGGATCTGCGCGAGCAGGCGCTCGACCGCGCGCTGCACCTGGACAGCATCCGTCTCGAGCAGGCAGGTGCCGGGGACCTGCTGTCCCGGATGGGCGACGACGTCCGGACAGTCGCCCAGTCGCTGACCCAGATCGTGCCGCTCCTGATCCAGTCGCTCGTCGCCGTCGTGTTCACGGCCGGCGGCATGTTTGCGCTCGACTGGCGACTCGGTCTGGCCGGCCTGGCCGCGGCGCCGTTCTACGTCATGGGTCTGCGGTGGTACCTCCCCCGGTCCGGCCCGTACTACCAGCGCGAGCGGATCGCCCAGGGCGAGCGCACCGAGGTCCTCGTCAACGGGGTGCAGGGCGCGGCAACCCTCCGCGCGCTGTCACGGGAGCAGGCCCAGATCGACCGGATCACTCACCATTCGCATCACGCCATGACGATCGCGCTCGACGTGTTCGCGCTGCTGACCCGCTTCGGTGCGCGCACCAACCGCTCCGAGCTGATCGGGCTGACCTTCGTCCTCGGCACCGGCTTCCTGCTGGTGCGCGAGGACCTGACGACGGTCGGCGCCGTGACGGCTGCCGCCTTGTACTTCCACCGGCTGTTCAACCCCATCGGCGCATTGCTGATGATCTTCGACGACATCCAGTCGGCGGGCGCCTCGCTGGCCAGACTCGCCGGCGTCGCGACGCTCCAGCCGCCGCCGGCACCCAGCGGCCCCTCCCCGGTCCGTTCCGGGACCTTCGAGCTGATCGGCATCGGCCATGAGTACGTCGACGGTCACCCGGTCCTGGCCGACGTGACGCTGCGGGTCGCCGCCGGCGAGCGGGTGGCCCTCGTCGGCGCCACCGGTGCCGGCAAGAGCACCCTCGGCGCGATTGCTGCCGGACTCCTGCAGCCGACTTCGGGCACGATCAGGGTCGGAGGCTTCACCCTCGATGCGCTCGACCCGACACACGTACGATCCGGCATCGCCCTGGTGACGCAGGACGTGCACGTGTTCTCCGGCACGGTCCGCGAGAACGTCGACCTGGCCCGGCCCGATGCTGACGACGGCCAGATCCGGTCGGCGCTGGCGACGGTGCGCGCACTCTCGTGGCTGGATGCCCTGCCCGAAGGCCTCGACACCGTGGTGGGCGACCACGGACATGCTCTGACCCCGGCTCAGGCCCAGCAGCTGGCACTCGCCCGGGTCCTGCTGCACGATCCCTGGGTTGCGGTCTTCGACGAGGCCACCGCCGAGGCGGGCTCGTCCGGTGCCCGTGAGCTCGAGGATGCCGCGATCGCCGTGACCCGCGGGCGTACGGCACTCGTCGTCGCCCACCGGCTGACCCAGGCGCAGTCGGCCGACCGGGTCGTCGTGATGCACGAGGGCCGCATCGTCGAGGAGGGCACGCACGACGATCTCGTCGCCGCTGGCGGCCGCTACGCCGATCTCTGGTCCGCCTGGTCGTCGTAGTCTTCTGGCCATGGACTCAGCCAGCGTCACGCACGTCGTCACGGATGCCGACACGGCACGCGCTCTCGGAAGCGGCGATCTGGCCGTGCTCGGCACGCCGCGGGTGCTGGCCTGGTGCGAGGAGGCGACCTGCGCCGCACTCGAGCTCGACGCGACCCGAACGAGCGTGGGCACGCGGGTCGACATCGAACACCTCGCCGCCAGCCCCGTCGGCGCTGAGGTCACGGCGACGGCGAACGTCATCCATACCGACGGGCGGCTCGTACGCTTCCAGGTCGCGGCGCACGACAGCGCTGGGATGCTGCTCGCGACCGGGGAGATTCGCCGGGTCATCGTCGACCGGGAGCGATTTCTGGCGCGGATCGCGCCTGTGGGAGACTGAGACCTCGTCTTCTGAGGAGGAACATCATGGGCAAGACCGGCCGCAAGCGTCGTGCACGTCGCAAGAAGGGCGCCAACCACGGCAAGCGCCCCAACGCGTGAACACAAGAAATCCCCGTCCGATGGACGGGGATTTCTTCGTCTGGGCGGGCGACCCGGCTAGATCGACTTCCGCTCGGTGATCTCGATGTGCACCTTGCGGATCGAGAACAGCACCTTTTCGCGCAACGGCTCCGGTGCGACCTCGGAGCATGAGCGGGACACCAGCGACTTCACGACCCGCTCGAGGTCGTACTCGCCCAGGCAGGTGGTGCAGTCGTCGATGTGGGCCTGGATCTCGGCGCAGCTCGCGGTGTCGATCTCCTGGTCGATGAAGAGATAGAGATTCTCGAGAGCCTTCTCGCAGTCCGGACCCTCACACGGGTCGTTCTTCATGCCTCCGCCGCTCATGCCTTGTCACCTGCTCCCGTGACGGCCATGCCGCGATCGCGGGCGTAGTCGGCCAACATCTCGCGCAGCATGCGCCGACCGCGATGGAGCCGTGACATCACGGTGCCGATCGGGGTGTCCATGATCTCGGCGATCTCCTTGTAGGGAAAGCCTTCGACGTCCGCCAGGTAGACCGCATAGCGGAAGTCGTCCGGCAGCGCCTGGAGCGCGTCCTTGACGTCGCTGTCGGGGAGGTGCTCGAGCGCCTCCATCTCGGCCGACTTGAGCCCGGTCGACCCGTGCGACTCGGCGCGGGCGATCTGCCAGTCCTCGATCTCGTCGGTGACCTGCTGCGGCTGGCGCTGCTTCTTGCGGTAGGAGTTGATGTAGGTGTTGGTCAGGATGCGATAGAGCCAAGCCTTGAGGTTGGTGCCGGGCTTGAACTGGTGGAACGCACTGAACGCCTTGGCGTAGGTCTCCTGGACCAGGTCCTCCGCGTCGTGCGGGCTGCGGGTCATCCGCAGCGCGGCCGAGTAGAGCTGATCGAGGAAGGGCAGGGCGTCGGCCTCGAAGCGCGCCTGCTGCTGCTCCGAGGTCTCGGTGTCGCGCTGGTCGGCGCTGTCAGGGGTCTCGCCGGTGACGGTCATCGCCTCCCAGCCTACTCCGGGCACCGTGGGTCGGCTGAGCGGCGTGATCGACCTCTCAAGCCCGTGATCTGCGTATGTCAGCATCGAACCTCCTGCGGTGTTCAACCGTGCGGAGGCGCTCGCTATTCCGGGGGAAGCGGCTTGATCAGGTCGGGACCGTTGTGGGCGACGTTGTTGACCTCGGTCGACACGGGGTATGCGTCGAGGCGCCCCGGCGCGGCCGGGATCAGCAGCTCCTGGAGCTGCTCGAGGGGTTTGGGTGCGGGGTCGAGCCAGGCGTCGAACGCGTCCGGCTCGAGGAACAACGGCATCCGGTCGTGGATGTGGCCCATGTCGTCCTCAGCGCTCGTGGTGAGGATCGTGTAGCTCGTGACCCACTCGCCCGTCGCCGGGTCCTTCCAGAACTCGTAGAGTCCCGCCATCGCCAGGACCGATCCGTCCTTGGGGGTGATGTAGAACGGCTGCTTCTTGGGCTTGCGCTCGCCCTCGCGGGCCTCGCCGGCGTACCACTCGTAGTAGCCGTCGGCCGGGACGAGCCCGCGGCGCCTGGCGAACGCCTTCTTGAACGCGGGCTTCTCGGAGGCGGTCTCGGACCGCGCGTTGATCATGCGGTTGCCGATCGACGGATCCTTGGCCCAGCTCGGGATCAGCCCCCACCGCGCGGTCATCAGCTCGCGCTGTGGCGGGGCATCGGACGCCAGCTCGTCGGGGCGCCGCCCGATCACGAGCGGCGCGAGCTTGGTCGGTGCCATGTTGTAGTCGGCCTCGAGCTCGACGAACGAGTTGGCCAGATCGACCTCGAACGCCTGGTTGAGCGATGCCGAGGTCTGGGTCGTTGCATAGCGCCCGCACATGGGCCCAAGCGTATTCGGTGACACCGACAGTGCGAGCTACTCCGACAGGCCGGCCAGCATCCGGGCAACGCCGTCGGCCGACGGCGGCAGCTCCTCGACCCACAGCCGCGGGTGGAGGTCGCTCGCGAGCGCGCGCTCGAGCAGGATTCGCAGCAGGTTCAGCGACAAGGCGTCGGAGCGTTCGCGGCTGACCAACGCGGCGAAGCGACGCGGCGACACCTGAGCCACCGTCTCGTCGCCGGCGAACACCGCACGCATGGCTTCAGCGACATCCAGCGCACGGAGCGACTGCTCGAGCTCGTGTCCCAGGGGCCCACGCGGCAGCTCCACCACGACGAGAGCGCTCGTGTCGGGGACCCGATGGCCGTCGCGCTCGGCACCGCGGTAGATCTCCGCCAGCCGGGAACGCACATATGCCGGGGTGGCAAGCGACGTCAAGGCGTCCTCGCACGAGACGTCGGCATGCAGGACCAGGGCCCAGTCGGCCCACGCCAGCACCGCAGCCCGGGTCACCTCGAACGACGGCGGCTGTCCGACATACGCCCGCTCCATGTGATCCAGGACCTCATGGAGCGGGACACCGAGCCGCGCTGCACTCGCTCCCACCTCGAGTGCAACATCGGCAATGTCAGGACGGCCGTCACGCACGGCATCAGCGAGGATGGCGACGTTCAAGCCCGAGCCGAACATGAGATCCCCTTTCGCCATCCGACATTCAATGAGACGCGCGAGGGGAGCCCGCATGACGCGGTCACGCCAAGTATTCGTGACCGCCTCGCCGGTGGGTCGTTGTGCTTGGTGGGAGGAACACCGTGCCAGACACCAGCGCAGCGCACGTCGAGGCGAGTGACGCGCAGCTCATCGAGGCCGTCCGCGACGGCAACACCGGGGCGTACGCCACGCTGTTCGAACGCCATCGCGACGCCGCTGCCCGGCTCTCCTCCCAGCTGGTCCCCGGCCCCGACGCCGACGACCTGGTCGCCGAGTCGTTCACCCGTGTGCTGGCGCTCCTGGAGGCCGGCAAGGGCCCAGACGAGTTCTTCCGCGCCTATCTGCTGACGTCGATCCGACGGCTCCACGTCGACCGCACCCGTCGGCAGAAGCGCGTCAGGTCGACCGACGACCAGGCCGAGCTCGATCGCACCATCGAGTTCGTCGATCCTGCCGAGATGCGCTTCGAGCAGGGCGCCGCAGCGGCGGCCTTCGCGACCTTGCCGGAGCGTTGGCAGCTCGTCCTGTGGCATCTGGATGTCGAACGACAGCGGCCGGCCGACGTCGCACCTCTGCTCGGCATGAGCGCCAACAGCGTGTCAGCACTCGCCTATCGCGCTCGCGAGGGACTGCGCCAGGCGTACCTCCAGAACCACCTGGCCCCGAGCCTGCACGCGAGCTGCCGCACAACCACCGGGATGCTCGGCTCGTACGTCCGCAAGGGCCTCTCCGCCCGTGACTCGGCCCGCGTCGAGGCACACCTCGACGAGTGCAGCCGGTGCACGGGGCTCTATCTGGAGCTGACCGAGATCAACTCCAACCTCTCCGGGATCCTCGGGCCGGCGGTGCTCGGCATCGCGGCGACCGGCTACGTCGGCAGCGGGGCCGTCGCGACCGGCATCGGCGCCGCCGTCGAGGCGGCGCTCGTCCCGGTCAAGGCGGCCGGCAGCGCGATGGCCGGCGTGGGTACGCAAGGCGTCGTCTCGGCCGCGGTCGTCGTGACCGTCGCGACAGCCGGCACCATCGCGATCACGAACTCCGACGGCAACGAGGACAAGGTGGACGTGCCGTCGGCCCAGGTGGCCCCGGCACCCACCCCATCGATCGCCCAGCCGACCGAGCCGGAGCCCGCCACGTCGACGGCCACACCCACACCCACGGAGACCACACCCGTACCCGGAGATGTCGCGCCGGGCGCCGACGCGTCATCGGCCGTGCAGCCGGCCGAACAGCCGCGCCCGAAGCCGACCACGCTTCCTGCCGTTCCGGTCGTGCCGACCGACTACCGGATCTCCTCGGTACGAGTCTCCAACCAGCTCCTGCCGCTCCTGCAACGGCAGATCACGATCGACATCGGCGCCAGCAACACCGGGCGGGCGGCGGCCGAGACCGTCACCGTGACGCTTGCATTCCGCTACCCGGTGCATTTTGGCGGAGTCCTCAGTCCCGGATGGGACTGCGGCAGCGCGGTTCCGCATCAGCAGCTGCGAGCCCTGACCTGCTCGACGCGCCTCGATGCAGGCCAAGGCACGACCTTCGTCGCCGAGTCCCGCGACCTCGTGCACTCCTCCGGCACCATCACCGTCACGGCTCCAGGCGACCCCAATGCCGCCAACAACTCGGCGTCGTTCCGGGCCGGACTCTGGCCGCTGACCTGACACCTGCTTGCCTCTGAGGCGCATTCGGGTATGAATGAGGGCATGACCCTCCTGCGCACCGTGGCCCGTCCGATGCTCGCCTCGATGTTCATCTACGGCGGAGCAACAGCGCTCAAGGATCCCGGCCCGCGAGCGGCCAAGGCGCAGGCGACCGCCGACCGGATCAAGAAGCTCGCCCCCGAGCTCCCCGTCACCGGCGCCAACCTGACTCGCGCCAACGGCGCCGCCCAGCTGCTCGCCGGACTCGCGCTGGCCACCGGCCGGTTCCCGAGGCTCGCGGCGCTCGGACTCGCCGCGACGATGCCCGCGACCACGCTCGCGGGTCACCCCTACTGGAACGAGACCGACCCCGGCGCGCGCGCCAACCAGCGGATTCACTTCCTCAAGAACGTCTCGATGGCCGGCGGTCTGCTGATGGCGACGCTCGATCCGGATCCGCACAAGAAGTTCATCGGCCGACGCGCCAAGGACAAGGTCACCGAGGCCGCCGCGTCCGTGCACGACCAGATCGATCACCTGCGCGGCTGACGCCGATAGGCTGGGGGCGATGACTGCCCCGCTGCCCTGGCTCGCGCCCTACCGCGACACGCCCTTCGACGGCGAGGTGCTGGTCCCCGGCTCCAAGTCGCTGACCAACCGCGTCCTGATCCTCGCCGCTCTTGCCGATGGCCCGTCGGTGCTCACCCGGCCCCTGGGGTCGCGCGACACGACGCTGATGCTGGGTGCGCTCACGACGCTTGGCGCCACGATCGAGCGCGACGGCATGACCTGGACGGTGACCCCCTCGTCGTGGGATCGCGCCGAACCGGCCGCCGTCGACTGTGGCCTCGCCGGCACCGTCATGCGGTTCGTCCCCTTGCTCGCGGCGCTCGGCTCGGCCGCCGTGACGTTCGACGGCGACGAGCACGCCCGCGTACGCCCGATGGGCACGACCATCGCGACCCTGCGCGATCTCGGCATCCAAGTCGATGACGACGGTCGCGGCGCGCTGCCCTTCACGGTGCACGGCGCCGGACACGTCACTGGCGGTGAGCTCGAGGTCGACGCATCATCGTCCAGCCAGTTCGTCTCGGCGCTGCTGCTGGCCGGAGCGCGGTTCGACAAGGGGCTCGAGCTCCGGCACACGGGCGCCACCCTGCCCTCGATGCCGCACATCGACATGACGGTCGCGGAGCTGCGTCGTCGCGGCGTACGCGTCGACACCGACGAGCCCAACCGGTGGCACGTGCACCCTGGACCGATCAGCGCTCTCGACGTCGAGATCGAGCCCGACCTGTCCAACGCCGGGGTCTTCATCGGCGCGGCGCTCGTGACCGGCGGCCGGGTCCGCATCCGCAACTGGCCGGAGGACACCGATCAGGCCGGCGACGCCTGGCGCACGATCGTCCCGGCGTTCGGCGGCACCGTCGAGCCTGACGGTGCCGATCTGGTCTTCACGGCCGGACCCACGCTCAACGGAGTCGAGCTCGACCTGCACGACGTCGGCGAGCTGACCCCGGTCATCGCGGCGATCGCGGCACTGGCCGAACGCCCGTCGACCCTGGTCGGCGTCGCGCACCTGCGGGGACACGAGACCGACCGGCTCAAGGCCCTGGTCACCGAGATCAACCGGCTCGGCGGTGATGCCGAGGAGCTCGATGACGGGCTGTTGATCCGGCCTCGCCCGCTGCACGCCGAGACATTCCGGACCTACGACGACCACCGCATGGCCCATGCCGGTGTCGTGCTCGGCCTGCGCATCCCCGAGCTGTACGTCGAGAATGTCGTGACGACGGTCAAGACGTACCCCAACTTCGCCCCGGTCTGGGAACGCCTGATGACATGAGTGAGCGCCAGCGAACGAACCATCGGACGAGGTCATGTCGCTGCGTCCGTATCGTGGGTTTTCTGACGGACGTGGCGACATGAGGGACGACGACGAGCACGCGCAGTTCGAGCGGCCGAGGCGGCACACCAAGCCGCGCACCAAGATCCGCCCCAACTACGACGACGCCGACACCGCCCGGGTCGTGACGATCGACCGCGGCCGCTACACCGTCACGCTCGACGACGACGGCCGCACCGTCACCGCGATGAAGTCGCGCAACCTTGGCCGCAAGGGCGTCGTGGTCGGTGACGAGGTGCGCGTGGTCGGTGATGTCAGCGGCGACGAGGGCTCACTGGCCCGCATCGTCGAGGTCACCCCCCGCCGCACGGTGCTGCGCCGCACCGCCGACGACGACGACCCGATCGAGCGGATCATCGTCGCCAACGCCGATCAGCTCGTGATCGTCGCTGCGCTCGCCGATCCCCCGCCCCGCGCCGGGCTGATCGACCGTTGCCTGGTGGCTGCGTTCGACGCCGGCATGGAGCCGCTGGTGTGCCTCACGAAATCCGACCTGGGCTCCCCCGCCGAGCTCGTCGCCATGTTCGAACCTCTGGGCGTACGCGTCGTGGTCACGCGTCGCGACGGCGATCTCGACGACGTACGCGCAGCGCTGCGCGACCGGGTCAGCGTGCTCGTCGGGCACAGCGGCGTCGGCAAGTCGACGCTGGTCAACGCGCTGGTGCCGGACGCCAACCGGTCGGTGAGCTATGTCAACGCCGTGACGGGGCGCGGCCGGCACACCTCGACCTCGGCGATCAGCCTGGCGCTGCCGTTCGGCGGATGGATCATCGACACCCCCGGCATCAGGTCGTTCGGCCTGGCGCACGTCGAGATCGACGACCTCATCAAGGCGTTCCCCGACCTCGAGGACGTCACGCGCGACTGCCCCCGCGGCTGCCTGCACTCGGCCACCGAGCCCGAATGCGCCCTCGACCTCGCGGTGGCCGACAGCACGCTGCCGCCCGAGCGGGTCGAGTCGTTCCGCCGCATCCTCGCGAGCATGAACCAGAAGGACGACTACTAGGGCCGTGCCGCTGGCGGTTTTGCGGCATGAAAGCCGTACTCTGAGGGCCATGGCTCACTCGTACAACGACGATCTGCGCCTCGCTCACGTACTCGCCGACAACGCCGACAACCTCTCGATGGACCGCTTCGGCGCGATCGATCTGCAGGTCGACACCAAGCCGGACATGACGTACGTGACCGAGTCCGACGAGGCCGTCGAAGCCGCCATCCGGCGCACGCTCAAGTCCGCCCGCACCCGTGACATCGTGCTGGGCGAGGAGCACGGCGAGGTCGAGGGAACCGCCGGTGCCGGCGGCCGGCGCTGGATCATCGACCCGATCGACGGCACCTCCAACTTCGTCCGCGGCGTCCCGGTCTGGGCGACGCTCATCGCGCTCGAGGAGGACGGCGAGATCATCGCCGGCTGCGTCTCGGCTCCGGCACTGGGCCGACGTTGGTGGGCCAGCAAGGGCACCGGCGCCTACACCGGCAAATCGCTCATGTCGTCGCGCGAGATCCGGGTCTCCCGGGTCTCCGACCTCGACAGCGCCTCGGTCTCGTACGCCTCGCTGGGCGGTTGGGACGCGATCGGCAAGGGCGATGCGTTCGCTGCACTGCTCAGGCGGTGCTGGCGCACCCGCGCCTACGGCGACTTCTGGTCCTACATGCTGCTGGCCGAAGGTGCCGTCGACATCGCCGCCGAGCCGGAGCTCAAGGTCTGGGACATGGCCGCGCTCGACATCATCGTCCGCGAGGCCGGCGGCACGTTCACGAGCCTTGCCGGCCAGCCCGGGCCGTGGGGTGACAACGCACTCGCGACCAACACCCGGCTGCACGATGCTGCGATGGCCTATCTCGGCCACTTTCCCGACTCGGGCCCGCCCGATCAGTCGTGGACCGACGAGCCGGAGCCAGACGAGGCGCCGGAGCCCGACAACGTACGCAGCTTCGACTTCACCAGGGAGCAGGTCGAGGACTCGCCCTGACGCCGGCTCGTGACCGTTCCCCTTGGCGGCGACGCTGACCAAGGATGTCGGCGCGACTCGGCCAGTCCTCGCACTTGTCACTCACCGAGGGCTAGGCTGCGAGTAAGAGACTAGGAGTGTGGTCCCGTATGCGCGTGAGCGATGTGCTGGCTTCCAAGGGAAGCGATGCTGTCTACACCATCACCCCCGACTCCACGGTGCAGGAGCTGCTCGATGTGCTCGCTGAGCTCAACGTCGGCGCCTTGATCGTGAGCGATGACGGCAAGGCGATGCTGGGCATCGTGTCCGAGCGCGACATCGTCCGCAAGCTCCGCACCGTCGAGAGCCCGCGCGACGTGAAGGTCGCGGACATCATGACCACGGACGTCCAGCTGTGTGGGCCTGATGACTCGTTCGGCGGGCTCATGACGGTGATGACCGAGCATCGTGTCCGCCACATCCCGGTCATCGACGACGGCGTCATCGTCGGCGTCGTCAGCATCGGTGACGCGGTCAAGTACCGCATGGAGCAGCTCGAGTTCGAGCGCGACCAGCTCAACAACTACGTCGCGGGGGGCTGAACCCCGCCCCAACCCCGCGCGTGGCGCATCGTGGTTGGGTTCCTCGTCCAGGAACCCAACCACGGTGCGCCACTCGTATTTCTGAGGAACTTGCATTCGATCCATTAGCGATATATCGTTTAGCTATCGGCAACCGATCGGTAGTCGATCGAATGTAGAAAGTGGGTCACCCCCATGCGAAGCAATGACTTCTCAGAACAGCGCCGCCCGGCCGATCGCCGGCGCGGCAGGCACCACCCCGAGCGCGACTTCGGTCGCGAGTTCGGACCCGGCTTCGGCCGCGAGTTCGGTTTCGGACCCGGCTTCGGCGGCCCCGGCCGCCCCCGTGGTCGCCGACGCGGCGGACGGGGCGGCGACGTCCGCGCCGCCGCTCTCCTGCTCCTCAGCGAGCAGCCGCAACACGGCTACCAGCTGATCCAGGAGATCGGCGAACGGTCGAACGGCAGCTGGAACCCCAGCCCCGGCTCGATCTATCCCGTGCTCCAGCAGCTCGAGGACGAAGGACTCATCACGTTCGAGCGGGTCGAGGGTCGCAAGACCGCGACGCTGACCGACGAGGGCACCGCGTACGTCGAGGAGAACCGCGAGCAGCTCGGCACCCCGTGGGACGCCCCGTCGGACCACCCGTTCGCCGAACGCAAGGAGCTCATGATGGGCTTCAAGGGTTTCGTCCATGCGTGGAAGCAGGTCATCGAGATCGGCACCCCCGAGCAGCAGCAGCAGGCAACGACTGTCCTCGAGGACGCCCGAAAGGCCATGTACCGCATACTTGCGGACGATGAGTCATAACGGACGCCTGTCCCTGCCCGAGAGCGAGATGACCTGGCGGTTCTCTCGCTCCTCGGGCGCCGGCGGCCAGCACGTCAACACGACCGACACCCGCGTCGAGCTGATCTGGTCGCTCAGCGACACCACCGCGCTCTCCACCGCCCAGAAGCAGCTCGCCGCGCAACGGCTGAGCAATCGGCTGGTCGGCGGGACGATCACGGTGGTGTCGTCGCAGTACCGCTCACAACACCGCAACCGCGAAGCCGCCCGCGTACGCCTCGAAGACCTCGTGTCCCAGGCCATCGTGCCGCCCAAGGCTCGCCGCGCCACCCGGCCGAGCCGGGCCTCGAAGCAGCGGCGGCTCGACGCCAAGAAGCGTCGCGGCTCGCTCAAGCAGGGCCGCTCGGGATCGTGGGAATAGTGGCTACCTGACAATCGTTGTCATGTGTGTGGTGCGATCACTCCAGCATCGGACCGCACGAAAGGATCAGACATGAAGGTCCGCAACTCACTTCGATCGCTCAAGGACCAGCCCGGCTCGCAGGTCGTACGCCGCCGCGGCCATACGTTCGTCATCAACAAGCAGAACCCGCGGCTCAAGGCCCGTCAGGGCTGATGTCCAGCCGCCAGGTCTGAACTCCGCGACCTCGTGGATGGCCGCCGTTCGTGCAGTGCAGCGCCCGGTGAGCCCTGAGGTCGAGCGCTCCCTGGCGTTCTCGCATCCCGGCCGTGCCGCGAAGACCTGAGAGAACAGCTCTACGCGATCCCCTCGCCGCGCGCCGGCGGCACATCGGAAGCGTCGGGATCGGCACCCTCACGGTCGAGCGTCAGACTCGCCAGTCGTCGTACGATCGCCGGATCCGACCCTCCCACTCACCGAACGCGTCCTCGATGACCGCGTGGACGGCGCGAGCGTCAGCCTCTTGAAACCAGCCAATCGTCACGTCCGGCGGTAGATCCTGACCATTCAACCAATCGAGCCTTGCGCTGGCCTGGACGCGCGCGAGCCATTGCCCGCCCGTAGGGCCCTGATTGAGCCGGGCTGTCGCGGGTACGCCTGGGTCACGCGTCCCACAGGAGGAAGCATGAGCATTGCCCCACCCGAACCCGCCCAGGAGCCGACCGGCCCCGGCGAGGACGAGCCCAGCGAGCCCAAGCCTGACCTGCCCGATCCGGCGTTCCCCGAGGTCCTGCCGGGCGGCGATCCGGGCCCTGGCGGTACGCCCGAGGCCGAACCCGAGACCCAGCCGGACGAGACCGGCTAGTTGATCTTCGGCCGCCAGCCCACCGGGACCGCGCCCGCCGGCCCCGGTGTCGGCTGATCGGCCGGGTGCTGGTGCGGCGGCGCGAGCTCCGGGCCCTCGAGCACCTCCTCAGTCCTGCAGTCCCAGAACCAGTCCTCACCCGGCTCGTACGACTGCATCAGTGGGTGACCGGTGTCCTGGACGTGCTTGGTGCCGTGCCGGGCCTGCAAACTCAGCCGACGTGGAACTCGACCCAGAGTGGGAAGTGGTCGGAGATGCGCCAGGAGAGCTCGGCCTTGGTGAGCCCGGCGAACACGTGGGGGACGAAGTCGACCGTCCCGGCGCTCGTGTAGGTCAGACCCGTGAGGATGTCCGCGAGCACCGGGCTGTCGGTGTCCCAGAACCACGCGATCTGGTCGTAGAAGTGCCGGGACTTGTCGTCGTCGAAGATCGTGCGCGGCACGGCACTGAGGTCGCCGGGCGTGAACAGGCCGGTCGAGATGAACGCCTGATAGAGCGGGTCGTCCAGCCGGTCGATGTTGAAGTCGCCCAGCACGAACAGGTTCTGGTTCCAGTCGTCGGTCCGGTCGGCCCACGCGCGCATCCAGTTCGCGAAGGCGGTCAGCTCAGGGACCCGCGCTGCCGCGTTCTTGCCCCAGATGATGTGCACGGTCGTCAGGATGAACTCCACACCGCGGGTCGTGAAGCTCGCGGCATACGGCGAACGGGCGAACTGCTTGGCGGGCTTGTCGACCGCATCGGGGAGCACGATCTCGCCGACCAGTCCCGACGGCTGCACCCGCTCGGAGTCATAGAGGAACGTCAGCCGCTCGCCGTTGCCCGCGTCGCCCTCGGTGACGTCCGACGTGATGAATCGCCACGACGGGCCGAGGCGCTCCATCAGGAATCGCAGCGCCGCCGTGTTGCGCCGCACCTCCTGCACCGCGAACACATCGAAGTGCGAGACAACCTCGGCGATCAACGCGACCGATCGCTGATCGCGTTTGGGCGAGTCACCGGGGCCGGCGTTCCACTTCCCCGTCAGGCCGCCGAGCGCCCGCAGGTTCCAGCTGCCGATCAGCAGGTTGGTGCTCGTCCGGTCCGGCACCTCAGCGCGTACGGCTTTGCGCAAGCCGGCGAGCTCCTTCTTGATGGCGGCGGGCACCGGGCTCATGCCTCATGAAAGCACTCGCGTGGCTCCGGCGTGGTGGGTTTCGTAGGCTGCAGTCATGACCCTCGATGCCGGCGAGCTGGAACGTCTGTACGCCTATCCCGCCAGCGACCGGCCGTGGGTGCGTACCAACTTCGTCACGACCCTCGATGGCGCCGCCACCGGCCAGGACGGCACGTCGGGGCCGCTGGGTGGCGAGGCCGACACCCGCGTGTTCGCGCTGCTGCGGTCGCTCGCGGATGTCATCGTGGTCGGCGCCGGTACGGCCCGCGACGAGGGCTACGCCGACTTCGAGGTCGACACGGACCTCCGCGCCCGTCTCGGCCTGTCGCCGGTCCCGGCGATGGTGCTCGTGAGCCGCAGTCTCGGCATTCCGCCGGCGCTTCTCAGGCCCGGCATCATCGTCGTCACGACTGCCGACGCCGACCCGACCGCACTGGCCACGCTGCGCGACTCCGTCGAGGTCGTGGCCGAAGGCGATGGCGAGATCGACTGGGGCGCGGTGCTCGCCGAGTTCGCCGGCCGCGGCTGGCGCCGGGTGCTGTGCGAGGGCGGGCCCAGCCTGCACGGTGAGCTCGTCAAGCTCGACCTCGTCGACGAGCTGTGCCTCACGATCGCACCGGTCCTGGCTGCCGGAGCTGCGCCGCGGATCGCGCACGGCCACGAAGCCGTGCACCACGAGATGGCACTCGGCCACGCGATCGAGGGCGACGGCGGGCTGCTGACCAGATGGGTGCGCGTCCGCCACCCGTAGGCTGAGCGGGCCCCGCAACCAAGGAGATCCATGAACGAGCTCGACACCGCGTCCCTGATCCTCAGACTTGTCCTCGGTGTCACGTTGATCGCGCACGGCTGGAACCACGGCTTCGGCCCGGGCGGGCTCACGGGCACCGCCGGCTGGTTCGAGAGCATCGGCCTGCGACCGGCCAAGGTGCACGCGGCGGTCAGCTCATACCTCGAGCTGGCAGCGGGTGCCGCGCTGGTCGTCGGTTTCCTGGTGCCGCTCGCCGCGGCCGCCGGCATCGGCATCATGACCGTCGCGTTCGTGACGGTGCACCGGAAGAACGGGTTCTTCATCTTCCGCAAGGGCGAGGGCTATGAGTACGTCATGACCGTCGCGTTCGCGCTGACCGCCGTCGCGGTCCTCGGTGGCGGCAGGGTGTCGCTCGACCACCTGCTCGACCTCGACCTCGACGGCGTTGCCATCGGTCTCGGCGCTGCCGCCGCAGGCGTCCTCGGGGCGGCCGGCATGCTCGTCACGAGCTGGCGGCCGGCTCGTTCCGACAGCTGAGGCGCCTCACGGCTCGGTCGGCGCGAGATGCGCGTGGACCTGGGACACCGATGCGGCACCCTCGCCACTGGCCGAAGCGACCCGCTTCATGGAGCCGGACCTGACATCACCGGCGGCGAAGATGCCCGGCGTCGTGGTCTCGAGCGGCGCCGGCGGGCGGCCGTCGACCCACCGATCCATGGGGATCTCGCGGCCGGTCAGGACGAACCCGCGCTCGTCCTGCGCGACCTCCGGCGGCAGCCAGCCGCAGCCCGGGTCGGCGCCGAGCAGCAGGAACAGTCCGTCGGCGGGCAACCGCTCGGTCGTACCGGCCGAGTCCGCGAGGTCGATCCACTGGAGTCGACCGTCACCGCCGCCATCGACCACGCGCGATCCGGTCCGCAGCGAGATGCGCCGGTGGGTCGCGATCTCGTTGATCAGGTACGCCGACATCGTCTCGGCCAGGCCGTCTCGGCGCACGATGATCGTGACGCTGCTGGCGAACCGGGCGAGATGGAGAGCGGCCTGACCTGCTGAGTTGCCACCACCGACGATGAAGACGTCGCGGTCCTGCATGTCGCGAGCCACGCTGGTTGCCGCACCGTAGTGCACGCCGCGGCCCTCGAGCTCCTCGAGCGCGGGCACTCCGAGACGGCGATAGGTCACCCCGCACGCCACGAGAACCGTACGGGCGCGCAGCGTGCCGCCGTCGAAGTCGATCTCGTGCACCTCACCCACCCGCAGCGCAGTGACGGGGCGTCCGGTGAACAACCGGGCGCCGAACCGCGTCGCCTGCACCCGCGCACGCAGCGCCAGCCGCATGCCCGAGACGCCGCGCGGGAAACCGAGGTAGTTGCGGATCATCGAGCTGGTGCCGGCCTGCCCGCCGATCGCCTCGGCCTCGAGGACGACGGTCTCGAGCCCCTCCGAAGCGCCGTAGACCGCCGCGGCCAGCCCGGCGGGACCGCCGCCGACGACGAGAAGATCCGCGATGAAGTCGTCGCCGAGGTCTGCCGGGGTGCCGTAGAACGACGAGGCGACCGTCCGTTCTGTCGCGGCGGTCACGGGCTCACGGCCGAACGCCCTCACGATCGGCAAGGTCGTGTCCCCGTCGATCGAGGCGATCAGCTCGCGGCCCTCCTGGCTGTCGGGCTGGAGCCGCTCGTACGCGATGCCCATGCGGTCGAGGAAGTCGCGGATCGCCGGGATGGACGACTGGGTGCCGTCGTCAACGATCTGCACCCCCGCCACCACCGGCGCCGTCGCCGACCAGCTCCAGTCCGAGAGGTACTCGGAGATCGCGGTGTGGAACTCCTCGTCGCGAGCACCCTGCGGGATGATCAGGTAGGTGTCGAGGCGTCCCTGGCCGAGCGCAGGTCTCAGCTCGTCGAGCGCTGCCGCGAAGCCCTTCGCCGGCACGAGCGCCACGCGGCGGCTCGTCGGCGAGGCGATCCGGAGCTTGTCGAGGAGGGGTAGCGCACCGCCGTCCAACGAGTGGTCGACCGCGATCAGGGCGACCTGGCGCCCCTCGGACATCAGGTAGCCCTTGAGCCGGTATGCCGCGGCGCCGCCTTCGACGACGTGCAGGTCGTAGTCGCGGCCGTACCGGCTGGCGAACTCGTCGGCGAGCGAGGCATGGTGCTCGGGCGTGGCCACCACCAGGATCACCGGGGTGCCGAGAGCGGACTCCGTCATGGCGCGAAACTACCCGACCTGCCCGAACCACACGGTGCCGGTCAACGCTCGGGGGGTCGAGGGCCTGATGGTGACGATTCGGACGACGGGCCGGTCCCCGATAGGCTGTCGGGCGAACGTCGCCGATGCCGCCGACGCACACACTCCCCGTTTCACGTACGTATGACCGCCAGGAGCCCTCCCATGCGGATGAGCAAGACCCACAAGGTCGTCGTCAGCACTGTCGTCACGACGATCGCGACGGCCACCGTGCTGACGTTCACGCGCGCCGACACCGCGCCCGCTGGCCGCATCGCCTCCTTGCCTCAGTCCAGCAGCGACTCCCCCGTCGTCGAGGGCAGCACGCCGGGCGCCACCACCGAGCCGACCCCCACCAAGACGGCTGCTGCACCCAAGCCCTCCAAGACCCCGAAGCCGGTGGCAGAGCCTGTCGACCAGCCGTCCACGCCGGCCACCCGGCCGGTGCCGACGACCGAGCCCGCGCCGTCGCCATCGCCGACCCCCCGTCCGAAGAGCCTGGTCGAGGTCCTGCTCGGTCAGTAGCCGCTCAGCTCCCGACCTCCCGCATGTTTGCGGTCGGGCGGAACACCACCATCGAGACGGCCAACAACGCGAGGCCGACGATCCCGTCGAGCCAGTAGTGGTTGCCGGTCACCACGACGACCAGCATGATCGCCACCGCATACAACGGGGCCAGCCAGCGCCAGCGCGTACGCAGGCAGACGATCACCGCGACAGCGACGAGGGCAGCCCACGCGACATGCATCGACGGCATCGCAGCCAGCTGATTGGTGAACCCGGTCCCCGGCTTGCCGGCGTACGTGCTCTGGCCGAACAGCAAACCGGTGTCGACCATCCCGAACCTCGGCTCGAGTCGAGGCGGCGACAGTGGATAGGTGAGGTGGCCGACCAGCGCGAGCCCCGTCGTCAGGAACAGCACGTTGCGAAACCACCGGTAGACCTCCCCCCGCCGGACATACAGGAGCACCAACGTGCAGAACATCACCGGGAAGTGGACGTACTGGTAGATCGCGTTGATGACGCGCACGGCGGTGTCGGAGTTGAGCACCCATTCCTGCAGCCTGGCCTCGCTCGGCAGCCGCAGTGTGCGCTCGAGTGACCAGATGTCGTCGGCATGGGCACGGGCAACCCGCTCCGAGCCCTCGAACACGTGCCGGCACACGAGGTAGAACATCCACAGAGCCACGATCAGGACGACCTGGCCGGCCGCGGCAACGCGGCTGCCCCGCCGGGCTCCGGCCAGAACCTTCAGCATGGCTCCTCCTCAGGAGACCATCATGCCCGGCCGACTGGCGGGCGCACGGCGCTCTCGACCAGCCTCTCGGCGATGTTCAGCAGCGTGCAGTCATCTCGTTGCGCGGCCCGGGCCAGGACCAAGAAGGCTTGTGAGGGTACGAGCTCGTAGCGCTGCATGAGAATCCCCTGGGCCTGGCCGATCGTGGAGGCGCCATGAACCGCACTCGCCCGGCTCTCGGGGTTCTGCGCCGAGCTCAGCGCGACCGCGATGTGGGCCGCGAGGGCCAACCCGCTCGTCCGGTCCTCTGACTGGAACGCATTGAGCTGGCCCGAGTAGAGATTCAACGCGCCGAGGGTGTCATGCGTGACGAAGAGCTGGAAGCACAGCATGCTCCTGACCCCCAGCTCGTCACTGGCCCGGCGCGACCAGCGCGGCCACCTGCGCTCGACCGTCAGGTCGCCGCTCCAGACCGTCCCCTGCTCGTGGATCGCCTGCAGGCACGGCCCCTCCCCCAGCTCGTACTGCAGCTCGACTCCCCGAAGCGCGATGCGGTCCGTGGCAGCAGGGGTCACGATCCGGGTCCGGTCAAAGACGAGCGACAGACCGGCGTGCTCGGCGTGCGGGATGATCTCCAACGCTCCGGCGACGGCCGCCTCGAGCGTGTGCGTCAGACCATCAGCGGCGCCCATCGCCCGCACCGTCTCCGAAAGAAGCTCCCACTCGTCCTCGGACCTCATGAGCCGACACTGCCGAGAGCGCGGTCGGGGGCGCGGAGCTGGGCTGAGAGGGGGCAGTCGAACGGGTCACGCGCCCGCAGGCCGACGTTGTTGAGGTAGTCGACCACGATCGCGTACGAGTGGAACAACCCGACCTCCATGTAGTCGATGCCCTCCCGCTCACCATGCGCACGCACCAACAACCCCGCCTCACGCACCTCCTGCACCAGCTCAGTGACATGACTGACGTACTGCCCACCGGGCGCGGGCGGTCGCGCCGCCGGGGTGAAGATGGATTCTGAGATCATGAGCGTTCCGCCTCTGGGGCTGGAATGCTGTGCGCTGCACCGAGATCGGCCGTCGTGTGTTCGACGTGCGCAACGTCCTGACGCCGCCTGGGGCGATCGATGGGGACTTCTTCAGACTACGCCCGGAGCCACAGGTAAGCGAGGAATCCCCGGCACGTGAAATCCTAGGACGACAGCATGAGGGGTCGAGGGGTCGACCATGAAGAGAATGAGCAGTCGATGGACGAAGCCGACTTCCTGTCACGCGTAGCCCTGGAGCTGGACGCCGAGCTCACGATGTCGTCGACAGCCGAGCTCATCGCCGAGTACGCGTGCCTCACCACGGCAGCCGACGAGTGCGGCATCCTCTACGCCAAGGCAGTGAACGCCTGGTCGACCCTTGCTGCCACATCGGCGCGAGTTGCGGAGCTGCACCAGCTCCAGGTCGCTCACGACGAGGGGCCGTGCATCGACGCGATCCGCAAGGAGTCGACCTACATCTGCGACGACACCGGGCATGACCCCCGCTGGCCGGTGTGGGGACCGGCGGCGGCTGAGCTCGGCATCAACAGCACGCTCAGCATCAGGCTGGAGTCCAAGCACCGCACCCTCGGCGCGCTCAACCTGTGCGCGGAGCCCGTCGCCGCATTCGGGCCGCAGGACGTTGCCATCGCCAGCAACTTCGCCCGGCATGCCTCGATCGCCCTCTCCGCAGCCTTCACCGAGGAGGGCATGGCGTTGGCGATCGACGCGCGTACGTTCATCGGTCAGGCCCAGGGCATCCTGATGGGGCGGTACGGCATCAGCGCCGAGCAGGCGTTCGAGTACCTGAGACGCCGATCGCAGCAGGAACACATCAAGCTCACCGACATCGCCCACGACGTCATCGAGGACCAGGACGCCCAGAACGCCCAGCGGGAGCCACCGTCCTGATCGGACCGAAAGCCCGAGTCGCCGGCGGGGCCGCCCTGGTGCTCGAGTTTGCTCAGGTCAGCAGCGCCCGGCGGAGGGCGTAACGTCCTCCGCTGCATGTGTCGCGACATCCGGACACATGACCTGACTGAGGGCCCAGTGGACACCCAGCTGTCAGGACGTGCCGACCGCCATCGCGAGCGCCTCACGGCAAGCCAGGACGGCAGGATGCTTCGCGGCCGCCCGCCTGGTCGCCGTGAAGATCGTGCGCCTCGGCATACCGTCGAGATCGTGCAGCGTGACCGGCACCTCGCGTCCCCTCCACAGCAGACTCGGCAGCAGGGCGACCGCGTTGCCGGACTCGATGAGCCGGATCTGGGCCTGGAGGTCGGCCGTCTCGAATCGGACGTCCGGCTCGAACCCGGCTGAACGACATGCCTGCTCGGCGAAGTGCCTCGACGCGGCGCCGCGAGGTTCCATGACCCACGGCGCCTCTGCAGCCTCATGGATCGAGGTGACCTCCGACCAGGGGTGCCCAGCGGGCGGCACGGCCAGCCGGATCGCATCGGTGGTCAGGTCCACCCGGTCGAGCTCGGAGTACCACGGCGCGGCGTGCCCCGGATACTGCTCGGCGATCACGAGGTCGAAGTCGCGCGCCGAGGTCTCATACAACGCCGTCTCGGGCTCGCGCTGGGTCATCGTGACGCGGAGCCCCGGATGGTCGCGCGCCAGGAGCGTCAGCGTCGCCGGGATGAGGGCCAGGACGACCGACTGGAAGGCGACGAGGCGCAGCGTGCCGCTGGCCTCCTCGAGCGAGGCGGCCAGGTCCGACTCGGCCAGCTCGAGACGCTCGAGGACCGCCGCCGCGTGCTCCACCAGGATCTCGGCCTCCGACGTCAGCTGGACCTTGCGACCCACCTTGCGCAAGAGCTCGACGCCGACCTCCTTCTCGAGCAGGGTCAGCTGCTGGGAGACCGATGACGGGCTCTGGTGGAGCGCTGCCGCGACGGCCGCGAGCGTGCCGCGGAGCTGCAGCTCGCGGAGCAGTCGAAGCCGGCGGACCTCCAACACAGGCGGACTCCATCCATCATCACATCTGACGAATATCCATCAGAAAACATCGCTTTACCTTAACTGATCCGCCTCACACACTGGTGCTACACAACCGCCTACATCCCGAGGTTTTCCGCATGACTGAGGTCGCCCACCGCGCACCGGACACGCTCGAGCTCGCCGACGAGACCGTCGCTCTCGTACGCCGCTGGCTCGCCAGCTCCGCGGAGGTGCCGCCCGACCGCGCGGGCACCCAGCTCGCCGGCGTCCTGAAGGATCCGAACGGCCTGCCCTTCACGGTTGGATTCATCGACGGGGTGATCCGGCCGGAGGATCCTCGGGTCGCCGCCCGCAACTTCGCCGCCCTCGCCCGGGACGTGCCGGCGTTCCTGCCCTGGCACCTGCGCGCCGCCGTACGCCTCGGAGGGGCGGCCGGACGTGTCCTGCCCCACCTGGTGATCCCGCTCGTACGACGCGCGCTGCGCTCCATGGTCGGGCACCTGATCGTCGATGCCACCGACGCGCGTCTGGGCAAGGCCATCGCGAAGATCCGGCGACGCGGGGCGCGGCTCAACGTCAACCTGCTGGGCGAGGCCGTGCTTGGCGACCAGGAGGCCGCTCGCCGGCTCGAGGGCACGCATGCGCTGCTGGCCCGTCCCGACGTGGACTACGTGTCGATCAAGGTCTCGTCCACCATCGGACCGCATTCCGCGTGGGCCTTCGACGAGGCCGTCGAGCACATCGTGGAGCGCCTGACGCCGCTGTTCGAGCAGGCGGCGAGCTCCCCAGAGCCGAAGTTCATCAACCTCGACATGGAGGAGTACCGCGATCTCGACCTCACGATGGCGGTCTTCACCGCGATCCTCGACAAGCCCGAGCTGCTCGGCCTCGAGGCCGGCATCGTCCTTCAGGCCTACCTGCCGGACGCCCTCAGCGCCATGATGCGCCTGCAAGCGTGGTCCGCCGAACGGCGCGCCAAGGGCGGCGCCGGGATCAAGGTCCGCGTCGTCAAGGGCGCCAACCTGCCGATGGAGCGGGTCGAGGCGTCGCTCCACGACTGGCCGCTCGCGACGTGGAGCACCAAGCAGGAGTCCGACACCAACTACAAGCGCGTCATCGACTTCGCCCTGCAGCCTCAGCACATCGACAACGTCCGAATCGGCGTCGCCGGGCACAACCTGTTCGACCTCGCGTACGCGTGGCTGCTCGCCGGGAAGCGCGAGGTGCGCCACGGCATGGAGATCGAGATGCTCCTGGGCATGGCCCAAGGGCAGGCTGAGGTCGTCAAGCAGGACGTCGGCGGCCTCCTGCTCTACACGCCGGTCGTGCACCCGCGTGAGTTCGACGTCGCGATCGCCTACCTGATCCGGCGCCTCGAGGAGGGTGCGAGCCACGACAACTTCATGTCGGCGGTGTTCGATCTCCACGACGACGAGGTGCTGTTCGAGCGGGAGAAGCAGCGCTTCCTCGCCTCGCTCGCTGCGCTTGACGCGGACGTGCCCGCACCGAACCGTACGCAGAACCGGCTCCGTCCTCCGGTGGCCGAGACCACCCGAGAGTTCCACAACGCCGCCGACACGGACTCGTCCCTTCCGGACAACCGCCGCTGGGCCCGCGCGATCCTCTCGCGGGTGACGACCTCGACTCTCGGCGATGACCTGGTGGCGCGCCACACATTGTCGAGCCTCGAGCACCTCGACACCGTCCTGTCGACTGCCGCCACCGCCGGCGCCAGCTGGGGAACTCTCAGCGGGTCCGAGCGGGCGGAGATCCTCGACCGCGCCGCCAACGTGCTCGAGACCCGACGCGCCGACCTCGCGGAGGTCATGGCGTCCGAGGCAGGCAAGACCCTCGACCAGTCCGACCCCGAGATCTCCGAGGCGATCGACTTCGCCCGCTACTACGCCCGTCTGGCTCGCGAGCTCGACCGCGTCGACGGTGCCAGATTCGTGCCCTCGGCGCTGACCGTCGTCACTCCCCCGTGGAACTTCCCGGTCGCGATTCCGGCCGGGTCGACCCTCGCGGCACTGGCTGCCGGATCGGCCGTCGTGATCAAGCCGGCAGGGCAGGCAGCCCGGTGCGGCTCGGTCATGGTCGAGGCACTCTGGGAGGCCGGCGTCCCCCGCGACGTCCTGCACCTCGTGCACCTCGACGAGGGCGGCCTCGGCCGACAGCTCGTGTCCGATCCGCGCGTCGACCGGGTGATCCTGACGGGTGGCTACGAGACGGCGGAGCTGTTCCGTTCGTTCCGGCCCGACCTCCCGCTGCTGGCCGAGACCAGCGGCAAGAACGCGGTCGTCGTGACGCCGAGCGCCGATCTCGACCTCGCCGTCAAGGATGTCGTCTACTCGGCGTTCGGGCACGCGGGCCAGAAGTGCTCGGCGGCGTCGCTCGTGATCCTCGTCGGGTCCGTCGCGACCTCGCGCCGCTTCCGCGACCAGCTCGTCGACGCCGTCACGTCACTGACGGTCGGCCCCCCGCAGGACGCCACGACCCAGATGGGGCCGCTGATCGAGCCCGCGCAGGGCAAGCTCCTCGAGGCACTGACGACCCTCGCGCCCGGTGAGTCGTGGCTCGTCGAACCGCGCCGACTCGACGACGACGGCCGGCTCTGGAGCCCCGGCGTACGCGAGGGAGTCCAGCGCGGCTCCCACGTCCACCTCACCGAGTTCTTCGGGCCCGTGCTGGGCATCATGACCGCCGCGACGCTCGACGAGGCGATCGAGATCCAGAACCAGGTCGACTACGGCCTCACCGCCGGGATCCACTCCCTCGACCCGGCCGAGATCGCCACGTGGCTCGACCGGGTCCAGGCCGGCAACCTGTACGTCAACCGTGGCACGACCGGCGCGATCGTCCAGCGCCAGCCGTTCGGCGGGTGGAAGAAGTCCGCCGTCGGACCTGGGTTCAAGGCGGGCGGGCCCAACTATCTCGTCGGGCTCGGCTCATGGGAGTGCGCGCGCTCGAATGCCGCCGACATCGCCTTGGCGCCGTTCGCGGATCGGCTGCTGCGCGCCGCGCGCGAGCTGGCGCTCGCCCCGTGGCAGCTGGAGTTCCTCAGCCGCTCGTTCGCGAGCGACGCCGCGGCCTGGCGCGACGAGTTCGGGCAGGTCACGGACGTGTCGCAGCTGGCGGCCGAGCGCAACCTCTTCCGCTACGTAGCGACGCCGGTCCTCGTACGCCTTGCGGACGACACGCCGCTGCCCGTGCTGGTGCGCGTCGTCGGCGCCGGCCTGCGGGCCGGATCCGAGGTCACGGTCTCCACCGCGACCACGCTGCCGACTGCGCTGGGCACAGCCTTCGCCGAGCTCGGCGTCCACGCGGTGACGCAGGCCGACGATGAGTGGTTGCGCGCTGCCGACGCGCTCCAGCACTCGCGGGTCCGGCTGATCGGCGCACCCGCGACATCCCTTGCCCGCTCGACCAACGGGCGACCTGACCTCGCCGTGTACGCCAACCGCGTCACGGAAGCAGGACGCCTCGAGCTGCTGCCCTTCCTCGAGGAGCAGGCCATCAGCATCACCGCACACCGATTCGGCACGCCCGACCACCTCACCGACAGGATCATCTGAATGACGCAGACCGAAGAGCTGACCACACCGCAGACCCACCAGAGCCCCGGCGAGCATGCCCTGGCCGACGCCCAGGCACAGCTGGCGTTCGCGGTGGATCTGCTGGGCTACGGGAGCGGGCTCCACCAGCTGCTCGGCAGCGCCCGGCGCGAGACTCGGGTCAGCATCCCGCTGCGTCGCGATGACGGCACGATGGAAGTTCTCACCGGCTACCGGGTGCAGCACAACTTCTCTCGAGGGCCGACCAAGGGCGGACTCCGCTACAGCCCCGACGTGTCACTCGACGAGGTGCGGGCGCTGGCGATGTGGATGACCTGGAAGTGCGCCCTGCTCGACGTGCCGTACGGCGGCGCGAAGGGCGGCGTGACGATCGACCCGCGGCTCTACTCGCAGGCTGAGCTCGAGCGCGTGACCCGCCGATACGCCAGCGAGCTGCAGCCCGTGCTCGGCCCCGACAAGGACATCCCGGCGCCCGACATCGGCACCGACGAGCAGACCATGGCGTGGATCATGGACACCTACTCCGTCAACGCGGGATACACGGTTCCCGGTGTCGTCACCGGCAAGCCCGTCAGCATCGGCGGCTCACTGGGCCGGTCGACGGCGACGTCGCGCGGCGTGGCCCAGGTGGCTCTCGCCGCGCTGGAGCACGTTGACGTGGCTCCCGCGTCGGCCACCGCTGCCGTGCAGGGATTCGGCAAGGTGGGTGCCTCCGCAGCCGAGTTCCTGGCCGACGCCGGGGTACGGATCGTGGCGATCAGCGACCAGTACGGTGCGGTGCACGCCGCCGACGGGCTCGACGTCGCCCGGCTCCAAGAGCACGTCGCCGCCACCGGAACGGTGCTCGGGTTCGCCGGTGCCGATCCTCTCGACCCCGACAGCCTGCTGACGCTCGACGTGGACCTCCTGGTTCCCGCGGCGGTCGAGAGCGTCATCAACGCGGCCAACGCCGCCGAGGTACGCGCCACGGTGGTCGTCGAGGGTGCCAACGGCCCGACGACGGCCGAGGCCGACCAGATCCTGCGCGGCAACGGCGTCATGGTGGTCCCCGACATCCTCGCGAACGCGGGCGGCGTGATCGTCTCCTACTTCGAGTGGGTGCAGGGCAACCAGGCCTACTGGTGGTCCGCCGCCGAGGTCGAGGAGCGCCTGCGCGTACGCATGCTGGCGGGGTGGTCGGCCGTCGTGGAGAGCTCACAGCGGCTCGGCATCACGTTGCGCGAAGCGGCGACCGTCATCGCGGTGCAGCGTGTGGCCGAGGCCCACCAGATCCGGGGTCTCTACCCGTAGGCCTGGCAGGCGCGCCTAGGCTCGCAGGCATGGCCACAGTCATCCTGGTGCGGCACGGGCGTACGACCGCGAATGCCAGCGGCGTGCTCGCCGGGCGAACTGCCGGGATCCAGCTCGACGAGACCGGACTCGGTCAGTCGGCCCGGATGGGCGAGCGACTCGCGGTCGTACCGCTGGTCGGCGTCGTCTCGAGCCCGCTGGAACGCTGCCGCCAGACGGCTCGCGCGATCGTCGACCGTCAGGCCGGCTCCCCCGCGGAGCCGATCGATGAGGACATCACCGAGTGCGACTACGGCGACTGGCAGGGTCGCGCGCTCGGCGACCTCGCCAAGGAGGACCTGTGGTCCGTCGTGCAGTCCCAGCCCTCGGCAGCGGTGTTCCCGGGCGGGGAGTCGCTCGCCGCGATGCAGGCCAGGGCGGTCGCCACGATCCGTCGGCACGATGCGGCCTTCGAGGCTGAGCACGGTCCTGGGGCGGTGTGGGCCGCGGTGAGCCACGGCGACATCATCAAGTCGATCCTGGCGGATGCGCTCGGCGTGCACCTGGACCTGTTCCAGCGCATCACGGTCAACCCGGCGTCGGTCTCGATCGTGCGCTACTCCCCCGCCCGGCCCGATGTCGTGGCCGTCAACACCGATGGCGGCGACCTGTCCTGGCTCGCCGTCGACCCCGGCGCCGGAGACGCGACGGTCGGCGGCGGAGCAGGCCCCGAGGGCCCTTCGCGGGCTCGCTCCTAACATGGCTACATGCCACCCATCGTCCACGGATTCGACTGGCCCGATCGATTCGTGATCGGCACGGTTGGTGAACCCGGGTCGCGTACGTTCTTCATGCAGGCCCGCGCGGGATCTCGTATGGTCAGCGTCTCGCTCGAGAAGGAGCAGTCCGCCGCGCTCGCCGAGCGGATCGAGGAGGTCCTCGACGAGCTGATGGCGACCGAGGGCAATCCGTTCAGCGTTCCTGCCCTGACGCCTGAGGGCCTGGTCGACAACGATCCGCTGGACCTGCCGATCGACGAACAGTTCCGCGCCGGCGTGATGAGCCTCGGCTGGGACCCGACGACCGCGCAGATCGTCATCGAGGCGTTCCCGATCATCGAGGTGGACATCGACGAGCTCGAGGACGTGGAGGTCATCGAGGTCGAGCCCGAGGAGGCGCTGATCATCCGGATCCCGGTCGGCACAGCTCGCGCGTTCGCCAAGCGCACTCGCGAGGTCGTCGGCGCCGGTCGGCCGCTCTGCCCCCTGTGCCGGCTGCCGATGGATTCCGACGACCACATCTGCGAGCTGCCCGACGGGTTCCGGTGACTCTGCCTGCCGACCTCCTCGAGGGAGAGCTCGAGCTGGCGAGCAGGATCATGCCGGCGTCGAACGCGACGTTCCTGGGACAGATCGGCGACGTCAAGGTCGTCTACAAGCCCGTCGCCGGTGAGCGACCCTTGTGGGACTTCCCCGACGGCAACCTGGCTGGACGGGAGGTCGCGGCCTATGTCGTCTCCGAGGCGTTCGGCTGGCACATCGCCCCGGCCACCTGGCTGCGCGACGGGCCTCTAGGCATCGGCATGGTCCAGCTGTGGCAGGACACCGATCCCACGCAGCAGGCCGTCACGCTGGTCGCGGCCGAGGGCCTGCCAGCAGAAGGTTGGTGCCACGTCTTCGACGGCCTGGACGAGCACGATCGACCGGTGTCGCTGATCCACGAGGACTCCACTGCGCTGCGCCGGATGGCCGTGTTCGACATCGTGGTCAACAACGCCGATCGCAAGGGCGGCCACGTCCTGGAGATGAGCGACGGACACCGTCACGGCGTGGATCACGGGCTCACCTTCCATGTCGAGCACAAGCTGCGCACGGTGCTGTGGGGGTGGCTCGGACAAGAGCTTCAGACCGAGGAGCTGGCAGGTGTTGAACGGGTCCGGTCGGCGCTCGCTGGTGACCTCGGCGCCGCACTTGACCCGCTCCTCACCGAGGCCGAGATCACCGGGTTCGCCGACCGCTGCGACCTGCTGCTCAGGGCGGCCCGGTTCCCGGCGCCGCGGGGCCACATGCCTGCGATCCCCTGGCCACCGTTCTGACTCGGGACCATTCCGCAGCGGCCGTTCGCGTGCTAATCTTCCCGCAATAAACAGGGAACCTGATGATATTGCAGGGCGCCGGACCCGATCGGAGACACGCATGTCCATCCTGGCCCGGCCTGCGGTGGCCGCACTCGCCGCCAAGGCGCTTCAGCGCGTTGTCGCCCTCGCCGCCCGTTCCGGCAAGGCCGGCGCTTCGCCCTACGACCGCCTCACGGAGTTCCCGGGCACCAGCCACGAGATCACGATCCCGACCTCGGTCCGACCGGCGCGTGCCGTGGTCTACCTCCCCTCCGGCGGCGATGCCACGCCCGCGGTTCACGTCAACTTCCACGGCGGCGGCTATGTCTTGCCGTTCATCGACCTGGACGACCCGCTGTGTCGTGCCCTCGCCGCAGAGGCGGGCGTCGCGGTCATCAACGTCGACTACGTCGTCGCTCCGCAGCACCCCTTCCCTGCACCGACGCGCCAGGCGTACGAGATCGTCCAATGGGTTGCCGCCAACGGCGCCGAGCACGGCTGGGACGGCAGCCGGCTCACGATCGGCGGCCAGAGTGCGGGAGGCGGCCTGGCCGCCGCGGCGGCCAGGCAGGCGCTTGAACAGAACGGCCCTGCGCTCGCGTTGCAGGTGCTCCACTACCCGCCGCTCGACCTGGCAACGAGCGCCAAGGACAAGCACGCCGCGGCCGCCAAGCCCAAGCTTCGACCGTGGATGGCGGAGGTATTCGACGGCTCGTACGTACCCAACGCCCAGGACCGTCTCGATCCGCTGGTCTCACCCGCCAACCCAGCCGATACGGCCGATCTCCACGGCATCGCGCCGGCGCTGGTCATCACGGCGGCGTTGGACCTGCTGCGCGCTGAAGGTGTGCGATATGCCGACCGGCTTCGCCAGGCCGGCGCGCTGGTCGAGCACCACGACGTGGCCGACGCCGATCATGGCTACGACGGCGAGGACGACGACAAGGCGCGGACGGTCTATGCGCTCATCGCGCGCCACGTGCAACAAGCCACCGCGCTCTCGACCCCGGAGACGACCTGAGCCGCATCCCGGTGGGACCGACGTCGATCAGTGAGAATGGGCCCATGGCCGGAAACCCCACGCTCCTCTATCTCTTGAAGCAGCTCGAACTGTCCGTACGAGCCCGCCTCGACGAGCTGATGCGCCCCGTCGGCCTGACCGCCCTGCAGTACACCGCGCTGACCGTCCTCGAGCGCCATGGCGACATCAGCTCCGCCCAGCTGGCCCGCAACTCGTTCGTCACCGCGCAGACCATGGCCGACATGGTCGTGATCCTCGAGGATCGAGGCTTGATCGAGCGGCACCGTGATGCCGCTGACAAGCGCCGACTCCTCATCGCGCTGACCCCGGCCGGCCGCGCGATCCTGGACGACCGGCGCCCGCACGTGGCGGCCATCGAGAAGCGGATGACTGGCGCGCTCAGCACCTCGGACACGGCCCTGCTGCGACGCTTCCTCGTCGACTGCCGTACGAGCCTGGAGACCTGACACCGTCGCTCTCTCAGATCTGGGCCGGATCGGCCCAGCGCTGGCGGGAGGCGTGCACACCACGACCGATCCGAGCCCCGCGGGCCTCCTACCCAAACACCTCGGGCGGCACGCCAAGCGCCTCGGGACCGACAAGGCCAAAGGCCGGACCGCGGGTGAGCCAGAGCAGCATGGGCAGGTCGCGGTCCGGGTGGCGAAGGCTCATCTCGCGGGCAATCTCTGCGATCGGCACACGAGGCTTGGCGATCTCCTGGTAGTCCAGGAGCCACGCCCGGGTGTCCTCGAACACCTCACTCCCGCCGACCGGCCCGTGGCCAGGCACCACGATGCGATGCTCACCGAGAGCTTGCACCTGGTCGAGAGCTCGGAGCCAGGAAGAGGGGTTGTTGGTGTCGGCCATGTAACAGTGCGAGTGGTGATTGAGCAGGTCGCCAGCGATGAGTGCCTCGCCGTCGGGCACGTGAAACGCGGTGGCGTGCACCGTCTCTGCCACAGGCAGGTCCACGAACACCACTGGGTGCCCTTCCAAGAGGTACTGTTCGCCGGTCAGCAGCTCGGGTACCGGCATCTCGTCAGGGATCTGGTCTCCGTAAGCATCCTGCCAATGCAGCCGCTTGGCGGGCCACTCCAGGATTCCGTCGATGACACCCTGCCGAGCCAGGATCGGCGTGTCCGGGAACGCCGCTTGGATCTCGCCCATGCCGCCGTAGTGGTCCGGATGGGCGTGCGTGATGAAGGCGGCCTTGAGCTGCTTGCCACTGTCCTTGACTTTTTCGACGAGCTCTCGCGCCTCGTCGAGGACGAACTGGACATCGATCAAGATCGCATCCCTTTCGCCACTGATCAACGCGCAGTTGGGCGACAGCGCCGGAGCCGAACCGGCGAAGACCTCGAAGTGGAGCCCCCCGCGTTCCTGGGCAAAAATGCTGGTGATCATGGTGCTCCTACCGTTGTCGTCTGTATCGTGCGGGTCAGGTGCCCGCCTTCTGGCGGTGCCGTAACGCTAAGGGAACCTGAGAAACAAGGCCATGACTCGCAGCGCACGCATTCCGGCACCAGAACGCACACTCGAGAACCAGACCTTCACCACGAGAGACCATGTCGGCGACCCTTGGGAGTACTGGAGCGCGATCACCCACACCGCCTTCGCCGCCATGCAGGCGACCGCGACCGGGGACCGCACCATGCGAAACGGATTCGATGCATCGGCGGTCGCTCTCCGGACCGGACCGCTGGCGCTGAGCACCATGAGCGCCAGCCCGCACGAGGCCAGCCGGACACCGACGCTGATCCGACAGGCGCCGGCGCAGGACTTCTTCCTCACCCTGCTCACGGAAGGGTCAGGGACGGTGCAGCAGGGCGAGCGCACGTCCAGGTTGGAGCCGGGTTGCGTCGTCTTGGTCGACAGCGCCCGGCCGTACGCCTTTCGGTTCCACGACCGTTTTCGCTCCGTGATCCTGCAGATCCCTCGCGGAATGCTCACCTCGCGCTCCCGCGCGGCGGAACAGGCGACGGCTGTGGCGTTCACGGCGACCGACGGTCTGGGCGCCTTCCTCACCCCCGTCCTGCGTGCGCTGGTCACCGAGGGCTACCACCTCGACGAGGCGACCACCCTGTCGTTCATGGGCAATCTCGTCGACCTCCTCGGCACCGCGTGTGACGCACACGGTGGACGCACCCCCGACCAACCCCGCCCAGCGCACCGCCGCGACCTCGCTCGCGCTCAGGCATATCTCGACGCCCGGCTCCCCGACACAGATCTGACCCTCCTTGCCGCCAGCCACGATCTCGGGTTCTCGATTCGGTACCTGCATCAACTCTTCCACGAGGCCAACAGCACCCCACGGCGCTGGCTCTACGACCAGCGGCTTGACCGAGCGCGCACGATGCTCAGCACAGCCGACCCACGGGCCCCCATCGTCACGGAGATCGCGTCCCGGGTCGGATTCAAGGATCCCTCGCACTTCTCACGCGCCTTCAAGGCCCGATACGGCGTCACCCCCGCCGATTTCCGTAGGACGACCATGGCAACGCGCGGGTGATGCAAGCCCTCCGGTGAGGCACACCACCGGAACGCCTGCGACATGGCTCCGAGATGCGCACCCGCTCCAAAGTCAGGGAAGCGTGAGGGTCAGTGCCGGCGCCCGGCCGTCCGGGCCTGACACGACCCGTGACACGCAGATGCAGACCGCGTCGTCGCGCTCCTTCTGCCGCTCGCTCAGGAACACGTCGCGGTGGTCGATGACACCGGCGACCGCTCCTATGTCGACGCGGCACAGTCCGCACTCGCCCTTGCGGCAGTCGTACATCATGTCGGCGCCGGCGGCGGTCAACGCCTCGAGCATCGTGGAGCCGGAGCCGACGGTCGTCTCGACGCCCAGCTGAGGCACCCGCACGACGAACTCCTCGGCGTCGAACCAGCCGCTGCTGCCGAACGTCTCGAAGCGCAGGTTGGCCGCCGGCAGCGACTCGCTCGCCCAGGCCCGGCGCACACCGTCCATCAGGCGGATCGGGCCACAGACGTACATCTCCGTCCCGGCCGCGCGCGGGTCGGCGGCGACTCCGGCGGCGAGAGCGGCGACGTCGAGCGAGGAACGCTCGTCGTCGACGTGCACCTCGAGCCGCTCCCCGTGCAGCTCTGCGAGCGACGACAGGTAGGCCATCTGGTCACGGCTGCGCCCGACGTACACGAGCGAGTAGTCCGCCTTCAGGTCACGCAGCACGCGGGCCATCGCGACGAGTGCCGTGATGCCGACGCCCCCGGCCACGAGCACGTACCGGGTGGCACCGACCCGCAGTGGGAAGTTCTGCAGTGGCTGGGTCGTCATCAGCTCGTCGCCGACCTGCAAGCCGTGCATGAAGACCGAGCCGCCGCGCGACTCCGGCACCCGCAGCACGCTGATTGTCAGGAGCCGGCCGTCGTCGTCGGACTCCACCACGGAGTACGACCGCAGGTCCTCACCGCCATCGAGCTGCACCCGGACGTCGACGTGTGTGCCGGGGCGGGCGCGACCGGCATTGACACCCGGGCGTTCGATCGTGATGCGGCGGATGTCCCTGGCCACCGGCACGGACTCCACGACGCGGCCGCGTCGCCACTCGGCCCGGTTGTCGACGCTCATCGCACCGGCGACGCGGTGGGCGCCTCGGCACCCGTGCGCCCCTCGGCCTGCAGCATCCGATCGAGGATCCGGCGCACCCACATGCCGCCGGCATCGATGTTGAGGCTGTAGAACGCGTGCTCGGGGTTGGCGTCGATGGCTTCTTGCTGCGCCGTGAGCATCGCCTCGTCCTCGGCGAACACCCCGGCGACACCGTTGCGCAGCTGTGTCGTGATGAGCTGGCTGTCGAGCCGGTAGTTGCGCATGAATGCCCAGAAGTAGTGCGAGCTGCGATCGGTCCTCGGCGTGATGGTGTTCATGACGTAGCCGTTGACACCCTGGCTGCGGTCCCCCTCCGGCGCACCGGTGCCGGCCTTCGCGACGCCGACGTCGATGCAGATCGTCGACGGTGCGTAGTAGTGGATGATCTGCCAGCGGTCGACGTGCCCCTCGAAGTCGGGGAAGCGGTCGCGGATGTTCTTGAGCCAGAACGGCGGCGGTGCGACGTCGTGCATCCAGCGGGAGACCGTCACGCTGCCGTCGTCCTCGAGACGGGTGTGGAACTCGGACTCACTGAGCTCGGCCTGCCCGATGCTCGAGCCGTGCACGAACTCCTCGTGCGTCAGGTCCATCAGGTTGTCGAGGATCAGCTGGTAGTTGCACGGAGCCTCGATCGTCAGCCCGTCGCCGGCCCACTCCGGCGAGTCCATCTGGTGCATGTCCGGGATCAGGTCGGGGTCGGCGAGCGTCATGTCACCCGGCCAGACCCAGATGTAGCGGTGGCGCTCGACCGCCGGGTACGACGGCACCATCGCGCTGGGGTTGATCGTCTCCTGAGCCGGCATCGCGGTGCAGCGACCGGCGGAGTTGTAGCGCAGGCCGTGATAGGGACACTGCACCTCGTCCGAGCCGATCAGCTTGCCCATCGAGAGCGGCGCCAGGCGGTGCCAGCAGGCGTCGGCGAGGGCGACCGGGCGACCGTCGGCTGTGCGATAGATCGCCATCGGGATGCCCGCGATGGTGCGTGCCAGCAGGCCCTTGTTGCTGACCTCGTGGTCCCACGCGACGGCGTACCACGCGTTGAGCGGGTGCGGGAAGATCTTGGCGGTGACGGCGTCCTGATCGACGAGCGACATGTCCGTTCCTGTCTGCGATGCGAGGTCGTGCGATGACCTCTCGAGCATCCGGCGGGCCGGGTGACCGGCGCCACCGGGTTTTCAGCCACTGAAAGTCAGCGGCGCTCCCAGCGCTCGGGAGATGCCTCGCGCTGCCGTGCGTACGGCCGGCGCCAGCGCGTGGGGGTGCGCGTCGACGGCCGACGTCACCAGCGAGACGGCCGCCACGACATCACCGTGGGGGCCATGGATCGGAGCTGCGACCGACAGCGCGTCCTCGGTGACCATGCGGTCGCTCACGGCATAGCCGCGGTGCCGTACCTCCGCGAGCTCGCGCCGCAGCCGTTCACCGTCGGTGATCGTGAATGACGTGTAGGCCGGCAGCGCTCCGCCGATCACGGCCGCCTGGACCTCGGCCGGCGCGTGCGCGAGCAGGGCCAGGCCGACCCCGGTGGCGTGCAGGGAGAACCGGCCACCGACCCGGGTCAGCACGGGGACCGCGCCATGCCCCGCGATGCGCTCGACGAACACGAGCTCCAGCCCTTCACGCACCGCGAGCTGCACGTTCTGCCGGGTCACGACGTAGAGGTCTTCGAGGAACGGCAGCGCGCGCTCGCGCAACCCGACGCCTCGGGGCGCGAGCGTGCCGACCTCCCAGAGCCGTAGTCCGATCCGGTAGCGGCTCGACTCCGTACGTTCGAGGGCTCCCCACTCGACCAGCTCGGCAGCCCGTCGGTGCAGCGTCGGGAGGGTCAGCCCGGTTCGGGTGCCCAGTTCGCTGAGCGTGAGCTCCGGCCGCTCAGGACTGAACGCGTCGAGGATCGCGAGGACCTTCGACGTGACCGATGTGGCTGCCTCGGTCACAGGCCGCCTCGGACGTCGTGCGGCAGCGCCTTGCGGCCCCGCACCAGGAGGTCGCGCAGCATCATCCGCTCGGCCTCGGTGAAGTCCGCGAACATCGTGTCCTCGATCTCGCGCACCAGGACCGACAGCTCGACGACGAGACGGTTGCCCTCGGCGGTCAGGGTCAGGCGGTGGTTGCGACGATCAGCGGGATCCTGCGAACGCGTGACGAACCGCAGCGACTCCAGCGACGTCACCACAGCGGCCATGCTCTGCGGCCGGACGAAGGACCGCCGGGCCAGGTCGGCCGAGGTCATGCCCGGGTGGCGGGCGAGGACGCTCATCGCGACGAACTTCGGCATCGTCAGCCCGAGCTCCGCTGCTGCGGCATCGACCCGGCTGCGTACGGCCAGCTCGACCTGCTTGAGCAGGTAGAGCAGCGACGTCTCGACCGGCTCCTCGGTGACGACCTGCGAAGCCATGCCCTCACCTGCTTGCGGGCTCATGTGCGCATCGCGACGAGCCGCCCACGTACGCGATGCAGCTACCGAGATCAGGCCGCGCGGCATCCACAGCAGCGCCAGGATGAGCAGCACGGCGTAGGCCGCGTACTGCAGGATCGGGCCTGCGGTCGCGGGCAGGCCGGGCAGCGTGCTGACGCGGTTGAGCACCTCGATCACGACCGACATCACGATGGCACCGACGACCCCGCCCCACAGGGCGCCGAGACCTCCGACGACGGCCATGATGACGTACTCGAACGACCGCGAGGCAGGGAACGACTCGGGGCTGATGAACGGCGTGAAGAATGCCGACAGACCTCCGGCGAGCCCGGCGAACGCCGCCGAGATCGCAAACACCGTGAGCTTGGCCCTGAACACGTTGACACCCGCCGACGCCGCTGCAGTCTCGCTGCCCGCGAGGGCCTGGATACCGCGGCCGAACCGGCTGCTGATGAGGTTGCGGCTGATGACCAGCACCAACGCGAGGCAGCCGAGCGCCAGGTAGGCGTAGTCGCGCGGATCGGTGATCTCGTACGAGCCGACGGCCAGCGGCGGGATGCCGGCTATGCCGAAGGACCCACCGAGGTAGTCGAACGTGTTCATCGCCGCGACGACCATCAGCAACAAGGCCAGCGTGCCGAAGGCGAGGTAGTGACCGCGGAGCCTCAGCAACGGGATCCCCACCACGGCCGCGAACGCCGAGGCCAGCACCGGTGCAAGCACGAGCGCCAGCAATGGCGGCAGCGCCCACGTGGTCGTGCCGATTCCGACAGTGAGCGCGCCGGCGGCGAAGAATGCACCCTGACCGAGCGACGCCTGCCCGGCGTACCCCATCAGCAACGAGAGCCCGGTGACGACGATCGCCGCGAGCACCAGCTGCATGAAGAACGTGACGTCGGACATCATCAACGGCATCGCGATCGCGACCGCCGCGAGCAACGCGATCGTCGAACGGGTGAGCAGGGTCGACGTGCGGCGACCAGCCAGCGTGGTGCTCATTTGGCCTCCTCGGTGACGAGCGTGCTGCTGCGGATGACCATGATCGCGAGCATCATCAGCAGCGCCACCTCGGTCTGGTAGGACCCGTCGAGATAGCCCGCGACGAGCTGCCCCGTGACTCCCAGGACGATGCCGCCCAGGAGCGTACGGCCGGGACTGGTGAGCCCGCCGAACACCGCGGCGGCGAATCCGCTCAACGCGAACGGCAGGTCGGACGAGAACGACAGCGCCACCGACGGTGAGATCAGGGCCCCCGCGAGGCCGCCGAGCGCACCTCCCACGGCAAACGCGATGAATCCCATCCGGCGCACGTTGATGCCGACGAGGGCAGCGGCGCGAGGGTTGGACGCGCACGCGGTCAGGCCCTTGCCGACGTACGTACGACTGAAGAACAACGTCAGCGCAGCGAACGTCACGAGCGTCGCGGCCACCACCAGCAGGCGCTGCCTCTGGACGTCGGCGCCGAGGATCGAGACCGAGCCGCTCAGCCCCGGCGGTGAGACCGGGTCCTGGCCCCAGACGGTGATGAAGACGGCCGCGCAGAAGATCGACACACCGAGGGTCACGATGAGCGCGATCAGCGGGTCGGTGCCGGGCTTGCCGATCGCCACGACGCCGACGACGAGTCCGATCAGGCCGCACGCCACGACCGTGACGAGCTGGGCCAGCCCTTGCGGCAGGATGCCGTCGAGCAGCGAGTAGGAGATGAAACCGCCGAACACCGCGAACGTGCCCTGGGCGAAGTTGACGACGCGCGTCACCCGGTGGATGACCACGAAACCGCTGCCGACCAGCGCGAACGTGCACCCGAGGGCGATCCCCGAGACGAGATAGGTGATGAAATCGCTCATGGCTGGATGTCCTTCCCGACGTCGAGACCGCCGAAGTAGGCGGCCCGCACCGCGGGGCTGTCGGCCAGCTCCTCGGTCGTACCCGACACCGTGATCCGGCCGGCCTCCAGCACGTACGCGCGCGAGCACAGCTCGAGCGCCAGCCCGACCTCCTGCTCGATCAGGACCACGGTCGTGCCGTGCTCACGGTTGATGGTCCGCAGGTGTTCCGCGAGGTCGGCGACGATCAGAGGCGCCAGACCGAGGGACAGCTCGTCGATGACGAGGATCTGCGGGTCGGCCATCAGCGCGCGGCCCACCGCGACCATCTGCTGCTGACCGCCCGAGAGAGTGCCGGCCTTGCGGTTCGCGAAGTCGCGGAGCGCCGGGAGCAGGTCGAAGATCCGCGAGGGGTCACGGTCGCCCGAGCGCCACGCACCGAGGACCAGGTTGTCGATGACGCTCATGTCGGCGAACATCTGCCGACCCTCAGGCACCTGGGCGACGCGGCCCTCAGCGACGATCGACCCGGACTCGACCGGCACGAGGCCGCTGATCGCGTTGACGAGGGTGGACTTGCCAGCCCCGTTCGGCCCGATCAGTGCGACCATCTCGCCGGACTCGGCGCGCAGGCTCACGCCGTCGAGCGCGGTGGCCGATCCATAGCGGACGACGACGTCGTCAACGGTGAGCATGTGTCGGCACCCGCTCCCAGGTAGGCGTCGATGACGCGTTGGTCAGCCCGGATCTCCTCCGGCTTGCCCTCGGCGATGACCTCGCCGAGGTCCAGGACGGTGATCGAGTCGGCGAGCCGCATGACCAGGGCCACGTCGTGCTCGACGAGCAGGATCGTCGTACCGATGTCCTTGAGCTGCTCCACGAGCACCGCGAAGTCCTCGCGCTCGTCTGCTCGGAGACCCGAAGCGGGCTCGTCCAGCAGCAGCACCGTGGGTTCTGCCGCGAGCGAGCGGGCGACCTGCATGCGTCGCTGCTGCCCGAGCGGCAGATCGGTCGCGGGACGATCGCCCCACGCCGCCAGCCCCACGCGCTCCAGCGCCTCATGGGCGGCGGCCCTGATCCGCCGCTCCTCGGCTCGTTGAGCCGGCAGCCGCAGGGCGGCCGAGAAGATCCCGGCCCGGGTGCGGGCGTGCGCCCCCACCATGACGTTCTCGAGGACCGTCATGGCGGGGAACACACGCGCACCCTGGAACACGATCGACACCCCGCGACGAGCCCGCACGTGCGGCGCCAGCCGGTCGATGCGCTGGCCGTCGAGGGTGATCGATCCGGAGTCGAGCCGGAGGTGTCCGCTGACCAGGTTGAACAGCGTCGACTTGCCGGCGCCGTTCGGGCCGATGATGCCCCGCAGCTCGCCACGCGCGACGTCGAGATCGACGTCCCGCGCGGCAACCACTCCTCCGAAGGACTTCGTGGCTGCGCGGACCTGCAGGAGCATGGTCATTTCGGCAGCTCGGTCTCGAACTGCTTGCGGCTGAAGTCGGTCGCGGTGAACGCGCCGTCCTTGACCTCGACGATCGCCACGGCGGTCTTGTCGAGCCCGCTGTGATCGGTCTTGGAGTACGTGAACCGGCCGGTCGGCGTCAGCACGTCGAGGCCCTCGAGCGCGTCGCGGATGGCCTCGCGATCGGACGAGCCGGCCTTCTCGATCGCGGCCTTGGCGATCTGGATGCCCGTGACGCCATCGAACGCGAACTGCGGCGGGAAGATGCCCTTGTTGGCCTTCTGCCACGGGCCGGCGAACTCGTCGATCAGCGACTTGAGCGGACCGTCCGGGAGATCATTGCCCGGCACGGCGATGCTGCTGGCCATGATCATGCCCTCGGCCGCTTCGCCGGCGGGCTCGGTGAACAGGTTCGAGGCATTCGCGCCGGTGGCCGTCATCTCGACGCCCGTGCCTTGCAGCTGCTTGGCGATGATCACCGGTGCCGGACCGGCAGCCCAGACCAGGAAGGCGTCCGCCTTGGCGTTCTTGGCCTTGGTGATGAGCGGCGTGAAGTCGGTCGAACCCGGATCAAGCGGCTCGTCCATCACGACGTCGATCCCGGCCGCCTTGGCTGCGACCTTGGTGGCGTCGCTGCCTGTCGGTCCGTAGACGTCCTTGCCGTTGTACGCGACCGACAAGGTCTTGACCCCCTGCTCGGAGAAGTAGTCGACGAGCTTCTCGGCGTACGCCTTGGGGCTGGCCGGGATCGTGAACGCGTAGGGGTTCTTTCCGTCGACGAACGCGGTGACGGGACCGAGGGCGAGGGTGGGGACCTTCCGGCTCTTCGCGGTCGGGCCGATGGCGGTCGACGCGCTGACGTTGGCCGACGACAGGATCAGGCTGATGTCCTTGTTGGCGGTCATCTTGCTGTACTCCGTGACCGACTGCGGAACATCGCTCTTGTCGTCGACGACCGTGAGCTTGACCTTGCGGCCATCGATGCCGCCGGCCTGGTTGATGGCGGCCACTTCCTGCTCCGCGGCAGCCTTGTCGCCGATCCCGAGTGGCGCGAGGGGGCCGGTCAGTGGCGCCACCATCCCGATCGTGATCGGACCGCTGTCGTCGCTTCCGGAGCCTCCGCCAGAACCGCAGGCAGCCAGCCCGAGTGCAGCGGCCAGGCCCATGGCCATCAGTCGTGTGGATCTCATCTGTACTCCTCGGTGAGAGGGTGCCCGCGCTGCCGGAGGAAGCGTCGACTCCCGTGCTTTTCATTCAGGTTTCCTGATGATCAGGCGACCTGACAGTGGAGTATGAGTCAGATCACAGTGGCTGTCAAGGGTTCCCGGACTCCACGCGAAATGGCCGCGAAAGCAGGTGGTTGACAAGAGTGCCTGCCACGTTCACACTGATGCCGACTAACAGGTTTCCTGATGAATACTTTGAAAGGCAGTCTTCGATGCAGCTCAACGACAAGGTCGCGATCGTCACCGGGAGCGGTCAGGGGCTCGGCCGTTCGTATGCCCTCGCGCTGGCTGCGGCCGGAGCCAGTGTCGTCGTCAACGACGTCGACGAGGCCCAGGCCAAGCAGGTCGCCGAAGAGATCGCCGACGCCGGCGGCACTGCCGTTGCCGAGCCCGTCGCGGTCGGTACCAGCGAGGCCGCTCAGCAGCTCGTGTCCCGGGCGGTCGACGAGTTCGGCGGTCTCGACGTCATGGTGACGAACGCCGGCATCCTGCGCGACAAGGTGCTGTGGAACATGAGCGACGAGGACTTCGACGCCGTCATCCACGTGCACCTCCGAGGCACGTTCACGTGTGCCCGCGAAGCCATGAAGCACTTCCGCGCAGCCGGCCAAGGAGGACGCCTCGTCCTTGCCGGATCGCCGGCCGGCCAGCGCGGCAACTTCGGCCAGACCAACTACGCCGCCGCCAAGGCCGGCATCGCCGCGATGGCGCGCACCTGGGCCATGGAGTGCGCCAAGGCCGGCGTCACGGTCAACGCCGTCGTCCCCAACGCGGCGACCGTCATGACCGAGACGATCCCGTTCCTGGCGCCCTACGTCGAGGCCATGAAGGCCGGCGAGCCGATCCCGTCGGTCGTACGCCGCGCAGCCTCGTTCGGCCCGCCCGAGGATGTCGCCGGGCTCGTCGTGTTCCTCGCCTCCGAGGCATCCAGCCACGTCACCGGCCAGTGCATCGGCATCGGCGGCGACCGCATCTCGCTGTGGTCGCACCCCGCCGAGATCCGCAGCGCGTTCCTCGACGGCGGCTGGAGTGCCGACGCGATCGCGGAGGCCTTCGACTCGTCGGTCGGCGAGTCGCTCGAGACGTACGGCATCCCGCTGCCCAAGATCCCGACCACGCAGCGCGAAGGGGCCTGAGACCGTGACGACGCGCTACACGTGCGCGATCGACGTTGACGCCATCGTCGCCGTCGACGTGCACACCCATGCGGAGGTCGACGGGTGCGGGCACTACTCGCTCCCCGACGAGCTGCGCGCGGGCGCCGATGCCTACTTCGGTACCGACGGTGGCGGCCCTCCCACGCTCGACCAGCTGGCCGAGTTCTACCGCAGTCGCCTCATGGCGGCCGTGGTGTTCACGGTCGATGCCGAGTCGGCGCTCGGCCACCCCCGACTCAGCAACACCGAGGTCATCGAGGCGGCGGCACGCAACGCCGACGTCCTGATCCCCTTCGCGAGCATCGACCCGGCGAGGGGCAAGGCCGGCGCCCGCGAGGCACGCCGGCTGATCGAGGAGGAGGGCGTCCGCGGGTTCAAGTTCCACCCCAGCGTCCAGGCGTTCTGGCCCGACGACCGAGCGGCATACCCGATCTATGAGGTCATCGCCGAGCACGGCCTGCCCGCGCTGTTCCACAGCGGCCAGACCGGCATCGGCTCGGGACTGCCGGGCGGCGGCGGGATCCGGCTGAAGTACTCCGACCCCATGCGGCTCGACGACGTCGCGGTCGACTTCCCCGAGCTGCCGATCATCATCGCCCACCCGTCGTTCCCCTGGCAGGACGAGGCGCTGGCGGTGGCGACCCACAAGCCCAACGTCCACATCGACCTGTCCGGGTGGTCGCCGAAGTACTTCCCGCCGCAGCTCGTGAAGTACGCCGGCAGCCTGTTGAAGCACAAGGTCATGTTCGGATCCGACTTCCCGCTGATCTCGCCGGACCGCTGGCTCAAGGACTTCGCGGATCTGCCGCTCAAGGACGAGGTTCGCCCGCTGATTCTGAAGGACAATGCTGTCAGGGTCCTCGGCCTCGGAACGTCCTCATGACGACGGACACCCGGCCGACCGTGAGGAAGGCGCGCGCCGTGAGCACGACTGTCCATGACCACGGGATCGGATCGTGGCCCATGCGCCGCGCCCGGATCAGCCCGCATCGCACCGCCCTCGTCGGGCCGGACGAGGAGCTCGACTACGCGGGGCTCGCCTCCCGCGTCGAGCACCTCGCGACGACACTGCGCACGCTCGGCATCGGCCGCGGGGACCGCGTGGCATACCTCGGTCCCAATGCGATCTCGACCTTCGAGTGCCTGTTCGCGTCCGGCCGTCGTGGAGCGATCTTCGTGCCGCTCAACACCCGGCTCACGGGGAGCGAGATCGCGTACATGCTGCGCGACAGCGGTGCGCGCCTGCTGGTCTATGGGCCCGAGTGCGCGGCGACCGTCGCCGAGGCGAACCCCGAGTCCCTCGGCGTGCAGCACGTGCTCTCGGTCGACGAGCTGCGGGCGCTCGTACGCTCGACGCCCGCCGAGCCGGATGACCCGGCCAACCACACGACTCGCGTGGAGCTCGACGACCCGGCGCTGATCCTCTACACGTCCGGCACGACCGGCCGGCCCAAGGGCGCGGTTCTCAGCCACGGCAACATCACCTGGAACACCGTCAACCAGCTCGCCCACGTCGACCTGGCCAGCACTGACGTCACCATCTGCGCCGCCCCGCTCTTCCACGTCACCGGGCTCGGGCAGATCACGATGCCGACATTCTTCAAGGGCGGCACGGTCGTGGTCGTTCCGAAGTTCGACCCCGGACCGTTCCTCGAGCTCCTCGAGCAGCGCCGGGCGACGGGCTTCGCGGCTGTCCCGACGATGCTGCAGATGATCTGCGACCACCCCGACTGGGAGCGGCGGGACGTGTCGTCGCTTCGCTACGTCGTGTTCGGCGGCTCGCCGGTCCTCGCCCGCGTCGCCCAGAAGTGGCTCGATCGCGGCGTCCAGGTGCAGCAGGGATATGGCCTGACCGAGGCGGCCCCGGGCATCCTGATGGCGGTCCCCGACGGCATCGCCGACCACCCGGTCTCGGCGGGCGTGCCGCACTTCTTCACCGACACCACCCTCGAGACGCCATTGCACGAGCGCATCGACGGCCCCGGGCAGGGCGAGCTGCTGGTCCGCGGACCGCATGTGTTCACGGGCTACTGGGACCGTCCCGGCGACACCGCCGAGGCCATGAGCGCTGACGGCTGGTTGCGTACGGGCGACGTCGTGCGCGTCGACGAGGACGGCTGGGCCCAGGTCGTCGACCGGGTCAAGGACATGATCATCTCCGGCGGAGAGAACATCTACCCCGCCGAGGTGGAAGCCGTCATCGCCGAGCTGCCCGGCATCGATCTGGTCGCCATCGTGGCCAAGCCCGACGATCGCTGGGGCGAGGTCGGCCACGCGTTCGTCGTCCTCGCGGATGACTCCACACTCGACGAAGCCGCACTGCGCCAGCACCTCGAAGGGCGCCTCGCCCGCTACAAGATCCCGCAGAGCATCGAGTTCGTCGACGACCTGCCCCGAAACGCGACCGGCAAGATCCTCCGCGCGCCCCTGCGCGAACGAGCACGCACCTCCCCACCGAAAGGCCAAGCATGACCATCGAGATCGACCGCCCCCAGGACCTGCTGACGATGATCGGCGAGGACCTGGGCACGAGCGAGTGGCTCGCCATCCCGCAGTCGGACATCGACCTGTTCGCCACCGCGACCCACGACAACCAGTGGATCCACACCGATGTCGAGCGCGCCAAGACTGGCCCGTTCGGCGGAACGATCGCCCACGGCTACCTCACGCTCTCCCTGCTGATCCCGCTGTGGTCCTCGATGCTGGAGTTCCGGCAGATCGACATGGCGGTCAACTACGGACTCAACAAGGTGCGTTTCCCCACGCCGGTCCCGGCCGGTTCGAAGGTCCGCCTCAGCGCGTCGCTCGCCGGCGCCGAGGACGTCGGGCGCGGCGGCATCCAGGCCACGATCGACGCCACGATGGAGCTCGACGGCTCCCCCAAGCCCGCCTGCATCGCGCAGATGGTGCACCGCTACTACCAGTCCTGAACCCGCACCGACGAAGGAACGTGACCACGATGACCGCAACAGAGCAGCTCGCAGAACCCACCCTCGCGCGTCCCACGATCGCCGCACGCCAGCTGTTCATCGGCGGCCAGTGGGTCGAGGCAGTCGACGGTGGTCGCACCGAGATCGTCGACCCGGCGACGACCCAGGTGATCACCACGGTCGCCGAGGGCGGGGCCGCTGACATCGACGCCGCCGTGCAGGCAGCCCGCGCTGCGAGCCCCGCGTGGGCCGCCATGCCGGCTCGCGAGCGCGGCCGCATCCTCCACCGGGTGTCGCTGCTGATGCGCGAACGCGCGGACGAGCTCGTCGCGACCGAGAGCATCGACGTCGGCAAGCCCGTCTCGCTGTGCCGCCCGGTCGACGTCACGACGGCCGCCAACCAGTACGAGTACTACGCCGGCCTGGCGCAGGCCATCGAAGGGTCGACGCGGTCCACCGACTTCCCGGCGCTGGCGTACACGCGACGCGAGCCGTTGGGTGTCGTCGCGGCGATCACACCGTTCAACTTCCCGCTGATCCTCAGCAGCACCAAGCTGGCGCCGGCCCTGGCCGCCGGCAACACCGTCGTGCACAAGCCGGCCGACATCGCACCCCTGAGCGCGCTGCTGATGGGCGAGATCTTCGCCGAGGCCGGAGTGCCCGATGGTGTCGTCAACATCGTGTCGGGACTCGGCCCGGTCGCCGGCGACGCCCTGCTGAACCACCCGGGGGTCGACAAGATCGCGTTCACCGGGTCCACGGCAGTCGGCCGTCACGCCGCCGCCGTCGCCGGCGAGGCGCTCGTCCCGATCACGCTGGAGCTCGGCGGCAACGCCGCTCAGATCGTCTTCGAGGACGCCGACCTCGACAAGGCGATCGGCTCGGCGATCAAGGGTTTCGTGTTCAACACCGGGCAGTTCTGCATGGCCGGCCCGCGCCTGCTGGTGCACTCCAGCCTCTACGAGACGGTGCTCGGCATTCTGTCGCAGGCCGTACCCGGGGTGCCGCTCGGCGACCCGTTCGACCCCGAGACCGTCATCGGCCCGATGGCCGCCGAGCAGCACCGCGCCAAGGCCGAGGGCTTCATCGCACAGGCCCGCGCCGAGGGCGGCCGCATCGTCACTGGCGGCGGACGACCCGACCTGCCGGGCTACTTCGTCGAGCCCACCGTGATCGCGGACCTGCCCAACACCTCGCGCGTCGTGCAGGACGAGGTCTTCGGGCCCATCCTCACGGTGCAGCCGTTCGACACCGAGGAAGAGGCCATCGCGATGGCCAACAGCACGGCGTACGGTCTGGCGTCCGGGCTCGTGACCGAGAACGTGGCCCGGGCTCACCGGGTCGCCGCCCAGCTCGAGGCCGGCATCGTCTGGGTCAACGACTGGGCGATGCTCGACCCGACGATGCCGTTCGGCGGCGTCAAGTCCTCTGGCCACGGCCGCGAGTACGGGCCCGAAGCGCTCGACGCCTACACGCGTACCAAGTCCGTCCTCGTCTCGCTGGCCTGAGCCGGCCCACCCAAGGAGCCCACCATGACCACCACCACCGCAGCAGTCGTCGAGTCCCCGGGCAGCGGTTTCGCCCTGCAGGAGATCGGTCTCGAGGAGCCCCGCGACGCCGAGGTCCTCGTGCGGATGACCGCCGCAGGCCTGTGCCACACCGACCTCGGTGTCGCGCACGGCGCGCTGCCGTTTCCCCTCCCGGGGGTGCTCGGGCACGAGGGTGCTGGGGTCGTGGAACGGGTCGGCGCCGCGGTCACGTCGGTCGAGCCGGGCGACCAGGTGCTGCTCTCATTCACGTCGTGTGCGCAGTGCGGCGCCTGCCGCAGCGGTCACCCGGCGTACTGCGACAGCTGGCTCACCGCCAACCTGATCGGCGGCCAGCGCGACGACGGCAGCTCCCCCATCACCCGTGAGGGCAAGGCGATCGGCGGGCACTTCTTCGGCCAGTCGAGCTTCGCCCACCATGCCATCGTCGACGAGCGCAGCATCGTCAAGGTCGCCCCGGATGCTCCGCTCGACCAGCTGGCTCCGCTCGGCTGTGGCGTCATGACGGGCGTCGGCGCGATCTGGAACGTCCTGGAGCCGCGCCCCGGCGCGTCGATCCTCATCACCGGCGCCGGTGCGGTCGGCCTCTCGGCGCTCATGGCCGCCGGGCTCACGCCCGCGACCACGATCATCGTCGCCGACCGCGCCCCGGCCCGGCTCGAGCTCGCGACCGAGCTCGGCGCGACGGCCGTCATCGACACGACCAAGGCCGACCTCAACGAGGCCGTCGCCGAGCTGACGGGCGGTCGCGGGGTTGACGGAGTGGTCGAGAGCACCGGCAACGTCGACGTGCTGCGGATGTCCGTCTTGGCCTTGGCGGCGCGCGGAACCGCCGTGGTCGTCGGTGCACCTGCCTTCGGCACCGAGGTGCCGATCGACGTCAACTTCATGATCCCCGGCCGCACCGTCACGGGCCTGACCCTCGGCGATGCCGAGACCCGGACGCTGATCCCGACCCTCGTCGAGCTCGTGCAGAGCGGTCGGCTGCCGATCGGCCGACTCATCAGGCACTACGCGTTTGACGAGATCACCCAGGCCGCCGAGGACATGGCGTCGGGCGTCACGATCAAGCCGGTTCTGCGCTTCTGACCTGCCGTTGCAGACCCGCCTTCCGGCGTTTTGACTCTGAGAATCATTGTCAATATGGTTCAGGTCCATCGAACCTCGGAAGGCACGACCACATGCGACGTTTCCTGCGACCCACAGCCGCAGCAGCCCTGGCCGCCACCATCTTGACCCTCAGCGCGTGCGGTGCGGGCTCTCGTGGCGAAGCGACCACTGACACCCTCAGGATTGCCGGCCCATTCGAAGTCCACAGCCTTGAACCAGCAGTAGACGGCGAGGTCTTCACACGTCTCCAGGTCACCGAGACGCTCGTGACCAGCGACATCAAGGGCGAGCTGGCCCCGGGCCTGGCGACGAAGTGGTCCTCGAACTCCGACAACACCGAGTGGCGGTTCGACCTCGTCGACGGTGCAACCTTCCACGACGGCACCCCCCTGACGGCCGACGCCGTGGTCGCTGCGGTGAAGACAGCCAGCGCCGTTGAGGCCAGTCCCCTGGCAGCACTGCCGATCGACCGAGTCCGTGCGGAAGGGTCCGCGGTCACGTTCAAGCTCACGAAGCCCGACCTGACGCTCCCCGCAGTGCTGACCCACTACAGCGCAGCGATCCTGGCACCCGCCTCGTACGACAAGCAGGGTCATGTCACCGAGGTCATCGGGACCGGCCCGTACCGCGTGAAGAACCTCGAGCTTCCCGCCTCGATCAAGACGACCCGCTTCGACGAGTGGCGCGGGGATGCTCCCGCGGTGAAGAACGTGACCTTCCAGGCCGTTGGACGGCCGGAGTCCCGGGCCTTGATGGCGGTCAGCGACCAGGCCGACGTGGTGTTCGGGCTTGAGCCGGCCGGCCGCCAGCGCGTCGAGACCGCCGACAGCGTCGAGATGGAGTCGAGCCTTCAGCCCCGCACGATCCTGCTGAAGCTCAATGCCGACCACCCGATGCTCGGCGACGTGCGGGTGCGTCGCGCCTTCAGCATGGCGCTGGACCGCGAGGCGATGGCCGACGCAGTGCTGCGCGAGAAGGAGCTGGCCGCAACCCAGCTGCTTCCGCCGTCGCTCAAGGCCTGGCACCCCGCCGATCTCACCCCGCTGACCCAGAATCAGGACGAGGCCCGCTCCCTGCTGAAGGAAGCCGGCTGGACGCCGGGCTCCAAGGGCACTCTCCAGCGCGACGGCAAGCCTCTGAAGCTCACCCTGCTCACCTACCCCGACCGTCCGGAGCTGCCGGCACTGGCGACTGCGATCCAGGCGGAGCTCGCCGAGATCGGCGTACAGATCAAGGTCGATGTGACCAACTCCAGCGAGATCCCGGCCGGGCAGGCCGACGGCAGCTTGGAGCTCGCGCTCATCGCCAAGCACTTCGCGCTGGTCTCCGACCCGCTGGTCGACATCGCCACGGTCTTCGCCCCGAAGGGGAACGACTGGGGCGTGATGAACTGGCACGACGCGAAGGTGGAGCGAGCGATCAACGCGCTGCTGGCAGGCGGTTCTGACGCTGACGCCGCGAAGCACCGCGAGACGATCGTGCGCACGGCCCAGGAAGAGCTGCCCCTCATTCCCGTGGCGTGGTACCGCATGAACGCCGCCGTGAACGATCGAGTCGATGGCTTCGTGATGGACCCGCTCGAGACCTCGTGGCGCATCACCGACCTGAAGTGGGCCTCGTGACCCCGCGACAGACACTTGCCGGAGTCCTGGCCCGCCGCGGCGCCCAGGGCGTCGGAGTGGCACTGCTGGTGTCGGTGCTGTGCTTCCTGGTGACGCGCCGGCTGCCGGGCGACGCCGCCTATCGGATCGCGGCCGGCCGGTACGGCTACGACCTGGTCGACCAGAAGGCCGCGGACGCCGTGCGTGCCGAGCTGGGTCTCGACCGGCCGGCGTGGCGCCAGCTCGGCGACTGGCTGCTGGACGTGGTCCAGCTCGACTTCGGCCGGTCGCTGGTGACCTCTCGGCCGGTGCTCGAGGAGGTCGGCTACTACCTCCTCGGCACGCTGCAGCTGGCAGCCGTGGCACTCGCCTTCGCGTTCATGGTGGGCACGACCATCGGCATCCTGGCCGCCCGTCGACCCGGCTCGATGATCGACCGACTGACCACGGGCTGGGTCGCATCGGTGCGGGCGGTCCCCCCGTTCCTCCTGGGCCTGTTGCTGGTGGTCGTCTTCTCAGCGCAGCTGGGCCTCCTCCCGGCGGTCGGCAACGGCAGCACATCCGCCATCGTCCTGCCGGCCTTGACGCTGGGCCTCGGCCTGTCCGGGCTGGTCGCCAAAATCACGCGAGATGCCGTCGTGGAGGTCAGGAGCTCGGAGTACGTGCGATTCGCCCATACCAAAGGCCTGGCCGAACGATGGGTCCTGCTGCGTCACATCGTCCGTAACGCCGCCGTCGTCCTGGTCCCCTATCTCGGCGTCCAGGCCGTCATCCTCATCGAGGGCGTGGTCGTCGTCGAGAGCCTGTTCGCGTGGCAGGGCCTGGGACATGCGCTGGTGCACGCGGTGTTCTGGCGCGATGTGCCGATCCTGCAAGCCACCGCCCTGGTGCTCGCCCTGCTCATCGTCGCCATCAACACGGTGGTCGACCTCGTGGTGCTCCGCCTCGACCCCCGACCCCGCCAACTGGAGGTCTCCGCATGACGACTCCCCTTCTCGAAGCCGCACCCGGTGGCGGCCCTCAGCCACCCGTCCGATGGCGAGGCGAGCCGCGATGGTCGGGCTGGGCACCGTGGCGACGTTCGCCATCGTCGGTCCGTTGCTGCTGGGAGACCCCTCGGCACAGGACCTGGGGCGCCATCTCGAGGCGCCCACCTGGGCCGAGCCGTTGGGACGCGACGACTACGGCCGCAGCGTCCTGACCCGGCTCGCCCACGGCACGCGGCTGTCCCTGGTGCTGGCCGCTCTCTGCGTGGCCACCGCACTCGTCCTCGGCACTGTCGCGGGCATCGCGTCGGCCTGGTTCGGCGGCTGGATCGACGCAGTCTTGCGGGCAGTCTCCGAGGCATTCGTCGCGATTCCGGCCCTCCTCGTTGTCCTGCTCGTCTCCGCACTCGCCGCCGGAGGAAGTCTGTGGGCGCTTTACGTCGGTCTCGCACTCGCCCAATGGGTCGAGTACTTCAGAGTCGTCCGCGCCCGCAGCGGCCTGGTGCTGGGTTCGCCGGCAGTCGAGGCCGCCGGTCTGCTGAGGCTCGGGCCGATGCACATCGTCAGACGTCACCTGTGGCCTGACCTGCGGCCACTGCTCAGCACGCTCGCCTCGCTCGGCATGGTCACCTCGATCCTCGCGATGTCGACGCTCGGCTTCGTGAAGGTCGGGCTCCAGCCGCCGCGCGCCGAGCTCGGGCTGATGATCACCGAGTCCTTCCCCTTCTACGACGTCGCGCCCTGGCTGCCGATAGCTCCCATCGCGGTGCTGTTCGTGCTCACGATCTGCTTCCTGGGACTGCGCAACTCAGAGGACCCCTCATGACCGAAAGCACACCTTCCGAGCACGGCCTGGTCGTGCACCACGCCGTCGTCCACCACGGCAAGACCGTCCTCGCTGACGTCGACGACATACGAATCGAGCCAGAGCGGCCCCTCACCATCGTGGGCGAGAGCGGCTCGGGCAAGTCCGTGCTCGCCCACGCGCTGATGGGGACCCTGCCGCTCGACCTCTCGGCCCAGGGGTCGATGAGCATCGGTCCCAGCCACTTCGACCTCGCCGACCGTGGCGGGCGGCGGAGCCTGTGGGGCCGCCAACTGGCGCTGCTCCCGCAGGAACCTGCGCTGGCGCTCGATCCGACCATGCGGGTGCGAGGTCAGGTCGCCGAAGGGGCGCCTGGCTGGCGGCCCCGCCACACCCCCGCGCTGACGCTTGCCGACGAGCGTCTCGGTCAGCTCGGTTTGGCCCGAGCCGGTCACGCCTATCCGCACACACTGTCCGGGGGTATGGCCCAACGGGTCGCCTACGCCGCCGCCACCATCGGTGGCGCTCGAATCCTCATCATCGACGAACCGTCCAAGGGACTCGACCGACACTCGCTGGACCAGCTCGCCGACCTGCTCTCGGCGCACGTTGCCGAGGGCGGGCTCCTGCTGACCATCACCCATGACCTCGGCCTGGCCCGTCGGCTCGGCGGCGAGGTGATGGTGATGCGCGAAGCCGCAGTCGTCGAGCGCGGGCCGGCCAAGAGCGTGCTCACGGCGCCCCAGCACGACTACACCCGCAGACTGCTCGCCGCCGAGCCCTCTCGCTGGGAGTACCCCTGGATGCAGGACGCCGGGGCGGGTGACGCGTCAGCGGAGCCGCTCGTCGCAGCGCAGGGAATCAGCAAGTCGTACGGCTCTGGGCCGTTGTTCGAGGACTTCTCGCTCCAGATCCGGACCGGCGAGCGTTGGGCCTTCACCGGACCGAGTGGCGTCGGGAAGACCACGCTCGGGAACGCCCTGCTGCGGCTGACGAGCGTCGACCAGGGAACCGTCGCGCACAGCACGGCGGCGACAGGTGGCCGGCTGCAGAAGCTCTACCAGGACCCGACCCTCTCGTTCCCGTCCCGCGTGTCCCTCGAGGTGGCGATGCGCGATGTCATGCGCCGGTATCGAGTGGAGGAGAGTCGCGTGCGGTCGCTTCTTGACAAGGTCGGTCTCCCGTTCGGGATCCTGCGGCGGCGGCCCGGACAGGTCTCGGGCGGTGAGCTGCAGCGCATCGCGATCGTGCGCGCCATGATCCCCCGGCCTGCGCTGATCTTCGCCGACGAAGCCACATCACGCCTGGATCTCGCCACCCAGGCGACCACGATGGACAGCCTCATGACTGAGGTCGCCGACAACGGTTGCGCCCTACTGCTGGTCACGCACGATCAGGACCTCGCCGGTGCGGTCACCCACCATCAGGTGAACATGGGAGTGGGGCTCGGTCATGACCAAGCCGATCCTGCGCGTCTGAACAGCAGCGTGCGTCCGGCGGTCAGGACTTCTCTGTAGCCAACGGAGGCAGAAGGACATAGAGCTTGCGGATAGTCTCGGTGACAGCCCAGATCGTACGCTCGCCGGTGCGAAGTCGTGCGACGGCGCCGGGTGCCAGAGCGAGGACTTCCCCATCCGTGAAAGTCACGCTCCCGCGGCCCGCGAGAACGACGAAGATCTCGTCGACTTCCGTGTCCGTGACGACACCGGGCGTGATCTCCCAGATGCCAATCTCAAGACCCCTAGTAGCCGCGAGATCCATCGAGGCCACGATCGGCGAGCCATCGAACACGGCAGCTGGATCCAGCGGATCCGGCGCGAGCAAGCTGGCCGTTGCGTCGGCCGCGATCATTCTCCGGCCGGTCATGAGTCGAACCCCAGACCGAGTCGATCGAGTGAACGCAGAAGCAGGTTGCGGCGGCCTTCGTGGTGGTCGGCCCGATCGAGGGCCCACTTCGTCGCCTCGATTCCCGCCTTTGCGAACGGCTCAGGCGGGAACGGCAGCGGCTTCTTTCGCACCATCTCCAGCTGCGTACGTTCCGTGCTCTCCCCCGCCAACCGATCGAGCATGACCTCGGCCGCGAATCGGGTGGAAGCCACACCGAGTCCGGTGAAACCACTGGCGTACGCGACTCGACCTCGCCGAGCCAGACCCTGGAAGGCACAGAACTGGGTCGAGGTGTCGATTGCTCCCGCCCATCGGTGACTGAACCGGATGTCCTCGAGCTGCGGGAACGTCGTCAGGAAGTGCGATGCCAGCTTCTCGTGCGACGAGCGGCGATCCTCGTACTCGGTCTTGACCTTGCGTCCGGCGTGATAGACCGCGTCATATCCACCATAAAGAATGCGATCGTCCCGGGTCAGCCGGAAGTAGTGGAACTGATTGGCCAGGTCGGCCAAGCCCTGCCGGTTGCGCCAGCTGATCGCTGCCTTCTGCGAGGAGCTGAGGGGCTCGGTCATCAGGACGTAGTCGTAAACCGGCACGGTCATGAGTCGCGAGCGCCTCAGCAGCGGCTTGAAGACGTTGGTGGCGAGCGCGACATGTTCGCTTGCGACGTCACCACTGACTGTTCGCACCTTGACCGGACCAGTCCGCGAGGATTCGAGGCCGACCACGGCTGAGTGCTCGTGGATCTCGACGCCGAGGTCGCCGGCCACTCGTGCAAGCTCCGCCGCGAGGCGTCCCGGATGCACGAGAGCGCAGTCGTCCTTGACCCACCGACCGGCCTTGAAGATGGGGCTCGCGACCTCGGCCTGGACCTCACCTTCCCCCAGCAGCGCGCCGTCCTGCATCTCCGAGAGCCAGGCGACCTGGTGCGGCTCGTACGCAACTGACATAACACCGGTGCGCTCGAAGTCGCACGCGAGCCCGAGAGAGACCACATCGGACTCCAAGGCGGCGAGATTCTCGTGGCCCATACGCTCGAGTGCCGGGTAGTCCTCGGGCCATCGGCTGCGGCCGTTCTCCTCACCGTGCGTCAAGCTCGCTTCGACGAATCCCCCGTTGCGACCCGATGCAGCCCACCCGATCTTCTCGGCTTCGAGCAGGACGACCCGTGCGCCAGGATTGCGACGCTTCGCGAGCACCGCGGTCCACAGACCGCAGTACCCGCCACCCACCACCGTGAGGTCCGCGTGGCCATTTCCCCGGAGGGTCGGATAGGTCGGTTGCTGCAGCTCGTCCAGCCAGAAGACCGACTGTCGACTCCCATCAAGCACCGCAGCGACCGCGGCGGCGGGCGGAGCCTCGCGCTCGAACACCGTCGAGTGCTTCATATGACGTCCTCGTCCTCTAGCTCGTGACTAATTATAGTGAGTACTATAAAATCAGTTCACGTCACTGCGGGCAACCTCCGCGCGCGGATCCAAAGGAGAAATCGTGGCGGCGCCACCTCGTGTCACCCAGATCTGGCGGTATCCCGTCAAGGGCCTCGGCGGGCAGCAACTGACTTCCGCCCAGCTCGGGCGGGACGGCATCGCGCTCGACCGCGTCCTGGGCCTCACCCATGACCGGGTCCCGCTGGGCCCGTTCGGAACCTGGACGACCTACGACGCCTTCCATGCGTTGGACGCCCGACCCGATCTCGGAGGCTTCTCAGCCTGGGCCATCGAGAGCGAGCACGGGGCCAAGATCGAGGTTCGAACACCCCGCGGCGAGACTGCGGCGGTCACCCTGGACTCCAGCGGCGCCCTCGCCGACGACTCGGCGCTCCCGCCAGACACCGTGAGCAGGTGGTTCGGCACCAGCACCACAACCGCTCGGCTGGTCTCGTCAGGGAGCCACTTCTGGGACCTTGCCGACGCGCCGATCTCCATCATCAACGAGGCCACCGTGCGGGCCGTCGGACGGGCCGTCGGCCGCGATCTCGATCCACGCCGATTCCGGGCCAACCTCTACCTCGACAGCGACGAGCCGTGGAGCGAACTGCACCTCATCGGGCGAACGATCACGATCGGAAGCGTCGAGCTTGAAGTCCTTCGCCCCATCGAGCGATGCCGAGCCATCTCGGTAGACCCGACACAGGGCGGCACAGACATCAACCTTCCGGGCGCGCTCTACACGCATTTCGGGCACTTGTTCTGCGGCGTGTACGCGCGCGTGGTCACGCCTGGGGAGGTTCAGGACGGCGATCCGGTGGGCTGGGACAGTCGGCCGCGGTCAGCCACCGGACTCGTCGGAGCCACCCCGAACGAGTCACGCTCCGCGCCACGGCCCGGCTCGGTCTCGCGTGTGGAGGCGCCCGCACCGGGAACCGTGAGCCTCATGATTCGCGACTCCACCGGGACCCTGGCTCACGCGGCGCCCGGCCAGCATCTACGTCTTCACAACACGACCACCGAACGGCCGTGGTGGCGCAACTACACCATCTCCGGCATCGATGAGGACGGCGTTCGCATCACCGTGCGCCGACACGAGGACGGCGTCGCATCATCCATCCTCCACGGGCTCCACGCGACTTCGGAGGTCGTCCTCTCCGGGCCGTTCGGCGAGGCGACCGCCGATCTCCAGCACCCGGACCATCTAGTCGTACTCACTGCCGGAATCGGCATCACGCCAGGACTGGCGATCGCTCGTGCCTTGCTGGCAGCCGACAGCGATCGTCGCGTGGACTTCGTGCACGTGGACAAGTCTCGGGAGACCATTCCGCACTGGGATGAAATCGAGCATGCGGCCCAGATACTGCCGAACGTCCGGCACCACCTCTTCCTCACTGAGCCTGGCCTCCACGATGGAGTCCACGACGCAGGAAGACCTTCTCCCACGTTCGTCGGCTCTCTGATAGCCGATCCGATTCGCACCGAAGTACACATGTGTGGGCCATCGGCCTTTCTCCAGGACATGCGATCCGCGGCGGTGGCGTTCGGCGTGGGCGACGACGCCATCCACTCTGACCCCTTCTACTCCCCTCGCCAGGACGCCTCCGAGCCCCAAGAAGCGCCGGCTCCCGGGCCTTTCCGGGTGGAGTTCTCAAGATCGGGAAATGTCCACCAGTGGGACTCATCCCGCGGAACCCTGCTCGATCTCGCAGATCAGCAGGGCGAGAGCCTGACGGCAAGCTGCAGAGCCGGCGCGTGCGGCACGTGTGCGGTCAAGGTCACCGGCGACATCTTCTACACGATCGACCCGGTGACGCCGGCGCCCGCGGGGCAGGCGCTCATTTGCTGCGCCGTGCCAACGTCGGACGTCGTCATCGCCTGACTAGGCGAGTGACTGCCGACAGCTGTTGAGCGCCGACCTCAACGTGTTGACTTGCTGATCGTTCAGGTCACGCAGCATGATGCGCTCAAGCTCGGCAACCTCCGCCTCGCAGTCCTGAAGCACGTCCTGGCCCCGGCTGGACAGGGCGACATTGAGGCGCCTGCGATCGACCGAGTCCTGCTCACGTTCAATGAGCCCCAGCGCCTCCAATACCGACATCATCTCCGCCATCGACTGCGGCGTGACGAAGGCATTTCGCGCGAGCTCAGAGGAGGTCATGTTGCCGCGCCGCTGCAGGACAGTCAGCGCCCCGTACTGCACGACAGTGATGCCGTGGGGGCGAAGGACAGCTTCCAGCCTGACCCGCACCACCTGCTCGACCTGCTTGACGGCGTAGAAGAGCGTGGGCACGTCCGATCCGGTGGCCACTTCAGGTGTGGTTGACACGCGTTGCACCCTTCAGACAGACGTCGTCATCGTGCGGCGTCTGCTGGGCGTCCACCCCGGCCGAGGGATCGCGTCGAGGAGCTGCTTCGTGTAGTCCTCGGTCGGGGCGTCGAGGACGGCCGGGGTGGGGCCCATCTCGACCACTCGGCCGCGCTCCATCACGACACAGTGGTCGCTGATCTGTCGCACCACGGCAAGGTCGTGCGAGACGAAGAGATAGGTGATGTCGAGGGACTCGCGGATGTCGCTGAGCAGATTGAGCACCTGCGCTTGGACGCTGACGTCGAGGGCGGAGACCGCCTCATCGAGGATCAGTAGCTTCGGCTCCAGCGACAGCGCCCTGGCAATGGCCACCCGCTGACGCTGACCGCCCGAAAGTCGGCGTGGCAGCTCGTCCGCATGCCTCTCGTCGAGACCGACCTGGGCCAGTAGCTCCATCGTCCGCTCTCTCCGCCACTTCTTGCCCTGGTCGAAATGCGCCTTCAGGAGCTCTTCGATGCACGCGCCGACCTTCTGGCGCGGATCCAATGAGCCGAACGGATCCTGGAACACCATCTGGATCTCTCGTGCCTTGAGCCGGCGCGAACGAGGGCTGTCCGGTGAGGCGAGTGGCTCGCCGTCGAGCTCGATCGAGCCACCTGTCGCCGACTCAAGGCCGGCGATGATTCTCGCGGTCGTCGTCTTGCCGGACCCTGACTCGCCGACCACGGCCAGAGAGCTGTTGCGCTCCAACGAAAAGCTGACGTCATCGACGGCGACGAGCTCCTCGGAGCGACCCTTGGCCCTCCCGACATGGAAGACCTTGCGCAGGTTGTGAACGTCCAGCAGATGCGTCGTCATGCGCTCAGTCCTTCGAAGAGCTCGGGTGCGATCTCCTCGGCCCGGTGGCACGCCACGGATCGCCCGCCCACCAGGCGAAGCTGGGGGCGTACCTGACGGCACTCCTCGGTCGCGAACGGACACCGCGCCGCGAACACGCAGCCCTCGCCTGCCTCAAATGCAGATATGGGCCGGCCAGGGATTGTCTCGAGTCGCTCGACCTTGACGGCACTCGGCCGCGACTTGAGGAGCGCGGCTGTATAGGGATGGCGTGGCCGGGAGTACACCTCGTCTGACGGTCCGCGTTCGACGATCACGCCGGCGTACATCACGGCCAGCGTGTCCGTGACGGCCGCGGCGAGGTCGAGGTCGTGGGTGATGAACAGCATCCCGAGGGACCGCTCGCGGATCTGCTCGGCAAGGATCGCCATGACCTCGGACTGGACCGTCACGTCCAGCGCCGTGGTCGGCTCATCGGCGAGGATGAGCTCGGGTGACGGCATCAGTGCCATCACGATCATCATGCGCTGGAGCAGACCGCCCGACAGCTGGTGCGGATACTGCACCATCCTTCGCTCGGCGTCGGTCACGCCCACATCTGCCAGCAGGGAGCATGCCTGGTCGAGCGCGTCGCTTCGACTCATCTGTCCTGTGGCGACAACCCCCTCGACCAGGAAGTCCCCGATCGTCAGCAACGGGTTGGTGTGGGCACGCGGGTCCTGATAGATCATCGAGACCTTGCGCGATCGATATGCCACCAGCTCCTTGCGCGAGTAGCCGAGGACCGACTCCCCTCGGAACGTCAAACCCCCCGACACCTTCGCGCCCGCCGGCAGGAGGCGCATCGTTGCCCGTGTGGTCATCGACTTGCCCGACCCAGATTCACCGACGAGCCCGACGGACTCCCCGTCGTCGATGCTGAGGGTCACGTCGTGGATGACGGTCCTGTGCCCACGTGACCCCGAACGAGCGGGTAGGTCCACCCTGAGGCCGTCGATGCTGAGCAACCGATCTGAGGTCATCCGCTCGCTCCAATGCGACTCGAGAGGCGCTCGCCCACGATGTTGAACGACACGACGGACAGCACGATGAGGGCTCCCGCCGACAGGCTCTGCTGAAAGGCACCGTCGAGCAGTTCCGCTCGACCATCGCTGACCATGAGGCCCCACTCGGCGCTTGGGGGTTGGACACCTAGGCCGAGGAACGAGGTGGCCCCGAAATCCATCAACGCTGAACCGAAGCCGATCGTGGCCTGCGCCATGACGATCGGGAAGACGTTGCGCAGGATGTGACGGGTGCAGATTCGCCAGGCTGACAAGCCGGCGAGCTCGCACGCCTCGACGTACGGCATCCGGCGCTCTCGTACGGCTGCCGAGCGGACGACGCGCGCGACGTAGGGAATGTAGACCAGAGCGAGGGCGAGGACCGGGGCCCAGAACCCTGCACCGAAGACGGCAGCGGCGAGAACCGCAACGAGAATGCCCGGCACCGCGAACATGACGTTCAGTACCCGGTTGAGGGCGCGGTCGATCCACCCGCCGTACCAAGCGGCGGCGATGGCCAGCGCCGTCCCGGCGCTGGCACTGACGAGGACGATGATCCCGGGACCGAGGAAGCTGAGCCGCGCGCCTGCCAGCAGCCTGGAGAGCAGGTCGCGCCCCAACGAGTCCGTTCCCAGCAGATGCTCTGCGCTCGGGCTCTGACTGGTCGCGAGAATGTCGGTCTGCGACGGCGGATACGGTGCGAGGTATGGCCCGAACACGGCCATGAGGATCAGGAGTCCACAGATCGTTCCGAAGACGAGGACCACCTTGTCGGAGGACTCAACCTTTGTCCGCTGACTGCTGACACGTGCCATCAGTGTGCTCATCAGGCCCGTCCCCCGTCACGAAGTCGCGGGTCCAGCGCTGCCTGCGCGACGTCGATGACCGTGGTCACGAGAACGAAGACGAGCACGATCAACAGCGAGATCGCCGTGACGACCGAGTAGTCCTTGTTGGAGACACTCTTGATGAGCAGCGACCCGACGCCGTCGATGGCAAAGGCAGACTCGATCACGACCGATCCGGCGACCAAGCCGGCGACGGTGAGCCCAGACGCGGTCAGGACGGGGATCGACGCGTTCCTCATGATGTGACGGCGGAAGACGATCTGGCGGGGAAGACCTCGCCCGGTCGCGGTCATCACATGCTCCCTGCCCGCTTCCTCCTTCACGGCTGCCGCAGTCATCTGGGCGACGTACGCCGTCCAGCCCAGCGACAGCGCCACGGCCGGCAGCGTCAGGTGCCAGATCCGATCCACGAACCCTGAACCCGCGCCGTATGTCGGAAACCAGCCGAGCTTGACCGCGAAGACACTGATCAGCACGCTCGCGGCGACGAATCCGGGGATGGCGACACCAAGCCCGACGATGCCGTTCACCACGGGTCGCCATCGCTGATTCGTACCGCCGAAGGCTCCCAACGCAACCCCGAGCAGCAGAATGAGCACCGCTGACATCGCCACCAACGTGAGTGTGGTCAAGATGCGTGGTCCCAACAACCCCGAGACGCTCTGACGGTAGGTCAGAGATGTGCCGAAGTCGCCCTGGAAGACGCCGGTCAACCAGTGCCAGTAGCGCACCAGCAGGGGGTCGTCGAGTCCCAACTGCGCCCTCATCTCGGCTCGTTGGGCCTGCGTCGCCTTCTGCCCCAGGATCTGTGACACAGGGTCGCCGGGCGCCAGGCTGAGTGAGGAGAAGATGACGAATGATGCCGCCAGCACAGTGCCCCCTGCTCCTGCGATCAGCCGCAATGGCGACGCCGCCCGCCGGCCCCGCGAGGGGCCGGCGGCGGCGCCAGGAGTACTCACGCTCACGAGCGACATCCAGTCTTCGAGCTCATTTGGCTGCTCCGATCAACGCCATCTGGGGCATGGCCCAGTAAGCGAACGATGTCACGGCACCGGTGTACTTCTTGTTGAGGACGGTCACCGTGTTCGTGCTGAGCAGGGGAACCGTCGCCGAGGCCTCCTCGAACTTCGATTGTGCCTCGATGAAGAGTTTTGCGCGCTGGTCCCCTTCGAACGTCTCGCGGGCGGTGTTCAACGCGTCGGTCACTGCCGCGTCGTCAAACTCGGTGTAGTTGTAGAACGCCTTGGGCAGGTATACGAAGCCGGCCGGCTCCAACGGATCCTGCACACCATTGAAGGAGGAGTTGAGCAGGAAATCGATGCCCTTGCGCTTGGTGGCGTCGTATCCGGCCTGGCTGAAGACCAGGGGTTGAAGCGACTGGATCTTGATCTTCACCCCTGCTTGTTTGGCCTGCTGCTGGATCAGCTGCGCGGTCTTGGACAAGACGGAGTTCCCGGCTGGGATCGCCACGACCAGCTCTTGACCGTCGTAGTCCGACTCCTCGATGAGCTTCTTGGCATCCGCAGGGTCGAACGAACGATCCTTGGCCAGCACGTCGTAGGCCTTCTGATACTGGTCGCTCTGATCGTTGGGCCAGGTGGTCGGTGTGATGAAGGAATACAGGGGCGTTGCTGCGCCCTTGTAGATGACCTTAGCCAGGGCATCGCGGTCCACGATCTTCTGAAGACCCTTCATGAAGGTCCGGTCTGCCGTCGCCCCACCGGGGTTCGCCACGTCGAGCTTGAGGGACTGAGTTGACGGACCGAACACCACAGCGTTCCTGCCATCTGACTTCAGGGGCTTGATCGCATCAGGTGAGACTTCATACGCTCCATCAATCTCACCTGCGTTGAGAGCCTGGGTCAAAGCCGTCGAGTCCGTGACGAAGGTGAACTTGACCGACGCCGCGTGGGCCCGGTACTTCTCGTTCCAGTAGTTGTCGTTGCGGCTCATCGTGATGCTGTCGCCGCTCTTCCAGCTCTCGAGCTTGAAGGGCCCGCTGCACATCAGGCCACCAGCCGAGGTTCCGAATGTCTTGGCGTTCTTCTCCGCGTACGCCTTCTCCACGACGAGTCCGGCAATGGTGCTCATCTCGTTGTTGAAGAGCTCGTCAGGCTTGGTGAATGTGACCGTGACTTCCTTGTCGCCGGTGACGTCGATCGACTTCACGTTGGCGTAGATGAAGCTCACAATCGATTCGGGCGCTTTGGCACGATTGAGGCTGAACGCAATGTCCTCGACCGTCACGGGCTTGCCGTCCCAGAAAGTGGCGTCCGCGACGAGTGTGTAGACCAGCTTCGTCGGGCTCTCCTGCTTGAACGACACCAGGTTGGGGGTGAGGTTGTAGTCAGCATCGACGCGCACCAACGGATCGCACAAGTTGCCCGTGACCTGGCCCCCACCGTAGGTTGCCGCGTTGCGCGGATCGAGCGTGTCCGGCTCACCTGCGGTCAGGTTCCAGGTGAGCTTGTCGATGTCACCCTTGGCAGGAGACATGGAGGAAACCAGGTTGTCCGAGACATTCGGAGTCTCGTCGTCAGCGCTCGACCCTCCTGAGCAGGCCGACACGAGCAGCAGCGACATCCCCACTGCGGCCGCGGCATACCTGCGGCGCCCTCTCACGAAACTCTTCGACTGCGACATCCGAACTCCTCAAACTTGGGCGCCAGGCCATGTGACCCGCGTTACGTAGAGGCGAATTTATAGCATCCACTATGGATCAAACAAGCCTTCTGGCGATATTTCTTGCGAACGTAACAATCATCAGCATTCCTGACATAAAGCGGCCGATTTTCGCTCGAATTTCGGCACCGGCTGAGTATTCGACGTCCTGATGAGCAATCTCGACCTGACCGCCCTAGCCTGTGGAACCGTTCATTTGTATAGTGCCCACTACACATTCTTTTGGAGGACATAGATGCTGACGCTCGGTTCCACCTCGCAGCTCGACTCGCTGTTCGCACCACAGCACGTAGCCGTTATCGGGGCTTCCGCGCGGCGCGCAGACGCCGGAGGGAACCAAGCGATCCGCAATCTCCAGAGTTCTGGATTCGCAGGCAAGATCAGCGTGGTGAATCCCTCCGGTGGCGTCATCGAAGGGCTGATTGCCCACGCCGCGATCAGCGACTTGGCCGGCCTCCAGCCCGACGTCGCGCTGGTTGCGCTTCCGGCACGAGCAGTGCTCCAGGCATTGCGCGATCTTGACTCGATCGGGTGCCCTGCAGCGGTCGTACCGAGCGCTGGACTTACACCAGAAGACATTGGCGCGATCCAGGAGTTCACGGCAGAAAGCGACATGCTGGTCCATGGGCCCAACTGCATGGGTCTCATCAATGTCTCCGCCCGGACCCCGCTGTGGATTGACGAGGGCATCCTCATGGATCTGCCGAAGGGCGACATCTCCTTGGTCACGCAATCCGGCTCGGCAGCGATCTTCGTCGCCCGATCTGCGGCCCCCTCCGGGTTCTCGAAGGTCATCTCGACCGGCAACGAGCTCGGCGCCACGACGGCCGACTACGTCTCGTGGTTGGCTCAGGACCCGCAGACTGCGGTGATCGGCCTGGTGATCGAGTCGATCCGCGATGCCGAAGCGTTCAGCGAAGCGATCCGGCTTGCTCGCTCGGCTGGCAAGCCGGTCGTCGCGCTCAAGGTGGGCCGTACGGACCTCGGCGGACTGGCGACCACTGCCCACACCGGTGCGGTTCTGTCGCGCGATGCCGCGTACACCAGTCTGTTCGAAGCACTCGACGTCCCTCTAGTCAGCGACTACGACGAGCTGTCCACCACGCTGCAGTGCCTTTCGACCCTGGGCGACCGCTCCGTCGGGGGCACCCGCGTCGGCGTCGTCACGATCTCGGGAGGCCAAGCTGCGATGACGGCCGATCTGGCCGACCAGCTCGGGATCGAGCTCCCGCAGTTCGATGAGGCCACCCAAGGCGTGCTCGAGGCCCTCCTGCCTGACGTCTCGGTTCACAATCCTCTCGATGCCGGGGGCAGCGTTGTCGCCGGCGAAGACGCCTATGACAAGTCCTTGGTGACGCTGGCAGCGGACGACCACCTCGACGCCGTGCTGGTCGTGCTCGATGCGCAGCAGACGTTGAGCGTGGCGGAGCTCGAGTTCGAGGACACCTATACCTCCGCAGTACGCGCAGCCGCCGCCCAGTATCCGAGTCGGCCATTCGTCATCGCGTCCAGCTCGTCGATCAGCATCCACGAGCGCTCGTTGGACCTCGCGGGTCCCCATGTCCCAGTGATCCGGGGAATCCGCAACGCGCTTGTTGCGCTGCGTGCCTCCGCAGCCAACAAGGCTCCGGTTCGCGGGCCGTCCCATCGACCGGCGGATCTCCCGAGCGCCGAAACGATTGCCGGGCTTCGCAGTCGCCTCCTGCAGGCGGAGGCTCTCACTGGCGATCTGCGTGACGAGGCGCTTGCCGCGTACGGCGTGCCCACCGTCCCGTCGGCCACCGTCGCCGACGCCGCCGAGGCCGTCGGGTGGGCACGTGCACATCAATTCCCGGTCGTGCTGAAGATTGCTTCACCGGACATCGCGCACCGATCGGATGTCGGCGGCGTCGTGCTCGGCATCCGCACCGAGTCAGATCTGCTGCGAGCCGCCGACACAATCCTGACGAACGTGCGCCTCAAAGCCCCGGATGCGCGGATCACCGGATTCGAGGTGCAGGAGCAGGTGGGCGAGGCGTTCGAAGCATTTGTCGGCTATGTGGCGGACTCTCGCCTGGGCGCCACGATCGGCCTCGGAATGGGTGGAACTCTGGTCGAGCTGATCGGGGACTCCGCAGAAGCGCTGGCCCCGATCCACCAGGTTCGCGCGGCGCAGATGCTCTCGACCACCCGGCTCGGCAGCCTTCTCGAGGGCTATCGCAACCTCGCCCCACAAACCCGGATCGAACCGTTCACCGAGCTCGTCTCCCGACTGTCGTGGCTCGCGTACGACTTGGGCGACATTGTGGACGAGATGGACCTCAACCCAGTCCTCATCGAGCACGTCACCGGCCGCACCGTTGTCGTGGACTCGCTGTTCGTTCGCAACACGACCCCTGGCACAGATTAGGACGGCAGGGGCGCCTTGGCGTCCACTCCGGCATTCAACGATCGCAATGCCGAGTCGATCACGGCCAGCTGCTCGTCCCGGCTCCACAGATTCGGGTGCTCGACCGCCGACAGCACCAATCCGTTGACAGTCGCCCGCAGCAGGCTGACCGCGGGCTCGAGCCTGTTGGCCGGCACGACCTCCATGAGGTGTGACCGAAGCAGACCTCTCATGCGGTACTCCATGACGTCGAAGAAGCGGTCGATGCTCGCGTGCTCACCACGGTGCGGGATCAGTGCGATCCGACCGGCTTCACTCGCGACGTCTTCCGGGGTCAGCGGCAACATCCACTCGAGGAGTATTTTCAGGCGTCCGAGCGGATCTGCCCCTTCTTCCAGCTGAGCGAGCTCGGCGTCGTACCCGGCAACGAGGTCGTCGACGACGGCGGTGAAGATCTCCGCCCTGGTGGAGAAGAAGTAGGTGACCAGCGTGATGGACCCGCCGAGCTCCTCCGCGAGGCTCTTCAGAGTGAGCGCTGACGCACCACCGCGGGCGAGGATGCGGACCGCTGCTTCCGCGATCTCTCGCTTGCGCTCTGCGTGGTCGACATGGCGTGCCATTTTTCCCCTTCGGACCCGATTAGACGCGGAGAACCGCTCGCGCGACAGACAATCCCGGTAGTTCCGCGATCGCGTGCACGGCAACTATAGTAACCGCTACATTCCCCAGTTATAGTGATCACTACACTTTGACTCGACCTCGAGGAAGCTCCCGTGACGTTATCAACCGCCGACACCACCATCGTGTCGTCCAGCTGGAGCGATATCGCGACCTTGGAGGGTCGCGAGTTCACCGGAGGCTGGTTCTCCGTGGACGCCGATCGCCTTGAGCGCTTCGACTTCGCCACGTACACCGACCAAAACTCGTTCGCTCTCGAAGGCTCGAACTTTCCCGATGGCCTGATCGAAGGCTTCCACCTGCTGGGCCTGCTCGACCACCTCTCCAATCAGGTCCTCTACATCGACGAGCCCGCCTGGACCGGCTGGAACTACGGCCTGGACCGAGTTCGCTTCGTCAGCCCCCTGACGACCAACGACACCTTCAGGATCCGTGGCGCCGTCGTCGAGGTGACACCCCGCGGTGACGGCTACCTCCTGCTTCTGAGCTGCTGGTTCGAGGTACGCGGGAGAATCAAGCCGGCGATGACAGCAGAATGGCGAGTCCTCTGGACGATGGGAAATGGGTCGACGCATGAATGACGAGATCGTATGGATGGCGGGACACGAGCTCGTCGACAAGATCCGCGCACGAGACATTTCGCCTACCGAGGCCGTCACCGCAGTGCTGGAACGACTCGAAGAAGTCGAGCCAGCGATCAACGCCTTCGTCACAGTCACTGGTGACGCGGCACTGGCGGGCGCCAAGGTCGCCGAGCGAGTGCTGCTCGACCCCAAGGCTGACCTGGGTCCGCTCCACGGCGTCCCGATCACCGTCAAGGACCTGTGCGACACGGCCGGCGTACGAACGACGTACGGGTCCAAGAGCTTCAGCGACCACGTCCCTAAGCACGATGCCGTCACCTGGTCGCGTCTCAAGGCAGCCGGTGCCATCCTGATCGGCAAGACCACCACACCGGAGTTCGGCATGCTCGGTGTGACCGACAGCCAGCTGACCGGACGCACCAGCACTCCGTGGGCGACAACTCACACGTCGGGGGGCTCCAGCGGCGGGGCGGCGGCATCCGTCGCGTCCGGCGTCGCGCCCTTCGCCTGGGGGTCCGACGGCGGCGGATCAATACGTGTGCCCGCTGCCTGCTGCGGCGTCGTGGGCCTCAAGGCATCCCGGGGTCGTTTCCCGGTCGAGACCCCTTGGGAGTCCGTCGGGACGGATGGCCCGATCACCCGCAACGTGCGCGACGCCGCGCTCCTACTGGAAGTTGCTGCCGGTCCGGACGCTCGTGATCCGCTTTCGTTGCCGGCGTCGTCCGACGACTGGGTCGGCGCCACGATCGACGCCTCGGTGATTGGAGTGCGCGTTGCGTACTCGCCCGACTTCGGGACGGCCGAAGTGGACCACGAGGTCGGAGGCATCATCGAGCAGGCTCTCACTGTCCTGCGTTCAGGCGGCGCCGCAGTCGAGCAGGTCAACCTCGCGCTCCCAGACCCAATTGCCTACTTTCAGGCATTTTGGACTCCCGCGTTCGCCGACGCATTGGGCGAGGACCTGCTGTCCGGCGCCGTCGACTCCTCCAGCGTGCATCCCATGATGCTGGAGATGGCTCGGCAGGGTCAGCAGCTGGGCGCCCTCGAGTACTACCGGACCGCGACCCAGACCCGCGGCGAGATATCCAACGGGTTCGCGGAGGTGTTCGACTCCTTCGACATCCTCGTCACCCCGACCATGCCTGTGACGGCATTCCCCCACCCTGGCCGCGAAGCAGGTCCGACTGAGATCAACGGCAAGCCCGTCAGCCACCCTGAGACAGATTTCCACCGCCTAACCGAGCCGCCCAGCCATGCCGGCCTCCCAGCGATCACCGTGCCCTGCGGATTCAGCAAGGAAGGCCTGCCAGTCGGGCTCCAGTTCATCGGTCCACGACATGCTGACGCCGCGATCCTCGCCGCAGCAGCGGCGTACGAGTCGCTGACCGACTGGTCTTCACGACGCCCGCCCGTGTAGTCACCCGACCGAGTCGTACACCTGACCCCTCGACCAGAGACGCGCCCCATGACTGCTCCAGCTGGCCTCGACCCGCGCGCAACGCCGGTCGACCTCCCTGCATACGACGGGACCACCCTCGCGACAGACGTCTACCTGCCTGAACAGCCGGCGGACCGCGACACCGTGCTGATCCGGCTCCCCTACGACAAGTGCGGCCGCTACACATTCATCCCCCGGATCGCTGCCTACCTGAACGAGCACGGGTTCGCTGTCGTCGCACAGGACGTACGCGGGAAGTTCAGGTCCGGCGGACTGCCAAACCCGTTTGTCAATGAGGCAGCGGACGGCGCGGCAACACTCGACTGGATCAGCGGTCAACCCTGGTCGACCGGGCGGGTAGGCATGATCGGCGACTCGTACTACGGATTCACCCAGTGGGCAGCGGCCTCGACAGGGCATCCGGCCCTCAAGGCGATCGTGCCTAGAGTCACCGGCACGGCGCTCGCGGAGGTGCTCTCACCCCGTTCCGTACCCCGGATCCCCTTCTATGAGTGGATCGTCCAGACATTCTCCCACGCCCAGGGGCTCGAGGAGCCGCTCGCGACATGGACCGACACCGTTCTGCACCTGCCAGCGGATTCCGACCGGATCGTCCGGATCATCCACGAGGTGGAAGCTCGGGTCGCTGATGGAACGTTCGTCGAGTCGGTCTTCAACGGGCCACGTCCGTCCGGGGAGATAGACATCCCGGCACTCCACGTGGGCGGCTGGTGGGACAACTTGCAGTATGCCCAGCTCCTCGACTGGTCGCTCGCCGTCGGCTCGCCTGCGGCGGAGCACCAGTTCCTGCGGATGAACGCGTCTGACCACGAGGATTTCGAGCTCATACCTCACGAGCGGGAGCGCCGACGTCACCACGAGGACGAGGCTGCGTTGACTGCCTACCTGCCGCGGATGCTGGACGAACCGATCTCGTTCCTCCGGCATTACGTGAGCGGACGCACAGATCGCTGGGACGCGCCGAACGTCCGATTCAAGGTGGCACACGACGGGTGGCGATCTGCCACGTCATGGCCACCCCCGGAGGTCCGCCACACCACATTCCACCTCGGTGACGGGGCCGCTGCAACGCAGAGTCGAGCCGGCGGAGGTCTGTCCACGACGCCTGAGCCCGACACCGGGCCGGCGCGATGGACACACGATCCTCGCCGCCCCGTGCCGTCGCCGATCGCGGACGACTGGGGGATCCTGTACGAGCTCCCGGACGAGTCGGCGTTGCACGAGCGAGCCGATGTCCCCACGTTCACGTCGGAACCCCTGACCGAAGACCTCGACATCCTCGGCCCGGTGACGGGTCAGATCGCCGCAGGGTCCTCGGGCGGCTCCAGCCACGTGATCGTCCGGTTGCTGGATGTCGACCCGTCGGGTGCGGCGTACCTGATCCGTGAGGGCGCGGCGATCGCCGAGTCGTCGTCGGACTCTCCACCCACAACCGTTGACCTGGGTCACACCGCGTATCGCGTTCGATCCGGGCACCGACTACGTCTCGCGATCAGCAGCAGTCTCTTCCCGTTGTATGCGCTCGGGCCGGTGGTCGAGACACTGGTTCAGGGATCACCGAGGTCGAGCCAGTCTCATTGGATCGACCCACGTTGCTCCTCCCTGACCTTGGGCGCTGCCGGCAATTCACAGTGAGGCGTTGACGAAGAAGGTCGGAACACGGCTCGCCGACGAAACGGCGGCGGCTCAGATGGGGTAGTGCCGCTCGCCGTCCTGCACCGTGATCCAACGCAGCTCGGTGAACTCGTGGAGCGCCGCGCTGCCGCCGAACCGTCCCCATCCCGATGCCTTGACCCCGCCGAAAGGCATCGGGGGCTCGTCATGCACCGTTGCGCCGTTGACGTGGCAAATCCCTGACTCGACGCGGCCAGCCAGCTCGAGACCGCGCTGCGGGTCGCTCGTGAAGATCGACGCAGCGAGGCCGTAGTCGGAGTCGTTGGCGATGCGGACCGCGTCGTCGGTGTCAGCCGCGTCCACGAGCGCCACGACGGGCCCGAAGGACTCCTCGCTGTAGAGCCGCATCGCGGGAGTCACACCGGCCACGACGGCAGGCGTCAGCACGTTGCCGCCCAGGTCCTCGCCGCCGACCAGCAGCCTGGCGCCCTGGTCACGCGCGTCCTGGATCAGATCCAGCACGTGCCGCCGGCTGGCGTCGTCGACGACGGGGCCGATCATCGTGGTCTCGTCCCGCGGGTCGCCGGCCACCAGCGCGCGGGCCCGGTCGACGAGCTTGGCCTGGAATGCTTCAGATGCTGCCGGCTCCACGATGATCCGCTCGGTCGACATGCAGATCTGGCCAGAGTTCATGAAGGCCCCGAAGCTCGCGGCGGAGGCGGCCAGGTCGAGGTTCGCGTCGTCGAGCACGATCATGGGCGCCTTGCCGCCCAGCTCGAGGACCGACGGCTTGAGGTGCTCGGCGCACTTGGCCGCGATGATCCGGCCGACCTTGGTCGAACCCGTGAAGTTCACCCGGCGTACGGCCGGGTGCGCAATCAGCTCGTCGACGACGTCCGGTGCCCCGTCAGCGCTGTGCACGATCGACGTTGACGGCGCCCGCCGGCAGCCCTGCGTCGTGCAGCACGCCGGCGACGGCCGCATGGACTCGCGGACACTTCTCGGAAGCCTTGAGGACCACGGTGTTGCCGAAAGCGAGCGGGGCCGCGACGGCCCTGGTCGCCAGGATGACCGGAGCGTTCCACGGGGCCATCGCCGCCACGACACCTGCGGGGCTCCGGACTGCTGTGGCGTCGAGACCCGGTACGCCCGACGGAATCGTCTCGCGGGCCTGCTCCGCCGCACCGGTCATCGCGGCCGCCGCGCGGAGCATCCCGGACGCCAGCTGGCAGTTGAACATCCCCCAACCGAACGTGGCACCGCATTCTTCTGTCATGGTCGCGGCGATCTGCGGCGCTCTCTCCACCATGAGGTCCGCAGCAGCCTCGAGCAAGACGCCGCGTTCCTTCGCCGACATGCCGGACCAGGTCGGAAACGCCGCAGAGGCGGCGTCGATGGCCGCACGGGTGTCCGCTCGGCTGGCCGCGGACGCGGTGGTCACGGCCTCTCCGGTGAACGGGTTGGCACGTTCGAAGGTCGCGGCATCTTCGGATGGACGCCACTCGCCGGCGACGAGATGCAGCTGCTGGACCGCTTCAGAACTGGACATGATGGAGGCTCCTCGGTTGGTCGGGGACAAGGCAGTCACGTCAGAACCCGATCGGCAGGCCTGCGTAGTTCTCCGCGAGGCCGGCGGCGCCCGCCTCGCTGGAGGTGACCCACCGCAGCTGCGACAGCTGCAGCTGCGCGTCGAACGGGTCGTCGCTCGTGTGCAGCATCGTGGTCATCCACCACGAGAAGTGCGTGCAGCGCCAGACCCGGCGGAGTGCGTCGTCTGAGTACGAGTCGGCGAGAGTCGCGTCCTTCTTGCGCAGCAGTGCGACGAGGGCGGGCGCCAGAATGCCGACATCGGCGACGGCAAGGTTGAGGCCCTTGGCCCCAGTGGGCGGGACGATGTGGGCGGCGTCGCCCGCAAGGAAGAGCCGGCCGTGCCGCATCGGCGTCTGGACGAAGCTGCGCATCGGCAGCACGCTCTTCTCGGTGATGGGACCGGGAGTGAGCTGCCAACCGTCATGGCCGTGACCGAGCCGAGTCGGCCAGCCCGTCCCAGATCCGGTCGTCGGACCAGTCGGCGACGTCGGTGCCGTTGGGGACCTGGAGGTAGAGGCGGCTGACGCTGGACGACCGCATCGAGTGCATCGCGAAGCCGTCGGGGTGCCAGGCGTAGATCAGCTCGTCGGTCGACGGCGCGACGTCCGCGAGGATGCCGAGCCACGAGTACGGGTAGACCCGCTCCCACGACTGTTTGACCGAGTCCGGGACTGCCCCGCGGCTCGGCCCGAACGAGCCGTCGCAGCCCACGACGACGTCGGCGTCAAGGCGCTGCGCTGTGCCGTCGACGTCGGTGAACGTGACGTAAGGGTGCTCGGTGTCGATGTCGTGGAGCGCGGTGTCGGTGACCTCGTAGTGGACCTCCTGGTCCGCGGCAGCTCGAGCCGCCACGAGATCCTTCTGGACCTCGGTCTGGCCGTAGATCCATACGCTGCGGCCGGTCAGTTCCACGAAGTCGACGTGGTGACGCTCTTCCGGCCACTGCAGGTAGATGCCACGGTGCTCGTCGCCTTCGCGGCGCAGCCGGTCGCCGAGGCCGACCGACTCCAGCAGCTCGACCGTGGAGTGCTCCAGCACGCCGGCCCTGATGCGGGAAGCGACGTAGTCGGCCGAGCGGGTCTCGATCACCACGGACTCGATGCCGTCCTGGGCGAGCAGGTGGGACAGCAGGAGGCCCGCGGGGCCGGCGCCGATGATGGCGACCTCAGTACGCATGGGGTCAGTCAATGCGCCGCGCGGCCGCCGCGCCATCGCAACCTTCCGCCCAGCGGAATCAGGTGCCGAGACTGCGGCCCACCCCTTGTGCCGCAACCTGCAGGGCGGCCACGAGTCTCGCTCGATCACGCTTCAGGCTCGGGACGACGATGCCGAGCGCCGCGACGACCTGCCCGCTCGGCGCCCGGATCGGCACCGCGACCGAGCAGGCGCCGAGGCTCATCTCCTCGACCGTCGTCGCGTACCCCTCGCGGTGCACCCGGCGAAGCTGGTCGCGCAGGAGGCCCGGCTGCGTGATCGTGTAGGGCGTGATGCGGGTGAGGTTGGACAGCACCGCGGTCTGGACGTCTTCCGGGGCGTACGCCAGGAGCACCTTGCCCACTCCCGTGGCGTGCAAGGGGAGCCGCGAGCCGATCTGGCTCACCACCGGCACCGAGGCATGGCCCGACAGCCGGTCCAGGTAGAGCACCTCGAGCCCCTCACGCACCGCCAGGTGCACCGTCGCGAGGGTTGCGCCGTAGATGTCGTGCAGGAACGGCGAGGCCACCTGACGCAGGCCCGACTGGGTCGGAGAGAGCAGCCCGAGGTCCCACAATCGGCGCCCGATGACGTACTCCCCCGAGCTCCGCCGGACGAGCGCTCCCCAGTCGACCAGCTCGGACACCAGCCGATGGGCGGTCGGCACCGGGAGGCCGGCCCGACGGGCCATGTCGCTCAGGGTCAACGCTCGGTGCTCGGCGTCGAACGCGCCCAGGAGCGCGAGCACGCGCGACGTCACGCTCACCCCTGCCTGCGCGCTGTTGCCGGCCATCGGGCACCCTTTCGTTCAGCGGAAGACTAGTCTCGCATCCTTCGCCCATCCGCGCCTAGCGTGCTCTCCGTGACTCCAGCATCCGAGCGCCCGCTGACGCAGGCCGACATCGACGACGAGATCCAGGCGATCTCGAAGGCGTACGAGGCAGGCGACCGGCACGAGGCGCAGCCGCTCCTCGACTACCCGCCGTACCGCAGCAGCGTCCTGCGGCACCCGACGAAGGACCTGCACCACACCGATCCGGAGACGATCGAGCGGTGGGCGCCGTGCTTCGGACCGCAGGACGTCAGCCCGCTCGAGGCCGATCTGACGATCCAGCACAGCGGCGAGCCGATCGGCGAGCGCATCACGGTCGCGGGACGGGTGATGGACGGTGACGGTCGACCCGTCGCGCACCAGCTCGTGGAGATCTGGCAGGCCAACGCCGGCGGTCGCTACATCCACAAGCGTGACCAGCATCCTGCGCCGCTCGACCCCAACTTCACCGGCGCGGGCCGGCTCCTGACCGGCGCCGACGGCTCGTACTCGTTCCAGACGATCAAGCCGGGGCCCTACCCGTGGAAGAACCACCGCAACGCCTGGCGGCCGGCGCACATCCACTTCTCGCTGTTCGGCACCGACTTCACCCAACGGCTGGTCACGCAGATGTACTTCCCCGGCGACCCGCTGTTCGCCCTCGACCCGATCTATCAGTCGATCACCGATGCAGATGCCCGTGCGCGGCTCGTCGCGACGTACGACCACGACCTCACGACCCCCGAGTGGAGCACGGGCTATCGCTGGGACATCGTGCTGACCGGCAGCCACCGCACCTGGCTGGAGGATGAGGACGCATGAGCACGTTGATGCCGACTCCCGGCCAGACCGTCGGGCCCGTTCTTCCACTACGGCCTGCCGTACGAAGGCGGAGCCGAGCTTGTGCCGTCTGGTCACCCCGGGGCGATTCGCCTGCACGGCAGGGTCCTCGACGGCGCCGGTGCACCGATCCCGGACGCGCTCATCGAGATCTGGCAGGCCGACGCCGATGGGCGCATCGTCCAGGAACCGGGCTCGCTGCACCGGGACGGCTGGACGTTCACGGGCTGGGGCCGGGCGGCCACCGATGCGGCGGGGCACTACTCGTTCTCGACACTGCTTCCGGGCGCCGTCGAGGGAGCTGCGCCGTTCTTCGCCGTCACGGTGTTCGCCCGCGGGCTGCTCGACCGGTTGTTCACGCGTGCGTACGTCCCTGGACACCCGTCCTTGGTCGATGACGCTCTCCTCGTATCGCTGCCTGCCGAGCGACGCGACACCCTCATCGCGACCGCCGACGCCTCGGGCCTCGTGTTCGACATCCGCCTCCAGGGCGACGGCGAGACGGCCTTCCTGACATACGCGCGGCAGACTGGCAGTCATGACTGATCTGTTCTGGCCCGGCGACGAACGCGCCGGCGAGCTGATGTCCGAAGCCACCCTGCTCGACGCGATGGTGCAGGTGGAGAACGCGTGGCTCGACGCCATGGTCGTCTCCGGGCTCGCACCCGCACTGAGCGACAGCGACCTCACGGGCCTCGTGACCTCCGACGATGTCGACGAGCTCGCCCGCCAGGCCGAGGCGACGGGCAATCCCGTGCCGGCACTCGTGGCAATGCTGCGAGCCCGCACCGGCATCGACAGCGCCACGTGGCTCCACCGCGGCCTGACCAGCCAGGACGTGCTCGACACGGCACTCATGCTGGCACTGCGCGCCGTCCTCGACCGGCTCCTGGACGAGCTCCGGTCACAGGTCATCGCGCTGTCGATCCTGGCCGAGCGTCACGCGTCGACGCCCATGGTCGGTCGTACGCTCACCCAGCACGCCGTCCCGACGACGTTCGGCGCCGTTGCCGCCAGCTGGCTCGACGGCATCCTCGATGCCGCCGACCTGGTCGTCGACGCCCGCGCGCTCCTGCCGGTGCAGCTCGGCGGCGCGGTCGGCACGCTTGCGGCGTCCACCGAGCTCGCGTCGCTGCGCGACCTCGATGACGCGCCCTTCGTCGCCGCGGAGCTGGTCACGATCACGGCGGAGGCACTCGGCCTTCGCGAGCTCCGCCCCTGGCACACCTCGCGCGGCCCCGTGACGCGCACGGCCGACGCGCTGGTGTCGTGCACCGACGCGTGGGGTCATGTCGCCACCGACGTCGCGACGCTGTCGCGCACCGAGATCGCGGAGCTGGCCGAGCCCGAGGCCGAGGGACGCGGCGGGTCGTCGACCATGCCGCACAAGCACAACCCCATACTCTCGGTGCTCGTCCGCCGGGCGGCTGTGGCGGCGCCCGCCCTGGCGTCGACTCTGCACGTGGCCTCGGCGACAGCCGGCGACCAGCGCCCCGACGGGGCGTGGCACGCCGAGTGGTCGACGCTGCACACCCTGGGCCGCCGCACTGCGGTCGCGGCGTCGCAGACGACCGAGCTGTTGCAGGGCTTGCACGTCGACGCCGAACGCATGGGCGCGACCCTCGACCACTCCGCGGATGACGTGCTCGCCGAGCGACGTGTGATCGCCGAGCTGCTTGACGCGAAGGCCGACCCTGACCCGACGACCTACCTCGGCATCACCGTGGACCTCGTCGCCGGCGCGGTCGACCGCGCCCGCATCTTCCTCGAGGAGAACGCATGACCGTCCCCCAGATCACCGCGGTACGGCTCGGTGGCTCGCCCGCCCGGCCGCTGCTGGTGCTCGGACCCTCGCTCGGCACCTCGGGACGCGCGCTCTGGTCGTCGTGCGCCGCTGAGCTCTCCGGCAGCTTCGAGGTGCTTGCCTGGGACCTGCCGGGGCACGGCAGCAATGCCGCCGCGGCCAAGCCGTTCACGATCGCCGAGCTCGCCGCCGGCGTGCTGGCAATGGTCGACGACATGCTCGCCGAGCGCGGCGAGCAGGGCACCTCGTTCGCGTATGCCGGTGACTCTGCCGGCGGCGCCGTCGGCCTGCAGCTGATGCTTGACGCCCCCGAACGCATCGACACCGCCGTGCTGCTGTGCACCGGCGCGAAGATCGGTGACCCCGACGCGTGGCACGAGCGCGCAGCGGTCGTACGCGCATCCGGTACGCCGGTCGTGCTCGAGCGCTCCGCAGCGGTCTGGTTCGCGCCGGGATTCCTGGAGCGCCAGCCCGACACCGGCGCGGCCCTCCTCCATGCCCTGCAGGATGCCGACCGAGAGGGGTACGCCCAGGTGTGCGAAGCGCTTGCGACCTTCGACGTACGCCACCGCCTCCACGAGATCCGGACGCCGGTCCTCGCAATCGCCGGTGAGCACGACGCACCCACCCCACCGGCCAGCCTCGACGAGATCGCCGTCGGCGTGAAGGACGGGCGGCTCGTCGTGCTGGATGACGTCGCGCACCTCGCACCTGCCGAGCGCCCCGACGAGGTCGCCCGCCTGATCCGCGAGCACGCTGCCGGTGAGGCGCCCGCTGATTCCTCGCCGACCGTGGCGGAGGTGCGCGAGGCCGGGATGGCCGTGCGTCGTGAGGTCCTCGGCGACGCGCACGTCGACCGGGCGATCGCCAACACGACCGAGCTCACCGCCGACTTCCAGGACTTCATCACGCAGTACGCCTGGGGATCGGTCTGGACGCGCCCCGGCCTCGACCGACGCAGCCGCTCGCTCATCACGCTCACGGCCCTGGTCGCGCGCGGGCACCACGAAGAGCTCGCGATGCACCTGCGCGCCGCCCGCACCAACGGGGTCACGAGCGACGAGATCAAGGAGCTGCTGCTGCAGACCGCGATCTACTGCGGCGTCCCCGACGCCAACACCGCCTTCCGCATCGCCCAGGACGTCCTGGCCGAGATCGATCAGGAGCCTCGATGACCAGCGCACATGTCTACGCCGCGAGCCGGACGCCCTTCGGACGGTTCGGCGGGGCACTGTCGGGCGTACGCCCCGACGACCTGGCGGCCACCGCGCTGTCCGGGGTCCTCGCGAAGGCGCCGGGTCTGGATCCGGCCGCGATCGGTGACGTGTTCTGGGGCAACGCCAACGGTGCCGGCGAGGACAACCGCAACGTGGGACGTATGGCCGTGCTGCTTGCCGGCTTGCCGACCTCGATTCCGGCGACGACGATCAACCGGTTGTGCGGGTCGAGCCTCGACGCGGCGATCATGGCGTCTCGGGCGATCGAGACCGGTGACGCGGAGGTGGTCGTCGCCGGCGGGGTCGAGTCGATGACCCGGGCTCCGTGGGTGCTGCCCAAGCCGTCACGCGGTTTTCCGGCCGGTGACACCACGGCCGTCTCGACCACGCTGGGCTGGCGGCTGGTCAACGACCGGATGCCGACGGAGTGGACGATCTCGCTCGGTGAGTGCAACGAACAGCTGCAGGACAGGTTCGGCATCAGCCGCGAGCGGCAGGACGCGTTCGCGGCCCGTTCGCACGAGCTCGCCGACGCCGCCTGGGCTGCCGGCTTCTACGACGACCTGATCACCTTCGTCGACGGTGTCGATCTCAGCCGCGACGAGTCGATCCGGCCCGGCACCACGCCAGAGAGGCTGGCCGCGCTCAAGCCGGCCTTCCGGCCCGACGGGACCATCACCGCTGGCAACGCCTCGCCGCTCAACGACGGCGCCTCGGCGCTGCTGATCGGCTCCGACAGGGCCGCCGCGTCGATCGGCGTCGACCCGGTCGCACGCATCGCCGGCCGCGGGGTGCACGCGCTCGACCCGCAGGACTTCGGCTTCGCACCGGTCGAGGCAGCCAACCAGGCCCTCGCACAGGCCGGCATCTCCTGGTCCGATGTCGGCGCGGTCGAGCTCAACGAGGCTTTCGCCGTGCAGTCGCTGGCGTGCATCGATGCCTGGAAGGTCGACCCGGAGATCGTCAACGCCAAGGGCGGCGCGATCGCGATCGGCCACCCGCTCGGTGCGTCGGGCGCCCGCATCGTCGGCACCCTCGCCCACCGCCTCGCCGAGTCGGGCGAGCGGTGGGGCGTTGCGGCGATCTGCATCGGCGTCGGACAGGCGCTCGCCGTCGTGCTCGAGAACGAGTCGACCCGATGACCCTCGTCGCCGAGACCGCCCTCGAGGCCGTGGACGGCATCAAGGACGGCTCGACCGTGCTGGTCGGCGGGTTCGGCATGGCCGGCATGCCGGTCGCCTTGATCGACGCCCTGATCGAGCAGGGCGCCACCGACCTCGAGGTGGTCAGCAACAACGCCGGCAACGGCGACACCGGACTCGCCGCACTGCTCGCCGCCGGTCGCGTACGCAAGGTGGTCTGCTCGTTCCCCCGGCAGGCCGACTCGTACGTCTTCGACGACCTCTACCGCGCCGGCAGGATCGAGCTCGAGGTCGTCCCACAGGGCAATCTCGCCGAGCGGATGCGTGCCGCCGGAGCCGGCATCGGAGCGTTCTTCTGCCCCACCGGAGTCGGCACCCCACTCGCGGAGGGCAAGGAGACCCGGACGATCGACGGCCGCGACTATGTCCTCGAGCTGCCCATCCACGGCGACGTCGCACTGATCGGCGCCCACGCCGGCGACTCGCTGGGCAACCTCGTCTATCGCAAGACCGCCCGCAACTTCGGTCCCGTCATGGCCACCGCTGCAGCCATGACGATCGCCCAGGTCACCCACGTCGTACCCGTCGGCGAGCTGGACCCCGAGGCCGTCGTCACTCCCGGCATCTACGTCGACCGGATCGTCCGCGTCGGCCAGGAGACATCATGACCATCACCGTGACCGCCGACCGTACGATCGAGCACCTCGACCGCGGACCGCTGACCCGCGACGAGATGGCCAGGACCGTCGCCCGCGACATCCCCGACGGCTCGTTCGTCAACCTCGGCATCGGCCAGCCGACCCAGGTCGGCGACCACCTCTCGCCTGACAGCGGAGTCGTCCTGCACACCGAGAACGGCATGCTCGGCATGGGCCCGGCCGCGGTCGGCGAGCAGATCGACACCGACCTCACCAACGCCGGAAAGATCCCGGTCACCGAGCTGCCCGGCGCTTCGTACTTCCACCACGCCGACTCGTTCGCGATGATGCGCGGCGGCCACCTTGACGTCTGCGTGCTCGGGGCGTTCCAGGTGTCCGAGCACGGCGACCTCGCCAACTGGCACACCGGCGCTCCCGACGCCATCCCCGCAGTGGGCGGTGCCATGGATCTCGCGATCGGCGCCAAGGACGTCTTCGTGATGATGAGCCTGTTCACCAAGGACGGCACGCCGAAGCTCGTCACCGCATGCACCTATCCGCTCACCGGGCTGGCCTGCGTCAGCCGCGTCTACACCGAGCACGCGACCTTCCTGGTCGGCGCCGGTGGCATCACGGTCGTCGAGACCTTCGGCACCACCGTCGATGAGCTGGCCGGCAGGCTCGAGCTCGAGCTTTCGCTGCTCGGCTCCTGATCCTGCAGCTGCTGCGCCTCGGCCAGCGCTCGCGCCATGGACGGCAGGCACATCAGCCGGCCGCGGCTTCCCAGGCGAATCCGTCCGGGTCGGTCAACGACCCCGCGTCGCCGCTGATCACCAGCCGGTGGGAGCCCGATCCCTCGGGCGAGACGCCGGCGTTCTTGGCCAGGGCGCGGCGACCGTAGAGCGCCAGCTTGATCGGGGCAGTGTCGAGCTCCACGTACTTGCCGCCGAAGCTCTTGCCCACGGGGAACCCACGGTCGACATAGAACTGCTTGGTCGCCTTGACGTTCTCGACGCCCAGCAGGAGAACGATGTCGTCGATGTCCCGCGTGGCCGGCCCGGAGTTCTTCTTCGACGAGGATGCGAAGGTCCAGATCGCTCCGTCGGGAGCCTGCACGGCACCGCCGTAGCCCCAGAACGACTTGGCCGCCGGCTTCAGCTCGGTGGCACCGGCGCCGAGGGCGGCATCCATCAAGGCGTCGACGTTCGCCGGCTGGGACACGACCAAGGACATCGTGCACCCGCGGAAGCCCTCCGTCGGAGTGTCCGACGCGCGGACCTGCACGCGAGAGCCGAGCCCGAAGGCGGTGTCATAGAAGGTCGCGGCCGCCGTGGGGTCGGCCGACTCGAGGATGATGGTGTCGATGGTTGTCATGCCGTCGACGCTAGGTGCGCGGCGACCAGCGGCGCTTCTCGATTCCTGATCGCTTCGCGCGCACGTCACGACGACTCGGCGAGCACCCACCCTGACGGAAGTCCGGCGGCCAGGATGCGGGCACCGTGGCGTACGACCGCGTCGGCGACCTCCGTCGTCGTCGACGTGCCACCGAGATCAGGTGTGCGAATGCCCTCGGCCAGGGTCGCTTCGATGCCCTCCACCAGGACCCGAGCAGCGAGCGGCTCCCCGAGGTGCTCGAGCATCAGGGCGGCAGACCAGATCTGACCGACCGGATTGGCGATCCCCTGGCCGGCGATGTCGGGCGCGGAACCGTGAACGGGTTCGAACATCGACGGATGCTTGCGTGGAGGATTGATGTTGGCGCTGGGAGCCACACCGATCGACCCCGCCGCTGCCGCCGCAAGATCCGAGAGGATGTCGCCGAAGAGGTTGGAGGCAACGATGACGTCGACCGACCCGGGTCGAAGGACCAGGCGCGCGGCGAGGGCGTCGATCAGGACGCTCTCCACGGTCACGCCCGGTGTGGCGTCGACGCAGGACCGCACGACTTCGTCCCAGAACGGCATGGTGTGCACGATGCCGTTCGACTTCGTGGCCGAGATGAGCCGGCCCTGGCGACTCTGCGCGAGCTCGGCTGCATACGTGGCCACCCGCGCCACACCGGCCCGCGTGAAGATGGACTCCTGCACCGCCATCTCTTCCGGCAGCCCGCGATACATCCGGCCACCGACCTCGGAGTACTCCCCCTCGACGTTCTCCCGCACGACGACGAGGTCGAGGTGGTCCACGCCGGCCAGCGGCGAGCTCACGCCAGGCAGGAGCCGCACCGGCCGCAGGTTCACGTACTGCTCGAACTCCCGGCGAATCGGGATCAGCAGTCCCCACAGCGTCACGTCGTCGGGGATGTCGACATCGCCGACAGCGCCCAGCAGGATGGCGTCGCCGGTGGCCAGCTGATCAAGGCCGTCGACCGGCATCATCCGGCCGTGCGTACGGAAGTGGTCCGAGCCCCACTCTCGGGCCCGCCAGTTCATCGTGAAGCCCAATGCGGGCGCTATCGCGTCGACGCAGGAGACGGCGGCCGACATGACGTCGGGGCCGATCCCGTCGCCGGCGATGACGTCGACGGTGTACACAGACGCTGTCATGACCGCACCGGGATCGAGATGTACTTGATCTCGAGGAACTCGTCGATCCCGACGCGGCCGCCTTCGCGGCCGAGGCCGGACTGCTTGATCCCACCGAAGGGGGCTGACGGGCTCGAGACGACGCCGCTGTTGATGCCGACCATGCCGACTTCCAGTCGCTCGGCGACGTCGAGTGCGTGATCGATGTCCTGGGTCATGACGTATCCGACCAGGCCCCACTCGGTGTCGTTCGCCCGGTCGATCACGTCGTCGAGATCGGTGAACGTCTGGATCGCCGCGACCGGGCCGAAGATCTCGGTGGAGGTCAGCGCGCTGTCGGGGTGGGTGTTGAGCAGCACCGTCGGGTGGACGAAGTAGCCCGGCCGATCCGGGCTGTCGCCACCCACCAGCACCGACGCGCCACGGTCGACGGCATCAGCGATCAGCGTACGAACCTTCTGCCGGCTGGCCTCGTCGATCAGCGGTCCGACGTCGACGCCGTCCTCCGTGCCATCGCCGACGACCAGCGCGCCCATGCGTTGAGCGAGTCGCGCGGAGAACTCCTCAGCGACTGCCTCGTGCACGAAGAACCGGTTGGCGGCGGTGCAGGCCTCGCCCATGTTGCGCATCTTCGCCTGGAAGGCCGCTTCGACTGCGCGGTCGAGGTCGGCGTCCTCGAGCACGAGGAACGGGGCGTTGCCGCCCAGCTCCATCGACGTACGCAGGACACCCTCGGCGGCCTGTGCCAGCAGGTGCTTGCCCACTGCCGTGGAGCCGGTGAAGGACAGCTTGCGGATGACGCCGCTGTCGAGGATCACCTTGACGACCTCGGCCGACTGGCTGGTGGGCAGCACGCTGAGCACGCCCTCAGGCAGTCCGGCGTCCGTGAGGATCTGCGCGAGCGCCAGCGACGAGAGCGGCGTCTGCGGGGCAGGCTTCAGGATGCTCACGCAACCGGCAGCGATCGCCGGACCGATCTTGCGGGCGCCCATCGCGAGGGGGAAGTTCCACGGGATGATGAGCAGGCACGGGCCGACCGGCTGCCTGACCTGCAGGTTGCGGGCGGCACCGTCCGGACGGTGACTGTAGCCACCGTCGACACGCACGGCCTCCTCGGCGAACCAGCGGAAGAACTCCGCGGCATACGCAACCTCGCCGCGGGCCTCGGCCAGCGTCTTGCCCATCTCGAGCGTCATCACGTGCGCGAGGTGCTCGGTCCGTTCGACCATCAGGTCGTACGCGCGGTAGAGGATCTCGGACCGTACGCGCGCAGGGGTGCGCCCCCAGGATCGCTGGGCCAGCCGAGCGGCTTCCACCGCGGCGCGGGCATCGTTCTCGTCCGCGTCGGCGACCTCGGTCAGCTCGTCGCCGGTGGCCGGATTGATCACCGGCATCCGCCGTCCGCCGGAGGCCGGCGTCCACGCCCCGGCGAGGAACAGGTCCTTGGGAACCTCCGCCAGCACTGCGGCGGAGTCGAGCGAGCTGGCGGGCGGGGCGAGCTGGGTCTGGGTCATGATGTCGTCTTTCTCGGGACGTGGAGGTGGCTAAGCCGGGTAGGCGTCGAGTGCCTGGGCGATGGTGGTGGCGATCAGGTCGAGCTCGTCCTCGGTCGTGACGAACGGCGGGCAGATCTGCAGCGTGTTGTCGTGGATGACGCGGATCAGCACGCCGGCGTCCGTGCAGGCCTCGGCGATCGAGTCCCCCACCACGCCGTCGTGCAGGTGGATGCCCGCCATGAACCCGGCACCGGCACGCACCTCTTCGACCAGCTCGTGGTCGGCAAGTGGTGCGACGACCTTCTCCAGCACTGTCTCCAGCCAGCCCGCGCGCTCGACCAGCTGCTCCTCCTCGATCACGTCGAGGTTGGCGAGCGCGACCGCACATGCAGTGGCGTGGCCGGAGTAGGTCAGGCCGTGGCGGAACATCGGCGCGTCTGCCCCCTCGAAGAAGCGGTCCGCCACCTGCGGCGCGACCAGGACACCACCGAGCGGGGCATACCCCGAGGTGACTCCCTTGGCCATCGTCACCAGGTCCGGACGGATGCCCCATCGCTGCGACGCGAACTGTCGACCCGTACGGCCGAAGCCGGTGATCACCTCGTCGGCGATCAGCAGGATCTCGTGGCGGCGGCACAGCTCCTCGAGCCCCTCGAGATAGCCCTCGGCCGGACCGATCACACCGCCCGTGCCGATGACGGGCTCGGCGATGATGGCCGCAATGTTCTCGGGTCCGAGCTCCATCACCGATCGGCGGACCTCATCGATGTCGTTGGTGGAGACCCGGGCCGTCTCCGGGATCAACGAGGGCGTGCCGTAGCCATCGCGGTTGTACTGCAACCCGGCGACGCTCGTCCCGAACGCGTGGAGGCCGTGATAGCCACCGTCGCGGCTGAGGATGATCTTCTTGTCGGCGCGGCCCTCCAGCTGCCAGTGCCGCCGGGCCAGCTTGCACGCCAGGTCGACCGAGTCCGATCCACCGCTGGTCAGCATGACCTTGGCGCCCGGGATGGGCCCCATCTCGGCCAGGCGATCGGCCAGCACGAGCGCCGGCTCGTTCGAGAAGCGGCCGAACGTGTGATAGGTCTCCAGCTTCACCATCTGGTGGTACGCGGCGCGGGCGAGGCGCTCGCGTCCATGGCCGATGTTGGCGTGCCACAGGCTGGCCGTGGCGTCCAGCAGCCGCTGGCCCGTCGACGTCTCCAGCCAAGCGCCCTGGCCGCTGGTGATCACCAGGCGCTTGGCGCGGGCGGTGGGCATGTGTGCCTGCGGGTTCCAGAGCGCTGAGCCTGTCCCAGACTGAGAAATGGTAGCCATGTGTTCAACTGTAGAACAGTTGAACTGTAGCGCGCAAGGGGTCGGAAGCGGCTATTCTTCTCGGTATGTCAGCACTCGACGGGCTCGTCGTCACGCGGTCGACCGCCGCGCAACAGGTGGCCGCGGGCCTCGCCTCCCGGATCGTCGCGGGCGCCTTCGCCCCGGGGGCGCGGCTGCGTGAGAGCGCCATCGCCACCGAGCTGGGTGTGGCGCGCAACACCGTGCGCGAAGCGGTCCGCATCCTCGAGCTGAGCGGCCTGGTGCGGCACGAGGTCAACCGCGGTGCGGTCGTCATCTCTCCCACCCCCGAGAAGGTCGAGGAGCTCTACGCCGCCCGCGAACGCCTGGAGACCGCGGCGGTCTCACGCGCTGCCGAGGCACCGGAGCTCGACGCGCTGCGCAAGGCGTACGACGACCTCGTCCACGCGGCCGGCACGCACGACGTGCTCCGCATCGTCGACGTGGATCTCGCCTTCCACGCGACGATCGTCTCGATGCTGCACAGCAGCCGGATCGACGAGTTCTACGCCGGACTTCTGGTCGAGCTCCGCTTCTACCTCACAGTGCTGTCGCTGGAGGACCGCGAGTTCGAGAAGCCCGACGACATCCTCGCGGAGCACCGGGAGATCCTCGAGGCCATCGAGTCGGGTGACCCCTCCTCAGCCGCGCAGCACGTCCGCAGCCACATCGAGCGCAACAAGAAGCGGGTCCTCGAGATCCTGCACGGCCGCGACTGACCGCTTCGCTGGCCGTGCAGGGTCTGGCCTCGAGTGCGACCGCTACAGACCGAGGTGCTTGTTGACCTCGTCCAACGACTGCATCGCGACGTAGTCGTAACCCTCGGTGACGGGGTCGTAGCCACGGTCCAGCAGCACCAGGTTGCGGAATCCCATGTCGTGCATCGGCATGGGGTCGTACCGCGTGTGCGAGGAGATGTGCAGGAAGTCCTCCGGCGTCGCGTTGAGGGTGTCCAGCATGTACTCGAACGCCTGGTAGCGCGGCTTGTAGGCCTGGGCCTGCTCGGCGGTCAGCACGGCGTGCCATTCCGCACCGAGCCTGGGGATGCTGATGTCCAGGAAGCTGTCGTCCGCGTTGGACAGGGCCACCAGCTGGTAGTTGTCACCCATCAGCTTCAGCGGAGCCGGCACGTCGTCGTGGGCGCCCCAGCTGCGCACGGCCTCAGCGAACTCCGCGCCTGCACCGGGCGTCGGCCCGATGCCGAACCGCTTGCACACCCGGTCGAAGGAGTCCTGGAGGATCTGCTCATACGGCTTGTAGTCGCCGCAGACCTCGTCGTAGCGGTAGCCGCGGAACACCTTCTTGAACGTCGGCCACTGCTCTTCGGGCAGGCGGCCTGCGAGCAGCCGACGGGTCGTGGGATCGGTGTCCCAGGCGATCAACGTGCCGTAGACATCGAAGGAGATGTACTTCGGCCGGAAGTTCGTGGTGGTCATGATTCGTCCGTTCCTGGTCGTCTTGCATCACGGTTGACACAAGGTGAATGTGAAATGAGGTGCTGCTTCTAGCTCAGAGCCAATGAGGTGAGTCGCGCGTCAGGTCCGAGGAACCTGGCAGGGTTCATGAACCCGACGTCGGTGGCCGATTCACCGTCCACCACGAGGTCGGCCGCAACGGCGCCCAGGGCAGAGGCCATCTTGAAGCCGTGGCCGGAGAACCCGACCGCCACGACGACGCCGTCCATTCCCGGCACCGCCCCCAAGGCTCCGGTGTCGTCGGGGAGATAGCCGTCCGCGCAGGTGGCCACCCGCACCGGCTCCGGTATCAGGCCCGGGATGAACTCCCGGACCCATGCCCGGATGGAATCCAAGTGGCTGGGGTCCCAGGTGGGAGGCTGCTCCATGGACTCGACCTCGTCCAGGAACACGCTCGCCACGGCCTTCACGGTCCAACCGTCAGCGCTCGGGAACCCGTAGAACTGCACGTTGTCCGAGCGACCGTCTTCCTCCGCACGCCTGAGGAAGACCGGCAGGTCTGCCCGGCTGAATGCTGATGGGTCCGCGATAGGGAACCAGGTCAGCACCTGCGGCCGGACCGCAAGGTGAACACCGAGCTCCTTGCACACCGCTCCGGCACCGTTGCCCTGCGAGATGATCACCCGGGAGGCGACGATCTCTTCGTGATCGGTCCGGACGAGGTAGCGGTCGTCGTACGCCTCGACGCTGTGCGCCTTGCGATTCCCCAGGAACGTGGCGCCCAGCCGTGTCGCCTCCATCAGGGCGGCCGTCACGGCCTTCTCCGAGCTCAGGTAGCCGCCATCAGGATCGAAGACCGTCACATCGGTGTCCCGGATCAGGTGCTCGGGATACCTGGCCCTGGCCTCGTCGCCCCGCAGAAGCTCGCAGTCGAGACCGTTCTCGCGCGCAGCCGCCAGGAGCGTTGCCAACCGGGGGTTGTGCTCGTCATAGATCGTGACCGCGCCCGTGGTGTTGAGCAGCTGGGCCCCGCTGATCTTCTCCAGCTCACGCCACAGGTCTTCGGCCCTCTGCAGGATGGGGGTGTAGTGCCCGCCCTCCACGTACACCTTGCGGAAGATGCGGGACTCCCCGGCGTACGCCGAGAACGGACCGGGGATCGAGAACCTGTCGATCCCGATGACCCGCAGACCGCGCGAGGCGAGCTGCCAGCTGGCCATGCTTCCCACCGAGCCGGCCCCGACGACGACAACATCCGCCTCGAGCTGGCCCCCGGTCATACCAGCACTTTCTCGAGGAACTGCTGGGTGCGTCGTTCCTGGGGGTTGCCCAGAACCTCCGCGGGCGGGCCCTGTTCGACGATCAGGCCGCCGTCCATGAAGATGACGGTGTCGGCGACCTCTCGGGCGAAGCCCATCTCGTGGGTGGCCACCAGCATGGTGATGCTCTGCTCGGCCAAGCCCTTCATGACGGCCAGAACCTCGCCGACGCGCTCGGGGTCCAGCGCGCTGGTGGGCTCGTCGAAGAGCATCACCTTGGGGTCCATCGCCAGCGCACGGGCGATCGCGACGCGCTGCTTCTGACCTCCAGAGAGCTGCCACGGATAGTGATCGCCATGCCCTTCGAGGCCAACGCTGGACAACAACGTGTCAGCACGCTCGGCAGCGGGCTTCTTCGGTGCGCCCTTGACCAGCACCGGGCCGGACATCACGTTCTCGCGGGCGGTCATGTTCGGGAACAGGTTGAACTGCTGGAACACCATCCCGATCCTGGTGCGCTGCGCCGCGACCTCGACACGGCTCATCGCTCGGTACGCGGATTCGGTCTCGATGAACCCGAGGTCGTCACCATTGACCCGCAAGATGCCGCGGTCGACTTCCTCGAGCCCATCGACGCAGCGCAGAAGCGTCGATTTGCCCGATCCGGAGGGGCCGATGATGCACACGATCTCACCGCACTTGACGTCCAGGTCGATGCTGTCGAGCACCACCCGATCGCCGTAACACTTGCGCAGCCCGCGGGCGTAGACCGTTCCGTCGCCGTTCATGGTTGCTTCGCCGTTCATCGTGCCTCCCCTGCCACTAGGACGTCATCGAGGATGACGGGTTGGTTGCTGACTCGGGACCTCACCAACGAGTAACGCTTCTCGATCAGTGACTGGGGGTAGCTCAGGGCCAGGGTCATGATCAGGTACCAGAGGCAGGCCACGATCAGCAGCGGGATGGTCTGGTACGTACGGGCGTAGATCAGCTGGGTGCTCTGCAGGAGCTCGGCCACACCGAGCACGCTGACCAGTGAGGTCTCCTTGAACATCCCGATCACCTGGTTGCCGGTCGCCGGGATGATGGTCGGCATCGCCTGCGGGATGATGATCCGCCGCAGCTTGGTCATCCCGCTCATACCCAACGAGTCCGCTGCTTCGATCTGGCCGCGGTCGACCGAGGCGAACCCGCCGCGGATGATCTCGGCCAGGTAGGCAGCCACGTTCAACGACAGCCCGATGATGGCTGCGGTCGTCGCGCTCAGCATCTTGTTGACGTCGACACCTTGGGAGATGTCGGTGAACGGGATCCCGATCGCGATGTTGGGGTAGAGCGCGGCGATGTTGAACCAGAAGATCAGCTGCACCAGCACCGGCGTGCCACGAAAGAACGTGATGTACGCCGACGCCAGCAACCGCACCGGCCTGATCGAGGAGGCACGCATCACCGCGACGATCATCGCCACGATCGTGCCGAAGAACATCACCACCACCGTCAAGATGATCGTCAGCCGCAGCCCCCGCAGCACCGTCGGCGCCGTGAAGTACTTGCCCACCACATCCCACTGATAGTTCTCATTCGTGATCAGCGTCTGGGCCACCGCAGCAGCCACCAGCACACACGCGGTCCACGCTGCGTACTCCAGCCACCCTCGACGGTGCAACCTCGGCTTCTCGGTGGCATCCATGCGGGTCACCTCCTCAATCAGGTCGACGGACATCGCGATCGCCTACTTCGCCACGGCCGCGGTCGGGATCGCGCCAGAGCCCAGGCCCCACTTGTCCAGTGTCGCCTTGTACTCCGGTCCGTCAATCAACGACTGCATGGCCGCGTGCATCGCCGGCGTCAGCGGCGAATCCTTCGCCAGGCCCAGGGCGACGATGCTGTCGCCCTCCTTCTTGACGAACTGCTTGGGGAACAGCTCGAACGCCTGGGGCTGCTGCTTGGCCGCCCATGCCAACGCCGACGTGTCGTAGAAGACTCCGTCGATCCGCTTGGACGAGAGCTGCGTCAGAGCACCCTGTACGTTGGGCAGAACCACACCGTCCACGGCCTTCTTGCCGTCGGCCTTGCAGTCCTTGGAGATCTGCGGCAGATAGGTCTCCGCCTGAGTGGTGCCCGACATCACCGCGATCTTGCGGCCACACAGCGTCGCCTCGTCCGTCATGCTGAGCTTCAGCGGGTTCCCTTTGGTGAAGACCAGGGAAGAACCAGCGGCCCAGTACTTGATCATGTCCAGCACCTCGAGGCGCTCAGGCGTCGGCGTCATGTTCGTGGCAGTGAAGTCATACCGGCCAGCGGAGATGCCCGGGATCACGCTGTCGAATGAAACATTCTTGATCTTGACCTTCAGGCCCATCTTCTTGCCCAGCAGCTGGGCGATGTCGACGTTGTAGCCGATCGGCGTCTTGTTGTCCTCGGCCAGGAAGGAGGTCGGCGGGTAGTGCAGATCCGCCGCCATCGTCAGTGCGCCCTTGTCCTTCAGGTCCGCCGGAACCAGCTTGACCACCGCGGGGTCGGACTTCACCTTCGAGACGTCGACGGAACCCTTCTGCGCACCATCTCCATCAGAGCTGCCAGGGTCGCTGCCGCAGGCGGCGGTCGTGACCAGGAGCACTGATCCGAGGGCGGCTGCTGCGAATTTCGTTCCGACTCTCATGGGTCGTTCCCTTCAAGCGTGTGAGTGAATTCACTCATCGAAGCACGTTCATAGCCGATTGTCGACAATCTGCAAGAAAAAACTTTCACGAAACATTCCTGTCACGCTCCTGACTTCATCGCGACGACCTGACACGTCGCGCCGCCCGACGGCGACGACGGACCCGGGCCGCTACCGAGCCCGTGCACCCGCAGCCGGCCGCCCGGGACGCAGAAAGCCCCGACACCCATCGGATGTCGGGGCTTCAAAGAGTGCAACTACTGGGCCGGTCGAGCGGTGAGATGGGTCGCGGCGACCGTCAGGTGATCAGTGATGGCCTTGACGACGACGTCTCGTTCGCCGGTGGCAAGAGCCTCGATGAGACCGTCATGGTCATCGACGACCTCCTCACCCGAAGGGTGGGCGATCTCCAGCCGGTTGATGCAGGTCAACGCCTGCGCAGAGAGGATGGAGTAGGCGTCGACCAGGCGTGAGTTGTCCGCCATGGCGACGAGAGTCATGTGAAAGCTCAGGTCGGCCGTGGAGATGTCCCCGGAATCACCGCGTTTAACCGCCGTCGACAAGGCGCCGAGCGCCTTGTGCAATGCGTCGGTTGCGCGCACGCGGGAGCCTGGCCCGCCTTCGAGGATACGCACGGCCGCGTGGCTCTCGATGGCGCATCTGGCGTCATAGATCTCCCAGATGTCAGAGGGTGCGAAGGTCACCACCGAGACGCCCTTGTTGCGGGTGGCGACCACCAGCTTTTGCTGAACGAGCTGCTGGAGGGCCTCACGGACGGGTGCGCGCGACACGCCCAGCTGCTCGGCTATCCGGGCCTCGCCCAGCTGTTCACCGGGGAGCAGCGCGCCCTCGATGATCATCTGCCGCAGCTCGCTGCTGATGCGCTCCGACGTCGACGTCCGCTCCAACGTCTTCAACCTGCTCAGGCCGGACTCGGTCACGGTCGGCTCCCCTCGTGCTGCTGGCACCACCACGGCACTCGTGGCTCGTTCGTATCTTGATCACTCCAGAGTAACTTGTCAACAAACCTATTGCCGACGGTCGACAATCTGCAAACGGTGGGATACCTTCGAGTCCATGGCGTCGCCGGGGACGGCTCGCCGCATCGATCACCTCACAGATGGGACTGACCATGACGAACACCATCCGCCGCCCGAAGTACATCTCGTTCGACTGCTACGGCACGCTGATCTTCTTCGACATCGCTCCCACGACCCGCCGCCTGATCGGTGATCGCCTGACCGAGGCGGAGATCGAGGCCTTCCTCCGCCAGTTCAGCAAGTACCGCTACGACCAGGTCTGCGGTGGGTTCTACTCCTACGAGCAAGTGCTGCACGATGCCTTCGCCCGCACCTGCGCGCGCTGGAGCCTCGAGGTCAACGACGACGCCGGCGCGCAGCTCGCCGCCGCGGTCCTCTCCTGGGGTCCTCACCCGGACGTCATCGAACCGCTGAAGAAGATGGCCGAGCACTTCAAGCTCGTGATCCTCTCCAACGCCGACACCACATTCCTGGACGTCTCGGTCCCCAAGCTCGAGGCCGAGTTCCACGCGGTCTACACGGCCGAGCAGGCCGGCTACTACAAGCCGCGCTACGAGGCGTTCGAGTACATGGTCAAGCAGCTCGATGCGTCGCCCGAGGACTTCCTGCACGTGTCGTCGCACACCCGCTACGACGTCATGCCGGCTGATGACCTCGGCTTCGACAACAAGGTCTTCCTCGACCGCGGCTACGACCCGGAGAGCCCCGCGTACAACTACACGACCGTGCAATCCCTCGACGAGCTCAACACGCTCCTCGGTATCTGACCCGGCAAGCACCAGGAGACACATCATGAAGCTCACGCCGTACTGGCTCGACACCTCGACTCCCTCTGGCGACTACCGCCAGAACCCGGTGCCCGAGCGCGCCGACATCGCCATCGTCGGCGCCGGTTTCACCGGCCTCTCCGCTGCCCTTGAAGCCGCCAAGAATGGCGCGAGCGTCGTGGTCCTCGACCAGCACACTGTCGGCTGGGGTGCCTCGGGGCGCAATGGCGGCATGGCGACCACCGGCCTGGCGATCGGTCTCGGCCAGGCGATCAAGCGGTACGGCCAGGACCAGGCGATCGAGATGTTCGCGGAGTACAACCGGGCGATCGACACGATCGAGGACCTGGTCAAGGAGAACTCGATCGACTGCGACTTCGAGCGTTCGGGCAAGCTCAGCCTGGCCATGAACGCCAAGCAGGTCGTCGGCATGCGCAAGACCCAGCAGATCCTCGCGGACGCAGCCGACTACGAGGTCAACGTCGTCGACAAGCAGGACATCCACCGCGAGATCGGCAGCGACTTCTACGCCGGCGCCATGGTGGACCCGCTCGGCGCGGGAATGCACGTCGGCAAGTTCGCCCATGGGCTGGCCGAAGCCGGGACGCGTGAAGGTGTCACGATCTGCGAGGACGCGGCAGTCACCAAGCTGGCGGACCGCGCGGGCGGCGGGCACACGGTGCACACGAGCCGTGGGACGACACAGGTCGACGAGGTCCTGATCGCGACCAGCGGCTACACCGGCTCGCTGACACCGTGGCTCCGACGCCGGACGATTCCGGTGGGCAGCTTCATCATCGTGACGGAGCCACTGTCGCAGGAGACGGTCGAGCGCGTCCTGCCCAACCGACGCATGGCCGCCGACAGCAAGATGCTCACCTACTACTTCCGGATCACGCCGGACAACCGGCTGCTGTTCGGAGGACGGGCCAGGTTCGCGCTGTCGAGCCCGGACTCCGACCTCAAGAGCGCGGAGATCCTCAAGGACGCGATGACCACGGTGTTCCCCTACCTCGCGTCGGCCCGCATCGACTACACCTGGGGTGGCCTCGTGGATCTGAGCATGGACCGCATGGTGCACGCAGGCCGGCACAACGGCATCCACTACTCGCTCGGCTACAGCGGGCACGGCGTGCAGATGGCGGCCTACATGGGCAAGCAGATGGCCCTCACGATGCTGGGCAAGCCGTCCCGCAACGCCTGGGAGTCGCTCGCGTACCGCGCCGTGCCGGGCCACTTCGGCCCGCCGTGGTTCCTGCCGTTCATCGGGGGCGGCGCCAAGATCATCGACCGATTCAAGAACAGCTGAGGAGCGCCGCGATGTCGACGTCGGAACAGTGCCTGATGACCGAGGAACCTGCGCTCACGATGCCCGGAGGCGCCTTCATCGATGGCGTCTGGCAGCGCGACGAGCTGACGGTGCCGGTCTTCGATCCGGAGGATGGTCGACTCCTGGCGTACGTCGCAGACTCCTCGCCGGCAGATGTCGCCGCCGCGGTCTCCGGTGTTCACACGTCAGTGACGAACGAGGACTGGCCCTTGTGGAGGCGCAGTGAGACCCTTCGGGAGGCTTCGCGGCTCATGGAGGAGCAGTCCACCCGGTTCGCCCACCTCATCGCGTCCGAAGGCGTCAAGACCTTGGGCGAGGCGCGGCGTGAGGTGGCGCGTTGCGCAGAGACCTTGCGCCTGTCCTCCGAGGCCGGGGTCTTCCTCAAGGGTGAGACGATCCCGTTCGAGGCGAGCCGCACCGGACAGAACAAGATCGGTTGGTTCACCCGCGAACCCGTGGGCGTGATTGCTGCGCTGACGTCGTTCAACGATCCCCTCAACCTGGTCGCGCACAAGATCGGTCCGGCCCTCATCGGCGGCAACGGGGTGGTCCTGAAGCCGTCGGACCACACCCCGCTGACCGCCTTGGCCTTCGTCGATCTGTTGGTGTCAGCCGGGGTGCCGCCTCGGCGCATCGCGGTGGTCTGCGGTGGCGCACATACCGGCCAGAGCCTGGTGACGGACGAGCGAGTGGCTGTCGTCTCGTTCACCGGCGGGCCCAGCACCGCAGCCAAGATCACGGCTGCGGCAGGTCCCCGGAAGATGCTGATGGAGCTCGGCGGCAACAACCCCACGATCGTCTGCCACGACGCGGATCTCTCCGACGCCGTCGACGGGGTCGTCGCCGGCGCCTTCGGTGTCGCAGGACAGAACTGCCTGTCGGTCCAGCGGGTCTATGTCGACTCGGCCATCTACGCCGACTTCCTGAGCCGGACGATCGATGCCACGCGTCGCCTCAAGGTCGGCAGCAAGCTGGACCCCGAGACCGACATCGGTCCCCTGATCGACGAGTCCGCAGCGCGACGCGTCGAGGACTGGGTCGACAGCGCGGCGGCCGATGGTGCCGTGATCCAGATCGGCGGCAGCCGTACGGGCGCGTTCTACCAACCCACGATCCTCACGGACGTCGCCGAGGGCGCCAGGATCCTCACGGACGAGGTCTTCGGGCCGGTCGTCACGATCATCCCGTTCGAGGACCTCGCCGACGCTGTCGCTGCGGCCAACAGCGGCGACTACGCCCTCCAGGCCGGCGTGTTCACCCGTTCCGTCCAGACGGCGTTCACGATCTCGGCGCAGCTGTTCACCGGCGCCGTCGTCGTCAACGGCACGAGCGACCTGCGGATCGACTCGATGCCGTTCGGCGGGTTCAAGGGCTCCGGCATCGGTCGCGAGGGCGTGCAGTTCGCCGTCGAGGCCATGACCGAGCCCAAGAACACCATCATCAACCTGGCGAGCTGACCGCCTGATGGAGAGCCGCGGGCGGCTGGAGGGCCTGAACGCGCTGGTGACCGGCGCGACGAGCGGCATCGGCACGGCGGTCGCCCAGACACTGAGCCGGGAGGGCGCGCGTCTGGTCCTGACCGGGCGCAAGGCCGATTTCGCCAAGCCGGACGAGCGCGATCTCTACGTGAGCGGCGACCTCAACGACGAGGACTTCGTACGCGACCTGGCCGGGCGCGCCGCAGACCACTGCGGCGGTCACCTGGACGTCGTCGTCCTGTGTCACGGCCGGCAGGTCAGTGCCCTCATCGTCGACATGGAGCTCGCCGATGCCCAGGATGTCCTGCACGGCAACCTGCTCAGCGCGTTCACGGTCATGAAGCACACCATCCCTCTGATGCCGGACAGCGGCGGCTCGATCGTCTGTGTCAGCTCGCGCCTCGGCATGGTCGGCAAGCCGGAGGAAACGATGTACTCCGCCGCCAAGGGCGGGCTGATCGCGCTGGCCCGAGGTGCGGCGATCGAGCTGGCCGACCGCAGGATCAGGGTCAACGTCGTCGCGCCGGGTCTGACCTCCACCGAGATCATCGAAGCCTCGTTCGAGCGCCAGCCCGATCCCGCGGAGTACCGGCGCATGCGCGAGTCGGCGATCCCGCTGCGAAGACTCGCGACCCCGCAAGAGGTGGCGGACGCGGTCCTGTTCATGGCGTCGCCTGAGTCGAGCTACGTCACGGGTGCCGTGCTGCCGGTGGACGGCGGCTACACCGCGTACTGACGCTGGGGCCCCGGTCGTACGATCACATCGGCCCCCGCCCCCAGCAGAAGGAGCAGCCGACATGGCACGTCAGATCGCGACCTCGACGCAGGTCAGTCAGTCGGACCTCATCGACTTCGTACGTCCCCGGCATCGCATGATCGTCATCACGCAGCGCGCCGACGGCTCGCCACAGGCGTCCCCCGTCACGGGCGGGGTCGACGACTCCGGCCGCATCGTCATCTCGACCTACCCCGAGCGGGCCAAGGCGAAGAACGCGCGCAAGCGCCCCGACGTCAGCGTCGTGGTGCTGTCCGACGAGTTCAACGATCCGTGGGTGCAGGTCGACGGCACGTGCGAAGTCCTCGACGTGCCCGACGCGCTGGACGCGTTCGTCGAGTACTTCCGCAACATCTCCGGCGAGCATCCGGACTGGGCCGAGTACCGGCAGGCCATGCTCGACCAGGGCAAATGCCTCATGCGCATCACCCCCACTCGCTGGGGTCCCGTCGCAACGGGCGGATTCCCGGCACGGCTCGCCGAAGCCGACTGAGCCCGCGTCATCAGGGCCGCACTCAGGGTGCGCTCAGGGGTGAGTGCGGGGCGCCGCTCGCGGCTTCCCTGATGTGCCCGGGTGCCCCTCGCATCGACAGTGGACCCCATGATCACAGTCGATTCCCTCACCAAGACGTACGGCGGCTTCACCGCGGTCGATGACGTCACGTTCACGGCTCGGCCCGGCCGAGTCACCGGATTCCTCGGCCCCAACGGCGCCGGAAAGTCCACGTCCATGCGGGTCATGGTCGGCCTGACGCCGGCCACGTCCGGCGGAGTCACCGTGTGTGGCCGCCAGTTCCGCGATCTGCCCAACCCGGGCCTCGAGGTCGGCGTCCTCCTTGACGCCTCAGCCCAGCACGCCGGTCGTACTGGTCGCGAGATCCTCACGGTCGCGCAGCGCACCATGGGGCTGCCCAAGTCGCGAGTCGACGAGATGATCGAGCTCGTCAGCCTGACGCCGAGCGAGGCGGACCGGCGCGTACGCAACTACTCCCTCGGCATGCGTCAGCGGCTCGGCATCGCCACCGCGCTGCTCGGGCAGCCCGAGGTCCTGATCCTGGACGAACCGGCCAACGGTCTCGACCCGGCCGGCATCCGTTGGATGCGCGACCTGCTGCGCGGCTATGCCAACCAGGGCGCAACCGTGCTGTTGTCGTCGCACCTGCTGCACGAGATCGAGGTCATCGCGGACGACCTGGTGGTCATCGGCAACGGGCGGATCGTCGCCCAGGGCGCGAAGTCAGAGCTGCTCGCCACCGCAGGCACCCTGGTGCGTACGGACGACGTCGTGACCCTCTCGCAGGCCTTGACCTCCTCGGGCGTCCGGTTCACCGCGAGCGCCGCGACCGGCGGCGATGACGTCTTGCGGGTCGAGGCCGACACCGGCCTCGTCGGCAAGGTCGCCCTCGAGGCGCGCGTCCGGCTCCTCGAGCTGCGACCGGCCGAAGGCGCAGGCCTCGAGGAGATGTTCCTCGAGCTCACCGCAGACACCCAGCGCGAGACCATCACCGAAGGAGCAGCAGCATGAGCACGATCACCGCCGACGTCATCACCACGGCCCAGGTCGAAAGACGGCAGCCTCTCCCCATCCCGTTCAGCCGTCTGGTCTCCGTGGAGCTGCGCAAGTGCTTCGACACCCGGGCGGGTTTCTGGCTCATGGCAAGCATCGGCATCGCCGCGCTGCTGGCGACGGGCGCCGTGCTGCTCTGGGCCCCGGATTCGGAGCTGACCTACTCGACGTTCGCCACCGCGATCGGCTTTCCGATGGCCATCATCCTCCCGATGGTCGCCGTGCTGTCCGTGACGAGCGAATGGAGTCAACGCAGCGGACTCACGACCTTCACCCTCGTGCCGCACCGCGGCAGGGCGATCGCCGCCAAGTTCGCCGTGACGGTGGGCATCAGCGTCGTGTCGATGCTCCTGGCCATGGCCATCGGCGCGGTCGGCACGGTCGTCGGCTCGGCCATCCTCGGCATCGATCCGGTGTGGGATGCCGGCTTCGTCGACCTGGCGAACATCGTGCTCGCCCAGGTCCTGGGCATGCTCGTCGGATTCATGCTCGGTGTCGTGATTCGCAGCTCCTCCGCCGCGATCGTCGCCTACTTCGTCTACTCGTTCGCGCTGACCGCGATCACCGAGGTTCTGGCGGCCACGCAGGACTGGTTCGCCGACCTGCAGCCGTGGGTCGACTTCAACTACGCCCAGACGGCGCTCTTCAACGGGTCGCTGGACGCCACGCAGTGGGCTCATCTCGCCGTCACCGGCGTGGTGTGGCTGGTGGCACCCATGGCGATCGGCCTCTGGGCGCTGATGCGCTCCGAGGTGAAGTAGCGCGACCGACGCGGCGACACGAAGCCCCTGGCCAGCATCACGCTGGTCAGGGGCTTTCAGTCGTACGTCGTCAGGAACCCGCGCCGGCCGGTATGTGGATCTTGAGGCCGGGTTCGCCGACGTTGACGTCGAGGATCGCGTGGTTCGCGGTGTTGCCCAGAGGGGCCTGGTTGGCGACCAGAATGCGATTGCCGACGAACGTGGCGCTCGAGGGTCCGTCGAACGGGATGGGCGATCCGTTGGCGCCGGTCAGGGCGGTCTCGGGGAATCGCTCGAGCTCCTTGCCGCCTGGGTCGAGGACGACGATCTGCTGCATGAGACCGGCGTTGCCGATGTAGATCCGGCCGGACTTCGCGATGCCGAAGCCGTCCGGCAGCTCGGCAAGGCGGCTCTCCCAGACCTTCGAGAGCGACCCGGGGCGGCCGTCGCTCGCGATCGGCAGCCTGTAGAGCTTGCCGGTGCCGATGCTCAGCTCGCCGAGCCCGAGTGAGGTCTGCTGCATGACGTACAGCGCCCGGCGATCTGGAGACAGGGCGATGCCGGTGGTGCCGAACTCGAGCCCGTCCAGACGCTTGTCGGTGAGCCACGGCTGCGGGGTGCCACCGCCGGGAGGTACGCGCCAGATGACCGCCTGCATGAAGTCCGTGACGTACAGCTCGCCCTTGGGACCCCAGACCGAGAAGTTGGGCACGCCGGCATGGTCGACCAGGTTGGGGCTGCAGGCGACCCCCGCACCGGCAGCCGCACAGGTCGGCAGGTCAGGAAGGGTCGCGTACGTCGAGAACTTGCCGGTGGTGAGGTCGAGTCGGAGGATCCGTGAGGTGGACTTCTCCAGCAGGAGCAGCCGGCCCTTCGCGTCGCTGATCGACGCCTGTACGCCGTGCGGCGTGTCGAGCCGCTGGCCCGGGACGGTCCACGTACGCAGCAGCGTGCCGTCGGCGGACCACTCGAACACCTTCGAGGGGATGCTGTCCCCCAGCAGGTTCGTGTAGGTGCCGGCATAGATCCGGCCGTTCGGGTGGGCATAGGCGTTGGCCGGATAGCCCGGGCTGCCGACCTTGGCCAGGACGCGCGTGTCCCACCGGGGTCGCGGCGTCTCGGCCTCCACCCGCGGGGCAGCGGTCATCAGCGCCACCAGGGCGACCGCAAGGCCGATCAGCAGGCGACGTCGAAGCGTCGTCGTCACAGCACGTCCAGCACTTCGCGCGAGGCTCGCTCGCCGGCCCGCACGGCGCCGTCCATGAATCCGGCCCAATACGTCGAGGTCTCGGTGCCGGCCCAGTGAACTCGCTGGAACGGCGTGCGGATCGTGTCACCGTACGCCGTGAGCGCGCCCGGCACCTGCACCGCCACGGGGCCGCCGGTCGTCCAGGGCTCGTGGGTCCAGTCGTGCTCGGTGTACTCGATCGGGTTGAGCGCCTCGGGTCCCAGCAGCTTGGCGAAGCCCTCGAGGACCGCCTTGCGCCTCTCGGCCAGCGACGTGTTGCCGTACGTGTTCCAGTTGGAGCCGCCGACGAACGCCAGCATCACCCCGACGGAGCCGTCTGCCGGGCTGTTGTCGAAGCACACCCGGACGGCACCACTGTCGGACAGGCCGTAGCCGGACAGCCCCTTGTCGCGCCAGAACGGCTTGGCGTAGACCGCGTCGCACTTCATCAACGCACCCATCGGCATGCGCTGCAGCAGCTGCTGCCGGCGAGGCGGGAGCTGAGGGGACCAGTCGATGCCGAGAACCATGGGCGGGGGGCAGGCGACGATGACCCGTTTGGCGCGCACGGTGCCACGATCACTGGTGACCGTCACGCGATCGGCGCCCTGGCTGATCTTGCGCACCGCGGCGTTGAGGGCGACGGCGTTGCCGAGGTCGGCCGCGAGCCGCAGCGGGACGACCTGGCTACCGAGCACGAAGCGCGAGTCCTGCGCCCCGCCGGCGGTGTCCGACGACCGCTGGAACGTCCCGACGTTGGTCTCGTTGCCAGCCCCGGCGATGTACCAGAGGAAGAACAGCATCGACACGTCGAGACCATCCGAGCCGAACGTCGGCTGCAGGTAGCTGAGGAACAACGTACGAACCTGGGGCAGCACCGAGTTCTGGCGGAGCCAGGTGTCGATCGAGATGCTGTCGAGAGCCTGCGCATCCTTGCGGGTCCAGGGCTTGTCGATCGGTGTCTCGGCGGCCATCTTGTTGATCCGCGTCTGGAGCAGCGCGGCGTCGGCCAGGATCAGCAGGTCCGGTGGCACCGTCCCGGTGAACCGCTGCGGCGGCTGGCCGTTGGCCACGTAGACGTTCTCCCCCGCGACGTACTCCTTGAACGTCTCGGCGCCGACCTCCTTGGCCAGTCCGAGGATGCGGTCCTGCGTCGGGCCGACGAAGGCTCCGCCGGCCTCGATGACCGAGCCGCCGGACAGCGTGTGGTTGAGGATTCGTCCACCCACCCGGTCACGCGCCTCCAGGACGAGGACCGACTTGCCCGCTGCACGCAGCTTGCGTGCCGCGACAAGTCCGGAGAGGCCGCCGCCGACCACCACGACGTCGACGGACGTCGGCAGGGAGCCCTTGGTGGTCGCCGCCTCGCCGGGCGACGCCATCTTGATCCCTGACGCGGCAAGCACGCCACCGATCGTGAGGCCGCGGATGACCGTGCGGCGGCTGGGCGCGACTGCGCCGGTTGCGGAGGTGATGTCGTCAGTCATGCGGGGACCTGCCTGGATTCAGAGGAGGGGTGGGAGTGGATCGATCAGCTCGTTGCTTCCAACAGCTCGGACTGGGTGAACTCGAGGGCGGCGGTCAGGTCGAACGCGCCGTGGTCGCTGCCGAGACCGCCGGCCACCAGGGCCGCTGTGGCGCAGCCGAGGACTGCGGCGTCCGCAGGGGTACGCCCGAGGGAGAGCCCACGCAGGAACCCGGCGGAGAACGCGTCGCCGCATCCGGTGGTGTCGACGACCTCCACGGCGAACGCCGGGACACGAGTCTCCGACGTCTTGTCGACCAGGAGCACCCCGTCGGCTCCGGCGGTCGCGGCGACGCACCCCGCGCCGAGCTCGATGCAGCTTGCGGCAGCCGTCGGCCAGGTCCGTCGTTGCCGGTGAAGCCGAGGACCTGCTCGTCGTTGGGCAGCACGTAGTCGAGGTGCGGCAGCGCGGGTGCGATCCAGTCGAGCAGGCCGGGTTCGCCGGGGGCCAGGAAGTCGGCGGACGTCACCACGCCGTGCTCACGCGCGTACGCCAGGATCTTGGCCGCGGCCTCGCCGCCCATGAACTCCGGTCCGCCGAGGTGCAGGTGCGTCGCCGACGCGATCGCCTCCCACGGAGCGTCGTCCGGCCCGTACGTGCCGTTGGCGCCGACGACGTGGAAGGCCGGCCGTGAGCCGTCCGGACGAATCGGCAGCACGCTGGATGACGTCTGCTCGCTCGTCGCGGCGTACGAGCAACGAGGTGTCGACCCCGTCACGCTCCAACAGCGTCACCAGCAGGTCGCCGATCGGATCGGCGCCGATCGCCCCGGCGCTGCGCACCGTTGCGCCGAGCTTGGCCAGGGTCAGCGCCGTGCCGCCGGCCGAGCCCGCGGCGGTCATCTTGATCTGGTCGACCAGCTGCCCGCCCTGGCCTTCGGGGATCTCCTCGACCGGACGGACCAGGACGTCCAGGACGTGCACGCCCATCGCGATCACGGTCATGTCGGTGCGTGCGGTCATGCGGTTTCCTTCTCATCGTGGGCTGGTCGGCTGGTGCCGTATCCGCGCTGGATCGCGGCTTCGATCACGGCTGCCTGAGCGTCGGCGTCAAGGGTGCGGGGAGTTCCGATCGCGGCCGCGCGCCAGTAGACGGTGCACGCCCACTCGAGCAGCAGCGCGAGCTCGATGGCCTTGGCCAGGTCAACACCGTGCGTGACCGCTCCGTGGTTGGCCATCAGCGCGGCGGGACGTCCTTCGAGTGCAGCGTGAACATTCGCCGCCAGCTCCGGGGTTCCGAACGTCGCGTAGGGAGCAACGCGTACGTCACCGCCGAGGAGCAGCATCTGATAGTGCACGCACGGCAGCACGTCGACGACGCAGCCCACTGCGGTCGCCATGGGGGCGTGGGTGTGCACGACGGCACCTGCCCCGACGTCGCGATAGATGCCGAGATGGAGCTCGAGCTCCGACGTCGGCGCCAACGAGCCCAGGACCACCGTGCCGGTCAGGTCGACGACCGAGACCTGCTCGGGGGTCATCTGCTCGAACGCCGCACCCGTCGCGGTGATCGCGATGAGGTCGTCGATCCGCGCGCTGACGTTGCCGGCCGTACCGATGACGAGCCCGTCGGCCGCGAGGCGACGGCAGGCCGCAGCAATCTCGGCCCGCCGTTCGTCGACTGCGCTGCTCTGCATCCGTGTAAGATACATGAAACAGAATTCATGTTCACTAGTTTTGGAAGCGGAGATCTGTCGATGAGCGCTCCCCTCGCGGTCGAACCCGGCTGGCAGTCACGCCTGCGCACCGCACCACAGCAGCCGCGCAGCCAGGCGAAGATCAGCCAGGCGGTCGACGCCGCTGATCGGCTGTTGGCTCGTGACGGCGCGAGCGGCGTGACCACGACACGGGTCGCGACCGAAGCGGGCATTGCCGTCGGCACGCTCTATCGCTACTTCCCCGACAAGGAAGCCCTGTTCGACGCGCTCGCCGCTCGCTGCCTCATCAGGTTCGAGTCACTGATGGACGATCTGGTCGCCCGGTCACGCACCGAGAAGTGGGCCGATCCGGTGGGCACCTTGTTCGACCTCTACGCCGATCTCTACCGGACCGACGCGAGCCTGAGGGCGATCTGGTTCGGCGGGCTGTTGTCGGAGAACCTCCGTCATGCCGACCGCACGCACAAGCGAGTGATGGCTGAGGGCCTGCGCCAGATCTTGATCTCGCAAGGCATCGCCGCTGACGCGCCTGAGCTCGGCACGGTCTGCCACGCCGCCATGCTCGCGTCGGACGCCATCACGCAAGAGGCATTCCGCACCAGCCACTCAGGCGACGAAGCGTTGATGGCCGAGGCCAAGACCATGCTGCGCAGCTACGTCGACAGCATCACCAGCCGGTTCGAGCCGGCCTGAGGTCAGCGGCCTGCCAGCACGGCCTCGAGCGTCTCGACCACGAGTCGGTGGTCCTCGAGCTGGGGCAGCCCGGAAACGGCGACCGTGCCGACGCAGCCCGTTCCGCGTATGAGGATCGGGAAGGCGCCACCGTGCGCCGCGAAGTCGGCCACATCGAGCCGGGAGTCCACGTCGAACGACTCGCCGTGGACCCGGAACTCCTCGCCGACGCGTAGCGACGAGCGGCCGTAGCGGTCCACGACCGCGCTCTTGCGCGCAAGCCAGCCGTCGTTGTCGGCCGACGCGCCGGGCAGCGCGGCGTGGAACAGCTCCTGGCCATTGCGGCGGATCGAGATCGCGATCGGCAGCCCGGCGGCGAGGCCGGCATCGCGCAGCGCGACACCGACGTCCCATGCCGTCTGCTCGTCGAAACGGTCGAACACCAGGCGCGACTCCTGCGCCTCCAGCTCGTCGAGCAGCTCGCGGCCGGTCATGATGCGATCCCCGGGCGCGTTGTCGTACGCGTTGCGGCACTGATTCGGGCTGCCTCGAGCACGTCCGCGGTGGCGACCGCGTCAGCGGCCGCGACCGGAGGCGGACCCTCGCCGCGTACCGCGCGGGCGAATGCCGGGTAGTACGAGTCCCACGCCCCGCGGACCAGGTCGACGGGTGTCGCACCGTCCACGGTGAAGACCTGGTCGAGGTCGGACGCCTTCTCGGCGCCCCAGACATCGACCGTCGCGGGGCTGTCACCGGCGACCAGCGCGTCCTCCTGGGTGTCGCCGGTCGTGATGACCACCGACCCTGCCGAGCCCGTGACCCGGAAGCGCGGCCCAGCGGCGTACTGACTCCAGCTCCCCCAGAGGTGCGAGATGGCGCCGCTCGCATGGTGCAGCGCGACGAACACGTCGTCGTCGAGGCCGCTCTCACGAGTGCGCGACTCGGCGTACACCGTCTCGACGGGGCCCAGCAGCACGAGCGCCTGGTCGACGAGGTGCGCGCCGAAGTCGAGCAGCGTGCCGCCGCCCGAGGTGCCGGGGCCATTGGCAGGCGCGTACCGCTCGAACCTCGACTCGAGCCTGCGCACCTCCCCCAACGTCCCGTCGTCGACCAGCCCACGCACGGTCAGGAAGTCCGAGTCCCACCGGCGGTTCTGGTAGGGACTCAGCGTCACTCCCCGGTCGGCGGCAAGCTCCACCGATCGGCGGGCCGCGCCGGGATCCATCGCGAAGGGCTTGTCGCAGACCACGGACAGCCCCAGCGAGATGGCTTCGTCCGTGAGGTCCGAATGGGTGCCAGCCGGGGTGGAGATGCTCACGGCCTCGGCGCCGGCCGCAGCCAGGTCCGACAGCGAGTCGAAGACCGCGACACCGGGTTGCTCGGCCGCCACCAGGTCCCGACGCTCGGCGGACGCGGTGACCACGCCGACGAACTCGCATCCCTGCGCCGACGAGATCAACGGCGCGTGAAAGTAGCGCCCGCCGAATCCGTAGCCAACCAGTCCGATCCTGACCGGGTCCATGCGATCACTGTCCTTGCGTCGAGGAGTTGTCCGGGTCAAGTGAAGCACCCCGGCACCGGCGGTAGCGCGCGCATTGACTTCAAGTACTTGAAGTTCCTACCGTTGAAGAGGTGAGCACATCAACGAGGCGTACGTACTCGATCAAGGAGGCGGCTGCGCTGACCGGCCTGCCGGCGAGCACCCTGCGCTACTACGAGTCGATCGGCGTGATCACGCCGATCAGCCGCGGCGAGAGCAGCAAGCACCGGGTGTACACCGAACACGATCTCGACCAGCTCACCTGGATCGCCTGCCTGAACGCGACCGGTATGTCGGTGACGGACATGCGTACGTACGTGGCCAACGGCTCGCTCGGGCCCGAAGCCGCCGCTGATCAGATCGAGCTGCTGACGGCCCAACGGGACCGGCTGGAGGTCGAGGCTGAACACGTCGCCCTCCGGGCGCGATATGTCCAGCTGAAGATCGACTACTGGCACGCGGTCCAGGCCGGAGACGACGCCGAGGTCGAGCGGCTGTCGGGCGAAGCGGCCGCGATGGCTGCCGAGCTCAAGCACACCAAGAAGCACTGACCAACCGCGCCCTGAGGACGACATGTCCCCAGATCAGCGCGCCCTAGAACCGAGGAGATTCCATGCGTGGAGTTGTCATGCACACAGCCGGTGACGTCCGGGTCGAGGAGCGAGAGGACCCCACGATCATCGAACCGACCGACGCCGTCATCCGGCTGACCGCGACCTGCATCTGCGGGTCGGACCTGTGGCCGTACCGCGGCATCGAGCCGGCCGACCACCTGGCGATGGGTCATGAGTACGTCGGCGTCGTCGAGGAGATCGGTGCCGACGTGAAGACCATCAAGCCCGGTGACTTCGTCGTCGGCTCGTTCGTCATCTCCGACAACACCTGCGAGATCTGCCAGGACGGCTTCCAGTCCAAGTGCATCCACGCCTCGTTCGTCCACGGCGACATCGGCACCCAGGCGGAGAAGGCACGCATCCCGTACGCGGACGGCACGCTCGTCGCGACTCCTGGGCACCCCGACGAGGACCTCATCCCGTCCCTGCTGGCGGCCTCCGACGTCCTCGGCACGGGCTGGTTCGCCGCTGAAGCGGCTCAGGCCGGTCCCGGCAAGACCGTCGCGGTCGTCGGCGACGGCGCGGTCGGCCTGATGGCGATCCTCGCCGCGAAGCAGCTCGGCGCCGAGCGCATCATCGCGATGTCCCGGCACCCCGAGCGACAGGAGCTGGCTCGCTTCTACGGCGCCACCGACATCGTCGAGGAGCGCGGCCGCGAAGGCATCGCCCGGATCAAGGAGCTCACCGGCGGCTACGGCGCCCACTCGGTCGTCGAGGCCGTCGGCACGCAGGAGTCGTTCATGCAGGCCGTCGGCGCCACCCGCGGCGGCGGCCACATGGGCTATGTCGGCGTCAACTACGACGTCCAGATCCCCGGCATCCAGCTCTTCTTCGCCGGCATCCACGCCCTCGGCGGCCCGGCCCCGGTGCGTCGATTCCTGCCCGATCTCATCCAGCTCATCTGGGATCGCACGATCGACCCCGGCAAGGTCTTCGACCTGACCCTTCCGCTCGAGAAGGCGGCCGAGGGCTACAAGGCGATGGACGAGCGCACCGCCACCAAGGTCCTGCTCACGCTCTGAGCACGACCAGCAGCGCGGAGGGATCCAGGGCGGATCCCTCCGCGTTGCTCTATCGTTCAGTCAACCAAGCGCTTGCTACCTCGGCATGAAGCGCCACAGACGTACGGAACGAGGTGCCATGGGCATCAACCAGCGCTCGCAGGTCGCGATGACTCCCGAGGAGATCGAGGCCTTCATCCCGACCAGGCGGACCGCGACCCTGGTGACGATCGGGCGTACCGGCCACCCCCACGCCGTCGCGATGTGGTTCGCGGTCATCGACGGGGTCATCTGGTTCGAGACCAAGGCCAAGGCGCAGAAGGCGGTCAACATCCGGAGGGACCCGCGGGCGACCGTGCTGCTCGAGGACGGGCTCACGTACGACACCCTCCGCGGCGTCTCCCTCGAAGGGCGGTGCGTCATCGTCGACGAGCCCGAGGCGCTGTGGGCCGTCGGCGTCAACGTGTGGGAGCGCTACAACGGGCCATACACCGACGAGGTCGAGCCCCTCGTCGAGCTGATGCTCCACAAGCGGGTTGCGGTTCGCTTCGAGGTCGAACGCGCGCGCTCGTGGGATCACCGCAAGCTGGGCCTCGACCCCATACCGCTCGGCGGAACCACGGCTCCTGCGGCCACCTCAGAGGGCAGCTGACGTGGGCCGGATGTCGTTGCCGGAGGAGCGGCCCCCGGGGCTCGACTCGCCACTCACCAGCAAGCTGATCAAGGTCATGTCCAAGGCCCAGGTGCGGGTCTTCAGGCTGACCAACGGCCGGATCGGGTCGAAGTGGCGCGTCGGCGCAGGGTTCAGGAAGCCGGTGCCCACACTCCTGCTCGAGCATGTGGGCCGCAAGTCCGGCACACTCTTCACCGTTCCCCTGCTCTACCTCGAGAACGGCCCCGACCTCGTCATCGTCGCCTCGCAGGGCGGACTGCCGAAGAACCCTCAGTGGTACGCCAACCTGGTCGCGAATCCAGAGACCCAGGTGCATCTGCGCAAGGAGCGGAGTCGCCGGGTCCGTGCCCGGGTCGCCACTGACGAGGAGCGGGCCGAGCTGTGGCCGCGGCTCGTCGAGCTGTATGCCGACTTCGCGAAGTACGCCGCGTGGGCCGACCGCAAGATTCCGGTCATCATCCTCGAGCCGCGCGGATAGCGTGTCTGCGGCGCAGCTGGCCGCCAACCGGGGGCCAGCGGCACTAGCCCGGGTCGCGCTGTCCCGCTCCCCCAGGCTCGATGACGTCCAGGCGCTCGAGCAGGAACAAGAACGCAACGGCGTACGGATTGGCGGCCGTGACATCGCGGACGTCGTCCCAGTCGACCTGCTCACGAACCGCGCGGGCCACCGGCAGCTGGCGGCCGAAGTCGCACGCATGCTCCTCCAGCGCGTTGAGCCTCTGCCCCATCAGCACGGTCGCGGAGAGCACCGGCATCAGGACCGACTCGACCTCGATCTGCTCGACCTCTGCGAGGATCTCCCGCGTCATCGGGACGCCGTTGGCCTGGAACAGCACGTCGACCATCGACTCATCGACGAACACCTTGAACAGCCAGTCCTCGGGCGGGTGCACTGCCTTCAGCCCGCGCCCCTCCAACAGCTCGAACGCCCGCGCGGCGTCGTCCTCGGCGACGACGAAGTCGACGTCATGGTCGGGTTCCGGCCCGCCGCGCGCCCAGATGGCGTACCCGCCGGCCAGCGCGAACGGGATGTCGCTCTCCTTCAGGGCCACCGCGACCACCTTCAACGCCTCTCGCAAGGCCTGGCCGCTGTCATTGTCATGCGTCACGTCCACAGCAGTACCCCGACTCGGCGGGTGTCATGTCCCCTGCTTCGGGTACGTCATCCCAGATGCGAGTGGCGACCTTCAACATCCTCAACGGACGAACCCCGGCCGACCGCGAGGTGGACCTGGGCGTGTTCCAGGACGCCATCGCGTCCCTGGACGCCGATGTCCTGGCGCTTCAGGAGGTCGACCGCAGCCAGCCACGATCCGGCCATGCCGATCTGACCGCAGAGGCGGCGGAGGCCATGGGGGCCGTCGACCACCGCTTCGTGGCCGCCCTCAGCGGAAGCCCCGGCGCCACCTGGATCGCCGCCACCGGCCGCGAACAGCCGGATGCGGCCGCGTTCGGGATCGCGCTGCTCAGCCGGCACCCCGTCGTGGCGTGGGAGGTCATCCGGCTCCCGACGCTGCACACACGGGTGCCCATGTGGTTCGACAGCCGAATGCCCACGTTGGTGCGCGACGAGCCGCGAGTGGCGGTGGCCGCGGTCATCGACACGCCCGACGGCCCGCTCACGGTCGCGAACACCCACCTGTCGTTCGTGCCCTGGTGGGGCACACGGCAGCTGCGAGCCCTCACCACGTCGCTGAGCGGCGTCGGACGCCCCATGATCCTGATGGGCGACCTCAACATGAGCCCCGGCCGCGCCGCGGGCATCACCGGCATGCGGGCCTTGGTCGATGCGCCGACGTTCCCGGTCGACGACCCCCGCGAGCAGCTCGACCATGTGCTGGGCGAAGGCAGCTGGGGGACCGTCAAGGGCGAGGCTCGGGGGCTGCCGATCTCGGATCACCGAGCGCTGATCGTCGACGTGGCCTAGCGCCAGCCAATCAGGAAGAGCTCTCCCTGAGACCAGCGGCGCTGAGGCGACCAGGCCCACCGAGACGGTGCCATCCGGAGCCGCAGAGTCGCCCGCGAGTAGGGCATGTCGCCGCAAGTGCACCAATCTTTGCGCCGCAGTGCAGCGAATTGATTGGTACCAGTGATGCAACGCACACCCGAGGTGGCGACATGCACGAACGACTGCACGAAGCTAATACGCGATCGCATGAAGCGCTCGTCCAGCGCCGCAGCGCGTCAATTGACGTGATGCGCGACCCAGAGTCCCGTGTTCAGGCGATTCAGGAAACGGACTTCTTCCTCCTTCAGCTGTGCCAGCACCTGGCAGCCTTCTGCGACGTTGTCCTGCCAGCGACGCGTCAGCACCTTCCCGAGGGCCGAGAGCGGGTCCGTACGCACGTACAGCACGTGCGACGGCTCGAGCGCCACGTGCGTCGAACCAAACACCGGTTGTACGGCGAGTCACACGTTGCACACCTGCTCTGGTCTGACGTGTGGGACGATCTCGGCCGCGAGTTCGACCTCCTCATGACCTGCGAGGACGAGCTCCTCACCGATCTGAGTGCCCAGATCGATCCAGAAACATCGCGCACCTATGCCGCGCGCCTCACGCTTGTCGAAGCGACGAGTCCGAGCAGACCGCACCCGAACTCGCTCCATACGGGATGGTTCGCGCACGCCTCACGAAGTGCATGGTCCAAGCTCGACTCCTTTTGGAACGTTGCCGAAGGAAGGTTGGTTGGTCGGGCTTCGTTGATCACACCGCAGGCGCGTTCCGAGTCCAGCGCCTATCGCCGGCCGGCGTGATTGGCGTCGTTGGCACGCGCCAGCCCAAGGCCGCAAGCAAGCATCACGTCGGCCCACATGGACCTGGCGACTATCGGCTGCTGCCGCTCGGTTCTGACGCCAACCAGGTCGACGGCGAGGCCGGCATCCCGCTGACTCCACGAGTACTCGGCTTGACGGCGAGGATCTGGTCCACGCCCATGCGATTTTCCTCGAACGCCAGCGCGCCACCGGCGAGGTAGAGCCGCCAGACGCGGGCGTTCTCCTCGCCGACGAGCTTGACGGCCGCCTCCCAGTCGTCCTCGAGGTTCGCCGCCCAAGCTGCCACAGTCTGGGGGTAGTGCTCGCGCATGGCCTGGACGTCGCGGATCTCCAGGCCGGCACAGGCGATCAGCCCGAGGGTCTTGGCGAGTGGCTTCATGTGCATGTCCGGTGCGATGTACTTCTCGATGAACGGCCCGCCTCCGGGACGGTCGCCGGGTGCGTCATTGCTGCGCGACATCTGCTGGATGAGCACACGGCCACCGGGCTTGAGGTAGCGGTGGATCGAGTCGACGAACACGACGTACTCGGCGTCGCCGACATGTTCGCCCATCTCGATCGAGGCGATCGCATCGATCTCCGCATCGCGTACGCCAGAGGCCCCGAGGTCGCGGAAGTGGCGCAGGCTCACCTCGACGCGGTCCCGGAGCCCGCGCTCGGCGGCCCGATCCATCACGTAGTCCCGCTGCTCGACCGACAGTGTCACGCCAGTGACCTGGACGCCGTAGTGCTCGGCGGCGAACAGTGTCAGGGAGCCCCAGCCGGAGCCGATGTCGACCATCTTCATGCCGGGCTGGAGGCCGAGCTTGCGGCAGACCAGGTGGAGCTTGGCGGTCTGCGCCGCTTCGAGCGTCACCTCCGGCGTGGTGTGGAAGCCGCTCGAGTAGGCCATGTTGGGGTCGAGGATCAGCTCGTAGAAGTCGTTGGACAGGTCGTAGTGGTGGGAGATCGCCGCGAGGTCGCGCTCCTTGCTGTGCAGCTCACCCGTCAGGGCCGACTCGGCTGCGGGCCGCGGTGGGCGTCGTCCGAGCGCGCCCAGGCGCACGGCGAGCGCGGCGGCGCGAGCGAACTGGCCGGGACGTACGCGCGGCCGGCCCGCTGTTCGATCGGCGACGCGCGCATCCCGCACCGCATCCCAGGCCGCCCGTAGTGCCTCGCTGAGGTCACCTTCGACATCGAGATCTCCCTGGACGTACGCCCGGGCGACGCCGAGCTCCCCCGGACTCCACAGCACGTGCCGCAGCGCTCGCCGGTTGCGGATGACGACAACGGGAGCGCCGGCCGGGCCGGCCTCGCTGCCGTCCCAGCTGCGGAGGCGGATCGGCAGGGAAAGACCCACAGAGTCCTCGACGAGGCGGAGCAGGGCCGATGCCTGGCTCATATCGCGATCGTCAGGATCGGAGGCGAGGTGGGCTGCTTCGAACCGCCCTCAGGTTCCACGGTGATGGCCACGGAGTCTGCGCCGCCCGCGCCGCGCATGATCATGGTGCCGCTGCGCGTGAACGTCCCCTGGGACTTGGGCCCGGCGCCATTGATCATCCACACCTGATAGACCTTGTTCCCCTTGAGCCGGGCGAGGTCGTTGGCCACGATGACCGCCGAGTCCTTGGCCGGTGAGGCGACCAGGCGGACGTTGCCGCCGGTGGAGAACGTCTTGGAGGTGGTGGCTGCGTCAGGCGCCGCGAGCACGGACGTGATGGTCGTGCTGCGGACGTCGGCCTCGTGCGCCTTGTCGCGCTCGATCGCGTAGCCGCCGACACCGATGGTGCCGACGAGGAATGCTGCCGCGGCGGCGAGCCGGGGCACGGCCGACCTGAGTCCGCGCCGTTGCGCGAGCACGGTCACCACGGGGCGCTCTTGAGGAGTTCTCACGATCTCGGTGAGCACTCGGGAGCGCATGCTTGCCGGCGGCTTGAGAGCGACCGCGTCGCCGAGCCGTGCCGCCGTCTTCTCGAACCCAGCCAGTTCGCCCTGGCACGCCGAGCACTGCCCGAGGTGCGCCTCGAAACGCGCGGTCTCGGACGACTCGAGTGCATCAAGCGAGTACGGGGCCAGGAGGGTGTGCAGGTCGGTTGTCATGCTTCGATTCCCATGCAGTCGCGCAGGCGGACGATGCCGTCGCGCATTCTAGTCTTGATGGTGGCCGGGTTGACGTCGAGCGCTTCGGCGACCTCGGCGTAGGTGTAGCCCTGGTAGTAGGCGAGGTGGACGGCTTCGCGTTGCAGATCGGTGAGTCCGGCCAGACAGCGGCGAACCTGTTCGTGCTCGAGGCTGAGAGCCACGGCTTCTTCGACCTCATTGAACTCGGGCCCGCTGCTGGAGGTGTACTTCCCATCGCGGTTGCTGGCCGCTTGGTCGTGGCGGACGGCGTCAACGGCTCGCCTGTGGGCAATGGTCAGGACCCACCCCTTCGCACTGCCACGTTCGGCGTCGAACCGTGCTGCGGTCTGCCACACCTGGATGAAGACTTCTTGAGAGACTTCCTCGGCTCGCGCCGGGTCGCGGATGACGCGCCGGGCCATGCCATAGATGGCGGGGCTGAGGGCATCGTAGAGAGCGGCGAACGCCGATTCATCTCCTCGGCTGGTGCGAACCAGGAGATCGCCGAGGTCGACGGTCGTGCCGGGAGCGTTGGAGCTGGCGAGCCTCAGATGAGCGGCGTTCGCTCCCATGTCGATCTCCCGTTCTAGGTGGTTGCTATGAGTGATTCGTTGCCGGTCCGCACCCGGATGGGCCTCAATCGCGACATTCCCGCGATTCGTCAGTCCGTCGCTACGCGGTGCGGCCGCACAGCACAGTGGGCGCGTCCTGGAGGAAACGCGCCCACTGTGCTTCTCACCTAGGGGAGAGACGTGCCGTCGACTACTTGGTGTTGACGGTGATCTTCGCGACGCCCACCAGGAGGTCCTTGGTCACCGCGTCGGTCTTGAAGGTGTCGTTCAGCAGGCCGGCTGCGACCGGGCTGATGAAGACCTTGGTGCCCTCGAGGATCGCTGTGTCGCCCTCGGCCTGCAGGGGCTTCAGGGTCGCTCCACGCAGCTGGAAGAGGAACGCACTGGTGGCGGCGACCTTGCCGTTGACCGTGACGTCGCCGTAGACCCGCGAGATTCCGGGGTCGACGTTGAAGTTGGTCAGCTCGACCTTGGTGTCGCCTGCGGTCAGCGACAGGCCCGAAGCCTCGTGCTGGATCTGGCCGATGACGTACGGCTTGGCGGTGCCGGGCTTGAAGTACGTGACGTTGCCGCCGCTGATCGGGAAGATCAGCGACCCGTCCACGAGCTCGGCACCGTCGACGACACCAGGAGTGAGCTTGAGCGACGTCAGTGCGTCGACGAAGCCCTGGTCCAGCTTGATGGCGGTGGTGCCGCCGGTGCTGAGGTCGTTGAGCCGGGCTACCGGCTTGGCGACCGCGGTCTTGGAGCCGGACGACGACGAGTCGGAGCCTGACGAGCCACACGCCGCGAGCGGCAGGGCGGCAATGGCGACGATGGCGAGGCCGGCGATCTTCTTCTTGCGAGAGCTGATGGAGCTCATGTGGTCCACATCCTTGTATGTATGTCGTGGGGTCATCTGTTGACACCCGTGGTTCGCCACGGAGGGGTGCCGATGATTGGTCCCATCCGCAAACTTTCTGTCTGGACCCGTGACGAGCCGGTGACCGTCGCCGCCTCGTCGCCCGTCGGGCCTGTTGGGATGACATGCTCGACGACATGACTGAGACCCAGCGCCCAGATGTCGCCGTGATCGGGGGATCCGGGTTCTACACGTTCCTTGACGAGCCACGTTCGGTCGAGGTCGAGACGCCGTACGGGAAACCGTCCGCACCCATCTCGATCGGGACGGTCGAGGGCCGGCCGGTCGCCTTCCTGCCGCGCCACGGACCGCACCACGACTTCCCGGCCCACCGCGTGCCGTACCGGGCCAACATGTGGGCCCTGCGGAGCCTTGGCGTGCGGCAGGTGCTCGCGCCGTGCGCGGTCGGCGGCCTCCAGGTCGAGCACGGGCCCGGCACGTTCGTCGTGCCCGACCAGCTTGTCGACCGTACGGCTGGACGCCACCAGACCTACTTCGACTCCGGCGCCTGCCACGTCTCGTTCGCCGACCCTTACTGCCCGAGGCTGCGCTCGCACCTGCTCGGCGGGCTCGCCGAGCAGACTCCCGTGGACGGGGGCGCGATGGTGGTCATCGAGGGACCGCGGTTCTCGACCCGCGCAGAGTCGCGGTGGTACGCCGATCAGGGCTGGGCCGTGATCAACATGACGGGTCACCCCGAGGCGGTCCTGGCCCGCGAGCTGGCGCTCTGCTACGCCACCGTCGCGCTGGTCACCGACCACGACGCCGGCGTCGACGAGGCGAGCGCGGTCAGCATGGACGAAGTGTTCGCCGTGTTCGCCGCCCACACCGAGACCCTCAAGTCGGCGCTCACCACCGTAGTCGCCAACCTCGGGACAGACCGTGGTTGCAGCTGCTCCCACGCGGTGGACGGCATGGACCTCCCGATCGAGCTCCCATGAGGATCCTGCTGACCGGTGCGGCCGGCTTCATCGGCGGGCACATCAGGAGCCAGGCGATGGCGCGCGGGCACGACGTGGTGGCCCTCGACGCGTACCTTCCGCAGGCGCACGGGACTGCCACGGCGCACGACTCAAACGTCCGCCGCATCGACCTGCGCCACGACCCGCTCGACGCTGTGCTCGACGGGATCGACGTCGTGTGCCATCAGGCGGCCATGGTCGGCAACGGTGTGGACGCCCAGGACCTGCCCGACTACGCCGAGCACAATGACGCCGGCACCGCGCGGCTGCTGGCGGCGATGTCGCGGGCCGGCGTGCGGGACCTGGTGCTCGCGTCGTCGATGGTGGTCTACGGTGATGGCCGCTACACGTGCCCGGTCGACGGCGACGTGCCACCGGCCGTACGTCGTGAGGACGACCTGGCCGCCGGGCGGTTCGATCCCCGCTGCCCGGTCTGCGGGACTGAGATCACGTGGCGGGAGATCGGCGAGGACACGCCGTTCCTGCCGCGCACCAGCTATGCCGCCTCGAAGGTCGCGCAGGAGCACTACGCCGGCGCCTGGTGCACGCTCGACGACGCCCGGACGATCGCGCTGCGGTATCACAACGTCTACGGCGCGGGCATGCCCGCGGACACGCCGTACGCCGGTGTGGCGGCGATCTTCCGCTCGTCGATCGCGCGCGGCGAGGCGCCGCAGGTGTTCGAGGACGGCCGGCAGGTGCGGGACTTCGTGCATGTCAGCGACGTCGCCAGAGCCAACGTGCTGGCGATCGAGCAGGTCGCGGCGCACCCGTCGGGGCTGACTGCCTACAACGTCGCGTCCGGCCACCCCTTCACGATCGGCGAGATGGCGGCGACGCTTTCAGCGGCTGCCGGAGGCGCTCCACCGGAGCTGACCGGCGACTACCGCCGGTTCGACGTACGCCACGTGGTGGCGTCGCCGAAGGCCGCGACCGAGGGAATCGGCTTCACCGCGCAGATCGCTCCCGAGGTTGGTCTCGCCCAGCTGGCGACGGATCCGCTGCGCCCGCGATGAGGTCGGCAGCCGGGCTCCAGATCTAGGCAGCGGGGAGGCGGATCTCGAACTGGCAGCCGGTGTCGTGGTTGCGGACGTCGATCGAGCCGGACTGGGCGTCGAGCAGACCACGTGCGATGGCCAGGCCCATGCCTGCTCCCTGGCCATCGGACTCCCGCGCCTCCGACCCGCGAAAGCCCATCTCGAACACCTTCGCGAGGTCGTGGTCGGGGATGCCGCCGCACGAGTCGTCGACCCGCAGCCACACCTCGGAGCGGTCCGAGCCGATCGACACCGTCACGGTGCTGCCCTCGGGGGTGTGCCGGATCGCGTTGCCGAGCAGGTTGCGGAGCACCCGCATGAGCTCGGGGGCGGCACCGACCGCGAGCGTGCCGTGCGGACGACCCTCGACGGCCAGGCGTACGCCGTGACGTTCGCCGGCAGGTCGGGCGGCCTCGACGGCCGAGCGTACGACGTCATCGACCGCGATCGGGCCGACGTCGAGGGCCAGCGTCCCCGCGTTGATCTGTGACATCTCGAAGAGGTCGTCGATCATCGAGGCCAGTCGCAGGGTCTCGGCCCGGATCAGCTGGGCGTACTGCTTGACGTCCTCGGGCGACGACACGACCCCGTCCTCGAGGGCTTCGGTCATGGCCTGCACCCCGGCGATGGGCGTGCGCAGGTCGTGGCTCAGCCACGCGAGCAGCTCGCGCCGTGACCGCTCGGCGCTGCGCTCACGCTCGAGGGCTTCGCGCTCCCACACGATCTTGCGGGCCAACGAGCTGCCCAGGACGATCGCGCTGGGCACGCTGACCGCTGTGACGACGAGCCACACGATTGCGGTGCGCCGCAGCTCTGCGGTGAACATGAACTGGCTCGTGCCGACGACGCCGACGATGATCGCCACGAGGGGCACGAGGGTCAGCAGGACGATCGACGTCGTCAGCGCGCGACCGCGCAGCAGGTAGAGGATGAGGGCGCCGACGCCGACGACCCCGAGCGACCCCAGCAGTCCGATGACCAGCGCGTGCAGGGTGTCCGCGCTCATGGTTGCGGGTCCCAGCGGTAGCCGAGTCCGTAGACCGTGACGATCCTCGTGGGGTCGGCCGGATCGGCCTCGATCTTGTGGCGCAGGCGCTTGACGTGCACCGTCACGGTCGAGTGGTCGCCGTACTCCCAGCCCCACACCTGCCGGAGCAGGTCCTCACGACTGAACACCTTGTGGGGGTGCCGCAGGAAGAAGTGCAGGAGGTCGAACTCGCGCGTCGTCAGCGGCAGGGGCGTGCCGGAGCGCAGCGTCTCGCGAGCCACGGGGTGCACCGTGAGATCGCCGTCGATCAGCAGTCCGGCGACGGGCCGCGTACCGGCGGGCACGAGGCTGCGCCGCAGGACGGAGCCGATCCTCAGCGTCAGCTCCTTGACGCTGAACGGCTTGGTCACGTAGTCGTCGGCACCGTTCGTGAGGCCCGCGATGCGGTCGTCGGTCTCGCCCAGGGCTGTCAGCATGATGATCGGCACGGCCGAGCTGTCGGTCTCGCGGAGCTGTCGGCAGATCTCCAGGCCGTTGAGCTTCGGCAGCATGACGTCGAGCACGATCAGGTCCGGTGCCAGGTCGCGAGCGGCGGCGAGCCCGGTCACCCCATCGGTCGCGACGGTGACCTCGTACGACTGCTCGAGGTAGCGACGCAGCACGTCGCCCACGGCGTGATCATCCTCGACCACCAGCACGTGCGGCCGGTCGACGCTCGTCATGATCACCACCTTGTCAGCACCAGGTGTTGGACACACAGGGCCAGGACAACTTGGGACAGCAGGGCTCGACGGTGCCACCGCTCGGGAAGCAGCGCTGGGAGCGCGACGACCCAGATCGTGAACGGCAGCCAGATGCGTTCGACCTCGGCCTTGCTCATGCCTGAGAGCGTCGCAACGAGGATGGTCAGCAACGCGGCTCCCGCGAGCCGGGCCAGCGCGTCACCTTCCTTGAATGCCCGGATCGCGCGGGGGAAGGCAGCCCATACGACGAGACCGACGGTGAACGTCCAGGCGGCGACATCGGCCCAGACCCAATAGGAGTAGGGGCGCTCGGACGCGATGCCGGCGTAGTAGCGGTCGTGCAGGACGGGATACGCCCGCCACCACTCGAAGCCGGCTGCGGTGAACGCCGCGGCAACGACGGCCGCGCCGGCAAGAGCCCAGGGCAACGGCCGCCACGTACGCGCGACGACCAGCACTGCGACGGCGAGGATTCCGAGAAGCACGAGTCCGTACGAGAGGTACACGCAGGCGCCGAGCAGGAGGCCGGCCGCGACGGCGACTCCCGGGCGGCGGTGGGCAGCGGCGATCGCCAGCAGTGCGAGGCCCCAAGCCGCGACCGCGGTGAACAGCGCATCGCCGTTGACCCCCATCCAGACTGCGGTGGGGGCGAGAACGATCCACGGCATGGCCTGCCGCGCCAGGCGCACCGAGCCGAGCGTCTTGAGGGTCATGAGAACCGCGACTACCGCGGTGCTCCCGATCGTGACGACCACGATGCCGATCCAGAACGGGTCCGAGATGCCCAGGCGGTCGAGCAGCACAAAGAACAAGAGGGCGCCGGGCGGGTGCCCGGCCACGTGGGTGTGCCAGTTGTCCGGAGAGTCCATCGGGATGTGGTCGATGAACGTCCGGAGCATCGTGCCGATCGAGTCGACGCGCTGGGCGTCGTACACGTACTCACCCGGTCGTTCGAAGACGCGCGCGAGCCCGTCAGTGCCCTCGGTCATCGCCAGCGCCATGGTCCAGAGCCAGGTGCCGGCGAAGGCGTATGCAAGGAGGGTTCGCCATGATGACGTGGCGGCCAGACGGGGTAGCGCGATCCACAGGCCCAAGCCGATGATGAGCGCCGGCACGGTCAGGATGCCCAGTCGCGGATCCCAGTCGGCGTGAAGCGGCGGCCAGTGCACGCGCACGTCGTCACCGGTCACCCTCGGCACGGCGATCGCGGCCACCACCAGGACCAGTCCGACGGTCGCGGACAGGACCGCTGCACGGGCGGAAAGCAGGACGGGAGGCACGTCGTCAGCCTAGGTGTGCTTGTCACGTGTGGGCCGTCCGCCCGGCGGACGTCACGGGTCCGTCATCGCCGTTCAGGTGGTGACCAAGCCGGGATGCCCCTAGCGTCGAATCATGGGTATGAGCGTGGGCGACGTGGTGATCCCCTGCCGGGACGAGGCGGCTGCCTTGCCGACCGTGCTCGCGCACGTCCCGCCCGGATGGCGCGTGATCGTCGTCGACAACGGCTCGACGGACGGCACCGCGGATGTGGCGCGATCCCTTGGCGCCCACGTCATCACGGAGACCCGGCCGGGCTACGGCGCAGCCGTTCACGCAGGGATGCTTGCTGCCGAGGCCGAGTTCGTCGGGGTCATGGACGGTGATGCCTCGATGCGACTGGCAGACCTCGAGCCGATGCTGGACCTCGTCATTTCAGGGGCGGCCACGATGGCCGTCGGCCGGCGTCGCCCGACGGGACGCGGGGTGTGGCCCTGGCACGCGCGCCTGGGCACGCAGTTGCTGGCGACCTGGATCCGGCGCCGCTCCGCGTTCCCGATCCACGACCTCGCGCCGATGCGGGTCTGCCGCCGCGACGACCTGCTGGCCCTGGGCGTGGAGGACCGGCGCTTCGGCTACCCACTCGAGCTGATGCTCCGCGCGGCCGAGGCCGGCTGGACCGTCCGAGAGATCGATGTCGCGTACGGCTGTCGCGCTGCCGGTACCAAGTCGAAGGTCTCCGGCTCGGTCCGAGGCACCGCACGGGTCGTGCAGGACTTCGCCAAGGTGCTGCGATGAGCGATCCAACCATCCTCGTTGTCGCCAAGGCGCCCGTGCCAGGGCTCGCCAAGACGCGAGTCGCGTCCACGGTCGGCGACGCAGCAGCGGCTGAGCTGGCTGCTGCGGCCCTTCTCGACACGCTCGAGACCGTCGCTGCCTTGAGGTGGCCCGTGGTCGTCGCGATGACCGGTGACCTCGGCGAGGCGGTCCGCGTCGACGAGATCACGCGCGCACTCTCGGGTGTGCGGGTCGTACCGCAGCGCGGCGACGGCCTCGGGGAGCGGCTGGCGAACGCGCACGCGGACGCTGACGCCGGGCACGGGGTCGTGCAGGTGGGCATGGACACCCCGCAGCTGACCGTGCGGGACTACTTGGATGCCGGTGCTGGAGTCCGGGAAGGATCGCGGGTCATGGGCCCGGCGGCCGACGGAGGCTGGTGGCTCCTGGGTCTGCCCGACCCAGGGGACGCCGTCGTGCTCGCGGATGTCGAGATGTCGGTCGATGACACCGCTGAGCAGACCGAGCGGGCCTTGGGCGAGGTCATGCGGCTGCGCACCGTCCGTGACATGGACACGTGGACGGACGCCGTCGACATCGCCGACGGCATCCCGCTCTCGCGCGTCGCCGCCATCGTGCAGAACGTTCAGGTGGCCGCATGAGCATCACGTTCGACGCGGTATCGGCCTACGACGAGGCCTTCGCAGGCAAGCCGACGCATGTCGTCGACCACGTGGGCCGTGCGCAACCGTTCGAGGTCGCGCAGTGGTCGTCTGCGCCCGACTGGGTTGACCGGGAGCTGTTCATCGACCCGTGCGACGACGCAACGATCGACATCGGTTGCGGCCCCGGACGCCTGGTAGGTGAGCTCGCCGCTCACCGGATCCCGGCGATGGGCATCGACGTCTCCAGCGAGGCGATCCGCCAGACCCGGGTGCGCGGGGCCCTCGCGCTGCGCCGCGACGTCTTCGGCGCCATTCCCGGTGAGGGCCGGTGGGCGTACGCATTGTTGGCCGACGGCAATCTCGGCATCGGCGGAGACCCCGTGCGCCTGCTCCGACGGCTGCTCGAGGTGCTGACCGGCGACGGCACGGTCATCGCCGAGGTCGCTCCCGCGGGCACCGGCCTCGTTCGCGAGCACCGCCGGCTGCGGGTCGACGGCCGGTTGTCGGCGCACTTCGAGTGGGCCGTGGTCGGCCTCGACGCGATCCACGAGGTCGCGGAGCGAGCCGGCCTGCGAGTCGTCGTGACTCACTCCGCGGGTGGCAGGCACACAGCGCATCTGGAACGAGCATGAGACTTCCCCGCGTTGAGGACATCGAGAAGCGGATCCCGCGACCCGAGGACTTCAGCGCCCGGTCGCGAGGACCCGCGACCACGGCCCGCGTGGGCACGGCACTGGGCATCGCGTTCGGCATCTGCTTCCTGACCGGCTTGTGGAGTCACTTTCAGTACGCATCGCCCGGATGGCTGCCGATCGGGCCCAACCCGTCATGGCTCTACCGGGTCACGCAGGGCACGCACGTGGCGACCGGCATCGCGTCGGTCCCGCTGCTGCTGGTCAAGCTGTGGTCCGTCTACCCGCGGTTCTTCATCCGTCCGCCCAAGGCGCGTCGCGACCAGCTCATCGACGTGCTCGAACGTGCGTCGATCGGTGTGCTGGTCGCCGCGGCGATCTTCCAGCTCACGAGCGGCCTGCTCAACATCGTCCAGTGGTATCCGTGGGAGTTCAGCTTCCGACGTACGCACGAGGCGGTCTCCTGGGTCGCCATCGGCGCCCTCCTCGTGCACATCGCGGTCAAGCTGCCGGTCATCCGCGAAGGGCTGGGCGCCTCGGTCGAGGACCATCCGTCGGTCGAGTCCGAAGGGCCGAGTCGACGCGCGGTGCTGCGCGGCGCGACGGTGGCATCGGGACTTGCTCTGGTGTTGACGGTCGGCCAGACGGTGCCGTTCCTTCGCAGGATCTCGGTGTTCGGCGTTCGCGACGGGGACGGGCCGCAGGACCTTCCCGTCAACCGCACGGCACGAGCGGCCGGCGCGACCCGGGCTGCCAGCGATCCGGCGTTCGTCCTCCAGCTCAAGGCCGGCGGGCGCAGTGTGTCGCTCACCCGTGACGAGCTCGCGGAGCTGCCACAACGTACGCATCGGCTGCCGATCGCGTGCGTCGAGGGATGGAGCCGCAACGCCGACTGGACCGGGGTCGCGGTCCAGGACCTCATTGCTTTGGTCGGGGCGCCGTCAGGATCGACGGTGACCGTCCGGTCGATGCAGACCCGCGGCGCCTTCCGTACGTCGGAGCTGCCGGGTGAATTCGTGGACGACCCGCGGACACTGCTGGCACTTGAGCTCAACGGCCAGCCACTGAGCCTCGACCACGGCTACCCATGCCGCATCATCGCGCCCAACCGCCCCGGAGTCCTCCAGACGAAATGGGTCCGCGAGCTCGAGGTCAAGACATGAGACTCGTGCGAGCCCTGCTGCTGCTCACCGGAGTCGGCTTCGGCCTCTGGGGAGTATGGCTCATGCGCGACTTCACCTCCGAGCAGCTCTTCTCGATGGGCACCTGGCTCGCCGGCGGCGTGATCCTCCACGACGCAGTCATCGCCCCACTGACGGTGCTGTTGGGTGTTGTCGCCGCGCGGCTGCTGCCAGGACGCACCCGCGCTGTGGTGGCGATTGCGTTCCTCGTCTGGGCGACCCTGACGGTGACGTTCGTCAACGTGTTGTCGGGCCAAGGCGGCAAGCCTGACAACGACACCGTCCTGCACCGGCCGTACGGGCTCAGCTGGATCATCCTGACGACAGTGATCGTGGTCGCGGCGGTAACAGCTGTCCGCCGACACCCCCGCGCAGTGCAAGAACCCGCAAATGATGGGTCGCCCAACCCGCAGGGCTAGGCCGTCCGCATCGTCGAGATCTCTACCTGGCGTCAAGACTGCGAGGACCGGTCCAGCACGTGAGGGCCCGCAGCGGGAAACAGGATCGACGTCTGGTCTGGCGCGGCCGGAGCGAGAACACTTGCTGCCATCACAGCCTGCCGACCGTAAAAGCGAGGGCAACTTTGCGCAACGTGGGTCACGAATGCGAAACGGCTGGAACCAGATTGCCTCTGGTTCCAGCCGTTTTCTTGGTAGCGGGGACAGGATTTGAAGCTGGCCACTCGGCTCCCTAGTTTGGCCTGTGGTTACAGAAGAAACCGGCCAGAACCGCAGCCACGAGACCGTGACAAGAACGGTCACCAGATCACAGATTTGAACAGGTCGTGGGTCACGCGGAGGTCACAACTAGGGGGCACATCATGGGACGCAGCCAGACCGAAACGAACGCCTTGCTCAAGGCTATCGAGAAACGACGCAAAGCCGGAAGGGCGAACTTCGGCACCATCGACCTCCTGCCCTCCGGCCGGCTACGGGCCCGTTTCCGCGGACCCGACGGCAAACGTCACAACGCATCCCACACGTTCGACACCCTCCTCGACGCCGACGCCTACCTCGTCACCATCCGTCAGCAGATCACGACCGGCACGTGGCTGTCGCCGGCCGAACAACAACGTGCAAACCGGGCCGCCACGATCTCAGGGACGACCGCGAACGAGTTGTTCGAGGACTACCTCGACGAGGGCGACCTCAAGCAGGGCACGATCGACCTCTACCGGTACCAGTGGCACCGGTTCATCCAGGCCACCATCGGCGCCCAAGCGGTCGCCGAGCTGACCGCCACCGATGCCGCGGACTGGCGAAACCAGCTACCACCCGGGTCACGTCAACGCGAGCAAACCGAAGACCTACTCCGCGCCGTGCTCGGCCTGGCGATCGAACGACGCCTGATCACCTTCAACCCCGCCGCCCGCACCCGCCGCAAGCGGAAGGGCCGCGGCACCCGCGCAAAAGCACGCGACACCATCCTGCTGTCCCCCACCGAAGTCACAGCCCTGGCCAATGCCATGCCCGCCAAACGATCCTTCGCCGTCCTCATCTCTGCCTGGTGCGGACTACGCCAAGGCGAAATGTTCGCCCTACGCCGCCACGACCTCACCATCCACCGAAACGACGACGGCCACATCACCGCAGCGACCGTGTCGATCACCCGGTCCGTCGTCCGATCGAAACAACCCGACGGCTCGATCCTGGCGTTCGAAGACGACCCCAAATCAGACGCCGGGATCCGCCGCGTCGCGATCCCACCCCACATCCTCAAAGACCTCGACAACCACCTCAACCGTTACGCCCAGCACGGTGAGACCGGACTGGTCTTCCCGAACACCAGCGGCGGATACCTCCACCCCAGCACCCTCTACGGCGAACAAGCCGGCACCAAACGACCCGACAGCCGCCGCACCTCCCCCAGCAAAGGATCAGGCTTCTACCGAGCCCGAGCCGCCATCGGCCAACCCAACCTGACTTGGCATGCGCTGCGGCACCACGCGGTCACCCGCGCCGTCTACGCCGGCGCCACCCAAGCAGAGCTCCTCGAACGCTACGGCCACTCCTCCATCGCCAGCTCCGCCATCTACCAACACGCCGATCAAGGCCGAGACCGTCAAATCGCAGCCGCCATGTCCCAACTCGCCCTCCAACAACCCGCCTGATCCAGTCACGTCCCGCGGTGAGCGCTCAGGCCTGAACCGACGCGGCTCAAGTGGGGCAATTCGCCCATTAAGACGCGGGCTCCGCAAGGCGCCCACTAAGACCTTCTCGCACCAGCGCACGATCCTCACAGTCATTCCGCCGCGATCCACCGTGCGAGTGACCGAATGCTACGCGTCAGGTAGATCGACGAGCTCAGCCGCGGCATCGGAATGCAGTGCACCCTTGAGGCACTCAAAGTGTGCTCGGAAGAACTGATTCGGTCCGTCGCCTGGCGGAAAGGCAACCCCGATCTCGGTTGTGCGCGGATCGTCGCCAGTCGACCCGCTGCAGAAGGCGCAGGCCCAGTCCAAGGTCATGGATCCATGATCCACCACCCGCTCCGTCCTGTGCCGCGTCACATCGCCGCGATTTCCTTAGCTGCCTATTCAAGGGGCTGGGTCTCGCACGCGCCGTCGAGCTTCACTCAGAACAACGTGATAGTCCTCGCGAAAAGGCGCGACCAAATGACGCTCGAGGTCGCCTTCAGCTTCCACAACACTTGCTGCTCGGATTCGTCATCGAAATCCTCAAACGAGTCCTTTCCCACCCGGTTCGACAACCACTCAAAGAGAACCAAGGCTTCGTCACCACTCAGCTCAATTGTCAGCGAATCTTCCCGATGATCGGTCATCGACCGATACTCGCAGAATGCACGAGAATGTCTTGGTCAGACTGCGTCATACCGCCGCGAACTGTGGACGAACTGGACGGTTCTCAACTGGTCTGCCAGGGGTCGCTCCAACGGAATCGTTCCGGCCAGCTGCTTTGAGCACGAGCCCCCGTTGGAGTTTTGTCACCATCTATGCGGCCTCTTGCCAGTGCGGACGGTCTCAGCGCACGCGATCCGGTCGCTTGCCGCGTCAAGACCGGGCGGTCCAACTGCTAAGCACGTCCGAGTCTGCACACAATAGCTGAATTGAAAGCCCGTCGACGATAGTTAGATCGAACCAGGCCGGCGCCAACGGGTTCGACGGGTCGCGCCACACCCCGACGTCCTGAACGGGGAGACCAGACTCACTAGACCAAGAGCCTTCAGTACGCAGCCCCGCGAGGCGGCGAAAATCAAACCTCACGCTGCTGACGTCCGATTCAAGCTCAAGTAGCACACTGCAAGACGACGTCGGCCCCAGTTCTAGACCGAAATGGGCCACGCGCGACTCGGACAGATCTAAATCCTCCGCGCATTCCATCGGCCAACCCCATTCCCAGTAGCGGCCCACGAATGGCGATTTTCGTCTCATCTCTTACCACCTTCTGCGATTTCCACGAGCGTTGCCCGAAGAAGTCTTGCCCTTCTTGATCGCGCGCGTTGCCCTTCTAAGATCGCGGTACCTCATGTCCTTCGTCTTCTTGACGGGATACCCACGCCTGTTGATTCTGACGACATGCTTGTGCCACCCGGTCTTGCCGTGTCCAGCCTGCAGGTGATATCGGACACCGCCACCCCTCCGACTCGGGACCCGAATGTTCTTTGCGCCCTTCGCCAGTTTATGTAGCTTTCGCGCCTTCGCGACATACAAGGCCACCCGCGCGGCCTGAAAGGCGCCAGCACCCGGGATGGCAAATGAGGCAACCATCGCATAGGTCTTCCAGTGCTTCTTGACGTGCCTTCCGACCTTCTTTGCCCATTTGGGAACGCCCCATTCCCCGTCAAGGTCAAATACATTGATCGGGTCGGCGGGATAGGCGTACGTGTTGTCATTGCCACCCGAGACAGGATCTCGGGAAAGGAAGCGCCCAGTCTTCGGGTTGTAGAGGCGAGCGCCCATGAGGACCAGGCCGCCAAGGGATTCTGAGGACCGGCGTTTGGCGCCGAGCCATTCGTATCTGCCGAGATCGGCCGATAGTGACCTTGGGACGCCGTATTCGGTCGCCTCGACATAGTCGCTCACACCCGTGATGGTGGTGTCGTTGTCGAGCGTGGCAACGACGTCACCGTGCAGATTGGTGATCTGGACCTCAGCTATGCCGCTTGACGGCTGGATGAGCGCGAGGTCCCCACCCGGCCCCAGAACGTTGCGCGACCAAGTGGTCGACCACGCCGAAGCACCGTCGGGTCGGGTCTGTTCCTCGATCCATACCGGGGCATCGCCCGTGTCGGAGTAATGGTTGGTGATCTTCTTCAGATCCACATCCGCGGTCGCGTCGGTGGCTTCAGACAAGCGTTGCGATGCGTCAAGCGTGAAGGTCTTGGTCTTCGCGACGGTGCTACCGCCGTCCGGTACCGACTGCGATAGTTTCGCCACCATGTCGGTCGCGTAGTAGGCCGCTGTTAGCTCGCCACCGGCGGGCTGATCGGTGTGCGAAGCGGGGACGGTGCGAGTCCGGCCGAGTTTGTCGTAGGTGTAGCCGCTCGTGGTGATGCGATCGGCATCATCGAACGCGCTTGTGACCGTCGTGGTCGACGCTGTCGAGCACACACCGTCGGTACCTGGCGTAGAGGTGGCGAGACTCGTCCGGTTGGAGTCGAGACTGAACCCGTAGGCTCGCGTGGTGCATTGGCCGTTGACCGTGTCCTCGACCTTCGCCAGGCGGTCTCGGTCGTCGTACGTGTAGGACTGCGAGGATCCAGGAGAGGCCGAGAAACGGACACGAGAGTTCGCGTCCATGGTGTTGGAGAACGCAAAGAGCTCGGCTCCCGAACTAGTCTGGTACCGCAGCGCGGTGTCCGCGCCGACGGTGTCCATCGTGGTCGTGGCTTTGATCCCGTTGGGGTAGACCGTGAGGTACGCGTTTCCGTCGGCGTTGGATGCGAGTTGGAACTCGTCCGGGCCGGAGGGCAGGCCGACGTCGATCTTGGTGACAATGCCGCGTCGTTCTTCCTTGCCTGCCGCGTCGGTGCCGTCGTAGGTGTAGGTGTAGGTGCCCTTACCGTCGTCAAAGGTCTTGACCCGTCCGACGGTGTCGTAGGTCGTTGTTCCGGTATTGCCCCTTCCGTCTGTTTGGGTGAGCGCGCGCCCCCACGAGTCGTACGTCGTGGTCATCGTCGAACCACCGGCTCCGACGGACGTCAGGGCACCGGTCGTAGACGAGTACGAGTAGGTCGTGTCAGGAACAGGCTCATCGCCGCTCGGGGCGCCTGCGACCGACGTCTTCTCCGAGGTCTTTCGGCCAGCATCGTCGTAGAGCGTGGTGGACGTCCGAACCATAGTCCCCGACGTTTCTGTTGATTTTGTCTCGTTCAGCAGGTAGTCGAATCCAATGTTACGGCTGACCGGTACGGGGTCCCCGCTGCTGGGTTGGCCGGCGGGCCCGGTCTTGCACTCCATGCCGGCCCACTCTGGTTTGTTGCCGCATGCGCTGTCGGCGGAGTTGGCGCCAACCGTGTAGTAGGTCGTCAAAGTAGACCGAGTATCCGATCCAGCATCATTGTTGGTTCCAACGCCCTGTGGAGTACGAACCTCGAAGGCCTTGCCTTCGGTATCGGATCGCGTGAGCGTCGTCGACCAGCCGGAGCCCAATTGAGTCGCGACTCGCGTGGGTGTGCCGAGGGTCCACCCGTTGCCGTCGCCGGCAACGACGGGGTCATAGCTGGTGCGGGTCTTCTTCAGGTCAAAGACAGCCCCTGTAGCGTCGGCGACTGAGTCGCGACTCTCGACCTCGAGGTTCAAGGGCGGCGCACCCGCGGCCGGCGTCGGTCGACCGACCGCCGGGACCGATGCTGCGGCGGCTTCGTCGTCGAAAATTGTCTCGGACTTGGTGCGGCCCTGAATTTGAGTACCGTCCTCCAGCACAACAGATTGAGTTGGTCCGTAGGCCTCCTCAACTCGTGTGCCGTCGGCGTTGTACACGGTTGTGGCCGACAAGCTGTTAGCGACGGCCGCTGAGTTGCTGCCACTGGCAAGTGCGATGTTGCGGTTGCCCTCGTCAAGGGACCAGATCTCGTTGCCCTTTTCGTCGTACATGGTCGAGCCGACCTGCCACGCGCCTGCGCCGTATCCTGCCGTATTGGTAGTGCGGCCTTCACGGGTGAAGTACGAGATTGCCCCGTAGGACCATTCACTCGATGTTGGTGACCCGCCGGTGGGTGTCTTGTCGGGTGCGAAGACGGCCACCGCGCCGGTCGGTGCGACCGTCTGCCCCCAGCCCTTCGTTGCCGAGAGGCGCAGGTCTGGCAAGCCCGTTCCCGACAATGGGACGTCGTAGGCAACCGTCCAGGTCGCGTCACCAGATCCCACGGCGGACGTCTGAGCCCGCTTGGCGGTAGAGAAACGACCGTTGGAGTCGAACGCAAATCGCCACGGCGTGAGGCCTGGTTCGGTCACGGTGTCAAGGACCTTCTTCCCCGAGACGGTTTGATAGGTGTAACTGGTCTTGAGCGCGCCCGAGCCGTCACCCAAACGCGGATCCCACGCATCGGTCAGCAGCCCGTTGCCGTCGTAGGCGTACTTTGCCACGGCGACCGTGGTCATTCCAGCTCCATCTCCGGGCTCGCCAGTCGAGGTGGGCTTCGGGTCGAAGATTCGCAGGTCCACCTGGGTCAGGCGCTTATCCGCGACGGCGCCTGCCGAGGAGTAGGTCAACTGCAGAGCGCGGCAGCCCGGATCCTGGGTTGTCGCGTTGCACGTCACTCCCGCGGGTGCGGGTGCGTAAATCCCGCTGACGAGCCCGTCTGCATCGTGTGAGTAGGTGGTAGTCGCGGTGGCGCCCGTCTCGGTGACCTTCTCGACGACCCATTTGCCGCTGCCGAGGTGTTTCCAGACCGTCTTCGTCTGGTCCTCTTCGGTCAGGGTCAGGTACTTGGTGCCAGACGTTTCGCTGATTGCCAGGGTCTCGTTGACCGTCCCGGTCTCGAGATCGCCGCGATATGTGTCCACGGGCTGCGCCGCGGCCCCGCCGTTCTCCCGCAGGTAGGTCGACGACGTTCCATCGGGACTGACGAGCGTCAGCGATCCGTCTGTCGCGGTCTTGTCGAGCACTTCTGCGGATGCGAATCCGGCCTCTGGGCCGGAGAGGTCCGCCACCCACCCGGGGCCGAACACGCCCGCTGGGACGGTGGTCGCACCTCCCAGCGTGCGATGGGAGCGGGCGAGTTCCAGCGAGCCGAAGTACGCCGGGACCTCGACGTCGACGTCTTCGAGTTGGAATTCGCCGGTGAACAGTGCGACCTGGCCGGGACCTGCTTCTTCGGTTGGGAAGTTCCCGCCGAACGCGTGGGGCACCACGGTGACTTGGCGCGCGGGAGTGCATCGTTCAACACCTGTGTAGGTGAAGCACACGCGGATATCGTTTACCGATGGAGCGTCGATACCAGATTCGGCCCCGGCATCCCAGATCAACGGGTTGGTCGTAGCACTGTCGTTGGCAGTGTTGGTGGTGTTTCCGATCCAGACGGTGCCGGTGGAGACGAGCTTGACGTGTGTGGCGTTGTTCCAGGTACCTGAGCTGTTGCCAGCTGCGCGGTACTGGATGCGGGCCGAGACGGCGTCTTTCGGCGCTTCAGCTTCGACGTTGATCGTCGAGCTGGTCCGGTCACCGGTGACCGGGGTGATGAGGCCGGCGTTGCCGGAGCCGAATCCGAACTCGCGCGGGGTGGTGATGTTGCCAACGATGTCCTTGCCTCTGACGCTAATCCCCACGACGCCGTTGGTGGGAATGGACACAGGGATGTTGTGGGCGTTGCCGCTGGTGTTGGCCACGAGGGCCGCCTGGGGCTGGCCGTTGAGGGTCCATTCGAACCCGACGGTGGATCCGCTGCCGTTGAAGGAGCAAGTCGTCGAGGCGGCCGGTCGGGTCGGATACCAGGTCCCAGTGGTCACGTTCGCGCAGGTGATCGTCAACCCACCGGGAGGGCTGGTGTTGATGTAGACCTTGGTGGTCGAGGAACCGGATAAGGAGTCGCTATGACCGTCGTTCCCCCACGCCTGGACGGTGTACGTCTTGTCGTCGGTCAGCGGGCTGGGAAGCTTGAGCGCCGCCGTGCCGCCAGATGCGACATAGTCGGACATGCCGTCGTACACGACAGTCGATCCGTCGAGAACCTTGAAGCGGGCGCGGACGGAGCTCTTCTCCGGGTCGGACACAACTGTCGACAAGGTCGGCGTTGCGGTGGCGGTGTGGAACACATCGCTCACCGAAACTGACGGGTCAACGGTTGGCTTGGTTGCCTTGTTCGGGGACCCGTTGTAAGTAACGGACAGGTACGGGACCTTCGACGTGCTGCTGCAGGTCGATGCCGAGGAGTCTGGCTCGGAGGAGCAGAAACGGCGTTCGAAGGTGTTGTCCGACGCCGACGCCGACGGCACACTCAGGCGGACACCGTAGTTGGAGTAGCCGCCGTTGCTCGAGCCCTTGGCCCACTTCTTAGTCATCTCGACCACATCGACTGTGATGAAGCCATTGGTCACACAGGTCGGCCCGAGGGTCCCGCCGCGGTTCTCAGTCGTCGAAACACCATCGGTCGACTGGATCCCAGGCCTGTTGCTCCATTGAGCTGTGCCTTCGGTGAAACCGGCAGACAGCGGGTTGATGTCCATCTGCTTGGGATCGCAGGAGTTCGCGTCGTACTGATACAGACCCATCGTCGCGGCGGTGACATCCTTGCCCGCCAGCTCGCTGTTTGACCACTGCAGCATCGAGTAGGTCTGGTTGGCGTTCGAGTGCGAGTGGACAGAGCCGACCAGAAGGCGGTAGTCCTCGCCAAACTCAGCGCCGTCGCCGCTACGGATCCAGGTGTCACGGGTGAACGTCACCGCATTGATGTCCGGGTCAATGACGACGGGGTACTTGGTCTTTGGATCATCCAGGAATCCCTCGGGCGTCGTCAGCTCGAGGCTCTGTGTGGTGACGTCACCGGACTGTGATCCGGCCTTCAGGTTCGCATCGAGGGTGACGACGTTGGTTGGATCGCCGGCCTCATCTCGGGATGCGTCCCAGGCCTTGAGTACGGCGCTGGAGCCGACTCGCTTGCCGTTGTCGTCCGTGACAGTCAACGATCCGGGCCTGGACTCTTCGATATCGAGCGAGTCCGTCCTCAGCCCGAAGGTGAAGATCGGGTCGTCCGCAGCCGGCTTGGACTTCAGGACAAGCCGGGTCGCCACACCTCCACCAGTAGTCACGACCTGCAAATCAGAAGTGTCCGACACCGTGTAGGTCGCGACGCCACCGTCCACCTTGGGCTCGGGGAGCTTCTCAGGCCACGTAACGGCAAGGGACTGGTCACCTTGCAGATCAACTGTTGCGGCGTCCTTGTCCCCTCCTCCGCTGACCGTGACGTCGACCGGCGATGCTTTCGGCGCGTACGAGCCGTCGTTGGCCTCCTCCAGCTCAAGGTTGATCTTTTCCCAGTCTCCGACCTCGTTCTCGACCCGAACAGACGAAGCGAACTCCTTTGTCGTGAAAGTGCCGTCGGGATTCACGATCGTCGTCGAGGTCTCCGTCCGCGCAGACAAATCCTCAACCGGCTTCTTCGATAGGCGCGCGGTCAGCGCAGCCGACACCGTGTCCGGACGATCAAACGTTCCGTCGCCATCAGAGTCTGTCGGCCCGTCCACTTTGGGCTCGCCCTCCTCGGCCGGTTCCGCCAACGTCTTGTCCTCGTTCGGGGCGGAGACCGCACCAGCAGGGAGCATGGTGATCGTCAAGATCGCCGCCACCGCCAGGGCGCCAATCGCGAACAACAGGCGCGGGACGCGAAGACCCCAACGGGTCACATACAGGTTCAAGGAAGGCTCCATCGTGAGGCGGTGAACCCGAACTCTGACAGATGCGACAACCATTCCGCTGCGACATCTAGCAAATAATTCAACTATCTGAACAAAACGGCCAACTCGACTAGAACGCCCACGTGACACGCGGGTCACAAACCGCCCTCCGTGCCTCGATTCACTGCTACGGTCCGACACCATGCGCACGAAACCGCCGAAGTCTCACTCGAGACGAAACGTCCTCACGACCGCTGTCCTCCTGACCGGAATGACGCTGTCGGCATGCAGTTCCGGCGGGCCCGACAGCGACTACTGCAAGACCCTCAAGAAGTCCCAAGACACACTGGAGGCTTTCCGCCCCGGCGACCTAGACAAAGCCTTCGCCGCGATTCACGAGCTCAGCGACAAAGCACCTGGCGACGTAGAAGATGACTGGCAGCGACTCGAAGGGGAAACCGACAAGGTCGAGAGCGCTATGAAGAAGGCTGGCCTCACCGTCGCCGACTTCGTGAAGATCCAGCAGGGAAAACTCGTCTCCGGTGTAGACGCCGCCGACCTGCAAGTGGTCGCCACCGCCATTGCTGGCCTCACCAGCGATGAACTCACGAAAGCGTCGCGCAGCATTCAGAGTCATGCCAGCAAAGACTGCGAAATTCCGCTCGACATGTTCTGAACGCGAGAGCACTGCATCCGACCAGACCTTCGTCCAACCGAGCGTCTCCCACCGATGATCAATCTCGCCATGTAGCGGGAGACAGGATTGAATCCATGTCCATCGGCCTTCACTGGAGAAGGCTTCCTGCAATCCCAGCGGCCCCACGCTTGATCCGACCATCTGGCATCCAGATCCAAGGGCTTCGGTAGGTCACGAATACAAAACGGCTGGAACCAGATTCCCTCTGGTTCCAGCCATTTTCTTGGTAGCGGGGACAGTGTGCTCATTCAGGACATCGGCGACACATCTCTCAAGACATCGGCGACACCGGTCCTGCAGTTGATGCTCGAGGATGTCGAAGGCTCGCCTGGTTCTGACCGCCTTGTTCATCGAGCACCAGTCACCAGCGGAGGTCGCCGCCCGCTACGGCGTGCACCGCTCCTGGGTCTACAAGCTCAAAGCCCGCTACGAGGCCGAGGGCGACGGCGCGTTCGAGCCCCGGTCGCGGCGGCCCAAGACGTCACCAACCGCGATCGGCGACGACGCGGCCGACCTGATCATCAGGCTCCGCAAACAACTGGCCGACCAAGGCCTGGACGCCGGCCCTGACACCATCAGGTGGCATCTGGCCAACCACCACGACGTCACCGTGTCAGCCGCGACAATCAGCCGCTACCTGACCAAGGCCGGCCTCGTCGTCCCCGAACCAAAAAAGAAGCCGAAAGCGGCCTACCTCCGATTCCAGGCCGCCATGCCCAACGAGACCTGGCAATCAGACTTCACCCACTACCGCCTGACCACCGGGGTCGATGTCGAAATCTTGTCCTGGCTCGACGACTGCACCCGCTACGCCATCCGCGTCACCGCCCACGCCCGGGTCACCACCCCGATCGTCCTGGCCCAGTTCCGCCACGCGATCAAAACCGCACGGAATCCCAGCCTCAACACTGACCGACAACGGCATGGTCTACACCGTCCGGCTCGCCGGCATCGGCCGCCAAGGAGGCCGCAACGCCTTCGAAGCCGAGCTCCGCCGCCTCCACATCACCCAGAAGAACGGAAAACCCAACCACCCCACCACCCAAGGCAAGGTCGAGAGATTCCAGCAGACCCTCAAGAAGTGGCTCCGCGCCCAACCGACGCAGCCGGCCACGATCGCCGAACTACAGACCCTCCTGGACCGGTTCGTCGACCACTACAACCACCAGCGTCCCCACCGCTCACTGCCGCACCAAGCAACCCCGGCAGCCCTGTTCGACACCATGCCCAAAGCCCTGCCCGACAACACCCGCGACGCCGACAGCCACGTCCGGATCCGCAACGACCGCGTCGACAAGACAGGAGCCGTGACGCTGCGCGTCCACGGCAAGCTCCGCCACATCGGCATCGGACGAACCCACGCCCGAACCCACGTCATCATGCTCATCGACGAACTCGACGTCAGAGTCGTCAACGCCATCACCGGCGAGCTCCTGCGCGAACTGACCATCGACACCAGGAAGGACTACCAACCCCGCAAATAAAGAACACCCGAACCTGCCTTCACAGGTTCGGGTGTCTCCGATCTCTTGCGAGATCACATGGTAGCGGGGACAGGATTTGAACCTGTGACCTCTGGGTTATGAGCCCAGCGAGCTACCGAGCTGCTCCACCCCGCGTCGCCTGCTCCACTTTACGGGTCGGGGACCCACGGATCAAATCCGGGGTCCCCGCCCGTCCTACTTCTTGGCGTTTTCGTCCGCGACGGCCTTGCGGGCCTCTTCGATCTTCTGGCCCATCTGGTTGATCTTGGTCTGGTACGTCGCGAGGTCGCCGTCCTTGAGCGCGGCCTGGGCGTCGTCGAAGAGCTCATTCGCGTCGTCGAGCAGCGCCGATGCGGTCTGCGAGCCCGGACTCTCCTCGTCCGGCGGCGTTGGGTCGTCGCCGGGCTCGGAGGTCGAGCCCTCCTCGAGGCCCAGCGCGACGCGCAGTGCCTCGTCGAGGTCCTGGCCGAACCCGACATCGGTGCCGAACGACGCGAGGACGTACTGGAGGACGGGATAGGTGCCCTCGGCCGCCTGCCGCTTGATGTAGACGGGTTGGACGTAGAGCAAGCCGCCGCCGACCGGAACGGTCAACAGGTTGCCGTACTGGATGTCGGTGCCCGCCTGCTTGAACGGCAGCAGCGCCTGTGTCACGCCGTTGTCGGTCTGGAGCTTGTTGGCGATCTGGCTCGGCCCGTCGATCTGACTACCGCTCGACAGCTGGAGGATCTGCATCTTGCCGTAGTTGTCGGTGTCGGTGGCCTCGGAGTTGACCGAGACGAACGCCGCGAGGTTCTGCCTGCTGTTGGGCAGGTAGACGCTGGTCACGGAGAACTTCGGGGTGTCCTCGCCGGGCCGTGCCGTCGACAGGTAGTAGGGCGGCTGCAGCGCGTTGGTGCCGGCCCGCGCGGTCGGATCCTCCGGGACCTTCCACCGCTGGTCGTCGTTGTAGAACGCCTGGGCCTCGGTCACGTGGTAGCGCTGCAGCACATCGCGCTGCACCTTGAACAGGTCGACCGGGTAGCGCAGGTGCTCGAGCAGCCCGGTGCTGATCTCGCTCTTGGGCTCCACGACGTCGGGGAAGACCTTCATCCACGTCTTGAGGACGGGGTCCTTGGTGTCCCACTGGTAGAGCTTGACCGAGCCGTCGTAGGCATCGACGACTGCCTTGACCGAGTTGCGCATGTAGTTGACCTGGTCGGTCGGCAGGGCCGCCTGCGAGTTGCCGTCGGTCAGCGTGTCGGCCGTGGCCTCGCGCAGCGAACGGTGCTCGGAGTAGGGGTAGGAGTTGCTGGTCGTGTAGCCGTCGACGATCCAGACGACGCGGCCGTTGACGACCGCGGGGTATGAGTCGCCGTCGACGGTCAGCCACGGTGCGACCTTCTTGACCCGGTCGCGCGGCGCGCGGTCGTAGAGGATCTTGGACTCGGAGTTGACCCGGTTGGACAAGAAGATGTTGGGCTCGGCGAACTTGAAGGCATACAGCGCCTTGTTGAACGCGCTGCCGATCGGCACGCCGCCCTTGCCGTCGTAGGTGTTCTGGGTCGCGTTGTCCTTGGTCGCCTTGTTGGACGCCGTGCCACCGCGGGGCGTGTCGACCTCGATCGGTGTGGAGCCCTTGGGCCGGCCGACGATCGAGTAGGACGGGGACTGCTCGCCGAAGTAGATCCGCGGCGGCGTCGTGGTCTTGAGCTCACCGGTCTGGGGGATGTCCTTGGCCACGAACACCGGCTCGCCGTTGGGTCCGCGCTGGTTGCCACGCGCCGCCACGATGCCGTAGCCGTGCGTGTAGACCGTGTGGTCGTTGGTCCAGTTGCGCTGGCTCTGCTGCAGGCCGGAGAGCTTGAGCTCGCGAGCCGCGACGATGACGTCCTGGGGCTGCTCGTCGTCGCCGATCTTGTAGCGGTCGACGTCGAGCGTCGTGGGAACGGCGTAGTAGCCGCGCACCTGCTGCAGTTGCTCGAACGCGTCGGAGATCAGTGTCGGATCGAGCAGGCGGGTGCTCACCCGCGACTCCGCGGACGACGCCAGCTCGGCGGGAGTCAGCTCTGTCTTGGCCGAGTAGGACTCGACCTGGACGTCATCGACCCCGTACGCCTCTCGTGTCGCCTCGATGTTGCGCGTGATGTAGGGCGCTTCCTTGTCGGGCTCGGACGGCTTGACCTGGAAGCCCTGCATGACGGCGGGCCAGATCGCACCGATCAGGATCGAGGTCAGCGCCAGCAGGCCGAGGCCGATCGCCGGCAGCGCCCACGACCGGATGAAGATCGCGGCGAAGAAGAGCAGTGCGCAGATGATCGCCACAACGATGAGGATGTTCTTGCTGGGGATGCGGGCGTGGACGTCGGTGTAGCCGGGCCCGTCGATCAGCTTGCCCGAGCTGCTGATCATCAGGCCGAACCGGTCGAGGTAGTACGACACGGCCTTGAGCAGCACGCCGATGCCGACCAGCACGGACAGGTGCACCTGCGCGGCGCGGGTCAGCTTGGGGCCACGGCCCGCGATGCGGATGCCGCCGTAGACGTAGTTGAGGAACAGCACGGCGAGGACCGTGATGACCACCAAGGCGAAGGAGTACGACGACAGGAACCGCCACCACGGGTACTCGAAGACGTAGAAGCTGGCGTCCTTGCCGAACTGCGCGTCCTTGGTCCCGAAAGAGGTGCTGTTGCGCCACTGCTGGTAGGTGTCCCAGTGGGCGGCAGCGACCGAGCCGGCGAATCCGGTGAGCACGAGGCCGAACCCGATCGCGAGGGGCCGCAGCAGAGGCGTGAGCGCCAGGCGGTAGCGATAGGCCGGGTCGTCACGGCGCATCGGCGCCGCGTCAGGACGCGTGCGATAGGCGATGAAGAGGTTGGCGATGACGAAGAGGCCGAAGATCAGGCCGAGGACCACGAACAGCGCAACCCGGGTGAACAGCACGCTGCGGAAGACGTCGCTGTAGCCGACCGACTTGAACCACAGGCGGTCGGTCCACACGCTCGTGAAGATCGAGCCGAGGAACAGCAGCAACGCCAGGGTGATCAGGGTGGGGACCAGGACGCGCTGGCGACGGTCAGGCCCCTGCCGGGGCTCCCGGCGAGGGCGGGGGGTTCCGAAGATGTCGCTCACGTGGCTCCTGGTGACGGGGTGACTTGACTCTATGCCAGAGTGCGGCGGAGATGTTCGATCAGGCCCGGTACGAGATCGGGCCCCTCCAGCAGCTCGGCATCGTGCGGTTCTCTGCCGCGTACGGCGCTGTGGGCGGCGCCGTCGCGGACGACCGCCGCGACGAGGCGGACCTCACGGCGATCGGGGTGCGCTGCGACCACGGCGAGCAGCTCGTCGGGGTCGTCCGGCAGCGAGGCCTCGGCCTCGGGCGGCAGCATGATTCGCTCGACGACTGCGGCGCAACCGGCGACCGCGTCCGGCCACGCGATCTCGGTCAGCAGGTCCTCGAGCTCGCGGTCGGTCGGCAGCTCCTGCTCGACGGGCGTCAGGCTCGCGGGGTCGCCGGCGAGCTGGTCGGCCAGTCCCGGCTCGCGCGCGATCAGGTCGGCAGTGGGCACGAGGGCGAACAGCCGCGGCGGCTGGTCCCAGCCCTCGGCGGCGACGTGCGACTCGACCTCGAGCGCGGCCTGGCGAAGCGGCGAGTCCGGCATCAGCTGCATGTCGGCACCGTGGCCTTCGGATCCTTCGCGAGCTTCTCCAGCGAGGAGACCGCGTCCTTCAGCGTCGAGATCTTGACGAGCTTGAGTCCGTCGTCGTCGCCGTCGGCGGCTTCGGCGCAGTTGGCTGCGGGCACCAGGAAGATCGTCGCGCCCTGCTCCGCAGCGCCGGCCATCTTCTGCCGGATCCCACCGATCGGACCGACCGTGCCGTCGGGAGTCATCTCACCGGTGCCGGCGATCTTCTTGCCGCCCGTCAACGAGCCAGGGGTCAGCCGGTCGTAGATCGCGAGGGCGAACATCGTGCCGGCGCTGGGCCCGCCGATCCGATTGTCCACGTTGTTGGTGATCTCGATCGGGTACTTGTATGTCACGCCGATCGTGATGCCGACTCGCGGGATCTGCTTGTCCTTGGGGTCCGCACGCGTCACCACCGGAACGTCGAGCGACGTGCCCTTGCGCTCGACGGTCAGGCGTACGGTCTCGCCGGGCTTGTGCGCGCCGACCGCCTTGACGACCTGGTCCGGCGTGGTGACCTTGGTGCCGTCGACCGCCGTGAAGATGTCGCCGGGCTTGAGCTTCTTGGCGGCGGCGCCGCCCTTGACCACTCCGGCGACGGACGGCCGCCCGGTCACGGTGTAGCCCGCAGCGCGCAGCGCGGCCACACGCGAGGAGTCCTTGGAACTTAGGAGTTGCGCGGCCGACTCCGCCGTGGACTGCTCCGCCGTCTCGTTGTCCGGATAGATCAGATCCTTCGGGACCACGGCCTTGTCGGGGTCGATGTAGGCCTCGACGGCGCCGAACAGCGAGAGTGGGCTGTCGGCGCGCCTCACGGAGACCGTGGTGAAGTAGAGCGCCCCGGTCGTCGGGTAGGTCTTGACGCCCTCGCCGAACGTGAACATCGGCTTGGGCTTGCCCTTGGCGACCTCGTACTTGCCGAGCGTGTCGAACGGAGCGCCCGGGCTCATCGTGACGTAGGGAACCGGCACGAGGAACGCGACACAGCTGAGCACGATCAAGGAGATCGTCGCCACGACCATCGTCGTGTAGCGAGCGCTCAGTCTTGACGGGTCGGACACACAGTGAGCCTAGTCAGTACCGGCAACTTGCGCGCCCGCGGCCGGGGTGTCCGGCGAACCCACCCATGCGGCGTCGCCCGAGGTGTATGTCTGGTGCTTCCACACCGGCACGTCGGTCTTGAGCTCGTCGATCAGCCTGCGGCAGGCCTCGAACGCCTGCGCACGGTGGGCTGCCGAGGCCGCGACGACGACCGCGAGGTCACCGACGACGAGATCGCCGATCCTGTGCACACCCGCAAGGGCCACGACATCGCACTCGTCGGCGATGCGCTCGGCGACCTCGCGCAGCCGGGCGACCGCAGTGGGGTGCGATGAGTAGCCGAGGGCCGACACGCCCTGGCCCTCGTCGTGGTCACGGACCGTGCCGATGAACACGCAGATGCCACCCGCCGCGGGATCGGTCACCGCGGAGTACACCTCGTCGAGGCTCAGCGGGGCATCGCGGATGTCGAGCAGGCGTACGGCACTCATGTCGGATTCATCGTAGAGCGAACACCGATCCCGTGGGACCTGCGGCTCCGGTCGCTAGTGTTGACGTATGGCCGAGAACGAGAACGAAGAGCCCGAGAACCCCTTCAAGGGCACGCCGATGGAGCAGCTGTTCGGCGCGTTCTCCGGGGGCCAGATGGACATGAACCAGATCATGGGCCAGATGCAGAAGATGTTCGCGCCGCACGAAGGCAGCGTCAACTTCGACCTGGCCAAGGACGTCGCCCGCCACACCGTGGCCGCGGCCGGCGCCGACCCGTCGCCCAACTCCGCCCAGCAGGGCGCCGTCGACGACGCCGCGCAGCTCGCCGAGTCGTGGCTCGACACCGTCACGTCGTTCCCCGTCGGGGCGACCACCGCGACGGCCTGGAGCAAGGCCGAGTGGATCGAGGCCACCTCCGGCACCTGGCAGCAGCTCGTCGAGCCGATCGCCGCGCACGTCGTCAAGGCGATGGGCGAGGCGCTGCCCGAAGAAGCCAAGGCGATGGCCGGTCCGCTGCTGGGCATGCTGTCCCAGGCCGGCGGCGCGATGTTCGGCCAGCAGGTCGGCCAGGCCCTGGGTGGGCTCGCCGGCGAGGTCGTCTCGTCGACCGACATCGGCATCCCCCTCGGTCCCGAGCGCGTCGCGGCGGTGCTGCCGTCCGGCGTCGAGGCGTTCGGCGAGGGTCTCGAGCACCCGGCATCGGACGTGCTCCTCTACATCGTGCTGCGCGAGTGCGCGCATCACCGGCTGTTCCACCACTCCCCCTGGCTGCGTCCGGCTCTCGTCGGTGCGGTCGAGGAGTTCGGCCGCGGCACCCGCATCGACGTCAGCGCGATCGAGTCGCAGCTGCAGGGACTCGACCCGTCGCGTCCCGAGGACATCCAGGAAGCCCTGGCCGGAGGCCTGTTCGAGCCGGAGCGCACGCCCGAGCAGCAGCGGGCCCTCGACCGGCTCGAGACCCTCCTGGCGTTCATCGAGGGCTGGGTCGACGAGATCGTCACGCAGGCCACCAAGGACCGTATGCCTGCGGCCGCCCCGCTTGCCGAGGCCATGCGCCGGCGCCGTGCGGCCGGCGGTCCGGCCGAGCAGACGTTCGCGTCGCTCGTCGGCCTCGAGCTGCGACCTCGCAAGCTCCGCGAGGCCACAACCCTCTGGGCAGCGCTGCGCGACCGGCAAGGCCCCGAGGCGCGCGACGCCGTCTGGAGCCACCCCGACCTCATGCCGTCCGCGGCCGATCTCGACGACCCGCTGGGCTTCGCGCAGGGCGAGCACCGTACGCAGAGCGACGACGACTTCGATGTCGCGCTCGGCGAGCTGCTCGACAACGATCCGGGCGACAACGATCCGGGCGCCGCCGAGCCGGGTGCCGGCGATCCGGGCGACGCCGAGCCGGGTGCCGGCCCTGACGGCCCACGCGAGTGACGCTGCGCGACGACGCGCATCGCGTGCTGAGCGGCTGGGCCGCGCCCGACGACGAGCAGGACCGGTTGCGCCGGCTCTACGTCGCACACACCGAGGCCCACGCCGATGCGATGAGCCGGGAGTGCCATCCCGATCACCTCACGGCGAGCGCGATCATCTTCTCGGCTGACCACCAGCGAGTCCTGCTGACGCTGCATCGCGTCATCAAGCGGTGGCTGCAGACCGGAGGCCACTGCGAACCCGATGACCTGACGCTCGCCGACGCGGCACTGCGCGAAGGCCGCGAGGAGAGCGGCATCCCCGATCTGGTGATCGATCCGGTGCCGGTGCTGCTCTCACACCACGAGGTGCCGTGTGGGCCGATCCGGCCCTCGCACCACCTCGACGTGCAGTATGTCGCCGTCGCGCCCGCGCAGGCGCAGCACGTCATCAGCGACGAGTCGGACGACCTGGCGTGGTTCGACGTCGAGGCGCCGCCGACTCAGACCGACGACTCGGTCAGGGCGCTGATCGTTGCTGCCAGGAGACGCCTTCGAGGAAGCCCTTAGCCTTCGCGGTCTCGGGGTATGCCTCGACGAGCGCCCAGAACCGCTTGCTGTGGTTGGGCTCGATGAGGTGCGCCAGCTCGTGCAGCAGGACGTAGTCGATGACCCACTCGGGCATGCCCTTGAGCCGGTCGGACAGGCGGATGCTGCGGTCGACGTTGGTGCACGAGCCCCAGCGGCTGTTCTGGTTGCCCACCCAGCGCACCGAGAGGGGGACAGCGCGGCCCTCGAGCCAGGCGATCGACAGCTGGGCGGCGCGCGCCTGCAGGTCGTCGTCGCTCGGGCGTACGCGTTGCTCACGCCGATCGAGACGGTCGACCAGGCTGCGCACGTGCCGCTCCTCCTCGGCCTTGGAGAGGTTGGCCGGCATCAACACGATGGTCTTGTCGCCCTCGCGATAGGCCCGCACCGTGCGCTTGCGACGCGCGCTGCGCCGGATCTCGACCTCGCTCACGCCGCCACCTCCGTTGACACACCCACGATACGGACGCGTCGGCGCGAGGGCCCCCTGTGGCGCTCGCTGCGCTCGCTCATGTCGGAAACCTATCTCGTGATGGCGACCTTTTGTCCGTCCACAACGTGGCCTGTGCAAAGCGGCTGGTCACACAGGTAGTTCCGGGGATGGTCGGACCCGAACGCACAGGTTGTGCACCGCCCCGTCCACATGGTCCCTCGGCGTTCCCCACAACTTGTCCCCACTGTTATCCACAGGCGTGGACAACAGTTGTTCGAAAGCAGTTGCTGAGGGCGCAGAAGAGGCCTAGCGTGAGCGCCATTCGAGGCTCCCGATGGAGCTCGCAAGGGGAAGGCAAGCTCCGTCGGGAGCCTCCCTTTGCGCTCCAGGTGGTCGGCACGCGCTCATACCTGCAATTTCAGGCGTGGCGACGCGCCGGAGGCCTTTACGCTCAGCTGAGCGTGAAACGGCCCTCTCACGCGTACGCTGAACGTGACTAGCACCACATCGGCAAGGAGGCCGCAATGTCGGAAACATGGAGTGGCGAGTTCTACTGCGTCAAGTGCAAGGAAAAGCGCGAGGCGTCCGGAGAGGTCCACGTCAGTGACAAGGGCACTCGTATGGCCAAGGGCATCTGCCCGGTCTGTGGCACCAAGCTGAACCGGATCCTCGGTAAGGCCTGAGCCACCTGCGGGGATCCGGGCCCCGCACTTCCCCGAGTTTTGCGGAGGATCCGACGCCGTCGGATCCTCCGCCTCTGTCTGGGCCACCTTGTGGACGACAGGTTCGCCCGATCGTCGGCGAGCAGACAACCTGACGGCATGTCCTTCCGTCCCGCGCTCCGCCCCGGAGCACCGCTGCTGCGCCGGGACGCGACGCACCTGCAGGTCGGCACCTCGCCCGGCATCGTCATCGCCGACCGCCCCGGCCTGCTCGACCTCCTCCACCTGCTCGACGGCGCCCGCGACGTCGAGCGCCTGGCCGCCGTCGCCGGCGCCACGATCCCCGAGCTCACCGCACCGGTCTCCGACGTCCTCGCGGAGCTGCGCTCGGCCGGGGTGATCTTCGACGCCACGCGGTGGAGCGGCGTCGGCCGTCGGGGACTCGACGCCGAGGCCCGGCACACCGACTTCGGCGGCGACGATCCGGCCCGGCTCCGCCACCGGCAGGCGTACGGGCTGGCGATCCACAGCGATGCCGGCAGCAGCAAGCTCGCGGAGATCACCCAGGCCGTGCTCGCTGACGCCGGCGTGAACCAGGTCGACGCCGACGATCCCGACCTGATCGTCATCGCCTCGTGCGGAGAACCCGCCCGCACGGTGTTCGAGCAACCCGTCAGGCTGGGGCTCGACCACCTGTCGGTCGTGATCGACGAGGACCGCATACGGATCGGTCCGCTCGTACGCCCGGGGCGTACGCCCTGCATGTCCTGCCACGACCTGCACCGCGCCGACTGGGACCGCGCATGGCCAGCGCTGCTGCACCAGCTCGGGCGCAACACAGCGACCATGACGCCGCCTGCCGTTGACGCCGTGACGACCCACGCGGCGGCGCTCGAGCTCGCGGTCGAGGTGCTCGCCCACGCCGACCGCAGGGCCAACCGCACCCTCGGCCGATGCCTGGTCGTCGGACCCGCGCATGACGACCGGACCACCTGGCCGCTCGCGTTCCACCACGCGTGCACGTGTGACCTGCTCCGAGCGGCCTGACCGGGCCCGCCCGACTATCCTGACGAGGTGCCCAAGACTCCCGACCGGCCCACTGGGCCGGACCAGGCCGGCTCGCCCGGATCGGGTGACCCGAAGGGCCGTCCGCTGACCGGCAGCGCGTTCCTGCGCACGGCTCGCCTCGCGTCGCTGCCCGTGGGATTCGCCGGGCGTACGACTTTGGGGCTCGGCAAGCGCATGGTCGGCGCCCCCGCGAACCTCGTGCTGAGCGAGGTGCAACGCCGCACCGCTGACCAGATCTTCTCGGTGCTCGGCCAGCTCAAGGGCGGGGCGATGAAGTTCGGCCAGGCGATGAGCATCTTCGAGGCCGCGCTGCCCGAAGAGCTCATCGGGCCCTACCGCGAGACCCTCGTCAAGCTGCAGGACTCAGCGCCGCCCATGCCGCCGGACACCGTCCACCGCGTCATGGCCGAGGAGTTCGGCGCCGACTGGAGGCAGCAGTTCACCTCGTTCGAGGACAAGCCGGCCGCCTCGGCATCGATCGGCCAGGTGCACCGCGCGGTGTGGGCTGACGGCCAGGAGGTCGCGGTCAAGCTGCAGTACCCCGGCGCCGCCAAGGCACTGACGGCAGACCTGCGACAGATCGCGCGATTGGCTCGGCTGTTCGGCACGCTGGCACCAGGGCTCGACGTCAAGCCGCTCGTGCAAGAGCTCCAGGACCGGGTCGCCGAGGAGCTCGACTACAACCTCGAGGCCGGCGCACAAAGTGTGTTCGCCGCTGAGTTCGACGGCGATCCCGAGATCGTCGTCCCCGAGATCCTGGCCTTCACCGAGCACGCCCTCGTCTCGACGTGGTTGGAGAGCGACCACTCCTTGGCCCAGGTCATCACCGATGGCACGCAGGAGGAACGCGATCGCTACGGCCTGGCCTACGTCCGGTTCTTGTTCGCCGGGCCCGCCCGGACCGGCATGTTGCACGCCGACCCGCACCCCGGCAACTTCCGCATCATGCCCGATGGTCGACTCGGCGTCGTCGACTACGGCGCCGTCGCGCGTCTGCCCGACGGTCTGCCTGAGCCGGTCGGCCGGCTGCTGCGGCACGCCGTCAACGGCGAGTACGACCTGGTGCTCGAAGGCCTGCGCGACGAGGGCTTCCTCAAGCGCACGACCGACCTCGACGCCGACACGATCGCGCGCTACATCGGGCCGTTCGTCGAGCCCGCGAGCGTCGAGCAGTTCACGTTCAGCCGCGAGTGGATGCGGGCGCAGACGCTGCGAGTGAGCGCGCTGACGTCCGAGGGCATGGGCACCGCGATGAAGATCAACCTGCCGCCGCAGTACCTGCTGATCCACCGGGTGTGGCTCGGTGGTGTCGGCGTGCTCAGCCAGCTCGGCGCCACTGCCCCGTTCCGCTCGATCCTCGAGGAGTCGCTCCCCGGGTTTGCCGAACGTGATGGCGCCTAGCGCGACTTGATCAGCTCCAGCACCGAGTCGGCGTACTTCTCGAGCTTGGCCGGGCCGATGCCCGGCACCTTGGCGAGCGCGTCGGGGTCAGCGGGCTTGACCTCCGCGATCGACTGGAGCGTCGCGTCGGTGAAGATCACGTAGGCCGGCTTGCCCTGCTCAGTGGCCTGCTCGGTGCGCCACGCCCGCAGCTGCTCGTAGAGCTCCTCGTCGTAGGTTGCCGGGCAGTCCTCACAGCGTCCGCGCTTGCGGTCGGCGACTGCCAGCACGGTGTTGCAGACGCGGCACTTGGCCACCTTGCGCTCGCGGGGCTGGCGCGCGGTCTGCCGGGCCTCGTGGTCGGCAGGGAGCAGTGGATCGAGGAAACGGGTCGGCCTGCGGTTGCCGCGGCCGCCGCGGTTGCGGGTCACGGCCCACGAGATCATCAGGTCGTGCCGGGCCCGGGTCAGGCCGACGTAGAAGAGCCGTCGCTCCTCCTCGACCGCCGCGGGAGTGTCGGCGTGGACGCTGGGCATCATGCCCTCGTGCATACCGACGCAGAACACGGCGTCCCACTCCAGGCCCTTGGCCGAGTGGAGCGTCGCCAGCGTCACGCCGTCGGCCGCCGGAGCGTGCGCCTGGTCGGCGCGGCGGTCGAGGTCGGCGACGAGGGCGGTGAGATCGGCAGCCGGGTCGGACTCGACCAGCTCGGCGGCCATCGACACGATCGCGTGCAGGGACTCCCAGCGATCCCGGACGGCACCGGCGCCCGACGGCGGTTCGTCGGTGTGGCCCATCGCGGCGAAGATCGCCCGCACCTCCTGGACCAGCTCGCCACCCCCCTCACCGCCGCGGGCGGCGCCGCGCAGCAGCGTGACGGCCTGGCGTACCTCGGCCCGCCGGAAGAACCCCTCGACGCCACGCAGGACGTAGGGAATGCCGTGCTCGCCGAGCGCCTCCTCGAACGCCTCGGACTGGGCGTTGATGCGGAACAGGATCGCCATCTCCTTGTAGGAGACGCCGCGACGATGCAGCAGGGCGATCTCGCTCGCCACCGCTGCGGCCTCGGCCTGCTCGTCGGGGAACCCGATGTAGGTCACCGGATCGCCGGGCTCCTGCTGCGACTGCAGGCGTACGCCGTCGGTGCCGTTGGTGCGGCTGAACACCGCGTTGGCCGCGGCGACGATCTGGGGCGTCGAGCGGTAGTTGCGGACCAGCTCGATGCGCTGCGCACCCTCATGGCGCCGGCCGAACGACGTGAGGATCTCCGGCGAGGCTCCGGCGAACGAGTAGATGGTCTGGCGCGGGTCGCCCACGACGCAGATGTCGTTGCGGCCGCCGAGCCACAGCTCGAGCAGAGTCGACTGGAGCGGGTTGACGTCCTGGAACTCATCGACCACGAACCAGCGATATTGCTGACGCACCTGGGCGGCAATGCGTTCGTCGTCGGCGAGGATCGCCGCCGTGATGAGGAGGATGTCCTCCATGTCGATGCGGCCGCGATCGCGCTTGACGTCCTCGTAGGCCGTCATGATGTTGCCGACCGTGGGGTGGTCGAGGTCGGCAACCTCACGCCGAGCCGGACCCGCCGCTGCGGCATAGGCGGCGGGGCGGATGTTGGAGACCTTGGCCCACTCGATCTCGGACGACAGGTCACGCAGCAACGGGGTGTCGGTGCGGATGCCGAGACGTCGCGCGGCCTCGGCGACGAGAGCGAACTTCGACGCCGTGACCTCGGGGAACTCGCCGCCGTAGACCTGGGGCCAGAAGTAGCGGGCCTGCCGCAGCGCGGCGGAGTGGAACGTGCGGGCCTGGACCCCGTCGGCGCCGAGCTGCCGGAGCCGCGTGCGCATCTCGCCGGCAGCACGCGTCGTGAAGGTCACCGCGAGGACCTCGGTGGGTTTGTAGACGCCGGCCGCCACGCCGTATGCCATGCGGTGGGTGATGGCGCGCGTCTTGCCGGTGCCGGCACCCGCGACGACGCTGACCGGGCCCCGGAGTGCCTGCGCGACCTCACGCTGCTCTGGATCGAGTCCGGTCAGCAGGTCGTCGGCGTCCGGCACGCGGGCTCCTCACAGGTCGTTGCGGAATGGGTGAAACGGTGTCGGTGTTGAGATGATCAAGACTAGTCGTCGAAGGAGACACTCCATGCCGGGCACGTTCACGATGTACTCCACCCCGTGGTGCGGGTACTGCCACCGCCTCAAGGGCCAGCTCAAGCGGGAGGGAATCGACTTCCACGAGGTCGACATCGAGCAGGAACCTGATGCGGCGTTCATCGTCGAGCAGGCCAACGGCGGCAACCAGACCGTCCCGACGCTGGTGTTCGCCGACGGCACGGCGCTGACCAACCCCAGCCTGGCCCAGATCAAGTCCCAGCTCGCGTCAGTGAACTAAGCCCCCGCTGACGGGTCACTTTTGACCCCCTGAGGGGTCACAAGTTGGCCGGCACCGAGGGCCAGAACTGACCCGCGGGTGGGTCAAAAGTGACCCGTCAGCGGGGTTAGGCCCACTTGCCGTGGATGGTTCCTCCGTGCCACTTCTGCAGCAGCCAGCGCGAGATGGAGACGTTGGGCGGCAGCAGCAGATCGCTGGCGGCGGTCATCTCGGTGACGTCGTCGCGGGTGAACCAACGGGCCTCGGCGATCTCGTTCTCGTCGATCGTGATCTCCGACGTCAGCGCCTGACCGAAGAACCCGAGCATCAGGCTCGACGGGAACGGCCAAGGTTGGCTCGAGGCGTACGCCACCTCGCCGACCTGGATGCCGACCTCCTCCATGACCTCACGGCGTACGGCGTCGTCGAGGGACTCCCCCGGCTCGACGAATCCGGCCAGGGTCGAGAACCGCCCCTCGGGCCACTGCGGGCCGCGGCCGAGCAGGGCGCGGTCGTCAGCGTCGGTGATCAGCATGATGACGGCGGGGTCGGTGCGCGGGAAGTGGTGCGTGCCGCACGCCGGGCAGATGCGTACGTGGCCGGCCTCGGCGAGCTCGCTCGGCTGGCCGCAGTTGGCGCAGAACCTGTGGTTCTCGTGCCATCGGGCGATGCCCACGGCGTGCACGCCGAGTGACGCCTCGTCGGCGGCGATCGTCGGGCCGAGCACACGCAGGCTGACCGGCTCGAGCTCCTTGGGGACCCGGTCGACCATGACCGCGGCGTAGCGGACGCCGTCCTTGATGCCGAGGAAGATCCACTCCCCGTCGGGTGCCTCGTCGAGCGCGACCCAGCGGATCCCGACACCGCCGACCGTGGCGACGTGCTCGCCACCGATGACGAGCACGCGTACGTCCGGCGCTCGCCAGGCATCGTCCTTGCGGAGATGGGCGGCGCGGTCGTGCTGGGTGCGGTCGAAGGCGTAGTCCACGTCTCTACGCTAGTCCGAGCCTCCGCTCGAGCTCGGTGCGGCCGGGCAGATCCTCGAAGCGCTTCACCTCGCCGAGGCGTACGTAGTAGAACGCACCCGTGACGGTTGACGGGTCGACGCCCCGCAGCTCGGCCCACGCCAGTCGATAGATCGCGAGCTGCAGCTCGTCGGCGCTGGCCTGCTTGTTGGTCTTCCAGTCGACGACCTCGAACCCATCGGGGGTCTGGAACACCGCGTCGATGCGGCCGACGAACTGCTGGCCGCCGAGCACGAGGGAGAACGGCGCCTCGATCTGCACCGGTGTCAGGTCGGCGTAGGGGCTGAGCCGGAAGGTCTGCTTGATCTGCTCGAGCTCCTCGTCGGACTCGAGGTCGACGTCGCCCCGTCCGGGCAGCTCAGTGGGATCGAGCAGGGTCTGCTGCCCGTAGTGGGCCTCGACCCACGCATGGAATCGGGTGCCGAAGCGCGCCGCGCCGGAGGGCCGCCGTGGCATCGGCCGGGCGAGATCCTGGGCGAACTGTGCGGGGTCCTTGTCGAGTGCCATGGCGGCGGTGGCCGACATCGTCGCCGGCCACGGGACCACCTGGACCGGCGAGTCGTCGGCCGCAGCTTCGGCCACCAGCAGCTCGATGTCGTTGGCGAGCTCCTCGATGCGCTGCAGCTCGGGCGCCTCTGGATCGGCGGGCTCCGGTACGTCGAGGGTGCCTGCGAGTGCGGCGCGTACGTCGTCGGCGAGGGCGTGGCGGCCGCCGAGGGCGGGCAGCCCCGCCGGCCACGGGATGCCATCGGCGACCACCAGGTGGGGGTTGGTCTCGTCGTCGGCGGGCTGGTCGGCCCATACCGAGGGCTTGACTCCCTGGGCCTCGAGGAACTCGCGCGTCTCGGTGAGGAACGGCGACGGCCCGAGCGGCTTCTGCTGAGTCCGTCCCCACCAGTGGCCGCTGACGACGAGGCGCCGGGCGGCACGGGTGTAGGCGACATAGGCCAGTCGCCGCTCCTCCATCAATGCGTCGGCGCGGTCGGCCGCCATGAACTCCTTGTTGGCCGACGGGGTCCAGTCCTCGATGTCGGGCAGGCTGGCCGCGTCACCGCGCAGGGCCACCGGCAACGTCTGCGCGCTGGTGGTCCACCGGCCCCGGCCACGGGTCGACGGGAAGATCGTGCCGGACACCAAGGGCACGAACACCGTCGGCCACTCCAGACCCTTGGACTTGTGGATCGTCAGCAGCTTGACCGACTCCGCCTCTGACGGGGTCGAGACCTCCATGCCCTCGTTGTAGAACTCCTCGGCGGCGAGGTAGGCGACCAGTCCGGACAGCGAGGCATAGCGGTCACTACCGGCATACGACGCCACGGCCTCGAGCAGCAACGCGACGTTGTCGGAACCGCCGGACACGTCGCCGGCCTCGAGCTCGATGTCGATGTCGAGCGCCCGCACGGCCCGTCGAGCGAGGTCGAGCAGCGGGTCGCTGACGTGCGCGCGTACGGACGTGACGACCTGTGCGATCTCGCCGAAGCGCTCCCGCGCCTCGGCGGAGTAGGGCAGGTCGCCGGGATCGTCGACGGCGTCGGCGAGGGACACGATCTCGGTCGGGTCGGTGCCCTCGACGGCGCGGGCGAGCTCGTCCTCGAGCGTCGGGTCATCGCTGCCCCGGGACGCGCGTCCGCTGAGCGCGGCGGCACGGCGGCCGAGCAGCGCCAGATCGCGCGGACCGATGCGCCATCGTGAACCGGTGAGGAGGCGCAGCATCGCCGGGTTGGCCGTGACGTCCTCGACGACCTCGAGCAGGGAGAGGACGTCGAGCACCTCGGGCTGGGAGAGCAGGCCCGCGAGCCCGACGATCTCGAACGGGATGTGTGCCTCGCGAAGCGCCTGCACGATCGCGCCGTTCTCACGGCCCACGCGCACGAGGATCGCGATGTCGCGCAGGCGCCCAGGGGTGTTGCGAATCCCGTCGACCAGCGCACGGACCTCGTCGTCGACCGTCGCGTGCAGCGAGACGTCGACCGAGCCCTGCGCGTCGACCGCCGACTCGAGCGGCTTGACGGACGAGGACGAGGCGTAGAACGGTGCCGCGAGGTGATTGGCCACGGCGATGATCTCGGGGGCACATCGCCGCGTCTCGACGAGCGAGAACAGGCGACCGCGCCCGCCGTCGGTGGCCGGGAAGTCGTCGAGGAAGCCCTCGAGATTGCCCGTCGCCGCACCGCGCCAGCCGTAGATGCCCTGAGCCGGGTCGCCGACGGCGGTGACCGGATGCCCGCGACCGCTTGCCGGGTCGTCGCCGGAGAACAGCGCCTGGAGCAGGTCCCGCTGCGCCACCGAGGTGTCTTGGTACTCGTCGAGCAGAACGACACCGAAGCGCTCCCGGAGCGCCTCGCCGACCGGGGGCAGCTCGGCGAGGCGGGCGCCCCAGGCCATCTGGTCGGAGAAGTCCATGACGCCGTCTTCGGCCTTGGCGTCCTGGTAGCGCTCGACCAGGTGGCTCAGCTCGATGCGCCGCAGCGCCGCCGAAGCGGCTTCGCGCAGCACGGCCGGCGGCTTGTCGGCGGTCTCGAAGGCGTGGATGACGTCCAGGTCGTGCTCGCGCAGCTCGTCGGTGCTCACCAGGTGCTCCGAGAGCTGCCCGTCAAGCGACATGACCTGACCGACGAGCGAAGGGACGTAGGTGGTGATGGCGCCGAGCGACCCGTCGAACGACTCGATCGAGCGGGCCATGCGCTGGAACCGGGAGGCATCGGACACGATGCGCAGGTCTGGCTCGACTCCCAGCCTCAGGCCGTGCTCGGCGATCAACGAGCCGGCGAACGCGTGATAGGTCGCGGTGGTCGGCTCTCCGTCGAGCTCGACCCCGAGCCGCTCGAGGCTCGCCCGGATGCGTTGGCCGAGCTCGGCGGCCGCCTTGGTCGTGAACGTCAACCCGAGCACGCGCTCCGGCGGCACCCCGAGATGGCCGACGAGCCATACGACGCGGGCCGCCATGACGGTGGTCTTGCCGGATCCAGCACCCGCGATGATCGCGCTGGGCCGGTCGGGACCCGCGGTGATGGCGTCCATCTGCGGCTGGGTGAAGGGGATCCCCAGGATCTCCCGCAGATGATCCTCGTCGCGCACCAGCGCCTTGTTCATGCGCGCTCCGTGAGGATCGAGGCGCCCTCGTCCTTGGCTGGGCACACTCGGGCGAACTCGCAGTACTGGCACGCGTCGAGTGACGCCGTCGCCGGGAACTCCTCGACGTTGACGGCATGCACCGACCGGCGCAGCTGCTCGACGGCGAAGAACGGCTGGTCATCGCGTGGTGCGTCCTGCGGCTGGACCTTGGGATAGCCGGGTACGCCCGACGTGTCGTTGCGCAGCTGGACCAGCTCGGCACCCGCGGGAGGTCCGCCGGGCGCGAGATCCTCGGTCGCGCCCTCCGCGACCGCCAGCTGGTAGAAGCCGAGCTGCGGGTGCTGCGCCATCTTGGGCCCGCTCGGGGTCGTGCGAGAGGTCTTGAGGTCGATGACGTGGACCCCGTCGTCGCCCAGCTCGACCCGGTCCATCGAGCCGTTGAGAATCACCGGCCGGCCCTCGACCTCGGTCGTCACCTCGAAGCGATGTTCGGCAGCCAGGACCTCGCGGCCGTGCTCGAGGTGCCACCGGCAGAACCGCTCGAGCGACTCCTTGGCGGCTGCGCGCTCGCGGGCGCCGACCCACGGGGCGTACTCGAGCTGATGCCACACGCCGTCGAGGTGTTCGGAGAGCGCCTCAGGATCCGGGTCGAGGCCAGCCGTCACGACCTCGGCGGCGATCGCGTGCACGATCGATCCGAACCCCTGAGCCGAGGTGGTGCCGCGCTGGCCGCGCGCCTCATGGCCGAGGAACCACTTGAGCGGGCACTCCGCGAGCGTGGACACCGAGCTGCCCGACATGCGCAACGGCTCGGCGGGGTCGTGCAGGGGTACGTCGTTGGCCGTGATCTCGCGCAGCCCCCACCACTGATCGGGATGCGCCGAACGGGCGCGCGGGTGCTCGGCCAGGCGGGCCAGCAGCTCGGCCGCTCGCGCACGGACGGCCGGATCGGCGGTCGACTCCCCCAGCCTGCGCAGCTCGGCGACCGCGCCGCGGAGGTTGAGCGCTCGGCGCGGCCGGTGGCGGGTGCCGGGCAGCACGCGTCCGGTCGCGCCCAACGTGTGGGCGTGCAGCTCGGCGACGAACCGCGACGGTTGGTCGCCGGCGTCGTCGCCGCTGGCCACCGCCGTCACGACGAGCCGCGACCGGGCTCGGCTGCACGCCACATAGAACAACCTGCGTTCCTCAGCCAGCGCCTCGCGCGCCGCGGGGGGTGGCAGCAGACCGTCGGGACCCAGCCGGTCACCCTGCAGCAAGCTGCCGCGCATGCGTACGTCGGGCCACTCGCCGTCCTGGACCCCGGCCACGACCACGAGCGGCCACTCGAGGCCCTTGGAGCGGTGTGCCGTCATCAGCTGGACGGCGCGGGCGCCGGTGCCCTGCTGGGCGAGGTTGTCGGCCGGGATCTGCTGCGCCTCGAGGCGTTTGACGACCTCGGCGATGCCGAGCCGGGCCTGCTGCTCCTCAGCGCGCGCCGCTTCGACGAACAGCGCGACGAGCGCATCGAGGTCGTGGTTGGCCCGGGCCGCACCTTCGCCACCGCCGGTGGCCTCGGCCTCGAGCCGGCGGTTCCACCCGGACTTCTCCCAGATCGTCCAGAGCACCTGTTCGGCTGATTCGCGGGCGGCGATCTGCTCGGCAGCGACCTTGAGGAGCCGGGCAAGCCGGGCTGCGGCCGCCACGGCATCGCCCTCAGGGCTGCCCGGCCGGGCCAGTGCCTTGAGGTGGGCCGGGTCGGAGAGGGACTCGGCGACCAGGACGCGTGAGGGCCGCGGGTTGCTGCCGTCCCGGGCTGCGTCGCGGCGCAGCACCCGACCGAGCCGCCGCAACGATGCGGCGTCGAGCCCCCCGAGCGGGCCGGTCAGCAGCGCCGCGGCCGATGCCGGATCGAGCGTCTCACCGGCCTGCATCTCGTCGGCCGCATGCACCGCGGAGAGGAGTGTGCGTACGGCAGGTTCGACCGCCAGCGGGATCTCGTCGCCGGCGACCTCAACTGGTACGCCCGCGGCGGTCAGCGCGCGTTGCAGACGGCCGACGTGGATCCCCGAACGTACGAGGACCGCCATGTCCTCCCAGCCGACATCGTCGTGGAGGTGCGCCTCGCGCAGCAGCAGTGCGATGTGCTCGGCCTCGGCCGTGGGCGACGAGAACGTCTGGACCGCGACCTCGCCCTCGTCACGGGTGCGTGACACGGGCGACCGCAACGCGGCGTATGCCTCACCGTCGACGGCACCCAGCACGCCCCGGTTGTCGACGATCGAGCGCACGGCGTCGCCGATCGTCGGGCCGTAGCGATTGGTGTGGCGCAGCGCGATGACCGGAACCCGCGTGGAGGCCGTCGAGAAACGGTCCGCGAAGTCGAGGATGCCGCGCACGTCGGCGCCGCGGAACCCGTAGATCGACTGGTAGGGATCGCCGACCACGACGAGGTCCCTGCCGTCGCCGGCGAGGGCCTCGAGCAGCTGGACCTGGAGAGGGTCGGTGTCTTGGTACTCGTCGACCACGATCAGCGAGAAGCGGTTGCGCCACCGCGCCCGGCGCGCGGGGTCGTCGAGCAGCCGTACGGCCTGGAAGATCAGGTCGGTGTGGTCGATCGTGTTCTGCAGCGCGGCGACCGAGGTGTATTCGTCGAAGAACCGACCGGCGGCGACCCAGTCGCCACGTTGGGCTGCCTCGCCGAGTCGCTCCACGTCGTATGCATCGAGGCCTCGCGAGCGAGCCGTCGCCATCAGGCGCTGCAGCTCGGTGGCCATGCCACGGGTCTGCAGGGCGGCGCGCAGCTCCACCGGCCAGGTCTCGGAGTCAGCGCCCGAGAGCACCTCGCTGATGACCGCGTCCTGCTCGGGGGCGCTCAGCAAGCGCATCGGACTGGCGTAGTCGCCCGGATCCTGCTCGGCGCGCAGCATGCCGTAGCAGAACGAGTGGAACGTCATCGCGGGCGTCGTCGCGGTCGTGCGGTCGAGTCGGCGGGCGATGCGGCTGCGGATCTCGGCGGCTGCCTTGCGGCTGAACGTCAGGACGAGGATCTCCTCGGGCGCCAGACCACCCAGCTCCCCGCGATCGCCGCGTTCGACCCGGTCCACCACGAGCTCGACGAGCGTCGTGGTCTTGCCGGTGCCCGGTCCCGCCAGCACGAGCAGCGGCCCGCCGACGTGGTCGACGACCGCCTGCTGGTCGACGTCGAGGACCGGAGCGACGAGCGGCTCGACGCTCGGCTTGTCCAACACGTACTCGACCGGCATACCCCCATCCCATCAGACGGGGGTGACACTCAAACGTCGAACCGCCAGAGGGCGTGCTTCATGTCGACGCGGCCGTTGCGGACCGGCGTACCCTCCTCGAGCCAGTGCAGCTGCGCCTCGGCCATCAGCGGCGGGGCCATCGCCCCGTCGGCGCGGACGACCCGCCACCACGGCACGGCGTGACCCTCCATCGCCATGACGCGGCCGACGTAGCGCGGGCCGTACCCAGCGGCGAGGTGCTCGGCGATTCCGCCGTAGGACACGGCCCGGCCCAGCGGGATGCGCTCGACCAGGTCGAGCACGCGCTCGACGAACTCACGATCCATGAGGACAGACTCCCCGCGAAGGTCTGTCAGTACGAGGGCTGGCTCGGGTCGATCTGGTTGACCCAGGCCACGACGCCGCCGCCGACGTGCACGGAGTCCTTGTAGCCGGCACCCTTGAGCACCGCGAGCGCCTCGGCCGAACGTACGCCCGACTTGCAGTGCAGCACGATCTGCTTGTCGTCGGGCAGCTGCTCCAGCGCGTTGCCGTTGAGGAACTCACCCTTGGGGATCAGGATCGAGCCGGGGATCTTGTTGATCTCGTACTCGCCCGGCTCGCGCACGTCGACCAGCACGAAGTCGCGCCCGCCGTCGTTGCGCTCCTTGAGCCACCCGTCGAGCGTCGTCACCGAGATCGTCGAGTCGGCGGCCGCATCGGCCGCCTCCTCGCTGATCGCACCGCAGAACGCCTCGTAGTCGTCCATCAGCGCCGTGATCGGCACGCCCGTGGGATCGCGGCGGATGTTGAGCGTCGAGTAGCGCATCTCGAGCGCGTCGTAGACCATCAGCCGGCCGATCAGCGGGTCGCCGATGCCGGTGATGAGCTTGATCGCCTCGGTCACCATGATCGAGCCGATCGACGCGCACAGCACGCCCAGCACGCCGCCCTCAGCGCACGAGGGGACCATGCCCGGCGGCGGCGGCTCGGGGTAGAGGTCGCGGTACTGCGGGCCTTCCTGCGCCCAGAACACCGACACCTGACCCTCGAAGCGGTAGATCGAGCCCCAGACGTACGGCTTGCCGAGCAGCACGGCCGCGTCGTTGACGAGGTAGCGCGTCGCGAAGTTGTCGGTGCCGTCGACGATCAGGTCGTACTGGCCGAAGATCTCGAGCACGTTGTCGGTGTCGAGGCGCACGTTGTGCACGATCGTCTTGACGTACGGGTTGATCTCGGCGACCGATGCCGCGGCCGACTCGGCCTTGGGCTTGTCGATGTCGGACTGCCCGTGGATGACCTGGCGCTGCAGGTTGGACTCGTCGACGACGTCGTCGTCGATGATGCCGAGCGTGCCGACCCCCGCCGCGGCGAGGTAGAGCAGCGCGGGGCTGCCGAGACCGCCGGCGCCGATCACGAGCACCTTGGCGTTCTTGAGGCGCTTCTGGCCGGTCATTCCGACGTCGGGGATGATCAGGTGCCGGCTGTAGCGGCGGACCTCGTCGATGGTCAGTTCGTCGGCGGGTTCCACGAGTGGGGCAACCACGGGTTCTCCTCTGTACGGGTTGTGACGTCGGCATAACACCGCATCCACGCTCCATTGTTCCCCGCCAGCACAACGTCACCGGCGGGCGTCCGGATGTCGGGCAGGACCGACTACTCTTGAGCGCGTGACCGAAACCACCCCGCTGCGTCCGCGCACGAGCCGCCTGCCGCGCACGGCGCGACGCGCTCAGCTGCTGGAGGTCGCGCTCGAGGTGTTCGTCGAGCAGGGCTACCACTCCGCCTCGATGGACGAGATCGCCGAGCGTGCGGGTGTCTCCAAGCCCGTGCTCTACCAGCACTTCCCCGGCAAGCTCGACCTCTACCTCGCGTTGCTCGAGACGTCGTGCGACACCGTGATCGAGGGCGTCAAGACCGCTCTGGCCTCGACGACGGACAACCGCAAGCGCGTCCGCGCCACGATGGAGCTCTGGTACGACTACGTCGCCGACCAGGGTGCCGCGTTCCGGCTGGTCTTCGAGTCCGACCTGACGAGCGACCCGTCCGTACGCGAGCAGATCGATCGCGTCATCGAGGAGTCCGCCTCCGCGATCGCCGAGGTCATCCGCGAGGACACCGGCCTCCCGGTCGCCTCGTCGCACCTGCTGGCGGTCAGCCTCGTCGGCATGGGTCATGTCGGCGCCCGCAACTGGCTGTCGCAGGACTCGAGCCTGACCCGCAGCGAAGCCGTCCAGCTCGTCGCCGGCCTCGCCTGGCGAGGCATCGGCGCATTCCCCCGCAACGAAGATGACATCAAAGGAGATGAGTGACCGTGGAGGTCAAGATCGGCGTGCAGCACGCCGCCCGTGAGCTGTCAGTGGCGACCGAGTCGACACCCGAGGCCGTGCTCAAGGCGCTCGACACCGCGATGAAGAACGACGCGGTGTTCACGCTGACCGACACCAAGGGGCGTACGGTCGCGGTCCCCGCCGCCAAGGTCGCCTACCTCGACTTCACCTCCGACCTCGGGCGCAAGGTCGGGTTCGGCCTCGCCGCGAGCGAAGCCGTCACCGCCGCCGCCAAGTAGGTCACGATGACCGAACCCGTCGAAAGCCGGGAGATCGCTGTCGTCGGTGAGCCCGTCAGGGCACGAGCGACAGTCGTGCAGGCGTTGGAGAGCCGAGGGTTCACCGTCGTCTGGGATGACGAGTGGTCAGGCACTGCCGAGAAGGGCAGCAAGGGCAAGCAGATCATGTTCGGCGGATTCGCGCCGCACCTCAAGGTCGGCCTCTCGCTGCACGCAATCGATCGCGGCACCGTCGTTCGCCTGATCCGTCCGTCCGCAGGCGTCAGCGGTGGCCTCCTGGGACGCTCCAAGGCGATCAAGCAGTTCAACGGAGTGGCCGACGAGGTCTACGCATCCTTCCGTCAGGCCGGCGTCCTGCTCGACAGCTCGACCTGACCGCGTGGGGGCGCCCGACGACTCGACCGAGTACCTCCTCCCGCCGACGCGGGTGCACGGGTCGATCGTGCTGGCGCCCTACGACCCGGCCTGGCCGGTCGCGTTCGAGGGTCAGGCCACCCGCATACGTACGGCCCTGGGTGCCGCTGTCACCGAGGTCGAGCACGTCGGGTCGACCTCGGTGCCCGGCCTCGCCGCCAAGCCGATCCTCGACATCAATCTGCTGGTCGCCGACAGTGCCGACGAGGCCGCGTACGTCCCGGTCCTCGAAAAGCTCGGCTACGTCCTGCACCTCCGCGAACCCGGCTGGCACGAGCACCGCTTGCTGCGCCTCGAGGATCCCGCGATCAACCTGCACGTGTTCACCACGGGCTCGGCCGAGCATGCCCGCATGATCACCTTCCGCGACCGCCTGCGCACGGATCCCGCAGCGTTCGAGCTCTACCTGGCGACCAAGCAACGCCTGGCCGCCCAGCACTGGGAACGCGTGCAGGACTACGCCGACGAGAAGTCCGCGGTCGTCGAGCGCATCCTGTCGGAGGGCACCGGGAGTCCCGGCGCCGACTGAGATCCGAGGTCTCCAGACCACCCTTGGGTGCCGGATCAATCCTTGGATCCGGTTGGCATCATTGCTCAAATGGGGGAACGTGTTGAGGGCGTCAAGAAGCTGAAGATCGTCGATGAGGCCGTGATCGGGGTGGAACCGCCGGTCAGCTTCAGAGGACGCTTCCAGTTCAGCAGCTCGACCAGCATCGGGGCGTTCACCTACTTCTACAGCGGGCTCTCGGTGCAGTGCGCATCGATCGGACGCTACTGCTCCATCGCGGGCGGCGTACGCATCGGCGACTACGAGCACCCCACCAACTGGCTGAGCACCAGCCCGTTCCAGTACAACGCCGAGCGGTTCGCCTTCGCCGACGTCGCCGACGACTGCACGGTCATCCCCGAGGATGACCAGCTGCACGAGTTTCGCAGCGACGGGCCCTGGATCGGCAACGACGTGTGGATCGGGGCACGCGCCACCGTCCTGCGCGGCGTCCGCATCGGCGACGGTGCCGTGGTCGCCGCGGCGGCCGTGGTCACCAAGGACGTCCCGCCCTACGCGATCGTCGGCGGAGTCCCGGCGCGGGTCATCCGCTATCGGTTCCCCGATTCCGTCATCGAGCGCCTTCTGGCGACCCAGTGGTGGCGCTTCACGCCCAACCAGCTCAGCGGAATCATGTTCGACGACATCAAGAGCGCACTCGACGAGCTCGAGAAGCGCATCGCCGACGGCCTCGAGCCGTATGAGGCCGAGACGGTCGAGCTGACCCGCCCGGTGCCGCCACCGCCCCCGGCGCCCAAGCCACCACCGCCGCCGCCCACCAGGCGCCAGCGCCTGCGGCGCCGTCTGGGCCGGATACGCCGGGCGCTGCGCGACTGACGTCAGGCAGCGAGGCCGAGCTTCTCCATGCGGGCAGCGTGGGCCTCGGTGAGGCGGGTGAACATCCGGCCGATGCCGGCCAGATCCATGCCGGGATGGTCGACTCCGCCGACCAAGACGGTGCTCAGCGCATCGCGCTCAGCGACGACGGTCTGCGCCTGGCTGAGCGCCTCACCCATGAGTCGCCGGCCCCAGAGCGCCAGCCGACCGCCGACCCGCGGGTCCTGCTCGATCGCGCCACGTACCGCATCGACGACGAAGTCGGAGTGACCCGTGCCGCTCAACGTGTCGAGCACGAGCCCACGGGTCTCCGTGTCGAGATAGGCCGCGATCTCACGGTAGAAATCAGCCGCCAGGCCATCGCCGACGTACGCCTTGACGAGTCCCTCGAGCCAGTCCGACGGTGCCGTCTGCCGGTGGAACCGTTCGAAGATCGGTGCGAACTCCTGCATCGTCTCGTAGGGGTCCTCGCCGATCTCGACGAGACGGTCCCGGAGCTTCTCGAAGTGTCCGAACTCGGCCGTCGCCATCGCCGCGATCTCGACCTTCGTCTTGAGGTCGGGTGCCATCTTGGCGTCCTCGGCGAGGCGCTCGCAGGCGCTGATCTCGCCGTACGCGAGGATGCCGAGCAGCTCGATCACACCCCTGCGGTAGACCGGATCGTCCAACGTCGAGGGCGGCGGAACGTTCTTGGAAGCCATGCCCCGCAGCGTAGCGGCAGGGCCGGCCGCGCCAGACGATAGACTGGACCGAGAAATCCCACGAGTCTCAAGAATTCGAGAAGACCCTGACTACGTTCAAAGATCTGGGCGTCATGCCCGAGATCGCCGACGCATTGATTGACGTTGGCATCGAGAACCCTTTCCCGATCCAGGAGATGACGCTCTCCGTCGCCCTCATGGGCACTGACCTGATCGGCCAGGCGCGCACCGGAACCGGCAAGACGCTGGCGTTCGGCATCCCCGTCATCCAGCGCACGGTTGCGCCCCACGACGCCGACTACGACCAGATCGTCGCCGGCAAGCCGCAGGCCCTGATCGTCGCGCCGACCCGTGAGCTCGCGATCCAGGTCGCCAGCGACATCGAGATCGCGTCCAAGCGCCGCGGCACCCGCAACCTGACGATCTACGGCGGCGTCCCCTACGAGTCGCAGCTCGACGCGCTCAAGTCCGGTGTCGACATCGTCGTCGGTACGCCCGGCCGTCTGCTCGACCTCGCCAACCGTGGCGCGCTCGACCTGTCCCACGTCAAGTCGCTGGTCCTCGACGAGGCCGACGAGATGCTCGACCTCGGCTTCCTGCCCGATGTCGAGTCGATCCTCGCCAAGACGCCCGAGACCCGTCAGACGATGCTGTTCTCGGCCACGATGCCGGGCGCGATCGTCGGGCTCGCCCGCAAGCACATGCGCCACCCCATGAACATCCGCGCCGAGTCCGGCGAGGACAACCAGATGGTGCCGGCGACGGCGCAGTTCGTCTGGCAGGCCCACGAGATGGACAAGGCCGAGATCGTCGGCCGCATCCTGCAGGCCGACGACGTGGGCAAGGTCCTCGTCTTCACGCGCACCAAGCGCACCGCGCAGCGGGTCGCCGACGAGCTGATCGATCGCGGCTTCCCCGCCTCGCCGCTGCACGGCGACATGGCGCAGCCGGCCCGTGAGAAGGCGCTGACCCGGTTCCGCGAGGGCAAGATCAACATCCTCGTGGCAACCGACGTGGCGGCCCGCGGCATCGATGTCGCCGGCATCACGCACGTCATCAACTACAACTGCCCCGAGGACCACAAGACCTACGTCCACCGCATCGGTCGCACGGGCCGCGCCGGCGCTTCAGGCATCGCCGTGACGTTCGTCGACTGGGCCGACATCACCCGGTGGAAGCTCATCAACACCGAGCTGGGCCTGCCGTTCGACGAGCCGCAGGAGACCTACTCGACGTCGGACCACCTGTTCCACGACCTCGGCATCGATCGCGGTGTCAAGGGCCGGATCAAGGACCCGTCGCCGCGTGAGCCCAAGAAGGACGACGACCGTGGCGGTCGCGGGCGCAGCGGCGGTGGCCGTGGCGGCGAGCGCAGCGGTGGAGACCGCGGCGGACGCGGCGGCGAGCAGAAGGCGCAGCAGTCATCCGGCGGCGACAAGCAGGGCGAGGGCGCCCAACGGCCCCGCCGCAACCGAAACCGCACGCGTTCGCGCGGCGGTGCACCCGTCGCCAAGACCGACTAGTTGTCCGGAAGGTCTGCCGGCAGGTCAGCCAGCCGTTCCTTGACCAACGCCTGGTAGAAGTCCTGCCCGGTGTCGGTCAAGTGGGTCTCGTCCTGGCCGATGTACGTGTCCTGGTTGCCGACGCCGGTCGGTGACTTCGTCGAGCCCGTGCCCGTGAGCCACTGCTCGGTGTAGGGATCGATGAAGCCGACGACGTTCCGGTGCCGATCGACCATGCTCTTGAGGTTCTGCGTCTTGGCGTCGAAGTCCGCGGTCTCCGCGGCCGTGAGGGCACGCCCGAGCTTGACCGGCTCGATCCCGATCAGCACGATCGGGAGGTCCGGCCTCACCGCAGCGACGCGGGTGACGTAGGCCTCCACCGCAGCGAGATGCTGCGCCGGCGTGAAGAACAAGCCGTCGTTGATGCTGCCGTTGACCACGAGAGCATCGATCGGGGCCGCGGCGAGCCTCGCGATCCTGGCGTCCGAGCCGAACGGCGAGGCGTAGTGACCGGGATGCCCCACCTTGCCGTGCATGACCGGCGCGGAGGCGTCGTTGAGGTAGCCCGTTCCGTACTGCGCCATGCTCCAGACCCGGAAACCGGTCTTGGTGTGGAGGACCGCTGCGGCCGAGCTGGCGTACGAGTTCGGCGTCGTGCTCGAGTCGTAGTAGGAGTCGGCCACGACCCCGATCGTGAACGGAGCCGGAGCAGCACTGATGGTCGCCGGATCGCTCTCATCGATGTCGACACCCGTGAAGAGCGTCGGACCGGCGAACCGCACCGTGACGGTCTTGGTGGCGGGCAGCTTGACTTCGACCCAGTTGAACTGGCCGTAACCTCCTGCGTCCTTCCCGACAATCGGATCCGCGGAGACCGGTGCGCCGTCGATCCAGACCATCGCATCGGACGACTGCGAGGTCAGGTACCGGACCGCGAACTTTCGGCCGGTGACGACGAACGAGACGTCGGCGTTCTGCAACGTGATGTTGCCGGTGTTGTACTCGGCGCCCAACGCAGCACTGGACACGTCCTGACCGTAGTTGGCGCTGAACATCGTGAGCGCCGGCTTCGGGTCGAGCGAGTGGGTGAAGGCCCCAGGGGTGTCCCACCGGATCAGCTTGGCGGTGTCGCTCCACGCGGGAGCATGATCGAGGGCCGTCACGGAAGCGACGGTGGGCGGCACAACCTGGGTCGATGCCGGCCGCATGAGCTCGCCGAACGTCGTCACGTCACGCTGGACTGCGCTCGTCGCCGCACTCGCTACCGTCGTGGTCGCGTAGCCCGAACGGGTGCCGGTGACCTCGGCGCTGATCGGTGCACCGAGGTCCGCCGCCGTGACGCTGTACGTCTTGCCTGTCGCACCGGTGATCGGCGCACCGCCGCGGAGCCACCGGTATCGCAGCTGGGGCGGCGGAGACCAGGTCCCGGGTACCAGGGTCAAGGTCTGACCGACCTCAGGAACGCCCTCGATGCGCGGGGTCGGGGCAGACGTGAACGTCTTCAGCACCTGGACGCGTCGCCACGACGAGGCCGCCGACGCTAGCCGGCCGGTTCGAGGTGCGTACGCCCGGTAGGTCATGTCGCCGGTTTTGGTCATCAGAACGCGGGCACTGTAGCGACCGTTCGAGACGGTCCGAATGGTCTTCTCGGTGACCCAGGCGAAGCCGGACCTTCGCTGGATCATGACGGTGGACCCGCTTGGGGACCTCGACAGGGAACCACTCATCGTCACGGTGCTCCCGGTGGCCGCGTTGGCCGGAACCACTAAGGTCACAGACCGCGCTGTGGCTGCCGACGCCGTGTCGACCAGCCCGACCGAACATCCCAACGCGAGCGCAACAAGCACGACGAAACGAGCAGACCGCGGCATGGCAAACCCTCCCAAGTTTGACCGATCCCCCGACTCCCAATTGCATTGTGCACCCAAAGAGGGTCACCGACCGTTCTCCGCAGCAATGCCAGCCCACCTGACCCACGCTGACGGGTCACTTCTTGCCCGCTGACGGGTCACTTTCAGCCCGCTGACGGGTCAGAAGTTGCCACTGAGCAAGGCGATAACTGACCCGTCACAGGGTCAAAAGTGACCCGTCAGCGCTGGGGTCAGGCGGTGACGACGACCTTGGTGCCCACCGGGGCGAAGTCCCACAGGGCGATCGCGTCGGGCAGCCACTGGCGTACGCATCCGGCCGACAGCGGGGTGCCCAGCTCTTCCTTGGTCTGCTCGAGAGCCCCGTTGTTGTAGCGCGGCACCGAGTGGAAGCCGATCGGCTCGCTGAACCCGGTGGCGAAGCGTACGAAGTACTCCATCGTGCCGCTGCCGTCGAACGCCGTGGCCTGGCGCGACTTGGACTGCACGGTGTAGTTGCCGGGCTGCAGGTTGTCGAACCGGCTGCCCGAGACGGGGTACGTACGCTCGACCGCGCCGTCGTTGCCCACGAGCCACACCCGCTGATCGCTCTGGTCGAACACGATGCGCCGACCCGTGCCGGACGCGGCAGGCAGGTCGGCGACCTTGGTGACGCTCGCTGCCGCGACGCGCCGCTTGGGCTCCGGTTCCGGGATGATCAGCGTGTCGAGCGCCGCGGTCTCGATGGCGGCGGGACCGGCGACTGCTGACGTGTCGCCGGCTGCCTGGTCGGCCTTGAGCTGCGGCAGGACTCCCACCGCTGCGCCACCGATGGCGACCGTGACGGTCACCGCGATCCCCAGGGCACCGATACGTCCGCGACGGCGGACCATCCGGTGGGTAGCGCGGTGCTTGGACACGTTCACATCTTAATCGGCGCAGCCGTCGAGGCTCGGGCAGTTGCCAAACTCGCCTCAACAGCCCCGCTGCCGGCTACTTCTTGCTGTCGGCGAGCATCCCGGCCGCGACCTGGCGGTAGGCATCGGCGCCCTTGTGCGTCCGTGCGGTCGCGAGCACCGAACGGCCGATCGCGGGGGCCTCGGCGAACCGGATCGTCTTGGGGATCGGCGGGGTCACGACCGGCAGCTCGTACGTCTCGCGGATCGCGGCGAGGACGTTCTGGGCGTGCTTGGTGCGGCCGTCGTACATCGTCGGCAGGACGCCCATGATCTCGAGCGACGAGTTGATGAACTGGCGTACGTCGTGGATCGTGTCGAGCAGCTGGCCGACACCGCGGTGCGACAGCGTCTCGGCCTGCAGCGGGATCAGCACCTTCTGCGCGGCGGACAGTGCGCCGACCGTGAGGATGCCCAGCGTCGGCGGGCAGTCGATCAGGATCCAGTCGTAGTCATCGGCGACCTTGTCGAGGGCGACCCGCAGGCGCTGCTCGCGACCCGTGCGGCCGATGAGGCTCTCCTCGGCCTGGGTCAGCGTGATGTTGGCGGGCAGCAGGTGCATGCCGTCGTCGGTGATGACGATCGCGTCCTCGGCCAGCTTGGTGCCGAGCAGCACCTCCGCGACCGTGATGTCGAGGTCCTCGGGGTCGATGCCGAGGGAGAACGTGAGGCTGCCCTGCGGGTCGACATCGACGAGCAGGACCCGCTGCTTGAGCTCGGCCAGCGCCGCGCCGAGCGACACGACTGTCGTGGTCTTGGCGACGCCACCCTTCTGGTTGGCCACCGCGATAGTCGTCGTCACGGTCGCCATTGTGTCATCCCGTCGCTCGACCTCGCCGTCCACGCGCTGAGGCGTTTGGCATGCTTGCTGCATGACACGTCGCGCGCTGGTGACCGGGGCAACCTCAGGAATCGGCAACGCGTTCGCCAAGGAGCTCGCCAGGCGCGGCTACGACCTCGTGATCGTCGCCCGTACGACCGAACGTCTCGATGCGCTGGCGACTCAGCTGCGCGGCAAGCACCGCGTCGAGGTCGACGTCGTCACGGCTGACCTGTCGACCACCGAGGGCGTACGCGCGACCGTCAACAAGCTCACCGACACGACGCTGCCGGTCGACCTGCTGGTCAACAACGCGGGCGCCTCGTTGGCCGGGTGGTTCGGCACGACGGACATCGGCGATGAGGACCGTCAGCTGGACCTGCTCGTCCGCGCGCCGATGCACCTCATGGACGCCGCGATCAAGACCATGGCGGGCCGCGGCGGCGGCCAGATCATCAACGTCTCGAGTGTCGCGGCGTTCACTCCGCGGGGCGTCTACTCGGCGCACAAGGCGTGGCTGCTCAACCTGTCGCGCTGGGCCGACATCCACTATGCCGACGTCAACATCTCGGTGCAGGCGCTGTGTCCCGGATTCGTCCGCACGGAGTTCCACCAACGTGGCGACATGGACGTGTCTGACGTACCGAAGTGGATGTGGCTCAAGTCCGACAAGGTCGTCAGGACCTCGCTCAAGGACCTCGACAACGGCAAGTCGGTCTCGGTCCCGTCATTCCGCTACAAGGTGCTCACGATGCTGGCGCAGTACATGCCCAAGGGCCTCGTCACCCGGATCGCCAAGCGCGGCCGATGAGCACGCCCAGGTCGCTGACCCTGCCGCCCGGCGTCGAGGCGGTGGCGCTGGAGACTCCGCGCGGCCGGTTCGCGGCGCACACGATCCGTGCCGACGGCGCGATCGCGCACATCCTCCTGGTGGCTGGCTGGACCGGTTCCAAGGAGGACTTCACGGCGTTCCTCCCGTTGCTGGCTTCCGCGGGCTTCGACGCCACGGCGTACGACCAGCGCGGCCAGTACGAGACCCCCGGCACCTCGGATGACGACTACTCGTTGGCCGGCTTCGCGGCGGATGCCACGGCCGTCAGCGCAGCCGCGACCGCTGGAGGGCGGTCCCACCTGCTCGGCCATTCCTTCGGCGGCCTCGTCGCCCAGCAGGCTGCGGTCGCCGAGCCGGCCGCCTGGCGCAGCGTGAGCCTGTTGTGCACCGGCCCGGGCGCACTCGGCGACTCGCGGACGCGGCCGCTCAGCCCCCTCGTCCAGGCGATCGGGGTGATGACGCTTGCGGAGATCCGTGCGAACCTGCCGACCGACCCGACGCTGCCGCCCGACATTGCCGAGTTCCTCGACAAGCGCTTCACGTCAAACGCCGAGGCCTCGCTCAAGGCCATCACCCAGCTCTTGATCGACGCACCCGACATCATCGACGAGGTCGCCGGCACCGGACTCCCGCTGTGGGTCGGTCGAGGCGCCGACGACGACGCATGGCCCCATGACCTGCAGGCCGCCATGGCCAAGCGACTCGACACCGACATCCACGTCATCGAGGACGCCGCCCACTCCCCTGCGGTCGAGAACTCTCAGGGACTCGGCGACGCATGGTTGCCCTTCCTCCAGGAACACAGCCCGAAGGAGAACACCTGATGGCCGGATTCACCCGTGGGTTCACCGGAGGCGCTCGCCGAGGTGGCGACACTCGATTGCCACCCGGCCAGTACGACACCGGCGCCAACTGGCCGGTGCTGACCGCCGAGCTGACCCCGACGATCGACCTCGACACCTGGACCATGACGGTCGACGGTCTCGTCGACAAGCCGACGACCTGGGACTGGCGCGGCATCCATGCCCTGCCGCCCTCGTCGTACTTCGGCGACATCCACTGCGTGACGACGTGGACCAAGTTCGACACCACGTTCGCCGGCGTCAGCGTCGATGCGCTGCTCGAGATCGCCAAGCCCAAGCCCGAGGCGACTCACGTCATGGCGACCGCGACGACCGGATACAACACCAACCTGCCACTCGAGGACATCACGGACGGCAAGGCGTGGCTCGTCTGGGAGTTCGACGGCAAGCCCCTGGCGGCCGAGCACGGCGGTCCCGTACGCCTGCTCGTGCCGCACCTGTACTTCTGGAAGTCCGCCAAGTGGATCACCCGCATCGAGCTGATGGACCACGACGAGCCGGGCTTCTGGGAGCGCAACGGCTATCACGACCGCGGCGACCCGTGGCTCGAGCAGCGCTACCAAGGTGATGCATGACCGAGGCGGTCGCGAGCTCGTGGACGACGGGCATCGTCCGGGAGGTCGAGCGGTTCGGCGAGACATACGTGCGGCTGCGCCTCGAGGTCGCCGATCGGCATGACCACGTGCCCGGCCAGCACTACGTCGTACGCCTGCGGGCACCTGACGGCTACACGGCCCAACGGTCGTACTCGCTGGCCTCTGACCCCGCAGACCCGCTGATCGAGCTCATGGTGGAGTGCCTGCCGCGTGGCGAGGTCTCGGCGTTCCTGCATGACGTCGTCGAGGTCGGCGACGAGCTCGAGCTGCGCGGCCCGATCGGCCGGTGGTTCGTCTGGGGTGGCAAGGTCCCGTCGCTGTGCGTCGCCGGCGGCTCCGGGGTCGTGCCGTTCGTCTCGATGCTGCGCTATGCCCGCCGGATGGGCACCGCGTCTGACCTGAGGATCGTCGCCTCGGCCCAGACGCGTGAGCGGCTGCCCTACATCGAGGAGCTCGAGGACTATGGCGCGTTCATCGCGCTGACCCGGGAGAACCACGGCGATCGCGTCGCCGCTCACATCTACCCCGACGAGCTGGCCGAGCTGTCCAAGGGCATCGAACGGGCGTACGTCTGCGGGTCGGCGGGCTTTGTGAGCTTCGTCGGCCGCAGCCTGGGCGAAGCGGGTGTGCCGAGCGACATCGTGCGGGTCGAGCAGTTCGGCGCGACGGGCTAGCCGAGGAGCTTGCGGAACTGCTCGGGCTCCGTCGTGTTGCCGCCGAGCGGGAAGTCGATCTTGCCGGTGCCGTGATAGTCGCTCGACCCCGTGCGGACGAGGCCGAACTCGCGGGCAATCTGGCGCAACGCTGCCCGATCCTCGGCCCCATGGTCGTTGTGGTCGACCTCGAGCCCGTCGAGCCCTTGGTCGGCGAGCGCGCCGATGCGGTCCCGGGTGAGGACGCGGTGGCTGCCGCGTGACCACGGGTGCGCCAGCACGGCCTTGCCACCGGCAGCCTTGACGAGGCCGATCGCGGTTGGCAGGTCGGCGGCGTAGCGGTCGACGTACGCCGGCCGGCCGGGCTTGAGGTAGCGCTCGAACGCCTCGTTGCGATCCTTGACGACACCGAGGTCGATCAGCGCGTCGGCGACATGCGGTCGACCCGTCGCGGCGGCATTGGCCGACCTCGCGCGTACGTGATCAGCCGTGATGTCGATGCCGAGGCCCCGGAGCCGTTCGAGCGTCGTCGGGAGGCGGGAATTGCGGCCGTCGATGACCTTGCGCAGCTCGGCGTTGAGCGCCTTGTGCCGGGGATCGAACTCATAGCCCAGCAGGTGCACGCTCTTGCCGCCGAGCTTGGTGGAGATCTCGATGCCGTGCACCAGCGTGATGCCGGCTCGTTTGGCCGCCTTGTCGGCTTCCTTCCAGCCCTCCGTCGAGTCGTGATCGGTGATCGCGACGACGTCGAGCCCCGCGGCCTTGGCCTTCTCCACCAGCACGGTGGGGCTGTCGGTGCCGTCCGAGCGGTTGGAGTGCGTGTGGAGGTCGATCTTCACGTCGTCAGGCTACCGACGACTCACGGCCGGGAGTTCCACTGGCGTACGACCTGGGTGCCGCGATCGACGCCGAGCACCGAGATCGTCGAGGTGTCGAGCGCGAAGAGCCGGCCCTCTGAGACGTCGAGCCCCAACCAGCGCGCGGCCAGCGCCCGCAAGGAGTGCCCGTGCGCGAAGACCAACGTCTTGCCGTCGGCCGCGCGAGCGCGAGCCACGACCCGGTCGAGGCGCTCCGCGACCTGCTGCGCCGTCTCGCCGCCGGGAGACGGGTGTGTCCAGACGCTCCAGCCCGGCACGGTCTCGCGGATCTCGGGCGTCGTCAGTCCCTCATAGTCGCCGTACGCCCACTCGGCGAGGTCCCCGTCGAGCTCGGCGTGCGGGAATCCCGCGAGCTCAGCAGTGTGGACGGCTCGGCGCCGGGGGCTCGTCAGCACGTGGACGAAGTCGATGCCCGTCAGCGGACCCACGAGCGTACGTGCCGCAGCCTCGCCCTGGTCGGTCAGCGGCAGGTCGGTCGTGGACGTGTGCTGGCCGCTGCGGCTCCATTCCGTCTCGCCGTGCCGGACCAGCCAGAGCTGGTCCTCGGCTGCGTCATCGTGGGACAAGAGCCCAGACATCCAGGTCAAGGAGGACGCCGGGGGCGTATTTGCTATCAGCGCCGCGCAGGGTCATCGACTCGTCGCGCCCCTTGGTGGCCACGAGCCGCAGGCGCAGGGCACCCACACCCGGCGCTGGGGTCTCCGCCTTGTCGAGGACCTCCGACCAGGCATAGACGGTGTCGCCGGCGAAGGCAGGTGACACGTGCGCCCCGGCATTGATCGCCGCGACCAGCTGGGCATTCGCGAGTCCGTTGAACGAGAGGGCGCGAGCCAGTGAGATGACGTGGCCTCCGTAGACGAGCCGGTTGCCGTCGGGGCGCGCCTCGGTGTTGAAGTGCACCTTGGCGGTGTTCTGCCACAGCCGCGTCGCGAGCATGTGCTCCGGATCGGTCAGGGTCACGCCGTCGACGTGGTCGATCTTCTCGCCGACCTCGTAGTCGTCGAATCGATGTGGCTCCCCCGCAGCCGCGAAGTCGTACGCCGTGAAGTCGAGTCCGTCGGGCACGACCAGGTCGTCAGCAGCCACGGCCGGCGCGAGGTCCGGCACGACCGGCTCAGGAGCCGGAGCGTCCTGGTCCCGCTTGTGCACCATGACCCAGCGAGCCCACTCGAGCACGACCTCGCCACGCTGGTTGGTCGCGGTCGAGCGTACGTAGACCACGCCGGTCTTGCCGTTGGAGTTCTGCTTGAGGCCGATGACCTCCGACTGCGTCGCGAGCGTGTCGCCGGGGACGACGGGGCGATGGAAGCGGCACTCGGCATAGCCGAGGTTGGCGACGGCGTTGAGCGACACGTCGGGCACGGTCTTGCCGAACGCGATGTGGAACGCGATGAGCTCCTCGACCGGTGCGGGGGTGAGGCCGACCGATGCCGCGAACTCCGCCGAGGACGGCACGGCGAAACGGGTCGGATAGAGCGCACCGTATGCCGCGCGGTCGCCCTCGGTGACGGTGCGGGGGGTCGCGTGCTGGAGGACCTGCCCGACCTCGAAGTCCTCGAAGAAGTTGCCGGGATTCGTCTTCGTCATGCCGATGCCGCTCAGACCGCGAACGGGTCGCGGCCGGGCATCTTGGCGAGCAGCTCCTGGCCCTGGGCGAGGACCTTGTGCTCGACGAGCACTTCGTACTTGGTCGCCACGACCTTCTGCACCGAGCTGAAGTCGCGCTGGCCCTTGGTGGCGCCGTAGCCGATGGCGGCAGAGGTCACGCCGAAGACCAGGCCGAGCACGATGCCGCCCAGCACCGCTGCGCCGAACGAGCTGCCGTCGCTGAACAGGCTCAGGAGGAGTCCGATGAACAGGCCGAGCCACACGCCGGAACCGGCCCCGGCCATCAACACGCGGCCCCAGGTCAACCGGCCCGTGACCCGCTCGACCTGCTTGAGCTCGGTGCCGACGATCAGGACGTTCTCGACGGGGAACTCGGCATCCGACAGGTAGTCGACGGCTTTCTGCGCGTCGGCGTACTTGTCGAAGACGCCGAGGGACTGGGGGTACTCCAACGAGAAGATCTCTGCCATGGCACCGAGCCTACTCAGAGCTTGTAGTCCTTGAGCAGGCTGCGGCCGATGATCATCTTCTGGATGTCGGAGGTGCCCTCACCGATCAGCATGAACGCGGCCTCGCGGTAGAGGCGCTCGATCTCGTACTCCTTGGAGTAGCCGTAGCCGCCGTGGATGCGGAACGAGTCCTGCACGACCTCGTTGCAGTACTCCGCGGCGAGCATCTTGGCCATGCCGGCCTCGACGTCGTTGCGCTCGCCGGAGTCCTTGCCACGGGCAGCGCGGACGACCATCGCGTGCGACGCCTCGACCTTGGTGGCCATCTCGGCCAAACGGAAGAGGATCGCCTGGTGCTGCGCGATCGGCTTGCCGAACGTCTCGCGCTGCTGCGCGTACGCGATGCCGAGCTCGAACGCCCGGTTCGCGATGCCCACAGCGCGGGCGCCGACGTTGACCCGGCCGACCTCGACACCGTCCATCATCTGGTAGAAACCCTGACCGGGCTTGCCGCCGAGGACCTGGTCGGCCGAGATCTGGTGCTTCTCCAGGATCATCTCGGTCGTGTCGATGCCCTTGTAGCCCATCTTCTCGATCTTGCCCGGGATCGTGACGCCCTGAGCCGTCTCGCCGAAGCCGGGCTCCTTCTCCACCAGGAACGTCGTCATGTTCTTGTAGACCGAGTCGTCACCCTCATCGGTCTTGCACAGCACCGCGACCAGGTTGGACGAGCCACCGTTGGTCAACCACATCTTCTGACCGGTGATCTCATAGCCGTCGTCAGTCTTGGTCGCCTTGGTCTTGATCGCCGCGACGTCGGAGCCGAGAGCGGGCTCGGACATGCTGAACGCGCCACGGACCTCGCCGGTGGCCATCTTGGGCAGGTACTTCTGCTTCTGCTCCTCCGTGCCGTGCTGACGAATCAGGTAGGCCAGGATGAAGTGCGTGTTGATGACACCGGACACGCTCATCCAGCCGCGGGCGATCTCCTCGACCACCAGCGCATACGTCAACAACGACTCACCCAGTCCGCCGTACTCCTCGGGGATCATGATCCCGAAGATGCCCAGCTCCTTGAGGCCCTCGACGATGTCGGTCGGGTACTCGTCCTTGTGCTCCAGCTCCGTCGCGACGGGCAGGATCTCCTTCTCGACGAACTGACGGACCGTCTTCAGGATCTCTTCCTGGATCTCGGTCAGACCTTCGGTGCGGACAAGACGACCCATCTCGGGGCTCCTCAAAAGGTTGCTGGCGTTGACCTGCTGACTGTACCGACGGGCCATCGGTATGTCGTCCGGTGCGAGAGGTGACGTTGGTTACTCCCCGTTAACTTCGGGCCGCTTCAGTCGGGCAGGACCTCGTCGGGCGGAGGTCGTCGCAGCACCACGACCACGAGGCCGGCGAGGATCAGGGCGAGGCCGACGTAGACGCCGACCGGAGGTGTCTGGTCGAGGAAGATGCCGGCCAGGATCGCGGCGCCCGGCACCTCGAACAGCAGCAGCAACGAGATCAGCCCCGGGCTCATGACCGCCAGCAGGTGGTTGAGCACGGAGTGTCCCAGCAGCTGCGCACAGAGGGTCACGCCGACGATCGCGAGCCACGTGCGCCCGGAGAAGCCGACCATCTCGACCTGCGCGACCACGCAGGCGACGGCCAGCGTCACGGCGCAGATGCCGTAGCAGGCGACGGTGTAGGACGTCGTCGAGACGCTCTCCCGTACGCGGCTGCCGGCCATGAGATAGAGCGCGGCGGTCAGCCCGCCCAGCAGCGCGAGCAGGTCGCCGGCAACCGCCCGGGCCGACAGCGAGAAGTCGACGCCGGTGATGACCAGCACGCCGATCACGGCGATCGAGACTCCGAGGACCACGGCGCGAGGCGTACGGTCCCCGCGCAGCCGGTCGATCACGACGACGAACACGACCTGCATGCTGACCATCGCCGTCGCAGCGGCCACCGACGTCATCTTGAGTGCCGTGACCCATGTGCCGAAGTGCAGCGCCAGCATCACACCCGCGAACGCCGTCGCAGTCCAGCCCTGCCGGCCGAGCGACGCCAGCTCACGACGGATCGTCGGTGCCGCGAACGGCGCGACGGCGAGGGTGCCGAGCGCGTTGCGCCAGAAGCCGATCGCCAGCGCCGGAGCGTTGGCCCCCGCCATGAGGGGTCCCGATGCCGAGACACCCAGGATCGCGACGACGGCGAGGAAGACGTTCACCCGGTCAGTCTGCCCGTATGCCGCTCGGGTCGGCCGCGCCCGTGCCACGATGTCGCCATGACTGCTCTCGCCATCTGTTTGATCGTCGTGGGCGCCGCAGCCTCGGTGCTGGGGATGCTCCGGCTCGCCACGTCTCGTCGCCAGAGCCTCGCCCCCGGAGAGGTCGCGCCCGGCAACGGCCTGCCGATCATGATCGCCGGCGACATTGCGCTGATCGCCGGCGTCTTCCTGCTGGTGCTGTAGGCCATCGCAACGGCCAGAACTAGAACAGGTTCTTGTTTCTGGGCGTCAACGCTGGGATGCTTCCGGCATGAACCTGGAAGCCCTCGAAGAGATCCGCCGGCTCAAGTATCGCTACTTCCGATCGCTCGACCTGAAGCTCTGGGCCGAGTTCGCCGACACCTTCACGGCAGACGCCATCGGCCGCTACGGCACCAAGGTCTACGGCGACATGGACGCGCTCGAAGGACGCGACGCGATCGTCGGGTTCATGAGCGAGAAGCTGACCAACGGGATCATCACGATGCACGTCGCCCATCACCCCGAGATCGATGTCGCCGGCGACACGGCCGAAGCATCGTGGGGCTTCGAGGACACCGTGATCGCCACGGAGTTCAAGATGCTGATCCGCGGCGCCGGCTACTACCGCGACCGCTACCGACGCGAGGCCGACGGCAGGTGGCGGATCGCCGAGACATCGTACGAGCGGATCTACGAGGCGATGGAGTCCCTCGATGACACGCCGAGTCACCAACTGATCGCCAACCGTTGGGCCAGCACCGGCCCCTAGCGCCGAGGAAGGAGGGCTAGCCCCAGGCCTTCTCCAGCTCGGCCAGTGACGACTCCAGGTGCGTCAGCAGTCGCTGCAGCGAGCTGCAGCGATCAACCCCAGGCCTTCTCCAGCTCGGCCAGTGACGACTCCAGGTGCGTCAGCAGTCGCTGCAGGTGAGGGACGCTTCGGCGGCAGCCGATGAGGCCGAAGTCGAGATGGCCTGCGCGGCTCGTCAACGTGATGTTGAGGGCGAGGCCGTCGGTCACGATCGAGACCGGGTACATGCCGTCGAGGCGCGAACCGTTGAAGTACATGTCGTTCTTGGGGCCCGGGACGTTCGAGACGACGACGTTGAACGGCGGGTTGGTGTACTTCACGAACCCCGGGATCGGTGTGAGGGCGAGCGGCAGCATCTGCAGGGCCGAGAACGCCAGGATCTGGGTCGGCGTGAGGTCGCCGAGGATCTTCTTGGCCTGTCGCGAGGAGTAGGCGATCTCCTCGAGGCGGGTCGCACCCTGGTCGCGGTCGGTCGCGAGGTTGACGATGATCGCCCCGGTCGCGTTGCCGGTCCCGGTGTCCTTGCCGGCCGACTCCGCGCGCAGCGACAGCGACACCGGCACCATCGCCGTCATGGGCTCATCGGGCAGGGCGTGCTGTTCGAGGAGGTACTCCCGCAGCGCGCCTGAGACCATCGCGAGCACGACATCGTTGAGCGTCGTGGCCGAGGACTTGGCCACCCGCTGGATGCGCTCGATCTCCCACGACTGCGCGGCGAAACGACGGGCTCCACCGATCGTGCCGTTGAGGATCGTCTTGGGCGCCCGCGGCAGCGTGACGTCGCCTTCACGGATGATCTGGTTGGCGATCTTGAGGCCGGCAGGCAGCAGGCCGGCGATGTCGCCTGCGGCGCCGGCGCCTGAGCGCATGAGCGCCAAGGGGTCGAAGCCCTTCTTGTCGCCCGACGACTTTCTGGCCGGCAGCGCCCATGGCGGCAGGCAGTCTCTGGCGCTCGGGTCCTCGCTGAGCGAACGCTGCATCAGGCGAAGCGCCGAGACGCCGTCGACCATCGCGTGGTGGACCTTGGTGTAGACCGCGACGCGGCCGTCCTGCAGCCCCTCGACGACGTGGACCTCCCACAGCGGTCGTCTGCGATCCAGCAGCGAGCCGTGCCACCGCGAGGTCAGCTGCAGCAGCTCACGAATCCGGCCCGGGCTCGGCACGGCCGAATGGCGTACGTGGTGGTCGTAGTCGATCGTCTCGTCGGTCCGCCAGCGCGTGCCGACCGGTTCGCCGGGCAGCCTGCGGAACAACGGCGAGATGTTGTCGGTCTGCCGGTACGCCTCGAGCATCTCCCGCGCGAATGCCGGACCTGATCCGTCGGGCGGCACGAACAGCTGCAACCCACCCACATGCATCGGATGATCGCGGTTCTCTGCCAGCAGGAACATCGAGTCCGTAGGCGGCATGAACGACATCGGCAATCCTTCCAAGAACTGGGGCATACGCGCAGTACGCTAACGATCGCGTGTGGCGCAAGTCACTCTATGTGAAATGTCTGTTAACGACTGTTCACCTCGTGAGCGGGGTAAACGTTGCATCAGTCTGAAGGGATTCCGATGGCACCGCATCTGACACTGGCAGCTCAACCACGGTTCTTCGGTGGAGCAAGCATCCAGTCCCGTCTCCTCGGCTTCGGGCTGCGCCACACCGTACGCCCCCTGCTCGGGACGTGGGCCCGGCTCCCCTTCGATGTCTTCCCGCCCAACGTCGTCGAACATGTCGCCAGGCTGCTTCCCGTCCACGAAGGCACGATGTGGCGCACGGTCGATCTCGCCGACTGCGGCAGCGAATGGCTACAGGCCAAGGGCGTGGCCGACATCCGCGGCGGCAATCCGGGAGCGATCCTCTACTTCCACGGTGGCGCCTTCCTCACCTGCGGCCTCAACACGCATCGCCGCCTCGTGTCCCGCATCTCCTACAGCGCCAAGCAGCCCGTGCTCAACGTCGGCTACCGCCAGATGCCCTACGAGCCGATCACCGAGTCGGTCGCCGACGGCGTCGACGGCTTCCGCTGGCTGCTCGAGCAGGGCTACGCCGCCGAGGACATCACGATCGCCGGCGACTCGGCCGGCGGCTACCTCGCCTTCAGCGTGGCCCGCGCAGTGCTCGACAAGGGCTGGGGGCAGCCGGCCGGTGTCGTCGCGATCTCCCCGCTGCTCGACTTCGATCCCGCTGGCAAGCAGGGCCACCGCAACGCCAACCGTTGCGAGACCTTCCCCATGAACGCCGTCGCCAAGCTCACCGACGTGTCGCTCCGCATGGACACCCGGCGCGGCATCTCCGGCAACCGCGTGGACCCGGTCAACATGCCGCTCGCCGACCTGCCGCCCGCCCTGATCCACATCGGCTCCAACGAGGTGCTCATGGCCGACGCCGAGCTGATGGCCAACCGCCTCGTCTCCGCCGGGGTCCCGTGCGATCTCCAGGTGTGGGACCGCCAGGTGCACGTCTTCCAGGCCGCTGCCGCATGGGTGCCCGAGGCTCGCGCGGCGATCGAGGAGATCGGGACGTTCGTCCGGGGGCTGGCCGAGCGCGAGGCCACCGGCACCACCCCGGTCGCGGCACCCGTCCCCGCAGCGCGTACCCGAACCAGCCGGGCGGCCGTACGCTGAGCGGTGTGAACCGCACCGAACTCGTCGCAGAGCTCGCCAAGAAGTCGGGACTCGTCTGGATCTCGTACGCCGGACGAACCCGTGCGGTCTGGCACGAGTGGGTCGGCGACGCCGTGTGCGTCGTGGCCGGCGGGACGGAGCAGCCGCTGCCCGACATCGAGCGACACGAGACCGTCATCCTCCGGCTGCGCAGCAAGTCGACACGCGCCCTCGTCGCCGAGGCGAAGGCACGGGTCGAGGTCGTGGCACCGGACTCCGAGCACTGGGACGTGGTGACGGCAGCGCTCAAGGCCGGCCGCCTCAACCTCAGCGATGGCGACCACGCGATCGAGCGCTGGGCCCGCGAATCCGTCGTGGTGCGCCTCGTGCCGACCGATGACATCACGTTGCCCGACCAGATCGCCACGACGATCCGGCACACGTCGCCACACCTGACGCGTTGACCTGGTGACATGCGGGTAGGGCGAAACGAAACCATGGAGGTCTGACATGTCGGACGACGTGATCGACGAGGGCGAGCTCGAGGTCCACGACCCCAAGCGCGCCGCTGCGGGAGTGACCGGCGTACGCGTGTCGCTGCAGCGCTCGCTGTCCCACATGGGGCTCAAGAACACCGCCAAGACGCTGCTCAAGCTCAACCAGGCCGACGGCTTCGACTGCATGAGCTGCGCGTGGCCCGACCCCGACCCCGAGAACCGGCACACCGCCGAGTTCTGCGAGAACGGCGCCAAGGCGGTCGCCGAGGAGGCGACCAAGGACCGGGTCACCCCCACGTTCTTCGCGCGCCACAGCATCGCCGACCTGTCGGCCCACGACGAGTACTGGCTCGGCCAGCAGGGCCGGATCACACATCCCATGGTCAAGCGCCCGGGCGGGACGCACTACGAGGAGATCGGCTGGGAGGAGGCGCTCCGGCTGATCGGCAATCAGCTCAACTCGCTCGCCAGCCCCGACGAGGCGATCTTCTACACCTCCGGCCGGGCCTCCAACGAGGCCGCGTTCCTCTACCAGCTGTTCATCCGCGCTTTCGGCACCAACAACATGCCCGACTGCTCCAACATGTGTCACGAGTCGAGCGGCACCGCGCTGACCGAGTCGATCGGCATCGGCAAGGGCAGCGTGAGCCTGCGCGACATCTACGACGCCGAGTGCATCGTGATCGCCGGCCAGAACCCCGGAACCAATCACCCGCGCATGCTGTCGGCACTCGAGATCGCCAAGCGGCGGGGCGCCAAGATCATCTCGATCAACCCACTGCGCGAGGCCGGGCTGGTCAACTTCCGCAACCCGCAGAAGCCTCGCGGTGTCGTCGGAAAGGGCACGGACATCGCGGACCTGCACCTGCCGATCCGGCTCAACGGCGACCTCGCACTGTTCCAGGCCATCGGCTCGCTGCTGCTGGAGTGGGACGCGATCGACCATGAGTTCATCGAGCGCCACGCGACGGGTTTCGACGAGTGGGCCGCCCACGTACGCGCCGTCGACTGGGACGTCGTCGAGACCGCGACTGGACTCAGTCGCGCCCAGATCACCGAGGCCGCCGAGATGATCCGCGCCTCGAACGCCACCATCTACTGCTGGGCGATGGGACTGACCCAGCACCGCAACTCGGTCGCGACGATCCGCGAGGTCGCCAACGTTGCACTGGCCCGCGGCGACATCGGCAAGCGCGGCGCCGGGCTGTGCCCAGTACGCGGACACAGCAATGTCCAGGGCGACCGCACGATGGGCATCTGGGAACGCGTGCCGGACCACTTCCTCGACTCGCTGCAGAAGGAGTTCGGCTTCGACCCACCCCGTGACCACGGCCTCGACACGGTCGACGCGATCCGCGCGCTGCGCGACGGCAAGGCTTCGTTCTTCATGGCGCTCGGCGGCAACTTCGTACAGGCCGCGCCCGACACCGAGGTCACCGCAAAGGCGCTCCGCAGTGCGGCAATGACGGTGCAGGTGTCGACCAAGCTCAACCGGTCGCACCTCGAGTGCGGCGACACGGCGCTGATCCTGCCGACCATGGGCCGTACCGAGAAGCACGTCTCCCCCGCCGGCGAGCAGTACGTCACGGTCGAGGACTCGATGTCGTCGGTGCACGCGTCGCGCGGCGTCCTGCCGCCCATCAGCCCGCACGTACGCTCCGAGGTCGCGATCGTCGCCGGTCTCGCGGAGGCCACGATCGGCAAGCGCCACGGCATCGACTGGTCCGCGATGGCGATCGACCACAACATCATCCGCGAGCACATCTCCCACGTCGTCCCGGGCTGCGAGGCGTACTCGCACCAGGTCGACCGGCCCGGCGGTTTCGTCCTGCCGCACCCGCCGCGCGACTCCCGTACGTTCGAGACCGAGAGCGGCAAGGCCGAGTTCGCGGCGTCGCCGATCGAGCTCCTGCACGTGCCCGAGGGACACCTCGTGCTCCAGACGCTGCGCAGCCACGACCAGTTCAACACCACGATCTACGGGCTCAGCGACCGCTACCGCGGCATCGAGGATGGTCGACGTGTGGTTTTCGTCCACCCTGACGACATCACTGCGCTGGGCTTCGCCGACGGCGACCTGGTCGACCTCGTGGCGCACTGGGAGGCCGACGACGTCAGGCGCGTCGCCCGACGTTTCCGGATCGTCTCGTACGACACGCCGCGGGGCTCGGCGGCGGCCTACTACCCCGAGACCAACCCTCTCGTGCCGCTCGACTCGACGGCGATCGGCAGCAACACGCCGACGTCGAAGTCGGTGATGATCAGCCTGGAGCCGCATCCCACCCAGGGCGCGTCCGGGACCGGCTCGGGCCAGGACAGCGTGGGCGCCGACGACACCCACAAGACGGACCGCCAGCCGCGGCACCTGTCGTGACCGACCCGTACGACCTCGAGCGCTTCGTCGAGGCGCAGGCCGGAGGGACGTACGAGCGGGCGCTTGCCGAGCTCGTTCACGGTCGCAAGACGAGCCACTGGATGTGGTTCATCTTTCCGCAGGTCGCCGGGCTGGGTCGCAGCGAGATGTCCGCGCGCTATGCCATCTCCGGGCTCGACGAGGCGCGGGCCTATCGGCAACACCCGGTGCTCGGCAGCCGCTACGACGCGTGCGTCCAGGCGCTCCTCGACCTCGGCGATGTCACCATCAGCGACGTGCTCGGCCCGGTCGACGCACTCAAGCTGCACTCCTCGCTGACGCTGTTCGCCGAGGCGACGCCCGGCTCCGCCGCGATCGACCAGCTGCTGAGCCGGCACTTCGACAGCGACTCCGACCCCGCAACACTGCGTCTGATCTGACGTCCTCACCGACCTGACGTGCCGCGGTTCGGGCAGGTCACGACGGTAGAGTTCGAGCGTGAGCGCAACGCCCGGACGCATCTTCCTGTCCCGCATCGTGGGTCAGGCAGTCTTCGACCCCGCAGGCGACCAGGTCGGCAAGCTGCGCGACGTCGTGGTGGCCGTACGCTCCGCCCGCCAACGGCCCCGAGTGCTCGGGCTCGTCGTCGAGGTCCTGGGCCGTCGTCGCGTCTTCCTGCCGATCACCCGGGTGACCTCGCTCGACTCAGGCCAGATCATCACGACCGGCGTCCTCAACGTCCGCAAGTTCGTCCAGCGCCGCACCGAGACCCTCGCGATCCACGAGCTGTTCGACCGCACCGTGACGCTGCCGGACGGCACGAGCGGCACGGTCTACGACCTCGCGATGGAGCAGGATCCCCGCCGCGACTGGTACGTCAGCGACGTCGCTGTCCAAGGGGGCGGCAAGCGGTTCGGCCGCCGCGGCCCCCACCAGGTCCTCGAGTGGGACGAGGTCAAGGGCCTCACGACCGAGGAAGCCGGCCAGGGGGCGACCCATCTGCTCGCCACGATGGACGAGATGCGCGCCGCCGACCTCGCCAACGCTCTGCGCGACCTTGCCCCCAAGCGCCGCATGGAAGTCGTCACCGAGCTCGACGACGAGCGGCTCGCTGACGTGCTCGAAGAGCTGCCTGAGAAGCATCAGGTCGAGATCCTCGGCGTGCTCGATCCCGAGCGCGCGTCCGACGTGCTCACCGAGATGGACCCCGATGACGCCGCGGACCTCCTCGGTGAGCTGCCCACCGCGGTCGCCGAGGCCCTGCTGGCGCTGATGGAGCCCGACGACGCCGAGGACGTACGCCGGCTGCTGACGTACGAGGAGCGCACGGCCGGCGGCATGATGACGACCGAGCCGGTCGTCCTGCCACCCGACGCGACGATCGCCGAAGCCCTGGCACGCATACGCAATCCCGACCTGATCCCGGCGCTCGCGTCGATGGTCTACGTGTGCCGACCGCCGCTGGAGACGCCGACCGGCAAGTTCCTCGGCATCGTGCACTTCCAGGCCCTGCTGCGTGAACCTCCCTCGACGCTGGTCAGCGCGATCGTCGACAACGACATCGACTGGCCGCGCCCCGAGGCATCGCTCGAGCACGTCGCCAACCTGCTGGCCGCCTACAACATGGTCGCCCTGCCCGTGGTCGACGAGAACGCCCACCTGCTCGGGGCGGTGACCATCGACGACGTGCTCGACCACCTGCTGCCCGAAGGCTGGCGCGAGCAGGACGACACCGAGTCGGCTCCCACTGGAGGCCCCGAGGTGATCGCGCATGGCTGACCGCGCCCGCCTCGACCAGCCCCGCTCGGTCCGCCGCACCTTCCGGTCCCGCCGTGAGCCCGACCCGGAGCGTTTCGGCCGCTTCGCGGAGTCGACCGCCCGCTTTCTCGGCACCGCGACGTTCATCGCGTGGATGACGGTGTTCGTCGCCATCTGGGGCCTCTGGAACATGCCGTACGGGCCCGACCGGCACCGCTGGGACGAGTACCCGTTCATCTTCCTCACCCTGATCCTGTCGCTGCAGGCGTCCTACGCTGCGCCGCTCATCCTGCTCGCGCAGAACCGTCAGGAGGCGCGCGACCGGGTCACGCAGGAGCAGGAGCGCGACGCCAACGCCCAGGCCAACGCCGACATGGAGTTCCTCGCCCGCGAGGTCGCGAGCCTGCGCCTCGGCATCGGCGAGGTCGCGACCCGCGACTTCATCCGCGGCGAGCTGCGCAGCCTGTTGGCCGATCTCGACGAGCGCGACTCCGAGGCGGAGGCGTGAGGGACTCGGCACATCTGCTCGGCATCATCGGGCGATGATTCATCGGTCATCGACGTACGGAGCTCCGACGATCCAGCCGCCGAGGTGGTCTGGCTGGGCGTCGGTGTCGACGAGCTCCACGGTGTCCCCAACGCGGATGGTGCCGGGGCTGATGACCCAGGCGTCCAGCGCGAGCCGACCATCGAACTGGGACCGGATCTTCCGGAAGACGTTGAGGTCCTGCTCTCCGGTGTCGGGATCAATCGTGGTGACCACGCATCGCATACGGCGTGCATAGAGACCCACCACCACATCACCGATCTGGATCGCTCTCCCCACCCAATCGCGCTCGTCCTCGTGCATGGCCCCGGCGATCAGGATGTTGGGACGCAGACGGCGGAGGTCATGGCCGAACTGCTCGAGGGCACTGTCGGTGGCCACGAGCAGGTTGGCGATGTCGAACCGCGCCGGCCCCGCGAAAGCGGCGAGATCTGCGCCTTCACCCGCTGCTCCAGCGATGATCCCGGCTGCCTCGGCGGTGTCCCACGGGTGACCTTCCACCCGTGGGACACCATCGTCACCCGTAGTGCCTGCGACAGTCAGCAGGCCATGGCGCGTGCGGCCGGTGATCGGCCCCCGGTCGCTCCGAACGTGCACGATCCGATCACCGTCCACGCCGTCGTTCGTCAGGTTCGCGACGTCGAGCGGTTCTCCCCTGAGCGACTTGATCGGGTAGCGCCACAGCCCACCGACATACATCTCGACCTCACCTCAGCGGTATCTCGTGATGGTCGTCCGAAGCCCGAGGGCCAAAGATGCGTCGGTCACCCTCGGCGATAGGGAGGTCGTTGATGCTGGCTTCGCGTCGTCGCATGAACCCGGCGTCGTCGAACTCCCAGTTCTCGTTCCCGTGGCTGCGCGACCAATCGCCGGAATCGTCACGCCATTCGTACTGAAACCGAACCGCGATGCGGTTGTACCGGAAGGCCCACAACGACTTTCGAAGCGCGTAGTCCAGCTCGCGGTCCCACTTGGCGCTCAGAAACGAGACAATCTCGTCCCTCCCACTGATGAACTGGTCCCGGTTCCGCCACACCGAGTCCTGCGTGTACGCGGCGGCGACTCGCTCCGGGTTCCGACTGTTCCACGCGTCCTCTGCGGCCTGGACCTTCGTGAGCGCAGAGTGCTCATCGAACGGCGGAAGCGGCGGACGCGGAGCTTCACTCACGCCTTGACCACCGGGAAGTCGATCTCGACCTCCGCAAGGATGTTGAAGTAGTTGGTCAGCACGTTCAGTGCGACGTGCCCGACCGTCTCCGCGATCTCTGCGTCGGTGACGCCGGCGTGGCGCACTCGCGCCAGCGCGTCGGCTTCGACCTGCCCACGCGACCTGGTCACATCTGCGGCCAGCGCCAAGATCGCCGCGGTCTTCGGGTCGCTCGCCGCCGCGTTTCGTGCATCCGAGATGGCGTCCCCGCTCAGGTTCGCGACGTGCTCGGCTAGGTAAGAGTGCGCAGACAGGCAGTAGTCACACGCGTTCTCCTGCGCGACCGCCAACGCGATGCTCTCGCGCGTCGCGACCGGGAGGACGCCGCCGTTGAGCGCGCCGTTCAGCCCGAGGTAGCCCTGCAGGAGTGCGGGGCTGTTGGCCATGGCCTTGGTCATGTTCGGCACCACGCCGAGGTTCTTCTTGACGGAGGCGAGGAGTTCGGCGGCCGGCCCGGCAGTGGTGGACGGGTCGACGAGGGACATAGCAGTCATGAGATTCTCCAATGAGTTGATTCTAATGGCAATAGTGCCTTGTTCCCGTTAGACGTTAGCCATCCCTTCTAACGTTTACAAGTCGTGTTACCGTTAGAACATGAGAATCGGCCAGAACGGCAGGACAAGAATCGGAGACGTTCTGCCCGATGAGCCCGGCGTGGTCCGATTCCTCGATACGGTCTGGGCCGATCGGGCCGGCCCCCACGACGACCTGGCTACACCCGCACAGGCGGCAACCTGGCTCTCCCGAACCGGGTACGCGGAGCTCCCGGACCTCACCGCCAGCGACGCCATGGAGCTCCGGGAGCTGCGAGACGCACTACGTCGCCTCGCCGCGTATCGCACCGAAGACACTCGCGCTCGCGCCGAGTCACCCATGGCACTGGAAGACGCGGTGGCGCTCGTCAACTCCGTGGCGAGCGCCCCCACGGCTGGACCACGGATCGTGGTGAGCGGTCCGGCCGGGTTCGAGCGAGCGCCCATGGGCGGCCGCACCGTCCAGGACGCCCGCGGGATGCTGGCCCGCGAAGGGGTCGCGGCATTGACCCCACCTGAGGATCTGCCCTTGCGGGCCTGCCTGGCGCCGTCGTGCGTCCTCTACTACGTTCACGACCACCCAAGACGTACTTGGTGCTCTGCGGCATGCGGGAACCGCGCTCGAGCCGCTCGGCACTATGCGCGCACCAAGGGCTGACCTGCCCACCCTGACTCAGCGGCTGCGCTGCACTCGGCGCTCATCCCAGACCGGCTCGTCGGACTCGTAGACCCGGCCGTCGGCGCCGAACACGAGGAACCGGTCGAAGCCGCGCGCGAACCAACGATCGTGGGTCACCGCCACGACGGTGCCCTCGAACGTCGACAGGGCCTGCTCCAGCGCCTCGGCCGAGTGCAGGTCGAGGTTGTCGGTCGGCTCGTCGAGCAGCAGCAGTGTCGCGTTGGACAACTCGAGGAGCAGGATCTGGAACCGCGCCTGCTGGCCACCCGACAGCTGCTCGAAGACCTGGTCGCCGGCCTTGGCCAGCCCGTAGCGGTCGAGCGCCTTGGCCGAGCCCTCGTGCCCCATCCCCCGCCGGTGACCGTCGCCGTGGTGCAGGATCTCCAGCAACGTACGACCGAGCAGCGACGGGTGCTCGTGGGTCTGCGCGAACCACCCCGGGCGTACGCGCGAGCCCAGCTTGGCCATGCCGGTGTGGTCGACCGGCGGCGGAATGACGTCGCCGACCGGCTCGTGCTCGATGTCAGGCCGTGAGCCACCGGCGGCAAGCAGACGCAGGAAGTGCGACTTGCCCGAACCGTTGCTGCCGAGCACCGCGACGCGTTCGCCGAACCAGATCTCCAGGTCGAACGGCTTCATCAGACCCGTGAGCTCGACCTGCTCGGCGACCACCGCACGCTTGGCCGTACGTCCGCCGTCGAGCCGCATCCGCAGGTTCTGCGCGATCGGCACCGCCTCCGGCGGCCCTTCCTTCTCGAACCGCTCGAGCCGGGTCTGGGCGGCTTGGTAGCGCGCCGCCATGTCGGAGTTGTAGGCAGCCTTCTGGCGATACATCAGGACCAGCGCCTTGAGCTTGGCCCGCTCCTCGTCCCACCGCAGCCGCCGCTCCTCGAGCTTGGCGTTGCGCTCGATCCGCGCCTGCAGGTATGTCGAGAAGCGTCCCGGGTGCACCCACAGCGAGCTGCCCGCCGCGCCGGGCTCGAGCGTCGCGATGCGCTGCGCGACCCGCTCGATCAGCTCGCGGTCGTGACTCACGAACAGCACGGTCTTGGGCGACTCGACGAGCTCGTTCTCGAGCCACCGCTTGGCCGGCACGTCGAGGTAGTTGTCCGGCTCGTCGAGCAGCAGCACCTGCTCTGGCCCACGCAGCAGCGCTTCCAGCACGAGCCGCTTCTGCTCGCCGCCGGACAGTGTCGTGACCTGGCGCCACTGCGCCTTCTGGAACGGCACGCCGAGCGCTGAGACGGTGCACATGTCCCACATCGCCTCGTGTTCGTAGCCGCCCGCATCGCCCCAGTCGACGAGCGCCTGCGCGTACGCCATCTGCGTACGTTCGTCGTCGTGCTCCATCATCAGCAGCTCGGTGCGGACCACCTCAGCCGCTGCTCGCCGCACGGCTATGGGAGCCACAGAGACCAGAGATCATGAACGGTCGACTCGTCCCGAACCGAGCCGATGAACTGTCGCATCACGCCGAGCCCGCCGGAGATCGTGACCGCACCGTCGTGGGGATCGAGGTCGCCGGTCGCGATGCGGGTCAACGTCGTCTTGCCACTGCCGTTGGGGCCGATCAGGGCGACCTTCATGCCCTCGCCGACCCGCAGGCTGACCTCGTCGAGGAGAGGTCGCCCGTCGGACAGCGTGAAGCTGATGGAGTTGAGGTCGAGGTGTCCCACCACGCCATCCTCGCACCATGCATTTGAACGACCGGTCAATGCGAGCAACAGTGGGTGATTCACCCAATCACCTATTGAACGGGAGAAGCACGTGCTCACGATGACCGACAACGCAGCAGACGTGGTCCAGAAGATCGTCGAACAGAACCTGGCAGATGAACACGCCGGTCTGCGGATCAGCCAAGCCGCCGACGAGTCCCTCGCCCTGACGCCGGTGCCCGCGTCCGAGCCCGGCGACCAGGTCGTCGAGGAGCACGGCGCCCGGGTCTTCCTCGACGAAGGCGCCGCCGCCGTGCTCGATGACAAGATCCTCGACGCCAAGGTCGAGGCCGACGGGTCGGTGCAGTTCGCCGTCGGCGTCCAAGGCTGACTCTGCCCTCCATCCTGGACCAGAATTGAACACGTTCAATTACTGGTCTAGGATGTGGGCATGAGCGACCCAGAGCTACGAACCGCGGTCATCGCCGGCGCCTCGGGCTACATCGGCCAGCACCTCGTCCGCGCTCTCATTGCTCGCGGGGTCGACGTACGCACGATCGGCCGCGGCACGTCGAGTGACGCGTCGTGGGATGAGCCAGCGGGTCTCGTCGACGTGCTCGAGGGCGCCGACCTGCTGGTCAACCTCGCCGGTCGCTCCGTCAGCTGCCGCTACACCAAGCGCAATGCGGACGCGATCATGTCCTCGCGCACGGAGACCACCGCAGCGCTCGGGCGGGCTCTCTCGGTGGCGACTCAGCCACCGGAGCTGTGGATCAACTCGAGCACCGGCACGATCTATCGCGAATCCCGCGACCGCCCGATGGACGAGGCCACCGGCGACCTTGGCACTGGATTCTCTGTCGGAGTCGCGCGTGCCTGGGAGCACGAGCTGTTCTCCGCCCCGACTTCCATCCGCAAGGTCGCGCTCCGCATGTCGATCGTCCTCGGGGCGGGCGGCGGGGCACTCAACCCGTTCATCAATCTCGCCCGCATGGGCTTCGGCGGCCCGATGGGCGACGGCGACCAGCGGTTCAGCTGGGTCCACGTCGATGACGTCGTCGCCGCCATCACGTACGTCTTCGAGCACCCCGAGATCTCCGGACCCGTCAATCGTCGCCGCGCCAGAGGTCGTGACCAACGCCGAGATGATGCATCAGGTGCGGACCGCGCTCGGCCGATCCTGGGGCACACCCCTGCCTGCGTGGGCTCTCGAGGCCGGCGCCCGCATCATCCGTACCGAGACCGAGCTCGTCCTCAAGAGTCGCTGGGTCGACTCGCGAGCGCTCCGGGAGTCGGGGTTCGAGTTCGCCTACCCGTCACTGGCCGTCGCGCTCGACCAGATCGCCGGTCACACCCCGCGCGGCCTGCTGCCGGTCGCCTTGGGCTGACAGGCGCTGATTAGGTCACACTCAGCCGTTCCCGCAGGGACACCCCCGTACGATGGGAGCATGGCAGTGGTCACCGAAGAGCAAGTCCGTGAAGCCCTCAGCAAGGTCAATGACCCTGAGATCAAGCGACCCATCACCGAGCTGGGGATGGTCGACGGCATCACGATCGAGGAAGCGCAGATCACCGTACGCCTGCTGCTGACGGTGTCGGGCTGCCCGCTCAAGGACACCCTCAACCGCGACATCACCGCCGCCGTCGCGAGCGTCGCGCCGGCGCATGCGGTCGTCGTCGACATGGGCGTCATGACTGACGAGCAGCGCAAGAGCATGCAGGAGCTGCTCCGCGGCGGTCGCACCGACAAGGAGATCCCGTTCGCGCAGGCCGGATCGCTGACCAAGGTCTTCGCGATCGCCTCGGGCAAGGGCGGCGTCGGCAAGTCCACCGTCACGGTCAACCTCGCCCTCGCGATGGCCAAGCGCGGCCTCAAGGTCGGCATCATCGACGCCGACATCTACGGCCACTCGATCCCCGACATGCTCGGCGTCGGCGAGCTCCGCCCGACCCAGGTCGAGGACATGATCATGCCGGTCCCGGTCAAGGGCATGAAGGTCATCAGCATCGGCATGCTCAAGCCGCGCAAGGACCAGGTCGTCGCGTGGCGCGGGCCGATGCTCGATCGCGCACTCGTCCAGATGCTCAGCGATGTCTACTGGGGCGACCTCGACGCCCTGCTCCTCGACCTGCCGCCCGGAACGGGCGATGTGGCGATCAGCCTGGGCCAGCACCTGCCCAACGCCGAAGTCGTCGTCGTGACCACCCCGCAGCCCGCCGCCGCAGACGTCGCCGAGCGCGCCGGCACGATGGCCTCGATGATGCACCAGCGCGTCGTCGGTGTCATCGAGAACATGTCCTACCTCCAGGTGCCCGGCGGCGAGCGCATGGAGATCTTCGGATCCGGCGGCGCAGCCAAGGTCGCTGAGACGCTCAGCGCCCGCTTCGGCTATGACGTGCCGATGCTCGGCCAGATCCCGCTCGACCAGTCGCTCCGCGAAGGCGGCGACGCCGGCGATCCGATCGTCGAGACCGATCCCGACTCGGAGGCTGCCAAGGTCCTGCAGGGTGCTGCCGACCAGCTCAGCGGGCGGTCCCGTGGCCTGGCGGGCATGCAGCTCGGGTTGGCTCCGGCCGGACGGCTCTAGGCGCCACACATGTTCGGCATGGGCCTCCCCGAGATCGGGGTCATCCTCGTGGTGGCATTGCTCGTGTTCGGACCCGACAAGCTCCCCGAGATCGCCAAGCAGGCCGGCGGCTTCGTGCGTACGCTCCGCCAGATGGCCGACAATGCCAAGAACGACCTCGGGCGCGAGATGGGCCAGGACTTCTCCGACCTCAACCTGCGCGATCTCGACCCGCGCGAGATCGTGCGCAAGAACTTCCTCGACGACGACACGACGCCGTCGGCGACCAAGGAGCAGCGCATCCTGCGGCCCGGCGAGACCCCGCCGTACGACCCCGAGTCGACGTAGGTAGTAGGTAGCTAGGCCGCGTCGAGCCAGGCCGTCATGCGGCCGAGCCCATCGCGTACGCGCTCGGTGGGTGTCTCCCGGTGCGTGCCACGCGGCAGCTGGGACACCGCCTCCTCGACCCGCGGGCGGTCGGCGTTCGTCACGATCGTGTAGACCACACCGTCGTCATCCCACGTCACGAGCATCGGTTCGCCGTCGCGGACCCAGACGTGCGAGCCGCCCATCTCGGCCGGCTCGAAGTCCTCGACGCTGTCGTGGTCGAGCGATCCGCTCTGCTCGAACAGGTTGAGCTTGGCGCTGCCGTTGGAGTAGCTCAAGGCCACGACCTCCTGGTGGTCGGCGAACGCCCCCGACACCCGATGCATGTCGCCCGCGAGCGTCTTGAGGCATGGCCAGCCCGACCCGTCGAGCTCGGTCAGCGTCGAGTCCTCGATCACGTGCCCGGCCGGCGCCGCCGTCGCGCCGAAGAAGTCGGCTGCGTAGCGGTTGAACGGTGGAGCCACCTCGTCGCCCATCCGTTGCTCGGCGCCACCCACGGCGTACGCGGTCATGACGACGGCTACCGAAGCGCTGACGAGCGCGATGCCGGCGCGGAAGGGCATGGAACGGCGTACGCGGACCCACCAGCTGTCGGGCTCGGGGGGTTGGGCGGCGAGGCTGGCCAACGACGCCACCAGCCCCGGAGACGGCTCAGGAGCCTTGACGGTGGACATGCGGGACTTGAGCAGGCGCTGCTGGCGTACGGCCTTGGCGCAGGCGTCGCACGACTGGAGATGCGTCAGCGCCTCGCGGGTCGCGGGTTCGGACAGCTGTCCGTCCACGAACGCTGCGACATCAGCACCCAGATGAGCCATCTAGATCCCAACCGGCCCCACGAATCGGGTCCGACCCTTGCTCGGCGCACGGTGGGCGAGCGTCTCGCGCAGCTGCGTGCGGCCGCGGTGGATGCGGGAACGAACGGTGCCCAGCTTGACGCCCAGCACGTCGGAGATCTCCTCGTAGGACAGCCCCTCGATGTCGCACAGGACGACTGCGACCCGGAACTCGTCGGACAGCGACGACAGCGCCAGCTCGATGTCGGGGTCGAAGTTGGCGTCGTGGACGGCCGACTCGGGCAGCACCTCTGAGCTCAGCAGCCTGTCCTCGGCGCCCTCGTAGAAGCCGTCCATGCGCAGCCGGGACTTCCGGCGTACGCGGTCGAGGAAGAGGTTGGTCGTGATGCGGTGCAACCAGCCCGGGAAGTTGCCCGGCTCGTAGCTGTCGAGCGAGCGGAACACCCGGATGAACACGTCCTGGGTCAGGTCCTCGGCGTCCTGGCGGTTGCCGGTCAGGCGATAGGCAAGCCGATAGACCCGCGCGGAGTGCTCCGCGACGATGTCGTCCCAGTTGAGCGTTGCCGTGGTCACGTCGTCAGCCTTCATGAATCGATCGAACACCTCGTACCTGAGAGAACGCATGGAATCTCCTGACTGTTCCCCAGATTCCGGACACATCACATCGTTGAGCCTCCGCAGCCAACGGCTTCAGCGCGGATACTCTGGCCTTGACCATCACGACCGAGGAGCCGACCATCACCACCGCAGCCAGCCTGGCGTACGCCGAGGACTTCCTGGGCGAGGACGATCATCTCGCCGCTGCGCGACGCCGGTCCGACGACGTCGGCGTCATCCCCATCGGTTCTGGCGGCGGCGCTGCGCTGTCGTTCCTCGCCTCGGTGGTGCAGGCCAAGTCCGTCGCCGAGATCGGCACCGGCACGGGTGTCTCCGGCCTGTGGCTCCTGCGCGGCATGCAGCCCGACGGTGTCCTGACGTCGGTCGACCTCGAGGCCGAGCACCAGCGCCTCGCTCGCGAGACGTTCACCGAGGCCGGCTACGCGCCTCAGCGCTTCCGTTTGATCGCGGGCGCCGGACTCGACGTCATGCCGCGGCTGACCGATGCCGGCTACGACGTGGTGTTCCTCGACGGCGACAAGGTCGAGTACGGCGAGTACCTCGACCAGGCCATGCGGCTCGTACGCCCCGGCGGCGTGATCGTGTTCGACAACGCCCTCTGGCACGACCGGGTCGCCGACCCTGCGCAACGCGACCCCGAGACGTCAGCCATCCGCGACGTCGTGCAACGGGTCAAGAACGACGAGCGACTCCGCAGCGTGCTGCTGCCGCTCGGTGACGGCCTGCTGGCCGCCCAGCTGCTCACGTAGCCAGCGGGAGCACCACCACGAACCGTGCGCCTTGGTGAGCGGTGTCGAGGACGATGCGGCCGCCCATCGCGGACACGATCTCGCGCGAGATCGCCAGACCGAGCCCGGAGCTGTGACCGGCACGTACGCGCGCGTCGTCGGCACGGACAAAGCGTTCGAAGACCCGCTCCTGCAGATCCTCGCGGATCCCAGCACCGTTGTCGGAGACAGTGAGGACGGCCTCGCCGTCGCGCTCGGCCAGCGTCACGGTGATGAGCGGCCCACCGTGCTGTCGGGCATTCTCGAGCAGGTTGCGGACGACCCGCGCCAGGTGCGCGGGATCACCGAAGACCTGCGCGGCCGAGACGGCCGAGGTGTCGATCGTGGGCCCTCCGGCCGCGCGGATGCGTTGCACCTCACGCATCACCACGTCATCGAGGTCGACCGGTTCGGGGCTCCCGAGCACGCCGACACCGTCACTCCTGGCCAGCAGAAGCAGGTCGTCGACGAGGCGCTGGAGGGACTCGGTCTCGTCCAGCAGGCTCTGCCTGGTCGCTTCGTGATCTGCCTGCTCCGGCCGGGCGATGTCGACCTCGAGCTCCGCACGCATCCTGGCCAAGGGGCTCCGCAGCTCATGTGAAGCGTCAGCGACGAAGCGCTGCTGACGGGTGGCCGAGGCCTCGAGGCGTTCGAGCATGAGGTTCATGGTCTGCGCCAGGCGGGCGACCTCGTCTCGAGTGGCTGGCTCGGGCACCCGGCGGTCAAGGCTGCTGCCGCTGATCTCGGCGACCTGGCGTCGGATCTGCTCGACCGGGCTGAGGACGCGACCTACCAGGAGCCAGACGAGCCCGGCGAGCAGCAGTGCCGCGGCAGGCATGGCCACGCTGAGCCCGCGGATGAGTGTCGAGACGCTGTCGTTGACGTCATCGAGCGGTGTCGCGGTCCGGATCACGACTCCGGCGCGTCGCTCGGTCATCACCCGGTACTCGTCCTCGGCGGCGCGGGGCACCGAGACGGACTCGAAGACGGGCTTGTCGCCGTCCGGCAGCGGCAGGTCAAGGTCGCCGGGCGAAGAGCCGGTTTCTGCCACGATGCGACCTGATGCGTCGATGACGTGCGAGAACGCATCATCGTCCCCGTGACTATCGAGGACCTCGGACGGTGGTCGGTCCTTCAGCTGGCTCGCGATGGTGTCGGCCTGCTGCTCGAGCGCCTCGTCGACGCTCTCGAGGAGCGCATGGCGCTGGGCGGCCACCAGCGCAACCCCGGTCACGACCAGCGTGACCAGGACGAGCGCCGCGGCCAGCAGGGTCGTCCGAGCCCGCACGCCCCAGACCATGTCAGCCCGCACTCAGCCGGTAGCCCGCACCGCGTACGGTCTCGATCGTCGCCTGGCTCGACCGCTGCTCGAGCTTGCGGCGCAGCCTGCCGACATACACCTCGACGATGTTGGGGTCACCGTCGAAGTCGCTGCTCCACACCTCGTCGAGGATCTGACGCTTGGAGACCACCTGGTCGCGGTGACGTACGAGGTGCAGCAGCACGTCGAACTCCCTCGACGTGACTGACAGCTCCTCCTCCCCGGCCTTCACCCGATGCCCGAGCGGGTCGAACTCGAGATCCCCCGCCGACAACGGGGCAGGCGCGGACGCGCTGCCACGCCTGATCAAGGCATGCAGGCGGGAGACGAGCACGGGGAACGAGAACGGCTTGACCACGTAGTCGTCGGCACCGATGTCCAGCCCCTCCGCCTCGTCGAGATCGCCGTCCATCGCCGTGAGCATGAGAACAGGTGTCCAGTTGCCCGCCGCCCGGAGGTCGCTGCACACCCGGTAGCCGTTGATCCCGGGGAGCATCAGGTCCAGCACCACGACGTCGTACGAGCCTTCGGTCGCCCGCCACAGCCCATCGACGCCGTTGTTGGCGATGTCCACCGTGAAGCCCTCGGGTTGGAGGCCGCGCTTCACCGCGGCGGTGAGCTTTTCGTCGTCGTCGACGAGGAGCACCTTCATGGTTCGTCTCCTGATGGCTGATCTCAGCCTAGTGACGATAGTCCGCGGCCGCTGAATCCTGGCTGAATGCCCGGTTGGCTGGGTTCAGCGTGGATTCAGTTCGTCAGACGCACTCTGAGCGCAGGTCACCCCATGTGGAGGCGGCCGCGAAGGAGGGACCGACATGAACGCATCGCGACAGGGGGGAGCCAGACTCACCGTGGCCTTGGCCGGCATTGCCCTGACGACGGCATGCGCGGGCGGCAGCAGTGGCAGCGCGCCCGCGCCGTCATCGTCGTTGCCGCAAGGGGGCGAGCAGGTGAAGCTCGATCCGAACGACTTCAGCACCACGATCGACAACACGTACCTGCCGATGGCACCCGGCACCCAGATGACGTACCGAGGAGTCGATGAGGAAGGGACGGTGTCGACGATCACCGTCACGGTCACCGACCAGACCAGGAAGATGGCCAACGGCGTGACGGCGCGAGTCGTGCGCGACACCGCCCGCGAGGACGGAAAGATCGTCGAGGACACCTTCGACTGGTTCGCCCAGGACGATGTGGGCAATGTCTGGTATCTCGGTGAGGACACCGCCACGTTCGAGGACGGGCGCAAGCAGTCCGCCGAGGGGTCGTTCGAGGCCGGCGTCGATGGCGCGCAGGCCGGTGTGGCGATGCCGGCCGACCCGAAGCCCGGGCCGGTCTACCGGCAGGAGTACTACCGGCGGCATGCGGAGGACAACGGTCAGGTCCTGAGCACGCGCGAGATGGTGGACGTCCCCGAAGGCCACTACGACTCCGTGCTCCTGACGAAGGACACCTCGTCGATCGAGCGGAGCACGCTGGAATACAAGTTCTACGCACCCGGCGTCGGCCCGGTGCTGATGCTGGACATCGCCGGGGGGTCGGACCGTGAAGAACTGGTCGACATCAGGAAGGTGCCACCTGGTACGGCCACCGGACCGCTGGGCAGTCCTGACGACTAGGGGTGCTCCCCCAGCTCAGTCCTCGGACTTCTCGTGCTCGAAGCTGGCTGACGAGCGGAAGCCGGCCTTGCCGCGTACGACCGCCACGATCTCGCAGGCCTCGATCGTGACCGGGGCGCTGCCGATGATCTTGGAGCCGGCCGAGTCGGCCGCGATCTTCTCGAAGTTGTCCTGGAATGCCGCGCGCGCCTCGTCCGAGACGAACACATAGCTGCCTTCGAACCATTCGCCCTTGCGGGCGCGCCAGGACTTGAAGCGCAGACCGTCAAGAGCCGCGAACTTCGAGAACGACTCATCCTCGACGTAGCTGCGGAGGGCTTTGAGCGTGCCCTTCGGCGCGTCGACGAGTGACCAGCGAACGGTCAACCCGTACATCAGACCGCTTTGAGCTGGTCGCCCAACGTGGCCGCTTCCTCATTGTTGAGCTCGACGACAAGGCGTCCGCCGCCCTCGAGCGGGACGCGCATGACGATGCAGCGCCCCTCCTTGGTGACCTCCATCGGGCCGTCTCCGGTCCGTGGCTTCATGGCGGCCATCAGTTCCCCTCTCGATCTTGGAGCTCCCACCGCGACGGCGGGAAGCGTGCCTCCTATTATCGCCTATGGCCGGAGGACGTTCGACCGCAGTACCACCAGGAGGCATCGATGACCGAGCAGAGCGCACCACCTGTCACCTACGAGGTGGTCGACGGCGTGGGCACGGTGACGCTCAACCGGCCCCACGGAATGAACAGCCTGACACTCGCGACGAAGATCGCCCTGCGTGATTCGATGCACGCTGCGGCCGCCGACAGCGCCGTGCGTTGCGTCGTCCTGACCGGCACCGGCCGGGCCTTCTGCGTGGGCCAGGACCTCAAGGAGCACGTCGCTGACCTGCAGTCCGGGAGCGCGTCGCTCGGCACCACGGTCGCCGAGCACTACAACCCGACCGTCACGGCGATCGCGACGATGCCCAAGCCTGTCATCGCTGCCGTCAACGGTGTGGCGGCCGGAGCCGGGGCCTCGCTGGCGTTCGCCGCTGACTTTCGTCTCGTACGCCGTTCAGCAGGGTTCAACCTGGCGTTCGCCGGCATCGCGCTGTCGTGCGACACCGGGTCGTCGTGGACGCTGCCCCGGCTCGTCGGCTTCGGCAAGGCGACCGAGCTCCTGATGCAGCCTCGGACGATCCCGGCCGATGAGGCGTACGCCCTCGGCCTGGCCACCAAGGTGCTCGACGACGAGGAGTTCGACGCCGAGGTCGCCGCACTGGCTCGCTCGCTGGCCGACGGCCCGACGTTGGCCCTGGCGTCGATCAAGCGGTCCTTGGCCTTCTCGGCCACCCACGACCTGCCGGCGTCACTGGAGCACGAGGGCCAGAAGATGGCGCTGACCGGTGCGTCGACTGATCACGCTGCGGCCGTTCAGGCGTTCTTGGCCAAGGAGAAGCCGGCGTTCACCGGGCGTTGAGCCCGGCGAACCGTCAGGCAGTGCGGTTGTGCTGGCGGCGCTCCTCCTCGGAGGCCGCCTCCTCCCAGGCGAGGACCTGGGCGCGAGCGTCCATCTCCGCGCTCTCGCTCTCGGCCAGGGCGTCCAGTGCACGTGCCAGGTCGAACTGAGCCGACTCGAGGTCGGACTGCGCGGACTCGGCGTCGGCACGCAGCGCTTCGCTGCGGGCACGCTCCTCCGAGACGCGTTCGCGGGAGCGAGCCAGCTCGATCTCGGCAGTCACGAGTGAGTCGCGGAGCTCGACGAGCTGCGCGTCGCGCAGCCTGATCCGTGAACCCATCTGGTTGGCGAACTCGATGTGCTCGCGAGAACGCGTCACTGAGGCGCGCCTGTTGTCATCGACGATGGCAGAACGCTCGACCGCCCAGAGGCGGCGCCGTTCGGCCAGCTCGTTGGTCAGCAGCCTGGCGGCGACGACGCCGGCCAGCACCGCATAGAGCGTTGCAGCAATCAGCACAGGGACCGTCGAGACGACGATGCCGGCGGCCGCGACCAGGGCAGCCGAGATCAGCAGTCCGGCGGCGCCGACTGCTCTGCGGGACCGGGGGATTCTCCGCGATGAAGCCATGTCCGGATAGTAGGCACCGACAGCGGCAAAACTCGGGAGCCACGCCTGGGAGAGGTGGGGCTGATGTGACTTCCTCGGCTCACTGCGCTCGCGGGGTGACCCCCACGCGGGCGACGCAGTCGGCGAGGTGGTCGTTGACCATGCCGGTGGCCTGCATCAAGGCGTATGCCGTGGTGGGACCGAAGAACCGGAAACCCTTGCGCTTCAGCGCCTTGGCCATCGCGATCGACTCGGCCGTCGTGGCCGGCACGTCGGCGTATGACGTCGGGGCGGGCGCGACCGGCGGTGCGAACGACCAGAGCAGGTCACTGAACGACTCGTCGAGCTCGAGCAGCGTGCGGGCATTGCTGATCGTCGCCTCGATCTTGAGCCGGTTGCGCACGATGCCGGCGTCGTCGAGCAACCGGGCGACGTCGGCATCTCCGAACGCCGCCACGGCCTCGGGGTCGAAGCCGGCGAACGCCTCACGGAAGTTGTCGCGCTTGCGCAGGATGATCGCCCACGACAGCCCGGACTGGAACGCCTCGAGCGACATGCGCTCGAACAGCTCGCGATCGCCGCGGAGCTCCCGGCCCCACTCGGTGTCGTGATAGGCGATCATCGCCGGATCATCGCCCCACGGGCAACGCACGATGACGTCGGCATCTGTCGTTACGCTCACGGGTGTGACTCTGCCACCCGCCTCGGACACTTTGCGACTGGGCACGCGGACGTTCCAGCCCGGCGACCTCGCGCTGATGGCCATCATCAACCGCACGCCGGACTCGTTCTACGACAACGGCTCGACGTTCGATCTGGAACCCGCCCTCGTACGCCTTGCCGAGGCGGTGCGGGATGGCGCTGACCTGGTGGACGTCGGAGGCGTGCGCGCCGGCTACGGCCCCGAGGTGAACGCCGACGAGGAGCTGCGACGCACGGCCGATTTCGTCGCCGAAGCGCGATCGCGGTTCCCCGACCTCGTGATCAGCGTCGACACCTGGCGCAGCGAGGTCGCCGACGAGCTGTGCCGCCTGGGCGCCGACCTCGTCAATGACACCTGGTCGGGCCACGACCCAGAGCTCGCCGCGGTCGCCGCCCAGCACGGCGCCGGGCTGGTGTGCAGCCACACGGGAGGCATCGGGCCGCGCACCGACCCGCACCGCTCCGCGTACGACGACGTCGTCGCCGACGTCATCGAGACCGTGACGTCATTGGCCGAACGGGCACTCGCCGCCGGTGTGCGCCGCGACGGCATCCTGATCGACCCGACGCACGACTTCGGCAAGAACACCCGACACAGCCTCGAGCTCACCCGCCGGCTGGACGAGCTGGTCGCGACCGGATGGCCCGTGCTGGTCGCGCTGTCCAACAAGGATTTCATCGGCGAGACACTCGACGTCGACAAGGATCATCGGCTGCCCGGCACGCTCGCCGCGACGGCTGTGTCGGCGTGGCAGGGCGCGAGGGTGTTCCGCGCCCACAACGTCGCCGAGACCCGCCAGGTGCTCGACGTCGTCGCGTCGATCCGAGGCGATCGTCCGCCGGCCGTCGCTCGCCGCGGGCTCGCCTGACACCTGTCGTCGAACGCGATCGGCGACAGACACCTCGTCGCTACGATGGCGATCCCGCTCCCAGGAAGGCCAGCCCATGCCCGACAACCGGCTCCGCGTACGCGCCTTCGTCGACTCCAGCCCGTTCCAGTGGTTCATCATCGGCGTGATCCTGGTCAACGCGGTGATCCTCGGCCTCGAGACCTCACCGAGGCTGATCGAGGAGTCGAACGGCTGGCTCGCGGCGCTCGGCTGGATCACCGTGGGCATCTTCGTCGTGGAGCTCGGGCTGCGGATCTATGCGCACGGCCGGCAGTTCTTCCGCGAGGGGTGGAGCCTGTTCGACCTGTTCGTCGTGGCCATCGCGCTGATCCCGACATCGGCCGGATTCGGCGTGCTGCGCGTGCTGCGCGTCCTTCGTGTCCTGCGGCTGCTGTCCGCCGTACGCTCGATGCGCCGCGTGGTGGCCGCGCTCGTGGCGACGATTCCGGGCATGGCCTCCATCGGCGCCCTGCTCGTGATGCTGGTCTACATCTCCGGGGTCATGGCCACGCAGGTCTTCGGCGCGACCGATCCTGAGCACTTCGGCAACCTCGGAAACTCACTGCTCTCGCTCTTCCAGGTCATGACCGGCGACGACTGGGCGGCGGTCACCCGCCCCGTCACGGATGAGCACCCCTGGGCTTGGGGGTTCTTCATCCTCTACATCCTCGCGTCGACCTACATCGTGCTCAACCTGTTCATCGCGGTGGCGGTCGAGGCGCTCGAACGTCAGTCAGACGAAGACACCCGCGAGATCGTCGACGAGATCGAGGAGGGTGACACCGAGATCCTCGCCGCCCTCACCGACCTTCGCGACGAGGTCGCCGCCCTCCGCGCCGAGCTGGCAACGACGAGCGCTCCCTCCGACGGTCGCTAGTTGTCCTTCTCGACGAACCAGGCGACGGCCTCGTCGACGTCGTCGGTCAGGTGCAGCATGTCGATGTCGGGCTCGCCGATCTTGCCATCGGTCAGCATCGTCGTGCGCAACCAGTCGATCAGCCCGCCCCAGTACTCCGTGCCGAACAGCACGATCGGGAACGACGTGATCTTCTGCGTCTGCACCAGCGTCAACGCCTCGAACAGCTCGTCCATGGTGCCGAAGCCGCCGGGCAGCACGACATAGCCCTGGGCGTACTTGACGAACATCGTCTTGCGCACGAAGAAGTAGCGGAAGTTGATGCCGAGATCGACCCAGTCGTTCATGCCTTGCTCGTGCGGCAGCTCGATGCCGAGACCCACCGAGACTCCCCCGCACTCGCTGGCGCCACGGTTGGCGGCCTCCATCGCGCCGGGTCCACCGCCGGTGATCACGGCGTATCCCTCGCCGCACAGCTTCTCGGCGATCCTGCGAGCCGCCTCGTACATCGGATCGTCCGGCTTCGTGCGCGCCGAGCCGAAGATGCTGACCGCCGGACCGAGCTCCGCGAGGGCGCCGAAGCCCTCGACGAACTCCGACTGGATGCGCAGCACCCGCCACGGGTCGGTGTGCACCCAGTCGGACGGACCCCGCGAGTCGAGGAGTCGCTGATCGGTCGTGCTGGTCGGCCGTTGCGTGCCCTTCAGCCGGACGGGCCCCTTGCGGTGGTCGGGCCTGCGCTGGTCTGCATCGGTCATGACGTCAACCATTTCTCGAGTCGGTCATGCACCCGGTGAAGGTGCTCGACGGGTACGTGCTCGTCGGCCTTGTGGGCGAAGAGCGGGTCGCCGGGTCCGTAGTTGACCGCCGGTATGCCCAGCAGCGTGAACTGTGCGACATCGGTCCAGCCGAACTTGGGTCGCACCTCAGCACCGACCGCATCGACGAACGCCGCGGCGGCGGGGTGTGACAGGCCGGGGAGCGCGCCGGGTGCCGAGTCCGTGACGGTGAGGCCGAAGCCCTCGAACGTCTCCTGCAGGTGCTGGTGAGCCTGCTCCTCGCTGCGGTCCGGGGCGAATCGGAAGTTGACCGTCACGACGGCCTCGTCGGGCACGACATTGCCCGACACCCCACCCCTGATCGCCACGGCGTTGAGCCCCTCTCGGTAGGTCAGGCCGTCGATCTCCACCTCGCGCGCGACGTATGCGTTGAGGCCGTCGAGCACAGGGGCCAAAGCATGGATCGCGTTGCTGCCCATCCACGCGCGCGCCGTGTGGGCGCGCTCGCCGGCAGTGCGGATGTCGGCGCGCATCGTGCCCTGGCAGCCCGCCTCGACCCCAGCGTTGGACGGCTCCATGAGGATCGCGAAGTCTCCGGCAAGGAGCTCGGGACGCTCGCGGGCGAGTCGCCCGAGCCCGTTGAACTCCGCAGCGATCTCCTCACCCTCGTAGAAGACGTACGTGATGTCGCGGACCGGCTCGGGAACCGTTGCCGCCATCATGAGGGCGATCGCCACACCGCCCTTCATGTCACACGTGCCGAGACCGTGGAGGATGTCGCCCTCGAGCCGCGACGGCAGATTGCCGTTGGCGGGCACGGTGTCAAGATGCCCGGCGATCACGACGCGTTCGGGACGACCGAGTGACGTACGGGCGACGATCGTATGGCCGTCGCGTACGACCTCGAGGTGCGGGAGCGGGCGCAACGCCGCCTCGACCGCGTCGGCGATGACCTGCTCGTCGAGGCTCTCGGAGGCGATGTCGACGAGCGCGGCCGTGAGGCTGACGACGTCGGTGGTCGGGTCGAGTGCGGGCACGGGTTCATTCCACCACGCGGCGCCGAAGGGTCGACGTCACTCGCTGGGGAAGACGCAGAACTCGTTGCCTTCGGGATCGGCCATGATGGTCCATGGCCGATCTCCCGCCGGGGTCAGAATGGTGGCGCCGGCGGCGACCAGGTCGTCGACTGCGACCCCGGGGAGCAGCCTGACGTCCCAATGAATGCGGTTCTTGACCGACTTGGGCTCGGGCACGGGGACGAAGTCGAAGCCTTCCGTCGGCAGACCCGGGATGTTCTCGAGGGGTGAATATCCCTCGTCAGGATGGGACACGTCGCCACCGATGATGTCGGCCCACCAGTCGGAGATGGCGACATGGTCGGCAGAGTCGATCACGAGTGACTTGAACTTCTGGGCCGGCGGTTCGTCATAGGTGAACACGCAGAACTCGCCCCCCTCCGGATCCCTGAACGTGGTCCATGGGAACTCCCCGGGCTTCGTCACCTGCTCGAAGTCGGCGAAGGGTTCCAGGGACTCGGCCCGGACATCGATGTGCACACGCTGCTTGACGGTCAGCGGCTCGGGGACCTTGTTGATCCACACCTCTTCGCCAGGTTCATTTCCCAGCAGGTGCACGTCGTCGTCGTCGTCGAGCCGCTCCAGCTCGAAGCCGAGGGTGTCGGCCCAGAAGTCATGAACTTTGGCAACGTCGTCGGCGTCGATGCACAACGCCTCATAGGTCACGAGTGGCATGACGTTCAGCCTGCCACGATCGCTCCGGGTCAGCGAGCGGAGGCCGCCTCGACGTCGGGCATCTTCATCGCCGCACGGCGCAGCATCGCGCGTACGACTGCGGGGTGCACTCGGCGCACGACGAGCGAGTAGAGCCGGCCGCGCCGGTTGTGCAGGTCGACGACGGTGCTCACGACGACCCGGTCCGGCTCGCAGAGCACGGAGGCGCGGAACGCGAGGTGGCTCTGGTCGATGCCGAGCAGCACCTCGTCGTCGGTACACGCCACCGGGGCGAACGCCCCTGGCCCGGCCCGATCGATGCCCACGAGGCGTACGAGTGACTCACGCGCGAGCAGCAGGGCACCGACCCACGCAGGCGGCGCCCGGAACACAGCGTCGGCCCACACCTGCGGGTCCGTCGGGCTGCCCGCCGGGCGGCGTATGGCGTAGGCATCGGCCCAGTCGACACGGGGCAACGCCTGCCTGAGCAGCGGCGTGGTCGGCACTGGCACTGCCGTCACCCGCGGGCGCGTTGCCCGGCGGATCTGCCGGACCCACCACGACCATCGGGCGCGCTCCGCCGGCGGATGGCCGGCGTCGGTCGCCACCCGGTCCAGCAGGTCCTCGACCACCGCGTCGTGCAGCCAGCGCATCGCCAGCGGCCACACGAGCCGCATGGCTCCCGTCGTCCGCCCCTCGACGACGTGCCGCACGTAGCAGGACTGCGAGTCGCGCGGAATCACGTCGAAGCGATGCGTGCCGCGCAGGCCCACACCCTCGTCGAATGTGAAGACCACCGACCGTCCGGGCACGTACTCGGTCACCTGGTAGCGGATCGGGCCGTGACTGCCACGGACCCAGACTGCGAGCGGCGCCTCGAGCACCATCGCGGGCCATGCAGGTGCCGGCCACCAAGGGTCCTCGGCACCGCCGACCCGATCGAGGGACTGCCCGACCCGTGATGCCGGTTCGGGAATGAGTCGTTCATGCACGTTGACGACCATGACATTTCCTCCATACGCCTCCGTATGGAGGACATCCATACGGTAGCGTATGGACATGACATCTGCCAAGAGCCCGCGCACCCCGCTCACCGCCGAGGACTGGAGCACCACAGCCCTTGCGGCGCTGGAGCGCAACGGACTCGCCGCCGTGGCGGTCGAGCCGATCGCCAAGACCCTCGGCGCGACCAAGGGCAGCTTCTACTGGCACTTCTCAGGGCGCGACGACCTCATCGCTGCAGCTCTCGAGCTGTGGGAACGACGCGACACCGACGGCGTCATCGCTGCGGTCGACCGGGCCGCCGAAGACGCCGACCGGCTCCGGCTGCTGCTGCGGATCGTGCTCATGGCGGTCGTCGAGACGCCCGGAGCGGGGTCGATCGAGCTCGCGCTGCAGCCACACGCCGACCACCCGCTGGTCGCCCCAGTGCTGGCTCGCGTCACCGAGCGCCGCATGTCGACGCTCGAGGCACTGTTCGCGGCGCAGGGCCTGTCCAGGCCGCAGGCGCGCGATCGAGCCCTGCTGGCATACACGGCCTACCTCGGGCACGCCCAGCTCGCGCACGCGACACCCGACCGGCTGCCCACGGGTCGCGCCTTCACGACATACGTCGACCGCCTCGTGGAGACGCTGATCTCGTAGTGCAGGCCTTCAGCGCTCGCACCCTCGGCGCTTCATGTCGTGAGCTCTGTGGCCAGCTCCGCGGTCTCGAGCTCGGTGAAGATGCGCGACCGGATGATGAACCGGTTGCCGGTCGGCCCTTCGATGGAGAAGCCCGCACCTCGTCCCGGCACGACGTCGATCGTGATGTGGGTGTGGGACCAGTAGGCGAACTGCTCGCGGGAGATCCACACAGGGGCCGACTCGGTCGCCCCGTAGTCGAGGTCGCCGAGGTGCACGTCCTGTGCGCCCGTGAGGAACGTCCCCTCCGTGAAACACATCGGCGCCGAGCCGTCGCAGCACCCTCCGGACTGGTGGAACATCAGGGGCTTGGCGTGCGATTCCCGCAGGCTGCGGAGGAGCTCCGCAGCCTGCGGGGTGATCGCGACACGGTCGACGGTCACGACGTACCCATCAGAAGAAGCCGAGCTTGTTCTGGTCGTACGACACCAGCAGGTTCTTGGTCTGCTGGTAGTGGTCGAGCATCATCTTGTGGTTCTCCCGGCCGATGCCCGACGACTTGTAGCCGCCGAACGCCGCGTGGGCGGGGTACTGGTGATAGCAGTTGGTCCACACGCGACCAGCCTGGATGTCGCGGCCGGCCCGGTATGCCGTGTGGGTGTCCCGCGACCAGACGCCGGCTCCGAGGCCGTACAACGTGTCGTTGGCGATCTCGATGGCCTCGTCGTAGTCCTCGAAGCCCGTCACCGACACGACCGGCCCGAAGATCTCCTCCTGGAAGATGCGCATCTTGTTGTGGCCCTGGAAGATCGTCGGCGCGACGTAGTAGCCGCCCGACAGGTCGCCGCCGAGGTCGACCCGCTCGCCGCCGGTGATGATCCGGGCGCCTTCCTTCACGCCGATGTCGAAGTACGAGAGGATCTTCTCGAGCTGGTCGTTGCTGGCCTGCGCGCCGATCATGGTGGCGTCGTCGAGCGGGTTGCCCTGGACGATCTGCTTGACCCGGTCGGTCGCGGCGGGCAGGAACTGCTCGAGGATCGAGTTCTGGATCAGGCCACGGCTCGGGCACGTGCAGACCTCACCCTGGTTGAGGGCGAACATCGCGAAGCCCTCGAGCGCCTTGTCATAGAACGCGTCGTCGTGGCTGGCGACGTCCTCGAAGAAGATGTTGGGGCTCTTGCCGCCGAGCTCCAGCGTCGCCGGGATCAGGTTCTGGCTGGCGTACTGCGCGATGAGCCGGCCGGTCGTGGTCTCACCCGTGAACGCGATCTTGCGGATGCGGCTGCTCGAGGCGAGTGGCGCACCGGCCTCGACGCCGAACCCGTTGACGACGTTGATGACGCCGGCGGGGAGCAGATCCGCGATGAGCTCCATCAGCAGCATGATCGATGCCGGCGTCTGCTCGGCGGGCTTGAGCACGACGGCGTTGCCGGCCGCGAGTGCCGGGGCGAGCTTCCAGACCGCCATCAGCAGCGGGAAGTTCCACGGGATGATCTGGCCGACGACGCCGAGCGGCTCGTGGAAGTGGTACGCCACAGTGTCGTTGTCGAGCTGCGAGAGCGAGCCCTCCTGGGCGCGGATCGCCCCGGCGAAGTAGCGGAAGTGGTCGACGACGAGCGGCATGTCGGCGGCGATGCACTCGCGGACCGGCTTGCCGTTGTCCCAGGTCTCACCGACGGCGAGCATCTCGAGGTTCTGCTCGATGCGATCAGCGACCTTGTTGAGGATGTTGGCCCGCTCGGTCACCGAGGTCTTGCCCCAGGCCGGTGCGGCGGCGTGCGCTGCGTCGAGGGCGAGCTCGATGTCCTCGGCGGTGCCGCGGGCGACCTCGCAGAACACCTTGCCGTTGACCGGCGAGGGGTTCTCGAAGTACTGGCCCTTGACCGGTGGCACGTACTCGCCGCCGATCCAGTTGTCGTAGCGGGCCTTGTAGGAAACGAGGCTGCCTTCGGTTCCGGGCTGCGCGTAGACGGTCATGATGCTCCTTCAGTTCGGGGGTCCTGTCGTGACCGTAGTCACACGACAGTTGCCCGAACGTTGCAGCGAAACCGCGCTGGCGGCGTCAGCCCATCTCCAGGTCCAGCCTCATGACATGGGCAGCGACCTGTGCGTAACGCGGCGAGGTGGGCGGCAGGATCGCGAGCACCCGCTCCCAGATCTCGAAGTCGTCACGACCATGCGTCGTGTCGGCAAACGTCAGCAGCGCATCAGCATCTTCGGCGGCGAGCAGGCACGACCGTACGTACATGTGGACCTCGTCGCGCAGCTGCTCCACGGCCGGAGAAGTCGACGTAGGGAGGATCGGGCCGCGGTAGTGAGCGACCGCGCCGCGCAAGCGTCCGGCCGCAAGTTCTTCACGCACCCGTCCGACGTCGGTGGCGATCTCGTTGCGGAGCCGGTAGGGCCGTGAGTCCAGCTCGATCGGACCCAACACGGTGCGCAGGCGTGACAGCTCAGCACGGATCGTCACCTGGGCCTGCTCGTCCTCGCTCAACGCGACGGCGAGCTCCGCGGTCGTCATGCCGTCATCCGACTCGGCGAGCAGGAGCAGGATCTCGCTGTGTCGCTGGCTCAGTCGTGTCGTCGTCGTGCCGTGCCGCAGCGTTGCGGCGCGACCTCCGAGGACGTCGAGGGTCGGAATCGTCCAGCCGCTGCTCGCCGTGGCTGCCGGCACCGGGCTGAGCCGCTCGATGCGCAGCTCTGCCTCGACCGCCGCGACCGTTGCGCGTACGAGCGTCAGGCTCTGAGCCGTCGCCACGTCGGGACCGCCGGTCAGGTCGAGCACGCCGAGGATCGCGCCGGTGTCGGGGTCGTGGATCGGGGCAGCCGAGCAGCTCCACGGCGTCACCTGTCGCGCCAGGTGCTCCGCGCCGAAGATCTGGACCGGACGGTCCAGCGCGAGCGCCGTCCCAGGCGCATTCGTGCCGACGCTGCTCTCGCTCCAGTCGGCCCCGGGCAGGAAGTGCATGCCCTCTGCGCGAGCACGGAGTGTCGAGTCGCCCTCGACCCACAGCAGCTGGCCGGCCGCGTCACTGACCGCGACGAGCAGTCCGGCCTCGGCTGCGCTCTCGACCAGCAACCTGCGGATCACTGGCATGCCTGCCGCGAGAGGGTGCGCGTCACGGATGTCGGCGAGCGCCGCGTCGTCGAGCCGGATCGCGGCGAGCGCCTGCTCCGGGTCGAGACCACCATCCACGCTCCGGCGCCACGACTCGAACACGAGCTGGCGCAGCGCAGGATCGACCTGGCCCGTGCTCACGAACTCGTCGTGCGCTGCCTCGAGGCGCCGCGACAGCACCGCTGGGTCTGCTCCCCGCGGCATCGCGGGCTCGTTGCGCGCCATCTTCGGAGTGTACGGCTCCGCGTGATGGGGGTCACCAGACCAAGGTCCTAGTCCTGGACGGCCTTGATGATCGCGATTGCGGTCGTCACCCGATCGGAGTCCTCGTCCTCGATCGCCCACATCGCGTTGTGCGCCTCGCGGACGATGACCCAGTCGCGGGCCCGCGACTCGTCCAGTCCCGCCACGTCGACCGCGGTGTGGAAGCGGCGCCGGACTGCCTCGCGCACATCGCCCGACGCGACGATCTCGTCCCACCGGTCGAACAGCAGGAGGTCCACCTCGTAGTGCGGATCACCCGACACCGGCTGCGGGTCGATCGCCAGCCACGGCGACCGGTCCCCGGCCAGGACGTTCTCGTAGTGCAGGTCGCCGTGGATCAGCGTGCCGTCCGTCGCCGGGTCCGCGACCAGGTCGCGGCCGAGGCGTACGGCCTGCTCGACCATGCGCCGCGGGATCGGCGCGTCCCGGGGCAGGCGCTCGAGGTCGTCGGTGTAGCCGCGGATGTATGAGCTCAGGGTCAGCAGCTGAGGCGGCGCTGGCACGTGCAGCTGCGCGTACAGCCCGGCGATGATCTCGCACGCGTCGAGGTCGCCCAGGTGGGTCAGGTCCCGCGTCGACAGGCGCTCGAGCAGCATCGCGTTGCGGCGTGGATCCGCACGCAGCATCATCACCGCACCGTTGCCGTGCCAGTGCTGCAAAGCCAGGATCTCGTGCTGGCACTCCTCGTGCGGCCAGGCAACCTTGAGAACCGCCGCGCGACCGTCGGTACGTACTGGGAGGACGAGCGAGGTCCAGCCGTGCATGGGGTCGCCGACGACGACCAGGTCCCACTCGTCGATCAGGTCCCGCACCATCCGCGGGATCTCGCCGATCCATGCCGCCCACTGCTCGTCCCGGTCGGCGATCGCCAGGAATGTCGGCGGCAGGTCGAACGGCAACAGGCTCACACCACGAGCCTAGGCTGCTGCTGTCAGCTGTGGCGGCGGCCTATGCCGGCGTAGTCGGTGACGATCCCGGAGCCGTCGAACACCAGCTGGCAGGCGAAGTCGAAGGTCCTGCTGGTGTAGTCGAAAGTCATCACGCCCTCGGTGCGGCTGGTGCACAGGTAGGACTGCTCCACCCTCTCGACCCGTAGATCGTCGGCCCGGACGAACGCGGCGGGAACGTCGTGCAAGGTGGTCGGAGAGGCATCGAGACGATGGACAGCGAGCGTGTTGGTCACGACGGAGGACTCCAAGTCGATGTCGACGCAACCGTCGAGGTCTGGTCGCTCCGAGCCGTCGATCACCCATCGGCCGTCGCGGCACTCGGCGTGCAGGGTGTGGTGGCCCAACGGGGAGACGCCGACCGCCTCCGCGCGCGTCGTCCGCCAGGCCCGATCCACCTCGACTCGATACTGGACCGACCACGGGATGCTGTCCTCGATCGCCGTGGTGCCACCTTCCAGGAGGTAGCCGTTGCCGGTCGGCTGCGACTGGCGGAAGCAGACCGCTTCAAAGCCGTCCCGGGCTCCGGCGTGCAGGAAGGTGGCGACTGGAGGCAGGTCCGCAAACACAAGCTGGTCCCATCGGTTGGTCATCCCAACCTAGCGACGACCAGCCCCGAGGCAAGGCAGGCTCAGAGCGTCGACTGCACCCCGGCGAGGAGCTGGCGGGCCATCACGACGCGCTGCACCTGGTTGGTGCCCTCGTAGATCTGGGTGATCTTGGCATCGCGCATCATGCGCTCGACCGGGTAGTCGCGGGTGAAGCCGTATCCACCGAGCGCCTGGACTGCGTCGGTGGTGACCTGCATCGCCGTGTCCGAGGCGAACGCCTTGGCGGCGGCACCGAAGAACGTGAGGTCCTTGTCGCCCCGCTCGGAGCGGCCGGCGGCTGCGTAGGTCAGCTGACGGGCAGCCTCGACCTTCATGCCCATGTCGGCGAGCATGAACTGCAGGCCCTGGAAGTCGGCGATCTTGTGACCGAACTGCTTGCGCTCCTGGACATACCCGAGCGCGTAGTCGAGGGCGCCCTGCGCGACGCCGACGGCCTGTGCGGCGATCGTGACGCGGGTGTGGTCGAGCGTCTTCATCGCGGTGGCAAAACCCGTGCCCTCGGCGCCGATCATCCGGTCGCCGGGGATGCGGACGTTGTCGAGGTAGACCTCGCACGTCGGCGAGCCCTTGATCCCGAGCTTGCGCTCGGGAGCGCCGAAGGACACGCCTTCGTCGGACTTCTCGACGACGAACGCCGAGATGCCCTTCGTACGCTTGTCGGGGTCCGTGACTGCGAGCACCGTGTAGAACTCGGACTCACCGGCGTTGGAGATCCACCGCTTGACGCCGTTGAGCACCCAGTCGTCGCCGTCTCGAACGGCGCGGGTCTTCTGGTTGGCGGCGTCGCTGCCGGCCTCGGGCTCCGAGAGGCAGTAGGAGAATCCCTCACCGTGCGCGAGACGCGAGAGGTAGTTCTTCTTGAGCTGTTCGTCGCCGCTGATCATCAGCGGGAGCGAGCCGAGCTTGTTGACCGCCGGGATCAGGGAGCTCGAGACGCACACCCGGGCGATCTCCTCGATCACCAGCACCGTGGCAAGGGCATCGGCTCCCGCGCCCCCGTACTCCTCCGGCACGTGCGGTGCGTGGAAGTCCGCGGCAAGCAGCGCCGCAGCGGCCTCACGGGGCCAACGCGCCTGCTCGTCGACATCGGCTGCGAATGGCGCGATCTTGGCCTCGGCAACAGCGCGGACGGCTTCGCGGATGGCCTGGTGCTCCTCGGAGAGGGCGAACATGTCTGACACGTGTGGACTCCCGATAGTAGGACGACCTACTAATCGTACCTGCGCGCCGAAGGGCAGCCGACCAATCCTCCCGTGGCATCGGACACACCCCCGCTCACGGATACGCTCTTGGGCATGCGCACCGAGATCACGACCGAGGCCGAGCTGCGTGACGTGCTGGGCGTCCCTCTGCAACGCACCCTCGACAAGGACTCCAGCGTCTTCCTGCCCGAGCACCGCGCCTGGCTCGCGGCGTCACCGTTCTGCCTCGTCGCCACCTCCGACGCTTCAGGCGCGTGCGACGTCTCGCCCAAGGGTGATCCGGCCGGTTTCAGCCACGTCGTCGACGACACGACGCTCGCGATCCCGGAGCGCCCCGGCAACAAGCGCGCCGACGGGTTCGCCAACATCCTGGAGAACCCGCACGTCGGCCTGATCTTCTTCGTGCCCGGCCGCGGTGACACCTTGCGGGTCAACGGCCGCGCGACGCTCCTGGCCGATGCCCCGTACGCCGACCAGATGGTCGTGAAGGGCCACCGACCGACCGTGATCCTCGAGGTCGCGGTCGAGCAGATCTTCTTCCACTGCTCCAAGGCGTTCCTGCGGTCGAGCCTCTGGAAGCCCGAGACCTGGCACCCCGACGCGGTGCCGAGCCGTGCCCAGATCGCCAAGTCCCTCGAACGGCCGGAAGACCCGATCGAGGAGATCGAGGCGTACTACGGCCCGAGCTACGCCGAGAAGCTCTACACGAGCTGACGGCAGACCGCAGCGTCAGCGGAAGCCGGCGCCGCCGCTCGGGTTGCGGACCTTCTCGCCCTTGGCGCGGGCCACGTCGGCGAGCTCGGCCTGGAACGCGAGCATCTTCTGGGTCAGCTCCGCATCGCCGGCTGCCAGGATGCGTACGGCCAGCAGCCCGGCATTGCGGGCATTGCCGATCGAGACCGTCGCGACCGGCACGCCGGCCGGCATCTGGACGATCGACAGCAGCGAGTCCATGCCGTCGAGGTGCTTGAGCGCGACCGGGACACCGATGACCGGCAGCGGCGTGACGGCGGCGAGCATGCCGGGCAGGTGAGCCGCTCCCCCGGCGCCGGCGATGATGACCTCGAGGCCGCGGGTGTGCGCCTCACGGCCGTACGCCAACATCTCGTCAGGCATGCGGTGCGCCGAGACGACGTCCGCCTCGTACGCGATGCCGAACTCACCCAGTGCCGTGGCGGCGGCCTCCATCGTGGGCCAGTCGGAGTCCGACCCCATCACGATGCCTACGCGTGTGCTGCCGTCAGTCATGGGTCACTCCGTGTGTGAGCAGTGCTGCCGCGCGGCGCGCTCGGTCGAGCACGTCGTCGAGATCTGATCCGTATGCCGTCACGTGGCCCACCTTGCGGCCGGCCTTGACCGACTTGCCGTAGAGATGGATCTTGACCGCAGGCTCGGCGGCGAGGACGACAGCGCGCTGCGCCTCGAGGTCCTCGACGGCTCCGCCGAGGATGTTGACCATGACGGACCACGGCGTACGCGCATCGGTGGCACCGAGGGGGAGGTCGAGCACAGCGCGCAGATGGTTCTCGAACTGGCTCGTGACGGCACCGTCGATCGACCAGTGCCCCGTGTTGTGCGGCCGCATGGCCAGCTCGTTGACCAACAGCCGGCCGTCGCTCGTCTCGAACAGCTCGACCGCGAGGATGCCGGTGACGTCGAGCTCGCTCGCGACGCGCTCGGCCATCGCCCTGGCCGCGGCGTCGAGCTGGGGATCGAGGTCGGGCGCCGGGGCGATCACCTCGGCACACACGCCGTCGGCCTGGCGGGACTCGACGACGGGATAGGCACGCACCTCACCGGACGGCGACCGGGCGACGAGCGCCGCCAGCTCACGACGGAAGTCGACGAGCTCCTCGGCGAGCAGTGGGCGGCCCGACGCGAATGCCTCGTCGGCGTCGGCTGCCGAGCGTACGACCCAGACCCCCTTGCCGTCATAGCCGCCACGGGTCGTCTTGACCACCGCCGGGAAGCCGAACGAGGCAAGATCTTCAGCTGAGGTGACCATTCGGAACCGCGGGCAGGGGATGCCCAAGCCGGAGAGCCGCTCCCGCATCTCGCCTTTGTCCTGGGCGTAGAGGAGCGCGTGCGGCCCCGGCCGGCAGGCGTGGCCCTCGGCCTCGAGCGCCCGCAGGTGCTCCGGCGGCACGTGTTCGTGGTCGAACGTCACGACCGGTGCGTCGGCGACGACCGCGCGCAACGTGTCGAGGTCGGTGTAGTCGCCGACGACGTGATCGGGGACCACCTGGGCGGCCGACACATCGGGGGCTTCGGCGAGGAGGCGGATGCGGATGCCGAGGCCGATCGCGGCCTGCTGCATCATGCGAGCCAGCTGGCCACCACCGATGACCGCGAGCTGGGGTGAAGGCACGACCCCAGCCTATCGGGAGCGGAAGCCGCGGCGTTCGGTCACCGTGATGGGCGAGACGTTGCCGAACCCGCGAAGCGGCCGGGGCGGCAGGGTGCGGGTGTCGAACTCGTCGCCGAGGGTCGCGGCGGTGGCCTCGTCGACCAGCACGCGGTTGCTGCGTGCGACGTGCGAGAGCCGCGCGGCGAGGTTGACCGGAGGTCCGAAGACATCCCCCAGCCGGCTGATCGCCGATCCGGTCGCCAGGCCCACTCGGATGTCGGGCATGTCGTCGCGCGACGAGATCTGCGAGACCAGGTCGAGGGCCGTACGGGTGCCCTCGGGCGCATCGGCGATCACGAACAGGACGGCGTCGCCGAGCGTCTTGACCACGCGGCCCCCGTGCGCGGTGACGATGTCGGTGCAGCGGGTCTCGAAGTTCTCCACCAGCGCGCCGAGGGTCGAGTCGTCGAGCTCGTTGGACAGCGACGTGAAGCGGGACAGGTCCGCGAAGCCGACGGTCATGACGGTCGACAGCAGCTCCTCATCCGCAGCGCCGAGCGCCTCGATGCGGGCTGCGGCGGCAGCCAGGTGGCGTCGCCACGCATAGATCATGAGCTGCTCGAAGCCCGGCGCGGCGTCCGTCGCCAGGCCGACCGCGGCACCGAGCCGGCTCTTGGCCTTGCCGTCCTCGACGTCGTGCTCGACCTGGCCGACGAGGGTCGAGACCTGCCAGTCGGCGAGCCGGGACATCGTGGTGCCGAGCGCGCGGGTGATGCGGAAGACGGTCTCCTCGTCGAGCACCCCCGACTCGATCGCGGCGGCCACGGTCGCCACTGCCGCCACATCGGGATCGCCGTACGCGATCGCATCACCCGTGTCGGGGAAGCCGAGGGCGCGCCACAGCCGCTGACCGTCGTCGAGGCTCATCCCGCCCTTGTCCACGACCTCCGAGCTGGTGAGGGTGAGCTCGCCGCCGAGGATCAGTCGGGCCAGCTCGTCGCGAAGCTCAGATCGACTCATCACTCGCCGTCTTGTCGTGCTTCTCGAACACGAGGTTGGTCACGGTGCGATGGAACGCCTCGATGTGCGGGATGTCGTTGAGCTCGAGGCCGGCCTGCTCGCTGGCGTCGTGGATGATCAGCGTGCCGCAACCGAGGATGCGGTCGTTGAGGTTCTTCTCGAACGCGACGTCGTTGATGCGGCTCAGCGGGATGACCCGGCCCGTCCGCGTCAGGATGCCCTTCTGCTCGACGATGCGCTTGTTGGTCAGCGTGTAGGTCCAGGTGAGCCACTTGATGAACGGGATGACCGAGCCCAGCAGGATCAGGACGAGCATCACGGCCACGACGATCCACCGAGGGATGCCGCTCCCGGAGTCGCCGACCTGGTTGATCAGGAACCCTCCGACGCCCGACAGGGCCAGCAGGATGACGAACGGAATGAACAGCACCTTGACGTGGGTGCGAGTCGTCGCGACGATCTGCTCGCCGTCGATCATCAGCTTGCGTGGAAGGCTCACTTCTTCATCCCCATCAAAAGGTCACGGTACGGGGATGCAGAAGTGCTCTCCGCCTGATTGTTCACTCGCTGGCGCTCGCTCATTGCTCAATTCTGTCACTTCGCCGGTCGGACATGCGTGATATCTCCCGCGCTGATGGCCGTACCGTTCACCAGCAGACGGCCCAGCTCGTCGATGCCGGTCGCCTGGCCCTCCATCGATCCGCCGTTGGGCAGGCTCACTCGGACCTGCGTGCCCAACGTGACGCACCGTCGGACGTACGAGTCGCGGATGCCCGAGCCGGGATCACCGCCGGCTGCCGCCCACGCCCGGTAGAGCGCCTCGAGGTTGCGCAGGAACCCGCGCAGCACGATCGTCCGGTCGGTCTCGGTCGCCCCTTCGAGCACGAGGGAGGTCGCGGTGTCGACGGGCAGCTCCTCACGGCGGAGCGACACGTTGAGGCCGACGCCGATGATGGCCGCCGAGCCGAGGGGCGTGTCGACGCGCTCGAGCAGGATGCCGGCGATCTTTCGGCCGTCGACGAGGACGTCGTTGGGCCACTTGAGGCCGGACTCGACGCCACACTCGTGCACCGTTGCGTCGACCGCGAGGCCCACCAGCAGCGGCAGCCACACCCAGCGCGCGGCGGGCACGGAGTCGGGCCGCAGCAGCACCGACACGATCACGCCTGAGCCGGCCGGCGACTCCCACGACCGGTCGAGCCGCCCACGGCCTGCCGTCTGCAGGTCGGTCGTGTGAACCGTCCCCTCCGGTGCGCCGGCGCGCGCCGCCGCCGCGACATCGACATTCGTGCTGCCGGTCTCCGACGTCACGACGATGTCGGTCCAGAACCGGTCGGGTCCGGTCAGAGCCGCGCGGAGCGCAGCGGCGTCGAGCGGCGGACGGTCCAGGTCGCTGTAAGGCATGAGAACAGCCTCACATACCGGTCAGGGCCTGCGATCGTTACGCTGACCCCCGTGACCGAACACGAGATCGAAGTCCATCCCGAGCTCCACACGACCGCCGGAAAGCTCGCTGACTTCCAGCGACGCCACACCGAAGCCACGGTCGAGATGGCTGAGCGCGCGGCCGAGAAGCAGCACAAGAAGGGCCGCCAGAGCGCGCGCGAGCGCGTTGAGCAGCTCCTCGACGAGGGCTCCTTCGTCGAGCTCGACGCCCTGGCCCGGCACCGCAGCCACGCCTTCGGACTCGACCAGAACCGTCCGCTCGGCGACGGCGTCATCACGGGCTACGGCACGATCGACGGTCGTCAGGTGTGCGTCTTCAGCCAGGACTTCTCGATCTTCGGCGGCAGCCTCGGCCAGGTCTACGGCGAGAAGATCACCAAGGTCATGGACCTCGCGATCAAGTCCGGCTGCCCCATCATCGGCATCAACGAGGGCGCCGGCGCCCGCATCCAGGAAGGTGTCGTCTCGCTCGGCCTCTACGGCGAGATCTTCAAGCGCAACGTGCACGCCTCGGGCGTCATCCCGCAGATCTCCCTGATCATGGGCACCAACGCCGGCGGGCACGTCTACTCCCCCGCCGTCACCGACTTCGTCGTGATGGTCGACAAGACCTCCAACATGTTCATCACGGGGCCGGACATCATCAAGACCGTCACCGGCGAGGACGTGTCGATGGAGGACCTCGGTGGCGCGCGTACGCACAACACCAAGTCCGGCAACGCCCACTACATGGCCGCCGACGAGGAGGACGCCCTCGAGTACGTCAAGGCCCTCATCTCGTTCCTCCCGCAGAACAACATGGAGGAGCCCGAGCCGTACGACGAGGTGGCCGACCTCGAGCCGACCGAGACCGACCTCGCGCTCAACACCCTGATCCCGGACTCGGCCAACCAGCCGTACGACATGCACACCGTGATCCAGTCGATCGTCGACGAGGGCGACTTCCTCGAGGTCATGCCGCTGTTCGCGCCCAACCTCATCATCGGCTACGGCCGCGTCGAGGGCCGCAGCGTCGGCATCGTCGCCAACCAGCCGATGCAGCTGGCCGGCTGCCTCGACATCGACGCCTCCGAGAAGGCCGCACGATTCGTGCGCACCTGCGATGCGTTCAACATCCCGGTCCTCACGTTCGTCGACGTGCCCGGCTTCCTGCCCGGCACGGGCCAGGAGTGGGACGGCATCATCCGCCGCGGCGCCAAGCTGATCTACGCCTACGCCGAGGCAACCGTTCCGCTCGTCACGGTCATCACCCGCAAGGCCTACGGCGGCGCGTACGACGTCATGGGGTCCAAGCACCTCGGCGCCGACATCAACATCGCCTGGCCGTCCGCGCAGATCGCCGTCGTCGGCGCATCCGGAGCCGTCGGCATCCTCTATCGCAAGGAGATCGCGGAGGCCGACGACCCCGACGCCAAGCGCGCCGAGCTGATGACCGAGTACGAGGACACGCTCTGCAACCCCTACCTGGCGGCCGAGCGCGGCTACATCGACGCCGTCATCGAGCCCGCGCAGACCCGCGCCGAGGTCGTCAAGGCGCTGCGCCTGCTCAAGACCAAGCGCGAGACGCTGCCGCCCAAGAAGCACGGGAACATCCCGCTGTGAGTGACTCCGAGGAGACGCCTGAGACTCAGCGCAAGCCGATCCTGCGGGTCGTCAAGGGTGACCTGACGCCGGAGGAGCTCGCCGCACTGGTCGCGGTCGTGGCTGCCCGCAACGCGGCAGCGGCCCATGCCGCCGCACGTAGCAAGCCCAAGATCCGGTCGCAGTGGGGCCACCCCGCCCGTATGGCTCGCGCGCCCCACCAGGTCGGGCCTGACCTGTGGCACCGATCGGCATACGGCGGCAGATGACGCTGCGCCCGCTGGCGGACACATCGGCCGCCGACTGGTTCGTCGCCGACGACCCGGCACCTCCTGTGTTGCGCGCCAACCTCGGACCGGCGGGCTTCGAGTCGTACGTCCGGGTGCTCCACAGCCCGATGGGGCCCGATGACGACCGGTACGAAGGTCACCTCGAGGAGCATCTCCTGCGTGGGCTGTGCGACGTCCTGGCACGCCACACGACGACGCCCGACGACTGCCTCTTCGGCTTGTGGGACGGCTTCGGCGAGCTCTATGGCGGTGAGTCAGCCCTGTTCCTGACGGCCTTCACCGGACCCGCGCGCTGGCCCGGGCGCTTCTTCACCAAGGAGAAGCCTCGGCCCCCCGTTCCACCTGCGTTCCCCACGTCGGTTCTCGATGGGCCGAAGGTCTCGTACTTCCACGACTACCTGCTCTTCGGCGGCCCCGTGAGCTCCGCCGGCGAGTGGGGCGCGACCAGCTACGGACACGGCGTGCCGCGCGACATCAACAGCCCCAACCTGATGTGGCCCGCCGACCGCGCATGGTTCGTCACGACGAACATCGAGAACACGTGGACCGCGGTCGGCGGCACCAAGGAGCTCACCGACGCGCTGCTGCGTGACGATCGACTCGAGGTCGTACGGACCCGCTACGACGAAGGAGCCCTGCGATGAGAATCATCCTCGCTTCCGCCTCACCAGCCCGCCTCGCAACGCTGCGCGCGGCCGGCATCCAGCCCGAGGTCATCGTGTCAGGGGTCGACGAGGACCGCATCACGTCCACCGACGCCGCCAACCTCGCCGCCGCGCTGGCACAGCTCAAGTGCCGTGCGGTTGCTGCCCAGGTCGAGCCCGAGTCGCTGGTCATCGGCTGCGACTCCGTGCTGGCATTCGAGGGCGAGATCTTCGGCAAGCCCGCTGGTGTCGTCGAGGCGGCCGGGCGGTGGCGGCGCATGCGCGGCAACAGCGGCGTCCTGCACACGGGTCACTGCGTACGCCGTGGGGACGAGGAGTTCGTCGAGACCGCGTCGACGAACGTGCACTTCGCCAACATCACCGACGCCGAGATCGACGCATACGTCGCCAGCGGCGAGCCGCTCCAGGTCGCCGGCGCGTTCACGATCGACGGTCTGGGCGGCGCTTTCATCACCGGTATCGAGGGCGACCACCACAACGTCGTGGGGCTGTCGTTGCCGTTGTTGCGCGACCTCGTGGGCGATCTGGGGATCGCGTGGACCGACCTCTGGACGTTGCCGAACGGATAAACCGTTGGTCTATGCCCCGAAACAGTGGGAGACTGGACAGACGATGGCAACTTCACCGCGGCGACGCCGCTACCACCCGTCCAGTCCGTTCCAGGCCAAGCCGGAGGTTGCGGACGAGCTTTACGAAGTCGGTGCTCGCGTCTCACACGACACCTTCGGCCTCGGCCGCATCGTCAGCCTCCAAGGCACACAGTCGGCTCAGGTCGACTTCGGGGACGAGGTCAAGCACATACCTCTCCCCTGCGCCAAGATGACGAACCTGTAGGTCGGGACCTAGAACGCGTTGGGGCCGAGCGCTTCAGCGCGCGCCACCAGCTCGGGCGGCACGGCTGCCAGCGGTATGCACACTGGGCAGCTCGACCGCTGTCGTCTGCAGGTCCTCGATCGCTGCCGCAGCGTCGACCGCATCTGCCATGGCCTGTTCTGCCGCCGCGGACTCGGGATACAGCGGTAGTAGTCGCGGTAGTCGGCCAGGCGATCGCCGTCAGTCATCCGGAGAGACTAGGGAACGGCGCGACGCCAAGGAGCGGTTTCGGCTACGCCGATGGCCAGCCATGGGCCCGAGCGAAGCGAGGGCAGGCGCCCGGGCGAAGCCCGGCAGCGACGCAGTCGCTGGAGCGGCGAGGAACGAGCCGCGCGCCCTACTCCACCGGCAAGCCGAGGCCACGCGCGATGAGCATGCGCTGGACCTCGGACGTGCCCTCGCCGATCTCGAGGATCTTGGCGTCGCGGTAGAACCGCGCGACCGGATACTCCTCCATGAACCCGTAGCCGCCGAACACCTGCGTCGCGATGCGTGTCGCCGTGACCGCCGACTCCGAGGTGTAGAGCTTGGCGATCGCAGCGGCCTGCTTGAACTCCTTGGCCGGCGCACCAGCATCCTTCAGCGCGGCAGCCTGGTAGGTCAGCGCCCGGCCGGCCTGCGCCATCACCGCGAGGTCCGAGATCTGGAATGCCACACCCTGCTTGGTGCCGATCGGCACGCCGAACGTCGTGCGCTCACCGGCGTACTGGACGCACAGGTCAAGACATGCCTGGATGCAGCCGACGGCCAGAGCAGCGATCGCCACGCGCCCGTCGTCGAGCGTCGCGAGGAACTGGGCATAGCCGCGGCCCCGGTCGCCCAGCAGGTGGTCCGCCGGCACCCGTGCGTCGACGAACGACAGCGGATGCGTGTCCGAGATGTGCCAGCCGAGCTTGTCGTACGCCGGTTCGACGATGAAGCCCGGCGTTCCGGACGGGATGACGATCGTCGAGAGCTCCGGCGAGCCGTTGTCACGCGTACCCGTTCGCGCCGTGACGGTCACCAGCGAGGTGATCTCGCTGCCGGAGTTGGTGATGAACTGCTTGGCGCCGTTGACGACCCATTCCTCGCCGTCGAGCTCGGCCCGGGTCTTGGTGGCGCTCGCGTCGGAGCCCGCTCCCGGCTCGGTCAGGCCGAAGGCCGCGAGGGCCTGGCCGGCGACGAGGTCAGGCAGCCAGCGCTCCTTCTGCTCCTGGGTGCCGAACGTCAGGATCGGGTTGATGCCGAGGCCGACCGCGGCCTCGAGCGTGATGCCGATGGACTGGTCGACCCGGCCGAGCTCCTCGATCGCGACGCAGAGGCTCGTGAAGTCGCCGTCAGCGCCGCCGAACTCGTCGGGCGCGGTGAGCCCGAACAGTCCGAGATCGCCCATCTTCTTGACGAGGTCGACGGGAAAGTGGTGGTCCTTGTCCCACTGCGCCACGTGCGGCGCGACCTCGGCCTCGGCGAACTCACGGACGCTGCGACGGAAGGTCTCGTGCTCGGGCGACAGGGCGAAGGTCATGCCGATCATGTTAACAACCGTTAACCAAACCGCACAACGCGCACCGGCGGCGTAACCAACCTCATAGGGCACCCAACTGTCGGACGCCCTAGACTGCGGCAGGCAGTCATGTCGGATCGAGGAGAAAATTCAGTGAGCAAGCCCCTGGCCAAGGTCCTGATCGCCAACCGCGGAGAAATCGCGGTGCGCGTGATCCGTGCATGCAAGGACGCCGGCATCGGCAGCGTCGCGGTCTACGCAGAGCCCGATCGCGATGCGGTGTTCGTACGCCTCGCCGACGAGGCCTACTCGCTCGAGGGCTCCACCCCCGGCGACTCCTACCTGTCGATCGAGAAGATCCTCGCTGTCGCCAAGCGCTCCGGCGCCGACAGCGTGCACCCCGGCTATGGCTTCCTCGCCGAGAACGCAGGCTTCGCCCAGGCCGTCATCGACGCCGGGCTGATCTGGATCGGCCCTCCGCCCGCGGCGATCGAGAGCCTCGGCGACAAGGCCAAGGCCAAGCAGATCGCGCAGAAGGCCAACGCCCCGCTCGCCCCCGGCACCAAGGACGCGGTCAAGGATGCGGACGAGGTCATCGAGTTCGCCAAGGAGAACGGCCTGCCGGTCGCGATCAAGGCGGTCTTCGGCGGCGGCGGCCGTGGCCTCAAGGTGGCCCGCACGATCGAGGAGATCCCCGAGCTGTTCGAGTCGGCAGTGCGCGAGGCCGTCAGCGCGTTCGGTCGCGGCGAGTGCCTCGTCGAGAAGTTCCTCGACAAGCCGCGCCACGTCGAGACCCAGTGCCTGGCCGACTCGCATGGCAACGTCGTCGTGGTGTCCACCCGCGACTGCTCGCTGCAGCGCCGGCACCAGAAGCTCGTCGAGGAGGCGCCCGCGCCGTTCCTGACCGACGACCAGGTCGAGCGGCTCTATGCCTCGTCCAAGGCGATCCTCAAGGAGGCCGGCTACGTCGGCGCCGGCACGTGCGAGTTCCTCGTGGCCCGCGACGGCACCATCAGCTTCCTCGAGGTCAACACCCGCCTGCAGGTCGAGCACCCGGTCTCCGAGGAGGTCACCGGACTCGACCTCGTACGCGAGATGTTCCGCATCGCCGCAGGCGAGGAGCTCGGCTATGACGACCCCGAGGTCCGCGGCCACTCGATCGAGTACCGCATCAACGCCGAGGACGGCGGCCGTGGCTTCCTCCCGGCGCCGGGCACGCTGACCAAGTGGGCTCCCCCGTCGGGCCCCGGCGTACGCCTGGACGGTGGCTACGAGGAGGGCGAGACGATCCCCGGCGCGTTCGACTCTCTCGTCGCCAAGCTCATCGTCACCGGCACGAGCCGCGAACAGGTGCTGGAGCGGTCTCGCCGCGCCCTCGACGAGTTCGTGGTCGACGGCATGCCGACCGTCATCCCGTTCCACCGCTCCGTCATCGACGATCCGGCGTTCACGGCCGCCGACGGCAGCTTCGACGTCTACACGACGTGGATCGAGACCGACTACGTCAACGAGCTCGAGCCGTATGTCGGCACGTCCGAGACCGACGAGCCCGCTGAGCGCGAACGGGTCACGGTCGAGGTCGGCGGCAAGCGGGTCGAGGTCGTGCTCCCAGGCGGACTCGGCGCGTCGGCCGTCGCCGCAGGTGGCGCCAAGAAGGCCAAGCACTCACGCAAGGCTTCCGGAGCAGCCGCCAGCGGAGACTCGCTCACCGCGCCGATGCAGGGCACCGTCGTCAAGGTCACCGTCGAGGAGGGCCAGACCGTCGCCGCCGGCGACCAGATCGTCGTCGTCGAGGCCATGAAGATGGAGCAGCCGATCAACGCGCACAAGGATGGCGTCGTGACCGGCCTGACGATCGAGGTCGGCGCCACCGTGACCTCCGGTGAGGTCATCGCGGACATCAAGGACGCTCCGAGCGAGTAGCGGAGCGATCCCCGTCGCTTGCAGAGCAAGCTAAGCGCGGGGTGCGGGAGCCTTCTTGTCGACCTCGCCGTATGCGATGCCGGCCGCCCAGACGATGACCGTCACGCCGATCCATGTGCCCCAGCCGTCGATCGCGAAGCCGCTGCGCGGCACCAGGGCATCGGTGAGCAACAGGGCCAGCCCGGTGAGCACGAGGCCACCGACGATCGTGTAGCCGCGGGCAAACCGGTTGACCGTGGCGGTGACCACCTCGCGGAGCCCGACGATCAGCAGGGTCACGAGCACGACCGCGACGACGTACCAGCCGAACTCGATGTTGAACCGGTCGAAGATCCAGGCCGCAAGCGCGAGGGATGCGGCATTGGCGGCAAGCGATATCGCCACCGACTTGAGCAGAGCGGTCATGTCCCGATCATCCCAGAGCGGCCTTCGAGCCCGGTCCCCGCGTCGATGCTAGAACGCGAACCAGTTCGACCGCAGGCCGAACGCCCACCGCGCGGCGTCTCCGCTGATCGTCGTCGTGCCCTTGGAGCCCACGATCTTCAGTGAGGTGACCCGGCCACCGAGGTCGCCGTGACCGTTGCGCTTGGTGACCTGGAGCGACTTCAGCGTGCCGATCTTCGGGTACTTCGCCTGGATCGTCGACGCCTTGACCGACTTCGTCCACGCGTGGTTGGCGTTGCCCGACCAGCTGTCCCACGGGTCCTTGATCGCCTTGAGATAGCTCGCGGATCCGGCCGAGGTGTAGCCACCGGACGATGACGAGAACTGGGTCAGTGCCGGCTTGCCGTCGAACGTCAGGATCTTGCCGGCGGTCCCGGCGATCGCGGCGTCGGTCGCGCTGGTCTCGGCGGCGACGCCTCCGTAGACCTGGCAGGAAGTCGTGTCGCAGATGTCGTAGTGGCGGGTCGACGAGATCGACCGCACCCCGTAGGTGCGAGCAGCCACAGACTGCGCCTTGAGGGCCTCTCGATGCCACGAGGCGGGCATCTCGCGCGCCACGACACCCCGCGTGTAGTTCTCGAGCGACAGCACGTTGACCGTGTCGCGGCTCGAGGATCCGGAGCTGGGCTGCACCGACCGCAGGGCGGTGCGATACGTACGGTTGGCGCCGGCCGGCATGACGAGCGACAAGGTCGACGCCTCGAACTGCGCAGCGCCGGACCACGTCGTGCTCTTGTAGGTCGTCCACGACCCGGTGGTCCGGTAGCGCAGCGTCGACTTCTTAGGGTCGCTCGACAGCGGTTCGATGCTCCAACGGACGACCTTGTTGCCACTGACGGTCGTCGGCAGGGCGAGGGTCTTGTTGGACGAGACATAGCGCAGCGTGAGGCCGCTTCGGCCCTCGACCATGACCGAGTTGGTGGTGTCACCGGTGATCTGGACGCGGATGCTGCCGCCCTTGGAGCTCAAGGTCGTGCCGGGGTAGTAGGTGCTGAGGATCTTGGAGTAGCTCGCGCCGGCGCGGGCTCCGCCCTCGGCGCCGTACTGCCCCATGCCGATGCCGTGTCCGTAGCCGTGGCCCTTGAACGTGTATGCCTTGCTGCCAGGCACGTTCTTGGCGGTCGAGTTCGCGGCGGTGATGCTGGCCGTCGATGTCGGCGGCGTGGTGGAGTGGCTCGCTGGCGTGACCGCGGAACTCGATGACGTCGTCGCGCTGATCGCGGCGGAGTACGCCGACAGGTTGGTCCCGTCCGTCTCGATCGTGCGGACCTTGGCGTAGTACTTGGTGTTGGCCTTCAGACCCGAGATCGTCCCTGTCGGATCGGTGAACCGGTGATAGGTCGCATTCGACATCGTCGACGACCTCGACAGCTGGATGCGGTACTTCGGCGCGTTCGTCACGGGGTTCCACGCGAACGACAGCGACGACGACGTCTTGGCGATGGCCGCCAGACCCTTGGGAACGTCGGTCTTCTTGCCGGTCGTCGAGGCCGACGCGGAGGTCGTCGCAGTGATGGCGGACGAGTAGGACGACAGGTTGGTCCCGTCCGTCTCGATCGTGCGCACCTTGGCGTAGTACTTGGTGTTGGCCTTCAGACCCGAGATCGTTCCCGTGGTGTCCGTGAACCGGTGATAGGTCGCGTTCGACATCGACGACGACGTCGACAGCTGGATGCGATACATCGGCGCATCCGTCACCGCGTTCCAGGAGAAGGTCAACGACGACGGCGTCTTGGCGGTGCTCGTCAGCCCCTTGGGAACGTCGGTCTTTCCGCTGACCGCCTGCGTCGTCGCACTCACCGCGGAGGAGTAGTTGGAGATGTTGGTGCCGTCGGTCTTGATCGTGCGGACCTTGGCGTAGTACTTGGTGTTGGCCTTCAGACCCGAGATCGTCCCGGTGGTGCCCGTGAAGCGGTGATAGGTCGCGTTCGACATCGACGACGAGGTCGACAGCTGGATGCGGTACATCGGCGCGTCCGGCACGGCGTTCCACGAGAACGTCAGCGACGTCGGCGTCTGCGCGGTGCTGGCCAGGCCACTGGGCACCGTGGTGACCGGCGGGGTGCCGCCGTCGGCGAGGACGCCCGCAACGCGGTCACGCAGACCACCGCTCGCTGAGAGCCACGCGTACGCCTTGGCGCCGGGGCACTCGGTGCTCACGACGTTGCGGTGACCGGCGATCCGGTTGAGCGTCTTGCCACCCAAGGAGTACGTGCCCTTGGCCGGGAGGTTGTACTGCGCGAAGCGCCACGAGACCAGGTTGACCACCGCGGTCTTCATCGCTGCTGCGGGCTCCGTGCTGGAGAAGGTGCCCATCATCGAGACGCCCATGGTCTCCTGGTTGACGGCGTCGTTGCCCGAGTGAGCTGCGCGGACCGGCTTGTCGATGCCGCCGGCGCGACCCTCGAAGATCTGGCCGTACTTGTCGACCAGGAAGTTGTAGCCGATGTCGCACCAGTCGCGGCCCTGCATGTGATAGGCCTGCGTGGACTTCACGATGCCGGCCGACTCGGACTTGGAGTATGAGTTGCTGCCGGCCGTGTGGTGGATGACCGCGCCGCGTGTCGTGCTGCCGTAGCGAGGGCTGTCACACGAGTTCGACGAAGCCGCACCCCAGCTCGAACGCAGGATGATGGCCGGCTTGTCGACCGTTGCCGCGGGGGTGACGTCGATCGCTCCGGACGGTGCCGAGCTCGAGTTCGACGCCGTGGCGCTCGAGGTGGTGCTCGCGTCGACGAGCGTGAGCGCAAGGTCCTTGGGACGGGCGTCGGAGGTCGACAGGACTCGCACGGCAGCGGCGTCGGCCGAATCGACCCAATGCCCTTCAGTGCCGGGTCGGCCACCCTCGCCCGGGGCTGCATCGACGTGCAGCTCGGTCCACGCCGACCACTTGCCCTCGCTGCGCCAACGCGCTTCGACGACCGTGTCCTGCTCGGGGAGGCCACCCTTCCAGGTCACGCCGAACATGGAGAACGGGCGAAGATCCGTCTGGACGAGGTCACCGACGACCCGGTTGGCTCCGGAGTGGTCAGGCTCTCCCGGTTCATGGGGGGCGCGCGGCTCGCCGGCCTTGGGTGACGAGTCAGTGGGGATCTCGCGCTTGACGACCTTGGCGGCCTTGGCGTCCGCCGGCGGTGGTGCGACAGCACCCGGGGCGCCTCCGGTGACCTCGGTCCCGTCGGCCTGCGCCGTGGACGGCAGCAACACCGCGGACACCAGAAGTAGGGTGACGAAGATGCCTGAAGTACGCCGAGCCGTACGCCAAGAACGCATGGGGAAGTCCGATCCTGTGACTGGTGTTACTCATGTGACGAATGGGGCTATCCGCCCGATTATGCTCACAATTTTCCGTGAAGCTCCAGCGAAAAACGGCGAAACGGCGAACTACAACCATGTCATTCCTGCGATTGCAGGGACAGCGTCTCTCGTTGGACTTTGATCGTACGTGAAATTCCCGGCGAGGTCAGACGAGGCGGTGCAGACGTCGCGCCGCCTCGGCGACCGAGCCCGAGAGCGACGGATAGACCGTGAACGCGTCGGCCACCTGGTCGACCGTCAGCGACGCCGACACCGCGAGCGACAACGCGTGGATCAGCTCGCTGGCCCGCGGTGCGACGACGACACCGCCGACGACGACACCCATCCCCCGGCGGGCGAAGATCTTGACGAACCCGTCGTGCACACCCTGCATCTTGGCGCGCGGGTTGGAGGCCAGCGGCAGCATCGCCACGTCGATCTGGAGGTCGGACTCATCGACCTGCTTCTGCGACAGGCCCACGGTGGCGATCTCCGGCGAGGTGAAGACGTTGCTCGCGACCTTGCCGAGGTCGAGCGGGTGCACCGCGTCGCCGAGCAGGTGCGACATCGCGATACGGCCCTGCTGCGCCGCGACCGATGCCAGCATCAGGACGCCGGTGACGTCGCCAGCGGCATAGATCCCGCGGACGTTCGTACGAGAGACCCGGTCGACGTCGATGAAGCCGGAGTCGTTGACCCCGACGCCCACTGCCTCGAGCCCGAGGCCCTCGGTGTTGGGGATCGAGCCGATCGCCAGCAGGCAGTGCGAGCCGTCGACCGTACGTCCGTCCGTCAGCGTCACCCGGACGCCGTCGCTCGTACGCTCCACGGACGCCATGCGGGAGTTGCCCATGACCGTCATGCCACGGCGCGTGAACACTGCCTCGATCACGTTGGCGGCGTCGATGTCCTCGCCGGGCAGCACGCGGTCGCGGCTCGACACGAGGGTCACCGCCGCACCGAGTCCGTTGTAGGCGCTGGCGAACTCCGCACCCGTGACACCGGAGCCGACGACGATCATGTGCTCGGGCAGCTCCTGCAGGCCATAGACCTGTTCCCAGGTGAGGATGCGTTCGCCGTCCGGCTGGGCGTCACCGCTCACCCGAGGGTGTGCTCCGGTCGCCAGCAGGATCGCGTCGGTCTCGATCCGCACGTCTCCGTCGCTCGTCGCAGCGGTCACGACGCTGGCGGACTCGAGGGTCGCGGTGCCGTCGATCATCGTGATGTTGCTGGCCGTGAGCCGCGCGGCGATGTCGTTGGACTGCGCCTGCGCGAGAGTCAGGACGCGGGCGTTGACCGCCGCGAGGTCGGCTCGCACGGCCTTGGGCACTTGCACGCCGAGCTCGGCCGAGGTGCCGACCTCAGTCAACAGGTCGGAGGTCGCGATGAGGGTCTTGCTCGGCACGCAGTCGGTCAGCACCGTCGAGCCGCCGAGGCCGTCACGCTCGATGAGAGTGACCTCGGCACCGAGCCTCGAGGCCACGAGGGCCGCTTCGTATCCACCCGGTCCGCCGCCGACAATCGTCACATGGGTCACCGGATCAGTCTCCCATTGCCGCGGAGCGCGTCGCCACCGGTCGGTGGCTGATCGACTGTCGTAATGTACGGCAGGTGACTACTCAGGAACTGGCCCGGCAAGCCGCCGAGGCCCTGCGCGAGCGCACCGGCGGAGCCGACCACGACATCGCCTTGGTGATGGGCTCGGGCTGGCTCCCGGCGGCCGACGCGTTGGGCGCAGCCGACCACGAGATCCCGCTGGCCGAGCTGCCCGGATTCAGCGCTCCGGCTGTCGCCGGGCATGGCGGCACCGTGCGCTCGGTGACTCTTGGCGATCGTCGCCTGCTGATCTTCCTGGGCCGCACCCACTTCTACGAAGGCAAGGGCGTCGCAGCCGTGGTGCATGGCGTACGCACGGCAGCGGCCGCCGGCGTCAAGACCCTCGTGCTGACCAACGGTTGCGGCGGACTCAACCCCGCGTGGGCGCCCGGCACCCCGGTCCTGATCAGCGATCACATCAACATGACCGCGACGTCACCGCTCGAGGGCGCCAACTTCGTCGACCTGACCGACCTCTACTCCTCCCGGCTGCGCGCTCTCTGCAAGGAGGCCGACCCCAGCCTCGATGAGGGCGTCTACGTCCAGCTGCCCGGTCCCCACTACGAGACGCCCGCCGAGATCGGCATGATCCGGGCGATCGGCGGCGACCTCGTGGGCATGTCGACGACGCTCGAGGCGATCGCCGCCCGGGCCGAGGGCATGGAGATCCTCGGCATCTCGCTGGTCACCAATGCGGCAGCCGGCATGACCGGCGAGCCGCTGAACCACGAAGAAGTCCTCGAGGCCGGCAAGTCCGCCGCCACGCGGATGGGCGCACTGCTCGGCGACGTGCTGCCGAGGATCTGATGAGGGTCCTCCTTGTGAAGGGAAGCGTATGACCGACGACCTGCTCGACCGGGCCCGTGAGTGGCTGAGCCAGGACCCCGACGAGGTGACCCGCGGCGAGCTGCAGGCACTCATCGACGCCGGCGACAGTGCCGGCCTCGAGGATCCGTTCAGGGCTCGGCTGCAGTTCGGCACCGCCGGCCTGCGCGGTGCGCTCGGCGCCGGGCCCAACCGGATGAACCGGGTCATCGTCGCCCAGGCCGCGGCCGGCCTCGCGGCCTACCTGCTCGAGCACGACTCGTCGCCGACTGTCGTCGTGGGCTACGACGCGCGGCACAACTCCGAGATCTTCGCCCGCGACACCGCCCAGATCATGGAGGGCGCCGGCGTCCACGCGTTCCTGCTGCCGACGCACCTGCCGACGCCGGTCCTGGCCTTCGCGATCCGCCACCTCGGCTGCAGCGCCGGCGTCATGGTCACGGCCTCGCACAACCCGCCGCAGGACAACGGCTACAAGGTCTATCTCGAGGACTCCAGCCAGATCGTGCCGCCCGCGGACGCCGAGATCTCCGCCGCGATCGACGCCGTCGGCCGGGTCGACGAGATGCCACGCAGCGATGCGTACGAGCTGTTGGGTCCCGAGGTCGCCGAGGCGTACGTCGAAGCCGTCGTCGCCCTGCCGGCCGACGGCCCGCGCGACATCGTCGCGGTCTACACGCCGATGCACGGAGTCGGCCGGGACACGCTCGTCGAGGCGGTGTCGCGGGCCGGCTTCCCGCCCCTGCACGTCGTACGCGACCAGGCCGAGCCGGATCCCGACTTCCCGACCGTCGCGTTCCCCAACCCGGAGGAGCCCGGCGCGATGGACCTCGCGCTCAAGCTGTCGTCCGAGGTCGGCGCCGACATCATCGTGGCCAACGACCCCGACGCTGATCGCTGCGCGGTGGGCGTGCGGGACGGCGAGGCATACCGGATGTTGACCGGCGACCAGGTCGGCGTGCTGCTCGGCGACTTCCTGCTGCGCAAGGGCGTGCAGGGCACATACGCCGCCTCGATCGTCTCGTCCGACCTGCTCGGGCGTCAGGCTGCGGCTCACGGGCAGCCGTGGGAGCAGACGCTGACCGGTTTCAAGTGGCTCGGCAAGATCCCGACGCTGGTGTTCGGCTACGAGGAGGCGCTGGGCTACAGCGTCGCGCCCGACATCGCGCGCGACAAGGACGGCGTCTCGGCGATCATCACGGTGCTCGAGCTCGCTGCCGCCCTCAAGGCCGAGGGTCGCTCGCTGATCGACCAGCTCGACGACATCTACCGCGAGCACGGACTGCACGCGACCGCCCAGCTGTCCGTACGCGTCGAGGACCTGACGATCATCGCGCGCGCGATGGAGACGCTGCGGACCTCACCGCCGTCGTCGCTGGGTGGCCTCGCGGTGACGTCGGTCGACGACCTCGCCGACGGCTATCGTGACCTGCCACCGACGGACGGCATCCGGCTCGGGCTCGAGGGCAACACCCGGATCATCGCCCGCCCGTCGGGCACCGAACCCAAGCTCAAGTGCTACATCGAGGTGGTCGTGCCCGTGACGGACTCGATCGAAGCCTCGCGCGAGAACGCTGACGCCACGATCGCGGGGATCAAACAGGACCTGGGAACGGCGCTGGGCATCTAGTATCCCGGCATGACGCCACCGGTCTCCCCCGTCAAACGTCCTCGCCGCAGCTGGTACGTCGTCGCCGCCGTCATGGCAGCCGTCGGGATCGCGATCCTCGTGGTGCTGGCCATCTGGATCGGTCGAGCGGTCGCCGGCTTCTCCGTGACCCCGTTCGAGCAGGGCGACACCGCGACCGTCACCGTCGGTGACCGCGGCGTCGCGATCTGGGTGTCGCCACAGGCGGCCGCGGCGAGCTGCGTCTCGACCGACGTGGAGGACGGACGCCCGTCTCTCGGCCAGGGCTCCGCCTCCACGGTCACCGTGACCGATCACGGTCGTACGTGGCGGCGAGTCGGCATCGTCAAGGGCCAGCCGGGATCGAAGCATCTCGTCGAGTGCGACGTCACCAGCAACGAGGAGTTCGGCTATGCCGACAACCCACGCATCGGCCGATACGTGACCTTCGGGGTCGCCGGTGGGGTGGCCGCGACACTGATGCTGGTCGGAGCGTTCGTGATCGTCCCGGTCGTGGCGGTCAAGCGGAAGCGCACGGACCCGAGCACTGCCTGACGCTCACACCTCGAGCACACCCACGATCAGGAACACGAAGCCGGCAGTCGTCAGCAACGAGCGGGCGTGGTTCCACGCCGTCCACCTCGCCTCGAACGCCTTGCGCAACGACTCGGCGCTCCCCGTGCCCGCGTCGAGGGCGTCGTTCATCGGCACGTTGACCGCGAACGTGATGACGTAGGCGCCGACGACGTACGAGGCCAGGCCGGCGATGACCCACGGCCGCGACGAGTCGTCCCAGCCGAGGACCAGGGCGAGCGCCCCCACGAAGAAGGCCCCGCCGAACGTCAGGGCGAACACCGGGTTGAGGATCGCGATGTTGATGCCGCGCATCGTGTCGACGAACGAGGCGTCGGAGGCGCGCCTCAACCCCGGCATGATCACGTAGGAGAACGTCGCGAACAGTCCCGCCGACAGGCCCATGAGAGCCGCCGCGGTGGTGAGTGCAGCCGAGGTCATGGCTCCATCTCACCACCGGCGGGTGACACTCGCCTAGCGTCCTGGCGGTGTCCGGTACGTCGTCCGGGCCGGCGCGATGTCCGCTGCACCGGAGTAGACGACCGACAACGTGCGACGCCCCGCACCGCGGAACCCGTCGAGCGACACGGAGGCCGCACCGTCGGTGACCGCCGCGGAGCCGATCAGCCGCCCGCCGTCGTAGACCTTGACCTCGCCGGCGTCGACCGTCAGGCCGTCGGCCCGCACCGTGGTGTCGAGCACCGGCGGAGTGGGGTGCCGGCCCGGGCGGCCCGGCGTCCACGACGCGACCCTGACCGTCGACGCCACGGGACCCGCATCGAATCCGACGACCTCCGGGTCATGGTCACTCGCGCGGTAGGGGTCCGGACGGTAGAAGTCCGTGACGTTGTAGTTGTGCCGGCTGTACTCGCGGGCCAGGGACTCGTACGCATTGATGTTCCAGATGTCGGCGCCGGTCACCTTGGCGAAGCCCACCGTCGAGGCGAAGACGTGGTCGAGCGATCCGACCTGGCCGTCGAACTGGTAGGTCTCCTTGTCGGTCAGCTTGCGCGGGACGTTGACGTATCCGGCAGCCTCGATGATCTTGACCGGGTCCTCCTCGCTGTAGGAGTTGAAGTCGCCCGTCAGGAACACCGTGTTGGTGCCGGCCGACTTCTTGAACTCGTCAGCGAAGTCGACGAGCGCCTGGGCTTGAAGTGTCCGGGAGTAGTTGGACGCACCCTGGCCGTCGCCCTGGTCCTCGTCCTGCGGGAGCGAGCCGCTGCCCTTGGACTTGAAGTGGTTGACGATGACCGCGAACGTCGAGCCCGACCGGGCGCCGACCGGCTTGAACGCCTGGGCCAGCGGCTCGCGCGCATTGTCGAACGCGGTCGCCCCGATCAGGATCTTCGACGAGCCGACGGTCTGCACGACCTTGGGCTGGTAGATGAACGCCGTGCGGATGACGTCCTCTCCCTCCGGCACCTCGGCGGGCGAGGGCACGAAGGCCCACTTGGTCCGCCCTGCGGCGTCGTTGAGCGCACCGACCAGCGTGCGCAGCGCCGAGTCCCGGTCGGGGAGGCCGAGCGGCCGCGGAGTTCTCGATCTCCTCCAGCGAGACGACATCAGCGTTGAGCGTGTTGATCGCGACCACGATCTTGGCCTGCTGGCGCGCGAGATTGACTGCGTCGGCCGCGCCGCGGGGACCGTTGCCCGAGCAGGTGTTGGCGGTGATCGGATTGCCCGCGCGGTCCTTGTACGTCGTGCAGCTGCCTCCCGAGGCGACCCAGTCGGCCGCAGTCGTCGCGAAGTAGTTGAGCACGTTGAAGGTGCCGATCTTGACGTTCCCACCGACCCGCTCGGGTGCGGCGGTCCGGGTGCGGCCGATCACGACCGGCTCGTCGCCCCCGGCGGTGAGCTGCTGCGTGGGCTGCAGCTTCCAGGCGTTGTTGCGGTAGTCGAGCACCACTGGGTCGTCGAACCCCACCGGCGCACCGACGCGGACCTCGTTGTCGGCGGTGAGCCAGGGCAGGGGTGTGCCCTGGTTGGCGGCGCTCAGGAAGTTGAGGCTCGCGCCGTCGTCGAGGGTCACGAGCCGTGCGTCGTTCTCAGCCTGCAGGGCCACAGCAGGAGCTCCCGGGCGTACGACATTGGTCGGCGTGGGGAGCGGCTCGTCGCCGTCCGTCAGGCCGATCTCGGCGTACTGATTGGTCGTGTAGTTGTTGGTGATCGTGAACCTCCCGCGCGGCTGCAGCAGCATGCCTTCGAGCGACTCACGCTGCGTGGCACTCAGCGGGAAGCGGACCGCTGCCGGCTCGACCCCTTCGACGGGACCGTCGAGGACCTGCCAGCCGCCTGTCGTCGTGCTGAGCTCGGTGAGCCCGTTGAACTCGCTGACCTTGCCCGTCACCGTGACGAGGTCACCCCGGTCGACCCCCGCGGCGAACGCCGACGAGAACACGAAGATCCCGTCCGAGGCCGTGTGGGTGGCCAGGTCGACGGGCCCGCCGGTGCCGTCGGTCTGCACGTACGCGCCATTGAACCCGCCGGTCTTGTAGACCGCCGTGACGACGCCGGTCGTGGTGACGTCCTTGCCCGCCAGCGGGCTGGCTGCACCGTCACCCTGGATCTCGGCGATGGTCTTGTCGACGGGTGGCTCGACCGGGGCGCCGTCGCCGTCGCACGCGTCACCGCAGGCGACCGGCGTGGGGGCGGCAGCGGTGAAGTCGGCGCTGTTGTTGTCGGTGTCGGCCCCCTTGGCGCCGCGGTTGAGCGAGCTGGTGACGCTCGTGCCGCCGCTCTTGACCGCCGTCTCGTACGTGTTGGAGGTGCCGTAGCCGACCAGGTCGACCACGTTGGGGTCCGCGAGCACGGCGGACGGCTGGCCCGACAGGGCAGTGGTCGACTTCGACAGCGCGATGGTTCCGCTCGACCCCGAGAAGCTCGTCGTGCCTGTGACGTCAGGCCCCGGCAGCGCCGCCCCGTTGGCGGCGTTGCTGTTGCCGCTGACCAGCAGGGTGCCGCCCGGCTCGAGGTGGTGGTCGCCGAGCGGGGTCACCCCGCTGAATGCCGCGGTCCCGGTGGCCGAGCGGTACTGCACCGACCAGCCGTTGACGCTGATCGCGTGATCCGTCGGGTTGTGGAGCTCGACGAACTTGTTGAGATAGGTCGCGCCGGAGCTGCCGCCATTGACGTAGACCTCGTTGATGACCACGCCGTCACCGTTCGGGCTGGCGCCGGCGGGCGGGGCGGTCATCACGGCGCCCGCGACTGCGGCGCCGAGGAGGATGCTGCCGAGCCGCCTCATCGGTGACCACCCGGGATGCGCAGGACCGTGACGCGGACCTCGTCCTTGGCGGGGGCGTAGGTGTCGTCACCCGCGTAGGAGACCGTCAGCGTGTGCCGGCCGGGCGACAGCGCCCTCGTGTCGGCGATGACCGCCCCGATCCCACGCTGCAGCGTCGCGCTGCCGAGCACCGTGTCGCCCGCGGACACCGTCACGGCGCCGGTGGGCCGGCCGGACCTGCCGGTGACCTCGAAGCCGACGATCGTGCGCGATCCCTGGAAGATGATCGGCAGCGTGTAGGCGTCGACCTTGGCCACCGCCTTGGGCTTGGCGATCTCGAACTCCGGCAGCAGCGCCGAGGTGCCCGACGGGGTCGCGTCGATGCGCAGGCGGGCCGTGCCGCTGACGCCGGCCGGCAGCGTCACCGACGGCGTGGCTGCGCCCGCGGTCACCGGGAAGTCACCGAGGTCGGTCTCCTTGCCGCCGTGGAGCAACGTGACGGAGATCGAGGTGTTCTGGGGACTGCCGAGCGAGGTCAGGTCGAGCTTGGGCAACGAGAACGACACGGTGGCACCAGAGGGGTAGCTCGCCGCGAGGCCGGTGACCTGCACCGAACGCCGTGCGAAGTCCGGGGAGACCGGCGACTTGTCCTTGAGGTAGTCGATCCACGCCTCGTAGTCGACGAGTCCTGTGTCGACGGTCGAGCCCTCCTTGAAGGCGCGGAAGTTGTCGCCGCCGGTCGCGAGGAACGAGAACGTCGCGACCTTGTAGTTGCGCGCCGGGTCGAGCGCCTCGCCGTTGATCGTGACCGACGTGATGCGGTCACCCTCGGGACGGGTCGCGTCGTACGTGTAGTTCACGTTCTTGGACAGTCCCAGCTGGAGATAGGCGCGCGAGGGGACGTTGCCGGCGGCGTCGCGCTGCCACTGCTGCTCGAGGACCTTCTTGAGCGAGTCACCCCGCAACGTCACGGTGTTGACCGCGTTGACGAACGGCAGCACCGAGTTGGCCTCGGCATAGGTGACGACGCCCGCCGTGTTGGCCGGATTGGTCGACGTGTCCGCCGCGTGGAGCAGGTCGGAGCGCAGACCACCGGGGTTGACCACACCGAGATCGGCGCCTGCCGTCGTGTCCTTGACCTTGGACAGCAGGGAGTCCGCGACGAGGTTGCCCAAGGTGGACTCGCTGGCCCGGTCGTCTCGCGTGGTCCCGGTGAATGCAGTCGTGATGTCAGCCGACACCGACCCGATGGGCTGGTTGCCGACAGCAGCGGCGTGCGCGAGCGCGGCATCGACGTCGGTCTTGACCATCGCGACGCGGGGGAACATCGACGTCAGGGTGCCGTCGGCGGTGGTCGTACGCGCCACGTTCTTCTGCACGTACGACCGAACCGCACCGGTCTCACCGTCGACGGTCAGCTTGATCTGGCCGACGTTGTCGCCGTAGTTGCCGGTCTGGATCAGCGGCCGCGTCGTGGTCGCGTCGCCCGGGATCGGCGCATCGAACGCGTACGCCTTGTGGGTGTGTCCCATGAAGATCGCATCGACGGCCGGATCGGTCTGCTCGGCGATCTTCTTGAAGACCACGCTGTGCTCGATGTTCTGCTGGAACGTCTGTGCGCCGTCGGGCGCTCCCTCGTGGATCGACGCGACGATGACGTCCGGCGCGTCCGGACGGGCCTCGAGCTCGTCGACCACGTCGTTGATCGCATCGGTCGGATCGGTGAAGTCGATGTCGGCGACGCCGGCCGGGCTGACGAGGGACGCGGTCTCCTCGGTGACCGCACCGACCACGGCGATGTCGAGGCCCTTGATGGTGAAGATCTTGTAGGCGTCGAGAGCGCGGCTGCCGTCGGACTTCTTGAACACGTTGGCGCCGAGGAACGGGAAGTCAGCGGCCGGGACGAGCCGGTTGATGAGGTCGTCGTAGCCCTTGTCGAACTCGTGGTTGCCGACCGCGGACGCGTCGAGCTCGAGGTCGTTCAACACGTCGATCGTCGGGATGTCACCCTGCACCGCGGACGCGAACAGCGAGGCGCTGACGTTGTCGCCGGCCGAGATCAGCAGCGAGTTGTCGGGTGCCTCCTGGCGGATCTGCTCCACCGTGCCGGCGAACTTGACGGTGTTGGCGTCGATGCGACCGTGGAAGTCGTTGATGCCGATCAGGTTGAGCGTCACGTCGTCGGCGGCCTGGGCCGGGGTGACGGCCAGCAAGGGAGCGCCGAGCAGCACCGCGGTGGCGGCGGCGAGCGATCGAAGGGTGAGCTTCACGAAGGTTCCTCTCCGGACAGATGGCGAGGAACGTCGAAGCAGCAGACATCGTCCCCCGATGCGTACGACGGCCGTGAGAAAGTCTCAGGAAACCGACGATGGTCTAGCAGACCGCGGCGCCGGAATCGTGTCAACAGACATCTCGCGCCGGTTTGGTGACAACTCGGTGAACCTCGTCCCCGGAAGCCCTTGCGCATTTCGTGGAGGTTGCCGAAGGGCCTAATCTTGATCGATGCGGCCCCGACGACGTGGCCGCGCTGATCCAGGAGGTCATTCGTGACTGGCGCCACCGCGTCCCTGCGCAAGACCCTCGGCGGACTGCCGGGCGTCGACCAGGTCGGGCTCGAGGCCCGCGCTGCCGGACTCGGCACCCGGTCGATCAAGACCACGGCCAAGGCCTGGGCCATCGACCTGGCGATCTCGATGGTCGACCTCACGACGCTCGAGGGAGCCGACACCCCCGGCAAGGTCCGGGCGCTGGCCAACAAGGCCATGCGCCCCGACCCCACCGATCCGACCTGCCCCGCGGCCGCCGCTGTCTGCGTCTACCCCGACATGGTCAAGATCGCCAAGGAGACCCTCGGCGGCTCCGGACTCCATGTGGCCAGCGTCGCCACCGCGTTCCCGTCGGGCCGCGCCGCACTCGACATCAAGCTCGCCGACACCCGCGACGCGGTCGAGGCCGGTGCCGACGAGATCGACATGGTCATCGACCGTGGCGCGTTCCTCACCGGCAACTACGAGCAGGTCTTCGACGAGATCGTGGCCACCAAGGAGGCCTGCGCCCGTCCCGACGGCTCGCACGCCCACCTCAAGGTCATCTTCGAGACCGGCGAGCTGCAGACGTACGACAACGTCCGCAAGGCGTCGTGGCTCGCGATGATGGCCGGGGCCGACTTCATCAAGACCAGCACCGGCAAGGTGCAGCCCGCGGCGACCCTGCCCGTCACCCTCGTGATGCTCGAGGCCGTCCGCGACTTCCGCGCCGAGACCGGGCGCCAGGTCGGGGTCAAGCCCGCCGGCGGCATCCGTACGTCCAAGGACGCGATCAAGTACCTCGTGATGGTCAACGAGATCGTCGGCGAGGACTGGCTCGACCCCGACTGGTTCCGCTTCGGCGCCTCGACGCTCCTCAATGACCTGCTGCTGCAGCGCCAGAAGATTGCCACCGGCCACTACTCCGGCCCCGACTACGTGACGTTGGACTGATTGCCATGACCAAGTTCGAGTACGCACCCGCTCCCGAGTCGCGCGCGATCGTCGACATCAAGAGCTCCTACGGGCTGTTCATCGGCGGCGAGTTCGTCGACGGCAAGGGCGGCTCCTTCAAGTCGATCAGCCCGTCGACCGAAGAGGTGCTCGCCGAGGTCACCGAGGCGACCGCCGATGACGTCGACCAGGCCGTCAAGGCCGCGCGGCAGGCCTACGACAAGGTGTGGTCCAAGCTCCCGGGCAGCGAGCGCGCCAAGTACCTCTACCGCATCGCCCGCATCATGGCCGAGCGCAGCCGCGAGTTCGCAGTGCTGGAGTCGCTCGACAACGGCAAGCCGATCAAGGAGTCGCGCGACGTCGACCTGCCGCTGGTCTCGCAGTGGTTCTTCTACTACGCCGGCTGGGCCGACAAGCTGGGTCACGCGGGTCTGGGCCCCGACCCCAAGGCGCTCGGCGTCGCGGGTCAGGTCATCCCGTGGAACTTCCCGATCATGATGCTGGCCTGGAAGATCGCCCCGGCGCTCGCCGCCGGCAACACCGTCGTCCTCAAGCCCGCCGAGACCACTCCCCTGACGGCGCTCCTGTTCGCCGAGGTGTGCCAGCAGGCCGAGCTGCCCCCGGGCGTCGTCAACATCATCACCGGCGCCGGTGCCACGGGGCAGGCGCTGGTCGAGCACCCCGACGTCGACAAGGTCGCGTTCACCGGCTCGACCGCGGTCGGCAAGGCCATCGCGCGTTCGGTGGCCGGGACCTCCAAGAAGGTCACCCTCGAGCTGGGTGGCAAGGCCGCCAACATCGTGTTCGACGACGCGCCGCTCGACCAGGCCGTCGAGGGCATCGTGGGCGGCATCTTCTTCAACCAGGGCCACGTGTGCTGCGCCGGATCCCGCCTTCTGGTGCAGGAGAGCGTCTATGACGAGGTCATCGACAAGCTCAAGCGCCGCATGTCGACGCTGCGCCTCGGCGATCCGCTCGACAAGAACACCGACATCGGCGCGATCAACTCCTCCGAGCAGCTCGCCCGCATCAAGGAGCTGTCCGACGTCGGCGACGAGGAGGGCGCAGAGCGCTGGTCCGCACCGTGCGACATACCCGACAGCGGGTTCTGGTTCGCGCCGACGATCTTCACCGGCGTCACCCAGGCGCACCGGATCGCGCGCGAGGAGATCTTCGGCCCGGTGCTGTCGATCCTGACGTTCCGCACCCCGGCCGAGGCAGTCGAGAAGGCCAACAACACGCCATACGGCCTGTCGGCCGGCGTCTGGACCGAGAAGGGTTCCCGGATCCTGTCGATGGCCAGTCAGCTGCGCGCCGGCGTCGTCTGGGCCAACACGTTCAACAAGTTCGACCCCGCGTCGCCGTTCGGCGGCTACAAGGAGTCGGGCTACGGCCGCGAGGGCGGGCGCCACGGCCTCGCCGCCTACCTGCAGGGAGCCAAGTGATGACCGAGCGCCAGCGAGGGAGCCATCAGGCTGTCATGACACAGCATCCATACCGTTGCTTCTTCGAGGAGGCTGTGTCATGACGACTCGGTTGGACGTGCGCAAGACGCACAAGCTCTACATCGGCGGCGCCTTCCCGCGCTCGGAGTCCGGCCGTACGTTCGAGGCCGTCGACGCCAAGGGCGGCTTTCTCGGCAACATGGCGCTGGCCTCGCGCAAGGACGCCCGCGACGCGGTGCTCGCCGCCCGCAAGGCGTTCGGCGACTGGTCGACGCGTACCCCCTACAACCGCGGCCAGGTCGTCTATCGCCTCGCCGAGGTCATGGAGGGCCGGCGCGACCAGTTCATCGAGCAGCTCCGCGCCGCCGAGGGTCTCAACGACAAGAAGGCCACGACCTATGTGGACGCCGCGATCGACCGCGTCGTCTGGTACGCCGGGTGGGCCGACAAGTACGTCCAGGTGCTCGGCAACGGCAACCCCGTCTCGGGCCCGTTCTTCAACCTGTCCACGCCCGAGCCGACCGGCGTCGTCGCGACGATCGCGCCCAGCGGCCCGCTTCTGGGCCTCGTGTCGGTCATCGCCCCGGCGATCGTGACCGGCAACACCGTCGTCGTCGTCGCCAGCGAGAAGTTCCCGGTGCCGGCCGTGACGCTGTCGGAGTGCATGGCGACGTCCGACCTCCCCGGCGGCGTCGTCAACATCCTCACGGGCCGGCCGGCCGAGATCGCACCCTGGCTGGCTTCGCACATGGACGTCAACGCGCTCGACCTCGCTGGCGTCGACGACCCTGACCTGGCGGCCTCGCTGGAGGTCGCAGCGGCGGACAACCTCAAGCGGGTCGTGCGCGCCCCCGCAGCGCCGGTCGACTGGCTGGCCGAGCCCTCGCTCGCCCGTCTCGAGGCACTCGTCGAGACCAAGACGGTCTGGCACCCGATCGGCGTCTGACGAGTCAGTGGGCGTCGTCATCCTCGCCGGGCCTTCGGGGTCGGGCAAGTCTCACCTGGCCGAACGCCTGGGCTGGCCGGTCCTTCGGCTCGACGACTTCTATCGGGATGTCGACGAGCCGGACATGCCGCGCTCGAGCCTCGGCATCGTCGACTGGGATGACGCTGCCTCGTGGAGCTCGGTCGACGCCGTCGGCACGATCGCCGAGCTGTGCGCGGCCGGGACCGTCGAGGTGCCGGTCTACGACATCGCGGCGAGCCGGCGTACCGGGACCCAGACGTTGTCCGCACCCGACGGGCGCTTCATCGCCGAAGGACTCTTCGCCCCGGTCATCGTCGACGCCTGCCGCGAGGCCGGGATCCTCGACGCCGCGATCTGCCTGCGGCGCCACCGGCTCATCACCTTCCTGCTCCGCCTGACCCGCGACCTGCGCGAGGGCCGCAAGTCGCCATGGGTGCTCGTACGCCGAGGGTGGCGACTGCTCAAGGACGAACCGCGCGTCGTAGCGGAAGCCGTGGCTCACGGCTGCGAGCCGATGACACCGCGGGAGGCATTGGCACTGCTGCGCACGTGAGTGCGACGCAGGTCACCACGACGTCGTGCCGACCGTTGGCAACCTGACCCGGCGCCAGACGTCTGTAGGGGTGAAAGGTTCACCCCGACGACCGATGAGGATCACGTGTCCATCCCGACATTCCGTTCCCGAACGCCGACACCGCTCAGCCCACAGCGAATCCCGGCCGAAGTGCCACCATTGCGCATGGAAGTGGCGCCCCCGAGGGCCGAGCCGCCGACGTTCGACGAGCTCTACCGCACGAACCGGCTGCGCATGGTCCGGCTTGCGATGCTGCTCGTCGACGACTCCACCACGGCCGAGGACGTCGTCCAGGACGCGTTCGCCGGCGTCGTTCGTGCGTGGGACCGGCTCGAGACCGAGTCGGCCATGCAGGCCTACCTCCGTACGTGTGTCGTCAACGCGGCCCGGTCCGTGCTGCGACGCCGTCGGACCGCACGGTCCTATGTCCCACCGCTGAGTCCGACGACGCCCGGAGCGGACGAGGCAGCGGTGCTGAGCGAAGAGCACCACGAGGTGATCCAGGCACCCACGGCGATCGTGCCCTGGACGCGGCTCGCAGGCCAGATCGCGGCTCAGCAGGGGTTCTGAGCGCACCACTTTCGGAGGCCGGTCACGCGTGCGTGGCCGGCCTTCGGGCTCAATCGGCCAGCGTGGTCCGCTGCGCCTCAGGTCGCAGCCCGTCGAGCGCGATGCCCAGCATGCGCTCCCACGACCACACCGGCACCCCGTTGAGGCCGCTGAGCGAGCAGGAGATCAGCCCGAGGTCGTTGCCGCGGATGTCGTCGCGCAGCACCCCGGCCTCCTGCGCCCGGCGCACCAGCCGATCGCCCAGCTCGGAAAGACCACAGGTCTCGGCGGTGTGGATCATGAACTCGCCGTGATCGCGCAGCACCTCGCCGAGGGCTCGATCCGTGGCCTGGAGCTCCGCGGCCTGCTTGAGGAACGTCACGACCGCTTCCCAGGGGTCCTCGATCTTCATCGCGTCGTCTGCGTAGGTCGCGAGCTTCTCGAACTTGTCGGTCGCGAGCGCGTCGAACAACGCCTCCTTGGTCGGGAAATGACGGTAGACCGTGCCGACTCCCACCTTGGCGCGTTTGGCGACATCGTCGATCTGCGCCTGCGAGCCGTGCTTGGCGAAGATGTGCCGCGCGGCCTTGAGGATCGCCTCGCGGTTGCGCCGTGCGTCAGCCCGCAGCGGTCGTTCCTCAGTCATCGACATACCTCGAATGTACGGGTTGACAAACGGAACCACAACTCCATATCGTTGCGGAAGCGGACCTCAGGTTCCGCTTCTCTGATCCTCTCTCATCACTCCAGGAGTGCGGTATGTCCACGGTTTCAACCGAGCGCAAGGGCTTGATCCTCGCGCTTCTCGCGGCGGCGCAGTTCGTCGTCGTCCTCGACGCCTCGATCGTCAATGTCGCTCTCCCGTCCATCGGCAGCGACCTCAAGCTCGACCAGGACAGCTTGTCCTGGGTCGTCAACTCCTACGTCCTGGTGTTCGGCGGGTTCCTCCTGCTGGGCGGCCGGGTCGCCGACCTCCTGGGTCGCCGGCGCATGTTCATCGTCGGCCTGCTGCTGTTCTGCCTCGCCTCACTGCTCGGCGGGTTCAGCCAGACCGAGGGGCAGCTCATCGCGGCACGTGTCGTCCAGGGCCTGGGCGCCGCACTGCTCTCACCGGCGGCGCTCGCGATCCTGACGACCTCGTTCGCCGAAGGTTCCGAGCGCAACAAGGCGCTCGGCGTCTGGGGAGCGGTCGCCGGTTCCGGCGGCGCGGTCGGCGTCCTGCTGGGCGGCATCCTGACCGAGTCGCTCGGCTGGGAGTGGGTGCTGTTCGTCAACGTGCCGATCACGGCCCTCGCCGCATACGGCGCCTTCCGGGTGCTCGGCGAGAGCCGCGACGAGACCGCGAGCTCGTTCGACGTCTTCGGCGCCATCACGGTCACGGCTGGTGTCTCCCTGCTGGTCTACACGATCGTCGACGCCAATGACTCGGGCTGGGGCTCGACCAAGACCATCAGCCTGGCCATCTTGTCGGCGGTGCTGATCGCCGCGTTCGTCGCGATCGAGCGGGTCTGGAAGCAGCCGCTGCTGCCGTTCCGCATCTTCCGCAACCGGACGCTGACCGGCGCCAACCTGACCGCGGTGTTCGTCGCGATGTCGCTGTTCTCGATGTTCTTCTTCGTGTCGCTCTACATGCAGCAGGTGCTGGGCTACTCGGCGCTCAAGGCCGGTCTCGCCTACCTGCCGCTGGCCGGCGGCATCATCGTGTCGGCCGGCTTCGCCTCGGTCCTGACGACCCGCATCGGCTTCAAGCCCGTCCTCGCCGGCGGCATGATGCTGGTGGCCGGTGGACTGTTCTGGTTCTCGCGGGTCTCCCCCGACGGCACGTTCCTCGGCGACCTGCTGTTCCCGTCGCTGCTGGCCGCCCTCGGCCTCGGCTTCGCGTTCGTGCCACTGACGATCGCGTCGGTCTCGGGCGTCGAGCCGGACGATGCCGGACTCGCATCGGGACTGATCAACACGTCCCAGCAGGTCGGTGGCGCGCTCGGGCTCGCGATCCTCGTCGCGGTGGCCAACAGCCGCTTCGGCGACGCGACCGGCACGCCGCCGGAGCGGCTCACCGAGAGCTTCCAGTCGGCGTTCCTGGTCGGCACGGGGCTCGCGATCACCGGTGCGATCCTGAGCCTGGTGCTCATCAGCTCGCAGCACTCCAGGGATCACCGCGACGCCGCCCAGGCGGGCGAGCTGCAGCCGGTCGCGGTCTGATCGCCGGCGTGCCGGTCGACCCGCGGGTTGACCGGCACGCCGCCCGGTGCGTCAATGCTTGTCATGAGCTTCGACGCCACTCGAGGTGCATACGACCGCTACATGGGTCGTTACTCCGACAAGCTCGCGATCACGTTTCTGTCGTTCATCGGCGGGGATCCCGGTCAACGCGCGCTCGACGTCGGTTGCGGTCCCGGTGCGCTGACCCAGGCGCTCGCGACCGGTCTTGGTGCGTCACACGTGGCCGCCGCCGACCCCTCGCAGCCGTTCGTCGAAGCGTGCTCCGAGCGAGTGCCGGGCGCCGACGTACGCCGGGCTGTCGCCGCGGAGCTGCCCTGGATCGATGCGACGTTCGACCTCGTCGTGTCACAACTCGTGCTCAACTTCCTTCCCGATCCCGAGGCGGGCCTCGCCGAGATGACACGGGTGTCCCGGCCCGGGGGCACCATCGCGGCCTGCACGTGGGACTACGCCGACGGCATGACGATGCTTCGTACGTTCTGGGACGCAGCACGTGACGTCGACTCGAAGTCACCCGACGAGGCTCACACCATGAGGTTCACGACCGAGGGCCAGCTCGCCCAGCTGTGGGAGCACACCGGGCTGACGGACATACGGACCAGGGTGCTGGAGGTGAGCTCGGAGTACGACGACTTCGACGACTACTGGACACCGTTCACGCTTGGCGTCGGACCCGGTGGCTCGTATGTGGCGTCGCTCGACGCCGAGCGGCTGGAGCAGTTGCGGGACGGCTGCTTCCAGCGCCTTGGGGCGCCCGACGGGGCTTTCACGCTTGCAGCCCGTGCCGTCGCCGTGAGCGGTCGGCGCCCCGGCTAGCTGACGATCCGGCGCACCGCATCGGTGATGTCGGCCTCGGACAGCAGCACGTGGTCGGCGGCGGGACCCAGCGGGATGAAGCTGTCCACACTCGTCACCCTGCTGATGCGGCCAGCGTGTCCGCCGTCGACGAGCGCTGTCACGACCGCCTCGGAGACTCCGCCGCTGCGCCGTGTCTCGTCGACGACCACGACCCGATCGAAGCCGGCCGCCGTGCGCACCAGCTCCTCGTGGGGCAGCGGCGACAGCCACTGGAGGTCGAGCACCGTGCAGCCGATGCCGCCCTTGGCCAGATCCGCCGCGGCCCGCAGGCTCATCCGCACACCGTTGCCGAACGTCACGAGCAGGACGTCACGACCCTCGCCATACGTGCGGGTGCGGCTCAGCTCGGACGCGGACTCGGCCGGCCAGGGCGCCGGCGCCGGGTAGACCGCGGTCCACGCCGCGTCGCCCTCGTGCAGGTCACGCTGGTGATAGAGCGCGATCGGCTCGAGGTAGACACAGACCCGCCCTTCCGCGGCCAGCGCCAGGCACTCGCGAAGGAGCAGCGGCGCACTCGCGGGGTGGCTCGGTACCGCGAGCACGAGGCCGGGTATGTCGCGCAGCACCGCCACAGAGTTGTCGTTGTGGAAGTGACCACCGAAGCCCTTCTGGTAGGCCAGCCCGGCAACGCGCACGACCATGCCGTTCTCGTACTGCCCGCTCGAGAAGAAGCGCAGGGTCGCGGCCTCACCGCGCAGCTGGTCCTCGGCGTTGTGCAGGTAGGCGAGGTACTGGATCTCCGGGATCGGCAGGAAGCCGGCCAGGGCCGTGCCGAGCGCCGTGCCGAGGATCGTCTGCTCGTCGAGCAGTGTGTCGAAGACCCGCCCGGCGCCGAACGCCTTGCGCAGGCCCCGGGTCACGCCGTAGACACCGCCCTTGCGGCCGACGTCCTCGCCGAACACCAACGCCTCAGGGCGTGCGACCAGCGCGTCCTTGAGCGCAGCGTTGACGCTCTGCGCCAGGGTCAGCGGGCCCTCGTCCTCCGGCAGCCGGCCACCGAAGGCGCTGCGTCGCTCCGCGGGGGTCGACAAGGCATCTTGGCGGCGCCTGCGTGCCGTGATCGGCTCGGTGATGGCCCGCGCGTCGTCGAGCCGCTTGGCACCGGCCAGGGCCTTGGCACGCTGCATCACCTCCGCCCGCGCGTCCTCGTATCGCGCCAGCACGGCGGGCGGGGTCAGCACGCCGGCCTCGATCAGGGTTCGTGCCGTGGCGAGCAGCGGATCGCGGGTGTAGTCGTCCTCGATCTCGCGGCGGGAGCGGTAGGCGATCTCGGCGTCCGAACCTGCGTGGCCCATGAACCGGACGGTGCGCAGGTGCAGGATCGCCGGTCGGCGCTCGGACCTGACGAGGTCGGCCAGACGGGCCGCGGTCGCGAGCAGCTCCACCGGTCGGGTGCCGTCGACCGCTGCGTACTCGATGCTCGGCCACGACGTCAGTGAGCGCTCGACCCAGCCGGCCGGCGACTTGGTGCTGATGCCGATGCCGTTGTCCTCACAGACGTACAGGATCGGCAGCGGTGCGCCTTGATGGGCGCAGTAGGCCGAGGCGTTGAGCGCCCCGACCGCGGTGGAGTGGTTGGCCGACGCGTCGCCGAAGCTGCAGACCACGACCGAGTCGAGCGGCCATGGCGGCACGACCTCCGAGCGCGGTGCCCGGCCCAGCGCGAAGGCCAGCCCGAACGCCCGCGGCAGGTGGGAGCCGATCGTCGACGTCTGCGGGATGACGTTGAGCGCGGCGTGCCCGAACACCTTGTGGCGGCCACCCGAGATCGGGTCACTGGTCGACGCGATCGCGCCGTTGAGAACGTCGTCGATCGCCGTGGAGCCGGCCACTTGAGCTGCGCGCGCCGCGTAGAACCCGCCGGAGCGATAGTGCAGCAGCGCCGGATCGGTCGGCCGCAGCGCCATCGCGACCGCAGCATTGCTCTCGTGTCCGGCCGAGCCGATCGTGTAGAACGCTTCGCCCTGGCTCTGGAGCCAACGAAGCGCGAGGTCGAGATGGCGGCTTTGGAGCTGCGCGTCGAAGTAGGCCAGCAACATCCCGGGGTCGGGCACCGACGTGCGCACCTCAGGACGAGCGGGCCAGTCATTCAACCGCCGGACGACATGATCGTCGATCGACTCGGGCATGTCTCAACGTATCGCGAGCCAGGTCCGCCTCGAGCCTCGACCTGACCCCGAAACGAACGCCCTAGATGTCCGGCAAGCTCACGAGCACCAGGAACAGCACCGCACCGATCACCACCGCGGCAATCAGGACCAGCGGCAGCGTCCACAGCGCCAGCCGCAGCAGCAGCTTCCCCGTCTCCTTGCGCATGCGCGGAGCCTAGCCACCAGCACCGTATTCGTTGCGGTTGCCGGCATCTGGGGTCACGATCGAGGTATGAGCGAGCACTGGCGGCCGAGTCTGCGATCGTGGGTGATCGGTGGCGTGCTGTCGCTCGCAGCGTTCGCGGCCCTCGCCGCTGTGGAAGGGCTCGCCGCAGGTTTCCAGCTCCTGGCGCTCATCCTGCTGCTCGACGCACTGGTGGTGGTGACCTTCGCGTTCATCCACCGGGTGAAGTGAACTCGGGATCCACTGCTCTTCACACCGCAGCGAACCGAGCGCATCATCGACAAGGGGCCTCTTTCACCAGAATGGAGAACCCACATGTCCACAGCGAAACAGAACATCGAGTCACCGCACGAGACCCGTCCCTTCCAGGCACACGGTCACATGGACGTCGTCACCCTGGGCGACTTCACGATCGGGCGCGGCAGCTTCGAGCCCGGCTGGCGGTGGTCCGAGGACGTCAAGCCGATCGCCGGCACCGACTCCTGCCAGACCCGGCACACGGGCTTCTGCCTCTCCGGACAGATGACGGTACGCGCCGACGACGGGGCCGAGATCACCGTCGGTCCCGGCGACGTCGTGGTGATCGAACCGGGCCATGACGCCTGGACCGTCGGCGACGAGCCGTGCGTGCTCCTGGACACCGGCGTCGCGGCGTACGCCTTGCCGAGCTAGTCCACGACATCGCGCCGAGTCCGCCCACAGCGAACACGGAGGTCTCGGCGGAATGCGGACCCGCTCCGAACTAGTTGAGCCCATCAGACTCAACTCTGAGGAGAGACCCGTGAGCGAGCAATCACTGCAGAAGTTTCCCGTGCTGGCACTCGAAGACGTCGTCGTCCTGCCCGGCATGGTCGTCCCCATCGAGCTCGACGACGCGGCCCGAGCCGCCGTCGATGCCGCACGTACGAGCAACGACGACCGACTCCTGGTCGCCCCGCGGCTGGAGGACCGCTACGCGACGCATGGCGTGATCGCGACGATCCAGCAGGTTGGCCGCCTCCCCGGCGGCGGCCCCGGTGCCGTGATCCGCGCCGAGCAGCGCGCCCACATCCAGGGCGGCGTGACCGGACCCGGAGCGGCGCTGTGGGTCGAGGCCGAGCTGATCGACGACGAGCCGGTCACCGACCACGTCCGCGACCTGGCCGGTGACTACAAGAGCCTGCTCGTGACGATCCTGCAGAAGCGCAACGCGTGGCAGGTCATCGACTCCGTGCAGCGCCTGACGGATCCGAGCGCGCTCGCTGACACCGCGGGCTACGCGTCGTACCTCGACCTGGAGCAGAAGCGCGAGCTCCTCGAGACCCCCGAGGTCGAGCTGCGCCTCACGCTGCTGATCGAGTGGGCCCGCGCCTACCTCGCGGAGAGCGACGTCAACGAGAAGATCTCCGAGTCGGTCCAGGAGAGCATCGACAAGAATCAGCGCGAGTTCGTCCTGCGCCAGCAGCTCGCCGCGATCCGCAAGGAGCTCGGCGACGACGAGCCCGAGGGCACGCAGGACTACCGCGCCAGGGTCGAGGAGGCTGACCTCCCCGACGACGTCCGCAAGGCCGCCCTGCGCGAGGTCGGCAAGCTCGAGCGCGGCAGCGACCAGAACCCGGAGTCGGGCTACATCCGCACCTGGCTCGACACCGTGCTGGAGCTCCCCTGGGGCGTCACGACCGACGACAACGCCGACATCGAGGCTGCCCGTGAGGTGCTCGACGCCGATCACCACGGCCTCGACGACGTCAAGGACCGCATCGTGGAGTACCTCGCCGTCCGCGCGCGCCGCAGCGAGCGTGGTCTCGAGGTCGTCGGCGGGCGCGGGTCCGGCGCCGTCATGGCCCTCGTCGGACCTCCCGGTGTCGGCAAGACGTCGCTCGGCGAGAGCGTCGCCCGCGCGCTCGGCCGCAATTTCGTGCGCGTCGCGCTCGGTGGCGTGCGTGACGAGGCCGAGATCCGCGGCCACCGTCGTACGTACGTCGGTGCGTTGCCCGGTCGCCTGGTCCGGGCGATCGGCGAGGCCGGCTCGATGAACCCTGTCGTGCTGCTCGACGAGATCGACAAGGTTGGCGCCGACTACCGCGGCGATCCCGCGGCGGCGCTGCTCGAGGTGCTCGACCCGGCGCAGAACCACACGTTCCGCGACCACTACCTCGACCTCGACCTGGACCTGTCGGACGTGCTGTTCCTGGCGACCGCCAACGTCATCGAGCAGATCCCCCAGCCGCTGCTCGATCGCATGGAGCTCGTACAGCTCGACGGCTACACCGAGGACGACAAGGTCGCGATCGCCCGTACGTACCTGGCGCCGCGTCAGCTCGAGCGCGCGGCGCTCACGGCTGACGAGGTCGAGGTCACGGACGAGGCGCTGCGCTCGATCGCGGCGTCCTACACCCGTGAGGCCGGCGTGCGTCAGATGGAGCGCCTGCTCGCCAAGGTGTTCCGCAAGGTCGCGACCAAGCTGACCGATCCCGAGGTCGCCAAGCCCGTCGTGGTCGACGAGCAGACCCTCGTCGACTACGTCGGCCGGCCGCGGTTCACCCCGGAGTCGGAGGAGCGCACCGCGGTGCCGGGCGTCTCGACCGGGCTCGCGGTGACCGGCCTGGGCGGCGACGTGCTGTTCATCGAGGCCAGCGCGTACGACGGCGATCGCAGCCTCGCGATCACGGGGCAGCTGGGTGATGTCATGAAGGAGTCGGCGCAGATCGCGCTGTCATACGTACGCTCGCACGCCGACGCGATCGGCATCGACCCGGCGACCCTCGAGCGGGCGATCCACCTGCACGTGCCGGCCGGCGCGGTGCCCAAGGACGGCCCGTCCGCGGGAGTCACGATGGTCACGGCGCTGACGTCGTTGGCGCTCGGCCGCAACGTCCGGGCTGATGTCGGCATGACCGGCGAGGTCACCCTCAACGGCCGGGTGCTGCCGATCGGCGGCGTCAAGCAGAAGCTCATGGCCGCCCAACGAGCCGGGCTGAAGACCGTCTTCATCCCGGCGCGCAACGAGGTCGACCTGGTCGACGTGCCCGAGGACGTCCTGGCTGAGCTCGACGTACGTCCGGTGGCCGACGTCGCCGAGATCCTGGCACTGGCGCTCGAGCCGGTCGTCGAGATCGGCGGCACGGTCGCCGCGTAGCCGTCACTCCAGCCCGCCGGGCCCGCTGAGATCCTCGCGATTTCGGCGGGCCCGACAGCGTTTTGCCGCGGTGCATCCTGCTGCCACGGCTTAGCGTGTGAGCGTGGTCGTCCGCCAAACTCGTCGCGCCCGCGTGGCCCGACGCCGCAGGGGCCGTGTGGCGCGCGCCGACAACGACCTCACACCGGTCGAGTGGGCCGCGATCTGTGAGGCCTGGGCCTGCTGCGCCTACTGCGGCGCGACGGATCGATCGCTGCAACGCGACTGCGTGCTGCCGATCTCACGCGGAGGCCGCTACACGCTGGCGAACGTCGTGCCGGCGTGCGGCTCGTGCAACGCGAGCAAGAACAACGACGAGGTGACGAGCTGGCTCCGCCGCAAGAAGCTCGACGAAAGCGCGTTCCTGCTGCGCTATCGCGAGGTCGTAGTACTCCTGACACCGAACCCACCGACACCAAACTGAAACACGTTCTCGTTTCATTGGCCCTAACGCCTCATTCTTTTCCTGCGCATGGGTACGGTGTGAGGTAAGGCACACAAAAGGCAGGTGGCGATGACGGCGTCGAAGTCGACCGAAGAACTCACGCGTGTCGTCATACGTTTCGCCGGTGACTCCGGCGACGGCATGCAGCTGACCGGCGACCGCTTCACGCAGGAGACGGCCGACTTCGGCAACGACCTGTCGACGCTGCCCAACTTTCCCGCCGAGATCCGCGCTCCTGCTGGCACACTGCCGGGTGTCTCGTCGTTCCAGATCCACTTCGCCGACTACGACATCCTCACGCCGGGCGATCATCCCGACGTCCTGGTCGCGATGAACCCAGCAGCGCTCAAGGCCAACATCGGCGACCTCCAGGCCGGCGGCATCGCGATCGTCGACGCGCACGAGTTCACCAGCCGCAACCTCAAGCGCGTCGGCTATGAGTCCAACCCGCTCGAGGACGGATCGCTCGCCGACTACCAGCTGCACGCGATCGACCTGACCGGTCTGACGGTCGCCGCGGTCGAGGAGTTCGGCCTCTCGCGCAAGGACGCCTCGCGCGCCAAGAACATGTTCGCCCTCGGCCTCGTGAGCTGGATGTTCGGTCGGCCGATCGAGGGCAGCACGACGTTCCTCGACAAGAAGTTCGCCGCATCGCCCGACATCCGCGACGCCAACGTCGCAGCCTTGCGCACGGGTTACAACTACGGCGAGACGACCGAGTCGTTCGCCGTCTCGTACGTCGTCAAGCCCGCCGTGATCCCGTCCGGCCGCTATCGCAACATCACCGGCAACACGGCGCTGTCGTACGGCATCGTCGCCGCAGGACAGCTGTCAGGACTCCAGGTGTTCCTCGGCGCCTACCCCATCACCCCGGCGTCGGACATCCTCCACGAGCTGTCGAAGCACAAGGCGTTCGGCATCACGACGTTCCAGGCCGAGGACGAGATCGCCGGCGTCGGCGCGGCCCTCGGTGCGAGCTTCGCCGGTGCGCTCGGTGTCACCACCACCTCCGGTCCCGGCCTGGCGCTCAAGGGCGAGACGATCGGCCTCGGGGTCATGCTCGAGGTTCCGCTCGTGATCATCGACGTGCAGCGTGGCGGGCCGTCGACCGGCCTGCCGACCAAGACCGAGCAGTCCGACCTGCTCCAGGCCATGAACGGGCGCAACGGCGAGGCCCCCGTGCCGGTCATCGCCGCCCAGTCGCCCTCCGACTGCTTCGACGCCGCACTCGAGGCGGCGCGCATCGCGGTGACCTACCGGACTCCCGTGATCCTGCTGTCCGACGGATATCTCGCCAACGGATCCGAACCGTGGAGCCTGCCCGACGTCGCGTCGCTCGACCGGATCGAGCCCAACTTCGCCACCGCCGATCCCGACACGGCGTTCCTGCCCTACTCCCGTGACCCGCAGACATTGGCCCGCCCGTGGGCGCCCCCCGGCGTGGCCGGCCTCGAGCACCGCATCGGTGGCCTGGAGAAGGCCGACGGCACGGGCGACATCTCCTACGACCCCGCCAACCACGACCACATGGTCCGCCTGCGCCAGGCCAAGGTCGACGGCATCGCGGCCACGATCCCCGAGGTCGAGGTCGACGATCCCGACGGTCACGCCAAGATCCTGGTGATCGGCTGGGGCTCGACCTATGGCCCGATCGGGGCAGGTTGCCGGAGGGCCCGCGTCGCCGGTCACCGCATCGCCCAGGCGCACCTCAGACACCTCAACCCGTTCCCGGCCAACCTCGGCGAGGTCCTCGCGGCCTACGACCGGGTGATCGTGCCGGAGATGAATCTCGGCCAGCTTCGCGGGCTCCTGCGAGCCAAGTACCTCGTCGACGCCGAGGGCTACAACGCCGTGCGTGGCATGCCGTTCGGCGCTGCCGAGCTCGGCAAGCACTTCATCGAGCTGTGCATCAAGGAGGGCGAATGACCACGGATCTTGGTATGCCGGGCCTCGGGCTCGAGGGCGTACCCACCGTCGATGAGCCGCAGACCCGCAAGGAGTTCGCGTCCGACCAGGAGGTCCGGTGGTGTCCCGGTTGTGGTGACTACGCGATCCTCGCTGCCGTGCAAGGGTTCATGCCCGAGCTGGGGCTGCGCCGCGAGAACATCGTCTTCGTCTCCGGCATCGGCTGCGCCGCCCGCTTCCCCTACTACCTCGACACCTATGGCATGCACTCGATCCACGGCCGCGCACCGGCGATCGCCACGGGCATCGCGACCACGCGGTCGGACCTCAGCGTGTGGGTCGTGACCGGCGACGGTGATGCGCTGTCGATCGGCGGCAACCACCTCATCCACGCCTTGCGTCGCAACGTCAACATGACGATCCTGCTGTTCAACAACCGGATCTACGGGCTGACCAAGGGGCAGTACTCCCCCACCTCCGAGCCCGGCAAGGTCACCAAGTCCACGCCCTTCGGCTCGATCGACGCACCGCTCAACCCGCTGTCGCTCGCGCTCGGCGCCGAGGCGACGTTCGTGGCTCGTACGATCGACTCCGACCGCAAGCACCTGACCGCGGTGCTCTCCGCAGCCGCGCGTCACCGCGGCACGTCGCTGGTCGAGATCTACCAGAACTGCCCGATCTTCAACGATGGTGCGTTCGACGCGGTCAAGGATCCCGAGACGCGCGACGAGGCGATCATCCCGCTCGTGCACGGCGAGCCGATCCGGTTCGGCGCCGATGGCCGGCTCGGCGTCGTGCGAGCGCCCGGCGGTGGGGTCGAGGTCGTTGAGGTCGATGACTCCAACGCCGCCGAGGTGCTGGTGCATGACGCCCACGAGCCCGATGCCACGACGGCGTTCGCCCTCTCCAGGATCACCGACGCCGGCGTCGTCCACCGTGCGCCGATCGGCATCTTCCGTCAGGTTGACCGGCCCACGTACGACGACCTGAGCCGTGAACAGGCCACGCTCGCCGGCGGGACGCCCTCGCTGCAGGGGCTGCTCGACGGCGCCGACGCCTGGACCGTGGCTTGACGCGCCTCCAGTCCCCGCGGGGTCAGAGTGCGGCGTACGAGGGCTTGATGACGTCGTTGATGATCGCCAGGCGCTGGTCGAACGGCAAGAAGGCGCTCTTCATCGCGTTGATCGTGAACCACCGCAGGTCGCTGAGCTCGTAGCCGAACGCGTCGACCAGGAGCTGGAACTCGCGGCTCATCGACGTACCGCTCATGAGTCGGTTGTCGCAGTTGACGGTCACGCGGAAGCCGAGGTCCTTGAGCTTGCCGATCGGGTGGTCCGCGATCGAGCGCATGCCGTGGACGGCGTTGGTCTGCAGGTTGGACGACGGGCACATCTCGAGCGGGATGCGGCGGTCGCGGATGTAGGCCGCGAGTCGACCGAGCACCGGTCCACCCGGAGCATCGAAGTCGATGTCGTCGACGATGCGTACGCCGTGACCGAGGCGCTCTGCGCCGCACCGCTGGATCGCCTGCCAGATCGACGGCAGGCCGAACGCCTCGCCTGCATGGATCGTGAAGTGCGCGTTCTCGCGGCGGAGGTACTCGAATGCCTCGAGGTGCAGGATGGGCGGGAACCCGTCCTCGGCGCCGGCGATGTCGAAGCCGGCGACGCCGCGATCGCGGTAGGCGACGGCGACCTCGGCGATCTCCAGCCCACGCTTGGCGTGGCGCATCGCCGTGAGCAGCTGGCCGACCACGATCGGGTGCCCCAGCCCGGCGGCCTCCTCCTGCCCCTTGACGATGCCCTCCTGCACGGCCTCGACGGTCTCGGCGAGGGAGAGCCCGGCCGACAGGTGCTGCTCGGGCGCCCACCGCAGCTCGGCGTAGACGACCCCGTCGGTGGCCAGGTCGACGACCGCCTCGCGGGCGACGCGGGCGAGATCCTCGGGCCGCTGCATCACCGCGACGGTATGCACGAACGTCTCGAGGTAGCGCGGGAGCGAGCCGGAGCTCGACGCCTCCTCGAACCAGACGCCCAGCGACTCCGCATCACCGGCGGGAAGATCATGGCCGATCTCGTCGGCGATCTCGACGATCGTTGCGGGGCGTACACCTCCGTCGAGGTGTTCGTGAAGGGCGACCTTGGGGGCCTTGGCGATCTGTTCGGAAGTGGCGCTCACCGGGTCATCGTTTCACGACGCCATGAGGAGGACGACGGTCTCCGCGACACATGCCGGCTTGTCCTTGCCCTTGATCTCGACGGTGTGCTGCAAGGTCGCGCGCTGGCCCTTCTCGATCTCCTCGACCTCGAGCAGCTCGACCCGGTTGCGAACCTTGGATCCGACGAGGACCGGCGAGACGAAGCGGACCTTGTTGAGGCCGTAGTTGACCCGCGCGACGTCGCCGGCGAACGCGTAGACCTGAGCACCGAGGAACGGCAGCATCGACAAGGTGAGATAGCCGTGCGCCACGGTGGCTCCGAAGGGCCCGTCGGCCGCGCGCTCCGGATCGACGTGGATCCACTGGCGGTCGCCCGTCGCATCCGCGAACAGATCGATCCGCTCCTGCGTGATCGCGACCCACTCGCTGACGCCGAGCTCTTCACCGGCGGCCGCCGCGATCTCTTTGCTGTTGTTCAAGATGCGCATGCTGTCCAACCTAACGAATGCGGTCGATCACGACGGACGGCGCGTCCGCGGGGCCCGCTCCGATGTCATACCCCCCGTCGAGCGCTGCAACCGCACGCTCGAATCGCTCAGGAGTGTCGGTCTGCAGGGTCAGCAGCGGCTGGCCCGCGGTGACCTCGTCGCCCGGCTTGGCGTGCATCAGCACGCCCGCTGCGGCCTGCACCTGCTCACCCGGGCGGGATCGTCCGGCTCCGAGGCGCCAGGCCGCCACGCCGACGCTCAGGGCGTCCAGGCGGGTCAGCGTGCCCGACTCCGGTGCGCTGATGACGTGCGTCTCCTTGGGTGCCGGCAGGGCCGCGTCAGGATCGCCGCCCTGCGCCGAGATCATCCGCTTCCAGACGTCCATCGCGGCGCCTGAGGCGAGTACGTCCGCGGGGTCCACGTCGTCCTTGCCCGCGGCGGCCAGCATCTCCCGAGCCAGCTCGACGGTCAGCTCGACGACGTCGGCAGGACCGCCGCCGGCGAGCACCTCGACGGACTCGGCGACCTCGCAGGCGTTGCCCGCGGTCAGGCCGAGCGGCGTGGACATGTCGGTCAGCAGGGCCACCGTCGTGACGCCGGCGTCGTTGCCGAGGCTGACCATCGTCTCAGCCAGTTCTTGAGCCTGATCCCTGCTCTTCATGAAGGCTCCGGAGCCCACCTTGACGTCGAGCACCAGGGCTCCCGTGCCCTCGGCGATCTTCTTGCTCATGATCGAGCTGGCGATCAGCGGGATCGCCTCGACCGTGCCGGTCACGTCCCGCAAGGCGTAGAGCTTCTTGTCGGCCGGCGCGAGGCCGGGACCGGCGGCACAGATCACGGCGCCGACGTCCTCGAGCTGCGCCATCATCTCGTCGTTGGTCAAGGCTGCCCGCCACCCGGGGATCGCCTCGAGCTTGTCGAGCGTGCCTCCGGTGTGTCCGAGGCCGCGGCCCGACAGCTGCGGCACGGCGACGCCGCACGCGGCCACCAACGGCGCGAGCGGCAGGGTGATCTTGTCGCCCACACCGCCGGTCGAGTGCTTGTCGGCGGTCCTCCACGACAGCGACGAGAAGTCCATGCGCTCGCCGCTGTCGATCATCGCGGCGGTCCACCGGCTGATCTCGCGGCGGTTCATGCCGTTGAGCAGGATCGCCATGGCAAGAGCCGACATCTGCTCGTCGGCCACGACGCCTCGGGTGTACGCGTCGACGACCCAGTCGATCTGGGCGTCGTCGAGCTCGTGCTTGTCCCGCTTGGCCGCGATGACCTCAACAGCATCAAACGGTTCAGTCATGGTCGTCCTCCTGGTCAGTTTGCAACTCGACCATGGGCCGAGCGGAGCGAGGCGAGGCGCCCGGACGAGCCGGGCGCCCCTTCTCGACGTCGATGCGCTCGAAGCCGCGCAGCACCCAGGTCGGGCGGCGCGGCGCCTCCCCCGCCAGCGCAAGGCCAGGGAAGCGGTCGAGCAGTGCCTTCATGCTGATCTGCAGCTCGAGCCGCGCGAGCGGCGCGCCGAGGCAGAAGTGCAGGCCCATGCCGAAGCCGACATGGGGGTTGGGGTCGCGGCCCACGTCGAACGTGTCCGCGTCAGCGAATGCGTCCGCGTCGCGGTTGGCCGAACCCATCAGGCAGGCGATCTTCTGACCGGCCTTGATCGTCTCGCCGCACACCTTGACGTTCCTGGTGGCCGTACGCTCGAACAGCTGCAGCGGCGCGTCGAAACGGATGAGCTCCTCGAGCGCGATCTCGACCGGCACCTCCCCCGAGGTCACCCGGGCCAGCTGATCGGGGTGGCTCAGCAGCGCATGGATGCCGTTGCCGAACACATTGACCGACGCCTCGTGGCCGGCGTTGAGGAGCAGCACGACCGACGCCACGAGCTCGTCGTCGGTCAGCTTTGCCCCGCGGCCGCCCTCGGTGATGAGGTCGCTGATCAGGTCCTCGCCGAGGTTGTCGCGCCGCTCGGCGACGACCGCGCGTACGTAGTCTGAGAACGCGGTGCTCGCCTCGATCGCCTCGGCCCGGGTCAGGGCGTCGACGTTGGGCTCGTACATGTGCACGATGGCCTGCGACCAGGCGCGCAGGCGTACGTGATCCTCGCGCGGCACGCCCAGCAGGTCGGCGATGACATAGACCGGCATCGGCTCGGCATAGTCGCCGAGCACGTCGAAGCGATCCCCGAGCTGGTCCACCATCTCCGTGGCCAGGTCTTGGATTCGAGATCGCATGCGCTCGACGTGACCGCGGCCAAAAGCTCCGGCGACGAGCCGGCGCAGGCGCGTGTGCGCGGGCGGCTCGTTCTCCATCATCTGGTTGCGGTGGAGCGCGTTGAACGGCTCCATCTCCGCGGCGGGCTCCCAGTCGGTCCAGATCCGGCCGAATGCGCGGTTGCGCAGGACCTGGCTGACCGACTCGTGCGTCGTCGCCAACCACGTGCCCATCGGCTCGTGCCACAGGACGGGGCCGGTCTCGCGCAGGGCGGCAAGCACCGGGTAGGGATCGCGCAGGAAGTCGGGATTGCCGGGGTCGAGCTGGACCGCGTAGCGAGTCAACGCTGGTCCAGGTCGTCGGCCCCGAAGGCGTCGGGCAGCACCTCGGTCATGGTCTTGACCCCGCTCGGTGTCATGAGCTGCATGTCCGGCCCGCCGTTCTCCCACAACAGCTGCCGGCAGCGCCCGCACGGCATCAGTGGTGCACCCTTGCCGTCGACGCAGGCCACGGCGATCAGGCGTCCGCCGCCGGTTGCATGCAGCGCCGACACCATGCCGCACTCGGCGCACAGCCCGACGCCGTAGGCCGCATTCTCGACGTTGCAGCCCAGCACGACCCGCCCGTCGTCGACCAGGCCCGCGACACCGACCTTGAACTCGGAGTAGGGCGCGTACGCCCGGCCCATCACCTCGGTCGCGTACTTCGCCAGCGACTCCCAGTCGATAGGGTCGTCCGGACCGGAGATCCCCAGCGCCATTAGCCCGCACTTCCCTTGCGATATGGCTTGCCGTCGGCAGCTGGCATGCGCAGGCGTTGGGATGCCAACGCGAGGACGAGCAGCGTCGTGACGTAGGGCGTCATGCCGGTGAGGTCCTCGGGGATCGAGTCGCTCAGGAAGTACCAGAGGCCTACGACGACACCGACCGCCGCGGTGACCGAACCGGCCACCCGACGGCCCTTGCGCACCTGCCACACGGCCATCAGCACGAGGCCCACCGCGACGAGCAACAACAGACCGTGGATCGTCTCGCCACCACCGCGCAGGCGCAGCGTGTCGGTGTAGCCGAACAGGCCGGCCCCGGCCAGCAAGCCGCCGGGCCGCCAGTTGCCGAAGATCATCGCCGCGAGGCCGATGTAGCCGCGGCCACCTGTTTGCCCGTCGCGGAACGTGCTGGACGCGACCAGCGCAAGGAATCCACCCGCGAGGCCGGCGAAGCCGCCGGAGATCACGACGGCCATGAACTTGTAGCGGATGACGTTGACGCCGAGCGATTCTGCGGCCGCAGGGCTCTCGCCGCACGAACGCAGGCGAAGACCGAACGCCGTGCGCCAGAGGAGCCACCAGGTCAGCACGAACAGCAACAGGCAGATGATCGTCAGGACCGAGAGGTTGGTGACCAGTGCGCGCAGGATCGCGGCCACGTCGGACACCACGAACCAGTGCTTCTGCTCCAGGTCGAGCAACGGATCGCCCACGAAGTCCAGCGTGATCGTCGGCAGGCTCGGGATCGGCGGCGACTGCGTCTGGCCGCCGCCCTGCACGCCAGTGAACGCCAGCGCCGCCAGATACTGCACCGCTCCGAGCGCGATGATGTTGATGGCGACACCCGAGACGATGTGGTCGACCCCGAACGTCACCGTGGCAATCGCGTGCAGGAGGCCACCGACGGCACCCAGCGCGATGGCGCCGAGGACACCCTGCCACGGGCTGTAGAAGTAGCCGAAGTAGCCGGCGCCGAACGTCCCGAGGATCATCATTCCCTCGAGGCCGATGTTGACGACTCCAGCGCGCTCGGCCCACAACCCACCGAGGCCGGCCAGGCCGATCGGGATCGCCGCGACCAGTGTCGCCCGCAGCGTGCCGGACGAGTCGAGATCGTCGGCACCGGTGACGATCCGCAGCGCGGAGAACAAGACCAGGCCCACCGCGAGCCAGATCATGATCCAGCCGTATGTCAGCTTCTTCGCTGCAGCCTTGGCCGGACCCACAGCGTCAGTCACTACGCTCATGCCGCCACCTCCGAGAAGAGCCCACGATACGAAGGTGCCGGCATGATTCCTGTCTCATCATTCACTCGCTGGCGATTCACTCGCTGGCGATTCACTCGCTGGCGCTCGCTCATGCGGGTGCTCCCTTCAGCACGGGCTCTTCACCCAGGGCACTCGCGACTCTTCGTTGCTCGAGGCGCACGCCGTATCGGCGGACCACTTCGTAGGCGATGACGACCGTGAGCACGATCGTGCCCTGCGTGATCTTGACGATGTCGGGTGACACGTCGAGCAGGATCTGCAGCGGGTTGGACTGCTCGTCGAGGAACGCGAACAGGAGTGCGCCGAGCGCGATGCCCACGGGATGGTTGCGGCCCAGCAACGCGATCGCGATGCCGGCGAAGCCGAGCCCGGACTGGAACGTCGAGCCGTAGGCGTAGTCGTTGCCGAACAGGAGCGGCATACCGACGAGGCCTGCCGCACCGCCTGACAGCAGCATCGAGATCACGATCATCCGCTTGACGTTGATGCCGCTGGCCACCGCCGCTGTCTCCGAGGAGCCGGTCGCACGCAGGTCGAAGCCGAAGGTGGTCTTGTTGATGACGAACCAGTAGAGGAAGCCGACCGCCACTGCGAGGAACACCAGGCCGTAGACCGTGGCCGGCACCTTGTCGAACAGCGAGAACCCGCCGACCCGGCTGCCCTGTGGCACTTCCTTCGTCGCCGTGATGTTGCTGCCCGGGTTGTCAACGGCAGCCTTGCGCAGCAGGTAGGCCACGAGCGCAGTCGCGATGGCGTTGAGCATGATCGTCGAGATGACCTCGCTGACGCCGCGGGTCACCCGGAGCAGGCCGGCAATGCCGGCCCACGCCGCGCCCACCAGGACCGCCGCCACCATCGCGAGCGCGGTGTTGAAGTAGCCCGGGAGCCAGCCTTCGCCGGCCACGACGGCGGCGGCGAAGGCCGCGACTCGGTACTGACCGTCGACGCCGATGTTGAACAGGTTCATCCGGAAGCCGATCGCGACCGCGATCGCCGAGAGGTAGTAGACGGTCGCGGAGTTGATGATGTTGACGTAGCCGCGCTCGCTCGGGAAGCTCAGGATCTGGCCCCACACGCCGCCCACGTCGTCGCCGGCAAGGATCAGCACGAGACTCGTGATCAAGAACGCCGCGATGAGCGCCAGGATCGGCGCCCCGATGGCGAGCGCGACCTTGGTGGTCCGTGGATTCTTCACGCCGACACCTCCGTGGAAAGGGCACGGTACGGAGATGTCGGCATGATCCCTACCTCATCGTTCGTTCGCTGGCGCTCACTCACGCGTCTGCTCCTGTCATGGCCGAACCGAGCATGGCCGGGGTCACCGTGGCGGGATCGAACGTCTCGCCCAGGCGCCCACGCAGGATCACCCTGATCGTGTCGGACAACCCGATCAGCTCGTCAAGGTCCGCCGAGATCAGCAGGACCGCGAGACCCTCTCGCCGCGCTCGTTTGATGTGGTTCCAGATCGCGGCTTGGGCGCCGACGTCGACACCACGCGTGGGGTGCGAGGCGATCAGCAGGATCGGGTCGTCGGCCATCTCGCGGCCGACGATGAGCTTTTGCTGGTTGCCGCCCGACAGCGCACGGGCCAGTGTGTCGATGCCCGGCGCGCGTACGTCGTACTGCTCGACGATCCGCTGGGTGTCCGTGCGTGCGCCGCTGCGATCGATCAACGGGCCCTTGATGTTGGGCTCGCGGGTCTGGTGACCGAGAATGCGGTTCTCCCACAACGGGGAGTCGAGCAGGAGCCCGTGGCGATGCCGGTCCTCGGGGATGTAGCCGATGCCTGCCTCGCGGCGATCACGCGTCGAACGCCCCGCGAGGTCCTGGCCACCGAGCAGGATGGAGCCGGAAGCACCGGGACGCATCCCCATGACCGCCTCGACGAGCTCGGCCTGGCCGTTGCCCTCCACACCGGCGATGCCGAGGATCTCGCCGGAGCGGATCACCAGGTCGATGTCGTGGAGGACGTCGCGGCCCCCGCCGGGGGCCGGCAGCGTCAGGTCGCGAACCTCGAGCACGACCTTGTCAGTCACGGTCGAGGTCTCGGTGCTGGGGTCGGGCAGCTCGGAGCCCACCATCATCTCTGCGAGCTGCTTGGAGCTGACCGAGGATGCGGCAACGGTGTCGACCGTGGCGCCCCGACGGATGACGGTCACCTCGTCAGCCACCGAGAGGACCTCGTCGAGCTTGTGGGAGATGAAGATGACGGCAAGGCCTTCGGACTTGAGCTCGCGGAGGTTGCCGAACAGCTCGTCGACCTCCTGGGGCACGAGGACGGCTGTGGGCTCGTCGAGGATCACGATCGAGGCGCCGCGATAGAGGACCTTGAGTATCTCGACCCGTTGACGAGCGCCGACGCCGAGCTCCTCGACCAGTCGGTCGGGCTCGATGCCCAGGCTGTAGGCCTCGGAGATCTCGCTGATCTTGGCCCGCGCAGCATCGCCGATGCCGTGCAGCTTCTCCGCGCCGAGTACGACGTTCTCAAGGACGGTGAGGTTGTCGGCGAGCATGAAGTGCTGGAAGACCATCCCTACGCCTGCGGCGATCGCGTCAGCAGGTGAGGACAGCGACACCTCGGTGCCGTTGACCTCGATCGTTCCGGAGTCGGGCTTCTGGACTCCGTAGAGGATCTTCATCAGCGTCGACTTGCCCGCGCCGTTCTCACCGACGATCGCGTGGACCGTGCCGCGCTTGATGTCGATGTTGACGTCATGGTTGGCCACGACGCCCGGGAACGTCTTGCCGATGTCGCGAAGTCGGACGACCACGTCTTCGCTCGTGCTGGTCGTGTTCACAGTGCCCCTCATCTCAACCGTTCAGACCCGACGACGACGGCCCGGGCCCCACGCTACAGCGGGGGCCCGGGCCTCGTCTTACAGCGTGACTACTCGCTCGGGACCGTGATGGTTCCGTCGATGATCTGCTGCTTGTACTCCTCGAGCTTTTCCTTGATGTCGTCGACCTGGCCACCGGTGGTGGAGTAGCCGACGCCGTCGACCTTGAGGTCGTAGACGGTCGGACCGGTGGGCACGTCGTCCTTGGAGACCGACTCGAGGTAGGCGTACACCGCGACGTCGATGTTCTTGAGCATCGAGGTCATGATGACGTCCTTGACGGACGCATCGGCCGTGAGGGCCTGGTCAGAGTCAACGCCGATGGCCTTCTTCTTGGCTGCCGCAGCCGCCTCGAAGACGCCGCCGCCCGAACCACCGGCAGCCTGGTAAACGACGTCCGCGCCGGCGTCGTACATGCCCTCGGCGGCCGTCTTGCCCTTGGCCGGGTCACCGAAGCCGCTGAAGTCCGGCGGCTGGGTCAGGTAGCGGGCCTGGATCTTGATCTTGGGGTTGACCGCCTTGGCGCCAGCCTCGTAGCCCGCCTCGAACTTCTTGATCAGCGGCACCTCGACGCCGCCGACGAAGCCGATGTTGCCCGACTCGCTCTTGAGCGCTGCAGCAGCGCCGACCAGGAACGAGCCCTGCTCCTCGGCGAACAGCAGGTTGGCGATGTTCTTGCCCTCGACCGCGTCATCGACGATCGCGAAATTGACGTCCGGGTTGGCCTTGGCGACCTTGCCGACGGATGCAGAGTAGGCGAAGCCAACCGCGATGACGGGGTTGAAACCGGCATCGACGAGCTGCTGCAGGCGGCCTTCGCGGGCCGACTCGGCCTCGCCGTCCTGAGCCTCGGCGGTCTTCACGGTCATCCCGAGCTCGCACTCGGCCTTGTCGAGGCCCTTGGCTGCCGAATCGTTGAACGACTGGTCGCCGCGTCCGCCGACGTCGAACGCCATGCCGACCTTGGTGTCGGTCTTCGCGACGCAATCACCCTTGGCGCCGGAGTCAGTGTCCTTGTCCCCGTCGCTGTTCTTGCCACAGCCCGCTGCAGCGAGCACCAGTGCGGCCACACCCGCAATTGCGGTGGCCTTCGTCAATCGACGCAAAATTCCTCCTCGATACGGAGCCGGGTGCCCGGCACGTCTTCCAGACCCTAGTTGTCCGGTGGGTCCTTGGGCAGGTCGTCGACCATATTGAGCGCAGTCGTAACCGATTTGTCATCCGCTGACGCGGGCGCGCGAGGTCAGCTCACGGCGGCGCAGGCGAGGACCTTGGCGCCGATCGCGATGGCGCGCTCGTCGACGCGCAGATTGCCCTGGTGCAGGTCGTACGTCGGACCGTCGGGCGTGCGGGTGCCGAGCCGGCCCATCGCACCGGGCACCGCCTCGACGTACCACGCGAAGTCCTCGCCACCGAGGCTCTGCGCGGTCGAGGCGACGCCGCTCGGGCCGATCGCCTGGGTGACCGCACGACGCATGATCTCGGTCGCGCCGAAGTCGTTGACCACCGGCGGGACACCGCGGGTGTAGGTCACGTCGGCGCTGACCCCGAACGGTTGGATGATGTCGCTGATCAGGCCCCGCACGAGGTGCTCGGCCTGGTGCCAGGCAGCGGCGTCGAGCATGCGCAGGGTGCCGCTGAGCTCACCGGTCGACGGGATGACGTTGGCCGCGTTGCCGGAGTGGATCTGGCCCCACACCATGCTGGCGCCGGCACGCGGATCGAAACGGCGCGAGAGCACCGCCGGCAGCTGGGTCAGCAGGCTGCCGAGGGCAAAGGTGAGGTCCTCGGTCAGGTGCGGGCGCGACGTGTGCCCGCCGCGGCCGCTGAGCTGCACGTGGATGTGGTCGGAGGCGCCGGTGATCGGACCCTCACGCAGCCCGACGTGGCCGACGTCGAGCGATGGGTCGCAGTGCAGGGCGAAGATGCGCGAGACGCCCCGCAGCGCACCGCCGGCCAGCAGCTTGACCGCGCCGCCGGGCATGACCTCCTCGGCCGGCTGGAAGATCAGGCGTACGCGCACGGGCAGCTGCTCGTCGGCATCGGCCTGCGCCAGCGCGACCGCCGCTCCGAGGAGCGCCGCGACGTGGACGTCGTGGCCGCACGAGTGCGAGACCCCCGGCACGCTCGACTTCCACGGATCCTGTGAGGTGTCGACGACGGGCAGCCCGTCGAGGTCGGCCCGCAGCGCCACGATCGGTCCGCCGTCGGGCCCGATCTCGGCCATCAGCCCCGTGCCTTCGAAGCGTTCGTAGGAGATGCCGCTCTTGTCCATCCACGTCGCGACCACGTCGGTCGTACGCTCCTCGTGCCACGAGAGCTCGGGGTACGCATGCAGCTCACGCCGGACCTCGATCAGGTCGGGCGTCACCACATCGACGGATCGCGCGATGGCATCGGACAAGGACATCTGTTCAGGATATCGCTGATTCGCCGCCTCCCCGGCACTACTGTCTGGTCATGGACGCGTGGGACCTGCTCGATCACCCGGTGCTGATCAGCGTCATCCTCTTCGTGGTGACGGTCGTGATCTCGCTGGCCTGGGCGATGCTGCGACTCGCATTCGTACGCGCGAAGGGCGGCCCAGCGTCGGGCGTCGACATCGGCGCGATCGTGTCAGCGTGGCGGCAACGGCCCAAGGCGTCGGAGAGCGTCGATGTCGCACAGCTGCAGACGATGATCCAGGAGGCGTTCCTGACGGCGGCGCCGGGCGCCGAGATCACCAGCGAGACCAAGGAGTCCCGCCTCGCCACCCTCGAGGCGCTGCACGCCGAGGGTCAGATCACCGCCGAGAAGCTCGCCCAGCTCAAGGCCGCGATCGCCGCCGAAGGCTGAGTCGCGACGCTAGGGTTCGCGTCACGAACCTGTAGGCGTGGGCCGACGGGTGGGCCAGCGCATGTCGCGCGCGACGCTCTGCAGCTCCCGGCGGTGGATGTCCTGCCGGTGCAGGTACCACAGCGTTCCGGCCGCGATGCCCAGGAGCGACACCGCGCCGCCACCGATCAGCATCCAGCGGGCGCCGTACGTCTCGCCGACCCAACCGACCAGCGGGGCGCCCAGCGGCGTGCCGCCGAGGAAGATCATCAGGTAGAGCGCCGCGACCCGGCCGCGCATCATGGGGCTCGTCGTCATCTGCATCATCGCGTTGGCCGAGGTGACCATCGTGAGCGCGCACAGGCCCAGCAGCGGCAGGATCGCGGCGAACGAGGCGTAGCCGGGCATCAGACCCCGCAATGATCTCGATGACCGCGAAGGCAGCGCCGGCGAGGACGACGAAGGCCAGGCGCGGACGCGCGCGACGAGCCGCGAGGAGCGCCCCGGCCAGCGAGCCGACCGCCATGATCGAGGCGAGGAGGCCGTACTCCCCTGCCCCCTTGTGGAACACCTCGGTGGCCATCAGCGCACTGGTCATCTGGAAGTTCATTCCGAACGTGCCGACGAAGAACACGCAGCACAGGATCAGCACGAGATCGGGTCGTGAGCGTACGTAGCGCACCCCGTCACGCACCGCTCCCTTGCGCGTCCCGGTGACCGGGGATGGTCGCAGCCGGTCGCCGTCGAGCAGCTGGAGCGACACGAACACCGCGGCGTAGCTGATTGCGTTGAACAGGATGACCCACCCCGTGGCACGGACACCTGAGCCGAGGGCGGCGATCAGCACACCGGCGACAGCCGGACCGATCATGCGGGCGGAGTTGAACGACGCGGAGTTGAGGCCGACCGCGTTGGCCAGGTCCTCCTTGCCCACGATCTCGACGACGAACGACTGCCGGGCCGGCGCATCGAACGCCGTGCCGATGCCGAACACGAACGCGAGGATGTAGACGTGCCACGCCTGGACGACGCCGGTGATGGCCAGCACGCCGAGGACCGCCGCAGGGATCGCCATCGCGGTCTGCGTGAACCGCAGGACCGTACGTTTGGGGACCCGGTCGGCGACGACACCGGCGATCGGTGAGAACAGCAGTGCGGGCAGCAGCTGCAGGCCCGTGGTGATGCCGAGCGCGGTCCCGCTGTGCGTCAGCTGCAGGATCAGCCAGTCCTGCGCGACGCGCTGCATCCACGTGCCGATGTTGGAGACGAAGGCGCCCATCGCATAGATCCGGTAGTTGCGGATCGACAGCGCCCGGAACGTGGGGCTCAAGAGGCCGCCAACCGTTCCAGCAGTGCGGTCGCCTCCCTCAAGGTCTTGCGCTCGGCGGTCGTGAGGTCCGCGAGGCGTTGCGCGAGCCACTCGTCGCGGCGGCCGCGCTCTTCGGCGAGCACGGCGTCGCCCTTGTCGGAGACCGAGATGAGCACTTGCCGGCCGTCGTCGGGATGCGGCTCGCGGATCGCGAGCCCCTCGTCGACGAGGCAGGTGAGGGTGCGGGTGATGGAGGGCGGCTGGACCCGCTCGTGGGCGGCGATCGCGCTGGGCGTCGAGGGTCCGAGCTTGAGGATCGAACCGAGGACGGACAGCTGCGTCGGCGTCAGGTCGGTCTGGCGCTCCTGGCGCAGACGACGGTTGAGCCGGGCCACCGACCGAGCAAGCTGGTGAGAGTCAGTGGGCATATCCTTAGCATACCTCATTACCCATGCTAACCAAATGCTGCGGACAAACGCAGAGGACCGCGACCCGAAGGTCGCGGTCCTCAGACGTGAAGCGTTGCTGTGCTCAGGCCTTGCCGTGGGCGAGAGCGCCGAGCAGGTCGCGGTTGAGCTGCGCGATCGTGTCGAGCGGGATGCCCTTGGGGCACGCCGACGTGCACTCACCGATGTTGGTGCAGCCGCCGAAGCCCTCGTGATCGTGCTGCTCGACCATGCCGATGACCCGCGACTCGCGCTCGGGCTGGCCCTGCGGGAGGAGGCCGAGGTGCGTGATCTTGGCGGAGGTGAACAGCATCGCCGAGCCGTTGGGGCAGGCCGCGACGCACGCGCCACAGCCGATGCAGGTCGCCGCGTCGAACGCGTGGTCGGCATCGTCCTTGGGCACCGGCACGGCGTGCGCGTCGGGAGCCGATCCGGTCGGCGCGCTGATGTAGCCACCGGCCTGGATGATCCGGTCGAACGCCGAGCGGTCGACGACGAGGTCCTTGATGACCGGGAACGCGCCCGCACGCCACGGCTCGATGTCGATGACCGCGCCGTCCTCGAAGCTGCGCATGTGCAGCTGGCATGTCGTGGTGACCTCGGGTCCGTGCGCGATGCCGTTGATCACGACGCCGCACATGCCGCAGATTCCCTCACGGCAGTCGTGGTCGAACGCGATGGGGTCGTCGCCGGCCAGCGTGAGCTGCTCGTTGAGGACGTCCAGCATCTCGAGGAACGACATGTGCTCGCTGACGTTCTCGACGCCATACGTGACCATCCGGCCCTTGTCGTCGGCGTTCTTCTGACGCCACACCCTGACGGTGATGTTCACTTGTAGCTCCTGGACTTCATCTCGACGTACTCGTATTCCAGCGGTTCCTTGCGAAGCGTGGGCTGCTCGTCGCCGTACTCCCACGCCGAGACGTAGGCGAACTGGTCGTCGTGGCGCAGCGCCTCGCCGTCCTCGGTCTGGCTCTCGGCGCGGAAGTGGCCGCCGCACGACTCGCGACGGTTGAGCGCGTCGATGCACATGAGCTCGCCGAGCTCGAAGAAGTCGGCGACGCGGCCGGCGCGCTCGAGGGTCTGGTTGAGCTCCTCGTTGACACCGGTGACCTTGACGTTGGACCAGAACTCGGCCTTGAGGTCGCGGATCATGCTGATGGCCTTGATCAGGCCTTCCTCGGTGCGCTCCATGCCGCAGTAGTCCCACATGATCTGGCCCAGCTCCTTGTGGAACGAGTCCACGGTGCGGGTGCCGTTGATCGACAGGAACTTCTCGATCCGCTCCTCGACCGCCGTGCGAGCCGCGACGACCTCGGGGTGAGAGTCGTCGATCTTCTCGTACGGCCCGTCGGCGAGGTAGTTGGCGATCGTGTAGGGCAGGACGAAGTAGCCGTCGGCCAGACCCTGCATCAGGGCCGAGGCCCCGAGGCGGTTGGCGCCGTGCTCGGAGAAGTTGGCCTCACCGGCGACGAACAGCCCCTCGAGGTTGCTCTGCAGGTCGTAGTCGACCCACAGGCCGCCCATGGTGTAGTGCACGGCGGGGTAGATGCGCATCGGCTGCTCGTACGGGTTCTCGCCCGTGATCTGCGCATACATGTCGAAGAGGTTGCCGTACTTGGCCTCGACCTCAGGCCGGCCGAGACGCGAGATCGCGTCGGCGAAGTCGAGGTAGACGCCGAGCCCGCCCGGACCGACGCCCTTGCCGGCGTCGCACTGGTACTTCGCGGCGCGCGAGGCGATGTCGCGGGGCACCAGGTTGCCGAACGCCGGATAGATGCGCTCGAGGTAGTAGTCGCGCTCGTCCTCGGGGATGTCGCTCGGGGCGCGCTCGTCGCCGGCCTTCTTGGGCACCCAGATGCGGCCGTCGTTGCGCAGCGACTCCGACATCAGGGTCAGCTTGGACTGGTAGTCGCCGCTGACCGGGATGCAGGTGGGGTGGATCTGCGTGTAGCAGGGGTTCGCGAAGTAGGCGCCCTTGCGGTGCGCACGCCACGTCGCGGTGACGTTGCAGCCCATCGCGTTGGTCGACAGGAAGAACACGTTGCCGTAGCCGCCGCTGGCCAGCACGACCGCATCGGCGGTGTGGGTCTCGATCTCGCCGGTGACCATGTCGCGGACGATGATGCCGCGCGCCTTGCCGTCGATCATGATGAGCTCGAGCATCTCGTGCCGCGTGTTCATCTCGACGGTGCCGGCGGCGATCTGGCGCTCGAGCGCCTGGTAGGCGCCGATGAGGAGCTGCTGGCCGGTCTGGCCGCGGGCGTAGAACGTACGGGACACCTGCACGCCACCGAACGAGCGGTTGTCGAGCAGTCCGCCGTACTCACGGGCGAACGGGACACCCTGCGCGACGCACTGGTCGATGATGTTCACCGACACCTGGGCGAGGCGGTAGACGTTGGACTCGCGGGCGCGGAAGTCGCCGCCCTTGACCGTGTCGTAGAACAGCCGGTAGATGCTGTCGCCGTCGTTGCGGTAGTTCTTGGCCGCGTTGATGCCGCCCTGGGCCGCGATCGAGTGGGCACGCCGAGGGCTGTCCTGGTAGCAGAAGCTCTTGACCTGGTAGCCGGCCTCACCGAGAGTCGCAGCCGCTGAGGCGCCGGCCAGACCGGTGCCGACGACGATGACGCTGAGCTTGCGGCGGTTGGCCGGGTTGACGAGCTTGGTGCTGAACTTGCGCTCGTCCCAACGGCGCTCGATCGGGCCCGACGGCGCCTTGGTGTCGTGGATGTCCTCGCCAACGGCGTGGAACTGCTCAGAGACGTTCGTGGTCATGATCCTGCTCCGAAGAAGAAGATGGCAAAGGGCACGGACAGGAAGCCGCCGGTCAAGAGCACGGCGAGCCCGATCGAGACGACGGTCCAGGTCGACTCACGGCGGGTCGGGCTGTAGTTGCGGCCGAGCGTCGTGAGCGCACTCCAGAATCCGTGCCACAGGTGGAAGCCCAACGCGAGCAGCCCGATCGTGTAGAGCAGGACGACCCACCAGATCTCGAAACCGTTGACGGTCCGGTCGTACTTGCTGTCGGACGCACCGCCCGGGGACAGCCAGTTGGGCATCATCTGGGCGACGTGGCCGAGGATGAACAGCGCGAGGGTCACCCCGCCCCAACGCATCGTGAACGATGCGTAGCTGCGCTGGATGCCGGCGCGGTTCTGCTTGGTCTGGTAGCGCTTGCCGCCGACGTAGCCGGCCGCCTTCTTGTTGCGCCGCCACAGCGTGATCGCCGCGGTCGCGTGCACCACGACCGCGACGAGCAGCAGCACGCGGATGATCCAGAGCGCGCCGTTCTCGGGGAGGTAGGGATAGAACATGTGCGGCAGGGTCTCGTGCAGGTAGGAGTCGAACTGCTCCTTGCCCTGGAAGAACTTCAGGTTGCCGTACATGTGGACCAGCAGGTAGCCGAGCATGATGAGCCCCGACACCGCCATCGCATATTTCTGCGCGACGGTCGACCTACGGGCCGACGGTCGCTTGCTCAGTTGGGTAGTCGCCACAACTCGCCAGCCTATGGCTGGTCGCGAACTTCCGCAAAGGCATAATGAGGTAAGGATTCATAGCCTTTGGCTATGGTCCCGGCGCGGACGATGCCCTGCAGGTCAGGCCTTGGTGGCGCGCTTCTTGCGTCGGATCATGGGGTCGAACTTGAGGTCGACGACGCGCTCCTTGAGCGGGATCAGCGCGTTGTCGGTGATCTTGATGTGTTCGGGGCACACCTCGGTGCAGCACTTCGTGATGTTGCAGAAGCCCAGACCGTGCTCGTCCTGCGCCGCCGCCTTGCGGTTGACGCCCTGCTCCTCGGCCGCGTCGAGCGGGTGCATGTCGAGCTCGGCGACGCGCATCAGGAAGCGCGGCCCGGCGAACGCGGGCTTGTTCTCCTCATGGTCACGGAGCACATGGCAGGTGTCCTGGCACAGGAAGCACTCGATGCACTTGCGGAACTCCTGCGAGCGCTCGACGTCGACCTGCTGCATCCGGTAGTCACCGGGCGCGAGCCCCTCGGGCGGCACGAACGCCCGCACCTCGCGTGCCTTGTCGTAGTTGAAGGACACGTCCGTCACGAGGTCGCGGATGACCGGGAACGTACGCATGGGGGTCACGACGATCGGCTCGCCCGGCGGCAGGGTCGACATCCGCGTCATGCACAGCAGCCGCGGGCGACCGTTGATCTCGGCGCTGCACGAGCCGCACTTGCCGGCCTTGCAGTTCCACCGCACCGCGAGGTCCGGGGCCTGCGTCGCCTGGATGCGGTGGATGATGTCGAGGACGACCTCGCCCTCGTTGACCTCGACGTCGTAGTCGGCGAACTCGCCGCCGTCGTCATCGCCCCGCCATACGCGGAAGTGCTCCTGGTTGCCCATCTAGATCCTTCCGCCGAGTTCTTCAGTGGTGAAGTACTTGCCGAGCTCGTCGCTCTCGAACAGGTCGAGCAGGTCCTCGCGTACGGGAATCTGCTCCTTGCGATCGACGTCGATCGTGCCGTCGTCGGCCAGCGTGCAGACCAGGAGGACGTGGCGCCATTCGGCGTCCATCTTGGGGAAGTCGTCGCGGGTGTGGCCGCCGCGGCTCTCGGTGCGCAGGATCGCCGCCTTGGCGACACACTCGCTGACCAGCAGCATGTTGCGCAGGTCGAGCGCGAGGTGCCAGCCGGGGTTGAACTGTCGATGACCCTCGACCACGACCTGCTCGCCGCGCGCCTTGAGGCCCTCGAGCTTGTCGAGCGCCTCCTGGATCTCGTCCTCGCGGCGGATGATGCCGACCAGGTCGTTCATGGTCTGCTGCAGCTCCTGGTGCAGCGTGTAGGGATTCTCGGATCCCTCCTGCCCGCCATCGCCGAACGCGGCAACCGAGCGCCGCGCCGCGACCTGGACGTCGTCGTCACCGACCGCGGGGCGTTCGGCGCCCAGCGAGTCGATGTATGCCGCGGCGCCCGCACCCGCCCTGCGGCCGAACACCAGCAGGTCGGACAACGAGTTGCCGCCGAGGCGGTTGGAGCCGTGCATGCCGCCGGAGCACTCTCCCGCGGCGAACAGCCCGGGAACCGATGCGGCACCGGTGTCGGGCTCGACCTCGACACCGCCCATGACGTAGTGGCACGTCGGGCCGACCTCCATCGGCTCCTTCGTGATGTCGACGTCGGCCAGCTCCTTGAACTGGTGATGCATCGACGGCAGCTTCTTGATGATCACCTCGGGCTTGAGCCGGCTCGACACGTCGAGGTAGACACCACCGTGCGGGGTGCCGCGGCCGGCCTTGACCTCGGAGTTGATCGCGCGCGCGACCTCATCGCGCGGCAGCAGCTCGGGCGGACGCCGGTTGTTGTCGGCGTCGGTGTACCAGCGATCGGCCTCCTCCTCGGTCGTCGCGTACTGCGCCTTGAAGACGTCCGGGATGTAGTCGAACATGAAGCGCTTGCCCTCGGAGTTGGTCAGCACTCCGCCGTCGCCGCGTACGGACTCGGTGACCAGGATCCCCTTGACCGAGGGCGGCCAGACCATGCCGGTCGGGTGGAACTGCAAGAACTCCATGTTGATCAGCGAGGCGCCGGCCCGCAGTGCGAGCGCGTGCCCGTCACCGGTGTACTCCCACGAGTTGCTGGTCACCTTGTAGGACTTGCCGATGCCGCCGGTCGCCAGGATGATCGCCGGCGCCTCGAAGACGACGTGCCGGCCGGACTCGCGCCAATAGGCCAGCGCGCCGGAGATCCGGTCGCCGTCCTTGGTGAGGTCCGTGACGGTGCACTCGGCGAACACCTTGAGCCGGGCCTCGTAGTCGCCGGCCTCGGCGAGGTCCTCCTGCTGCAGCGACACGATCTTCTGCTGCAACGTGCGGATCAGCTCGAGGCCCGTACGGTCGCCGACGTGTGCGAGCCGCGGGTAGGTGTGGCCGCCGAAGTTGCGCTGGCTGATGCGGCCGTCGGGCGTACGGTCGAACAGCGCGCCATAGCTCTCGAGCTCCCAGACGCGGTCGGGCGCCTCCTTGGCGTGCAGCTCGGCCATGCGCCAGTTGTTGAGGAACTTGCCGCCCCGCATGGTGTCACCGAAGTGCACCATCCAGTTGTCCTTGTCGTTGACGTTGCCCATCGACGCCGCGCAGCCACCTTCGGCCATCACGGTGTGGGCCTTGCCGAACAGCGACTTGCTGATGATCGCGGTCTTCTTGCCCTGCTCACGCGCCTCGATCGCCGCTCTCAGGCCGGCGCCGCCGGCTCCGATGACGATGACGTCATACGACAGTCGCTCGATCTCCGTCATTCACGATCCTTGTCAGTTGATGAAGCGGGGGTCGGAGAACCAACCGGCCGAGACGGCCATGATGTAGAAGTCGGTCAGCGCGAGGGTGCCGAGCGTCAGCCACGCGAGCTGCATGTGCTTGCCATTGAGCCGCGACACCCAGCCCCAGAGCTTGTAGCGCACCGGGTGCTCGGAGAAGTGGTTGAGCCGGCCGCCGATGATGCTGCGGCACGAGTGGCACGAGGCGGTGTAGGCCCACAGGGCGATGACGTTGCCCAGGAGCACGAGGTTGCCCAGCCCGAAGCCGAACTCGCCGTCGTGGTTCCAGAACGCATAGATCGCGTCGTACGAGTTGATGAGCGAGATCAGGACCGCGGCGTAGAAGAAGTAGCGGTGCAGGTTCTGGCCCAGCAGCGGGAACCGGGTCTCACCGGTGTACGTCGTGTGCGGCTCGGCGACGGCGCACGCGGGCGGCGAGAACCAGAACGCCCGGTAGTAGGCCTTGCGGTAGTAGTAGCAGGTGAACCGGAACAGCAACAGGAACGGCAGGGTCAGCGCCGCGTAGGGCAACCACCACACGTCCGGCAGGAACGTGCCGAAGTGGGCGGACTCGGCGACGCAGCCGTTGGAGATGCACGGCGAGTAGAACGGCGTCAGGTAGTTGTAGTCACCGACGAAGTAGTCCTTCTGCATGAACACGCGCACGGTCGCGTACGCGATCCAGGCGAGCAGGCCGACGGCAGTCGCCAGCGGGGGGATCCACCAGCGGTCGGTGCGCAGGGTGCGGGCGGCGATCGCAGCGCGGCCGCCGCCAGCTTCCGGAGAGGAGGTGGAGGTTCGCAGTGTGGCCACCGTCACACAGTAGGGCGGACCCCTCCATCCGCCAAGTCATTGTGAGGCGGGCTTTCATAGCCATCGACTATCGTGACTTCGGTGCAGATCCAACAGCTGACCTACTTCGTCGCCGTCGCACGGACGCGGCACTTCACCCGCGCAGCCGAGCTGACCGGCGTCTCGCAGCCCAGCCTGTCCAAGCAGATCCGGGTGCTCGAGAACTCGCTCGGCACTCCCCTGTTCGTCCGCAACCGCGGCGCGATCGAGCTGACGAGCGCCGGTGAGGCGCTGCTGCCGCACGCCCAGCGCATCCTGATCGACACCGAGAGCGCAGAGCGCACGGTGCACGAGGTCGCGACGCTGCGCCGAGGCCGCGTACGCATGGGAGCCACGCCGTCCCTGTGCGAGGGCCTGCTGCCCGAGGCGCTCAAGGAGTTCCACGCGACATACCCCGACATCGAGCTCGAGGTGCAGGAGGCCGGCTCCCGCGTGCTGACCCGTGAGCTGGCCGACGGCCGGCTCGACGTCGCCCTGCTGATCGTTCCGCTGCACAACGCCGACCCCGACATCCTGACGACCCCGATCCTGCGCGAACGCCTCGTGCTCGCCAGCCCGGCAGATGCGGACCTGCCCGGGCGCATGGAGATTCGGGACCTCAAGGACCTGCCGCTCGTGATGTTCCGCGAGGGCTACGACCTGCGCGAGGTGACGCTCGGTGCGTGCGCGGCTGCGGGCTTCGAGCCGAAGCTCTCGGTCGAGGGTGGCGAGATGAGCGCCGTCCTGCGATTCGTGCAGGCCGGCCTCGGCCACGCCGTCGTGCCGAGCATGGTGCTGACGACCCGCCCCCAGCTGCGGGCGACCCAGCTGGACAGCCCGTCGCTCGAGCGCGTCATCGCCCTGGCGCACCGCAGCACCGAAGCGCTTCCGCTCGCCGCTCGGGCCTTCAAGACCGAGCTGCTCAAGCACCTGAAGACGATGGTCTCCGACGACCTGGGCCTCGTGCGCTAGACCGACGTGCCCGGTCCGAGGGTGAAGGTGTGCTGCGGGACCCAGCCGGCTGCGTCGTCGTGGTGATAGAGCGCGAACTCGTCGACCATGAACTGGCACTCGAACGAGCTGAGCTCGTCGTACGCACGATCGAGGCTCGCGTCGTCCAGGTTGTGCGCGACCGTGACGTGAGGATGGAACGGGAAGTCGGGCTCCGGTGCGGCCAGCGCCCGGCGCACGGACTTGGCCAGCATCTCGGTGTAGGAGATGCCCTGGCTCACCGCGATGAACACGACCGGCGACACCGGCCTGAACGTGCCGGTGCCACGCAGCCGCATCGGGAACGGCGGGATCGACACCGAGGCCCGCTCGAGCGCCTGACGCACCTCGTCGAGCGCGTCGGCCTCGTAGTCGATCGGGGGCAGCAACGTCACGTGGCTGGGCACGGTCTCGGCCATTGGGTCCCCGAAGCCGGCCCGCATCTTGCGCAGGTCGCTGCCATAGGGCTCGGGGACCGGGATCGCGATCCCCACCGTCACCTGGGTCATGCCGCGCGCCTTGTCATGACGGCCGCACGAACCCGGAGTGGTCGTAGACGAGGTCGAGGGTGACGCTGGCGACCTCGCGGGCGCGTTCGGCGCCCTTGGCGAGAATGTGGTCGAGCTCGGCCCGATCGCTCAGCAGCTCACGGGTGCGTGCCCCGAACGGCTCGACGAAGTCGGCCACGATCTGGGAGAGCGCCACCTTGAACGCGCCGTACTGCTGGCCTTCGTACTGCTTGACGATCTCGTCGATGGGCTGACCGGACAGCGCAGAGTAGATCGTCAGGAGGTTGGAGATGCCGGGCTTCTGCTCCTGGTCGAAGCGGATGTCACTGCCGGAGTCGGTGATCGCCGAGCGGATCTTCTTGGCCGCCCGTTTGGGCTCGTCGAGCAGGTCGATGACGCCGTTGGGCGACGACTGCGACTTGCTCATCTTGTTGGTGGGTTCCTGCAGGTCGTAGATCTTGGAGACGCCCTTGACGATGTGCGGCTCGGGCACCGTGAAGGTCTCGCCGAAGCGATGGTTGAACCGTTGCGCGAGGTTGCGGGTCAGCTCCACGTGCTGGCGCTGGTCCTCACCGACCGGCACCTTGTCGGCCTGATAGATCAAGATGTCGGCCGCCATGAGGATCGGGTAGGTGAACAGGCCGACGCTCGCCGAGTCGGACCCGCCCCTGGCGGTCTTGTCCTTGAACTGCGTCATCCGGCTGGCCTCGCCGAAGCCCGTGATGCCGCTGAGCACCCAAGCGAGCTGGGCGTGCTCGGGAACGTGGCTCTGCGCGAACAGGGCGCTGCGGGTCGGGTCGACGCCGGCAGCGAGCAGCTGCGCCGCCGCGACGTAGGTGCGCTCGCGGAGCGCTGCGGGGTCGTACTCGACCGTGATCGCATGGAGGTCGGGGATGAAGTAGAACGCCTCGAAGTCGTCCTGCAGGGCGACCCACTGCTTGAACGCGCCGAAGTAGTTGCCGAGATGGTACGAGTCAGCAGTCGGCTGGGCGCCGGACAGGACTCGGGGGCGACGTTCAGCGGGCATGGACGGCATTCTGCCAGCCAGCGCCCACGTCGTAGGGTCGGGGCGTGACTGACGTACGCCGGTGGGATGTGCCCGGACGAGTGAACCTGATCGGTGAGCACCTCGACTACAACGGCGGTCCCGTGCTGCCGATGGCGATCGACCGCTCGTTGACGATCAAGGTCCGCAGCCGCGACGACGACACGGTCAACCTGTGGTCGGACCTGCCGGGCTCGGCGAAGGTCACGTTCGGCACCGGCGTACAGCCCGGCGACCTGGAGGGCTGGGCCGTCTATGCGGCCGGCACCGTGTGGAGTGCGATGTCGGCGGGCCATCGCTTCGGCGGCGCCGACATCGTCGTGGAGTCGGGGATCCCGTCGGGCGCCGGCATGTCGTCGTCGGCGGCCCTCACGTGCGGCATCGCGTCCGCGCTCAACGAGATGTTCGGCTTCGGCCTCGATCGCACCGAGCTGGCGCTGCTCGCCCAACGGGCCGAGCACGACTTCGTCGGCGCACCGGTGGGGCTGATGGACCAGCTCGCGGTGCTCTACGGCCAGGCCGGGCACGCCGTGCTGATGGACACCGCCCAGTCACCGCCGACCACCGAGGTCGTGCCCGTCACGTGGGAGGACGACGGGCTCACGCTCCTCGCGATCAACACCCGGGCGCATCACTCGCTGGCCGACGGCGAGTACGCCGCCCGGCGAAACGAGTGCGAGCAGGCCGCCGCCGAGCTCGGTGTCACGTGGCTCGCCGAGGCGACCCTGGACGCCACGATCGCGCTGACCGACGAGACCCTCAAGGCACGCACCCGGCACGTGCTGACCGAGACTGCGCGCGTACGTGGTGCCGTCAACGCCATCAGCCGCCGCGCCTGGACGCAGCTCGGCACGATCTTCACGGCGTCGCACGCATCACTGCGCGACGACTTCCAGGTCAGCTGCCCCGAGCTCGACGTCGCGGTCGAGGCAGCGCTCGAGGGTGGCGCTCTCGGCGCACGGATGACCGGCGGCGGTTTCGGGGGCAGCGCGATCGCGCTGGTTCCGCTCGACCGCGTGGCGGCCGTGCGCGAGCGCGTCGAGGCCCGGTATGCCGCGCAGCAGTGGCGCGAGCCGGAGACGTTCGTCGTACGCGCGTCAGACGGCGCCCATCTCGTCGACTGAGCTCAGCGACATTTTTCGTGCTGATGCTTGCGTGACCTATTCTGGATGTGTAATATCCAGGATATGAAGTTGAGCGAAGGCGTCGAGTGGGCACTGCACAGCTGCCTCAACCTGTCGTGGGTCGATGACGAGGCCGTCACCGCCACGAAGCTGGCCGCGTTCTACCAGCTGCCGACCGCGTACATGAACAAGCAGCTCCAGGCGCTGGCCCGAGCCGGCATCCTCTCGTCGGTCTCCGGGCCTCGGGGCGGCTTTCGGCTCGCCAAGAACATCGCCGACATCACCCTGCTCGACATCGTCGTGGCCATCGAAGGGCCTGAGGAGATCTTCCGGTGCGACCAGGTCCTGCGCCACGGCCCGGGCGGCTCCGACGAGGTCGACTACCGCCAGACCTGCATCATCTCCGGCGCGATGCGCAAGGCCGACCTGGCCTGGCGCACGAGCCTCGCGGGCCAGACCATCGCCGACATCAGAGCCGACGTCGAGAAGGCCTACCCCCACACCCGCGACGCGACGCTCAACCACTTCCTGAACGTCCGCTAACCACCCATGCGACCTGCATCCGGCACCTGAACGCCCATTCTGGACATTAATCATCCACAATAAAAAGGAGAAACATCATGAACGTCACACCCGTACTTGTCCGCGCCGACCAGGCCGAGTCCGTCGTCGACGGTCCGACCAGCCTGATCACCCTGCTGGCCGATGCCCCCGAGACCGGGGGTGCGGTGACGGTCAATCGCGCCACCCTCGCCGTCGGGTCCCCCGGCGCGCCGCCACACTCCCACACCCGTGCCGCAGAGAGCTTCTTCGTGATCGACGGCGAGCTTCAGGTACTCGTCGACGACAAGGTGATCGACCTTGCCAAGGGCGACTTCCTGCTGGTCCCTCCCGGTACGACTCACGCGTTCGCTCCGCCGGAGGGCAAGTCGGCCGACATCCTGGTCGTCTTCACACCGGGCATGCGCCGGTTCGACTACTACCGCCTGCTCGGGCGGGTGCACACCGGCGAGGCTCAGGTCAGCGATCTCGCCGCGTGCTCCGACGAGTTCGACAATCACTACGCGGTCAGCGAGACCTGGGCAGGCCGGTAGCACCCACGGTTACCGGCAGGTGCGGAGCGTCTGGACGAGCGGTCGCTCCGCACCCCTGTCGGTGCGAGAGGTCTGGGACACTGTGAACGTGAGCACCAAGAACCGCATCGCGTACCAGGGCGAGCCCGGCGCGAACTCCCACATCGTCGCCAAGGAGCACTATCCCGATTGGGAGGCGTTGCCGTGCGCGTCGTTCGAGGACGTCTTCGCGGCTGTGGCGGGCGGCGACGCCGAGCTCGCGATGATCCCGATCGACAACTCGATCGCCGGGCGGGTCGCCGACATCCACCACTTCCTGCCCACCTCAGGGCTGCACATCATCGCCGAGCACTTCCTGCGCATCCAGTTCAGCCTGCTGGGCGTGCCCGGTGCGAGCCTCGACACGATCAAGACCGTGCACAGCCACGTGCATGCTCTCGGCCAGTGCCGCAAGATCATCAAGCAGTACGGGCTCACCCCGATCATCTCCGGCGACACCGCGGGTGCGGCCCGTGAGATCGCCGATGCCGCGGATCCGAGCCAAGCCGCGATCTCCCCGCCCATGGCGGCCGAGATCTACGGCCTCGAGGTCCTGGCCTCCGACATCGAGGACGAGGACCACAACACGACCCGGTTCGTGGTGCTCTCGCCCGAGCCCAAGCGGGCGCCGGCCGGCAACGGGCCGACGGTCACGAGCTTCATCTTCAACGTCCGCAACCTGCCGGCCGCGCTCTACAAGGCGCTGGGTGGCTTCGCGACGAACGGCGTCAACATGACCAAGCTGGAGAGCTACATGGTCGACGGCTGGTTCACGGCGACCCAGTTCCTCGCGGAGGTCGACGGACACCCTGACGACGTACCGCTCGCGAGAGCGCTCGAGGAGCTCACGTTCTTCACGACCGACGTCAAGATCCTCGGGGTCTACCCGGCCGACCCGTTCCGCTCGCTGGCCCCATGAGCTCAGCCGCATGAAGTGGCCACTCAGCGTGCCCGTCCTCAGCGACGGTTTCGTGACGCTCCGGGCGCACACGCCGGCCGACACCGACGGCTTGGTCGAGATGGCCGGCGACCCCGAGATGCAGCGGTGGACGGCGATCCCGATCCCGAACACCCGTCAGATGAGCGAGCAGTACGCCTTCACGGTGCTCCCCCGCGGGTGGGACGACGGCACGCATCGAGGCTGGGCGATCGAGGTGGACGGCCGGTTCGCCGGCAACGTCGACATCCGCCAGTCCCCCATCGCGGACATCGGGTTCGCGCTGCACCCTTCGGCGCGTGGCCGCGGCGTGATGGCCCGGGCCGTACGCCTTGCCGTCGACTGGGCGCTCAACGAGGGTGGCGTCGAGATCGTGCACTGGCGGTCCCACGTCGGCAACGAGGCATCGCTCCGGGTCGCCCACCAGACGGGCTTCACCCTGCACGGGCTCATCCCGGGCATGCTGCACGAACGCAGCCGGGTGCTGGACGCGTGGACTGGCTCGTTCCGCTTCGGCGACAGCCCGTTGCCTCGCACACAGTGGGCTGAGTCGCCGGTGCTGGAGTCTGACCGACTGCGCCTTCGACCGTTCAGCGACGCTGACCTGCCGCGCATCGTCGAAGCGTGCAGCGATCCGGTGAGCCGGCACTTCCTTGCCGGGCTCCCCCACCCGTACACGCCGGCGATCGCTCGCAGCTACCTCGCCGATTGCGTCTGGCAGGCGGCGACCGGCGCCAAGGCGACCTGGGCGATCGCGGATCGGGAGACCGACGAGCTGCTCGGCAACATCGCGGTCATGGACATGCTCGGCATCAACCCGACGTCGGGCGAAATCGGCTACTGGATGCATCCGGCTGCCCGTGGTCGCGGCCTCATGACCGAGGCCGTACGGACGGTCATCCGCCACGCGCTCGATCCCGACGGGCTCGACCGGCGCCGGCTCGTGCTCTATGCCGCCGCCGACAATCCGGCGAGCAACGCCGTCGCGGTCGCGGCCGGGTTCGAGCGCTACGGCACGCAACGCGCGGCCGAGCGACTGGGCGACGGGTCGTTCGACGACCTGCACGGCTACGAGCTGCTCCGGTAGTCCACGTCCCGTTCTGTCGGTACTTGACCTCAACCTGGCTTGAGGTCCTAGGCTCCTCTGATGGAGACGACAGCCTGACACGAGGAGCCGACTGGATGACGATCGAACACATCGCGATCCGCCCGGGCGACGCGGACTACGACGCGGCCCGGACCACGATCACCAACACTGCAGCACCTGCGCTCGTCCTGCGCCCGACGACGGCGGAGGAGGTCGCCGCCTCCATCGGTCACGCCCGGGCCGAGGGGCTGCCCATCGCGATCCGCAGCGGCGGCCACCATCCGTTGGGGTTCGGCACGATCGATGACGGCGTCGTGATCGACGTGTCCCGGTTGAACGAGGTCGAGCTGCTCGGCAACGGTCGGGCGCGCATCGGTGCCGGCGCCACATGGGGCCCTGCAGCGGGTGCACTCGCCGAGCACGGGCTCGCCATCACCTCTGGCGACACCGTCTCGGTCGGCGTCGGTGGTCTGACCCAGGCCGGTGGCATCGGCTGGATGGTCCGCAAGCACGGCCTGACGATCGACAACCTGCTCGCCGCCGAGGTCGTCACGGCCGCTGGCGACGTCGTGCGGGCGTCCGCGACCGAGAACGCCGACCTGTTCTGGGCGCTGCGCGGGGGCGCAGGCAACTTCGGCGTGGCAACGGCGTTCGAGTTCCAGGCGCAGCCGGTCACGACGGTCCAGTTCGGGACGATCACATTCGCCCTCGACGACGTGGCGCAGCTCGTGGGTCGCTGGGCTGCCGCGATGCGCAGCGCCCCTGACGAGCTGAGCTCGACGCTGGCGCTGATGCCGGCATTCGGCGACTTCCCGCCCGGAGCCGTCCTCTACGTCTGCCTGGCCGCAGACGACACGGCGGCACTCGAGCCGCTTCGCGCGATCGGGACCGTCGTCGCCGAAGACGTGAGCGAGCGCCCGTATGCCGAGATCCTCGAGGAGGCGCATCCCCCGGAGGGCATCCTGCCCGTCATCGGAAACACGCTGGTCGAGTCCGTCGACGAGCTGCTCACCGACGCGATCGCGGCGGCGTACTCGTCGGGCGGGCGCGTGGTCTTCCTGCGCAGCCTCGGCGGCGCAGTGGGCCGGGTGAACCCGTCGGACACGGCATTCGCGCACCGCACGGCCGAGGCACTGGTCGTGTCGGCGGCATTCCTGCCAGGTGACGCCGCGGAGGAGCAGATCGCTGGGGCACGCTCGGTGTGGCGAACGATCGGCGACCACGGCGTGGGGTCCTACGCCGGGTTCCTGGGTTCTGACACAGCCGAGGACATCGCCGCCCTGTGGCCCGCCGCGACGCTCGAGCGTTTGCGTGAGGTCAAGCGCTCCTGGGATCCCGACAACGTCTTCCGGCGGAACTTCAACGTCGTCCCCTGAGGTTTGTGCCCTTTTGTCGCAGCCGCGCGGCAGACTGGTTGCAGCGTGCACGCGTCAGGCCAGCAGCTCATCAACCGCATCCAGACCAAGGAACTCACATGGCAAACCCCCGAGGCGTGACGACAGACCTGCCTGACGACTACCGGCCGTGGCCGGCTCTCTGGGCCATGGTCATCGGCTTCTTCATGATCCTCGTCGACAACACGATCGTGTCGGTCGCGACGCCGGCGATCTCGACGGATCTCGACGCCGACGTCAACAGCGTCATCTGGGTCACCAGCGCCTACCTGCTGGCCTACGCCGTACCACTCCTCGTGACGGGGCGGCTGGGTGACCGGTTCGGGCCCAAGAACCTGTACCTGGTCGGCCTGACCATCTTCACGCTCGCGTCGCTGTGGTGCGGGTTGACCGGCAGCATCGAGATGCTGATCGTCGCCCGTGTCGTGCAGGGCATCGGCGCCTCGCTGATCACGCCCCAGACCATGGCCGTGATCACCCGCACGTTCCCCGCGGCCAAGCGCGGCAGCGCCATGGCCTTGTGGGGCGCCACCGCTGGTGTCGCGACGCTCGTCGGCCCGATCCTCGGTGGCGTGCTGGTCGACAGCCTCGGGTGGGAGTGGATCTTCTTCATCAACGTCCCGGTCGGCATCGTCGGCTTCGTCCTCGCCTGGCGACTCGTGCCAACCCTCTCGACCCACACCCACACGTTCGACTGGGTCGGGGTCGCGCTGAGCGGCATCGGCGTCTTCCTCGTCGTGTTCGGCATCCAAGAGGGCGAGAAGTACGACTGGGGCCAGATCACGGGCATCATCAGCGTTCCGCTGCTGATCGCGGTGGGGGTCGCGGTGTTCACCGGGTTCGTCTGGTGGCAGGGCCGCATCCGCAGGGAGCCGCTGGTCCCGCTCGGGCTGTTCCGGGACCGCAACTTCTCGCTGGGCAACGGCGGCATCGCGATGGTGTCGCTGGCGATCACCGCGATGGCGCTGCCGTTCCAGTTCTACGCCCAGGGCGCCCGCGGCTGGAGCCCGACCGAGTCCGCTCTGCTGATGGCACCCATGGCGGTCGTGCTGATGATCTTGTCGCCGTTCGTCGGCAAGCTCGTCGACCGGGTCCACCCACGCAACATCACCATGGTGGGCTTCGGCACCGCCGTGGTGGCCATGGGCTGGCTCGCGGCGATCATCGATCCCGACACCCCGGTATGGCAGATACTCCTCCCCATGGCACTGTTCGGCGTCTCCAACGCCTGCATGTGGGCGCCGCTGGGGGCCACCGCCACTCGCAACCTGCCGATGAGCTCCGCGGGCTCCGGCGCCGGCGTCTACAACACGACGCGCCAGATCGGGGCGGTCCTCGGCAGCGCGGCCGTCGCGGCCTTGATCCAGGCTCGACTCACCGCCAACGGTCTCGGCAGCTCGTCCGACTCCGTGCAGGCGTCGGGCACCAGGATGCCGCAGCAGATCCAGGGCCCGTTCTCGGACGCGATGGCACAGGCGCTGCTGCTGCCCATCGTCGCGTTCGCGATCGGCTTCGTCCTGATGCTGTTCTTCGCCAAGCCGTCGCATGCCGGACATGGTGGCCCCGCTCCGGTGGCCGCCGAGCCGGTGCCCGCCGCGGAGTGATGTGACCTCGGTCATCTCGGCATGCAGGCACACGTCTCGCATCTTGAGATCTGATGAAACGGCTCCTACGGGCACCTAGTTTGAAGTCCGGAAGCACGCAGGTGGCGTGCCCGGACCTGAGGCAGGGCATGAAGATCACTCGCAGAAACCTGATGACCGGCGTCGCGATCGCGACCAGCGCTGCGGTCCTCACGGCGTGTGCCCCGTCCTCGTCCAACACCACGTCCTCCGCCGGCGAGAAGTCCACGCTCTCGCTCGTGGCCTACTCCGTGCCGAAGGCTGCCGACGGTGCCATCGAGAAGGCATTCGCCAAGACCAACCCCGGCACGGGCGTCACGTGGAGGCAGTCCTACGGCGCCTCGGGCGATCAGAGCCGGGCCGTCGTCGGCGGCCTCAAGGCCGATGTCGTGCACTTCTCACTGGCGCCCGACATCACCCGCCTGGTCGATGAGGGGCTGGTCGACAAGTCATGGGACCAGAACGCCACCAAGGGCATCCTGTCGACGTCCGTCGTGGCGATCGTCGTGCGCAAGGGCAACCCCAAGAACATCCAGTCGTTCGCCGACCTCGCCAAGCCCGGCGTCGGCATCGTGACGCCCAACCCCGGCTCGTCAGGCTCGGCGCGCTGGAACATCCTCGCGGCGTACCAGTCGATCATCGCCAACGGCGGCAGCGAGGCGGACGCCAAGGCGTACCTCGAGAAGCTGTTCGCCAACGTCAAGGCGCTGCCCGGCAGCGGCCGCGACGCCACGACGGCGTTCCAGGGCGGCACCGGCGACGTGCTGCTGTCGTACGAGAACGAGGCGATCTTCGCGCGGCAGAGCGGCGAGGCCGTCGACTACGTCGTCCCGAAGCAGAACCTGCTGATCGAGAACCCGGCCGCGGTCACGACCAAGGCGGCGCCCGGTGCCCAGGAGTTCCTCGACTTCGCGAGCAGCTCCGAGGGCCAGGGAATCTTCGCCAAGTACGGCTTCCGGCCGGTCGAGTCCGTCCAGGGCGTCGACGTCGGCACCGTCAAGGGGGCGAACGACCCGGCAGCCCCGTTCCCGAAGATCGACGAGCTGTTCACGATCGACCAGACCTTCGGTGGCTGGTCGGCCGTCAACACCAAGTTCTTCGACGAGAAGAACGGCATCATCACCAAGATCATCGCGGAGTCCGGCAAGTCGTGACGACCGAGATCCAGCTTGCTCCGGGCTGCGACGCGCAGGCGGCGCACCCGGAGCGCCACATCGCTGACGCGATCCTCAGGCCTCGGCCTGGGGGTCGCGTTGACGTGGTTCAGCCTGCTCGTGCTGATCCCCCTTGCCCTGGTCGTGATCCAGTCGGCAGAAGGTGGCTGGGAGACCTTCCGCGACACGCTGACCAACTCCCAGACCGCGGCTGCCCTGCGACTGACCGTGACGCAGGCGCTGATCGTCACCGTGGTCAACGTCGTCTTCGGGACGCTGATCGCCTGGGTCCTCGTGCGAGATGACTTCCGGGGCAAGCGCCTGCTCGAGGTCATCATCGACATCCCGTTCGCGCTGCCCACGATCGTGGCGGGCCTGGTGCTGCTGAGCCTCTACGGGCCCGACAGCCCCATCGGCATCAACGTCGCCAACACTGAGCGGTCGGTGTTCCTCGCGCTGCTGTTCGTCACCCTGCCGTTCGTCGTACGCACCGTCGAGCCGGTACTCCTCGAGCTCGATCCCGAGGTCGAGGAGGCCGCCGCATCGCTCGGCGCCAGCCGGTTCACGACCCTGCGCCGCATCCTGTTGCCCGCCCTGGCCCCGGCCATCACGGCCGGCGCGGCCCTGTCGTTCGCCCGCGGGATCAGCGAGTACGGCTCGCTCGTGCTGCTGTCGGGCAACCTGCCCAACAAGACCGAGGTCGCCTCGGTGCGCATCCTGACCTACATCGAGAACGGCAACGAGGCCGCCGCCGCATCGGTCGCGGTGCTGCTGCTCGCCGTCGCGCTGATCGCGATCATCCTGCTGCAGATCCTCACGAATGCGGTGGCCAAGCGTGGCTAGGACTTCAATTCCTCAGGACACCGTTCACGTCGTGTCGTCACGCCAGCACGCAACGTGCGTCGTCGTTGGGTCACGGCGTGGCTAGCCGCATGCGGCAGCCCAAGACCAGCGGCACGTACGTACGCCGGGGGCTGGTGATCGCCTACCTGTTCCTGCTCGTCGTCTGGCCGGTGTCGCTCGTCGTCCAGCACACGTTCGCCGGTGGGCTCGACAACCTGCAGACCGCTCTCACCGACCCCGATGTCGTGTTCGCGCTGCAGCTCACGGTGTACGTCGCGGTGTGGGCCGTCGTGATCAACACGATCTTCGGCGTCGGCATCTCGCTGCTGCTGGTGCGCTACGACTTCCCGGGCCGCAGCATCCTGTCGGCGCTGATCGACCTTCCGCTGTCGGTGTCGCCGGTCGTCGTGGGCCTCGCGCTGCTGCTGGCATACGGCGGCACCAACGGACTCCTCGGCCCACCGCTCCAGGACGCCGGGCTGCAGATCGCCTTCGCGCCGGCCGGCATCATCATGGCGACGGCATTCGTCAGCCTGCCGCTCGTGATCCGCGAGCTCGTCCCGGTGCTCCATGAGATCGGCACGGACCAGGAGCAGGCGGCCCGCAGCCTCGGCGCCGGTCCGTGGCAGACGTTCCGCCGCATCACCTTGCCGTCGGTCAAGTGGGCACTGATCTACGGCGTGGTGCTGAGCCTCGCCCGCTCACTGGGCGAGTTCGGCGCCGTCAAGATCATGTCCGGCAACATCGCCGGGCAGACCCAGACCGCCACGCTGAGCGTGGAGGAGAAGTACCAGGACTTCCAGCAGGGCACGGCGTACGCCACGAGCTTCCTGCTGGCACTGATCGCGGTCGCGGCCCTCGTGGTCGTGTCCGTGCTCCGACCGAAGGAGAACCCCGATGGGGATTGAGATCCGCGGCATCAACAAGTTCTTCGGCGACTTCGTCGCGCTGCAGGACATCAACCTCAGCATCCCCAGCGGACAGCTCACCGCCCTGCTCGGCCCGAGCGGCGGCGGCAAGTCGACGCTGCTACGCATCATCGCCGGACTGGAGTCCTCCGACAGCGGGACGGTCGAGATCGAGGGCGTCGACACCACGAACGTGCCGGCCCAGAAGCGCAACGTCGGTTTCGTGTTCCAGCACTACGCCGCGTTCAAGCACATGACGGTCGCCAAGAACATCGCGTTCGGCCTCGAGATCCGCAAGCGGCCCAAGGACGAGGTCAAGGACCGGGTCCAGGAGCTGCTCAAGCTCGTGCACCTCGAGCAGTGGTCCGACCGGTTGCCGTCACAGCTCTCCGGCGGCCAGCGCCAGCGCATGGCCCTCGCCCGGGCGCTGGCGATCGAGCCCAGCGTGCTGCTGCTCGACGAACCGTTCGGTGCGCTCGATGCCAAGGTCCGCAAGGAGCTCCGCGACTGGCTGCGCCGCCTGCACGACGAGGTACACGTGACGACGGTGTTCGTGACCCACGACCAGGAGGAGGCCCTCGAGGTCTCCGACAGCCTCGTCGTGATCAACGAGGGTCGCATCGAGCAGATCGGCTCCCCCGACGACCTGTACGACCGGCCGGCGAGCGACTTCGTGCTGTCGTTCCTGGGCCCGGTCACCCGACTGGGCGACCACCTCATCCGTCCGCACGACATCGAGATCTCCCGGTACGAGCAGGCAGCCACCGCCACCGGCAGGATCACCCGGTGGACGAGGGTCGGCTTCGAGATCCGCCTCGAGGTGACGCCGGACGACAAGCTGCACCCTGATCCGGTGCAGGTCGTCGTGACGCGCGCGGAAGCGACGGCACTGGGTCTGCACGAGGGCGACCAGGTCTGGCTCCGCCCGCAGGCCGGGGTCGAGCCCGTCGGTCGCTGAACCTCAGCGCGCGCTCCACCCGCCATCGATCGTCGAGGACGAGCCGGTGATCATCGCCGCATCGTCCGAAGCCAGGTAGCCGACCAGCGAGGCCACCTCTTCGGGCTCGACAAGTCGCTTGATCGGCGTCCCGGCCAGCAGGACCTCGTCGACGACCTCGGTCTCCGCGATGCCGTTCGACCGAGCCTGCGCCGCGATCTGCGCGTCCACCAGCGGCGTGCGGACGTAGCCGGGATTGACGCAGTTGCTGGTCACCCCGTGGCCGGCGCCCTCGAGCGCCGTGGCCTTCGACAGCCCCTCGAGCGCATGCTTGCAGGTGACGTATGCCGCCTTGTTGGCCGATGCCCGCAACCCGTGCACCGACGAGACGTTGACGATCCGGCCGTGCCCTTGGGCGTACATGTGGGGCAGCGCAGCACGAACGAGGAGGAACGGCGCCTCGACCATCAACTGCAGCATGCGGGCGAGCACTCCCGGGTCGAAATCCTCGATCGGGGCCACGTGCTGGAAGCCCGCGTTGTTGACGAGCACGTCGACGTCGAGCGACAGGCCGGCCAGCGACTCGGTGTCGGTGAGGTCGACCGTCCAGACGTCGCCGTCGATCTCGTGCGCGAGCTCCTTGGCCGCCGGCTCGTCGATGTCGGCCACCGTCACCGCGGCCCCACGACCGGCGAGCTCCCGCGCGATCGCCGCCCCGATCCCGCCGGCGCCGCCCGTGACGAGCGCGCGCCGGCCGGCCAGGTCGCTCATGCGCGCGCCGCGGGCTCGAAGGCCACGGCGTCGGCGCGGTCGATGGCGTGCAGCGACGCGCCCTTGGTCTCCCGCGTCACGATCACTGCGACGATCGTGACGACCGAGGCCCCCAGGAGGTAGAACGCCACCGGGACGGACGAGTCGTACTCACGCAGGAGGGCCGTCGCGATGATCGGGGCCAGCGAGCCAGCCGCGATCGAGGTCACCTGATAGCCCAGCGAGACACCCGAGTAGCGCATCCGGGTCGGGAACATCTCGGCCATGATCGCCGGCTGACCGGCGTACATGAACGCGTGGATCAACAGGCCGAGGGTGATCGCGAGCAGGATCGTCGGGTCGTGCGCCGAGTCCATCATCGGGAAGGCGAAGAATCCCCAGGTCCCGGCCAGCAGGGCACCCACGGCGTACGTCGGCCGTCGACCGATCTTGTCCGACAACCTGCCGACCTGCGGGATCACGAGGAAGTGGACGAGGTGCGCGAGCAGCATCAACCGCAGGATGTCATCGGTGTCGGTCTCGACCACGACTGAGAGGTAGGTGATGGAGAACGTGACGACGAGGTAGTACATGACGTTCTCCGCGAATCGCAGGCCCATCGCGGTCAGCACGCCCCGCGGGTAGCGACGCAGCACCTCGAAGACCCCGTAGGACTCGGCCTTGGTCTCCTCGACCTGCTTCTGCGCCTCGAGGAAGATCGGCGCCTCGGTGACGGTCGTGCGGATGTAGTAGCCGACCAGCACGATGATCGCCGACAGCCAGAACGCCACGCGCCAGCCCCAGCTCAGGAATGCCTCGTCGGACAGGGTCGAGGTCAGGCCGAGGAGCACCAGCGTCGCAAGCATGTTGCCCATCGGCACGCCGGCTTGCGGCCAGCTGGCCCAGAAGCCCCGCTTGTCGTCGGGGCTGTGCTCGGCGACCAGGAGCACGGCACCGCCCCACTCGCCGCCGATCGCGAATCCCTGGATGAACCGCAGGACCACCAGCAGCGCCGGAGCGACGTACCCGATGCTGTCGTACGTCGGGATGCAGCCCATCGCGAACGTCGCGACGCCGACGAGGAGCAGGCTGAACTGCAGCAGCTTCTTGCGGCCGTGCCGGTCACCGAAGTGCCCGAACACCAGACCACCGATGGGTCGCGCTGCGAAGCCGACGGCGTACGTGACGAAGGCCGCGATGATCGCATCGAGCTGATTGTCGCGGGCGGGGAAGAACACCTTGCTGAACACCAGCGTCGCCGCGGTGCCGTAGAGGAAGAACTCGTACCACTCGACGACCGTGCCGGCCATCGACGCCGCCACGATCTTCTTGAGTCCGCTCGGGGCGGTTGTCCCGGTTGGGGCGGAACGTTCGATCGTCATGATTGCCTCCGACTGTGACGCAGCACACCATTTTTGCTGACCCGGACGAGTCTGGGTGCATTCGCACGCACACGCAATCGCCAATGTCGCAACATCGATCTGCAAGAATGCAGATATGCCTCGCTCCACACTGCCCAGCGCGGACGACTTGCTGGTGCTCCTCGAGGTCGGTCGCAGCGGCCGGTTCACGACCGCAGCGGATGCCCTCGGACTCAACCACACGACCGTCTCGCGCCGCATCGCCGCACTCGAGAAGAGCCTGGGCGGCCGCGTCCTCGCCAGGGGATCGGCCGGGTGGGAGCTGACCCCGCTCGGGCAGGACGCGTTGCAGGCGGCCGAGCGGCTCGACGCGGTGCTGCGCGACCTGGCGTCAGGTCCCGGTGACACCGGCGCGCTGGATGACGTCGTACGACTCTCGGCGACCGACGGTTTCAGCGCCTACATCGCCGCCCCCGCCGCCGCACGGCTGCGCCAGAGGCATCCTGGCCTGGCCATGGAGATCGTCACCGCGACGCGGCGGGCCACCCAGCAACGTACGGGCCTCGACGTCGAGATCGTGGTCGGTGAGCCACAGGTGCACCGAGCAGAGGCGACTCGACTCGCTCCGTACGTCCTCGGGCTCTACGCCTCACGCGGCTATCTCGAGACTCACGACGCCCCGCGCACCGTCAAGGACATGGCCGACCACGGGCTCGTCTACTTCATCGACTCGATGCTGCAGGTCGACGACCTCGACGTCGCGCGCAGCTTCGTCCCGTCGATGGCCGACGCGGTGACGTCGACCAATGTGTTCGTGCACGTCGAGGCGACTCGCGCCGGGGCGGGACTGGGGCTGCTGCCGTGCTTCATGGCCGACCGGCACGACGACCTCGTGCGGCTGCTGCCTGAGCGGATCGAGGTCCAGCTCGACTACTGGCTCGTCGCCCGACCCGAGGCCTCCCGTCGGCCTGGGGTCGCGGCGGTCACGGCCGAGCTCAGACTTGCGGCCCGGTCGATGCAGGACGCGTTGATGGGACGCACCCCCGCGCGTCGCTGAGAGTCAGGCGTCGGCCGTGCGGCGCTGCGCGACGAGTCCGAGCGCGAAGATCGCGAATCCCGCCACCGCCAGCGCAGCCCCGACCAGGCTCGAGGCGCGGTAGCCGTAACCCGCGGCGATCGCGGCAGAGCCGAGCCAGGCTCCAAGACCGTTCGCCGTGTTGAGCGCCGAGTGGTTGAGGGCGGCCCCGAGCATCTGCGCGTCGCCGGCAGCGTGCATCAGCCGCATCTGCAGGTTGATCGCGACGACCGAGCTGATGAGCGCAACGGCGAACACCATGATCATCGCGGGGATGACGTGCGGAGCGGCGAAGAAGAACACCACCAGCGCCGCGGCGGTCGCCGCGAACCCGTACAGGACCGAGCGCTCGATGTTCCAGTCGGCGAGCACACCCGCAGCCCATGAGCCGACGACCGAACCGATGCCGAAGACCAGCGCGAACCACGGGACCCACACCTCGGGCTGGTCGGCGACCTTGGTGACCAGAGGCGAGATGTAGGTGTACATCGCGAACAGCCCGCCGAAGCCGATCATCCCGGCCGAGACCGCGAACAGCACCTGCGGCCGCTTGAGCGCCGAGAGCTCGCTGCGCAGCGAAGCCTCGCCGTTGGCCGGCGAGTGCGGCACGAAGGCGAAGATCATGGCCGCAGTGGCGATCGTGAGCGCCAGGACGACCCAGTAGGCGCTGCGCCATCCGAGGTGCTGGCCGAGCGCGATGCTGGCCGGCACCCCCGCGACGGTGGCGACGGACAGGCCGAGCATGACCGAGCTGACCGCCCGGCCCTTGTACTCGGGACGTACGAGCGACGCTGCCAGCAGGGACGCGACGCCGAAATAGGCACCGTGCGGGAGTCCCGCGACGAACCGCGAGATCAGGACCGGGAGATAGCCGCTGGCCATCGCGGTGATCGCGTTGCCGATCCCGAGCGCCAGGATCAGGCCGATCGCCAGCTCCCGCTTGGGCAGCCGGGCGCCGAGCGAGACGATGACGGGCGCGCCGACGACGACTCCGAACGCGTACGCCGTGATGATGTGGCCGGTCGTCGCGTTGGACTTGTTGATGCCGTCGGCGATCTTCTCGAGCAGGCCCATCGACATGAACTCGGTCGTTCCGATCGCGAATCCGCCGAGGGCAAGCGCGAGCAGGGCGAGGGTGAGGTGCTTGGTGCTCACGCTCGTCTGGGGGGAGCTTTCGACGGTGGTCACCACAGGTACAAGTCTCCCAGCGCCCGCAGTTGTTCCACGAATCGTGACAGTGTGCGTCGCCTCACCCCAGTGCGTTCGGCCGTTTTGTAGGCGGCGGCTGCGACGCTGTCCGGTATGCGGGAGATCTCCGAGGCCGAGCGTCGAGCACGGCTGGGCCGGCGCCATGCACTGTCGGACGCCCACCGGGCCGGATCGGTCGCCGACGCCGCGCGGGCCGTGGTCGCCCTGCACGGCACCGACCCGGCCACGACCGTCCTGTCGGCGTTGGCGCGCACCCGCGCCACCCCGGCCGACGTCGAGCGAGCGCTCTACGACGACCGCGATCTCGTGCGCGTGCTGGCGATGCGGCGGACCGTGTTCGCGGTTCCCCGCGACTTCGCGGCGGTGTGCCTCGTGGGCGCGTCAGACCTGGTGGCGACCCAACAGCGCAGGCTCCTGCTCAAGCTGCTCGCCGAGTCAGGCCTGTCCGGGGACGTCGAGGACTGGCTGGATCGGGCCGAGCTGGTCGCGCTCGCCGCGATCGAGGCAGCCGGCGAGATCACGAGCACCGAGCTCGCCCAGGCCGACCCGCTGCTCGCCACCCGGGTGAACATCGGCACGGGCAAGTACGCCGCCACGCCCTCCGTCGCGAGCCGGCTCATGACGCTGCTCTCGGCCGAGGGCAAGGTCGTCCGCACGCGGCCGCGGGGCGGCTGGACGTCGACGCAGTTCCGGTGGAGCACCATGTCGTCCTGGTGCGACATCGGCGAGCCGCCCGAGCTCGCGGATGCGATCACCGAGCTCGCCCGTCGCTGGCTGCATGCCTATGGCCCGGCGACGCTCGACGACCTGCAGTGGTGGACCGGCTGGACCAAGACCCGCACCCGAGCAGCAGTCGCGTCGCTCGACACCGTCGAGGTCGACGTCGACGGCCGTCCCGCGCTGGTGCTCGCCGACGATCTCGATCCGGTCGAGGCCCCCGACCCGTGGGTCGCCCTCCTGCCGGCGCTCGACCCGTCGTCGATGGGCTGGAAGCACCGCGACTTCGTGCTCGGACCGCATCGCGAGCGCCTCTTCGACATCAACGGCAACGCCGGCCCGACCGTTTGGGTTGACGGCCGGATCGTCGGTGGCTGGGCGCAGCGTGACGAAGGCGAGGTGGTCTTCAGCCTCCTGCAGGACGTCGGCGCTGAGGCGGTCACCGCGCTCGAGAAGCGGGCGGCCGAGCTCACGACGATGCTCGGCGACATACGCCTCAAGGCGCGGGCCCGCGGCTGGACCGACGTCGAGAAGACTCTTAGGTCTTGATGGCGTCGCGGATCAGGATGCGAAGCTCGGAGGCCACAGCCTCCAAGGGCACCGGGCTGCGCTGACTGCGCGCCATCACGACCGCGCCCTCGAAGCTGCCGACGATGAGCCACGCGAGCCGTTCGGCACGCGCGGGCGCGACGCCGTCGCGCCGCAGGACCGGCACGAGCATGCCCTGCCACGTCTTGAACACCTGGCTCGCCGGACCCGCGGTCGCTGTAGGGGTCTCCCCACGAGCGAAGCGAGTAGGGGAAGCTTCGGTCGCGACGGCGAGCACGGGGCAGCTGGCCTCGTAGTCGCTGGTGACCAGGAAGTCCCGCCAGATCGCGATGAACGCATCCAGCGCCGCCAGCGCACCGTCCTCGCTCGCCTTGGCCATCAGCTTCTCGACCCGGCCCGAGACCCAGGCGACGGCCTCCTCGACGAGCTGGTCCTTGCCCCGCGGGAAGTAGTGATAGGTCGAGCCGAGCGGCGCGCCGGTGAACTTCGCGAGCTCGCGGACGCTCGTCGCGCCGACGCCGCGCTCGCCGATCAGCTGTGCGGCTCCGGCGACCATCTTCGTACGGGGATCGAGTGGCATGCCTTCAGCATAGCCGCTTGACTATGACAGTTGTCATACCCTAGCGTCGTCCTATGACGAACGTTATAGAGCAGCAGCTGTGGGACACCTTCACCTTCCGGGCGGACGACGGCTACGAGCTGCACGGCCGTTGGTTCGAGCCGAGCGTCGAGGCCCGCGGTGTCGTCCTGATCGTGCCCGCGATGGCGACCACCGCCAGCTACTACACGACCTTCGCGTCCTGGCTGCGCGATCGGGGCTTCGCAGTCATGACGTTCGACTACCGCGGCCACGGCGAGTCGCTCGCGGGACCCATGCGCGAGGTCACGAACGACCTCGTCCGCTGGGCGTACGACGCCCGCGACGCGTTGGACCACGCCCATGTGCGGGCCGAGGGGTTGCCCGTCACGTGGCTGGGCCACAGCCTCGGCGGTCAGGTCCTGGCGTTCGCGGACCATGCCAAGGCCGACCGCGCGATCAGCGTTGCGGCCGGCACCGGCTACTGGAAGCACAACACCGCGAGCACTCGCCGCAAGGCGCCCCTCCTGTGGAAGGTCATCGCCCCGTCGGCGATTGCGGTTGCCGGCTACTTCCCGGGCAAGCGGCTGCGCATCCTGGGCGACCTTCCGCCCAATGTCATGCGCCAGTGGGGGCGCTGGTGCATGCATGAGGACTACCTGCTCAGTGAGCTGCCCGAGATGCGCGACAGCTTCGCGGCGGTCGACATTCCCATGGCATCCGTGTCGTTCACCGACGACGAGCTCATGTCCGCCACCAGCATCAGCACGCTCGACGGGCTCTATTCAGGGGTCGACACGACACACATGCGCTACACGCCGCAGCAGCTCGGCGTGGGGAGCATGGGCCATTTCGGGTTCTTCCGGCACAACCAGGTCGACCTCTGGGACGAGCTGGTCCACCCGCACCTCGCCGAGCAGCGCGGCGCCTGAGCCGGGCCGGCGGGGCCCGTGCAGGAGGGGGTTAGCCGCCCATGTGGTACGGCCGCCCCCACCCGCAGCGTCAGGCCAGGATGCTGAGGACCTCGGTGAATGTGGTCGACGGGCGCATGACCTGCTTGGCCTTGGCGTCGTCAGGCCGGAAGTAACCACCGATGTCGGCCGGCGATCCCTGCACCGCCAGCAGCTCGTCGTTGATCTTCTGCTCGTTGGCGGCCAGCGCACCGGCGACTTCGGCGAACGCGGCGGCGAGATCCGCGTCCTCGGTCTGCGCCGCGAGCTCCTGCGCCCAGTAGAGCGCGAGGTAGAAGTGGCTGCCCCGGTTGTCGATCTCGCCGACCTTGCGGCTCGGCGACTTGTTCTCGTTGAGGAACGTGCCGGTCGCGCGGTCGAGCGTGTCGGCGAGGATCTGGGCCCGGGCGTTGCCGGTCGTCGTCGCCATGTGCTCAAAGCTCGAGGCCAGCGCAAGGAACTCGCCGAGGCTGTCCCAGCGCAGGTGGTTCTCCTTGACGAGCTGCTGCACGTGCTTGGGCGCCGAGCCACCGGCACCGGTCTCGAACAGTCCGCCGCCGTTGATCAGCGGGACGATCGAGAGCATCTTGGCGCTCGTGCCGAGCTCGAGGATCGGGAACAGGTCGGTGTTGTAGTCGCGCAGCACGTTGCCGGTCACCGAGATCGTGTCCTCGCCCTTGCGGATGCGCTCGATCGAGAACGCGGTCGCCTCCTGGGGCGACATGATCTCGATCTGCAGGCCGTCGGTGTCGTGCTCAGGCAGGTAGGCCTGCACCTTGGCGATCAGGTTGGCGTCGTGCGCGCGGCTCGGGTCGAGCCAGAACACCGCGGGGGTCTGCGAGGCACGAGCGCGGGTCACGGCGAGCTTGACCCAGTCGCGCACCGGGACGTCCTTGGTCTGGCAGGCCCGCCAGATGTCACCGCGAGCCACGCTGTGCTCGATGAGTACGGTGCCGTCCTGATCGACGACCTGCACGGTGCCCGGAGTCGCGATCTCGAACGTCTTGTCGTGGCTGCCGTACTCCTCGGCCGCCTGCGCCATCAGGCCGACGTTGGGAACCGAGCCCATCGTCGTCGGGTCGAACGCGCCGTTGGCGCGGCAGTCGTCGATGACGGTCTGGTAGACGCCGGCGTACGAGCTGTCCGGGATGACCGCGAGCGTGTCCGCCTCGTTGCCGTCGGGTCCCCACATGTGGCCCGACGTACGGATCATGGCCGGCATCGATGCGTCGACGATGACATCGCTCGGCACGTGCAGGTTGGTGATGCCCTTGTCGGAGTCGACCATCGCGAGGGCCGGCCCGTCGGCGATGCCCTGATCGAACGCCGCCTTGATCTCGGCGCCGTTGGGCAGCTTGTCGAGCCCGGCCAGGATCCCGCCGAGACCGTTGCTCGGGCTGAGGCCCGCGGCCTCGAGGTCGGCGCCGTACTGCTCGAACACCGCCGGGAAGAACGCCTTGACGACGTGACCGAAGATGATCGGGTCGGACACCTTCATCATGGTGGCCTTGAGGTGCACCGAGAAGAGCACGCCCTCTGCCTTGGCGCGCGCGACCTGGTCCTTGAGGAACGCGTCGAGGGCTGCGGCGCGCATGACCGTGCCGTCGACGATCTCGCCGGCGAGCACGGGGAACGCGTCCTTGAGCACCGTCGTCGTACCGTCCTCGGCAACGAGCTGGATGCTGATCGTGCCGTCGGACTCGATGACGACCGACTTCTCGTTGGAGCGGAAGTCGTCGGCACCCATCGTCGCGACGTTGGTCTTGGAGTCGCTGCTCCAGGCGCCCATCGAGTGCGGGTGCGCCTTGGCGAAGTTCTTGACCGAGGCTGGCGCGCGGCGGTCGGAGTTGCCCTCGCGCAGGACGGGGTTGACCGCACTGCCCTTGACCTTGTCGTAGCGGGCGCGGACGTCCTTGTCCTCGTCGGTCTGCGGGTCGTCAGGGTAGTCCGGCAGGGCGTACCCCTGGCTCTGCAGCTCAGCGATCGCGGCCTTGAGCTGCGGGATCGAGGCGCTGATGTTGGGCAGCTTGATGATGTTGGCCTCGGGCGTCTTGGCGAGCGCTCCGAGCTCTGCCAGCGCGTCGCCGATCTGCTGCTCGGGGGTCAGGCGGTCGCCGAAGAGCGCGATGATGCGCCCCGCGAGCGAGATGTCACGAGTCTCGACCTCGACACCCGCAGTGGAGGCGTACGCCTCGATGACGGGGAGGAACGAGTAGGTGGCCAGCAACGGCGCCTCGTCGGTGTGGGTGTAGATGATCTTGGCCATGAGTGCGACGACTCCTACGTGTGGATCAAAGATTGTTTGACATCAAGATATCTCACCGACACTGACGCTCCCAGCGTCCCCCAGCTACCGCGTTCAGAGCCTTACCCTGTGAAACAGGTCACACACTGCCCCAGGAGGCCCACACATGGCAGCACCCACCACACCTCACAAGCTCGGCGCTGAAGCCCTCGGAACGTTCTGGCTGGTCCTCGGCGGCTGCGGCACAGCCGTGCTGGCGGGCGGCCCCGGCGGCGTCGGCACGCTCGGCATCGCGCTCGCCTTCGGCCTCACGGTCCTGACCGGGGCGTACGCCTTCGGGCACATCTCGGGCGGACACTTCAATCCCGCCGTGACGGTCGGCCTCGCCACGGCGAAGCGTTTCGACTGGAAGGACGCGCCCGGCTACATCGTGGCCCAGGTCGTCGGCGCGGCCGTGGCCGGCGGCGTCCTCTACGTCATCGCGTCGGGCGCCGATGGCTTCGATGCGTCAGCAAGCGGGTTTGCGACGAACGGCTACGGCGACCGCTCCCCTGGCGGTTACAGCCTGCTCGCGGTGATCATCACCGAGATCGTGCTGACGGCGTTCTTCCTCTACGTGATCTTCGGCGTCACCGCCAAGCGCGCGGCGGTCGGCTTCGCCGGGATCGCGATCGGCTTGGCTTTGACGCTGATCCACCTGATCTCCATCCCGGTCGACGGCACCTCGGTCAACCCGGCCCGATCGTTGGGCGTCGCCCTGTTCGCCGGAGCTGAGCCGCTCAAGCAGATCTGGGTCTTCATCCTCGCGCCGGTCATCGGTGCGGCGATCGCCGGCATCACGCACGCCATGATCGTCGGCGAGGACACCGACTGAACCAGTCTTCTTGCGAACGTTGTCCGAGAGCATCTGACATGACCATCGCGATCTTCATCGTCGCCAGGTCGCAACGTCGCGCCGGTCGTCACGGGTCTTCGGGCGCCCGAGGCGTCTTCTTCGGCTCGGGCGGCGGAGGTGGGGGCTGATGCCCCGCTCACCCGTCGCCGGCCTGGGCGTCGAGCGAGGGCCCGGAACGCTTGTCCCGGGCCCTCGCTCGTACGTGTCAGGCCCCCTACTCGCTGCGCTCGTGGGGGGACCCTCAGACGTCGTAGCGGTCGAGGTCCATGACCTTTGACCACGCGGCGACGAAGTCGTGCACGAACTTGCCCTTGGCGTCGTCGCTCGCGTAGACCTCGGCGATCGCCCGAAGCTCGGAGTTCGAGCCGAAGACCAGGTCAGCCCGCGTACCGGTCCACGTGACAGCGCCGGACGCATCCCGCGCCTCGTACGTCGACGAGTCGGCCGAGGATGCCGTCCAGGTCGTGCCGAGGTCGAGCAGGTTGACGAAGAAGTCATTCGTCAACGTTCCGGGCTGCTCGGTGAGGACACCCAGGCTGGAACCGTCGTAGTTCGCGTCGAGGACCCGGAGGCCTCCTACGAGGACGGTCAGCTCGGGCGCGCTGAGGTTGAGCAGGTTCGCCTTGTCGATCAGCAGGAACTCCGCCGGCAGACGGTTGCCCTTGCTGTAGTAGTTGCGGAACCCGTCAGCAACCGGCTCGAGCGCAGCGAACGACTCGACATCGGTCTGCTCCTGCGTGGCATCCGTACGCCCGGGGGTGAACGGAACCTCGATGTCGTGGCCGGCGGCCTTCGCTGCCTGCTCGATGGCTGCCGCGCCGCCCAGGACGATGACGTCGGCCAGCGAGACGCCCTTGCCGAACGCCTGCTGCACACCCTCGAGCGTACGAAGCACCGACGCGAGCTGGTCGGGGTTGTTGACCTCCCAGCCGTTCTGCGGCTCGAGCCGGATGCGGGCGCCGTTCGCTCCACCGCGCTTGTCGCTGATGCGGAACGACGAGGCCGACGCCCATGCGGTCGAGACGAGCTGCGAGACGGTCAGACCGGACGCGAGGATCTGCGCCTTGAGCTCGGCGATGTCGGCGGCCGAGAGCGGTTCGCCGGTCGCCGCGGGAAGCGGGTCCTGCCACAGCAGCTCCTCCTGCGGCACCAGCGGGCCGAGGTAGCGCTGGATCGGTCCCATGTCGCGGTGGGTCAGCTTGTACCAAGCACGAGCGAACGCGTCCGCGAACTGGTCCGGGTTCTCGAGGAAGCGACGCGAGATCGGCTCATAGATCGGGTCGAACCGCAGAGCGAGGTCCGACGTGAGCATCGTCGGCGGGCGCGACAGCGTGCCGTCCTGCGGATCCGGGACGGTGTTGGCCGCGGCGCCGTCCTTGGGCTGCCACTGGTGTGCACCAGCGGGGCTCTTGGTGAGCTCCCACTCGTGGGCGAACAGCGTCTCGAAGAACGTGTTGTCCCACGTCGTCGGAGTGGCTGTCCAGGTCACCTCGAGGCCGCTGGTGATGACGTCGCGGCCCTTGCCGCTGCCGAGCGACTGCCTCCAGCCGAGGCCCTGCTCCTCGATCGGCGCCCCTTCGGGCTCGGGTCCGACGTACTGGTCGGGATCGCCGGCACCGTGTGCCTTGCCGAACGTGTGGCCGCCGGCGATCAGCGCGACGGTCTCCTCGTCGTTCATGGCCATACGACCGAACGTCTCGCGGATGTCGCGAGCAGAGCCCAGGGGGTCCGGTACGCCTTCGGGGCCTTCGGGGTTGACGTAGATGAGGCCCATCTGCACGGCGGCGAGCGGGCTCTCGAGCTCACGATCGCCGGTGTAGCGCTGCTCGCCACCCTTGTCGCCACCGAGCCACTCGTCCTCTGGACCCCAGTAGACGTCCTCGTCGGGCTCCCAGACGTCGGGTCGGCCGCCGGCGAAGCCGAAGGTCTTGAAGCCCATCGTCTCGAGCGCGACGTTGCCGGTCAGGATCATCAGGTCGGCCCACGAGATCGCGGCGCCGTACTTCTTCTTGATCGGCCACAGCAGCCGGCGCGCCTTGTCGAGGTTGCCGTTGTCGGGCCAGCTGTTGAGCGGGGCGAAGCGCTGCATGCCGGCGCCGGCGCCGCCACGGCCGTCCCTGATGCGGTAGGTGCCCGCGCTGTGCCACGCCATCCGGATGAAGAACGGTCCATAGTGACCGAAGTCGGCCGGCCACCAGTCCTGCGAGTCGGTCATGAGTGCCGCGAGGTCGCTGCGTACGGCATCGAGGTCGAGGTTGTTGAACGCCTGGGCGTAGTCGAAGTCCTCGTCCATGGGGTTGGCGACGTCGGTGTGCTTGCGCAGGATCTTGAGGTTGAGCTGGTTGGGCCACCACTCCTGGTTGGCCGATCCCTCAGTCGGGTGAACCCGGCCGCCGTGGGAGACGGGGCACTGTCCTTGGCCCTCGTTCTCCTCGTCGTTCATGTCGCCGACGACGGCATTGTGGTCGTGATTGTCAGGCATGGGGTTCCTCCCGGATCAGTTGGATGGTTCAAGAACAGGTGCGGCGGCGCAGTCAGGGCAGATGCCCCAGTACGTCACCTCGGCTTCGTCGATCGAGAAGCCGTGGTTGTCGGATGCCGTGAGGCATGGTGCGCTGCCATGAGCGCAGTCGACGTCGGCAATGGCACCGCACGAGCGGCACACGACGTGGTGGTGGTTGTCGCCGACCCGCAGCTCGAACCGTGCCGGCGAGCCGGCTGGCTCGATGCGGCGTACGAGGCCGACGGTGGTGAAGGCCTTGAGGACGTCGTAGATCGCCTGCGTGGAGACCGTGCCGAGCTCGGCCCTGGCCGCCTCGGCGATCGCGTCGGCGTCGGCGTGCGGCTGCCGGACGAGAGCCTCGATGACCGCAAGGCGCGGGCGCGTCACACGCAGACCGGCATCGCGCAGCTGCGCGATGGGGTCCTCGAGTGTGGGCATGACGCCATGCAATCACCTTTTCTGGAATCGTTCAAGATTAACCGGGTGAACGTCTTGTGAACGCGGGGTCTGGTGGCTCGGGTCCGGTGAGCGTGCGCTACTTTCGAAAGGAACCCCAGCCTCAAGGAGCACCTCTCGTGAGCAATACCCCCGTCAAGGTCGCCGTCACCGGCGCCGCAGGCCAGATCGGCTACAGCCTCCTCTTCCGCCTCGCCAGCGGATCACTGCTCGGCCCCGACACCCCGATCCAGCTCCAGCTGCTCGAGATCACCCCGGCCCTCAAGGCGCTCGAGGGCGTCGTCATGGAGCTCGACGACTGTGCGTTCCCGACACTCGCCGGCGTCGAGATCGGCGATGACGCCGAGAAGATCTTCGACGGCGTCAACCTCGCGCTGCTCGTCGGCGCCCGCCCCCGCGGCCCGGGCATGGAGCGCGGCGACCTCCTGGAGGCCAACGGCGCGATCTTCACCGCGCAGGGCAAGGCCCTCAACGCTGTCGCCGCCGACGACGTACGCATTGGCGTCACCGGCAACCCGGCCAACACCAACGCGCTGATCGCGATGTCCAACGCACCGGACATCCCCAAGGAGCGCTTCAGCGCCCTGACCCGCCTCGACCACAACCGGGCGATCTCGCAGCTCGCGGCCAAGACCGGCGCGTCGGTCACCGACATCAAGAAGATGACGATCTGGGGCAACCACTCGGCCACCCAGTACCCCGACATCTTCCACGCCGAGATCGCCGGCAAGAACGCCGCCGAGACGGTCAACGACCAGGCGTGGATCGAGAACGACTTCATCCCGACGGTCGCCAAGCGCGGTGCCGCGATCATCGAGGCGCGCGGCTCCTCGTCCGCCGCCTCCGCCGCGTCCGCGACGATCGACGCCGCGCGCGACTGGCTGCACGGCACGGCCGAGGGCGACTGGGCGTCGATGGCTGTCGTCTCCGACGGCTCCTACGACGTACCCGAAGGCCTGATCTACTCGTTCCCCGTCACGACCAAGGGCGGCGACTGGGAGATCGTCCAGGGCCTCGAGATCGACGAGTTCTCGCGCGGCCGCATGGACGCCACCGCCGCCGAGCTGATCGAGGAGCGCGACGCGGTCAAGGAGCTCGGCCTCATCTGAGCCCCAAAGCACCGCGAGTGGCGCAAAGTGGTTGGTTTCTCACCGTGGATTCCCACCACTTTGCGCCACTCGCGGTTGTGGGTCAGCCGGGCTGGCCGGGGATGACGACGGCGAGCACGACCAGAGCGACTCCGAGGGTCGACATCCAGAACACGTCGAACGCCTTGCCGCGCACCCGCAGCATCCCGGTGTGGTCGATCGGTACGACGACACGCGCCAGTGCGCCGACCACGAACGCGGCGCCGACCACGATGACTCCCGTGCGCCAAGGTCCGGCGACCACGATCACCAGGCCGGCCAACACCGCCAGCAGGTGCAGGAGATAGAGCTGGGAGCCGCGACTCCGGGGACCCATCACGGGTGGAGTCGCTCCGCGGTCTCGACGACGTTGGCCAGCAGCATCGCGCGGGTCATCGGACCCACCCCGCCGGGATTGGGTGAGATCCACCCGGCCACCTCGTACGCCTTGGGGTCCACATCACCCACGATCCCGTTCTCATCACGGCTCACCCCGACGTCCAGCAACGCCGCACCCGGTTTGACCATGTCAGCGGTGATGATGCCCGGCACACCAGCCCCGGCGATCACGATGTCAGCGCGGCGCACCTCCGCCGCCAGATCAGTCGTGCCGGTGTGGCACAACGTCACCGTCGCGTTCTCACTACGACGAGTCAGCAACAACCCCATCGGCCGACCCACCGTGATCCCCCGGCCCACCACCACCACATGCTGGCCCGCGATCGGCACCTCATGACGACGCAACAACTCGATGATCCCCCGCGGCGTGCACGGCAACGGCGCCTCCTTGCCCAACACCAACCAACCCAGGTTCGTCGGATGCAACCCATCAGCATCCTTGACCGGATCAATCCGACCGATCACCGCGTTCTCATCCAAACCCTTGGGCAACGGCAGCTGCACGATGTAACCCGTGCACGCCGGATCGGCATTCAGCTCATCGACCGCAGCCTCAACGTCGGCCTGCGACGCCGTCTCCGGCAGATCGATCCGCAACGACTCGATGCCCACCTGCGCACAGTCACGATGCTTGCCCGCCACATACCACTGACTACCCGGATCAGACCCGACCAGAATCGTGCCCAGACCAGCAGTCACACCCCGCTCACGCAACGCATCCACCCGCAGCCGGAGCTCATCCTTCATCGCGGCCGCAACCGCCTTGCCATCAAGAATCTGCGCAGTCACGGCACGAGTCTTTCATGCTGGCGCACGCCCAGAGCTGACCGGTCGTCCGCCTAGACTTCCCTGCATGGCCATCCGCGCACAGCTGTCGCAGGAACGCAGCCGCCTTCGGCGCGACGAGCTCCTGGCTGCAGCCATCGACCTGTTTGCCGAGGGCGGGTCGCGAGCCATCACGCATCGCGCCGTCGCCGCGCGCGCGGGTCTACCGCCGGCGACGACCACGTACTACTTCGAGTCGATCGACGAGCTGATCCGCGAAGCCCTCGGAGCGCACATCGACCAGTGGTCGCGCGACCTCGAGTCGCTGGCTGCCGCCAACGGCTCCGCCAACGCGAGTCTCGACGACGCCGGGGCGCTGATCTCCCGCATCTTCGCCATACGAGGACCGGACGTTGCCGCGCTGGAGCTCACGATCTTCCTCGCGGCGGCACGCGTCCCCGAGCTCCGTGACAACGCGGCGCGGTCGATGCAAGCCCTCGAGGACCTGGCGACCAAGCTGCTCGAGCGGGTCGGCGTCACCGAGCCACGCGCACTCGCGGCCTCGATCGTCACCCTCATCATCGGGACGGCTCTGCATCGCCAGTCGGGGCTCTACACCGAGGAGGTCGAGGCACGGCATCTCGTGTCAGCGATCCGTGGCCTCGTCGCGGCTCACGCGATCGGGCCCGAAGGTGTCGCTCGGACGCTCCACGAGCTCCGCGAGACCCAGAGGTGACGGTGCGCCTCGGCTCGCTCGAGCTCGAGCCGGCCCGTGACGACCTGCTCGCTGCTCCCGTGGCCGCAGCGCTGGCCACCTTGCCCACTGTTGCCGCCCAGGCGCACACCGTCGCGATTGATCCCGACCTGGCCGACACCGCGGCCCTGACCGAGCGATTCGGCCTCGACCCTGAGGCCTCGGCCAACTGCGTCATCGTGCTGGGCAAGCGTGGTGGCGAGATCCGGCCGGCGGCGTGCGTGGTCCTGTCCAGCACCCGCGCCGACGTCAACGGCCTCGTGCGCCGCACGATCGACACCCGCAAGTGCTCGTTCGCGCCGCAGGACTGGGCCGTCGCCGAGACCGGCATGGAGTACGGCGGCATCACGCCCGTCGGCGTTCCCGAAGGCTGGCCGGTCCTCGTCGACCGCGCCGTCATCGAGCAGCCGTGGGTGCTGCTCGGCAGCGGCCTCCGGCGCTCCAAGCTGGCCCTGCCCGGGGCCGCCCTCGCCGACCTGCCCGGCGCGCAGGTGCTGGAGGGTCTGGGCCTGCGCTGAGGTCGAGCTCCTCAGTGGAAGAAGTGGCGCGTCCCGGTGACGTACATCGTGACTCCGGCTGCCTGCGCAGCCTCGATCACGGCGTCGTCGCGGATCGACCCACCGGGCTGCACGATGGCGCGTACGCCCGCGGCGATCAGGATCTCGGGCCCGTCGGGGAACGGGAAGAACGCGTCCGACGCAGCGACCGAGCCCGCGGCGCGCTCGGTGCCGGCCCGCTCGACCGCGAGCTTGCAGGAGTCGACCCGGTTGACCTGTCCCATGCCCACGCCGACGGAGGCCCCGTCACGCGCGAGCAGGATCGCGTTGGACTTCACCGCGCGGACCGCGGTCCAGGCGAAGGCCAGATCGGCGAACGTACGCTCGTCGGCCGGCTCGCCGGAGACCAACGTCCAGGTCGACGGGTCGTCGCCGGCGGCGTCGACGTGATCGCGCATCTGCACCAGGATCCCGCCGCTGACCTGGCGGAACTCCGCCGGAGCGTCGGCACCGTCGGCGCACTTGAGGATGCGGATGTTCTTCTTGCCCTGCAGAATCTCGACCGCACCGGGTTCGTAGTCCGGCGCGACGATGACCTCGGTGAACACCTCGGCGACCTGCTGGGCCATCGTGACGCTGACTGGCCGGTTCGTGGCGATGACGCCGCCGAAGGCCGACACCGGGTCGCACGCGTGGGCCCGGGCATGCGCCTCGGCGACGTCGGTCCCGACCGCGATGCCGCACGGGTTGGCGTGCTTGATGATCGCGACAGCGGGCAGCTCGAAGTCGTACGCTGCCCGGCGCGCGGCGTCGGTGTCGACGTAGTTGTTGTAGGACATCTCCTTGCCGTGCAGCTGCTCGGCAGCCGCGAGGCCACCCGTGCCGTCGGTGTAGAGCGCGGCCTGCTGGTGCGGGTTCTCGCCGTACCGCAGCACCGCGGACTTGTCCCACGCCTCACCGGCGAAGTCGGGCCAGCCGTCCTCGGCGCCGACGTAGGTCGAAGCGAACCACGAGGCCACTGCGACGTCGTACGCCGCGGTGTGCGCGAACGCCTGCGCGGCGAGCTGCTTGCGCTGGTCGAACGTGAAGCCGCCGGCGGTGATCGCTGCACGTATGCCGTCATAGGCCGACGGGCTGACGACGACCGCGACGCTCGGGTGATTCTTGGCCGCGGCGCGGACCATCGACGGGCCGCCGATGTCGATCTGCTCGACGCACTCGTCAGGCGTGGCGCCGGACTGGACGGTCTCGCGGAACGGGTAGAGGTTGACGATCACCAGGTCGAACGGCTCGACCTCGAGCTCGGCGAGCTGCTGCACGTGGTCGTCAAGCCGCAGGTCGGCCAGGATGCCGGCGTGGACGCGCGGGTGCAGCGTCTTGACCCGGCCATCGAGGCATTCGGGGAAGCCCGTGAGCTCCTCGACCGGGGTCACCGGCACGCCCGCCGCCTCGATCGTCTTGGCCGTCGAGCCGGTCGACACGATCGAGACGCCGGCGGCGTGCAGGTCGCGGGCCAGCTCCTCGAGCCCGGTCTTGTCGTAGACCGAGACAAGGGCGCGCTTGAGGGGACGGGTGTCAGTCATGAGCCATCTTTCGTGGAGTCGGGTCCGCCGAGCACGACGGCCCGGTCATCGAGCTGGAAGTCTTCTCGCGCGAGCTTGCCGACCCACTCGACGAGCATCGCGCGCTCACTGGTCTTGATGCGTTCGTGCAGCGCGGCCTCGTCGTCGCCGTCGAGGACCGGCACGGCGACCTGGGCGACGATCGGCCCGGTGTCGACGCCTTCGTCGACGACGAACAACGTCGCGCCGGTGACCTTGACGCCGTACGCCAGCGCGTCGCGCGGACCGTGCATGCCGGGGAAGGCCGGCGACAGCGCAGGATGGGTGTTGAGGGTGCGCCCGCCGAACCGCGCGAGGAACGCCGGACCGGTGAGCTTCATGAAACCGGCCAGGACCACGAGGTCCGGCTCGTATGCCGCGACGGTCTCAGCGAGCGCCGCATCCCACGCGGCCCGATCGGCGTAGGCCGACGTCTCGAGCACGAACGTCGGTATGCCGTGTCGCTCGGCCCGCGCCAGTCCCTCGATGCTGTCGCGGTCGGCGCCGACCGCGACGATCTCGGCGCCGTAGTCAGGACTTGTCGACGAGTCGATCAGGGCTTGGAGATTGGTGCCGCTTCCAGAGACGAGGACGACCAGTCGAGCTGGCGTCCGAGGGCTGCGGGGCACGGCTTCCACGATAGTGCTTGAGCACGGCGCCGAGTGCGCCGCCCACCGCCATGACGGGCACCGCGACCAGCAACGGCGTGAAGGTCGGCGGGCCGACCTCGGCCATGCGCCCCGGACCGATCGCTCCACCGGAGAGCCCGACGACGATGCCGAGCAGGAATCCAGCGACCCCGCCGGCCGCGGCACCCAGCGCCACCCGAGCCGACAGGCCTTCGCGGGCGCCGAGCTCGACCCGCCAGCCCGCCACCATGCCCGCCAGCAGGGGCACGAGTCCGAGCACGAAGACCCAGTCGGGGAACTCCCCGGGCGGCGGCAGCGCGGCCAGCAGCGGGAAGCCCGGCACGTTGCCGAGCTGCGATCCTGTGAGGTCGACCGAGGTGTCGGTGCCGAGCATGAACCCCGGGCCGATCAGCGCCGATGCGGTCCAGATGACCAGCGACGGGGCCGCCAGCAGGCACGCCGCCGCGAGGGTGATGCCGCCGCCGGTGCCGGGATCGAGCTGCGCCCAGATGTCGCCGGCTCGGGCCACGTGCCGCGCGAGCTGCACGATCACCACGGCACCGGCGACTGCGAGCACCGTCAGCACGCCGGGGATCGCGGCGCGGGTGGCGTGGCGGATGTCGTCGGACGCGGTGAACCACAGGCGCTCGCCCTGACCATGACGGCGTACGACACCCCAGGCCGCGCCGAGCCCGCCGACGATGAAGGCGCCGACCGCGGCGCGGATGGCCGAGGTGTGCACGCCGCCGGACGCCGACGCCGCAGAGGCGATGGCGGCGATCACGCCGTAGGCACCCGCCGTGGTCGCGATGAAGGCGGGCAGCTCATCGATCGGGTCCGCCACGACCCAGGAGGCCGTGCGTGCCACGAGGGCGACGCACACCAGGGTGGCGCCGACCGGGATGAGCCCGAACGTCACGGACCCCGTGTCGATGCCTGAGCCGAGCGCCACGAGCCACGTGCGGACGGTCGCGCGTACGAACGAGGCGAACGGCGGATCGGCTGAACCTTGCGCCACCAGCACGAACACGGCCGACACCGCGAGAGACAGGATTGCCGCCAGGAATGCGGTCAGGAAGGCCGGCCGGAGGTAGGAGGTCTCGACAGGCGCAGGCACCAGTTCATCCTCCCTGTAAAGTTGCGTCGTTGCACACAGGCACGCCGGACGTCAGGAGGAGGCTGAACATGACTCGCGTCGACGAGTTCAACAGCTTCTACTCAACGACCTTCTCGGACGCTGTGCAGGTCACCTACGCGGTCTGCGGTGACCGGCAGGTCGCGTTCGAGGCAACCGTCGACGCCTACCGCCGGGCGTGGCGCGACTGGACCAAGATCCGCAACCACCACCCCCTCGGCTGGGTCCGCAACGAGGCGTGGAAGCTCACGGCGCTCAGCCGCGGCACCCACCCGCTGCGACGCAAGCACGAAGAGGACAGCGACACCCAGCTGCTCGAGGCCCTGGCCGAGCTGAGCGTCGACGACCGGCGGCTCATCGTCCTCATGACGCTGGGCAACACCGACCTCGAAGAAGCCTCACGTGAGGTCGGCGTCCCCGCCGAAGAGGGCATCGAGAACGTCACGACCGCGCTGGCCAGCCTCGAGGGAGCCCTGCGCCAGAGCATCGACACGATCGAGCGACGCATGCACGCCCTGGCCTCGGCGACCGAGGCGCTCGCGGTGCCGCCCGCCGCGACCATCCGCACCGCCGCCAAGCGTGGCCGTCAGCGCAACACCGTCCTGCTCGTCGCGGCCGCGGTCGTCGCGATCCTCGGCGGAGGCTTCGTCGCAACCGACGGCGACGCCCTGGCCAGCAGCAACGCCCTCCCCAACCGGCAGAAGATCGGCGCCGAACGCCCTGACGTCCTGCTCGACTCCGAGAAGATCGACAAGGGCAACCTGCTCTCGACGGCGCAGGTCAGCACGCTGGATCCCAAGAGCACGTGGAAGGTCGACGGCACCGACGAGAACGTCGACAACACCACGCCCTACGCGACCTGCCCGACCAAGCGCTATGCCGACAAGGACCCGCTCAAGGTCTTCGTCCGTACGTTCTCCGGCACCGGCGAGGCCGATGAGCGCGTCGCCCAGGCGATCGAGGTCTCCCGCAGCGACGACATCGCCGCCAGGACGTACGAGCGGCTGGTCCAGTGGTACTCCGACTGCGAGCACCCGCGGGTCCAGCTCGTCGACGCCTACACCGTGGAGCGCCCGTTCGGCGACTTCCAGATCCTGCGGCTGCGCTCGCACCGCTCCCCCGAACGTACGTTCACGGTCGGGTTCAGCCACTCGGGCACCGTCACCAGCACCCTGGTCCACGAGGCCGACGGCGCCACCGGGCCCAGCATCCGGGTGTTCGCCCGTACGCTCAACGAGTCGGTCGCGAAGGTCTGCAAGGACAGCGGCGGCGTGTGCACCGACCGGATCACGGTCAAGCGCACCGATCCGCCGCCGACCTCTGACGCGCCGTCGTTCCTCGGCATCGTCGACCTGCCGCCGATCCGCAAGATCGACAAGGTGTGGGCCGGAGCATCGATCCCGGCCAAGACCAACCCGGCGGCGACGCAGTGCGACGGCGCGAGCTTCACCGGCAAGGACGTGACGCGCGCCGAGGCTCGCATCTACGTGCTCTACCAGGCGGCGATGCTGCCCAAGCAGTTCGGCGTCGCCGAGACCGTGGGCCGGTTCTCGTCCGAGGACAAGGCCAAGGCGTTCGTCGCCACGGTCAGCAAGCGGCTCAACGCCTGCTCCGACAAGAACCTCTCGGCCAGGATCGACCAGCACGACTCGTTCAAGTCCGGAAGCTACTCCGGCGACGTGTGGCGGGTGAGTGTCGAGGTCACCAAGGGCACTCGCGCCTACTACCGCATGTCCCTGATCCGCCGCGGCGCTGACGTGGCGCAGGTGACGTTCACCCCGGCTGACACCTACGACATCAGCCAGAAGACGTTCAAGGCCATGGCCGTCAGAGCCGCAACCAGGCTCAAGTACGCCGAATAACCCGCGCCACAAGGCAACCCAACGCCGTGAGGCAAGTCCGCGACGCAACCCCTCGCCGTGAGGCAAGTCCGCGACGCAAGGCACCGCCGTGCGGCAGGGCGCCGAGCTCAGGGGTCCGTTACGGTCCGTCGACGCAACCCAACGCCGTGAGGCAACTCCGCACCACAACCCGACGCCGTGAGATCGAAGGACCGCTGCGGCAGGGCGCCGAGCTCAGGGGTCCGTTACGGTCCGTCGACGAGCCGGCGACGCAACGCGAGTCGACGACCCAACGACGCTTGTCGATGGACCGTAACTGACCCGTGAGCGCTGGTGACAGCACCGAAACGCAAGCCAAAGAACGAACGCGGTAGCCACCCACAAACATAAAAAGAAGCCCCCCTCACCCAAAGGGGTGAGAGGGGCCTCTGCGGAAGAGCAGAAGGACTACAGACCCTTCAGGATCTCTCGCATGAGCTCAGCGGTCTCGGACGGCGTCTTGCCGACCTTGACGCCTGCAGCCTCGAGGGCTTCCTTCTTGCCCTGAGCGGTGCCCGCACCGTCGGCGACGATGGCGCCGGCGTGGCCCATCGTCTTGCCCTCGGGAGCGGTGAACCCGGCAACGTACCCGACGACGGGCTTGGTGACGTGCGCCTGGATGTAGGCCGCAGCCTTCTCCTCCGCGTCGCCACCGATCTCGCCGATCATGACGATCGCCTTGGTGTCGGGGTCTGCCTCGAACGCCTCGAGCGCGTCGATGTGCGTCGTCCCGATGATCGGGTCGCCGCCGATGCCGATCGCCGTCGTGAAGCCGTAGTCACGCAGCTCGAACATCATCTGGTAGGTCAGCGTGCCCGACTTCGACACCAGGCCGATCGGGCCCGAGCCGGAGATCGTCGCCGGCGTGATGCCGGCGAGCGCCTCGCCCGGCGTGATGATGCCGGGGCAGTTGGGGCCGATGATGCGCGTCTTCTTGCCCTGCGCGTATGCCCAGAACTCGGCGCTGTCCTGCACCGGGACGCCCTCGGTGATGATGACCAGGAGACCGATCTCGGCGTCGATCGCCTCGATGACGGCGTCCTTGGTGAACGCCGGCGGGACGAACGCGACCGACACGTCAGCGCCGGTCTTCTCGATGGCCTCGGCGACCGTGCCGAACACGGGCAGCTCGACGGTGTTGCCGTCGGCGTCGGTGTGCTCGACGGTGGTGCCGGCCTTGCGGGCGTTGACGCCACCGACGACATTGGTGCCGGCCTTGATCATCAGGGCGGTGTGCTTGGTGCCCTCGCCGCCGGTGATGCCTTGGACGATGACCTTGGAGTCCTTGTTGAGGAAGATCGACATGTCAGACTCCTTCGTTCGCGAGCTCGGCGGCGCGGTCGGCCGCACCGTCCATCGTGTCGACGAGCGTCACCAGCGGGTGGTTCTTCTCGTTCAGGATCCGGCGACCCTCCTCGACGTTGTTGCCGTCAAGGCGTACGACGAGCGGCTTGGACGCCTCGTCGCCGAGGATGTCCAGCGCGCCGACGATCCCGTTGGCCACCGCGTCGCAGGACGTGATGCCGCCGAAGACGTTGACGAACACGCTCTTGACCTGCGCGTCGTTGAGGATCACGTCGAGGCCGTCGGCCATGACCTGCGCCGACGCTCCTCCACCGATGTCGAGGAAGTTGGCGGGCTTCACGTTGCCGTGCTTCTCGCCGGCGTACGCGACGACGTCGAGGGTGCTCATGACGAGTCCCGCGCCGTTGCCGATGATGCCGACCTCGCCGTCGAGCTTGACGTAGTTGAGGCCCTTCTCCTTGGCCTTGGCCTCGAGGGGATCGGCCGCGGCCTTGTCCTCGAACGCGGCGTGGTCCTCGTGACGGAACTCGGCGTTCTCGTCGAGCGAGACCTTGCCGTCGAGCGCTTCGAGGACATCGCCCTCGAGGCGGGCGAGCGGGTTGACCTCGACGAGTGTGGCGTCTTCTTCGACGAAGACCTTCCACAGCGCCTGGATCATCTGCACGGCCTGCTCGGTCAGCTCGGCGGGGAACTTCGCGTCGGCGACGATCTCGCGCGCCTTGGCCTCGTCGACGCCCTTGCCGGCGTCGATCGGGATCTGGCGGACGGCTTCGGGGTTGGTCTTGGCGACCTCTTCGATCTCCACACCGCCCTCGACGCTCGCGATGCAGAGATAGCTGCGGTTGGCGCGGTCGAGCAGGAAGGAGAAGTAGTACTCCTCCTGGATGCTGGCGGCCGGGGCGATGAGCACCCGGTTGACCGTCAGTCCCTTGATCTCCATGCCCAAGATGTTCGACGCGTGCTCGTAAGCCTCGTCAGGGGTCTTGGCGAGCTTGACGCCGCCGGCCTTGCCGCGACCGCCGGCCTTGACCTGTGCCTTGACGACGACGACGCCCAGCTGCTCAGCTGCGACCTTCGCCTCGTCCGGAGTGTTGGCAACGATGCCCAGGGTGACCGGTACATCGTGCTTGGCGAAGAGCTCCTTCGCCTGGTATTCCATCAAATCCACGGTGGAGTCCGTCCTCTGTTGACGTCCGATACGCTCAGCAGCCGGCCGGTGGCCGACACCAATTGAGCCTTTGCGACTCTAGCCCTTAACCCCGTGTTCACGCGCGTTGGCTTCGTCACACACTGCCGGGAGGATCCGATGAGCACCGAGACGATCACGTCGTCCGACGTCCAGCTGCGCGTACGCGTCGAGGGCAACGACAACGGCCCGGTCGTCGTCCTGGTCCATGGCTTCCCCGACTCACAGCGGGTCTGGGACCGGGTTGTCCCCCTCCTGACCCCCGATCACCGCGTCGTGACCTACGACGTACGCGGCGCGGGTGCTTCGTCGGCACCGGCATCACGCTCGGGCTACCGCATGAGCAAGCTCGTCGGTGACCTCGCCGCGGTCATCGATCATGTATGCCCCGATGGCGGCCCCGTGCACCTCGTCGGCCACGACTGGGGTTCGGTCCAGTCCTGGGGCGCTGTGATGCGCGAGTCCTCCGACGCGCGGCTGACCGGCCGGATCGCGTCCTACACGTCGATCAGTGGTCCTGGGCTCGAGATGTACGGCAACTTCTTCCGCGACGGGCTCGCCCGCGGGCGCTTCGCCGCAGTCGCGCGGCAGGCGCTCCAGTCCTGGTACGTCGTCGCGTTCCAGGCGCCCGTGCTGCCCGAGCTGGTCGCTCGCCGGTTCGGTCGTCGCCTCCGCGCCGCGATGGCTCGCAGCCAGAAGCTGGACGGCCGGCACTGGGACGAGACGTTCGAGGCCGACTTCCGCAACGGCGTCAACCTCTACCGAGCCAACGGACTGAGCTTCCGCCGTGGCACGACCGCCGTGCCGGTGCAGCTCGTGGTGCCGACCAAGGACTCGTTCCTGTCTCCGGCGGTCTACGCCGATGTCGCGGAGTTCGCACCCGATCTGCGACGGGTCGACATCGTCGCCGGCCACTGGATCGTGCAGTCGCAGCCCGATGTCGTCGCTGACACCGTTCGCGCGTTCGTCACGGAGATCGAGGCGCGTCAGGACGTACGTCGACAGGCGTGACGACCGCATCACCGACGCCGAGCTCCGCGCAGAGCTCGGCAATGCGAGCCAGCGCCTCGACATCGCCATCCACCACGATGCCCGCCGCGTCCTCCGCGATCAGCGCGCGTACGAGCTGCTCCGGAGTCTGGTCGCCGCCGACGTAGACGACCTCGGTGCCCTCGTCCCGCAGACGTCTGGCGGCCCTTCGGGCGTGCTCGTCGTCGCCGAGGGAACCAAGAACGACACGCTGTCTTACCATGAGAACGATAGTCCCACAAGCATGAAGCCCGTCACATTTTTGCCCTTGATTGAGGCGTAAACCGGCTCATTTGTTGTTTTCAGCGCTAATTCGGTTTCGCTCGGCCCATCGTGTCGGCTAGGCTTCCCGAGTCCTGTCGTCACTTCTCCGGAGGTTTTTTGCGTGTCTTCGTCTGCGCCTAAACGCCGACTGGATGTACGCCAGGAGACCCCGAAGCGAACAGCGCCGGGCAGGCGGACCGCTCAGCGGCGCATGACCCGCAAGCGCAGCTTCAGACCCACCCCAGCCATGGCCGGAGCATTCATCCTGGTCCTGGCTGCTTTTGGTTCCATGCTCCTCGGCAACACGTCCGACGGTGACTCGCTGGCCAACGACAAGTACCAGACGATCTCCCAGAGCTATGTCGGACCGGATGATGCGGCCGCCAACGGCAAGGTCGACGTCAGCCGCAGCTTCGACCGCGAGCTGGTCAAGAAGCAGACCCAGATGCAGGCCGAGCAGGTGCTCAAGGCCCAGGCGGACCTCAAGAAGAACGTCGACAAGTTCGCCAAGGAAACCATCAAGAACCAGTGGGTCCTCCCGGTCACCGGCTACCACCTGACAGCACGCTTCGGTCAGCGCAGCGGTTTGTGGTCCACGGTCCACACCGGCCTCGACTTCGCGGGCCCCTCCGGCTCGACGATCGTCTCGGTGGCCGCTGGCGTCGTGAAGTCGACCGGCTACGAGGGTGCCTACGGCAACCGCACGATCATCACGCTGCGTGACGGCACCGAGATCTGGTACTGCCACCAGAGCCGCATCTCCGTCAACGTCGGCCAGGCCGTCGGACCTGGTGACGTCATCGGCTACACCGGCTCGACCGGCAACGTGACCGGCCCGCACCTCCACTTCGAGGTGCACCCCAACGGCGGCGCTGCAGTCAACCCCGAGCCCGTCCTGCGCCAGCACGGCATCAACCCCTGACCCAGACGTTCAGTCGCCTTCAACCCTCATCCGCGTTGGATGAGGGTTTTTGGTTGCCCGGGCAGCCGTGAACCCTCATCGCGTGCAGGATGCGGGGGCGGGGGTCAGAGCTTTTCGACGGGGGCGTAGCGCAGCAGGAGCCGCTTGACCCCCATCGAGCCGAAGTCGACCGAGGCGACGGACTTCTCGCCCTGCCCCTCGACCGCCACGACGGTGCCCATACCGAAGCTGTCATGGCTGACCCGGTCGCCCGCGGACAGCGACACGACCTCGCGGGTCGCCCGCTTGGACCTGGCGGCGACGTTGGAGGAGCGGAACGACGACTGGGCCGTCGCCGAAGGTGAGCTCGGCGTCCATTGGGTCGGCGGCGAGGCAAGGCGCCGCCAGTCGACGAGGGCCTCCGGCAGCTCATCGAGGAACCGCGACGGCGGGTTGTAGGACGGCGCACCCCAGGCCGAGCGGGTCGCGGCGCGGGTGACGTAGAGCCGGGTACGCGCGCGGGTGATGCCGACGTAGGCCAGTCGTCGCTCCTCCTCGAGCTCCTTGCTGTCGGCCAACGAGCGCATGTGCGGGAAGACGCCGTCCTCGAGGCCGGTGAGGAACACCACCGGGAACTCCAGGCCCTTGGCCGTGTGGAGCGTCATCAGCGTCACGACGCCGTCACCCTCGTCGGGGATCTGGTCGGCGTCAGCGACCAGCGCCACCTGCTCGAGGAACGCACCCAGCGATCCGGCGGCCAGGTCGGGGTCGTCCGAGATCGCGTCGACCGCCTCCGAAGGCTCCTCGTCGACCACCTCGACGCCCTGCTCCTGCAGCAGGGAGTCCGAGACCGTGCTGGCACCGACGACGAACTCGCGGGCGACCGCCACCAGCTCGGCGAGGTTCTCGACCCGGGTCTCGTCCTGCGGATCGGTGCTCTGCTCGAGCGTCGACAGGTAGCCGCTGCGGGTCAGCGCCGCCTCGAGCACGGCATCGGCCGGAGCCCCCGACTCGGCCATCACCATGAGCTCGGCCATGACCGCGGTGAACGCCTGGATCGCGTTGAGGGACCGGGTCGCGAGATCGGTCGCCTCTTCGGCGCGGGTCAGCGCCTCCCAGAAGCTGATGTCCTCGGCGGTCGCCAGACGCTGGATCGCGGCTTCGGCCCGCTCGCCGATGCCGCGCTTGGGCTCGTTGATGATGCGGCGCAGCGAGACCGCGTCGCGCGGGTTGACGAGCACACGGACGTAGGCCAGCGCGTCCTTGATCTCCTTGCGCTCGTAGAAGCGAACGCCGCCGACGACGCGATAGGGCAGGCCCACCCGGATGAAGACCTCTTCGAAGACTCGGCTCTGGGCGTTGGTGCGATAGAAGATCGCCACATCCTTGGCCGCAGCAGCGCCGTCGTCGGTCAGCTTGTCGATCTCGTCGGCGATGAACTGGGCCTCGTCGCGTTCGTCGTCGCCGACGTAGCCGACGATCTTCTCCCCGTCACCCTCCGCCGACCACAGCTGCTTGTCCTTGCGGCCCTCGTTGCGGCTGATGACGGCGTTGGCGGCCGACAGGATCGTCTGGGTCGAGCGGTAGTTCTGCTCCAGCAGGATCGTCGCCGCGTTGGGGAAGTCGTCCTCGAACTCGAGGATGTTGCGGATGTTCGCACCCCGGAACGCATAGATCGACTGGTCGGAGTCACCCACGACCAGCAGGTCGGACTCCTCGTCGGTCAGCTCCTTGATGAGCTGGTACTGCGCGTGGTTGGTGTCCTGGTATTCGTCGACCAGGATGTGCCGGAACCGGCGCCGGTAGGTCTCGCGGACATCCGGCCAGGCCTGGAACAGGTGGACCGTGTTCATGATGAGGTCGTCGAAGTCCATCGCGTTGGCGGCCTGCAGGCGCGCCTGATAGGTCTTGTAGGCCTCGGCGTAGATCTCCTCGGTCGGGTTGTCCGCCTTGCCGGTTGCTGACTCGTGGTCGACGAGCTCGTTCTTGAGGTTCGAGATCCAGTTGAGCACGGCGCGCGGGTTGATGCGCTTGGGGTCGAGGTCCATGTCACGGCAGATCAGCGTCATGAGCCGGCGCTGGTCGGCCGCGTCGTAGATCGTGAATGACGACGTGAACCCGAACTTGTTGGCCTCACGACGCAGGATGCGTACGCAGGCGGAGTGGAACGTCGAGACCCACATCATGCGGGCCCGCGGGCCCACGAGATCGGCGACGCGCTCCCGCATCTCTGCCGCAGCCTTGTTGGTGAACGTGATCGCCAGGATCGAGCCGGGATGTGCTCCGCGGGCGGCGATCAGCCAGGCGATGCGGCGGGTCAGCACCCGGGTCTTGCCCGACCCGGCACCGGCCACGACGAGCAGCGGCCCTCCGGGGTGCGAGACGGCCGCCTGCTGGGCGTCGTTGAGCCCTTCGAGCAGGGTCTCGGAGCGGGGACGCCGCTTGTCGGCGGACTTGTCCGGAGCAGCGGTGGGCACAGGGAACGGCAACGTCATCGTGCCTCCCAGCCTAGTTGCCGGAGCCGACATCCCCCGCCTCGGAGGGTCCGCGCGTCAGACGTCCGCGAGATCGGGGCGAGCCAGCCCCGCGGGGCACACGTCGCCGGGGACCGTGACCTTGAAGGAGTCCTTCATGTTGCCCAGCTCGAGCTCGGCTCGTGGCTTCTCAGTGGCGAACTCCTCGACCATCGGGACGGCAGGGCCGAGGCCGATGTCGTCGAGCGCCGTGAACACCGGCACGAGGTCGAACTCGACAAAGGTCACCTCGTTGCCGAACAGGTACACATCGACGTACATCCGGCCCTTGATCTTGCGGACGTCCGATGCGAACTGGCCGGCGACGCCGGGCGAGGCGACCCGCAGCGCGTCCTGGATCGACGAGCGGATCCTCACGATCCTGGCGCTGGAGTCGTCCGGGTCGGGCTTGATCGACGTCGCCTTGCCCTTCTTGAGCAGGGTCGACAGCGCTGAGTCCCCTTCGAGGTCGTACGCGAACGGCACCCCCGGCAGCGCGTCGAACTCCTTGAGCGACGTGTGGAACCAGCACGTCTCGTCCTCGTCGACAGCCTTGACCTTGACGTAGACGCCCTTGGACTTGACCATCCGCACCGTCGCGGTGCCATCAAGTGTGTCGATCTCCGCCTCGACCATCCCGCGGGAGAGGTCGTACTCCGTCGTGGTTCGTTCGAAGTACGTCCACTCCTTGGAGCCCTCCTCCCGCGCACTCAGCCAGAGCGTGTAGCTGCCCTCGTTGAAGACCGAGAGACGGTCGATGGCAGCGGCGAGGGCGATCTTCGCGGTCGCGACGTCGGGATCGCGCGTCGATGCGGTCGGCTTCGGCTCGGCAGGCTCGTCCGATGCTCCGAGCACGGGGGCCAGCGCGCAGCCGGCCAACGACGTGGCGGCAATCGCCAGGGCAGCAAGCCGCAGGACCCGAGTCATCACGCAGTGAGCCTAGTGGTGACAGGACGTCCTGACTCCGAAACCGTAGACTCGCGTCGCATGGGCGATGCGGTCAGGATCCGGATGGCGGGCGAGGCGGACTTCGACGCGCTGACCGAGCTCTGGGAGCAGTCGGCTCGCTCGAGCCACGCGTTCATGGACGACGCCGAGTTCGTCGAGCTGAAGCCCCGCATCCGGGACCTGTTGTTGCCGTCGATGGACGTGTGGGTCGCCGAGTCCGCCGCCGAGACTCTCGGCTTCGTGGGCGCCCGCGGCGAGCACGTCGAGCTGCTCTACATCGCTCCTGGTGCGCAGGGCCGGGGCATCGGCTCCCAGCTGCTCGCGCAGCTCGCCGACGGCGACGGACCGCGCAGCGTCGAGGTGTATGCGGACAATGCCGTCGGCCTCGGGTTCTACCTCTCGCAGGGCTTTCGGGAGACTCGCCGCGATCGCACCGACGCCGCCGGCCGCGCCTTCGCGGTCATCCACCTGGAGAAGCTCAACGCATGAACATCGTGACGGTCGACGCCGCGGGCACCGAGCCGCCGTACGAGCAGGTGCGCCGGCAGATCGCCGAGGGTGCGGCGTCCGGAACGCTCGCGGCGGGACACAAGCTGCCGACCGTACGCCAGCTCGCGACCGACCTCGGGCTCGCCGCCAACACCGTCGCCAAGGCGTACCGGGCCCTCGAGAGTGACGGCGTGATCGAGACGCACGGCCGGCGCGGGACGTTCATCGCGAGCCGGAAGCTCACGGATGCCGAGGCCGACTCGGCCGCGCAGGCGTACGCCCGTCTGGCGCGCACCCAGGGCCTGTCGCTCGACGAGGCGGTCCGCCTGGTGGAGAAGAGCTGGACTCCCTGAGAGTGGTCTCAGCCGCGACGGTTAACGTGGCGTCGTGGAGTTGTCACACGCCCAGTTCACCCTTCTCATGGCCGTGCTGTTCATCGGCGGCATCGCCTTGATGGGCCTCGCGCTCAGCGGCTATGGCAGCCGAGACCGCACCCGGCAGCACCCACCGCGCCTGCCCGGCCACGACGTCCAGGACAAGCTCGACGACGAGGGCTAGGACCTCACTCCGCCATCGTGTTGGGCCGGCGCCACGTGCGTTCGAACGGCAGTCGCCAGGCGCGCGGGGCGATGAGCTGGTGCACCGCATTGGGACCCCAGGTGCCGCCGGAGTACGGCCGCACCGGCGGCTGGTCGACCAGCAGCGGCTCGGAGATCTCCCACAGCCGCTCGATGCCCTCGGCGGTCGTGAACAGCGTCCGCTCGCCGCGCATCGCGTCGTAGATCAGCCGCTCGTACGCCTCGAGGACCTCGCCGGCCCGCTCGGTCTCCTGCATCGCGAACTGCATGCTGAGCTTGTCGAGCCGCATGCCCGGGCCCGGGCGCTTGCCGTAGAACGACAGCGACATCTTCGACGAGTCGGCCAGGTCGAACGTCAGGTGGTCCGGGCCGGCGAGGCCGACACCGGAGCCGGCCGGGAACATCGACTTGGGCGGTTCGCGGAACGCGATCGAGATGATGCGTGCTCCCTCGGCGAGCTTCTTGCCCGTGCGCAGGTAGAACGGCACGCCGGCCCAGCGCCAGTTGTCGATCTCGGCCTTGAGTGCGACGTACGTGTCGGTCTCGGAGTCGGCGGCGACGCCCTCCTCGTCGCGATAGCCCTGGTACTGCCCGCGTACGACGTGGTGCGGGTCGAGCGGCAGCATCTGGCGGAAGACCTTGTTCTTCTCCTCGCTGATCGAGTCCGAGTCCAGCGACGTCGGTGGCTCCATCGCCATGAAGGCCAGGACCTGGAAGAGGTGCGTCACGACCATGTCCTTGAACGCCCCGGTGCCTTCATAGAACGCCGAGCGCCCTTCGACCGACAGCGTCTCGGGCACGTCGATCTGGACGTGGTCGATGAAGTTGCGGTTCCAGATCGGCTCGAACAGGCCGTTGGCGAAGCGGAACGCCAAGATGTTGAGCGCCGCCTCCTTGCCGAGGAAGTGGTCGATGCGGAAGATCTGCTCCTCGGCGAAGACCTCGTGCAGCTCTGAGTTGAGCGACTTGGCGCTCGCCAGGTCGGTGCCGAACGGCTTCTCCATGATGATCCGCGAGCGCTCGACCAGGTTGGCGGCATCGAGCGTGTGCACGACGTCGAGCGCCGCCTGGGGCGGGACGCTGAGGTAGTGCAGGCGGCGCGGCGAGCCACCCAGCTCGGCCTCCAGTGCCGATGCGGCCGTGGCCAGCGCCTCGGGCCCGGCCTTGACGTTGACGTACGACAGCTTGGCCGCGAACTCGGCCCACTGCTGGTCGTTGAGCGGACGGGTGGTGAACTCGCGGCATGCCTTCTCGGCGAACGTACGGAAGCCGTCGTCGTCGAACTCGTCGAGCGAGACGCCGATGATCCGCGACTCCGGCACGAGGCCCGACTCCAGCAGGTGCATGATGCCGGGCAGCAGCTTGCGGCGGGCCAGGTCGCCGGTGGCACCGAACAGCACGATCAGGTGTGGCTCGTTCATTCCCACAGGCTAGACCCGGGAGGTTGCTGACGGGTGAACTCGCTGTCAGCGCTCGTCACAGCCGAGGATCGCGTGAGATGCCGACTTTTGAAGCTCTACGCAGGAACATGTGTCCGGGAACCTGCGCAGCGCTTCACAAGTTGGCCGGCAGGCTCAGATCAGGCGGCGATCGTTGGCCCAGCGGGTCAACTCGTGGCGACTCGACAGCTGGAGCTTGCGCAGGACGCTGGAGACGTGCGTCTCGACGGTCTTGATCGAGATGAACAGCTCCTTGGCGACCTCCTTGTAGGCATAGCCGCGGGCGATGAGCCGCATGACCTCGCGCTCCCGCTCGGTCAACCGATCGATCTCCTCGTCGACCTGGGCGACCTCGATGGTGCCGGCGAACGCGTCGAGGACGAAGCCCGCCAGCCGCGGCGAGAACACCGCATCGCCCTGCGCGACCCGGTTGATCGCATCGAGCAGCTCCGGGCCCGAGATGTTCTTGGTGACATAGCCGCGGGCACCGGCACGGATGATCCCGATGACGTCCTCGGCGGCGTCACTGACCGACAGCGCGAGGAACTTGGTGTCGGGATGCCGCAGGTGCAGGCGCCGGATGACCTCGAGGCCACCCCCACCGGGCATGTGGACGTCGAGCAGCACGACGTCGGGTGTGGTCTCGGCGATGATCTTGACCGCGCTCTCGACGTCCTCGGCCTCGCCGACGATGTCGACCGGTCCGTCGATCTCGGCCCGCACGCCGGTGCGGAACATCGCATGGTCGTCGACGATCGCGACGCGCAGTGTGGTCATGGGCTCACTTCTTCTGTGGGGACGCGTGCGGGCTGGGGGTCGGGCTGGTTGGTGTCGCCACTTCGGACGGGGACGCTCAGTGCGACCTCGGTGCCCTCCCCCGGTGCGCTCCTGATGGAGGCGGTGCCGCCGTGCCGCTCGACCCGGTCGAGGATCGAGCCTCGCACACCCATGCGGTCCTCGGCGATCGACTCGGTGTCGAAGCCGACCCCGCGGTCGCGGACGAAGACCTCGACCGTACGTCCGTCGGTCTCGGCGTAGACATCGATCCGGTCGACCCGAGCGTGCTTGGCGGCGTTGATCATGGCCTCGCGCGCCGCCTTGGCGATCGCCGCGACGTCGGGATCGAGCGGGGCGTCACCGACCGCGATGACCTCGACCGGCACGCGGTGCGCGTCCTCGACATCGGCGGCGGATGCCCGCAGCGCGGCCACGAGCGAGTCACCGGGCTTCTCGTCATTGCCGTAGAGCCAGGCCCGCAGCTCGCGCTCCTGCCGGCGCGCGAGCGTCGCCACGACCGCCGAGTCGCCGGCGTTCTTCTGCAGCAGGGCCAGGGTCTGCAGCACCGAGTCGTGCAGGTGCGCGGCAACATCGGCGCGTTCCTGCGAACGTACGCGCTCGCGTCGCTCCTCCGTCAGGTCGCCCAGCAGCTTGGTGATCCACGGCCCGAGGATCAGCAGCAGGCCGAGGCCCGCGACGGCCACCGCAGAGGCGAGGTCGACGATGCCTGACCAGCCACGCTCCTGGCTGAGGAAGTAGATGCCGGCGATTGCGACGAGCACGGCACCCGCGGCGACTCGCAGGGCGAACGCGAAGCCACGCGTCTGGCGCATCCAGCGACCCCACGCGGCGTCGTCGAACTGGCGCCAGATCACCGCGAGGCCGATCACCCCGATCAGCAGCGGGGCGAACAGCCCACCGGCGATGCCTCGCCCGCTGGCCTGGATCATGAACATCACGCCGATGCCGACGGCACCCAACGCCACGGTCTGGAACACCTCGAACGCGCCGGGACGGCCGCTCGTACGGAGCCCGCTCCGGGTCGCCGACTCCAGCCCGGGCGACAGCTCGGGCTGACGCAGCGGCAGGAACCGCCACAGCAACAGGTAGGCGACGACACCCATGCCCTGGAGCCACGTCGCAACGATGAAGGCCAGCCGGACATAGAGGACCGGGACGCCGAAGTGCTCGGCAACACCCGTCGCCACGCCGCCGACGAGCCGGCGATCGGCTGGTCGGTAGGCACGGCGGTATTCGGTCACCCCATGATCGTCACACGTCCGCGCACACCCGCGCCATCAGGTGGACCCCTCGCGCACCCTGACCACTCCCGGGTGGGATTCAGGGACGTACCCGATGTCGCGCAGTCTCGCCCTCGGACACGATGGGGGTATGAACGCAGAAGACACCCGCACCACCCCGCCGCCGGACGGCGACTTCGACCCGCGCCGGCTCCGCACCATCACCGACATGAAGCGATCGAGGGACGATCGCCTGCTCGGCGGTGTCTGCGCCGGCGCCGCGAAGTACCTCGACATCGATCCCGTGATCGTCCGTGTCGTCATCGCCGTGCTGACGCTCGTCGGGTTCGCCGGTGTCATCCTCTACGCCGCCGCGTGGTTCCTGCTGCCGGTCGAGGGTGAGGCCAAGAGCGTCGCCGCTGACTGGTTCCACCTCGACAAGAACGAGGAGCAGGTACGCGTCGCAGGCCTGGTCGGCGCCGTCGTGCTGGCGGGCGTCGCCGTCGTCGGTGACGGCGGCTGGTTCTGGAACGGAGCGCCCTGGATCGTCGTGCCGTTCGCGGCCGCCTACTACCTGTTCGTGGTCCGCCCGAGGCGCCGCCGACAGGCCGAGACCGCGCTGGCAGCCGAGTACGCCTCACCCGGGGTCGACCCGGCCGACGAGTCCGCTCGTGGCCCGGAGTTCGCCGCCGCCAAGGCCGGGCTCGTGGCCAACCAGAAGTACGCCAAGTCGAGACGAGACCGCTCCTGGACGCTCACGTGGCTCACCCTGTCGGTGACCGCGATCGCGACCGCCGCGACGGGCATCTACGACGCGTACAACGACGGGCCTCACTGGACGGCATACGTCGCCGTGGCACTCGGCGTCGTGGCGGTCGGGCTGCTCGTCAGCACGCTGATCGGCAACGGCGGCCCGCTGATCGGCATCGGGATACTGCTCGCCATCACCCTCGCGATCGGATCGTTCCTGCCCAACGGCCGGATCGGGACGCAGACGCCGACACCCGTGAACGCCGCCCAGGTCGATCCGCACTACCGACACGGCGTCGGCATGATCGAGCTCGACCTCACCGAGGTCACGAACCCGACGGCGCTGCTCGGTCGGACCGTCGAGATCGAGGCCGGCGTCGGCCAGACCAAGGTCATCGTGCCTGAGGGCCTCGACGTCAGGGTCAACGCCGACATCGAGGCCGGCGAGATCCGGGTGTTCGATCGCAAGACCGACGGCACTGACACAGAGCTCACGTATCCCGCCACCACGACGGGCCTCGCCCTGACGCTCGACATCCACCAACGACTCGGAAACATCGAGGTGATCCGCAGATGACCAGGCACACGTTCCGCTGGGAAGGTCTCGCCTTCGGGCTGTTCTTCCTGTCCGCCGTCGGCAACTGGGCCGTCTGGAAGCAGGACCTCCTGACTCCACGCCAGCTCGGCCTCACCGCTTCGGGGGTGCTGATCCTCCTCGGACTGCTCGGCGTCGCCGCCACGGTGTGGCAGACCAGGTCCGCCAGCCGCGCCCGACGCATCCCCGCCACAGAACCCACCCCAGCCCCCACCCCGGAAGGACCTGAAGATGAAGCAGCTCACCCGCAGCCGTGACGACAAATGGGTCGGAGGCGTGTGCGGAGGCATCGCCACCTACACCGGCCTCGACGCCAACCTGATCCGCATCCTGGTCGCCGTCGGCACCGTGCTCGGCTTCGGCTCACTCATCGTGGCGTACGTCGTTGCCTGGGTGCTGATGCCCGCCACGCAGCCCGCCGGCCAGCAGACCGTACGGGCGCAGGCTACTGACGTGCCAACCACTGAGAGCGCGCCTGCACCGCCGTCTGCGTGAAGTCGGAGAAGACGCCATCCACCCCGGCGTCGAAGAACGCCAGGTACTCGCCCACGGCATCGCCGTGGGCGAGCTTGTCGGTGCTGCTCCGCAGGTCGACCGGCAGGAAGTTGTTCTCGTTACGCATCGTCCAGATGTGCACGTCGAGGCCCGCGGCGTGGGCCGCGTCGACCAATCCGGTGGGCCCGGCCAGGTTGCCGGCGCTGTCGCGGGCGATCACGAGATCCTTGTAGGGGCCGATCGCATCGGCGTACGAGGCGATGAACTCCAGACCCTCGGGCTCGCGCAGGTCGGCATACGTACGCTCGTCGCCGCCGATCACGAAGTCAGCCGGAGCACCGGATGGCGACATCAGCTGGACGATGAACGCCGGTGTCCGGCTCCGGATCGTCTGCAGGTTGCCTGACTCGAACGACTGGATCGTGATCCTGGCGTCAGGGGTGTTCAGGTCGCGGCGCTCGAGCGCGTCGATCAGGAGGTCGTTGAGGCTGATGCCGACGCTCTCGAAATAGCTCGGATGCTTGGTCTCCACGTAGACACCGACCGGGTTGTCCCGCGTCGCGGTGCCCTGCAACGCGATGTCGAGCACCTCGTCGAACGTCAGGATCGGCTCGACGCCGCCCAGCGCGACGTTGCCCGGTCGAAGGTCAGGGATGCGTTCCTTGGTGCGCAGCGACTTGAGCTCGTCGAGGGTGAAGTCCTCCGTGAACCACCCGGTGCGCTGGGTCCCGTCGACGGTCTTGGAGGCCTTGCGGTCGAGGAACTCCGGCCGGTCGGCGACATCGGTCGTGCCGCTGATCTCGTTCTCGTGCCGCACGACGAGCACGCCATCCTTCGTCGCCACGACGTCCGGCTCGATGTAGTCGGCGCCCTGCTCTATCGCGAGCAGGTATGACGGGCGGGTGTGCTCGAGTCGCTCGCCGGGGACGCCACGGTGAGCCAGGACGAGGGGTGCGGGGGGCATCGGACCATCAAACCGCATCCGTCCCGCGCGGGTCAGCCCGGACGAGCCGTACGGCGCCGTCGCGGCGAGGGTCCGCGGCGGCCACCAGGTGCCCGTCGTGCCGCCGGAGCGTCGCCGCGACACCGCCGTAGTACATCGTCAGGTCGGTCTCGGTCTTGAGGACCTCGTCCGGCCGGCCAGCGCGGTGCACGTGGACCCGAGGATGGTTGATGGCGTGCTGCAGGCCGAGTCGGCCGTTGACGAAACCGGCGAGAGCCTGCACGATCGCCGTCGTGATGCGGTCGGCGCCGGGCGATCCGATCGCGATCGCCGACCCGTCGACGTGGTGCCCGACCGTCGGCGCCATGTTCGACAGCAATCGCGCGCCGGGTGGCAGCCCGTGCAGTCCGCGGGCATTGAGCTCCTGCTCGCCGAGGCAGTTGTTGAGCCAGATGCCGGTGCCCTTCGCGATCATCCCCGAGCTGTAGCCCGACGACACCGTGACCGAGCAGGCCCCGCCGTCGCTGTCGGTCGCCGAGACATGCGCCGTCGACCCGGACTCCAGCACCGCGAGATGGTCGTGGTCGACCAGCTCGAGGAACGCCGCGGCGTCCCGCTCGAGGTCATCGGTGTGGTCCAGCACCGTGAGCCGGTGACCCAGCACCGCTCGTTGCACCCGGATGAGGTGCTCGACATCGTCGCTGTCCCACTCGCCGTACGGCCGGCCGTCCAGCATGCGCAGCATCGCGGTCACGCATACGCCACCGACGGACGGCGGCGGGTTGGTGCCGAACGTCCAGTCACCGACCGTGCTCAGCAGCGACGGACGTACGACCGGGTGGTACGCCGCAAGGTCCTCGAGGCCGAGGATGCCGCCGCGGTCGATCACGTCATCGCTGATCAGGCGGGCCAGGTCGCCCGTGTGCAGGGCGCTGGGGCCCTCGTCGGCGATCAGCTCGAGGGAGCCGACGAGGTCAGGCAGCACGATCAGGTCGGTCGTCACGAGGCCGTCCTCGTCGTGGACCGCGGCATCGCTCTCGTCGTCCCAGCCGAAGATCAGGTCGTGCACGTGCTCGAGGTAGTAGCGCGATGCCGAGCCGAGCCGGAACCCGCCGCGCGCCACGTCGATCGACGGTGCCACGATCTCGCGCCACGGCAGGCGACCCCACCGGGCGTGCGCAGCGCCGAACGCCGCGACCGAGCCGTGTGCGGCAACCGAACCGGGCCCGATCGTCGCGGTGACCCCGTCGCCGTAGTCGGTGTGGATGTCCCACGTGCCGCCGCCGAGGTCGCGCCCACGTCCGGGCATCTCCATCCAGCCGTCGACGGTCTGCGGTGCGCTGCCGTTCTGCGGCTGGACCGTGATGAACCCGCCCGAGCTGAGCGACACGATCCCGATCTCATTGACCATCGTCACGAGGACGGCGGCGAGTGCGGCGTCGACCGCGTTGCCGCCGGCACGGGCAATCTGCTCGCCGGCATCGGCAGCAGCCTCGTTGGGGGCTGCGATCGCGACATCCGGCATGCCCGCAGGCTACCCGCCTCGATGGGTCCGCCCGGTAGAGTTCAGGTCAGGTGCGCCGGGAAGTCTGGTCGGCATGTTGTCGCCGACCCCAGGGAGCTCACATGTCGACCCGTTCACCTCGCGTCTTCGGCCGAGGATCGTGGCCTGAGGCCTCCCGCATCGCGGAGATCCTGCGCCAGGAGACCATCGGCGGCGCATTGCTGATCGGCGCTGCCGTGGTCGCGCTGGTGGCAGCCAACACCGGGGACGCGTACGCCGATCTGCGCGACACCGTGATCGGGCCGGAGGCACTGCACCTCGATCTCTCCCTCGGCACCTGGGCTGCCGATGGGTTGCTGGCGATCTTCTTCTTCATCGCCGGGCTCGAGCTCAAGCGGGAGTTCGTCGCCGGCGACCTGCGTGATCCGCGGCGAGCGGCCATCCCGGTCCTGGCGGCCGTCGGCGGCATGGCCGCGCCTGCGCTGCTGTTCGTCGCGATCAACGCCGGCGGTGCGCTGCGCGGGTGGGCGATCCCGACGGCGACCGACATCGCCTTCGCGCTCGCGGTGCTGGCGGTCATCAGCACGCACCTGCCCACGGGCCTGCGCACCTTCTTGCTGACGCTCGCGATCGTCGACGACCTGCTGGCGATCATCATCATCGCGATCTTCTACACCGACGATCTGGATCCCGTCTGGCTGCTCGCCGCCATGGTCCCTCTCGCGATCTTCACGGCGTTGGTCCAACGACGGGTTCGTACGTGGTGGTTGCTGCTGCCACTGGCTGCCTTGACGTGGGGCCTCGTCCACGCCTCCGGCATCCACGCGACGGTCGCCGGCGTGCTTCTGGGCTTTGCCGTGCCGGTGCTGCGCCGGGACGGCAAGGAGCTGCCGGGGCTGGCCGAGCACTTCGAGCACCGCTTCCGCCCGCTCTCGTCGGCCGTGGCAGTGCCGATCTTCGCCTTCTTCTCCGCGGGGGTCGCGATCGGGGGCTGGGACGGCTTCACCGGAGCCCTGACCGACCCGATCACGATCGGCATCGTCGTCGGTCTCTTCGTCGGCAAGTCGCTCGGCATCTTCGGGGCCACCTGGGTGGCGGCGCGGTTCACTCGCGCAGACCTCGATGACGACCTCTCGTGGATCGATGTGCTGGGGCTCGCGATGCTGGCCGGTGTCGGCTTCACGGTCTCGTTGCTGATCGGTGAGCTCGCGTATGGCGCAGGCAGCGCGGCCGAAGAGCATGCGAAGGTCGGGGTGTTGGTCGGCTCGCTGGTGTCCGCCGGGGCTGCCGCGTTCGTGCTTCGTGCGAGGAATCGGCACTACGCCCGCATCACGGAGACCGAACGTCGCGATGTCGACGGCGACGGCATCCCCGACGTCTACGAGGAGTGACGACCGGGTCGCACTGCGTGGCTGGCACTCGGGTCATCGTGTGACGCAGGTCACAAGTGACTACCTGTCTAGTTCGAAAGAACTATATGCACACTCTGTGGGTAAGCCTGTGAACATGGACACACCTGGAATTGCAGGACATTCCCCCGACGAGGAATTTCCGGGCTCAATGGTGTCCGCGTTTCACGACTCCGCCTCAGGGGTATGGGTGCCGCGACATGACGAACCAACAGCTCACGATCCCGCATCCCGGCCATCCGCGGACCGACCCGCCGATGCGCCCCGACTCGCCTCGAGGATTCCTCGACTGCCGGGGTGAATGGCAGGCCCTCGACGACGAGGACCGCCATGCTGCTTCCTAAGGCACGCGGCGAGCTGAGCCAGGCCCTGTTCGACGCCTTGCGGTCGGACGCCTGCGACACCGGCAGCCTGGCCCACGTCCAGCCGACCGATCGCGATGACGTCCAGATCGCGCTGTGGGCGCTGTACGAGCTCCACTACTCCGGGTTCGAGGACGTCGACGACGAGCTGGAGTGGGACGCCGGAATCCTCGGCCTGCGCCGCTCGCTCGAGCGCGACTTCGAGACCGAGCTCCGGGCACGCCAGCCCGCAACCGCCCTCGACGGGCCGTTCGCGGAAGCGCTGTTCAGCTTCATCGCCGAGCACGACGGGCCGTCGATCGCCGCACATGTCCAGCGCAGGGCCGAGCGCGAGCAGGTTCTCGAGCTCCTCCGGCATCGCTCGATCTATCACCTCAAGGAGTCGGACCCGGTCGCGTGGGTCGTGCCCCGACTCCCCACCGCCCCCAAGGCGGCGCTGGTGGAGCTGCAGTACGACGAGTACGGCGGCGGCAATCCCAACCGGCTCCACGCACACCTGTTCGCGCTCGGACTCGAGGCGTCTGGGCTGCGTGCGGACCCGTATGCGTACATCGACGACGTGCCGGTCGAGATCCTTGAGCTCAACAACGCGATGTCGCTGTTCGGGCTCCACCGGCGCCTTCGCGCCGCAGCCTTGGGGCACCTCGCCGCGTTCGAGGCGACGAGCTCCCTGCCGTCACGGCGCGTGGCGCAAGGGCTCGCTCGCCTGGACTTCCCGCCGGAGATGATCGCCTACTACGAGGAGCACGTCGAGGCCGATGCGGTGCACGAGCAGCTCGCGGTCCGTACGATCTGCGGCGCCCTCGTCGAGGCGGAGCCCCAGCTCGTCGATGATGTCGTGTTCGGCGCGTTCACGTGCCTGGACCTCGAGGACCGCTATGCCAGGCGCATGCTTGACGGGTGGGATGCCTCATGACCGACGATCATGGCTTCGAGCATCCGGATGTCGTCGTGTGCCCGGGCGGACCGCTGCTGCTGCGCGGCGAGCACCTCGTCGAGGATGCCGACGGCGTCGCGCACCGGACGGTGCGCCCGGTCAGTGCCGTGTGCCGCTGCGGCAAGTCCGCCAACCAGCCGTGGTGCGACGGCACCCACAAGGTGCTGCCCGCCCGCGATCGCCCCTAGGCCGTAGGGGTCCGGAGAGCACGGGTCGCCGGCCCCTCGAGGACCTCACCGTCGGGCGTGAACCGCGAACCGTGCAGGGGGCAGTCCCACGTCTTCTCCTGGTCGTTCCAGGACAGGATGCCGCCGAGGTGCGTGCACACGGCGCGGACCGCACACGTACGGCCGTCGACCGTCGAGACACCGGTCGGCAGGATCCCGTCGCGACCGACCTCGCCCTCACCCTCTGCCGGGTGGTCCGGTGCCTCCTTGAGCTCGGCCGACACGAGACCCTTGGCGAGGTGGGCCCCGACGCTGAGGTTGAGCTCGGCGATCTTCGCCGCGCCGGCCGGCCGCGTGATGCGGCGCGACATCGGCTTGGACCACGCCACCGGCTCCCCCAGCAGGCTCGAGGTCAGGTTTCGGGCCGCCGCGACGGCGTTGGTCATGCCCCACTTGTCGAAACCGGTCGCGACGTGGAACCGGCCGCCGCCGCGCGGGAGATGGCCGACGTACGGGATGCCGTCGTGCGACTGGTAGTCCTGTGCCGACCAGACGTGCGTCTCCACTGCCCCCGGGAAGTAGATCGCCGTCCACTCCCGCAGCTCGTCGACGTGCCGCGCCTCCGAGTCGGTGCGCCCCACGGTGTGTCCATTGCCGCCGATCATGAGCTTCGTCGTCCCGTCCGTGTGCGGCACGTCGCGGATCGAACGCGACGGCTGGCCGGCGGACAGGCTCATCGGCAACGGCGTCGTGGCGAAGTCGAATGCCAACGCGTACGACCGCAGCGGCTCGAGCTTGGCGAAGTAGAGCCCACGATCGAGGATCGGGGTCCCGGTCGCCAGGATCACCTCGTCCGCCGTCAGCTCAGTCCCGTCCTCGAGGTGCACGGTCGGCCGGCCGGTCTTGGAGGCGCTCACGACCCGGTGGCCCTCGTGGATCGTTCCGCCGTGCTCGCGGACCTGGGCCGCCAGCGCGATCAGGACGTCGAGCGGGTCGAACTGGTGCTGGTCGGCCAGCACCGCGCCGCCATGGTTCGGGAACGGCACGTCGAGCTGGTCGTTCCATCGGACATCGAGGCCCAGCGATCGGGCCGCGTCGTGCTCCTGCCGCGCCGACTCGACCTGATCGGGCTGCGCGGCATACGTGATCGCGTCGCGAGTCTGGACCGGGACGCCGTGATCCGCGCAGAACCGCACCAACCACTGCTGACCCTCGAGGTTGGCGTCGACGTACGCCTGAGCGACCTCGTGGGACTGCTTGCGCAGGATCGTGGACAGCTTGGTGCCCTGCAGCAGCGACAGCTTCGCCGTGGTGTTGCCGGTCGTCACGGCGCCGACGCGGCGCGCCTCGATCACCGCGACCCGTCGGCCAGCCCGGGCGAGCAACAGGGCAGTCGTGAGCCCCGTCAGGCCGGCCCCGATCACGAGGTCGTCGAGCCGCTCGTCTGCCGGAAGAGGGTCACTGGCGGGCAGGTCGGCTCGATCGAGCCACAGTGAGGTCATGCGCCGGACATACCCGCCGATCTCGCGCGACAAACCCCGAGCGGTCCTAGGCTGACCGCATGGCCAGCCTGCGTTCGATCGCCCAGGAGCTCTACGCGCGGCCGCTGTCGGAGTTCATCGCCGCGCGCAAGGAAGCCGCAGACGGCGCCGACGGCAAGGAGCTGGCCCGGCAGGTCAAGGGGTTGCGCAAGCCCAGCGCCGCCGCGTGGGCGGTCAACGCGCTCGCGCGGGAACGGGCCGAGCTCGTCGAGGAGGTCGTCGAGCTCGGGGAGCAGCTGCGCGACGCCCAGTCCGACTCCGACGGCTCGCGCACCCGGCTGCTCGATCGCGCCCGTCGCGACCTCACCCGTCAAGCGCTCGACGAGGCCGCTGGGCTGGTGCGGGCCTCCGGCGGGACGCTGAGCGCCCAGGCCGCGAGCGGCGTCGAGGAGGCCTTGCGCGCGGCGATGACCGACCCCGACGCCGCCAACGCGGTGCAGGACGGGCTGCTCGTCGCGACCTTCGCCGCCAACCCGTTCGAACCGGTCGACCTCACCGATGTCGTCGCGATCCCGCCGGAGGGAGCGCGACCCCGCACCAAGAAGTCCGCATCGCAAGGACCGACGCAGCTCGAACGCAAGCGGATCGAGGCGGCCGAGGCTGCGGTGGCAAAAGCCCGGCGCAAGGCCAAGACCGCCGCCGAGGAGCTCGAGTCGCAGGTCGAGGAGCGCGACGAGCTGCAGGAGGAGCTCGCCGAGCTGCGCAAGAAGGCCAAGGCGATCGAGCGCGAGATCACCGAGACCGAGAAGGCCCTCGACCGAGCCGACACCGCGGCCGACGAGGCAGAGGACGCCGAGCGCGAGGCTCAACAGGCGCTGGAGGATGCCGAGGCCGAGCTGGACCGCCTTCGTCCCGGCGGTTGACGAGCGCGCATTGCGGGTAGTTCGCGTTGTCGAAGGGAGAGTCATGGCCGGCAACACCGCGCAGGCACTGCTGATCGTCGACATGCAGGTCGACTACTTCAACGACGACGAGCTCGAGCGTTGCCGCGACGACCTCGTCGCGGCGTGCAACGCCCTGGCTGAGCACGCCCTTGCTGCCGGCGCTCCGGTCATCGAGGTACGGACGGAGCACCGGCGCGACCGGTCGACCTGGGCGCTCAACATGCGCGAGGACGACAGCGGCATGGTCATCGAGGGGACCCCCGGGGCTGACCCCGTCCCGGGACTGCGGACCGAGGGCACGATCACGATGATCAAGACCCGCGACAGTGCGTTCTTCCGCACCGAGCTCGAGGACCTGCTCAGCGCGCGCGGCATCACCACCCTGGCTCTGGCCGGGGTGTCGACCGAGTCCTGCATCGCGACGACGGCCGCCGACGCGTACGCCCGAGACCTCCGCGTCATCCTGGTCGACGAGGCGGTGGCATCGGTCGACCCGGACCTCAACCGGCGTACGCAGGAGCAGCTCGAGCAGCAGTACCGGCAGCCGACCGTCGCGCTCGGCGACGTCGCGTTCGAGGCGCCCGACGAGCGCGAGCTCAGCGCCTGAGCGACGCCGGCAACAGCTCGCGTACTCGCGTGTGGGCGATCGCCGCGCGCGCTGCGTTCATGCCGCACGCGCCGTGCACGCCGCCGCCGGGATGGGCCGACGCCGACGCGAGGTAGAGCCCGCGGACGGGAGTCTCGGCACGCCCCGCCCCGGGGACCGGCCGGAAGATCAGCTCCTGGTGCAGCTGGGCGGTACCGCCGTTGATCGACCCACCGATCAGGTTGGCGTCGCGCTGCTCCATCTCGCGTGGCCCCAGCACCCGGCGCGCCATGACGCGCGACCCGAACCCGGGGGCGATGTCCTCGATCCGCGCCTGCATCCGATCGGCGAACCGCTCGCAGTCGTCCCGGTCCCAGACCCCGCGGATGCCGTCGTCACCGGCGTCGCGGATCGCGTCCTGCGGCACGTGCGTGTAGGCCCACAGCGCCTCGGTGCCGGCCGGCGAACGGGTGGGATCGGTCGTCGACATCTGGCCGGCCAGCATGAACGGCGCCGCCGGGATGGCCCGCGCCGACGACCTGTCCGAGCGCCTCGGTCATCTGCTCCACCGAGTCGGCGACGTGGAACGTGCCGGGTTCGTGCGGCGGCGGCTTGGCCCACGGCACGCCGCCGTCCAGAGCCCAGTCGACCTTGACCGTGCCGGGGTCGAGCTCGAACGACGTCATGGCCCGCACGGTGCGCGCCGGCAGGTCCGCGGCGTGCACCAGCCCGCCGTAGAGGTTGGGCGCGGCAACATCAGCCAGGACAGCCCGCCGGGCCCCGAAGTGCTCGCCGTCTGTCGTGCGTACGCCGACCGCCCGGCGATCCGCGACCTTGATGCTGGACACCTCGCGACGAGCAGTGGATCTCGCCGCCGAGCGACTCGAAACGGCGAGCCAGCGCCTTGGTCAGCTCGCCCGCGCCGCCCTGCGGCACCGGGAAGCCGACGGTCTGGCCGAGCATGACCAGCAGGACCCCCATGAGCCCAGAGCCCGGCGCGTGCAGCGGGATGTCCGCGTGCCCGGCGTTGCCGGCGATCAGCAAGCGGGGCGACGCTCCCCCGAACCTTGCGAGCCCCAGCTCGGCAGCCGGCGTCAGCATCGTGCGTACGAACTCGAGGCCGCCGACACCGCGGAGCCGGGCGAGGGCGCCCAGACCGTTCTTGACCGGAGGAAAGGGCGACAGCAGGGCCTTGACCAGCTGGTCGCCGATCCGGTCCCACTGCTCGCACAGCTCGAGCCACGACCCGCCGTCACCGGCATGCTGTTCGTCCATCAACGCCGCGGTGATGTCCCGATCGCGGTGCAGCATCGCCCACTGCCCGTCCTTGGTCGGATGGCCCAGGACCGCCGGAGCGTGCTGCCAGACCGAGTCCGTGCTCCTCGAGGTGGAACGAGCGGATCGTCGGTGACGCCTCGGCCAACGGATAGAACGCGCTGAACGTGTCATGCACGAACCCCGGGTGGACGTCCTCCGCACTGCGAACCGCTCCCCCGACCTCGGGTTGTGCCTCCAGCACGAGGACCGACCAGCCGGCGTCGGCGAGGTGATTCGCAGCGACCAGCCCGTTGGGGCCGGCGCCGACGACGACCGCGTCGTACGTTCGACTCATCCCGGCTTGTCCTTGCCGGTCACCCGCGCGATGACGTTGCGGCCGATGCCGATGAGGGCGCTGCCGTGCGAGCCGTGGAGCTGGTTGCCGGTGAACATCGACTCCAGCACGTTGCCCGCCGTCGGCTCGACCCGCGTCGTGCGATCGCTGGCCATGACGCGAAAGAGCGGGCCGACCAGCAGGTCGAACGCCCACGGCACGGCGCTGAAGCCGAACCGCATGAGGTCGTTCGCGACCCCCACCTGCGTGCGGGCGCGGTGCCGGTCGAGACGACGGAGCGCGATCTTGGCCACCCGTTCCGGCGAGAGCACCGGCGGCGGGGGCCGGCCCGCGAAGCCGTCGTAGTTGGCCGCCTGCTCATAGATCGGGGTGTCGACGCCACCCGGCGCGATGTAGGCGATCGTCAGCTCGTCGAGGTCGCGGTTCTCCACCTGCAGCTGCCGCGCCAGCGCACGGATCCCCCACTTGCTCAGGACGTAGGCGCTCATGCTCGGCACGCTGATGTGGCCGATCACCGAGCCGAACAGCACGAGCGAGCCGGCGCCCTGCCGGCGCATGACCGGGATCGTGTGGCGGGCCACGTTCACGGACCCGGTCAGGTTGGTGCGCAGCACGCCGTCGAAGACCTCGGCCGGCACCTCTTCGGTACGTCCGTAGGCCACCACGCCCGCGCAGTGGACGACCGCGTCGATGCGACCGTGCTGGGACGTCACAGCGGCGATCATCTTCTCGACCTCGGCGTCGTCGCCCACGTCTGTCGGCAGGACCAAGGTCGACGCCGCGCCGGCGGCCTCGCACTCGCGGGCGACCTGTTGCAGAGGCGGCTCGCCCCTGGCGACGAGCACGACATGGTCACCGGCGGCCGCCGACTGCAACGCCGCCGCTCGGCCGATGCCGCTCGAAGCCCCCGTCACGACGAGGACCCGAGGGTCCGAGGTCACGGCTTGAGCACCACCTTGACGCACCCGTCCTGCTTCTTCTGGAACATCTCGTACGCCGCCGGAGCCTCCTCGAGCGGGACACGATGGGTCGCGAGCGACTCGACGCCCAACAGGTCGCCATCGTTCTGCAGGACCTTGGCGATGTCATCGGTCCAGCGCTTGACGTGACACTGACCCAGTCGCATCGTGATGCCGCGGTCGAACATCTCCATCATCGGCATCGGGTCGACCTCACCGCCGTAGACGCCGCTCACCGAGACCGTGCCGCCACGACGTACGGACTTGATGCACGCGATCAGGGCCGCCAGCCGGTCGATCGCGAACTTGTCGGTCAGCGGCCTCGCCAGGGCATCGGGAAGCATCCCCACGGCGCTGATCGCGGTCTTGGCGATGGGCGACCCGTGCGCCTCCATGCCCACGGCGTCGACCGTGCCGTCGGCGCCTCGGCCCTCGGTCAGGTCGAAGATGGCCTCCGTGATGTCGTCGACGGAGTCCAGGTCGACGACCTCCACGCCGTACGAACGGGCGAGGTCGAGCCGCTCGGCGATGCGGTCCACGCCGATGACGCGCCGGCCGGCGTTGAGCGCGATCCGAGCGGTGAGCTGGCCGACCGGGCCAAGACCGAACACCGCGACCGTGCCGCCCTCCGGAACGTCCGCGAACTCGAAGGCCTGCCATGCGGTGGGCAGGATGTCGGAGAGATAGAGGTAGCGCTCGTCAGGCACCCCATCGGGGACCTTGATGGGCCCGAACTGCGCCTCCGGCACCCGGAGGTACTCAGCCTGCCCGCCGGGCACCGAGCCGTACAGCTCGGTGTAGCCGAACAACGAGGCGCCCTTGCCGGTCTTCTCGTTCTGCGTCGTCTCGCACTGAGCGAACAGCCCGCGCGAGCACATCCAGCAGTGGCCGCACGAGATGTTGAAGGGGATGACGACCCGGTCACCGATCTTGAGGTCACCGGCTTCGGGCCCGACCTCCTGGACGATGCCCATCGTCTCGTGGCCGAGCACGTCGCCCGGCTGCAGGAATGGTCCGAGCACTTCATAGAGATGCAGGTCGGAGCCGCAGATGGCGGTCGACGTGACCTTGATGATGGCGTCGTTCGGCTGCTGGATCACTGGGTCCGGGACGGTCTCGACCGACACCGATCGCCGGCCCTGCCAGGTGAGTGCACGCATCAGTTCTCCTTCGCGGTTTGTTGGGCTTCGTCGGGCTCCTCGTGGCGACCCTCGGCGATGAACGCGAGACGCCGTAGCGTCTCGACGTTGCGCCACTTGAGCGTGAGTCCCTTGAGTGGCTCCGGCACCAGGACACCCGGCCCGGCGATGGCGTCCTCCTCGATGACGACCTCGGTCTGCGCTCCGACATCGCTGAGGCGGATGGTGACCTTGGCCTCACCGACCGGCCATGCACGGGCCCGCAGGGTGATGGACCGGCCGGGCACGACGTCCAGCACCTCGGTGTGGTCGTTGATCAGCATCGGCCACACACCGACCGAGTGGTGGATGCGGCTGCCCTTCTCGGGCCAGTTGTCGTCGACGCCTCGCATACGGGTCGCGCCGACGACCCACAGTGGATACAGCCAGCCGTCGGCGAGGACCTTCCACACGTCGTCGGGGGTCGCGGCGACGACGCGCGTGTTGACGCTCACGGGATGACCGGATCAGGTGTGGGGCTCATCTGCTTGCCCTACCCCCGGCCCGGAGGGACAAACGGGGCTGATCCGACCGCCGTCGTACGCGGGATTGATCGCGGCGCTCCGGGGGTACGCGCCCCCCATGACGATGATTGACCTTGGCCGGCCGGAATCGGGCGACGTGATCGACCTGATCATCGAGGACCACCGGCGATTCGAAGCACTCCTGCGCGACCTCCGCAATGCCGAGAGCGACCGCGAACGCGTACGGGCGGCGTTCTCGGCCCTGCACGTCGCGCACGCCGAGGCGGAGGAGAAGTACGTCTATCCGGCGCTCCGGCGCAAGACCTCGCTCGACACCGAGGACGTGCAGCACGGCGAGGAGGAGCACGCCGAGGGCAATGAGGCCCTGCTGGCCCTGCTCGAGTGCTCGGGCACCGACACGCAGAAATTCGACGACGCCCTCGAGAAGCTCGCCGAGCTGGTCAACCACCACCTCACGGAGGAGGAGCTCACGATCCTCAACCCCGCCCGCGAGGAGGTGGCCGAGGCGGCCCGGCTCGACCTCGGCGAGAAGTTCGCCACCGAGCGCAACCGGCAGATCGATGCGGACTGCGGCAACATCGTCAACGTCCGCCGTATCGTTCATCAGGCTCGCACCGAAGGACTCCTGGACGACGCAGAGAGCGCGTGACCCGTGCGTGAGGTCGGCGTCGAGGAGGAGATGTTCCTGATCGATCCCCGTACCAGGCGGCTCGTGCCCGTCTCGTACGAGGTGATCCACTCCACCCGCGAGGCGGAGGATGATCTCGACCAGGAGCTCTTCCTGCAGCAGATCGAGATCCGTACGCGGCCGCACGCCGACCTTGATGCGTTGCGGTCGGATCTCGTCAAGGAGCGCCGACTCGCCTCGGAATCCGCCGAGTCCGTCGGGGCCGAGCTCGCCTCCGTGGGCACACCGATCCTGCCCCATGAGGACGGCCGGACGACGCCCAAGCATCGGTACGTCACGATGCTGGAGACCTTCGGCACGATCGTCGGCCAGGGCGGTCTGGTGTGCGGGACCCATGTCCACGTGCACGTCGACGAGGAGGAGGCGGTCGGGATCATCGACGAGATCCAGCCGTGGTTGCCGATCCTCGCGGCGACGTCGGTCAACTCGCCGTTCTATCGCGGCAAGGACACGGGCTACGCGAGCTGGCGCCGTCAGCTGTACGACGGCTGGCCCAGCGCGGGACCCGTGGAGCCGTTCGGTGACACGGCCGGATACCAGAACGCGGTCCGTGAGCTGATCGCCTCGGGTGCCGCGCTCGACGAGGGCATGATCTACTTCGACGCCCGGCTGTCGCGCAACTTCCCGACCGTCGAGATCCGGGTCGCCGATGCCTGCACCAATCTCGACGACACCGTGCTCATCGCCGAGCTGACGCGGGCCTTGGTGGAGACGGCCGCACGGTCACGGGCCGCAGGTCAGGTCGCGCCACCCTGGCGGACCGACCTGCTGCGGGCTGCGCGATGGCGAGCTCGCCGCAACGGCCTGGCCGAGTCGCTGCTGGATCCGGTCACGCGTGCCGTCGTGCCGGCCGAGAAGGCCCTGGCCGGTCTCATCGATCACCTGCGGCCCATCCTCGACGAGCACGGCACGACGACCCTGGTCGAGGAGGGCATACGCCGAGTGCTGATCGACGGCACGGGAACTGAGCACCAGCGCACGGTCGCTGCGCGTTCGTCAGACCTCACCGCAGTGGTGGACGACGTGATCCAGCGGACCAGGGCCTCGTTCGACGCCTAGGCCGTGAGGCCTACTCCCACTCGATCGTGCCCGGGGGCTTGCTGGTGATGTCGAGCACGACCCGGTTGACCTCGTCGACCTCGTTGGTGATGCGGGTCGAGATGCGCTCCAGCACGTCGTATGGCAAGCGGCTCCAGTCGGCCGTCATGGCGTCCTCGCTCGACACCGGACGCAGCACGATCGGATGGCCGTACGTACGACCGTCGCCCTGCACGCCGACCGACCGGACGTCGGCCAGCAGCACGACCGGGAACTGCCAGATCTCACCGTCGAGGCCGGCCGCGGTGGTCTCCTCGCGGACGATCGCATCGGCTCGGCGCAGGATGCGCAGCCGGTCGGCATCAACTGCACCGACGATGCGAATCGCGAGGCCGGGACCGGGGAACGGGTGGCGACCGACGATCGCCTCGGGGATGCCGAGCTGGCGGCCGACGTCGCGGACCTCATCCTTGAACAACGTGCGCAGCGGCTCGATCAGGCTGAACTCGAGGTCCTCCGGGAGGCCCCCGACGTTGTGATGGCTCTTGATGTTGGACGTGCCGGCGCCGCCACCGGACTCGACGACATCGGGATAGAGCGTGCCCTGGACGAGGAACCTGACCGGGGTGCCGGGAGTCGCGAGCACCTCGCGCTCAGCAGCCTCGAAGACGCGGATGAACTCGCGACCGATGATCTTGCGCTTCTCCTCGGGGTCGGAGACGCCGGCGAGGAAGCCCAGGAACTGGTCCCTCGCGTCGACGACCTTGAGGTCGACACCGGTGGCCTCGACGTAGTCCTTCTCGACCTGCTCGGCCTCACCCTCACGCAGCAGCCCGTGGTCGACGAAGACCGCGGTCAGCTGATCGCCGATCGCTCGCTGGACGAGTGCAGTCGAGACGGCCGAGTCGACACCGCCGGACAGCGCCGAGATGACGCGGGCGTCACCGACCTGCTCGCGGATCAGCTCGACCTGCTCGTCGACGATGTTGCTGCTGGTCCAGGTCTGGCGACAACCGGCGATGTCGACCAGGAACGCCTCGAGGATGCGCTGGCCGTGCTCACTGTGCAGAACCTCGGGGTGCCACTGCACGCCGGCGAGCTTGCGGCCAGTGTCCTCGAACGCGGCGACCGTGGCGCGGGGTGAGTTGGCGTTGACGAGAAACCCTGCGGGAGCGGCGACGACCTCGTCGCCATGCGACATCCAGGAGGTGAGGGTCGTGGGAAGTCCTGCGAGCAGCGTGCCCGGGTCGACGACGCTCACGGCCGTTCGTCCGTACTCGCGCTGGCCCGTATGTGCGACGTTGCCGCCGAGCGCCTGCGCCATCGCCATGAATCCGTAGCAGATGCCGAACACCGGCACCTCGGCGTCGAACATCGATGCGTCGAGCTGCGGAGCGCCGGTCTCGTAGACCGACGAAGGGCCGCCGGAGAGAATGATCGCGGCGGGCTGTTTGGCCAGCATCTCGTCGACCGGCATGGTGTGCGGAACGATCTCGGAGTAGACCCGCGCCTCACGCACCCTGCGGGCAATCAACTGGGCGTATTGCGCCCCGAAGTCGACGACGAGAACAAGGTCATGATCAGGGGCCACGCGCCCCATCCTATCGGCCGAAAAATATCTTCATGACGCGCGTAACCCAGTGTGACCACAGTCGTTTTACAGGGTGGATCTAACAACACTCCCTCCCGTTAGATCATGTGCTGCTCCTCGTGGCACAACAGGGCCCGACCCGTGAGCTCCCTCCCGGTCGGGCTCTGTGCATTCCGGGACCTTTTCAGAAGCCCAGGCCCGCTGACGGGTCACTTGTTGCCCGCTGACGGGTCACTTGTTGCCCGCTGACGGGTCACAAACTGCCCCCATCCGAGACGACAACTGACCCCTCGGCAGGCAACAAGTGACCCGTCAGCGGGGTTTGTCCCTAGCTCACCCCGATGATCGGCAGGCGCAGCGCGGCGGGAGCATCCGCCGGAACCACAGGGTTCTTGGGCGGCACGGGCTGAATCTTGCGGTACGCCTCGCCAACCGCGGGTCGTACGTCCTCCTCGCCCTTGTTGGGCCAGTACGACAGCGCGCGCTCGGCCTGCGCCGTGATGGTCAGCGACGGGTTGACGCCGAGGTTGGCGCTGATGGCCGAGCCGTCGACGACGTGCAGGCCTTCGTGGCCGAACAGCCGCTGGTAGGGGTCGATCACGCCGGTCTCGGGCGAGTCGCCGATCGCGCAGCCGCCCATGAAGTGTGCCGTGAGCGGGACGTTGAACGGCTCACCGATCGTGCCGCCAGGCGTGCCGTCCATGTGCTCGGCCATACGCTGCACAGCCTCATGAGCGGGCGGGATGAACGACGGGTTGGGCGCGCCGTGCCCCTGCTTGGAGGTCAGCTTGCGACGGCCGGTGATGCCGCGCTTGGTGTAGGTCGTGATCGAGTTGTCGTGCGTCTGCATGACCAGTGCGATGACCGTGCGCTCCGACCAGTGCCGCAGGTCGTAGAGCTTGAAGATGCTGAACTTCTGGCGCCACATCTCCTTGAGCCACACCCGCCAGCGCGGCGTGCTGGTGCTGCCGTCGGTCAGCACGGTCTGCAACAGCGACATCGCGTTGGAGCCCTTGCCGTAGCGCACCGGCTCGACGTGCGTGTGCTCATCGGGGTGGAACGACGACGTGATGGCGGCACCGTGGCTGTAGTCGACCTCGCGACCATCGGCGATCGCACCGAGCAGTGCCTCGGAGTTCGTACGCGTCAACAGCCCCAGGCGCTCGGAGACCTGCGGCAGCGCCCCGCGATCGCGCATCTTGTGCAGCAGCTTCTGGGTGCCCATCGTGCTGGCGGAGAACACGACCTGCTCGGCGGTGATCTTCTTATGGGGGCGCAACCGGCGATTGGTGCGCCGGGTCTCGATCTCGTAGCCGCCGCCGGCCAGCGGCGTGACCGAGGTGACCGTCGTGAGCGGATGGACCTCGGCCCCACCCTTCTCGGCGAGGTAGAGATAGTTCTTGACCAGCGTGTTCTTGGCGTTGTGACGGCACCCGGTCATGCACTCGCCGCAGTGCAGGCAACCCGCCCGATCCGGTCCGGCTCCACCGAAGTATGGATCCGCGACCGTCTTGCCCGGCTCGCCGAAGAACAGCCCCACAGGCGTGTGGTGGAACGTGCCGCCGACGCCCATGTCCTCGGCCACCTGCTTGATGATCGTGTCCGCAGCAGTCTCGATGGGATAGATCTCGACGCCGAGCATGCGCTTGGCCTGGTCGTAATAGGGCGCGAGCTCGGCCTTCCAGTCCGTGATGTGCCCCCACGCGGGGTCCTTGTAGAACGGGTCGAGCGGCTCGTAGAGCGTGTTGGCATAGACCAGCGAACCGCCACCGACTCCAGCACCGGACAGGATCAGCACGTCCTTGAGCTTGTCGATGCGCTGGATCCCGTAGCAGCCGAGCTGCGGCATCCAGAGGAACTTGCGCAGACGCCAGGAGCTCTTGGCGAAGTCCTCGTCCTCGTACCGTTTGCCGGCCTCGAGCACGGCGACCTTGTAGCCCTTCTCGGTCAGCCGCAGCGCCGAGACGCTCCCGCCGAATCCCGATCCGATGACGATGACGTCGTAGTCGTACTCGTTCTCGAGATCAGGCACGCGGGGTCCTCCTCAGGATCCTCAGTCCGGCGGTGAGCAGCTTGGCGTACGTGCGCGGCTGCAGGAACGACGGTCCCGCGACCGGGAAGCCGCGCTGCACGCCGACCGCTTGCGGCTCGGTGTAGCGCAGGATGCCCTCGGCGCCCTGCCGGCGGCCGAGGCCCGACTGCCGCATGCCGCCCATCGGCGCGTCAACGCTGCCGAACGTGGCCGAGAAGCCCTCGTTGATGTTGATCGTGCCGGCCTTGATGCGCGGCGCGATCGCCCTGGCCTCCCGCGGCTTGCCCCAGATGCTGGCGTTCAGGCCGTACTCCCCTTGGTTCGCGAGCGCGACCGCGTCGTCGACCGTGCGATAGGGGTAGAGCGAGACGAGCGGCCCGAACGTCTCACCGGCGAAGCACTCGGCTTCCTCGGTCACGCCTTCGAGGACTGTCGGCTCGTAGAAGTACGGTCCGATGTCCGGGCGACCCTTGCCACCGGCCAGCACCGTGGCCCCGTGAGCGACCGCGTCCTTGACGTGATCCGTGACGGTGTCGAGCTGGGCCTGCGAGACGAGGGATCCGATGTCGGCGTCCCAGTCCAGCGCTGCGCCGAGCGCGAGGTGCTCCACGCGCGACACGAAGGCTGCCTTGAACTCCTCGTAGTGCGACTCCGGGACGTACAGGCGCTCGATCGAGACGCACAGCTGGCCGGCCGACGAGAAGCACGCCTGCACGGCTCCCGCCGCAGCCTTGTCGATGTCGGCACTGGGCAGGACGATCAGGGGGTTCTTGCCGCCGAGCTCGAGGGAGCAGCTGATCAGCCGGACGGCCGCCTGCTGCGCGATGAGCTTGCCGGTGGCGGTCGACCCGGTGAAGCAGACATAGTCGGCGCGTTCGATGATCGCGGTGCCGACGACAGAGCCAGCACCGCTCACGACCTGCCACACCTCAGCGGGGATGCCGGCCTTGCGCATCAGCTCGACGCCCGCGAGGGCGATCAGCGGGCTCTGGCTGTCGGGTTTGTGGACCACGGCGTTGCCTGCCGCGATCGCGGGGATGCCATCAGAGATCGCCATCGTCAGCGGGTAGTTCCACGGGCTGATGATGCCGACGACACCCTTGGGCACCTGGTTGACCGTGATCGACGTCAGGCCCGGGAGCGCGCCGTTGCGGCGGCGCGTGCCGACCTGCTTCGTGAGCCGTCGGGCATAGAAGCGCGCCGTCAGCGCAAGGTGGGCGACCTCGTCGAACGCGTGGGCACGGCTCTTGCCGGACTCGACCTGGATCAGGTCGAGCAGCTCGTCCTGGTGCTCCAGCACCAGATCGTGAAGTCTCAGCAACGCCTTCTTCCGGTCGCGCAGCGAGGTCTGGGACCAAGCCGCCTGCGCCACTCGTGCCGTCGCGAAGGCCTCGTCGACGTCGGTGATGCTCGACACCGGGATGTCGGCGATCGGGTCGCCCGTCAGTGGCGAGTGGGTCGTCCGGTGCTCACCCGAGGTCGTACGGATGAGGCTCGTCAGCTCCGCAGCGCGCTCAGGCGTGACGGGGTACGACATCGTGGCGGGTGAGTCGAGCGCAGTCATACCCTGAGTATGACATTCGCGGTGTCACATGACTACCGACAAGTAACGAGACTCACGTAGAACTACGAGAACAGCCCTTCGCCCAGGAATCCCTTGGTGCTGACCCCGGGCGGGCAGGCGAACAGGCCCGAGCCGACGTGCACGATGTACTCGTTGAGCAGATCCTTCTGCAGACCCGCGAGCGAGCGCTGGATCTGGACGAACTGCTTCTCGGGGTCACGCTGGTACGCGATGAAGAACAGGCCGGCCGAGAGCTGCCCGAGGCCGTTCGAGCCGTCGACGAAGTTGTAGCCGCGACGCAGCAGCTTGGCGCCCTTGTTGAAGTCGGGGTGCGCCAGGCGTACGTGTGACTTCATGTCGATGACCGGCTCGCCGCGGTCGTCCTTCTGGGTGAAGTCGAGCTGGGTGAACTCGTCGCCGCCCGACAGCGGAGCGCCCGAACCCTTGCTGCGGCCGACGATGTTCTCCTGGCCCTCCAGCGGCTCACGGTCCCAGATCTCGATGCGCATGTTGATCTTGCGTGACACGAGGTAGGAGCCGCCGACGAGCCAGTCCGGGCCGTCTTCCTTGGGCACCCAGACGAAGTCCCGGACGTCCTTCTTGTCCTCGACCTTGATGTTGGCCGTGCCGTCCTTGAAGCCGAACAGGTTGCGAGCCGTGACCTGGGCCGCCGACGTCGACGACGTACGCCCGAAGCCCATCTGCGAGTAGCGCACCGACGCCCGCCCGAACGCGATACGGACGAGGTTGCGGACCGCGTGAACCGCGACCTGCGGGTCGTTGGCGCAGGCCTGGATCGCAAGGTCCCCGTCACAGAGGGCTGGGTCGAGATCGTCGCCGGAGAACGCCGGCAGCTCCGTGAGCCGGTCGGGCAGCTTGCCGTCGAGCCCGAACCGCGGTTTGCCCTTGGCGTCGACGAACAGGCCGCGACCGAAGCCGACCGTGATCGTGAGCCCTGAAGGCGGCAGGCCCAACGCCTCGCCGGTGTCCTCGGGCGGTGCGAACGGCGAGCCCGCCACCGCGCCGAACGTGCCGACGTCGTTGCCCTGCGTCATCTGCCGTGCAGCGACGGTCCAGTCCTTGAGCAACGAGATCAGGTCGGACCGTTCCTCGCTCGTCATGTCCAGCGCGACGAAGTAGAGGCGATCCTGCGCCGGTGTGACGATGCCGGCCTGGTGCGCGCCCTCGAACGGGACCGGCAACGCGGTGGGATCGGCAACCCCGGCGGCGCTCTCCTCACCATGACGCCCGACCGCATAGCCGCCGCCGGCACCGGCCGCGAGCGCGCCGATCCCGGCAGCTCCGATCAGCTTGCGCCGGGAGAGGCCTGACGCGGGATCGTTCGTCTCGGACATCAGATCAGGCTACGCGGACTGGGCAACGACGGCGGCGACACGACTGATGGGCTCACTCAAGGAGGCCACGAGGTCGGAGAGCCGCTTGACCTGGTCCTTGGAGAGCTCGTCGTAGAACGCCCAGTCGCCGTTCTTGTCCTGGTACTGGTTGAGGTCCTCGTCGAGCGCCTTGAACTTGGCGTCCAGCTCCTCGACCAGGTCGGGGTCCTGCTTCTTCAGCACCGGGCGGAGCGCCGCGATCGCGGCCTGCGAACCCTCGATGTTGGCCTTGAAGTCCCACAGGTCGGTGTGGCTGAACTCGTCTTCCTCGCCGGTGATCTTGCTGGTGGCGACCTCGTCAAGCAGGCCCTTGGAGCCCTGCGCGAGCTCGAGCGCGGTCAGCGGCGCCTCCTTGCCGAGCGCGACGATCTTCCTGACGTTGGCCAGCAGGTCATCGGCGTACGTGCCCATGCCGTCGGTGTTGTCCTCGACCCAGAGCTGCTTCTCGATGCGGTGCCAGCCGGTGAAGTCCCGCTTCTCGGCGATCGCGTCGGGCTCCCGGCCATCGGTCAGCGGGTCGAGGTCACCGAACTTCTCGGCGACGGGCTCGATGCGCTCCCAGTACGTACGGGCGATCGGGAACAGCCGCTTGGCCTCGTCGACGTCACCGTCCTTGACCGCAGCGACGAACTCCTCGGTCTTGGCGATCAGGGCGCCCATCTGGGAGTTGACGTAACGCTCGTAGGACGTCGCGGCGGCCTTGAGCTTCGCGGAGTCGGACAGCTTCTTGGCCGGCTCACCCGTCACCGTGAGCTTCTGGCGGATGCCGTCGCCGATCATGCCGGGCTTGCACGCGCCTTCGTACGAGCCCTTGGGCAGGTCGACGATGAGGTTGCGGGACAGGCCGGGGCCGACGTTCTCGACCTCGCCCATGATGCGGTCGCCCTCGGCGTAGACGTAGAACTCGGTGACCTTGCTGCCCTTGTTGGTGACCTTGAACGTCGACGGCCCGGCCTTGAGATCGGACCTCGACACCTTGCACTCCGAGTCGGAGGCGGCGACCGTCAGCGGGCCCGAGGAGCTCGAGTTGTCCTCGGCGCAGGCGGTGAGACTCAGGGACGCGAGGGCCAGGACACCCAGCGAGGCGAGGGCAGACTTCACGGAGTGATCCTTTGTTTGTTAGGCAAGCCTCACCATCCTAGACCACGCACCGCCACCAGATGCTCGAAGGGGCCACCGTGGAAACGATGACCCCTTCGAGCTGATGCTGATCGTCAGTTGAGCGGCGGCGGAGTCTTGTTGAGCTCCGTGTTCATCCAGTTGTACCGCTTGGTGAACCAGTCCTTGAGCCAGTTGATCTCGCCGGGGTACGTCGAGCTGTGGGCGGCGTAGCGGCTTCCGCCACTGGCCCACAGTGCTCGATCGTTGGCCGCGACCTGCAGCCCAAGAGCCTTGTCAGCACTCGTGGGTGTCACGCCATCGGCAAGCTCGACACCACCCATGGACGCCACGGCGCGGTCGACCGCAGTCGCCGCGACATCGGCGAACCTGGGAGCCATCGGGCCGTCACCGGCATAGGCACCCTCGCCCAGCCAGCGATCCTGCAGCGCGTTGAGGAACCTGGGGTCCTTGGCGATGCGGGTGTACCAGTGGATCTTGTTGGTGTTGTGGTTGGGCGAACCGTTGCCACGGACCCACCAGCCGGTCGGCGAGGCGATCGATGTCGACGCACCTGTGGGTGCGCCGGCGCTGCGGTCGAAGTCCCAGATCGGACCCATGAAGAACTTGTCGGCAGACGCCGGGTCGACGTTGTTGGTGTAGAAGAAGTTCGAGCGGTAGAAGTCCGCGTCGTTGTCCTTCGTGAACTCGCGAGCCAGGTAGTAGTCGACCGCGGAGTCCATGTCGAGATAAGTCGTCCAGTCGTCCGCGGGCGCGAGCGTCGCAAGGTTGACCTTGCTCCAGTCCTTCTTCTTGTCGAGGCCGTAGAGGACGTGCTCGAACTTGGTGACCTTGGCCTTCAGCGCATCCATCTTCGGCTTGGTCAGGCCCTCGGGATCCTCAGAGTTGTCGTCAAGCTTCTTGAACTCATCGGGATCCTTGTAGGAGAAGTCCTGGCCGGAGAACCCCGTGAAGCCAAACGTGCCGTCGCCGTGCTTCCAGTGCGGATCGAACTCCATGACCTGGCCGGTGAACTTGTCGACCTTCACGCGGTTGCTGTCGATCTTGATCGACTCGACCATCTGGTAGCTGCCGAGGTACTTGCCGTTGATGAACAGCTCGGCAAACGTGCTCTTGGGGGTCCACTTCAGGCCATCGAGCTGCTGGCCGAGGTTCCAGGCCACCTTGCTGCGGACCAACGTGCGGTCGCCGTAGTTGGCCAGCAGGACCCACGACTTGTCGCTCTTCATGCCGAACGGCTTCTGCTTGTCGGCGAACTTGAGCTTGTAGGGCTTCTTGACCTTGGTCGCGCTCGAGTTGCCGCGCACGGCGATCGTCTCGAGGCGGAACGCCGCGGTCGCGGTCTCGCCCGACACGAGCGTCGCCGCTCCGGTGTAGTCGACGCCCTTGCTGGTCGGCGTCTTGCCCGAGTCTGTGGTCGCATAGATGACGTTCTTGCCGAGGACCTTGGGTCCGGGGTTGAACGCGATGGTCGGTGAGTAGACAGCTTTCGTGCCCGTCGCGGCGTCACCGGCGATGCGGTAGGACTTCGAGCCGGTCACCGGCGAGGTCCACGCGAGGTTGCCGCCGGCGGCCTCGATCTTGTCGGTGCCGGGCACCTGGATCCACTTGCTGCCGCTCTTGTACTGCAGGGCGAACAGGCGACCCGGGATCACGGGGGACGCCACTCCGGAGGCCTTGAAGTTGTTGCCGACGCGCGCCATGTTGAGCGAGACGGTGTCCTTCTGCGTCTTCAGCGTCAGCTCGTCGCTGGTCAGTGCCGGGTAGGCGGTGCCCGTGATCGTGGCGGCCTTCGCATAGACGCGGAACTTGCGGCTCGGCGCGGTCGTGCTGACGTTGGTGAACGTGTACGTCCCGTCGGCCGCGGTCGTCGCCGAGGCGTACTTCGACCACTTGGTCGTGTACTTCTGCAGCTCGACAGGCCGCGCGACGGGCGTGCCGATGTCGCCCGTGAGAGTCACCGGCTGGCCGACGAAGGGCAGCGGGTTGGAGCTCGTCGGCGCGGCCGGCGCGGCGTACGCCACAGAACCCGACAGTCCAATGAGGGAGGCAATGGCCAAGACGATGGCCGTGAACAATGCAGAACGACGAAGCACAGGGTCCCCCAGGGGAGTGATTTCAGACGGTGATGTTGGGAAAATCTCCCGAAACCGTACCTAACTTCAGGCCGGCACGAAGGGCAAACTTAAAAATTGGACCCTTCCCCACAGAAATATCGCCACAGTCTGTCTGGCTCAGGGCAGCTGCGCCGTGTTGCCCGACGCGAGCTGCTGGTCCATCCAGTTGTAGCGATCGCGGTACCACTTGGTCACGTATGCGACCTCGGCGGCGTAGCTCGAGCCGCGCGCCTTGTAACGCTTGGCGGTGTTGGCCCAGCGCGCGCGGTCGTTGTCAGCTGCCACGCCGATCGCGGCAGCGATCGCGGCCGTGTCGGTGGTCGAGACCTCGGCGAACTCGTCGCGGACCTCGAGCCAGCGCGCCTTGACCGCGGCGTCGAACACCGGATCCTTGAACATCTGCACGAACCAGTGCGTCTTGTAGTTCTTGCGACCGCTCGGCGTTCCCGTGCCGCGGATGTACCAGCCCTGCGGCGACGAGGTGTACTTGTGCGCCGAGTCGGTGTCACTGATGTTGCCCGCGCTGCGGTCGAAGTCCCACACCGGTCCGAAGTGGAACTTGTCATCGGCCGCCGGGTAGGCCGGATCGCCCGGTCGGTCCCAGTAGAAGTAGTTGCTGCGGTAGAAGTCGCTGTCGTTGTCCTTCGTGAACTCCCTGACCAGGTAGAAGTCGATGGCGGAGTCGACGTCGATGAACGACGGGTAGCCGGTTGCCGGGTCGTTGCGGGTCGCGGCCGATGACGAGTAGAGCTTGGCCTCGAACGCATTCGTACGCGCCTTGATCGCGGCCAGCTTCGCTGCGGTCACACCCTCTTCGGTGTCCGGGGCGGGCTTGTACTCGTCGGGATCCTTGAATGCGAAGGCGATCTTGTGGGTCGACAAGAACCCGAGCTTGGAGTTGGAGACGCTCGATCCGTCGGTCTCCATGATCATGCCGGTCAGCGGGCTGATCTTGACGCGCTTGTCGTCGATCTTGACCGACTCGGTGAACAGGTAGAGCCCGCGATACTCACCGTTGACGAAGACCTCCGCGGAGCGACTGTTCGGCGTCCACGACAGGTTGCTCATCTTGCGGCCGAGGTCGAGGCCCACCTTCTCGCGGACGAAGGTCTGGTCGAGATAGCTCGCCAGCATCGTGTAGCTCTTGCCCTTGTCGGCCATGCCGAACAGCTTGAAGCTGTCGTCGAACTTGATCTTGTACGGCTTCTTGTCATAGCTGGCGGTCGAGCTGCCGCGCACGCCGATCTTCTCGATCGTCTCGGTGCGCTCCACGCCGGAGGTGCTGATCACGGCCGAGCCGGTGTACTCCTTGCTCTTGCTCGTGGGCAGCACTCCACCGTCGACGGTGATGCGGATGACGTTCGCGCCCAAGGTCTTCGGGCCGGGAATGAACTTGTAGGTCGGCGAGGTGAACGGTGTCGAGCCGTCGACCGATGCGGCGACGAGACGGTAGGACTTGGCCGAGAACGGCGCGACTCCGGTGATGTCGAACGTGGTGGCGATCTTGCCCGCTGCGTCCTCAGCCAGCGTGGCGACCGTGTTCCACTTGCTTCCGCTCTGGACCTGCAGTGCGACCGATCGGTTCTCGATGGCCGGCGTCAGGGTCGCCGACACGGCGGCAAGGTCGGGGTTGCCGGCGTCGCGCCTGATCGCGAGGCTCGCCGTCTCCACCGTGGGTGCGATCGTGACGGATGCGTCGCTCACGACCGAGTCGTTGGGTGAGGCCTTGGCTGCCGAGACGCGGAAGGTCCTCGACTTGGTGATCTTCTGGCTGAAGTCGTAGAGACCGGCAGCGTCCGTCGTGCCGGAGACGACCTTCTTCCAGGAGCTGCCGCTCTTGTACTGGAGCTCGAGCTTGCGTACGACCGGGGTCTGGATGTCGCCCGTGATGTGGACCGTCTGGTTGTGCAGCACAGCAGCCGGAGTGATGGTCGGAGCCGGCGCGTTGGGCGCGGCCGCCGTTGCGGTCGTGGCCCCTGTGGCGACGAGAATGGGGGTGGCGATCATCGCGACGGCGATGACGAGCGAGTACGGACGACGCATCAGGAGCTCCGGGAGTAAGAGGCGAGCCAACAGTTCTTGGGAGCCTAGGCGTCGCGTGACGTCACGTCTTGAGATTGCGAATATGGCCGACGATCACGCGGGGGGCTGGTCGACCGTGACCTCGTCGCCGACCGACACCTTGCCGGTCGCAAGCGGAATGACCCGGATGCCGAACCAGGTCTTGCCTTCCCACTTGCGGTGGCGGGCCAGCGTACGGATCGGCTCCTTGCCATGAGCCAGCGTGACCGGATCGATCGTCGTGACCATGCACCGGTCGCAGTGCTCGGCGAACCGAAAGGGCACGTCGCCGATGCGGATGCTGCGCCACTCGTCCTCGGCGAACGGGACATCGGAACCGTCGATGACCACGTTGGGCCGGAAGCGCCGCATCGCCATCGGGTGCGGCTCGTGCTCGGCGGCGATCCATGCCTCGAGCTGCGCGAGGGATGAGGTCGTCGTCAGCAGCAACGGTCCGGTGTCGGCCAGGCTGAGCGGCTCGGCGCCGAGGCCCCCATGGTGCTCGGAGACGGGCCGGCGCGCCGGATCGTCCTGCCAGACGAGGCGCACCGACTCGCCGAGAAGCTGGCTGAACCAGTCACCCGCCTCGTCACCGGCGTCGACCATCGTCGCGAGTCGCGTGACGTTGACCGGCACGTGCTGACCGCCGTGGGGAACGCCGACCACCAGAGATGGCCGATCCGGCGCCGTGAGGGTCAGCGCCCCGGTCTCGTCAGGCGTCGCGGTGACCGTCAGCAAGCGGTCGTACCTCTCGGCATTGAGCCTGACCCCCTCGAGATCGACGATGGCCCACCGACGGTCGTCGCGCAGGCCCGCGAGCTCGACGCTCGCCGATGCCAGGTCGATCGGCCCGGTCGCCTTGACCGGATAGATGTGGACCGACTCGACGTGCATCACAAGAGCTTCTCGAAGCACAGCGAGTAGGTGACGTCCTCATAGGGCGGATAGACCGGGATCGGGGTGTAGCCGTGCCGGTCGTAGAACTTCAGCGCCGCCAGCTGCCGGTCGCCCGTGTGGATGATGACGCGCCGCGCGTCGTTGTCGCGAGCTGCCTCCTCCATCGCCGTGAGCAGCGCGTCGGCGATGCCTGCGCCACGGCGGTCCGGCACGACATACATGCGCTTGATCTCGAGCTCGCCATCCAGCTCGCGAAGGCAGGCGTGACCCACCGGGCCCTCGTCGTCGTACGCCACCACGGTGGCGACGATGGATGACGGATCGATGTCCTCCGAGCCCGAGCGGTGCACCGACGACGGGTCGGACGCGTAGAGCTGGTTGCCCCACGCGACGTGCTCGTCGCGCAGTGCCACCGCGTCATGGTGATCGAACGGCACCCGCTCGAGAGTGAACTTGGTCATCGCATCTCACGGGGTGGGGTCAACCGACGACGACCTCGACCCGCTGGAACTCCTTGAGGTCGGTGTAGCCCGTGGTCGCCATGGCCCGGCGCAGCGCACCGATGAGGTTCATCGTGCCGTCGGGGACGGACGAGGGGCCGAACAGCACCGACTCGAGGTCGCCGACCGTGCCCATCTCGACCCGCGCGCCGCGCGGCAGGTCAGGGTGCCAGGCCTCGGCGCCCCAGTGGAACCCACGACCCGGAGCCTCGACGGCCCGCGCGAACGGCGAGCCGATCATGACGGCATCGGAGCCGCACGCGATCGCCTTGGCGATGTCGCCGCTGCGGCCGATCGAGCCGTCGGCGATGACGTGGACGTAGCGACCGCCCGACTCGTCGAGGTAGTCGCGACGCGCAGCCGCGACATCCGCCACCGCGGAGGCCATCGGCACCGAGATGCCGAGGACCGACCTCGTGGTGTGGGCCGCGCCGCCGCCGAAGCCGACCAGCACGCCGGCCGCTCCGGTGCGCATGAGGTGCAGCGCCGCTTGATAGGTCGCGCAGCCACCGACGATGACCGGGACGTCGAGCTCGTAGATGAACTCCTTGAGGTTGAGCGGCTCGGTCTGGCCCGAGACGTGCTCGGCGGAGACCGTCGTGCCTCGGATGACGAACAGGTCGACGCCCGCATCGACCACCGCATCGGCAAACTGCTTGGTCCGCTGAGGAGAGAGGGCACCTGCGACGGTCACGCCGGAGTCGCGCATCTGCTGCAGGCGAGCCGTGATCAGCTCGGCCCGGATCGGCTCGGCATAGATCTCCTGGAGGCGCTTGGTGGCCAGCGGTCCCTCGATGCCGGCGACCTCCTCGAGCAGCTTCTCGGGGTCCTCGTAGCGGGTCCACAGGCCCTCGAGGTCGAGCACGCCCAGACCGCCGTGCTTGCCGAGGGCGATCGCGGTCTCGGGACTCATGACCGAGTCCATCGGCGCGGCGATGACCGGCAGCTCGAACCGGTAGGCGTCGATCTGCCACGCCGTCGAGACCTCTTCGGGGTCGCGCGTACGCCGGCTCGGGACGATCGCGATGTCGTCGAAGGAGTACGCACGCCTACCGCGCTTGGCCGTGCCGATCTCGATGTCTGCCATGCGTACAGCCTAGGGCGTGCCGGCTGACCTACTGGACGCCGCGTTGGATGTCGTCGAGCGACAGGTCAGGGAGCATGCCGGCAGGGTTGGTGGAGCGACGGACGAGCACGGGCTGGACGTCGTCGCTCTCGCGGGCCAAGGCGTACTGCGTGCCGGCCAGGGCAAACCGGAGTGCTCGCGACAGTGAGCTGACCCTGGCATCGGACGGGCTGAGCTTCGGCGCCGCGGCCTTGATCGCCATCGCCAGGATCGGCAGTGGCCCGCCGTGGTTGGCCAGCTGGTCGCTGAAGCTGCGCACCTTGGAGTCGGAGAGGACCTTCTTGATCACGGCCTTGTAGTCCTCGGGAGAGGTCGCGGCGTCAGCATGGACGACCGGGATCTCCTGCGCCAGGGCGTGCCAGTTGACCTTGCCCTTGCCCGACGTGGGTGCTGCCTGGGCGGCGGCCTTCTTGGCCGGCTCGCTCTTCTTGGCTTCTTGCCGGCTCGCTCTTCTTGGCCGCGGCCTTCTTGGCCGGCTCGTCCTGCTTGGTCGTCGCCTTCTTCGCCGGGGCCTTCTTGGCCTGTGGCTCGGCCTGTTCCGGACCTGCCGGCTTCTCCGCCGGCGCCTTGCGCGCAGTCTTGCGAGGGCGACTCTCGAGCGGTGCCGCCTGCTCCCCCGACGAGAAGAGCGGCTTCAGTGCGGCTGCCGGCGGCGCCTTCGCGGCCAGCTTGAGCGTGACGTACTGGTCGACCTCGCGCTCGAGGACGTTGTTGGGTCGATGGTCAGGAAGCGTCGCTCCGACCACGTACTTGTTGAGCTCGTGCAGACGGCGTACGAGCGGCACGAAGTCGCCGTCGGCCGACACGATCACGAAGACGTCGATCTGATCGAGCTCGGCCGCCACCCGGAGGCAGTCCACGACCAGCACGATGTCGGCCGCGTTCTTCTCGGCCTTGCTGACCGAGAAGACCTGCACGGTCTGCACCCCGGCCCGTTCGACGTCGCGCCGGTAGTCCTCGAGCCCCAAGGCGTTCCAGTCGGCGAAGGCTCGCGCGACCGCAATGCTGCCGCCGTCAGCAGCAAGCGCGGCGGCGGACTCCAGCTGCTTGAGGATGTCCTCCATCGACACATCGGGGATGTCGAGCTTGCCGTAGCCCTTGAACAGGTTCTCGGCGTCGATGAAGACAGCGACATTGCGGGTGGCCACGGGTCGAGGCTATCGGTGTTCGAAGGCGAGCTTTGCGGGGCGCTGCTCAGCGGGTGGAGTAATTGGGGGCCTCGGCCGTCATCTGGATGTCGTGCGGGTGGCTCTCCTTGAGCGAGGCCGAGGTGATGCGGACGAAGCGACCCTTGTCCTGCAGCTCAGGAATCGTGCGCGCGCCGACGTAGAACATCGACTGGTTGAGCCCGCCGATCAGCTGGTGCGCGACTGCCGACAACGGACCGCGAAAGGCGACCTGGCCCTCGACGCCCTCGGGCACGATCTGGTCGTCGTTGGAGATCTCGGCCTGGAAGTAGCGGTCCTTGGAGTACGACTTCTTGCCCCGGCTGCTCATCGCTCCGAGCGAGCCCATGCCGCGGTAGGCCTTGAACTGCTTGCCGTTGACGAAGACGACCTCACCGGGAGACTCCTCGACGCCGGCGAGCATCGAGCCGATCATGACGGTCTCGGCGCCGGCGACCAACGCCTTGCCGATGTCGCCCGACTGCTGGAGGCCACCGTCGGCGATGACCGGCACACCGGCAGGCTTGGCCGCCAGCGACGCCTCGTAGACCGCGGTGATCTGGGGAACGCCGCAGCCCGTGACGACGCGGGTCGTGCAGATCGAGCCCGGGCCGAAGCCCACCTTGACCGCATCCGAGCCGGCGTCGACGAAGGCCTGCGCGCCCTCACGGGTCGCGACGTTGCCGCCGATGACCTGCACGTGGCGGGTGGCCGGATCGGTCTTGAGCCGCTTGACGATGTCGAGGAGCATCCGGACGTGGCCGTGGGCCGTGTCGGCGACGAGCACGTCGACGCCCGCGTCGATCAGGGTCGTCGCGCGCTCCCAGGCATCGCCGAAGTAGCCGATCGCTGCGCCGACCATCAGGCGACCGTCGGCGTCCTTGGTGGCGTGGGGGAACTGCTCGGACTTGACGAAGTCCTTGACCGTGATGAGCCCTGCGAGCCGACCGTCGGCGTCGATCAGCGGAAGCCGCTCGCGCTTGTGCTTGCGCAGCAGCAGCGTCGCGTCCTCGCGGGCGATGCCGACCTGACCCGTGATCAACGGCATGGGGGTCATGACCTCGTCGACCTTGGTCGTGGCCCACTCGGCGACCGGAGTGAACCTCAGGTCGCGGTTGGTGATGATGCCGAGGAGCCGGTTGTCGGTGTCGACGACGGGCAGTCCGGAGACGCGGTACTCGCCACAGATGCGGTCGAGCTCCTCGAGCGTCGCGTCGGGGCCGATCGTCACCGGGTTGGAGATGATGCCGGTCTGGGTGCGCTTGACCAGGTCGACCTGGTAGGCCTGGTCCTCCAGCGACAGGTTGCGATGCAGCACGCCGATGCCGCCTTGGCGCGCCATCGCGATCGCCATGCGCGACTCGGTGACGGTGTCCATCGCGGCGCTGATCAGCGGGATCTTGAGGTTGATCTCCCGCGTCAGGCGAGACGTCGTGTCGATCTCACTGGGATTGAGGTCGGAGAATCCGGGCAGCAGGAGGACGTCGTCGTACGTGAGTCCGAGGGACGCAAACTTGTCAGGAATGCCCGTGTGTTCCATGGCCACATCCTATCGCCCCGCGGAAGCGCGACTGCGGCTCCAGCCGGGGCGTGCGACCCGCGTCACAGAAGATCCGACATTGCACCCGTACCCGAAGTATGATGCCCCAATGGACCGTAAGCCAGGGCGCCCGAGGGCACTCACTGTCGACGTCATCGCGCAGGCTGCGCTGGACGACGGAATTGCCACGTTCAGCATGCCGTCGGTCGCCCGTCGGCTCGGGGTAGCTCATTCCGGTCTGTACCGCTACGTCGAAGATCGAGATGACCTGCTCCTCCAGGCACTCGACAAGGCGATTCTCGCCGCGTCGTGGCCAGACGCCGACCTGCCTTGGCAGGAGCTGCTCAAGGGCATCGGCGAGACGATCTGGTTGATGTGCGAAAACCATCCCGGGCTCGACACCGCTGCGCTCGGCGCACCGAAGTCACCGCGGGCCGTCGAGGACCGGATCGAGAAGTACATCGACTCGCTCCAGCGCCAGGGCTTCCTGCTCGAGGACGCCGCCGTCGCTGTCGAGTTCGTCATCACCCTCGCGCTGACCGGCTCCGCCGAGATGCGCCGGCTCAGGGCGATCGAGAAGAGTCACGCCGACGGACCACGGGTGCCGGTCCTCAAGGCGTACGACACCGAAGAGGTCTGGCGCGGCCGCGGTTGGTATGACCGCAAGCTCGACATCGTCCTGGCCGGCCTCGACCAGCGCCGCTCCTCCTAGGGCGCGTACTTCTCGAGCTCGGTGGCCAGGCGGTTCATGATGTCCGCGTACGCCTGGTAGCTCGGCGGCGCCACGGACGTCCACGGGATGTACGCCTTGTCCTTCGCGGCCGGCAGCGTCTGGAACACCGGCTGGTCGGCGAGGATCGCCAGCCCGGCCTTGCCGACGCGGTCGTCGTAGAGCAGCACGTCGCCGGGGTAGAGGTCGGCCTTCTCCCAGCTGAGGGTCTGGAAGTAGCCACCCTCGTCGGGCTTCGTCGGTGCGACGATCGGCAGCTTGAGCTGGTCACGCCAGAACTTCAGGTCCGGGCTGACTTCGGGGTTGGAGACGTAGAAGACGTCCTTCGCAGGTGACCCGACCAGGATCTTCTTGGTGCCGAGATCCTTGCCGGCCTGCTCGACCCGGTCAGCCGCCGCCGCGAAGTCGTCGTGAGCCTTCTGCGCGGTCGAGGAGTCGACGTCGGCACCCAGAGCCTTGGCGGCCCGCTCGGTCGAGTCGAGCATCTCCGGCAGGGTCTTGCCGTCGAAGCTGACGACGAGGATCGGCGCGAGCTGCTTGAGCTTCTGGGCCGTCGCATCGTTGACGTACCAGAGGTCGCTCTTGAGATAGGCGCTGGTCACGACCAGGTCGGGCTTGAGACTCGCCGCCTTCTCGAGATCGATCGAGCCGTACTCGCCGCCGCCCGTGACATCTGTCGCCTTGCCGATGTCGAGGCCCGCGACCTGGGAGTCCGGCTTGCCCTCGGCATTCTTGAGGGGCCCGAACGTGCCGACGATCCGGTCGCCGAGGCCGAGGTCGGTCAACGCCGCTGCGACCGACGACTGCACGATGAGCCGCTTGGGTGCCGCGTCCAGCGAGATCGAGGTTCCGAGGTCGTCCTTGTACTTCCAGGGGCCGGAGCCCTCGTTGTCGGATGCCGACGAGCCGCACGCGGCGAGCACCATCAGGGATGCGGCGGCCAGAGCCGCTCCGAGCTTCTTCACAGCTTCTCCTCGAGGTCGTTGACGAGTGTGTCGATGACGCGGGCGTACGCCTCGTAGCCCGGCGGGGTGACGGCGGGCCACGGGACGTAGGCGTCAGCCTTGGCGCCCCGGATGGTGCTGAAGACCGGCTGGGCCTTGAGTGTCTTGAGGCCGGCCGAGCCGAGGCGGTTGTCCCACAGCACGACGTCGGCGTCGTACTTGTCGGACTTCTCCCAGCTGAGCTCGTCCCAGTAGGAAGCCTTCTTGGCCTTCACCGGGGCGATCGGGAGTCCGATCGACTGGTAGTAGGCGATGTCGGGGAACTGTGCCGGGTCGCCGGCATAGAACATGTCGGCGGTCGCCGAGACCGGCAGGACGGTCTTGCCGCCGAGCTGATCCCCCACCGCGGCCAGCCGCTTGCTGGCGGCGTCGAACGCCGCACGGGCCTCGACCGCGTCGTCGGCCTTGAGGTCCGCGCCGAGCTTGGCGGCCACCTTCTCGACCGAGTCCAGGGTCTCGACGAGGTCGAGTCCCTGGAAGTTGATCGCGAGGGTCGGAGCGAGCTTGTCGACCCGCTTCGCCGTGGCGTCGTTGAGGTACCAGAGGTCCGGCTTGATGTACATGTTCGTGACGATGAGGTCAGGCTTGAGCGAGGCGAGCTTCTCGAGGTCGAGCGAGCCGTACTCGCCGCCGCCGGTGACGTCCGTGACGTCCTCGGGGTCGAGGCCGGCCGCCTGTGGGTCGACCGAGCCGTCCGGGAGCTTCAAGGGACCGAAGGTGCCGACGATCTGGTCGTCGAGGCCCAGCTCTGACAAGGCCGCAGCGACCGAGGACTGGGCGACGATGCGCCGGGGTGTGCTGTCCAGTGAGATCGTGGTGCCGCGATCATCCGTGAAGGTCCAGGGACCGCTGGCGTCGTCGTCCGATGAGGACGATCCGCACGCAGCGAGCGTCACGAGGGCGGCCGCGGCGCAGGCCGCGATCAGAGTGTGTTTCATAAGGGCAGCCTAACCTAAGCGGCCGCTGGCTTACGCCCTCAGGTATGTGAACTCCGCCTCACGCCGGTCCTCGTCCAGCCGGGTCAGACGCACGCTGACCTGCGCACCCTCGCGCAGACCGGCACCGAGGCAGCGGGCGATGGCTGGCGGCTCACGCAACATCACGTCGCCACCCTCGCGATCCGCGCGCACGACCACCGCATCGAACTCCTCGCCGACGCGCCCGGCCAGCGACCAGATCTCGGCCTGGTCGATGCATGCGCGGTCGGCCTTGGACGCCCGCTGGTCCGACGTACGCATGATGTCGGGCAACGTCGGCAGCGCCTCGCGCACCCAGTCGGGAACCGGCCGCTGCTCGCAGATCGCCAGGCACACCTCGGTGCCGAAGCGGTCCGCCAACCGTCGCAGGGGCGCCGTGACATGCGCGTACGGCCCTCCGACGCCAGCGTGATCGGCCTGAGCGGGCGCCGAACCGTCGAACGCCTCGTAGCCGGCGCCGCGGAGCAACCCCGTCGCCTCCGTCATGAGGGCGATGGATGCCGGGAGTGCCGGATCGAGCGCCACGAGCACGTCGGCCGGTGTCGCGCCTTCCGGGACCGGGACGTTCAAGGCACGTGCCGTCCGGAGGAACTCAGCCTCGGCGCGTTCGTCGGCGGGCGGCAGCGTACGCAGCAGGCCCACCCGGGCGTCGAGCATCAGCTGGGCGGCCGACATGCCGGTGAGCAACGAGACCTCGGCATTCCAGCCGTCGACCTCCGTGCGCACGCGCATCACGACTCGCCAGTCGTCGCCGTCGCGCTCGACCTCCTGCTCGGGCAGGGCGAGCTCGAGCGCGCCACGACCAACGCGTACCTTCTGGCGCAGGCGGCCCAGATCGGCGAGGGGTTCGAGCGAAGGGTGCGGCGAGCCGGCATCGAACGACTTCTGCACGCCCTCGTAGTCGAGCTGGGCCACGGACCTCACCCGCGCGCGGCGGACGGACACGTTGCTCAGGGCACCATCGGCGGCGACGTCGATGGTCCACACCGCCGCGCCACGCACCTGGTCGACCAGCAGGCTCAGCGCATCCTCCGAGAGCGTCGGCGGGTGCAGCGGCACGCGGCCATCGGGAAGGTAGATCGTCTGGCCCCGGCGCCGAGCCTCGCCGTCGACCGCGCCGGCCGGAGGGATCGCGGCTCCGAGATCGGCGATCGCGTAGTGGACCCTGAAACCCTCGCCCACACGCTCGAGGAACATCGCCTGGTCGAGGTCCCGGGCACCGGGGGGATCGATCGTGACGAACGGGATCGCGGTCGCGTCCTCGACGTCTCCCCTGTCGGCCGAGGCGATCGTCGCGGCCTCGGCGAGCACCTCGGGCGGGAAGCGGTCGGTCTCGGCTGCCGGCGGCAGGTCGAGCTCAGCACGTACGCCGTCGAAGTCGTGCCGTGGAGTGCTCACCCGGACGAATCTAGCCGGATGGGCCGCACAACTCGCCGGTCGAGTAGCAAGCTCGCTCAGCGAGCGGCGTATCGAGACCCCGTGAGCCGAGTGCTCGCTTGAGCGACTGCCGGTACGACAGCACAGAGAACGAGAGAGACGGATGGCTCACCTGAGCCATCCGTCTCACCTCACTCTTGGGTCCGGACTAGTGGTTGTGACCCGCGTGGGCGTCAGCAGCCTCTTCGGCCGGCTTCTCGACGATCAGCGTCTCGGTCGTGAGGAGCATCGCGGTGATCGACGCGGCGTTGGCCAGCGCGGAACGCGTGACCTTGACCGGGTCGAGGACGCCCTGGGCGACCAGGTCGCCGTACTCCTCGGTCGCGGCGTTGTAGCCCTCGCCGCTCTCGCGGACCTTGTTGACGACGACCTCGCCGGAGACGCCGCCGTTGCGGGCGATCCACTCGAGCGGGGCGTCGGCGCCGATGCGGACGATGCGGACACCGACAGCCTCGTCACCGGTCAGGCCGAGGTTGCCGTCGAGCACCGACACGGCGTGGACGAGAGCCGAGCCGCCACCGGCGACGATGCCCTCCTCGATCGCCGCGCGAGTCGCCGAGACGGCGTCCTCGATGCGGTGCTTCTTCTCCTTGAGCTCGACCTCGGTCGCTGCGCCGACCTTGATGACGCAGACACCGCCGGCGAGCTTGGCGAGGCGCTCCTGGAGCTTCTCGCGGTCCCAGTCGGAGTCGGTGTTCTCGATCTCGGCCTTGATCTGGCCGACGCGGCCCTCGACCTCGGCCTTGTCGCCGCCGCCGTCGATGATCGTCGTGTTGTCCTTGGTGATGACGACGCGGCGAGCCGTGCCGAGCACCTCGAGGCCGACCTGGTCGAGCTTGAGTCCGACGTCCGGCGTCACGACCTGCGCGCCCGTGAGCGTCGCGATGTCCTGCAGCATGGCCTTGCGGCGGTCACCGAACGCGGGAGCCTTGACGGCCGCCGACGTGAACGTGCCACGGATCTTGTTGACGACGATCGTCGAGAGCGCCTCACCGTCGACGTCCTCGGCGATGATGAACAGCGGCTTGCCGGCCTGGACGACCTTCTCGAGGATCGGGAGCAGGTCGCTCACCGACGAGATCTTGCCCTGGTTGACGAGGATGTAGGGATCGTCGAGGACGGTCTCCATGCGCTCGGTGTCCGTGACGAAGTAGGGCGACAGGTATCCCTTGTCGAACTGCATGCCCTCGGTGAACTCGAGCTCGGTGCCCATCGTGTTGGACTCCTCGACCGTGATCACGCCGTCCTTGCCGACCTTGTCGAAGGCCTCGGCGATGAGCTGGCCGATGACGGCGTCACGCGAGGAGACGGTCGCGACATCGGTCATGTCCTTGATGTCGTCGACGTCGCGAGCGACCTCGTGGAGGCGCGTGACGACGGCCTCGACAGCGGCCTCGATGCCCTTCTTGAGGCCGACCGGGTTGGCGCCGGCGGCAACGGCACGCAGGCCCTCGTGGACCATGGCCTGGGCCAGCACGGTCGCGGTGGTCGTACCGTCACCGGCGACGTCGTTGGTCTTGGTGGCGACTTCCTTGGCCAGCTGGGCGCCGAGGTTCTCGAACGGGTCGTCGAGCTCGACCTCACGGGCGACGGTCACGCCGTCGTTGGTGATCGTGGGGGCGCCCCACTTCTTGTCGAGGACGACATAGCGACCCTTGGGGCCGAGGGTGACCTTGACGGTGTTGGCGAGCTTGTCGACGCCGCGCTCGAGCGAGCGGCGGGCGTTCTCGTCGAATTCGAGAATCTTGGGCATTGTCAGCTTCTTTCAAAAATTATGGGTGCGACGGGGGAACGTGAGAAGCCCCGGCGCCCGCAAGGGGCGCCGGGGCGTCAGATCACGAAACGACAGCGAGGACGTCGCGAGCGGACAGGATGAGGTACTCCTGGCCGTCGTACTTGACCTCGGTGCCGCCGTACTTGCTGAAGATGACCTTGTCGCCGACGGCGACGTCAAGAGGAACGCGGTTGCCGTTGTCGTCGACCCGACCGGGTCCTACGGCGATGACGTTGCCCTCCTGGGGCTTCTCCTTGGCAGTGTCCGGGATGACCAGACCTGATGCAGTGGTCTGCTCGGCTTCGACAGCCTGGATGACCAGGCGATCCTCGAGCGGCTTGATGGTGACCGACACGTGTCGACCTCCCCTTTCAGGCGGTGGAACTGTGGACGCTGGTGGGCACGCCGTCGCGGGGGTCGTACTCACCGATGCTTGGCACTCTCATGGCGAGAGTGCCAATACGAAATCTAGCACGGCGCTGGCACTCGACCCAAGGGAGTGCTAGCCGGCCGCCCTCGCTTCGCTTCGGGCTCACTCCGCGTGCTCCGCAGAGCTCCGCACGCGGCCGGCTCTCCTCGCTTCGCTCGTCGCTATGGTCGGTTGGCTCCGCCGAGCTCCGTCCGGGGCCCGCTCTCCTCGCTTCGCTCGTCGCTATGGTCGAGCCATGGATCTGGCGACGTTCGAGCAGCTGCTGTCCCCTGCGGGCCAGCTGTTGCTCGACGAGGTCGCCGCGAGGGCCGGCGTCGAGTCGGACCTGGCCTTGGGCACCCGGCTGCGCAAGACGTACGCGCCGGAGCTGGTCGCGGCCGCCGTGACGCAGCATCACCTGCGCGGCAAGGCAGTGCCGAAATTCGGTGCCGACGCCGCCAGGATGTACTTCACGCACGACGCCCTCGAGCAGTCGACGCGTATGCCCGTCGCGGCGCATCGCGCCGGCCGGCTGGCTGCGGCGGGCGCCTCGGGAGTCGTCGACCTCGGCTGCGGCATCGGCGGCGACCTGGTCGCGCTGGCTCGTGCAGGGCTGCAGGTCCGCGGTGTCGAGCTCGATCCCGTACGCGCCGCGATCGCAGCAGCCAATCTGCGTGCGCTCGAGCTCGACGGTGAGGTCAGCTGCGCGGATGCCCGCTCGGTGGAGATCGGCGCCGACGAGGTCGCGTTCATCGACCCCGCGCGCCGCGACGGCCGCGGACGTACGTTCTCGACGGCCGACCTGCAGCCGCCGTGGGAGTGGGTGCGGCACCTGCTGGCGGGGCGGGCCGTCGCCAAGCTCATGCCGGGTCTCGCCCACGACGCCGTGCCGCAGGGCATCGAGGCCGAGTGGGTCAGCGACGGCGGCAACCTCGTCGAGGCCTGCCTGTGGGGTGCGCCGTTCGCGACCGCGACCCGCCGGGCGACGGTGCTGCCGTCCGGTTCGGGGCTCGTGGCGACCGGAGAGCCCGTCGCCGTCGCGGACGTCGGCGCCTACCTCTACGAGCCCGACGACGCAGTGATCCGCTCAGGTCTCGTCAGCGAGCTGGCCGCGACGATCGGGGGCTGGCTGCCCGACCCGCACATCGCCTACGTCAGCTCGGACGGCGTGCACACGACACCCCTGGCCCGCGGATTCCGGATCGTCGACGAGCTGCCCTTCCGGGAGAAGCCGCTCAAGGCCGCGTTGCAGGTCCGACGGATCGGGACGCTGACGGTCAAGAAGCGCGGCGTCGACATCGTGCCGGAGGAGCTGATCCGCCGGCTCAAGCTCAAGGGCCCCAACACCGCGACGGTCATCATGACGCGCGTCCTCGGCGACGGCCGGGCATACCTCGTCGAACGTCTCTGAACCTCCGTACGCTGAGGGCATGCGGATCGACCTCAACGCCGATCTCGGCGAGTCGTGGCCCCGATGGGAGTCTGGCGAGGACATCGCGCTGCTGGGCATCGTCACGAGCGCCAACGTGTGCTGCGGGGCGTACGCCGGCGACGCGGACCTCATGCGAGCGACCTGCGAGGCGGCCGTGGCGGGCGGCGTCGCGATCGGCGCCCAGGTCGGCTACCCGGACCGGGACAACTTCGGCCGTGTCCACCTCGACATGCCCTCGGCGGAGCTCACCGATGAGCTGCTGAGCCAGATCGTGTTGCTCGACGAGATCGCCGGCTCGGTCGGCGGCACCGTGTCGTACGTCAAGCCCCACGGCGCGCTCTACAACACGATCGTGGATGACGACGTCCAGGCGCAGGCCGTGGTCGACGCGATCCAGGGCCTCGCCGCTCCACTTCCCCTGCTCGGGTTGCCCGGCTCGGTGTCGCTCTCGATCGCCGAGGCGTCCGGCATCCCGATCGTCCGCGAGGGCTTCGCCGATCGCGCGTACACGTCGGACGGCCGGCTCGTGCCGCGCAGTGAACCCGGGGCGGTGCTCGACGACCCGGACGAGGTCGCCGCGCAGGCCGTACGCCTGATGGACAGCGTCTCGTCGATCTGCGTGCACAGCGACAGCCCGGGCGCGGTCGAGCTGGCCCGCGCCGTACGCATCGCACTCGTGGCGTCCGGCGCCGAGCTGACGAGCGCCACACCATGAACCTCAAGGCGTACGGGGACACCGCGCTGCTCCTGGACTGTGAGTCGCTGGACGAGGCACAGAGCTGGTTCGCCGCGCTGCATCGGGACGCCGACGCGGTGCTGGGCGCCCGGAGCGTGTTGCTGCGCGGCGAGCCCTCGGAGCTGAGGTCGCTCGTGGGGCGCACGACCCCGGTGGACCCGACGGCGGGCCTCGACGGTCCTGAGATCGAGATCCCTGTGGTCTACGACGGTGCCGACCTCGACGACGTCGCACGGCTCACCGGTCTGACCGCGACCGAAGTCGTCGAGGCTCACGCGGGTCAGCCATGGACCGTGGCGTTCGGCGGATTCGCGCCGGGCTTCTCCTACCTCGTCGGAGGGACCCTCGCCTCCACGTGCCGCGGCGCGACTCGCCGCGGAGCCGGGTGCCCGCCGGGTCGGTCGGGCTGGCCGGGGAGTTCAGCGGCGTCTATCCACGGGAGTCGCCGGGTGGCTGGCAGCTCATCGGCCGCACCGACCTCACGCTGTGGGACACCGCCCGCGACGAGCCGGCGCTGCTGGTGGCCGGGATGACCGTCAGATTCGTCGTCGCCTCATGACGCTCGTCGTGGAGTCACCCGGGCTGCTGAGCCTTCTGCAGGACCTCGGCCGGCCGGGGCTGGGTCACCTCGGGGTGAGCCCGTCGGGCGCGTTCGACCGCTCGGCCCTGCGCCAGCTCAATCTCGTGCTCGGCAACCAGCCCGGCGCGGCGGCCCTTGAGGTGCTGGGCCGCGGGCTGGTGCTGCGGGCCGAGTCGCCGGCCATGGTGGCGGTGACCGGCGGCGCCGGATCGATCGCGGTCGACGGCGACCCTGCGGCGTACGGGCGGGCGATCCCGCTGCACGCCGGCCAGCGACTGACCTTGGGCGCACCGTCGTCAGGCCTGCGGGCGTACGTCGGGGTGGCCGGCGGATTCGCCGCTGCGCCCGAGCTCGGCTCTCGCTCGTCCGACACCATGGCCGGGCTCGGCCCGGCCCCGCTGCAGGCCGGCGATCGCCTGGAGGTCGGGCCGGCGAGCCACCCCCCGGACCTGGAGGACATCCCTCCGATCGGGCGCAGCGGCGAGCTCTCGCTCGACGTGGCGCTCGGACCCCGCAATGACTGGTTCACCGCGGCGGCTGTCCGGCTGCTGCTCGAGTCGGCCTGGCAGGTCAGCCCGGCTTCGGATCGTGTCGGCGTACGCCTCAACGGTCCGGCACTGCAACGCTCGCGGACCGAGGAGCTGCCGAGCGAGCCGTGCATCCGCGGCAGCATCCAGGTGTCCGCAGCCGGCCAGCCGATCGTGTTCGGCCCGGACCACCCCGTGACCGGCGGCTATCCCGTCATCGCTGCCGTGCTCGACCGGTACACCGACCGACTCGCCCAGGCCGCGCCCGGACAGATCGTGCGATTCCGCCGAGTTTCGCTGACGTGATCTCGCGCGATCCGCGAAGATGCACGACATGAAGAACCTGCGCGGAGTCGTCACGAAGCTCGTCATCGCCTCGTTCTCGATCGCCGCTGCGCTTGGGATCATCGCGCTGCTCGGTGGCGGCTCGTTCGGCGACACCGAGGCCAGGATCCTGCTGACCACCATCATCATCGGCGTCGAGTCCGTGGCGGTCCTCTGCTACCTCTCGGTGGCCGACCGGCCCTCGTGGCTGGTCGGCGTCGTGGGCGGGACGGTGTCCATGGTGCCGTTCGGCATGGCTCTGTGGCTCACATGGGCAGATCTCGGCGATGCCGAGAACCTGTGGGAGGCCTTCGGCTCGGGCGTCACGATCGCCGCCTCGCTCGCGCAGGTGTGCCTGTTGTTGGCGCTGGTCGCCCGGCCTCGCATCGGCCCAGCCCTGATCGCCACGTTCGTCTCCATCACCGTCGTTGCGGCCATGATCGTCGTGGCGATCCTCGACGGTTCAGGACTTGGTGACACCTACTGGCGGGTCTTCGGGGTCGTGGCGATCCTGGACGTGCTGGGCACCGTGGTGCTCGCCGCACTCGCTGGATTCGGGCGCGGCCGGGCCGAGGGCGAGCCCGCGCTCATGAGTCCAGCCGTCGAGTCGCGCGTGATCGATGCTGCCGCCAGTCGAGGGATGACTCCCAGCGAGCTGATCAGCCGGGCGCTGGACGACTTCCTGCTCTAGGCGGCGACAACCTGGGTGACCGGCATGCTGGAGTCGGCCGGCAGGTCGAGCGACGACGGCGGCAGCCCCCGGCGTACGACCTCGGCGCCGAGAGCGGCGACCATCGCGCCGTTGTCGGTGCACAGCCCCATGCGTGGGACACGGATCTGGATGCCGGCCTTGGCGGCACGCTCCTCCGCAAACTGGCGCAGGCGTCCGTTGGCGGCCACACCGCCGCCGATGATCAATGTCTTGACGTCGTGGTCGAGGCACGCGTCGATGGCCTTCTTGGTCAACACGTCACAGACCGAGTCCTGGAACGACGCGGCGATGTCGGCGACGTCGAACGTACGACCCATGCGATCCTCGTGCTGCACGTGGCGGGCGACCGCGCTCTTGAGGCCCGAGAACGAGAAGTCGTAGCGATGCTTGTCGAGATCGCGCCCACCTGTGAGGCCTCGCGGAAAGGCGATCGTCGTGGGGTCGCCGTCGCGGGCGACCCGGTCGATGTGCGGCCCACCGGGGTAGGGCAGACCGAGCAGGCGGGCGACCTTGTCGAACGCCTCGCCCGCAGCGTCGTCGATCGTCTGCCCGAGCAGCGTGATGCCGGTGACGATGTCGTCGACCAGCAGGATCTCGGTGTGGCCACCGCTCACGAGCAGCGCGACGGCTCGTTCGTCGAAGCGACCGTGCTCGAGCTGGTCGACCGCCACGTGGGCCGCAAGGTGGTTGACGCCGTAGAGCGGCTTGTCGTGCGCGAGCGCCAGCGCCTTGGCCGCTGCGACGCCGACCAGCAGCGCACCGGTCAGCCCCGGACCGCTCGTCACGGCAATCGCGTCGACGTCCTGCACGCGTACGCCTGACTCGGCGTAGGCCTGCTCGAGGGTCGGCACCATCGCCTCGAGGTGGGCCCGGCTCGCCACCTCGGGGACGACGCCGCCGAAGCGAACGTGCTGCTCCATGCTCGACGACAGCGCGTGGGCGAGCAGCTCCGTGCCACGCACGATGCCCACGCCCGTCTCGTCGCACGACGACTCGATGCCCATCACCAACGGTTCGCTCACGCCGCCATTGTGTCAGGCGCGCGTGCGAGGGTCGGTTCATGACGAGACAGGACGACCCGGGACCCGACGGACCATGGGACGAGCGCACGTTGCTCCTCACGATGCTGCGGTATGTCCAGGAGACCGCCGTGTTCAAGGTGCGAGGACTTGACGAGGACAAGGCGCGACACGCCCCGATCGCGACGTCGCCGCTCACCACGCCGGCGGCGCTACTCAACCACCTGCGGTGGGTCGAACGTTCGTGGGTCAACGCCGACCTGTTCGGCGGCGAGGACGACGGGCCGTGGAGCGAAGAGGACCCCGACGCCGAGCTCCGCCAAGGCCTTGAGCTGCCGCTCGACGAGGTCATCCGGCTCTACGAGGAAGAGGCGTCGCGCACCCGTGCCGTGTTCGAGACGATCGACCTCGACATGACGATGAAGGGTGAGCTCCGGCGGGGCACACCACTGACCGCCAGATGGATCCTGCTGCACCTCATCGAGGAGACCGCCCGGCACAACGGCCACCTGGACCTGCTGCGCGAGATGGCCGACGGCTCGGTCGGCGACTAGCACTAGCTCTCGTACGGGAGGCCGCCCAGCTTGACCTTGCCCTCGCCGCTGATCGGCAGGTCGATGCGGTCACACCTGCCCGATGCCGGGTAGCAGACCGTCAACCGGTCATTCTTGGCGTCGACCTCGAGCGTGTTGCCCCTGGGGGTCCAGCCGAGCGGTCCGGCTCGATCGAGTCGCGTGACCTGGCCCGACGCGATCGAGACGAACTGGAACGGACCTGGCCGATCGATGATCTTGTCGTTCTCGTCGTAGCCCGTGTAGTGCGACGCGAGCCTCACGAACCTGCCGTCGGGCGAGATGACCGGTGAGGGGACAGGATCCAGCTCTTCTGAATCCGCCGATCGAACCCGTACGGTTCGCAGTGTCTCGCCCGAGCGGAAGTCACGCACGCCCCACTGGGTCAGCCCCTTCCCGGGCTCCTGCATGAACAGGCCGTGCGCGGCCTCGAGAATGGCGTTGCGCGTGCCGGGCACGAGCCGGGTGTGGCCGGACTCCCAGTCGTACTCCATCCAGCCGGCGTCGAACAGCGCCCACATGCGGTGCCCAGCCATCGTGACCGGCGGCGCCTCCCAGCCGCCCCAGGTGAATGCGCCGTCGACCGTGGTGCGAGCGACCTCCTTGCCGGTCACGAGGTTGATCACGACGAATGACCAGCGTTTGCCGGCCGGCTCGGCGTAAGCGACGTTGGGGCTGCCGGGATCGGTCGCGACGACACGGTCGGCCATGCGAAGGTCAATGCTCGTGTGGCTGCCGTCGGGCCGTATCAGCGTGTAGTGGGACGGTCCGTCGTCGTCAGTGGTCGCGACCCGACCCATACGGACCAGTACGCCTTCGGACGTGTAGTACATCGCCTTGATCTTCTCGTCGAACGTCACCTGGTGGTTGCCGATGTAGACGGTCCTGCCGGTCGAGAACGCGCCGTACGTGTCATACGCCGGTGCGGCGGCGGCGTTCGTGAAGCGCACCTGCGCGGCGCTTGCCGGCGAGGAGCCGCCGAGGGTCAGGCTCAGACCGGCACCGACCACGGCCAGCACGGCAGCGGCGGCAGTCAACCGCGCCAGTGTGCGGCGACGGCGTACGCGCGGCAGGACCGTGGCGTAGGAACCGTCGGTCTTCGACCTGGCGGCGTCGAGAACGCTCGACCGCAGCCGACTGGCCTCGTTCCGCATCATGATGGGGTTGGGTGCGTGCTCCTTGAGCAGCTCGTCGACGTTCATGAGAGGGCCTCTTTCGAAGACAGGATGGGTGCGGTCACCGTGAGTGGTGCGTCAAGCTCGGCGGCGAGCCGGGCCCGGGCGCGAGCCAGTCGGGCCCGAAACGCCCGTGGCGCGCAGCGCGCGACCTCGGCGGCGCCTCGTGGGTCGAGACCGTCCCACGCGACGAGCAGCAACGCCTCACGCTCGAGGTCGCTGAGCCGCTCAAGCGCCGCGATCAGATGGGCGCGCTCGGCCACGAGCTCGTCGGCAGCGGCTGCCGCGGGCTCATGAACGTTCGCCAGGTTGGTCGCCAGAGTCGATCGACGCACGTCTGCGCGTCGCCGGTTGCGGATGACGTTTCCGGCGGTCACCAGGAGCCACGGGAGCGGCTCCGGCGGCACGATCTCGATGCGTCGCCAGGCAGCGGCGAACGTCTCGGAGACCACGTCGTCGGCGTCATCGTGGCCGCAGTGGCGTAGGGCATAGGCGTAGACCCTGTGGGCGCACGAGTCGTACATCGACTCGAGGCGCTCTTGGTCCGACATCAGGCTCACACTAGGTAATGTCGCGAGCCTTCAGGAATGCCACATGCGAAACGAGAAAAGTTCTCGCGGAGCTACTCGGCCTGCTTGGCCGCCCGGCGCGCCGCCCGGGCGATGAGTTCTTCCTCGTCGAGCTTCTTGGCCTGCTCGGGCGTCGGCGCGGTGCCGCCATGACGCGCCGGTGCCCACCACTGGCCCTCGGGGCTGAGGGGGTAGTCGGCGATGGCCTTGTCGAGCAGCTCGGTCATGGCCTCGCGGAGTCGCGCCGTCTCGGCGACGGGGTCCTCACCGGTGACCTCGAGCGGTGCGCCGACGTGCAGCCCGATGGTCTTGCCGCGACCCTTGAGGTCCGACGGGTGGTCCTTGGTCTTGAGCAGCTGGGTCCCCCACGTCACCATCGGGATCAGCGGCACGCCGGCCTCGGCCGCCATGCGTACGGCGCCGGTCTTGAGCTCCTTGATCTCGAACGAGCGGCTGATCGTGGCCTCGGGGAAGATGCCGACGATCTCACCGTTGCGGGCATACTCGACCGCCTGCTCGTATGAAGCCAGGCCGTTGTCGCGGTCCACCGAGATGTGGTGGAGGGAGCGCATGATCGGGCCGGAGATCTTGTGGTCGAACGCCTCCTTCTTGGCCATGAAGCGCACGAGCCGCCCGCTCGGATGCGCCGCGAAGCCGTCGAAGATGAAGTCGACGTAGCCGATGTGGTTGGCGGCCAGGATCGCGCCGCCGGTGCGCGGGATGTGCTCGGTGCCGGACATCTGGAACTTCATGCCGAGGGTCTTGAACAGCGTCTTGGCGGTCAGGATCACCGGGGGGTACGTGAAGTCGCGCATCAGATCAGCCTAGTGGACACGCGTGCACCCAAGCCATGATCGAGAGCAGGCTCACGCCGTCCCTCGCTCAGCCCTCGTCAACCACGTGCACGGCCGCTTCTTCGGCACTCGCTCCAGCGCCGTCGATGCCGACGTCCTCGCCGACGAGGTCCTTCTCGGCATCCTCGCCGAAGCCTCCGTCGGGGTCGACCAGACGGCCAGCGCGCTCCGTGCCGACCTCGCCGTCGTCGAGGTCCTCGCCCACCTCGGCGTAGGGATCGGCGTCGGGCTCCTCCTGTCGGAGGCGTTCGTCGAGGGACTCACCCTGCAGGGCTTCGTCCGCCGTCGTGCCGAAGCCCTCGCCGCGGTAGCTCTCCGGCGGCGAGTATCCCGAGTCGAGTGTCTCGTCGGGATCGTCGAAGATCGCTTCCTGGTCGGGACCGTGGTCACCGTCGTCGAGGATTTCGTCTGGAGTCTCGGTCATGCCTCCAGCCTGACACGCCAGACTCAGGATGCAATGTGGGCGTCGACCTCGACCTCGACGAGGTGCTCCGGCCGCGCGAGCGCCACGACCTGCACCATCGTGGCGACAGGTCGTACCGAGTCGAAGATCTCCTGGTGCGCCCTGCCGACCTCGTCGAAGTCCGCGATGTCGGTGACATACATCCGGGTACGCACGACGTCGTTCGGCGCCATGCCGGCCGATCCGAGCGCCGCCAGCGCGATCCCGAACGCGACCCGCGCTTGCTCGTACGCGTCGCCGACGCCCACGACCTCACCCTCCACAGTCGCAGTCGTGCCGGCCACCCAGGCACTGTCGCCGATCCGCACGGCGCGGGAGTAGCCGACGACATCCTCGAACGGTGACGGCGAGCTGATGTTCTGCCTCATCGGGCCTCCTCGAGCTCGAGCTGCATCACGAGCGCATCGACGCCGCCGCGGTAGTAGCCGGCGCGGCGACCGATCGACGTGAACCCGTACGCCTCGTAGAAGCCGAGCGCCGGTTCGTTGTCCGCAGCGACCTCGAGCAGCACGCGCACCGCGCCTTGCGCGCGAGCGGCGGAGCACAGCGCGTCCAGGAGCTGACGGGCCACGCCCTGACGACGGCGCGAGGGCATCACCGCGATGCGCTCGAGGTCCGCGACATCACCCGCGACGGCAATGACGCCGTACGCGTCGAGGTCGTCGATCAGCACGGTGTTGCGATCGCCCTCGATGGCGGCCGTGACCAGGCGCTCGCTCCAGGCCTCGGCGCCGAAGCAGCCGCTCTCGATCACCGTGATCGCGTCGACCTCGGCAAGCAGTGCAGCACGGATCATGCGCGCTTGGTCGTGACGGCAGGCGTGGCGTCGGGGCGCCTCAGGTAGAGCGGCTCGAGTGGCAGGGCCTGAGCCGTACCGGCGACGACGATGCGTGCGAGCGCCGCCGCCCGCGGGTCAGGCGACTCGCCGGCGGCGCGCAGGACGCCGTCGTAGAGCTGACCACCGCGACCGTATGTCGGAAGGCCGGGGTGACGCGTCGCGAGGTCGGCGGGAAAGTCGACATGTGGACCGTCGAGGCGTACATGATCTCCGCCGTATCGGGCCCAGTAGACCTCCTTGCGCCGCGCATCGGTGGCGACCAGGAACTCGCCCTCGACCTGGGCGTCGGCGGCGATGATGTCGAGCGTGCAGACACCGTGCGCCTTGAGGTCGAGGGTCGACGCGAGAGTCAGGGCGGTCACGACGCCGACCCTCAGCCCGGTGAACGGTCCCGGTCCCACGCCGACGGCGACGTCCGTCAGGTCGGCCATCGTCGCGCCGGCCTGGCCCAGCGCGTCACGGATCGCGGGTGCGAGCAGCTCCCCGTGCGCCATGGCGCCCTCGCCGGCGGCCTCGCCGACGACGCGCTCGCCATCGTGGACGGCGACCGTGATGGCCGGGGTGGCGGTGTCGAACGCAAGCAACAGCACGCCTGAACCCTAACGCCGACGGGTCACTACTTGCCCCCTGACGGGTCACTTCTCGACCCCTGACGGGTCACTTCTCGACCCCTCAGCGGGCCAAAAGTGACCCCTCAGCGGGCCAAAAGTGACCCCTCAGCGGGCTATAAGTGACCCGTCAGCGGGCGGGGTCAGGAGAGGAGGGTGGAGCGGAGCGGGACGCCGACCCATCGGGACCCGTGAGGCTTGACCGTGACGACACGCGGCTCGGCCTCTTCGACGAGGTCCCCCTCGTGCGGGGTGCCGAGCGGATCGATCGGCCGGGCACCACGCACCTCGATGCGTACGTGCAACCAGCTGTCGGCCAGCTGCTCGGCCATGCCGTCGCCCCACTCGACCACCGTGACGGCTTCCTCGGTCGTGGCGTCGAGGTCGATGTCGTCGAGCTCGGCCGCGCTGCCGAGCCGATAGGCGTCGACATGGACCAGCGGCGGGCCCTCCGCGAGCGACGGATGCGTACGGGCGATGACGAACGTCGGGGAGGTGATGGGACCGCGTACGCTCAGCGCCTGGCCGAGACCTTGCGTGAACGTCGTCTTGCCGGCACCGAGATCGCCGGACAGCACCAGCAGGTCACCGGGCCGCAGCAGCGTCGACAGCTTGGCCGCGAGGGCGTGCATCTCGTCGGGCGTCGGCACCTCACGGGCGAGCCACAGCGTCTTGCCGAACTCGATGAACTGCCGATCGCGGCCGACCGGGTAGTAGAGCCGGCGCGACCAGAACTGCACCGTCTCGGGCAGCTCTTCGCGCACGTCGAGCCAGATGCCGTCCTTGCCGCGCTCCTCGGCGGTGTCCTCCGCGACACCGACCATGGCCGACGCAACCCCGCGGGCCTGGATGTCAGGGTCGACACAGACCCGCTTGAGGCCGAGCTGACCGGGCCGCGACTCGTCGAACAGCATCGCGCCCATCGGCAGGCCGCGGCGCTCGACCAGCAGGCCGCCGGCGGTGCCGAGCACCTTCGCGACCGACTCGACGGTCTCCTCGGACGCGTCCGACGGCGGGTCGAGCTTGGGACGAGCTCCAAACGACCGGTGGATGATGTCGACGATCTGCGGGGCGTGCTCCGGCCCGGCGTGTATGACGTTGAGAGCTGTCATGCGATGTCCTCCAGGACGTCCTCGATGACCTTGGTGACCTTGGCGTGCTCCTCGAACATCACCATGTGGCCGACGTCCTCGAGCGCGACGAGCTTGGCGCCCGGGATGGCCTCTGCGAGGCGCCGGCTGTGCTTGATCGGCGTGACCAGGTCAGCCGTGCCGCCGATCACCACGGTCTTGGCGTTCCCGATGACCCTGAGGCCCGCCGTCAGGTCGAGCGTGACGAAGTTGGGATAGAAGTCCATCAGGACGTGGGTCGGTGACTTGAGGAGCATCTCGTTGGTCATGTCGACGTGGCGCTCCTGGGCGTTCGGCCCAAGACCCCAGCGCCGGACGATCGAGTAGCTGTTGAACGTACGCCCCCAGTCCAGCACAGGCGACGTGACGCGAAGGAACGGGATCAGGTAGCGCAGGGCCGGGCTGCTGCGCATCAGCTTGCCGGAGCTCGTGCTGATCAGCACGACGCCCTTGACCCGACGCCCGAACTGCTGGGGCTCGGCCGCGGCGAGCTCCATGATCGCCATGCCGCCCATCGAGTGGCCGACGAGCACGATCGGGCCGCGCGGCGCGACCGCGGCGATGACGGCACGCAGGTCGTCTGCGAGGTGCGGGATCGACGAGTTGTGGTGGTAGGAGCGCCCGGACTCACCGTGCGAGCGGAGGTCGGCGAACACCATGCGGACCTTGCCCCGCAGCGCGAGCCGTTGGTAGTGCCAGACGTCGATCGACTCGACCCAGCCGTGCACGAACACGACGGTCGGGGTCTTGCGGTCGGCTTCGTCGATCTCGACGTAGAGCTGGACGTCGTCGGAGGCCGTGACCTGCACCGGATCGCTGCGGACTGAGCCGAACTCGATGTCTTCGCCTCGCCGCAACCGACGCTGCTGGCGCTGCCGGCCGTTGAGCAGTGACGCGACGACACCAGCGGCCACGAACGCCCCGGCCGTCGTCGCAACCCGCGCGGTCTTGCTCATGCCTGCTCCCCCACGTACGTACGTTCGATGCGGCCACCAAGCCTGGTCACGACCTCGTAGGCGATCGTGCCCGCAGCCACGGCCCAGTCCTCTGCGGTCGGCTCGCCGTCACTGCCGGGCCCGAACACCGTCACGGCGTCGCCGCGAGCCGCCCGGGCGTCACCCAGGTCGACGACGAACTGATCCATGCAGACCACGCCGACCTGACTCGCCCGGCGGCCGGCGAAACCCACCTCCGCGCGGTTGGACGCCGTACGCAGGATGCCCTCGCCGTAGCCGATCGGCACGAGCCCGAGCGTGGTCTCCCGCTCCGCCGTCCAGGTGTGGCCGTACGACACGCTGGCTCCCGCCGGGACGCGCTTGACCGCAGCAAGCCGCGCCCGCAGCGTCATGACGGGGGTCAGCGCGGTCGCACAGGTCAGCTGCGGATCGGGTCGGATGCCGTAGGCCGCGATGCCGACCCGGACGAGGTCGAGGTGCGCCGACGGCCTGGTCAGAGTGGCCGCAGAGTTGCTGAGGTGCTGCAGCGGAGGGTCGACCCCGGCCATCCGCATCTCGTCGACGGCCAGCTCGAAGGCCGCTTCCTGACCGGCGTTGGCGGGGTGGTCCGGTTGGTCGGCGCAGGCGAAGTGCGACCACACGCCGGTGATCTCGACGCCGCCGGCCATCTGCGCGACCGCTGCGGCCGCCACCAGCTCGGTCCACTGCTCGCCCAACGCGCCGTTGCGGGACAGGCCGGTGTCGACCTTGAGCTGGACCTTGGGACGTCCGGACGACGGCGCCGCGAGGATCTCCGCGAGCTGATCGGCCGACGACGCGGTGACCTCGACGTCGGCGTCGATCGCTGCCGCGAAGTCCGCGCCGGGCGACGCCAGCCAGCAGAGCAGGTCACCCGTGTCGCCCAGCCTGCGCAGGGTGAGTGCCTCGTCGAGCGTGGCGACGCCGAGCCACTGCGAGCCGGCCTGCCGGGCGGCCCGCGCCATCGGCGCCACGCCGTGGCCATACGCGTCCGCCTTGACGACGGTCATCAACGCCGACTGCGGCGCGCACGCCTTGAGCGCAACGATGTTGGCGCGGAACGCATCGAGGTCGATGACCGCCTCGGCCTGAGGCGCGGTCATGCGAGAGTCCCCTGCACGAACGCCGCAACCGTGGCCGGCAGCTCGTACGCCACGTCGGTGGCCACGATCGGACCATCGGGATTGGCCCGGACCGAGGCCGCACCGTGGAGGTAGGCCGCGATCGAGCCGGCATCGAGCGGGCCGAGGCCGGCCGCCAGCAGGGATCCCGCGAAGCCCGCGAGCACATCGCCCGCGCCGGCCGTGCCGAGCCACGACGATCCACTGCGGTTGACCCGCGTGGGCGCCCCGGACCGGGCGACGAGCGTGCGCCGTCCCTTGAGCAGAACCGTGGCGTGCCAGCGCTCAGCGGCCGCGGCGGCATGACCGAGCGGATCGGCCTCGACGGCGTCGCGGCTCGTGCCGAGCATCGTGGCGAGCTCGCCGGCGTGCGGTGTCAGGAGCGCCGGCACGTCGAACGTCGTGGGTAGGTGTTGCAGCGCGCTCGCGTCGACCACGACCGGCACCCCGTCCTCGAGGGCCATCGCCAGCTGCGACTCGGCGTCCTCGCCACTGCCGGGACCGACGACCCACGCCTGCACGCGGCCGCGCCCCGCCACGACCTCGGGCGCGCGGTCGACGACACGCTGGCTGAGCGCCGCGTCGCCGACGAACCGGATCATCCCCGCCAGACCGGCCTGGGCGCCGGCAACGCACAGGTGAGCCGCCCCGGCGTACGCCTCGGAGCCGGCGGCGATGCCGAGGACACCGCGGGCGTACTTGTGCGAGGTCTCGCCGGGGAGCGCCGCGTCGAGCAGGTGCCCGTCGGACGCCTCGATCGCCTCGATCGCGGGCGTCGGGAGGTGTGGCGCGAGACCGATGTCGGCCAGTGAGGTCGTGCCGGCCACCGCGGCGCCCGGATCGGCCAGCAGCGCAGCCTTGTAGGTCCCGAACGTCACCGTCGCGTCAGCCCGGATGTGCACCCCAGGCAGGGTCGCGCCGTCGACGTCGACACCAGACGGCACGTCGACCGCCCAGACATACGGGCGGTGGTTGTCGATCCAGGCGGACCATTCCGCCGCCTTGCCGTCGAGACCCGGACGCGCCCCGATGCCGAAGACCGCGTCGAGGCACCAACGCTGTGCGCTCGGCGCCGCCACGACCTGCGCGCCGGCGGCCGTCGCCGCGGCGAGGCCGTCAGCGTGCACCGCCGCTTCGTCGAGCAGGCACAGATCGACGCGTACGCCCCGGTCGAGCAGGTGCGCGGCGGCATACAGCGCGTCACCGCCGTTGTTGCCGGGCCCGATCAGGCACAGCACGACGTCTCCGGCCGGGATCAGGTCGAGGCGATCGGCGAGCCGGCGCGCGGCCCTCTGCATGAGCTCACCGTCGGGAAGGGTTGCCGCGAGGGCCTCCTCGGCGGCACGGATGTCGCCGACGGTGTGAGCACTCAGCATTCAGCCACCACGAAGGCCGTCGCCACGCTGGTGTCGTGCGAGATCGACAGGTGGGCCGTCGTGATGCCGAGCTCCTTGGCCCGGTCGAGCGCCGCTCCGTAGAGCTGGAACTCCGGTGCGCCCTGTGGTCCGTTGACCACCTCGATGTCCTGCCACGACATCCCCGCAGGTGCGCGCAGCGCCTTGACGAACGCCTCCTTGGCGGCGAACCGCCCGGCCAGCGACTCGACACTCAGGTGCGCCTCGGCGTCGGTGAACAATCGGCTGCGCATCGTCGGCGTACGTTCGAGGGTCTCGGCGAACCGCGCGAGATCCACCACGTCCACGCCGATGCCGAGAATCGTCATGTCACTCGACCGTGACGGACTTGGCGAGGTTGCGGGGCTGGTCGACGTCGTGACCCAGCTGGCTGGCGAACTCGCTCGCGAAGATCTGCAGCGGCACTGTCGCGACCAGCGGTTGCAACAGGGTCGGCACCTTGGGCAGCCGGATGAGGTGATCGGCGTACGGAACGACATCGTCGTCGCCGTCCTCGGCGAGCACGACCGTCAGCGCTCCGCGGGCACGGATCTCCTGGATCGAGCTCACGGTCTTCTCCTGCAGCTGGTCCCGGCCGCGGGGCGGCACGATGACGAAGACCGGCAGGCCCGGCTCGATCACCGCGATCGGACCGTGCTTGAGCTCGCCCGCCGCAAAGCCCTCGGCGTGGATGTAGGCGAGCTCCTTGAGCTTGAGTGCACCCTCGAGCGCGACGGGGAAGCCGACGTGACGTCCGAGGAAGAGGATCGACTTCGAGCCGGCGAGCTCGGAGGCGAGCTTGCGCATCTGGTCGCCCTCGTCGAGCAACCGCTGGATGCCCGCCGGGATCTTCTCGATGTCGGCGATGATGTGGGCGATCTCGTCGCCGTACTTGGTGCCCTTGACCTGGGCCAGGTAGAGCGCCAGGAGGTAGCACGCGGTGATCTGCGCCAGGAAGCCCTTGGTCGACGCCACCGCGATCTCCGGCCCGGCGTGCGTGTAGATCACGGCATCGGACTCTCGCGGGATCGTCGAGCCGTTGGTGTTGCAGATCGACAGGACGCGCGCCTTCTGCTGACGGGCGTAGCGGACCGCCATCAGGGTGTCCATCGTCTCGCCGGACTGGCTGATCGAGACGACGAGCGTCGAGCGGTCGATGATGGGGTCGCGATAGCGGAACTCCGACGCGAGCTCGACCTCGCACGGTATGCGGGTCCAGTGCTCGATCGCGTACTTCGCGACGAGCCCGGCATAGGCCGCGGTGCCGCACGCCACGATGATGATGCGGTCGACGTCGCGCAGCTCGCTGTCGGACAGGCGCATCTCGTCGAGCTGCAGGTGCCCCGCGACCGAGTGACGACCCAACAGGGTGTCGGCGACGGCTTGCGGCTGCTCGGCGATCTCCTTGAGCATGAACCACTCGAAGCCGCCCTTCTCGGCGGCGGACACGTCCCAGTCGACGTGATACTCCTTGGTCTCGGCCGGGTTGCCGTCGAAGTCGGTGATGACGATGTCGTCGGGCGTGATCGTGACGACCTGGTCCTGCCCGAGCTCGATCGCGTCGCGGGTGAACTCGATGAACGCCGCGACGTCGGAGCCCAGGAAGTTCTCGCCCTCGCCGCGACCCACCACGAGCGGCGAGTTGCGGCGCGCGCCGACGACCACGTCGGGGTGGTCGGCATCGCAGATCACCAACGTGAACGCACCCTCGAGGCGGCGGCACACAGCGCGTACGGCCTCCGACAGGTCGTCGGTGTGCTCGAGCTCGTCGTGGAGCAGGTGCGCGACGGTCTCGGTGTCGGTCTCGGAGATCAGCTCGTGGCCGGCGGCCTCAAGACCGGCGCGCAGGGAGGCGAAGTTCTCGATGATGCCGTTGTGCACGACCGCGATGCGCCCGCTCTCGTCCAGGTGCGGGTGCGCGTTGCGGTCGTTGGGCTGGCCGTGCGTGGCCCAGCGGGTGTGCCCGATGCCGGTGTGCGCGACGGGGAGCGGGTTGGCCTCGAGCTCCGCGTCGAGATTGACGAGCTTGCCGGCCTTCTTGGCCGACGCGATCGTGCCCTCGTGGACGAGGGCGACGCCGCCGGAGTCGTATCCGCGGTACTCAAGACGCCTCAACCCACCCATGACAACGTCCAGCGCAGAGCGCTGTCCGACATAACCCACGATTCCGCACACAACGTCCAGACTACCGAGTGCAACCCCCTGCCGACCCATGCGGGAGAGCCTCCGAGGGGACCGAGTGCACCCGTCATCCGAGGCAGGCGGGAGAATGTTGGCATGTCGCGCGACCAGTCCCCGTATGTCGAGCTCGAACGCGCCGCCTGGGCCAAGCTCGCCGGCGACGCCCCGCAGCCGCTCCAGCCGGCGGAGATCGAGCGCGTACGAGGGCTCGGCGACGAGCTCGATCTCGAGGAGGTCCGGCAGGTCTACCTCCCGATGACACAGCTCATCAGCATGCGCGTACGCCTCGCCGGCGCGCTCTACCAAGCCACCGAGGCGTTTCTCCACGCCCCGCAGACGCAGCGCACCCCGTTCGTCATCGGCATCGCCGGATCGGTCGCCGTCGGCAAGTCGACGACCGCACGGCTGCTCAAGGAGCTGCTGTCCCACTCCCCCGACCATCCCGTCGTCGAGCTGGTCACGACCGACGGATTCCTGTTCCCCAACGCCGAGCTCGAGCGCCGCGGGCTGCTCGATCGCAAGGGCTTCCCCGAGTCGTACGACCGCAAGGCTCTGCTGCGGTTCGTCATGGAGGTCAAGTCCGGGGTCGAGGTCGTCTCGGCTCCGGTCTACTCGCACCTCACCTACGACCGCACCGACGAGGTCGTGACGCTCAAGGCTCCCGACATCGTGATCGTCGAGGGCCTGAACGTCCTCGCCCCCGCTCGCCCGCGTGGTGACGGCAGCCCGGGCCTGGCCGTCAGCGACTTCTTCGACTTCTCCATCTACGTCGACGCCTCCAGCCGTGACCTGCGCCGCTGGTACACCGACCGCTTCCTCACGCTGCGCAAGACCGCGTTCGCGGATCCGGCGTCGTACTTCCACCGCTACAGCGCCCTGACCGACGACGAGGCCGAGGCCCGCGCCGGCCAGCTGTGGGACACGATCAACCTGCCCAACCTGCGGGAGAACATCCAGTCGACCCGCGGCCGTGCCTCGCTCGTCCTGCGCAAGGGACCGGATCACTCCGTCGACTGGGTGCGGCTCCGCAAGATCTGAGGCTCAGGTCGTCCGGACGTACTCGCCGAGCCAGCCGACCTGCCGATAGCCCATCGCCTCGTTGACCGCGATCATCGGCCCGTTGCTCGCCGCGTTGAAGGTGTGGACGTATCGCCGCGACTCGAGCAGGTCCGCTGACTCCTGCATCGCGCGCACCTTGAGCGACAGCCCGAGCCCGTGCCCGCGGTGTTCGGGCAGCACGAGGGTGTCCCACTGGTACGCGTCGGTCGGGTCGCTCTCGGAGAACACCAGCTGCGTGTGGCCGGCCAGCACGCCGTCAGGTGACACCGCCGCGACGACCTGCATGACCCGGCCCTGCTCCACCAGCAGCTGCTCGTCGGAGCGTATGCGCTCACGGTCGAAGAACTCGTTCTCGAGCGGATAGTCGCCCGAAGGCGCCTCTTGCACGATGAGCGTCAGCAGGTTGGCGTACTGGTCGATCCATTCGTCGGGGCACGGCCCACGCCACGAGTGCAGCACGTACCCGTCGCGGGGAGGCGCCGGCGGCAGCTCGGCCGGCAGGGTCAGGACTCGATGAGCATCGACCAGGTCCCTCCGGAAGCCCCTCGCCTCGGCGAATGCGGTGTGTCCTGATCCGTCGTGCCCGACGTCCCACCGCACCTCGGCGAACAAGGTGTGGCGGCCCGCCGTTCGCGCGATCTCGTCGAGCCGGGCCAGCACCACCGAGCCGTGTCCGCGGCGACGGTGTTGCGGCAGGACGACGACGTCGACATAGCCGAGGTCGAGGTTGTCCTTCTGCGGCATCTCGATGTAGCCCATCCCGACCACGGTGCCCAAGTCGTCGCGGGCCAGAACGCCCTGGATCTCGACGTGCGGCGCGTCCAGGAGCAGCTCGGCCCGCTGCTCGCGCGCCGTGTAGGGCCGCTCCCACTCCTCGGCATGTCCTCCGGCGTACGCGGCGTGATAGGCCGCGAACTGCGCGTCGTCCTGGGGGTCCAGCCGCTCGACCGTCGTCATCCCTGGAGTCTAGGGACGCCGGCTCACCCACAGGATGTGTCCGAGCCCTGCACCACGATGGGGGGCATGACGACGCACCAGCATCACCGCATTGACTACATCGAGCTCGGCCTCAACCCGCAGGTGACCCCGGGTCGGGGCGGCGCCCTCGTGCTGCTGTTCTCGACCGATCTCGACGCGACCGTCGCCGCCGTCACGTCCGCCGGCGGCGAGGTCGTCGAAGGCCCCTATGAGTTCCCCGGCGGGCGCCGCTTCCACTTCGTCGACCCCAGCGGCAACGAGCTGGGCGTGTGGTCCGAGCAGTAGGTCAGAGCGCGAGGGTCGACCGCACGACGGCCGCGAGGTGCTGGGCGACGTCGTAGGCCTCATCGTGCGTCGCCGCCTCGACCATGACCCGGACGAGCGGCTCGGTGCCTGACTGACGCAGGAGCACCCGGCCACTGCTGCCGAGCCGCGCCGCGGCGATCGCGACCTCGCCCTGCAGGACCGGGTCGGTGTCGGCGCGCGACTTGTCGACGTCGGGAACGTTGATCAGCACCTGAGGCAGTCGGGTCATCACCGACGCGAGGTCCTCGAGGGACCGGCCCGTCTCGCGGATGCGGGAGGCGAGGTGCACGGCGGTCAGGACTCCGTCGCCCGTCGTGGCGAAGTCGGCCATGATGACGTGCCCGGACTGTTCGCCGCCGAGGTTGAACCCGCCCGAACGCATCGCCTCGAGGACATAGCGATCGCCGACGGCCGTCTGGATCACGGTGATCCCGGCGGCGTGAAGTGCCTGGACGAACCCCAGGTTGCTCATCACGGTTGCCACGACCGTGTCGTCGGTCAGCCGACCCGCGTCGCGAGCGGCGATGCCCAGGATCGCGAGGATCTGGTCGCCGTCGACGACAGCGCCGGAATGGTCGACTGCAAGGCAGCGATCCGCATCGCCGTCGAATGCGAAACCGGCGTCGGCGCCGTGGCGGAGAACTGCTTTTTGCAGGTCGTCCAGGTGCGTGGAGCCGCAGTTGAGGTTGATGTTGAGACCGTCGGGCTCGGCATGGATCGAGATGACCGTGGCGCCGAGCTGCTCGAACACCTGGGGTCCGACCTCGTAGGCCGCCCCGTTGGCGCAGTCGAGCACGATCGTCAGGCCGTCCAGCGGACCGGGCGCCGACGCGACCAGGTGCTTGACGTACGCCCCGACGCCCGCGTGGCTGTCGCCGATGCGGCCGACGCCGGAGCCGGTCGGCCGGTCCCACGGCTCTTCGAGGCGGTCCTCGATCTGCAGCTCGAGGTCGTCGTCGAGCTTGAGCCCGCCACGGGCGAGGAACTTGATGCCGTTGTCCGGCATCGGATTGTGGCTGGCCGAGATCATGACGCCCATGTCGGCCTGGAGGTAGGACGTCAGGTAGGCCGCGCCGGGGGTCGGTACGACGCCCAGCCGGTGCACGTCGACGCCCGCAGACGCAAGACCCGCGACCACCGCAGCCTCCAGGAACTCTCCTGAGGCGCGGGGATCGCGGGCTACGACTGCGGTCGGACGCTGGTCGGCGAAAGCACCGACCTCGCCGAGGATGTGGGCCGCTGCGACCGCGAGGTCGACAGCCAGCTCTGCGGTCAGGTCACGGTTCGCGAGACCGCGAACCCCGTCCGTACCAAAGATCTGGCCCACAGTGGGTTTAGCGCTTGCTGTACTGCGGAGCCTTACGGGCCTTCTTGAGACCGGCCTTCTTGCGCTCCTTGATGCGCGAGTCGCGCGTCAGCAGTCCGGCCTTCTTGAGGACCGGGCGGTTGACCTCTTCGTCGATCTGGTTGAGCGAGCGGGCCACACCGAGGCGCAGCGCGCCGGCCTGGCCGGTCATGCCGCCACCCGTGACGCGGGCGATGACGTCGAAGCGGTCCTGCAGACCGGTCTCGGCGAAGGCCTCCTTGGCAATCTGCTGGTGCAGCTTGTTGGGGAGGTACTCCTCGAGCGGCTTGCCGTTGACGGTCCACACGCCGGTGCCCGGAACGATGCGGACGCGCGCGATGGCTTCCTTGCGACGGCCGGTGGCCGCACCCGGAGCGATCGTCGCGGGCTTGTCGGAGGTGACAGCGGAGCCAACGGTCTCGGAGGTGTATGCCACACCCTCGGCGTTGGTCTCGAACTCGGTCTCTTCGGTGGTGGTGGTCTCAGCCACGATGCGCCTGCTTCTCTTCTTTACTGGGAGATCTGCGTGATCTCGAACGGCTGGGGCTTCTGGGCGTGGTGCGGGTGCTCGGGGCCGGAGTAGACCTTGAGCTTCGTGATCAGCTGATCACCCAGACGGTTCTTGGGGAGCATGCCGCGGACCGACTTCTCGATCGCCTTGCGGGCATCCTTGTCGAGCAGGTCACCGTAGGCGATGGACTTGAGTCCACCCGGGTAGCCGCTGTGACGGTAGGCCAGCTTGTCGGTGCGCTTGTTGCCCGACAGGGCGACCTTCTCCGCGTTGACGATGATGACGAAGTCGCCACCGTCGACGTGAGGTGCGTAAGTCGGCTTGTGCTTGCCGCGGAGCAGCGTCGCAGCCTGGACGGCGAGACGGCCCAGGACGATGTCCTCGGCGTCGATGACGTGCCACTGACGGGTGATGTCAGACGGCTTGGGGCTGAACGTGCGCACGGCGTGACCTTCTCGTTCTTTGGTGGTGTGGCGGGTAGATCAAAACTTTCGGTGGTCGTTTCCGCGGGTCAAGCCGACGGAGACACGACACACAAGGTTAACCGGCGGCGGCCACCTGGGTCAAAACGAGGAGGCCTGCCGTCTCACACTCGAGACCCCAGATCGTGTGAATTGCGCGGTCGCACTAAGTTGGTTGAGTGCTGCACCACCTCGCAGCAGGGCATTTCCCCGCCGTCACAGGAGACCCATCGTGACCGAAAACCAGACATTGACCGTCCGCGACAACCGGACGGGCGAGGAGTATGAGCTCCCGATCACCGACGGCACCGTCCGCGCGAGTGACTTCGGCAAGATCGGAAAGTCGGACGACGTTCCGGGCCTTGCGGTCTACGACCCGGGCTTCACCAACACCGCCTCGACCCGCAGTGCCGTCACCTACATCGACGGCGACAAGGGCATCCTCGAGTACCGCGGCTACCCCATCGAGCAGCTCGCCGAGAAGTCGACGTTCCTCGAGGTCGCCTACCTGCTGATCCACGGCGAGCTGCCGACCAAGGAGCAGCACGACCAGTGGGTGCACGAGATCACGTTCCACACGTTCGTGCACGAGAACCTCAAGTCGCAGCTCCAGGGCTTCCGCTATGACGCACACCCCATGGGCATGCTGCTGTCGAGCGTCGGCGCGCTGTCGACGTTCTACCCCGAGGCCCGCAACATCAAGGACCCCGACGTCCGGCACGACCAGGTCGTCCGGCTGATCGCCAAGATGCCGACCCTCGGCGCCTGGTCCTTCCGGCACGCGCAGGGCAAGCCGTACGTCTATCCCGACAACGAGCTGACCTACACCGAGAACTTCCTGTCGATGCTGTTCAAGATGAGCGAGCAGAAGTACAACCCCGACCCGCGGCTGTCCAAGGCGCTCGAGGTGCTCTTCATCCTGCACGCCGACCACGAGCAGAACTGCTCGACCAACGCCGTACGCTCCGTGGGCTCCAGCGAGGTCGACCCCTACTCGGCCGTCAGCGCCGGCATCGCGGCCCTCTACGGCCCGCTCCACGGTGGCGCCAACGAGGCCGTGCTCAAGATGCTCAAGCGCATCGGTACGCCCGACAAGATCCCCGCGTTCATCGAGGGCGTCAAGAAGGGCGACGAGAAGCTCATGGGCTTCGGTCACCGGGTCTACAAGAACTTCGACCCGCGCGCCACGATCATCAAGAAGGCCGTCGACGACGTCTTCGAGGTCACCGGCGTCAACCCGCTGCTGGAGATCGCGCAGGAGCTCGAGCGGATCGCGCTCGAGGACGACTACTTCATCTCTCGCAAGCTCTACCCCAACGTCGACTTCTACTCCGGCCTGATCTACGAGGCGCTGCAGTTCCCGCCCGAGATGTTCACGGTCCTGTTCGCCATCCCGCGCACGGCCGGCTGGCTCGCCCAGTGGCTCGAGCTCGTGGACGACAAGGAGCAGAAGATCGCCCGTCCCAAGCAGATCTACACCGGCGACCGCCGGCTCGACTTCGTGTCGGCCGAGGAGCGCTGGAAGTAAGCGCACGCGCTCGTCCCGCCTCGAGCTTGCCCTAAACGCCTCTCGGCAGGCTCGAGGTGCGGCAGAGTGTCCGCATGAGCGACACGCAGGCTGCCGTACCCGTTCGCAGGCTCACGGTGCTGCTGGTCAGCGTCGTGATCCTCGCGCTCACCTTGACGTGGGCCTTCCTCAGCATGCGTGTCGTCATGGATGTCGGCGGCTCGTGCGCCGACGGCGGCCCTTACGTCAGCGCGCAGCCCTGCCCCGGCGGCGCGGGATTCATCGGCATCGCCATCCCGGTCATGATCCTGGCAACCTTCGCCGGCACGTTCGCGGCGGTCAGCATCCAGGCACCCAACCTGCTGGTGCCGATGTGGACCATCTTGTTCGGCTCGTTGGGCTGGAACTTCCTCGAGTACGGGTTCAGCGGCCCTGAGGGCAACGTTCCGGGCTGGATCGTCTGCGGTGTCGTGTTCGAGCTGATGGCGCTGCCCGGCCTCGTCGCGGTCGTCGTCTCACGGGGCACGATGTGGACGTCCGGCAAGGGTGCCAGCAGCAAGCCGACCGATCCCGCGATCTGGTGGGGCATCTACCTCGCGCTGGGTACGGTCGGCGCAGCCCTGGGTGCCTGGTCGTTCTACTCCTGGCGCTGAAACGGCGGACGGGGAGCCTCAAGCCCACCCGCCCGCCGCGTCAGCGATGCGGTCTCAGTACTGGCCGTTGAGCCAGGACCGGCGGCCGCTCATCCAGGACTTGACGTAGTCGACGTCCTTGCTCCACGAGCCCTTGAACACCTGGGTCGAGCTGATCCGCTCGCCATAGCTCCACTTCTTGAAGTTCTCCGCCGCGGTGCGCGACATGAGCACCTTCTGGTCCTCGATGAACGACGTCGAGCTGAGCGTCGAATAGAGCTCGTTCCAACGATTCTTGACCGCCGTCCGGAATGTCGAGTCCTGGTTGAGCCGGTTGAACCAGGTCGTCGGCGTCTGCTTGGCGGACGTCGTGATCACGTCGCGCAGGTACCAGCCGGACGTGCCGACGGTGTTACCGGAACGGTTGGCCGAGCCGAGACCGAGGTCGAAGTCCCACAGCGGGCCGAACTTGATCTTCTCGTTGCGCGGCTTGTACATGTAGACGCTGGCCCACATGTTGCCGTCGACCGGCTTGAGGAACTCCATGGCGAGGTAGTAGTCGACCGCCGTGGCCTCGTCGATGTACTTGCGCCATCCGGTGTCCGGATCTTTGAAGCCAGATCCGTACAACGCCTTGTCGGCGGCCTCGAGATACTTCTCGATGTAGGCCTTCTGCTGCGGACTGATGCCCTCGTTGGTCTTGACGTCACGCTTGTAGTCGAACTCCGGATCCTTCAAGCCGACCCAGCCGTGCGAGTTGACGCTGATGTTGGTGTCGGCGCCCTTGCGGAAGTCCCACTCCATCAGGTATCCGCCGGTGATGTTCGGCTCCTGGTTGTTGGGGTGGTTGGGATCCGTCGCCTGACCCGCGGCCTTCAGCTCGTCGATGGCAACCCGGTCGGGGGTGCCGTCAGACGCCTTCGCCTTTTGGATCGACACCCGCTCGACCAGCATGTAGGTGCCGAGGTAGGTGCCGTTCATGAAGAAGTCGACCGGCTTGGCCTTGGGGGTCCAGAGGTTGGTGAACTTGCTGCCAAGGTTGAGGGCGACCTGGTTGCGCATCAGCGACTTGTCCCAGTGGTTCGCGACGAGCGCCCACTTCTTGCTGGTGCCCATGCCACACAGGTTCGTTGCCTTGTCGACCTTGAGCGTGTAGCTCTTCTTCTTGAAGCTCCACGAGTAGTTGCCGCGGCCCTTCATCGTCGACTTCTTGACCGGAGCGACCGCGGTGCACTCCGGAAGTCCGTTGTCCGCCGGCACGGTCATGCTGAACTCGCCCTCGAAGTAGCGGGTGCGGGTGTTGACGGTGTCGGACTCGTAGGTGTTGAAGTACACCTGCGGCACACCGGTGTTCTTTGTGGGCAGCGGCAGGGCTGTGGGCTTCACCTCAGGGCTGACAGCCTCGCCGGAGCGCGCCCGGTACGAGTGCGGGACGAGGTAGGGCGAGCTGATCGTGAACTTCACCAGTCCGGTGGCGTCCTGCTTGGAGCTCGCTCGTGTCTTCCACGGGCCGAGGCAGTCCGGCAGGCCGGAGCCGGAGTCCATCTGCTTGCACGGCCGGTTGCTGGCGTCCGTCTCCGACGTCTCCGCGGTGAAGATCTCGCGCACCTCCAGGACCGCGGCTCGACCCGAGCGCGGCTGGTCGAACTGGGCGGTGACGCTCTTCTGGTCGGCGGCGAACACCGGCGTCTGCGCGGTCGCGTCGCCGGGGGCGATGTCCACGATGTTGGTCAACAGGCCCGTGGACGTTCGCGCCTGCAGCTTCTGCGTTGCGGCGGGAATCGTGAAGGTCTTGTCACCGGACGCCGACAGGGTCTGGTTGGTGTACGTCGGACCCAACGGCGCCCACGTGTCGTTGCCGCCGTCGGTCCACAGCGTGACCTTGCCCGTCGCCGGGTAGTCGACGGTCACTGAGATGACGTCGCCCTTGATGTAGCCGGCTGGGGGTGCCGTCAGGGTCCCGTCAGTGCCGGGGGTGCCGATGTTGACCGGCTGGGGATCGAGCTCGACCCGTTCGGTGATCTCGGTGCTGCCGGAGTCGACGCGTACCTCGACCTGCTCCTTGTTGGTCAGCGGGTAGTTCGTGAACGTGTAGTTGCCCGAGCTGTTGAGCGTCTTGCCGCTGAACCCGGCCACCTTGGCCCACGTACCGTTGCCGCCGTCGCTCCACACACTGGCCTTCTTGCTGTTGCTGGCCGAGAAGTTCGCCGCAAGGCTGACCAGGTCTCCCACGAAATGGGGTGGCGCGGGGGTGACCTTGAGCGTGTCGACCGTGGCGTCGGCATAGGCTGCGGTGGTCGGAACAGCGACGAGAAGGGCAGCGCCGCAGGCCAAGGCCGCGACGAAGGACGGAAGCTTCATGAAGTACCTCGAGATTGGGAGCTGACGGTGAGTCCGAAGTCACACCATGGTCGTCTATGTTCGTCGCGCCTGCTTGGGTATCAAGCATCACGTCACAAAATGGTTCGACATGACTAGACGAATATTCCTTGCAATCAGACGTTCCTTGGGCCCGACGGCGTGCTCAAGCCAGTGAAAGGCGGCCCATGCGACTGAGGTTGGACCTGTCCTATGACGGGACCGGATTCCGGGGCTGGGCCACCCAACCCGGGCTCCGCACGGTCCAGGGCGAGGTCGAGGCGGCGATCGCGATGATCCTGCGACTCCCCCGGTCCGCGCAGCTGACATGCGCGGGTCGCACCGACGCCGGCGTGCACGCGCGCGGGCAGGTCGCCCACGTCGACCTCGACGAGGTGGATCCGGGCCATCTCGAGCGACGGCTGCGTCGCCTCCTGCCGGACGACATCACGTTGCGCGCCCTGACGGTGGCGCCGGAGGGCTTCGACGCCCGGTTCGCGGCGCTGGAACGCCGCTACGCCTATCGCATCTTCGACGGCCCCTCCGGTCCCGACCCGCTGACCCGGACCTCGGTCGTACGCTGGCCGCGCCGGCTCGACGTCGATGCCATGAACGCTGCCGGGGAGCACGTGGTCGGCCTGCACGACTTCGCCGCGTTCTGCAAGAAGCGCGAGGGTGCGACCACGACCCGCACGCTGCGAGAGCTCAGCACGCGGCGCACTGGCGACAACATCGAGACGGTCGTGCGCGCGGACGCGTTCTGCCACTCGATGGTCCGCTCACTGATGGGCATGCTCGTGGCAGTCGGTGAAGGACGCTACGAACCGGAATGGTCCGCAACGGTGCTCGCCAGCGCCGCGCGCGATGCCCGGGTCATGGTCATGCCGCCGCACGGCCTGGTGCTCGAGGAGGTCATCTACCCCGACGACGCAGGGCTCGCGGCACGCGCCGCCGAGTCGCGCCGACGGAGGGACGAGTGAACCTGCGCCTCGTGCGCCTCCCGATGCCCGTGTTCGAGGCGTTGGCGGCAGAGAAGGTCACGGAGGCCGAGCGCCTCACCGGGCTGACCATGAGCGACTGGTTCGCCGAGCGAGTCGAGATCTGGAAGTACATGATCACCCTGCTCGACGGCCGGCCCGAGAACGCCGACTGGCTCATGCAGGCCGTTGTGCTCGGTGACGCCGCCATCGGCAACGCCGGCTTCAAGGGCGCCCCCAAGGACGCGGAGGTGGAGCTCGGCTACAGCATCGCGCCCGAGCACCGCCGGCGCGGACACGCCTCCACGGTGGTCGCCATGCTGCTCGAGCGGGCGCATCGAGACACCCACGTCGACCGTGTGCTCGCGCGGATCAACCCGGACAACCACGCATCGATCGGTGTCGTCACGAAGTCCGGCTTCATCGCCGACGGCGAGTACCTCAGTCCCCGCTCCGGCCGTCAGCTCCAGTTCGCGCACCGAATGAACTGACTCCCTGAGACACTGAGGTCGTGGTGACCTGGGAGGACGTCGTGGCGTATGCCGTCACGCTGCCCGAGGTCGCCGAGTCGACGTCCTACGGAACCCCCTGCCTCAAGGTGGCCGGCAAGCTCATGGCGCGGCTGCGTTCGGAGGCTGACGGCGGTCTCGCGGTCAAGTGCTCGGCGATCGACAAGGTCGCGCTGGTCGGTGGCGACGACCCGGCGTACTACACGACGCCGCACTTCGACGGCTACAACTACGTGACGGTCAACCTCGACCTGGCCCAACCCGACGAGCTGTTCGAGCTCATCACCGACGCGTGGCACCTCGCCGCACCGGCGACGCTGCGCAAGCGTCACGACGTGTGAACGACGTCATCGCTGCGCTCCTCGCCCTGGTTGCTCTGGTGGCTCACCCCTCGCCACCACCGGCCGGGGTTGCCGACTACCAGCTCGGTGGCACGTACGCTCCGGCGTCCCAGGTCCAGATCGTCGTGCGCGATCGCACCGAATCACCGGCTGCCGGCCGCTACTCGATCTGTTACGTCAACGCGTTCCAGACCCAGCCCGGCTCTGGCTCGTGGTGGAAGAGGCACCATCCGGAGCTCCTGCTGCGCGACCCCTCGACGGGACGGCTGGTGCGCGATGCCGGCTGGCCCGACGAGATCCTGCTCGACATCAGTACGTCTGCGAAGCGGGTGGCGCTCGCCAAGGTGGTGAGGACATGGTTCGACAGGTGCGCTGCCGACGGCTTCCAAGCTGTCGAGCCGGACAACCTCGACTCGTGGACCCGGTCCCGTGGGCTCCTGCATGAGGAGCATGCGATCGCGTTCGCCGAGCTCCTGATCCGAGACGCACACCGAGCCCGGTTGGCCATCGCCCAGAAGAACACCCCCGAGCTGTCGGCCAAGCGTCTCGGCTTCGACTTCGCCGTGGCCGAGGAGTGCGAGGTCTACCGCGAGTGCGACGCGTACATCAAGACGTACGGGCGCAAGGTCATCGAGATCGAGTACACCGACAACGGCCGCAAGGCTTACGAGCGCGCGTGCACCCGGCGGTCCGGCGACATCTCGATCATGCTGCGAGACCGCGAGGTCCTCCCGCGTGGCGCTGCGGGCCACGTCCACCGGACCTGCTGAGACAATGAGCGGGTGCCGGACCACTACTTCGACGCGACACCGTCGGCTCCCGACAAGCGGCAGGACGTCACCGCACACATCTGGGGCAAGGAGCTGACGTTCACGACGGCAGCCGGCGTCTTCTCGCATGACGGCCTCGACAAGGCAACCGCCGTGCTGCTGCACAGCTCGACCCCGCCGACCGGCGGGACGATCCTCGACCTCGGCTGTGGTTGGGGCCCGATTGCCTGCGCGCTCGCCGGCGCCGGCGCGACCGTGTGGGCCACCGACACCAACGAGCGCGCACTCGAGCTCACCGGGCTCAACGCCTCACGCCTCGGGGTCACGGTCCGGACGGCGCTGCCCGACGACGTGCCGGCCGACCTGGTGTTCGACGAGATCTGGTCCAACCCGCCGATCCGCATCGGCAAGCAGGCCCTCCACGACCTGCTCCTGCGCTGGCTCCCCCGCCTCTCGCCCGACGGGGTGGCCCGACTCGTCGTCGGCAAGAACCTCGGCGCCGACTCCCTTCAGCGCTGGCTGATCGACCAGGGGTGGCCGACCGAACGCGTTGCCAGCGAGAAGGGCTTCCGGATCCTGGTCGTCAGCTCACCTTCAGCGTCTTGACCGACGACGTCTTGCCTGTGATGTTCGCGGTGCCCTTGTAGACGACCTTGATCTTGTGGCTGCCCTTCTTGGTGATCTTGGGCAGCAGGTCGGTCTTGGTGCCACCGTCGCCGGCCCCCAGGGTCCACGTCGCGATCTTCTTGGACCCGTCGTACACCCAGAGCTCACCGGGCACGTCAGCGATCCCCGCAACCGTCACGGTCGCGGTCAGCGTGGCCTGCTCGGTGGCCTTGACCGTCGCCGGCAGGCTGATCGTGATCGCCGAGGTTGCCTTGGCAACGGTCACGGTCTTGGAAAGCGTCGACATCGGACCATCGACGCCGTTGCCGACGTACGCCGCGCGAATCGCATTCGCACCGATCGCCCACGATGTCCCCGGCACGACGATCTCGGCCGTGCCGTTGACGGCGGTCCCGGTGGCCACGACAGCGCTGCCCCGGCGAAGCTCCACCGGGCCATCGACGGGTGCCTCAGGCGTGCCCACCGTGACGGTCACGGTCGCCGGGACGCCGTACTTCGTCGACGGCGGCAGGCCGGTCATGCTCACCGAGGGTCCGTCGGAGACCAGAGTGTTGGCCGGGTCCGTGTGCGCCACGACGTTGGCCGGCGCGAAAGCCCCGGTGGACGGGCTGATGCGTACGTGCACGGAGTGACCGATGTCAGCGGCGCTCACCTTGTAGGTCGCTGCAGTGGCGCCGGTGACGGCGACGTCATCGCGCAGCCACTGGTACTTGAACGCGGACGGCTTGACGCTCCAGGTGCCCGGCACCGCGGTCAGGGTCTCGTTGATCGCGAGCGACCCGGTGATCGAGGCGCCGGCCGTCGGGGCCACGACCTTGCTGAGGTCCAGGATTCCCTTGCCACAGATCGACGTCGTGCACTTCTTGAACGACGATGACTTGCCCGAGGGGAACGGTGCCACCGCTGCCTTGAGGGCCGCCTCGGTCTGCGCCGGCGTGAACGTGCCGGTCGAGCGAATCAGCGCCGCTCCGGCCGCGACGACGGGGGCGGCCATGCTGGTTCCCGCGTACTCCGCATAGCCCGGAGCAGCCGGGCTCGTGGTGCCGGTGTTGACCGTGGACAGGATCGCGCGGCTGTCCCAGAACGGGTCGCCGCCGGGAGCCGAGATGTCGAGCGTCTTGCCGTAGTTGGAGTAGATCGCCTTCTTGGTGCCGGCGAGATAGCCGGCACGATCGCCGTACTCGCTCGTCGCGCCGACGGAGATCACTCCGGCGCAGGTTGCCGGGGTCGTCGGCTTCTTGACGATGTCAGCCCCGTCGTTGCCGGCAGAAGCGACGACGACGGCGCCACTGGTCTGGGCGGCCGTGATCGCGCTGGCCAGCGTGGGTGAGTCGGTGCACTTGCCGAAGCCGCCAAGGGACAAATTGATGACGTCAGCGGGGTTGGAGTTGGCCGGCGTGCCGGGGACACTCAGACCCGCTGCCCAGCGAATGCCGTCGGCGATGTCCTGGTCGGTTCCTCCACACAGGCCGAGCACGCGTACGGGAAGGATCTTGGCCGACGGTGCGACACCGACGATGCCCTGGGCGTTGCCGCCCGCTGCGGCGATGATCCCGGACACATGCGTGCCGTGCCATGAGCTGTCGAAGGCCTCACTGTCCGGATAGCAGTATCCGGCCTCTTCCCAGTCGCCCATGTCGCTCGGGTCTGCGTCACGACCATCGCCGTCTCGGCCGGTGTCCTCGAGACCGATCGAGTCGTCGTAGTACTGCGACACGAAGTCATAGCCCGGCAGGACCTGGGAGTCGAGCTCGGAGTGACTCGTGATGCCGGTGTCGATGACGGCGACGACCTGGCCGGAACCCTTGGTGCTGCCCCAGAGGGCAGGCGCCTTCGAGCTGTAGCCGCCGGTGGGGAACTTGTTGGTCGAGCCGAGCACGGTCTTGACCTTGGCGTCGGTCTTGTCGCGCGGGTCCCAGATCTGCTTCAGGTCCGAGAAGTACGTGTCATCGGTGACGACGGGGGAATCGACGTGGGCGCGTCGGATGAAGTTGGGTGAGGCCGAGACGATCTCGGGCCGCGACCGCAGCTCGGCGGCCAAGGCCTGGGCATCGTGGCCGGACAGTCGGTCGCTCGTGAACAGGACCGAGGTGTTGCCTCCGCGCTTCTGCACCTTGGCGACCTCATTGTCCTCGCCCAGGACGCTGTCGGCCTTGCGCAGCGTCGCCGCACTCGGTGCGGAGCCTGTCGTGGTGACGATGATGCCGGCCGCCATGACCGGTGAGCTCTTGCGAGCGGTCGGCGCCGGATCGGCCGATGGAGTCTCGGCCGCAGCCGGGCCGAGGAGCAGACCAGTGGCGGTCAACGCGCCGACGGTGAGCAGGACGAAAGAGCGGCGGACAGCCAGCGCGTGCATGCAGAAATCTCCCTGGGTGGTCGGCAGCTCTGGAGTCGGCGCCGGCGAGCAAATCTAGCAGCGTCAGGTGCCATCTCGTGGCGGATTTCAGCAGAAAGGCGAACGGCTTTCACGGTGGATGAAAAACAGGAAGCCCGCCACCTTGCGGTGACGGGCTTCCTGATGAGTTGATGCCTACTTGGCGTCGTCCTCGGTGGTCTCCTCTGCAGGAGTCTCCTCGGTGGCCTCGGCAACCGTCTCGGCTGCCTCAGCAGCGTCGTCGGTGGCGTCGACGGGCACGTCGGTACCGATGTCCTCGGTCTCGACAACCTCGTCAGCAGGAGCCTCTTCGACGGGCGCGGCAGCCTTGGGAGCAGCCTTGGCCTTCTTGGGCGTCTGGTTCTGAGCGCCGAACTGCTTGGCCTCGACGATCTCGATGACGGCCATGGGGGCGTTGTCGCCCTTGCGCGGCGCGACCTTCGTGATGCGCGTGTAGCCGCCGGGACGGGTCGCCATGGCGGGACCGATCTCGGTGAACAGCGTGTGCAGGATGCTCTTGTCACGGATGACCTTGACGACCTGGCGGCGGTTGGCCACCGTGTCCGTCTTGGCCTTGGTGATGAGCGCCTCTGCGTAGGGACGCAGGCGACGGGCCTTGGCCTCGGTCGTCGTGATCTTGCCGTGCTCGAACAGGTTCTGCGCGAGGTTGGCGAGGATCAGACGCTGGTGGGCCGGGCTACCGCCGAGGCGAGGTCCCTTGGTGGGGGTGGGCATGGTTTCGTCTCCAAAATTGTTCGGGCTGAGCCGTCAAGGACGGGCAGTACTCAGTACTGCTCGTCCTCGGCGAAGCTGGCGTCGTCGTCGTAGGCGTCGATGACGGCCGACGGGTCGAAACCAGCCGGGCTGTCCTTGAGCGCGAGGCCCATCTCGGCGAGCTTGGCCTTGACCTCGTCGATCGACTTCGAACCGAAGTTGCGAATGTCGAGCAGGTCCTGCTCCGAGCGCGTGATGAGCTCACCCACGGTGTGGATGCCCTCGCGCTTGAGGCAGTTGTAGGAGCGCACCGTGAAGTTGAGGTCCTCGATCGGCAGGGCCAGGTCGGCAGCGAGCTGCTCGTCGACCGGCGACGGTCCGATGTCGATGCCCTCGGCCTCGACGTTGAGCTCACGAGCCAGGCCGAACAGCTCCACCAGGGTGGAACCGGCCGACGCGATGGCGTCGCGCGGCAGGATCGACTTCTTGGTCTCGACGTCGATGACGAGCTTGTCGAAGTCCGTACGCTGCTCGACTCGGGTCGCCTCGACCTTGTAGGTCACCTTGAGGACCGGCGAGTAGATCGAGTCGACCGGCATACGGCCGATCTCTTCGTCACCGGACTTGTTCTGCACGGCCGAGACGTAGCCACGGCCACGCTCGACGACGAGCTCGATCTCGATCTTGCCCTTGGCGTTGAGCGTCGCGATGTGCAGGTCGGGGTTGTGGACCTCGACGCCAGCCGGGGGCTGGATGTCGGCGGCGGTCACTTCACCGGTGCCCTCCTTGCGGAGGTACATCACGACAGGCTCGTCGTTCTCCGAGGAGACGACGAGCTCCTTGAGGTTGAGGATGATCTCGGTGACGTCCTCGGTCACGCCGGGAACGGTCGAGAACTCGTGCAGGACGCCGTCGATCTTGATCGACGTGACGGCGGCACCCGGGATCGACGACAGGAGCGTGCGACGCAGGGAGTTGCCGAGGGTGTAGCCGAAGCCGGGCTCCAGGGGCTCGATGACGAACCGCGAACGGAACTCGTCGACGACCTCTTCGGACAGGGCGGGGCGCTGGGCGATGAGCATTTTTTTCTTCCTTTCCGGACCAACCTCTATTTGAAGGTCCGGGTTGTTTTCTCAGGTGAGAGCGGGCCGATCAGATCTTGGAGTAGAACTCCACGATCAGCTGTTCGTTGATCGGGACCGTGATCTGCTCGCGCACAGGCTGGCTGTGAACGAGGATGCGGCCGCGCTCGGGTGCGACGTCGAGCCAGGCCGGCACGGTGTCGCGGTCGTGGGTCTCACGCGCAACGATGAACGGCGTGGTCTCCAGTGACTTGGTCTTGACGTCGATGATGTCGTGCTTGCTCACCTGGAACGACGGGATGTCGGTCTTGACGCCGTTGACCACGAAGTGTCCGTGGTTGACCAGCTGGCGGGCGTGACGACGCGTACGAGCGAAGCCCGCACGGTAGACGACGTTGTCGAGGCGCGACTCGAGGATCTGCAGCAGGTTGTCGCCGGTCTTGCCGGGACGACGCGAGGCGAGCTCGTAGTACTTGCGGAACTGCTTCTCGAGCACTCCGTAGGTGTAACGCGCCTTCTGCTTCTCGAGCAGCTGGTTGCGGTACTCCGACTCCTTGACGCGCGCGCGGCCGTGCTGGCCGGGAGGGTAAGGACGCTTTTCGAATGCAGCGTCACCACCGACGAGGTCGATGCCGAGACGGCGCGACTTCTTGGTGAGAGGTCCGGTGTAACGGGCCATGGTTGATAGCTCCTAGGAAAACTGTGTAAGTCGTGGGCAGGTCGTCAGAGACGACGGTGCTTGGGAGGACGGCAGCCGTTGTGCGGGCTGGGGGTCACGTCGGAGATGGTGCCGACCTCGAGGCCGACTCCGCTCAGCGACCGGATCGCCGTCTCGCGGCCCGAACCGGGGCCCTTCACGAAGACGTCGACCTTCTTCATCCCGTGCTCCATCGCCTGACGACCGGCCGACTCGGCAGCCATACCGGCTGCGAACGGCGTCGACTTGCGCGAGCCCTTGAATCCGACGGTGCCGCCGGAGGCCCATGCGATCACAGCGCCCGAAGGATCCGTGATGGTGACGTGGGTGTTGTTGAACGTGCTCTTGATGTGGGCCTCGCCCTGAGCGACGTTCTTCTTCTCCTTGCGGCGAACCTTCTTGCCAGCTGTCTTAGGAGGCATGCGCTATCACTTCTTCTTTCCGGCGACGGTGCGCTTGGGGCCCTTGCGGGTACGCGCGTTGGTCTTGGTGCGCTGGCCACGAACGGGCAGGTGCGCACGGTGGCGACGGCCCTGGTAGCTGCCGATCTCCATCTTGCGGCGAATGTCACCGGTGACCGTACGACGCAGGTCGCCCTCGGTCTGGTAGTTCGCTTCGATGTGATCGCGCAGGGCAACGAGGTCGTTGTCGTCGAGCTCGTGGACGCGCTTGTCCGGGCTGATGCCGGTTGCTGCGAGGGTCTCGGTGGCGCGTGTGCGGCCGATCCCGAATACATACGTGAGTGCGATCTCAATGCGCTTTTCGCGCGGGAGGTCGACTCCTACGAGGCGTGCCATCTAGGCATTTCCTTCCATTCGGCGAGGTATGGCCACCTGATGCATCCCGACTGCCTCCAGGATCTTTGGCGATCCTGAGTCGGGCCCCGGCCTACGCTTCCGGGGGTGACCCGCCACGATCGTGCGTGTGGCGGGAGCGATCAGATGTTTCGTGTTGCTGTGAAGAACTCTGCTCAGCCCTGGCGCTGCTTGTGACGCGGGTTTTCGCAGATCACCATGACGCGGCCGTGGCGACGAATCACCTTGCACTTGTCACAGATCTTCTTCACGCTCGGGTTGACCTTCATCGAGAGTCTCTCTTTGGGATCTGAACGTGTGTATGTGTGTTTACTTGTAGCGGTAGACGATGCGGCCGCGGGAGAGGTCGTACGGCGAGAGCTCCACCACAACGCGATCCTCGGGGAGGATGCGGATGTAGTGCTGGCGCATCTTGCCGCTGATGTGCGCGAGAACCTTGTGGCCGTTGGCCAGTTCGACGCGGAACATCGCGTTGGGAAGTGCCTCTACTACGGCGCCTTCCATCTCGATGACGCCTTCTTTTTTCGCCATAACCTCTTCTTTGTGTCGCTTGTCTGGCCGTCCGGCCCGTTCTGGCGCACCTCAGCGAAGCCGCCTGAGCGGTGACCTCGACATGGGAATGCAGACCTGAAAAGGCCGACTCCCGATTCTACGCTCACACGGGCGGCAGACTCAAATCGCGGGCCTGCCGCCACCCCCGGAAGGCACGACCTGATCAGTTGAATCCGCTGCTGCTGTTGAGCCAGCTCTCGCGGTTGGCAGCCCACGACCTCAGGTAGCTGAAGTCGGCGTCGAAGTTGGACTTGATCACCTGCACGGAGCTGATGCGGTAGCTGTGGCTGAACGACGCGTACGTCTGGTCCGCCGAGGTGTCGATGACGGCTTTCCGGCTGTTGAGGAAGGACGTCGTGTCGATGCTCCCCTTGACCTGGTTCCAGCGAGCCTTGACGGCCGCACGGAAGTCCGCGTCCTCGTTGAGCCGATGGAACCACGTCTTGGTCGACTGCTGGGCACCCGTGTTGAGGTTGCTCTTGAGGTAGAAGCCCGACGAGCTGACGACGTTGCCGGCACGTTTGGCCGAGCCGGACGAGAGGTCGAAGTCCCACAGCGGACCGAAGAACAGCTTGCCGTCACCGGCTCCTGCCGACGAGTCCCGCTGCTTGTACATGTAGACGCTGGCCCACATGTTGCCGTCGACCGGCTTCATGTACTCCATGCCGATGTAGTAGTCGACGGCCGAGGCTTCGTCGATGTACTTCTTCCATCCGGTGGTGTCGTTCGTGTAGCCAGAACCGCGAAGGTTCGAGTCGACCTTGTTGAGGTGGTCACGGATGTAGGTCTTCTGATAGGAGCTGATGCCCTTCTTCGTGACGTTGTCCGATCGGTCGAAATCGTTCTCCGGGTCCTTGACCCCGACGTAGCCGCTGTCGGAGCCGAGGTAGGCGTTGTAGTCGGCGCCCTTGCGGAAGTCCCACTCCAGGATGTAACCACCCGTGATGCACGGGTCGTTGTTGTTGGGATGGGTTCCCAGGCTCTGATCGTCAGGCGTCTTCGCGCCGCCCATCGGGCAGGTCTTCTCCCCGCCCTTGAGCTCCGGAATATTGATCCGGTCAGCGGCGATCGCAACGCGCTCGATCAGCAGGTAGTTGCCCCGGTATGAGCCGTTGACATACAGGTCGACCGGCTTCGAGTCGGGCGTCCAGGCAAGATTCGTCAGCTTGGAGCCGAGGTAGCCTGCCAGGCTGTTGCGCATGAATGTCTTGTCATAGTCGTTGGACACAAGGGCGTACTTCTTGCTCTTGCCCATGCCGCACACGTCGGTTGAGCTGCCGAGCTTGAGCGTGAACGACTTGCGCCGGAACGACCATGAGTAGTTGCCGCGGCCCTTCATCACTGACTTCTTGATGGTCGGGATCGCGCCGCACTCGGGGACCTTCGAGCTCGCCGTCATCGTGAACTCGCCTTCGAAGTACCTCGTGCGCGTGTTCACCGAGGCACCTTCGTTGGTGTTGAAGTACACCGCCGAGAGGCCGCTGTTCTTGGGGGTCACCTGACCGAGTCCGAACGGCCTCACGTTGCTGACATGGGCGCCGGCGACGGCTCGGTAGTTGTGCTCGACCCGGTAGGGGTAGGGGCTGGGCGCGGTGAAGGTCACCTTGCCTTCGGCATCTTGCTTGCCCGTCGAGATCGTCACCCACGGACCGGTCTTCGGGGTGCCGGGCGCCTCGTTGACCTCGTCGGTCTCCTCGGTGTAGATCCGCTGGATCTGCAGCTGCGTGGTCTTGCCGGCGATTCCCGGCTCGAACTGTGCGGTCCAGGTCTTGCCGTTGCTCGACGGGGCATTGAGGGTCCCGGTCTGCGGCACCGGGTCAGCGGCCGCAAACGTGTCGATCTCGGTCTCCAGATCACCGGCCGTCTCGGCATAGAGACGCTGACTTCCACTCGTGAAGGTGTAGGTGAAGTACGCGTTCCCGTTGGAGTTGGCCGGCTGGCTCGCCAAGGCGGTCCACGTGTCCGCCGGGCCCTCCTTGTACAGAGTGATCACACCCGGACTGCCGTTGAAGTTCGCCTGGAGCTCGATCTGCTGTCCCGTTTCGTACGGCGCCGCCGGCGAGTTCCACACATTGAGCGTCCCGGCCTTCGTTCCCTGGTCGGGAACCGCTACGGCGCTGGCGAGCCCGGCCGCGGACGTCGAGACCGCGAGCGTGGCGAGCAAACCGCAGGTTGCGAGGAGCGTGATGAGGGTGGTTCTGAGTGACTTCATGCGCGAAAACTCTCCGGATCTAGAGGAAATCGGAGCCGCCAAGCGGGGTGAGCAGCCGAACGTGGACTTCTTCACCATGCATGAATCGTGCCCGTGATACCACGGAATCAGGTGAATAGACGGGTTTTTTTGCAGCCAGTCAGGATCCGTACCGCTGGATCAGGCGGGACAGCACGATCGCCGTCTCGGTGTGGTCGATGTTGTCGGTCTCGACTCGTACGCGCTCGAGCGCTCGCTCGAGGTCGCGTACGTCCTTGGCCACGATGTGCAGGATCGCGTCGGCGGCGCCGGACACCGTCGCCGCCGCATGCACCTCCGGCACACGACTGAAAGCAGCGCGGAGCTCGTCGGGCGAGATCGTGCCCTTGCAGTGCACCTCGACGTACGCCTCGGTGCCCCAGCCGACCAGGTCAGGGTCGAGGACCGCCGTGAACCCACTGATGACGCCGTCGGTCAGCAGCCGGTCCATCCGGCGCTTGACCGCTGGCGCCGAGAGGCCGATGCGGTCGCCGATCGTGGCGTAGCTGGCACGCCCGTCCTGGAGGAGGCAGTCGATGAGCTTGCGGTCCAGATCGTCCATCCGGCCAGTATTGCAAGAATCCACCGCGAATCTCGCAATCGCGCAAGAAATCGCTGGGTCTAGCGTCGGTTTCGGGTTCGTTGCCCTGCCAGACGCAGGCCTAGCATTGATTCATTGCGCAGCACTCACTTCTGGAGGCACGACGTTGACCGTTCTCGACACCCGCACGCTCACCCGCACCGCAGCGCCACAGGTCCGCACGTCGAGAACCCGCCACTACCTGATGTGCGAACCGACCCACTTCGAGGTCACCTACGCCATCAACCCATGGATGGACACCGCCAATCCGGTCAATGTGAAGCGCGCCCACCTGCAGTGGGAAGTCCTCCGCAACACCTACCTGAGCCTCGGCCACCGAGTCGACCTGATCGACCCGATGCCGGGCCAGCCCGACATGGTCTTCGCGGCCAACGGCGGTCTCGTGGTCGGCGGTCGGGCGTACGGGGCGAAGTTCCGCTTCGCCGAGCGCGCGGCCGAAGGTCACGCGTACGCCACCTGGCTGCGGACGGCGGGCATCACCGTCGCCGAGCCCGGCCACACCAACGAGGGTGAGGGCGACTTCCTGGCGCTCGGCTCGATGATCCTCGCCGGCACCGGCTTCCGCACGTCGCTCGCGGCCCACATCGAAGCCGCCGAGGCGGTCGATCGCCCGGTCGTCTCGCTCGAGCTCGTCGATCCGCGGTTCTACCATCTCGACGTCGCCATCGCGGTCCTCGACGACGGCAACGGCGTCGCGCCGGCCGAGATCGCCTACTACCCCGGCGCGTTCAGCAAGCACAGCCAGCGCACCCTGCGAGACCTGTTCCCCGATGCCGTCATCTGCTCCGAGGCCGACGCCCGGGTGCTCGGCCTCAACGCGGTCAGCGATGGCCACCACGTCGTGCTGCCGTCCGCAGCCACCGGCCTTGCCGACTCGCTCAAGGCACGCGGCTACACGCCGGTGCCGGTGGACCTGAGCGAGTACATCAAGTCCGGAGGCAGCGTGAAGTGCTGCACGATGGAGCTCCACCGCTAGTCACCTTCGGGGCGCCCACTCGCGATCCGGCAAGTTTCTCCTGCCAATCCAGTCACAAGAGCCCCACCAGTCACGTAAGGTAACGGCGTGTCGCGCTCTCGGATCGTCATCGCCGTGCTATTTTGCGCTGCCCTTCTGGTACCGACCTCCGGCGCCGAGGCCAGCTCATCCGTGCTCTGCTCGGGCTACTCGTCCTGCAGCAGCAAGGGCTACTCCAACTACGGCTACTCGACCAACAAGTCGAAGAGCTATTGGCGGATGTACACCGGCACCAACTGCACCAACTACGTCGCCTATCGCCTGGTCACGACCAACGGCATGCCCAACACCCGGCCCAAGGCCGGAGTCGGCAACGCCAAGGACTGGGGCTTCGTCATGGCCTCGATCACCAATTCGACCCCGACCGTCGGATCGGTCGCGTGGTGGGGCCGGACCGGCCACCACGTCGCGTACGTCGAGAAGGTCGTGTCCCCCACCGAGATCTGGGTGTCGGAGTCCAACTGGAGCGGCGCCTTCGACTGGCGCAAGATCACCAAGTCCGGCTCTGGCTGGCCCGACGGCTTCATCCACTTCTCGGACATCGCCATGAAGAACACGTCAGTCCCCGCGATCACCGGGACCCCGAAGGTTGGCAGCACCGTGACGGCCTCGTCTGGCAGCTGGAGCCCCTCGCCGGACTCGTACACGTACGCGTGGCTGCTCGACGGCAAGCCGATCAGCGGCGCCACGTCGAAGACTCTGACTCTCACCGCGTCACAGGTCGGCCACAAGATCTCTGCGTCGGTCACCGCGCGTCGCGCCAGCTATCCCAGCACCCAGGCCGCCACGAAGAGCGCGACCGTGCAACCCGGAGCACTCGCCGCCACGAAGCCACCGACCATCTCCGGCACCGCGCAGGTCGGGCAGACGCTCGCCGCGGGGACAGGCACGTGGTCCGAGACTGGCCTGACCTACGAATACCAGTGGAAGTCCGACGGGCAGCCGATCGACGGTGCCACCTCGTCGACGTACGTGCTCAGGGATTCCGACCTCGATCGCCACGTCAGCGTCACCGTCACAGGCGCGAAGCCCGGCTACGCTCCGGCCTCATCCACCTCGAGCGTCACCGAGCCTGTCCTGCCGGGCATCTTCACGATGGACGCAGCGCCGACCGTCTCCGGCACGCCAAAGGTGGGCTCGAAGCTGACGCTCGACAGCGGTACCTGGTCGCCCTCCCCCAGCCTCAGGTACGCGTGGCTGGCCGACGGCATCGTGATCGACGGCGCCGACACCACCGTGTACGTGCCGACAGCGAGCCAGGTCGGCAAGCACATCACCGCCCGCGTGTCAGCTGCGCGCTCCGGGTACAAGACCAAGACCGCCACCACTGAGGGCACCACGGCGGTGACCCCGGGCACGATTGTCACGTCGTCGTCGCCCCGCATAGTCGGCAGCACCCGATACGGCTCTTGGCTCACCCGGACCGGCGGGGAACCGAGCACGTCCGGCATCACGGTGAAGCGCCAGTGGTACCGCGATGGCAAGGCCGTTTCGGGCGCCACGACCGACCGCTACAAGATCACCGGCGCCGACCTGTCACACAAGATCACCGTGCGGTTGTCCTACTCCGCTGACGGATATGTGTCGCGCAGGCTCACCAGCGGTGCGGTCGGCCCGGCGCAGCGCGGCACGTCTGTCGCCGCCACTGTGTCGTCCAAGAGCGGCACGGTCACCTTCAAAGTGACGATCAAGGCCGACGGTGGTGCGAAGGTCGGCGGCAAGATCGCGGTCAGCATCGGCAGCACCATCGCGAGGGCAAAGGTCTCCGGCGGGGTCGCCACCGTCCGCCTCACGCGCCAGAAGCCCGGCAGCCACACGTACGCGCTGCGCTACACCGGTACGCCGACTGTCGCGTCCTCCAACGGCTCGGTCAAGGCCACGACCAAGTAGGCCGTTCCCTGCCAGGATCCGTACGCCCCTCAGTGACCCCCGTACGGCACGCCGAGCTCGGCCAGCCGGGACTCGCCCCCGTCGATGGCCGTGAGCACCCACGCGCCGGCGTCAGTCAACGTGAAGGTGTGCTCGTAGTGGGCGGCCCACGACCCGTCGGTCGTCACGACGGTCCAGTCGTCGGCGAGCGTACGCGTGTCGGGCGAGCCGAGCGTGACCATCGGCTCGACGGCCAGAGCCAACCCCTTGACCAGCTTGGGCCCGCGACCGGCCTTGCCGTAGTTGAGGACGTTGGGCGGCTGGTGCATCGCCGAGCCGATGCCGTGACCCGTGTAGCCCTCGACGATGCCGAACTCACCGGACCCGTCGACGGTCTGCTCGATGGCATGGCTGATGTCGGAGACCCGGCCGCCGAGACGCGCCGCCGCGATGCCGCGCCACAGCGCCTCCTCGGTGACCCGCATCAGCTCCGTCACCGCCGGCGGGACCTCCCCGATCGCCACGGTGGTGGCCGCGTCACCGTGCCAGCCGTCCACGACCGCGCCGCAGTCGATCGAGATGATGTCTCCGTCACGCAGGACCCGCGTGCCGGGCATACCGTGCACGACCTGGTCGTTGACGGACGTGCAGATCACTCCGGTGAAGCCGTGATAGCCCAGGAAGTTGGACGTCGCGCCCTGCGACCGGATGTGGTCGTGCGCGATCGCATCCAGCTCAGCCGTCGTGATGCCGGCCACGGCGGTGCGCCGCAGCAGGTCGAGGGTTGAAGCCACCACGAGACCTGCTGAGCGCATCGACTCGATCTGAGCCGGGGTCTTGATCTCGATGCCGCGATCGAACATCGCTGGTGCCTGCCCTCAGGACGGGAGGGCTGCGTCGATCCGTCGGGTGATCTCCTCGACCTCGCCCATGCCGTCGACCTCGATGACGAGCCCGCGAGCGCCGTAGACCTCGAGCAGCGGGGCCGTCTCGGCGGTGTAGACCTCCTGGCGGTGCCGGATGACCGCTTCGGTGTCATCGGCGCGGCCACTGGTCTCGGCCCGCTTCAGGAGCCGCTGGATCAGCTCCTCGGGATCGACCACGAGCTCCAGCACGCCGTCGAGCTTGGTGCCGAAGCCGTCAAGGATGCGGTCGAGGGTGTCGACCTGGTCGACCGTGCGGGGGTAGCCGTCGAGGATGAACGCTTCACGCGCATCGTCCTGCGAGAGCCGGTCCTCGACCATCGCGTTGGTGACCTCGTCGGGCACGTACTCGCCGGCATCCATGAAGCGCTGAGCGACCTTGCCGAGCTCGGTCTGCTGCTGCACGTTGGCCCGGAAGATGTCACCGGTCGAGATGTGCGCCCCACCGATACGGTTCGCCAGCGCGACAGCCTGGGTTCCCTTGCCGGCACCTGGGGGACCCATGATCAGCAGGCGCATTACTTGAGGAACCCTTCGTAGTTGCGCTGCTGCAGCTGGCTCTCGATCTGCTTGACCGTGTCGAGTCCCACGCCGACGATGATGAGGATCGTCGTGCCGCCGAACGGGAAGTTCTGGCTGGCGTTGAGGATCGCGATCGCGATCATCGGGATCAGGGCGATCAGGCCGAGGTAGAGCGCGCCTGGTGCCGTGATGCGGCTCAGGACGTACGCGAGGTAGTCCTGCGTCGGGCGGCCAGCCCGGATGCCCGGGATGAAGCCGCCGTACTTCTTCATGTTGTCGGCGACTTCCTCGGGGTTGAACGTGATCGACACGTAGAAGTACGTGAAGAACACGATCAGCAGGAAGAACGTGATCATGTAGTAAGGATGATCGCCCCTGACGAAGTTGTCGTTGACCCACGTGGCCCACGGCGCGCTCTGGTTGAACTGGGCCATCAGTGCCGGCAGGTACATCAGGCTCGAGGCGAAGATGACCGGGATGATGCCGGCCTGGTTGACCTTGAGCGGGATGTACGTCGAGGAGCCGCCGAACATGCGCCGGCCGACCATGCGCTTGGCGTACTGCACCGGGATGCGGCGCTGCGCCTGCTCGATGAAGATCACCGCCGCAACGATCACGAGGCCGATCAGCACGACGATGCTGAACACCGTCCAGCCCTTCTGCTGCTTGATGAGCCACATGGCGCCGGGGAAGGTCGCGACGACCTGCGTGAAGATCAGGATCGACATGCCGTTGCCGATGCCGCGGTCGGTGATGAGCTCACCGAGCCACATGATGACCGCGGTGCCGGCGACCATCGTGAGGACGATCAGCAGGAAGGACAGGATGCTGTCCTGGCGGTAGAGCAGGTCGAGGTTGCACGAGCCGCCGAACAGGTTGCCGCTGCGGGCGAGTGCCACGATGCCGGTCGCCTGCAGGATCGCCAGGCCCAGCGTGAGGTAGCGGGTGTACTGCGTGATCTTGGTCTGGCCCGCCTGGCCCTCCTTCTTGAGGGCCTCCAGACGAGGGATCACGACGACGAGAAGCTGCAGGATGATGCTCGCGGTGATGTAGGGCATGATGCCCAGCGCGAAGACCGTCAGCTGGAGCAGCGCTCCGCCGGAGAAGACGTTGATGAGGGCGAACAGGCTGCTGTTCTCACCCGTGGCGGCGTTGTCGACGCACTGACGCACGTTGGCGACATCGATGCCGGGAGCCGGCATGGTCGAGCCCAGCCGGAACAGCACGATGACGAACAGGACGAAGAGGATCTTCTTCCGCAGGTCGGGCGTCCTGAAAGCATGGACGAAGGCGCTGAGCACCGCGATCCTCCTCGTGCACCGGAGTGCGTGGGTATGACGGACAAAAGCGGGCTTTCGCCCGCAGGGTGACTCTAACAGTCACCGAAACAGCCGGGGCAGGACATGCGTCCTGCCCCGGACAGCATCAACCGAGAATGGTGACGCTGCCGCCGGCTGCTTCGATCTTGGTCTTGGCAGACCCGGAGAACTTGTTCGCCGTGATCTGGAGCTTGACCGTGATCTCGCCCTGTCCGAGGACCTTGACCGGACGGCCCTTGCGGACCGCGCCGTTGGCGACGAGCGACGCGATGTCGACGTCACCGCCCTTGGGGTAGAGCTCCTCGAGACGATCGAGGTTGACGACCTGGTACTCCTCGCGGAACGGGTTCTTGAACCCCTTCAGCTTGGGCAGTCGCATGTGGATGGGAACCTGGCCGCCCTCGAAGCCCGCGGGGACCTGGTAGCGAGCCTGGGTGCCCTTGGTGCCTCGACCGGCGGTCTTGCCCTTCGAGCCCTCACCGCGACCCACGCGGGTCTTGGCAGTCTTGGCTCCCGGGGCGGGACGCAGGTGGTGCAGCTTGAGCGCCATGTCAGTCAACCTCCTTGACGTCCACGAGGTGCGAGATGGACGCAGCCATACCGCGAATCTCGGGACGATCTTCCTTGACGACGACGTCGCCGATGCGCTTCAGACCGAGCGTGCGCAGGGTCTGACGGTGATTGGGCTTGCGGCCGATGCCGGACTTGATCTGGGTGACCTGGATCTTCGCCATCACGCACCCACTCCGGCCTCTGCCTTGGCCTTGGCCTCGGCGATGCCTTCCTTGCCGGCCCGCAGGAGCGCCGCCGGAGCGACCTCCTCGACCGTCAGGCCGCGACGCGCTGCCACCATCTCCGGCGACTCGAGCAGCTTGAGGGCTGCCACGGTCGCGTGGACGATGTTGATCGCGTTGGACGAACCGAGCGACTTGGACAGGACGTCGTGGACGCCTGCCGCCTCGAGCACGGCGCGCACCGGGCCACCGGCGATGACGCCGGTACCGGGCGATGCGGGACGCAGGAAGACGACGCCAGCCGCCTTCTCGCCCTGCACCGGGTGCGGGATCGTGCCCTGGATGCGCGGGACGCGGAAGAAGGACTTCTTGGCCTCTTCGACGCCCTTCGCGATCGCGGTCGGGACTTCCTTGGCCTTGCCGTAGCCGATGCCGACCTGACCGTCACCGTCGCCGACGATCACGAGAGCGGTGAAGCTGAAGCGACGACCACCCTTGACGACCTTGGCGACACGGTTGATCGTGACGACCTTCTCGATGTAGTTGGACTTCTCGGCTCCGCGATCGTTTCCACGACCCCGGCCGCCTCCGCCTCCGCGGCGCTGCTGCCCGCTCATGCGGCACTCCTCTGGTTGTTAGTCATCATCAGAACTCCAGTCCGCCCTCGCGCGCGCCGTCAGCAAGAGCTGCGACACGGCCGGCGTACTTGTTGCCCGCGCGGTCGAAGACGACGCTTTCGATGCCGGCAGCCTTGGCGCGGTCGGCAACGAGCTCGCCGACCTTGCGGGCCTTGGCGGTCTTGTCGTCGCTGGACGAGCGCAGGTCGGCTTCCATCGTCGACGCCGAGGCCAGCGTGCGGCCCTCGAGGTCGTTGACGACCTGAGCGACCATGTGCTTGCTCGAGCGCGTGATGACCAGACGCGGACGCTCTTCGGATCCCTGGATCTTCTTGCGACCACGAATCTGGCGACGCAGGCGCGATGCCGTGCGGCCCTTCGTGCTCTTGTTGTGCCTGATCGAGATAGCCATGACTACTTACCAGCCTTTCCGACCTTGCGACGGACGTGCTCGCCGGCGTAGCGGACGCCCTTGCCCTTGTAAGGCTCGGGCTTGCGGATCTTGCGGATGTTCGCAGCGACTTCACCGACGGCCTGCTTGTCGATGCCGTGCACGGCGAACTTGGTGGGCGACTCGACCGAGAACGTGATGCCCTCGGGAGCCTCGACCGGGACGGGGTGGCTGAAGCCGAGCGCGAACTCGAGGGCAGCCGGGCCCTTGGCCTGGACGCGGTAACCGACGCCGACGATCTCGAGCTTCTTCTCGTAGCCCTCGGTGACACCGGTGACCATGTTGGCGATCAGGGTGCGCGAGAGGCCGTGGAGCGCCTTGCTCTTGCGCTCGTCGTTGGGACGCTCGACAGCGAGGCTGCCGTCATCGGACTTGGAGACCGTGATGGGCTCCGCGACCGTGTGCGAAAGCTCGCCCTTGGGACCCTTGACGCGTACGTCCTGGCCCTCGATCGTCACCTCGACGCCGGACGGGATCGTGACGGGAATCTTGCCAATGCGTGACATGTGTTCAGACCCCTCTCACCAGACGTAGGCGAGGACTTCTCCGCCTACGCCCTTCTGGTTGGCCTGGCGGTCTGTGAGCAGACCCTGGCTCGTGGAGATGATCGCCACGCCGAGTCCACCGAGCACCTTGGGCAGGCCGGTCGACTTCGCGTAGACGCGAAGACCCGGCTTGCTGATGCGGCGGATGCCGGCGATGGAACGCTCGCGGTGCGGCCCGTACTTGAGGGTGATCGTGAGCGTCTTGCTCACCTCGCCCTCCTTGGGCTCGGTGACCTCGATCGCGGTGATGTAGCCCTCCTGCTTCAGGATCTCGGCTACGCCGGCCTTGAGCTTGGAGTACGGCATCGACACGCTGTCGTGGTACGCCTGATTGCCGTTGCGGACACGCGTCAGCATGTCGGCGATCGGATCGGTCATTGTCATAGTTCGTGTGTTCCATTCCTGCCGTGGTTTCCGTCAACCGGACCTTCGGCATGTAAAAGGTGAGAAATTACCAGGAGCTCTTGGTGATGCCCGGCAGCTCGCCACGGTGTGCCATCTCGCGAAGGCAGATGCGGCAGAGGCCGAACTTCTTGTAGACCGACCGGGGTCGGCCACAGCGCTGGCAACGGGTGTAGCCGCGTACCGCGAACTTGGGCTTGCGGGCGGCCTTGACCTTGAGTCCAGTCTTCGCCATGTCAGTTCTCCTTGTACGGGAAGCCGAGCAGCGTGAGCAGCGCGCGACCTTCGTCATCGTTGGTGGCGGTGGTGACGATCGTGATGTCCATGCCACGCGACCGGTCGATCTTGTCCTGATCGATCTCGTGGAACATGACCTGCTCGGTCAGACCGAACGTGTAGTTGCCGCGGCCGTCGAACTGCTTGGGCGAGAGCCCACGGAAGTCGCGGATGCGGGGCAGCGCGAGCGTCAGCAGACGGTCGAGGAACTCCCACATGCGGTCGCCACGCAGCGTGACGTGCGCGCCGATCGGCATGCCCTCACGCAGCTTGAACTGCGCGATGGACTTGCGGGCCTTGGTGACCTGCGGCTTCTGACCCGTGATGGCAGTGAGGTCGCGAAGCGCGCCCTCGATCAGCTTGCCGTCGCGGGCAGCCTCGCCGACGCCCATGTTGACGACGATCTTGGTGAGGCCGGGAACCTGCATGACGTTGGCGTAGTCGAACTGCTCGCGCAGTGCCGGGAGGATCTCCTCGCGGTAACGCGTCTTCAGGCGGGGGGCCGCCGTGGTGGTCGTGTCACTCATGCTCAGATCTCCTTTCCGGTCTTCTTGGCGATGCGCACGCTGCGCTGCGCGGTGTAGGTGGATCCGTCGGGACGGGTCTTGGTGACGTCGTCGCGGCGGTAGCCGACACGGGTCGGCGTCTTGTCGGCGAGCAGCATCACGTTGGAGATGTGGATCGGAGCCTCGCTGGTGATGATGCCGCCCGAGCCTGCGCCACCGGCCTGTGAAGGCTTGGTGTGGCGCTTGACGCGGTTGACGCCCTCGACGATGACGCGGTTCTGATCAGCGATCACTTCGATCACCGATCCGGTCACGCCCTTGTCCTTGCCAGCGATGACCTTGACCTGGTCACCCTTGCGAATGCTGATGGTGCCTTTGCGGGCCATCTCAGAGCACCTCCGGTGCGAGCGAAATGATGCGCATGAACTTCTTGTCGCGAAGCTCACGCCCGACGGGACCGAAGATGCGCGTTCCGCGCGGGTCTCCATCGGCCTTGAGGATCACGGCTGCGTTCTCGTCGAACTTGATGTACGAGCCATCCGGACGACGGCGCTCCTTGACGGTGCGCACGACGACAGCCTTGACGACATCACCCTTCTTGACGTTTCCGCCGGGGATGGCGTCCTTGACAGTGGCGACAATCGTGTCGCCGATGCCCGCGTAGCGCCGACCTGAGCCACCGAGGACACGGATGCACAGGATCTCCTTGGCACCGGTGTTGTCGGCGACCTTGAGTCGCGACTCCTGCTGAATCATCTGTCGTCTCCTACTTGGCCTTCTCGAGGATCTCGACGATGCGCCAACGCTTGGTGGCGGACAGTGGACGTGTCTCCATGATCAGGACACGGTCACCGATGCCGGCGTCGTTCGCCTCGTCGTGAGCCTTGAGCTTGATGTTGCGACGCAGGACCTTGCCGTAGAGCGCGTGCTTGACGCGATCCTCGACGTTGACCACGACGGTCTTGTCCATCTTGTCGCTGACGACAAGACCCTCACGGGTCTTGCGCGCGCTGCGTTCGGTCACTGCCTCGTCCTTCTGGTTCTTGTCGGTCATGCCTGGACCTCCTCGACGATGCCGAGCTCGCGCTCACGCATGACGGTGTAGATCCGGGCGATGTCCTTGCGCACTGCCCGAAGCCGGGCGGTGTTGTCGAGCTGACCGGTGGCGTTCTGGAAGCGCAGGTTGAACAGCTCTTCCTTGGCCTCCGACAGCTTGGCCGCCAGGTCGTCGGAAGCGACGCTGCGCAGCTCTGCTGCGGTTGTGTGCTGCGCCATCACAGCTCACCTGTCTCTCGGGTGATGAATCGGGCCTTCATGGGGAGCTTGTGGATCGCGCGGCGCATGGCCTCGCGAGCCACTTCCTCGGAGACGCCCGACAGCTCGAACATGACGCGTCCGGGCTTGACGTTGGCGACCCACCACTCGGGCGAACCCTTACCGGAACCCATGCGGGTCTCGGCAGGCTTCTTGGTCAGCGGGCGGTCCGGGTAGATGTTGATCCAGACCTTGCCGCCACGCTTGATGTGACGCGTCATGGCGATACGAGCGGACTCGATCTGACGGTTCGTCACGTAGGCGGCGGTCACGCACTGGATGCCGTAGTCACCGAACGCGAGCTCGGTGCCACCCTTGGCCGCGCCGCGGCGCGTGGGGTGGTGCTGCTTGCGGTACTTGACCCTGCGGGGCATCAACATCAGCTCTCCCCTCCTTCGGGTGCTGCAGCGGCGCGGTGCGGCAACGGTTTCGGCGGCGGCCGGAGCCGCGGCAGCGGCGTCGGCCGCCGGAGCGGCGTCCTCACGGGCGGGACGCTCGGGGCGACGTGCGCCACCGGCGGCGCCACCACGGGCGGGACGACGGTTGCTGCCGGGAGCGGCCGCACGCTTGGCCGCCTCGGCCTCGCGCTCGGCGCGGGTGCCCGCGACCTCGCCCTTGTAGATCCAGACCTTCACGCCGATGCGGCCGAAGGTGGTCTTGGCCTCGTAGAAGCCGTAGTCGACGTCAGCACGGAGCGTGTGCAGGGGCACGCGGCCCTCGCGGTAGAACTCCGAGCGGGACATCTCGGCGCCGCCGAGACGACCCGAGCACTGGATACGGATGCCCTTGGCACCGCTGCGCATCGTCGTCTGCATCGCCTTGCGCATCGCGCGACGGAACTGCACACGACCCGACAGCTGCTCGGCAACGCCCTGGGCGACCAGCTGCGCGTCCATCTCGGGGTTCTTGACCTCGAGGATGTTCAGCTGCACCTGCTTGCCCGTGAGCTTCTCGAGGTCGCCGCGGATGCGGTCGGCCTCGGCGCCACGGCGGCCGATGACGATGCCGGGACGAGCAGTGTGGATGTCGACGCGTACGCGGTCACGCGTGCGCTCGATCTCGACACGGCTGATGCCGGCGCGGTCCATGCCCTTGGTGAGCATCTTGCGGATCTTGACGTCCTCACCGACGTAGCTCTTGTAGAGCTTGTCGGCGTACCAACGGCTCTTGTGATCCGTCGAGATGCCCAGTCGGAACCCGTGCGGGTTGATTTTCTGTCCCACTATCGGGCCCCGCCCTTCTTCTTGGAGTTCTTGATGTTGGCCGCATCGACCCGGGCCTGAACGACCTCGCGGGGCTGCACGACCACGGTCAGGTGGCTGCTGCGCTTGAGGATGCGGTTGGCCGCACCCTTGGCGCGCGGGCGCCAACGCTTCATCGTCGGGCCCTCGTCGACCTGCACCGTGGTGATGATCAGCGAGGAGCGGTCGAGGCCTTCAGTCGTCTCCGCGTTGGACGCGGCGCTGTCGACGAGCTTGTAGAAGTTCTCGGCAACGGCCTGCGGCGCGAACTGCAGAGTGGCCAGCGCGTTCTCGACCGAGTCGCCGCGGATCAGGTCCGCGATGCGGCGCGACTTCTGCGCGGTGACGCGCACGAAGCGAGCGACGGCGAACGCACCGGGCTCGTCACCCAGCAGGCGCTCGCGGCGCGCGCTGACGTTCTCACGGGTAGCTGCACTCATCGCCTCTTCGCCTTCCGGTCGTCCTTCTCGTGACCGCGGAACGTGCGGGTCGGGGCGAACTCGCCCAGCTTGTGACCCACCATCGAGTCCGTGATGAACACGGGCACGTGCTTGCGGCCGTCGTGCACGGCGATCGTGTGTCCGATGAAGGACGGCAGGATCATCGAGCGACGCGACCAGGTCTTGATCACGGTGTGAGTGTCGGCGGCGTTCTGCGCGTCGACCTTCTTCTCGAGGTGCCCGTCAACGAACGGGCCCTTCTTCAAACTGCGTGGCATCTGTTAACCAATCCTTCTCAGCGGCCGGACTTGCGGCGGCGGACGATCTGCGAGTCGCTGGCCTTGCGCTTGCGCGTACGGCCTTCCGGCTTGCCCCACGGGGAGACGGGGTGACGTCCACCGGACGTCTTGCCCTCACCACCACCGTGCGGGTGGTCGACCGGGTTCATGGCGACACCGCGGACGGTCGGGCGCTTGCCCTTCCAGCGGTTGCGTCCGGCCTTGCCCCAGTTGATGTTGGACTGCTCGGCGTTGCCGACCTCGCCGATCGTGGCGCGGCAGCGGACGTCGACGTAGCGCATCTCGCCGGAGGGCAGACGCAGTTGCGCCTTGTTGCCCTCCTTGGCGACGAGCTGCACCTTGGTGCCGGCGGAGCGGCCCATCTTGGCGCCACCGCCCGGACGCAGCTCGATGCCGTTGATCAGCGTGCCCACGGGGATGTTGCGCAGGGGCAGGTTGTTGCCGACCTTGATGTCAGAACCGACACCGGACTCGACCGTCATGCCCTGCTTGAGGCCCTCGGGCGCGATGATGTAGCGCTTCTCGCCATCGGCGTAGTGCAGGAGCGCGATGCGCGCCGTGCGGTTGGGGTCGTACTCGATGTGAGCGACCTTGGCCGGCACGCCGTCCTTGTCGTAGCGACGGAAGTCGATGATGCGGTAGGCGCGCTTGTGACCGCCACCCTGGTGACGCGTCGTGATGCGTCCCTGGTTGTTGCGGCCGCCCTTCTTGGGCAGCGGCTCCGTCAGCGACTTCTCAGACGTCGTGCGGGTGATCTCGGCGAAGTCGGCAACGCTCGAGCCACGACGGCCCGGGGTTGTCGGCTTGTATTTGCGAATTGCCATATGTCTTCAGTCCTCGTCTCAGGCGCTCGGGCCTGCGAAGATGTCGATGCTCTGGCCTGCGGCGACACTCACGATGGCTCGCTTGGTGTCCTTGCGCTTGCCGAGACCCGAACGCGTGCGGCGGGTCTTGCCCTTGCGGTTGAGCGTGTTGACCGCGGTGACCTTGACGTCGAAGATCTTCTCGACGGCGATCTTGATCTCCGTCTTGTTGGCGTCGGGGTGCACCACGAACGTGTACTTGTTGTCATCGAGCAGGCCGTAGCTCTTCTCGCTGACGACCGGCGCGATCAAGATGTCGCGGTGGTCCTTGTGGATCGTGCTCACTTGTCTCCTCCAACAGGCTTGAACCCGGCGGCCTCAGCGGACTCGGCCGAGTCGAACCAGACCTCGGCGACCGTCTGCTCGTACCACTGGCTGTCCTCGGTGTGGTAGAGACCGGAGTCGGCGTTGCCCTTGATCGTGAAGCCCTTGGGAGCGTTGCCGCTCTTGAGCGGGGCCTTGGAACCGGGGCCGTACGGCTGGGTCGCCGTCGCGTTGTCCGGAACCGTCGGACCGTCGGCCTTGGGGGCGTCCGCCGTCTTGGCCGGCGCCTTCTTGGCAGCAGGCTTTTCCTCGACCGGGGCGTCGACCAGGTCGCTGCCTCAGTCGACTTCTTGGCCGGAGCCTTCTTGGCGGGCGCCTTCTTGGCGTGCCTTCTTGGCGGCCGGCTTGCCGTCACGCGCGTCGACCTCGGTCGCGTGCGCACTCAGGGCGACGGTCTTGGCACCCTCGGCCGAGCGCGCCGCCACGAAGGCGTCGAACGCGGGCTGGGTGAACACGATGTCGTCGCTGAGCAGGACGTCGTACGTGTTGACCTGGTCGAACGTCAGGATGACGACTTCGCCGAGGTTGCGCAGGCTGAGCGACGTGATCGTGTCGTCACGATCCACGACGATCAGCACGCGGGGACGCGGCGTGAGCTCGCGCAGCGTGGCCAGCGCCAGCTTGGTCGACGGCTTGTCGCCGGCGACGATGCTGTCGACGACGTGCAGACGACCCGAACGAGCCCGGTCCGAGAGGGCACCGCGCAGGGCGGCGGCCTTCATCTTCTTGGGCGTGCGCTGGTCGTAGGAACGCGGCGTCGGGCCGTGGACGATGCCACCACCGTTGTACTGGGGTGCGCGGATCGAGCCCTGGCGGGCGCGACCGGTGCCCTTCTGGCGGTAAGGCTTCTTGCCACCGCCGGACACCTCGCCACGCGACTTGGTGCTGTGCGTGCCCTGGCGAGCCGCGGCGAGCTGCGCCACGACGACCTGGTGGATCAGCGGGATGTTGACCTGTACGTCGAAGATGTCGACAGGCAGCTGAGCGTCAATTGTCTTGGACATGAGGTCAGGCTCCCTTCACTGCGGAACGGATGACGACGAGTGCGCCCTTGGGGCCGGGTACGGCGCCCTTGATGAGGATGACGCCCTTGTCGGTGTCGACGGCGTGAACCTTGAGGTTCTGCGTCGTCACCTGCTCGGCGCCCATGTGGCCGGCCATGCGCAGCCCCTTGAAGACACGACCCGGGGTGGCGCAGCCACCGATCGAGCCGGGCTTGCGGTGGTTGCGGTGCGCGCCGTGCGAAGCGCCGACGCCGTGGAAGCCGTGACGCTTCATGACTCCGGCGAAGCCCTTGCCCTTGCTGGTCGCGGTGACGTCGACGACGTCGCCCGCGGCGAAGATCTCCGGGGAGACCTCCTGGCCCAGCGTGTAGTCGGAGATGGCCTCGGTGCGGATCTCGACGATGTGGCGGCGAGGAGTCACGCCGGCCTTCGCGAGGTGACCGGAGACCGGCTTGTTGACCTTGCGGCCGTCGATCTCGCCGAAGCCGAGCTGGACGGCGGAGTAGCCGTCGGTCTCACGCGTGCGGATCTGCGTGACGACGTTGGTGTCGGCAGCGATCACGGTGACGGGAACGATCTTGTTGTCGGCGTCCCATACCTGGGTCATGCCGAGCTTGCGGCCGAGGAGGCCGCGCGTGGTGGCAGTGCTGCTGGTGCTCATGGTCGCTGTCCCCCTCAGAGCTTGATCTCGATGTCGACGCCGGCAGGCAGGTCGAGGCGCATGAGCGAGTCGACTGTCTTGGGCGTCGGGTCAATGATGTCGATGAGGCGCTTGTGCGTGCGCATCTCGAAGTGCTCGCGGCTGTCCTTGTACTTGTGCGGCGAACGGATCACGCAGAACACGTTCTTCTCGGTGGGCAACGGCACCGGTCCTGCGACCTTGGCGCCCGTGCGCGTCACCGTGTCGACGATCTTGCGCGCCGACGAGTCAATGACCTCGTGGTCGTAGGCCTTGAGCCGGATACGGATTTTTTGTCCCGCCATGCTCTCGCTTGTCCTTTACGTTCGTTCGCTTCGCAGTCTCGCCCCGGATCGAGGGAGAAAGGCTCCTCCCTCCCGCCGACCCCCGAGGTCGGGCGTGTCGCGGCCACTTGGGCGCATACGTCACACACTTGTCGAGTTAGGTGGTTGGACCCGCTTCCAGCGGGACAAGCTCGATCTCAGGTTCGGCACCGGCGTCATGATCGGCGTGAGAGGCCGGACGTTCGGCGCCCCAGCGATCGAGCCGGAGCAACCGAACTATTCTGACAGAGACTCCGGGGGTAATACAAATCGAGCCTCGTCACATCGTCGCCGCGCCGGTTCGAACCGAGCAGATCCGTCGAGCGACGGATGGCCCACCGTGCGACACGACCTCCAGCAACCTGTGGTCAGAGTCAGTGATGCACGTGGCTCTCGGAGTCGATGTGTCCTGCCGGCTCGATCTGGAACGTGGAGTGCTCGACGTCGAAGTGGTCCGCCAGGCAACCGCGTAGCCGGTCGAGCACGCCGTGCGCGTCATCCATCGCCGTGACCGACTCCTCGACCACGACGTGGGCGCTCATGACCGGCATGCCCGACGTGATGGTCCATACGTGGAGGTCGTGCACGTCCTTGACGCCGTCCATCGCCAGGATGTGCTCGCGCAGCTCGCCCAGGTCGACGTCGCGCGGCGTCGACTCCAGCAGCACCTCGGCCACCTCCCGCAGCAGCGAGATCGCGCGCGGCACGATCATCGCGGCGATCACGAGGGACGCGATGGCATCGGCGGGATACCAGCCGGTCAGCAGGATCACCGTGGCCGAGACCAGGACGGCGACCGATCCGAGCGCGTCACCCAGCACCTCGAGGTAGGCGCCACGGACGTTGATGCTCTCCTGCGCCCCGTCGCCGGAGCAGCAGCAGGCCGATGAGGTTGACCACCAGGCCCACCCCGCCGGCGAGCAGGATCAGCCCGCCCTCCAGCTCCGGGGAGTCGCCGAAGCGGCGGATCGCGCTGACGGCGACCCAACCCGACAGACCAAGAAGGATCAGGCCGTTGGCGCCGGCCGCCAGCACCTCGGTGCGGGAGTAGCCGAACGTGCGCCGGGAACCGGGACCACCACCACGTTGCGCCACGGTGATCGCCGCGAGCGCCATGACGATGCCGAACGAGTCACCCAGCATGTGCCCGGCGTCGGCCAGCAGCGCGAGGCTGCCGGTGATCCACGCGACCACTGCTTCGACGACCAGGACGCCGACGGACAGGGACAGGACGAGCGCGAGGCGGCCGCGATGCGCGACACCCGCGCCGTGCCCGTGGTCGTGTCCCATGCCATTAAGGATACGGCGACGTTGCGAAATCAACGAGTCGTTGTCCGCCAAAAGGACGCCACCGGGAACCAGTCCCATCTGTGCGGTGCCTCAGCGACCTGTCCTCACGTGCGGCGGTGCCTCAGCGACCTGTCCCCGCCGCAACAGGTCGCTCAGGCACCGCCACACGCGGCGTTACGTCGCCAATCCACCGCTCGGGGATGACAAAGCCCCGCCCTGCCGAAGCAGGACGGGGCTCTTGCTGAGCTGGTGTACCAATCAGATGTTGGCAGTGCTCACTTGTTGATCTTCGTGACGCGTCCGGCGCCCACCGTGCGACCACCCTCGCGGATGGCGAAGCGGAGGCCTTCCTCCATGGCGATGGGCTGGATCAGCTCAACGCTCATCTCGGTGTTGTCGCCGGGCATGACCATCTCGGTGCCCTCGGGCAGCGTGACGACGCCGGTGACGTCCGTGGTGCGGAAGTAGAACTGCGGACGGTAGTTGTTGAAGAACGGCGTGTGACGGCCACCCTCCTCCTTCGACAGGATGTAGACCTGACCCTCGAACTCCGTGTGGGGAGTCGTGGAACCGGGCGCGATGATGACCATGCCGCGCTCGACGTCTTCGCGCTTGGTGCCGCGAAGCAGCAGTCCGACGTTCTCGCCGGCCTGACCCTCGTCGAGCAGCTTGCGGAACATCTCGATGCCGGTGACCGTCGTGGTCTGCTTGGTCTCACGGATGCCGACGATGTCGACGGTCTCGTTGACCTTGATGATGCCGCGCTCGATACGTCCGGTGATGACGGTTCCACGACCGGTGATCGTGAAGACGTCCTCGACGGGCATGAGGAACGGCTTGTCGGTCTCACGCGGGGGCATCGGGATGTAGTCGTCGACAGCCTGCATGAGCTCGAGGATCGACTCGCCCCACTTGGCATCGCCCTGGAGCGCCGGGTGAGCGGCGACCTTGACGACGGGGACGTTGTCGCCGTCGAACTCCTGATCGCTCAGGAGCTCACGGACCTCGAGCTCGACGAGCTCGAGGATCTCTTCGTCATCGACCATGTCGCACTTGTTGAGCGCGACAACCATCGCGGGCACGCCGACCTGGCGAGCGAGCAGCACGTGCTCACGCGTCTGGGGCATGGGGCCGTCGGTGGCGGCGACCACGAGGATCGCGCCGTCCATCTGTGCCGCACCAGTGATCATGTTCTTGACGTAGTCAGCGTGACCCGGGCAGTCGACGTGCGCGTAGTGACGGTTCTCGGTCTGGTACTCAACGTGCGAGATCGAGATCGTGATGCCGCGCTGCTTCTCTTCCGGCGCCTTGTCGATCTGATCGAAGGCCGAGGCCTCGTTCAGGTCGGGGTACTTGTCGTGCAGCACCTTGGTGATCGCCGCGGTAAGAGTCGTCTTACCGTGGTCGATGTGACCGATGGTGCCGATGTTCATGTGCGGCTTGGTCCGCTCGAACTTCGCCTTAGCCACTTGGGGCTCCTTCTTAGAATTGGTTGCTGTTGAACGCCGTTGGGTCCCGCTGTACGAGAGCCTCAGGCCATCTTATGAGATGGTCCGCTGCTACTCGCCGCGGGCCTTTTTGATGATCTCTTCCGCGACGTTCTTGGGAACCTCCGCGTAGGAGTCGAACTGCATCGAGTATGACGCACGGCCCGAGGTCTTGGACCTCAGGTCGCCGACGTACCCGAACATCTCGGACAGGGGGACGAGTGCCTTGATGATCTTGACACCGCCCATGCCCTCTTCCATGGCGTTTACCTGGCCACGGCGAGAGTTGAGGTCGCCGATCACGTCGCCCATGTAATCGTCGGGCGTGGTGACCTCGACCGCGAAGACGGGTTCGAGGATCACCGGATCGGCCTTGCGCGCGGCTTCCTTGAAAGCCATCGAGCCAGCCAGCTTGAACGCGAGCTCCGAGGAGTCGACGTCGTGGTACGCGCCGTCCTCGAGGGTCACCTTGACGTCGACCATCTGGTAGCCGGCGAGGACACCGAACTGCATGGCGTCCTGCGCACCGGCGTCGACCGACGGGATGTACTCGCGGGGGACGCGGCCACCGGAGACGGCGTTGTCGAACTCGTAGCCGCCCTCGCCACCGACGGAGACGCCGGTCGGCTCGATGCTGATGATGACCTTGGCGAACTGGCCAGAGCCACCTGTCTGCTTCTTGTGGGTGTAGCTGACGTTCTCGACCTTGCGCTTGATGGTCTCGCGGTAGGCGACCTGCGGCTTGCCGACGTTGGCCTCGACGTTGAACTCGCGCTTCATGCGGTCCACCAGGATGTCCAGGTGGAGCTCGCCCATGCCGGCGATGATCGTCTGACCGGTCTCTTCGTCGGTGTGGACCTGGAACGTCGGGTCCTCCTCGGCGAGCCGCTGGATCGCGGTGCCGAGCTTCTCCTGGTCGCTCTTGGTCTTGGGCTCGATCGCGACCTGGATCACGGGCGCGGGGAACGTCATCGACTCGAGGACGATCTGCTTCTGCGGGTCGGCCAGCGTCTCACCGGTCGTGGTGTCCTTGAGACCCATGACCGCGACGATCTGCCCGGCGCCGACGGCTGCGATCTCGGCACGCTTGTTGGCGTGCATCTGGTAGATCTTGCCGATGCGCTCCTTGCGGCCCTTGGTCACGTTGATGACCGTGCTGCCGGCCTCGAGGCGACCTGAGTAGATGCGCAGGTAGGTCAGCTTGCCGAGGTGCGGGTCGGACGCGATCTTGAACGCCAGCGCCGCGAACGGCTCGGTCTCCTTGGGCTCGCGCGTGTCGGTCTTGCTCTCGTCGCGGGGGTCGAGGCCGGTGATGGCGCCGACGTCGATCGGCGACGGGAGGAAGTCGATGACCGCGTCGAGCAGGGGCTGGACGCCCTTGTTCTTGAACGCCGTGCCGCACAGGATCGGGTTGAGCTTGGCGGCAAGCGTCGCGCGACGGATGGCCGGCTTGAGCAGCTCGGGGGTGATCTCGGCACCGTCGAGGTAGGCCTCGGCGAACTCGTCGTCGTGGTCGGCGAGCGTCTCGATCATCTCGGTGCGCGCTGCGGCGACCTTGTCGACCAGGTCCGCGGGGATCTCCTCGACCGTGTAGTCCTCGCCGATCGCGGTCTCGCCGCGCCACACGAGCGCCCGGTTGCCGATCAGGTCGACGACGCCGATGAAGTCACCCTCGGCGCCGATCGGGACCTGCAGCACGAGAGCCGTGGCGCCGAGGCGCTCACGGATCGTCTTGACGCAGTAGTCGAAGCTCGCGCCGGTGCGGTCGAGCTTGTTGACGAAGCACATGCGCGGGACGCCGTACTTGTCGGCCTGACGCCAGACGGTCTCGGACTGCGGCTCGACACCGGCAACGCCGTCGAACACCGCGACGGCACCGTCGAGGACGCGCAGGTTGCGCTCGACCTCGACCGTGAAGTCGACGTGACCGGGGGTGTCGATGATGTTGATCTGGTTGTCTTTCCACCAGCAGGTCGTCGCGGCGGACGTGATGGTGATGCCGCGCTCCTGCTCCTGCTCCATCCAGTCCATCGTGGCGCCGCCGTCGTGGACCTCACCGATCTTGTAGTTGATGCCGGTGTAGAAGAGGATGCGCTCGGTCGTCGTGGTCTTGCCTGCATCGATGTGCGCCATGATGCCGATGTTGCGGACCCTGTTGAGGTCGGTGGTGATGTCTGTAGCCACGAGTAGCTTTCCTAAATGCAGTCTTGAATGAGTCTTGGAAGTCTCGCTCGCCCGCCGTCACAGCGGGCGAGTACGAGACCTCGTCACCAGCGGTAGTGCGCGAAGGCCTTGTTGGCTTCTGCCATCTTGTGCGTGTCTTCACGCTTCTTGACGGCGCCGCCCAGACCGTTCGAGGCGTCGAGCAGCTCGTTCATGAGGCGCTCGGCCATGGTCTTCTCACGGCGGGCCCCGGCGAAGCTGACGAGCCAGCGCAGGGCGAGGGTGTTCTGACGCGAGGCGCGAACCTCGATCGGGACCTGGTAGGTCGCGCCACCGACGCGGCGGCTCTTGACCTCGATCGACGGCTTGACGTTGTCGAGCGCACGCTTGAGCGTGATGACCGGATCGGTGCCCGACTTCTCGCGGGTGCCTTCGAGCGCGGTGTAGACGATGCGCTGGGCGACCTGCTTCTTGCCGTCGACCAGGACCTTGTTGATGAGTGAGGTGACGAGCTGGCTCCCGTAGACGGGGTCAGTCTCGACGACGCGCTTCGGCGCCGGACCCTTACGAGGCATTAGCTCTTCTCCTTCTTGGCGCCGTACAGGCTGCGGGCCTGCTTGCGGCCCTTGACGGCCTGCGTGTCCAGGGCGCCGCGGATGATCTTGTAGCGAACACCGGGAAGGTCCTTGACGCGGCCACCGCGCACGAGCACGATCGAGTGCTCCTGCAGGTTGTGACCCTCGCCGGGGATGTATGCAGTGACCTCGGTGCCACTCGAGAGCTTCACACGGGCAACCTTGCGGAGCGCGGAGTTCGGCTTCTTCGGAGTGGTGGTGTAGACGCGGGTGCAGACACCGCGGCGCTGAGGTGAACCCTTGAGCGCGGGAGTCGTCGTCTTGACGACCTTGCGCTGGCGGCCCTTGCGGACCAGCTGGTTGATCGTGGGCACTACAAACTTCCTTCTTCTGACTGGTGTGAGCCATGAGTCGTGATGCACTCGCCACCGTGCAATCCGGCAGGATGCGTGCATCGGCCTGAATGGTTCAGGCACAGCAGCCAATACTACCGGGCTGCGTCGGTAGATTCCAAACCGAGACCGTGCGGGATTCAGGCCCTCAGGGCGTGGTCGGGCCGTCGAACAGGATGCGCCCGTCGACTCCCTGGAACTCGAGCCGTTCGGGACCCATCCGCTTCCACAGCGCGAGGTAGAGCTCGGCCGCCGTGCCGATCACCGACTGGTCGGCGTCGAGCGAGGGGTGCAGCTGCAATGGCGGGCCGTTCTCGCCGTCGCCCGGCGCGATGAGCCACGACTGCTGCGTGTCGGTGGCGACCAGCCGGACCCGGGAGCGTACGTCCGGGCGTTGCTTGCGGGCCGTCATGCGAGGGAAGAAGATCTGCAGGACCTCGTCGACGCCGTCGGCGGCGATCGAGGGGGCCAGACCCCACTCCTGCTCGTCGATGCCCAGGGCCTGGGCGGCGTCGACTGCGTGCACGGTTGCCTCGTGCATCTGGCGGCGCACCCAGAACGAGGCACGCTCATCGACGTACGAGAAGTTGGGCACCGGCTCATCGGGGTTGACCGCCTGGAGTGCACCGAGCAGCGCCGTCGCGGTGCCGGCGTACCACTCGACGATCGGCTCGGTGACGAGCGGCCGCGGATCCGGCAGCCGCTGACCGCTGAGCACCGTGGCGGCCGCCCATCGGTGGGTCGTGCCGAGATGGATCGCGAGGTCGCGGACGGTCCAGTCCGGGCACCCGGGTACGGACTCATCCCCCGCCGCCTTGCCGGCGAGCTCGGCGAACCGCGACATGGCCGAGCCCAGCTCGTTCATGTGGTCCATGTCGTCAGCTTCCGGTCAGGGGGCGAGGAGTTGTGCGAGGTGCAGCGCCTTCACCGAGGCTAGGTCGTCGAGCTGGGTCCTGCAGGAGAATCCGTCAGCGACAACGACTGCGCCGACTGCGGCGTTACGAACCGCCGGCAGGAGCTGCTGCTCGGCCACCGCGACCGAGACCTCGTAGTGCCCCTTCTCGACACCGAAGTTGCCGGCCAGACCGCAGCAGCCGGACAGCCGCTGGATCGTGGCACCGGTCGACTCCATCACCGCCATGTCCGCCTCGAAGCCAAGCACTGACGCCTGGTGGCAGTGCGGCTGCACGACGAGTGTCGTGCCGGTGAGGTCGGGTGCCTGCCAGCCCTCGGTGCGCTGCAGGAGCTCCGACAACGTGAACACACCTCGTGCCACGTCGACGGCACGCGGGTCGTCCAGCAGCTCGACGGCGTCAGAGCGCAGCACCGCAAGACATGAGGGCTCGAGGCCGACGACCGGCACCCCGGCCGCGACGTACGGGTGTAGCTGCTCGACGGCTCGCGCGATCATCGTGCGAGCCGTGTCGAGCTGCCCCGTCGTGATCCAGGTCAGCCCGCAGCACTGGGGACGGCCCAGCACCTCGACGTCGTAGCCCGCGGCGTCGAGCACCTCCAGCGCCGCGCGGCCGCCTTCGGTGGAGAAGTACTCGGTGAACGAGTCGGCCCAGATGACAGCCTTGGGCCGGCCCGCCTCGACGCGCGGACGTGCCGACCGTGTGAAGCGCTGCGTGGCGAACGTGGGGAGGCTGCGCCGCTGGTCGACCCCCGCGACCCATCGGGCGAGCGAGCGGATGCCCGGCGTGCGGAGGCCGAGGTTCGCGAGCCATGCGATCGGGGACGTGACTCGCGCCCAGAACGGCAGCCGGCCGAGGATGTAGTGGCTTCGCGGGCGGACGCGGCCCTTGTACGACTGATGGAGCACCTCGGACTTGTACGTCGCCATGTCGGTGCCGGTCGGGCAGTCGCTGGCACAGCCCTTGCAGGACAGGCAGAGGTCGAGGGCCTCGTGGACCTCCGGAGCCCGGAACCCGCCGGTCACCAGGCGGCCGTCGATCATCTCCTGCAGCACCCGCGCGCGACCGCGGGTCGAGTCCTTCTCATCGCGCGTCGCCTGGAAGGACGGGCACATGACGCCGTTGGATCCGGCGTTGTCGGCGACGCACTTGCCGACGCCGGTGCACCGGTGGACGGCCTTGCCGAAGTCGCCGTCGTCGTGCAGCAGCCGCAGCCCCAGCCGACCGTCGAGCCGGTCTCGCGATGACTCCGGGCCACGCAGGTCCGCGTCGAGCGGCCTCGGGCGTACGAGGACCCCCGGGTTGAGCAGGTCGTCGGGGTCGAACACGCCCTTGACCTGGGCGAACAGGTCGATGGCCTCGGCCGAGTACATCAGCGGGAGCAGCTCGGACCGCGCGCGCCCGTCTCCGTGCTCGCCCGAGAACGACCCACCGTGTGAGGCCACGAGCGTCGCAGCGTCGAACATGAACGACCGGAACAGCTCCTTGCCGCCGGCAGCGTCGAGCGGGAAGTCGATGCGTACGTGGATGCAGCCGTCGCCGAAATGCCCGTACGGCACGCCGTCGAGCCCGTTCTCACGCAGCAGCGCGTCGAACTCGCGCAGGTAGGTGCCGAGCTTGGCGGGCGGAACGGCGGCGTCCTCCCACCCCGACAAACCCTTGCCGGGGAGCGTGCGGGTCGCGAGTCCGGCACCCTCCTCACGGATGCGCCACAGCACGGCCTGCTCGCGCGGATCAGTGACGACGCGGCTCGCGATCGCCGACGACGCGGCGGATGCCTGCTGGACCGTCTCGGCGACGAGTCCCGGCTCGTCGCCGGAGATCTCGACGAACAGCCAGCCCTGGCCGCGGGGCAGCTCGGGCACGGAGCCCCGATGGGTACGGAACACGTCGACGATGCGGGAGTCGAGGCCCTCGCACGCCGTCGGGCCGAACGGCAGCAGTGCCGGCACGTCGTCGCCGGCGTCGGCCATCGAGGCGTAGCCCAGCACGAGAATCTGCCGGTGGGGCGGGTCCTCGACGAGCCGCACGGTCGCCGAGGTCATCGTCGCGAGTGTCCCCTCGGTGCCGGCGAAGAACGTCGCGACGTCGAAGTCACGCTCCGGCAGCAGGTGCTCGAGGCTGTAGCCCGAGACCTGGCGGCCGAACCTGCCGAACTCGGTCCGGATCGTGCCGAGCCCCGTCTGCACGACCTCCTCGAGCCGGTCGAGGGTCGGCGACCCCGTACGTCGTCCTGACCCGACGGACAGCTGCTCCCCCGCCATCGTCACGACGTCGAGCCCCACGACGTTGTCGGCCGTGCGCCCGTACGCCAGCGCCCTCGAGCCGCACGCGTTGTTGCCGATCATCCCGCCGACCGTGCAGCGGGTATGGGTCGAGGGGTCCGGCCCGAAGCGCAGGCCCAGCGGTGCTGCCGCCTTCTGCAGCACTGCATGGACGGTGCCCGGGTCGACACGAGCCGTGCGCGCTTCGATGTCGATGTCATGCACGCGATTGAGGTACCGGGTGAAGTCGATGACGACACCCGTGCCGACCGCGTTGCCCGCGATCGAGGTGCCCGCGCCGCGCGAGGTCAGGGGCGTGCCGGTCAGACGGCAGGCCTCGACAGTGGCCAGCACCTCCTCGACGCTGCGCGGGCGTACGACGACCTGTGGCACGACGCGGTAGAGCGAGGCGTCCGTGCTGTAGAGCGCCCGGACGAGGGTCGAGTCGTCCACGTCGGCCACCCCAAGGCGGCGGAGCTCACCGACGACGTCAGCCGTCACGACACTGGTCACGGCTACCACAGCTCGATCGACTCGTCGAGGATCGTCGCGACGGCATCCTCGGTGACCTCGAGCGGAGCAGTCGCCAGCAGGCGCTGCTGCTTCATGGTGCCCTCGACGAGGGCATCGATGTCGCCGGCCGTGAAGCCGACCGCTCCGATACCTCCAGGAATGCCGACGTCGCGCATGATGCCGGCGAGCACCTGGGGCAGCAGCTCGGCCGGGTCGTCGGGCCGCTCGGCACCGGGGGCCAGCAGCTCGGCCGCGCGGAGATGGCGCTCCGGCGACGCCCGGAACGTGTAGCGGAACGCCGCCGGGGCCGTCAGCGAGACGGCCATCCCGTGAGGGACCATCGCATGATCGGTGTCATAGCCCTCCGGGTGGAAGTCACGGACCTGGCCGGCGATCGGATACGCGTTGGCGTGCGGGATGTGCACGCCGGCATTGCCGAAGCCGAGCCCGGCGAACGTGGCGGCCATCGCGACCTCGTTGCGGGCCGCGAGGTCGTCGCCGTCGCGAACTGCCCTGCGGAAGGACGACGCCATGAGGCTCAGCGCCTTCTCGGACCACATGTCGGCGATCGGGTTGGCACCGCAGTAGGGCACTCGCTCGTCGGCGCGCTTGTGCTCGTACGACTCGAACGGCCGAGCCGTGTAGCTCTCGAGCGCGTGGCACAAGATGTCGAGCCCCGACGCCGCGGTGACGCCCGCCGGCTGGGTGAGCGTCAGCTCGGGGTCGACGATCGCAAGGGTCGGCCGCAGCCTGGCGTGCGAGATGCCGGTCTTGACGTGCTGGCTGACGACGTCGAGGACACAGATCGTCGTGCTCTCACTGCCCGTGCCGGTCGTCGTCGGCAGCGCGATGAGCGGCAGCAGCGGGTGCTGCGGCGCCCGGGCCTTGCCGACCGGGGCGTTGACGTAGTCCATCAGCTCGCCCTCGTTGGTCGTCAGGAGGTTGACGGCCTTGGCGGTGTCGATGCTGCTGCCTCCGCCGATCGCGACGATGGCGTCGAACGGACCCTCCGTCCGGGCGAAGTCGATCGCCTCGATGAGGCTCGCGTCCGTGGGCTCGACCCTGGAGCGGTCGAAGACGACCACGTCGAGCGAATCGGCGCGCAACGCCTCGGCCACCTCACCTGGGCCGCCAGTTGCCGCGACGCCGGGGTCCGTGACGATCAGGACCCGCCTGGCACCGAGCTGCGCGAGGTCATGACTGAGCTCGTGCCGCGCTCCGACGCCGAACTTCAGGCCCGGCGCGCCGTACGTGAAAACCGTCTCGGGATGCGCTGGGTGGAAGCTCGTCACGGTGCGCTCCTTCGGTCTGGACACGTACAGCGTACTAGCATGCTACTCCGGTGGCGACGCCGCTCGGCCAGGTACGTACAGGTGAGCCCGCAGGCGATCGGCCCATCCGGGTTCGGCGGGAGGATCGTCAGGGGTGGCCGCCTGGGCCATGAGCAGCGCACCGGTGTTGACGAGGTGCTCCTCCATGCGCGCAGCAGCGGCCTCGGAGTCTCGCGCCGCGATCGCCTCGACGATCGGCACGTGCTCGTCCAGGATCTCCGCCATGCCCCGCGAGCGGTGCAGAGTCGAGGCGCCACGCGTCAGGATCGAGTCCCGCAATGCGGTGACCTCGTGCTGCGCCCTCGCATTGCCGAGGATGGCGCCGACGGCGTGATGAAGGGCCTTGTCGTGCGCGGTGAACCGCGACTCGTCGCCGTGCTTCGCCGCGTCACGCATCGCGTCGAGCTCCGCCTCGAGCAGCTGCACGTCGGCAGCGCTTGCGTGCGCCGCGGCGTACGCGGCCGCCGGGACCTCGATCATCAGCCGCAGCTCGAACACCGCGCGGATGTCCCCGACGGAGACCCCCCGGATCCGCACACCGCGGTTGCGCTCGATCGTGACGAGACCGATGTCGGCCAGCCGCAGCACCGCTTCGCGGACCGGCGTACGGGAGACGCCGAGCAGGTCGGCGAGGCGGTAGATCGAGTGGAGGGAGCCGGCGGGGAACTCACCGGAGAGGATGGATTCTCGCAACGACGCGAACACGCGATCCGTCGTCGTGATGCGCGCGGCCATGACCTGCTCCTCTCCGGACGCCGGACCATCTGCCCCGGGCCCTTGGGCGGGAACGATATCGTGTGGTGTTGGTGCACGAGATCTCGTCGCGAAGGCGTTGCTCGGAACGCCTGTACGACCGCGTCCCCGACGGGGACCTCGACGAGGGGATCGCATGAAGTCTCGACGCTTCCGAGTCGTGTTGTCGCTGGTTGCGCTGACCTTTGTCGCCGCGTGCGACGGCGCCGGGTCCGAGGGTGCCCCCTCCCCGACCTCGACGCAGACGACGACCCAGCCGCCTGACGTGAGTGAGCACGAGTCGGGGCCCGAGAGCCCCATCGCGTACGGACTGCAGGCGCCCAAGGGCGCGACGCAGCTCGGACCGCTGATCCGCTATCGCAGCGCCCGCCTCATCGCCGCATACCTGCCCGAGCTCAAGGCCGCGCAGGCTCAGAAGGACGCCGAGGCACGGGACAAGGCCAACGAGCAGGCCAGTGAGGGCACCCCGCCGACGCCGACCACGCCGACGCCCGACACCCGGCCCAGCGATGACTCGTTCAAGCTGCTCAAGGACCCGCCCAAGCCCGACTCGACGATCTCGCTGATGCGGATCGACGGCGATCCCACGGATGTCGTGCGACGGATGCTGTCGCAGATCGCCGCGCTCCTGCCGGACGCCAGCATCGTCACGGACGACCTGAGCGCCTACTGCCGCGCGAGCCAGCGCCGCATCACGAGCTGCCGGCTGGACGTGCGTGGCACAGCTCAAGGCGATCGCGAGATCCGCGTCCTGCTGACGGTCGATCCGGGCAACCTCACGACACGCACGTCGGGCCCCTCGGACCTGACACACCCGGTCATGACGCTGTCGGTCGAGTACGTCGGAGAGCCGCGCCAGGGCCAGCTGTCGCGTGAGTCCAACTCGCTCGACGGCGTCAAGGGCATCGAGGACCAGCCTGAGAAGTCGGCCCTCATCTGGCCCAAGATGGACGAGGACGCGCCGAGCACGAGCAAGCTGCTCAACGGCTGGGTGGCGCCGACGAGTGCCACGATCCTGCTGAGCGGCTATCACCCGCGGTTCGTCGTCATCACGGCCAAGCACGCAGTCGACGCCGACGTGACTGCCGAGCAGTACGTCCTGGGCAACAGCCCCAACGGGCGCATCACCAAGGACGTCGTCGAGGACCTCAACGAGGTCAGCACGACCTACACGACGCGCACCAAGAACGGCAGCACGGCACGGGCCACGTACGTCTTGTCGGCGCGCGGCAACTACACCGTGCTGTTCTACGACCCGGCGACGAACTGATCCAGCTGCTCGACGGCATGGGTGACCACCGGCAGCACCGGCCCCGTCGCTGAGCCGATCTCGGCGAGCGGCACCCACCGCACCAGGTCGGTCGTGCCGCCGACGTCGACGACGTGCGGCTCGATCGTGGGGTCGACCTCGACCGCGTAGAGCAGGTGCACGCCGTGGTAGTCCTCGTACTGGTCGCCGCGCCCCATCTCGACGATGTGCACGTGGTGGACGTCGACGAGCCGGGCACTGATCGCCTCGAGACCAGCCTCCTCGTACAGCTCGCGCCGCACGGTGTCGTGCGGCGACTCGCCGTGATCGACACCTCCGCCCGGGAGGTTCCACGCCCCGACGGGATAGCCCATCGGCGAGATCCGGGTCAGCAACAGACGGTCTTCGTGCACCGCGACGGCGTACGCGCCCAGGCGCTGGGTGCGGGACGGATCGACCACTCATGCTCCCCACTGATTCGTCATGGTGCACGTTCAGGCAGTGCTTATAGAGTCAACCACAATGAGCGCCCTCGAACCGCTGCCCGTCACCACGTCTCCGGCCAAGGAGCGCGTGGCCTACCTCGACAATGCCCGCTACTGGGTCATGCTCCTGGTGGTGATCGGTCACTCGCTCACGCAGTTCACCGACATGGACTCCGCTCGCGGGGTCTACGTGTGGATCTACTCGTTCCACATGCCGTTCTTCATCCTGATCTCCGGCTACACCGCTCGCCGCTACATGGGCGACGCCCGTCAGGTACGCCGCATCGTCAGCACGCTGGTCGTGCCCTACCTCCTGGTCGAGACCACGCTGCAGCTGATCACGCCGGCACTACACGGGCGAGCCCGATCCGCTGATGATCCTGTCGCCCCAGTGGCTCGCGTGGTTCATGGCGGCGCTGTTCGTGTGGCGCCTGACGACCCCGATCTGGCGCGCGCTGAAGTACCCCATCACGACCTCGATCGTGATCTCGCTGCTCGTCGGGCTCATCGAGGTCCCCAACGTCCTGGCGTTGCCCAAGATCCTCGGCTTCCTGCCGTTCTACGTCGTGGGGCTGCACATGAGCCGCGAGCGCTTCGAGCGACTCACGACCACGCGGGTCCGTGCCGCGTCGGCCGTCGTACTCGGCTCGGCGCTGCTGATCTGCTACGTGTACTCCAAGAACTGGACGACCGACTGGCTGCTGTGGAAGCAGCGCTACGACGAGGACCCGCTCAGTGCCACGGCGATCGAGGGCATCACGCAGCGGGCGGAGCTGTTGGCCATCGGATTCCTGCTGACCTTCGCTGCCCTGTCACTGGTCCCCCGCCGTCGCTCCTGGACCACGGCGCTCGGTGGCCGTACGTTCTACTGCTACCTGATCCACGGCTACATCATCGTGTACCTGCAGTACCAGTTCGACATCTTCGACCACATCGATCGCTTCGGCGTCGGAGCGGTGATCGGCACCAGCCTGGTCGCGGTCGTGGTCGCCAACCTGCTGATGACCAAGCCGGTCGCCACGACGTTCCGCCCGATCTTCGAGCCCAAGCTCACCTGGTTGTTCAGGGACATTCCGAAGCCGGCTGCTGCCCCAGCCCCTGGTCCGGCCGGCGAGCGCTCGACCGCCGGCTCGTGAGACGGGCGGCTGCGGCGCTCGCGTTCCTGGTCGTCGCCGCGTGCTCTGGGCCGGGCGCCGGCAGCGCGCCCTCCCCGTCGCCCACCGCCCGTCGGGTCGGTCCCCGTCCTCGTGAAGACCGGCTGCGCCGACCTCGTCGTGCTCGGCCTGCGCGGATCTGACCAGGCGCTCGACAAGAACTTCGGCTCGGGACAGGAGATCCTGCGCTCCGTACGCGCAATGTCCACCGAGCTGCACCGCAGCTCCCGCACGACGGTCCGCCTCGAGGGCATCCCCTATCGCGCCCAGAGTGCGGCCAGCGCGTCGATCTACCAGGCCAACATCGACGACGGCGTCCTTCGCGCTCGGGCTCGCATCACCGAGCTCGCCCTGAGGTGCCCCGGCAGCAAGGTCGCGCTCGTGGGCTTCAGCCAGGGCGCCCAGGCCGTGCACGAGCTCGCCGCGCAGTTGTCGGCGACGATGCTACGGCGGGTCCCGCTGGTGGCGATGATCGCCGACCCGCGGCGCAACCCGGCCGACTCGATCGCCTCGTGGACGTACGGCACCTCTGCCAAAGGGCCCGGCAAGCTCGGTCCGGGTCCCGCGCTCGGCTCGACCCTCAAGGGGCGCGCCATCGAGTTCTGCGCGTCGGGCGACGAGATCTGCAACTGGCCGCCCGGCGGCTACGCCGGCTCGCTGTCGGACACGCACCGGCACTTCTACGAGACGCCCGCCCATGCCCGCGCGACCGGGCGCCAGATGGCCAAGGTCCTGCGCGTCAACGGGGTGTAGACAACGCGCAAGCCCCCGACCGATCGGCCGGGGGCTTGAGCGTGTGGTGCCTGGCTACTTCTCGTACGACGTGAAGTCGAAGTCATCGAGCTGCACCGGAGCGGAGTCCGGGGCGCCGAAGCCGTAGTCGTAGTCGCCGTAGCCGGTGACGGCGTAGGCGGCCTGACGGGCCTCTTCGGTGGGCTCGACCCGGATGTTCTTGTAACGGTCGAGACCGGTACCAGCCGGGATGAGCTTGCCGATGATGATGTTCTCCTTGAGGCCGCGCAGCGCATCCGACTTGCCGTGGATGGCGGCGTCGGTCAGGACGCGGGTCGTCTCCTGGAAGGAGGCGGCCGACAGCCACGACTCGACGGCCAGCGAGGCCTTCGTGATGCCCATCAGGACCGGACGGCCGGAGGCGGGGGTGCCACCCTCGGCGACGACGCGTCGGTTCTCTTCCTCGAACTTGGCCCGATCGACCAGGTCACCCGGGATGAGGTTCGACGCACCCTGCTCGATGACCGTCACGCGACGGAGCATCTGGCGCACGATGATCTCGATGTGCTTGTCGTGGATGGCCACACCCTGCGAGCGGTAGACCTCCTGGACCTCGTCCACGAGGTGCTCCTGCGCCCGGCGGACACCGAGGATGCGCAGGACTTCCTGCGGATCCGGGGTGCCGTGCGTGAGCTGCTGGCCGACCTCGACGTGGTCGCCGTCGGCGATCAGCAGACGCGAACGCTTGGTCACGGGGTACTCGAGCACCTCGGAACCGTCGTCCGGCGTCACCACGAGCTTGCGCGTCTTGTCCGAGTCGTCGATCTCGACCCGACCAGCGGACTCGGTGATCGGCGCACGACCCTTGGGCTGACGTGCCTCGAAGAGCTCCACGACGCGCGGCAGACCGTGCGTGATGTCGTCTCCGGCCACACCACCGGTGTGGAACGTACGCATCGTCAGCTGCGTGCCGGGCTCACCGATCGACTGGGCCGCGATGGTGCCGACCGCCTCGCCGATGTCGACGAGCTTGCCGGTCGCGAGCGAACGGCCGTAGCACTTGGCGCACGTTCCGGCCTTGGCCTCGCAGGTCAGGACCGTACGGACCTTGATCTCCTCGACACCAGCCTCGATGAGCTGCGCGATCTCGACGTCGCCGAGGTCGCCGCCGGCCGCGACGAGCACCTTGCCCTTGGCGTCGGTGACGTCAGTGGCGGCGCTGCGCGAGTAGGCCGAGGTCTCGACGTTCTCGGCGGCGACCAGACGGCCGTCGTCGAGCTTCGTCGCGATGACCTTGGGCAGCCCACGCTCGGTGCCACAGTCGTCCTCACGGATGATGACGTCCTGGCTGACGTCGACGAGTCGACGCGTCAGGTAGCCCGAGTCGGCCGTACGCAGAGCGGTGTCGGCGAGTCCCTTGCGGGCACCGTGGGTGGCGATGAAGTACTCGACCACCGACAGGCCCTCACGGAAGTTGGCCTTGATCGGACGAGGGATGATCTCGCCCTTCGGGTTGGCGACCAGACCACGCATGGCGGCGATCTGACGGACCTGCATCATGTTTCCGCGGGCACCGGAGTCGACCATCATGAAGATGGGGTTGTCCTCGGTGGAAGCCCTTCTCCATCTCGGCCGAGACCTCGGCAGTTGCCTGCGTCCAGATCTCGATGAGCTCCTGGCGACGCTCGTCCTCGGTGATGAGACCGCGGTCGAACTGCGTCTGGACCTTGGCCGCCTGCGCCTCGTACGTCGCGAGGATCTCGGGCTTGCGCGCGGGAGTCACGACGTCCTCGATCGAGATCGTCACACCGGAGCGCGTGCCCCAGTGGAAACCGGTGTCCTTGAGGTTGTCGAGCGCGTTGGCGACGTCGACCTTGGAGTAGCGCTCGGCGAGATCGTTGACGATCACACCCAGCTCCTTCTTGCCGACCTGGTAGTTGACGTAGCGGTAGTCGTCCGGGAGCGCCTCGTTGAAGATCGCGCGACCCAGGGTCGTCTCGGCGGTCTCGCCACCGATGCGAACCTTGATGTGGCTCTGCAGCGAGATCTCGTGACGCTCGAACGCCATCATGGCCTCGGAGACCGAGCTGAAGGCGCGACCCTCACCGGGCTGACCGTCACGCTCGAGCGTGAGGAAGTACAGACCGATGATCATGTCCTGGGTCGGCATGGTGACCGGGCGGCCATCAGACGGCTTCAGGATGTTGTTGGTCGACAGCATCAGCACGCGAGCCTCGGCCTGCGCCTCGGCGCTCAGCGGCAGGTGCACGGCCATCTGGTCACCGTCGAAGTCGGCGTTGAAGGCCGAGCAGACGAGCGGGTGGATCTGGATGGCCTTGCCCTCGATGAGCTGCGGCTCGAACGCCTGGATGCCCAGACGGTGCAGCGTGGGTGCGCGGTTGAGCAGCACGGGGTGCTCGGTGATGACCTCTTCGAGGACATCCCACACGACCGGACGAGCACGCTCGACCATGCGCTTGGCGCTCTTGATGTTCTGCGCGTGGTTGAGGTCGACGAGCCGCTTCATGACGAACGGCTTGAACAGCTCGAGTGCCATCTGCTTGGGCAGACCGCACTGGTGCAGCTTGAGCTGCGGGCCGACGATGATGACCGAACGGCCCGAGTAGTCGACGCGCTTGCCGAGCAGGTTCTGGCGGAAGCGACCCTGCTTGCCCTTGAGCATGTCGGAGATCGACTTCAGCGGACGGTTGCCCGGTCCGGTGACCGGACGGCCACGACGGCCGTTGTCGAACAGCGAGTCGACGGCCTCCTGCAGCATGCGCTTCTCGTTGTTGACGATGATCTCCGGAGCACCGAGGTCAAGCAGTCGCTTGAGCCGGTTGTTGCGGTTGATCACGCGGCGGTAGAGATCGTTGAGGTCGCTCGTCGCGAAGCGTCCACCATCGAGCTGGACCATCGGACGCAGCTCCGGCGGGATCACCGGAACGGCGTCGAGGACCATGCCCGCGGGCGCATTGCTGCTGCCGAGGAACGCCGAGACGACCTTGAGGCGCTTGAGCGCACGGGTCTTCTTCTGGCCCTTGCCGGTCGCGATGATCTCGCGCAGCGACTCGGCCTCGGCCTCGAGGTCGAAGTCCTGGAGGCGCTTCTGGATCGCCGTGGCGCCCATGTAGCCCTCGAAGTACTTGCCGAAGCGGTACGTCATCTCGCGGTAGAGCAGCTCGTCGCCCTCGAGGTCCTGGACCTTGAGGTTCTTGAAGCGGTTCCAGACCTCGTCGAGACGGTCGATCTCGCGCTGCGTACGGTCGCGACGCTGCTTGGCCTCGCGCTCGGCGGCGTCCTTGACCTTGCGCTTGGCGTCGGCCTTGGCGCCTTCGTCCTCGAGTGCCTTGAGGTCCTCCTCGAGCTTCTGCATGCGCTCGTTGACCTCGTTGTCACGACGGCTCTCGAGCTGCTTGCGCTCGAGGTCGATCTTGGTCTCGAGGCTCGACAGGTCCTTGTGACGCGCGTCCTCGTCGACCTTGGTGATCATGTAGGCCGCGAAGTAGATGACCTTCTCGAGGTCCTTCGGCGCCAGGTCGAGCAGGTAGCCGAGCCGGCTGGGAACACCCTTGAAGTACCAGATGTGCGTGACCGGAGCGGCGAGCTCGATGTGGCCCATGCGCTCACGACGCACCTTGGACCGGGTGACCTCGACGCCGCAGCGCTCACAGATGATGCCCTTGAAGCGCACGCGCTTGTACTTGCCGCAGTAGCACTCCCAGTCCCGGGTGGGACCGAAGATCTTCTCGCAGAAGAGTCCGTCACGCTCGGGCTTGAGCGTGCGGTAGTTGATCGTCTCGGGCTTCTTGACCTCGCCGAACGACCATCCGCGGATGTCGTCGGCGGTCGCGAGACCGATCCGGATTTGATCGAAGAAGTTCACGTCAAGCACGTTGGTCTTCTTTCCCTTTCAGAAGTTCTTGCTGGGGGCGTGGAGGGGTCTGAGCGTGGTGCGCTCAGACCTCTTCCACGCTGGAGGGCTCACGCCGGGACAGGTCGATGCCGAGTTCTTCGGCGGCACGGAAGAGATCCTCTTCCGCGTCGCGCATCTCGACGGGCGAACCGTCACTGGAGAGCACCTCTACGTTGAGACACAGGGACTGCATCTCCTTGACGAGAACCTTGAACGACTCCGGGATGCCGGGTTCGGGGACGTTCTCGCCCTTGACGATCGCTTCGTAGACCTTGACGCGTCCGAGGATGTCGTCTGACTTGATCGTCAGAAGCTCCTGCAGCGCGTACGCGGCGCCGTAGGCCTCGAGTGCCCACACTTCCATCTCACCGAAGCGCTGGCCACCGAACTGGGCCTTACCGCCGAGCGGCTGCTGCGTGATCATCGAGTAGGGACCCGTGGAACGTGCGTGGATCTTGTCGTCGACGAGGTGGTGCAGCTTCAGCAGGTACATGTAGCCGACCGAGACGGGATCGGGGAACTTCTCGCCGGTACGACCGTCGAAGAGCACCGCCTTGCCGTCACGCTTGACCATGCGCTCGCCGTCACGGTTGGGCAGGGTCGAGGCCAGGAGTCCCTGGATCTCGTCCTCGCGCGCGCCGTCGAAGACCGGAGTGGCGATGTTGGTCGCCGGCTCAGCCTTGTCAGCACCGATCTTGCGGAGGGTCTGCGCCCACTCGTCCTTCTCGTCGTCCGGAATCTGCCAGCCGGTCTTGGCGACCCAACCGAGGTGGGTCTCCAGCACCTGACCGACGTTCATTCGACCGGGGACACCGAGCGGGTTGAGCACGATGTCGACGGGCGTGCCGTCCTCGAGGAACGGCATGTCCTCGACCGGCAGGATCTTGGAGATGACGCCCTTGTTGCCGTGGCGGCCAGCGAGCTTGTCACCGTTGGAGATCTTGCGCTTCTGAGCGACGTAGACGCGCACGAGCTGGTTGACGCCCGGCGAGAGCTCGTCGCCCTCGGCCGAGTCGAAGACCCGGACGCCGATGACGGTGCCGGACTCGCCGTGCGGAACCTTGAGCGAGGTGTCGCGCACTTCGCGCGCCTTCTCACCGAAGATCGCGCGGAGCAGGCGCTCCTCGGGGGTCAGCTCGGTCTCGCCCTTGGGCGTGACCTTGCCGACGAGGATGTCGCCGTTGCCGACCTCGGCACCGATGCGGATGATGCCGCGCTCGTCGAGGTCGGCCAGCATCTCCTCGGAGACGTTCGGGATGTCCCGGGTGATCTCCTCGGGGCCGAGCTTGGTGTCGCGGGCATCGACCTCGTGCTCCTCGATGTGGATCGAGGTGAGCAGGTCGTCCTGGACGACACGCTGCGACAGGATGATCGCGTCTTCGTAGTTGTGTCCCTGCCACGGCATGAACGCAACCAGCAGGTTGGTGCCGAGCGCCATCTCGCCCTCGTCGGTGCAGGGACCGTCGGCGAGCGGAGTGCCGACGTCGACCTTCTGACCTTCGACGACCAGCGGACGCTGGTTGGTGCAGGTGCCCTGGTTGGAGCGCTTGAACTTCGACAGACGGTAGGTGAAGTACGAGCCGTCGTCCTGCGTGATCTCGATCGCGTCGGCCGACACCTCCTTGACCACACCGGCGACCTTGGCCACCGTGACGTCACCGGCGTCGACGGCGGCACGGAACTCCATGCCGGTGCCGACGAGAGGCGCGTCGTTGCGGATCAGCGGGACGGCCTGACGCTGCATGTTCGAGCCCATGAGGGCGCGGTTGGCATCGTCGTGCTCGAGGAACGGGATCAGCGCCGTTGCGACCGACACCATCTGGCGAGGCGACACGTCCATGTAGTCGACGTCAGCGGCGGGACGAAGCTCGGCCTCGCCACCCTTCTGACGCACGAGGACCATGTCCTCGGCGAAGGTGCTCTTGTCGGTCAGGATCGAGTTGGCCTGCGCGATGATGAAGCGGTCCTCGTCCGTCGCGGTCAGGTAGTCGATCTGCTCGGTGACCTTGTTCTTGACGACCTTGCGGTAAGGCGTCTCGACGAAGCCGAACGAGTTGATGCGACCGTAGGACGCGAGCGAGCCGATCAGACCGATGTTGGGGCCTTCAGGGGTCTCGATCGGGCACATACGGCCGTAGTGCGACGGGTGGACGTCACGGACTTCGTAGCCGGCGCGCTCACGCGACAGACCACCCGGTCCGAGGGCCGACAGACGACGCTTGTGCGTCAGGCCCGCGAGCGGGTTGTTCTGGTCCATGAACTGCGACAGCTGCGACGTTCCGAAGAACTCCTTCAGCGCAGCGACGACCGGGCGGATGTTGATCAGGGTCTGCGGCGTGATGGCCTCGACGTCCTGGGTCGTCATGCGCTCGCGGACGACGCGCTCCATGCGCGCCAGACCGGTGCGGAGCTGGTTCTGGATCAGCTCGCCGACGGTGCGCATACGGCGGTTGCCGAAGTGGTCGATGTCGTCGGCCTCGACGATGGTCTTGCCGGCCGGGGTGTCCAGCTCGGTCTCGCCGGCGTGCAGCGCGACGATGTACTTGATCGTCGAGACGATGTCGTCGATCGTCAGCGTCTGCTGGTCGAAGGCCTCGTCGACGCCGAGCTTCTTGTTGATCTTGTAGCGACCGACCTTGGCCGTGTCGTAGCGCTTGGCGTTGAAGTAGTAGTTGTCCAGCAACGTCTGCGCGGCTTCGCGGCTCGGCGGTTCGCCCGGACGCAGCTTGCGGTAGATGTCGAGGAGCGCCTCGTCCTGGGTGGTGGTGTTGTCCTTCTCCAGCGTCAGGCGGATCGACTCGTACTGGCCGAACTCCTCGAGGATCTGGGCCTCGGTCCAGCCGAGCGCCTTGAGCAGGACGGTGACGCTCTGCTTGCGCTTGCGGTCGAGGCGGACGCCGACCATGTCGCGCTTGTCGATCTCGAACTCGAGCCACGCACCACGCGAAGGGATGACCTTGGCGGTGTAGATGTCCTTGTCGGACGTCTTGTCGGGCGTGCGCTCGAAGTAGACGCCCGGCGAGCGGACGAGCTGCGACACGACGACACGCTCGGTGCCGTTGATGATGAACGTGCCCTTGTCGGTCATCAGCGGGAAGTCGCCCATGAAGACGGTCTGGCTCTTGATCTCGCCAGTCTCGTTGTTCATGAACTCGGCGGTGACGAACAACGGAGCGGCGTACGTGACGTCGCGGTCCTTGCAGTCCTCGACGGAGTACTTGGGCGGCTCGAAGCGGTGATCGCGGAACGACAGGCTCATCGTCTCGGAGAAGTCCTCGATCGGGGAGATCTCCTCGAAGATCTCCTCGAGTCCGGACTTGGTCGAGACGTCGGTGCGACCGGCGGCGAGCGCTTCCTCGACACCGGCCTTCCATGAGTCGTCGCCGATCAGCCAGGCAAAGCTGTCGGTCTGCAGAGCGAGAAGCTCTGGGACCTCGAGAGGTTCTGCAATTTTGGCGAACGAGATGCGGCGGGGCTGAACAGGTGCGGAGGTGCGCGAGGCGGCCAAGAGGGGTCCTTCCAAGGGCTCGCAGGCGGGTGGCTCAGTGAGATCGTGCTCCGCGCACGCCAATCGACCCCGGTCAAGGGGCACATTGAGGCAGGGCAGCAGGCGAGCGCGAAAGTTCAGTGTAACCCGCTGGACACACCGAAAGCAAGGGCGGGTCTTGACAATCGCCAGCCGCGTAGGGGACGTCTATTTGGCTTTTTGCCGCGAAAGCATTTGGCATTTTCGTCGCATTTGGAGCTCGTACGTGACGTCTGACGGCGTACAGACGCGCGTATGTCGTCGACGAGCCAGCCGCCGTCGCGTCTTGACCATCGAGACCGTGATGCGGTTGGCGAACACGTCGGCTCCTTGGACGAGCCGACGAGGCGAGCCTGGTCGAGGAACACCAGCACGTTGACCTTGCTCGGCGAGCACTCGTCGCCGCACGACAGCGGCGGCAGCCTCGCGCGCGACGGCCTTGACCACGATCTTGCGTCTGCGGTGCGATCTCGGTCGAGGGCCGGCGCGATCTTCTCGAACTCCTTGGCGAACGACGTCGTCATGAGCGTCTTGGACGTCGACTCGTGTTGCTGTCGAGCTTGTCGAACTGAACGAGAAGATCGTCTCGGCAGCGGTGCCGGCGGCCGACGACGGCCTGCTCGCGCGACGGAGTCGCAGTCGTCGCTGCCTCCTCCACCTCGCAGGTGCTGGACACCGAGCACGCTCAGCAGCGACACCTGGCCACCAGCGAGCGACGGCTGCCACGAGCGACGAGCCGGGCCGGACCATCGCCGGTCGGCGCGGTCCACGGACTTCGCGGCGCCGGTTTGCGGGGCGCGGCCACCTTGGCGGGCACGCGGACGACCTTGGCCGGGTCGCGACGCTCTTGGCCGGTGGCGCCGGTGGCGCCGCGTTCTGCAGCGCAGCCTTCTTTGCCGGCAGCCTTCCGGGCCGGCACCTTGGGAGGCGGCAGGCCTTCTTGGCCGGGACGGCAGGCTTGCCCTCGCCGGCGATGCGGCGGCGGCGAGCGGGACCGTCGGATCGCTCATTCGGCGCCTCCCGGGTGCTGGGGGTGGTCGACGGTGCGGCGTGGCCTCGGCCTGCGACAGGCGCAACGCTCTCGAAGTTGGAGACCAGCCACTCCCCCTTGCTCTTGGCGAACGACACCTTCCAACGGAAGTGCCGCACGACCGCAGCCTTGTTGTCGGTGTTGGTGATCGTGGCGTCCACCGCGACGATCGCCTCGGCCGAGTCCTTGTCGATGCTGTCGACCGCGACGCCGCGGACCTTGGCGTCGCCGCTCTTCTGCTTCTTGTCCTTCAGCGCCTTGAACACCGCGTTGGTGACCTGGACGAACTGCTTGTCGTACGCCGGCGTCAGCAGACCCTTGAGCCGCTTCTGGTAGTCGGCGAGCTCGAGCACGTCGTACGTGTTGTAGGCGCGCGCGAAGTCGTTGGCGCGTGAGATCACCTCGTTGCGCGCCTTCGAGTCACCGTCGCTGCCGGAGGGGTTCAGGACGAGCAGGACGCCACCGAGCAGCCGCGAGCACCAGGCCGAGCGCCGTGATGACGACCAGAAGAGTCGATGACTCGAGGGCGGCTCGACCGGTTGCGGTCAGCTGTTGGCCGGGCCGAGCAGAAGCCACTTCCAGGAGTCCTTTCCGGTGGACACAGATTCATCCGATGCCGCCGCGGTCCGATCGAGCTTGGCCTTGCACGGGAACGGTGCTTGCAGCACGGTCTTGGACGGCTGCCGAGCGATGTCGTTGTTGGCGACCTTACAGTCCAGGTTCGTATCGAAGGCGCGGTCGCTGATGATCCTGCCTCCTCGCGACGCTCGCGATAGCCCGACGCGTCTCGACCGTTCTGTTCGTAGGTGCAGGTGGGCGGCGGGGGCATGCCACCGGACAGGACCAGGCCGAAGGTCGCGTTGTAGTCGTCTTGCCGTCCTCGGGCACCTGGTCGAGCACCGAGAACGAGCCCTCGACCAGGTAGGGGTAGAGGATGAAGATCGCCTGGAGGCCGAGCACGTTCTGCGACAGCGGCTTGTTGGCCGTGACGAGGTCGTTGACGGCCTTGCCGAGATCGGCCGGAGTTCTCGTCGACGACCTGGCGCAGGGTGGCCGCGCGCTGACACTGCCCTTGTCGAGCAGCCGGCGCAGGTCTGGATCGGCGTCGACGAAGCTGTCGGAGAACAGCGCGAGGTTCTTGGAGAACGTGTCGAGCGTCGTCCTGCTTGTCGATCTGTGTCTGCAGGACCGTGCCCGAGCCATGGATCAGCGCACGCGTCACGTCGATGTTGTCGTCGGCCTCCTGGATGAACGCCGACGACGTGTCGAGGATCGTCGCGAGGTCCGGGCCGGTGCTCTCGAAGGCCTGACCGAGCTCGTCGACGACGGTGCGCAGGTCTGTCGGTGTTGACCGACTGAGACCAGGTCGTTGGTGTCGACCAGCAGGGTCGTGGTGTCGATCGGGATACGCGTGTTCGCGAAGCGAGATCGACGAGCCCTTGTGCAGATAGGGCGCGGAGTTGCCTGCGCGGCTGCAGGTCGACGAACTGCTCACCGATCGCCGACTTGTTGGCCACGACGGCCAGCACGTCGGAGGAGATCTTGGGGGCGCTGTTCTCGATGTCGAGCGTCGCGCGGACGCCGTTGTCCTTGAACTCGAGCTTGCCGACCTTGCCGACGGGGATGCCGCGGTAGGTCACCTGGGCGCCGGCGAAGATGCCGCCGGAGTCCGTGAACTGCGCCGTGACCGGGGAAGCTGCGATCGACGACGAGTCGGTCGACCTGGGCATAGCGACCGCCGACGAAGGCACCGCCGAGCACCGTGACGATCGCGAAGATGACGAGCTGGATCTTGGTCAGTCTGGAGATCATGGTGTCACCACCGATTCCATGAGAAGTCGTGCGAGATCGTCCGTCGGGGCGTTGGCCACCGCTGTGCGACACTGCCGAGCAGCGAGCAGAAGCCGCCCGGGCTCGGCGTCGGGAGTGGCGGTCGGGTTCGGCTGGGTCGTACCGCCGCCGGTCCCGTTCTGGCGTCGTGCCCGGGCACCGGAGTCAGGCACGAGTCCAGCGACCAGGTCGACGAGACCCTTGGTCGGGTCGGACAGGACCTTGGACAGCTCGGGGGCCGTCACGCCGGCCTGGGACGAGTAGCCGTCGAGGAGGTCTGGCAGCTGGTTCGGCGCTGATGTCGAGGCCGAGCGAGAGGTTGGCGAAGTCGCCGAAGCAGGCGCCTTCCTTGACCCGGGGCAGCCCCTTCGCCGCGTCGGCGTCCTGGCACTTCCCGGACGCCTGCGCGTAGGTGTTGCCGACGAATCCGTCGGTGAACGGGTAGGTCAGCAGGGCCTTGGTGCCGTATGCCAGGTCGTCACCGGCCTTGGTGAGGTTGGTGAGCGTCGGCACGAGCGCCTTGAAGTCGGCGACGGTGTCGGCCTTGGAGTCGCGGATGACATCGGTCGCGACGTCGCCGAGCCTGGACAGCGACTCCAGCAGCTTGACCAGGTCGTCGCGCTGGCCGTTGACGACGCGGAGCGCCTCGGGCAGGTCGTCGAGCGCGCCGGTGATCGCGTCCTTCTGCTCGTTGGTCTGCGACCGCGAGGCTGTTGACCTTCTCGAGCGAGGTCAGCAGCGCAGCCTTGTTGTTGTCGAGCTGGGCGAGGAACGGACGTCGTCGAGTTGATGAGCTCCTTGACCTCGGGCTCGTTGCCACCGAGTGCGTTGTTGAGCTCCTTGACGATCGTGTTGGTCTTCTCGAGGCCACCGCCGTTGAACAGCAGCGACGCGGCGCCGAGCACTTCCTCGATCTCGGGGTTGCGGCCGACACGGTCGAGCGGGATCATGTCGCCGTCGCTCGAGCGTGCCCGCGGCGCCGGTCTTGGGCGGCGCCAGCGAGACGAACTTCTCGCCCAGCAGGCTGGTCTGGCGGATCGTCGCCTCGGCGTTGTCCGGCAGCTTGGTGTCGCGGTTGACCTTGACCGTCACGATCGCGGTCCAGCCGTTGAGCTTGATGTCGGTGACCTTGCCGACCGCGATGTCGTTGACGCGCACGGCGCTCTGCGGCACGAGGTCGAGCACGTCGCGGAACTGCGACCTTGACGGTGTAGGGCTTGTCGCCGAGATCGGCGCCACCCGGCAGCGGCAGCTTGTAGGGCGAGAAGCCGCAGCCACTGAGGAGCATGGCCGCGACGCTGGTGATCGCGCCGGCCCGGAGAAGTCTCGGTTCATTCAGTTCACCGCCAGCATCTCGGCGATGGTCGAGTTGACCCGATCAGGGCGCCGACGCTGGGCGCCGACGCGACGCGCACGGCAGCGCGGATCGGGTAGGCCGTCGAGCAGGCTCGCTCAGCGTCGAGCACAGATCCCGTCGGTCGATCGTCTCGCCGAGCAGGTTGCACACCAGACCGGCCGGGATCGGTGAGCGAGCCGAAGAGCGCTTCGGGGATGTTGGTCGCGGGTGTCGAGCGTGCCCGACGTGCCGTTGTAGGCGAGCGAGACGTTGGTCAGCGCAGTCGGCGCGTTGACCGTGATCTCCTCGAGCTCGTCCTTGTGCTTGGCCAGCAGCGCCGCGAGCGAGGCGATGTTGTCGATGTTGCCTTGAGCGCGCCGCGGTTCTCCTTGACCAGCGAGTTGACGTCGACCAGCGCCAGGCTGAGCGCCTTGAGCGTCGCCGCGAGGTCATCGCGCTCACCCTCGAGCACCGTCGAGACCCGCGCCGTGCTGTCGTTGAACGAGCGCACCGTGGAGTCGTTGGTGCGAGCAGCCTCACGAACTCCTCGACCTCGCGCAGGCTGCCGAACAGCTCTTCCTTGTTGTTGGACAGCGTCGTGCTGAGCTTGCCGAAGTTCTGGATCGTCTCGTTGAGCTGCGCGCCCTGACCGTCGAGCTGCGTGGCGGAGTCGTCGATGAGCTCGCTGAGCGCGCCGTCCTTGTTGGCGCCCTTCGGGCCCGAGCGCGACGGAGAGGTCGTCGAGCGACTGGTAGATCGCGTCGAGCTCGATCGGCACCGCCGTGCGATCGACCGACAGGTAGGCATTGTCCTTGAGCACCGCCCCCCGTTGTAGGCCGGCGCGAGCTGGACGAATCGGTCGCCGACGATCGACGGCGAGACGACGACGGCCTTGACGTCGTTGGGCAGCTTGACGTCGCCGTCGTAGGAGATCTTGACGCGTACGACGTCGCCGCGCGGCGTCAGCCTCTCGACCCGCCGACCGGCACGCCGAGGATCTTGACGTCAGATCCCTTGTAGACCGAGTTGGTCTGCTCGAAGTCGACCGTGACGTAGCGCTTGCCGTCGCCCTTGTTGAGCGACCAGCGCGGCGGCGGCGAGCAGGACGAGCACGACGAACGCCGTCAGGACCTTGGAGATGCCGGCGAACCGCTGGGCCAATCCGTGAGGGACTCATCCGTTGCCCCCTCCAAGTGCGTCTTCGTGATCTGCTTGCGCGAGACCGCCGGTGCCGAGACCGCCGAGGTAGGTGTCGAACCACGGGCCGGTGCCGAGCGCGTTGGAGAACACCCGCAGGAAGCCGGGGTACGGCGCAGCGCCTCGTCGAGGCTCGCCTCGTTCTTGCGCAGCATGTCGGTCACGACGTCGAGCTGATCGAGCGCCGGCTTGAGGTCGGCCCGGGTGTCCTTGACGAGTCCGCGCAGCTGCGCCGAGATCGTCTGGGTCGAGACCAGCAGTCGGTGGATCGAGTCGCGTCGCTCGCTGATCGCCTGGAACAGCACGTCGGAGTCCTTGAACAGCGTCACCAGCTCGTCGTTGCGCGAGTTGAGGACGCCGGTGACCTTCTTGAGGCTGACCAGCAGCGTGTTGATCTGGTCGTCGCGGGCGGCCAGGTTGACCGAGAGGTCCGAGACGCCCTTGATGGCACCGCGGAACTCCTCGGGCGTGCTGGCCGCGATGTCGCCGAGGGTGTTCGAGCGCCTTGGACAGCTGCGGGACGTCGATCTGGTCAGTCGTCTTGCTGAGCTCGGAGAACGCCTGCACCACGTCGTAGGGCGCGATGGTGCGCTCGAGCGGGATCGTTGCTGCCCTTGGGCAGCTGGCCGGGGCCCTTGGGGGTGAGCGCGAGGTACTCGGCGCCGAGCAGCGTACGCACGCGGATGTCGGCGCCGGTCTCGGTGCCGAACGTCGGTGCCCTTGTCGATCTTGAACGTGACGCGCACCTTGTTGCCGCCTGAGCTCGATGTCCTTGACCTTGCCGACCGAGACGCCGGCGACCCGGACCTCGTTGCCGGACTTGAGCGCACCGATCTCGGCGAACTCAGCGTGGTAGGTGTCGCCGCTGCCGATGATCGGCAGGCGATCGGCGCGGAAGGCGCCGAGCATCATCAGGGCGATCACGGCGATGCCGATGACGCCGATGACGACGGGGTTGCGCTCGCGGAAAGGCTTCACTGGTCGCCTCCCGGTAGACCCCGACTGGTTGCATCGTTCACCGCCGACCGCGAGGCCGCCCTTGCCGCTCAGCTCGAGCGTGAGGCTCGGGAAGGAGCACCGGGATCGCCGGGATGCGTGATGCTGCCCTGCACGTCGCACAGGTAGAAGTTGAACTCGCCACCGATGGACGCCGCGTTGCCGATCTTCTGGAGCTTGATCGGCAGGATCTTGATCGAGTTCTCGAGCGTGGACAGGTTCTTCTTCGAGCTGAGGTTCTTGGTCAGCGAGTTGAGCTGCTTGATGTCCTCGATGAGGGCCGGACGGCCCTGGACCAGCAGGTCGGACGTCTCGTCGGTCAGGTCGGAGATCGAGTCGACCGAGTTGAGGATGGCGTCACGGTCGTCCTTGAGGCCCGTCACGAACTGCTGGAGCGTGTCGATCGTGTCGGTGAGCTCCTTGTCGCGGCTGCCGACGGTGTCGAGCACCTCGCTGAGGTTGGTGATGACATCGCCGATCAGCTGGTCGCGGCCGGCCAGCGTGTTGGTCAGGGACGAGGTGCGCGCCAGCAGGTTCTCGACGTTGCCGCTCTCGCCCTGCAGCGTCTGGACGATCTCGTAGGCGAACTTGTTGGTGTCCGACGGGGACAGTGCCTGGAAGACCGGCTTGAACCCGTTGAGCAGGACATTGAGGTCGAGCGCTTCCTGGGTGCGGCTCTCGGGGATCGTGCTGCCGCCCTTGAGCGTCGTCTTGGCACCGTCGGCACCCTGGGTCAGCGCGATGTAGCGCTGCCCGACCAGGTTGCGGAACTTGATCGTCGCGTTGGTGTTGTCGGTCAGCGGGACGTCGGAGTCGACGCCGAACGTCACGATCGCCTTGTCACGCTTGAAGATCTCGACCTTCTTGACCGAGCCGACGGCGACACCCGCGATGCGGACGTCGTCACCCTTGGCCATACCGGTCACGTCGCTGAAGACCGCCTTGTACTCCTTGCGGTCCCCGAAGGAGCCATTGCTCAGCGTCAGGGCGAGGATCAGCGTCGAGATGCCGGTGAAGGCGAAGAAGAACCCGAGCTTGACCAGGGCGCCGAGGGACTCGCGATCGATCTGCTTCATCGGAGCTCCACCGCCGATCCACGCAGGACCGGGCTGATCAGGAGCGACCCGATGTCGGGGACACTCGAGGGCTGCATCCCGAGCGTGCCGCCGAGGAGCACGTTGAGCTCAGACCGCTCGCTGGCCGAGTCGACGCCGGTGATGCTGGGCTGGACCAGGTCCTGCAGCGAGAGGCTCGAGGCGGCTGCCCGGTTGTAGGCAGCCTCGGGACCGAACTTCGCATGGGACTTCTTGATGCCCACGAGCTTGTAGACGTCAGGCGGGATCGTGAACGGGTGAGCCTGCGACGAGATGCCCTTCTCGTGCGACTTGCCCTTGTTGATCTCGTTGAGGTCGATGCAGCTCGGCGTGGCGGCGTTGTCGGCGTTGATGTCGCCGCCGTTCTTGGCCGGAGCCCCCTGGGACGCCTTGTCGAACTCCTTCTGCGTCGCGCTGAGGTTCTCGTTGGCGCCATAGGCATCGGGCTGGGCGATGAGCTCGACGTTGATGTGCAGCCGGCCGCCACGGTAGGCACTGTCGAGTCGCGGAATCAGCGTGTGCATGGCACCGAGGAAGCAGGGGAACGTCGTGGAGTACTCGCCGACGACTTCGAGGATCGGGCGGCCGATCTTGTTGAGCGTCTTGATGTTGGCGCCGTTGTCCTTCGTGAACCGGGTCAAGGTGTTGGACAGCCCCGTCGCCTCGTCGAAGAAGGCGGTCAGCTGGGACTTCTTGGCCACGATCGTGTTGCCGGTCACGACGGTGTTGCGCAGGAGGCGGCCCAGGTCAGGCATCGCGTCGGCGTAGCCGTCGGACACCGTGCCGAGCTTGGTCAGGTCGTCGATGAGCTGCGGGACGTCCGGGTTGGTCTTCTGCAGGTAGCTGTTGGCCTGCACGAGCGTCTCACCCAGCTGCTTGCCGCGGCCGTCGAGCGCGGTGGCGACGGCGCTCAGCGTGTAGGAGAGGTTGGCCGGGTCGACTGCGTCCAGCAACGGGTAGAGGTCGTTGAGCAGCGTCTCGACCTCGATCGGCACGTTGGCCTTGGTGATCGTGTCGCCGGCTCGCAGCATCTCGCCGTCGTCCTGCGTCGGCGGGATCAGCGCGACGTACTTCTCGCCGAACAGCGTCTTGGGGATGAGCTGCGCCGTGACGCCCTTGGGCACGTCGTTGATGAGCTTGGGGTTCATCGCCAGCAGCAGCTTGACGCCGTCGCCGTCGGGCTCGACCTTGCGGACCTCGCCGACGATCATGCCGCGCAGCTTGACGTCCGCGTTCTGCGGGAGGTTGACGCCCGTGGTGTCTGTCTTGAGCGTCACCGCGTCGTAGTCGACGAACGCCTTGGTGAAGAACGCGTAGGTCACCCACAGGATGAACAGCATCAACGCGATGAATGCGGCACCCAGCACCTTGAGGGAGCCGGAGCGCTCGAGCATGGGAGTACGAGCCATGGTTCAGCCCGCCAATCTCACGGTGACGTTCGTGCCCCAGATCGCCATCGAGGCGAGCAGGTCGACGACGTTGATCGCGACGATGGACGTACGCACGGCAAGGCCCACGGCCACGCCCACACCTGCGGGTCCGCCGCTGGCGTAGTAGCCGTAGTAGCAGTGGATCAAGATCACCACGACGGCGAAGATCAGCACCTTGGCGAACGACCACAACACGTCGGATGGTGGCAGGAACGTGGTGAAGTAATGGTCGTAGGTGCCCGCACTTTGCCCATTGATCCGGGTGATCGTCAATCTTGTCGCGAAGTATGACGACAGCAGGCCGACGATGTAGAGCGGGACGACGGCGATGAGACCAGCGATGACGCGCGTGGTGACGAGGAACGGCAGCGACGGGATCGCCATGACCTCAAGGGCGTCGACCTCCTCGCTGATTCGCATGGCGCCGAGCTGGGCGGTGAACCCGCAACCGACGGTCGCGGCGAGCGCGATGCCGGCGACGATCGGCGCGATCTCACGCGTGTTGAAGTAGGCCGAGACGAATCCGGTCAGGGCTGCGGTGCCGAGCTGGTCAAGCGCGGCATAGCCCTGGATACCGACTTCGGTGCCGGTGAAGAAGCACATCGCCGTGATGACGCCGACGGTGCCGCCGATGACCGCGAGCGAGCCGGACCCGAGAGCGACCTCGGCGAGCAGCCGGACGATCTCCTTGCCGTAGTTCTTGATCGTGCGCGGGACCGAGGCAACGACCCGGATGTAGAACAACATCTGACGACCGAGGTCGTCGAGGAAGCCGTTGAACTTGGCCGGGATGGCGGTGACGGTGGACAGAGCTGTCTTGTCGGACATCGTCACATCCCCTTGGGCGGCACGAGCTGGATGTAGATGGCCGAGACGAAGAAGTTGACGATGAACAGCAAGGTGAACGTGATGACCACGGCCTCGTTGACTGCATCACCGACACCCTTGGGGCCGCCCTTGGCGTTCATGCCCTTGTAGGACGCGACGATCGCGGCGAGGAAGCCGAAGATGAGGGCCTTGACCATGCCTTGATACATGTCGGGTAGCTGCGCCAGCGCCGTGAACGACGCGAGATAGGCGCCGGGGGTGCCGTCCTGCAGGACCACGTTGAAGACGTAGCCACCTGCGACGCCGACGACCGTCACCAGGCCGTTGAGGAACACCGCGACCAGCATGCAGGCCAGGACGCGAGGCACGACGAGCCGCTGGATCGGATCGATGCCGAGCACCATCATGGCGTCGAGCTCCTCGCGAATGCGGCGCGCGCCGAAGTCGGCGGCGATCGCCGAGCCGGCGGCACCGGCGATCAGCAGGGCGCACGCGATCGGACCGGCCTCACGGACGACAGCGAGGACTGCGGCCGAGCCGGTGAACGACTGCGCGCCGAACTGCTTGATCAAGCCGCCGACCTGCAGGGCGATGACCGCACCGAACGGGATCGACACGAACGCGGTCGGGACGATCGTCACCTTGACGATGAACCATGCCTGGAGCAGGAACTCCTTGAGCTGGAACGGACGGCGGAACAACGCCACCAGCACGTCGAGCATGAAGGCGAACAGATTGCCGGCCACCCTTGCGGGGCCGGCGACGACCGCCGTCGTCACGCAACACCGCCGGCAGCCAGCGGCATCTTCTCTCCGAATGATCCGGCAGGGGCGGTGACACCATTGTCGCGGCACCAGGCTCCCGCCTCGCGCTGGGCACGGCGGGGACGGCCGTCGGACGGCTCGAGCTGCAGCGGGACGGGCGGCAGCGGGGGCATCTCGATGCCCTGCTCCGCGGCGAGCTCGTCGGCGTCCTTCTCCTCGGACATGCCGATCGGGCCAACGGTCTGGGCGTTGAGGAACTGGGCCACGACGGGCTCGGCCGACGTCAGCAGCATCTCGCGCGGACCGAACATCGCCAGGTGCTTGTGATAGAGCAGGCCGATGTTGTCCGGCACCGTGCGGGCCGTGTTGACGTCGTGCGTCACGATCAGGAACGTCGCGTCGATCTGCGCGTTGAGGTCGATGAACAGCTGGTTGATGTACGACGTACGGACCGGGTCCAGGCCCGAGTCGGGCTCGTCGATCAGCAGGATCTCGGGATCGAGCACGAGGGCGCGGGCCAGGCCGGCGCGCTTGCGCATGCCACCGGAGATCTCACCGGGCAGCTTGTTCTCGGCGCCCACCAGACCGGTCAGCTCCATCTTGTCCATCACGATCTGACGGATCTCGGACTCGGACTTCTTGGTGTGCTCACGCAACGGGAACGCGACATTGTCGTAGAGGTCCATCGAGCCGAACATCGCGCCGTCCTGGAACAGCACGCCGAACAGCTTGCGGATCTCGTAGAGATCCTTCTCGGAGCAGTTCGCGATGTCCGTGCCCTCGATGTAGACGTGACCCTCGTTGGGCTTGAGGAGTCCGATCAGGGTCTTGAGGAACACCGACTTGCCGGTGCCGGACGGGCCGAGCATCACGGAGATCTCACCGGCCGGAAGGGTCAGCGAGACGTCCTTCCAGATGAGTGAGCTCCCGAACTTCTTGGTCAGCCCCTCGACGACGACTTCAACGCCCACGGTCGGCCCCTCCTTGCTTGCCGTGGTCTGCCGGCGAATGCCGGCCGAACTATCTCATCCTAGGTCGGTGTGACCACGGACACAGAGAGTAACGAGATATGGCAACCGAGGTTACGCTCCCGTGACGCTTCGTGACTCGTCGGTAACAACCGAGGGATCCGGTGCAACATACCCCATGTAACTCCGGGTGACAATCGTGAGCCACGTCACCCCGGACAGACAAAAGCGCCCCTCCGGAAAGGAGGGGCGCTCTTGAATGGATTCAGCGACGAGTCACTTGACGGTGACCGAGGCGCCGGCGGCCTCGAGGGCCTCCTTGGCCTTGTCGGCAGCTTCCTTGTTGGCCTTCTCGAGAACAGGCTTCGGGGCGCCCTCGACGAGGTCCTTGGCCTCCTTGAGACCGAGGCCCGTGATCGTACGGACTTCCTTGATGACCTGGATCTTCTTCTCGCCGGCACCCTCGAGGATGACGTCGAACTCGTCCTGTTCAGCAGCAGCCTCACCACCGGCGGCAGCGCCACCGGCAGCAGGAGCGGCAGCCGCGGCAACCGGAGCGGCCGCGGTGACGTCGAACGTGTCCTCGAACTCCTTCACGAACTCGGAGAGCTCGATGAGGGTCATTTCCTTGAATGCATCCAGCAGATCGCCGGTGCTGAGCTTCGCCATGGGGGCGTCCTTCCGTTATTGAGACCCCGAGGGGGTCCCGATGTGAATCGGGCTTTCAGCCCTCGGTCGTCTCGGCGTCGGCAGACGCTTCGACAGGGGCGGCGTCGGCGGGTGCCTCGGCCGGGGTTTCTGCTTCGGCCGACTCGGCCGCGGGGGCCTCCTCGACCGGGGCAGCAGGCGCAGGGCCGGCTGCCAGAACCGACGGGTCGCTCTCGGCCTTCGCCTGCAGGGCACCCAGAACTCGGGCGGCCTGCGACAGCGGGGCGTTGAACAGCGACGCGGCGTTCGTCAGGCTGGCCTTCATGCCACCTGCGAGCTTGGCGAGGAGGACCTCGCGCGACTCGAGGTCGGCCAGCTTGTTGATCTCTTCAGCAGTGAGGATCTTCCCGTCGAGGAAGCCTCCCTTGATGATGAGCGGCGTGTTGGCCTTCGCGAAGTCACGCAGACCCTTGGCCGCCTCCACGGCATCGCCCTTGATGAAGGCGATGGCGGTCGGACCGGTGAGGAGATCGGTGTCGATCTCCACTCCTGCGTCCTTGGCGGCAATCTTGGTCAGCGTGTTCTTGGCGACGGCATAGCTCACGTTCGCACCGAGAGTGCGCCGCAGTTCCTGCAGCTGCTTCACGGTGAGACCGCGGTAGTCGGTCAGCACAGCAGCGTTCGATTCACGAAAGTTGTCCGCGAGCTCGGCAACGGCTGCTGTCTTTTCCGCGTTTGCCATGGGTCTCCTTCCAGCACATGGGTCCATCCGACGACTGCGACCCCATGTGCATACACGGGCCCGACACGAAAAAACGTCCCGGCGCAAGGCACGGGACGTTGAAAGGACCAACATTCGCAACCTGCGCGGGCCGCCCTTCCGGGCGCTTCGTGCGACTCTTGCGAGTCACCGACCAGCGGTCTTCGGTAGGTCCAGAATAGGGCACGCCAGCACCCCGACCAAATTGGCGAGCCCGAGGCCGGCTGCGGCCGAGCGGTGAGGCAGATTGAGCGATCGCGGCCGGCAGATGCCGAAACCTGGCGAGGTGACCTCCCAACGCTGGAAGGTCACCTCACTGGCGACCCGATCACGCCGCCGCCGGCGCTCCGCTCAACTCGCTGATGTCCTTGTCCGAGATCTCGGCCGGCGAGGGTGCCTGGATGTCGACCGGCTCACCCCACTTGGAGTAGTCCATGGTCGTCTTCGCACCCGCCATGTCGAACTCCATGCGCCGCAGCAGGTCGTCGGAGCCCACGTACATCGTGTAGACCATCGTCTTTGGCACCTGGCTGCGTGAGGCGGCCGGGAGATCCTTGATCGCGTCTAGCTTGCTGGTGTCGACCGTCACGACGTACGGCTGCGCCTTCACTCCGTCGATCGTCTGCGGCTCGCCCTTCTTCTCGAAGGACTTCACCGCTGCCTTGAACTGCCGCAGCTGGCTGGCCGGATCCATCTGGTCCATGATCTTGCCGTACTGCTGAGCGATCGGGTTGCTCTCGTCGGTCAGATCGATCTTGACGAACTTGTCCTCGGTCAGCTGTCCCATGTTCATGTAGAACGTCTGGTCGAGCAGCCGCATCTCCATCTTCTTGGAGTCCATCACCATCGTCATGGCCATGGACACGTCCTTGATCGACGAGCCGACCTTGACGTCGCCCTGAGCCTTGACGGTCTGGCCGCCCACCGCGATCGACATGTCGACGTGGCTGGTCTTCGCCTTGGCCTGCGAGGCAGTGAGGACATCGGAGAAGTTGGCCTGGGTCAGCGTCGCCGCCTTGCCGCCGCCGCCGGACCCGGTCTTCGTGTCGGCAGCGGAGTCATCCTTGTCGCCACATGCCGAGAGTGCCAAGCCCGTGAGCAGCGCCACGGCCACGAGTGAGGTGAGCTTCCTGGAGATCGTCATGACACGAGCATAGATAGGACACAGGATGTCCGAAAGTCGGGATACCCGAAAGCCCCCGGCTCGCGCCGAGGGCTTTCGTTGTCGTTCCTGAGGCTCAGGCCTCGTCTGTGGCGTATGCCTTGGTGCGGCTCGGATCGACCGGGACGCCAGGACCGTTGGTCGTGGAGACCGTGATCTTCTTGACGTAGCGACCCTTGGAGCTCGCAGGCTTGAGGCGCAGGACCTCGTCGAGCGCGGCGCCGTAGTTCTCGGCGAGCTGCTCGGCGGAGAACGAGGCCTTGCCGATCACGAAGTGCAGGTTGGCGTGGCGATCGACGCGGAACTCGATCTTGCCGCCCTGGATGTCGGAGACAGCCTTGGCCACGTCGGTCGTGACGGTGCCCGTCTTGGGGTTGGGCATGAGGTTGCGCGGGCCGAGGACGCGGCCGAGGCGGCCGACCTTGCCCATCATGTCGGGCGTTGCGACGACGGCGTCGAAGTCGAGCCAGCCCTCGTTGACCTTGTCGACCAGCTCGTCGGCACCGACGAAGTCGGCTCCGGCCTCACGTGCTGCGTCGGCGTTGGCGCCGGTGGCGAAGACCAGGACCCGTGAGGTCTTGCCCGTGCCGTGAGGGAGGTTGACGGTGCCGCGCACCATCTGGTCGGCCTTGCGGGGATCGACGCCCAGACGGATGGATACATCCACCGTCGAGTCGTACTTCTTGCTCCCCGACTCCTTGGCCAGCGTCGTGGCCTGGAGCGGCGTGTAGACGCTGTCCTTGTCGATCTTTTCGGCGACCTGGCGGTACGCCTTGCTGTGCTGTGCCATCTCTGGTCTTCCTTCTTGTATGAACCAGTTGTGGTCTGAACGGGCCCAGCGGGCCCTGCCACCTACTGCTTGGTGAGTGTTGCTGTCAGTCCGTCGTGACGCCCATCGAGCGCGCAGTGCCCTCGACGATCTTCATGGCGGCATCGATGTCGGTCGCGTTGAGGTCCGGCATCTTGGTCGTGGCGATCTCTCGGATCTGGTCCTTGGAGATCTTGCCGACCTTGTCCTTGTGCGGAACGGGCGAACCCTTCTGCAGTCCGGCGGCCTTCTTGATCAGCTCAGCCGCGGGCGGCGTCTTGGTGATGAAGCTGAACGTACGGTCCTCGTAGATCGTGATCTCGACCGGGACGACGTTGCCACGCATGGCTTCTGTGGCCGAGTTGTAGGCCTTGCAGAATTCCATGATGTTGACGCCGTGGGGGCCGAGCGCGGTGCCGACGGGCGGCGCCGGGTTGGCCATACCGGCCTGCAGCTGCACCTTGACGATGGCTGCGACTTTCTTCTTGGGAGGCATTTCTCGGGTCCTTGACTACTGAATGGTTGGTGCTGATGAGAACCGGTTGGCTCAGACCTTCTGGATCTGGGTGAAGCTGAGCTCGACCGGGGTTTCGCGGCCGAAGATCTCCACGAGGGCCTTGACCCTCTGTGCGTCGATGTTGATCTCCGTGATGGTCGCGTGCAGCGTCGCGAACGGGCCATCGACGACCATGACGGAGTCGCCGACGGAGAAGTCGGTGAACTCGACCTTGGAGGCCTTCGCCTGCTGCTGATCGGGGGTGTCGGTCGCAGTCGCGACTTCTGCCTCCACTGCCGGGGCGAGCATGCTCTCGACCTCGGCAAGACTGAGGGGGACCGGCTGGTGGGAGTTGCCCACGAACCCGGTGACGGACGGCGTGTGGCGGACGACGCCCCACGACTCGTCGGTGAGGTCCATGCGGACCAGGACATAGCCGGGGAGCACGGTGCGCTTGACGAGCTTGCGCTGACCGTTCTTGATCTCGGCGACCTCTTCGGTCGGCACGACGACCTCGAAGATGAAGTCCTCGGCGTTGAGCGAGGTGACGCGGTTCTCGAGGTTGGACTTCACCCGCTTCTCCATGCCGGAGTAGGTGTGGACGACGTACCAGTCACCGATCTGGTTGTGCAGGCGGTCGCGGAACTCCTGGAGGGCGTCGGCAACCGGCTCGTCCTCGGCCGGGGCGTCCTCGGACGCGTCCTCGTCAGTTGCGACGTCCTCGTCAGCGACATCGGCACCCAGGGTCGGGTCCTCGACGGTCGCGTCGTCGACGTCATCGTCCGATGCGGGGATCGACGCCTCGACGCCTGCGTCAGGCGCGTCGATGTCCTCGGCAGCAGGGGTCGACGGCTCGAGCTCTTCGACCTCGTCGGTCTCGGAGCTGGTCTGCGGGTCGATGCCTTGAGTCACAAAATTCCTTTGGTTGCTACGCGAAGATCCAGAACGCGGCCTTGCCGAACCCGTAGTCGAGTCCAGCAACAATGGCCATCATGACGAGCACGAACACCAGAACGACCCAGAAGTAGTTGACCACCTGGGGGCGAGTCGGCCAAACCACCTTGCGGAGCTCGGCGATCACCTGTCGGTAGAACGTGATCGGCGACGTGCGTTTGCCGGATGTGCCGGCCAGCTCGTGACGGTCGCTCACGTGTACTCCTTCGTCGTTCTTCATGGTCATGTCTCGCAGGGCACGAGGGACTTGAACCCCCAACCTTCGGTTTTGGAGACCGATGCTCTGCCAGTTGAGCTAGTGCCCTCAGTCGAATTCCGCCCCAGAGTCAAACCTGTTGAGGGCATGACGATCTAGAGTGAATATTCACCGGTGGGTCAAGTGTACGTGGTGCGCCCCGCCCTCGTCGAACCGAGGGCGGCCACCCAAAAACCTGAGCCTTTCCTCATGTTTTAGCATGGGTCCATGGCCACTGCACCCAGCATCTCCTACTCGATCACGATCCGACTCGAGGTGCCGTCCGGCGGATCGGCGGTCAGCGAGCTCACGACGACAGTCGAACGTACGGGCGGGATCGTCACCGCTCTCGACGTCACGGCGTCCGGTGCCGAGGCACTGCGCATCGACCTGACCTGCGCGGCCTCCGACACCGACCACGCGGCCCTGATCGTCTCGGCCCTCGAGGTCATCAGCGACGTCAAGGTCGAGAAGGTCTCGGACCGTACGTTCCTCATGCACCTCGGCGGCGTTATCGAGACGGCCACCAAGCACCCGCTGCGCAACCGCGACGATCTCTCGATGATCTACACGCCCGGCGTCGCCCGCATCTGCATGGCGATCGCCGCCGACAAGGAGGACGCCCGCCGCCTCACCGTCAAGCGCAACAGCGTCGCCGTCGTCAGCGACGGATCCGCTGTGCTCGGCCTCGGCAACATCGGCCCGCACGCCGCGATGCCGGTCATGGAGGGCAAGGCGGCGCTGTTCAAGGGCTTCGCCGACATCGACGCCTGGCCCATCTGCCTCGACACGCAGGACGTCGACCAGATCGTCGAGACCGTCGCCGCCATCTCACCCGGTTTCGCCGGCATCAACCTCGAGGACATCTCGGCACCCCGCTGCTTCGAGATCGAGGCCCGGCTCCGCGAACGCCTCGACATCCCGGTGTTCCACGACGACCAGCACGGCACCGCCGTCGTCGTCCTCGCCGCTCTGCGCAACGCGCTCCAGGTCGTCGGCAAGGACATCGGCACGGCCCGCATCGTGCTCGCCGGCGCAGGGGCCGCAGGCACCGCCGTGCTCAAGGTGCTGATCCACGCCGGCGCGAAGCACGTCGTGGTGTGCGACGTCGAGGGCGTCGTGCACGCGGGCCGTGAGGGCCTCGACGACTCGCTGCAGTGGATCGCCGACAACACCAACGCCGACAACCTCGCGGGGTCGCTGCGTGACGTGCTGCCCGGCGCCGACGTGTTCGTCGGGCGTCAGCGCCCCCAACCTCCTGAGCGCGCGAGGACGTCGAGTCGATGGCCGACGACTCGATCGTGTTCGCGCTGGCCAACCCCGACCCCGAGATCGACCCTGCCATCGCGCGTCAGCACGCTCGCGTCGTGGCGACCGGACGCTCGGACTACCCCAACCAGATCAACAACGTGCTGGCCTTCCCCGGCATCTTCCGCGGGCTGCTCGATGCCCAGAGCCACGGGATCGGGATGGACATCCTGATCGCCGCCGCCGAGGCGATCGCCGGCAGCGTCTCCCCCGACGAGCTCAACGCCAACTACATCGTGCCCAGCGTGTTCCACGCCGACGTGCACAAGCGGGTCGCCACCGCGGTGCGCAAGGCCGCCGAGGCTGCCGACAAGGAGTGACGGAGGCCGACTGGCAGGATGGCCACCGTGCCCTTTGACCACTCCCGACCACAGGTCGCTCTCGGCACTTCCCAAGGCGCATCTGCACCTGCACTTCACCGGCTCGATGCGGCACGACACGTTGCTCGAGCTGGCCGAGCGCGACGGCATACGCCTGCCGGCCTCGCTGACCGAGGACTGGCCGCCGCAGCTCAGCACGACCGACGAGAAGGGCTGGTTCAGGTTCCAGCGCCTGTACGACGTGGCGCGGTCCGTGCTCCGCACCGAGGACGACGTGCGTCGCCTGATCCGCGAGGCGGCGCAGGACGATGCCGCCGACGGCTCGGTCTGGACCGAGATCCAGGTCGACCCCTCCGGCTACGGCGCCCGCTTCGGCGGCATCACGGCATTCACCGACCTCGTCATCGACGCCGTGCGTGACGCCTCCGAACGAGCCGGCATCGGCATGGGGCTGGTCGTGGCCGCCAACCGCACCCGGCACCCGATGGACGCCCGCACGCTGGCCCGGCTCGCAGCTCAGTACGCAGGGCGCGGCGTGATCGGCTTCGGCCTGTCCAACGACGAGCGGCGCGGCGACACGTCGGCGTTCGGGCCGGCATTCGCGATCGCCGAGCGCGCCGGGCTGGCACTCGTGCCGCACGGCGGAGAGCTGCGCGGGCCGGCCCACATCACGCAGTGCCTCGACCACCTTCACCCCGACCGCCTCGGACACGGAGTGCGCGCATCGGAGAGCACGGCGGTGCTGGACCGCCTCGCGACCGAAGGTGTCGCCCTCGAGGTCTGCCCCACCTCCAACGTCTCGCTGGGGGTCTACAGCACGCTCGAGGAGGTGCCCGTGCGCACGCTGACCGCCGCCGGGGTCGACGTCGCTCTCGGCGCCGACGATCCCCTGCTGTTCGGATCGCGCCTTGCCGGTCAGTACGCCGTGTTGCGGGCAGCGCAGGACTTCTCCGATGACGAGCTGGCCGATCTCGCCCGCATGTCGATCCGCAGGTCGTACGCTCCTTCAGACACCGTGAGCGCGACCCTCACGAGCATCGACGAGCTGGCTGGCCACCTCCGTCGGCGAAGGGACTGAGTGATGACCTCGCCCTACCCGAACCCGTACGCGTATCCGCACCCCTATCCGTACGCCCCGCCGCCGGTGCGACTGCCCGCGCATCCTCGAGCCACGACCGCGATGGTCCTCGGCATCGTGGGTGTGGCCGGCTTCTTCATCCTGCTGGTGCCGATCATCATCAGCCCGCTGGCGTGGTACTTCGGAGCGGTCGCCGAACGCGAGGCCGAGCGCCACCCCACGCGATACCGACACGCGGGTGAGGCGAGGACCGGGATGGTCCTGGGCATGATCGGCACCGCGATCCTGGGGCTCGCCCTCCTCATGCTGTTCGTGGCCGCCGTGCTGATCCTGGTGAGCCAGCGCTACGACGCGGGATACGGCACGTGAGCCGGCCTGGCTGTGCGAGGCTGAACCCATGAGCGACCAGGACCCGACACCACCCACCCCGCCTGGCCACCAGCCCAACTGGGGCAGCGCCTATCCCCAGCAGCCGCCTCTGCCGCCCCAGTACCCGCCGGGCGGCTACCAGCAGCCGTACTACATGGCGCCCAAGCACCCGCAGGCCACGACCGCGATGGTCCTGGGCATCCTCGGTCTCGCACTGTGCGGCATCATCGCCCCGTTCGCCTGGAACATCGGCGGCAAGGCCGTCAAGGAGATCGACGCGAACCCCGCGGGCTACTCCGGGCGCGGGGAGGCCAACGCCGGCAAGATCATGGGCATCGTCGGCACCTGCTTCCTCGCCTTCGGAGTCCTGGCGCTCGTCGGCCTGTTCGCCGTCGGGATCGCCGTCGACACCTCGACCGGCTGACGCCCGCCCTGTGGTGAGCCAATGTGGAAGGGTGTTCCCATGAGCGACGAGCAGCCAGGCAATCCGTCAGATCCGACGCCACCACCCGGCTACGGTCAGCAACCGCCGCCACCCGGCTACGGTCAGCCGCCGCCACCCGGCTACGGTCAGCCCCCAACTGGGGCAACGCCTACCCCCCGCCACCGCAGTACCCGCCGCCGGGCTACGGCTACCCGTACCCGCAGTCTCCGCCGCCGCCCAAGCACAGCCAGGCGACGCCGGCGATGGTGTTCGGCATCGTGAGCCTCGCCGGCCTGTTCGCCTGTGTCGTGCCGATCCTGCTCGCCCCCGTCGCCTGGATCCTCGGCGCCAAGGCCGTCAAGGCGATCGACGCCAATCCCGCGGCCTACTCCGGACGGGGCGAGGCCAACGCCGGCAAGATCATGGGCATCATCGGCACGTGTCCTGCTGGTCCTCGTGCTCCTCGGGATCGTCGCCCTGGTCATCATCGGCCTCAACGGCGGGTTCGACGACGATCCGTACAACGACCCCTACTACTCCGACACCTTCATCGGCAGCCTCGGCTAGGAGCGTCTCAGAGGTCGCAGCCGACGAGCACGGGCTCGTTGACCAACGTGATGCCGTACGCCTGACGCACACCCTCGCGGACCTCGCGGGCGAGGGCGAGCAGCTCGGCCGTCGAGGCACGTCCGCGATTGGTCAGCGCGAGGACGTGCTTGGACGACAGGCCCACGCGCCCGCGGGTGTAGCCCTTGCCGAAGCCCGCGTGGTCGATCAGCCACGCGGCACTGGTCTTGACCGTGCCGTCCGGCTGCGGGAACCGAGGCGCCTCGGCCGGCAGCTGGTCGGCCTGGTCGGGCGTCAGCAACGGGTTGGTGAAGAACGAGCCGGCGCTCCAGGTGTCGTGGTCGTCGGGGTCGAGCACCATGCCCTTGCCGCGGCGCAGTGACAGCACGGCCTCGCGGACCTCGGCTGCGGGAGCGCGTTGGCCGATCTCGACGCCCAGCGCCCGGGCCAGCTCGGCGTACGCGATCGGCGCACTGAGCTCACCGAGCCGGAACTGGTAGGCCACCGACAGCACCAGCCAGCGCTGCGGCTCGGCCTTGAAGCGGCTGGTGCGGTAGCCGAACCCGCAGTCGACCGCGTGGATCGTGCGGACCTTGCGCTCGAACCGGTCGTACGCGCGCACGGTCGCGATCGTCTGGGCGACGTCCTGGCCGTACGCGCCGACGTTCTGGATGGGGGTCGCGCCGACCGACCCTGGGATGCCGGAGAGCGCCTCGATGCCGACCCAGCCCTCGTCGACAGCCCGCGCGACGATGCCGTCCCATGGCTCCCCTGCGGCGACTGTGACCATGGCGCCGCTGCAGGCGTCGGAGTCGACCTCGACGCCACGGGTCAGGACTCGGATCACGGTGCCCGGCACGCCCTCGTCGGCGACCACGAGGTTGCTGCCGCCGGCGACGACCAGGACCGGGTCGCCCGCCTCGTCGGCGACGCGTACGGCGTCGAGAAGCTGCTGCTCGGAAGTCGCGTCGATGACGGCCCGGGCGGGGCCACCGAGGCGCAGCGTCGTCAGCTCGGCGAGGTCCATGGCGGCGACGCTAGCAGCGTCCAACACGACGAAGGCTCCCGCCTGCCGGAGCAGGGGGAGCCGTCGTTCGGAGAACAGGGGTCAGCGGGTCTCGCGGTGGACCTGGTGGGTCTTGCAACGCGGGCAGAACTTCTTGAGGTCGAGACGATCAGGGTCGTTGCGACGGTTCTTCTTGGTGATGTAGTTGCGTTCCTTGCACTCGGTGCAGGCCAAGGTGATCTTGGGACGAACGTCTGAGCTCTTGCTGGCCACGAGGGTGCCTCTTCTTGATCGGTGATGCTGAAGGTCGTACGTCGAGCAGTTCTGCGGTAGCTGGGGCGGGACTCGAACCCGCGACCCCACGATTATGAGTCGTGTGCTCTAACCACCTGAGCTACCCAGCCGCAACGGGCACGAGTTGCCTCATGTCCGAAGGACTCAGAAATGATCCAAGTCCAGAGCCCCTTTACGGAATCGAACCGTAGACCTTTTCCTTACCATGGAAACGCTCTGCCGACTGAGCTAAAGGGGCAAGCCGACAGCCAAAGATACAGGGTGATCGGCCCCGGGACGAAATCGGGGGTCCGGCTGCCTCAGGTTGCAGTGGCGGCGAGTCGCGGCGGTCGCTTCGGACGACCTCAGGTGCTGGCCGCAGCCAGCCGCGACGGCCAGCCCGGACCCTCGTAGATGAAGCCGGTGTAGCCCTGCACGAGGTCGGCCCCGGCGGCCAGCCGCGCACGTACGTCGTCGGGTGTCGTGACGCCGCCGACCGCGATGATCGCGAGCCGGTCGCCGACTCGGGCACGCAGACGTACGAGCACCTCGGTGGCGCGCTCGGCCAGGATCGGACCTGAGAGACCACCCGCGCCTGCGGCGTCGATGGCGTCGCTGCGGGGTTGCGAGCGAGTCGGGCCGGGCGATCGTCGTGTTGGTCGCGCTGATGCCGGCGAGGCCCAGCTCGACCGCGAGGTCGGCGACGGCGTCGACATCGGCATCGGCGAGGTCGGGCGCGATCTTGACGAGCAGCGGCACCGACCCGGACGGGACGCGGTCGGCGATCTCCTTGACCGCGACGAGCAGCGGTCGCAGCTCGTCGACGGCCTGCAGGTCGCGCAGACCCGGAGTGTTGGGCGAGGAGACGTTGACGACCAGATAGCTCGCGTACGGCGCCAGCAGGCGGGCGCTCTCGACGTAGTCCGCGACGGCCTGGTCGGGCTCGACGATCTTGGTCTTGCCGATGTTGACGCCGATGACCGCCTGGCGGCCGGCCTTGTTGCCACGAAGGCGGTGGAGGCGTGACGCGACCTCGGCCGCGCCGTCGTTGTTGAAGCCCATCCGATTGATGATCGCGCGGTCGTCCACGAGCCGGAACAGGCGTGGTCGCGGATTGCCGGGTTGCGCGCGAGCCGTCACGGTGCCGATCTCGACGTGGCCGAAGCCGAGCGCGAGCAGCCCGGGCACTGCCTTGGCGTTCTTGTCGAAGCCGGCCGCGAGCCCGAACGCGTTGGGGAACTCGATGCCCATCACGGTCCGCGGAACGTACGTCTGCGTGGAACGCCAGACGCGTGCCGAGGCGGCCGGCACGGATCGCGGCGAAGCCACGCTCGTGCGCCTTCTCGGGATCCATCGAGCGGAAGACGGCGTCGAAGAAGGCGCGATAGACCACGGCGTCAGCGTATCGGCACGACGACGGCGAACACCGCGCCCCGGTCGGCGCCGCCATGCACCTCGAGGCGCATGCCCATGCGCGACGCCAGCCGGTGCGCGATCGACAGGCCCAGCCCGGTGCCGACAGCTCGTGCGTCGCGATAGCGCGCGTGCAGGACCCCGCGCTCGAACGCGTCGCTCAAGTCGGCGGGATCGAGGCCGGGCCCGGCGTCCGCGACCTCGATCGTCACCTCGGTAGCGGTGCTGACAGTCCGCACCTCGACAACACCACCGGCCGAGGTCGCCCGGATGGCGTTCTCGACCAGCCCGTCCAGGAGCTGGCGTAGCCGCATCGGATCGGCATGCACCGTCGCGGGTCCGGTCGCCGCCAGCAGCGTCACATTCTCCCGTTCACACGTCGCCTGCCAGGCCTGCTGGAGATCGCCCAACAGTCCCGCGACCGACACGTCCTGTGCCTCGATCGTGAAGTCGTCGGCCTCGAGCCGCGCGAGGGCGAGCAGGTCGCTGACGAACCTGTCGAGCCTCGCCGTCTCCGCGACGAGCGTCTCGCCCGTCGCCGGTACGTCCGCAGGGGCGATGGCGCCGTCCGCCAGCGCTTCGGCGTAGCCCCGCAACGCGGTCAGCGGTGTGCGGATCTCGTGGGAGATCGACAGCAGGAACTCACGCTGGCGGCCTTCGCTGGTGGCCAGCGCCTCGTCGAGCGAAGCAACGGCGTTGCCCATGTCATCGAACTCCCGCACGGACGACGTGCCGATCGGCATGCCTCGTTCCCCTGCGGCCAGGCGGCGGGCGGCTTCCGCTGCAGCGGCGATCGAGCGCGTGAGCGTACGGGACAGGACGAGGCCCAGGGTGCCGGCCGCCGCGAGGCCGAGCAGCAGCGCCAGCAGCAGGCGGCGACGCAGGGCGGAGGTTGCCTCGTCGACACCGGTCACCGGCTGCACGGCCACAGCCGAGAAGCCGCGCTTGGTCTCGCGTCCTTCGATCAGGATCGTCTCGCCCTCGACGGTCGAGGTCGCGGACAGCGTGCCCGTCGCCAGCAGCTCGGCAACCTGCTCGTCGGTCAACAGGTCGCCCGCCGCGCCCGTCACGTTGCCGCCCCGTCGCACGATCGCGTAGCGGCGGTCGTCGCGGCCCAGCACCTTCTGCTCCTGTGCGATGAGGCGTGCCGCCGCCGCGGGCTTCGCGGCGAGGCTGTCGACAGAGCGTACGAGCTCCTCGCGCGCCTGGTCCCTGGCCACGCCCTTGACGACCGGGACGGTGAGCACGAGTGCGACCAGTGCCACGACGACACCACCGGCCACGGTCACCAGCAGGATCCGGCGCGACAGCGGCGACGTGCGGGTCATGACTTCGCCGCCGAGTAGCCGACGCCGCGATGCGTACGGATCGGGGAATCGTCGCCGAGCTTGGCCCGGAGCTGGGCGATGTGGACGTCGACCGTGCGGCTCTGCCCGTATGCCGCAGCACCCCAGACCGTCGACAACAGCTGCTCTCGCGTGAACACGATCCCGGGGCGGCGCATCAGGGCCGCAAGCAGGTCGAACTCGGTCGCAGTCAGGTCAACGGCACGTCCATCAACCGTGACGACCCGCGATCCCGGCTCCAGCCGGACGCGACCGCTGTCGATCACGGCCGGGTCGACAGCTCCGGAGCTGCGGCGCAGCACCGCGGCGACGCGCGAGATGAGCTCGCGGGGCGAGAACGGCTTGGTGACGTAGTCGTCGGCGCCGAGCTCGAGACCCAGGATGCGGTCGACTTCGTCGTCGCGCGCCGTCACGAAGATCACCGGTGTCCAGTCGTCCCGGGCACGCATCCGGCGGCACACCTCGACGCCGTCGATCTCGGGCAGGCCGACGTCCAGCAGCACGAGCACAGGTCGCAACGTCGCCACCTGGGTGAGCGCACCTGACCCGTCGTGCTCGACGTGTACGCCATATCCAGCACGCGAGAGGTAGAGGCGCAGGACGTCGGCGATCGAGTGGTCGTCCTCGACGACCAGGATCAGGCCCTTGCCCGCAGCGTTCACGCCTCCATGAAACAGGACTGGGGGCTCCCGCAGGTGGTTCTGCCGACGATCCTTACGCTGCTCGAACATGGGCTTGACGATCCTCTTGCCTTGACCCGCAAACGTGAGGATCGTCGGGAATCACCCGACCATGACCGTGAAGGAATGGACTGATGACTGCTTCCACCCTGAAGACCATCGTCGGCCGCCGGCTGTGGATCACCGGGCTGGTGCTCGCCATCGCCGCGGCACTCGTCTCGGCGATCTGGCTCACCTCGTCCTCGCAGCCCGCCTCGGCGTCGATCGCGCAGACCGCGTCGACGCTAGACACCGAGCTCAGCCAGGATCCGGCGGCATCCGACGCCAAGGCCGATGCGAAGGCCGACCGCGCCACGTTCCACGCCGCCATGAAGGCAGCCCGCAAGCTCAAGGGCCAGGAGCGGGTCGACGCCCTCAAGAAGGTCGCGGCAGACGCCGAGGCCGGGAAGTACGGCGACCGGATCGAGAAGCGCGCCGACCGCCGGGCCGATCGGCGAGCAGCGGTGTTCGCCCTCCTGCCCGACGAGCTCCAGGCCGACCTGACGAAGCTGCGGGCGATGGCGCCGGGTGACGAGCGCAAGGCGTACCGCAAGGAGATCCGGGACAAGGCGCTGGACGGCGGATACGGCGACAAGGTCAAGGAGGCCGCCGAGAAGCTGCAGGACCGCTGGAAGAAGTGACCAGGGGATCATCGGCCCGGTCCTTCCCTCAGGACCGGGCCGTCGTCACAGGGGTATGACGGCGTCGACGCGGCCACCGTCGTGCCGCGCCGAGGCGACGACACTGCCGCCGACCTGCTCGGCCCGCTCCCGCATCGAGGCCAGGCCGACGCCCGGCTTCCACTGCTTGGTCGAGGGCCCGTCGTCGCGTACGGACAGGTGCAGCTTCCCGTTGTGCGAGGAGATGCTGACGTGGACCTTGGTCGCCGCGGCATGGCGAGCCACGTTCGTCAGCGACTCCACCACGATCCGGTAGGCCGCCACCTCGGCCGCCGCCGAGAGGTCCGGGAGGGCGTCGGGGGTGTCGATCGTGACCTCCAGGGACCTGCCCTCGGCGGCGTGCAGGTTTGCCGCGTGCTGCCGCACGGCGCCCACGAGGCCGAGCTCGTCGAGGGTCGCCGGGCGCAGCCCTTCGACCAGGCGGCGGACCTCGCCGATCGCCTGTGTCGTGTCATCGCGCAGCCGGGCCAGCAACGCATCTGCGGCGCCGACATCGTTGGTGAGGTGGTTGCGTGCCGCGTCGGCGGAGAACGCCACCCCCGACAGGGTCGGCCCCAGATCCGTCGTGCAGGTCGCGCCTGAGCCTGCGACGCTCGTCCTCGATGGCAGCGATGGCAGCGCCCCGGGACTCCTGGAGGTCGCGGGCCAACGCGGTCGCCCGTAGCGTCTGCGCCAGCAGCGGCGCCACGATGCGCAGCACGTCCTCGTCGCCAGTGGACAGCGTCAGCTCGCCGGCTCGCAGCCCCACGACGATCTCACCGACCGCGTCATCGCCCAGCTGGAGCGGCAGCGTGCGGGTGTGGGTCACCTCGGTCCCTGACGTCGCCAGCGTCTGCCCTTCGGCGCGCAGGCTGGCGTACGGCAGGACCAGTGCCTCACGAATCGCCCGCAGCGCCAGGACCGGGTCGTCGCCGATGCGATCGACCACCCGGGTGGCCGCCTGCAGCGGATCGGGCCGGTCGCCGAACAGCAGCTGGTCGACGACCCCGCGCAGCATGACCATGAGGGGATGGAAGCCGAAGGCGATCACGGCGCCGATCACGCCGAGTGCTCCGGGTGTCGGATCTGGTGAGCCGGACCACTCGAGCACCGAGACGAGACCCGCGAACACCGAGACGTAGGCGATCACCGCCACGAACGCGACGACCCCCCAGACGATGAGGCCGCGGACGTCCACGACGTCCGGACGGATCATCCCGATCACCATTGCCGGCGCGATCACGCCGCACATCAAGGTGACGACCGATGCGGGCGTGCTGCCGGTCGTCCCTTCGGCGGAGAACATCAGCAAGTCCACTGACCAGGCCGACGGTCCCGGCGGTCACCGCGAACCATTGGAGCGGCACTCGTGTCTCGCCGTCCGCGGTCTCCAGGCGCCACCACACGTGCATGATGACCACGAGCCCGATGACCACCCCCATCGCCTCGGCCGTGTGCGACTCCGCGCGGAGCTGCCACGGCGATGACTCCGGCCGCCGCGAACGTCGTCACGGCGAGAAAGTCGACAGGGTTGCGCCAGCTCCACCGTGGATAGGCGGCGACCGCGAGCGGGAAGGCCAGCATCGCCGAGCCCACACTCAACGCCCACTCGACGCCCGACGCCTGGTCGCGGGCATGCAGCACGAGCGCACCCAGCGTGGCGAGCGCGGTGACCACAAGCAGCGCCCCGCACACCGACGCCCGGCGGACTGACAGCAACACCGCCCCGCTGAGGCCGGTGGCGATGGCGAATGCCGCGATGCTCGCGCCGAGGAACCACTCCGTCATCTCGACCTGCCGAGGCCTTCGTCGCGGGCTCGAACGATGGCCGCCGACCGGTCCGACACGGCCAGCTTCGCGAAGATCGACGAGATGTGATTGGCGACGGTCTTGGGGGCGAGCGCGAGCTCGTCGGCGATCGCGTGGTTGCGCTTGCCTGCGGCCACGAGGTCGAGCACCTCGCGCTCGCGATCAGTCAGGTCGGGGAACGGCACGTCCGCCACGGCCCTCGGCTGGGTGAAGTGGCCGAGCACGCGCGCGGCGACTCCCGGCCCGAAGATCGCCTCGCCCGCAACCACCGAGCGGATCGCCCGGTCGATCTCGTCCTGCTGCGCACCCTTGAGCAGATAGCCCCGGGCGCCGGCCTGCATCGCGGCGAACACCGTGTCGTCGTCGTCGAACATCGTCAGCACCAGGACCATTGCCTCGGGCACTGCGGCCCGGAGCGGCGCGTGGCCTCGAGCCCGTCGATCCCGGGCATACGGATGTCCATGAGCACCACGTCGGGTTGCTGCAGCTGGGTCTCGCGGACGGCGCCCTCGCCGTCGACGGCCTCCCCCACGACCTCGTAGCCGTCGATCGACTCGAGCAGTGCGCGCAGCCCACCGCGTACGACGGGGTGGTCGTCAGCGAGCACGACGCGGATGAGGTCCGGTGTCATTCCCTCATGATGCCGAGGATTCAGGGGAAAAGACCCGGGAACGTACACCTATGCAGGCCGGGAGGAACTCCGGACAATGAGGAATCGGCACACATCTTGGGGGTGCCGGAGCAGCGCCACAGTGGATTCACCTTCCACCACAAGGAGCTCATCATGATCCTCACCACCAAGAACAAGGTCGGCCTCGCACTCGCCGGACTGCTCGGGCTTGTCGATCTGCCCAGCTTTCTCACCAGCACGCCCGACGGCGAGACCGGCCCTCCACAGGGCATCCTCGTCCTCGGCTCGATCTGCGGCCTGATCACGGTCGTTGCCGTGATCATTGCGTGGCGATCGGCGAACGGTGCGGCCATGCGGGTCGCCGCCGGCGCCCGCATCGTCTCGATGCTGTCAGCACTGCCCGCGTTCTTCGTCGACGTCCCGGCGTTCATCAAGGTGCTCACGACGGTGTTCGTCATCGTCACCCTCGTGTCGCTCGTGCTGATGTTCTCGCCGGCGCGGCGCTCGAGCCCCGTGATGGATTGAGGTGCCGACATGATCGCCATCTTCACGATCCTGCTCGCGTTTCCGCTGGGCTTCTTCCTGCGGTCGCACCTCGTGGCCAACGTCGCGTACGCCATCGCGTACCTCTGGGCGTTCACCTTCCAGGGCCTCTACCTGAGCCGCATGTGGGTCGGGGGCGACGACTCGGCGTTTCCGAAGGATCCGGACACGATCCCGGTGGCGTACGGACTGGTCTGCGCCGCCATCTTCGCCGTCGGGTTCGGCCTGGTCGCCGTTGGTCAACGCGTCGGCAGCCGTCGGCGCACCAAGGCGCCCGCCCACGCCTGACCGCCAGCGCACACGAGCCCGGTTCCGTTTGGAGCCGGGCTCGTGCCGTCAGGAGAGGTGACGGGCAGAACTCAGCAGTCCTTGGTCTCTTCGGCGCGGTGAACACCTGCTCCGGCGCGCCGGACAGGACATCCGGGTGGGCGCGGGCCTACAGGCTCTCCGACCAGGCCCTCACCAAGGAGCTCATGGCATCCGTCCAGATCACGTGCAGGTGGCGATGGTCGCAATCAAGACAGGCCCGGCTTCAGCCGCGGGGCGGCAGGGGGAAGAAGCCCGAGGTGCGTTGCATGTATGCCCGATAGCCGGGGCGTTCGGCCATGTGCCGCTCGAGCACGCGCTTGCCCGAGCCGAAGGCCAGCAGGTAGACCATCAGCGCCGTCGAGACGATCGTCAGGACACCGGGCCAGTGCTCGGCCGCGATGAGGAAGATGCCGACCCACACGCATGCGTCGCCGAAGTAGTTGGGGTGTCGTGTGTAGCGCCACAGTCCCGTGTCCATGACGGGCCCGCGATCAGGATCGGCCTTGTACGCGGCCAGCTGCCGGTCGCCGATCGACTCGAAGGCGATGCCGACGAGCCACACCAGGACACCGACGTACGCCAGCACGCCCATCGGCTCGTCGATCAGCGATCCGACGACGACCGGCATCGCGACGATGAAGGCGATGACGCCCTGCAGCCCGTAGATCATCAGGACGGTGGCCGCCTCGCCGCGTCCTTCGAGCATCTTGGCGTAGCGGGGGTCCTCGCCCTTGCCTCGGCTGCGGACCGCCATGTGCAGGGCCAGCCGCAGGCCCCAGACGAGCGTGATCACCACCAGCACCCAGCGGCGGCGGTCGTCTCCGTGCCCGGCCGAGCCGGCGAAGCTGGCCACCGCGACGCAGCAGAACAGCAGGCCCCAGGTCACGTCGATGACGTTGTGTCGGTGCACCACCTTGGCCACGACGTAGGTGATGACCAGCGCCGCCACGATCGCCGATGCGGCTCCGAGGAGAACATCGCGGAAGGCGTCGCCGGAGATGTCGGTGCTCATTGCATGCTCCTGGCCGGCTCGTCGGGTTGGTGAACGGGGCGCGGGGTCGGCCGCAGGCCCTTGAGGAACAGCCGGATGCCGTGCACCCGGATCATGAGGCTCACGGTCCGCGTCGCCCACGGCGTCCGCAGGGCGGAGGCCAGGCTCGCGCTGTCACGCCGGGTGCCGCGCATCGTCGCGACGAACGGGTCGCGGCCGGGCCTGCGCAGCGTCACCGTGACCGCCAGCTCACGGCCCGGCTCCGGCACGCTGAGCTCGTACTGACCGTCGACGCCGTGGAACGGCGACACGTAGAACGTCTTGTCGACCGTCGCCTTGCTGTTGTCTGCCGGTTCGAGCAGATAGCAGCGGCGGCCCCCGTACGTGTTGCGCACCTCGGCCACGACATGGGTCAGCATCCCGTCTGCGTCGTGGCAGTAGAACAGGCTGAGCGGGTTGAACACGTGGCCCAGCACGCGCGGGCTGGCGAGCATACGAACGCTCGCCGGTCGGTCGACGTCCCGCTCGCGGAGCCAGTCGTCGATGTTCTCGCGCAGAGTCCGCGACTCGTCGCCGAGGTGGTCGCCGGCGTGGAAGGCGCACAGCCTGCGCAGGCCGCGAGGCATCCGCGGCACGTCGTCGAGGTCGACGAGCCAGGTCCGGCCCCGGTTCGTGAAGGCGTACGACACCTCGTCGCGGCGGTGATGCCCGATCGTGACGTCGTAGCTCGCGAGCGCCTGGCCCCTGCTCACCAGACAGCTCCCAGGCTCGCTGCGGCGGCGACGCCCGCGCGGCAGCCGTCCTCGTGGAAGCCCCACCCGTGGTAGGCCCCGGCGAAGGCGACGACCCCGTCGTTGAGGGCCGGCAGCTCAGGTCGCGTGGCGACCGACTCCGGCGCAAACACGGGGTGCTCGTAGACCATCTGGGCGATCATGTGGCCTGAGTCCACCGACTCGTCACCGTTGAGTGACACCAGGTAGCGCGATTGACCCGGCAGCCGCTGCAGGCGGGTCATGTCGTACGTGACATGGACCTCCGGTCCCGCCGCCTCGCAGTCGGGCATCTGGTAGTTCCAGGCTGCCCCGGCACGGGACGCCGACGGCAGGATCGACGAGTCCGTGTGCAATGTGGCGCGGTTCTTCGAGTACGTCCACGCACCGAGCGCGGCGGACTCTGCCGCCGTCGGCTCGGCCAGCATCGCGAGCGCCTGGTCCGGGTGGGTTGCGATGACCGCAGCATCGAAGTCAGCCGCTTCGTCGTCCCCGTCGACGACGCGCACGCCGTCCGCAGTCCGGGTGACGGACGTGACCGGCGTCAGCAGGTTGACCGCTGACAACTGCTTGCCGACCTTCTCCACATAGCTCCCCGAGCCGCCCTTGACGGTGCGCCACGGGTGCGAGCCGCGTACGGACAACATGCCGTGGTTGGCGAGGAACTCGAACAGGTAGCGCGCCGGGTAGGCACCGGCCTCGGCCGGCGCACACGACCACACGCACGCGACCATCGGCACGACGAAGTGCGACCGGAAGTAGCGGCTGAAGCGGCCCTGTACCAGGAACTCGTCGAGGGTCGTGTCGGCGGCAGCCGCGGCCAGGTGCTTGCGGGCCCGGCGGTGGAAGCGCATGACCTCGGTCAGGAGATACAGGTAGCGAAGGTTCGTCGCGTTGCGCAGCGTCGGGAACAGGCCGCTGAGCCCGCGGGCGCCGGCGTACTGCAGGCCGCACCCGTCGCAGCGGATCGACATGCTCATCTCCGACTCCTGCGTCTCGACGCCGAGCTCGTCGAACAGCCGCGTCAGGTTGGGGTACGTCTGGCGGTTGTGCACGATGAACCCACTGTCGACATCGAGCGGCGTGCCGTCCGGGTCGAGCAGCTCGTGGGTGTGGGCGTGGCCACCGAGCCGGCCGTCCGCCTCGTACAAGGTGACGTCGGCAACGCGTTGCAGCACGTAGGCGGCGGTCAGCCCTGACACACCACTTCCGATGACGGCGATCTGTCGTCTTGCCATGCTGCGACTCCTTGCTCCGAGCGGTTCGTTCTACCGAGGAGTTCGAAGCCCATCGTCGCGCGGATTGGTCAGACCGGCACGTCGACGACCGGCGGCGTCGTGGGCTTCTTGGATCCGCCACTCGGCTCGACCGTGACCGCCACCTGGTCGACATCTGCGAGGTCCTTCATGACCATCGCGCCGGAACGGGCGAACGTGCCCTGTGACTCGGCCTCGCTGCTCCTGACGAGCCAGACCTGGTAGACCTTGCCGTCGGCGAGCGCCGGCAGCTGGTTGGCGACGACCACCGCAGAGTCGCGACTCGCCGACGTGACCAGTCGCACCGTGCCCCCTCCCGGGAGGCTCAACGACTTGGTGTCCGCGTCGGCCGCGCCGAGGACCGCCGTCATCGCACGGTTCTGGTCCTGCTGGTCGTGTGCCCGGTCTCGCTCGACGAAGTAGCCGGTGCCTCCGGCAGCCGCGAGGACGAGGGCGGCCGCGGCGACGAGCTGCGGCAGCCTCCGCCCCAGCCCGCCGCGCTGGCTCATCGCGGTGACCACGGGACGTTCCTGCGGGATCGTCGCGATCGCCGTCAGGAGCCGCTGGCGCAGCTCCGCCGGAGGTGCCTGGTTCTGCGCCTCGGCGAGCCGGGTTGCCGTCACCTGAAAGCCGCCGAGCTCGGCACGGCATTCGGGGCACTGGTCGAGATGGGCCTCGAACTGGTTGCGCTCCTCGGAATCCAGCGCGTCGAGTACGTACGGCGCCAACAGGGAGTGCAGGTCGGTGTTCATGCCGGGACTCCCATGCAGTCGCGCAGTCTGACAAGTCCGTCGCGTATGCGGGTCTTGATCGTGGCGGGGTTGGTGTCGAGGACTTCGGCGACCTCGGCGTAGGTGTGGCCGTTGTAGTAGGCCAGGTTGACGGCCTCGCGCTGCAGCTCGGTGAGTCCGTCGAGGCAGCGCCGCACCTGCTCGTGCTCCAGCGTGGTGCTGACCGTCTCCTCCACCTGGTCGAAGGCCGGACCGCTCGACCAGTCGTAGCGGTTCTCCCGGTTGGTCGCCGCCTGGTCGTGCCGTACGGCATCGACGGCCCGGCGATGGGCGAGGGTCAGCACCCAGCCCTTGGCGCTGCCCCGCGACGTGTCGAAGCGCGCCGCGGACCGCCAGACCTGGATGAAGACCTCCTGCGAGATCTCCTCAGCCCGCGCGGGATCGCGTACGACGCGGCGGGCCAGCCCGTAGACCGACGCACCCAGCAAGTCGTAGAGGGCGGCAAACGCCTGCTCGTCACCACGGCCCACCCGGCTGAGCAGCTGGTCGGGGTCGTCCGAAGGCTCGTCCAACACGACGTCGGCAAGGCGCAGATGTGCTGCAGCACGCGTCATCAGGCTCTCCGATCGAACGGGCTTCTTACCAGCCATTCGAACCTGCCTTCACCAAGGATGGGTCGCCCCGGGTGATTTTCGTGCACCGGAGCCTGAAGGCAGCATAGGTTGCGCGAGGCCCACCGGCCTGTCGAGGAGTCAACCGCCCGCAGCAAGACCGACGATCAGCAAAGAACAAATCCCCGTGACGGTGTGAAAACAGCGTGCCCTTTGTGATGGAGAGTCAGTCGTCCCGTCGGAGGAGCTCCCGTGATCACCATTGCAACCCTTGCCGTGTCCCCTGACCGCGACGGGGCGGTGTGGATCACCGGCCCGCGCGGGAGCGGCAACCTGACCCACGTGGCAGCGGTCGTCTTCGACGATGTCGACGAGGAGTTCGACCAGGTGCAGGACACGATCGCCGGCCGCTACCTGTACGCCCCGACGCCCGACGCCGGGTCGTACGCACGTAGCCTCGGCGAGCGTCCTGCGGCGCTGCGCAATCTCCGGGAGCCGGCTCGCGAGCTGCACGAGGAGGTGTGGCGCAGCCATCGCAAGCAGGTTTGCAACGACCCCAGCGTGCAGCTCGACGAGCCCCGCATGCGCCCGGTCCCGGGCCCCGCGCCACAGTCCGGCGGCCGGCTGGCGCTGGCGAGCGCTCCGGTGGCCGCCAACCACCTGCTCGCCGTGTGGCAGTCCTGGCTCGACGCCGAGCGCGAGCACGCTCTCCGGCACCGACCCATGAGCGGCCACGGCGAACGGATCATCCGCATCCTGCCCGACGAGTTCGTCCTCGCCGAGCAGCCGGCCGGCATCCCGCTGTTCGGCTAGGGCGGAGTTCCCACCCTCGGCACTCCTCTTTCGGCTCAGACGTGACCGTCTGTCGTCAGGACCTGTGCGGGAGCAAACACGAACCGCTTGTAGGACCAGTATCTAAACACCGTGCCGAGCGCGAGGCCGATGACATTGGCCGAGATGTTGTCGGCCAACCTGCTCGTGAGTCCCAACAGGTCGTGCGAGATCGCCAGGGTGACGACGGAGAAGCCGAGACCGATGACGTTGAAGACGATGAACAACGCAACCTCGCGACGGCGATCCTGACCAGTCTCGCCACGCCATGTCACGGCTCGGTTGCCGACATACGTGACGACCATCGCAAGCGCCACGGCGATGACCTTGGCCACCGTCGGGTCCAGCCCGATCAGGATCGGGGCCGTCCGGAGGTAGTTGAAAGCGGTGACATCGACGACGTACCCGACGCCGCCGACGGTGAGGAAGCTGACGATCTCAGGACTCGCCAGCCGCGCAAGAAGTCGACTACGAACGGGCATCGCTGGTCCACCTCATCGAGGCCGTCGCAGCGGCGCGCCGACCGTGGCGGAACTCGTGCCATCGCCATGCCAGCACGCGGAGGACTGCCTCCCGCACGATCGCCGTCGACATCTTGGACTCACCGACCGTTCGGTCGGTGAAGGTGATCGGCACCTCGGTCGTGGTCAGCCCCATACGACTGGCGCGCCAGGTGTTCTCGATCTGGAACGCATAGCCGTTCGACTGGGACTCCAGCGCGCCGAGCCGGAGCAGCGAGTCCCGGCGAAAGGCCCGGAAGCCAGCGGTGGCGTCGCGGACGCGCAGCCCCAGGACCGCACGAACATACACATTGCCCGCACGCGAGATGGCACGTCGCTGCCAGCTCCAGTTGCACACGCCACCTCCACGGACGTACCGCGAGCCGATCGAGACGTCGGTCTGCTCCAGAGCGGCGACAAGCTCAGGGATCTTCGCCGGCGGATGGGACAGGTCCGCATCCATCTGGACGATGACGCCGTAGTCCCGGGCCACGGCCCACGCGAACCCGGCGCGGTAGGCGGCACCGAGGCCGTCCTTCTCGGAGCGGGTCAGGAGGAAGACCTGGGACAGGTACGCGGGATGGGCCGCCACCAGGGCGCCCGTGCCGTCGGGGCTGTTGTCGTCGACGACGAGGATGTCGGCGTCAGGGACGCTTCGCAGGACCTCGTCGAGCACTGTCCTGACACCGAGGGCCTCGTTGTACGTGGGGATGACGACGATCGTGGTCACGGGGTCAGCTCCTTCATCGCGTTCAGCAGCGTGGAGGCGCCGCGGCAGTCGCCGACGACGCGGGGCGTGGGCCGGTCGACGCCGTCCCGCAAGAAGATCGTGCGGCCGCACATACGGCCGACAGCGTGATAGTCCTGACCGAGGATCGAGCTCGTGCGCGCGGTGTCGAGGCCCCAGGAGCGAACGTGCTTGCGGATCACGAACCACGTCGGGGCCCGCGGTCCTCTGAGGACCCCGTCCAGCTCGGTCAGCTGGGGGTCGATCGTCTTCACCGGCAGGCTCCAGAGCTGGACGTACGGTGACGGCAGCCCCGACGCGTAGGTCAGGTTGGCGTTGCCCCACGCCGTCACGATCGAGTCACCCGGATGCGACGACGCCGCGATGGCTTGACCAACCGCCTGTGCGTCGGTCCCCTGTGGCAGCGCCAGGCTCACTCCCCAGGCAACGGACGCCGCCACCAGGACATACGCGGTGACCGACCGGGCGGCGAAGCCGTGGCGCGATGCCAGGACACCTGCGGCGATCGAGAGCGGGACGACCAGCTCGACGAGGTAGTGATGCCAGTAGTTGCCGCCGAGCAGGACCGACGTGCCGGCAAAGACGGTCATCGCCACCAAAGCAAGGAAGGCCGTGTCATGCCGGCGACGGGACACCACGTGATGGACCAGCGCGATCACAAGGAAGCCCAGCCCGCAGACGACGGCAGCGACCACGAGTCCGTGCAGGCGGGCCGATGAGTGCGCACGCCCGCCGACCGCCTGCACGGCGGCGGCGCGCACCCGAAACGGATACATCGCATCGAAGACGCCGACCAGCGACGTCCCGTGCACGACGGTCCACACGGCGACCACGGAGACCACTGCCACTGCGCCGCCGAGGGCGCCGACAGCCAGCACCCAGAAGCGCTGACGACTCACCTCACCGCGCCACACCGCACACACCAAGGCCACCAGCCCGAAGACGGCAGCATCCGCCAAGTTCTGCTTGATCAGCAGGGCCGACATCGCCAGACCGCCCGCCATGGCCGATCGCGCGACGGCGTCGCGCTGCCCGGACGCTCCGAGCGCGGCCATCACGCAGATGACGCCACCGAGGATGAACGGGGCTGCCAGCAGCTCGCCATTGACCTCGTATCCGCCCAGAAGCGGGCTGACGGTCAGCCCCGCAGCCGTGAGGGCGGCCCATCGAGCGGCGACCGGGCCGCCGATCATGCCGGCTGCGCGTGCCGCACCGTAGACCACGAGCGCCACCGCCACACACCCGAAGAGCCGAAGTGCGGTGAGACCCCCGAGCTCCGAGGCAGCCCGGAAGATCGTGACGAGCAGCGGTGGGCGATCGACCCAGTAGTTGCCGTACAACGAGTTGCCGGCGCCTCTCCACTGAGCAGCGACGACCAGGAATCCGCCTTCGTCCGGGCTCGCAGCGTGCCCGAGGAACGGCAGTCGGGCGGCCGCCGCCACGGCGGCCGCGGCGCCGACCGTCCAAGCCGGGGGATCGGCGACTCGGGGAACCGGCATCCGATGAGCCAAGTGAGCCATGGCTGTCATGCGGCCAGACTGCTCGCTCGAACCTGCAAGCCACCTGACCACGTCGGCGAACCAGGCCCGATCGTGAGGCGTCATGGTGCACGATGGCGAGATGACAGTCGTCGGCATCTGTGAGGACGATCCGGACGTCCGCCGCGTCCTCACCGATGCGCTCAAGATGCACGGGCACGACGTCGTGATCGCGCGCAACGGGCGGGAGGCGGTGGACAACCTCGGCGTACGGAGCGGGGTCGAGGTGTTGATCCTCGATGTCGGTCTGCCCGACGCCGACGGCCGCGACGTGTGCCAGGCGTTGCGGGCCGGCGGGCAGCACGCCCCCGTCCTGTTCCTCACAGCGTTGGATGCTGTCCATGACCGGGTCGCCGGCTTCCACGCCGGCGGAGACGACTACGTGGTCAAGCCCTTCGCGATCTCGGAGGTCCTCGTGCGCGTTGACGCACTGCGTCGCCGCAGCCGGCCCGAACCCGTCTCGATCAGCGGCCTCACCCTCCATCCCGACCGGCTCTCGGTCGACGTCGATGGCCGCGAGGCCACCTTGACGCCAACAGAGTTTCGACTGTTGGCCGCGATCGCAGCCGAGCCCGGCACGGTCACGCGCCGGCGAGCGGCCGTCGCCGCGGCATGGCCGGACGGCGCCATCGTCAACGAGAACACGATCGACTCGTACGTGCGACGCCTTCGCGTCAAGCTCGCGTCGATCGACTCGCCGGTCGAGCTGACGACGGTCCGCGGAGTGGGGTTCACCCTCCGATGAGGTTCCCGCAGCGCACGCTCATCTCCCGGATCGTCTGGACCACGCTGATCGTCACAGCAGTCGCCATGGCTGCCATGGTCGTGACCGTCATGCTGGTCCTGTCGGCCCTGACGAACAAGAACATCGAGGCCCGGTTGCACGATCAGCTCACGGCCGTCTCGTCGACCGTCAAGGTTGGCGCCGACGGCGGCCTGACCGCGCTGGAGACTCCCGACGACACGATCGATGACACCACGTGGATCTACGCCGCCGACGGCACTCTCGTCGAAGGCCCCCGCGTGGGCCAGCGGCTCACGTCGACAGCGAACTCGCTGTCAGGCGTACGCAAGGAGACCCGGCTGGACCGGGATGAACGTTCATTCCTCGCCGCGCCCGTGCGACGTGACGGAAAGGTCGACGCGGTCGTGGTTGTCGAGGCTCCGCTCGAGCCCTACGAGTCGACCCGCAACCTCACGTTGTTGGGCCTGCTCGCGCTCACAGTGACCGTGACAGGCGGCTCCGCAGCCATCGCCGCGTGGACCGTCAAGCGCACGCTTGGTCCGGTGGAGTCGATGGCGGCCCGGGCCCGCGACTGGAGTGAGCACGACCTCGAGTCGAGATTCGACACGACAGCCGCGGATGACGAGTTCGGCCGCCTCGGCCGGACCCTCAACGTGCTCCTCGATCGCGTCGCCGGCGCCCTGCGCAGCGAGCAGCAGCTGACATCTGAGCTGGCTCACGAGCTCCGGACCCCGCTGACCGCGATCCGCGGCGAGGCGGAGCTCACCATGATGACCTCGCCCAGCCCGGACGTCGCCGAGCGGCTCGGCCGGGTCGTGGAGCTGGTCGACCGCATGAGCACCACCATCACCTCGCTGCTTGCGATCGCCCGCAACGACGCCCGAATCGACAGCCGCACGACTGCGATCGACCTCGTCGAGGCCGTGCTCGAACATCATCCGGAGAGGCCCGGACTGATGGTCTCGAGCGACGGGGTCGAAGTTGTGGAGATGTCCGTACCGACCGAACTGGCGGTCCGCGCGCTGGCACCCATTGTCGACAACGCGTTCGCCCACGCACGTACGTCTGTCGAGTTCCGGGCGGCCGCTCGCGAACGCGTGGTCGAGATCACCGTCAGCGACGACGGCGCCGGGATCACCGTGGACGACCCCGAGTCCCTCTTCCGCTCCGGCGAGCGGGGCAGCGAGTCCGGCGGCGCAGGACTGGGACTGGCCCTGTCCCGGCGCGTCGCCCGCACGTTGGGTGGAGACGTCAGGATCACCTCGACGGAGCGGCCCACGAGCTTCACCCTCACGCTGCCGCGCACCTAGCGCGACCAGTCAGGTTCGTGGCAGGTGGCTGCCCGCATCGTGGGGCGCATGACTCATTCACCCCAACCCATGTCCGGCCGTGAGGCGAGCCATCTCGACCGCGGAGCCTGGACCCGGACCTTGCTGAACAAGGTTCCCGAGGTCACCATCTTGTTCTGGGTGGTCAAGATTCTCTCCACCACGGTCGGCGAGACCGCAGCCGACTACCTCAACGAGCATGTCGGCCTCGGGCTCTCGGCCACGACCGCGATCATGGCCCTTCTGCTCGCGGCGGTGCTCGTCGTCCAGTTCACCGTACGGCGATACATCCCGTCGATCTACTGGCTTGCCGTCGTGCTGATCAGCGTGGTCGGCACATTGTTCTCCGACAACCTCGTCGACAACTTCGGGGTCAGCCTCTGGACCACCACGGCAATCTTCGGCACCGGGCTCATCATCTCGTTCGTGGCCTGGTTCCGCAGCGAGCGCACGCTCTCGATCCACTCGATCGTGACGCGTCGACGCGAGGCCTTCTACTGGCTCGCGATCCTGTTCACGTTCGCGCTGGGCACGTCCGCCGGCGACCTCATCGCCGAGAAGCTGGCGGTCGGATATTTCCCCTCCGCGCTCATCTTCGGCGGCGTCATCGCCGCGATCACCGCGGTCTACTACGGCTTCAAGGCCGACGCGGTGCTGGCGTTCTGGGCGGCGTACGTCGTCACCCGGCCTTTCGGTGCCTCGATGGGCGACTTCCTGACCGCCTCGACCAAGGACGGCGGTCTCGGACTGGGCACGAACGGCACCAGCGCCCTGTTCATCGCGATCATCGTCGCGTGCGTCGCCTGGTTCACGGTCAGGGCCAGGCGCGATGACCGAGAGCTCGTGACCGCACCGGTCTGACCACCAAGCCGGCCCCGCCCAGACTGACCCCCGACAGTCGGGCGGGGCCCCCCATCGTGAGGCTCCCATGAGTGCACCAGCTCGGCTCAGCACCCTGACCACAGCTCTGGTCGTAGGCCCGATCGTCGGCGTGCTTGCGCTGGCCGACTCGGCCCGCGAGCACAACGGGGTGTCGGCGGCCATCGATCCGCACCTTGCTGCCGATGTGGTCGACGTGCGATCCGGTCCGTTGACGGCCGCCGCCAAGCTGCTCACCTTGATCGGCAGCGAGGCGGTCGTCGGCGTCTTGGCGTTGCTCCTGATCATTGCCCTGTTGGAGCGGCGGGGACCGTTCTTCGCGATGTGCGCCGCGGCCGCCATGGCGGTGTCCGCCGCCCTCACGGTCGGGGTCAAGCAAATGGTGGGGCGACACCGCCCCGGCTCGGGCGTCCGGCTCGGACCCGTCGACCCCACGTACTCCTTCCCGTCCGGCCACACCCTCAACTCGGCGGTGTTCCTCGGGTTGGTGGTCATCCTCTTCCTGCCGTTGATGCGCGCGCAGCGCCGGCGCATCGCTGTCACGTGCTGCCTCACGTTGCTGGCGATCGGGATCGGTTTGAGCCGTGTCTACCTGGGCTATCACTGGGCCAGCGATGTCATCGCATCTTGGCTCCTGGCCGTCGCGATACTGGCCCTGGTCGGACTCGCGAGCAACATCTGGGGACCTGACCCAGTCGTGCGTGCGATCAGGCGACGATCAGGTTCGCGTGCCTAGCGTGAGGCCATGATCGCCGTCCTGACCCCGCTGCTGTACTCGCTCGGCCCTGCCGCGCTGCTGCTGATCATGGTGGTCGTCTTCGCCGAGAGCGGGCTGCTGGTCGGCTTCTTCCTGCCGGGAGACTCGCTGTTGTTCCTCGCCGGCGCCCTCGTCGCCTCGCAGGTCATCGCCCTCCCGATCTGGCTGCTTGGGCTCGGTGTCTTCGTGGCCGCCGTGGTCGGTGACCAGGTCGGCTACTCGATCGGACGGCGACTCGGGCCGCGGCTGTTCTCGCGTCCGAACTCGCGACTTTTCTCGCAAGCCAACGCAGACCGGGCTCGACAGTTCTTCGACCATCACGGCTCCGGTGCGGTGATCCTGGCGCGATTCGTCCCGGTCGTCCGCACGTTCGTGCCTGCCGTCGCCGGGGTCGCCCACATGCCACGACGCCGCTTCAGCACCTACAACGTTCTCGGCGCTGCCGTCTGGTCGACCCTGATCGTGACGGCCGGCTTCATCTTCGGCGGCATCACCTTCATCGCCGCGCACATCGAGCTCATCACCATCGGACTTGCTGCACTGTCGGTCATCCCCGCCAGCGTCGCCTACGTCCGGGACCGGCGCTCACGAGCTCTGCGTGCGTGAAGGGTGACGGTCAGGTGGCGGTCAGGTCCAGCCGCCTAGCGTCCTGTCACGTGCCCACACGAACCTTCCGCGCGACCAAGGTCCCCGACGTCTTCCTTCTCTTCTGGATCATCAAGCTGCTGACCACCGGGATGGGAGAGGCCGGATCCGACTTCCTCGGCACTGTCAGCATTCCGCTGGCCGCCGTGATCGGGATAGGCGGATTCTTTGTCGTCCTGTGGCTGCAGCTCCGAGCCGAGGCGTACCACCCGGTCCGCTACTGGACGACGGTCCTGAGCGTCGCATTGTTCGGCACGATGATCGCCGACGGGCCACATGTCGCGCTCGGCACGCCCTACGCCGTCGACGCTGCGATCTACCTGGCCCTGCTGTGCGGGCTCCTTGCGTGGTGGAAGGCGAGCGAGGGCACACTCTCGGTGCACTCGATCACCAGCAGCCGTCGCGAACGGTTCTACTGGGGTGCCGTGCTGCTCACGTTCGGCCTCGGAACGGCCGTTGGCGACGCCACCGCGATCGAGATGGGCCTGGGGTTCGCCTGGTCGATCGCGCTGTTCGGGATCCTCATCCTGGTACCCCTGGTGCTCTGGCGCGCCGGGCTGAATGCCACGGCGGCGTTCTGGGCGGCGTACGTGCTGACCCGTCCGCTCGGCGCGTCGGTTGCCGACTGGCTCGGCAAGGCGCACTCCGCAGGTGGCCTCGGGTGGGGCGACGGGACCGTCACCGGCCTGGCGCTGCTGATCTTTGCCGCGCTGGTCACGTACGTGGCCGTCACCCACAGCGACACGGAGGGATCGCACGGGCCTGCCGGCGACGAAGCCCTCCCGGCCGACGAGCTCGACCCGGTCTAGGACTGTCATCGCGACTCGGCAGTTCGCGACGAGTTCCAGCCGATTGGCGGGGAGACTACCCGGATGAGCGGCGTCGACCCGGTGCAGTCAGGGATAGCTGTGGTGGTCCTGTTCGGGATCACGGTTGGGGCGGCGAGCTTGGCGCGCGTACGCATTCGGGCGGACGTCCTCATCGCCCTCGTACGAGGGGCGGCGCAACTGTCGGCCGTCGCCTTGGTGATCGCCTGGGTCTTTCGACATCCAGAAGGAGTCGTGGCCTATCTCGGCGTGATGCTGGTCGCCGCCACGATCACCTCCGCCAGACGGCTCCGATGCGGAATGCGCCTGGCGCCACTGGTCGGGCTGGCGATTCTGGCCGGCAGCACATGTGCCCTCGTTCCCGTCCTCGCCAGTGGTGCCCTGGCGATGCAGTCCGAGACGCTTGTGCCTTTCACTGCCCAGATCGTCGGCGGGTCCATGACGGTCGCATCGCTGACAGGAGCACGACTGCGCGACGACGTGGCGCGTGACTGGGGACAGGTCGAAGCCTGGCTGTCCCTCGGGGCCACGCCTCGCCAAGCGGTCTCGGAGTTCGGCCGTGTAGCTGTCGGGAGGGCGTTGATCCCTGCCATCGACCAGACCCGAAGCGCGGGCCTGGTCACCCTCCCCGGAGCGTTCGTCGGTCTCCTCCTGGGCGGCGCATCACCTGCGGAAGCGGCCGAGATCCAGCTGCTCGTTCTGGCCGGACTGCTCGCTGCCGAGACTGTCACGGCTGTCCTGTGCGCGCGACTCCTGGCAACCTGGCTGGGCACCACCCGACCGGTCGTGATCGATTGAGCTGACGGATCGCGCCACGAGCTGCGCACCGCGTTGATTTGCTCGTATCGCCTGCGTAGGTGAGGCTTGCCTGCGTACACGTCCAGAAGGAACGCACATGAGCTTGTCCACCACCTTGCTGCTCGGCCTGATCGCCGGCGGCGCGATTGTCATCGGCCTCCCCGTCGGCAGGCTCAAGCACCCCGCCCCACAGCTGCGCGTCACGCTGAGCGCATCGGCGGTGGGAGTGCTCCTGTTCCTCTTCTGGGACGTCATGTCAGCAGCCTGGGAACCCATCGACGGCGCGCTCGCGGCCGTGCACGACGGTGACGGGAGCGCGGGTCCGATCGTCGGCTACGGCGCGTTGTTCGTCGGCGGCCTGTCTGTCGGACTGCTGGGTCTGGTCGCGTTCGACCGACGCGCCGGCCGCTCGGCGCTCAGGAATCGCTCCGATCAGCAGCCCTCACCCGTCCAGCAGGGCGACACCCAGACGGCCACGGCGACCGAGGTGCACTGGTCGACGGCCAAGCAGCTGTCGCTGATGATTGCTGTCGGAATCGGGCTGCACAACTTCGCCGAAGGCCTCGCGATCGGCCAGGCCGCCGCACGTGACGAGATCGCCCTCGCGACGGTGCTGGTCATCGGCTTCGCCCTTCACAACGCCACGGAGGGATTCGGCATCGTCGCGCCGCTGGCAGGCGACCTCGACCCGAACGGCAGGCCCCAGATGCCGAGCTGGCGATTCCTGTTGACCATGGCTGCCATCGGCGGCGGTCCCACCTTCCTCGGCGCGGGCATCGGGCACAGCTTCACCTCCGAACCGGTCAGCGTCGCATTCCTGACCCTGGCTGCCGGCTCGATCGTCTACGTCATCGCGCAACTGTTCGGCGTCGTCGCCAAGGCCAAGCGTGCCGACCTCGTCGCAGTTGGCCTCCTGCTCGGCATCCTGGCCGGCTTCATCACCGATGGCATCGTCATCGCCGGCGGCGTCTGAGACGACGTACGTCACTGATCGATGCCTCATCGATCAGGTTCTGTGCAGGTCACAGCCCGCATGGTGGGACCGTGACCACCAAGAGCCAACGACCCAGGCGCCATCACGCCCCGCGCTCTCGCGGGAGTCGACGGGTGCGGCGCGACCTGGTGCTCGCTGCGGGTCTCCTGTGCATATTGGTCTGCGTCCAGCTGATCCGCCTGGCGCTGGGCTGAATCGGAAAATGTCCCCCGACCGAAAGGCCATCTGATGCCGAACGACTTCCACGGGCTGCCACTTCACCCACTCATCGTGCACGCGACGGTCGTCACGGTTCCGATCGCGGCGCTGACGGTTCTCCTGGCCGCGCTCTGGCCGCGCTTCAGGCGGTGGGCCGGCCCGTTGCCGGCGATCCTCGGCCTCGTGGGCCTGACCCTCGTACCGCTTTCCACGTCGACCGGCGAGACGCTCGAACGACACGTTTCCCACTCGGCTCTCCTCGAGCGGCACACCCATCTCGCGGACGGGCTGCTGCCATGGATGATCGGCCTTCTGGCGGTCGCAGTGGTGGGCTACGTCCTTCATTGGAGAGGCCCCGACAGGTCGATGCGCAGTGCCGCGTCGATCCTGGTGGCCGCGCTGGCAGTCGTCGCCGTCGTGGGTACCACGGTGCAAGTCGTCCGTATCGGGGAGAGCGGTGCCAAGGCTGCGTGGGCCGGCACCGACATGAGCAGAAACAGCTGACGACCTCAGTCCGTGCCGTAGCGATTCGCGCGGGCAAGGACGCTTCGGACGTAGTCCTCGGAGTGGTTGTAGGAGAAGATCGCCCGTGTCCAGCCGGCGCCGGTGCTCAGGTCGGCGCCCGACGCGCACAGGTAGCGCCCCGCCGCCAGCGTGGCGTCGAAGATGTCGTTGGGGTCGGCGACACCGTTGTCGTCGCCATCGGCGCCCCACCTCCGCCAGGTCGACGGGATGAACTGCATCGGGCCCACGGCGTGGTCCCACTGAGCGTCGCCGTGCCACTGCGCTGATTCGGCATCCGCGTGGATGGTCGCCATCCCGGCCGATCCGTCGAGTGCGGGCCCGAGGATCGCGTGTGAGGTCGACCCGTCCGCGAGCAGGTACGCACCCCCGTTGGTGCCGTGCCCGGACTCGATCCCGCCGATCCCGGCGAGCGTCGTCCACCCGACGTGGCAGCGAGGCTGCTCCTGCGCGAGGTGCAACGACGCGCGTCCGTACGCTTCGACGGCGATCGCGCTGATGCCGGTGCGGGCCGACTCGGCTGCTGTCCAGGTCGCCGAGACGTGCCCCTTCGCCGGAGGCGGAGCGATGGTCTCCGCGACCGGCTTGACCGCCGCCATCGTGGTCGTGGGCTGCGGCGCCGCATTGCGCACGCCGCCCTGATGCGTCGCGAGCACGGCCGTGCCGATCATCAATCCTCCGATCACGCACACCACGAGGGCGACGAGCGCCCCGAAGACCCGGCGCTCGCGGTGGGTTGACGCGTGCTCAGCCGAAGCGGCCGTTGACGTAGTCGGCGGTGCGCTGGTCCTGCGGGCTGCTGAACATCGCCTCGGTGTCGCCGTGCTCGACGATCACGCCGGGGGTGCCCTGGGAGGCGAGGAAGAACGCGCACGTGTCGGAGACCCGGGCCGCCTGCTGCATGTTGTGGGTGACGATCACGATCGTGACCTCGCTGGGCGAGGTCGATCATCGTCTCCTCGATGACCCGGGTCGAGGTCGGGTCGAGGGCCGAGCACGGCTCGTCCATCAGCAGCACGCGCGGCTTGATCGCCAGCGAGCGGGCGATGCACAGCCGCTGCTGCTGGCCGCCGGACAGGCCGCCGCCGGGGGCGTCGAGCCGGTCCTTCACCTCGTTCCAGAGTCCGCCCTTGATCAGGCAGGACTCGACGAGGTCGTCCTTCGCGCGACGCCGGCGACCTTGGTGCCGGTGAGCTTGCAGGCCGGCGAGGACGTTCTCGCGGATCGACATCGCGGGGAACGGGTTGGGCTTCTGGAAGACCATGCCGATCGACGCGGCGGGCGTCGGTCAGCTTGCGCTGCGGGTCGTAGATGTCCTCGCCGTCGAGCAGCACCTCGCCGGCGAGCGCGGCCGACGGGCACCAGCTCGTGCATCCGGTTGAGGATGCGCAGGAAGGTCGACTTGCCGCAGCCCGACGGACCGATCAGGGCGGTGATCCCGCCGGCCGGCATGGTCAGCGAGACCCGGTCGAGCACCTTGTGGTCGCCGAACCAGGCGGTGATGTCGCGGGCCTCGAGCTCGGCGAGTCCCGGCGGCGGGTCGGCGACACGAGCGATGACCTGGGTCGTCGTCGATGCCGGCGCTCGTCGGTGGTCACGGTCATGGTGCTGCCTTCCTGGTGCGGGTGGATGCTCGGAGCGTGCACATCCGGCTCCGCGGCGCTGAGGACGCGGCAGCCGGACGCTCCGTGCGGCGGTGTCATGCAGGCGTCAGGACACCTTGATCGGTGATCGTCGAACGTCGCCTGCGAGGCGCGAACAGTTGCTGTCGCCGCGCGTGAACGTGGCCTCGACGCTTGTTCGGTTGCCCTTCTTCAGCGGCTTGCTGAGGTTGACCGTCGCGACGCCGTTCTTCACCGTGCCCGTGCCGACGACCTTCGTGCCGAGCTTGAGCGACGACCTTGCCGGTGGGCTTGATCGTCGACGCTGCACCGTTGATGGCGACCGTCACGGTCGCCTTCGACGTGGCGCTGGCCTTGATCGTGGGTCAGCGAACTTGAACGACGTCTTCGTCGTCGCCTTGGTCACGGTCAGTCGGGACGGTCCGGCTCGCCTGGTGTCGAACCGGTGCCCGGGAGGGTCGCCGTGACGGTGTGCGCTCCGACCGGCGACGTGCCCGGCACGGCGTACGAACGCGGCTCCGCCGATCAGCGGAACCGTCACCGGCGTCGCCGCTGTCGACCTTGATGCTGATCGAGCCGGTGGCCGGTTCACCATCGACGTTGCGGCCACCGCGAGGAGGCGCGAGGTAGCCGTAGGTGCTGGCCGGGTTGAGCAGACCGGCCGTGACGAGCGCCGGCGCCTTGACCGAGGCCGTGACGGATCCGGAGGCGGACGCGGTGAACGCCAGCGGGTCGGCCGGCGCGAACTCGGCCGAGTAGGTGTGCGCGCCCGCGGCGAGGCCGGTCAGGTCTTGGTCGCCTTGCCGCCGGTGAGCGGCGACCGGGTGCCGATCGTGGTGCCGTCCTCGTAGAACGTGACGATGCCGCTCGGCGGTCGCTGGCCGCGGCGACGGTCGGCGGTCAGGCTGACCGTGCCGGCGGCAGCTCGACGGTCCCGGTGAGCGTGGTGGTCGGTGGCGACCTGCGACGTGGTCCGAACTGGTCGAGCGGGCCCTGGGTCGCGACGCCGCAGACGCCGCCGTTGGCCGGGGCGGCGAGCTGCTCGAAGCCGGCGGCCTCGATCAGCGGCTTGGCGGCGGCCGAGCAGACGAAGCCGGCGCTCGCCGAAGACGGCCTGGAGCTTCGGCCGGTTCGGCCGAGGTCGGCCTGCGCACCACGTTGTAGAGCGCGCGGTCGGCCTTGAAGCCGCCCTCGATGCGCAGCGTGGCGCCAGCGACGGCTTGCGGCCGATCGAGAACGGCGCGACGGCGTTGGGGTTGTCCTTGATCAGCGCGGCGTCGTGCTCCTGGGCGACGCCGGACCGGTGCCGGCGAGGGTGACGGCGATGCCGCCGTTGGCGGCCTTGAGCTGGGCCGTGAAGAAGGACCGCGTGCCGGAGCCGGCTCTGCGGGATCGTCGGGCTCGATGACGCCGGGCGGAGCCGCCGAGCTGGCTCCAGTTGGTGACCTGCGCCGTTGTAGATCTTGACCAGCGTCCGCGGGTGGTGATCGTCGCCGGGGCGTTGGTGGTCGTCGCGGTCGCACCGCGAGCTGAGGCTCGTCGAGCGCGAACGGGAACGGCGTAGCAGGCCGGCGGCTACCTCGGCGCGCTGACAGCGCGGACGACGAGCGGGCGAAGTCGACGTCGGGGTTGTTGCCGGCGCCGTAGAGCGAGGCCTTGCCCGCGCCGGAGCCGTTCGGGCGGGTGATCGCGGGGTTGCCCGGGCAGCGTGATGGTCGCCGGGCGCGCCGGCGGCAGCGCGTACGAAGCTGACGAGCGTGTTGGCCGGGCTGGTGGCGTTGTAGCCGGCGACGCCGGACGTTGCCGTCGGCGAGGTAGTCGAGCGCGAACTCGGATCGTGTCGGAGCCGACGCCGACGAGGTCGGCGGAGGCGGGCACGAAGCCGGATCGTACGGGTGTCGGCCGCGCGGCCGGTGCGGCCAGTCCGGCGGTCAGGGCCGCGCTGGCGACGATGGACGTGGCGGCCACCGCGCGAGGAGCCTGCGCTACAGAATCATTCGTGGTTTCCTTTTCTCGAGATGTTCGGACGTGAGTGGGTGGTCGCCCACGAGCAAACTAGGGGTTACGTCGAGGTTGGCGCAGCGCTTCAGGTGAACGGCATGACATCCAGCGTCGGTCGTGCAATCACAGGAGATCGGCAGCGATGCACGCCAGAGTCGGCGACCACCCAGGACGAGCGCCGCCGCGGACCGGCGTGACCGGGCGGCGATGACCCCGAACGTGCTGGCATGACCGCTGCGGCAGCGCCAGGAGCACTCCGAGGCACAGCGCCAGCAGCGGCATGACCGCTCCTGCTCGGTGCCCATCGCGCTGCTCCGGATCGGGACCGACCGCGTGGAGCCGGCCCGCGGGGCGGCGAAGGCCTCGTCGGCCTCGCGCGTCGACGTAGACGACCTGCCCGGGGGCAGCGGCGCCGAGCCGGAGCCGCTGACCCTCCGCGCTGACCAGCGCGAGCCGCGCGGCCCGTCGGCAGTCGCGGCTGGGGCAGCGGGTCACCGGCACGGCGTACGCCGATGATCGGTAGACCGTCTCGCCCTGGGCCGTCACGACGTCGATCGTGTCGCCGGCCGCCTCGTCGAGCATCGCGGCGAACGGTGCGCCGTACGTGCTGGCCCGGCCGAAGACCAGGCCGAGGTGCCGACCTGGCCGGGCAGGACCGTGTTGCGCAGGTGCCCGGGGCCGGCGAGCAGGTCGCCGGACGCGGTGCCCTCGACGACGACCTGCGTCGACGCCGATGTGCGGGATCGTCAGCAGGGCGACAGGCGCGCCCGGCCGCGATGATCCGGACCGATCGGCGGCGGTGGCCGGACGGCGAGCTGCGCCGCGGAACTCGTCGTAGAGCCGGTCCTGCGCGCGGTCCTGCTGCGAGACCGCCGAGGTAGCAGCATCTGCGCCAGCGATCCAGACCAGCGACGAGCGCGAGCACCGTGAGCGACGTGCTCACGATCGACAGCGTCTGTCCGGCGAGCGGGACCGGCGGCGCGCTGGGTCGGCGGCGCCGCATGCGGCCAGATGCTGCGTCTGCGCCGGAGGCGTCGACGGCCGGCCGGTCGACGGTCGTGCGTCACCGGCGCATCCGCAGCGCGTGCCGACGAGCGCGGCGTCGCCGGCGACCGACCGAGCCCGGCCAGCAGCGCCAGCGACGATGAGCAGCGGGCAGCAGGACCGTCCGCGCGTGCCGCGACGCTGGTCGCCGCCGTCGGCCGCGTCGTGCTGCAGTCGCCTGCGGTCGCGTCGGCCGCCCGTGCCGGCCGCCGTCGCCGACGTCGTCGCTGCCGGAGCGATCGCCGTCGCCCGGCCGGTCGACACCCGTCGCCGCCGCTCGGTGCCGGTCCGCGGCTCGGTCGGCGCCGATGCCCTTCTGCGCCTCGATGAGGTCAGCGACCTGGCTGGGCCGGCTTGCACAGCGGGGCGGTGGCGCCGGTCTTGGTGATCGGGAGGTAGCCCGTCGGGCAGCTCGCCGTTGCCGAAGCCGCGCACCTGACCCTCGGTCGTCGCGACCCGGATGAACTCGCGCGACCTTCGTCGGCGTCCTCCTTCGGGAGGCCCTGCGAGCGGCCGCCGTGTAGACGATCATCGTGCCCGGGTAGGCGTCCGGCGTCTTGCCGCAGCTCGGCCATGCTCATCGAGAACGCCGAGCGGGTCCTCGCCGACTTCGCGATCCTGGCTGCGGCGAGACGCTGGCATTCGTCGGCGCGACGAACGTACGCCCGTCGTCGTCGTGAACGTCTTGGTCGGCGACGCCGTCGCGAGGTCTGGAGCGTGCCGTGCGCAGGCCGAAGCGCGCGGCGTCGCCGAGGCTGACGATGCCGAGCATGAAGCGCGCGCCGACGCCCTGCCGGTCGACGCGGCCGATCTTCCACGGGTCGGTGGCGATGGCCGCGCGTCGCACTTGGTCTGCACGTTGGGCCAGGCGTCGAGCACGGCCTCGGCGATCTTGCGCAGCGATGGTGACCGGCGCAGCGAGCTGGGTGAAGTAGGGCGCCGGGTTCTGCTGGTGGCACTCGTGCGTCGGTCGGCGGGACGAAGTCGTCGAGCAGCGGCCACTCGCGCGTCGGCAGCTTGATCTTCTTGTAGCTACGGGTTGACCTTCATGCCCCACGGGTCGGCCTTGCCGTTGATGAAGGCCATCGCCGTCCTGTCGTCCTGGCGATGTAGGACGTCAGCGTCTCGATCACGTCGGACTGGACTCCGAGAGCGACAGCACGGTCGCCGCCGCCTCGCGGCCGATCGAGTCGAGGCCCGGGTTGAGCTGCTGGAACTCCGGGTCGAGGTTGAGCGACACCGGGTTGTCGCCCATGCCCGGGTGCTGCCGGCCGCGCTCGCTGAGCCGAGGTAGGACTGGGTCAGCAGCTTGGCGAGCAGCCGGGCGTTGAGCCTGAGCGTCGGTGTAGCTCGCCGGCGTTGTCCGGGCTGTCGATCGATGTAGCCGATCGCGAAGCCGGTCACCGCGGTCGGTGCGTAGCCGACCGGGTCGCGTGCCCGCTGCCTCGTGCTCGCTGGAGACGAACGCGGCGGCGCCGCCGCCGTTCTCCATCAGGTGCGAAGCCGGCGTCGTCGGACATCTTGTTGTGCTGGAACTTGAAGCGCTTCTTGTCCAGGCAGTACGCCGGCGACCACTGCAGCGAGGCCTGGGCCATCAGCTCGGAGCCGTAGAACGCCGGTCGGCGCGCGCGTGTCGAGCACGTCGCACGCGTCCGGCGGCAAGCCGAACGTCGAGCGGGACCGAGAACCGGTTGCGCCAGTTGGACGCGCGACCACCACAGACCGGCGAGACACTGCAGCGTCGACGCCCTCGTTGGCGAAGTTGCTCGAGCCCGGCGCGAAGCGGCCGGCCTTGCGGCACTCGCTGGTCGGCGTCGATGCAGCTCAGATGCCCATGATCGGGATCGACCACGATCGAGCAGGCCACCTTGTCGGTGCAGCCGAGCGACTCGTTCTCGACGGCGGTGCGCACCTCGAACTGCACCTGCCCGTTGCCGTCGAGGTCGGTGAACGCCGCCATCTCGGCCGGCGGGAAGGCCGCGCCGACGGCGGCCTCGGGCGGCATGGTCTCGGCCGTGCAGGCGGCGTAGACGGTGCCGTTGGCGGCGACGAACGGCGTGAGGTGGGTCGAGAACGTCGGCGACGTCGGTGCACTCCGCGCGGGATCGGGTCCGAGGCCGGACTTCTGGCGCGCGGTCGGCGTCCGTCGCCGTAGCAGGTCGTGGCGCCACACGGCGCTGGCGTCGTCGGCCGACCTGCGAGCGCTGCTGGCGGGTCGAGGTCCAGCAGGTCTCCGGCGTGAGCTGCTTGGCCACGGGCAGGCGCGGGTCGTCGACGCCGCGGCACTGCAGGATGACGACCGGGTACTCCTGGTTGAGCCCGTTCTCGCCGTACGGGTTGGCGGCGCGGCCGCCGCGTCGGGCTGCGCGCCGGACCAGCTGATGTTGATCCGCTCGCGACCGCGGAGGCTCGGTGGTGCGGTCGACCGTGACGGTGACGTCGCGCGCGTCGATCACGTCGGTCTGCGCCCGTCGACGACGGAGCGTCGCGGGTCAGGTGCTTGGTCTGCGGTGTACGCCGGCGCGCCGTCGTCGCTCGCGGCCGCCGAGGCGGCACCGGCGGCGACCGCCGGAGGCGCCGGCGAGCAGCCGCGAAGGCCGCGACGGCGAGCAGCGACCGCGGCGAGCGGTCGGGCCGGCCATCATCGGGCCGCTCCGCGTGCGGCGCACGCGCGGCGTCAGGACGCCGGGCACCAGGATCAGGGCGAGCAGCTCGAGCGCCGCGAGCCAGCCGAAGGCGCGATGCAGTCCAGCGGCGGCCGGCGGACAGCTCGAACGGCGTTGGCGTCGATCGGGTCCGGCGGCGGCCAGCTCGGTCGGCGTCGGCGACGGCCGCCGTCGGCCGCCGGCTCGCCGGTGCCGGGTCGACCGCCGTCGCCGGTCGCCGGCCGGTCGACCGGCCGGTCGTCGCCGGTCGCCGGCCGTCGCCCGTCGGCGCCGCTCGCCGCCGGCCTGCCGGTCGTCGCGCCGTGCTCGCCGCTCGGTGCCGGTCGGCGCTGCGCGTCGTCGGTCGACGGCTCGCCGGTGCCGGTCGTCGGTGCCGCACGGGCCCTCGCCCGACCTTGTCGCAGGCGGCGGGCTGCGGCGCGATCTCGGCGAGCTTGTTCTTGCTTGAGGTTGCCCGCCGACGAAGGTCGGGTTGTTGCACTTGGTCGACGTCGCGGTTCGGTCGAGGTCGACCGCCGGGTCGGCCGTCTTGAGCTTGGCGAGCTGCGTCGAAGCCGGCCTGCACCAGGTTGAGCGGCAGCGGCGAGTAGCCGTACGGCGCCGGCCTTGGTCTGGCCCTCGCACAGCGAGTAGTACATGAAGTCGGCCGAGCGTCTGCCGCTTGGCGGTCGTCATCCGCTGGTCGCTCGCGCCGGTCGGGATGATCATGTAGCTGTAGGACGACAGCGGGTAGGCCCGCGGGTCGCGTGGCGCTGTAGACGCCGTCGAGGATCTGGGTCAGGTAGAGCTGCGAGCTCGTGTCCTTGTTGATCTGCGCCTTGGTCAGCGCGACCGCGACGTTGTACTGCGTCGGCTCGACGTAGTAGCCGCCCTTGTTGAGCACCTTGACGACCGGGTAGTCCTTGTTGAGCGGGTAGGAGTACTCGACGTAGCCGATCGTCCCGTTGCCGGCGAAGCCGGAGATCGTGTTCATCACCTGGTCGGAGCCGGACTGGCGCGAGCATCCGGCCCTTGCGCGGGTAGTACGACGTGAAGCCGCTGACTTGCCGAAGTACGGGCCGCCAGATCGTCGGGTACTGCGTCGTCCATCCAGGTCGTGAACTGCGCCGTCGTGCCGGAGCCGTCGGAGCGGACCACCGGGGTGATCGGCAGCGACGGGAAGGCGCGGCCGTTGTTGTCCTTGGTGATCGCCGGGTCGTTCCAGTTGGTGATCTGGTTGGTGAAGATCTTGGCGATCGTCTCGCCCGACAGGCGCAGGTTGCGGACCAGCTCGTCGCCGATCTTGAGCTGGTAGGTGAACGCCGTGCCGCCGGCGACGATCGGCAGGTAGGCGAACTCGCGGCCGTTGCTGGTGTCGGCGTTGCCGAACTCGTCGACGCCCTGGTAGGGGATCTCGGAGATGCGCGAAGTCGGTGACGTTCTGGGCGAAGTCCTTGCGGCCCTGCGACGAGCCGCCGCCGTTGTAGATCGACCTTCATGCCGTGGGCGTCGACGTCGGAGATCCACTGCTGGACGATCACCTCGGACCAGGTCGAGCCGGAGCCCTCGATCTGGGCGTACGCCGCCGCTGCGGACGGTGCCGAGGCCGTCGTCGGCCGCGGCGGCCGCGCCGAGCGCCGAGCAGGGCAGCAGCGGCGAGCGCCAGCAGGGCGGCGAGCGAGGCGGAGCGGCGGGTCATCGGGACTCCTCGGAGGGCGCGCGTCGCGCGGGGCGTACGAGCGGGGCGGCGGTGCGCGGTCGCGCGGGCGGGCGACGAGGCGGGCGATGACGAAGAGGACGAGCACGAGGACCAGCAGCACGGTGGCGGCGGCGAAGGCGCGCTCGATGTCGATCGGCTCGCCGGCTGCGGGCGCCGTGTGAAGATGAAGAGCGGCAGCGAGTTCATGACGCCGTCGGTCGGGTTGGTGACCATGAACGTCGCGACGCCGGAGGTGAGCAGCACCGGGCTGACGTCTCGCCGACGCCGCGGGCGACGCCGAGGATCACGGCGGTGGCCAGGCCGGGCCGGGCGGTCGGCAGCACGACGTGCCACACCGTGCGCCAGCGGCTGGCGCCGAGCGCCAGGCTCGCCTCGCGCAGGCCGCCGGGCACGACGCGCAGCACGACGTCGGCGGCGCGGGCGATGATCGGCAGCATCATCACCGAGAGCGCCAGCGCGGCCGCGAAGCCGGAGCGCGGGAAGCCCGAGCGCGACGATGCAGCACCGTGTAGATGAACAGGCCGGCCACGATCGAGGGCAGCGCGGTCATCGCCTCGACGATGGTGCGCACGACGGTGGCGAAGCGTGCCGCCGACCTCGGTCATGAAGACCGCGGTGCCGATGCCGAGCGGCAGCGTGACGGCGATCGCGATGCCGAGCTCGATCGCCGAGCCGACGATCGCGTGCGCGATGCCGCCCGCGGTCGAACGGGTCCGTGGGCCCGACGCCGGCCATGTCGTCGACGAAGAAGTTGAGGTGCAGCAGCGGCTCGCCAGCCCGCGGCAGACGACGAAGACGACCGTGCTGACCAGGGCGGCGCCGACGACGAGCGCCGCGCACGGTGACGATCGCGGCCGACGACCCGGTCGACGACGTCGACCCGGCGCGCCGGTCATCGCCGTGGTCGACCGCGATCAGCAGCGATGCCGAGCGACGAACCAGACGACGACGAAGCCACGGCAGCCCGCCGAGCGGCAGCAGCCGCTGGGTGACCAGCCAGGCCAGCGCGAGCGCCGCGACCCAGGCAGCCGACCAGCGGCGAACCGCTCGCTCGGCGGTCGGCTCGGCCCAGGCCGAGCCGCGGGTACGCGGGGGCGCGCGTCGTCGTCGTACGCGGGCAGGAAGGTCGGCCGACGGCGCCGGCGGTCGGCGTGACCGTCGGTCGGCGTGGTCGTCGAGCGTCATCAGGCGTCCGTCCCGGCGCCGGAGCGGCTGCGGTTGACGATCGATCGCGGCGAGCGTGTTGACGACGAGGGTGATGCAGGAACAGCACGAAGCCGGCGGTGAGCAGCGCCGAGAGCTGGGCGGCGCTGGCGTCGCCGAAGCGGCCGGCGATCAGCGCGCTGACCGTGTTGGTGCCGACCTCGAGGATGCCGCGGCTTGATGTCGAAGGCCGGGCGAGATGATCAGGAGCACCGCGATGGTCTCGCCGAGCGCCCGGCCGAGGCCGAGCATCGTGCCGCCGATGATGCCGCCGCGGCCGAAGGGCAGCACGACCGAGCGGATCATGCCCCAGCGGGTGGCGCCGAGCGCGAGCGCGGCCTCCTTCTCGCCGGGCGGCGTCTGCGAGAAGACCTGGCGCATCACGGCGCACGACATCGGCAGCACCATCATCGCGACCGCGATGCCGGCGCAGAACGCGCTGCCGATGTAGCGCGACTGGTCCCAGACGGCGGCGTTCGGGTCGGCGTCGACGTCGAAGATCGGGATCCAGCCGAGGTGCTGGTGCAGCCACAGGCGCGAACGCCGCGGCGTGGGGCATGACCAGGAAGAAGCCCCACAGCCCGTAGATGATCGACGGCACGGCGGCCATCAGGTCGACGAGCGAGACCAGCGTCGGCCTGATCGCCGGCCGGGGCGTACTCGCTGATGTAGAGCGCGGTCAGCAGCGCCAGCGGGAACGCGAAGACCATCGCGACGAGCGGCGACCGAGACGGTGCCGACCAGCACCGCGGCGATGCCGAGCACGTCGGCCTCGGGCTGCCACTGGCGTCTCGGTGAAGAAGCCCCAGCCGTAGCGCTTGAGCGTCGGCACCGCGGACAGCGCGAGGAACACGCCGATGCCGCCGGTGATGAACAGCACGACCGTGGCGATCGATCGGGTGACGAGCGCGAACGCCCGGTCCGATCCCGACTGGGTCGTCGCGAGGGCGCGCGGGGTGTCGAGCTCGGAATCGGGCTCGTCCGAGCGCAGCATCGTGCTCACAGGTGGTGCTCTTTTCACGACGTGGCGGGGGGTTGTCGCGAGGAATCTAGGGTGTCTACACCCTGTCCCGGACGGCTTGCGGTGAACACCGCATGAACGGTGGGCGTACCTTGCGGGCCGTCAGTCCGTGGCGTCGCGGAACAGCTCGGCGGCCGGGCCGACGATCAGTGGATCAGGCCGCGCGACCAGCTCGTGGTCCTTGTTGTCGTAGTCGAACTGCGCCAGCACGTGCCGCATCGACTCGACACGTGCGCGCTTCTTGTCGTTGCTCTTGACGACGGTCCACGGCGCCACCGATGTGTCCGTACGGGCGAACATCGTCTCCTTGGCGCGCGTGTAGGCGTCCCACTTGTCGAGCGACTGCAGGTCCATCGGGGACAGCTTCCACTGCCGGACCGGATCGACCTGGCGGATGGCGAAGCGGGTGCGCTGCTCCGAGGCGGTCACCGAGAACCAGAACTTGATGAGGTGCAGGCCGTCGTTGACCAGCATCTTCTCGAACGTCGGGGCCTGCCGGATGAACTCGTCGTACTGACCGTTGGAGCAAAAGCCCATGACCCGCTCGACGCCGGCACGGTTGTACCAGGACCGGTCGAACATCACGATCTCACCGGCCGCCGGCAGGTGCTGCACGTAACGCTGGAAGTACCACTGGGTCTCCTCGCGCTCGCTCGGCTTCTCCAGCGCCACGACCCGCGCACCGCGAGGGTTGAGGTGCTCGGTGAACCGCTTGATCGTGCCGCCCTTGCCGGCAGCATCGCGGCCCTCGAAGACGAGGACGAGTCGCCCACCCGTGCCCTTGATCCAGTTCTGGAGCTTCAGCAGCTCGATCTGCAGGAGCCGTTTCTGCAGCTCGTACTCGTTGACGTCCATCCGAGCCTCGTACGGGTATCCCTCGCGCCAGGTGTCGATCGACTGGCCGCGGTGATCGAGCAGGACGGGGTCGTCGTCCTCCATGTCGATCACCGAGTAGCCGCAGCAGCTGGTCCATGTCGACGCGCGTGCGCGCCCCGAAGTCAGTCGTCATGCGCACAACCTAGAGATCTGCGACATCGGTGCGGTGGACGTTCGGCGACGCTGCGATGAACGGGGCCGGGCACCCGTGATAGACCCATCACGTGACCACAGGTGCAGGCGGCGGGAACCGCGGACGTCTCGTCGTCGGCTGGACCACCGCCGCCGCTGCGACGGTGGACCTCGCGCGGATGGCTGCCTCATTCGCCGGCGTGGGGGCCGACCAGGTCCGCGTCGTCCGGGCCTGCCGATCGTGCGGCAGCGACCAGCACGGCACGCCGTACGTCATCGGGCTCCGCATGCCTGTCCACGTGAGCCTCAGCAGAGCCGTCGATCTGGCCGCGCTCGCGGTCTCCGACGCTGGTCCGGTCGGGATCGACGTCGAGCGCCTGGACGCCGCGGCAGGCTCACCCGACATAGCGACCTGGGTGCGCAAGGAGTCGGTCGTCAAGGCCACCGGGCACGGGCTGACGATCGATCCCGATCGGATCGAGGTGACTCCGCCCGGCACGGCCCCGGCCCTGCTCGCCTGGCCGGCCGACGAGCCGCTGGCCTCCCCCGCGTGGATGTTCGACGTGACGTGTCCTGACGGATACGTCGCCGCCGCGACGGTGCTTGTCGCAGGCTCAGCCCACGCTGGTCACGTCGACAGGGCCGGAAGGCTGACCTCGCGCAGCCACGCATCGAACACTCCGCCCACCGACGCCCCGCACAGCTCGCCGGTCAGCGCGACGAAGTCGTCGGTCGTCACCGACCCGTGGGCGTACCGGCCGGTCCAGGTGCGCAGCACGTCGAAGAACCGGTCATCGCCGACCTCCGTACGAAGGGCGTGCAGCAGGAGCGCGCCACGCTTGTAGACGCGGTCGTCGAACATCAGCTCAGGGCCCGGATCGCCCAGCTGGAAGTCCTGGTCCAGCTCGCTCAGGCGGTCCCAGTGCAGCTGCGCATGGTGCCCGGCGGACGGCCCGCCCGACTCCTCTGACCACAGCCACTCGGCGTAGCACGCGAAGCCCTCGTGCAGCCAGATGTCGCGCCAGCTCGTGAGGGTCACGCTGTTGCCGAACCACTGGTGGGCCAGCTCGTGCGCGACGAGACGCTCGCTGTCCCAGTCCTCGGTGGCGAAGTTCGATCCGAAGACCGCAAGACCTTGTGCCTCCAGCGGAATGTCGAGCTCGTCGGCGGTGATGACGGCGGTGTAGGCGGCGAACGGGTAGGGCCCGAAGAGTCGGACGAAGGCTGTCATCATCTCGCCCTGACGGGCGAACGGCCCACCACTGGCGGCCTTCTCGCCGGCCGGATGAACCGTCCGGATCGGCACGCTGCTGTCGGACTCGACCACGTCGTAACGGCCGATCTGGACCGTTGCCAGGTAGGTCGCCATCGGCGACTCCTCGACGTGCCGCCAGGTCGTGCCAGCCGAGCGACGCCGCTTGCTCTCGAGGACGCCGTTGGCCACGACGCAGGTAGTTGGACGGCGCCGTGATCTCGATGGCGTACGTCGCCTTGTTGGACGGCCGGTCATTGCACGGGAACCACGACGGCGCCCCGTGCGGCTGGGACGCCACGATGACTCCGTCGGCGAGCTCCTCCCACCCGGCCTCCCCGTCGAGGCCCGGCATGGGCTGAGGCGAACCGGCGTACGAGACGACGACGGTGAAGGTGCTTCCGGCGGCGATGGGGGTCCGAGGCTGGACGACGAGCTTGCTCTTGCGGTGTGTGTGCTTCGCCGGGGATCCGTCGACGCTGATCTTGGACACGCGGAGGCGGTAGAGGTCCAGCCTGATCTCGTCGATGTCGTCGAGTGCCGTGGCGCTGAGCCTCGCCCGACCCGAAAGCCGGTTCGACTCGACGCTGTAGTCGAGCTGCAGGTCGTAGCGAGTCACGTCGAACGAGTGGTCACCGTGGTCCGGGACGTAGCGGTCGTCCTCGACACCGACGGACACGGTCCGCGTCATCGCGAGGCCACGACAGCGTCGTCGTCGGCCCAGGGCCCGATCGGGTTGCCGATCCAGCGCGTCTTCTTCGGCACGGACTCACCCCGCATGACCAGCGACACCGGTCCGATCGAGGCATGCGCGCCGATCGTGGCGGCGGGAAGTACGACGCTGTGGGGTCCGAGCGTTGATCCTGGCTCGAGGGTGACCGTGTCCATGCGGAGTATCCGATCATGGAACAGGTGCGTCTGCACCACGCAGCCCCGGTTGACGGTGCTGCCGGCACCAAGATGGATGAGGTCGGCTTCGGGCAACCAGTAGGTCTCGCACCACACGCCACGGCCGACCCGCGCGCCGAGCGACCGCAACCAGAGGTTGAGCACCGGCGTCCCCGATGCGGTGCGCGCCAGCCACGGCGCGCCGAGCACCTCGACAAACGTGTCCGCGAGCTCGTTGCGCCACACGAAGCTGCTCCACAGGGGGTGCTCAGCGGTTCGCACCTTGCCGACCAGAAGCCACTTGGCGCCGCTGGCCACGACAGCGGCAGCGGCACCCGCGGCGATCAGCACCAGGCCCGACGGTCGCCGCTGCGACCGGCCAGCCCTGTCCGGCCAGCCGCTCCAGCCCGAAGACGACGACCAGGCCGAGCAGCCCATTGACGATCAGGGGCACGATGCGGGCCAGCTCGATGACCGCGCGCCGCACGCGTACGCGACGCTCGGGCGAATGCGTACGACTGTCGTCGGTCTTGTCAGAGGATCGGCGCAGCTTCTGCGGCGGGCTGCCGAGCCAGGACGTGCCGGCCTTGGCCTCGGCGCGACGCGGTGCGGCCGAGAGCACCGCGACCAGGCCGCCCTTGGGGACCTTGCGCCCGGGCGCCGTCATGCCGGAGTTGCCGACGAACGCGCGGCGTCCGATCTTGACCTGCTCGATCCGCAGCCAGCCGCCGCCGAGCTCGTACATGCCGAGCATGGTGTCGTCGGCCAGGAACGCGCCGTCGTTGACCGACGTCAGCGCCGGGAGCATCAGCACGGTCGAGGCCTCGACGCCGTCACCGATCCGGGCACCCAGTGCTCGCAGCCAGGCCGGGGTCAGCGTGCTCGAGTAGAGCGGGAACAGCCAGGTGCGTGCGTCATCCATCAGCCGCACCACCGACCATGCCTGCCACCCGCGAAGACTGTGCACCGGATAGGTGCCGCTGGTCAGGCCGACCGACTGCAGCCGCACGGCTGCCAGCACGAGCAGAGCGAGTGCGACGAACCCGATCAGCACTCCGGCGGGTGCCGCGACCGACGCGCGGAGCAGCGCCTCGCCCAGGTTGTCCGCAGACCTGACGAACGGCGACACCGCAAGGACGCCGATCCCTGCCGCCAGCACCGGCAGCAGTGAGATGGCGGCGGCCACGACGGCATACGCGAAGGTCCATCGCCGTCGACGCGGTGCTCGCGTGCTGGTCAAAGGGCCACGGGCCGCACCGTTGCGACGCGCCGGAGCGCCCGACCAGTACTCCCCGGCCGGCACGCTGCCGAAGACGGCTGACCCCGGGCCGACCTCCGCACCAGACCCGACTTCCGACCCCGGGCCGAGGAAGCTGCGCACCCCGATGCGCGCATCGGCACCGACGGAGATCCTGCCGATGTGCACCGTGTCGCCGTCCAGCCAGTGTCCGCTGAGATCCACCTCCGGCTCGATCGACGCGCCGTTGCCGATCTCGACCATCCCCGTGATGGGCGGCAGTGAGTGCAGGTCCACGTCCGAGCCCACCCGCGCGCCGAGCAACCTGGCGTACGTGGTCAGGAGCGCGGCTCCGGAGAGCGACCCGGCTCGCAGCTCGTCGGCCAGGTGCTCGGCGAGCCACAGGCGAAGGTGCACCCCGCCACCCCGTGGATGGGCGCCCGGCGAGACGCCACGCAGCAGGACCCGCGCGCCCAGCGCCGCCAGGACCATCCGCCCGGGAGGCGCGATCAGCAGGAGCCAGCCGACGGCGATCCATCCCCAGGAGATCTGCGGCAACCAGGACCAGCCGAGCAACGCGCCGACCAGGTGATTTCCGGCCGCGACCCAGGTCAGCCACCGCAGACCACTCAAGGTCCGCAAGCGGGATGGTCAGGAGGATCTGAGCGGCTTGCGTCGAGGTGCGCACCGGTCGAACCGGGGAGTTCTGCCGCGCTTGGGCGTTCGACATGGCATCAAGCGCTTGTCGCCAGAGCCGCGATCGATGGATTCTCGTACACGTCGGCCACCGTGACCTCGGGGAACTTCTCCCGGAGCCGCCCCACCAGCTGGGCGGCACTGAGGCTCCCGCCGCCGAGGACGAAGAAGTCGTCGGCCTGGCTCGTGACCACGGCACCCAGCAGGTCGAGCCACAGGGTCTTGAGCCATGCGCTCGTCCCCTCGAAATGGCTCTCGCCCCCAGACGAGTCGACGCTCGGCAGCGGCCACGGCAAGGAGTCGCGGTCGATCTTGCCGGAGGTGCGGGTGGGCATGGTCTCGAGCCGGGCGAGCCGGGGCACCAGCGCCTCGGGCATCTGGCCCCGCAGCACCGCGAGGGCTCCGGCCAGGTCGAACGCGGGCTCGGTCGCGACGTAGCCGACGAGGATGCGGTTGCCGGCCTCCGTCGTGCGGATCGCCGCAGCCGCCGCGGCGACCCCGGGGAGCCCCAGCAGCGCGCTGTCGATCTCGCCGAGCTCGATGCGGCGGCCGCCGATCTTGATCTGCTCGTCCGCGCGGCCCACGAAGACCAGGCCTTCGCCGTCGTACGTGACCAGGTCGCCGCTGCGATAGGCGCGATCCCACCCAAGGCGTCGGCATGGGCGCGTACTTCTCAGCGTCCTTGGCCGGGTCGAGATAGCGAGCCAGCCCCACCCCGCCGATGATCAGCTCACCCGTCTCGCCGGGCGGCGACCTGCTGCCCGGCCTTGTCGACGACGGCGAGATCCCAGCCGGCGAGCGGCAGCCCGATGCGTACGGGCGTGCCGGCCTCGAGCGGTGCCGCGCAGGCGACCACGGTGGCCTCGGTCGGACCGTACGTGTTCCACACCTCGCGGTCGGGAGCAGCCAGTCGCTCGCCGATCTCGGGCGGGCAGGCCTCGCCACCCACGATCAGCAGGCGTACGTCGTCGAGCACGCCCGGCGGCCACAGCGCGACCAGGGTCGGGACCGTCGACACCACGGTGATGCTGTTGGCGACCATCCACGGCCCGAGATCGCTGCCGCTCTTGACGAGGGATCGCGGCGCGGGCACGAGACACGCCCCGTGCCGCCAGGCGAGCCACATCTCCTCGCACGACGCGTCGAACGCCACCGAGAGTCCGGCCATCACCCGGTCGCCCGGGCCCAGCGGACGATCCTGGAGGAACAGTGCCGCCTCGGCGTCGACGAACGCGGCCGCCGACCGGTGCGAGACGGCCACACCCTTGGGCGTACCGGTCGACCCGGAGGTGAAGATGACCCACGCGTCGTCGGTGGGCAGCGGCTCTCCGTCCAGCGCGGGGACGCCGCCTGCGCGACGGGAGGTGATCACGAGCCCGTTGCCGACGACGGCTGCGACATCGGCCTCGCCGAACACCGTGCGGGCCCTCGAGTCGGGATCGTCGACATCGACCGGCACGTACGCGGCACCGGCGACGAGGATCCCCATGATCGCGACGTAGAGGTCGAGCGTGCCCGAGTCGACCCGGACACCGACGCGATCGCCGCGGCCCACCCCGCGCTCCTGCAGATCCGACGCAAAGGCATCTGCCGCCTCGCAGAATGCCGCGTACGTGAGCACGTTCGAGCCGTTGTCGAGCGCTGAGGCGTCCGGGTTGTCGCGAGCCGTCCGACGCAGGATGTCGACCAGTGTCCGCGGCGGCGGAGCCTGGGTCGACTTCAGCAGGGACGCGAGCTGGTCTGACGCGAACGCGCTCAGATCGGGGGCCGACACGACCAAACCTTGCAGGAACGACATGAACCCGCGGTGAACCGCAGGGGCGCAAACGTTCGCCTGCCGTTTGTTGAACCGCGTCTGCGTCGACCCTAGATTGGATGACGAGCCGGCGGGTGAGCAACGCCCCGCCGGTGCACACAGGCTCAAGGTCTTGCTTCAACCTTCGAAGTGCCCTGAGCGACTGAGCCCCTCACCACCCACCTGGTTCGAGGGGCTCCGTCATGTCGTGGTCAAGACCCGGCCGGCGTCGCGACGCTGCGGACCGACGGGCTGCGTCTTGATCGAATTCGCAAGTCGTTCGCGGCCACCTTCGTCGCGATATCCCGCGTCGCGAGTCGCATGGTGCGAAACGTCTTGATCGAGGACGCACACCGGCTGCGGGCTAAATGCCGAACGTGACTTGCTCCCCTCGCCAGCTCATTCCGCGGACGAACTGCTCCCAGTTCAACGCCTCTGGGTCAACGCGTCGGCTCCACTGCAGGTCGCGGTCATCTCGGAAGTATCCGAACTCCACGACGTACTCCGCCATGCCCAGGATCTCATCGACCAGCAGCGGATTCGCCCCCAGGTCTGGGACGTACGTGAGAAGGCCCTCGCGGGAAAACGCGTCCCGGTACTCGGCCTTGAGTCCTGTTGCACGGGAGAACGCCTCGACCATCTCCTGCGGCGAGATTGTTTCCCCAACGATCGGCAACGTAGCGCCCGTGTACTTCTCTGGGTTGGAGAAGACCTCCACAACAGGCGGCCCTGTCGCGGTGATCGGGTCCACGAATGGAGCACGAAAGTCTGCAGGAAGGTAGAACGGCATCAGCACGGTGTCCCCGTCAATCTGAGGAGCGTAGTACTCGAGCGCGTTCGTGTAGAAGAACGCGAGCATGACGACGGTGTGAGCGACCGGCAGATTCTTGATGTGCTCGGCGACCAACGCTTTGTCCGTGAAGTGAGGCGCCCACTTGGCGCCGGATGATCTCTCCTCGACGTTCTCCAGCGCACTGAAGACGACGTGTTGCACGCCTGCCTCAACGGCGGCATCAGCCAGTTCACATCCAAGGAGAAACTCGTCAGTAGATGGCGGCGCGACAGGAGGCGTCATCAGGAATGCTCCGTCAGCAGACTCGAACGCGCGCACGAGCTCCGACCTATGGCCCAGCTCGAGCGGGACGGTGCAGACCTCAGCACCCATTCTCGCGAGACTCTGGGCCTGAGCGGAGTCGGCGTTTCTCGTCAGGGCCCTCACTCGGAACTTTGAACTATCGAGCAGGGAGGCCGTGACGCTCCTGCCCTGCTTGCTCGTCGCACCTGCGACGACGATCAACGGCTTCTGCGCTTCGGACACCATGCACTTTTCCTTTCATGTGGGGTTGATGAGCACGGCACGGGCGACGCTGCCGTCGACACGTCCGCAGAGAACTCGTGGCTCCCAGCTCATATCTAAGTATCGCAATATGTCACTTTGTCGTCGACATCGCAACGACATATCGCGATACGATGGCTCGACAAGCACAAGGAGGAGTGAGTGGCAGCCTCAAATGGGCGCGCCCCGGAAGGCATCGAGCCTTCGCAAGTAGTGGAGGCGCTGAAGGCTTTGTCGAACCCCGCGCGCTTGCAGATCATGAATTGGCTTCGGGACCCAGACGGCGAATTCGCCCGTTGGGAGCCCATAGCCGACCGCCACGAAGTCGGGGTGTGCGTCAGTCATTTGCAGGTCAAGTCCGGTCTGGCTCAATCCACGGTGTCGTCCTACATGGCAGTGCTAGAGCGAGCAGGCTTGGTCAAGAGCACGCGCGTTGGGAAATGGGTTCATTACCAGCGCGACGAGGGCGTGATGACGCAACTTGCGGAGGCGCTTCGCGGTGCAGACTAGGCGCCACCCAGGCGTACGAGACCCCAATGCGTGACGGACGGGACCAACTCGTGGGGTTGGAGTGCTGAGCCTGTTTGAGAATCCGAAACAGAGAAAGCAGAAGGGCCTTTGACCCGCGCTTCCGCAGGTCAAAGGCCCTTCTCGATTCCCGTGGCAGGTGCAGGGTTCGAACCTGCGTAGGCTGAGCCGTCTGATTTACAGTCAGATCCCTTTGGCCACTCGGGCAACCTGCCGGGGTGTTGCCGGGGCAACGACAAGCAAGACTATCGCAGCCGATTAGGGTGAGAGAAATCAGATCCCCGCGGCGCACCACCAGGAGCACTCATGGCCGACTCTTCCTTCGACATCGTCAACAAGATCGACCGCCAGGAGGTCGACAACGCGCTCAACCAGGCCGCCAAGGAGATCGCGACGCGGTACGACTTCAAGAACACCGGCGCAGCGATCGACTGGAGCGGCGAGTTCGGCATCGAGATCAAGGCGAACGCCGACGAGCGCGCCCTGGCGATCCTCGACGTCTTCAAGGACAAGCTGATCAAGCGCGGCATCTCGCTCAAGACCCTCGAGGAGGGTGAGCCCCGTCAGTCCGGCAAGGAGGTCCGCCTGACGTCGACGATCACCGAGGGCATCAGCCAGGAGCAGGCCAAGAAGGTCTCCAAGTTGATCCGCGACGAGGGCCCCAAGGGCGTCAAGGTCCAGATCCAGGGCGACGAGCTCCGGGTCAGCAGCAAGAAGCGCGACGACCTGCAGGAGGTCATCGCGCTCGTCAAGGGCGCCGACCTCGACTTCGCCGTGCAGTTCGTCAACTACCGCTGAGGAACCTCAGGGCAGGTGGGTCAGCAGGAGGTCGGGCCAGGCGCTCAGGGCGACAAGGCCGGCCGTGCCGATGAGCACGGCGGCCTTGGAGATGCGGATCGAGACCGGCGGTGACGGGCTGCGTACGGGTCGTCGATCGCGGGCCGGTCGACGAGCACCACGACGAACTTGCAGGTAGTACGCGAGTCCGAGCATCACGTTGACCGCCATGACGACCGCGAGCCACGTCTCGCCGGCCTCGATGACGGGCCGGATCACGACGTACTTCGTGACCAGGCCGATCACCGCCGGCGGGAAGCCGGCAAGTGTCAGGGCCGCCATCACGAGCGGTACGCCGGTCGGCGGGTCCGTACGGGCGAGGCCCTTGCAGCTCGCTGTAGTCGGTGCTGCCGCGCAACCGCAGCACGACCGCGAGCGCGGCGAAAGCGACGAGATTGGCAAGCACGTAGACGGCGAGGTACTGCACCACTGCCTCCGGGCCGAACCGGGTGACCACGGCGACCGGCGCGATCAGGAAGCCGGCCTGCGCGATCGACGACCACGCCAGCATCGAGATCGCATTCGTCTGCCGCAGCGCCCCGAGGTTGCCGACCGTCATCGTCACGGCGGCGACCACCGCGAGGATCGTCGTCCAGGTGTCGAACGCCTCGGGCAGCGCGACGACCAGGAGCGTGTAGACCGCGCCGAGCGACGCGGCCTTGGACACCGACGACAGGAAGCCCGCGACCATGGCCGGCGCACCGGTGTAGGTGTCGGGGATCCACACGTGGAACGGCACCGCGCCGAGCTTGAACAGCAGCCCGATGATCGTCAGGATGACCGCGACCGCGACGACCTCGTCAGGCAGGTCGGTCTCGCGCAGACCGCGGCTGAGGCCTTCGTAGTCGAGCGTTCCCGCGACGCCGTAGAGCAACGAGACGCCCATCAACGTGATCGCGGTCGACACGACCGAGGCGAGGAAGAACGTCCATGCCGACTTGATCGCGCGCTGGTCACCCTGTCGGAGCCCGACGAGCGCGATCGAGGGCAGCGACAACAGCTCGAGCGCGACGATCAACGTCACGAGGTCGCGCGCCGCGACCATCATCAACGCGCCTCCAGCGGCAGCGAGCAGCAGGAAGTGATACTCCCCCGGCGGCATCGCGTTCTCGAAGTTCATGACGTTCGACGCCACCACGACGACGAGCGTGCCGACGAGGATGATCAGCGACAGTGCGAAGGTGAAGGGGACGATGTCGTCGTGCAGGCGGAGCAGCTCTGTGCCGGCCCAGATGAGTGCGACGCTGGCCGGCAGCCCCGAGCCGAGCCACGTACGTCGGGAGTAGAACGCGTCGACCAGCAGCGCGACCAGCGCACCGATCGCGACGATGACGGCGGGGCCGACGACGGCCCAGTCCACGGGGATGTTCACGGCGTCACCGACTGACCGTTGAGGATGGTCGGGAAGTCGTACAGACCGACGACCAGGCCCGGAGCCAGGCCGAGCACGAGGATCGACACGACGAGGGCGATGCTGACGACCGACTCCCGCACGGTCGAGATCGCGATCGGCCTCCTGCGCGACCGGCTCACCCTGGGCCAGCAGCCGGATCGCCCGGACGAAGTAGGCCGTGGTGAGCGCGACACCCAGCACCGCTAGCCCGAGGGCCGTCCACGCGTACGGCTTGTCGAGCACCCCGACCTCGTATGCCGCGCGCAACGACAGCAGCTCGCCCCAGAATCCAGCGAGGCCGGGCAGGCCGAGGCTCGCGACCGCGGCGAACACGAACGCCACCGCGAGCCACGGTGTACGCGCGTAGAGCCCGCGACCGATCGCCCGCATCGACGCAGTGCCGAAGCGGTCCTTGAGCGAGCCGGAGAGGAAGAACAGCAGCCCCGTGACCAGCCCATGAGCCACTGATCCAAACACTGCGGCAGCAACACCGACGACGCTTTGCGTCGAGATGGCAAGCGCCACGAAACCCATGTGGCCGATGCTGGAGTAGGCGATCAGGCGCTTGAGGTCGTCCTGGGCGTAGCAGGCCAGGGCCGACCAGATGATGCCGATGACACCGGCACCGGCGACGTACGGGGCGACATCGGCGAAGGAGCCGGACAGCAGGCCCGAGGCGATGATCAGGCCGTACGTGCCGAGCTTGAGGAACACTGCCGCGAGCAGCACCGAGCCAACCGTGGGCGCCTTGCTGTGCGCATCGGGCAGCCACGTGTGCAGCGGCACGAGCGGAGTCTTGACGGCGAAACCGAGGACGATCAGCACCGCCGCCACGAGGGGGCCGCCATGGATCTCGGTGAACTGCAGCGATCCGCTGTCGCGGGCCACCAACACGATGCCGACCAGCAGCAGCGCCGAGCCGGTGACGGTGAAGAGCAGGAACCGCGTGGCCGCGCGTGTGCGCCCGGACGAGTCATGTGGGTCGCCCCACCAGGCGATGACGAACCACATGGGGATCAGCGCGAGCTCGAAGAACACGAAGAACAGCAGGAAGTCGAGTGACGCGAACACGCCGAGCGACGACGCGCTGATGATCAGCACGAGTCCGACCAGCGCCGGTGCGGTGTCGTCGGCGATGAGCCACACGCAGCAGAGCAGGCCGATGAATGCCGTCATCAGCAGGAACGGCCAGGAGATGGCGGTGGCGCCCAGGTGCAGGCGAGCGCCCAGCGGCTCGATCCACTCCGTGTCGACCTCTCCGGAGATCGTGTCCTTGCCCTCCCACACGAGCGCGAACAGCACGAGCGAGGTCGCCATCGCGGCCGCTCCGAGTCCGGCAGCGGCACGTCCGGAGACCAGCTTGCGGAGGAACAGCAAGCCGAGCCCGACGGTGAACGGGATCGTGAGCGCAGCGGTGATCATGCCCAGATCACCGCCGCTGCCGTGAAGACGATGACGCCAACGGCGATGACCGTCGCGTATCGCTGGACGTTGCCGGACTGCACCAGCGCGAGCACGCGCGAGACGCGGTGGGCGACGAACGCCGAGCCGTAGGAGTACGCATCTACGCCGTCGCGGTCGACGTCGACGACCGCCTGCGCCGAGGAACGCAGGGTCGCCGGGATCCACGACGCGTACGGCCGGTCGAGCCCGAGCTCTGCGGTCAGCCACGGCGCGTAGAGGTTGAGCGAGCGGCCGTTGCGCCAGGCCAGGAAGACCGTGGCGATACCTGCCGCAGCAACGACCGTCGAGAGCAGTCCGATGCCGAGGTGGAACGGCTGACCGATCGACAGGGCGAGGGTCGCAACGGCGAGGACGGTGATCGGGCCGGTCATGGCGCGCGGCGCCTCGTGGGCCTCGGCGCGATCAGCGGGAGCCGGCGCGAGGAACGTCAGCAGCCAGAGCCGCGTGGCGTACGCCGCCGTGACGAACGAGGTCAGCAGAGCAACGCCGAAGACCGCGAGCGCGACGCCGCCGGGCAGCGGACCTTCGTCGCGGCCGTGCTCGAGAGCGTGCAGCACCGAGTCCTTGGTGAAGAAGCCGACCGTCGGGATGACACCGGCAAGGGCCGCGAAGCCGATCGTCATGGTCCAGAACGTGACCGGCATACGCAGGCGCAGGCCGCCCATCGCCGACAGCGCGCTCGACCCGACCGCGTGCATGACGCAGCCGCAACCGAGGAAGAGCAGGGCCTTGAACGCACCGTGCGACAGCAGATGGTCGGTGCCGGCGTCACCGTCGCCCGCCGACAGCGCCGCGAACATGAACGCGAGCTGGCTGACGGTCGACCACGCGAGCGCCCGCTTGAGGTCGGTCTGCACGAGGGCGAAGAGTGCGCCGAGCAGCATCGTGATCGCGGCGATGATCGCCAGCAGCGTCATGACGAGCTCGGAGTCGGCGAAGACCGGCAGCAGGCGGGCGACGAGGTAGACGCCGGCGGCGACCATGGTGGCGGCGTGGATCAGGGCCGTGATGGGCGTCGGGCCCGGCATCGCGTCGGGCAACCAGGTGTGCAGCGGGAACTGCGCCGACTTGCCCACCACGGCGACGAGCAGCAGCAGCCCGATGGCCGTGGCGTTCTTGGGCTGCTGCGCGAGCACCTCGCTGATGCGATAGGTCCCGTACGTCTGACCGATCACCAGGATCCCGACGAGCAGTCCGAGGTCGGCGATGCGGGTCATGAGGAACGCCTTCGCGGCACCTGCGCGGGCGACCGGCGTCTGCCACTCGTGACCGATCAGCAGGTAGGAGCACAGCCCCATGACCTCCCAGCCGATCAGCAGGACGAACAGGTCGTCCGCCGCGACGACGGCGATCATGCCGAGCAGGAACAAGATGATGACCAGGGCGTACGAGCGATAGCGCGGGTGATGGCCGAGGTAGGCCGTGGAGTAGATCTGCACCAGCAGGCCGACGCCGACGGCGAGCAGCAGGACCTGGGCGGCGAGGCTGTCGATGTGCGTCGCCAGCGAAACCGCGAGCAGGTCGTTGCCCTCGACCCAGACCTTGGTCGTCGGATCGCCGTCGAGGTGCGGGATCGCCCACATCGGCGACCGCCACGGCGAGCGCAGCGGTCAGGACGACGTACAGCCAGCGGCGGTACCTAGGAGGCCGCCCGCGGCCGACCGTGAGCGAGCTCTGCGAGCGATGGTCACTTCGCACCGACCTGATCGACGTCGACCGTACGCACGGCGCGGAACAGCGCGAGGACGATCGCGAGCCCGAGGCCGATCTCCGCGGCCGCGAGGGTGATCGTGAACAGCGTGAGGACCTGACCCGTGTGGAGCTGGTCCGCGAACCACGCGTCGAACGCGACGAGGTTGAGGTTGACCGCATTGAGCATCAGCTCGACGCCGAGCAGCATCAGCACGGCGTTGCGGCGGGCGAGCACGCCATAGAGTCCGATGCCGAACAGCGCGGCCGACAGCACCAGCGGATAGAGCAGCGGCATCAGCGCTCGGTTCCCGACCGGGAGATGACGATGGCGCCGATGAGGGCGGCGAGCAGGACCCCGCTGAGGATCTCGAACGGGAGCACCCAGTCGTTGAACAGCGCATCGCCGATCGACGTGGCGCTGCCGATGCGATGCCCCTCGATGCGCTCACCGTGGAAGCCGCTGATGACGGTCGCGCCGAGGCCGACCGCGGCGACGAGTCCGAGCACCGCGGCAGTCCAGCGGTTGCCGGTGACCTCTGCTGAGATCGTCGACTGCTGGCGGGTCAGCATGAGCGCGAAGATCACCAGCACGACGACCGAGCCGACATACACGAGCACCTGGACCCAGGCGACGAACTCGGCGGTCATCAGCACGAAGCAGCCCGCGACCGCGCCGAGGGTCACGACGAGCCACAGCGCCGAGTGCACGAGCTGCTTGGTCGTCATCGCGAGCAGCGCCGACCCGACGGCGAGGACGGCGAACAGCACGAAGACGATCTCAGTCGCGCTCACTCGGCCTCCTCCGCGGCAGCCTTGGCTTCCCATGCGGTGAGCTCCTTGGCCGGCTCGGCTCCGGGGTCGAGCGCCTGCGGCGGCGGGACGGTCCACATCCACTCGCGCAGCCGATTCATGTCATGCGTGAGGTCGACGATGTCGCCCTCGGCGTACGCGAACTCCGGCGACCAGTGCAAGGCGTCGAAGGGGCACACCTCGATGCAGATGCTGCAGTACATGCAGAGCGAGTAGTCGATGTCGAACGTGTCGAGCACGTTCTGGCTGCGATCGCGGCCACCCTCGGTCGTCGCCGGGATCGTCTCCTTGTGCGAGTCGATCGTGATGCACCACGAGGGACATTCGCGGGCGCACAGCATGCAGGACGTGCAGTTCTCCTCCTGCAGCGCGATGACGCCGCGACTGCGGGGCGGGAGGTCGGGCTGCACGTCGGGGTAGTGGGCCGTGACGGATCGCCGCGTGAGGTTGCGCCAGGTGACCGCGAGCCCCTGCAGCAGGCCCTTGCCGTACGTCATGCGACCACCTCCCGGCGCGAGTCGGGACCGATCTTCATGCGTTCGCGTCGCGGGGACGGCACGAACGCATGAAGATCGGTCGTCCAGCCGCGAGCCATCGACGTACGTCCATGCGTTCGCGGTGTCGGGACGACACGAACGCATGAAGATCCGTCCACCGGCAACATGCTCATGCGACCACCAGCACCGTTGTCAGGGTGATCTGCGCCAGCGCGACCGGGACGAGGACCTTCCAGGCCAGCGAGTTGACCTGGTCCTCACGCAGCCGTGGGTAGGCCACACGAGCCCAGATCACGAGGAACGACACCGCCATGACCTTGACCAACGTCCACAGCCAGCCGATGTCATCAGAGAACGGGCCGGCCCAGCCGCCGAGGTAGAGCACCGTCGTCAGGGCCGCCAGCACGACGATGCCGGCGTACTCCGCGAGCAGGAACATCGCGAAGCGCATCCCGCCGTACTCCGTCAGTGGCCCCATGACGAGCTCCGCGTCGGCGAGTGGCGCGTCGAACGGCGGCCGCTGCAGCTCGGCGAGCCCGGCGACGAAGAAGACGACCATGCCCGGCAGCTGCGCGAGGAGCCACCACGGCTCCCACTCGTCGGCGATGCCGACCAGCGAGAGCGTGCCTGCCGCCATCGCGACGCTCGCGGCGGCGAGCACCATCGGCAGCTCGTACGACATGAGCTGCGCCGCGACGCGCATACCGCCGATGTAGGAGTACTTGTTGCCGCTGCCGAGACCGCCCATCAGCGTGCCGAGCACGCCGACGCTCATCGCGGCGAGCACGAAGAACAGGCCGAGGTCGAGGTCCTGGCCGATCAGGTTGCCCTGGCCGAAGAACGGCCCGAGCGGGATCGCCAGCATCGCCACGAGGTACGGCACGAGGGCGACGGCGGGGGCCAGCTCGAACACCTTGCGGTCAGCGGCGGCCGGGACGATGGACTCCTTCTGGACGAACTTGACTCCGTCGGCGACGAGCTGGGCCCAGCCATGGAAGCCACCGGCCTTCATCGGGCCGACCCTGCTCTGCATGTGCGCCATGGCCTTGTGCTCCATCTGACCCACGACCAGCGGGAAGACCATGAACACCGCGAGCACGACGACGCAGCGCAGAACCGCATCGATGACATCAGCCATCGGTGTCCCCCTCGGTCGTTGAGCCCGTCGAAAGGACGTCATCCGTTGCCGCCTTTCCCGGGCCCCAGTCCTCGGGGTCGGGGACGCCCGGGGGCTTGATCCGCCGGCGGCTCGGCGAGTGCGTCGACTCGGCGTCGCTCTCGCCCGGTTCCTTGGCGCCCGGCCACGGCTTGGCGACGCGCGACGCGAGCACGAACTCCTTGCGCAGCGGATGCCCCTCGAAGCCGTCCGGCAGCAGCAGCGGATCCAGGTCGAGGCCGAAGTCGATGCCGAACATCTCGTGCGTCTCCCGCTCGTGCCACGCAGCGCCGGCGAAGACGTCAGCGATCGATGCGACGGCGGGAGCGTCGCGGTCGACGTACGTGGTGAGCAGCAGGTGGTCCAGCGGCTTGACCCGGGCGACGTGCAGCACGAGCCGGAAGCCCTCGGGGTGCTCGTCGACGGCGGAGAGCCAGTCGAAGTACGTGTAACCGTCGCGCTTGAGCTGTGCTGCGGAGTCGTGCCACTCGGCTGCCTCGACGACGCGGTGCGGCGGGCCGAACCCGTTGTCTTCGAGAGTCATTGCGGCGCCTCGATACGAGGTGAGAGCAATGACGTCGCTGGGCGCTTGTAGCGGTCCGCGAGGTTCTCGCCCCCGATCTTGTCCTGCAGCGTGACGATGCCGTTGAGCAGCGCCTCGGGCCGCGGCGGGCACCCCGGGACGTACACGTCGACGGGGATGATCTGGTCGACGCCCTTGGTGACGCTGTAGGAGTCCCAGTAGGGGCCGCCGGAGTTGGCGCACGAGCCGAAGCTGATGACGTACTTGGGCTCGGGCATCTGGTCGTACAGGCGCTTGATCGCCGGCGCCATCTTGTCCGTGACGGTCCCCGAGACGACCATGAGGTCGGCCTGGCGGGGGCCGGGTGCGAACGGGATGACGCCGAGGCGGATGAAGTCGTGGCGCGACATCGACGTCGCGATGAACTCGATCGCGCAGCAGGCCAGGCCGAAGTTGAAGACCCAGAGGGAGTACTTGCGACCCCAGTTGAGCAGGTAGCGGGCCGGCTTGGGGGCGTGCTGCGACACAGGCCCGAGCGTCGGTGGTGCCAGGGTCGGCATCGGCAGGTCAACAGCTCCTACGACGTCCACGACAGCACCCCCTTGCGCCAGGCATAGACGAGCCCCACGACGAGGATGCCGATGAAGATGCCCATCTCGACCGCGGCCGCTCGACCGATGTCCTCGAGCACGACGGCCCATGGGAAGAGGAAGACCGCGTCGACCGCGAAGATCACGTAGAGGAACGCGTAGACGTAGTAGCGGACCGTCGACTGGGCCCAGCCCGCGCCGACCGGATCGACGCCCGACTCGTACGTCAGCAGCTTCTCGCGTGCGGCCACCCGCGGGCGCATCGAGCCGGTTGACCCCGAGCATCCCGCCGGCGAGCACGATGCCCGCCACGATGATGACGCCGACCGCGAGGTAGTCGTCGAGGTAGGCGGCCATGAAGACACTCTAGGGAAGATCACCGCCGGGTGGTTGCGCCCGGCACCCGGAAGTTGCCTGACGTGGCGCGGCGACGGGAGCTGGAGCGGGCACAACGGCACCGCTCAACCCACCCTCGGGGCATTCTGAGGCGGATCCGCAAGGACGAGATCCCGATGCGGAGGGACCACCGATGGCGACCCTAGACGGAGGGCACCCGTCTGCCCACCCACGGCCAGGTCAGCAGTGCCCAGACCGACGCGACGATCGCGATCTCCAGCACGACGAACAGCGGCCACGGGCCGAGGTAGTCCAGCAGCGACGCGTTCTTGGGCAGCCGGTTGAGATAGCCGTAGTTGGTGCCGGCAATGACGTTGAAGACGTACGCACAGACGGCCCACGCCGAAGTGATCGCGACGGTCTGCCGATACGTGTGCCAGGTCGGCAGGATCCGCAGACCGAGCACGAGGAAGAACGACGCCCACACGATCAGCAGGTGCATCCCCCAGAACATCAGGAACCGCGGCTCCGGGAAGTCCGACGCGAGGTCGGGGGTCAGCATGCCCTGCGTCGTGAGCGTGACGCCCCAGAGGTATGTGATGGTCGCGGCAAGCCGATTGCGGGTCCACAGCGCGTACACCGCGAACATCCAGGCCAGGTCGCACAGCTGGAACGGCAGCGAGGTCTGCAGGTTCCACTCGTCGGGGGTGAACTGCAGGATCTGCAGCGGCACCGTGATCGCGAGGATCGCCACCGCGAACGTACGCCGCACGGCCTCCTCCGCCGCCGTCCCGCGCAGCCGGTGGCCGGCCAGCACGATCAGCGCGACACCGACCCCGAAGATCGCCAGGACCGTCAGGTGCGACGGGCCGTACGTCTCGAAGCGGCCGGCGGCGAGCATGCGATGACGCTAGCCGATCCCTGACGGGCGCCCCGCTGAGCGCTGCAACAACGGACACGTTGCCACGACTTTCGGCCATCTTGTCGCGCCTGATCCGGCCAGGACGCGGCCCGCGCATCCCCGGGCGTACTCTCATCTGGTGAATGACTCCAAGAGCGGTGTGGGCCTTGGAGTTGCCGCCTACCTGTGCTGGGGATTCTTCCCGCTCTACTGGCCGCTGCTCGACCCGGCGAGCTCGATGGAGATCCTCGCCCACCGCTTCGTCTGGTCGATGGTGTTCGTGCTGGTCTCGATCACCGCGATGGGCAAGTGGACGAAGTTCATCGCCATCGCCCGCGATCGGCGCCTCATGGTGATCCTGACGTTCGCGTCGATCACGATCGCGCTCAACTGGGGCGGCTTCATCTACGGCGTGACCAACGGGCATGTCGTCGAGACCTCACTGGGCTACTTCATCAACCCGCTGGTGACGGTGCTCCTCGGCGTCTTCGTGCTCAAGGAGACGCTGCGCCCCGCGCAATGGGGCGCCATCGGCATCGGCGGTCTGGCGGTCGTCGTGCTGTCGATCGGGTACGGCCGGCTGCCGTGGATCGCGCTGCTCGTCGCATTCTCGTTCGCGAGCTACGGATTCCTCAAGAAGAAGGCCGATCTCGGCGCCTTCGAGGGGCTCGGCATGGAGACCGCGATCCTGTTCCCGGTCGCCGTCGCCTTCTTGGTCGTGCTGCAGGTGCGCGGCGACCTGACGTTCGCGCACGACGGCCCCGGCAACGCTGCGCTGCTGATCGGCACGGGTGTGGTCACCGCGATCCCACTGCTGCTGTTCGGCGCCGCGGCCACCCGCCTGACCCTGACGACGATCGGCGTCCTGCAGTACCTCGGCCCCATCATCCAGTTCATCACCGGCCTGACGATCTTCGACGAGACCATGACGACCGAGCGCTGGATCGGGTTCGTCCTCGTCTGGATCGCGCTCGTCATCTTCACCGTCGACGCGATCACGAGCCGACGCCGCGTGATCCGTACGGAACCCGCCCCGATCTAGCCCAGGCGGGTGGCGACGGTGTCGCAGAGGGCCTGCAGCGCTGCACGAGCGGGTAGGTCGGGCAGCTTGGCGAGCAGCGCGCTCGCGGCATCGGCCTCGGCCTGTACGTACGACCGGGCCTCGGTCATCGCGGGGTGCGCGCGCAGCAGCCGGAGCGCCTCGTCGAGCTCGGCGTCGTCGGTCAACGGCTTGGCGAGCAACGAGCGCAGTCGCTCGCTCTGGGGATCGGTCGAGCGGAGCGCGATGAGCGTCGGCAGCGTCGGCACACCCTCGCGCAGGTCGGTGCCCGGCGTCTTGCCCGAGTCGCCGGTCTCGCTGGCGATGTCGATGATGTCGTCGCTGAGCTGGAACGCGGCGCCGACCCGCTCGCCGAACTCGCTGAGCGTCTCCTGCACGTCGACCGGCGCTCCGGCCATCTTGGCGCCGAACAGTGCGGCGGTGGCGATCAGCGAGCCGGTCTTGTCCGCGACCACCGAGAGGTAGTGCGCGAGGGCGTCGTCGCCCTCGGCCGGGCCGAGGGTCTCGCGGATCTGACCCTGCACGAGGCGGGAGAACGTACGCGCCTGGATGCGGACGGACTCGGGCCCGAGGTCGGACACGAGGTCGGAGGCCTGCGCGAAGAGGTAGTCGCCGACGAGGATCGCGACCGAGTTGTCCCAGCGCGCATTGGCACTCGGGGCGCCGCGACGCTTGTCGGCCTCGTCCATGACGTCGTCGTGGTAGAGCGTCGCCAGGTGGGTCAGCTCGACGACCACGGCAGAGCGCGCGACGTCAGGGTTGGCCGACTCGCCGAACTCGGCGCTCAGCATGACCAGCAGCGGCCTGAACCGCTTGCCGCCGGCGTTGAGCAGGTGCGCTGCCGCCTCGGCGACGAACTTCTCCGGGCTGTCGACGGCCGCGGCGAGCTGCTCCTCGACCTGTTCGACCCCCGCCAGGACGCGTGCTTCCAGGGCGGGGTCGGTGAACGAGACACCCAGACGGGACACGCAGAACTCCTTGGGGGAACGGATCAGCGCACGAAGGCGCCCGCATGCTGCGCGAGATCCAGCACCGGTCCGGGAATGATACCGAGTCCCAGGGTGACGATCACAGCCACGGCGATCACGCCGGTGGTCATGATGCTCGGAACCGCGACGGTCGGCCCCTCGCCGACCGGGTCCGTGAAGAACATCAGCACGATGACCCGGACGTAGAAGTAGGCCGCCAGGGCGCTGACGAGCACGCCGATCACGACGAGCCACCAGTAGCCACCGGACCATGCCGCGCTGAAGACCGTCCACTTGCCGATGAAGCCGCCGGTCAACGGGATGCCTGCGAACGACAGCATGAACAGCGCGAACGAGCCTGCGAGCAGTGGCGACTTCTTGCCGAGGCCAGCCCACTTGGACAGGTGCGTCGTCTCACCACCGGAGTCGCGTACGAGCGTCACGACCGCGAACGCGCCGATCGACGAGACACCGTAGACCGTCAGGTAGAACAAGATGCTCGACGTCGAGGTGACCCGCGAGGAGTCGCTCGAGCCGATGTAGGCACCCGTGAAGCCGACCAGCAGGAAGCCCGCGTGGGCGATCGACGAGTAGGCCAGCATGCGCTTGACGTCGGTCTGCGAGATCGAGACGACCGCGCCGAGGAACATCGTGATGATGGCGACCGCGACGATCGTCGGGCGCCAGTCCCATGACGAGCCGCCGAACGCCACGAAGAACACCCGCAACAGCGCCAGGAACGCAGCGGCTTTGGTGCCGGCCGCCATGAACGCGGTGACCGGGGTCGGCGCGCCTTGGTAGACGTCCGGTGTCCAGGTGTGGAACGGCACGGCGCCGATCTTGAACAGCAGGCCGACCGCGATCAGGGCAGTGGCGGCGAGCAGCATGTTCTGGCTGTCCGAGCGGTTGGTGACCGCGACATCGATGTCGGAGAGCCGGAAGCTGCCCGAGTAGCCGTACGTCAGGGCGATGCCGTAGAGGAAGAACACCGACGAGAACGCACCCAGCAGGAAGTACTTGAGCGCAGCCTCCTGGCTCATGAGCCGGCGGCGACGTGCGAGACCGCAGAGCAGGTAGAGCGGCAGGCTCAGGACCTCGAGCGCCACGAACATCGTCAGCAGGTCGTTGGACGTCGCGAACAGCATCATGCCGACCAACGCGAACAGCGCGAGTGGGAAGACCTCGGTGTGCTCGACACGGTGCTTGATCGCCTCGACCTCCGCGGCCGATCCCGGTGCGTCGGCCGCGCGACCGGTGAACCCGCTGAGCCCGCCCTCGAGGCGGCGCTCGGCGAACAACAGCATGCTCAAGAGCCCGAAGATCAGCAAGATGCCCCAGGCGAAGACGCCCGGTCCGTCGATCGCGAGGGCGCCCTCGGCGGCGATCTTGCCGCGCGCGAGGTGGGAGTCCTCCACGACCTTGAGGTCCTGAAAGACCCAGACCGTATCGACGAAGGCTGCGACGATACCGACGACGGCAATGCCGGCCTGCACCAGGAAGCGGGTCTTGCGGGGCCAGAACGCCTCGACGATGACGCCGAGCACCGCGGCACCCGCGATGATGAAGATCGGCGCCAGCAGGGCGTACTCGATCTCCGGTGCGGAGATGTCGGGCAGGTCGGTCGCGGACGCGAACGTGGCGATCATTCGTGGCCCCCTTCCTGCGCAGCTGAGTCATCGATGTTGACGGGCGTCTTGGGTGCGGGATCGCCCTTGCCGACATGGCTGATCACGTCGTCGATCGCGGGGTTGATGACGTTGAGCAGCGGCTGAGGGAAGAAGCCGAGGCCGACGATCAGGATGATCGCAGGGGTCAGCGAAGCCATCTCGCGGTGGTCCAGATCGCTCACGCCTTCGTTGCCGGGCTTGAGCGGCCCGGTCATGACGCGTTGGTACATGATCAGGATGTAGAGCGCGGCGAGCACGATGCCCAGCGTCGCGAACGCCGCGGCCGGGATCGAGCGCGTGAACGTGCCGGCCAGCACCAGGAACTCGGAGATGAACGGCGCGAGGCCCGGCAACGACAGGCTCGACAGGCCGGCCACCAACAACACACCCGACATGATCGGGGCGATCTTCTGGACGCCCCCGAAGTCGGAGATCCGCGCCGAGCCGCGGCGGGCGATCATCATGCCGGTCACGAGGAACAACGCAGCGGTCGAGAGCCCGTGGTTGAACATGTAGAGCGTCGAGCCGGCCAGCGATGTCGTGGTGAACGCGAAGATGCCGAGGATGATGAAGCCGAAGTGCGACACCGAGGTGAACGCGATGAGCCTGCGGATGTCGTCCTGACCGACCGCGAGCAGCGCGCCGTAGAGGATGCTGATGACCGCGAGCACGATGACGACCGGGCTGGCCCAGTCGGACGCACCGGGGAACAGCCCAAGACACCAGCGGATCATGCCGAACGTGCCGATCTTGTCGATCACGCTGACCATCAGCACCGAGGTGCCCGGAGTCGCCTGACCTGCGGCGTCGGGCAGCCATGTGTGCAGCGGCCACAGCGGCGCCTTGATCGCGAAGGCCGCCATGAAGCCGAGGAACAGCAGCCGCTCGGTGTTGGTGCTGAAGTCGAGGTTCTGCAAGTCGCTCAGCAGGAACGACGCATCGCCCTGGCGGGCGCTGATGACGTAGAGGCCGACGATCGAGGCCAGCATCAGCAGGCCGCCGACGAGGTTGTAGATCAGGAACTTCACCGCTGCGTACGACCGGTTGGGCCCGCCGAACGAGCCGATCAGGAAGTAGAGCGGGATCAGCGTCGCCTCGAACAGCACGTAGAAGAGGAATGCGTCGGTCGCGGCGAACGCGCCGATCGCGAGGCCCTCGACCGCGAGCATCCACGCGAAGTAGGCGTTGGTGCCCTTGGCGTCCGGCAGCCGGTCACCGAATGCCGCGAGGATCACGATCGGCGTGAGGATCGTGGTCAGCAGGATCAGCGTGATGCCGATGCCGTTGACGCCGAGTGAGTAGTAGGCGCCGAAGACCTTGATCCACTCGTGCTTCTCGGTCAGCTGGTAGCCGCCGACGTCCTGGTCGAACTTCGCCATGACGACGAGGGACAGGACCAGCGTGACGAGCGAGACGCCGAGGGCGACGTACTTGGCCCGGTGGTGCGGTGCGGCCTCACGAGGCAGGAGCGCGAGGAGCACCGCTCCCGCGATCGGAGTCGCGGCGAGGATCGACAGGATCATGCGAGGGTCACCGCCAGGAGGGCAAGGACGAGGACGGCTACGCCGCCGAACATCATGAGTGCGTACGAACGGACATAGCCGGTCTGCGGCTTGCGCAGGAACTGTGAGGTGTCACCGAGCCGGTCGGCGACACCGGTCACGAAGCCGTCGATGCCCTTGCCGTCGAACCACACCAGGAACCGGGTGAGGTGACGTGTCGGGCGTACGACGACCGCGTCGTTGAGCTCGTTGCCATAGAGCTCGTGGCGGCCGGCGCGGGCGAAGATCGACACCGAGCTGTCGGCCGGTGTCTCGGCGGCGATCGGCTCACGGTTGTAGAAGAACGCCGCCGCCGCGACCCCGATCAGCACGACGACCGTGATGACGAGGGTCAGGACGATCGCCGGGACCTGGAGCTCTTCGTGCTCGGCGTGACCCGTGATGGGCTCGAGCCACTCGCTGATCCAGTCGCTGACGAGCAGGATGCCGCCGACGGCGGACAGCGCCGCGAGGCCGATCAGTGGCCAGGTCATGACGCGGGGCGACTCGTGCGGATGCACCTCCTCGCGCCATCTCTTCTCGGAGAAGAAGGTCATGATCATCAGTCGGGTCATGTAGAACGCGGTGACTCCGGCACCCAGCAGGGCGCCGAGGCCGACCCAGAAGTTCTGGCCGAACGCCGCCTCGATGATCTTGTCCTTGGACCAGAAGCCCGCGAACGGTGGGACACCGATGATCGCCAGGTAGCCGAGACCGAACGTCGCGAACGTGATCGGCATGAACGTACGGAGGCCGCCGTAGTGGCGCATCTCGACGTCGTCGTTCATGCCGTGCATGACCGATCCGGCGCCGAGGAACATGTTGGCCTTGAAGAAGCCGTGCGTGATCAGGTGGAAGATCGCGAACGCGTAACCGGCGGGGCCGAGGCCTGCGGCCAGCATCATGTAGCCGATCTGGCTCATGGTCGAGCCGGCGAGGGCCTTCTTGATGTCGTCCTTGGCGCAACCGATCCAGGCTCCGGCCAGCAGCGTGACGAGCCCGACGACGATGACCGCGGTGCGGGCCGCCTCCGACGCGTCGAAGATGCCGTTGGAACGTACGACGAGGTAGACGCCCGCGGTGACCATCGTCGCGGCGTGGATCAGGGCCGAGACCGGGGTCGGGCCCTCCATCGCGTCGAGCAGCCAGCTCTGCAGCGGCACCTGGGCGGACTTGCCGCACGCACCCAGCAGCAGGAGCAGGCCGAGCGCCGTGGCGACCGACCCCGAGGCGCCCGTGATGGCGCCGTTGACGGCCGAGATCGACGAGGTGCCGAACTCGGTGAACATCAGCATGATGCCGAGCGCCATGCCGAGGTCGCCGACGCGGTTGACCACGAACGCCTTCTTGGCGGCCGCCGCGGCCGAGTCCTTGTGCTGCCAGAACCCGATCAGCAGGTACGACGCGAGGCCGACGCCCTCCCAGCCGAGGAACAGCACGAGGTAGTCCGAGGCGAGGACGAGGGTCAGCATCGCGGCGATGAAGATGTTGAGGAACGCGAAGAACCGGCGGCGGCGCTCGTCGTGCGCCATGTAACCGATCGAGTAGACGTGGATCAGCGTGCCGACACCCGTGATGAGCAGCACGAACAGGCCCGACAGCTGGTCGAACGTGAAGCCCATGTCGACGTGGAACGATCCGGCGTCGATCCAGGTGAACAGCTTGGTCGACTGGGACCGGCCCTCACCGTCCTTGCCGAGCAGCGACGCGAACAGCACGACACCGAACAGGAACGACAACGCCGAGGCGGCAGTGCCGATGAGGTGACCGAACCGGTCGCCCTCCTTGCCCCATACGAGCAGACCCAGGCCGCTGGCCAGCGGGATGGCGATCAGCAGCCACTGGAGATCGAACATCGTGCTCTCCTAGGACTTCAGCAGGCTCGCCTCGTCGACCGAGGCCGAGCGACGCGCGCGATAGATGGACACGATGATCGACAGTCCGACAACGACCTCGGCGGCCGCGACGACCATGACGAAGAACGCCGCCACCTGCCCGTCGAGGTTGCCGCTCTGCCGGGAGAAGCTGACGAACGCGAGGTTGGTCGCGTTGAGCATGAGCTCGATGCACATGAAGACGACGATCGCGTTGCGGCGGACGAGGACGCCGACACAACCGATCGTGAACAGGATCAGGGACAGGGTGATGTACTCGTTCACTTCTCGCCTCCCAGTCCCTGCTCGTCGTCGTCGAGCTGCTCGACGACCTTGTCGATGTCGTCCTCGAAGCCGTCACGGACCTGGCCGCGAGCCACGAGGCTCTCCGAGATCGAGCTCTCGAGCGGTGAGCCGTCGGGCAGCAGGGCCGGGGTGTCGACCGCGTTGTGGCGGGCGAAGACACCGGGTGCCGGCAACGGGCCCGGGTGGCGGCCGGACTCGGCGTACTCGCGCATGCGGCGCGCGGCGATGTCGGCCTGCGAGTGCCGGGTCGTGAGGCGCTCCTTGTGCGCCAGCACCATGGCACCCAGTGCAGCGGTGATCAGCAGGGCGCTGGTGAACTCGAACGCCAGGACGTACTTGCCGAACAGCAGCTCACTGAGTCCGTACGGATTGCCGTTGCCGTTGGCGGCCTTGAGGCCCACGACGACACCTGACACGGTCTGGCCGACCGCCAGGACCACCGTGACGCCGAAGATCAGGCCGATGATCGCGGCCGCGAGACGCTGCCCGCCGATCGTCTCCTTGACGGCGTCGGAGGAGTCGACGCCGACCAGCATCAGGACGAACAGGAACAGCATCATGATGGCGCCGGTGTAGACGATGATCTGCACGGCGAACAGGAACGGCGCACCCTGCGCGGCATAGAGCACCGCGAGGCTGATCATGACGACCGCCAGGCAGAGCGCGGCGTGCACGGCCTTGCGGGCGAAGACGAGGCCGAGCGCGGCGATCACCATGATCGGCGCGAGGAACCAGAACGCGATCACACGGCACCTCCGCCTTCGGCGGGACCCGGATTGACCTCCGCGTTGATCGCCGAGTCAATGGGGAAGATCGGCAGCGACTTGCCGCGGTAGTAGTCCTGGTGGTCGTCGCTGATCATCATCTCGTGCGGCGGCTCGACCATGCCGGGCAGCAGCGGCGCCAGCAGGTCGTTCTTCTCGTAGATCAGGTCGGCGCGGTTGTTGTCGGCCAGCTCGTACTCGTTGGTCATCGTGAGCGCGCGGGTCGGGCACGCCTCGATGCACAGGCCGCAGAGGATGCAGCGCAGGTAGTTGATCTGGTAGACGCGGCCGTATCGCTCGCCGGGGCTGTGCCGGTCGCCCTCGGTGTTGGACTCGCCCTCGACGTAGATCGCGTCGGCGGGGCAGGCCCAGGCGCACAGCTCGCAGCCGATGCACTTCTCGAGGCCGTCGGGCCAGCGGTTGAGCTGGTGCCGGCCGTGGAACCGCGGCGCCGTGGGCTTCTTCTCGAACGGGTACTGCTCCGTCACGGTCTTGCGGAACATCGTCCGGAACGTCACGCCGAATCCGGCGATCGGGTCCCACAGGGTTTCCTTGATCGGATTGCTCATCGTGAATTCCTCGTGGGGGGTTCGGTGATGGGCGGTACGGGGTAGCCGCCGGCGAAGGCGTCGACCTCGTCGGGCTCTGACTCCGGTAGCGGCTCAGATTCCTTCTTCTCCGGGATCAGGAACGTCAGGAGAACGAGAACGCCTGCGCCGACCGCGACCCAGATCAGGGTCTGCCCGCCCAGCATGTCCTCGCTCTTGAGCTTGCGGATGAAGGCGACAGCGACGATCCAGGCCAGGGCGACCGGGATCAGGACCTTCCAGCCGAAGCTCATGAACTGGTCGTATCGCATGCGGGGCAGCGTGCCGCGGAGCCAGACGAAGATGAAGATGAAGAACAGCGTCTTGCCGAAGAACCACAGCAGCGGCCAGTAGCCCTCGTTGGCGCCTTCCCAGATGTGCGAGATGCCGAACGGGGCCCGCCAACCGCCGAGGAACATCGTTGTGGCCAGGGCCGAGACGGTGACCATGTTGACGTACTCGGCGAGGAAGAACAGCGCGAACTTCAGCGAGGAGTACTCGGTGTGGAAGCCACCGACGAGCTCGCCCTCGGCCTCGGGGAGGTCGAACGGGGCGCGGTTGGTCTCGCCGACCATCGCGATGAGGTAGATGACGAACGACGGGAACAACGGCACGAAGTACCACATGCTGTGCTGCGCCGACACGATCTCGGACGTCGACATCGAGCCGGCGTACATGAACACCGAGACGAGCGAGAGGCCCATCGCGACCTCGTACGAGATCATCTGCGCGCTCGAGCGGAGGCCACCCAGCAGAGCGTAGATCGAGCCCGACGACCAGCCGGCGAGCACGATGCCGTAGACCCCGATCGAGGTCACGGCGAGGATGTAGAGCACCGCGACGGGCAGGTCGGTGAGCTGCAGCATCGTCTTCTGGTCGGTGAACGGGATCGTCACCTCGGGACCGAACGGGATGACGGCCCAAGCCAGGAACGCCGGGATCGTCGCGAGGATCGGCGCCAGGACGTAGACGACCTTGTCGGCCGCCTTGACGACGATGTCCTCCTTGAGGGCGAGCTTGACGCCGTCGGCGAGGCTCTGCAACAGGCCGAAGGGACCGTGCACGTTGGGGCCGATGCGATGCTGCATCTTGGCGACGACACGGCGCTCGAACCAGATGTTGAACAGCGTGTAGACGACCAGCACGACGAAGATCAGCACGGACTTGAGCAGGACCACCCAGAACGGGTCGTGACCGAACAACGGGTTCATGCAGCGCCTCCGCTGATCGTCACGTGATCGGCATAGCCGGCGCCGAGGGCGGCTCGCAGGCTGGCGCCGGAGTTGGCCGGGGCCCAGACGACGCCGTCGGGCAGCTCGGCGACCTCGGTCGGGAAGCTGACGATGCCGGCGTCGGTCGACAGCGTCGCCATCCCGCCCGGTTCGACGTCGAACGCCTTGAGCGTGGCCTCGCTGGCCCGCAGCACGGCCGGCCGGGCGGTCGCCTTGAGCTCCAGCTGACCGTCCTGGCCGCGGCCGTCATCGATCATGAGGCGCCAGGTGTCGAGCACCACGGCGCGCTTGCTTGCTTGCGACTCCTGCTCGTACGTCTTGGACGGGAACGCGGCACGCGCGCCATCCCATGGCCCAAGTTCGCGCATGGCGTCCCGTGCCTGGGCGACGGTGCGGAAGCCGAGCGGCTGGCCCATCTCCTCGGCCAGGCCGGCCAGGACCCGGATGTCGGTCAGCGAGTTGGCCTCGTGGAGGACTGCGTCGAACGTACGGACGCGCCCCTCCCAGTTGACGAAGCTGCCGGGCTTCTCGACCACCGGGGCGACCGGCAGGACCACATCGGCGACCTCGGTGACCTCGCTCTCGCGGACCTCGAGGCTGACGATGAAGTCGGCCTTGGCGAGCGCGCGGCGTGCGGCAGCGGGATCGGGCAGGTCGTCGATCTCGACGCCCCCGATCAGCAGGGCGTGGACCGTGCCGAGGCGGGTGTCCTCGAAGATCTCGGTGATGTTGCGGCCCCGGCGTGCCGGGACCGTGCGTACGCCCCACGCGGCGGCAAGGTCGGTACGCGCTTCGACGTCGTCGAGCGGGCGGCCACCGGGCAGCAGGTCAGGCAGGCAGCCGGTCTCGACCGCTCCACGCTCGCCTGCGCGGCGCGGGACCCACGCGATGCGGGCTCCGGCCTTGTCGGCCGCGGCGACGAGTGCGCTGAAACCGCCCGGCACGGACGCGAGTCGCTCGCCGGCAAGGAAGATCGCGTCCCGGTCGAGCTGGAGCGCGGTCAGCGCCGCCGGCTCGTGACCCGGGATGGTCTGGACCAGCTCACCGGACATCTTGCGCAGGCCGCGAGTCGCGTGGCTCGCGATCGCCACGACCTTGAGGCCTGCGCGGGATGCCTTGCGGAGGCGCAGGAAGATGCTGCCGTTCTCGTCCTCGGGCTCGAGGCCGACCAGCACGACCGTCGACGCCTTCTCGAGATCGGCGAACGTGACGTCAAGGGACGTCGCCACGACGCGCGATGCCAAGAATTGCGCCTCCTCCTCGGAGTGTGCGCGAGCGCGGAAGTCGATGTCGTTCGTACGCAGGACGGTGCGGGCGAACTTGCTGTAGGCGAACGCGTCCTCGGTGGTCAGGCGGCCGCCGGGCAGCACACCGACCTTGCCCTCGGCTGCGGCGAGGCCCTTGGCCGCAGCTGCCAGAGCCGCGGGCCATGAGGCCGGCTCGAGCTGCTCGGTCTCGGGGTTGCGGACGAGCGGCGTCGTGATGCGGTCGCCGATCGTGGCGTAGGTGAACGCGAAGCGGTCCTTGTCGGTGATCCACTCCTCGTTGACCTCGGGATCGTCGCCGGCGAGCCGGCGCATGACCCGCCCGCGACGGTGATCGACGCGGATGGCGGAACCGCTCGAGTCGTGCTCGGCGATCGACGGGGTCGAGACGAGGTCGAACGGGCGGGCGCGGAAGCGATAGTCGGCGCTGGTCAGGGCGCCCACGGGACAGATCTGGATCGTGTTGCCCGAGAAGTAGGAGCTGAACGGCTCCTCCTCGTAGATCCCGACCTGCTGCTGCGAACCGCGCTCGATCAGCGCGATGAACGGATCACCGGCGATCTGCTCGGAGAAGCGGGTGCATCGGGCGCACAGGACGCAGCGCTCGCGGTCGAGCAGGACCTGCTCGGACACCTTGATGGGCTTGGGGAACGTCCGCTTGACCTCGGTGAATCGGGTCTCGCCCTGGCCGTGCGTCATCGACTGGTTCTGCAGCGGGCACTCGCCGCCCTTGTCGCACACGGGGCAGTCGAGCGGGTGGTTGATCAGCAGGAACTCCATGTTGCCGCGCTGCGCCTTCTCGGCGACGGGCGACGTGACCTGGGTCTTGACGACCATGCCGGCCGCGACCTCGATCGTGCAGGACGCCTGCGGCTTGGGGAATCCCCGGCCGTTGCCGGCATCGGTGATCTCCACCAGGCACTGGCGGCAGGCGCCGACCGGGTCGAGCAACGGGTGGTCGCAGAAGCGCGGGATCTCGGTGCCGATCAGCTCGGCGGCGCGGATCACGAGCGTGCCCTTGGGGACGCTGACCTCGACGTCGTCGATCGTCAGCGTGACGAGCTCGACCGGGGCAGCGCCGGTTGAGCCTGTCGAAACCTCGTCGACTGTCATGCCTCTCCACCTTCGCTCGCCAGTGAGGCGGCGTGAGCCGAGATGCTCGCGCGAGCCCCTCGTCGTGCGTCAGTTCGCCTCGCTTCGCTCACAGTCGGCCGCAGGCGGCCTCCTTGGCGAACGAAGCACGCGTTGTCGCTCATGCCTTGCCTCCGACGGTCTGGGGGGCGAACAGGGTCGAGGCCGCCGGCGGGAAGAGCTCACGCGACGGCGTGTGCAGGCCGGACTCGAACTCGCTGCGGAAGTACTGGATCGCCGACGTGATCGGGCTGGTGGCGCCGTCACCGAGGGCGCAGAACGAACGGCCGAGGATGTTCTCGCACAGGTCGAGCAGCAGCTCGATGTCGCCGTCCTTGCCCTGCCCCTCGTCGAGCCGCTGCAGGGTCTGCACGAGCCACCACGTCCCTTCGCGGCACGGCGTGCACTTGCCGCAGGACTCGTGCTTGTAGAACTCGGTCCACCGGAGCACACAACGTACGACCGACGTCGTCTGGTCGAAGACCTGGAGCGCCTTGGTGCCCAGCATCGAGCCGGCCGCGCCGACACCTTCGTAGTCGAGGGGGATGTCGAGGTGCTCGGCGGTCAGGATCGGGGTCGACGAGCCGCCGGGGGTCCAGAACTTGAGCTCGCTGCCGGGGCGCATCCCGCCACCGAGGTCGAGCAGCTCGCGCAGCGTGATGCCGAGCGGCGCTTCGTACTGGCCGGGGCGGGCGACGTGGCCCGAGAGGGAGTAGAGCGTGTAGCCCTTGGACTTCTCGGTGCCCATCGAGCCGAACCAGTCGATGCCGTTCTTGACGATCGACGGCACCGAGGCGATCGACTCGACATTGTTGACGACGGTCGGCGAGGCATAGAGGCCTTCGACGGCGGGGAACGGGGGACGCAGGCGAGGCTGGCCGCGGCGACCCTCGAGCGAGTCGAGGAGCGCGGTCTCCTCGCCGCAGATGTAGGCGCCGGCACCGGCGTGGATGATCAGCTCGAGATCGACGCCCGAGCCCAGGATGTCGGTGCCGAGGTAGCCGGCCTCGGCGGCCTCACGCGCCGCGGCCCGCAGGCGGCGTACGACGTGCAGCACCTCGCCGCGCACATAGATGAAGGCGGTCTTGGCCCGGATCGCGTGGGCCGCGATGATGACGCCCTCGATCAGGGTGTGCGGCGTGGCCATCATGAGCGGGATGTCCTTGCACGTGCCCGGCTCGGACTCGTCGGCGTTGACGACGAGGTACTTGGGCTTCGGGTTGTCCTGCGGGATGAAGCTCCACTTCATCCCGGTCGGGAACCCGGCACCGCCGCGACCGCGGAGGCCGGAGTCCTTGACCAGGGTGATGAGGTCGTCGGGCGCCATCTTGAGCGCGGTCTCGAGGGCGGAGTAGCCGCCGGCATCCTTGTACGCCTTGAGGGTCCACGCGCGATCGGTGCCCCAGTCGGCGCTGAGCACCGGGGTGAGCGGGTCAGTCATCCTTGCCCTCCTCGGCAGTATCGGCGGGCGATTCCTCGACCTTGGTCTCGGACTCGGCGCGTGAGGTGTCGGCCTGCTCAGCGGCACCGCTCTTGGTTTCAGCGGCTCCTTCGCCCGCGTCGCCGGCCGAAGCCTTGGTGGCCTCGTCGACCGACGGAGCGGTCCAGCCGCGCTCGGCGGCGATCTCGAGACCCGCGAGCGAGGGCCCGGCGGCGGCCGGTCCTTCGTCGGCGAGACCGTCCTCGAACCCCGCGAGCACGCGCTCGGCCTCGCGCCACGACGTGATCGTCGCGCCCCGCGTGGCCTGCACCGGCTCACCGGCTCGGAGCTTGTCGACGACCTCGATCGCCGAGTCCGGTGTCTGGTTGTCGAAGAACTCCCAGTTGACCATCATGACCGGCGCGAAGTCGCACGCGGCGTTGCACTCGATGTGCTCGAGCGTGACCTTGCCGTCCTCGGTCGTCTCGTCGTTGCCGACATCGAGGTGGCCCTTGAGCCGTTCGAAGATCAGGTCGCCGCCCATGACGGCGCACAGCGTGTTGGTGCAGACGCCGACGTGGTGCTCACCCATGGGGCGGCGCTTGTACATCGTGTAGAACGTCGCCACGCCGGAGACCTCCGCGGCGCTGATGCCCAGGATGTCGGCGCAGACCTCGATGCCCTCGTTGGTGACATTGCCCTCGGTGGACTGGATCAGGTGCAGCATCGGCAGCAGCGCGCTCCGTGCCTGCGGGTAGCGCGAAGCCAGCTCCCGCAACTCACCCGTCGTCACATCGGAAAGTGTCATAGGTCCATCACTCGCCCGGTCGGTCTTGGATCTCGCAACTTCGTACTCACTATCGATCAACGCCGCCCATGACGGGGTCGATGCTGGCGATCGCGACGATCACGTCGGACAGCATGCCGCCCTCACTCATGACCGACGTTCCCTGCAGGTTGACGAACGACGGGTCGCGGAAGTGCGCGCGATAGGGCCGCGTGCCGCCGTCGGAGACGAGGTGGCAGCCGATCTCGCCGCGCGGCGCCTCGACGCTCGCGTACGCCTGGCCGGCCGGCACCCGGAAGCCCTCCGTCACGATCTTGAAGTGGTGGATCAGCGCCTCCATCGACTCGCCCATGATGTGCTTGATGTGCTCGGCGGAGTTGCCCTGACCGTCCGCGCCGACGCTGAGCTGCGACGGCCAGGCGATCTTCTTGTCGGCGACCATGACGGGCTGGCCCTCCATGCCCGCGAGCCGCTCGATGGCCTGCTCGACGATCTTGATGGACTCCCACATCTCGTCCAGGCGTACGCGGAACCGGCCGTAGGCATCAGGTTCGTCGCGGGTCACGACGTCGAAGTCGTACGTGTCGTAGCCCCAGTAGGGCTGCTTCTTGCGGAGGTCCCAGTCGTAGCCGGTCGCCCGGAGGATCGGGCCGGTGAGCCCGAGCGCGAGGCAACCGGCGAGCTCGAGGTGGCCGACGCCCTTGAGCCGGCCCTTGAAGATCGGGTTGGCGTTGCAGAGCGCGGCATACTCGGGCAGGCGCTTCTTGAGCAGGCGCACCGTCGAGCGGAGCTTCTCGATGCCACCGGCCGGCATGTCCTGAGCGACGCCGCCGGGGCGGATGAACGCGTGGTTCATGCGCAGGCCCGTGATCATCTCGAACAGGTCGAGGATCAGCTCGCGGTCACGGAACCCGCAGGTCATGACCGTCAGCGCGCCGATCTCCATGCCGCCGGTCGCCAGCGCGACGAGGTGGGACGAGACCCGGTTGAGCTCGAGCAGCAGGACGCGCATGACCTGCGCCTTCTCCGGCGCCTCGATGCCGAGGAGCTTCTCGACCGCCATGACGTACGCGGCCTCGTTGGAGAACGGTGCGACGTAGTCCATCCGCGTGCAGAACGTCACGCCCTGTGTCCAGGTGCGGTACTCCATGTTCTTCTCGATGCCGGTGTGCAGGTAGCCGACCCCGGCACGGGCGTCGCGTACGGTCTCGCCGTCGATCTCGAGGATCAGGCGCAGCACGCCATGGGTCGACGGGTGCTGCGGGCCCATGTTGATGACCAGGTGGTCACCCTCGACCGTCGAGGCGTCGATCGTGTCCCAGTCCTGGCCCGTCACGGTGAAGACCGGGCCCTCGGTGGAGTCGGTCGTGCTGGCGTACGGATCGGTGGTCGCGGTCATGAGTAGCTCCTCCGCTGGTCCGGCGGGGCGATCGTGCCGCCCTTGTACTCGACGGGGATGCCGCCCAACGGGTAGTCCTTGCGCTGGGGGTGGCCGGGCCAGTCATCCGGCATCAGGATGCGGGCCAGCGCGGGGTGGCCGTCGAAGACGATGCCGAACATGTCCCAGGTCTCCCGCTCCTGCCAGTCGGCGGTCGGGTAGATGCTGACGACGCTCGGGATGTGCGGGTCGTCGTCGGGGGCGACGACCTCGAGCCGGATGCGCCGGTTGTGGGTCATCGAGAGCAGGTGATAGGCGACATGCAGCTCGCGCCCGGTCTCGTGCGGGAAGTGCACGCCACTCACGCTCGAGCAGAACTCGAAGCGCAGCACTGGGTCGTTGCGCAGGTGCGTCACGGTCTCGAGCAGCTTGTGCCGGCGGATGAAGAACGTGATCTCTTCGCGGTCGACGACGACCTTCTCGATCGCCTCGTCGAGCTCGGTGATGGTCGCCAGCTGGTCGGCGACCTCGTCGTACCAGCCACCGTAGGGGCGCTGGCTCGCGCCGGGCATGATGACCGGCCGGGTCAGGCCGCCGAAGCCCGAGGTGTCACCGGTGCCGTGGATGCCGAAGGCTCCTTCGCGGACCTCGACGATCTCGAGCTCGACGGCGTCGCTCTTGACGAGCTCGGACTGCGTCTCGTGGGAGCCGTCCTGGGTCTTGGTGCCCTCGTCGCGCTCGTCCTTGTTGCCCTTTGCGTCGACCATGGTTATCTCATCAGCCCCTTCATCGCCGAGGTCGGCGTGGCGAGGAGGGCGACCTTCTCGTCCTGCTTGATCTCGTCGAGGCGGTTGACGCCGAGCTTCTCGTGCTGGATCTGGTCGTGCAGCTTGAGGATCGCGTCGATCAGCATCTCGGGGCGGGGCGGGCAGCCGGGGAGGTACATGTCGACCGGCACGATGTGGTCGACGCCCTGGACGATCGCGTAGTTGTTGAACATGCCGCCCGAGCTTGCGCAGACGCCCATCGCGAGGACGTACTTGGGGCCGGCCATCTGGTCATAGATCTGACGCACGACGGGCGCCATCTTGTTGCTGACCCGCCCGGCGACGATCATCAGGTCGGCCTGGCGCGGCGAGGGCCGGAAGACCTCCATGCCGAAGCGCGCCGAGTCGAACCGCGGGGCGCCGAACGTCATCATCTCGATCGCGCAGCACGCGAGGCCGAACGTCGCGGGCCAGAACGAGGCCTTGCGCATGTAGCCGGCAAGTCCCTCGACCGTCGAGAGCAGAACTCCGGACGGCAGTTTTTCTTCTAGTCCCATTCGAGGCCTCCACGGCGCCATACGTAGGCATAGGCGATGAACACCGTCAGCATGAAGATGAACATCTCGATCAGCCCGAACCACCCGAGCGCGTCGAAGGCGACCGCGAACGGGTAGAGGAAGATGATCTCGATGTCGAACACGATGAACAGCATCGCGATGATGAAGTAGCGGATCGACACCTTGCCGCCGCCCTCGGGCAACGGGCTGGGCTCGATGCCCGACTCGTAACGGTCGAGCTTGGCGCGGTTGTAGCGCTTGGGCCCGGTCAGCGGCGCGATCGCGACGCTGCCGATGGCGAATGCAGCCGCGATGGCTCCCAGCACGATGATCGGCGTGTAAGCCGTCACGGCACCTCCCAGGCGTCAACCGACAGAGCAAGAGCTGTGTGTGTTCGTGCGCTTGTGAATTGCTTCACAACGTGATCACGGTCTCACCCTACGCCCGGGTTTTCGGCAGTGTCACTTAGGTCACACTAAGTAGCGCCCTCCCTGACGGGCGGTCCGAGAGTCAGGGCCGGAACGAATGGTGCAACGCGACGATGCCGCCGGAGAGGTTGTGCCACTCGACCCGGCCCCAGCCGGCCTCGACCATGCGGAGAGCGAGCCCCTTCTGGTCGGGCCACTCACGGATCGACTCGGCCAGATAGACGTACGACTCGGGGTTGGACGAGACCTTGCGGGCGATCGGCGGCAGCGCGCGCATGAGGTAGTTGGAGTAGATCGCCTCGAATGGTCCCCATGTCGGCGTGCTGAACTCGCACACCACGATGCGGCCACCGGGCTTGGTGACCCGGACGAGCTCGCGCAGTCCTGCGATCGGGTCGACGATGTTGCGCAGCCCGAACGAGATCGTGACGGCATCGAACGTCTCGTCGCCGAACGGCAGCAGCATCCCGTCGCCGGCAGTGAAGGCCAGCCGCGGACGTTCCCGCTTGCCGACCTCGAGCATGCCGATCGAGAAGTCGCACGGCACAACCGTCGCGCCCGCGTCGGCGAACGGCTGGCTCGACGTCCCGGTGCCAGCGGCAAGGTCGAGGATCTTCTCGCCGGGCTGCGGGTCGACCAGCTCGACGACGCGCTTGCGCCAGCGCCGGTCCTGCCCGAGAGACAGCACGTCGTTGGTCACGTCGTACTTCTCGGCGACCCCGTCGAACATCTTCGCGACGTCGTGGGGTTCCTTGTCCAGACCGGCTCGGCTCACCTTCCCACCCTGCCACGGGTACGCTCGATGATTGTGAGCAACCCTGCTGTCGATGCAGCGACGGCACCACTCCTGGTCCGTTCGGCGCCGATTGACGACCCCGGCCCGTTGCTCGCGCTCCTTCCTCCGCACGACGCCCTCGCGTGGGTCCACGGCGGAGACGGACTCGTCGGCTGGGGCCGCGCGGCGGAGTTCTCCACGGCCGGACCGCAGCGGTTCACCGACGCCTCCGAGTGGTGGCGCGAGCTGTCGGCTCACGCCGTCGTACGCGATGACGTCGACGTGCCCGGCTCCGGACTGGTCGCGTTCGGCTCCTTCACCTTCACCGACGACGCCGAGGGCAGCACGCTCGTCGTGCCCGAGGTCGTCGTCGGTCGTCGCGACGGCGCCGCCTGGATCACGGTCATCGGGCTCGGCATCAGCTCGGCTCCGGCCCTCACGGCCTCGGCTCCGGTCGAGCCGACCGGCACGACGTTCGCGGACGGACCCGTCGACAGCGTCACCTGGCAAGGCCTCGTCGGCGAGGCTGTGCGGCGTATCGAGCAGGGCGGACTCGACAAGGTCGTCCTCGCCCGTGACCTTGTTGCGACACTCGACGAGCCCCTCGACGTACGCGCTCCGCTGACCCGGCTCGCCGACGACTACCCCAGCTGCTGGACATTCCACGTCGACGGGTTCTTCGGCTCGACGCCGGAGATGCTCGTACGGCTGGAGCGCGGGCTCGTCACATCCCGCGTGCTGGCCGGGACCATCCGGCGTACGGGCGACGATGCCCACGACCTGGCCCTCGCCGGCTCCCTCGCCCGGTCCAGCAAGGACCTCGAGGAGCACGAGTACGCCGTCCGGTCGGTCGCTGACGCCTTGGCGCCGCACTGCACCAGCATGAACGTGCCGGAGACGCCGTTCGTGCTGCACCTGCCCAACGTCATGCACCTCGCGACCGACGTCACCGGCGTGATCCGCGACGATGCCAGCGCGCTCAGCCTCGCCGCGTCTCTTCACCCGTCGGCAGCGGTCGGAGGCACGCCGACTGCCGAGGCGGTGCGCCTGATCGCCGAGATCGAGCTGCTCGACCGCGGACGCTACGCCGGCCCGGTGGGCTGGATCGGGGCGTCCGGCGATGGCGAGTGGGGCATCGGCCTGCGGTCCGCCCAGGTCGAGGGTGACGGCGCGGTCGTACGCCTGTTCGCCGGGTGCGGAATCGTTGCCGACTCCGTGCCGGCCGACGAGCTCGCGGAGTCCAACGCCAAGCTCATCCCGGTCCGCGACGCCCTGACGCCGCGCGACTAGCTCAGCAGGGCCTTGGCGGTCGCGTCATCGGCCGGCAGGAACGCCTCGATGCTGAGCTCGGCAGCTGTCAGGTCCAGCGCCGTGCCGAACGTCGTCACGGTGCTGATGAACGACATCGGTCCGGCCGGGGAGTCCAGCACCATCGAGACGGCCACCCCGCCGTCGTCGATGCCGGCCTGCATCCCACCGGGGTAGTCCAGCAGCTCCTCGTGCAGGGCGCGAAGCGGCTCGGAGCCGCCCGCTGCGGCTTCACGGGCCAGACGGCCGAGCACGTGGAACCGCCACTCGGCGAGGTTGAGGATCCGTGGCGCCAGGCCTTCAGGATGCAGGCTGATGCGGAGCGCGTTCGGCGACTCCAGCAGGTGCGGCGCCACACCCTCGAGGATCGGCGCGATCCCGGCGTTGGCCATGACCATGTTCCAGCCGCGGTCGACGACCAGGCATGGATAGGGCTCGTACGCCGTCAGGATCCGGTCGAGGCCGGCGCGGATCGCCGACAGGTCCGGGTCGCCGATCGGCCGTTCGGCGAACGCCGGGGCGAACCCGGCGGCGATGAGGAGCTGGTTCTGCTCGCGCTTCGGCACGTCGAGGGTGTTGGCAAGCTGCAGCACCATCGCCCGGCTGGGTTGGGACCGGCCGGTCTCGACAAAGCTCAGGTGCCGCGACGAGATGCCGGCCTCGATCGACAGGTCGAGCTGGCTGAAGTGCCGACGCTGCCGCCATTCACGGAGCAGGGAGCCGACGGGCGAGGCGGCGGTCGTGGTGGTCATGCCTGCCACTCTTGCGGATCCGGCTGCGCTGGACCATGACCTCGGAGGTCATTGCAGGGACTACTTCGGCTGCACAGACTCATCGACATGAACTCGACAACGACACACACCGTCACTGCCACCACGGGCCTGGTCACCCTCAAGACCGCGCTCCTGCTCGATGCCACCGTCACGGGCGCCAACGCGTTGGCGTACGTCGCCGGCGCCGCCGTCCTCGACTCGCTGCTCGGGCCGACGTCGACCCACCTCATCGCCATCGGCGCGTTCCTCGCGGTGTGTGCGGTGATCCTCGCCGTCACCGGCACGCGCCGGCCGATCCCCCGGGGCTGGGCGATGTTCGCCGCCGAGGTCAACATCGCCTGGGCCGTCGGGTCGGTCGCCGCCGTGGCACTCGGCTGGTTCGAACTCACCACGACCGGTGAGATCTGGACCATCATGCAGGCGGCGCTCGTGGCGGCCTTCGCGGCGCTGCAGCTCACGGCCCTGCGGCGTACGCCCTGACCCCGTCGCGGTGAGCGGTGACTTGGCGACCTGTCCCGGCCCGCGATAGGTCGCCAGGACACCGCTCGACGGTGCGATAGGTCGCTAAGACACCGCTCGACGGTGCGATAGGTCGCTAAGTCACCGCTCGATGGGGGTGAGGGTCGGCCAGCGCGGGCTGAGGTTGTCGCCGGATGAGACTCCCGTGAGACGGCGCTTGACCCACGGCGCGGCATGGGCCTTGGCCCATTCGAGATGGGCGGCTCGCCGCTGCTTGGCGGTGAGGGTTGCCATGGGTGGCAGCTCGGGCATCGTCAGGGTGTGCGCGACGCCGAGCGCGTCCAGCACCGCGATGGCCATGCGCTGATGGCCCAGGCTCGACATGTGCATGCGGTCGACGTCCCACAGCCGGTCGTCGCGGTAGTCGCGCAGGCGCCAGAAGTCGACGAGTGTCGCACCGTGCTTGTCGGCGATCTGGCGGACGAGCTCGTTGTAGATCGCGAACCGGCCACGCAGCGCCCCGAACACCGGCGAGCCACCGGGGTCGTACGCCGTGAACAGCAACACGTGCGCCCCGGCGTCGGCCAGCCGGCCGAGCGCGAGGTCGTATGCCTCGACGAGTCGGTCGATGTCGATCCGGGGCCGCAGGACGTCGTTGGCACCGGCATAGATGCTGACGAGGTCGGGCTTCATCTCCAGCGCTGGGTCGATCTGCTCGGCAAGGATCGGGAGCAGCTGCTTGCCGCGGATCGCGAGGTTGGCGTAGGCGAAGTCGTCGCCGGCCAGCACCTCGGCGATCCGGTCGGCCCAGCCGCGTACGCCGTTGGGCAAGGTGGCGTCGTTGTCGCCGACGCCTTCGGTGAACGAGTCGCCGAGCGCGACGTAACGATGAAATGGCACGGGGTCAGGCTAACGAGTCGCGCAGACGTCAGTCGTCGAGGAGTCCGCGGCGGCGGGCGATCGCCGCCGCCTCGGTGCGCCCGGAGGCGCCCAGCTTGGCGAGGATGTTGGAGACGTGCACCGACACGGTCTTGGTGCTGATGAACAGCCGCGAGGCGATCTCTCCGTTGCTGCGGCCGGAACTGACCTGCTCGAGGACCTCGCGCTCGCGCGGGGTCAGCTCGACATCGGACTTGGCGGGCCGGCGCGACAGGCCGTTGATCTCATCGCGCAGAGGCCGCGCCGCGAGTCGCTCCGCAGTGGCACGCGCCTCGCCGAGCAGGTTCTTGCCCTCGGCTTCAGCGCCGGCCGTCAACAACACCGCGGCCAACCGTGTGGCCGAGCGCGCGGTCTCGTAGGGGTCGTCCATGCCGATGAAGGCCTCGTGGGCGCGCCGCCACAGATCGGTCAGCTCGTCGACCTCGGGCACGTCGACCCCGCACAGCCAGCGCAGCCGCGCGTGCTCGGCATGCACGCGGATCTGCCACGCCACCCCTTCGGGACCCATGGGCTCGATCGCGGCCGCCACGCGGTCGGCAAACCCGGCCAGCTCCGCGGCCTCGTCGAGCAGCGGTGCCTGCTCGGCTCGTCCCAGGGTGGGCGCTGCCGAGGCGTACTGGCCGATCAGCAGGGATGCAAGGCGGATGCCACCGGGGAACAACTGCTCGTCCCAGGCCCGGACCTGCAGGTCGGCGAGGTCGTCGAACGCTCGCCGGGCAGCAGACAGATCACCGGCGACGCCATGGAGCTCGATCAGGGCCGACGTCGCATGGACGGAGGCGGAGACCTCGTGGCGCCACAGCGAGCGCATCGTGAGGGTGCGCTCGATCTCCTCGACATTGCCGCGCCCGGCGTGGACCATCAGCGCGATCGCAGCCAGCGAGGCGTCCGGGATGGCCGGCGCATCGGCACCGACGTTGCGGAGGGCGAGGGCCTCGTCCCACCGTCCGCGCATGTAGCAGATCAGAGCGGAGTAGAACCGTCCGTCGAAACCATAGGGTCCCCACGCCCACCCGGTCTCGGAGGCGCGCACCATGCCCTGCCGGAACGCGTCCTCGGCGTCGTCGAGCTCACCGGCGTTGTAGTGGACGAACGCCAGCTGGTGCAGCCCGCGCAGCTCGCCCAGCACGTGGCCGTCGGCGCGGGAGACCTGCACGAGCTCGAGGAAGCCACGCTTGGCCTTCTCGGGATCGTCCCCCGTGCGCACCATCACGCGGGTGAGCGTCGCCTTGGCGTCGGCGATGACGTCGGCGGCGCCGATCTGCTCGGCGATCGCGAGTGCGCGCTCGCCCCACTCGATCGCCTCGTCGTGCCGCCGCCGGTTGGATGCCGTGCGCGCCTGCAGTGCCGCAGCCTCGGCCCTGAGCTCGGTCGGCTCGTCGGGCACGACGTTGACGGCCTCGAGGCTCGCCTGCTCGGACTCGCTGTCGAGATTGGCGTAGTAGGCGGTGTCGCCGATCGCCACGAGGAGCCGACCACGGGTCTCAGGAGGCGCGCCGGACGGCAGCTGGTTGAGATGGTCACGCAGGAGCTCGACCGCGCGGAGCAGGCGGCCCGACGTGACGAGCGCCGAGGCCGCGTCGATCACGAGCCCGACGAGGTCGGCCTCCGCTGGCGCGGCATCTACCAGGGTCAGGGCCTGCTCGTAGTGCTGGGCCGCCTCGTCGTAGCCCGACAACCGCTGCGCGTCCTCGGCCGCCTGGACACTGGCCAGGAAGGCTCGCTCGCGCTCGCCGGCACCGAGCGCGTGCAGCGCGATCTCGGCGGCCGGGCCACGGCGACCCTCTGACGTGAGGGCGTCGAGGTAGGCCGCATGGATGCGGCGGCGCTCGCCGGGCAGCAGGTCGTCGCGCACCGCTTCGGCCAGGAGGGCGTGACGGAACCAGTAGGAGTCGTCGCCCACCCGCGTCAGGACCTTGTGGTCGATCGCGGAACGGAGGGCGTCGTCGAGCTCGTCCTCCTTGAGGCCGACGACACGGGTGAGGACGGTGTAGTCGTGGCGTGCGTCTGAGCAGGCCGCAGCGCGTACGAGCAGCCGGGCATTGTCTTCGAGCCGCTCGAGGCGCATCAGGAGCAGGTCGGCGAGGGTCTCGGGCAGAGCTCCGTCGGCGCTGGCGAGGCCGGCGTCGAGCAGCTCCTCGGCGAAGAAGGCGTTGCCTGCGGCCCGGCGGACGACCGCGAGCAGGTTGTCGCTGTCGAGCGCGTCGGCGCCGTGCGCGCGGATCAGGTCGACGACATCGGCGTCGTCGAGCGGCTCGAGCTCGATGCGACGGACGCCCGGAAGGCGTACCCACTCCGAGAGAGCCTGGCGCAAGGGGTGCCGGCGGTGGAGGTCGTCGGCGCGATAGCTGACGACGACGTGCACCGGGCCATGGAAGCCGTGGGACAGCACGAAGCGGATGAGGTGGCGGGTCGAGGCGTCGGCCCAGTGGGCGTCCTCGATCACGAGGAGCAGGGGCTGGTCAGCGGCGATCGAGTCGAGTCCGGCGACGACCGAGGCGAACAGCTCGGCGCGCTCGACGCCGTCACCGGGGGCGGACGAGGGCCAGGGCAGGAGCGGGCCGAGGGCAGGGAAGCGGGCCGCCAGCTCGTCGCGCTCGGCGTCGTCGAGGGCGGCGAAGGCCTCGGAGAACGGCTGGTAGGGCGGCGCGCTGTCGCCGAGGTCGAGGCAGTGGCCGGCCAGCACGCGGTGCCCGGCGGCGCGCGCGCGAGCACCGAGCTCGCGCAACAGACGGGTCTTGCCGATGCCGGCGTCGCCGCCGATCAGCACGACGTCACGCGCGGCGGGGTCGGTGACACCGGCCGCCTCGAGCAGCTGCTCGAGCTCGCGGCCGCGTCCGATGAGGGGCGTGGCGGGCGCGCGGTCGTTGGCCATGTCCCCCATCATGTCGGACGGTGCCGACACGGGGGTGCTGGTCATACGTGCGCCGTCCGCCCCACCGTCATGCTCACGACGCGTACGACGAGGCCGCGGCGCGCCTTTCGGGTCCGCCGCGGGGCGAATCCGCTGCGGTCACGCTCGTGGCGCGACAGCTCGGACAGGGCAAGGGCGGCCGCGTGGTAGCGGTTCACCTCAACAGGGACGAAGTGTTCTGGATTCAGGATCATGACTCCAGAGTCGCCGTATGAGGTAGTCCCCCACATCGGACGACCTACCTAGATCTCACGACGTACGTACCTCAGATGTGGTGCCGCTGCGCGCTCACGTGCTCGCTCGCAGAGCTCGCTCTACTTGAGCGTCTTCCTGCCTCCGTGCATCACGGTGATGAGCTTGAGCGCCTTGTTGTCGGTCTTGGCATCACGCGCGAACGACGTCAGCAGCATCAGCGGCTTCATGCGCTGACGGGTGATCGCCTTGGCGTACGTGAACTCCTTGAGCCCGTCGGGTCCGTGGATGCGGCCGAACCCGGATTGGCCGACGCCACCGAACGGCAGGCCGGGCACGGCGGCGAACGCAATGACCGAGTTGACCGACGTCATGCCCGAACGTACGCGGCGGGCGATGTCGACCCCGTTCTTCTTGGAGAACACCGAGCCGGCGAGCCCGTACGACGTCGCGTTGGTCAGCTCGATCGCCTCGTCCATGCTCCCGACCGGGTTGATCGCCAGCGTCGGGCCGAACGTCTCCTCGGTGATCTCGGTCGAGTCCTCCGGCACGTGCGTCAGGATCGTGGGCTGCACGAACCGCTCGCCGACCGCGTCCGAGCCACCCATGACGACCGTGGCACCCTTGGCGATCGCGTCGTCGATGTGGCTCTTGATGATCCCGATCTGCGACGGCATCGTGATGGGGCCCAGCTTGGCGCCGGGGTCGTCGCCGGCGCGCAGGTCCTTGGCCTGCTCGGTGATCTCGGTGATGAACGCGTCGAACACCTTCTCGTGGACGTACACACGCTCGGTGCCGATGCAGGTCTGGCCGGCGTTGGACATGCCGCCCCAGAGGGCCGCCTCGGCAGCCTTGGTCAGGTCGGCGTCCTCGTCGACGATCAGCGAGTCCTTGCCGCCGGCCTCGATGAGGACGGGGGTGAGGTTCTCGGCGCACGCCGCCATGACCTTCTTGCCGGTCGGACCCGATCCCGTGAACGCCAACTTGTTGATGTCGGCGGTGCACAGGGCGTTGCCGGTCTCGCCGAGGCCCGTGACGACCTGCAGCACCGGACGGCCGTGGACGACCTCGGTGAACGTGTCGGCGAGCCACTGGCCGACACCGGGGGTGTACTCGCTGGGCTTGAAGACGACGGAGTTGCCGGCGGCGAGGGCGTACGCGATGGAGCCCATCGGCGTGAAGACCGGGTAGTTCCACGGTCCGATGACCCCGACGACGCCGAGCGGGTGGTACTCGACCGATGAGGCCTGGTTGGCCATCAGCAGGCCCGAGGCGACCTTCTGGGGTCCGAGGATCTTCTTGGCGTGCTTGGCGACCCAGGCGATGTGGTCGATCGCGATGATGATCTCAAGCTGCGCGTCGCCGTGGGGCTTGCCGGTCTCGCGGTGCGACAGCTCAGAGAGCTGCGCGATGCGGCGCGTGATGACGCTCCGCCAGGTCAACAGGTAGTCGCCGCGCTCCTTGAACGACAGGCCGCCCCACCACGCGGCGGCCTCGCGGGCCCGCGCCACGGCGGCGTCGACCTCGGCCCGGCCCTGGATGGGATAGATGCCGACGACATCGCCGTTGGCCGGGTTGAGCGACTCGAAGGTCGGCGGGGTGCCGCTCTCGAGGGTGGGCTCCAGAGTTGCGGTCATCGTGACTCCTTGATGAGGTCGGCGGCCTTCTCGCCGACCATGATGGCAGGCGCGTTGGTGTTGCCCCGGGGTACGCGAGGCATGACGGAGGCGTCGGCGACCCGCAGGCCTTCGACGCCGTGGACCCTGAGGTCGGGGTCGACGACGCTGCCCTCGATCGTGCCCATCGCGCAGGTCGCGACCGGATGGTAGACCGTCTGGCCGAGGCGTTTGATCGTGCCGATGAAGTCGTCGGTCGTGGGATTGCGGGTCGCGGGCTCCCACGGCTCGGCGATGTGCTTGGCGAGCGGACCCTGGCTGACGACCTCGAACAGCCGGCGGAAGCCCTCCAGCATTGCGTCGAGGTCGGCCCCGTCGTCGTAGTAGTTGGGTTCGATCTCGGGGTGCCAGGTCGGGTCGGCCGAGCGCAGCTTGATGTGGCCCTTGCTCTCGACACGTACGAGCGTCGAGGCGACCGTCAGTCCTCGGCGTACGGGCTCGTGCAGGCCGTTGTCGTAGAACCCGGCCGGGAGCACGTGGAACTGCAGGTCGGGCGCCGTCGAGGTCGTCGCGCGAGCTGAAGAATCCGCCGGCCTCGGCGACATTGGAGCTCAGTGGCCCACGCCCGGCCGCCTGCGCCTTGAGCACGTTGCCGAGGCTGAGGAACTCGGCAAGATCGGTGGTGTCCTCGGTGTAGAAGAGGGCACCGGCGATCGGGTGGTCCTGCAAGTTCTGCCCCACTCCGGGCAGGTCGGCGCGTACGTCGATGCCGTGCTCGCGCAGGTGCGCGCCGGGCCCGATGCCGGACAGCATCAGCAGCTGCGGACTGGCGATCGCTCCCGCCGACAGCACGATCTCCGCGTTGGCGCGCGCCGTGCGGGTGACGCCGCCACGGCGGTAGGTCACCCCGGTCGCGCGCGTGCCCTCCAGCTCGATGCGGGCGACGAACGCCTCGGTCAGGACGGTCAGGTTGGACCGCTTGCGGGCCGGGTGGATGTAGGCATCGGCGACCGACCAGCGGCGACCCTTCCTGCAGGTCACCTGGTAGAGACCGGCACCTTCCTGCTCGGCGCCGTTGAAGTCCTCGGTGCGCTTGAAGCCGGCCGCGACGGCCGACTCGACGAATGCGTGGCTGAGCTCATGGGTGTAGCGGCGGTCCTCGACGTGCAGCGGGCCGTCCGTGCCGTGGAACTCGTCATCGAGCCGGGTGTTGCCCTCGGACTTCCTGAAGTAGGGCAGGACGTCGTCATAGCCCCAACCAGTGGCGCCGTACGCGTCGCGCCACTCGTCGTAGTCGGCCCGGTTGCCGCGGATGTAGATCATGGCGTTCATCGACGAGCAGCCGCCGAGCGCCTTCATGCGGGGCCAGTCGGCGCGCCGGCCACCGAGCTGCTTCTGCGGGGTCGTCTGGTAGCCCCAGTCCCACTTGGTCTTGAACAACGCCGAGAAGCCGGCCGGCAGGTGGATCATGTCGTCATCGTCGTCGGGGCCGGCCTCCAGCAGGAGGACGGAGACGGACGGATCCTCACTCAGCCGTGCCGCGACGACGCCGCCCGCACTGCCGGATCCGATGACGATGTAGTCGTAGCTGTCGTCGCCCATGACTCCCTTTCAGCGGCCGTGACGTGAGACACAACCTACTGCGGGTATGTCGATGACACAACCACTGTCAGGGTTGCAGGACGGCCCTGACGGCGACGCCGATCCTGGCGGCCAGGTCGCGGCGGCCGGACCGGTCGATCGGCACCTCCAGGACCCGGATCCCGGGCACGTCCTCCTCGAGCGCGGCGGCAAGGTCGGCCGGGGCGATGCGGCGGTGCGGCACCCCGTACGCCGCGCAAAGGGCGGCGATGTCGGCGCCCGTCGGCGTCGCGTAGACCCGCTCGAACGTCGCGGCAAACTCCGGCGCGCCCTGCTCGAGCGTCGAGAAGATGCTGCCGCCGTCGTCGTTCGCCACGACGATCGTGAGGTCCGGCCGAGGCTCACCGGGTCCGATCAGCAACCCGTTGCTGCCGTGCAGGAACGTGAGGTCGCCGACGTACGCGATCGAGCGGCCGGACGTACGCGCGAGGGCTGCGCCGATCGCACTCGACAGCACACCGTCGATGCCGGCGAGCCCGCGGTTGGCGATGACCAGGCGCCGCTCGCCGACCGTGTAGGGGCGAGCGACGAGGTCGAGGTCGCGGATCGGACTGGACGAGCCGATGAACAGCAGTCCCCCCGGCGGCACGGCCGCATTGATCGTGCGTGCCACGTCGTACGGGGTGGTGCCGTCCAGCTCGCCGTCGATCGCCGCGGTGGCCTTGGCGTCGGCTGCCTTCCATTCGTCGAGCCAGCCGCGCAGGCTCGCCTCCGCGATCTGCACCTCGTCGACGAACGTCACGTTCTTGCTGGCGGGCACGGGGAAGGTCTCCTGTGTGCCAACGTGGATGATCTCGATGTCGGTGCGGGACAGCAGCTGAGTGACCGGACGGGAGAGCGTCGCGTGGCCGAAGCTCACGACCCGCTGGATCTGCTGCGCGAGGAAAGAGTGCTGGAGCAGCATCCGGTACGCGACGATCACCTCGTCCCCGTTGCGGGAACCCGAGCTCGGTTCGGCCAACAGGGGCCAGTTGCCGATGAGCGCGGCCACCCGAGCTGGCTGCTTGGCATCATCACCGGCGACGACGACCGTCCGAGGACCGGGCTGGAGCACGTGAGTGGCGTGCCCTCGATCGTGCGTACGAGCCGCCGCCGCCCGCGGGGCTGGAAGTCCCAGTCGATCGGCTCGATCAGCGGCTCATCGAGTTCCAGGTTGAGGTGCGCCGGTCCACCGTCGAGCTGCTTGACCCGATCGATGAACGGAATGCCCGGGAAGATCTCACGCTGATCGGTCGTCTGGTTCGCGCCGGTCCCCCGCAACCGCGCCGGCCTGTCTGCGGTGACCGCGAGCACCGGGACGTTGGCGTGCTTGGCTTCGAGCATCGCGGGATGGAGATTGGCGACGGCAGTGCCGGAGGTGGTGATGACCGGGACCAGGCGATGGGACGCTTTCGCGAGTCCGAGTGCGAGGAAGCCGGCCTCTCGCTCATCGACGCGCACGTGCAGGCGGATCAGGCCCTGCTCGTCGGCGGCAGCGAACGCCAGGGCGAGCGGGCCCGATCGCGAGCCAGGGGCGAGCACTGCATCGGTGACCTTCCAGCCGAGAAGAGCGTTGACGAGCCGGCGAGCGACCCCAACAGCATGCTGCTTGTCATCCGTCATGCCAGCACCGCTCGTACGGCCGACAGGCGCGCCTGCCAGCGGGCGTCGGTCTCACCGTCGGCGGCCACCGAGTCGTACGCAGCGGGGTCGAGCACCTGGCGCCCGACGGGCAGGAACCCGTCGACGGGCCTCAGTGGCTGGGCGACGACATCACCGGCGAGCAGCGTCGTGGTGGCGAGGCCACAGGCATACGGCAGCTCGGGCAACGCGGCGGCGAGGGCGAGGCCAGCGGCCAGGCCGATCGACGTCTCGACGGCGCTGGAGACCACGACCGGCAGGCCGATCTGCTCGGCGATCCGCAGGCACGCGTGCGACGCCGCCGAGCGGCGCGACCTTGAGCACGGCGATGTCGGCGGCCTCGAGCTCGACGACGCGCAACGGGTCGTCGGCCCGGCGGATCGACTCGTCGGCGGCGATCGGGACGCCGACCTTGCGACGTACGGCGGCGAGGTCCTCGACGGACGCGCAGGGCTGCTCGACGTACTCCAGGCCGTGGGCGGCGAGGTTGAGGGCCGCGATCGCGCTGATCGCCTCGTCGACGGACCAGCCGCCATTGGCGTCCACGCGGACCCTGCCCTGGGGCCCGATCGCGTCGCGCACCGCCTCGACGCGCTCGATGTCGTCGGCGCGGGTCTGGCCCTTCTCGGCGACCTTGACCTTGGCGGTCGAGCAGCCGCTGCGGCGCACGATGGCCGCTGCCTGGTCGGGGCCGACCGCCGGAACGGTGCAGTTGACCGCGACCTGCGAGCGTACGGGGGTGGGCCACTCGCGCGCTGCCGAGTCGAGGGCTGCGGCGAGCCAGGGCGCGCTCTCGCGGGCGTCGTAGTCGAGGAACGGGCTGAACTCGGCCCAGCCGGCGGGTCCTTCGACGAGCATCCCCTCGCGCCGGTCGATGCCGCGGAACCGCGTGGGCATCGCGATGGCGTACGTACGAAACTGCACGAGTTGAACCCTAGCCCCGCCGCCGTACCGTGGACTGTATGACTCGAATCGCCATCGTCGGAGGCCACGGCAAGATCGCCCGCCTCCTGATCCCCCAGCTCGCCGCCGCCGGACACCAGCCCGTGGCGCTCGTCCGCAACCCCGACTACACGGCCGAGCTCGAAGGTCTCGGCGCCGACGTCGGCATCCTCGACATCGAGCAGGACGACGCGGACGCGTTCGCGTCGGCGTTCAGCGGCGCAGAGGCCGTCGTGTTCGCCGCAGGTGGCGGCCCCGACGGCAACATCGAGCGCAAGCGGACCGTCGACCTCGAGGGCTCGCTCAAGTCGATCGAAGGTGCTCGCAAGGCTGGGATCTCCCGGTTCGTCCAGGTCTCGGCGATCGCCGTCGACCAGCCGATCGACGCTGATGCGGGCGACGTCTGGACGGCGTACGTCGAGGCCAAGCGCGACGCCGACATCGCCCTGCGCGCCAGCGACCTGGACTGGACGATCATCCGGCCCGGCGGCCTGACCGACGACGAGCCGACCGGTCACGTCGAGCTGGCCGAGACGGTCGAACGCGGGCACGTGCCTCGTGCCGATGTCGCCGCCGTCATCGTCGCTGCGCTCGACGAGCCGGCCACGATCAACCGTCAGTGGGAGCTCGTCAGCGGCGAGCACCCGATCGACGACGCCATCGCCGGAGCGGTGGCCTAGCGACGCATCGCAGGTGCGAGCGGTGAGTCAGCGACGCATCCGAGGTGCGAGCGGTGAGTCAGCGACGCATCCGGACCTCGGACACGTCGCTAACTCACCGCCCACGCCGCAGCGCCGCCCGGTCCACCTTGCCGCCGGGAAGCAGGGGCAGCGCGTCGACCAGGACGACCTCTCGCGGCGCCCACGCCCTCGGCAACCCGGCCTCCTCGACTCCGTCGCGGAGCTGGTCGAGGCGCAGCCCGTCGAGGCACACGGCGTCGTCGGGCACCAGGAACGCGACGACCCGAGACCCCCACTCCTCGTCGGGCACACCGATCGCCACCGCATCACGCACCCCCTCGTACGTTCGCAACGCCGCCGTCACGGCCGGCAGCGGCACGTTGACACCGCCGCTGATCACGACGTCGTCGATCCGGCCCGTGACGCGCAACCGCCCGTCGGCGTCGATCTCGCCGAGGTCCGCCGTGGCGAACCAGCCGTCGCGCAGCACCTGTGCCGTCGCCTCGGCATCGGCATAGCCGTCGAACAGCATCGGCCCGGCGAGCTGCACCTGGCCGGAATCGTCGATACGCATCCGCACGCCGTCGAGCGGGACACCGTCGTACACGCAGCCGCCGCAGGTCTCGCTCATCCCGTACGTCCGCACGACCCGCACCCCGGCCGACCGCAGCGCGTCGAGCAGGTCCGCCGGCACCGCCGCACCACCGATCAGCACCGCGTCGAGATCCGCGAGAACGCCGGCTTCCCCCGACTCCACGAGCCGGTGCGCCTGCGTCGGGACGAGCGAGGCATAGCGCCGCTGGCCGGGCACCGCAGCGATCGCGGCCGCCAGCGACGCGTACTCCTCGGCATACGTGGGCTCGAGCCCGGCGACCGCTGAACGTACGAGCACCTGCAGGCCGCCGACACCCGTGACCGGCATGGCCTGCAACCAGCCGCCCGGGCCACCGAGCCGGCCGAGGCTCGCGTGCGCCGAGGCGAGCACCGCGCGGTGGGACAGCACGACGTCCTTGGGCTTACCGGTGCTGCCGGACGTACGGATCACGATCGGCTCACCCCCGTCGCGGACCCAGGCGTCGACCAGGGCGAACACCTCGCGGGGCGTCCCTGCGACGGGCCGCAGGCTGGGGCTCATGCCGGCTCGCCGGGCTCGGCCGGGGCGTCGATGGGCCGCTTGAGGTACGTCCACGGGAACCACATCGTGCCGATGCGCTCCCAGCCCTTGGCCTCGAGGTCCTTGGCCCGGCGACTGCCGACCACGGCCCGCTTGTGCTCCCACTGCACAGGCGACTTCTCGACGTCGTGGAACAGCGGACCGTAGCCGATCGAGTGCCAGCCGTGGCGCCCCCAGGCGTTGAGCACGTCGATCTCGTTGAACGCGGTCAGGCCGACCAGCTGGCGGTGCTCGGCGGTGCCGGGGATCGGCTGGGGGCGATGTCCGAAGCGCTGCTGCGCTGCTTGCCGGCTCATGCCCAGGGCGGAGCCGATCGCCTCCCAGCTCCACCCGGCGGCGCGCGCCGACGTCACGGCGGAGCGCAGCAGGTGCCCGGACTCCTCGTGCGTCCGGTTGGTCAGCACGACCAGATCGAGGTGTGCCTGGGCCTCGCTCTCGAGGCGACGCTCGATCGTCGGATCGAGTCGGGCGATGGCGCGGCCGATCAGGCCCGAGAACTCCTCGTCGTCGATCGTCATGCTGTCAACGCTAACTTGACGCCCCGATGACGTCAACTCGATGTTGACAGACTGTCAGGTGGCAGACTGGTCGTTCGTGACCACCCCCAACCTCTCGTCCACCCAGCTCTGGCTCGCCGGCGCCCGTCCCCGCACCCTCCCGGCTGCCGTCGCTCCCGTGCTGGCCGGCACCGGTGCCGCCGCATTCGCCGACGCGTTCATCTGGTGGAAGGCCCTGCTCGCGCTCGGGGTGTCCCTCTCGCTGCAGATCGGCGTCAACTATGCCAACGACTACTCCGACGGCATCAAGGGCACCGACAACGACCGCGTCGGCCCACTGCGGCTGGTCGGCTCCGGGCTGGTGCCGGCGGGCAAGGTCAAACGTGCGGCGTTGCTGTTCCTCGCCCTCGGGGCCGCCTTCGGCTTCGCTCTCGCCGCGACCTCGAGCTGGTGGCTCCTGCTGGTCGGCGTCGCCGCGATCGGAGCGGCGTGGACCTACACGGGCGGGCCTTCACCGTACGGCTACCGGGCCCTCGGCGAGGTCAGCGTCTTCGTGTTCTTCGGCCTCGTCGCGGTGCTCGGCACGGCGTACGCGCAGATCGGTGAGCTGACCTGGCTCGCGGGTGCGTGTGCGATCGGCGTCGGCTCACTGGCCTGCGCGATCCTGGTCGCCAACAACCTGCGTGACATCCCGACCGACTCGGTGACCGGCAAGAAGACCTTGGCGGTCGTGCTGGGTGACACCTGGACCCGCCGGTTCTATGCGTTCCTCCTGCTCGTCGCGCTTGCCGCGCTGGTGTGGGCGTCGGTGTTCACGCTGTGGGCGCTGCTGGGACTCGTGATGATCCCGTTGGCCGTACGCGCGCGCCAGGTCGTGGCGTCCGGAGCCAAGGGCATGGCCCTGATCCCCGTCCTGCGCGACACCGGCCTGGCCGAGCTTGCGTACGCCGTCGGGCTCGCACTCGGGCTCTTCATCGGAGCCTGACGTGCTGCGCGTCGCGGTCCTCGCCGACACCCACGCCCCGCGCTTCTGGAAGTCCATGCCGCCGGCCGTCGCCGCGCAGCTCACCGACGTCGACGTCATCCTGCACGCCGGCGACGTGTGCACGCCCGGGGTCCTCGACGAGCTCGCCGCGTTCGCCCCGGTGCACGTCGTGCTCGGCAACAACGACGGGCCTGACGTCGCCGCGTGGGGCGCGCCCGAGACGCTCGAGCTCGACCTCGATGGCCTCAACGTGGCCATGCTGCACATCTCCGGCGACAAGGTCGGCCGCACCGCCCGTATGCGCGGCCGGTTCCCGGACGCCGGCCTCGTCGTGTTCGGCCACTCGCACATCCCGTGGGACACCCAGCAGGACGGCCAGCGGCTGTTCAACCCCGGCTCGCCCACCGACAAACGCCGTCAGCCGCGCGGCACGATGGGCCGGCTCGTGATCGACGACGGCGTCCTGCTGTCAACCGAGATCATTCCTGTGACGTGACTGCCGGCAGCACTCCGGTCTTGTCGAACTCGGCGAGCGCAGCGGCGTACGGGGCGATGTCGAGGCCTTTTGACTCGAGCCACGCGTCGTCGTAGTAGGTGTGCCCGTAGCGCTCGCCGCCGTCGCACAGCAGCGTCACGACGCTGCCGGTCTCGCCCTCGCCCCGCATCTCGGTGATGAGCTGGAGCGACGCCCACACGTTGGTGCCGGTCGAGCCGCCGACGCGTCGGCCGAGGATGTCGGACACCCAGCGCATCGCCGCGATCGAGGCGGCGTCGGGCACGTGGACCATGTCGTCGATGACACCTCCGACGAACGACTTCTCGACCCGCATCCGGCCGATGCCCTCGATGCGGGAGGGCTGGTCGGTCGTGACGTCGGACCGGTCGACCTCCCAGCCGCCGAAGAACGCGGAGTTCTCGGGATCGGCCACCACGACCCGGGTGTCGTGCCGGCGATAGCGGACGAACCGTCCGATCGTCGCCGACGTCCCGCCGGTGCCGGCGCCCACCACGATGAGGCTGGGACAGGGGTGCGGCTCGGCGGCCAGCTGCTCGAAGATCGACTCGGCGATGTTGTTGTTGCCCCGCCAGTCCGTGGCCCGCTCGGCGAACGTGAACTGGTCCATGTAGTGGCCGCCGCACTCGCTCGCGAGCTTCTGGGCCACGTCATAGACCGAGCCGGGGTCGTCGACCAGGTGACACTGCCCGCCGTAGAACTCGATCAGGTCGATCTTCTCCGGACTCGTCGTTGCGGGCATGACCGCGACGAACGGCAACCCGACGAGGCGCGCGAAGTAGGCCTCGCTGACCGCGGTGGACCCGCTCGACGCCTCGATGACGGTCGTGTCGGGCTTGAGCCAGCCGTTGCACAGGGCGTACAGGAACAAGGACCGGGCGAGGCGGTGCTTGAGGCTGCCGGTGGGGTGCACCGACTCGTCCTTGAGATAGAGGTCGATGCCCGGGACCGGGATCGGCAGCACGTGCAGGTGCGTGTCGGCGCTGCGATTGGCGTCGGCGTCGACCCGCCGGATGGCCTCGGCGATCCAGGCGCGGCTCTCAGTCGACGTCTTCGGCATTGCGCGACTCCTCGATGCGTTGCGTCATGCGCGCGGCCCGCTCCTGGACGTTCTGGGCGAGGTTGTCGCGCAGTCCGGAGAGCGCGAAGATCGAGATCACCGACGAGAGCACGAGCGAGATCAGCAGGACCAGGAGCGACGTGAGGTTGCCCCACTCGACCCAGATCGACGCGATCAGCCAGACCACACCGAACGTCACCGCGAACACGGCGAGGCGGGCGAGCGTGTAGGTCCAGAAAGCCTTCATGTCGGCAGCCTAATCGCTCGCAACATCGGCGCGGGAGCCGGTTGCGGTGCCACCGGTACGGTTGACGCATGGGCAAGTTCGCACTGATCGTCATCAGTCTGGCCCTGTTCGTCTACGCATTGTTCGACCTCGTCGCGACGCCCCGGGAACGGGTCCGCTACATCCCCAAGCCCATCTGGTTCGTGGTGATCCTGCTGATCGCCATCGGCCCGGTGCTGTGGCTGCTGCTCGGCCGCGAGCGATCGGCGCCGGGCGGCAGCCGGCCCAGGCCGTCCCGCCCTGACCCCGGCCCGCGCGGCCCCGACGACGATCCGGACTACCTGCGGGGTCTCTGAGGTCAGTCGTCCCAGCGGAAGACCCGGCTGGCAACGGCGGAGACAACCACGGCGAAGCCCAGCAGGATTCCGATCGGCAACAGTGCAGACGCCGGTCCCTCACCGCGCACCATCGTGTCGAGCATGCCCTCGTTGAGGTGCTTGAGCGGCAGGATCTCGCTGACCGCCGTGACCCACCCGGGGGCGCCGTCGAGCGGGAAGAACGACCCTGACAAGAACGCCATCGGCAGGACGACGAAGTTGGCGATGCCGACCGCTGCCTCCTCGCTCTTGGCCACCGCGCCGGCGAGCAGCCCGATCGCCATGAACGACAGCGTGCCGGCAGTCAGCAACGGGATGATCATGGGCCACGAGCCGGTGAGCTGCAGACCGAAGAGGCCCACGCCGACACCGATGAAGATCGCCGCCTGGACCGCGGCGATCGCGACGCTGACCGCGATGCGGGCCAGGACGACGGCCCACGTCGGGACCGGCGCCAGGCGCAGACGCCGGAGCAATCCGTTCTTGCGCCAGACGACGAGGTTGGTGGCGGCCCCGAACGTCGCACCGGAGGCGATCGCCCAGCCCATCAGGCCCGGTGTGAAGAACTGAATCGTCGACAACGAGTCGTCCTCGACCTGATCGGCCTCGAGGGCGTACTTCGGCTGCTGACCGGTCACGGCGATGTTGGCCGACTGGACGATCCCCTGGAACGTGCCCTGCACCGTCGCCGCCTTGACCTGGTCGGCCTGCGAGAAACGTACGACGAGGGTGTCGCCGCGCTGCGTGATCATCGCGTCAGCGTCGCCCTTGCGCACCTTGCGGATCGCGGCCTTCTCGTCCGTGGTGCGATGGATGTCGAGGCTCTCCTTGAGGTAGGCCTTGACCTCCTTGGGTGCGTCGTCGAGCACCGAGACCTTGCCGACCTGCTCGACGTCGATCTTGGAACCGCCCGAGTCGCCCAGCAGGCCACCGAACAGCGCCAGGAACATCAGCGGGAAGATCACCGCGAAGAAGACCGCCATCTTGTCGCGGAAGAAGCCCTTGAGCATCGCCACGGCGAGGCTCGTGAAGGCGGTCGTCCGTGAACTCATGCGCGGTACTCCCGGCCGGTCAGGTCGAGGAAGACGTCCTCGAGCGAGGCGCCCTTGACGCTGAGCCCGTCCAGGGCATCGCGATGGGCGAGCTCGGTGAGGATGCGGGCGGGGTCTCGCGTCGTGATCGTGAGTCCGGACTCCTCGTCGGCGACGTCGTCGGAGCCGGCGACTGCCCGCGCCGCCTCGGCATCGAAGCGTGCCCGGCGCGACGCTGATGCGTACGGGGGCGTCGAGGCCGCGTACGAGCGCAGCGGGGGTGTCGAGCTCGAGGATCTTGCCGGCGTCCATGATCGCGACGCGGTCGCACAGCGCCTCGGCCTCGTCCATGTAGTGCGTCGTCAAGATGACGGTGCGGCCCGAGTCGTTGATGCGGCGCAGCACGTCCCACAGGTTGCGGCGGGCCTGCGGGTCGAGCGCCGCGGTCGGCTCGTCGAGGAACACGACGTCGGGGTCGTGGATCAACGCACAGGCGATCGACAGCCGCTGCTTCTGACCGCCGGAGAGGTCCTCGGTGCGGTCGTCGGCCTTGTCGACCAGGCCGACCTGCTCGAGCATCTCGTCGGTACGCCCTGCGGGCACGCCGTAGAGCGCACCGAAGGTGTCGAGCTGCTCCCTGGCGGTGAGCCGCTCGAAGAATGACGACGCCTGGAGCTGGACGCCCATGCGTCGCTGCAGCTCGGGCTCACGCTTGGACGGCACGTGGTCGTCGATGCGGACCGAGCCGGCCTGCGGCTTGCGCAGCCCCTCGACCATCTCCAGCGTCGTGGTCTTGCCGGCACCGTTGGGTCCGAGCAGTCCGAAGAACTCCCCCGACGCGACGGTGAAGCTGACTCCGTCGACCGCGCGCACGTCGCCGTACGTCATGACAAGGCCTTCAGCCCTGATCTCTGCCCCCATCCTTCAACCCTATGGGACGGGTTGTCGGTTTCCCATGAGGCCTCGGGTCTTTGTCACCCACCGAGGGTTGCAACGCGAGGTGGGTGGCAAGAACGCTCGAGGCGTGTCGCCGATCCACAGACCTTCGACGCCTCGTGGTCATCCACAGGCCGTGGCCGCCAGCGGCTATGTACGCCGGCGCGAACACAACATGAAGCATGTCCTCCTTCGATGACCTCATCCATTCTGACCGTGGCTACTTCACCCGTGGCGCGTTTCTCGACAGCGGCTACACCGATCGTGACCTGCGCGCGGCGGTCCGCGCCGGCTTGTTGATGCGGATCAGGCACGGCGTGTACGTCTACGCGACCGAGCACGCGAAACTCACAGTCGAGCAGCAGCACGTCGTCCTGGTCCGGTCAGTCGCCGACAAGCTGGGGCCGGCTGTGGCTGTCAGTCATCAGTCGGCGTGCGCCGTGCACGGCCTCTCGATGTACGGGCACCCGCTCGACAACGTCCACGTCACCCGGCTCGACGGTTCCGCAGGACGCAACGAGCACGGCATCTCGCATCACGTAGGCCACGTCACCGCCGACCACGACATCGAGGAGGTCAACGGAATCCTCATCATGAAGCCGTCGCGTGCCGTCTTCGAGGCCAGCACAGTCGGGTCGGTCGAGTCAGCGATCGTCGTGATGGACTCGGGTCTGCACCAAGGAGTCGTCACCGCGGAGGAGCTGTTCGAGCTGACCAGCCGCTGCTGGAACTGGCAGGGTGCCCGCGGCGCCCGGTATGCGCTCACACTCGCCGACGGGCGCTCCGAATCACCAGGAGAGTCCCGGTCGCGCTATCTGTTTCGCCGCGAAGGACTGCCTGTGCCTCAGCTTCAGGTGGCCGTCTACGACGCTGACGGTCAGCTGATCGGCTACAGCGACTTCGGCTGGCTCGAGTACCACCATCTCGGCGAGTTCGACGGCCGGATCAAGTACGGCGGCATCCCCGGCGATTCCCGCACTCCGCAACAGGTCGCGTTCGACGAGAAGCGCCGAGAGGATGCGATGCGCTCCCAGTTGCTTGGCATGAGCCGGTGGACCTGGCATGACATCGACCCCGAACGCGAACGGCGGACCGCCCGGCGAGTGGGCGCGCAGATCGAGCAGTCCCGCCGACTGTACGGCCGTAGCCGCGTCGTCATACCGCTGAGCTGATCACTCACCAAGCATTCTTGTCACCCACCTCGTGTTGCAACCCTTGGTGCGTGACAACAACGGGAGGCCTCATGGGAAACCGACCAAGCGCGGCTTACTTGGCGTAGGAGTGCATGCCGGAGACGAACAGGTTGATGCCGACGAAGTTGAACACGAACGTCGCGAACCCGATCAGGGCGATGATCGCGGCGGCCTTGCCCTTCCAGCCGGCGGTGGCGCGGGCGTGGAGGTAGCCGGCGTAGACGACCCAGGTGATGAAGGCCCAGACCTCCTTGGGGTCCCAGCCCCAGTAGCGACCCCACGCGTACTGCGCCCAGATCGGGCCGGCGATCAGCGCGGCGAAGGTCCAGATCGGGAACGCGAAGGCGTGCACGCGGTAGGCGACCTGGTCGATCTTGGCCGACGGCGGGATGCGCCACAGGAAGCCGACGCGATCCTCTTCGGCGGTCGTACGCTCGGCGCGCGCCTTGACGAGGTAGAGCACCGACGCCGCGGCGCCGACGAGGAACGCCGAGCCGGCGATCATGGCGCCGAGCACGTGGATCACGAGCCAGTACGAGTGCAGAGCCGGCACGAGCGGCCCCGGGGGAACGAACACGAGCGCCGACAGACCCAGCACGACGGTGCCGAAGCCCGTGATGATCGGGCCGACCCAGTCGATCGCCCACATGCGGACCAGCACGATGTACGCCGTGAGGGCCATCAGCGTCGCGGCGCACCCGAACTCGTACATGTTGCCCCACGGCACGCGCCCGGCCGAGAGCCCGCGCGCGATGACGCCGGCGAGCAGGACGAGCCAGGCGAGACCCGTGAGGGACAGGCCGATGCCGCCGGAGACATCGCTGCGCTCCGAGGCGGTGTCCTCGGCAGTCGGCGTCTCGGCAGCACCACCCGCAGCCACCAGCTCGCGCTCAGGGGCGATCTTGCGGGCGAACCCCCACTGGGCGACATACGCGACGAAGGCCAGCGCGAGAATGCCGGTGGCCGACGCCACGGCGTAGTTGGAGAACTGCTCGTATTGCGCAGCGGTCATCATGCCGTCGCCTTCGTCAAAAACCCACCGTAGGGCGGCGCCGGCATGACACTCTCATTGTTCGCTCGCTGGCGCTCGCTCATGCCTTCTCCTCTGTCTCGCCGAGCGCTTCGCGGAACCGCTCGAGGAAGTCGTCCAGGTCGGCGGGCAGGTCGTCACGGGGGACGCGGTCGAGCACGGCGACGTCCACCACGGTACGTGAACCGTCGCGACGGGCCCGGATCCAGGTCCTGCGCGGCTTGACCGTCAGCGACGTGACGAGCCCCAGCAGGCCAGCGATGATGCCGACCAGCGGCACCTGCACGCCCGGCGACGAGCTGATCTGGAACCGGGCGAACTGCTTGAGGCCGGCGAACTCGATCGTGCCGCCGTTGGGCAGCTTCTGCGACTGACCCGGCTGCAGGCTGACGCGAAAGCCCTTGTCGCCGTTCATGTACTGCTTCATCTTCGACTTGTCGAGGATGTAGACCGACTGCGGTGCGCCGCCGTCGAGGCCGAGGTCGCCGTGCCACGCGAACAGGCCGAGCAAGGGGTTGGCGGCCGCGGGATAGACCGAGATCGACGCGCCGTTGGCCCCGCTGGCGGCGGTCGGCAGGAAGAACCCTTGGAAACCCAGCTGCTCCGGCTCGGCGTCGGGCACCTTGACGACGCCGGTGGAGGTGTAGGACGGGTCGTTCGGCAGGAACGGCACCGCCTCGTTGAACACGACCTCGCCGTTGGCGTCGGTGACCTTGAGCACCGGTGCATAGCCCTGGCCGACGAGGAACACCGACGTGCCGCTGATCTCGAGCGGGTGATTGACCGTGATGTCGAACGTACGCTCGCCGGCGCCGGGTTTCGAGGTGTAGGTCCCCTGGGCGCGGAACAGCCGCGGCGCGCCGGCCTGCTGGCTGCCGAGGGGCTGGAACTTGGCGGTGAACGTGTCGAGCTTGAGGGAGAACGGCGGCAGCTGATTGGCCTTGAACAGCGACCCGGAGCCGAACTCGTCGTACTGCGTCAGGGAGTTGGAGAAGCCCTGCCCCTCCGTGACGATCGCCGAGCCGCGATAGCCGAACAGCGTGCCGACCGCCACGCCGACCAGCACCACGACGACGCTGATGTGGAACACCAGGTTGCCGGCCTCGCGCAGGAAGCCGCGTTCGGCACTCACCTCGGCCGTGCCGGGCTCACCCTCGACCACGTCGATGCGCGCCCGCCCGAGCGTCCGGCGGCCCGCCGCGACGACCTCGTCGACACTCGCGGACGTCTCGAACGACGCCGAGGCGGGGAGCCGCGAGAAGTTGCGCGGAGCCTTGGGCGGCCGGGCGCGCAGGGCCCTGAGGTAGACGAACGACCGTGGGACGATGCAGCCGATCAGAGAGATCATCAAAAGCAGGTAGACCGCGCTGAACCACGGCGACGTGTAGACGCTGAAGAAGCCCAGCTTGTCGAGCGTCGGCGCGCTCTTGGGGTGGTCGAGGAAGTACGTCTCGACGGCCCGCGCATCGACCCCGCGCTGCGGCACGAGCGAGCCGGGCACCGCGGCGATCGCCAGCAGCAGCAGCAGGAACAGCGCCGTACGCATCGAGGTCAGCTGTCGCCAGAACCACCGGGTGAACTCCCGGCGCCCCAGCGAGGGAACGGCGCTGTTGCTCATACAGGTGCCTCGAATCCGGTGACCCATGTCTGCATCTCGCCGACCAGGTCATCCCAGCGACCGGTCACGAGCATGACGCCGACGGCGATCAGCAGCACACCACCGGCGATCGAGACGCCGCGCTGGTGGCGCTTGAACCACGAGACCGTACGCATGAACTTGCCGAAGCCGAGAGCCGCGAGCACGAACGGGATGCCGAGGCCGAGGCAGTAGACGAACGTGAGGAACGCGCCCCGTGCCGCCGAGGCGTCGTCGGTGGCGAACGACAGGCTCAGCACCGCCGTCAGCGTCGGGCCGATGCACGGGGTCCAGCCGAGACCGAAGAACACGCCGAGCACCGGTGCGATGGCGAGCCCGACAGTGGGCACCGCGTGCACCCGGGCCTCACGCTGCATGAGCGGCACCAGGCCGATGAAGACCAGCCCCATGACGATGACGAGGATGCCGGTGACGATCGACAGCGTGTGCTGGTGCTCCTGGAGCCGCAGCCCCACTGAGCCGAACAGCGCCCCACCGAGCACGAACACCGTGCTGAAGCCGAGGACGAACAGCAACGACCCGGCCAGCAGCCGTCCCCGCCTGGCCGACGCCAGGTCCTGGGCCGCGACCCCCGAGACGTACGACAGGTAGCCAGGCAGCAGGGGCAGGACGCACGGGGAGAAGAACGACACGAGTCCCGCCAGGATCGCAACGGGAACCGCGAGGAGCAGGTTGCCGGAGTAGACGGTGTCCTCGAACCATCCCGTCACGACGTGCTCTTCTGCACGTCGTCGATGACGCCGGCAAGGGTCGAGGCCCGCAGCTTGGGATCCATGATGCGGGCGGCGACCCGGCCCTTGGCGTCGATGACCCACGTCGTGGGGATCGCCTGGGTCGGCAGGCTGTCGACGAACTCGAGCTCCAGGCTGCCGCCCTCGTCCGCGAAGCTCGGATAGGTGATGCCCTTCTTGCGGTTGAACGCGATCGCCGACGACGAGTCGGGCGTGCGGGTCAGCATGCCGATGAACTGCACGTCCTTGGCGGCGTACTCCTCGGAGACCTCCTTGAGCGCCGGCGCCTCGGCCCGGCACGGCGGGCACCACGGTCCCCACAGGTTGATCACGAGGGTCTTGCCGGCAAAGTCTGCGGTCGTCAACGGCTTGCCGTCCAGCCCTTCGCCCTCGAGCTTCGGGGCGGGCTTGCGGTCGGCGACCGGCACCACCGTGACGAGCTCGTTCTTGCTGCCGTCAGCACCGACGTAGCCGTCGGTCGTCCGGTCCCGGCCACCGGTGCAGGCGGTGACGAGGACCAGCGCCCCGACCGCCACCGTGACGCGGAGCGTACGACACGAGAGTTGCACGTTCAGGCGCCGCCGGCGAACTTGTTGCGCAACGCCTCGGGGATGAGGTCGCCCGCGGGTTCGCTGTAGGTGAAGCCGACGAACTCGTCACCGTCGAACGTCAGGCTGGTCAGGCTGGCCAGCGAGCACTGGCGCTTGCGGGGGTCGTGGATGAAGGTCTTCTTCTCGTAGGCCCGACGTGCGATCCACACCGGCAGCTGGTGCGAGACGATGACCGCCTCGTGCCCCCTGGCCGCGTCGCGGGCGTCGTGGACCGCGAGCTGCATGCGCGCCGCGATCTCCTTGTAGGGCTCACCCCACGACGGACGGAAGGGGTTGCGCAGCATCCACCAGTTCTGCGGACGCTTGAGGGCGCCGTCGCCCACGCCGAAGGTCTTGCCCTCGAAGAGGTTGTCCGCCTCGATGACCCGGTCGTCGGTCTGGATCGGGACCTCGAGGATCTTCGACAGCGGTTCGGCGGTCTGCTGCGCGCGCTCCAACGGCGACGCGACGAGGTGCACGATCTCGTTCTTGGACAGCCACTCGGCGACGGTCGCGGCCATCTTGTGGCCGAGCTCGGACAGGAAGTACTCCGGCAGCCGGCCGTAGAGCACGCCGTCGGGGTTCTCGACCTCGCCGTGGCGCATCAGGTGCACGATCGTACGTTCGGACATCAGGTTTCCTCAGTTCTCGGGGTTGGCCTGCGCTGCGGCACGAGCGGCGGCGGGAAGTGCCTCGGCAATTCTAGAGAGTGCCTCCGAGTCGTGGGCCGCCGAGACGAACCAGCACTCGTATGCACTCGGCGGGAGGTAGACGCCGGCGTCGAGCATCGCGTGGAAGAACGGGCGGTAGCGCCACGCTTCCTGCGCCTGTGCGCCGGCGAAGTCGGTCACCGGCTTGTCGACGCCCCAGAAGACACTGAACATGTTGCCGGCGTTCTGCAGCGCGTACGTCACGCCGGCGGCGTCGAGCGCATCGGCAACCAGTGTCTGCAGCTGCGTCGAGGCGTCGTCGAGCCGGGCGTACGCGTCGGCGTCGGCGAGCCGCAGGGTCGCGAGCCCGGCGGTCGTCGCGATCGGATTGCCCGACAGCGTGCCGGCCTGATAGACGGGACCCACCGGGGCGAGCTGCTCCATGACGTCGCGGCGGCCACCGAACGCAGCGGCCGGGAAGCCGCCGCCCATGACCTTGCCGAACGTCAGCAGATCGGGCCGCCAACCCTCGGGCTCCCCGTCGACGCCCCAGTGTCCCGACCGGGTGACCCGGAAGCCCGTCATGACCTCGTCACTGATGAACAGCGCGCCGACTCGGGCACAGGTGTCGGCGAGGAAGCCGTTGAATCCGGGGTCGGGCGGCACGACGCCCATGTTGCCGGGCGCGGCCTCGGTGATCAGGCAGGCGATCTGGTCGCCGTACGCCTCGAAGGCGGCCTCGACAGCGGCCCGGTCGTTGTAGGGCAGCACGATGGTGTCGGCCGTGACGTGGGCCGGCACGCCCGGGGTCTCGGGCAGTCCGAGGGTCACGACGCCGGAGCCGGCCTCGGCCAGCAACGCGTCGACGTGGCCGTGATAGCAGCCGGCGAACTTCACGATCTTGTCGCGACCCGTGAAGCCGCGCGCCAGCCGGATCGCCGACATCGTCGCCTCGGTGCCCGACGAGACCAGCCGCACGGACTCGGCCGGCGTACGTCCGACGATCTCCTCGGCGAGCAGGACCTCGGGCTCACTGGGCGTGCCGAACGACGTGCCGCGGCCGACGGCAGCCGACACCGCAGCGAGCACCTCGGGGTGTGCGTGACCCAGGAGCATGGGCCCCCAGGACCCGACGAGGTCGACATACCGGTTGTCGTCGACGTCGGTCAGCCACGCTCCGGAGCCGGACCGCATGAAGATCGGGGTGCCGCCCACAGCCCGGAATGCGCGCACCGGCGAGTTGACGCCTCCGGGCGACACGGCTCGGGCGCGGTCGAACAGGCCTTGCGAAGCGGGGTTGGAGGTCACGCCTTCCATTGTCCTCAATGAGATTCTCGGCCGGTCAGCGGCGTCGGCCGACCGTAACCAAGAGGCCGCCGGCCTCGTTGTGCAGGTGTTCACTGCTTTGCGGCGCGTCTGAGCTGGCAGTAACATCGGTTTACGCTATGTCGCACCTGTCGCGGCAGCATGGAGGGCACGTACTTATGGGAGCTCGCAAGCTCACGCGTTGGCAGAAGGCCAGCGCCCTGGTTCCGATGGCGGTTCTTGTCGGAGCATGGGGTGCCGCGTTGACCCGCGCAGACCTTGCGACCGCTTCCGGCGACAGCTCGAGCTCCGACATCCCGGCCGTTCCCGCGACTGCGTTCGAGGATCCCGCGAGCGTCCAGCCGACGCCTGCCGGTGTCGACCCCAAGGCGGGTCTCGCCGGCACCGTGTCGACATTGTCGACCAACGGCATCCCGTCATCCGCGCTCTACGCCTACCACCGCTCCGAGGACCTGCTGGGCAAGGCTGACAAGTCCTGCAAGCTCCCGTGGAACCTCGTCGCCGCCATCGGCCGCGTCGAGTCCAACCACGGACGCACCGGCGGCAACGCGCTCAACGCCGACGGCGTCGCCACTCCCGGCATCTACGGTGTCGCGCTCGACGGTCGCGACGGCCGCGCCAAGATCTCCGACACCGACAATGGTTCGCTCGACAACGACCCGGTCTACGACCGCGCTGTCGGCCCCATGCAGTTCATCCCCGGCACCTGGAAGAACGTCGCGGTCGACTCCGACAACGACGGCAAGAAGAACCCGCAGGACATCGATGACGCCGCGACCTCCGCCGGCGTCTACCTGTGCGCAGGGTCCGACGACCTGTCGACGCCGGCGGGTGCGGCGGCCGCGGTCAAGCGCTACAACCACTCCGACTCCTACGTCGACCTGGTCCTGGCGATCTCGGCCCGTTACGCCGCAGGTGACTTCACCCAGTCGCCCAACGGCTACACCACCTCGACCGTGCTCACCTCGTCGTCCAACGACCAGACGCTGAGCTCTGAGGATCGCAAGAAGGCCAAGAAGGCCGAGACCAAGGCCAACCAGCCCAAGCCTGGCGGCAGCACCGGCGGGGGCACCGGCGGAGGTACGGGTGGCGGCACCGGCGGAGGTGGCACCGGCGGCGGCACCGGCGGAGGTGGCACCGGCGGAGGTGGCACCACGGGCGGCGTCACCGGCCTGGTCGATGGCCTTGTCACCGACCTGACCGGCGGCAGCACCGGCGGCACGACAGGTGGCGGCACGGGTGGCGGCAGCACGGGTGGCGGTGGATCGGCCACGCTGACCTGGGCCGAGGCCAAGGCCCAGTGCCTCGCAACCGGCATCTCGGTCCTCGATGTCACCAAGCTGCTGAGCTGCATCACCTCGCTGCTGAGCTGACGCTTCGACCCACGTAGGAGGCCCGGTCCCACCAGGACCGGGCCTCCTGCGTTCCGGTGTTTGCCTGCCGCGGCTACGATCGTCAACCGAATCCATGGGGGGATGCACATGAGCGGACCGAAGCCTTTCGAGATCCATCAGTCCGGGGCGCTGCTGCACGGGACCAAGGCCGAGCTGTCAGTCGGCGACGTGTTGGTGCCCGGGCACGGCTCCAACTACGAGGAGGGCCGGACAGCCAACCACGTCTACGTCTCGGAGACGTTGGACGCTGCGGCCTGGGGTGCCGAGCTCGCGCTGGGCGAGGGCAGCGGCCGGATCTACATCGTGGAGCCGACGGGGCCACTGGAAGACGATCCGAACGTGACGGACAAGAAGTTTCCCGGCAACCCGACGCGGTCCTACCGCACCAAGGAGCCGGTCACGATCGTCGGAGAGCTGACTGACTGGGAGGGGCACACCCCGGACCAGCAGCAGGCCATGCGCGACGGCCTCGCCGAGCTGCGACGTCAGGGCCGCGCGGTCATCTACGACTGACGGTTGAGCCGGGCGGCAAGCTCAGCCGCCCAGTAGGTCAAGACGATGTCGGCGCCGGCCCGGCGGATCGAGGTGATGATCTCGTCGATCGTGCGCTCGCGGTCGATCCAGCCGTTGGCGGCGGCCGCCTCGACCATCGCCATCTCGCCGGAGATGTTGTAGGCCGCGACCGGCACCGTGACGTGCGAGCGGATCAGCGGGATCAGGTCGAGATAGGCCAGCGCCGGCTTGACCATGACGATGTCCGCACCCTCGCCGACATCCAGCAGGGCCTCGCGCAACGCCTCGCGGGCGTTGGCGGGATCCTGCTGGTACGTCTTGCGGTCACCTTCGAGCGACGACCCCACGGCTTCGCGGAACGGGCCATAGAAGGCGGAGGAGTACTTCGCGGCGTACGCCAGAATCACGGTGTCGTCGTGTCCTGCGGCATCGAGTGCAGCGCGGACGACCCCGACCTGACCATCCATCATGCCGCTGGGCCCGACGACATGAGCGCCCGACTCGGCCTGCACGACACCCATCTGGGCGTAGATCTCGAGTGTCGCGTCGTTGTCGACCCGACCCTGGGCGTCGAGCACCCCGCAGTGCCCGTGGTCGGTGAACTCATCGAGGCACAGATCCGACATGACCAGCAGGTCTTCACCGACCTCGGCTCGGGCATCGGCCAGTGCGACGTTGAGGATGCCGTCAGGATCGAGTGCGCCGGACCCCTGGGCGTCCTTGTGCTCCGGGACACCGAAGAGCATGACACCGCCCAGCCCGAGCTCAGCCGCCTCGGCGTACGCCTTGCGGGCCGTGTCGCGCGTGTGCTGGACGACGCCGGGCATGCTGGCGATCGGCCGGGGCTCGGCGATGCCCTCCGCGATGAACATCGGCAGGATCAGCTGGGATGGCTGGACGTGCGTCTCCCGCACCAACCGCCTCATCGCCGGCGACTGGCGCAGGCGACGAGGACGGTCAGCGGGGAAGCTCATCTATGACCCTCAGGCCTTGCGACGTGTCGACGGACGCTTCTGCGACGGCTTGGTGACCGGCTCCCCCGCGTCGAGGAACGCCAGACGGCGAGTCGCGCCGAACTCTGCGAGCGCATCGGCCAGCACCTCGACCGACGGGGACTCGGCGAGGACGTCGACCCGAAGGCCGTGCTCCTCAGCGGTCTTGGCGGTCGCCGGGCCGATGCACGCGATGATCGTCGACGTGTGCGGCTTGCCTGCGATGCCCACGAGGTTGCGGACCGTGGACGACGAGGTGAACATGACCGCGTCGAACTTGCCGGTCTTGATCGCCTCGCGCGTCGGCGCTGGCGGCGGGGCCGCCCGGACGGTGCGGTAGGCCGTGACGTCGTCGACCTCCCAGCCGAGATCGACGAGTCCGGCCACGAGGGTCTCGGTGGCGATGTCGGCGCGCGGCAGGAAGACCCGGTTGATCGGGTCGAGCAGGTCGTCGTAGGGCGGCCAGTCCTCGAGCAGACCACGGGCCGACTGCTCACCGCTGGGGATGAGGTCGGCGCGGATGCCCCAGGTGGCGATGGCCTCTGCGGTCTTGTCGCCGACCGCGGCGATCTTGAGACCCGAGAACGCGCGGGCGTCGAGCCCGTACTCCTCGAACTTCTCGCGGACGGCCTTGACGGCGTTGACGCTCGTGAACGCGATCCACTCGTAGCGGCCCTCGACGAGACCGCGGACGGCCTTGTCCATCTGCTGCGGGTTGCGGGGCGGCTCGACCGAGATGGTCGGCACCTCTTCGGACAGTGCGCCGAAGCCGCGCAGGCGCGCGGCCAGGCTGGCGGACTGCTCCTTGGTGCGGGGCACCAGGACACGCCAGCCGTAGAGCGGCTTGGTCTCGAACCACGACAGCGCCTCGCGCATCGTGACGACCTGGCCGACGACTGTGATGGCCGGCGCGGTCATGCCGGCGGCCTTGGCATCGGCGGCGATGTCGGCGAGCGTCGAGACGATCGTGGTCTGCTCGGTCGTCGTGCCGACCCGCGTCATGGCGACCGGCGTCTCGGCGGAGCGACCGGCGGCGACGAGCCCGGCGGCGACCTCGCCGATCCGGGCGACCGCCGACAGCAGGACGAGCGTGTCCTGCGTCGCGTGCTCGGACCAGTTGATCGACGCGTCGCCGACACTGACGACCGAGTACTCGCGGTGCGTACGGTTGGTCAGCGGCACGCCGGCGTACGCGGGCACGGCTGACACTGACGAGATGCCCGGCACGATCTCGAAGCCGATGCCGGCCTTGCTGCAGGCTGCCGCCTCCTCGGGCGCCGTCGCGTAGGTGAACGGGTCACCCGCGATCAGGCGTACGACGTGGGAGCCGGTCTTGGCGTGCTTGACGACGAGCCGGGCACGGGCGGCGTGCGTCAGGGTCTCGCCGTCCTCGCCGACTCCGCCGTCGACGATCTCGGCACCGTTGGTGACGAGGGCCGCCTGCTCGGGCAGCTCCGTGATGACGATGTCCGCCTGGGCGAGCAGCTCAGCCGCGCGCACCGTCAGCAGGCTGGCATCGCCCGGTCCGGCGCCGACGAAGCTCACGTGGCCGCGGGCGGCCTTGTGTGCGTTCGGTCGAGCCTGGGACGGTGCTTCTCGCATCGCAGTGGTGATGGTCACGGTGGTCCTTTTCTCGGTCTGCCTGGGGGTTATGAGGCGACAGCCACAAGGGTGTCTGCGCCTTCGGCGAGCATCTCGGCAGCGAGACGCTCACCGACCGCGGCGGCTTCGGATGGCAAGCCGGTCGCGGACAGTCGGATGGTGGGCGAGCCGGAAATGCTTCCGACCACGGCACGTAGCCAGAGCTCGTCGCCGTCGTCGCCTTGGGCGACTTCGGCAAGAGCTCCCACGGGTGCACTACAACCTGCCTCGAGGGTGGCGAGGAGGCTGCGCTCGGCGGTGACGGCAGCACGGGTGTCGCTGTCGTCGAGGCCGCTGAGCAGATGGATCGTCGCGTCATCATCGGCGCGACATTCGCAGGCAAGCGCTCCCTGCCCGGGGGCGGGAAGCATCTGCAGTGGATCAATGACTTCGGTCGCCTCGTCGGCGCGGCCGAGCCGCAGGAGGCCAGCGCGGGCGAGGAGGACGCCGTCGTACTCACCCGAGGCGACCTTGGCGATGCGGGTGTCGACGTTGCCCCGGATCGGGACGACCTCGACGCCGAGGCCCAGCGCGTTGAGCTGCGCCTCGCGGCGCGGCGAACCGGAGCCGACGCGCGCGCCCTGGGGCAGCTCGCCGAGGGTCAAGCCGTCGCGGGCGACGAGCACGTCGCGGGGGTCCTCACGCTGCGGGATCGCGGCGAGCGTGAGGCGTGGATCGGGGGTCGTCGGCAGGTCCTTGAGGGAGTGCACCGCGATGTCGACGTCGCCACGGACGAGCGCTTCGCGCAGGGCAGCGACGAAGACGCCCTGGCCACCGAACTCGACGAGCGGTTGCAGGCTGCGATCCCCCTCGGTCGAGATCGTGACGAGCTCGACCTCGACGCCGGTCGCGCGGAGGCGATCGGCGATCAGGCCCGACTGGGTCACGGCGAGGGCCGACGCACGCGTGCCGAGACGCAGGACAGTCATGCGGACTCCCCCTTGACCTGGGTGACCGCGTCGACGGTGGACTGGTCGAGCGCGAACAGGTCGGCGAGCGCCTCGGCATATGTGAGATCGGCGCGGCCGTCGATGAGCTGCTGGACCCGGACCGTCGGGGCGTGGATGAGCTTCTCGGCAACCCGGTGCAACGCCTTGCGGACCGCGGCGAGCTCGTCGGCGGTGAGGTCGGGGAGCCGGGTCTCGATGCGTGCGAGCTCGGCCGCAACGACATCGGTGGCCATCGTGCGCAGGGCCACGACGGTCGGGGTGATGTGCGAGGCGGCCTTGGCGGCGAGGAACGTACGCACCTCGTCCTCGACGATCGCGCGCACCTGCTGGACGTCGCCGGCGAGCTCGGTGTTCTCGCCAAGACGCGCGAGCACGACGAGATCGACGAGGTCGACACCTTCGAGGTCGCGGACGGTCGGGTCGACGTCACGCGGCAGGGCCAGGTCGATCAGCGCCATGGCGCGTCCCGCGCTGGCCGACGCGATGCGGTCACGGTCGAAGACCACGCCGGTCGCCCCGGTGCAGCTGATCAGCACGTCGGTCGCCGACAGCTCGACGTCCATGGCTTCCCAGCGGACAGCGCTGACGCCGAACGTGGCGACCAGCGCGTACGCCCGCTGGAACGTGCGGTTGGCGACCATGATGCGGTTGGGCGCCACACCGCGGTTGACGAGGGTGCGAACCGCGAGGCTGGCCATAGTGCCCGCGCCGGCGACCAGGAACCGGCTGCCCTCGGCGTCGACGACATCGCCGGCGGCGTCGAGACCGGCGGTGACGATCGACGGGGCGAGCCGGTCGATGCCGGTCTCGGCGTGACCGCGCTTGCCGATGCGCAGCGCCTGCTGGAACAGCGCGTTGAGCGCCGAGCCGACGGTCTGCTCGGCCTGGGCGCTGTGCAGCGCCTCGCGGACCTGGCCGAGGATCTGGCTCTCACCCAGGATCATCGAGTCCATGCCGGCGGCGACGCCGAACAGGTGCGCGACAGCCGCCTCGTCGAAGTGGACGTAGACGTGGCGGACGAAGTCGTCGCGGTCGAGACCAGAGTGCTCGGCGAGCAGGCGCGAGACCTCTTCGACGGCGCCGTGGAACCGCTCGGCCTCGACGTAGATCTCGACCCGGTTGCACGTCGAGATGACGACGGACTCAGAGACGAACGGCGCCTCGAGCACGAGGTGCGAGAGCTTGACGGCCGCGTCCGTGTCGAGCGACACCTGCTCGAGGACGTCGATCGGGGCCGACCGGTGAGACATACCGACAACCAGAACGCTCATGCCGCCACCTCCGAGAAAAGAGCACGGTACGGAGGCGTCGGCATGATTGCTGCCTTGATGATTCGCTCGCTCATATGCCACTCACCTTCGGCTCCGACCCGGCCTTGCGCTGCTCGTGGTAGGCGAGGATCTGCAGCTCGATCGACAGGTCGACCTTGCGCACGTCGACGCCTACGGGCACCTGCACGAGGGCCGGTGCGAAGTTGAGGATGCTGGTGACGCCCGCCGCGACCAGCCGGTCGGCGACTTCCTGGGCGGCCTCGCCCGGGGTCGCGATGATGCCGATCGAGATGGCTCGCTCCTCGACGACCGCGGTCAGGTCATCGAGCGAGGAGACCGTGATGCCCGAGATCTCGGTGCCGACGCGCTTGGGGTCGGCGTCGACGAGGGCGGCGACGCGGATGCCGCGCGTGCTGAAGCCCTGGTAGGCCGACAGTGCGGAGCCGAGGTTGCCGACGCCCACGATGACGACGTCCCAGTCCTGGGTCTGGCCGATCTCACGGGCGATCTGGTAGCGCAGGTACTCCACGTCATAGCCGACACCGCGGGTGCCGTAGGAGCCGAGGTAGGACAGATCCTTGCGGAGCTTGGCTGGATTGACCCCGGTGTTCTCGGCGAGGTCGTTGGAGGAACACGTCGCGACGCCCTGCTCGGCGAGCGCGTTGAGCGCGCGCAGGTAGACCGGCAGCCGGGCAACCGTGGCATCAGGGATGCCACGAGCGCTACCGTCCGCGAGGGGGGTGCGAAGTATGGTCACGGTGCTCCTGCACTGCACGGCCGGGGATTATCCCTGTCGGGACTGGCATGCGATGCGCTCTCAGTTTAAGAGTTTGTGAACGCGTTAACAAAATCGAGGAGCCAAGCGAGCCCTGCGAGCGGCGCGACGAGAGGTCGAGCGATCCGCGCCGCAGGCGCCAGACTGTCGAGACCACGCGAGCCGAGTGACCCACGTCACCAAAATCCGATGGCATATCTCACACCTCGTCAAAGGAGCAGCCCGACCCTCAGCGCCCCAGCGCCTTGCGCAGCCGCACCGGATCGACTCGCCAGAAGTCGTGCTGCGCCCCATCCACGAACGTCACCGGCACCTGCTCGGAGAATCGCGACGTCAGATCCGCGTCACCCGTGATGTCGACCCGCGTCCACGTGTCGCCCGTGTCGGCGCAGATCTCGGCGACCAGCGTCTCAGCGACGTCGCACAGGTGGCACCCCGGCCGGGAGTAGACGACGACGCGGGCATCGTCTGCGTGGGCGATCGTCACGATGCGTCGAGGCCGAGCGTCTCACTGCGGGCCAGAGCGCGCAGCCGACCCTTGGCGACCTTGCCGGTGGCGGAGTGCGGCAGGCCCTGCACCACGACGACCCGCTTGGGCTGCTTGAACCGCGCCAACCGCGTACGGCAGTGGGCCTCGACCGACTCGACGATCGTGGTCTCGGGCGTCTCCGGGTTCTCCGGCACGACGAAGGCCACGACGGCCTCGCCCGTCTCCTCGTCGGGCAGACCGACGACCGCGACCTGCGTGACGCCGGGCACCTCGGCGATGACGTCCTCGACCTCGAACGGATAGACGTTGAACCCCGAGACGATGACCAGCTCGCGCAGGCGGTCGACGAGGGTCAGGTCGCCGTCCTCGTCGAGGAAGCCGATGTCGCCGGTGGGATACCAACCGTCATCCCGCGGCCCGTCGACCCCGTCGGGCCAGTAGCCCGAGAAGAGATTGTCGCCCTTGACCCAGATCTCCGCGGGATCACCGGGGTGTGCGTCGGCGCCACGTGCCTCGACGATGCGGACGTCGATGCCGGGCAGGGGCCGGCCGACCGAACCGGCCTTGGGCGGGGTGTCCAGCTCGCGCTGCGAGCCGAAGGTCGTGGCGATGACCGGTGCGGTCTCGGTGAGTCCGTAGCCCTGCTCGATGTACTTGCCGGACGACGCGAAGAACGACTCGGCGAGCTCGGCGTCGAGTGCCGAGGCGCCGGACAGGATCGTGGTCACCCGAGCGAGCTTGTCGCGGAGGTCGTCGCGGCCGGCCCAGGCGGCCACGACCGGCGGCGCCAGCGGGATGTTGGTGACCCCCTCGGCGACGACCTGGTCCAGCAGCCCACCGGGGTCGAAGCCGTCGACCAGCAGCACGCGAGCCCCTTGGCGCACGGCCTGGCCCAGCACACAGTTGAGGCCGTAGATGTGGAACATCGGCAGCAGCCCCAGACATACGTCGTCCGGAGGACATCGCCGGCGGGTCGAGGCTGGCGACCTGCTCGATGTTGGCGATCAGGGCCCGGTGGGTCAGCATCGCGCCGCGTGGCTTGCCGCTCGTGCCCGACGTGTAGAGCACGACGGCGAGGGCCTCGGCATCGACCGGCGCCGTCGGATCGGAGCCGGTCGCGCCGGCGAGGAACGTCTCGAAGTCCGTCTCGCCCTTGAGGGGCTCGGCGCCGTCGACGATGACGCTGACCTGGTGGTCGTCAGTGACGGCTTCGCGGACCTGGGTCACGCCGGCCTCGTCGCACAGCACGACACGGGCCAAGGAGTCGGCGAGCATGCGCCCGATCTCGCGGGTCGTCGATCGCGGGTTGATCGGCACGGCGACCATGCCGCCACGCAGGATGCCGAAGTAGGCGATCGGCAGGTCGATGCGGTTGGCCATGACGACCGCAACCCGTTGCCCCGCCACGAGTCCACGAGCGGACAGACCGCGTGCCACGGCGTCGGCGGCATCGTCGAGCTGGCGCCAGGTGAGCTCACGTCGTTGGGCGCGGTGCTCGACCAGTGCGATGCCATCAGGATCGGCGGACGCAGCGTCTCGGAGGTAGTCGCTGACATTGACTGTCACGCCTCCGAGTCAACCACACGCCTGGGGGCCGGGAGGACGTTAGTCTCGGTTGCATGTCACGGGACGCTCGACCCGATCAGCCGCGCAATCTGCAGTCGCGATCGGTGCTGTCCGGCCAGGCCGCCGCTTCGGCCGCCGAGATGGAGAACGCCCTGACGACCCAGCCCGACGCGACGGCTGCGGCGTTCTTCGACGTGGACAACACGATCATGCAGGGCGCGTCGATCTTCCACCTCGCCCGCGGCCTTCATCGGCGCAAGTTCTTCACGACCAAGGACATCGCCAAGGCCACGTGGCAGCAGCTCTACTTCCGCATCGCCGGGGTCGAGGATCCCGAGCACATCGCCAAGGCTCGCTCGTCAGCGCTCGCGTTCATCGCCGGGCACCGGGTGTCAGAGCTCGAGGAGATCGGCGAGGAGATCTTCGACGAGCACATGGCGCACAAGATCTGGCCCGGAACCCGCGCCATCGCCCAGTGGCACCTTGATCGCGGCCAACGAGTGTGGCTCGTGACCGCAGCCCCGGTCGAGATCGCCAACGTCATCGCGCGGCGCCTCGGCCTGACCGGCGCCCTCGGCACCATCTCGGAGCATGTCGACGGGACCTACACCGGTGAGCTGGTCGGCGAGATGCTGCACGGCGAGGGCAAGGCCGACGCGATCCGGGAGATCGCCGCACGCGAGGGCCTCGTGCTCGACGACTGCTATGCGTACTCCGACTCCAGCAACGACCTGCCGATGCTGTCCCTCGTCGGTCATCCGTGCGCCGTCAACCCCGACTCCACGCTCCGTGCCCACGCCAGGGCCAACGGCTGGCGCATCCGCGACTACCGCACCGGCCGCAAGGTTGCGCTGGTCGGCGGCAAGGGCGTGGCGGCAGCCATCGCGGCGGTCGGAGCATGGCGTGTGCTGCGTCATAGAAAAAGGTCAACAAACTGACAGCAAACCCACCCCGGGTTAGTATTTCGGGGATCAGGGAGGGCCTGTGAGGAGCACCAGCGGATTGCGCATTGCGTTGTCGCTCGCTCTCGCGACCCCGGACGACCGGTCGCTCCTGATCGCGCTTGCGGTGGCCGACTCACCCGCGTACGCGCCCTCCAACGGCACTTCCAGTCCCCACGACGAGCATGACCCCGAGGCCTCGCGCCTTCGCGCGCTGGTCGACCTCGCCAAGGAAGGCGACGCCGAGGCATTCGGGCAGCTCTACGACCACTACGTGACCGGCGTCTTCCGGTTCGTCTACTACCGCGTCGGTTCCCAGCAGCTCGCCGAGGACCTCACCAGCGAGACCTTCGTCCGCGGGCTCCGGGCGATCCAGCGGTTCAACTGGCAGGGCAAGGACTTCGGAGCGTGGTTGACGACGATCGCGCGCAACCTCGTCGCCGACCACTTCAAGTCGAGCCGGGCCCGGCTCGAGATCGTCGCCGAGACGATCCCCGAGGGCAAGGTCACGGTCGCCAGCCCCGAGCAGGAGGTCCTGGCGCTCATCTCCAACGAGATGCTGTTCGAGGCCGTCAACTCTCTGCCCAACGAGCAGCGCGACTGCATCCTCATGCGGTTCATCCAGGGCATGTCGATCGCCCAGACCGCCGCGGCTCTCGGCCGCAGCGAGGGCGCCATCAAGCAGCTCCAGCTGCGTGCCGTTCGTAGCCTCGCCAAGACGATGCCGGAGGACGCACGATGATGCGCACGCAGGTGTTTGTCCTGTCATTTGGCCGTAACCTTCCGGCCATCGAGGTCGTTGAATGCTCTGAGACTTTCAGAGCAGTGAGGAACCCATCATGATCGGCCGTCGCTCTCACGACGACGCCCAGTCCTTCGAGGAGGCTTGGAGCGGACGCGCAACCGGCGACCAGCACATCGCCGATCTCGTACGCTTCGCTGAGCGCCTCTGCGAGGCCGCCGTCGCCGAGCCTTCGCCGATGTTCCGCGAGTCACTTCGCACCCAGCTCATGACCGAGGCTGAGACGGTGCTCGTGCCGTTGCCTGCCAGGCCTGTCATCACACGTGCACGCGAGACTCATCCGGTGCGTCGCCGCGTCGCCGCCCTCACTGCAGCGATGGTCGCCTCGGCGGGCGTCGTCGGCATCGTCGCCTCGAGTGCATCCGCCGTCCCCGGCGAGATGCTCTACGGCGTCAAGCGCAGCGTCGAGTCGGTCGAGCTGGCTCTGCACCGCGATGACGCCTCCCGCGGCTCGTTCCAGCTCCGTCAGGCCTCAGAGCGCCTCGCCGAGGCTCAGGAGCTCAGCGCCAAGGGTGGTTCCGAGAGCCTCGTCGCCGACACCCTCGACGACTTCGCCACGCAGGCCGAGTCCGGTTCGTCATCGCTTTTCAGCGACTACTCCGGCAACGGCGACAAGGCGTCGATTCGCACGGTCAACGACTTCGCGATCGAGTCCAGCGCCAACCTCTCGCAGCTGTCGGCGCAACTTCCGTCCGGTGCCGGTGACTCCTTCGACGCCGCCGCACAAACCATCCGCAACCTGGCGACCCGGGCCTCGTCGCTGTGCATCGCGTGCACGACGGGCGACCTCCAGCAGCTCGCCTCCTCGGTCACCTCGTTCTCGAAGCCGCCGACGATCGGCTCCGGACCGAGCTCGCCGGACAAGAAGTCCGGCACCACCAAGCACGACGACACGACGCCCGGGAACTCGGCCCCTTCGAAGGACACGCCGACCCAGGCTCCGATCGTGGCAGTGCCGCTGCCGACGACGGCACCGACCCCGAAGGCTCCCTCGCTGAGCAACGTCACCGACCCGGTCCTGGGCGCGGTGCTGGGCGACGAGAACCACGAGGGGCTGATCCCCGGCCTGCTGAACGGGGTGCTGGGCAAGAAGTAGGGCGCGCGGCTCGTACCTCGCCGCTTCAGCGGCTCGTTCCTCGCCACTGCCGGGCTTCGCCCGGACGCCTGCCTCGCTGCGCTCGGCCCATGGTCACCTCATGGGTCACCTTGTGCTCAGAACGTCAGAAAAAGGCGTTGCCTCGGTCTACCAGCAGGCCGTAGAGAGTCTGCTGGATCGTCTCGCGCACCTGGTCGGTGACGTTGAACAGCAGCATCGGGTCGTCGGCCGACTCCGGGTCATACGCGTCCGTGCGGATCGGCTCGCCGAACTCGATGATCCACTTGCTGGGCAACGGGATCATGCCGAGCGGGCCGAGGAGCGGGAAGAACGGCGTGATCGGCAGGTAGGGCAGCCCGAGCAGGCGCGCCAACGAGGGCACGTTGCCCACCAGCGGGTAGATCTCCTCGGCACCGACGATCGACACCGGAACGATCGGCACCTGCGCACGCATGGCCGACGACACGAAGCCACCCCGGCCGAACCGCTGGAGCTTGTAGCGCTCGGCGAACGGCTTGCCGATGCCCTTGAACCCTTCGGGCCACACGCCCGCGAGCTCGCCCGTCGTCAGCAGCCTCTCAGCATCCTCGGTGCAGGCGAGGGTCGCGCCGACCTTGCGGGCGATCTGGCCGACGAACGGCAGCGAGAACACCAGGTCAGCACCCAGGGGGCGCAGGTCGCGTCCGGCGTACTTCTTGACTGCGTAGCCGGTGATGAGGCCGTCGATCGGGACGGTGCCGGAATGATTGGCGACCAGGAGCGCGCCACCCTCGGACGGGATGTTCTCGACGCCACGCACCTCCAGGCGGAACCACTTCTCTGCGAGCGGCTCGATCGCGGCGGTCAGGACCTCGGTGATCTGCGGGTCGAAGCCGAACTCGTCGACCTCGTAGTCACCGCTCATCCGCTTGCGGATCGTCGCGAGCAGGGTCGCGACCCGCGCCTCCCAGTCGCTGCCGAGCACTCGTTGGGCGGCCTGGATCACCGCGACCACGATCTCGTCGATCGGGATACCGGCCGACAACGGGGCAGCGCCGGCCGTCCGGGTGCGTCGGGCGGCCTCCTCGGCGGCGGCGGCTGCTGCGGCCGCCGCATCCTCATCGGTCACGGCGCGCAGCCGCGGCTTCGGCGGTGCCGTCTCCTTGGGCGCAGACTTGTCGGTCGGACGCTTGGTGGGCGCAGCCTTCTTGGCGGCGCCTTCTTGGCAGGCGCCTTCTTGGCCACCGGCTTCGGCTCGGTGGCCTTGGGCTTGGCGACGGGCTTCTTGGCCGGCGGCGCACCGGCCAGGGCGCGGGCGGCGGCCGACGGCGAGGTCTGCCGGTTGCCACGTCCGGCCTTGCCGGCCGATCCGATGGTCTTGCGCTCGTCGGTCATGCGCGTCCCCCCACCACCGACATGACGCCGGGTCTCAGTGATTCGCGAAACTCCTCGAACGTGTGCAGGGAGCTGCGCGTCAGGTCGTAGCCGAAGATGTCCCGCAGCGCCGAGGTGTCGACGACCCGGCCGAACGTCAGCAGCCGGTGGAGGTCCGGCGGGATGTCCGAGCCCGCCGCACGCAGCACGCGGCGAGCCGCGGTCGCGAAACCGAACGGCGGCAAGGGGATGATCGGTCGCCCGAGCCGGCGGGCGGCCTGACTCAGCAGCACGACGCCGTCGCCGGCGATGTTGAACGTGCCGGGGCGATCCTTGACGATGGCCTGCTCGAGGACGGCGAAAGCGTCGTTGAGGTCGGTGAACTGCAGGCGCGGGTCGAAGCCCATCACCGCCGGCAGGACGGGGCTGGCGAAGTAGGTGGCGAGCGGCGTGTCGATCGACGGGTGCAGGACCTGCGCCGATCGCAGCGTCGTGATGATGACCTCGGGGCGGCGGCGCGCGAACCCACGGACGTACGACTCGACCTCGACGATGTCCTTGGGGAAGCCGCTGCGTACGCCGTCGCGAGCCAGCAGTGACTCGGTGAACATGGCCGGGTCGCGGGGGGACGAGCCGTAGACCGCGGTCGACGAGCCCAGGACGAACTTGGTGACGGTCGACGCGCGCTGGCATGCCGCCAGGAGCTGCATCGTCCCGATGACGTTGAGCTCCTTGGCACCACCGGTGCGGCCCCGCCGGGGCGGGTTGACGTCGAGGTGCACGACCGTGTCGACGTCCTCGACCGCGATGACCTTGCCCACGACGGGTGTGCGGATGTCGGCTCGGACGAACTTCACGCCACCGAGGTCACCTGGCGGCAGCATCGTGTCGATGCCGACGACCTTGCTGATGCCCGCGCCCTCGCCGAGGTCCGCGAGTCGGCGCGCGAAGAGCGACGCAAACGTACCCGCAACACCGGTGACGAGGACAGACCGGGCCATGGAGACTTACTTGCCCAGACGACGGCGCTGCACTCGGGTGCGCTTGAGCATCTTGCGGTGCTTCTTCTTCGACATCCGCTTGCGACGCTTCTTGATGACTGAACCCACGGGTCACGACTCAATTCTTGTTGGCCACAGGTCGTGGCTGGTGCCTGAGATTGGTGGCCATTGCGGAGATCGCAAACCATCGCGTGGCGCGGGTTCGGTCCCCCGTAGTGGCTGCGAACAGCCTACACGCCAGCACTGGCCGGGAATTTCCCCGACCGCGGACGCAAGGACTGGCAGCGAACGTACGTGCGGTGCGTCGTCAGCCGGCCTGGAAGTAGGACTTGCCGAGGAACTCCTCGACAGCATCCTCGGGCACGCGGAAGGAACGTCCCACGCGGACGGCCTCGAGCTCGCCGGAGTGCACGAGACGGTAGACCGTCATCTTCGAGACCCGCATCTGAGCCGCCACTTCCGCGACAGTCAAGAACGTCGGTCCGGATGCCATGTCACCACCTGCTTCCTGAGGGGCACGCGCGCTCTCCGGCTTCCCCACCGGAGAAACAGCGCGCGTGCCTTGGTTGAGACTAGTGCCTCCTGAGGCCTCCAGGACAGTAGTTGCCAAAAACTCCTGTGTGGAGTGCGGGTGCCCGCAATCACGGCCTCAGGGCTGCGGATCGAGGCCGTTCAGGGGAAACGCTGCCGTCCGGGTGGCCTGGATGGAGCGGTCGAGCCAGCTCGCGGGGTCGTAGCCCTGCTCCCAGGCGCGATAGCCGACGGCCCGGCCGTCCGTCATGCGCAGGGGTCCGGGCGACCCCCGCAGCTCCTCGATGCGAGCTCGCCAGCGCTCGGGGGTCAGGGTCGACGGATCAAGGGGCGCGCCGGCGACGATCGCAAGCAGGTGGGCCCAGGCGCGGGGCACGACGTCCATGACGGCGTATCCCCCGCCGCCGGTCGCGACCCACTTGCCGCCGCAGACCTCCTCGGCGAGGTCGCGCAGGGCGAGGTAGGACGCGCGCTGGCCGTCGACGCTGAGCATCAAGTTGGTCAGCGGATCGTCCATGTGGGAGTCGCAGCCGTGCTGGGTGACGAGCACGTCGGGCTGGAACTCGCGGACCAGCGGCGGCACGACGGCGTGGAACGCCCGGAGCCACCCGGCATCAGACGTACCGGGCGGGAGCGGCATGTTGACCGCCGAACCCTCGGCGCCCTCGCCACCGGTCTCCGTCGAGAAGCCCGTGCCGGGGAACAGTGTCTGCGGGCCCTCGTGGATCGAGATCGTCAGGACACGCGGATCGTCCCAGAACATCTGCTGCACGCCGTCGCCGTGATGCGCGTCGACATCGACGTACGCCACCCGCTGCGCCCCGTTGTCGAGGAGCCAGCGGATCGCGAGGGCGACGTCGTTGTAGATGCAGAAGCCGCTGGCGTTGCCCGGCATCGCATGGTGAAGGCCCCCGCTGACGTTGACCGCCCGCGGTGCGGCGCCCGTCCAGACGCGGCGGGCCGCCTCGACACTGGCGCCCGCGATGAGCGCACTGGCCTCGTGCATGTGGGCGAACACCGGGTTGTCGTCGGTGCCGAGACCGATGCTGGGGTCCGTGTAGGTCGGATGGTCGCTGAGCTTGTGGACGCCCTCGATGTAGGCCGCGGAGTGGATCAGGTTGAGCTCGTCGTCGGTCGCCGGGCATGGCGCCGACGACGTCGAGCCCGTCGACGATGCCGATCTCGCGAGCGAGTGCCATCGTGAGGTCGATGCGGACTGGCGCCATGGGGTGGGACTGGCCGAAGTTGTACTCGGTCAGGTGCTGGTCGAAGACGACGCACGCGCGCTCGTCATGTCCGTCGAGCACTATGCCGGGCCGGAGAGCTCGGCTGACCTGGCGGCGGCCGCGGCGACGCCGGCGACCAGCGCGTCCTTGACGCCGTGGTCGTCGAAGGTCGTCGATCGCGGCATGCGTCGTGCCGTTGGGCGACGTGACCCGGCGCCGGAGCTCCTCGGCCGTCTCGTCGGACTCGGCCAGCAGCTTCGCCGCACCCACGAGGGTCTGGGCCGTGAGCGTACGCGCCGTCTGCTCGTCAAGACCCGCGTCGATCCCGCCGGCGATCATGGCCTCGGCGAGGTAGAAGACGTACGCGGGGCCGGACCCGGAGACCGCCGTGACGGCGTCCTGCTGCGCCTCGTCGACCACCACGACCTTGCCGCCGGACTCGAGCAGGCGAACGACCTCGTCGACCCGGTCACCCGTGGCGGAGGTGCCCGGGGAGATGCCGAACATCCCCTCGCCGACGAGCGCCGGGGTGTTGGGCATCGCCCTGACGACCGCGACGCCGGCCGGGAGCGCTGCCTCGATCGTGTCGATCGTGATGCCGGCGGCGAGCGAGACGACAGTCGCCTCGGGGCGTACGGACCCGGCGATCTCGTCGAGCAGTGCGAGCACGTCCTGCGGCTTGACGACGATGAGCACCACGTCGGCCTCGGTGACCGCCTCGGCGTTGCCGGTCACCGTGACGCCGTACGCCTCGCGGAGCTCCGCGGCCCGCTCCTCGCGCTTCTCGGAGATCACCAGGTCGGCTGCCGCATGGCCCGATCTGAGGATCGCCGCCAGCAGGGTCTCGCCCATCACACCGGCACCGAGGATCGCGATCCGTTGAGTCATACGGGCAAGGCTACTGTCGCTGGGTGCGCCTGCGACCTGACCCGTTCATCCTCGCGCTGCTGGTGGCTGCGGTCGTGGCGTCATTCGCACCGGCGACGGGGTCGGGTCTCGACCTGCTCAAGCACGCCTCGGTCGTGGCGATCGGCGTGCTGTTCTTCCTCTACGGTGCCCGATTGTCGACGGCCGAGACCATCGCCGGGCTCAAGCACTGGCGGCTGCACACCGCAATCTTGTCGACGACGTTCGTCGCGTTCCCGCTGCTGGGACTCGGCGCGCAGGTCCTCGAGCCCGGCCTGCTGACGCCCGGTCTCGCGAACGGCGTGCTGCTGCTGTGCCTCGTCCCGTCCACCGTCCAGTCGTGCGTCGTCTACACCCGCATCGCCCGCGGCAACGTGGCCGGCGCGGTCGTCAGCGCCTCGTTGTCCAACCTGACCGGCGTCTTCCTCACCCCGGCGCTCGTCGCGCTGCTGATGACGTCCGACGCACACGTCGACGCCGGTGCCGTGGTGCGGATCGTGCTCCAGCTGTTCGTGCCGTTCGTGCTCGGCCAGCTGCTGCGTCCCCTCATCGGCGCGTTCATGACGCGACACGACGCCCGGCTCACGATGTACGACCGCAGCAGCATCGTGCTCGTGGTCTTCGTCGCGTTCAGTGAGGGCGCCGACGCCGACATCTGGTCGACCTTGAGCGTGTGGGACGTCCTTGCCGTCGCGGGGGTGTGCGCCGTCCTGCTGGCGATCGCGATGGGCTGGACCGTGCTGCTCGGCCGCCTGCTCGGGTTCGCGCGCGTTGACCGGGTCCCGCTGCTGTTCTGTGGCTGCAACAAGAGCCTGGCGAGCGGGCTGCCGATCGCGTCGGTGCTGTTCGCGGGCCCCGACGTCGCACTGATCGTCCTGCCGCTGATGCTGTATCACCAGATGCAGATCATCACCGGCGCCGTCGTGGCCGGGCGACTCGCCCGCAAGGCGTCCTAGTGATGGTTGCCGGTGACGGCCAACCCGACCCCGAGACCGATCATCGAGGTCCCGCCGACGGCGCCCATCGCCTCACCGCGCTTGGGTGAGGCGTTGAACCACGTACGGAGCTGGCTCGCGATGACCGCCCAGAGGCTGTCGGAGACCAGGCCGATCGCGACCGCAATCAGGCCCAGCAACATCATCTGGGCCTGGATGTGGCCGTTGCCGCGATCGATGAACTGCGGCAGGACAGCGCCGATGATCATGAACGCCTTGGGGTTGGAGACGCCGACGATGAAGCCTTGGCGGACCACCTTGGGCCAGGTCAGCACCGGGAAGCCGTCCGCGCCGGCGGTGGCGACGCTGAACGCCTTGCGGTGCCGGATGGCCTGGATACCGAGCCACACGAGGTAGGCCGCGCCGGCGAACTTCAAGATCGTGAAGACGACGATCGACTCCTCGACGATCACGCCGAGTCCGAGCGCGACGAGGATGACGACGGTCAGCAGGCCAAGGGTGTTGCCGAGCACGGTCGCCAGCGCGACAGCGCGCCCGTACGCCAGCGCGCGGCCGACCGTGAACACGACGCTGGGCCCCGGGATCGCGATGAGGATGAACGCGGCGAGCCCGAAGGCGAGGAACTGGTCGACGGTGATCATGCCCGCCATCCTCCCAGAATCAGAGGCGCTCAGACAGTGGCGTGGAGGCGGGTGAAGGCCAGCGCCTCGAGCAGGTCGGCCTCGCGGTCGCTCTGATCCTTGGCCTTGCGGGTGTTGATCTCGACGACGATCTCGCCGTCATAGTCCGAGCCGGCGACGTGCTCGAGGAACTCCCGGCACGGCTGGGTCCCGCGACCCGGCACCAGGTGCTCGTCCTTGGCCGAGCCGGAGCCGTCGGTCATGTGGACGTGGGACAGCCGGCCACCCAGCGCCTTGGCCATCTGCGACGGGATCTTCCCCGGCGGTCGAGCTGTGGGACAGGTCGACCGTCACGTGCGCGTAGTCGTGCTCGCAGCGGGTCCCAGCCCGGCGCGTACGCCTGGAACTCCCGCTTGCCGGTGCGCCACGGGTACATGTTCTCGACGGCGTACGTGACCCCGTGCTGCGCCTCGAGGTCGGCGATGCCGTCGACGAACCCCCGGGCGTAGTCGCGCTGCCAGCGAAACGGCGGGTGCACGACGATGACCGAGGCGCCGACCTCGTGCGCCATCTCGGCGCTGCGGTGCAGCTTGCCCCACGGATCGCTGCCCCAGACCCGCTGCGTGACGAGCAGGCAGGGCGCGTGGATCGAGACGACCGGAATCTCGTGAAACGCACTGAGTGCCTTGATCGCGGTGATGTCGGCGCTGACGTCGTCGATGCCGACCATGACCTCGACCCCGTCGTAGCCCAGCCGGGCCGCCGACTCGAAGCCACTTGCCGTCGACCCCGGATAGACCGAGGAGGTCGACAGCGAGACGCGGATGGGTTCGGGCACGTGCTCAGGCTAGACCGGCAACCTTAGAGCGCGTCGAGATGCCCGAGCAGAACGCCTTCGCGGAGCGCCCAGGGGCAGATCTCGAGCTCCGTCAGGTCGAACAGGTCGATCGTCGCCTCCGCCACGATCGCTCCGGCCCTGATCTGGTGGGCCCGATCCGGCGAGACTCCCGGCAGCTTGACGACGTCCTCGTCGGCCATCGTGGCGAGCTGCTCGACGAGGGGCGAGAGATCCTGCTTGCGCAGCACCCGGCGTACGTAGCGACCTTCGTCGGCCGATGCCGCACCGCAGATGCGGGCCAGCGACCGGAACGTCTTGCTGGTCGCGACGGCCCGGTCGAACGCGCCGCCGCGCAGGACCGCACCGGCCTCGTCGGCGATCGTCGATCGGACGTGGAGCCGTAGCTCGGCGGGCGTGTGCCCGGCATCGAGCCAGTCGCGGGTCAGCCGGCCGGCACCGAGGGCCATCGACTGCGCCACGTCGGGCGTCTCGTCCGAACCGGCGGCGATCTCGAGCGACCCGCCACCGATGTCGAAGACGCCGAGGCGGCCCGCGGACCAGCCAAACCAGCGGCGTACGGCCAGGAAGGTCAGCCGGGCCTCGTCCTCACCGGACAGGACCTGGAGGTCGAGCCCGCTCGCGGCGTTGACCCGGGAGATCACGTCGTCGGCGTTGACGGCGTCACGGACCGCCGAGGTGGCGAACGCGAGGATCGTCGTGCAGCCCTTGTCCTCGGCCTCGGCGCGGGCGTCGACGACGTACTTGACGAGCCTGGAGACACCCTCCTCGGTCACGGCGTTGCGCGAGTCGAGGTGCTCGGCGAGGCGGAGCGGCTCCTTGTAGCTGTGGGCCGGCAACGGCGGGCCACCACGGAACGCGTCGATCACGAGCAGGTGGCCCGTGTTGGAACCGATGTCGAGGACGCCCATGCGCATACGTCCATCCTCTCACTGGCGTGAGGTCGCCATGAGCTGCGCACCCGCGGACTACCATGACAGCGATGCCCGAAGTCGAGCTCGGATTCCCCCGTACGTACGTGGAGTTCGCCAATCCCGCAGACCTGACCGAGGTCTTTCGCTGCGACCTGACCTGGCTGACGTCACGGTGGACCTGCATCTTCGGCGCCGGTTGCCCGGGCATCTACGAGTCCAGCCCGGAGGCCGGCTGCTGCACGCTGGGCGCCCACTTCGCGGATGACGACGACGCGCAGCGAGTCGGTGCCGTCGTCGACAAGCTGACCCCCGCGCACTGGGAGCGCCACGACGAGGGCCGCCGCAACGGGTGGACCGAGAAGGACGACGATGACGAGCTCAAGACGCGGGCGTTCGAGGGTGCCTGCATCTTCCACAACTCACGCGGCTTCGAGGGCGGCTACGGCTGCGCTCTGCACGGCTACGCGCTGGAGCAGGGGCTCAAGCCGCACACGACCAAGCCCGACGTGTGCTGGCAGCTGCCGCTGCGCCGACAGTTCCGCGACGTCGATCGTGGGGACGGCACGACGTACACCGAGACGCAGATCGGCGAGTACACCCGCGCCGGCTGGGGTCCGGGCGGCGCGGACCTCGACTGGTACTGCTCGTCCAACACCGAGGCGCACGTCGGGCTGGAGCCCGTCTACGTCACCAACCAGGACGAGCTGACCGAGCTGATGGGCGAGGCCGGATATGCCGAGCTGGCCCGCTATTGCAGGGAGCATGAGGCCGGTGGCATCAATACACCACACCCGGCTGACCCCCACCGCTGACCCCCTGCACCGCCGTGATCCGGCGTCAGGCAACAATGCCGTATGCACCTCGACCACGTCTCGTTCGCCGTCGGCCCCGACGGCCTCGCCGGTACGACCGCAGAGCTCGGCCGGCTGCTGGATGCCACGTTCATCGATGGCGGTGCCCACCCCCGGTTCGGCACCCGCAACATGATCCTCCCGCTCAAGAACCGCCAGTACCTCGAGGTCGTCGAGGTGCTCGACCACCCTGCCTCCGACAAGGCCGCCTTCGGCCAGGCCGTCCGCAGCCCGACGCGACGCCGGTGGAGGCTGGCTGGGCTGGGTCGTCTCGGTCGACGACATGACCGAGGTCGAGCACCGCATGGGCCGGCACGCCGTGCCCGGCAACCGCCGGCGTCCCGACGGCTACAACCTCGAGTGGAAGCAGATCGGCACGAGCGGCATGAAGGCCGACCCACAGCTGCCGTTCGTCATCAAGTGGGAGAAGGACCCGGCGGAGCACCCGTCGCAGATGGCCGACTCCGACATCGCGCTCACCGCCCTCGAGATCGCCGGCGACCCGAAGCGCCTCGCCGACTACCTCGGCGAGCCCGCCATCGAGGCACTCGAGGACATCGAGGTCCGCTGGGTCGCTCCGCACGGCACGCCCGGCATCCTCGCCGCCGAGTTCAGCACCCCGAACGGCGTCGTCAAGATCTGAGCTGTGGCGTGGCGCCGGTGACTGTCATACCGCGCCCCTAGGCTGGCGCCATGGCAGCCACCAAGACCGCCCGACCCGGTTACGTCTGCGCCGACTGTGGCTGGACCACCAGCAAGTGGGTGGGCCGCTGCGGCGAGTGCCAGGCCTGGGGCACGGTCGACGTCGCCGCCCCCGTACGCGCCGGCCGCACGCAGGCGGCCCCGGTCGTCACCCCTGCCGTCCCGATCAGCCAGGTCACGATCGAGTCCGCACGGTCCACGACGTCGGGCATCGGCGAGCTCGACCGGGTCCTCGGAGGCGGCGTCGTGCCCGGCGCGGTGCTGCTGCTCGCCGGCGAGCCCGGTGTCGGCAAGTCGACGCTGCTGCTCGAGGTCGCCGCCCGGTGGGCGCGGGCCGGGCGACGCACGCTCTACGTGTCCGGCGAGGAGTCGGCCGCCCAGGTACGTCTCCGCGCCGAGCGCACCGGCGCCGTCGACGACAACCTCTACCTCGCCGCCGAGACCGACCTCGGTGCGGTGCTGACGCACGTCGAGACGGTCAAGCCCGGACTGCTGATCATCGACTCGGTCCAGACGATCGGGTCCGCGGACGTCGACGGCGTGCCCGGTGGCGTCACGCAGGTCCGTGAGGTCGCATCCGCCGTCATCCAGCGCGCCAAGCACGACAACATCGCGACGCTGCTCGTCGGCCACGTCACCAAGGACGGCTCGGTCGCCGGGCCTCGGGTCCTCGAGCACCTCGTCGACGTCGTGCTCCAGTTCGAGGGCGACCGCAGCTCACGTCTGCGGCTGCTGCGGGCGGTCAAGAACCGCTTCGGCCCGGTCGATGAGATCGGTTGCTTCGACCTGGTCGACGACGGCATCGTCGAGGTCCCCGACCCGACCGGGCTGTTCGTGTCCCGCCACGAGCAACCCGTTCCGGGCACCTGCGTGACCGTCACGATGGAGGGTCGTCGACCGCTGCTGGCCGAGGTGCAGGCCCTGACGGTCAAGTCGTCGACACCCTCCCCCAGGCGTACGTCCAGCGGGCTCGACTCGTCACGGGTCGCGATGATCCTGGCGGTGCTGACCAAGCACTGCAAGGTCAATCTCGTCCGAGCTCGACGTCTACACCGCGACGGTCGGCGGGGCCCGGCTGGTCGAGCCGTCGGTCGACCTGGCCCTCGCGATCGCGACGGCCTCTGCTCAGCGCGAGACCGCGGTGCCGGCCAACCTCGTGGCGATCGGCGAGGTCGGGCTCGCCGGTGAGGTGCGCAAGGTCAGCAATCTGGCCGCGCGACTGCGTGAGGCAGAGCGCATCGGGTTCCGGCGCGCGGTCGTCCCGGCCGGCTCGGAGGGGCTCGACGGGCTGCGCACCTCGATGACGATCATCGCCGATCAGCAACATCCAATCGGCGATGGGTCTGTCTCGATGTCACCGCACCCTACTGAGTCCGCATACACTGTGTGCGACCTGAGTGAGGTGGTGAGGCGCCATGGCGTCAGCAGCTGAGCGTGCCGCGGCGGCAGCCGAGGCTTCCGCGCGCCTTCGCGCGACCTTGGCCAGCGTCGCCCCGGGCACCTCGCTGCGCGAAGGCCTCGAGCGCATCCTGCGAGGCCGCACCGGTGCCCTGGTCGTGGTCGGCCACGATCGCCAGATCGAGGCCATCTCGACCGGCGGCTTCGCGCTCGACGTGCCGTTCACCGCGACCGGGCTCCGCGAGCTCGCCAAGATGGACGGCGCGATCATCCTCGACCGTGACGCGACGCGCATCCTGATGGCCGGCGTGCATCTGATGCCCGACCCGTCGATCGTGACCGCCGAGACCGGCACCCGCCACCGCACCGCCGACCGGGTCGCCCGCCAGACCGGAGTGCCGGTCATCTCCGTCTCGGCCTCGATGCACATCATCGCGCTCTACCTCGAGGACCTGCGTCACGTGCTCGAGGACACCGGCGCCGTGCTGGGCCGCGCCAATCAGGCCCTGCAGACCCTCGAGCGCTACCGCAACCGTCTCGACGAGGTCTCCGACGCGCTGTCGGCTCTCGAGATCGAGGATCTCGTCACGGTCCGCGATGTCTCGGCCGTCGCCCAACGCCTCGAGATGGTCAGCCGCATCGCCGGCGAGATCGACACCTACGTTCTCGAGCTCGGCACCGACGGCCGGCTGCTCGCACTCCAGCTCGAGGAGCTCATCAGTGGTGTCGACGCCGAGCGCGAGCTCGTCATCCGCGACTACATGCCCAGCGGGCGGCGCGCTCGTACGCCCGAGGCAGTCCTGGCCGAGCTCGCTGCGATCGAGTCGACCGACCTCGTCGACCTGGGCTCGGTCGCCCGGGCCCTGCGCATCGGCACCGAGGAGACCCTCGACACGCCACTCGCGCCGCGCGGCTACCGGCTGCTGGCACGCATCCCGCGGCTGCCGATCACGGTCGTGGAGCGGCTGATCGAGTACTTCGGCTCACTGCAGAAGCTGCTGGCCGCCAGCATCGAGGATCTCCAGACCGTCGAGGGAGTCGGCGACCTGCGGGCCCGCGGCGTCCGCGAGGGGCTTGTCCAGGCTGGCTGAGTCGAGCATCCTCGAGCGCTACGTATAGCCCTCAGTCGTTGGGCTTGGCGGTGTTCTTCGCCGTCGGGGTCTGCTTCGTCGGCGTCGGTGTGGCCTTTGACGGCTTGGGCTTCGGCTTTCGGTCGAGCGTGAAGCTCGCCTTTCCGGGTTCACCGCCGAGCGTGCCGATCTGCACCGTGTAGGTGCCCGGGGTGGCGTAACCCTCCTTGGCCGAGCACTTGCTGCCCGAGCCGCGGCCGGACCAGGTCGCCGTGACGAGCGATGCCCACTGCGGCGAGATCGACACGGGATCGTCGAGCAGGGCGACCTTGCACACCGTCGAGTCCCAGATCGGTGTCTTGTTGGCGCTGATCACCGCGACCAGGTCGGCGTCGGCAGGTGTCAGCGTGCAAGCGGTCTTCTCGGTCGAGCTGACCACGAGGCCGATCGTGACCGGGCCCTTCGTGAACTGTCCGGGCTCGACCGTCGGGGTCATGCGGATCTTCTCGGGATCGCAGGCGCGGCTCGCACTGACGAGCGTCACGTTGACGACTCCGTTGACGGGGGCGACGACCGGCGGTGCCGCGGTCGTCTTCGCCGGGGCCTGTGCCGTCGGCTTGGGGTCCGGTTCATCGCCGCCTCCGACGAAACGCAGGGCCAGCCATACGAGAGCGATCACCGCGGCAAGTACGAGCAGCCGACGGCGCCAGTAGATCTCTGCGGGCAACCGTCTCTGGCTCACGGACCCACGCTATCCGCGCGTCCGGCCCTCAGCCGTCCCGACGCGCCCTGCCGCGGGTCCCGTGCGAGGATCGACGCGTCATGACGCCCCGCCCCACCCCGCTCCCACTTGCTGACCTGGCGCGGCTTCACGACGACATCCTCGACTGGTTCGGCCGTACGGCGCGTGATCTGCCGTGGCGCCAGAACGCGTCGCCGTGGGCCGTCATGGTCTCGGAGTTCATGTTGCAGCAGACGCCGGTGTCGCGGGTGCTGCCGGTCTACGAGGCGTGGGTCGAGCGCTGGCCGACCCCAGCGGCGCTCGCCGCCGAGTCATCAGGGGAGGCGGTGCGGGCCTGGGGTCGACTCGGCTATCCGCGCCGCGCGCTTCGGCTGCACGCCGCCGCGACCGCGATCGTCGAACGCCACGACGGCGAGGTGCCGTCAGTCCTCGACGAGCTGCTCGCACTGCCCGGCGTCGGCGCATACACGGCGGCCGCCGTGTCGTCCTTCGCGTTCGCTGGTCGCGTGGTCGTGCTCGACACCAACGTCCGGCGCGTGTTCGCCCGGGTCATCACCGGTGAGCAGTTCCCGCCCGCGGCCGTGACGAGCGCCGAGCGCGACCTGGCCGCCGCGCTGCTGCCCGTACGCGATGCGCACCGCTGGGCCGCCGCAACGATGGAGCTCGGTGCGCTGGTGTGCACCGCGCGTTCGCCCCGGTGCGACGAGTGCCCGGTGGCCGACCTGTGCCGCTGGCGAGCGGCGGGCTATCCGGCGTACGACGGGCCGGCTCGCCGCGGCCAGGCCTGGCACGGCACGGATCGGCAGTGCCGCGGCCGACTGATGGCCGTGCTCCGCGATGCGCCCGGCCCCGTGCCGAAGTCGGCGCTCGACCTCGTCTGGGCCGACGCCGCGCAACGCGAGCGAGCTCTCGACGGCCTGGTCGCGGACGGCCTCGCCGAACCCCTCGCCGACGGCACGTACGCGCTGCCTCGCTGACACTGCCAGCGGGTGTCAGCTCAGCGCTTCGGCCAGGTCTTCGATGATCTGGCGCGACTCGATCTCGTCGTCGAGTGGGCGATCAAGGAGCACTCCGTTGAACGTCGCGTCGATCAGGTTGGCGACTCCCGGCGTGCGCTTGGCGGACACGCCGGATCGCTGGAGGTATGCCGAGAGCATCTCGACCCACAACGTGTTGGAGGCCCGGATCGACGAGGCGTACGGCTCCCGGCCGAACAGGCCCAGCGCCGCGGCCTCGACGTACATGCGCTGGCAGCGCTGCACCACATCGTGCTCGGTGTAGGTCGCCCACAGGTCGAGCACCGCTTGGCGCAGCGATGCCGCCGGCGGCATCGCGTCGACGTAGGCCATGGCGCGGGTGTTGGACGCTTCGAGCACGGCGGCGACGAGCTCGTCCTTGGAGCCGAAGTGATAGATCAGCATCCGGTCGCTCGTGCCGAGCTGCGCAGCCAGGGGACGAAGGCTCAGGCCGATCAGTCCGTGGGCCAGTGCGTAGTCGGTGGCCGCCTCGGTGAGGTCATCGCGCTTGCTCATATGCGAACAAATGTAGCATGTGCTACGCTAGAAACGTAGCAAGTGCTACAGGAAGCCAGGAATTGATCATGCTCATCGCCGCCGCCCTGTTGATGGTCGCGATCGCCACCGAGGTGTTCGCCACCGCGGCGCTCCCCCGCGCCGATGGGTTCACCAACCCGGGCTGGACCGCCGTCGTCGTGGGCGGCTACGCCGTGTCGATCTGGCTGCTGACCGTCGTGGTCAAGGAGATCCCGGTGTCGGTCACGTACGCCATCTGGGCCGGGCTCGGCACCGCCGCCATCGCCGTCGTCGGCGTGGTGTTCCTCGACGAACCGGTCAGCCCCGCCAAGATCGCCGCGATCACGCTGATCATCGCCGGTGTCGTCCTGCTCAACACCCAGACATCGCACTGAGCCGAGCGTGACGAAGCCCCCGCAGCCGGGCTGCGGGGGCTTCGTCAGTGTGGCTGTTACTCGGCTGACGCCTCGACGGCCGGGGGCACGTCGGCAGGCATCTCGAGCGCCAGGTCGGCCTTGTTGCGGCCCTCGAACGTGAAGACCGCCTCTGCGCCTTCGCCCTCGACGCCGACCAGCACCAGCTGACCGGGTCGGAGCTCGCCGTAGAGCAGCTTCTCGGCCATGACGTCCTCGATCTCACGCTGCACCGTGCGACGCAACGGACGGGCACCGAGCACCGGATCGAAGCCACGCTTGGACAACAGGTCCTTGGCCTCCATCGTCAGCTCGATGTTCATGTCCTTCTCGCCGAGACGCTTCTCGAGCGAGTCGATCATCATGTCCACCATCTGCAGGATCTCATCCTGCGTCAGCGGCGGGAAGACGATGATCTCGTCGACTCGGTTGAGGAACTCAGGCCGGAAGTGCTGCTTGAGCTCGATCTGAACGCGTTCCTTCATCTTGTTGTAGGACCCCACGGTGTCGCCGGCCTGGCTGAAGCCCAGGTTGACGCCCTTGGAGATCTCACGCGCGCCGAGGTTGGTGGTCATGATGACCACGGCGTTCTTGAAGTTGACGACGCGACCCTGACCGTCAGTCAGGTGGCCCTCCTCGAGGATCTGCAACAGCGAGTTGAAGATGTCGGGGTGGGCCTTCTCGATCTCGTCGAACAGCACGACCGAGAACGGCTTGCGGCGCACCTTCTCGGTGAGCTGGCCGCCCTCTTCGTAGCCGACGTAGCCGGGAGGCGAGCCGAACAGTCGCGAGACCGTGTGCTTCTCGCTGTACTCGGACATGTCGAGCTGGATCAGGGAGTCCTCGTCGCCGAACAAGAAGTTGGCCAGCGCCTTGGACAGCCACGTCTTGCCGACACCCGACGGCCCGGCGAAGATGAACGATCCACCCGGACGCTTGGGGTCCTTGAGACCCGCGCGAGTACGGCGGATGGCCCGTGACAGTGCCTTGATGGCCTCGTCCTGGCCGATGACCCGCTTGTGGAGCTCTTCCTCCATGTTGAGCAGGCGGCTGGACTCGGCCTCACTGAGCTGACCCACCGGGATGCCGGTGGCCTTGGCGAGGACCTCGGCGATGAGGTTCTCGTCGACGACCGCGACGGTGTCGAGGTCGCCGGACTTCCAGGCCTTCTCACGCTCGCCCCTGGCGTTGATGAGCTTCTTCTCCTCGTCGCGCAAGGAGGCGGCAGCCTCGAAGTCCTGCGCGTCGATGGCGCCTTCCTTGCGGCGGCGGACGTCGACGATCTTGTCGTCGAACTCCTTGAGCTCCGGCGGGGTCGCCATGCGGCGGATGCGCAGGCGCGCGCCGGCCTCGTCGATCAGGTCGATCGCCTTGTCGGGCAGGAACCGGTCGGAGACGTAGCGGTCACCCATCGTCGCCGCTGCCACGAGGGCGTCGTCGGTGATGGAGACGCGGTGGTGCGCCTCGTAGCGGTCGCGCAGGCCCTTGAGGATCTCGACGGTGTCGAGCACGGACGGCTCGTCGACGAGGATCGGCTGGAAGCGGCGGTTGAGTGCCGCATCCTTCTCGAAGTGCTTGCGGTACTCGTCAAGCGTCGTCGCGCCGATGGTCTGCAGCTCACCGCGAGCCAGCATCGGCTTGAGGATGCTGGCGGCGTCGATCGCGCCCTCGGCGGCACCCGCACCCACGAGGGTGTGGATCTCGTCGATGAACAAGATGATGTCGCCGCGGGTGCGGATCTCCTTGAGGACCTTCTTGAGACGTTCCTCGAAATCACCCCGGTAGCGCGAGCCGGCCACGAGCGCGCCGAGGTCGAGCGTGTAGATCTGCTTGTCCTTGAGCGTCTCGGGCACGTCGCCACGGACGATGTCCTGGGCGAGGCTCTCGACGACGGCGGTCTTGCCGACGCCGGGCTCACCGACGAGCACCGGGTTGTTCTTGGTGCGTCGCGACAGCGTCTGCATGACGCGCTCGGCCTCGTCGTCGCGGCCGATGACCGGGTCGAGCTTGCCCTCGCGGGCAGCCTGCGTCAGGTTGCGACCGAACTGGTCCAGCACGGCGGACGTGCTCGGGGCGGACTCGCTGGGCGCGCCGGCCTGCTCGGCCTCCTTGCCCTGGAAGCCGCTGACGAGCGTGATGACCTGCTGGCGTACGCGGTTGAGGTCGGCGCCCAGCTTGACGAGGACCTGGGCGGCGACGCCCTCGCCCTCGCGGATCAGGCCGAGCAGGATGTGCTCGGTGCCGATGTAGTTGTGGCCGAGCTGCAGCGCCTCGCGGAGGCTGAGCTCGAGGACCTTCTTGGCGCGCGGAGTGAACGGGATGTGCCCGCTCGGAGCCTGCTGGCCCTGGCCGATGATGTCCTCGACCTGGCCGCGTACGGCTTCAAGTGAGATGTCGAGGCTCTCGAGAGCCTTGGCCGCAACGCCCTCACCTTCGTGGATGAGGCCGAGGAGGATGTGCTCCGTGCCGATGTAGTTGTGGCTGAGCATGCGTGCCTCTTCTTGGGCAAGCACGACCACGCGACGAGCACGGTCGGTGAATCTTTCGAACATGGCGTCCCCCTCTGCTGGACTATCAGTTCAGTTTAGTCGGGTATGGAAATCTGCACGCACCGATGTCCATATGTGTCACTCAACCTTCACCGTGGACCCGGTGTTCCGGAGTTCGCTGACGGCAGAACCGGTCGACGGGCGTCATTCGGCCCGTGACAACGGGAACAAGATGGCTTCGCGGATGCCAATGCCCTGCAGCAGCATCACGAGCCGGTCGACGCCGAGTCCCATGCCACCGGCCGGGGGCATGCCGAACTCGAGGGCGCGCAGGAAGTCCTCGTCGACGTCCATCGCCTCGGGGTCGCCTGCCGCGGCGAGCCGCGACTGCTCCTCGAGCCGGGCGCGCTGGATGACCGGGTCGTTGAGCTCGGAGTAGGCAGGCGCCAGCTCGACGCCGTTGATGATGAGGTCCCATGCCTCGACCAGGCCGGGCTTCGTGCGGTGCTTCTTGGCCAGCGGACGTACGGCCTCGGGGTAGTCGCGGACGAACGTCGGCTGGATCAGCGTGTGCTCGACGAGCTTCTCGTAGAGCTCGAGCACGATGTCGCCGGCGACCCAGTGCGGCTGGAGGGCGATCTCGTGCTTGGCGGCCAGCGCCTTGAGGTCGTCGGCCGAGGTGTCGTTGTCGACCGGCGTGCCGGTCGCGTCGGAGACGAGCTCGTGGATCGTGGCGTGCCTCCACTCGCCCTCGAGGTCGATCTGCGAGCCGTCACGACCCGGGACCACGGTCTTGCCGACCGCGCGCGCGGCATTGACCACGAGGTCTCGCGTGAGCTCGGCCATCGTGTCGTACGAGCCATAGGCCTCGTACGCCTCGAGCATCATGAACTCGGGGTTGTGGGTGTTGTCGACGCCCTCGTTGCGGAACGTCTTGCCGATCTCGTAGACCCGGTCGACACCGCCGACCAGCGCCCGCTTGAGGTCGAGCTCGATCGCGATGCGCAGCAGCATGTCTTCGTCGAACGCGTTGGTGTGCGTCGTGAACGGACGGGCCGCAGCGCCACCGTTGGTGTGCTGCAGGACCGGGGTGTCGACCTCGATGAACTCGTGGGCGTCGAGCGTCGAGCGGAGCGACTGCAGGACCTTGGCCTTCACACGTACGTTGTCGCGCGCCTCGGCCCGCACGATGAGGTCGACGTAACGCATGCGGCTGCGGGCTTCGTCCGACAGCGGATTGTGCTCGTTGGGCAACGGGCGCACGGTCTTGGCGGCGATCTGCCACGCGCTCGCCATGACCGAGAGCTCGCCGCGCTTGCTCGTGATGACCTCGCCGGTGACCGCGAGGTGATCACCGATGTCGACGGTCGATTTGAACTCCGCGAGCCGGTCCTCGCCCACCCCGTTGAGCGAGATCATGGCCTGCAGCGGTGTGCCGTCGCCCTCGCGCAGCGCGGCGAACACGAGCTTGCCGGTGCCGCGCACGAAGATCACCCGACCCGCGACCGTGACCATGTCGCCGGTCTGCACGTCCGGTCCGAGCGCCTCGGCGTCGTACGCCTCAACGACCTGCTTGAGCGTGTGGGTGCGGCCGACGATGACGGGATAGGGCTCCTCACCGCGGTCGATGAGCTGCTGGCGCTTGTCCAGACGCACGCGCATCTGCTCAGGGAGGTCGTCCTCTGGGGCAGGGGTGCTGGTCGCGTCGCTCACGAGGGTCGATCCTATCGGTGCCCTCGAGGCCGGATCAGGTCAGTCGTGGTTCTTCTCGTGGATCAGGCGGAGGCCGGTCAGGGTCAGCCAGGGGTCACGGGTCGTGATGGTGGTGCAGTGGTCGACGACGGCCTCGGGGTACGACCCGGTGGCGATGACCGTGACGTGGTCGGGATCGGCGCCGAGCGACTCGATGATGCGGGTGACGAGCCCGTCGACGAGGCCGGCGAAGCCGTAGACGATGCCGGACTGCAACGCCTCGACGGTGTTCTTGCCGATGACGTCGCGGGGCAGGGCGAGCTCGACGCTGCGCAGCTGGGCGCCGCGCCGGGCCAGGGCCTCCAGCGAGAGCTCGACGCCGGGCGCGATGGCGCCGCCGATGTAGCGGTTGGACTCGTCGACCACGTCGAAGATCGTCGCGGTGCCGTTGAGATCGACGACGATCGCAGGGCCGCCGTAGAGCTCGGCGGCGGCCAGCGCGTTGACAATGCGGTCGGCGCCGACCTCACGGGGGTTGTCGGTGTGGATCGGCACGCCGGTCTTGACGCCGGGGCCCACGATCGCGACCGGCAGGTCAGCCCAGTAGCGCTCCTGCATCGACCGCAGCTCCACGAGGACCGCCGGCACCGTGCAGCACAGTGCCACCGCGCTGATGTGCGAGATGCCCTCGTGGTCGACGAGGCCCATCAGCAGCATGTACCACTCGTCGGACGTACGGCGCTCGTCCGACGAGACCTGCCAGTGCGCGATCAGCTCGTCCTCGTCGAACGCGCCGATCGTCGTGTGGCTGTTGCTCACGTCGAGACAGAGGAGGGTCATGCCGATCGATTCGTTCGCTGGCGCTCACTCATGGGATCACCGGGAGGCCACGAGCGGGTTGTCGATGACGTCGCCGCGTACGAGGCCCGAGCCGGCCAGCACCTCGGCCGGATCGCTGCCCGTGCCGACGACGCGGTTGTCGGCGTCGACGAACACGACGCTCGGCTCGAACGTACGCGCCTCGGTGTCGTCCATCTGCGCGTACGCGATGAGGATCACGAGGTCACCCGGATGGACGAGGTGGGCGGCGGCACCGTTGATGCCGATGACGCCGCTGCCGCGCTCGCCGGCGATCGTGTAGGTCTCGAGGCGCGCGCCGTTGTCGATGTCGACGATGTGGACGAGCTCGCCGGGCAGCAGGTCAGCAGCGTCGAGCAGGTCCTGGTCGACCGTGACCGAGCCGACGTAGTGCAGGTCCGCCTGGGTCACCGTCGCGCGGTGGATCTTGGACTTCATCATGGTGCGGATCAACGTCAGGCTCCTAGCGTGAGGGCGGTGTTGTCGAGGAGTCGCGGCGCGCCGACCTTGGCGGCCACGAGCAGGCGCGCGGCACCGGGACCGGCTTCGCCCATGTCGGGATCGGTCAGCACGAGGTAGTCGGGCGTGATGGCTGCGGAGTCGAGCACCGCATGGGCTTCGGCCAGCACGGTCTCCGCGCCGTCGGGGCCGGCGGCGACGCCGGCACGCAGCGCAGCCGAGATGTAGGCAGCCTGCTGGCGTTCCTCGGCCGAGAGGTAGCGGTTGCGCGAGCTCATCGCCAGGCCGTCGTGCTCACGTACGGTTGGACAGCCGACGATCTCGACCCCCAGCGCGAGCTCGCGCGCCAGGTGCCGGATCAGGGTCAGCTGCTGGTAGTCCTTCTCGCCGAACACCGCGACGTCAGGGCGTACGAGCCCGAACAGCTTGGCCACGACGGTCAGCACGCCCCGGAAGTGGGTCGGTCGTACGGCACCTTCGAGGACCGTGCCGAGCGGGCCGGGGTCGACCGTGACGGTGTCGACCAACCCGGACGGATACATCGTCGGCACGGTCGGCGCGAACACGACATCGACGCCGGCCTCGGCGCAGCGCTCGAGGTCGGCCTCGAACGTACGGGGGTAGGCATCGAAGTCCTCGCCCGGCGCGAACTGGGTGGGGTTGACGAATATCGACGCGACGAGCTTCTCGCCGAGCGGCCGGGCGTGCTTGAGCAGCTGGAGGTGGCCGTCGTGGAGCGCGCCCATCGTGGGCACGAACGAGACCGTCGAGTCACCGCGCGCGGTGTCGAGCTCCGCACGCGTACGCGCGATGGTCGGCATGACTCAGATCCCGGCGGCGATCTCGGCCAGCGTGTCCCAGTCGGCCTCGTCGAGGACCTGGCGGATCGTGCTGGCCTGGGCGGGCGCGAGGCGGCCGTCCGACTCGGCGCGACCCGCAGTGGCGCGGGCCATCTCGAGGTAGGCGTCGACCGTCGCGTCGTCGACATCGGCTGCGGCGAGCGCGTCGACGTGGGCACGGATCGTCGTGACGTCACCGCGCACGACCGGGCCGGTGAGCGCCGCGTCGCCGTACGCGAGGGCGTTGTCGAGGGCGGCGGTCAGCAGGGGGCGGAGCACCGCAGCGGGATCGGCGGCACCGGCGCTGCGGAGCAGGTCCATCGACTGCGCGACGAGGGTGACGAGGTGGTTGGCGCCATGGGCGAGAGCTGCGTGATAGAGCGCGCGGTCGGCCTCGGCGACCCACATCGGGGCGCCGCCGAGGGCGGCGACGAGCTCTTCGGCGAGCGCACGCTCGTCCGGGCCGGCCGTGAGGCCGAAGACCGGCGTGCGATCGAGATCCACCGGCGTGCCGGTGAAGGTCATGGCCGGGTGGAACGCGATCGGACGCGCTCCGAGCCGGGTCAGCGAGGCCAGCGCGTCGAGGCCGTGGCGGCCGCTGGTGTGCAGGACATGCTGTCCGCGGCGTACCGCACCGGACGCGGCGAGCTCCTCGGCGATCGCGATGAGGTCGTCGTCAGGAACGGCGAGCACGAGAATGTCGCTGGCAGCCGCGAGCTCGACCGGCGTGAGCACGTCGACACCGGGCAACAGGGTCGAGACGCGAAGCTGCGAGGCCTCAGAGCGCGCGGAGACGCCCACGAGGGGATAGCCGGCGGCGCGGAATCGTGATGCGAGGACGGCGCCGACTCTTCCGGCTCCGATCACGCCCATGGAGAAACGCTTCATGCGAGGTGCCTTTCGTTCCAGTCCCGCGAGCGGGTACCAGACAAACTGACGTGTCGAGTCTACCGCCGGGGCGCTCGGACGACAGGGCTACGACCTATGCCATGAGTCACATGAACGCAGCATCGTCACGGGATCTTGGCGGTCGCGGTGCCTTCACGATCGCCATCGGTCAGCGTCACGGTGATCTGCTTGGGCGCGCGGCGGGCAACCCCTCGCAGCGTCACGGTCCAGCCGGAGCCGGGATATGGCCGTTCGCTGCCCAGGCGTGACGTGAACACCGCCGGCTCGCCCCACTGGACGACGTCGACCAGGTCGCCGTCCGTCTTGATCGTCAGCGACGGCTGGCTCAGCTCGACGTTGGGGAACCACGCCGCCACGTCGAGGACGAGGTTGGCCCCGTCGCGGTGCACCGCCCGCACGACGACCTTGAGCGCGGTCTGCTCGGCCGTCAGCACGTACGCCTCGGGTGGCACCGGGTCGCTCTGCCAGCCCGGGAGGTACGAGGTCAGTCCGGCCGGCTCGACGCCCGACGGGTGCATCTCGGACTGCATGCCCTCCGCGCGTACGTAGCGCCAGATGGCTTCCCGGTCGCCGAGGGCGAACAGGGCGTAGAGGACGCGGTACTGCGCCGGCACCTCGCGCGCGTAGCGATCTGCGGGAGCGGCATCGACGATGCGCGGCACCCGCTCGACGAGCGCATCGAGGTAGGCCTCGTCGGCCCGTTCGAGCTTGAGCACCGAGTTGGGGATGTTGTGGCGGAGATACTGCAGCGCGCGCTCGGCCCGTACGTCCGGCAGTGGCGCGAGCACCTCGAGCACGGCATCGATCGCGTCCTGCCGCGCGTGCACGGCCTCGGCGGTCACCTGGCCCTGCGAGATCGACGACTCCTGGCGGCGCCACGTGTAGCCCATGACACCCGAGACGTCGATGCCGTTCGCGTCGCGGTAGGCCGTCGCGGTGACGATCTGGTCGCCGGCAAGCAGCACGGTGGGGAAGGACAGCTGGGTCGTGTCCCAGAACGTACGCCGGAAGATCTTCGCGCACGCGACCGCGTTGACGAGGACGTCGGGCCGTTCGCTCAGGGTCGTGTGCCTGGCGGGGTGGGCGTGGAGACTGCGGATCCACGGTGCCGGTGGGCGGATCGCGGTGCCCTCCTGACGCTGATAGGGCATCACCGAGACGTCGGACCCGGTCTCCTCGAGGACGTCCATCGCCGCCCTGATGCCACCGCGGGTCAGTGAGTCGTCCGCGTCGAGAAACGTCAGGAACTCCCCCGTCGCGACTGCGACCGCCGCCCGCCGGGCCTCACCGACGCCGGCGTTGGGCTGGCTCAGCACCGTCACCCGCGCGTCGTCCGTGGCGTGACGGTGCGCGATGGCGAGGCTGCCGTCAGTCGAGCCGTCGTCGATCACGACGATCTCGACCCGGCGATAGTCCTGCTTTCGAGCCGACGTCAGGCACTCGTCGAGGAACTCCTCACCGTTGTAGACCGGGACCACGATGCTCAACAAGGGCCGCGAGCGTTGACGCCAACGATCGAGCGGCGTCGCCAGGACCCGCCGCAGACGCCTCCGAAGTCGAGCCACGCGCCGAGCATAGCGACGCTGGCTTAGGTTGAGGCCATGACGATGGGGCCGCTTCCCTGGCGCAACGCGTGGGAGCAGGCGCTGTACGCCGAACGTGGCTTCTTCCGCACGTCCAGGCCCGCCGATCACTTCCGCACCAGCGTCCACGTCGGCGCGTTCGCCGGTGCGATCGCCGAGCTCGTACGACGTGCTGACGCGAGGAGGGTCCACGACGTGGGCGCCGGCGGCGGGGAGCTGCTCCGCGCTCTCCACGAGCTCCTGCCAGGCGTCGAGCTCGTGGGGGTCGAGCTCGCTGAGCGACCGAGCGACCTTCCCGATGAGATCGAGTGGGTCGAGGACCTTCCGCAGACCATGGACGACTTCGTGATCGCCAACGAGTGGCTCGACAACGTGCCGTGCGACGTCGTCGAGCTCGACGGCGAGGGCGTCGTGCGGAAGGTCCTCGTCGATCCGGCGACCGGTGCGGAGACGCTCGGCGACGCGTACTCACCTCCATGGCTCGACACGTGGTGGCCGCAGACGGAGCCGGGCCAGCGCGCCGAGGTCGGCCTGATGCGTGACGGCGCGTGGAACGATGTCGTCTCCCGGGTGCGGGGCATCGCGATCGCGATCGACTACGGCCACACCCGGGACGACCGGCCGCCGTTCGGCACCCTGCGGTCGTACGCCGATGGCCGTGAGGTCGACGTCATCCCCGACGGGAGCCGCGACATCACGGCCCATGTCGCGGTCGACTCGGTCGCCGCAACGGTCGGTGCGACCCTGATCCGCCAACGTGACGCGCTCGCCCAGCTCGGCCTCGACGCGTCGCGTCCGCCGATCGAGCTCGCGCACTCACGATCCCAGCGCGTACGTGCGCGGCGCTGGCGGCGGCGGGCGAAGCGGGCGAGCTCATGGCGCGTGGCGGTCTCGGCGACTTCTGGTGGCTGGTCACCGACACCCTCGGCCATGGAACGACTGCTGCATGACCCGGCTGCTGATCCGATCCGGCAAGGACCCGTTCACCCCCGTCGTTGCCGAGTCGACGCTCACGCAGGACGTGTTCAACAGCAACAGCGGCAACTATCTGTTCCAGCACTCGGTGTGGAAGGCGCTGTCGACCGACGGCGCCGAGCTCGTCTCCAACGGCACGCTGTCGGAGCGGGTGCCGCCCGAGGCACGTGATGCGGCCGCGCATCAACGAGGAGTTCGACCACTTCGTCATCCCGATGGCCAACGCGTTCCGTCCCGAGTTCGCGCCCCGACTCGACCGGCTCAGCGAGCTGCTCGACGGACCTGACGATCCCGGTGACGGTCGTCGGCATCGGCGCGCAGGCGGCGCACGGGCAGGGCGTCGAGTCGCTCGAGCCGATCGCCGAGACGGTCAAGAAGTTCGTCGGTCTCGTCCTCGACCGCTCGGCCTCGATCGGCGTACGCGGCGAGTTCACCAAGTCGTACCTGATGGGGCTCGGCTTCCCCGAGTCGTCGGTCGACGTCATCGGCTGCCCGTCGCTCTACCTGCATGGTCGCGACTTCCGGGTCGACAAGAGGGTCGACTCGATCATCGGCCGACAGCCCGCTCGCGCTCAACCTGACCCCCGAGGTGCCCGGCATCGGCGCGTTCGCCACGGCGCAGGCAGAGCGGCACCCCAACCTCACCTACATCGGCCAGGACGCGCACGACCTGCGGATGCTGCTGTGGGGCACGCCGTTCCCGCACGTCCACGACCCGCTCGTGCCGGTGCACCTCGACCACCCGCTCTACCAGTCCGATCGCATCCGGCTCTTCCTCGACACCTGGACCTGGTACGACTTCCTCGCGACGCAGGACTTCGCGTACGGCACCCGGTTCCACGGCAACGTCGCGGCGCTCCTCGGGCGTACGCCGGCGCTGCTGCTGGCGCACGACTCGCGCACGCTCGAGCTCGCCGAGTACCACCGCATGCCCTACACGCTGATGCCCGAGTTCACCGCCGACGCTCAAGGCCGAGGACCTCTACGAGGCGACCGACATGTCGGAGTTCAACGCCGCGCTGCCGCTGGGGCTTCGACCGCTACACCGCATTCCTCGAGCGCAACGGCCTCGAGCACATCTGGACCGAGGGCAACGGCACCGGCGACTTCGACGAGCGCCTCGCCGCCGCGACGTTCCCACCGCCGGTCCAGCCCTTGATCGCGTCGGACGGACACGAGATCGCCTCAAGGCTCAAGTGGCTGCGCGACGGCATGGTCCTCGACATCACCCGGCACCCCCAGGCGTACGAGCACCCGTTCCCGCACCCCCCGTGGAGCGGCGCGGGCAGCCGGCACGCCCGCCTCCAGGACTCGACGGCCGAGAAGCTCGAGACGCAGAAGCGGCAGATCGACGAGCTGTATGCCCGCCTCGAGCGGGTCGAGCGCAACTCTCCGCGCGGCCTGACCAAGCGGCTTCATCCGTATGGTCCAGCGGCTGGTTCAAGCGCTCATGACCGAGGTCACCGCAAGCGTCGGCACGGGCTTCGCGACGACCGACATGGTGCTCAACATCGGTCCCCAGCACCCAGCGACGCATGGCGTGCTGCGCCTGCGGCTGACGCTCGACGGCGAGCGGGTCATGGCGTGCGAGCCGATCATCGGCTACATGCACCGCGGCGTCGAGAAGCTCTTCGAGGTCCGCGACTACCGGCAGATCATCGTGCTGGCCAACCGGCACGACTGGCTCAGCGCCTTCTCCTCCGAGCTCGGCGTCGTCCTCGCGGTCGAGGACATGCTCGGCATGGAGGTGCCGGAGCGGGCGACGTGGATCCGTACGCTCCTCGCCGAGCTCAACCGGGTGCTCAACCACCTGATGTTCCTCGGCTCCTACCCGCTCGAGCTCGGCGCCATCACGCCGATCTTCTACGCATTCCGCGAGCGGGAGACGATCCAGGAGGTCATGGAGGAGGTCTCCGGCGGCCGGATGCACTACATGTTCAACCGGGTCGGCGGCCTCAAGGAGGACATCCCGGCCGGCTGGACCGGTCGCGCCTCGGCGGCGATCGCGACCGTACGCACGAGGCTGCACGAGCTCGAGGACCTGATCTTCGGCAACGAGATCTTCCGGGCGCGCACGCGCGGCATCGGCGTGCTCTCCCCGGCGCTCGTCGAGGCGTACGGCGTCTCCGGCCCGATCGCGCGCGCCTCCGGGCTCGACCTGGACCTGCGGCGCGACGAGCCCTACCTCGCATACGGCGAGCTGCAGGACGTGCTGCGGGTGCCGGTGATGACCGACGGCGACTGCTACTCCCGGTTCGCGGTGCTGCTGGAGCAGACCAAGGTCGTCGCTCGACCTCGCCGACGCGTGCCTCGCGCGGCTGGCCGAGCTCGCGCCGGGACCGGTCAACGTACGGCTGCCCAAGATCCTCAAGGCGCCGGAGGGTTCGACGTACGTGTGGACCGAGAACCCGCTCGGCCTCAACGGCTACTACCTCGTGTCGCGCGGCGAGAAGACCCCGTGGCGACTCAAGCTGCGCACCGCGTCGTTCAACAACGTCGCGGTGCTGCCCGAGATCGTCGAGCGGCATGCGTCGTCGCGGACCTCGTCGCGATCCTCGGCTCGATGTTCTTCGTCGTCGGCGACATCGACAAGTACGCTGAGCGTGACGTTTGCGTCGGGATGCAGCGGCGTTTCGTGACCGAACGCCACTCCCAGCGTGGTTTTCAGACCTGGGTGACTCTGGTGATCTCGGTGCGGGCGACGGAGCGGTCGCGGAGCGAGGCCGCAGCCAGCCGCCGGGGGTCGGCCAGGTATGCCTGGAGAGCCGCCTCGTCGGGCAGCTCGATGACCTGCACCTCGTACGGGCCCTCGTCGCGCTCGATGCTGCGCACCCGCTGCAAGAGCCGTGCACCGTGATCGCCGAGGAGGCTCAGCACCTCGTCCTCATACGTCGCGAGGAGGCCTTCGTTGCCCGGGACGGCCCAGAGCCGCACACACAGCATCAGTGACATGGGGTCATCGTAGGGTCAGATCATGGCCGACTCCGCCCCGCACCCCGACATCCATCGACTCGCTCGCCGAGGAGTGGCTCGACACCCTGCTCGACCTCGAGCCCGAGCTCCACATCCACCTCGGCCGGCCCGGGCCGCGAGTCCGACTACGCCGACCGGTCGCCCGACGGCCACGGCCGCGGCGGCCGACGCCGCCCGAGCGATGCTGGCCCGCGTACGCGCGGCCGATCCGGCCGACGAGGTCGACGCCGTCACCAAGGCCGAGCTGATCCGCACGCTCGACGCTCGAGCGTCGAGAAGCACGAGGCCGGGTTCTGGCAGCGCGACCTCAACGTCATCGCGTCGCCGGGTCAGGACCTGCGCGACATCTTCGACCTGATGCCGACCCGAGACCGAGGACGACTGGGCGCACGTCGCGCGCCGGATGCAGCAACATGCCCGGCGCCATGTCGGGCTACCTCGACTCGCTGCGCGCCGGCATCGCCGCCGGCAACGTGCCGGCCGATCCGTCAGGTCCGCGAGGTCGCCGGCTCAGGCCCGCAAGCAGGTCGGTGCCGACAGCTTCTTCCTCAAGCTGGCGGGCCGCGCCGACGTGCCGGACTCGCTCGCGCGCGACCTCGAGGCCGGCGCTCGCGCAGCGACCGAGGCGTACGCCGGCTGGCCGACTTCCTCGAGCACGAGCTGGCGCCCCACGCCCCGGAGGCCGACGGCGTCGGCCGCGAGCACTACGCCCTCGCCTCGCGCTACTTCGTCGGCGCCGAGATCGACCTCGACGAGACGTACGAGTGGGGGCTCGAGGAGCTCGCCCGCATGGTCGCCGAGCAGGAGTCGATCGCCGACCAGATCCTGCCCGGCGCCACGGTCGCCGAGGCCATCGAGCACCTCGAGGCCGATCCGGCGCGACAAGCTGCACGGCACCGATGCCCTGCAGGCCTGGATGCAGGAGACCAGCGACCGGGCCGTCGCCGACCTCGGGCGTACGCACTTCGACATCCCCGAGCCGATGCGCCGGCTCGAGTGCATGATCGCGCCGACGCAGGAGGGCGGCATCTACTACACGCCGCCGAGCGAGGACTTCGAGCGCGCCGGCCGCATGTGGTGGAGCGTGCCCAAGGGCGTCACGGAGTTCGACACCTGGCGCGAGCTGACGACGGTCTATCACGAGGGCGTGCCCGGCCATCACCTCCAGTGCGGCCTCGCGGTCCACAACAGCGCCGAGCTCAACGGCTGGCGCCGGATCAACTGGAACTCCGGCCACGGCGAGGGCTGGGCGCTGTACGCCGAGCGGCTCATGGCGGACCTCGGCTACCTCGACGACCCCGCCGACCGGCTCGGCATGCTCGACGGGCAGCGCATGCGGGCGGCCCGAGTCGTCGTCGACATCGGCGTGCACCTCGGCAAGCCCAAGCCCGACGGCTCCGGCACCTGGACCGGCGACGACGCGTTCGCGTTCATGGCCCAGCACGTCAACATGAACGAGCCGTTCGTACGCTTCGAGGTCAACCGCTACCTCGGCTGGCCCGGCCAGGCGCCGTCCTACAAGGTCGGCCAGCGCATGTGGGAGCAGCTCCGCTACGAGTGGGTCGCCGCGAACGGGACCGATCTCAAGGAGTTCCACCGCCAGGCGCTCGCCGTCGGCAGCGTCGGCCTCGGCACCCTGCGCCAGACCCTCCTGACCTGACCCGCTGACGAGTCTCTCCGATCAGTGTGAGGAGTGACTCCTCGGCCTCGGCGTCAGGCCGGGGTGGGGTCGGGGCGGCCCTCGGTCTTGCCGTCCTTGCCCTCTTCGTCGTCGCCGGGCACGCGGCAGGCGCGCTCCAGCAGCAGTGCCGCGACCAGCAGCAGCAGGCTGGCGATCGCGGCGGCGACCGCCGCGGACGACCCGCTCCTTGCCGAGCGGGGAGTCGAGCGCGTCGATGAACGCCAGGGCGAACCCGCCGTAGACGCCGGCGAAGAGCGCCCCGACGACGAGCTGGCCTTGGCCAGCGCGAGCATCCTGACGCCGTGCTCGGACGTCATGCGCTCGCTGCTTCTTGTGCAGGCTCTGCCACGTGTTCCACGCGAAGGTGCCGACCAGCGACCGCCGCGAGCAGCAGCGTCAGCGGCGCGGCCCAGGTCAGCCTGGGCACGTTGCCGTCCAGCCGTACGATCAGCGGCGGGATCAGTCGGCCGACCGACGAGACCGGTGCCGATCAGCGCGACGACCACGAGCGCCGAAGTGGGGCGAACCCGGTTCATGCGCGAGCCGAGATCACAAGATGATCTCGAGGTCCTCGCGCTTGTGGACGCCGCTGGTGTCGACGCCGCTCGATCAGGTCGGCCACGAAGCCCTGCCCGGGGATCTCGCCCTCGGGATCGATCTCGAGCCACGGGACGAGGACGAAGCCACGCTCGTGCGCGCGGGGATGCGGCAGCTTGAGCGACTCGTCGTCAGCGACCCGCGGTCGCCGACGACGATCAGGTCGACGTCGAGCGTGCGGGGAGCGCCCTGCTCGGAACGCTCGCGGCCGAACGCATCCTCGATCGCCAGCGCGCGGTCGAGCAGCGTGTGGACCGTCAGCGTCGTGTCGATCAGCACGACGGCGTTGAGGAACTTGCCGGAGCCTTCGGCCGCGTTGAGCGGGTCCGTCTCGTAGACCGAGGAGATCGCGACGACCGTGACCTCGGGAGTGTCCTCGAGGGCGGAGACCGCCGCCCTGAAGCTTGCCGTGCCGATCGCCCAGGTTGGAGCCGAGCGACAGGACGGCCTGGCGGATGGGACGCATCCCGCCGGTCATCGTGTCGGCGTCCAGGACGTACGGTGTGGGCGCTTCGGTCACTGTTTGCTCCGCTCTATCGTGACGGCGACATCTTCGAACGTCACCTCGATGGGCGCTTCCGGTTTGTGCACCGTCACGCTAACCCATTGGACCGACTCTTCGGCCAGGCACAAGTCCACCATACGGAGCGCCAGCGTCTCGATCAGGTCGACCGGCTCCCCCACGATGGCATCGTGTACCTGCTGGGCGAGCACGCCGTAGTGGACCGTCTTGGTCAGGTCGTCCTCGCGGGCTGCGGGACCGAGGTCGAGACCCAGGCTGACGTCGACGACGAACGTCTGCCCGTTCTGCCGCTCCTCGGCGAACACGCCGTGGAAGCCGTGGGCCGAGATGCCGCGCAGGTCGATGCGATCAAGACCGTTGGGAATCATCAGGAGTCCTCGTCTTCGATGTGCAGCTCGGCGACCGGCGAGGCGTGGCGCGACCAGAACTTCCAACCCCCCGGTTCCCTCACCAAGATACTGGTGCAGACCAGCCTTGCCCCCGGAGAAGGCCTCCGCGGACGACAGCCCTTCGCCCGAGAGGATGTTCTCGGTGCATGTGACGACGGCCGTCGTGGGCTCGTCCGAGCCACGCGGAAAGGTCGCCACCTCGAGGTCGGTGAGGAAGAACTGGATGTAGCCGACGTTGGCCATCAACACGGTCCACGAACGCAGGATCTGCGCGGTGCCCCGAAGCGGCAGTGCTCCGGGGTGCACGCAGGAGGTGTCGGCGTCGTCGACCCACAGCGAGGCCATCAGGTCGACATCGCCGGTCTCGATCGCGTCGTAGAACAGCCTGTGCGACGTCAGGTAGTCGGTCACTGCGTCTCCTGCGCGAGCCGAGCCACGACGCGCACGGCATCGGCCGACGCGGCCGGCTCGTGGACCCGCACGCACCAGGCGCCTGCTTGCGCGGCGAGCATCGTGATCGCGGCCGTCGCGTCGTCACGGCCGTCCGTCGGCCGGAGACCCGTCTGGTCGGCCAGCAGCTCGCCGAGGAAGCGCTTGCGGGACGCCGCCACGAGGAGCGGGTGCCGGAGCGCGGTGAACGCGTCGAGGTGAGCCAGGACGGTCCAGTTCTGCGCCCCGGTCTTGGAGAAGCCGAGTCCCGGGTCGAGGATGATCCGCTCGGGATCGACCCCCGCGACGACAGCGTCGTTGAGCTGACCCATCAGCTCGCGGACGATGTCGTCGACCAGGTCGTCGTAGTGGGTGTGGTTCTGCATGACGGCGGAGTGCTCGCGCCAGTGCATCAGCACGATCGGCGCGTGCGTCTGGGCGGCCAGACGCAACATCTCCGGGTCGGCGCGCCCGCCGGACACGTCGTTGATCAGCACCGCGCCGGCGTCGAGCGCCTGCTGCGCCGTCGAGCCACGCATCGTGTCGACCGAGACCGTGATGCCCTCCGCGACAAGGCCCTCGATCACCGGGATGACACGGCGCAGCTCCTCGTCGCCGTCGATGCGGTGCGGCGCCGGGCCGCGTCGACTCACCACCCACGTCGACCAGGTCGGCACCGTGGGCGACGAGGTCGACGCCGTGCTGGATCGCCGTGGGCGCGTCGAGCCACATGCCGCCGTCGGAGAACGAGTCAGGGGTGACGTTGACGACGCCCATCACGAGGCAGCGATCCTCGGGCAGTCCGGGGAGCACTAGGCCGTGTCCTATCGTGCCGTGATGAGGCCCATGGCCTCGGCTCGGGTGGCCGGGTCGCGCAGCTGCCCGCGCACGGCGCTGGTGATGGTCTTGGCGCCGCCCTTGCGCACGCCTCGCATCGTCATGCAGAGGTGCTCGGCCTCGATCACGACGATGACGCCGCGCGGGTTGAGGTGCTCGATGAGGGCGTCGGCGATCTGGGTCGTGAGCCGCTCCTGGACCTGCGGCCGGCGGGCGAACACGTCGACGACGCGGGCGAGCTTGGACAGGCCGGTGACCCGGCCACCGTCGGTCGGGATGTAGCCGACATGAGCGACGCCGAAGAACGGCACCAGGTGGTGCTCGCACATCGACCACATCTCGATGTCCTTGACCAGGACGAGCTCGTCGTGGCCCACCTCGAACACGGCGGTGAGGACCTCCTCGGGATCCTGGTCGAGCCCGGCGAGCAGCTCCTCGTACGACTTGGCGACCCGCGCAGGCGTGTCCCGCAGACCGTCGCGGTCGGGATCCTCGCCGACCGCGATCAACAGCTCGCGGATCGCCGCCTCGGCGCGCGGCCGGTCAACCGTCACGGCAGCTCGGTGTCGCCGTGGACGTCTCCAGCGGCCGGGGGCGGGGCATCGACGCCGGTGTCAGGGCCGATCACGATGGGCGTCCCGTTGGTACCGTTCTGGCCGCTGTAGGACTGGCCGGCGAACCGTGGCGACCGGCGGACGCTGTCGAGGGCACCCGGGTGTCGGAGCCGGTCCATGCCGGACGGATCTCGCGGCGCCGCAGCGGCTCGAAGATCTCGGCGACCTGCGCCTTGTCGAGCGTCTCCTTCTCCAGCAGCTCGGTCACCAGAGCATCGAGGACGTCACGGTTCTCGTTGAGGATGTCGAACGCCTCCTGGTGGGCGAAGCGAGATCAGCTTGTTGATCTCCTCGTCGACGACGGCCGCGACGGCCTCGGAGTAGTTGCGCGCGTGACCGATGTCGCGGCCCAGGAACGGCTGCGACCTCGTTCTCGCCGAGGCGTACGGCGCCGAGGCGCTCGGTCATGCCGTACTGCGTGACCATCGCGCGGGCCAGACTGGTGGCCTTCTCGATGTCGTTGCCGGCGCCGGTCGTCGGGTCGTGGAACACGAGCTCCTCGGCCGCTCGGCCGCCCATCATGTAGGCGAGCTTGTCGAGCAGCTCGGCTCGGGTCTGGGAGTACTTGTCCTCGTCGGGCAGCACCATCGTGTAGCCCAGCGCGCGACCGCGCGGCAGGATCGTGATCTTGTGCACCGGATCGCTCTGCGGGAGCGCCGCGGCGACGAGAGCGTGGCCGCCCTCGTGATAGGCCGTGATGCGCCGCTCGTTCTCGTTCATCAGACGGCTGCGCTTCTGCGGGCCGGAGATGACCCGGTCGATCGCCTCGTCGAGCGACGTGTTGGTCGATCGTCTTGTCGCCGTTGCGGGCGGTCAGCAGGGCGGCCTCGTTGAGCACGTTGGCGAGGTCGGCGCCGCTGAAGCCGGGCGTACGGCGGCCGATGGCCTCGAGGTCGACGCCGGGCGCGATGGGCTTGCCGCGCGAGTGCACCTTGAGGATCTGCGTGCGGCCGGCGAGGTCGGGCGCCTCGACGCCGATCTGCCGGTCGAACCGACCGGGACGCAGCAGCGCCGGGTCGAGCACGTCGGGGCGGTTGGTCGCCGCGATCAGGATGACTCCACCGCGTACGTCGAAGCCGTCCATCTCGACGAGCAGCTGGTTGAGGGTCTGCTCGCGCTCGTCGTGGCCGCCGCCCATGCCGGTGCCACGGTGGCGTCCGACGGCGTCGATCTCGTCGATGAAGACGATGGCCGGGGCGTTCTCCTTGGCCTGCTCGAACAGGTCGCGGACGCGGCTGGCGCCGACACCGACGAACATCTCGACGAAGTCGGAGCCGGAGATCGAGTAGAACGGGACGCCGGCCTCACCCGCGACGGCGCGCGCGAGCAGCGTCTTGCCGGTGCCGGGCGGGCCATAGAGCAGGACGCCCTTGGGGATCTTGGCGCCGACGGCCTGGAACTTGGCCGGCTCCTGGAGGAACTCCTTGATCTCGCCGAGCTCCTCGATCGCCTCGTTGACACCTGCGACGTCGGCGAACGTCGTCTTGGGGGTGTCCTTGGTCATGAGCTTGGCCTTGGACTTGGCGAACTGCATGACGCGACCGCCACCACCGGCGGCGTTGTTCATCATGTAGATGATCAGCAGGAAGATCAGGATGATCGGCAGCAGCGTGAACAGGAGCGACAGCAGCGGGTTGGTCTTGGGGACCTTGACGTCAAACGACTTGAGCTGCTTGTCGGCGACGGACTTCTCGGCCTGCTGCACGAGGCGCACGCCCTGGTCGCCGAGGTACTTGGCCTTGACCTTCTTGCCGTCGTCCAGCGTCGCCTGGATCTGCTGGTCACCGTCGACGAACGTGACCTCCTTGACCTTGCCGTCCTCGAGATAGCTCACCATCGTGGCGGTCTTGACGGACTTGTAGCCGTCGGCGTTGGACGTTCCGATGACGATCGCCATCACCACGACGGTGATGACGATGATCCAGAGCCAAGGGCCCTTGAAGAGGCGTTTGAGATTCATGTACGGCGTGGAGCGGGTCCACTCCTCCTGGTGTGCTGGTCGGTAATGAGACGGTACACGCAGCGCCGTCCTCCAGTTGAACGTGTATGCGACCGCCCAACGTTCCCCACGAGCGTTCGCCGGCAGCGAACCATGCCCTGCGGTTGCTGGGGATTGCTAGTGGTGTGTCCTGGAAATGGCTTCCTAGCGCGAGCGGTGTCCGGGGCCCGGCTGACAAGGCCGAGGAGGGAGGCGCACCGGGGTTGTGCGGCGACCGACGAGAACGCCGTCAGGCGGGATTCCGGGCGCCGCGAGGGGGAGCCATTTCTGGGACGCACCACTAGGAATAGACGTGCGGGGAGAGCGTGCCGATGCACCGCAGATTGCGGTACTTCTCGTTGTAGTCGAGGCCGTAGCCGACCACGAAAGCGTTGGGGATGTCGAAGCCGACGTACTTGACCTCGACGTCCATCTGCTGCGCCTCGGGCTTGCGCAGCAGCGTCGCGATCTCGACCGATGCGGGTCCGCGCGAACGCAGGTTGGTGATGAGCCACGACAGCGTCAGGCCGGTGTCGATGATGTCCTCGACGATCAGGACGTGCCGGCCGCTCAGGTCGGTGTCGAGGTCCTTGAGGATGCGGACCACGCCTGACGACTTGGTGCCGGAGCCGTAGGACGACACCGCCATCCAGTCCATCTCGACGTGCCGGTCGAGGCTGCGGGCGAGGTCGGCCATCACCATGACGGCGCCCTTGAGGACGCCGACGAGCAGGATGTCCTTGCCCTCGTAGTCCCGTTCGATGTCGGCAGCCATCTCCTTGAGCCGGGAGACGATCTGGTCCTCCGTGAACAGGGTCTGGTCGAGCTCGAGGTCATCTTCGACATGCGTCTGATCCACGGGATCAGCCTCCCACAGGGGTGCGCACGTACGACAGGGAATCCCCCTCCCGAACGCACGCGATGCCTCCCGGCAGCTCGATCCGGACCTGCCCGCGCCAGTCGGTGACGAGCCGATCGAGCTCGGCGACGTGCGAGGCCGTGAGCGCCGACCCGTCGGCGCCGGCCTTGAGGGCGCCCAGCCGGAGCACCCGGGACCTCAGCGCCGGCGGGAGATCGCGCAAGGTCTCGATGCGAAGTGCGGACTCCACTGCGGCTGCGATGTCGTCGAGGTACACCGAGTCGCTCCGCACCTGGTCGGCGGTCCGCGCCAGCGCCTCGGCGACTCCCCCGCCCAGCACGTCCTCGAGCACCGGCATGACTTCGCCGCGCACGCGCGACCTTCGGTAGGCCGGGTCGCTGTTGTGCGGATCTGTCCACCACGTGAGGTCGTGCGCCCGGCAGATCTGCTCGGTCTCGGCTCGCCGAAGGCCAAGGAAGGGCCGGCGGAGCACTCCGTCGACCGGAGCCATGCCGGCGATCGAGCGCGGTCCCGAACCTCGACCGAGCCCGAGCAGCACCGTCTCGGCCTGGTCGTCGAGGGTGTGCGCGAGCAGGATCGCGTCGGCGCGCGTACGTTCGAGGGCCTCATAGCGTGCGCGGCGAGCCGCCGCCTCCGGCCCACCTGCCGTGCCGACGTCGACCGTCACCACCTGGGCCACGACGGCCAGTCCGGCGAGCTGCTCGGCGGCCCTGGCGGCGACGTCCGATGACTCGCGCTGCAGCTGGTGGTCGACGATCACGGCCGACAGGTCGTACGCCTCGCGGTCCGCCACGAACGCCGTGACGGCGGCCAGTGCCAACGAGTCGGCACCGCCGGAGACCGCCACGACGACCCGGCTGCCCGGCGCGAGGTCGCTCAGCGCGCTGCGTACGAGGTTGCGACCCGTTGCGACCGCTGGATCGAGTGCGCCACCCATGCCGACGAGCTCAGCCGTGCACGCGGGCGACCCACGAGTGCGGGTCGAGGATCTCGGACTTGGTGGGCAGGTTGGCGGGTTCGGCCCACACGGCGTTGAAGCCCGAGAGGCCGACCTTGGCGTTGACCTCGCGGACGAACTCGGCGCCGTCGCGGTACTGGCGCATCTTGGCGTCGAGCCCCAACAGCCGGCGCAGCAGTCGGTCGAACGTACCGGCGCCCTTGCGACGCTGGGTGAACTTGCGGCGGATCTCCGCGACACTCGGGATGACGTCCGGCCCCACCCCGTCCATCACGACGTCGGCATGTCCTTCGAGCAGCGACATGATGCCGGTCAGGCGGTCGACGACCTCGCGCTGCCGGTCGTTCTGGAACAGCTCGGCGAGCGACGCCTCAGAGTCGCCGCGGGCGATGCGGACGGCTTCGCCGAGGCCGTCGGTCACGAGGGAGGAGATCGCCGATGCGTCGAGGTCGGTCGCGTCGACGAACTCGTCGAGCAGCGACTTCATGTGGTCGCGCATCCAGTCGACCGCGGTGAACTGGACGCGGTGCGTCTCCTCGTGCAGGCACACCCACAGGCGAAAGTCGTGCGGATCGACGTCGAGCTGACGCTCGGCCTGAACGATGTTGGGCGCAACGAGCAGGAGCCGGCCGCCTTCGCCGTTGGGGCCGTCCCAGAACGGGTCGAACTGGCCCAGGACCTTGCTCGACATGAACGACATCAAGGCACCGAGCTCGGCACCGCTGATCTTCTCGCCGACGGCCTTGCCCATCCCGGAGGGCGCCTTGTTGGCAGCCGCGAGCTTGGCCATCACCGGGTCCATCATGACCTTGAACGTGTCGAGGTTGGCCTCGATCCAGCGCGGGCGGTCGACCACGAGGATCGGGGCGGTCGCCGACGTCGCGTGCAGATCGCTGAACTCGCGCACCGGGCCCTCGGACCTGGCGGCGCCTTCGCGCAGCTCGGCCACGGCCTCGGCCACCTCGGCGGCTGACAGATCCGGCCCGGGCTTCGACAGCTTCGTCGCCGTCGAGAGCGCGAACTTCCAATCGATCATGTGGCTACGGTACGCGGAGACCGAACGAGCGCAGCGCGCAAACGTCGGAGCGGGCCAGGGAGCGGGCGGTCTCCCTGGGAACGATGGGTCAACCACACTCACAGCCGGTGATCGCGGCGGCGACCTTGTCGAGGGCCGCCTGCGCCTCGAGGGGCGCGGTCTTGCTGGTGCGATCCGCCATCACGGCGAAGACCACCGGACGACCGCCGGCATCGAGGGCATACCCGGCGAGTGAGTGGACACCGGTCAACGTGCCGGTCTTGGCGCGGACCACCCCGAGCGACGTCGTGAGCTTGGCGAACCGGTCGACCAGGGTCCCGGTGAACCCGCTGATCGGCAGGTCGGCGAGCAGGCCGGAGGTCCGCGGCGTCGCGGCTGCGACGTTGACGGTCTGCGCCAGGGTCACGGGCGTGATGCGGTTGCGGCGCGACAACCCGCTCCCGTCACGCAGCACGAGACCGTCGGTGTCGATGTCGGCCTTGTCGAGCACGTCCACGACCGCCTCGGCGCCACCCCCGAAGCTCGCCGGCTTGCCCGCCGCGATGGCCGCATGTCGCAGCATCACCTCGGCGGCCTGGTTGTCGCTCACCCGGATGAGGGTCTCGACGATCTTGGCGACCGTCGCGCTGCGCACCGCGGCGAGCGCCGTCGCTCCTTCGGACACCTTCGTCTGCTCAGGCTCCCCGGTCACCGTGATGCCGCGATCCTCGAGCAGGCCGGCGAACGTACGGGCTGCCGCCGCGGCGGGAACCTTCGCGCGTACGCCGTTCTGCTCGCCCTGGTCGGCCCACAAGGCGCTCACCGGCGTGACGATGTTCTGGCTGACGTACGTCGACTCCCACCCCGGGCTCGCGTCGGGACCCGTGAAGAGCGAGGCGTCGTAGCCGAGGTTGACGCTCGAGGTCCCGTTCTTCTTCAGCGCCGCCGCCGCGCGCTTCGCCAGAGTCGTGAGGTCGGCGTGGATGACCGGGTCGTCCTTCTTGCCGGCCTTGACCGCGAGGTAGGGGTCGCCACCACCCACCAGCACGATCTGGTCGCCCGAGCCGACGACGCGGGTCGCGAACCTGGTCTGCGGGTCGATCAACGACAGCGCGGCGAAGCTCGTGAGCACCTTGGTCGTGGACGCCGGCACGTACGCGCCCGGGCCCGTCGACATCAGCTCTCTGCCGTTGGCCGGCGCGATCGCCGTGAACCCGACGTGCGGCCCGAGCACCGACGCATCGAGGACCGGACGGACAGCGGCCTTGAGCTTGGCCGGGTCGATGTCGCTGGGCGCCGGGAGCCGAGGTGCGGACTCGGCAGGCTGCGTGTCGGTCGTCAGCGAGCGGGGCGGGATGACGTTGGCCGGGCCGCAGTCCCCATCGCAGACCAGGCGGTTGAGGTCGCCGCGGGACCACAGGAAGATGCCGAGCGCCACGACGATCGCGAGGACCAGCGAAGGGATGACGAACGCGCCGCGTGGCTTCGCGACCCTGCTTTCCCCGTGAGACGGCACATGCGCCAGACTATAGAGACCCCGTTGCGCCGCGCTCAGGGCGCGCGCACCCCGAATTCAACCGCCGGAGGCACCAGTGATTTTCGACGTCACCGTGGAGATCCCCAAGGGCAGCCGCAACAAGTACGAGGTTGACCACGCGACGCATCGCATCCGCCTCGACCGCACGCTGTTCACCGCGACGCAGTATCCCGCCGACTACGGTTTCATCGACGACACGCTCGGGCTCGACAGCGATCCGCTGGACGCCCTCGTGCTGCTGTCCGAGCCGACCTTCCCCGGCTGCGTGATCTCCTGCCGCACGATCGGCATGTTCCGCATGACCGACGAGGCCGGCGGAGACGACAAGGTGCTGTGCGTCCCGGCCAAGGATCCGCGCCAGGAGCACCTGCGCGACATCCACCACGTGCCGGAGTTCGACCGGCTCGAGATCGAGCACTTCTTCACGGTCTACAAGGACCTCGAGCCCGGCAAGTCGGTCGAGGGCTCCACCTGGACCGGTCGCGTCGAGGCGGAGGCCGAGATCCAGGCCAGCTACGACCGGTTCAAGGCCAACGGCGGCTACTGACCCTCACCGATCGGCCGGCGACGGTCGTCACTTGGGCGCGAATTCGGTCACGAGACCGGCCGCGATGGTGTTCAATTGGTCCACCAGCTCCGGCACATGCCGTGAGCCGAATCTTGGGGACTCTCACGGTATGACCACACACTCCCGCGCCCGTTCGTTCGCCGCGCTCATGACCGTCCTGGCGACGGTGTTCGCCGGCCTGCTGGTCGCATCGCCGAGCGAGGCCGCGCTGTCGACCCGCACGATGGTCGTGCTCGGCGACTCGATCTCAGGCGGCGCCTCCAACCACACGCCCTACAACAACACGGTCGGCAGCTCCTGGCGGGGCTGGTGGTCGTTCGTCGGCGCCAGCACGGATCTGCGGCCAGTGGTCTACGCCGAGCCCGGATCCGGCTACAGCCGACCCGGCAAGCACGCTGACGGCACCGGCGCCTGCACAGGGAGCACGTTCGAGAAGCGCCTCAAGCGCGACAGCGTGGCCAAGCAGGTCAGGGCTGCCCGGGTCGTGGTCCTCGAGGGTGGCATCAACGACTACCGCAAGATCAACAGCGACGGGACGTGCAGCCGCCTGACCATGACCTACGCCGAGCTCGAGGCGCAGCTGCGGCCCTACGTCCACGCGACGATGCAGCGACTGGCGGGCCTTCGCAAGGATCCGAAGACCGTCTACGTCACGACGCCGTGGGGAATCAACTCCAGGGAGTGGCGCACGACCATCACCGGCGTGATCAAGTCCGAAGCGCTCTCGTTCGGCTTCCGCTACATCGATACATCCACCAGCACGTTGGCCAGCCGGAGCCGGACGTACGACGGGACCCATCCCAACCTGGCCGGCAGCAAGGCGATCGCCGCGGCGGTGTACAGGTCCTACCAGACCCAGTACGGCACCGTGAACCCAGCGACGCCGACCGCGCCGGTGCACTCAGCCGCCCCGCCACTCGTCCACTCTCCCTGAGCAGGCGGCACCGTCGGGTCGTGTCGTTAGGGTCGGAGGCATGACGTCCTCCAGCCCCGGTGAGCTGCGCGCCGCCCTTGCCGCCGTCCTGCCGTCCGTCCGCGCCGACCTCGAGCAGCTGGTCCGGATCCCGTCAGTCAGTGCAGCGCCTGAGCACGCCGATGACGTCGAGGCGTCTGCCGAGACCACGAGCGCGTTGTTCGCCGCCGAGGGGTTCGACACGCAGATCCTGCGAAGCGGCGGCGCGCCCGCAGTGCTGGCCCACAAGCCCGGGCCTCCCGGCACGCCGACGGTGCTGCTGTACGCGCACCACGACGTGCAGCCGGAGGGAGATCACGACGCATGGGACTCCGCGCCGTTCGAGCCGACCGAGCGTGACGGCCGGCTCTACGCCCGTGGCGCCGCCGACGACAAGGCCGGCATCGCGGCACACCTCGCCGCGGTTCGCGCGCTCGGCGACACCCTGCCGGTCGGGGTCAAGGTGTTCGTCGAGGGCGAGGAGGAGATCGGGTCACCGACCCTCGAGGCGTTCATCGCCGAGCACGGCTCGCTGCTGGAGGCCGACGTCATCGTGATCGCCGACTCGGGCAACTGGGACATCGGTGAGCCGGCGCTGACGACGAGCCTGCGGGGTCTCGTGCGCGCGACTCTCGAGGTCCGCACGCTCCGCCACGGCGTCCACTCCGGGATGTTCGGCGGGGTCGTGCCGGATGCCCTGATGGCACTGACCCGCATCCTGGCCTCGCTGCATGATGACGACGGCTCGGTCGCGGTGGCCGGGCTGGTGACCTCCGAGGCTGCCGACGTCGACTATCCGGAGGACCGGCTCGCCCACGAGTCCGGGCTCGCCGACGGCGTGCGGCTGATCGGCACGGGGTCGTACGTCGCGCGCATGTGGACCCAGCCGTCCCTGACGGTGACCGGCATCGACGCGCCCAGCACGGCGGCGGCCAGCAACACGCTTGTCCCCGCCGCGATCGCCATGATCTCGATGCGGATCGCTCCCGGTGACACGTGCGAGGCGGCGTTCGAGCGCCTCCGCGAGCACGTCCTGGCCCATGCGCCCTGGGGTGCGCAGGTCACGTTGACGTACGCCGACGGCGGCGACCCCACGACCCTCGACGCGACCGGACCGGCGTACGACGCGGCCCGCGAGGCGATGACAGCCGCGTGGGACGGTGTGGCCCCCATCGACATGGGCGTCGGCGGCTCGATCCCGTTCATCGCGACGTTCGCCGACGCATTCCCGCGAGCCTCCGTGCTCGTCACCGGTGTCGAGGACCCCGACACCCGCGCGCATGGCACCAACGAGGGCCTGCACCTCGCGGAGTGGGAGCGCGCCTGCCTCGCCGAGATCCTGCTGCTCGCCCGGCTCGGCGAGGCGCACTGACCGACCCTGGTCGCGCAACACCGGGGCGGAGAGGCGAACAGGACCGACGACACGATCCTGAAGGTCACACCGTCGAGCTCTTGAGCAGGGCGCGCATCGTGTCGGCGAAGACACCGACGTCGATCGTGCTGTCGAGCGAGCGCAACGTGCCCAGACCGATGCCGAGGCTCAGCAGTGTCGTCGCCGCCTGGTCGGGGTCGACCACGTCCCCGAGGCCCGCCTCGGAGGTCACCCGGCGTACCAGCTCGGCGATCGCGGCGCGGATCTCCCGGTGCCGCTTGACGAGCTCGGTCGCGACGTAGGGGCTCTGGCGAGCGATGGCGCCGAACTCGACCTCGAGGGCGGTCCAGCGCGGTTGACCCAGCCCTTCGCGGGCCCAGGCGGCGAAGGCCTCGATGCGGCCGTCAAGGTCGGTGTCCTGCGAGAACGCCGCGACGACCCCCTCGATCTGCTCTTCGTGGATGCTGTCGAGCACCGCCATGCAGAGCTGTTCCTTGCCGGCGAAGTTGGAGTAGACCGCGCCCTTGGAGAACCCGGCACGCACCGCCACCTTGTCGAGGGACGTCGCAGCGTAGCCGTCGGACAGGAACATCTCCCGCGCGACCACGATCAGTCGCTCGCGCGTCTGTGCCTGCCGCTCGGCCCTGCTGACCCTCACGTTGTCGACTGCCACAACCGCTCCTCGCCCGTCGGGCCCTGTGGCCCGAGACACTCTTGCATCGTACTCAGATACCGATAGTATCTGAAACGTGATCAAAAAGGACATCGTCATCATCGGCACGGGCTTCTCCGGCATGGGCGCGGCCATGAAGCTGCGCAAATCCGGGCGCGAGGACTTCGTGATCCTCGAGAAGGCGCACGACGTCGGCGGCACCTGGCGGGACAACACCTACCCCGGCTGCGAGTGCGACATCCCGAGCCACATGTATTCCTTCTCGTATGAGCTGAACCCCGATTGGAGCAAGAGCTTCTCGGGCCAGGAGGAGATCTGGGCCTACATGCGCAAGGTCGCCGACGAGCAGGGTATCCGCCCCTACATCGACTTCGGCATCGAGGTGACCGGCGCCTCCTGGGACGAGGATCGCGCCATCTGGACCGTCAGCACACGCTCGGGCGAGGACTACGAGGCCCGCGTCGTGATCGCCGGCGTCGGCGGCCTGCACATCCCCAACGTCCCCGAGATCACCGGCGCCGACTCGTTCGAGGGCCCACGATTCCACTCCGCCCAGTGGGACCACTCGGTCGACCTCAAGGGCAAGAAGGTCGTCGTCATCGGCACGGGTGCCAGCGCGATCCAGTTCATCCCGATCATCGCCCAGGAGACCGAGCACCTCACGGTCTTCCAGCGCTCGCCGGCCTGGGTGCTGCCCAAGAAGGACAAGCCCACGCCGGAGTGGCGCAAGAAGCTGTTCGCCACGGTCCCTGGCGCCACGCGGGCGTACCGGAACGCGCTCTACTGGGCGCTTGAGGCCCGCGCGATCGGCTTCAACGGGCACGTCAACATCCTCCCGTTCGCCGAGAAGATCGTGAAGCGCTACCTCGAGAAGAAGATCCCCGACCCCGAGCTGCGGGCCAAGCTCACGCCGGACTATCGCCTCGGCTGCAAGCGCGTGCTGCAGTCCAACACGTACTACCCCACGTTCCTGCGTGACGACGTCGAGCTCAGCACCGACGGCGTCAAGGAGATCGTCGCGGACGGCGTGATCGACGGCAACGGCGTCAAGCACGAGGCCGACATCATCATCTACGGCACCGGCTTCCACGTCATCGACGCGTTCGACTACCTCGACATCAAGGGCAAGAACGGCGTCGACCTCGCCACGCAGTTCCGCGACAACGGCGTCGAGACCTACATGGGAATGACGATCAACGGGTTCCCCAACCTCTACTTCATGCTCGGCCCCAACACCGCTCTCGGCCACAACTCGGTCGTCTTCATGATCGAGCAGCAGACCAAGTTCATCATCCGCATGCTCGACGAGATGGATCGCCGCGGCGCGGTCTCGGCCGAGGCGACCAAGGTCGCGCAGGACGAGTTCAACGACGAGATCCAGCGCCTGGTCGAGAAGGGCATCTGGACGCAGGGCGGCTGCACGTCGTGGTACCTCGACAGCCAGGGCAAGAACCGCACGATCTGGCCCAAGTTCACGTTCCAGTACTGGTGGGAGACGCGGAAGGTCAACGCCCCCGACTTCGTCTGGGAGAAGGCAGCATGAGCCTCGCGCAGGAGGACTACGACATCCCGGACGGCCCGAAGCTCTCGGCCTGGGCGGATGACGTGGAAGTTCCTGCGCGACCGGGCCGGGATCGTGCCGGCGTACCACCGGGAGTTCGGCGACACGTTCTCGCTGAGGATCCTGCCCGGCCCTCGTACGCTCGTGGTGTTCAGCGACCCGGCGGACGTCAAGGAGATCTTCGCCGCCGACCCGTCACAGTTCCATGCCGGCGAGGGCAACGCGATCCTCAAGCCCGTCATGGGCGAGCACTCGGTGCTGCTGACCGACGACGCCGAGCACCAGAGGGCCCGCAAGCTGCTGATGCCGGCGTTCACCGGCCCGTCGATGCGGGCGTACCAGCCGCTCGTCGAGGCGATCGCCAAGGTCGAGGTCGACTCGTGGCACGACGGCGACACCCTCGTCACGCTCGACCGGATGAACGCCATCACGCTCGACGTGATCCTGCAGGTCGTCTTCGGCGTGACCGATGAGAAACGCCTCGCAGTGCTGCGACCCAAGGTCAACCGCATGGTCAACATCGACGCCAAGATGTTGCTCGCCTGGTCGTACCCGCGGCTCTTCGAGCTGCCGCCGTGGCGTGGCTACTTCAAGAACCAGCAGGAGGTCGACGAGCTCCTGTACGCCGAGATCGCTGAGCGGCGGGCGGCGCACGACCTCGAGGGTCGCGACGACGTGCTGTCCAGGCTGCTGCGGGTCGGCGTCCTCGGAGGACGGCGAGGAAGAGAGCCCGCTGACCGATGCCGAGATGCGCGACCAGCTCGTCACGCTGCTGCTGGCCGGCCACGAGACGACCGCTTCGGCGCTGTCGTGGACGCTGCACGAGCTCGGCCGCGACCCCGAGGTCCTCGCTCGTGCCGTCACCGCCGCGGACACGGGCGACGACGCCTACCTCGAGGCCTGCCTCAAGGAGTCGATGCGCCTGCACCCGATCATCGACTTCGTCGCTCGTACGCTGCAGAGCGACCAGGTCGTCGCGGGCCGGCTGCTCCCTCGGGGCACCACGGTCACGCCGTCGATCATGCTGTCGCACAGCCGCGAGGCGAGCTTCGCCGACGCACACCTTTCAGGCCCGAGCGGTTCACCGCAGGCAAGGTCGCGGCGAACACCTGGATCCCGTTCGGCGGCGGCGTACGCCGGTGCATCGGCGCGGCCTTCTCGTTGATGGAGGGCACGGTGGTGCTGCGCGAGGTGCTGCAACGCTACGAGGTCACCGCCGATGCCGTCGCACCCAACAAGCTCCGCAACATCACGAACGTCCCTGGCGACAAGGCCCCCCTGAAGCTGACGGCTCGCTGACCTCAGACGCTGGTGTGGACCTCGTCGAACGGCCTGGAGTGCAGCGCGGGTTCGTAGTGGTCGGCGAAGAGCTTTGCGACCACTTCGCCACGACTGACGACGCCGAGCTTCGTGAAGACGGCCTTGAGGTGGTCACGGACGGTATGGCTCGACAGGAACAGGCTCGCGGCGATCTCGGCGTTGGACAAGCCGCGGGCGAGGGCTTGGGTGATCTCGCGCTCGCGCGGCGTGAGGCCGTACGCCTCGACGATGATCGGCGCGATCTGTGCGGACTTGGCCGGCTCGATCACGACGGCGGTGAGGCCCGGCTCACCGTCCGGCGTGCGAAGGCACGAAGCGTGCACCTGGAGCCAGCGGCCCGTGGTGGCCCGGAGCCGGGCAGTCGCGGCGCCGCGCTCGCGACCCGTCGAGACGGCATTCGCACGGGCGACGACCGACTGGACTGCCACCATCCGGGGCGGCGGCTCCTTGGCGCTCCAGTCGGGACCCGCGAGCTCGCGGAGCCAACGTTCGGCCTGGTCGTCGAGCGAGCTGAACGAGCCGTCCGCCTCGACGAGTGCCGTACCCGGTCCATCAACCACGGCGCCGAGCGCGCCCGGCAGCGTGAAGGTTGCGAACGAGCGCAGGGCCGTCGCGATGACCGAACCGACTGAAGCGATCGTCTCCACCTCGCGGATCGTGAACGGCGGCCGACCTGAATCGCGGAACAGATCGACAAGGCCCCACGTGGTGCCGCCCACCTGGAAGACGGCGCGTACTTCGTCGGCATAACCCTGCGGCGCAAGGAACTCGCGATAGCGCGCGCTGCGCTCGGGGCGGTTCTCCGTCGCGTGGAAGAGGCTGTCGACCGGTTGCCCGGACCGGGCGAGATCGCGGAACAGCATGGCGTCCGGCTCACTGAACTCGCGCGACCAGTAAGACGAGCAGTGCCCGGGACTCACATTCTCGATCCGGACCGGGTTCGTTGCGCAGCTCGGTCGACGGATCGGTGGCGAACCACGCGGAACCGTCGAACGGGACGAGCGATCGCAGGTGAGTGGCGAGCTCGGCGAACAGCTCACGTCCGTCGTCGGCCGGGACCCAGGACTCGGCGAGGCCGCGCAGCGCGGTGGAAGGCACAGACGCCATCCTCTCGCTCCTGTTCGCCCCCGACAGGACGGGCGACCGATCGGCACGCCGTTCCACCCATGGTGAAGCACAGCGAGCACCCTGACAATCCCGCATTTGTAGGGGATGCGGCCGTGGAGAACCCGCCGTTCGCGGGATGGTCGCCGCAGGTCGTCCGACGGGAGAGTCGACACCACGCACCAACGCGTACCCCCGAGAGGACCAAGGAACATGACCACCACGACGTTCACCAGCACATTCGACGCACTCGCCGACGCCCTGACCGGCAACCTGGTGCTGCCCACCGATCCCGAGTGGGACACCGCGCGAGCCGCATGGAACCTCTCCGTCGACCAGCACCCGGTCGCCGTCGTCAACGTCGCCTCCGTCCGTGACGTTGTCGCGACGATAAAGTGTGCTCGCGTTCGGCGCCTGCACGTTGCACCACAAGGCACCGGACACAACGCCGGGCCTCTCGAGTCGCTGGCCAACACGGTCCTGCTTCGAACCGGAGCGATGCGTGAGGTGCAGATCGACCCGGAGGCCCGCGTTGCCCGAGTCGAGGCCGGTGCGCTGTGGGCCGACGTCACCAGCGCTGCTGCGGAACACGGGCTGGCCGCACTCGCCGGCTCCTCACCCGACGTCGGCGTGGTCGGCTACACGCTCGGCGGCGGACTCAGCTGGCTGGCCCGTTCACACGGATTGGCAGCCAATCACGTCCTAGCGATCGAGCTGGTGACGACCGACGGCGTGCATCGGCGCGTCGACGCCGACCACCATCCGGAGCTGTTCTGGGCCCTGCGCGGCGGGGGCGGCGACTACGGAGTCGTCACGGCTCTGGAGTTCCGGCTGTTTCCAGTGCGCGAGGTGCACGCCGGCGTTCTCTTCTGGCCGATCGCGGATGCCGCGCGCATCCTGCCTGCTTGGCGCGACTGGGTCGACACCGTGCCCGACGCCGTCACCTCGGTCGGCCGCGTGCTCCAGTTCCCGCCGCTGCCGGAGCTCCCTGACTTCTTGCGTGGACAGTCGTTCGTCGCGCTCGAGGCCGCGATGCAGCTCGACCAGGCGGCTGCCGACGAGCTGCTCGCGCCGTTGCGGGGTCTCAGCCCCACCATGGACACGTTCCGGCCGACCCCGGTCGCTGAGCTACAGGACCTGCACATGGACCCGACCGAGCCCGTGCCGGCGTTCGGCGACGGGATCCTGCTCAGCACCCTCGACGACGATGGGCTCGCCGCATTCGTCGACGCCGCCACCAACGGGTCGGCGCTGCTGTCCGCGGAGCTGCGTCACCTGGGTGGCGCGCTGGCGCCGAATGAGGTCGGCGGCGCCGTGTCCGGGTTCGCAGCCGAGTTCCTGATGTTCGGCGTGGGCATCACGCCATTCCCTGAGGCACACGACGCGGTCAGAGGCTCGGTCGAGCGGCTCATGGAGGCACTCGGCCCGTGGCGGGCGGCTGTCCAGTACGGCAACTTCGTCGAGCGCGCTGCATCGGCCGAGGACCTCTTCGGGTCCGCGGTCGAGCGTCTCCGGGCAGTCAAGAGGACGTACGACCCGGCTGGCGTCATCCGGTCGAACCACCCCGTGCGCGACTGAGCGACGGGTCAGCGAGGTCCGACCTCGAGGATCGTCACGGCGGCCTCGCCGATCTCGTCGCTCTCGGCGAGGTCGACCTGGGCCGTGATGCCCCAGTCGCGGTCGCCCGCGGGGTCGTCGAACGTCTGACGTACCTGCCACGTCGTCGAGCCCTCCTCGACCATGAACAGGTCGGGCCCGCGGGCCGCAGGTCCGGTGCCGATCGAGTCGTACTCCTCTCGGTAGGCCGCGATCGCCGCCATCCACTCAGCGGCATCCCAGCCGTCCTCGCCGTCGAGCTCCCCGAGCGCGCTCCACCGGCCCAGAGCCGCGAGCTCGACCCGGCGGAACAGGGCATTGCGGACGAGCACCCGGAACGCCCGCGCGTTGCCGGTGACCGGCCTCGGGGGTGCGCTGCCCTCGGCCTTCGCGCGCACCTCGGCGGGGTCGGTGTCGGGGTTGATCAGCTGCTCCCACTCGTCGAGCAGGCTGGAGTCGGTCTGGCGCACGAGCTCGCCGAGCCACTCCGTGAGATCGATGAGCTCCTCGTTGCGCAGCTGCTCGGGCACCGTGCGCAGCAGCGTCTTGTAGACGTCGGAGAGGTAGCGCAGGACGAGCCCTTCGGACCGGGCGAGCTGGTAGTCGCCGATCAGCTCGGAGAACGTCATCGCCCGCTCCCACATCTCGCGCACGACCGACTTGGGCCGCAGCTCGTGGTCGGCGACCCACGGGTGACCCTTGCGATAGGACTCGTACGCGACGTCGAGCAGCTCCTCGAGCGGCTTGGGGTGCGTGATCTCCTCGAGCAGCTCCATCCGCTCGTCGTACTCGATGCCGTCCATCTTCATCTCGTTGATCGCCTCGCCGCGGGCACGGTGTCGCTGCGCGTTGATGATCGGCCGGGGGTCGTCGAGCGTCGCCTCGACGACCGACACCATGTCGAGCGCGTACGCCGGATCGTCGCGGTCGAGCAGCTCGAAGGCCGCGACGGCGAACGGCGACAGCGGCTGGTTGAGGGCGAAGTTGGCCTGCAGGTCGACCGTCAGCCGGAGCGTACGTCCGTCGGCGTCGGGCGGGTCGACCTGCTCGACGACGCCGCCGGTCGAGCAACGCGTCGATGATCTCGTCGACCTCGGCGAGCAGGCGGTCCTGCGACTCCTCGGTCTCGTCGCTCTCCCGCAGCAGCCGCTCCAAGGACGCCCGGGCATCACCGGGACGCGAGATGACGTCGAGCACCATGGCGTGGCTGACCCGCATGCGGGAGACGAGCGCTTCGGGCGTCCCGGTCGAGAGCTTGGTGAACGTCCCCTCCCCCCACGACACGAAGCCTTCGGGCGCCTTCTTGCGCTGGATCTTGCGCTGCTTCTTGACGTCGTCGCCGGCCTTGCGGACCAGCCGGGCGTTCTCGATGTCGTGCTCGGGCGCCTCGACGATGACGTGGCCGACGGTGTCGAACCCGGCCCGGCCCGCACGTCCGGCGATCTGCTGGAACTCGCGCACCTGCAGCTGGCGCTGTCGCACGCCGTCGTACTTCGACAGGCCGCTGAACAGCACGGTGCGGATCGGCACGTTGATGCCGACGCCCAGCGTGTCGGTGCCGCAGACGACCTTGAGCAGCCCGGCCTGGGTCAGCGTCTCGACCAGCCGTCGGTAGCGCGGCAGCATACCCGCGTGGTGCACGCCGACCCCCATGCGTACGAGCCGCGACAGGGTCTTGCCGAACGCCGAGGAGAACCGGAAGTCGCCGAGGTGCTCCGCGATGACGTCGCGCTCCTCGCGAGTCGCGACCTTGATGCTCGTGAGCGCCTGCGCGCGCTCGAGTGCCGACACCTGGGTGAAGTGCACGACGTAGACGGGCGTCTGGTGCGTCTCGATCAGCTGCTCGAGCGTCTCCTGGATCGGCGTCGAGACGTACTCGGAGATCAACGGGACCGGACGCTCGGAGGTCGTGACGAGCGCGGTCGACCGGCCCGTACGTCTGGAGAGATCGGCCTCGAACCGTGTCGTGTCACCGAGCGTCGCCGACATCAGCAGGAACTGCGCCTTGGGCAGCTCGATCAGCGGCACCTGCCACGCCCAGCCGCGATCGGGGTCGGCGTAGAAGTGGAACTCATCCATCACGACCAGGCCGATGTCGGCGCCGGCGCCTTCTCGCAGCGCCATGTTGGCGAGGATCTCGGCGGTCGCGGCGATGATCGGGGCATCGGCGTTGACGGCTGCGTCACCCGTGACCATCCCGACGTTGTCGGCGCCGAAGATCTCGCAGAGGTCGAAGAACTTCTCGCTGACGAGAGCCTTGATCGGTGCGGTGTAGACGCTGCACTCGCCGCGGGCCAGCGCGGCGGCCATGGCAGCGGTCGCCACGAGGCTCTTGCCGGAGCCGGTCGGCGTCGCCAGGATCACGTTGGACCCGGCGACACACTCCAGGATCGCCTCGTCCTGCGCGGGATAGAGCGTGAGACCCCGGCGGTCGACCCATTGGGTGATCGCGTCGTAGACGACGTCCTCGTCCGTCGTCACGCCTTTGGGCAGCAGGTCGATCAGCCGCATCAGGCCGGCTTCCCCATCGGCACGCCGATGCGCCGCCACAGCAGGAGGATCCCGCCGACCAGGCCGATGCCCAGGGCCCAGCCGACCAGCACGTCGCTCAGCCAGTGACCGCCGAGGTAGACCATCGCGGCTCCGGTGACGAGACACCCGACCGCCCCGAGGGCACCCACCGTCCGGCGGGCCGTGTCGGAGGTCCACTGCGGGACCATCAGCACCGCGACAAGGATCGACGACGTCAGCACCGCGTGTGACGACGGCATCGAGGCGCCGTGGAGCGTCGTCAGGGCCAGGTCGGCAGGTGGCCGCGGTCGGTCGATCCGATGTTTCAGGTTGCCGTTGACGATGACCATCGCGAGGAAGGCGAACGCCACAGGCGGCAGGTCCAGCCACATCCTGCGGACCACGAGGACCACCAGGCCGACCACCACGAGGGCCACGAGGAACGCCGTCGACTCGCCGACGTCCTCGAGCACCCGGCACACCTTCGTCAGCACGGTGTAGCGGTGATCTGCGCACCAGCGCGCCACTTCGACGTCGACGGATGCGTGCATGTGCCAAGAGTACGGACCGGGTCGGGTGCTAAGCGCTCGCTTAGTGCGTGCGCTAGTCTCGCGGACATGAAAGCCGTACAGATCACGTCTCTCGACGGCCCCTCAGCGGTCGAGCTCGTCGAGCTCCCCAGCCCCGAACCCGCAGCCGATCAGGTCCTCATCCGCGTACGCGCGGCCGGCGTCGCGTTCCCCGAGGTGCTCCAGAGCCGCGGGCTCTATCAGCTCAAGCCCGACCTGCCGTTCACTCCGGGCGCCGAGATCGCCGGCGAGATCATCAGCGCTCCGGACGGGTCGGGCTTCTCGACGGGCGACCGCGTCGCTGCGCTGTGCCTGCTCGGTGGGTTCGCCGAGGAGGCCGTCGCCCAGGTCGACCTGACGTTCCCGATCCCCGACAGCATCTCGTACGAGCAGGGTGCCGCGATCGTCTTCAACTACGGCACCGCCTACTTCGCCCTCGTCGAGCGTGGGCGCCTCGAGGCCGGCGAGTCGGTGCTGGTGCACGGAGCCGCCGGAGGCGTCGGCACCGCGGCGATCCAGGTCGCCAAGGCGTTCGGCGCCGGCCGGGTCATCGCCGTCACGTCGACCGCCGAGAAGGGCGCGATCGCCCTCCAGGCAGGTGCCGACGCGTTCGTGCTGCCCGAGGGGTTCAAGGACGCGGTCGCCGAGCAGGGTGGTGTCGACATCGTCGTCGACCCGGTCGGCGGCGACCGTTTCACCGACTCGCTGCGCAGCCTCAAGGCGGACGGCCGCCTGCTGGTCATCGGGTTCACGGCCGGCGACATCCCCACGGTCAAGGTCAATCGCCTGCTGCTCAACAACGTGTCGGTCGTCGGTGTCGGCTGGGGCGCGTACGCCCTGGCGCGCCCGGGTCACGTCGCCAAGGAGTGGGCGGCGCTCGCGCCGCACCTCGAGAGCGGCGCACTGCGGCCGGTGGTCGGCCCGACGTTCCCCCTCGCCGAGGCGACGCAAGCCCTCCTCACGCTCGACGAGCGCCGGGCCACCGGCAAGGTCCTGCTGCTGCCGTAGGCACCCACCGCAGCACGAAGTAGCCTCGCAGGGTGTCTGAGTTCACCGGTTTCCCCGTCGCGGCCCTCGACTTCTACGACGACCTCGAGATGGACAACACCAAGTCGTACTGGGAGGCCCACCGGGCGACGTACGACGAGGCGGTCGCCGCACCGATGAAGGCGTTGATCGCCGGGCTGGCCGACGAGTTCGGCGAGGCGAAGGTGTTCCGGCCCTACCGCGACGTGCGGTTCGCGAAGGACAAGACGCCCTACAAGACCGCACCAGGGCGCGTTCGTCGCCGACGGGTCCGTCGACCGGCTACTACGTGCAGGTCGGCGCTCCCGGCGTACGCGTCGGCGTCGGGTTCTACGAGGCCTCGTCGGCGCGGCTCGCGAGCATCCGCGAGGCGATCGTCGCACGAGCGCCACGGCGCGCGAGCTCGAGGAGCATCCTCGCGACCATGCAGTCGGCCGGCTGGGAGCTCGGCGGCGACCGGCTCAAGACCTCGCCTCGCGGCTACGACGCCGACCATCCGCGCATCGAGCTGCTGCGGCACAAGTCGATGACGCTCGGCAAGAGCTACGGCTTCGAGCCGTTCATCCACACCGCCGAGCTGCTCGACCGCGTACGCGCCGACTGGCGCGAGGCCCAGCCGTTCATCGACTGGGTCCTCGCGCACGCCAAGGGCTGACTCGCGCGGTCAGAGGTGGACGCGCCTCATGCCGGCCTCGGGGTAGCGGTCGCCGGCGGCGACACCGACCGGCGCGGCCGCGTCGAGGCGCAGCGAGGTCGTCGGCGCTCAGCTCGACGTCGGCGGCGGCGACGTTCTCCTCGAGGTACGTACGGCGCTTGGTGCCGGGGATCGCGACGACACCGTCCTGGTGCAGCACCCAGGCCAGCGCGAGCTGGCCCGGCGTCACGCCCTTGACGCCGGCCAGGGCCCGCACCTTGTCGACGACCGTGAGGTTGTGCGGTCAGGTTCTCGTCGGTGAAGCGCGGGTTGTGGCGGCGCAAGTCGTCCTCGTCCAGGTCGTCGGTCGACGAGATCGCGCCGGTCAGAACGCCGCGACCGAGCGGCGAGTACGCGACGAACTCGATGCCGAGCTCGCGGGTCGTGTCGAGCACGCCGTTGACCTCGGGGCTGCGCTCGAACAGCGAGTACTCGGTCTGCACCGCGGTGATCGGGTGCGTCGCGTGCGCTCGCCGGATCGTCTCGGGCGCCGCCTCGGACAGGCCGAGGTAGCGGACCTTGCCCTCCTTGACGAACTCCGCCATCGCGCCGACCGTCTCCTCGATCGGGATGTTCGGGTCGACGCGGTGCAGGTAGTAGAGGTCGATCGTCTCCATGTCCGAGGTTGCGCAGCGAGCGCTCGAGCGCCTTGCGGGCGTACGTCGGGCTGCCGTCGGCGCGGGCCGGTCGTGCCGTCGTCCTCGACGTGCGTGGCGAACTTCGTGGCGAGCGCGTACTCGTCACGTCGGTTGCCGATCGCCTGGCCGATCAGCTGCTCGTTGAGGAACGGCCCATAGATCTCGGCGGTGTCGATCATCGAGACGCCGAGGTCGAGCGCGCGGTTGAGTGTCGCGGTCGACTCCTCGTCGTCGCGGTCGCCGTAGAACGCCGACATCCCCATCGCGCCGAGTCCTTCGACGCTGGCCTCGAGGCCCTGGGTTCCCCATGCTGTGGTCTTCACTTGTTCATCACCTTCGTGTTGTAGAAGTCGATCTTGCGGTCGATGGCCGCGAGATGCGTCTGCACCTCGCGGAGCTGTTCACGTACGTGTTCGCGGTGCGCCTCGAGGATCGCCAGCCGGTCGGGCTCGCTGCCCTCGACGCGGTAGAGGTCGACGAAGCGACGGATGTCGCGGATCGGCATACCGGTCTTGCGCAGCATCACGAGCGTGCCGAGCCAGCGGACGTCGCCCTCGGCGTACCGGCGCTGTCCCGACGCCGAGCGTTCGGGCGGCTGGAGGGTCAGGCCCTCCTTCTCGTAGTAGCGCAGCGTGTCGACGCGTCAGCCCGCTCGCCTCGGCGGCGGCGCTGATCGTCAGCCCCTCAGCGGGGATCCTCGGTCGCTGGTCATGCCTTCAGCATTCACCCTGGAGTGCGCTCCAGGTCAAATCCTTCTCCGACGAGCTCAAGGAGCGGGACAGGATGCGATCATGGGGTCGTGGCCAATGAGGACCTGGTCCTGCTCCGCAGGGCGCGCGACACGATCGACCGCGACTACGCCAAGCCGCTCGACGTGGAGGCGCTGGCCCGCGTCGCGCTGATGTCGTCGGGCCACTTCTCGCGGAGCTTCCGGGCTGCGTTCGGCGAGTCGCCGTACGGCTATCTCATGACCCGCCGCATCGAGCGCGCCATGGCGCTGCTCCGGCGAGGCGACCGGTCGGTCACCGATGTCTGCTTCGAGGTCGGCTGCTCCTCCCTCGGCACCTTCAGCACGCGGTTCTCCGAGCTGGTCGGCGAGAGCCCCAGCTCATACCGGGCCCGCGATCACGGGGACGACGAAGGCGTACCCGCGTGCATCGCCAAGGTCCTCACCCGGCCGCTGCGCCGCTGACGGCTACCCGACGTCGCGTAGGCCTTCCCAAAGTGTGACGTGCGCCACTAGGTTCGGTCCGGGCCCGAAGGGTCGGAGGGAGCACGTCCGCCTAGGAGGCACCGCATGTCGCTGGTCAACCGAGCACGTCCACTTGTCGGAGCGGCTGAGCTCTGGCGCTCGCCGCACTCGACCCTCGGCGCCGCGCCGGCACATGCCGACGGCCCCGGCAGCGGCACTCCGTACGTCGTGTCCGTCGGCGACTCGTACATCTCGGGCGAGGCCGGTCGTTGGGCCGGTTCGTCCAACGACAGCGCCTCACGCGCCGACGCGCTGGGCGGCACGGCGTACTTCGACAACGCCGGCAACAACGCCGAGCAGATCAACCGGTGTCACCGCAGCAAGAGCGCCGAGATCTACATCGGTGGCGGCACGCTGGGTCTCAACCTCGCCTGCTCCGGCGCGCGCACCGCGACGTCCGACGGCGGCGACTTCAAGCCTGGCCTCGACTTCTACGACAACGGCGCCGGCAAGCATGGGCCAGGCCAAGACGCTGCAGCAGTTCGCGGCGACCCACAACGTCACGATGGTGACGGTCTCGATCGGCGGCAACGACTTCAACTTCGCGAGCGTCGTGCAGTCGTGCGTGACCGACTTCCTCGCGTCGCCGACCTGGTGGAAGGACTACTGCAAGGACGACAGCAGCGTCGTCGCCAACTTCACGAGCAGCAACGTCGCCGCGGTCAAGACGCGGATCGCGAACGCGTACGCCAACATCCGGACGGCGATGCGCAACGCCGGGTATGCCGACAGCTCGTGGACCCTGCTGGTGCAGAACTACCCGTCGCCGGTGCCGAACGGCTCAGGCTTCCGCTACGGCGAGAGCGGCTACTCACGGCAGAACACCGGCGGCTGCGGGTTCTGGAACGCCGATGCCGACTGGGCCAACGGCACCGCGCTGCCGACGATCAACAACACCGTGACCGGTGCGATCAGCCAGGCCGGCATCACGAACGCCAAGACGCTCAACCTGGCCTCGACGTTCAACGGACGGCGGCTGTGCGAGAGCACGGTCGGCCTGTACGAGGAGGTCGGCCTGGCCAGCTGGACGGCGCCGACGGCTGTCGACCGGACGGAGTGGGTCAACCAGATCCGTACGGTGACGACCGCCGGCAGCAGCCCGTACTACATCCAGGAGTCGCTGCACCCGAACTACTGGGGCCAGCTCGCGACCCGCTCGTGCGTGCGCCAGGCCTACAACGCGGGTACGCCCAGGAGTGGCACCTGCGTGCGGACCGGCACGGGCTCACGCCGTCCGGCGAGCCCCAGATGACCCTGCAGTAGTCGGCTGGCTCGTGCGGGTGGGGTCGGGGCCGACCTGGACGAGCAGCTTGCCGAAGTTCTTGCCCGTGAGCAGGCCCGCGAAGGCCGCGGGCGCGTTCTCGAGACCGTCGACGATGTCCTCGCGATGACGCAGCTGCCGTCGCGATCCAGCCGGCGGCATCGGCCTGGAAGTCGCTTGTAGTGCGCCTTGACGAACTCGGTCCTGGATGAACCCGCGCACCGTGAGGCTCTTGGTCAGGATCTGGGTCATCAGCCTCGACGAGCGGTCGGGCCCGGGCGGCAGGTCGGTGTCGTTGTAGTGCGCGACGAGCCCGCACACCGGCACCCGGGCGTACGTGTTGAGGTGCGGCAGCACGGCGTCCCACACGTGGCCACCGACGTTCTCGAAGTAGACGTCGATGCCATCGGGCACGGCGGCCTTGAGGTCGTCGACGAACGTCGGCGAGCGGTGGTCGAGAGCGACGTCGAAGCCGAGCTCCTCGAGCCAGGCCACCTTGTCGGGACCGCCGGCGATGCCGACCGCGCGAGCACCCTTGATGTGCGCGATCTGCCCGACCGCGGACCCGACCGGTCCAGCGGCAGCAGCCACCACGACGGTCTCGCCCGGCTGGGGCTTGCCGATCTCGAGCAGCCCGGCGTACGCCGTGAAGCCCGGCATGCCGAGCACGCCCAAGGCCGTCGAGACCGGTGCCTGTGCCGGATCGAGCTTGCGCACGTGCTTGGCCGACGCCACTGCGTACGACTGCCAGCCGAGGTAGGCCAGCACGATGTCGCCGGGTCGCAGGGAGTCGTCGTTCGACTCGACGACCTCGGCGACCGTGCCGCCCTCCATCACGTCGCCGATCTCGACCGGTGCGGCGTACGACTTCGCGGTCGCTCATGCGGCCGCGCATGTAGGGATCGAGTGACAGGTAGATCGTGCGGAGCAGCACCTCACCCTTGCCAGGTGCGGGGACCGGCGCGGACTCGATCGTGAAGTTGTCCGAGGTGGGCTCGCCGTGCGGACGGGAGGCGAGCAGGATGCGGGTGTTCTGCGTTGACTCAGTCATCGACGTCGACGGTACCGGCGGCGCCCAGCGCGCCTGACAAGATGGGGTCATGACTCACGGCACGACCTTCTGGCGCTCGATCGAGGCGATCCACGACGTCGTCTACTTCGCCCCCGACACCAAGCAGCGCTACGAGGCGCTCGGCCTCAAGGGCTACTGGATGGGCTACCTGGCGTCGCGGTCCGCGGCGGTCGGGACACCCCCGCCGGAGCTGGTCGTGGCCCTGTTCCAGGGCTTCGCGCCGCGGACGGTCACCCGTGCGCTGCCGGATGCCTGGGCGATGGCCTCGCGCGACGAGATCCTGAAGACCCGGTACGACCTGGCGCGGGAGGCGCTCGCCCCGGCGCTGGTCGAGGCAGATGCCGGCCGCATCGCCAAGGAGCTGTCGGCGATCACACGGGGCATCGACTTTGCCGGCAAACCGCTGGCCGCGGCGCACCACTCGCTGCCCGAGCCGGATGACGACGCCGGGCGACTCTGGCACGCCGCAACGGTGATCCGCGAGTATCGCGGCGACTGCCACATCGCGGTGCTGACCTCGGCCGGCCTCGACGGCGCCGCCGCGAATGCCCTTGCGGTGGCCGCAGGACTCGCCGGTGACCAGCAGCGCAGCATGCGCGGCTGGACCGAGGACGAGTGGGCAGCAGCGATCAGCCGGCTGGCGACCCGCGGATGGGTCGACGCCGACGGTGCGATCACCGACACCGGGCGCTCCGCGCGGCAGCAGATCGAGGACGCCACGGATCGCGTGTGCGTGGCGGGCGTCGACCGCGAGGCCACCGGCCGGATGATCACGATCGAGGAGTCGCTGCTGGCCCTGGCCCGGGCGGTCGAGGCGTCCGGCGCCGTGGCGTACCCGAATCCCACCGGCGTGCAGCGACCGTAAGCCATACGGTGGGCTCATGGCCAAGGCATCGTCGCCCGCGGTGGAGATCGAGGTGGACGACAAGGTCGTGCGCGTCAGCAATCCCGACCGCGTCTACTTCCCGGAGCGCGGCTGGACCAAGCTCGACCTCGTCGAGTACTACCTCGCGGTCGGCGACGGCATCGTCAACGCGCTGTACGAGCGACCGTGCATGCTGCACCGCTTCCCCAAGGGTCTGGCCGGCGACAAGGTGCACCAGAAGAAGCTGCCGTCGGGCGCCCCGCCGTGGGTCAAGACCGTCAGCGTCCACTTCCCGCGCTACGACCGGGACGTCCACGAGCTCTGCGTCACCGAGCTGGCGTCGGTGATCTGGGCCGTGCAGATGTCGACCGTCGAGTTCCACCCGTGGAACAGCCGCAAGGCCGACGTCGAGAAGCCCGACGAGTGGCGCATCGACCTCGACCCGGGCCCGGAGTGCGACTTCGCCACGGTCAGGCGGGTGGCGCGCGTCGCCGAGGAGGTGCTCGACGACCTCGGCGCGACCGGATTCCCGAAGACCTCAGGCGGCAACGGCCTGCACATCTACGTACGCATCAAGCCCGAGCACGAGTTCAAGGACGTACGTCGTGGGGCGCTCGCGTTCGCGCGTGAGGTCGAGCGGCGGGCGCCCGACGACGTGACGACGACGTGGTGGCGCAAGGATCGCGATCCCGCGCAGCTGTTCGTCGACTACAACCAGAACGCCCGCGACCACACGATCGCCGCTGCCTACTCGGTGCGGGGCTTCCCCGACGGCCGCGTGTCGACGCCGATCCGCTGGGACGAGGTCGACGACGTCGACCCGCACGACTTCACGATCGAGACCGTGCCGGCGCGCTTCGCCGAGCTCGGCGACCTCCATGCGGGCATCGACCAGGCGGTCTTCGACATCGCGCCACTGCTGGCGTGGGCCGACCGGGACGAGCACGAAGGTGCCGAGCCGCCGGTCGACCCCCAGGACTGACCTCGTTGGGACTCAGGCGACCTCGACGTCGAGGATCACGTCGATGTTGCCGCGCGTCGCGTTGGAGTAGGGGCACCACTCGTGAGCGACCGCGACGGCTTTGTCGGCGTCTTCCTGCGAGACCCCGGACAGCTCGACCCGCAGCGTCACGGCAAGGCCGAACCCGCCGAGGCCGTTCGGGCCGATGCCGACCTCGGCCGTGACGGCCGAGTCGGTGACGTCGACGCCGTGCTGCGACTTGCTCGACTTGAGCGCCGAGTGGAAGCACGCGGCGTAGCCGGCGGCGAACAGCTGCTCGGGGTTGGTCGCACCTCCGGCGCCACCCAGCTCGACCGGGAAGCGGACGTCGGTGTCGAGGAGTCCGTCGGTCGAACGTACGTGTCCGTTGCGGCCGTCTCCGGTCGAGGTGGCGACGGCGGTGTAGAGGATCTGCTCGGGCATGTGAACTCCTTGGGATTGAGGTAGACTAACTAGTACGTCTACATGAATCAAAGCACGATCGTGGGACGATGACAAACCGAAGGAGTGTGACGATGGCGACCACCGCATCCCCTGTGCGGGAGCGCATCCTGGATGCCGCGACCCGTCGTTACTACGCCGACGGCATCCGCGCGGTCAGCGCCGATCGGCTGATCGCCGAGGCCGGCGTCTCCAAGGTCACGTTCTACCGACACTTCCCCACCAAGGACGATCTGGTCACGACCTATCTCGCCCAGCAGGTCGCCGCGGTCGAGGACGGCCTCACCGCGAAGCGCGGCGAGCTGCCGGACGACCCGGCCGGCGTGCTCGAGTGGTATGCCGAAGCCGTCGGCTCGGTGATGTGCATGCCGGGATTCCGCGGCTGCGCGTTCATCAACGCCGCCGCCGAGCTGCCCCGAGATCATCCGGGCAGTCGCGTGGTGCGGGACCACCGCACCTGGCTGATCGGCCAGTTCCGCGAGCTCCTCGACCAGCTCGGCGTCGACGACATCGACGCCAAGGCCGAGCAGCTCATGATGCTGCGCGACGGGGCCATGGTCGCCGGCTACGTCGGGGGCTCACCCACATCCGTCGCCGCGACACTGCTCATGGCCGGCCGCGCCCTCATCGGCAGCTAGATGCCCTGCGCGGCAAGCAATGCCTCGACCGCCGCGCGAGCCGCCGGCGACGCACCGCCACGAACCACGCTGTAGGCGCCGGCCCCGTCGAACATCATGGTCAGCTGCAGCGCCAGCACCTCGGGGTCGGTCGCCCCGGCCAGCCTGGCCTGGTCCTCGAAGAACGCCGTGAGCTCGAGCTTGTAGACCTTCGCGGCGACGCTCGCCGGGTGCTGACGATCCTTGAGCTCGGTGGCCACGCTGACGAACGGGCACCCGAGGAAGTCTGGCGACTGGGCCTGCGCGTGCAGCGAGTCGAAGACCGCCAGGATCCGCTCGCGTGGCGGGGCATCAGGGGCGGTGTCGAGCCCGGCCATGACCTCAGGAGCGCGGCGCCTGAGCATTAGGACCAACCCCCCCCCCCCCCCGCGAGTGGCGCAATGTGGCGACTCTCGCACGCCGCCCGGCAGCCATACTGCGCCACTCGCGGGGACTTGACCGAGTCAGCTCCGCAACAGGTAGGCGTCCATGACCCAGCCCGCGTCGGCCTTGGTGGCGGCGCGGGCCTGGTCGATCTCGGCGGCGACGTCGGCAACCGGGCCGGCGACGAGGCTCTCGTGCTCGGTGCCGAGGTTCGCGCCCCACCAGATGTGCCACTCGTCGAACCCGTCGAGGTCGATACGGGCGCTCAGCATGACCAGGATGTTGTCGGCACCGGCGTCGACCGCCTCCCGCAGCTTGCGGGCAGTCGTCACGGTGATGGGCTGGCCGATCTCGTGCAGCACGATGCGGTGCCGGGCAGCGAGCAGCTGCAGGCTCGAGATGCCGGGAATGACGTCCCACTCGGCCTCGACGTTGCCGCGCGCGAGGACGCGTTCGACGATGCGGATCGTCGAGTCGTAGAACGCCGGATCGCCCCAGACGAGGAAGCCGACGTCGCCGGGCTGCTGCAGCATCACCTGCTCGTACGCCTCGGCGCGCGCCTCGTGCCAGTCGCTCACGGCGCCGCGGTAGTCAGCGGGGTCAGCGCGGTCACGCTCCGGATCGCGTACGGCCACGACCTGTGCTCCTGAGCCGACGTGGCGGGTCAACAGCTCCTGCCGCGCCGCCAGCAACGGATCGTCCGGACCCTTGTCGGCGACCACGAAGTAGGCCACCGAATGCATCGCGGCGACCGCCTCGAGGGTCACCTGGTCCGGGTCGCCGGGTCCGATCCCGATGACCCGGATGCGCCTCATCCCCGGTCCTCCAGGTCGCCCTCGATGTCGAGGTAGACCTGCTGCATCGCGGCGAGCACCTCGGGATCGGGGTCGGCCCACAGGTCACGGTCGGCGGCCTCGTTGAGCCGCTCGATGATGCCGCGCAGCGCCCACGGGTTGGCGTCCTTCATGAACGCCTGGTTGTCCTCGTCGAGCACGTACTCCTTGGCGAGCGTCTCGTACATCCAGTCGTGCACGACGCCGGTCGTCGCGTCGAAGCCGTAGAGGTAGTCGACCGTCGCGGCGAGCTCGAACGCGCCCTTGTAGCCGTGCCGCTGCATCGCGCCGATCCACCGCGGGTTGACGACGCGGGCGCGGAACACACGGGTCGTCTCCTCCTGCAGGGTCCGCGTGCGTACGGCATCGGGAGTCGTCGAGTCGCCGACGTACGCCTTGGGGTCTGTGCCGGTCAGCGCGCGGACGGTCGCGACCATGCCGCCGTGGTACTGGAAGTAGTCGTCGGAGTCGGCAATGTCGTGCTCGCGGGTGTCGATGTTCTTGGCGGCGACCGCGATGCGCTTGTAGTTGGCGCGCATGTCGTCGGCGGCCGGTGCACCGTCGAGATCGCGGCCGTACGCGAAGCCGCCCCACGCGGTGTAGACCTCGGCGAGATCCTTGTCATCGCGCCAGTTGCCGGCCTCGATGACCTGCAGGATGCCCGCGCCGTACGAGCCGGGCTTCGAGCCGAAGATCCGGGTCGTCGAGCGGCGCTCGTCGCCGTGGTCGGCGAGGTCGCGCTGCGCGTGCGCGCGTACGTAGTTGTGGTCGTCGGGCTCGTCGAGCTCGGCGACCTGGCGGATCGCGTCGTCGAGGATGCCGATGACGTGCGGGAACGCGTCGCGGAAGAAGCCCGAGATGCGGACCGTCACATCGATGCGCGGACGGCCGAGCTCGTCGAGCGGGACGACCCGCAGGCCGTTGACCCGGCGCGAAGCGGGATCCCACTCCGGCTCGACGCCGATCAGCGCGAGCACCTCGGCGATGTCGTCGCCGGACGTACGCATCGCGGACGTGCCCCACACCGACAGGCCGACCGAGCGCGGGTACTCGCCGGTGTCGGCGAGGTGGCGCTCGATCAGCGAGTCGGCCATGGCCCGACCGGTCTCCCACGCGAGGCGGGACGGGCACGGCCTTGGGGTCGACGGTGTAGAAGTTGCGGCCGGTCGGCAGCACGTTGACGAGTCCGCGCAGCGGCGAGCCGGACGGGCCGGCCGGGATGAACCCGCCGTCGAGCGCGTGCAGCACGTGGTCGAGCTCGTCGGTGGTCTTGGCCAGTCGCGGCACGACCTCGGTCGCGGCGAACTCGAGGACCCGCACGACGTCGGGCACGTCGGTGAGGCTGCGGGCCGTGGCGACGTCCCAGTCGGCGTCCTCCATGGCCTGGATCAGCGCGCGGGCCTGCTCCTCGATCTGCGTCGATCGGCCCGCAGCTGCGGCCCTCCTTGAGACCGAGCGCAGCGCGCAGGCCCGGGACGGCTCCGGTCTCGCCGCCCCAGATCTGGCTCGCCCGCAGGATCGAGAGCACGAGGTTGACCCGCGCCTCGCCCTGGGGAGCCTGGCCGAGCACGTGCAGACCGTCGCGGATCTGCGCGTCCTTGATCTCGCACAGCCACCCGTCGACGTTGAAGATGAAGTCGTCGAAGTCGTCCTCGTCCGGGATGTCGTCGAGGCCGAGGTCGCGGTGCATCTCCGCGGCCCGCATGTGGGTCCAGATCTGCGAGCGGATCGCCGGCAGCTTGGCCGGGTCCATCGCCGCGATGTTGGCGTACTCGTCGAGCAGCTGCTCGAGCTTGGCGATGTCGCCGTACGACTCGGCGCGCGCCATCGGCGGGATCAGGTGGTCGACGATCGTGGCGTGCGCACGACGCTTGGCCTGCGCGCCCTCGCCCGGATCGTTGACGAGGAACGGATAGATCAGGGGCAGGTTGCCGATCGCGGCGTCGGTGCCGCAGGACGCCGACAGCGCGGCGTTCTTGCCCGGCAGCCACTCCATCGAGCCGTGCTTGCCGAGGTGCACGACGGCGTGGGCGCCGAACGTCTCGCTCGACCCAGCGGTAGGCGGCCAGGTAGTGGTGCGACGGCGCCATGTCGGGATCGTGGTAGATCGCGACCGGGTTCTCGCCGTAGCCGCGGGGCGGCTGGATCATCAGCACGATGTTGCCGGCGCGGATCGTGGCGAGCACGATCTCCTGCGTCGATCGTTGACGAAGAGCTTGCCGGGCGCCGGACCCCACGCCTCGAGCATCGCGTCGCGCAGGTCGGGGTGGAAGCCGTCGAACCAGTCCTCGTACTGCGCGGCGGGGATGCGGACGTGGCTCTCGGTCAGCTGCACCTGGGTGAGCCACTCCTCGTCCTGGCCGCCGGCGGCGATCAGCGCGTGGATCAGCGCGTCGCCGGCCTCGGTCAGGTCGTCGAGCTCGAGACCGGGGATCTCGCCGGGCGCGCCGAGGTCGTAGCCCGCGTCGCGCATCTCGCGCAGCAGGCGGATCGTCGACACCGGGGTGTCGAGGCCGACAGCGTTGCCGACCCGGCTGTGCTTGGTCGGGTAGGCCGACAGCATCAGCACGATCTTGCGCTCGGCCGGCGGCGTGTGGCGCAGGCGGGCATGGGCGACCGCGATGCCGGCGACCCGGGCGCAGCGCTCGGGGTCGGCGACGTAGCGCGGCAGACCGTCCTCGTCGATCTCCTTGAACGAGAACGGTGCGGTGATGATGCGGCCGTCGAACTCCGGGATCGCGATCTGGCTGGCCGAGTCGAGCGGCGTGACGCCGTCGTCGGACGCCGCCCAGTCCTCGCGGCTCGACGTCAGGCACAGGCCCTGCAGGATCGGGATGTCGAGGGCCTTCATGCGCTCGACGTCCCACGCCTCGTCGTCGCCGCCGGCGCTGACGGTGCCGGGCTTGGTGCCGCCGGCCGCGAGCACCGTGACGATCAGCGCGTCGAGCGTGGCGAGCTCGACGAACAGCTCGTCGGGTGCCGCGCGCAGCGACGAGCAGAAGATCGGCACGCCGTACGCCTCGCCGGTCGCGTCGATCGCGTCGGCGAGCTGGTGGGCGAATGCCGCTGTTGCCGGAGGCCTCGTGGGCCCGGTAGTACAAGACGCCGATGCGCGGCCGGCGCGCCGGTCGAGCCTGTCGAAACCTCGGCACGGGACGCTCGGCGACACCCCACTCGGGCAGCACGGCCGGCGGCTCGAAGCCGATCGCCGGTCAGCAGGACGGTGTCGGACAGGAAGGCGTGCAGCTGCGCCGAGGTTGGCCGGGCCCACCCTCGGCGAGGTAGCGGTGCGCCTCGGCAGCAGTGCCGACCGGCACGGTCGACTGGCTCATCAGCTCGGCGTCGGGGGTCTGCTCGCCGCCGAGCACGACGACCGGGGCGCCCGAGGCGCAGCACGCGAGTCGAGGCCGTCACGCCACGAGGTCGCGGTGACCGAGGATGCGGACGACGATGAGGTCGGCCGCCTCGATCGCCTGGCGGCAGCTCGGTGGCGACGTCGAGCCGGGACGGGTTGGCGAACGACGTAGTCCGCGCCGCTCGCGCGGGCCGACAGCAGGTCGGTGTCGGACGTGGACAGCAGCGCGATGCGCGTCATGTTCCTCCTCGGGGTTCTCGCCCCGTGTGGTGGGATTCGCCACGGTCAGTGTCTGGCTGCGTCCGATCGGCTCACAGTGGCGGAACCGCTCCGGAGTTGCACCGGAGTTCCTGCATCCGCGGCGAGCGGACGAGGTCAGCCTACCGGGCCACCGCGTCGGCCTGAGCCGGCAGACCGATGGCTCGGTAGGGTCGGTGCATGCACTGAGCGCATCGAGGCCGAACGCTTCATCCCGGCCGCCCGCCGCCGACGTCTTCGCAGTCCTGTGCGACCCGCACGGCCATGTCGCGATCGACGCCTCCGGCATGCTGCAGGATGCCGACGGTGACATCGTCGAGGCATCCGGCGACACGTTCGTCGTCCACATGGATCGCGAGTCGCTCAACGACATCCCCGACTACGGGAAGTACGACGTCACCGTCACGATCGAGGAGTTCCAGCGCGATCGCCTGATCTCGTGGTCGATCCTCGGCAAGGTCCGTCCCGGCATGGGCCACACCTACGGCTATCGCCTCGAGCCCGCCGACGGCGGCAGCCTTGGTCACCTCGTTCTACGACTGGTCGAACGTCAGCCAGGACTGGAAGGACTCCGGCATCTTCCCGGTCGTCTCGGTGACCAACCTGAGCGGCACGCTCGGCATCCTCGACCGGACCGTACGCCGCGGCTATCTGCGTGGATGATGTGAGACTCGACCCACCAACAGCCAGGAGCAGCCCGTGACACTCGCCAGGACCCACACCGACGTGATGCAGCTCGGCGGCGCGATCGTCGTCGGCACCGACGGCTCGTGCGTCACCAACCCCGGGCCGACCGGGTGGGCGTACGTCGCCGACGACGGCAGCTCGGCATGCGGCGGGCTGCTGCACGGCACCAACAACATCGGTGAGCTGCTCGCGGTCGAGAACGCGTTGCGCGACTTCGCCGACCGGCCGCTCGTCATCCAGGCCGACTCGTCATACACGATCGGCTGCTCGACGACATGGGCCAGCGGGTGGGCGCGCAACGGCTGGCGCAACTCCAAGAAGGAGATCGTCGCCAACGTCGAGATCGTGCAGGCGATCTACGCGCTGATGCAGGCCCGGCGCGACGCCGGCGCCCCGGTGTTCTTCCAGAAGGTCAAGGCCCACCTCACCGACCTGACGGTGTGGCCGCTCAATGTCGCCGCCGACACGCTCGCGGGCCAGGCATCGGCCCGCGCGGAACGCGGCGACGTCGCTGAAGTACGTACGACAGGGCTGCTCGAGCGGCACGAATGGATGACCACCGGCTCGGATGACGCCGCGCTCGACCTCGCTGCAGAGGTCGGGCCGTTCTTCGTCCTCGACCGCTGGACACCGGATGCCGGCTGGCGCCCGCTGCGCGAGCTCGTCGACCCCGACGTCCTCGGCGAGCGCGTCGCTGCTGCGCGAGAGCTGCTCGCCGAGCGGTCGCGGGTCGGTCTCGACGAGATCGAGGAGCGCGCCACCGCGTCGATCGTGTTCCTCGGCCTGGCCGCCCGATCTGGTGTCGCCCGCCGTTCGCCGCGGCAGTGCTGGCCGATCACGTCCCGAACCTGCGCCTCGACGCCCTCTGGTGGAAGCCGGTCGTGGGCGGTCCGTGGCCGCTCGCCCGCAGCGCGTCGACGAGTCGCCGACCGGAGACCTCGCAGGCGACCTCGACGCGCGGATCCTGCAGCCGATCGTCGCGCCGCTGCTGGACGCGTTCGCACGTACGTTCGCGGTCTCCGCGCAGGTGCTCTGGGGCAATGTCGCGTCGAGCCTCGCCGGCGCGCTGACGATGCTCCGCACGGCCCGCCCCGATCGCGCCGATGCGCGCCACCCAACTCGTCGCGGAGCTCCTCGAGCGCGGCACGCTGGACGGCACCGGCGACCTCGACCCGGCAGGGCCTTCATTCGTACGGCGATCGTGCTGCCTGTTCTACCGAGTGCCGGGTGCCGGCATCTGCGGCGACTGCGTGCTCGACGAGGCGCCGACCTCTGCGTGAGCGCCCGCCCGGTGGCACCATGGCGAGTGAACGCCCCGTCCCGAGGAGCCACGATGACCTGGATCGGCCCGACCGCCAAGAGGAGCGCCAAGCTCGCCGTGAAGTACGGCCCGCAGGCCAAGATCGCCTGGGAGAAGGTCGGCAAGCCGGCGAGTGAAGCTGCCGCCAAGAAGGCTCAGAGCCAGCTGCAGCGACGCAAGGCGTTCGCCAAGGCCGCCACGGTCACCGACGGCGAGGTCCTGCGCCAGATCCATCAGGGCGAGCCGGTCTGGGTCGTGTTGTCACACGGCGAACCGGTGGACTGTTTCCCGCCGGTCGACGTCGACCTGCCAGAGCTGATCAAGAACGCGGATCTGTCCGCCGCGGTCTCGTCGAAGGAGTTCGAGGAGAAGCGGGTCAAGGCTCGCGTCGAACGAGCCCGTCAGCGGCGGACCAAGCGCTAGACCTGGTGAAGGTCGCGCGTGACACCATGACGGGGTGACGAATCGCTCCCATTCCGACCGGTGCCCGGGCGTCCTGCGCCCGTGGATCGCCGACGACGGAGCGCTCGTACGGCTGCGACTCATCGGTGGCGTGCTGCCGACCTCGACCCTGCGCGATCTGGTCGCCATCGCCGCCAAGTTTCGCCGACGGCACGATCCTGCTGACCAAGCGAACCAACCTGCAGCTCCGCGGCATCGACCATGCCGACGGCTGCGTACCGGCCGTGCTGGTCGACGCCCTCGCCCAGGCCGGGCTGCTGCCGTCACCGAGCCACGAGCTCGTACGCAACGTCATGGTGTCGCCGCTCACCGGTCGCATCGGTGGTCAGGCCGACCTCCGCGAGACAGCGCTCGAGCTCGATCGCCAGCTGTGCGCCGATCCGGACCTCGCGGGTCTCGCCGGTCGCTTCCTGTTCGTGCTCGACGACGGCCGCGGCGACATCGAGTCGCGGTCCCTCGACCTCGGCCTGATGGCAGTCGACGCCGAGACGGTGCAGCTGCGGATCGGCTCGCATCAGTGGGGACCGCTCGTTCCGCTCGACGAGGCGCCCGAGGCCCTGCTGTCGTACGCGCACGGTTCCTCCGGCTGCGCGGTGACGGCGAAACCGCGCTGTGGCACGTCGACGAGCTGCCCGAGGGCGGCGAAGAGCTGCTCGGTGAGCACCATGCCCGCGACCTACGGACCCAGGTCAGCGCGCTCCCCCCGCCATACGGCATCATCGCGCAGGACGACGGCCGCAGCGCCGAACATGTTGCCGGTGCCCGACGGTCTGCTCACCCCCGAGCTCGCCGCCACGATCCTGGATCGCGCCGGCACCGAGGTGATCGTGACGCCGTGGCGGAGCGTCGTCATCCCCGACCTGGAGACTGAATGAAGCGTCCCACCCGCCACTACGACTACGTCGCCGACGGCCCGGCGATCTACGTCGACTCGTTCGCGACGATCCGCGACGAGGCCGAGCTGTCGCACATTCCGGCCGACGCCGAGAAGGTCGCCGTGCGCATGGTGCACGCCTGCGGTCAGGTCGACCTGACCCGTGACCTCGACATCCATCCCCGACTGGTCGCGGCGGCCCGTGGCGCCCTCGAGTCCGGTGCGCCGATCCTGACCGACGCCAACATGGTCGCCTCGGGCGTGACCCGCGCACGGCTGCCGAAGGACAACGAGGTGCTGTGCTTCCTGCGCGACGAGCGCGTGCCGGGGCTGGCGAAGGAATGGGAGACGACCCGCTCGGCCGCCGCGGTCTCGCTGTGGGAGGACCGTCTCGACGGTGCCGTCGTCGCATTCGGCAACGCGCCGACCGCGCTGTTCCACCTGCTCGAGATGCTGCTCGACGGCGCACCCCGGCCCGCCGCGATCATCGGCACGCCGGTCGGCTTCATCGGCGCCGCCGAGTCCAAGGAAGCGCTGGCATGCCTTCGCGACGCTCGACATCCCCTATCTGACGGTGCACGGTCGTCGCGGCGGATCGGCGATGGCCGCATCGGCGCTCAACGCGATCGCCCAGGAGCGCGAATGACTGGCCGCCTCTACGGCGTCGGGCTCGGTCCCGGCGACCCCGAGCTCATGACGCTCAAGGCTGCGCGGCTGATCGCCGCCGCAGACGTCATCGCGTTCCACGCCGGCGTCGGCAAGCAGTCGAACGCCCGCCGCATCGCCGCCGACCTCATTCCAGACGGCGTCGATCGAGGAAGAGCTTCGCTATCCCGTGACGACCGGCGCGACGGCTCATCCCGGCGGCTACGCCGGTGCGATGGCGGAGTTCTACGAGGAGTCCGCGGCTCGCCTCGCGGTTCACCTCGAAGCCGGTCGTACGGTCGTCGTCCTCGCCGAGGGCGATCCGCTGTTCTACGGGTCCTACATGTACATGCACGACCGGCTGTCCGACCGGTTCGAGACCGAGGTCGTGCCGGGCGTGACCTGCGTTCGCCGCGGCCACAGCAACCACCGCGTCACCGCTCGTACGCCAGACCGACGTCCTCACGATCCTGCCCGGCACCCTCGACGAGCCCGAGCTGGCCCGCCGCCTCGCCGACACCGACGGCGCGATCATCATGAAGCTCGGCCGCACCTTCCCCAAGGTCGTCTCGGCACTCCGCCAGGCCGGTCGACTCGACGGTGCGCTGTACGTCGAGCGCGCGTCGATGCCCGAGGAGCGCTGGCTCCCGGTCGTCGACGTCGATCCCGACTCGGTCCCCTACTTCTCCCTGATCGTCGTCCCCGGCGACTCCAAGCCCAGTCGACCCTGCCGATCGAGTGCCGCGAGGAACGAGCGGCGTATCGAGATCAGCGCCGCCAAGCCTCCTCGATCATCGGCCTCGGGCCCGGACCCGACCGGTGGATCACTCCCGAGGTCACCGAAGCGCTCGCCGAGGTCCAGCACGTCGTCGGCTACGCGCCGTACGTCAACCGGGTCCCGCAGCGCGAGGGCCTGACCCGGCACGCCTCCGGCAACACCGTCGAGGTCGACCGTGCACGCCTGGCCCTCGACCTTGCGCTCAAGGGGCGAGCGGGTCGCCGTCGTGTCGGGCGGCGACGCCGGGATCTTCGGCATGGCGGCCGCCGTGTTCGAGGCTGCCGAGGACGAGGCGTACGCCGACGTACCGATCCGCGTACTGCCCGGCGTCTCCGCCGTCCAGGCCGTCGCAGCCCGCGCGGGTGCGCCGATCGGTGGCGACTTCGCGGTCATGAGCCTGTCGGACCGCCTCAAGCCGTGGTCGCTCATCGAGCAGCGGCTGCGCGCCGTCGCCGAGGCCGATCTCGTGCTGGCGATCTACAACCCGGCGTCGCGCTCCCGCACGACGCAGGTCGCAGAGGCGCAGCAGATCCTGCTCGAGCACCGCTCCGGCGACACCGTCGTGGTGGTCGGCCGCGACGTCGGTCGCGACGAGGAGTCGCTCACGGTCACGACGCTGGACGAGCTCGATCCCGACGACGATCGACATGAAGTGCCTGCTGATCATCGGCGCCTGCGGCACCCGTACGACCGCCGCCGGTCAGGTCTGGACGCCACGCTTCAGCGAGTGACCACACGGTTCTGACAGGATGTCACCGTGACCGAGGTGACACCAGTGGGGCGTGTGTGGCGCGTGACGATGTACGCGATGTGCCTCGTCATGGTGCTCAGCGGGCCAGGATTTCTCGCCCTCGGCATCCTGCTGGACGGCGATCTCTGGGCCGTCATCCTGATCGCCGCGGTGCTCTCGCTGATCCTGACCCCACTCGCCCTCGCGATGTGGTTCGACGTCCACAGGACCGCACGGGGCATGCGCCGCCTCGAGGTCGCGGGGGTCGCGGGAACCGCCGAGGTCCTCTCGGTCACCCATACGTCGTACGACGACCGCACCCGCGTCGAGCTCAACCTGTCGATCAGCGCGCCGGGCGTCGAACCGTTCGAGGCGCTCCACACCCGAGATGGCAGCGACGATCTCGAGGTCGGCACGACACTCGTTGTCGTCGTCGACGCCGCCGACCGGGTCTACGCGGTGTCGTGAGATTGCACTGCCGGTCGATCGTTCCCGATACGATCGAGGGCAGTTCTGGTGGATCCTGGCGCATGTGGCTCCTGTGATCGGGAGCGGAGGCGTGGTCGCTGGTGAACGGTCTTTCACGCGAGAACCCTGCGTCGGCTCTGCTGCTCTCCTACCTCGACGACCAGCTCCAAGCGCTCACGAAGCAGAGCCGTCGCGTACGTCGGGACCATCCCGACTCGGTGCACAAGATGCGCATCGCCACCCGTCGGTTGCGCGCGGTCCTGGCGACGTACCGGCCGCTGCTCGAACCCGACGTGGCCGCCCACCTGCGCGGTGAGCTGAAGTGGCTGGCCAGCACCTCAGGGCAGGCCCGCGACGCACAGGTCCTGCACGAACGGCTCACCCACCTGCTCGATGATCAGCCGGCGGAGCTGGTCGTCGGGCCGGTCCGCCAGCGCATCGACGAAGAGCTCGAAGCCGATCTCCGAGTTGGGCGGGAGGCAGTGACGATCGCGCTCGGCGGCGACCGGTACGTCCGGCTGGTCGACGCCCTCGATGACGTGCTGGCCAGTCCACCCCTCACGCCTCGGGCGGGGAAGCCGGCGCACCAGGTCATCCCCCGGCTCCTCGACAAGACCGGGAGACGACTGCACCGTGCGGTCGAGGCAGCGACCGGCACCGAAGGCCCCGAACGCGACACCGCCCTCCACGAGGTGCGCAAGTGCGCCAAACGGCTGCGGTACGCGGCCGAGGTGGCCATGCCGATCCACCCGAAGCGGGCGGTCCGGCTGTCCGAGACAGCGCACGACCTGCAGCGCGTCCTCGGCGCGCACCATGACAGCACCGTCGCCCGGGACCTGCTGCTCAGGCTGGCCGCCGAGGCGCGTCGACGAGGCGAGAGCGATCTGACGTACCGGCGGCTCCACGCTCTCGAGGACGGCGCTGCCGCCGAGCTCGATGCGAGATTCCTGCAGGCCTGGGCCGACCCGCCGAAGACCGCGCTGTGACTCAGCGGCGTTTGCCGAGCGGTCGCGGGCCGAGTCGTAGAGATAGGACTCGGCGCCGCGTACGTCTTCGGCCAGCGCCTTGCCGACGAGGATGACGGCGGCCTGGCGCAGCCCGGCGGCTTCGACCTGATCGGCGATGTCGCCGAGGGTTCCGCGCAGCACGACCTCGGTCGGCTGGCTCGCGTTCGCGACGACCGCGACCGGGCAGTCGGCGCCGTACGCCTCGGCGAGCTCGGCGGCGAGCGTACGCGTGCGGGTGATCGCGAGATGCAGCACGAGGGTCGAGCCGGTCGCGGCGAAGTTGGCCAGCGCCTCACCTGACGGCATCGCGGTCGATCGCGCCTGCGTACGGGTCAGCACGACCGACTGCACGACCTCGGGCACCGTGAGCTCGGCGCCGAGCAGAGCGGCGGCTGCGGCGTACGCGGGCACGCCCGGGGTCACGTCCCACGGCACGCCGTGGGCGTCGAGCCGCTTGGTCTGCTCGTGCAGCGCGGAGTAGATCGACGGGTCACCGGAGCAGAGCCGTACGACCTCAAGGCCTGCGGCGTGCGCATCGACGATGCCGCGCGGTGATCTGGTCGAGGTCGAGGTCCTGCGTGTCGACGAGCTGTGCGCCGTCGGGGCAGTGACCGAGCACGGCTTCGTCGATGTAGGTGCCGGCGTAGACGCAGACATCAGCGGCATTGAGCAGCGAGACGGCCCGCAGCGTCAGCAGGTCGGCCGCACCCGGGCCGGCGCCGACGAAGTGCACGGTCACGCGTCGTCACCCTTGGTGACGGCCCACTGCGTGATGGCGCGGGCCGGAGTCCAGCCCGTGAACCGGCCGATCGGCGCAGCGTGCTCGACGTGGAGACGGGTGAGCTCGCCGCCGAGCTGCGAGTAGCGGACCGCCAGCTCCGAGTCGGTCTCGAGTGTCACGCCGTGGACGACGAGTCGACCGCCCGGGCGAAGTGCCGCCCAGCACGCGTCGAGCGACGCCGTCCTCTGTCGCGCCTCCGCCGATGAAGATGGCATCGGGAGCGTCGAGTCCCTCCAGAGCCTCGGGGGCATGGCCGGTCAGAACGTTGAGAGCAGGTACGCCGAGCGTGGCGGCGTTGCGAGCGATGCGTTCGGCTCGATCCTCGCGCGCCTCGATCGCGATCGCCCGGCACGTCGGATGAGCGCGCAGCCACTCGATGGCCACCGAGCCGGCGCCCGCTCCGACGTCCCAGAGCAGCTGACCCGGCAGCGGCGCCAGACGCGCGAGGGCCGACGCGCGTACGTCGCGCTTGGTGATCTGCCCATCGTGCTCGAACGCACTCTCCGGCAGCCCGGCGACGAAGCCGAGCGCGGTCGCACCGGAGCTGATGAGCTCGACGGCGACGACGTTGAGGTCGGACGCGCGCTGGTCGCCCCACGAAGCGGCGACCCCATCCGTACGCGACTCGGTCTCCGAGCCGAGATCCGCCAGCACCGTCAGGGGGCTCGCTCCGTAGCCAGCCGCCGTGAGCAGCCTGGCGACTTCCGCGGGGGTCGATCCGTCGGACGACAGCACGAGCAGCCGCAGGCCCGGCGCGAGCGAGCGCGCCACCACGTTCGGATCGCGACCGACCAGCGTCACAACCTCGGTCGACTCGGCCGACCAGCGCATACGGGCGCGCGCGAGGGCCACCGAGGACAGCGCGGGGACGATCTCGACGGCGTCCTTGCCGAGCAGGTCGACGAGAGTCGTCGCGATGCCGGAGACGAGTGGGTCGCCGGAGGCGAGTGCCACGACCTGCAGGCCGTCGTACTTCTCGAGCAGCGCCGGCAATCCGTCGCGCAGCGGCGACGGCCAGGACTCGCGGGTCTGGTCAGCCTCAGGCAGCATCGCCAGGTGGCGCTTGCCGCCGAGCACGACGTCGGCAGCCTCGACCAGTCCTTGGCCCGGGCCGAGAGTCCGGTCCAGCCGTCCGCGCCGATACCGACGACCGTGACCTGTGTGCCCATGGTGGTGACGATATCTGCCTGGCAACCTCGGCCAACCCGGCGACCTACTGGCATACGACGACAACCGTTACTCTTGCCAGCACAGTCTCGAGGTGCCCCTCACGGGGAGAATCGGGAAGCCGGTGAAATTCCGGCACAGGGCCCGCTGCGGTGACCTGGGCCCGACCCAGGAAGTCCGAAGACCGGCCTCGAGGCTGAATGGCGGACGCAACCGTGCCCGTCATCGATGGCAGATCGAGCGGGAGCCCCACATGCCACAGCACTATCCGTTCAGCGCCGTCGTCGGATCCGACGACATGGCGCTCGCCCTGACCCTCTCGACGATCTCGCCCGCGATCGGCGGCGTACTCGTACGCGGCGAGAAGGGCACCGCCAAGTCGACCATGGTCCGCGCCCTCGCCTCCGTGCTGCCGCAGATCGACGTCATCGCCGGCGACCGGTTCTCGACCGATCCGCGCGAGACGAACCCGCTGTCGCCCGACGGCCCGTTCGCAGCCGACGTCGATGTCGAGACCCGGCCCGTACGCCTCGTCGAGCTGCCCGTCGGCGCCACCGAGGATCGCGTGCTGGGCTCGCTGCACCTCGAGAAGGCGCTCTCGGACGGCGTCACCGAGTACGAGCCCGGCCTGCTGGCCCGCGCGCATCGCGGCATCCTCTACGTCGACGAGGTCAACCTCCTGCACGACCACCTGGTCGACCTCCTGCTCGACGCCGCGGCCATGGGCCGCTCGACGGTCGAGCGCGACGGCGTCTCGGTCGAGCACGCCGCCCGCTTCGTCCTCGTCGGCACCATGAACCCCGAGGAGGGCGAGCTCCGACCGCAGCTGCTCGACCGGTTCGGCCTCACGGTCGAGGTCGCCGCACCACGTGATCCCGGGACGCGCGTCGAGGTCGTACGCCGCCGGCTCGCGTACGAGACCGATCCCGACGCGTTCGCAGCACGTACGCCGAGGACGAGGCGACGCTGACCGATCGCATCCAGGCTGCGCAGAAGCTCGTCGACCAGGTCGACCTCAGCGACTGGGCGCTGCTCAAGATCGCCGAGGTGTGCGCCGCGTTCGAGGTCGACGGCATGCGCGCCGACATCGTCACGGCCCGGGCCGCCGCCGCGCACGCGGCGTGGAACGGGCGTACGAGCGTGCTTCGCGAAGACATCCGCGCCGCGGCCCGACTCGCCCTGCCGCACCGCCGCCGACGCAACCCGTTCGACGCACCCGGCATCGACGAGGACCTGCTCGACCAGATCCTCGGTGACGACGAGCCGCCGCCGGAGCCCGAAGGCGACGGCACCGACGACGCCGAGACGCAGGAGTCCGAGGCTTCCGAGTCCGACTCGAGCCAGGACCCCGCTGAGAGTGACGTTTCGACCAGCTTCTGACGGCGAGTCGCGACCCGAACCGTCACTCCCAGCGCGAATCCCAGCCGGAACAGCGACTCGACGAGCAGCCCGGGAGTACGTCCGAGGTCACCGTGGCGGCGCCACAGCAGCCCTACCGGCCCAAGCTGTTCACCGTCGGTGGCACGGGTGCCGGCGAGTCCGGCAAGCGCTCGCGCGCGATCACCGAGACCGGCCGACGCATCGGCGCCCAGCGGCGTACGGGCCAGGGCGGCTCGATCCACCTCATCGAGACGATCCGCGCCGCCGCGCCGCACCAGTACGCCCGCGGCCGCACTGGCAGCATCTGCAGTTCCGCGCCGACGACCTGCGCCTCGCGGTCAAGGAGGGTCACGAGTCCAACCTGATCCTGTTCTGCGTCGACGCCTCCGGCTCGATGGCCGCGCGCAAGCGCATGGAGCAGGTCAAGACCGCGATCCTGTCGCTGCTGATGGATGCCTACCAGCGCCGCGACAAGGTCGGCCTCATCACGTTCCGCCAGGACGACGCCGAGCTCGCGCTGCCGCCGACCGGCTCGATCGACATCGCCGCGACCCGGCTCGCCGAGCTGCCCGCCGGTGGGCGTACGCCGCTCGCCGAGGCGCTGCTCAAGACCGCCGACGTGCTGCGACTCGAGCGCGTACGCGATCCGCGTCGCCGCCCGCTGCTCGTCGTCATCACCGACGGCCGGGCCACGTACGGCGACAACGCCCTCGGCCGGGCACACCAGGTCGCGAAGCACCTCGGCGCGACCGGCGTCGCGAGCCTCGTGATCGACTGCGAGACCGGCAAGTTCCGCATGGGACTGGCGCACCAGCTCGCCGACCACCTGATGGCCGAGTACGTCCCGCTCGGCGAGGTCAGCGCGTCCGCGCTCACCGACGTCGTCGGTCGGCCGAGAAGGGAGCCGCCTGATGCCCAAGGGTCAGCCGATCGTCCGTCCCCGACGACGGACTCACCACCAAGACAGCGCCGCAACCGGCCGCTGCTGATGGTCCACACCGGCGACGGCAAGGGCAAGTCGACCGCCGCGTTCGGCCTCGCGATCCGCGCCTGGAACCAGGGCTGGAACATCGGCGTCTTCCAGTTCGTGAAGTCCGCCAAGTGGCGCATCGGCGAGCAGACCGTGCTCGAACGCCTCGGCGAGCTGCACGACGAGACCGGCGAGGGCGGACCCGTCGAGTGGCACAAGATGGGCTCGGGCTGGTCGTGGTCGCGCAAGGAGGGCTCCGACGAGGACCACGCCGCCGACGCCGCCGAGGGCTGGGCCGAGGTCAAGCGCCGCATCGCCGACGAGACCCACGACCTGTACGTCCTCGACGAGTTCACCTATCCCATGAAGTGGGGCTGGGTCGACGTCGACGATGTCGTCGAGACCCTCGCCAACCGACCCGGCCGCCAGTACGTCGTCATCACCGGTCGCAGCGCCGATCCCAGGCTCGTCGAGATCGCCGACCTCGTCACCGAGATGCAGCACGTCAAGCACCCGTTCGACAACGGCCAGAAGGGTCAGCGAGGCATCGAATGGTGAGGCTTCCCCGACTCGTCATCGCCGCGCCGGCGTCGGGCCACGGCAAGACCACGGTCGCCACGGGACTGATGGCCGCGCTGTCGCGCAGCGGCCACGACGTCTCGGGTCACAAGGTCGGCCCCGACTACATCGACCCCGGCTATCACGCACTCGCGACCGGCAAGCCCGGGCGCAACCTCGACCCGCACCTCGTCGGCGAGGAGCGGCTCGTCCCGCTGCTGCTGCACGGCGCTCGCGGCGCAGACCTCGCGATCATCGAGGGCGTCATGGGTCTGTACGACGGACAGATCGGTGGCGACGGATTCGCGTCGACCGCACACGTCGCCACGGTCACACGTACGCCCGTCGTGCTCGTCGTCGACATCTCGCACGCGTCGCGCTCGATCGCCGCACTGGTGCAGGGCATGGTCGCGTTCGACCCGTCGGTGCGCATCGTCGGCGTGATCCTCAACAAGGCCGGCTCCCCGCGACATGCCGGCGAGGTCGTCAGCGCCCTCGAGTCGACCGGGCTGCCGGTGCTCGGCGTGCTGCAGCGCGACGACGGCATCGTCGCCCCGTCGCGCCACCTCGGACTCGTACCGGCTGCCGAACGCGACGACGCGGCTCACGCCCTCGACCGACTCGCTGACCAGATCGCCGAGAAGATCGACCTCGACCAGCTCCTGGCGCTGGCGCACTCCGCGCCGGACCTCGAGGCCGAGCCGTGGGACGCGTGCAGGCGGTCAGTCCTCCGGCCGCCCTGGGCAGGCCGCCAGCGGCCGGCCGAGGAACCGAACGTCCAATCGTCGCGATGGCCGGTGGACGGGCGTTCACGTTCCGGTACGCCGAGACCGAAGAGCTGCTCCGCGCGGCCGGCTGCGAGGTCGTGACGTTCGACCCGCTCACCGACGAGGCGCTGCCCGACGGCACCGCCGGTCTCTACCTCGGCGGCGGCTTCCCCGAGGTGCACGCCGCCGGCCTGTCCGCCAACGCTCCGCTGCGTGAGGCGCTGCGCGCGGCCGTCGACTCCGGCATGCCGACGTACGCCGAGTGCGCCGGCCTGCTCTACCTCTGCCGATCGGTCGACGGCATGCCGATGGTGGGTGCGCTCGACGCCGAGGCCGTCATGACGCCGCAGGCTGACGCTGTCGTATCGCACCGCGATCGTCCCGACCGACCAGCTGACCGGCGTCGCCGGCACGCGGGTCACCGGCCACGAGTTCCACCGAACCACCGTGACGCCGGCGTCTGCCGAGGCGGCCTGGCTCATCGACGGGCAGCCGCACGGCTTCGCGTCGGCGACGCTGCACGCCTCGTACCTCCACACCCACTGGGCCGGCCACCCGAAGATGGCGCAAAGATTCGCGGACGCCGTGCATGCGTACGTGCCAGACGCGACCACGTCGCGAGGTGACGATGAAGAGCCGAGCGGAGCTCGGGCAACACGTCCGCGCGGAGCGCGGCCGGACGGAGTCCGGCTCCAGGCCGGAGGCCTGGACGTGGCACGGGGACCAGGAGCTCTCAGAGAGTCTCATCGACTTCGCGGTCAACATCCACGACGACGTACGACCGGAGTGGCTCGAGACCGCGCTCCGCGACGAGCCTCGACGACATCGGTGCCTACCCCGACGCGACGGCGGCGCAGCACGCCATCGCCCAGCGCCACGGCCGCCGCATCGACGAGGTGCTCGCGACGGCCGGCGCCGCCGAGGCGTTCGGACTCATCGCGCGAGCCCGCGCCTGGCGCCGCCCTGTCGTCGTGCACCCGCAGTTCACCGAGCCGGACGTCGCCCTCGCCGCCGCCGGCCATCACCCCGAGCACGTCCTCACCGACCCGGCGAACGGCTTCGTCCTCGACCCCTCGCTGGTGCCCGACGACGCCGACCTCGTCATGATCGGCAACCCGACCAACCCGACGAGCGTCCTGCACCCCGAGCAGTCCCTGCGCCGGCTCATGCGGCCAGGTCGCGTCGTCGTGGTCGACGAGGCGTTCATGGACTCGGTGCCCGACGAACGCCACTCCCTCGCCGCGATCACCGATCCCGGCCTCCTGGTCGTGCGCAGCCTGACCAAGCTCTGGTCGATCCCCGGCGTCCGTGCCGGATACGTCCTGGGGTCGCCGCAGCTGCTCGCCGAGCTCAAGGGCGCACCAAGCGCCGTGGTCGGTGTCGACCGCCGCGATCGCCGCGATGATCGCGACGGCGACGCCCGAGGCCCTCGCCGAGGCCGCGAAGCGTACGACCCGGATCGGCCAGCACCGACGCGTGCTGACCGACGGCCTGACCGAGCTCGGCATCCACCACGTGCCCGCCGCCGCGCCCTTCGTCCTCGCCAAGGTCGGCACCGGCGCCCACGACCGGCTCCGGGCCGCGGGATACGCCGTGCGCCGCGCCGACACGTTCCCCGGTCTCGACGACACGTGGGTACGCATCGCCGTGCGCAAGCCCGACACGACCCGCAAGCTCCTCGCCACGCTGCGGATCGAGGGGCCATGGACCTGACCCCCGGAACCCCCGCCCTCGTGATCGGCGGCGACGCCCGCGCCGCCGCCCAGGTCGCGACCCTGCTCGAGCGCCGGCGCCGTCGTCACCGTCGTCGCCCCGACGGCGACCGCCTCGATCGAGGATCTCGCCGACCGCGGGCTCATCACCTGGCATGCGCGCGAAGCCGAGATGGCCGACATCCAGCGGGCCGGCATCGTCCTGACCGAGCACGCCGACCGCACGACGCCCGACCGCATCCTCGACACGCGGCACCGTGACGCTGGTCGGCGGCGGCCCCGGCGATCCCGGCCTCGTCACCGTCGCCGGCCGCGAGGCGATCGAGAACGCCGACGTCATCGTCACCGACCGGCTCGCGCCGCTGGCCGCCCTGGCCTGGGCCCGGCCCGACGCCGAGATCATCGACGTCGCCAAGATCCCCGGCGGCCGATCGACGAGCCAGGACGAGATCAACCAGCTCCTCGTCGAGCACGCCAAGTCCGGCAAGAACGTCGTCCGGTTCAAGGGCGGCGACAACTTCGTCTTCGGCCGCGGCGAGCGAGGAGCTCCTCGCCTGCCTGCACGCCGGCATCGAGGCGCGGGTCGTCCCCGGCGTCAGCTCGGCGATCGCGGCGCCGGCACTCGCGGGCATACCCGTCACGCACCGCGGACTGACCCAGGGCTTCACCGTGATCTCCGGCCACGTGCCGCCGGGCCACCCCGAGTCGACGCTCGACTACGCCGCCCTCGCCACCTCCGGCACGACGATCGTGGTGCTGATGGGCGTCCGCACGCTCAGCGCGATCTGCGCGGCGCTCGTCGACGGCGGCCTCGACCCCGACACCCCGGCAGCCGTGATCGCCGACGGGACGATGCCGAGCCAGCGGGTCGTACGCGCGACGCTCGCGACGATCGACGATGCAGCCGCCGACCTCAGCGCCCCGGCGGTCGCCGTCATCGGCGACGTCGCCGACATCGAGGGCCTGGCGTGATCCTCTGGGTGCGCCACGGGCAGTCGACGTGGAACGTCATCGACCGCATGCAGGGCCATGAGCTCAGCCCGCCGCTGACCGACCTGGGCCGCGAGCAGGCCGCCCGGACGGCCGAGCTCCTCGCGGACCGCGACGTCGTACGCATCCTCAGCTCCCCCGCCGTGCGTGCGCGACAGACCGCCGACATCATCGGCGCCCGGCTCGGACTCGAGGTCATCGAGGAACCGCTGCTCCTCGAGAAGGGCCTCGACGAGGACTACACCACCGTGCTGGTCCGCGTGCAGCAGCTCCTGGCGCAGGACCTGCCTCGCCACACCGTCGCGGTCAGCCACGGCGACACGATCGGTCTGGCCGTCGGACTGCTGAGCGGCCAGCGGCCCGAGCTTCCGGCCAACGGCTCGATCACCCACGTCGACCCCGACACTCGACACGTTGCCGTCACGATGCCCTAGGATGACTTCACCGAGGTCGAGGAAGCCGGTGAAAGTCCGGCGCAGTAGCGCTACTGTGACACCCACATCTGCGGGTGGAGCCAGACCCAAGGCCTCGGACGTTCATCCATTCATGGGACGCAATCATCCCGTCAGGAGAATTCATGTCACAGGTCACCACCGCCACACCCGAGATCGAGATCCCGTCGATCCCGCTGCGCGAGCTCGCCCCCTGGGCGCTGTTCTTCGGCCTCATCGGGGCCTTCATCCTCTTCTTCATCAGCGCCGACCAGGGCGCGGTGTCGATCCCGGCCGGCACGGCCATCCACGAGTGGGTCCACGATGGACGCCACCTGCTCGGATTCCCCTGCCACTGACCTGGCCCGACCCAGCCGGACCCGCACACGCGGTCCGGCTTTCTCGGCATACCCGAACGGATTGACATGACCCCCCGCAACTTCCTCGTACGAGGACTCCTCGCCGGCCTCATCGCCGGCCTCCTGACCTTCGCCGTTGCCTACATCGCCGGCGAGCCCTCGGTCGACGCCGCCATCAAGGTCGAGTCGGCCGGTGAGCAGCCATCACGACGACGGTGCCGCCGCCACCGGGCACCACCACGAGGAGAAGGGCACCGAGGTGTCCCGCCAGAACCAGTCGACCTGGGGCCTCGCGACGGCGACGATCTCGACCGGCATCGCGCTCGGCGGCGTCGTCGCACTGGCCTCCGCCTTCGCGCTGGGCCGCATCGGCCGGCTCCGGCCGAGCCAGTCGACCGCACTCGTCGCGGCCCTCGGCTTCGTCTCGGTGGCGCTCGTGCCGTTCATCAAGTACCCCGCGACCCCGCCGGCCGTCGGCAACGCCGACACGATCGGCGCCCGCACGACGCAGTACTTCGTGATGCTCGCGATCTCGGTGCTCGCGATGATCGCCGCGGTGCTGCTGTTCCGCAAGCTCCTCGAACGGTTCGGCACCTACACGGCCGTCCTGGCCAGCGCCGGGGCCTACCTCGCCGTCGTGATCCTGGCGGCCGCACTGATGCCGACCGTCAACGAGATCGGCGACTTCCCGGCCGACACGCTCTGGTACTTCCGCCGGGGCTCGCTCATGACCCTCGCGACACTGTGGGGCGTCATCGGCATTGCGCTGACCGGCCTGATCGGCAAGCTGTACGCCGAGGAGTCCGCCACGCAGGCCCGCCGCGACCTGGCGGCGAGCCTGTGAACGAGCGCCAGCGAGTCGCCGCTCCGTCGCCCGCCGTCAGGGCTGCGGCCGCCGAGCGTTTGGCAGGCCTCGCGACGCCTCCCGGCGCGCTCGGCCGGCTCGGCGACCTCGCCGTCTGGGTTGCCGCCACGCAGGGCGCCGTTCCCCCGGCACCGGTCGACCGCGTCCGTGCGGTGATCTTCGCCGGTGATCACGGCGTCTCCGACCACGGCGTCTCGGCGTTCCCCAAGGCCATCACCCCGGCCATGGTCCGCACGTTCCTCATGGGCAAGGCCGGCGTCTCGGTCCTCGCCGCCCAGCACGGCGTGACCGTACGGGTGCTCGACCTCGGCGTCGACGATGACCTCGAGGGCGTGGCTCCCGAGGTCACGGCGTTCAAGGTCCGCCGCGGCAGCGGCGCGATCCACCTCGAGGACGCCCTCACGACCGACGAGACCCTGCAGGCGATCGCCGCCGGCGAGACCGTCGCGGCCGAGGAGATCGCCGCCGGTGCACAACTGCTGATCAGCGGCGACATGGGCATCGGCAACACGACCCCGGCGGCCGCGCTGATCGCCGCGTCGCTCGGCCTGCCCGCGACCGAGGTCACCGGCCGCGGCACCGGCATCGACGAGCCCGCACTGGTGCACAAGATGGCGGTCGTCCAGCAGGCGCTCGACCGGGCCGGCGAGCGTACGAACGATCCGGTCGACACCCTCACGGCACTGGGCAGCGCCGATCTCGCCGCTGCCGCCGGCTTCATGGCCGCGGCAGCTCGCGCGGGCGTACCCGTCCTGCTCGACGGCGTCATCTCGGTCGCATCGGCCGTCATGGCCGACCGGCTGGCGCCGGGTGCGGCCGCGTGGTTCGCAGCGGGCCACCGGTCGACCGAGCCCGCGCAGTCACTGGCGCTCGACAAGCTCGGCCTCGAGCCGATCCTCGACATCGGCATGCGGCTCGGCGAGGGCAGCGGCGCCGTGGCCGCGGTGCCGCTCGTACGCTCGGCCGCCCTGCTGCTCTCCGACGTGGCGCTGCTCGCCGACCTGATGTGAACAACTCCTGGCGGCTGGCCGTCGGCACGCTGACCGCTCTGCGGTGGAAGCACCCGACGGCCGTCGACCGGGACGTTGCCGGCCGGGCCATGCTGCTCGCGCCGTTCGCGGTGCTGCCGCTCGGCGTGCTGGTGGGGCTGGTCTGCTGGGGCGGTCGCGAGCTGGGGCTCGCTCCCCTGGCCGTCGCGCTCGGCGCGGTCGGCGCCTTGGCTCTCGGCAGCCGGGCACTGCACCTCGACGGCCTGTCGGACGTCGCCGACGGACTCACCGCGTCGTACGACCGCGAGCGATCGCTAGCGGTGATGAAGGGCGGCACGGCCGGACCCGCCGGCGCCGCGGCGCTCGTCGTGGTGCTCGGCATCCAGGCCGCCTCATTGTCGGTCGTGCTGTCCGCTCCTCGCGGGCCCGTCGTCGCCGGCGTGCTCGTCTGCTGCTCGCGAGCCATCCTCTCGGTGTGCTGCTCTCGTGGCGTGCCGGCCGCCAGGGTCGACGGCCTCGCGGTCACGTACGCCGGCACGGTCAGCCGCATCATGACCGTGCTGACCTGGCTCGTGGTGGCGGTGGTCTGTGTCGACGTCATCGACTGGGCGGGCGAGCCGTGGTGGCGCGGTCTGGTCGTCGCCGGCGCAGGTCTGCTGGTCGGGGCTGCACTGACCTACCGGTGCGTCCGGCGGTTCGGCGGCGTGACCGGTGATGTCTTCGGCGCGGCGATCGAGGTCACCCTGGCGGCGATGCTCCTCGCCGCCTCATGAAGAATTCACCGTGTGAAGCTCACCCCCTGCGACTGGTCAGACCCCGACGCCGAGGCGCTGCGGGCCGCGCAACGGATCGACATCGAGGAGCGCTACGGCACGCCCGACAGCGAACCCGGACCGGCGCCGACCGCCGATGACGTCACGGCGTTCTTCCTGCTGCGGGACGGCGACCGGGCCGTCGCGTGCGGTGGCCTGCGCGCGATCGACCGCACGAGCGGTGAGATCAAGCGGATGTTCGTCCCCAAGGAGCACCGCGGTCGAGGCTTCTCGCGGCTCGTCCTGAGCGGCCTCGAGGAGCACGCCCGATCGCTGGGCTGGACCCGGCTGCTGCTCGAGACCGGAGACCAACAGTCCGAGGCGATCGGCCTCTACGAGTCAGCTGGCTACTCGCGTATCCCCAACTTCGGCCACTACGCCGACAGCGACATCTCGCTCTGCTTCGCGAAAAATCTCTGACCGCGCGGTTTACCACGGGGCCTAGGCAGAGGTCGTCCGCCCCACGGAACCTTCCCCCGGGCGGACGTGGCTTGCCTCGGGCGGATGGATCTGGGCCTCGCAGCTTGCCTCGGGCGGACGATGTTTTCGTAGGCCCCGTGGTAAACCGCTTACACCGTCAGAGGCGGAGGACGCGGCCGGCGACGACGAGCATGACGTCGTCGCACTCCTCGGCGACCCGCTGGTTGACCGTGCCCAGCAGGTCCCGAAAGACCCGGCCCGACCGATGCTCCGGGACCACGCTCATGCCGACCTCGTTGGTCACCGCCACGACCGTGCCCTCGTGCTGGGCGATCGCGGCCAGCGCATCGTCGAGCCGCTCGAACAACACCGGCTCCCAGTCCTCGAGCACCTTGTCCCAGCCGTCGAGCTCGTCGATGATCGACGTGACCCACGTGCCGAGGCAGTCGATCAACACCGCGCCATCGGCAGAACGGACCGCATCGCCGAGGTCGGTGGTCTCGACGGTCGACCAGTAGGCCGGTCGCCGGCTCTGGTGCCGCGCCACTCGCGCGGCCCACTCGGGGTCCGAGACCGGATCGGCCGGCGGGCCCGGCGCGACGTACGTGACCGTTGGCTCGGCCAGCAGCAACGACTCGGCATGGAACGACTTGCCGGAGCGCACACCGCCCGTGATCAGGACCTTCATCGCACCTCGCTACTGTCGACCTCACCCTACCGACCACGACCGTCCCCTGAGGAGCCCGAATGCGCGCACGTGCTGCAGGTCTGGCCCTCGGGTTCGCGGCCGACCGGGTGTTCGGCGATCCGGCGCGGTTCCACCCCGTCGCCGGCTTCGGCGCGTTGGCACGTGATGTCGAACGTCAGGTCTATCGCGACGACCGCACGACGGGTGTCGCATACACGTCAGTGCTGGTCAGCGGGGTCGGCGCCGCAGGGTTGCTGGCCGAGCGGATGACGGCTCGACGACCCGTCCTGCGTACGCTCCTGGTCGCGGCCACGACGTGGGCGGCGCTCGGCGGCCGATCACTCTCGCAGGAGGCCTCGTACGTCCGAGCGTGGCTCGACGCCGACAACCTTCCCGCAGCCCGCGAGCAGCTCACACACCTGGTCGGCCGCGACCCATCGGAGCTCGACGAGCAGGAGATCGCGCGGGCCGTCGTCGAGTCCGTCGCCGAGAACACCTCCGATGCCGTCGTTGCTCCCCTGCTGGCCGGCGCGTTCGGCGGTGTCGCCGGCGTCGCGGCATACCGGGCGGCCAACACGCTCGACGCGATGGTGGGCCACCGCAGCGCCCGCTACCGCAGCTTCGGCTGGGCCTCCGCGCGGCTCGACGACGTGCTCAACCTCGTGCCGGCGCGCCTGTCGGCCCTGCTCGCAGTCGCCCTCGCGCCAACAGTCGGCGGCGACAGCGCGACCGCTCTCCGTACGTGGACCCGCGACGCCCATCGCCACCCCAGCCCCAACGCGGGTCCCGTCGAAGCGTCATTCGCCGGGGCTCTCGGCGTGCAGCTCGGTGGTACGAACGTCTACGGCGCACGCGTCGAGCACCGGCCGACCCTCGGCGACGGTCCCGTCGCGCTTCCACAGGACATCGACCGGTCCGTGCACCTCGCGGATGCCGTAGGCCTCGGCGCCCTTGCCGTCAGCGTCGCCGTAGCCCTGAGGCGGCGTCGATGACCACGATCGTCACGGGCGGCACGCGCGGCATCGGTGCCGCGATCACCCGCGCGCTCGTCATGGACGGCCACGAGGTCGTCGCCTCGTACGTGCGCGACGACGCCAGTGCCGAGGCACTCGCGGACGAGCTCGAGGCGGTCCACGTCGTACGAGCCGACGTCACAACGGCCGACGGACTGGAAGTCCTGTTCGCGGCAGCGGAGCAGCGCGGGCCGCTGACCGGCCTCGTCAACAACGCCGGCGCGACGCTGCACGTCGGACCGCTGGCCGAGACCGAGCCGGACGTCATCTGCTCCGTGATCGATCTCAATCTCACCGCGGCGGTGCTGTGCGCCCGCCGGGCAGTCCAGGCCATGACCGGACGCGGCGGGACGATCGTCAACATCTCATCCGGCGCAGCGACGTTGGGATCACCCGGCGAGTACGTGCACTATGCCGCCGCCAAGGCCGGTGTCGACGCGCTGACGGTCGGGCTCGGCAAGGAGGTGGCCGGGCTTGGCATCCGCGTGGTGGGCGTGGCGCCGGGCACGATCCGCACCGACATCCACGCCGACGCAGGCGACCCGGGACGACCCGACCGGGTGGCCGCGCGGGTCCCGCTCGGTCGGGTCGGCGAGCCAGACGATGTCGCCGGCGCCGTGGCGTGGCTGTTCCGGCCCGAGGCCGCCTACGTCACCGCCACGACGATCCGGATCACTGGCGGGATGTGACCCAGGCGGCGGCCGCGACGGGATCGCTGACCAGCTCGACCTCGGCCGGCACCGCCGAGCGACGGACGATCACGACCTCGATGCCTTGTTCGTTGGCAACCTGCATCTTGGCCCACGTGTGGGACCCACCGGAGTCCTTCGTCACGAGCACGTCGATGTCGGCCATGAGCTGCCGTTCGCCCTCCAGCACGTACGGACCGCGGCTCAGCAACAGCGACCATGGCTCCGGCAGCACGAAATCCGGCTGGTCGACGACCCGAACGAGCGCCGGCTTGCCGGCCAGCGCGTCGACGAACCGGGCGAGCGACTGGCGGCCCACCGTGAGGAACGGCCGGTCACCGAGCGTCGCGGTCAGTCCCGCAGCTTCATCATGGTCATCGACCCAGTGCCATCGGTCGGCACCCGGCGCCTCGGACCAACCCGGGCGCTCGAGCCTCAACAGCGGCACGCCATCGGTGTGGCAGGCGGCGACGGCGTTGGCGCTCATGCCCTCGGCGAACGGGTGCGTCGCGTCGACGACCGCCGAGATGCGCATCTCCATCAGGTACGACCGCAGGCCCGGCACGCCGCCGAATCCGCCGATCTGCACCGCGCCGACCGGCAGGCGCGGGCGGGCGACCCGGCCGGCGAGCGAGGACACGAAGCGCACGCCCGCGTCCTGCAGCAGCACCGCGAGCTCGCGGGCCTCGGACGTACCGCCCAGCACCAGGACCGTCATGTCGTCGCTCCTGGCGGCAGGAGGGGCACGTCCGGCGCACCGTCCCGGGCGATGGTGAGCAGCGCGTCGACATCGAGGTGACGCTCGACGAGGTCCCCCAGCAGATCGAGCCGCCGCTCACGGCTCGCGGCGAAGCTGACGTCCGAGGCTTCGTACGCCCGACCGCTCAGCTGCGCCGCTTGCACCAGGAACGCCTTGCGGAAGGCGTCGGACTCCAGGCTGCCGTGCCACATCGTGCCGAACACATTGACCGACCGGGCGCCGCCGAGGAACTCCTCGTCCTGCCCCTGCGTGATGCGGCCGTGATGGATCTCGTAGCCCGACACCTCGGTGCCCAGAGCCGAGCCGGTCGGCAGCCGCAGGACCTTGTCGGCGCGGAAGGTCGTCGTGACGTCGAGCAGGCCGAGTCCGTCGGCCGACGCTCCGGGGTCGCCCTCGACCCCGTCGGGGTCGCTGACCGTGCGCCCGAGCATCTGGAACCCGCCGCAGATGCCCATGACGGGCAGCCCGGCTTCGGCGTGTCGCAGGACGGCTTGGTCGAGACCTCGCGCTCGAAGCCACGCGAGATCGGAGATCGTGGCGCGGGTGCCGGGCAGCACGATGACATCCGCGCCACTGAGGTCCTGCGGCTTGCCGGCGAACACGACGTCGACACCCGGCTCGAGTCCGAGCGCGTCGACGTCCGTGAAGTTGCTGATGCGCGGCATCCGCACGACCGCGACTCGCACCGCCCCGTCGCGATCCGCGGAGCGGCGGCCCTCGAGGTCGAGCGCGTCCTCGGAGTCCAGCCACACGTCGGGGCTCCACGGCAGCACCCCGAACACGCGCCGCCCGGTCAACGCCTCGAGCCGGTCGAGTCCGGGCCGCAGCAGGGTCTCGTCACCGCGGAACTTGTTGACCACGAACCCGGCGATCAACCGCTGGTCGTCGGGCTCGAGCAGCGCCACGGTTCCGTACATCGCGGCGAAGACCCCGCCGCGGTCGATGTCGCCGACCACGACAGTCGGGATGCCGGCGTGCCGGGCGAGCCCCATGTTGACGTAGTCGCCGGCGCGCAGGTTGATCTCGGCCGGGCTGCCGGCGCCCTCGCTCACCACGATGTCGAAGCGCGCCGCCAGGTCGTCGTATGCCGCGTGGGCCGCGGCGGCCAGGTGCGTACGGCCGCCGATGAACTCGGCCGACGAGATCTCGCCGGCCGGCTGACCCATGAGGACGACGTGGCTCTTGCGATCACCGCCCGGCTTGAGGAGCACCGGGTTCATGGCCGCCTCGGGCACAGCTCCAGCCGCGAGCGCCTGGATCCACTGGGCCCGGCCGATCTCCGCGCCCGCCCCCTCATCGACTCCAGCGCAGACCATCGAGTTGTTGGACATGTTCTGCGCCTTGTAGGGCGCCACCTTGAGTCCCCGCCGGGCGAACGCTCGGCACAGCCCGGTCGTGACGATGCTCTTGCCCGCGTCCGAGGTCGTGCCGGCAACCAGCAGCGAGCCACTCATCGTTTGCGCGCCGCGTTGAGCCACGGGTGCAGCAGCCGGGTGATCCACGGGAGAGCCAGATAGGTCATGACCGGCGTCATCACCGCGGTGATCGCCAGCACGCGGACGGGCAGCCACCAGTCGGCCGCGAAGTCCTTCGCGACATAGTTGGCGACGAGGCTCAGCGGGAAGAACACGATGAAGATCGCGCACATCTGCTTCCACCTGGGCGGCGGAGGCGTGGCGGTACGCAGGTCCTGCACGTCGACGCTCGACGGCTCGTCGAACCATCCCTCGATGCCGGTCCGGTGCTCCCGGGCTGACTCGGCCACGAATCCCTGCGCCGAGTCGAGCCACCACCGGCGTTGCGCCGAGAGCTCCCACGCCTCCAGCGACTCCTGCGACGCGAACCGGTAGAGCATGTGCCACTCGCTGGACCCGGTCGAAGGCCGTACCCAGCCGGAGCCGAGATAACCGTCGAAGCGTTCCGCCAGCTCGAACCCGGCGCGCAGCCACGCGAGCATCTGGTCCTCCTGCGACGGATCGACCTTCCGCGTGATGGAGACAGTGACGGGTCCGGACATGACCCCAGCCTAGGACCGGGCAGACCCGCCGCCGCCGAGCGGTGAGCTGGCGACGTATCCGGTCGCCGGACACGTCGCAGCGTCACCGCCGATAGGTCCGTGACTATGCCGTGCCCGTCAGGCCCGATCCGAGTACCTTGTGATCCATGGCTCTCAGCGACGACGTCCGCATCGCCCTCGACGGCAAATGGCGCCACGTGCAGGGAGCAGTCCCGCAAGGAGCTCGCCGGATTCGACCTCGCCTACGACCACGATCTCACCCTCGACCAGGCCCGCGCGCGCGTCCTGGAGCAGATGAAGAAGCTCGTCCCGACCGGCATCCCCGCGGCGGGGTTCCGCGTCGAGAGCGGCGGCACGGGCGATCCGGGCATGGCGGTGACGGGCATCGAGATGCTCGCCCAGTTCGACCTGTCCCTCATGGTCAAGGCCGGCGTGCAGTGGGGACTGTTCGGCGGCGCGATCGAGAACCTCGGCACCGAGAAGCACCACAAGACGTACATCCCCGGACTCATCAACCTCGACATCCTCGGCTGCTTCGCCATGACCGAGACCGGTCACGGCAGCGACGTCCAGAGCCTCGAGACCACCGCGACGTACGACTTGGCGACCCAGGAGTTCGTGATCAACTCCCCGACTCCGTCGTCGCGCAAGGACTACATCGGCGGAGCCGCCGCGCACGCCCAGGTCGCGGCGGTGTTCGCCCAGCTCATCACCAAGGGCGAGAACCACGGCGTCCACTGCTTCGTCGTGCCGCTGCGCGACGACCAGGGCAACGACCTGCCCGGCATCACGACGTCCGACGACAAGCACAAGGGCGGGCTCGGAGCGGTCGACAACGGCCGCATCGTGTTCGACCACGTGCGCGTGCCGCGCGAGAACCTGCTCAACAAGTACGGCCAGGTCGACGAGGGCGGCACCTACTCCTCCTCGATCGAGAGCACCAACGCCCGGTTCTTCACGATGCTCGGCACGCTGATCCGCGGCCGGGTCAGCGTCGGCGGTTCGGCCAGCGCCGCGACCGAGGTCGCGCTGAGCATCGCGGCCCGCTACGCGCTCAAGCGCCGCCAGTTCGGCCCCGAGCCGGGCAACGAGATCCTGCTCATGGACTACCGGATGCACCAGCGCCGCCTGCTGCCGCTGATCGCCCGCTCGTACGCCTATCGGTTCGCACAGAACCAGCTCGTGGCCCGCATGGACACGGTGCAGAGCGCCGACGAGCCCCCGCCGCCGCACCAGCAGCGCGAGCTGGAGACCCGCGCCGCCGGCCTCAAGGCCGCGCAGACCTGGCACGCCACCAAGGCCATCCAGGAGGCCCGCGAGGCCTGCGGCGGAGCCGGCTACCTCGCCGAGAACCGGCTCACCACGCTCAAGGGCGACACCGACGTCTTCACGACGTTCGAGGGCGACAACCACGTGTTGTTCCAGCTCGTCGCCAAGGAGCTGCTCACGTCGTACGCCCAGGAGGTCGGTGGCCTCGACCCCGTCGGCCTCGTACGTTTTGCGGCCGGCACGGTCGCCGATGTCGTCAAGGAGCGCACCGCCGCGTCGCAGCTCATCCAGCGGCTCATCGACGCACGTCCCGGTCGCACCGACGACAACCACGACCTGCTCGATCGCGGCACGCAGCTCAGCCTGTTCGAGGACCGCGAGGAGCACGTCCTCGAGACTGCGGCCCGGCGGCTGCGCCGTGCCAACAGCGGCGACAAGGCCGAGGCGTTCGCGGTGTTCAACGCCGCGCAGGACCACGTCATCCGGGCCGGCCGCGTGCACATCGAACGCGTCGTGCTGGAGGCGTTCACCGCAGGCATCGCCCGCTGCGACAGCGAGGAGGCCCAGGAGCTGCTGCGCGACGTCTGCTCGCTCTACGCCCTGACCTCGATCGAGGAGGACCTCGCCTGGTTCATGGGGCACAACCGCCTCGCCGACACACGCGCCAAGACCGTCACCTCACTTGTCAACGAGCTGCTCGAGAAGCTGCGTCCCCACACCTTGACCCTGATCGAGGGATTCGGCGTGCCCGAGGCGACTCTCGACGCCGCGATGCTGGTGGACTGAGAGCTCCCGACAGGAATTTGCGAAACCTTGTCCCCACGGACTTATCCTCTGGAAGGATGGGCGGACACTCTCATTCCCTCACCACTCATCGGGAGACCCCTGTGCGCAGAACCACCCTTGCCCGCGGCGGTGCGCTGCTGACCGCAGCCATCCTCGCCCTCAGCCTCGGCGCCGGACCGGCGACGGCCGCTGACTCACCCACGACCGAGTCCGGCAGCATCGCTCCGGACACGTCCTTCTCGCCCGACCGCGGCGCTTCGTTCCCTGCCCCCTCCGCAGCCAGGACCGGCGCCCGCGCGAGCGGCTCCGACGTGGGCATCGCCTCCGCCGGAGATGTCACCATCCACGACTACAGCATCAGCAGCGGGGTCATGGGGACACTCGATCCCGAGTGGCCCTACGTCTACGCGCCGGGCCGGATCACCTTCAACTACTTCAACGGTGCGAGGCTCGGAACCCCGACCAACTACGGGCCGACCATGTGGACCCATGCCACCGTCAACGGGGTGTACCGGAACGGGGAGGACGACTGGGTCCCGATGTGGGCCAACCGGCCGAGCGAGTCGGCGCCCGGGGCCGAGATCCCTCGCCACTTCGGCGCCGGCAAGATCGTGCTCGGCCCGGAGATGGAGGTCTACACGACCCACGACGCGGCAGACGGACCGTGGACGATCATCAATGCCACGAGCAACACCTTCTACGTCCGTCGCGACACGTGGGGCACGTTCAAGGCGAGCCACTCCGGGAGCACGGTGTCGTTCGGCGCCCGCGCCCGCATCCGCGGCACCGACGGCTCGGCACTCACCGCGAAGACCGGCTACATCCAGTACGCCAGCAGCGGCACCTGGAAGACGCTCAAGACGCTCTCGCTGGACTCCACCGGCAATGCCAAGTGGTCGTACAAGACGTCGTCGAAGCGCACGTACCGGTTCATGGTCAAGCGGACCAGCGTCATCAACGGCATGACGATCAAGCTGCCCAAGCTCTGATCTGACCTCACAAAAGGCCCCGTCTCCCAGTGGGAGGCGGGGCTTGTGTGCGTCTGTCGATACGTTCGGCCCCCGGGAGGCGCTACCCGCGAGCCGACCGGGACCGCTAGCAGAGCTCACTCGATTCAGGCAAAGTCTCCGGCGGAGGATCTCAAGCTCTTCAGCAGGTCGTACGTCTGGTCCTGCTGCTCCGCGTCGAGGCCCTTGATCGCGAAGTCGATCGACATGATCTCCTTTGTCGCCTTGGCCAGCACGGCCTCGCCCTCCGGTGTCAGCTCGGCGAACGTACGGCGGCGGTCCTCGACGTCAGCGACCCGCTTGACCAGGCCCTGGGCCTCGAGCCGGTCCATCGCATTCGTCACCGACGTGGGGTGCACCATGAGCCGCGCGCCGATCTTGCTCAGCGGCAGACGACCGGTCGAGCTGAACGACAAGAGCACCAGGACCTCGTAGCGGGCGAAGGTGATGCCGTATGGCTTGAGCACCGCGTCGAGCTCGGCGATGACCAGCTGCTGGACCCGCATGATCGAGGTGGCGAGCCGCATCGAGGTGGCGTCGCCGATGTGCTTCGTCCACAGCTCGGACGCACGATCGATGGGGTCGAACGGGAGCTTGGGATCGCGTGGCATGAGCACCATCGTAGGGGGCTTGCGTCACACCGAGTGGAATTTAGTTGGATGCCCGACTATTTTAAGACCTAGGAATATCGCCGCATCGTTGAGATCGAGGTTGCATGACCACGCAGGACTTCCACACCCCGGCCCATCCCGTCCGATTCGTGACCGCCTCGGCGCTGTTCGACGGGCACGACGCCTCGATCAACATCATGCGCCGCATCCTGCAGTCCCAGGGTGCCGAGGTCATCCACCTCGGACACAACCGCTCGGTGCAGGAAGTCGTCGACGCCGCGATCGACGAGGACGTGCAGGGCGTCGCGGTCAGCTCCTACCAGGGCGGCCACGTCGAGTACTTCGAGTACCTCGTCGAGTCGCTGCGCGAGCGCGGCGCCGGGCACGTCAAGGTCTACGGCGGAGGCGGCGGCGTCATCGTCCCCGAGGAGATCGCGCGACTCCGCAAGGCCGGCGTCACGATCTTCTCCCCCGAGGACGGGCAGCGCCTCGGCCTCGTCGGCATGATCAACACGATGATCGAGGCGTGCGACATCGATCTCTGGGACGATCGCCAGTCCGGCACCGACGCCGTGCTGTCCGGCGATCGGGGTGCCCTCGCCCGCGCCATCACCGGTGCCGAGCTCGACCGGCTCGACCCCGCGTTCCTCGACTCGATTCGCGCAGCATCGGCCTCATCGGGCACCCCGGTGCTCGGCATCACCGGCACCGGCGGCTCCGGCAAGTCGTCGCTGACCGATGAGCTCGTCCGCCGGTTCCGCCTCGACCAGCAGGACAAGCTCCGCATCGGCGTCATCGCCGTCGACCCGACGCGTCGCCGTGGCGGCGGCGCACTGCTCGGCGACCGCATCCGGATGAACTCGCTCGACGGCGACCGCATCTACTTCCGCTCGCTCGCGACCCGCGGCAGCCACGAGCTGCCCGACTGCCTGCCAGTTGTCATCGACCTGCTCAAGGCCGCTGGCCACGACCTCGTGATCGTCGAGACCCCCGGCATCGGCCAGGGTGACGCCGCGATCGTGCCCTTCGTCGACACGTCGATGTACGTCATGACGCCGGAGTTCGGCGCCGCCTCGCAGCTCGAGAAGATCGACATGCTCGACTTCGCCGACGTCGTCGCGATCAACAAGTTCGAGCGCCGCGGCGCCAAGGACGCGCTGCGTGACGTCGGCCGCCAGCTCGTCCGCAACCGCGAGGCGTTCGGCTAGAAGCCCGAGGACATGCCGGTGTTCGGCACCTCGGCCGCGACGTTCAACGACGACGGCGTGACCGCGCTCTTCCAGCACCTCGTCTCGCTCCTCGCGCCCGAAGGGCTCGCCGTCTCCGAGGGCATCCTGCCGATCGCCGACGTGAAGTTCTCCAGCGGCATCGACCAGGTCGTGCCGCCCGAGCGCACGCGCTACCTCGCCGAGATCACCGAGACCGTACGCGGCTATCACGCGACGACCGACGACCTGGTCGCCAAGGCCCGCCGCGCTGCAGCGGCTCGAAGCCGTGGCGGCGGAGCTTTCGGCAGGCTCAACTGGCCAGTGCCCGGCGAGGTCGCCGATCTCCTCGAGGACGCCCGCAAGGCAGCTGCCCGCACGAGATCACCGAGCAGATCGAGGGCTGGCCCGCGATCGTCGAGACGTACTCCGGCGACGAGATGGTCGTCCGCATCCGCGAGACCGAGAACCACACGGCGCTGACCCGTGAGTCGCTGTCGGGCACCAAGGTCCGCCGCGTCAGCCTGCCGAAGCACACCGATCACGGCGACCTCGTGACCTACTGGCGCAAGGAGAACCTGCCGGGCCACTTCCCGTTCACCGCCGGCGTGTTCCCGTTCAAGCGTGACGGCGAGGACCCCGCCCGTATGTTCGCCGGCGAGGGCGACCCGTTCCGCACCAACCGCCGCTTCAAGCTGCTGTCGGACGACGGCGAGGCCACCCGGCTCTCGACCGCATTCGACTCCGTCACGCTCTACGGCCGCGACCCCGACCTGCGCCCCGACATCTACGGCAAGGTCGGCACCTCCGGGGTCTCGGTCGCGACGCTCGACGACATGAAGGCGCTCTACGACGGCTTCGACCTGGTGGCGCCGTCGACCTCGGTGTCGATGACGATCAACGGCCCGGCGCCGACCGTGCTGGCGTTCTTCCTCAACACCGTGATCGACCAGCAGGTCGACGGAGTTCCGCGCCGAGCACGACCGCGAGCCCGACGCCGAGGAGCACGACGTCCTGCGGTCGTACGCGCTGCAGAACGTACGCGGCACGGTGCAGGCCGACATCCTCAAGGAGGACCAGGGCCAGAACACCTGCCTGTTCTCCACCGAGTTCAGCCTGCGGATGATGGCCGACATCCAGGAGTGGTTCATCGACAACCAGGTCCGCAACTTCTACTCCGTCAGCATCTCGGGCTATCACATCGCCGAGGCCGGGGCCAACCCCATCAGCCAGCTGGCGTTCACCCTCGCCAACGGCTTCACCTACGTCGAGGCCTACCTCGCGCGCGGCATGGACATCGACGACTTCGCGCCCAACCTGTCGTTCTTCTTCTCCAACGGCATGGACGTCGAGTACTCCGTGCTGGGCCGCGTCGCCCGCCGCATCTGGGCCATCACGATGCGCGACAAGTACGGCGCCAACGAGCGCTCGCAGAAGCTGAAGTACCACGTGCAGACGTCCGGCCGCTCCCTGCACGCGCAGGAGATGAGCTTCAACGACATCCGCACGACGCTGCAGGCCCTCATCGCGATCTACGACAACGCCAACAGCCTGCACACCAACGCGTACGACGAGGCCGTCACGACCCCGTCGGAGGAGTCCGTACGCCGTGCGCTCGCGATCCAGCTCGTCATCAACCGCGAGTGGGGCCTCGCGATGAACGAGAACCCGACGCAGGGCGCCTACATCATCGACGAGCTCACCGACCTGCTCGAGGAGGCCGTGCTCGCCGAGTTCGACCGCATCAACGAGCGCGGCGGCGTGCTCGGCGCGATGGAGACCGGCTACCAGCGCGGCCGCATCCAGGACGAGTCGATGCTCTACGAGCAGCGCAAGCACGACGGCTCGCTGCCGATCGTCGGCGTCAACACGTTCCGCAACCCTCACGCCGACGAGCTCGAGCCGCCGACCGTCGAGCTGGCGCGGGCGACCGAGGCCGAGAAGTCGTCGCAGCTGCGAGCGCGTCCAGACGTTCCACGACGACGCACCGCGACGAGGCGGCTGAGGCGATCGAGCGGCTCAAGCTGGCCGCGATCAACCACGAGAACGTCTTCGCGGTGCTGATGGACGCTGCCCGGGTCTGCTCGCTGCAGCAGGTCACCGAGGCGTTCTTCGAGGTCGGCGGCCAGTACCGCCGCAACGTGTAGCCCTTCGTAGGTCTCCGGCTCGGAGACAACCTTTCGGGCTCGACCCGCATCTCTGGGATGACGACGTCGATCCCGGAGGAGTGCAGCATGACGGTGCTGGCGTACCAGCGGGTGATTCCCGCGCAGACGCGAAGGGCTGCGCCTCCACGGCGCGACGACATCCAGGGACTGCGCGCGATCGCGGTCACGACGGTCGTCGCGTACCACGCCGGCATGCCGTTCGTGTCCGGTGGATTCGTCGGCGTCGACCTGTTCTTCGTGCTGTCGGGGTTCCTGATCACCCAGCTGCTGCTGCACGAGATCGCCACCACCGGCACGGTCAGCCTGCGCCAGTTCTGGGCGCGCCGGGCCCGGCGCATCCTGCCGCTGTCGGCCCTCGTGCTCGTCACGACGATGCTCGCGGTGCGCGCGTTCATGAGCCCGCTCGACCGCAAGGCGATCGGGACGGACGTCCTGTGGTCGGCGCTGTTCTCCGGCAACTGGCGGTTCGCCCAGCAGCAGACCGACTACCTGGCGAGCGACCGCGACCCTTCGCCGGTGCTGCACTACTGGAGCCTCGGCGTCGAGGAGCAGTTCTACGTTGTCTGGCCCGTGCTGCTGATCGTGCTCGCGATCGTGTGGCGGCTGGCCGGCCGAGGCCGCAGGACGTACGTCGTGGCCTTCGGCGGAGCGTTCGTCGCGGTGATCGCGGCGTCCCTCGCGTACAGCATCCACACGACTGCGGCCAACCAGCCGTACGCCTTCTTCGGCACGCCGTCGCGCGCGTGGCAGCTTGCCGCGGGTGCGCTCGTGGCGGTCGCGGTGCCCGCGATCATGCGCCTGCGCGGCCGGACCCGTGCGGTGCTCGGCGCCGCGGGTCTCCTGCTGTTCGGCTTCTGCGTCTGGCTGCTGGACGAGTCCGGCACCGCCGGCTTGGCGTACCCGTCGTGGCTCGCCGTCGCACCGACGCTGGCCGGCGTGCTGCTGGTCGTCTCGGGCACCGGAACGTGCTCCCGGCTCAACCGGCTGCTCTCGATCCGCTCGCTGACGTACGTCGGCGACCTGTCGTTCTCGATCTATCTGTGGCACTGGCCGGTGCTGGTCATCGGCATGGCGGTGCTCGACACCCGCGCGGTGGAGGTGCGCCTCGGCCTCGTTGCCGTGGCCCTCGGACTCAGTGTCGCGAGCCACCGCCTCGTCGAGAATCCGTTCCGGCACGCTCGTGTTCTCGTCAAGCGACCTGGCCTCAGCCTGGCTCTCGGTGCCGCACTCGGGACGGCCGTCGTCCCCGTCGTGGCGTACGCGTCGCAGGCCGAGACGATCGACCACGTCAGGACCACTCCGGAGACAGCCGACGTGCATCGTCAAGCGCCGGTCTCCCAGCGCATCACGCCGTCCCTCGAAGCGGCGGCGAGTGACGCCGGACCGTTCAAGGACATGGGCTGCCACGTCGGGTTCAAGCAGACCGCGAAGCCGTCTTGGGATGGCTGCACGTTCGCCGACAAGCGCGCCGACCAGCGGGTCGTGGTGCTCGGCGACTCGATCGGCGGAGCAGTCGCCCCGGCCGTGATCGCGGCCGGCGAGCAACGCGGCTGGGCCGTGACCGTCTGGGCGAAGAGCCGCTGTCCGATGGCCGATGTCACGAAGTTCGATCCCGAGCTCGGCGGCGCGTACGGCGCGTGCGATGTGTTCCGTGAAGCTGCCCTGCGAGAGATCGAGGAGCGACATCCAGACGTTGTCGTGCTGGCGATGAGCCGGCTCTCGACCGGCGACCTGTCGGTGGACGGAGCCGTGGTCGAAGGCCGAGAAGCTGTCGTTCTCGCGACCCGCGGCCTGGAGCGCACGATCGACCGGCTCCACGCGGCCGGCATCGGCGTCGTGCTGTCGGACTCGCCCAACCGGGCGCCGTTCTTCCCGACGACCTGCCTCGCGCAGAAGCGCGACGTCAGCCAGTGCACCTTCCCGGTCGACCGGCAGCCGTCCGTCATGGCCGCCGCCGCACGACTCATGCCGGACGAGGCCACGCTCGTCGACGCCAATGCGACGGCCTGCCCCGGCGACACCTGCCTGCCGGTGGTCGGCGGCGTGGTCGTCTATCGCGACAAGCTCCACTTCACGCAGACCTTCGCCAGGACCCTGGCAGACCGGTTCGCCGCAGGGATCGAGCAGGCCGCGTCTTCGCTCAGGCCTGGACACTGACCCGTCGGCATCGGGAATTGTCCCTACGGCAGCGCCCGGCACGCGAGCGCCAAACACGGGTGGATCGCCCGATGTGCCATGCGGCCGATTGCCCGAGATTGGGGGTGACGAAAGGTTCGACATGAACATCACCACCCACACCATCCCCTTCGACGAGCGAGAGCTGGCCGACCGGATCCAGAGGCGCCACGAGACTGCCCAGGCAGCACTCGCGCGCTTCGGCGGCAACCGTCTTGCGCTGATTGCCGCCTTGTCGCGTCACGCGCGAACAGCCCGGATCGCCTCCCCCGACGCGCCCATGACCTCTCCCGCAGCCTCCGTACGTTCGAGGGACGGCCGTGCTGCGATCGTCGACCGGCCTCTACTCGCTGCCGACCAGACCCCGCTCGATGGCGATCGCCGCGGCACGAGCCCGGTTGGGGGCGCCCAGCTTGCGCAGGACGGCCGAGACGTGGTGGCCAGCGGTCTTCGGTGACACGAACAACGACTCGCCGATCTCCGCGTTGGTCAGTCCCTTGCCGAGCAGCTGGAGCACCTCGACCTCACGCTCCGTCAGCCCGGCGGGGTGTGCAGCGGTCATCGCACGAGGTCCTCGTACGGCCGCGAGGCCATGGCGTTGGCGATCGCGAAGTATCGCGTCGCGCAGGCCCAGAGCGCCCAGCGCCTCCAGTCCGGCCAGCCCCCGCCTGACGTCATCGATGTCGGCTGAGGCAGAGAGCGCGCGGGCCGCCCACAGCGGTGAGCCCAGCGAGCGCCACAGCTCTGCGGCCTCCCCCATCTGGCCGTCCAGCATCAGGGCGAACGGCCGCGCAGCCGGCCCGGGCAGCTCGCGCTGCTCATCGGTCACCAGCAGCCACCACGCCAGCTCGCCGGTGCGCCAAGGGTGTGGATGCTCGGCATGAGCGGACCAGAGTCGATCGAGGGTCTCGACGGCATCATCACGTCGACCCTGGATCCATGCCAGCTCAACCTGCGCCAGGGCCACCGGTGCCAACCTTTGTGGCTCCCGGGTCTGCTCGGCCAGTCGCATCGCCTCGGCCAACAGGTCCTCGCCCCCACCGTTTCGCCACGCCTCGAGCTGACCCCTCGTCGCCAGGGCGGGGATGCGGCCGACGATCGCCAGGTACGGGATCGCGAGGACCTGCTCCGCGAGCCGCTCCGCCTCGTCGAGCTCGCCGCGTTCCGCCGCGGACTTCGCCAGCATGGCGGTGATGTAGTCCCCGTAGTAGTCGAGATCGCGTTCGACCGAGTACGCGATGCCCTCGGCCATGACCCGCTCGGCCTCCTCGAAGCGACGATGCAGGGTCAGCGACACGCTGAGGTTGCAGTAGGCGCGGGCCGCGTGGTCGACGAAGGCGTGATCCAGGGAGATCTGAAGACTTTGGCGCAGCATCTCGCACCCGGTCTCCAGGTCGTCTGTCGTCGCGATCGAGCTGCCGACGTTGTTCAAGGCGTGCGCACGCACGAACTCGTCACCGAGGTCGGACGCCATGTCCAGAGCCCTCTCACCCCAATGGCCCGCCCCGTGCGCGTCATCGCTCAGCATGTGGATCTGGGCGAGATTGCTGTATGCCATCGCCAGCTCGTGCGCCGGTCCTTCCGGCTCGAGCACCTCGATCGCGCGGCGGGCGAACTGGTCGCTGGCGGCACCGCGACCCAACATCCACGTCAGCCTGCTGATCCGGCGCAGGGACCGGCCCGCTCCGCGGGCACTTCGCGCAGCCCGGTGCAGCTCAAGGGCTTCGTGCTCGATGGCCAGAGCCTCCTCCGCGCGCCCCAGGAGACAGAGTGCGTTGCCCAACCTGTCCAGGACGTCGGGGCGTTGGGCGGAGTCGGTCGGCAGCTCTCCGAGCACCGTCGTCAGGTGCTCGGCGGCCTCGCGATGGGCGCCGCGGGCGGCGGCCAGGTCGGCTGCGCGCATGGCGTGCCTGAGCAGAGCCACCCGGTTGTCCGCCTCCTGCGCATGGTGCGCGAGCCGGCGGTCATCCGTGGAGTCGCGCGTCATGAGCTCGGCGAGGGCGCGCGCATGCAAGTCCCGTCGGGACTCGAACGTCAGTGTCCCTTCGACGGCGAGACGAGCCAGCTCGTGCCGAAACGTCACGGTGTCGAGCTCCGCGCGAAGGATTCCGCGGGCGATGCACTCATCGATGTCGGACAGTGGGCGATCGGCCACCGCTGCCAGGACCGAGACATCTGCGCCCGGACCGAGCACCGCGGCGGCCTCGAGCGTACGACGTGCGCCATCACCCAGGCGGGAGGTCCGGGCCAGGACTGCATCTCGCACGGTCGACGGCATTTCGTCGCCGCCGGTAGCCAGCACCTCGGTCACGTGAAAGGCATTGCCACCTGTGCGCTCGTGAAGCCCGGCCGCATCGATGCCCGACCCGACCGCGAGCGCTAGTTGCTCGACGCCTTTTCTGGTGAGCGCCGGCACGGGGATGCGGGCCACGCCCGGAGCCGTCGCCAGGTCACCCAGGACGACTCGCAGCGGGTGTGCATCGTCGAGCTCATCGCTGCGGAACGTCACGACGAGCATCACCGCCATGCGCGACACCCGGCGTCCCAGGTGTCGCAGCAGGTCGAGCGATGCACCGTCAGCCCAGTGGAGATCCTCGAGCACGACGACCGTGGAGTGCGACGACAGGAGGCCAGTCGCCGTCCTGAACAGCGCGGAGCTGTCCTCGCCACTTGCCGGGACGGACACCTCGACCAGCTCGGGCATCGCTTCGAGGAACGGACCGAGCGGTGCGGGCGTCGTGACGTTGTCGCAACCTCCGCGGCGAACGGCTGACGGGTCTGCGATCGAGTCGAGGAACGCCTCGACCAGTGTCGTCTTGCCGACGCCGGCTTCGCCGCTCACGAGGACGAGGCAGCCGTGCCCTCGTGCGGCTTCATCCGCGATGCCGACGAGTCGTTCGAGTATCCCGTCACGCTCCACCACGGGGGGGCGAGACAGGGCGCCGTCGATGCTGTTGCTCATCACCGCTCCTTCACGCCAATCCCGATTGTGACTCGTCGTGCGGCGGGCCGCCAGCCCCTCTGGTCCTGACAACTGGACGGTCACGAGGGAGACGCGGGATCCCGCGTCGGCGGAGTCCAGGGGGGCGCTCCGCCGACGCGGGATGCTGGCCCGGCTGCGCCGGCAACCGGGGGTCGCGAGTCAGCTGCCCTCGGCGACGGGGTAGATCTCGTCCGCCACGAGCCCATGGGCCTCGCGGTGGACCGTGTTGGCCGCTTCTGCGTCAGGCGCTTCGACGAGGCAGAAGATCTTGCCGTTCGTCTCATCGACCCAGTACTGCCGGTAGTCGACGCCATGTGCCGTCTGGGTCTCGAGATCGGCTGCGTGAGCCTTCTTGACGTCATCGAGCGTGACGGTGCCATCCATGTGGTGCACGTCCATGAAGAGTGTCATGCGTGTCCTCCTGCTGATCCAGGCAGACCGGTTGCCTGCCACCACAAGGACATTCGAGAACGACCCGGAGAACATCGGGAAATCGCCCCATCTTGCGTCTCGTTCCGGTGCATCCAAGACATGGGGAAGGCGCCCGATGTGGCCGAGTGCCCGTCCGCGACATCGTGAAGCCGTCACGAAAGGACGACTCATGAACACCGATTACACCGCCTACCGCAGCCACCAGCTCCGCGAGGCGGATCTGGTGCGACGACTCGAGCTTCGCCGTCAAGCCCTGGAACGCATCCCGGCACCACGCCGCCGCCGCATGGCGCTGCGGTTCTTCAGCCGAACGCAGGCCATCCGCACGTCGTGATCGGAGCTAGTGGGCGAGGTCGCGGGCGATGACGAGGCGTTGGATCTGGTTGGTGCCCTCGAAGATCTGCATGACCTTGGCCTCGCGCATGTAGCGCTCGACCGGGAAGTCGCGGGTGTAGCCGGCGCCGCCGAGCACCTGCACCGCGTCGGTCGTGACCTTCATGGCGTTGTCGGTGCACACGAGCTTGGCGATCGACGCCTGCCGGGAGAATTTCTGCCCGGCGTCCTTCATCCGCGCCGCTGCCAGGTACGTCGCACGCGCCGACTCGACCGCGGCGGACATGTCCGCCAGCACGAACCCGAGCCCTTGGTGGTCGATGATCGCCTTGCCGAACGTCTGACGCTCCTTGGCGTACGCGATCGCGGCGTCCAGTGCGCCCTGCGCCAGGCCGGTCGCAACGGCGGCGATGCCCAGGCGCCCAGAATCCAACCCGGCGAGGGCGATCGGCAGGCCCTGGCCCTCATCACCGAGCCGGCGCTCGGCCGGGATGCGTACGTCATCGAAGAGCATCGTCGCGGTGGTCGAGCCCATCAGGCCCATCTTCTGCTCCGGGTGATCCGCGCTCAGCCCCGGCGTGTCCGCGGCCACCAGGAAGCAGGAGATTCCGCGCCCACCGTCGTCGGACGTACGAGCCATGACCTTGTAGAAGTCGGCCTTGCCGCCGTGGGTCGTCCACGCCTTGGCGCCGTTGAGCACGTAGGAGTCGCCGTCGCGGACCGCACGGGTCTTCATCGCCGCCGGGTCCGAGCCCGCATGGGCCTCCGACAGGCAGTACGCCCCGAGCTGCTCACCGGACAGCATCTCAGGCAGCCACTGCTTGCGCTGCTCATCGGTGCCGGCGGTGAACAGGCCGAAGCACGACAGGGCGTGCACGCTGACCCCCACACCGACCGAGGCCGACACCGCGGCGATCTCCTCCAGCACCTGCAGGTAGACCTCATACGGTTGACCGCCCCCGCCGAACTCCTCCGGATAGGGCAGCGACAGCAGACCGGCCCGGCCCAGCGTCCGGAACACCTCGCGCGGGAACTCACCGGACGCCTCGATCTGCGCGACCTCGGGCGCCAGCTCCTTGGCCGCGATGTCGCGGGTCAACGCGATCAGGTCGGAGGCTTCCTCGGACGGCATCAGGCGAGTGGCAGGCATGGGATTCCTCGGTCGATCTCGATGGACAGCTCCAGACTACGGCGGCCCGGCCGACAGGCGGACGGGCCTCTACGGGTCTAGCGTTCGGATATGGCGAGCCCGGATGATGCCGCGAAGAAGGAGCTCAAGGCGCGGCGCAACGCTGACGGGGAGAACCGTCTGCCGCCCGCTGCCGCCGTCACGGTCGCCGTGCTGACGTATGCCCTGCTGCCGGCGTCGCTGCTGGTCGGCCCGAGGTTCGTCATTCCAGCCATCGAGCTCGCGCTGCTGGTCGCGCTCATCGCGACGAATCCGCGGCGGATGACCCGCGAGACGCGGTGGTCGCGACTCGCCTCGATCGCGCTCGCGAGTCTCATGATCCTGGCCAACCTGATCGCACTGGGCATGCTGGTCCACGCAATGACCGAGAAGCACTCATCCGGCGAGCCCCTGCTCGTGGCTGCCACGCAGGTGTGGCTCACCAACGTCATCGGCTTCGGCCTCCTGTTCTGGGAGCTCGACCGGGGTGGTCCGGTCGCCCGGCGGGTCAAGACCCACCGCCAGATGGCCGCGGCCGACTGGCGGTTCTCCCAGGACGAGAACCACGACGCGGTCGAGGAGGTCGCCACGACGGCCAGCCGGAACTCCGGCTGGATCCCGACCTTCGTCGACTACCTGTACGTCTCGCTGACCAACTCCAGCGCCTTCAGCCCGACCGACACGATGCCGCTCAGCTCACGCGCCAAGGTGCTGATGGGCATCGAGGCGACCGCTGCGCTGCTCACGTCCCTGCTGGTCATCGCGCGGGCCGTTGGCTCGCTCGGCGGCTGAACCCAGCACCGGGTGTGGCGATCGCTAAATCGGGTACCCCTCTCGGGACAACGGCACGCGTCCGTCGTGATGCGCGCCGCACGAGAGAGGGAGACCGACATGGACGACAACTGGTGGGTATGGGCGCTGATTGCCCTGGCCGTCATCGCGATCATCGGGATCATCGGGATCACGATGCGCAACCGTGCGCATCTGAAGGCGGTCCAGCGTAACCGCCACCGCGCCGGAGAGCTCCGCGAGGAAGCCGAGGTGAGCGGCATCGAGGCCAGTCGTCGCGAAGCCGACGCCGCTGCCGCGCGCGCCGAGGCCGAGGAGGCCCGCGTCGCCGCCGAGCAGCTCGCGCGTCAGGCCAAGCAGCACGAGCAGGAGGCCGGCCACGTGCGTGCGGAGGCAGGTGAGCGACTCGCCGAGGCGGACCGGCTCGACCCCGACCTCGACGGCGACGGACGTACGGACCGCGACCTCGCAGCCGACGAACGGGTCGTCAGCGATGACCGCCCCGGCGGTGAGCGCATCGACGGCGATCGTCCGACGAACGACCAGCTCGCCGATGACCCGGTCATGGACGACCAGCTCGCCGATGACCGCCCCGCCGGCGAGCACGTCCGCGACACCCGCCGGGACATCCCCTAGCTCTGCCTAGAGTGAGCGCATGACGACCGCGACGGACGATCTCGGCCATGAGGTCGGGGCCGTCCGTCCGGCGCGGCGCGTCGTGTCGCTCGTCCCGTCGCTGACCGAGGCTGTCGCGGCAACCCGGCCCGATGCCTTGGTCGGCGCCACCGACTGGTGCACGCACCCGGCAGATCTCGACGTGCTGCGCGTGCGGGGCACCAAGAACCCCGACCGGGCCGCGATCGCCGCACTCCAGCCCGACCTCGTGCTGGCCAACCGCGAGGAGAACCGCGAGCTCGATGTGCAACGGCTCCGGGACAGCGGCATCAAGGTCTGGGTCACGGTCATCGAGACCGTCGACGAGGCGTTCGCCTCGATGGAGCGGATGTTCACCGAGGGACTCGGCTGGGACCCGCCGGGCTGGCTCGACGAGGCGCGGGCGGTGTGGGCCGAACCCGCACCGGACTCGGGGCACCGCGTGGCGATCCCGATCTGGCGCGATCCGTGGATGGTCGTCGGCGGCCGTACGTTCACGGGTGACCTGATCGGGCGGCTCGGTCTCGTCAACGCCTTCGGCGGCGGGGATGACCGCTATCCCAAGGTCGACCTCGCCGACATCGACTCCCCCGACGTCGACCTGGTCCTGCTGCCCGACGAGCCGTACGTCTTCACCGCGGACGACGGCCCCGAGGCCTTCGCGCGTACGCCGACCCGGCTCGTGTCGGGACGGTCCCTGACGTGGTACGGGCCGTCGATGCTGACCGCCCGCGCCGAGCTCGAGTCAACGCTCGACCAGGGCCTGCCCGGAGTCCGGGATCGCGGTGCGAGCTCACCGTGACGGCAGGAGAACGTCGGCCCAGATCATGTCGTGGTCGCTGTACTGGCTCGAGTAGCCGACATCGCGGGTCAGCAGACCGAAAGCCGTGACCGAGGCGCTGCGCTGGACGAAGAAGTGGTCCAGCTGGAACGCGCTGGGAAAGTGCCGGTGGTCACTGGGCACCTGGTTGATGCTGCTGGCGTTGCGATGCGATGCGGTTGCCGCCGTGGCGCGCGCGTCCTTGAAACCGTCCGACTTGGCCTGGGCATAGACCCGCCATCGAGCGGAGTCCGAGTCTCGCGAGGTGTTGGTGTGGAGCAACGAGTTGAAGTCGCCGGACCTGACCACGGGGATCGTCGGGTTGGCCGCTCTGAAGTCGGCCATGCTGCTGCTCACCTGCTTGAACTCCGACAGCCGCGCCCGGTCGTTCGTGGTCCCGTCGAACGCCTGCAGGTGGTAGTTCACCACCAGCACCCGAGCGTTCGTGGCCTTCTGCCGGAGCAGCTGGATGGGGACGTACTGGTTCTTGCCTTTGGTGCCGTAGCGGACGACGACGGTCTTGCCATACAGGTCGTCGGCCTTGTGGTCCAAGCGAGACATCGTGGAGGAGCGGTAGAACGTCCAACGCGCACCACCTCCCGTCGCGCGGGCATAGCCAGCGGTGCTCATCCGCGAAGTCAGGTTGCTGAGGCGAGCGCCCCCACCCGTCTCCTGCAGGGTGACGACGTCCGGAGCCCGCGACTTGATCGTCGCCACCACACGGGAGACGCGGTACGCCCAGCTGTGCAGGCGCGGGCAGTGCTCGGCGCAGACGTTGTAGGACGCGAACCGCATCTTGGTCCTGTCCGGCCTGATCGTCAGCGTTCTGGGGACGGAGACACTCGACGCGAGTTCCTGGCTCTCTCCGGCCTCGTTGAGGTCCACGGCGGCAACGGTGTACTGGTAGGTCGCGCCCGGCACGCTCGCCGGAAGCGTCAGCACTTGGCTCAGCGCCGGCGACGTATGGGAGTAGACCGACGTGCCGTCTCGCCAGAGCTCCAGCGTGTAGGTGTCAGCGCCCGGCACTGCGGGCCACGTCGCGTACGCCTCGGTGACCGAGATCTGCACGAGCGTGGGATCCGGTGCGACCAGCTCGCTCGCCTGGGCAGGCGCGATGCTCGACCCGACCCCGATGACCATGCCCGCGGCCGGCAGCAGCAGGGCCGTCCAGACGCCACGCGCGAGCGCCGACCGCAAGGCAGCCGACAGCGGTGTTCTGGTCACGGGAGTCTTCCGGGCGAAGGGATGCTCCCCAGTGTGGCCGCCCGTGTCGGTCCGTGAGGACCGAACGGGAATCTTCGAGCGCCGGCTGAGCCCGGATCACGAGCGAGCCGATCAGGTCCGGATCGTGGCCGGACGCCGCGATGCCGTCAGGGCTTCTTGGCTGCCGTCGCCTTGCGAGCGGCGGCACGCGAGACCGCCTTGCGCGGCTCCCGGGCATCGACCGTGACGGGCTTGAGCGCGACGACCGGCGGCGTCTCACCGACGATCGCGTTGTGGCTGCCCCACACGAGGTACTTGGCCGTGAGGTTGATCATCGTGGCGAACCGGTTGCGGTTGCCGAGCAGCGTCGCGACGTGCAGGCCGACCCAGATGATCCAGGCCGGGAAGCCCGTCAGCCGAGGCAGGAACTTGATCTCGGCGACCGCGGACGACCGTCCGATCGTCGCCATCGTGCCCTTGTCCTTGTACTTGAACGGCTTGATGGTCTTGCCCTTGAGCTCGGCCCTGATGAACTTCGCGACGTGCTTGCCACCCTGGATCGCGGGCTGGGCCAGCTGGGGCAGCGGCTCGTCGGGGCTGACCGAGACGTCGCCGATCGCGAAGACGTCGTTCATGCCCTTGACCCGCAGGTGCTCGTCGGTCTCGATCCGGCCACCGCGGCCCTGCGGGACGGACCAGTCCTGGACCGTCGGGTGCGCCGTGATGCCGCTGGCCCACACGACGATGCCGGCCGGCAGGAACTCCTGCTCGCCGTTGTGCTCGACGAGCACACCGTCCTCGCGGACCTCCTTGACGGCGGTCTCGAGGCGCAGGTCGACATCGCGCTTCTCGAGCGACTTCTTGGCGTAGTCGCGCAGCTTGGGGTGGAACGGGCCGAGGACGTGCGGCATCATCTCGATCAGCGTGATGTGCACCCGCTTGCGGTCGAGCTCGGGATAGGTCACCGGCATGTCGTTGTTGCGCAGCTCGGCGAACGCGCCAGCGGTCTCGACGCCGGTGGCACCACCGCCGACCACGATGATGCGCAGGTCGCGGTCCTGGCCGTTGACCGCGGCGTCCTCGAGGGCCGCGAACATCTTGTCGCGCACCGCGAGCGCCTGCGAGCGGCGATAGAGCGGCATCGCGAGCTCGGCGGCACCGGGGATGCCGAAGAAGTTGGCGGTCACGCCCACGGCGATGACCAGGTAGTCGTACTTGACCTCGACGCCGCCGTCGAGCTTGAGCGTCTTGGCCTCGTGGTCCATCGACTCGACGAGACCCTTGAGGAAGCGCACGTTGCTCTGCTTGGCGCGGATCGCACGCAGGAACCAGGTGATGTCGCCGGGGTTGAGGCTCGCGGTCGCGACCTGGTAGAGCAGCGGCTGGAAGGTGTTGTACGTGTGACGGTCGATCAGCGTCACGTCGACGTCGGCGCGCTTGAGCTTGCGGACGGCAGCGATCCCTCCGAATCCGCCCCCGACCACGACGACGTGAGGACGTTTCTGACCGGGAACAGTGCTTTCTGGCATGTCTTCAGTCTATCGAGCGGCCCTACGACGACGCACATCGCGGGCGGCCTCTGTGACGACTCTCATGTCCGGACAAAATCCGGGATCAGCTGCGCCGGCGCCTGCGCACCAGGAGGACCACCGAAACGGCGATCGCCATCAGGCACAGCGGCATGGCGACCCACGACAGGACCGCGAGGTCGCGGTAGGAGTCGCGCACCTCGGCCTCGGTCAGGTGCGCCCAGTTCATCCCTGACTCGAGCTGCTGCTTGACCAGCTCCTCGCGGGCGAACTCGTACATCAGGAGGAACACCGCGCAGCCCGCAGCGATGATCGACGAGACGATCAGCACGATGAGCGACAGGACCTTGATCGCGTCGGTCGGCGCCGGCGGGCGCGGCGAAGCGTACGCGTGAGGGTGCGCCGCCCACTGCTGCTGCGCACCGGGCTGGTGACCCTGCTCCGGAGTCGTCGATGCGGGGGGCAACGGCGGCGGCCAGCCCGTGGGCGCGGCCGGCGCGGGCTGTTCCTTGCCGCTCAGCAGCGCGAACCACCGGCGCACGTCAGGTGCCCAGACCTGGAGCACGAAGGCCACCGCCATGAAGCTCAACAGGATCCCGACGAACGAGCCCTGCACGATGCCCAGCAACGCCATCGCGGGTGTCGTGATGGTCAGCATGATGCGGCTGACCGCGTGCCCCATCGCCGTGTAGATCGCGAAGATCAGGACGGACGCGGCCAGGACCGCCAGCGTCCCGAGGAAGACGCGGTAGATCGTCTCCGCGTCACCGCGATCGAGCCCCTCGGTGACGAGCGGGTCGGTGAAGCGCTTGACCTGCTCCTCGCCGCTCTCGGAGTACCACCCGGTCAGCACGATGATGGCCTGCACCACGTGGAACGCGCCGATCACGCCGAGGTAGGCGCACGCCCGCGTCAGTCGCGGCGGGCGCTCAGCGCGGTGCTCGGTCATCCACCCATTCCAACATGTCACCCAAGGAGCGAGGTCAGGCGGCCTTGACCGTCAGCTCGTCGGCGTCCGGCGCACGATCGACCACGACGGTGTCGCCGTCGCGCACCTCACCACTCAGCAGCGAACGCGCGAGCCGGTCGCCGATCGCCTGCTGCACGAGCCGCCGCAGGGGCCGCGCGCCGTACGCGGGATCCCAGCCGGTCAGCGCGAGCCACTCGCGCGCGGCCGCCGTGACCTCCAGCGTGATGCGCCGGACCGCGAGGCGCTTGGCGAGTGCCGAGACCTGCAGGTCGACGATGTGCGCCAGCTCGTCGGTGCCGAGGGCGTCGAACGTGACGATCTCGTCGAGCCGGTTGAGGAACTCGGGCTTGAACGACGCCCTGACGACCTCCATCACGGCGGCGCGCTTGGCGTCGTCGTCGAGCGTGGCGTCGCTCAGGAAGGCCGAGCCGAGGTTGGACGTGAGGATCAGGATCACGTTGCGGAAGTCGACCGTACGTCCCTGACCGTCGGTCAGCCGGCCGTCGTCGAGCACCTGCAGGAGGATGTCGAAGACCTCGGGGTGCGCCTTCTCGACCTCGTCGAGCAGCACGACCGAGTAGGGCCGGCGGCGTACGGCCTCGGTCAGCTGACCGCCCTCGTCGTACCCGACGTATCCGGGAGGAGCGCCGACGAGGCGGCTGACCGAGTGCTTCTCGGAGTACTCGCTCATGTCGACCCGGATGATCGCCCGCTCGTCGTCGAACAGGAACTCCGCGAGCGTCTTGGCGAGCTCGGTCTTGCCCACGCCGGTCGGGCCGAGGAACAGGAACGAACCGGTCGGCCGGTCAGGGTCGCTGATGCCCGCACGCGAGCGACGTACGGCATCCGACACCGCCGTGACGGCGGTCTTCTGGCCGATGAGCCGCTTGCCGAGCTCCTCCTCCATGCGCAGCAGCTTGCCGGTCTCGCCCTCGAGCAGGCGGCCGGTGGGGATGCCGGTCCACGCCGCCACGACCTCGGCGACGTCGTCGGCACCGACCTCCTCGTGCACCATGGCGTCACCCTCCTGAGCCGCCTCGGCGGCCTGGGCGTCCTCGAGCTGGCGTTCCATGGCCGGGATCTCGCTGTAGATCAGCCGGCTCGCGGTGTCCATGTCGCCCTCGCGCTGTGCGCGCTCGGCCTGGCTGCGGACCTCGTCGATCCGCTCCTTGATCTCACCGACCGCGTTGAGGGCCTGCTTCTCGCGCTCCCACCTGGTCTCGAGGGCACGCAGCGCCTCCTGCTTGTCGGCCAGCTCGATGCGGAGCTTGGCCAGCCGGTCACGGCTCGCGTCGTCCTGCTCCTTGTCGAGGTGCAGCTCCTCCATGCGGAGCCGGTCGACGGCCCGCCGGAGCTCGTCGATCTCGATGGGGCTCGAGTCGATCTCCATGCGAAGCCGGCTGCTGGCCTCGTCGATCAGGTCGATCGCCTTGTCGGGCAGCTGGCGGCCGGGGATGTAGCGATCGGACAGCGTTGCGGCGGCGACCAGTGCGGCATCGGAGATCGACACCTTGTGGTGCGCCTCGTAGCGCTCCTTGAGGCCGCGCAGGATCGCGATCGTGTCCTCCGGGCTGGGCTCGCCGACGAAGACCTGCTGGAAGCGGCGCTCCAGGGCGGGATCCTTCTCGATGCGCTCGCGGTACTCGTCGAGCGTCGTCGCGCCGATCATTCGCAGCTCGCCGCGGGCGAGCATCGGCTTGAGCATGTTGCCGGCGTCCATCGAGCTGTCGCCGCCGGCGCCTGCGCCGACCACGGTGTGCAGCTCGTCGATGAACGTGATGACCTGGCCCTCGGACTCCTTGATCTCGGTCAGGACGGCCTTGAGGCGTTCCTCGAACTCACCGCGATACTTCGCGCCGGCGACCATCGAGGCGAGGTCGAGCGAGATGAGGCGGCGGCCGCGCAGCGACTCGGGCACGTCACCCGCGACGATGCGCTGGGCCAGCCCCTCGACGACGGCGGTCTTGCCGACGCCGGGCTCGCCGATCAGCACGGGATTGTTCTTGGTACGCCGTGACAGCACCTGGACGACGCGCCGGATCTCGCTGTCGCGCCCGATGACCGGGTCGAGCTTGCCTTCGCGGGCGACGGCCGTGAGGTCGACGCCGTACTTCTCGAGCGACTGGTACGTGTCCTCGGCATCCGCGCTCGTCACGCGGGCGGTGCCGCGGACGGCGGCGAACGCCGCCTGCAGCGACTCAGCGGTCGTGCCCGCCTCGGTCAGCACGGTCTTGGCAGTTGACTCGACAGTCGCGATGCCGACCGCCAGGTGCTCGGTCGAGACGAACTCGTCACCGAGCTGGTCAGCGAGGTCCTGTGCACGCTGCAGCACCTCGTGGCTCGATCGCGAGAGGCCGGGATTCTGGACGCTGGCGCCGCTGGCCGAGGGCAGCGACTCGAGGGCGGACTTGAGCCCGGCCCGCACTGCCTGGGCGTCGACGCCGGCGGCCTGGATCAGCGGTGCGGCGGTGCCACCGTCCTGCGTGAGGAGGGCGGAGAGGAGGTGGGCCGGCTCGACGGCGGGGTTGCCCGCGGCGGCGGCCGAAGAGATCGCGCTGGCCAGCGCTTGCTGGCTGCGCGTGGTGAACTTCGCAAGGTCCATGGCGGTTCTCCTGGGATGGAATGGGTGTCACTCATCTCAACGCTTCCAAAGTTGAGTCCATTCCTATCAACTCTGCCCAGTTCTGCGCCAATCGGCGCCTCGTCAGCCGTCGCCGTACGGGAAGTCCGTGTCGGGCTGGCTCGACGTGCGCGGATCACGGACCGGCTCGTCCGCCCCGCGGTCGCGAACGCTCGGCGTCTCGCGGTCCTCCCCCCGCTCAGGCTCCAGGAACTCGGCCGGCATCTCAGTCATGTGCACTCCTCGCGATCGACGCGTGTGTCCTGCATCACACTAGGTTGGTCGTGGCCTCCCAGCAAGGACGCCTGAGTACCGTGACTGCCAGAGACGGACCGCGGGGGACACATGCCGACCATGACGCGCAGCAGGGCGAACCCCGCTGAGCGCAGGTCGCTCGGCGGGATGCTCGCCGTCATCGCATTGCTCCATCTCGTCGGCTGGGGGCTGCTGGCGCTGACCACGTCGCAGCACGTCGACCTGGGCACGGCAGGCGTGTTCGGCTTCGGCCTCGGGGTCACGGCCTACACGCTGGGACTGCGGCACGCGTTCGACGCCGACCACATCGCCGCGATCGACAACGTCACCCGCAAGCTGCTGACCGAGCGCCGCGAGGGCGCCCGGCCGCTGTCCGTCGGCTTGTGGTTCTCGCTGGGTCACTCCAGCGTGGTCGTCGTCCTGTGCCTCCTGCTGGCAGCCGGCATGCGGACGATCGGGGCGCGGGTCGCCGACGAGTCATCGACCCTCCAGCAGACGACCGGGATCATCGGCACGACCGTCTCGGGGCTCTTCCTGATCACGATCGGGGTCATCAATGCCGGCGTCCTCATCGGCATCCTGCGGGTGGCTCGCGAGATGCGCGCCGGCGACTTCGACGAGGCCGAGCTCGAGCACCACCTGCACCACCGCGGTCTGCTCAACCGGCTCCTCGCCCGCTTCACCGGGTCGGTCACCAAGCCGATCCACATGTACCCGGTGGGGCTGCTGTTCGGCCTCGGCTTCGACACCGCCACCGAGGTCTCGCTCCTGGCTCTCGCCGCCGGCGCCGCGACCCTCCAGCTGCCTTGGTACGCCTTGCTGATCCTGCCGATCCTCTTCACGGCGGGCATGAGCACGTTCGACAGCCTCGACGGCGCCTTCATGGGACTCGCGTACGACTGGGCGTTCCTCAATCCCGCGCGCAAGGTCTTCTACAACGTCACGATGACCGGCTTGTCCGTCGTCGTCGCCCTCGTGATCGGCGGGATCGAGATCGTCGGGCTGCTCGGCAGCCGCTTCGGGGTCGAGACGGGGCCGGTGGCGTGGATCGGCGCGATCGACCTCGACCACGTGGGCTTCGCGATCGTGGGGCTCTTCGCGCTGACGTGGGTGGTCGCGGTCGCCGTGTGGCGCCTCGGCCACATCGAGGAACGCTGGTCCGGACCGGGCGCTCAGTAGCCGGTGAAGTAGTCGGTCTTGACGCCCTTGCACCGCTTGGCGAGGCCCACACGCACGGCATTGACCATCGCCGGCGGACCTGACACGAACGCCTTGCGGTCGGCAAGATCCGGCACCGCTTCGGCGATGAGCTGCGGCGACAGGAACGGTGCCTCGACGTACGACCAGCCGTCGGGCAGCTCGTCAGGTCGCGCCGGGCCGACCAGCACCACGCGAACGCCCGCGAGCTCTTCGACGAACGGCACCTCGTCCGGGGACGAGACCCCGTAGACGAGCACCGCGTCGCGCGACGGCTCATGTCGCAGCTGGCTCAGGAACGGCGTGATGCCGATGCCGCCCGCCACGAGCAGCAGCGGCTCCGACGGGTCCGACGGCAGCAGGAAGTCACCGCCGATGCCGGTCGCGTGCACCGTGTCACCGGGCTCCATGGCCAGCAGTGCCTTCTTGAAGCTCGACGAGCGCTCTGGCACGCGCAGCGCGAACGAGACGCGGCCGTCGGCATTCGGCGGAGAGGCGATGCTGAAGGAGCGCCGGCTGCCACGACCGTCGACACCGGCGTGCGGCACCGTCAGCTCGGCGAACTGGCCCGGCTCGAACGACACCGGTCGCTTCGCGCGGAACGTCAGCTCGTGGGTCTCCGGCGTCAGCGCACGGCGCTGCTCGAGCACGAAGGTGACACCGCGGCGGCGCGAGAACGCGAACGCCAGCAGGTTGCCGATCAGCAGCGAGAGCTCGGGAGTGACCGCGAAGACGCCCAGGTCTGGCGGGCTGTCCGTGAGCAGCAGGACCCAGATCGGGTAGGCGAACACGACCGCGGTCAGCGCCGCGACAGCCAGCTGCTGGCGCCGACGTGGCGGCAGCGTCAGCGGCTCGGTGAGCATGAAGCCGGCGAGGAAGACGATCGGGTAGGAGTAGAACGCAGACTTGAGCACGTCCACGAACGACTGGTCGGTGCTCGCGTCCATCAGGCGCACGACGACCAGGACACCCGCGATGAGGATGAACAGGAGTCCGATGTCGAGCCTGCGCGTGCGCCAGAGCACCAGGAACACGCCGACGACGACGAACGGGAACAGCTTCTCGGTCGCAGCGGTCTGCCAGATCGCGTTGATCGGGCTCTCGCGCCCGACGATGTCCTGCACGAGGAGCACGAGTAGAGCGCCGGCCGCTGCCGGGTTGAAGACGTGCCGACCGCGCCACGCGAGAACGTACTTCGACGCGTTGCCGAGGACCGCCGCGCCTGCGAGCCAGGCGAGGTTCTCGACATCCGTCTCGAGCAGCGGGACGTAGAGGAAGAACAGCAGGAGAGCCGTGATGATCGCCGACTCCCCGTGCGGACGGACTCGCCAGATCGCACCGAGCAGCCGGCTGCTCGCGTAGGACGCGACCAGGAGGACCACCAGCGTGACGAGCTGATCCTTGACCGACAGGCCGTCGATGATCCCGGTCGCCGAGAAGATCACGTAGACCGCGACCAACACGGACAACACGATCGTGATCAGGCGATACATCGTCACGCGGCCGAGCTGTCGGTCCAGCAGGTCACGGGGGTCGAGCTTCGTGCTCATGTGAACACCTCTCCAGGGAAGTCGGGCGACCACTCGACCCGGCCGTCAGCGTGCATGCGGACGAACTCGAAGTCGAAACGGGTCATGAGCTGGGCCGGCTCGACAAGGAACAGGGCCGTCGCGAGTCCGTCTGCGGTCATGCAGGACTGCGGGACGACGACCCAGGTCGCGACGACGTCATCGGTCGGCCTGCCTGTGCGGCCGTCGAGCACGTGGTGCAGGCCGTCGCCCCACGATCGACGGTTGGTCGCCGAGGCGCAGAGGGCGTCTTCGGGCTCGAGCTCGGCGACCCCGACAGCGCGCGTCGCGTCCGAGGGGTGCTCGAGCGCGACGCGGATCGGCGTCGTCCCGTTGTGGTAGATGTCGCCGCTCGCGTCGACGGTGAACTGGTTGAGCTCTTCCCGGAGGATCCCCGACACCAGGTCGACGAGCAGACCCTTGCCCGCTGCACCCACGTCGATCACCAGCGGTTCGCGCGTCGTCAGGATGGGCTCGTGCCACTCGACGGTGTCCCACATCGGGACGGCGGCGGGCTCGCCCGACGCGACGAGCGAGTACGTGGCGTCGTAGCCCAGGTCCGAGAGCGTACGGCCGATCAGCGGGTTCACGGCACCGTCGGTCAGCCGGTGGAGCTCGTCGTAGAACGTCAGCAGGCTGTCGGCCTCGAGCGGCATCTCCCACTCACCCGCCCCGCGCGCGATGTCGCTGACGAGCGAGTCGTCCCGGAAGCGGGACCACGCCCGGTCGAACCGCTTGATGCAGCCGAGCACGGCGGCGGCCGTCTCGGAGGCGATCGGCTCTGAGGTGTCGATCTGCCACGCCGTGCCGATCGCCTCGAACTGCCAGGCGGCCGGCTCAGGCCTTGGCATCAGCCTTGATCTCGTCGATCGCGGCGTTGAAGCCCGTCGAGGTCAGCGACGATCCGGCAACCTTGGAGACGTTCAGCTCGTCGAGGCTCTTGCCGACGACCTCGTCGGCGATGCCGCCGGCGAACTTGGTCTGGAACTGCTTCGACGTGCCGTTCTCGGCCTCTGGCGTGACCTCGATCTTGGTGATCTTGTTGTCCGCGAGCGTGAGGTCGACCTTGACCTTCGACTCACCGCCGGGGTTGGAGTAGCTCGCCTCGGCGTCGTAGTCGCCGTCCTTGTAGCTCGACGCGCTGGCGTCGGACGAGTCGTCACTGCTGGACGATGGCGTCGATGACGAGCCGGTCGTGTCGGACGATGCACCGCCGCTGCCACTGCCGCATGCGGCGGTCAGCAACATGACGGAAGCGGCCGCGGCCGCCGAAAGCATCTTCTTGTGCGCTGGAAGTTTCATCGGTCGGGCTCCTCAGCTCGAGGGTATGGAATCAGCGTGCCATGTGTAGAACGGGACAGACTGGCTGAACGTTCAACCGTATGAACGGGGACTTTTCGAAGGGAGTTCCGCCCTGTGAGTCTTGTGACAGACTCACAGGCTCCGCACAGCCGCCGTCGCGGCATGGAAGCCGCCCATCCCGTGGACGCCGCCACCCGGAGGCGTGGAGGCCGAACAGATGTAGAGACCCCTGGCACCCAGCGAGTACGGGTTGGCCGAGAATCGCGGTCGCATGACCAGCTGCCAGGCGTCGTTCGCGCCGCCACCGATGTCACCGCCGACGTAGTTGGCGTTGTGGGCCTCGAGCTGTGCAGGACCCGAGGACGTCTGCGCGACGATGCGGTCACGGAACCCGGGCGCGAACCGTTCGATCTGAGCCGTGATCGCCTCGGTCGCGTCGCCGGTGTAGCCGTTCGGCACGTGGGCGTAGGACCACACCGGGTGGATGTCGCCGTCCGAACGCCCCGGATCGGCGAGGTACTGCTGGCAGAGCAGGACGAAGGGGCGATCGGGCATACGGCCGGCGTGGACCTCGCGCTCGGCGGCATTGAGCTCCTCGAACGTGCCGGCGAGGTGCACGGTGCCGGCCTTGCGGGCCCACTCGTTGTCCCACGGAACGCCGCCCTCGACCGCGAAGTCGACCTTGAAGACCCCAGGGCCGGAACGCCAGCGCTTGAGCGGCCGGCGGACGCGGCGGGGCAGCCGGTCACCGGCGAGGCGCAACGCGATCTGCGGTGACGTGTCGAAGATGACGATGTCGGCCTGCGGCAGCTCGGTCACTTCGTGCCCGGTCTCGATCCGACCGCCGTGCTCGACGATGTCGGCAGCCAGCGCCCGGGCGATAGAGGCCGAGCCGCCTTTGGCGACTGGCCAGCCGTACGCATGGCTGGTCATCCCGAACATCAGGCCGAGGCCGCCGGTCGTCGGCCGGTCAAGGGGATGGATCGCGTGCGCAGCGAGACCCGCGAACAAGCCACGCGCCTCGTCCGTCTCCCATCGCCGGGCGATCCACGAGGCCGGTTGCAGGGCACGCAGGCCGAACTTCACCATCAGGATCGGGTGCTTGGGCACATGCACGATCGGCCGGAACAGCTCGCCGATCAGCGCATCGCTCGACTCGGCCAGCGGGGCGTAGAGCTTGCGCCACGCCTTGCCGTCGACGCCGAGGCCTTCGACCGTACGGTCGAGATCGCGGAACAGCACGCCGGCTCGCCCGCCGTCGAGCGGGTGGACCGCGTCGACCTCGGGCCACAACCACTCGAGCCCGTGACGCTCGAGGTCGAGGGACTGGAAGAACGGCGACGCAACGCCCGTGGGATGCGTCGCCGAGCAGATGTCGTGCAGGACGCCGGGGACGTTGAGCTCCGCCGACCGGGTGCCGCCGCCGATCTCGTCCTCGGCCTCCAGCACCGTCACGTCGATCCCGGCCCGCGCCAGCACGACAGCGGCGGCCAGCCCGTTGGGCCCCGAGCCCACGACGACGGCGGTGGTCATGCCCTCAACGTACTGTGGCCGCGCTCCTTCGTCGCGCTCACTCAGGAGGGGTGTGAGGCGCGCCACAACCCGTGCACGCCTCTGCCGGTCCCGCATACACTTCCATACATACCTGAACTCAGTTCAGGTGTGACCCACCACACACGATTGCCGTTCGCATGGCAAGACGCACCTGGCCCCCTTGAACCGCGTCCTTAGCCTTGCCTAAGACAGCGTGGCGATCTTCCCCCAGGAGTTGTGTATGAGCAGGCAATTGCGTGTCGCCGTGATCGGCGCCGGACCGGCGGGCATCTACGCGGCCGACATCCTCACCAAGTCCGAGGTCGACGTCACGATCGACATCCTCGACCGCGACCCCACGCCGTTCGGCCTGATCCGCTACGGCGTCGCGCCGGACCACCCGCGGATCAAGGAGATCATCAAGGCGCTCAAGCGCGTGCTGTCCAACGACGACATCCGCTTCTTCGGTAACGTCGACTACGGCACGGATCTCAAGCTCGACCACCTGCAGCAGTTCTACGACGCGGTCATCTTCGCCACCGGTGCGCGCGCCGATCGCGACCTCGACATCCCCGGCATCGACCTCAAGGGCTCCTTCGGCGCCGCCGACTTCGTGTCCTGGTACGACGGGCACCCCGACGCGCCGCGCGACTGGCCGTTCGACCCGCACGCCGAGACCGTCGCCGTGCTGGGCGTCGGCAATGTCGGCCTCGACGTCGCTCGTATGCTCGCCAAGACCGCCGACGAGCAGCTCGTCACCGAGATCCCCGACAACGTCCACGCCGGCCTCAAGGCGAATGCCGCCAAGGATGTCCACGTGTTCGCCCGCCGCGGACCGGCGCAGGTCAAGTTCACCCCGATGGAGCTTCGCGAGCTCTCGCACTCCCCGAGCATCGACGTCATCGTCCACCCCGAGGGCTTTGAGCTCGACGAGGGATCGATGGATGCGATCCGCGCCTCCAAGTCGGTCAAGCTCGTCGTCGACGTGCTGCAGAACTACCTCGCCAAGGAGCCGACCGGCGCCCCGCACCGCATCCACATCCACTTCTGCCAGAACCCAGTGGAGATTCTCGGCGCGGACGGACAGGTCGTCGGCCTGCGCACCGAGGTCACGGAGCTCGACGGTACGGGGAACGCGCGTGGCACCGGCGAGTTCGTCGACTGGCCTGTGCAGGCGGTCTACCGGGCCGTCGGCTACCGCTCGGAGAACCTGGCCGGCATCCCGTTCGACGACACCCAGGCGATCGTGCCCAACGACGGTGGCCGGGTCATCGACATCGAGGGCGACCCGCTGCCCGGCGCCTACGTCACCGGGTGGATCAAGCGCGGGCCGGTCGGACTGATCGGCCACACCAAGTCCGACGCCGCCCAGACCATCGAGCTGTTGCTGTCTGACGTCGACCAGCTCGTCGCTCCCGCCGATCCAGAGCGCGAAGCGGTCGACCGCTACCTCGCAGGGCGCGGCATCGAATTCACGACGTGGGCGGGCTGGGAGCAGCTCGACGAGCACGAGCTCGCCCTCGGCGAGGCCGCTGGCCGTACGCGCATCAAGGTCGTCCCCCGCGACGAGATGGTGCGTGTTTCGCGCAGCTAGGAGATCAGGCCCGACGGCCCTGCAAGTTGCACATCAGGCCATGCATGGCCTCGTCGGGCGGCGCCTCGAGGGGCAGTGGCGTGCTGTCCGGGCGAGTCCGCAACCCGTCGAGCAGCAAGGCCAGATAACGTCGCCAGAGGTCGGGCTGCTCGGGCGTCGAGAGCGATCCCAGCAACATCAGCTGCATGCCGAGATCCGTGACCTCGACGTCTGGCCGGAGCGCGCCGTCGGCCTGTGCCCGCTGCATGAGCTCCTCGACGATCGGCCCGATCCGCTCGCGGCCCACGGTCATGCGCCCACCCTCGTCGAGGGTCTGGACCATGACCTCCTTGAGCCCACGATCGGCCACCTGCTTCTCGACGGACTTCTCGAAGAACCACGTCAAGCCGTCCCAGGCATCGGGCATGTTCGCGGCCGCTTCACCGATCGCGACCATCTCGTCGATCCGGGTCTCGAACAGCGCCTGGACGAGCTCTGACCGTTCGGGGAACCGGCGATAGACCGTGCCGACGCCGATGCCCGCACGGCGGGCGATCTCGTCGTAACCGGCCTCGAGTCCCAGCTCGGCAAAGACCTCGGCAGCGGTCTCGAGGATCAGCTCACGGTTGCGCGCAGCGTCACGTCGCAGCGGTCGCTCCCGGATCGGACTGCCGGTGGTCATGCACCCATCGTACCGAATCGGAAAGGAATCTCCGCTTCTTGCTCAGCCTTGGACATCGGCGTATGCGGGCTCGAGTCCAGCCGCGTCGATCACGGCCTGCGCGGCGGCGGGCCAGCTGACGAGCTTCAGCTGGTTGCCGTCGACCGTGTTGGTCTCGTTGGCGCCCTTGGGGGCCTGCTGCTGGATGTCGGTGTCCGCGTAGTTCGAGACGACGACGTTGGAAGACGACGTTGAGTTGTCCATGTGCTGCAGATAGAGCCAGCCATACGGCGCTCGCTCGACCACGTTGTCGCGTACGGTCCAGTGCGAGGCACCGGAGTCAAGGTAGAGGGCGCCGTACGGCTGCGCATCACCTGCGACATGGTTCCCCGAGATCGTCGACCCCGGTGAATCGCCCTGGCTGCCGAGGACGTAGATGGCGCCGCCGTCGAAGAGCGACGAGCCGTGCACGTTCTGCACGAGGTTGTCGTCGATGTGGTTGTCGACCATGTCGCTCGCGTTGTTCCACCCCCAGCCGAGCGAGATGCCCATGAACGGCAGGTCCGACACCTCGTTGTGGGTGATCCGGGTGTGCTTGACCCAGCCGGCGAAGATCCCCACGCCACCGAGGTACTCGGCCGCGACGTTCCGGACCACGTTGTTGGAGACCGTCGCACCGGACTCGTACACCGAGGGTGACGACCACGCGACGGCGTCACCGATCGTGATGCCGGTGCTCGACACATCGGTCACGGCATTGCCACGCACGACCGCGCCGGTTCCGGCCGTGAAGGACACGCCGCCACCGCCCAGATGGCGCAGCGTGTTGCGCTCGAACACGATGTTGCGGGTACGTGTGAAGGCGACTGCGCTGGGGATCATCGCCAACCCGGAGGGCGTCTCACCGCCGATGACGTTGGACTGCACGTCCACGACCCCCGTCGAGCTGGGAGCCCACGTGGCGTACTCGAACGTCAGCCCGGACACCTGGATGTCGTGGATGGGCGATGCCGCCGTGCCGGTCGCGGTGAGCAGCGATGTCGCCTCCGGCATCACGACGTTCGCCGACTGGAGGTTCTCACCGGATCGCGGCACGTAGTAGACCATGTCCGCGGGGTCGTCGAAGTAGAACTGACCGGGCGCTCCGAGCAGTGCGTAGTTGTTCTGCAGCGCCGTGGGCTTGGAGATCATCGTGGTGTCGGTGCCCAGGACCGTCGCGGCCTTGTTCCAGCAGGCCGGGTCGACCGTGACCTTGGTTCCGGAGACGCCCGCGACGCCACACATGCTCCACGTCCACGGCGTGACGGACTGGACCCCACCGGCGACCGGGTCGTTGCCACCCGCCGGGAACACCAGCTCCGTGTCCGCCGGGTTGCGCCAACCGCTCATCCCCGTGCGAGAGGACGTGTATCCCGTCGAGGTCTTCGTGAGCGATCCGAGGACGTCGGCGACGGGCCGCGATGCCAGCGACGCCCGAACGCCATTGACATACAGCTGCCGAGACGTGAACGACCTCGGCACTCGGGCCTGCCAGATGTTGTTGGCGCTGTCGCGGAGAGTCCACCCCGTGATCTGGCGGGCTCCGCTGATCACCGCCTTCGCGCCGACTGCCGCCTCGTAGCGCACGACATAACCTCGCTGGCCCGAGTCCGTGTCGCGCAACGTGAGCGCGGGATAGGTGCCCGCCGTGAACCGGATGATCAGGTCCGCGGACATCGACGGGGCCGCAGAACGCACCTGCGACTGGGCCGTCGACACCGAGCACGGCTGCATCAGCGAACAGGTGTTCCCGTTGCCGTTCGGCGACACCCAGCGCACGACCGGAGCGGCTGCGGCCGGAGATCCCAGGTGGACGAGGCCCATCGTCGTCACAGCCGCGATGGTCACGATCATGGCGCGCCGATGTGTGGGCAGGCCGAATCGAAGATGAATCATGGTTGCTCCCTCAACGCGCGATTCGAGTGCTTGTTGACTCCCTCAACCTCTCTGACGATAGGGCGGACCGCGACCTCACGTGCACCAAATGCCGAAATCGTACAAATCGAACATCCGACGGCCAAGTCTGCCGAGCGGGCGTGCGGCACATCACACGCACTAAGTGGAGAGTCGTTTCCGGATATGGTCTACAGTGAAACGGAGTCGTCTTTCCACTTCCTCGTATCGGAGCCAACTCATGACCGACACCTTGGTCGCCGACCGGCACCAGGCCGCACCGCATGACCACGCGGACAACCCGCACCACGCCACCCGCTGGCTGATCCTCGGCGTCATCGCCCTGGCCCAGCTCATGGTCGTGCTCGACGCGACGATCGTGAACATCGCGTTGCCCACCGCCCAGCGGTCACTGGGCTTCTCCAACGACAATCGGCAGTGGATCGTGACCGGGTACGCCCTCGCGTTCGGCTCGCTGCTCCTGCTGGGTGGCCGCCTCAGCGACCTCGTCGGCCGGAAGCCGATGTTCCTGCTGGGCCTTGTCGGCTTTGCCGGCGCGTCGGCGATCGGTGGCGCGGCACAGAACTTCGAGATGCTCGTCTCGGCCCGTGTCGCGCAAGGCACCTTCGGCGCGCTCCTGGCCCCGGCAGCGCTGTCGCTGCTGACCGTCACGTTCACGGACGCCGCCGAGCGCGCCAAGGCGTTCGCGATCTTCGGTGCAATCTCCGGTGGCGGTGGCGCCATCGGCCTGATGCTCGGCGGAGCGCTCACGGAGTACCTGTCCTGGCGCTGGTGCCTGTACGTCAACGTGCCGATCGCTGTCGTCGCCGTGATCGGCGGGATGCTGATGCTCAAGAAGCAGGCACGCGAGGAGAACCAGACCTCGCTCGACATCCCCGGCACGGCCGTCGTCGTCGCCAGCCTGGTGTCCTTCGTCTACGGCCTCGCCAACGCCGAGTCGGATGGCTGGTCGAGCACCATCACGCTCGTCTGCATCGGTGTCGGACTGGCCCTGCTCGCGGCGTTCGCCGTGATCGAGAACCGGGTCAAGAACCCGCTCCTGCCGCTGCACATCGTCTGGGATCGCACGCGGGGCGGATCGTTCCTCACGGTCGCGATCATCGGCCTCGGCCTGTTCGCGGTCTTCCTGTTCCTGACCTATTACGTCTCGCAGACCCTCGGCTACACGCCGCTGAGGACCGGCTTCGCCTTCACCCCGATGATCCTCGGCATCATGGCGACCGCCACCGGGTTCTCCGGCGTTGTCGCCCGGTTCGGGCCGAAGATCCCGGTGTTCGCCGGCATGATGCTCGCCGCGGTCGGCCTGGTGCTGTTCGCCCAGCTGGACCTCACCAGCACGTACGTCGCCAACATCCTGCCCGGACTCATCATCACCGGCCTCGGTGTCGGGCTGGCCGTGGCGCCGGCGTTCAGTGCCGCCACCTCGGGCGTCGATGCCGAGCACGCCGGCGTCGCCTCGGCGACCGTCAACACGTTCCAGCAGATCGGCGGCTCCATCGGCACCGCGGTGCTGAGCGCGTTCGCCGCGACCGCGGCGTCGAACTACCTCGACGGCAAGACGCCCACGCCGCAGAACCAGGCACTGGCCGCGATGGACAGCTACACCACGGTGTTCTGGTGGGGTGCCGGGATCTTCGCAGTCGGAGCCGTCATCTGCGGACTCCTGCTCCGCCCGGGACCGATCGTCGTCGATCCTGACGCGGCACCCGTCATGGCGCACTGAGCCAGCGCCGCCCGTTGCCCGCAACGCGTCACGGCCATCGGCCTGGCGGGTCGTGGGCCGACCGGCCGGATCAGCGTTGGGCCAGCACCTGCACGTGACAGGGGCCGTCACCGGTCGCGGGAACGCCGTTGAGGATGAACCGCGTGGACCCGCCTGCAGCGACGTTGGGCACCTGCCGGGTCTTGGCCTTCTCCTCGCCACCGGCCGCCTCGCCGATGTAGACCGTCACCTGGAACGTGACCTTGGCCTTGGTCTCGTTGGCCACGTAGCCCGAGGTGTTCCACGTGCCTTTGGGGCCCTTGTCACAGCGGAACTTCGAGAGCGCTTCCGGTGCCGGTGTGCCGGTCGGCGGGGCGACAGTCGGCTTGGTCGTCGGCCTTGGTCGTTGCCTTGGTCGGCGCAGCGGTCGTCTTGGTCGTCTTGGCCTGCGGGTCGCTCGACCCGCCACCGCAGCCGGCGAGCACCAGGATCAGGGCCACCGCGAGCGTACGCATGGGGTCATCCCATCACGCGACGCCAGCACCGGGCCGGAGGCGCGCCCCGCTTCGGAGGCGTTCGCAGCGCACGAGATACTATGACGTCCTACTAACTGAGGAGCACCATGAGCGGGATCGACAGGGTCGGGGTCATCGGCGGAGGGCTGATGGGCTCAGGCATCACCGAGGTCACGGCCCGTGCCGGGCTCGACGTCGTCGTGATCGAGGTCAGCGCCGACGCGGTCAAGGCCGCGGCCGAACGGGTCGAGGGCTCGCTGCGCCGGGCCGAGTCGCGCGGCAAGATCGACGCCGCCGAGGTCACCGCGGTGCTCGACCGGATCACGTTCACCGACGACCTCGAGACGCTCGCCGACCGCGACCTGGTCGTCGAGGCCGCCTCCGAGGACGAGGCCACCAAGCTCGACCTGTTCCGCCGGGTCGGGCAGATCCTGGACAAGGACGACGCGATCCTGGCGTCCAACACCTCCTCGATCCCGATCGTCAAGCTCGGCGCCGTGTCCGGCCGCGCCCACCACGTCATGGGCGTGCACTTCTTCAACCCCGCACCCGTCATGCAGCTCGTCGAGCTCATCCCCTCACTCACCACGTCTGCCGAGACGCTGGACCGGATGCGCTCGTGGGTCACCGACACCCTGGGCAAGAAGCCGATCGACGCCACCGACCGCGCCGGGTTCATCGTCAACAGCCTGCTCGTGCCCTACCTGCTGTCCGCGATCCGCATGTACGAAGCCGGCTACGCCTCGGCCGAGGACATCGACCGCGGCATGGTCCTGGGCTGCGGCCACCCCATGGGACCCCTCGCCCTGTCCGACCTGATCGGCCTCGACACCCTCAAAGCCATCGGCGAGTCGATGTACGACGAGTTCAAGGAACCGCTCTACTCACCCCCGCCGCTGCTCGACCGCATGGTCGACGCCGGCCTGCTGGGCAAGAAGACCCAACAGGGCTTCTACGGCTACGAGAAGTAGCCGTTGGCGAGCCGTCGATCAGACGGTGACGACCCTCAGGCCGCGGGCCCCTTGCTGCGGATGTCGGCGACTGACTGCATCGCCTCGCGGGCGATCCGCCGCCCGCAGACAACGAGATTTCTACGGGTCGATCACCCGGTCGTCGCGGTGCGCGGCGAAGAACTCCGCCTGCCGGGTCATGATGTCGCGCATGCCCGCACCCTTGCCGACGCCGTAGACCGTGCCGCCGAAGTCGAGCTCGCGCTGGATCGCCCAGATCTCGTCGTGCCGGTCCGGCGAGAACATCTGCGCCGGGTCACCGACGGCGATCCAGCCGATCGGCAGCGACTCTCCCGAGCCGATGCGGGAGTTGACCTGCAGCACGCTGTTGATCCGCATCTCCGAGCCCGTCTCGACGGACGACCCCGGAAACAATGACGCACCGGTCGCGATGAACACCTCGTCGGCGATCGTCGCGCCGTTGACATGCGCGTGCGGCCCGATCAACACGTCGTCGCCGATCGACGCCGGATGGCCTGCCCGCCCACGTACGAGGGCGTGCTCCATCACGACGACCCGCGCACCGATCGACACGCTGCCGTCTTCGGCTGTGACGACCGCGCCGTGCAGGATGCGCGCGTCCGCGCCGATCGTGACATCACCACTGACGACGGCGGTTGGCGCGACGTAGGCGGACGGGTCGATGCGGGGGCTGGCGCCGCGATGCTCGATCAACATGGTCAGACGTTATCGCCCGCGTCGGCGGGCTGCCGGATCCCGTTGGCCGCCGGAGGCAGGCGCGGCTCGACCCACAGCACGGACACCGCGACGACCACCAGCGCGCCGACCAGCAGCAGCCCGATCCAGACCGCTTCGAGTCCACGGGCGATCAACAAGCCGGCGACGGGCGGTCCGGTGACCGAAGCAGCCTGGAAGCCCGCAGAGCTCATGGCGTTGTAGCGGCCACGCAGGTGGTCCGGAGCCAGATCGTTGACCATGGCGGGCACGGTCGGCTGCAGCAGCGTCTCGCCGAGCGCGAAGACCGAGGCACAGCCGGCGACGAGCAGCGACGCCCCGAGGGTGCCCGGGATCCACGAGGAGGCGGCGAGCAGCAGCCACGAGACCGCCCAGATGAGTGCCATCGCCACGACGACGCGCGTGCGCCGTCGGTCCTCCATGTGGCGCAGCACCAACAGCTGCAGCAGCACGATCACGAAGGTGTTGGCGGCGAACGCCCAACCCAGCGCCCGCGTGGACACCTCACTCACGGCGCGTGCGTACGCCGGCATGCCCGCGTTGAGCTGGGCGTAGCCGACGAATGCAGCGGCGAACGAGAGCAGGGTCAGCGACAGCACCGCTGGGCGGCGAAGCAGCGCGAGATAGCTGACGCCTGCCGCATCGGCGTGCTCGTGCTCGTGCGTCTCCCCACGATGCGGCCCTCCGGTGTGACGCAGGGGCCGAGGAGCAGGATCGTGGCGGGCAGGTAGCTGACGGCCTCGACGAGATACATGATCTGGAACGTCACCGGGCGCGACACGTCGGCGACGAGCCCACCGATGATGCCGCCGATGCCGACACCGAGGTTGAGCAGGGCGAAGTTCATCCCGAAGTAGCGCGGCCGGATGCGCGACGGGACGATCGTCGCCACCATCGACTGCGACGCGGGCCAGGCGAGACCGAACGACGAGCCGACCAGCGCGAGCCCGACGGCGGCGACCGGGACCGTCGTGGCGAACGCCATGATCAGCTGCCCCGTGAACGCCGACAGGAGCGAGGCGATCATGGTCTTGCGCGCCCCGATGCGGTCGATGACGACGCCGCCGGGACCGAGGACCACGAACCCGGCCAGGGACAACAGCGCCATCAGCAGCCCGACGGTGTCGAGGCTGAAGCCGCGGATCTCATGCAGGTAGACGACCCAGAACGGCAGGACCAGCCCGGTGCCGATGAACTGGAACGCGACGACCGACAGCAACAGCCGGCCCTCGCGGGGCAGGTCGTTCCAGAAGCTGCTCAGCGGCGCGCGGTAGGGCTTGGCATCGGCTGTCATGCGTACGCAGGAGAAGGAATCGTGGGCACCAACCACTCTTCCGCATACCTCTGACAACCCCTTCCCGGGGTGCAACCTCTTCGCAGCGGGGTGCACGATAGACATGACCCACGTCACGCCAGGAGGCACCCGTGCTCTACCCCTTGACCGTCATGGACTTCCTCGACCGCGCTGTCACGGTCTACCCCGATCGCATCGCGGTGGTCGACGAGCCCGACCAGCCTGCGGAGTCGTGGGGCGAGATCACCTACGCCGAGCTGGGCCGTCGAGCCCGCGCGCAGGCTGCGGCGCTGGACGAGATGGGCGTGCCAGTCGGCGGCCGGGTCGCGGTCGTGTCACAGAACTCGGCGCGCCTGCTGACGTCGTTCTTCGGCGTCTCGGGCTGGGGCCGGGTGCTGGTGCCGGTCAACTTCCGTCTCGCGATCGCCGAGATCCGCTACATCGTCGAGCACTCCGGTGCCGAGGTCCTGATGGTCGATCCGGACCTGCGGCACCTGGTGGACGAGGTCGAGTGCAAGCGGACGTTCGTGCTGGGCGAGGACGACGACAAGATCTGGGGATCGACGGCCGAGCCGCAGCCGTGGGTGGGCGACGAGGGTGCGACCGCGACGATCAACTACACGTCCGGCACGACCGCGCGGCCCAAGGGCGTGCAGCTCACGCACCGCAACAACTGGCTCAACGCGACGGTCTTCGGCTGGCAGGCGTCGGTCTCGGACCGCGACGTCTACCTGCACACGCTGCCGATGTTCCACGCCAACGGCTGGGGTCACCCGTTCGCGGCGACCGGCATGGGCGCCACTCACGTGGTCATCCGGCAGATCGACGGCACCGAGATCCTCAAGCGCATCGAGCAGCACGGGGTCACCTATCTGTGCGCGGCGCCGGCGGTCGTGGCGGCCGCGCTCGACGCCGCCAAGACCTGGGACGGCGAGATTCCCGGCCGCGACAGCGTACGCATCATCGTCGCCGGCGCACCACCGCCGACCCGCACGATCGAGCGCGTACGCGAGGAGCTGGGCTGGGAGTTCATCCAGATCTACGGGCTCACCGAGACGGCGCCGCTGCTGACGATGTCGCGGATGCGCGCGGAGTGGGACGACCTCGACCCGCACCAGCAGGCCGTCAACCTCGGCCGGGCCGGTGCGCCCGTGATCGGCGTGCGCATGATGATCGATGACGACGGCGAGGTGCTGGCTCAGTCCAACCACAACCTCGAGGCGTACTGGGACAACCCGGGGGCCACCGCCGAGGCGCAGGCCGGCAACTGGTTCCACACCGGTGACGGCGGCACGTTCGAGGACGGCTACATCGCGATCGCCGACCGCAAGAAGGACGTCATCATCACCGGCGGCGAGAACGTCTCGTCGATCGAGGTCGAGGACGCACTGATGTCGCACCCCTCGGTCAAGGAGGTCGCGGTCATCGGCATCCCCGACGAGAAGTGGGGCGAGCTCATCACGGCGCTGGTCGTGCTCGATCCCGACGGCGAGCCGGTCGACCAGGCCGGCCTGATCGCGCACTGCCGTGAGCACCTCGCGGGCTACAAGTGCCCCAAGCGGATCGAGTTCCGCGACGAGCTCGCGCGCACGGCGACCGGCAAGCTGCAGAAGTTCAAGCTCCGCCAGCCCTTCTGGGAGGGCCACGACCGCCAGGTCAACTGACCCCGTGCGTCAGCTGGGGGCGCGGAGCTGGGCCGACAAGGGGCAGTCGAACGGATCGCGGGCACGCAGGCCGACGTTGTTGAGGTAGTCGACCACGATCGCGTACGAGTGGAAGAGCCCGACCTCCATGTAGTTGATGCCTTCGCGCTCACAATGCGCACGTACGAGTGGCTGGACCTTCTTGAGGTTGCAGCGGGGCATGTTGGGGAACAGGTGGTGCTCGATCTGGTAGTTGAGCCCGCCCATGGCCCAGTCGACGACCGGGTTGCCGCGGACGTTGCGCGACACCATAACCTGGCGGCGCAGGAAGTCCAGCTTCATCTCCGGCGGGATGATCGGCATGCCCTTGTGGGCCGGCGCGAACGACGCGCCGAGGCAGAACCCGAACACCGCCATCTGGATCGCGAAGAACGACAGCGCCTTTCCCAGCGGCAGGAACGTCAGCAGGATCGCGACGTACGCCGTCAGGCGCGAGACGACCAGGATCAGCTCGACGCGACGCCACGGCTGGTTGGACTGCTTGTCGCGGGCGGCCCGGATCGACTCGGCATGCAGGTTGAGGCCTTCGAGCGTCAGCAGTGGGAAGAACAGCCAGCCCTGACGCTTGACGAACCAGCCGGCGAACCCGTCCTGCCGTTGCTCGACGATGCCCGGCGTGAACGCAATCGCGCCCGGCCCGATGTCGGGGTCGTAGCCCTCGAGGTTGGGGCCCTTGTGGTGCATGTTGTGCTTGGCCCGCCACCAGGCGAAGCTCAGGCCCGCGAACGCTCCGGCGAGGATGCGCGCGGTCCAGGAGTTCCACGCCGACGACGTGAACATCTGGCGGTGCGCCGCGTCGTGGCCAAGGAACCCGAACTGCGTCACGATGACGCCGAGGGCCGCGGCCAGGATCAGCTGGAACCACGAGTTGCCGAGCCAGAAGAATCCGGCCCAGATCGCGAAGAACGCAGCGACGTGCGCGCCGATCTGCAGCCAGTAGTAGACGTGGGCGCGTTCCAGCAGGCCTGATGCCTTGACGTCCTGCATCAGCTCGGTGAAATGGCTGACATACGTAGTGTCTCGGCTGGTGTCGATCTGGGCTTCTTGCGTCATGTGCGGCCCCTTCCATTGAGGACCGTGCACGCATCATCGAGGCCTACCGCCACAGACTGTCTACGCCTTTCCACTATGGCACGCCATGACGGAACCGGCGCTTCGAGAACCTGTGAACTTGGCGAGAACAGCGCGTCTCGGTGGACGGCCCAGGGCAACCGATCGACTGACTGTCAATCTGTCTGCATTGAGGGTAGCGTCGTGTTGTCGGGGGACGATCTACCTCGGGTTGCACTGGCAGCCCGTTCCTCGACCTCTCGGGTGGTACTTCGGCTGGAGAGTTCTGGGGGTGCGGTGATCGTTGCCAGTGTCGCGCCGCGCCCCCGCCCCGCGCCCCTAAGTGAGAACAGTGTCGCCGCATATGAACACTTAGACCGGTAAGTGTTAATATGGAGGCGCCATGGTAACGGATGGCAACACCTCACGATCGCAAGCGCGAGTAGCCAAGGGAGTACCCGAGAAGGGTGGCCGCTGGGCTGCTGAGGCACGCGACGAGTCGCAGTCGTCGCTCGTCCAGTCGTGGCCCGCCGTCGGTTACGAGTCCCGGCCATGGATCGTGGACGAGTCAGCGTCGCAGAGCCAGAAGCGCAAGCACGCTGGCCCGTACCAGGCTTCCGTCCCGTCGCCCATTGAATACCTCAACCCCGATATCTCTCCCACTGTCGCGGCTGACGCCGAAGCCGCCGCCTTGGAGATCGTCGCGTTCGACACCGAGGTCGCAGAACTGTGGGGCGCAGCCGAGATCGCTCCGCTGTCCACGATCCTGCTGCGCACCGAGTCCGCGTCGTCCTCACAGATTGAGAACCTCACCGTCGGTCCCCGCCAACTCGCACTCGCGGAAATCGGAGAGCACTCCAACCGCAACGCGCGGATCGTCCGGGCGAACGTCGAAGCCATGGAGGCCGCCACGTCCCTTGCCGAGGGCATCGGCCAGGACACCATCCTGAGGATGCACCGCACACTGTTGGAGGGACACGACGAAGGCGCAGGACTCATCCGCGACCAGCAGGTCTGGATCGGCGGATCAGGAGCCGGACCGCACCGGGCGTCGTTCGTCCCACCACACCACAGCCGCGTCGAGGACAATCTGGCTGACCTCATCAAGTTCGTCGAGCGCGACGACCTGCCCGTCGTCCAACAGATCGCGATCGCGCACGCCCAATTCGAAACCATCCACCCGTTCACCGACGGCAACGGCCGAACCGGACGAGCACTCGTCCACGCGATGATCCGCAACAAGGGTCTGTCGAAGCGAACCACCGTGCCAATCTCGGCTGGGCTGCTCGCGGACACCGACGCCTACTACCAAGCGCTCACCTCCTACCGCGACGGCGATGTCGAGCCGATCATCCGTGAGTTCAGCCGGGCCACCTCGCTGTCCACCACGAACGGCCGCCACCTGGTTTCAGACCTGCACGACGTCTCCACGGACTGGCATGCCCGCATCGAGCACCTGCGCTCTGACGCGGCCGCACGACGACTGACCACCGCCCTGATAAACCAGCCGGTCGTGAACAACGCCTACGTCGCCTCCGCGCTCGGTACGTCCGTGCCCGGCGCACAGCGAGCCATCAACGCGCTGGTCGAAGCGGACATCCTCACCCAGACCAGCGAAGGCGCACGCAACCGCGTCTGGCAGGCCCAGGACGTCCTCGAAGCGCTCGATGAGTTCGGTGCACGAATCAAGCGCAACAAGCACACCGGCTGAGTGTCCGTACCTGCATTGCGCCTCGATGACGTGCGCACCGAACTTGGCACTGCTCCCATCAATACGGTCGCCCGCGACGTGAATGCTTCACCGGCGTACGACTTTGCTCAAGCCGGGCTCAGGACGAGCAGGAGGTCGCCGCCCTCGGCCTGACGGGTGTCGCCGATGACGAGGCGCGAGACCGTGCCGGCGCTGGGGGTCGTGATCGAGGCCTCCATCTTCATGGCCTCGATCGTCGCGACGGTCTGACCGGCCTCGACGGTGTCACCCTCGGCGACGATCGCGTGCACGACGCCGGCGAACGGGACGGCGACGTGCTGCGGGTTGCCACTGTCGGCCTTCTCGGACGCGGCGACCTTGGAGTCGACCGAGCGGTCGCGGATCTCGGTCGGCCGCAGCTGCCCGTTGATCGTGCCGAGCACGTTGCGCATGCCGCGCTCGTCGGCGTCACCGATCGCCTCGACGCCGAACAGCAGCAGGTTGCCCTCGGACACCTCGACCTCGGTCTCGTCACCGCCGCGCAGGCCGTAGAGGAACGCGCCGGTCGGTACGGACGACAGGTCGCCGAACTCAGCCTGGGCCTTGTCGAAGTCCTGCGTCGGACCGGGGAACAGGAGCCGGTTGAGCGTGTGCCGAGGATCGGAGGCGAGGCCGGCACGGTCGTCGTCCGTCAGCTCGGTGACCTTGGGCTTGACGTTGCGACCCTCGAGCGCCTTGGTGCGGAACGGCTCGGGCCAGCCTCCGGGCGGGTCGCCGAGCTCCCCGGACAGGAAGCCGATGACGGACTCGGGGATGTCGAACGAGGCGGGGTCCTCGGCGAACGCCTTGGGGTCCGCGCCGACCGCGACGAGGTGCAGCGCGAGGTCGCCGACGACCTTGGACGACGGCGTCACCTTGACGACGTTGCCGAGGATGTCGTTGGCCGCGGCGTACATGTCCTCGATCTGCTCGAACTTCTCGCCGAGTCCCAGCGCGATGGCCTGCTGGCGCAGGTTGGACAGCTGGCCGCCCGGGATCTCGTGGCGGTAGACCCGGCCGGTCGGCGCCGGCAGGCCCGACTCGAACGGAGCGTAGAGCCGGCGGGTGGCCTCCCAGTAGGGCTCGAGTGCGTTGACCGCGTCGATGTCGAGACCGGTCGTACGTTCGGAGTGGTTCGTCGCGGCGACCAGCGCCGACATCGGCGGCTGCGACGTCGTACCGGCCAGGGCGGCGGACGCGGCGTCGACCGCGTCGACACCGGCCTCGATCGCGGCCACCAACGTGGCCAGCTGACCGCCCGGCGTGTCGTGCGTGTGCAGGTGCACCGGGAGGTCGAACCGCTCACGCAAGGCGCGCACCAACGTACGAGCGGCGGGCGCGCGCAGCAGTCCGGCCATGTCCTTGATCGCCAGCACGTGCGCGCCGGCGTCGACGATCCGATCGGCGAGCTCGAGGTAGTAGTCGAGCGAGTAGAGCTTCTCGTCGGGGTTCGACAGGTCGCCGGTGTAGCAGAGCGCGACCTCCGCGACGGCCGTGCCGGTCGCGCGTACGGCCTCGATCGCCGGCCGCATCTGGTCGACGTCGTTGAGCGCGTCGAAGATGCGGAAGATGTCGATGCCGGTCTCGGCGGCCTCCTGCACGAACGCGTCGGTGACCTCGGTCGGGTAGGGCGTGTAACCGACGGTGTTGCGACCACGCAGCAGCATCTGCAGGCAGATGTTGGGCGCGGCCGCTCGCATCGCGGCGAGGCGGTCCCACGGATCCTCCTTGAGGAAGCGCAGCGCCACGTCGTACGTCGCACCGCCCCACGCCTCGATGCTCAGCAGCTGCGGAGTCGTGCGCGCGACATAGGGCGCAACCGTCACCAGGTCGCGCGTACGTACGCGGGTCGCCAACAGCGACTGGTGGGCATCGCGGAACGTCGTGTCGGTGACGCCGACGGTCTCGCGCTGCCGGAGCGCCTCGGCGAACCCTTCGGGGCCGAGCTGCACAAGGAGCTGGCGCGAACCGTCGGGCGGCGGGACCGAGAGGTCGACGTCGGGCAGCTTGGTGCGGGGGTCGATCACGGTCGGCGCAGCGCCGTTGGGCTTGTTGACCGTGACGTCGGCGAGCCAGGACAAGATCTTGCCGGCCGGATCGGACGCACCGTGGGCCAGGAGCAGCTCGGGGTGCCCCTCAATGAACGTCGTGGTGACGTGGCCGGCGCGGAAGTCGGGGTTGGCGAGCAGGCCCTTGAGGAACGGGATGTTGGTCGAGACACCGCCGACGTGGAACTCGCCGAGGGCGCGCTCGGCCCGGGTCACTGCGGCCTCGAAGTCGCGGCCGCGGCACGTCAGCTTGGACAGCATCGAGTCGAAGTGCGCGCTGACGACGGCGCCGGTGAAGGTCGTGCCACCGTCGAGGCGTACGCCCGGACCGCCCGGCGAGCGGTAGGACGTGATCGTGCCGGTGTCGGGGCGGAACCCGTTGGCCGGGTCCTCGGTCGTGATGCGGCACTGCAGCGCGAACCCACGCGCCTTGATCGCGGACTGGTCGGCCAGGTCGAGCTCGGCCAGGGAGTCACCCGCGGCGATGCGCATCTGTGCCTGCACGAGGTCGACGTTGGTGACCTCCTCGGTCACGGTGTGCTCGACCTGGATGCGCGGGTTCATCTCGATGAACACGTAGCGGCCGTCGGCGCCGAGCAGGAACTCGACGGTACCGGCGCAGGAGTAGTTGATCGACTCGGCGAACTTCACCGCGTCGGCACACATCGCCTTGCGGGTCGCTCGGTCGAGGTTGGGCGCCGGTGCGATCTCGACGACCTTCTGGTGCCGGCGCTGCACCGAGCAGTCGCGCTCCCGCAGGTGCACGACGTTGCCGGCCTGGTCGGCGAGGATCTGGACCTCGATGTGCCGCGCGTCGACAACGGCTTCCTCGATGAAGCAGGTCGGGTCGCCGAATGCTCCGTCGGCCTCGCGCATCGCGGCCTCGATCGACTCACGCAGCTTGGCCGGATCGTCGACCCGGCGCATGCCGCGGCCACCGCCGCCGGCGACGGCCTTGACGAACAGCGGGTAGTTCAAGGTGTCCGAGGCGGTCATCAGCGCGTCGACGTCTGCCGACGGCTCGACCGAGTTGAGCGTCGGGACACCCGCAGCCTTGGCCGCCGCGATCGCCGAGGCCTTGTTGCCGGTCAGCTCCAGGACCTGCCGCGGCGGTCCGATGAACGTGATGCCGGCGCGCTCACACGCCTCGGCGAGGTCGGGGTTCTCCGACAGGAAGCCGTAGCCCGGGTAGATCGCGTCGGCGCCGCACTGCACCGCGGCCTCGACGATCGCCTCAGGGTCGAGGTAGGCGCGCACCGGGTGACCGCGCTCGCCGATCTCGTACGCCTCGTCGGCCCGCACCCGGTGCTCCGAGCCTCGGTCCTCGTAGGGGAACACGGCAACGGTCTGGGCGCCCAGCTCGTGGGCAGCACGGATCGCCCTGATGGCGATCTCACCACGGTTGGCGACGAGAATCTTCTGGAACAACGGGACAGTCCTTGCTCGGCGGAAGCGTCGAGGTCAACCTATCGTCCGCGTGTTCCGAACACATTGCGAGGGTTCCCTCATGTTTGTGCGACGCGCTGTCCGCAGCGCGCACCGCGGCAGTCTCAGTCGGGATTGCGGAACAGGTAGATGCCGACGGTCTTGCCGCTGACCGCGACCCGCTGCCCGGTGGTCACGAACTTGTCGGTCGTCTCCTCGCCGGTGACCTGATAGACGTACCCGACGTGCTCGAGCCGCCAGCCGAGTGCCTCGATCTCGCCGAGGGTCCCGAGGTGGGTCGACGACCGGGTCTCCGTGCCGGTCGCCTCGCCGAATGTCGCCGAGCCGGACGTCGTGCCGACATCGAGCTGCACCTCGTAGAACCGGAGCCCGGCCTGCTTGGCCACCTCGGCCTGTCCGACCGGGCCGGCGATGCGCCGCTGCTCAGCCGCCTCGACGGCCGCCGCCTCCAGCGCCTTCTGCCGGGCGGCTTCGACACGCTCCCTCTCGGCCTTCTCGGCGGCCTTCTCCTCGTCGGACTTGAACATCCCCATGACAACTCCTCGGTCGACAGGAAAAAGACAGTAGCGAGCCAACCACGCAGAGCTATGCTGACCCCGACGCGTCTCGACCGGAGCGCGATGACGAGAGGAGTGACCATGGCTGACCTTGCGATCAACCTTGCCCGCACCTCTCTCATCGAGGTCGCCTGCCACTGACGCGCGGCGACCTCCGGTTCTGGAGATCACCACATGTCATACGACGACAGCTTCGCCCCTTTCTACGTCCCCGTCATCGAGCCCGCTGACAACGAACGCTGGTCCACGTGGCCGGCCACGATGCCGACCGAGCGCGGACCGCATCCCCATCCGGACTGGCTCGTCACGTCAGCCGCCGCGATCGACACCGAGCTCGGCGTCGTCAAGACCGGCAAGGAGGCCGACGTCCACCTGATCCGGCGCGCCGTGCCGGACGATCCGACGCAGTCGGTCCTGCTCGCCGCCAAGCGCTATCGCGGTCCAAGCACCAGCGACTTCCACCGTTCGGCCGACTATCAAGAAGGACGCCGCGTGCAGAACACGCGCGACGCCCGCGCCGTCAGCAAAGGCTCACGCTATGGGCGGGCCGTCTCAGCGAGCCTGTGGGCGTACGCCGAGTTCGAGTCTCTGCGCCGGATGTATGAGCTCGGCACCGCCGTCCCCTATCCCGTCCAGGTGCAAGGCTCCGAGATCCTGATGGAGTTCATCGGCCACGACAACGCCGCCGCACCGCGTCTCGCCCAGGTGCGCACCTCACGAGCGGTGCTCGCCGACTACTTCGACCAGGTGGTCGAGATCATGCGGACGTTCTCGCGCGCCGGCAGCGTCCACGGTGACCTGTCGCCGTACAACCTGCTGGTGCGTGCCGATCGCGTCGTGGTGATCGACCTCCCGCAGCTCGTCGACATCGTCAGCAACCCGCACGCGATGTCACTTCTCGAACGCGACTGCCACAACGTCTGCGCGTGGTTCACCCGCCGCGGCGTCGAGCGGGACGAGGGCGTCCTGTTCGCCGAGCTGATTGCCGAGGCGTTCTGAGTGCGGCTCAGACGTGATGGACGCGGGTGCCCACGATCATGTCGGCGAAGGTGCGCTTCTCCGCGTCCCACAAAGGCCACAGGTAACCGAGGAAGCACGGCAGGAAGTCCAGGACGTGGGCCAGCTGGCGGGCGAAGGTCAGGCCCGCGCCGATCGGCTCGTTCGACGTGCCGAGGACGGCGATGTCCATCGCCTTCTTGCCGACCGTCTGTCCGGTGGCGCCCTGTCGGATCAGCCAGTTGTAGACGAACCAGGCGAGCGTCAGCGCATAGAAGATCGCGCCAAGGAAGCCGGTGACCTGCAGGTTGAAGCCCGAGCTTCCGCCGTCGGAGTGCGTCCCGGAGCCGTCATCGAGCAACGCCAGCACCACGAACACGACGACGATCGGCACGATGTCGGCGAGGTACGCCAGGAAGCGTTCGTGCCACGCTGCGAGGCGGCGCGGGTGCAGGGCGTGCGGCTCGGTCATGGATCCCCCGGATGTCTCGTCGGAGCAACACCGTACGACACCCCGTCACGAACTCGTGAGCGTGCCCGCGACGAGGTCTAGCGGCGCTTCTTCTGGTGCCAGATCACGACGTGCTGGTCGGCGATCAGCGCCGGCAGGTTCTGCGGGAGCTTGGACTGTGCGAGCTCGGCCTGGAGCTCGGCGACCTTCTCCTGCAGCGCCAGCACCTGGTTCTCCAGGTCGATGACGCGCTTGACGCCCTCGAGGCCGAGGCCCTCGGCGGTCAGCCGGGCGACGGTGCGCAGCAGTTCGATGTCGCGCAACGAGTAGCGGCGTCCCCCGCCACCCGTGCGTCCGGGAGCCACGAGGCCCAGCCGGTCGTAGGTGCGCAGGGTCTGCGGGTGGAGACCCGACAGCTCGGCCGCCACGCTGATCACAAAGACCTTGGCCTCAGGCCCCGGGGGGCTGAAGGGATTGGAGCTCATCAGGTCACCGCCTCGAACAGTCCGTCACGTGGCGAGGATGCGCCACGCAGCTCACGCAGGGTCTCGATCGCGGCCTTCGCCTCGTCGGACAGCTCGGTCGGGACCTGCACCTCGACCGTGACCAGCAGGTCGCCGTGGCCGCCGGCCTTGTTGAGGCCGCCCTTGCCCGTGGCCCGGAACGTACGTCCGTTGGGCGTGCCGGCCGGGATCTTGATGCGTACGGGCGGTCCGTCGAGGGTCGGCACCTGGATCTGCGCGCCGAGAGCAGCTTCGTCGAACGAGACCGGAACCGTGATCGTCAGGTGCTCGCCCTTGCGGCCGAACAGCTGGTGCGGCTCGACGTGCACCACGAGGAACAGGTCGCCGGCCGGACCGCCGGCATCGCCCTTGCCACCCTTGCCCTTGAGCCGGATGCGCTGGCCGTCCTTGACGCCCGCGGGCACCTTGACGTTGAGTGTCCGGCTCGACGGCGCCCGGCCGGAGCCCCGGCAGACGTCGCACGGGTGCTCGACGATGAGCCCGCGGCCGCGGCACTGGTCGCACGGCTCGGTCATCGCGAACAGGCCACCCGCGGCACCGGTCTGCATGCCGCTGCCCTGGCACTTGCTGCACACCTTGGGCACCGTGCCGGGTCGGGCGCCGGTGCCGTGGCAGTTGGTGCACGCCTCGTCGCTCGTCATCCGCAGCGGGAGGGTCGCACCCTCGACGGCCTGCTCGAACGTGATGGTCGCCTCGGTCTCGAGGTCATCGCCCTTGCGCGGCTGCGGCTGGCGCTGACGGCCACGACCGCGCCCGCCGAACAGCCCACCGAGCAGGTCGCTGACGTCGAAGTCGGGCTGGCCGGGCCCGCCCGGAGGACGGAACCCGGCGTTGCCGCCGCGGAACTGCCCGAACAGCGTGCGCTGCTCGTCGTACTCCTTGCGCTTGTCCGTCGACGACAGCACGGCGTAGGCCTCGGAGACCTCCTTGAAGCGCTCCTCGGCCGCCTTGTTGCCGGGGTTGGAGTCAGGGTGGTTGTCGCGCGCGAGCTTGCGATAGGCCTTCTTGATCTCGTCCTGCGACGCGTCCTTCTTGACGCCGAGGACCTTGTAGAAGTCCTTGGTCGCCCAGTCACTGGCTGCCATCCCTGCCTCCTAACCGTTACTCGTCGGGCGCTTCGTCCGTGAGGACGTCCTGCTCTGCTTCTTCGATCACTGATTCTTCAGGCGCGACCGCTGCGGCCGGGTCCACCACGCCGACGGTCGCCGGGCGGAGCACCCGTTCGCCGTGCTTGTAACCCGTACGCATGACGCTGTGCACCGTCGTCGTCTCGACCTCGGCGGACTCGCCGGCGTGGAACACCGCCTCGTGGTGCGCGGGGTCGAAGGGCTCACCCTCGGCCCCGAACGCCTCGAGCTTGTGCTTGGCCACGGCCTGCTGCAACGCGTCGGCGACGGCCTTGAAGCCGCCCTCGAGCTCGCCGTGCTCGTCGGCCCGAGCGATGTCGTCGAGCACCGTCAGCAATGACTGCAGCACGGCGGCCTCGCCCTGAGCGCGTACGAGCTCACGGTCACGATCGACGCGACGCTTGTAGTTGACGTACTCCGCCTGGAGCCGCTGGAGGTCAGCCGTACGTTCGGCCAGCTGCTCCTCCAGGGTCGGCTGCTTCGGCTCGGCCGGCCCTTCGCTCGCTCCCGCGACGTCGTCGCTGGGGACCGACTGTTCGTCGACCCCCAGCGACTCGTCGTCAGGGAGGTCCTGCTGGGTCACTTGGACTCGTCCTTGGACTCGCCCTCGGCCGGCTCGTCGTCGACGATCTCGGCCTCGACGACGTCATCGTCGTCGTCGGCCGCGTCGGCGGTCGGCGCGTCGGTGCCGGCGGCCTGTGCCTCAGCGGCTGCTGCGGCGTACATCGCCTCACCCATCTTGGAGCTCGACTCGCCGAGCTTGGCCACGGCCGCCTGGACGACGTCGTTGTCCTCGCCCTTGAGCGCCTCGTTGAGCGCGTCGAGGTCGGCCTGCACCTCGGTCTTGACCTCGTCACCGACCTTGTCACCATTCTCCGCGAGGAACTTCTCGGTGGAGTGTGCGAGCGACTCGGCCTGGTTGCGGGTCTCGACCGCCTCGCGACGCAAGCGGTCGTCCTCGGCGTACTGCTCGGCGTCCTTGACCATCTTGTCGATGTCGTCCTTGGACAGGGCCGAGCCGCCGGTGATCGTCATCGACTGCTCCTTGCCGGTGCCCCGGTCCTTGGCCGACACGTTGACGATGCCGTTGGCGTCGATGTCGAACGTGACCTCGATCTGCGGCACCCCGCGCGGCGCGGGAGGCAGCCCGGTGAGCTCGAACGTGGCCAGCAGCTGGTTGCCGGCGGCCATCTCGCGCTCGCCCTGGTAGACCTGGATCGCCACGGACGGCTGGTTGTCATCGGCCGTCGTGAAGACCTCGGACCGCTTGGTCGGGATCGTCGTGTTGCGCTCGATGAGCTTGGTCATGACGCCGCCCTTGGTCTCGATGCCGAGGCTCAGGGGGGTGACGTCGAGCAGGAGCACGTCCTTGACCTCGCCCTTGAGGACACCGGCCTGCAGGCTCGCGCCGATCGCGACGACCTCGTCAGGGTTGACGCCCTTGTTGGGCTCCTTGCCGCCGGTCATCTCCTTGACGAGCGCGGAGACCGCAGGCATACGGGTCGAGCCGCCGACCAGGACCACGTGGTCGATCGCGCTGAGCGCGATGCCGGCGTCCTTGATCACGCTGTTGAACGGCGCCTTGGTGCGCGCGAGCAGGTCAGCGGTGATCTTCTCGAACTCCGAACGAGTCAGGGTCTCGTCGAGGAACACGGGGTTCTTCTCGGCGTCGACCGTGATGTAGGGCAGGTTGATCGAGGTCGAGGACGAGCTCGAGAGCTCGATCTTGGCGCGCTCGGCGGCCTCACGGACGCGCGGCATGGCCATCTTGTCCTTGGTCAGGTCAAGGCCCGTGCTGCTCTTGAACTTCGTGACGATCCAGTCGACGATCTTCTCGTCCCAGTCGTCACCACCGAGGTGGTTGTCACCGCTGGTCGCCTTGACCTCGATGACGCCGTCGCCGATCTCGAGCAGCGACACGTCGAACGTTCCGCCGCCGAGGTCGAACACCAGGATCGTCTGGTCGTCGCCCTTGTCGAGGCCGTACGCGAGCGCGGCCGCGGTGGGCTCGTTGATGATGCGGCTGACGTTGAGGCCTGCGATCTCGCCGGCCTCCTTGGTCGCCTGGCGCTGGTGGTCGTTGAAGTAGGCCGGCACGGTGATGACCGCGTCGGTGACGGGCTCACCGAGGTAGGCCTCGGCGTCCCGCTTGAGCTTCTGCAGGATGAATGCCGAGATCTGCTGGGGGTTGAACGACTTGCCGTCGATCTCGGTCGTTCCAGTCCGTGCCGATGTGGCGCTTGACCGAACGGATCGTGCGATCGACGTTGGTCACGCCCTGGCGCTTGGCGACCTCGCCCGCCAGCACCTCGCCGTCCTTGGCGAACGCGACGACCGACGGGGTCGTACGGGCGCCCTCGGCGTTGGCGATGACGGTGGGCTCGCCACCTTCGAGTACGGCGACGACCGAGTTGGTCGTGCCGAGGTCAATTCCGACCGCTCTGGCCATGGTGTTTCCTCCTGCTGTTGAGTGCTGTGATGAGTTGAAGAATGTGTGTCAACTGACTTGAGTCTGATGTTATCAACTTTGATCAAGGCCAATTCATTCCGGGTCGCGATTGGCCACGAATCAGATACGTTTCGGACCATGAGGTCTCCTGCCCGCTCGGCCGCCGTCGCCGTCATGCTGCTCGCGACGCTCGGCGCCTGCTCCGGCAGCGGGTCCGATCAGGGCACCGCCCAAGCCCGCCCCGATCCGGACCAGCTCGACCCCGTTGAGCGCCGAGCCGGCCGACGGCGACGACATCTCGAACGACGACTTCAGCTACGCCGTGCCCGAAGGGCTGGCAGCAGTCCGACGAGACTCGCGCGGCCTCGCTCGCCATCGACGTGAACGACCAGGACGGGTTCCCCGACCACATGAACGTCGTCACGTACGACACGTCTGGTCGGTCTCGACGGCGCCGAGCTCGACGACGCCGCGGAGCGAGATCCTGGCCGATGACAGCGCGACCCACATCAAGACGCACGACCCCGTCCAGGTCGATGGCGAGTCGGCCGTCCACACCAGTGCGTACGTCGAGCTCAGCGAGCCGAAGTACCGGGTCGAGCAGTACGTCGTGGTCCACGACGAGAACGGGCTACGTCATCACGTTCTCGTTCAGCCCGGACGTCTCGAGGTCAGAGCGCGACACCATCAGCGAGTCGGTCCTCACGACCTGGAAATGGGAGTCCTGACCCGCGCACCTGTGACCTTGCACCTGGCGGGGGTCGTACTGTGACCGCATGAATGACGCCGAGGACCGCAGCAACGCCTGGGCGCGCGCCGCCCACGAGCTGGTCACCGAGACCGCGTCACGCCAGATCTCCCGGGACATCGCCCACCTGGCCGAGATCGAGGTCGACAGCCACGGCGTCCACGCGGTCTCGCCGCCGGACGGGCTATCAGGCCCCGCAGTCGGGCGTCATCACGACCCACGTGCTCGCGCGGTCGCGCGACGTACCGGAGGCAACGGTCGAGACCCGGGTCGCCGTCTGGGTCGCCAAGGAGTCCAACGAGCCCGCCGTGCTGCTGACGAGGGCCGGCAGCGACCGGGTCCTCGAGCTCGCGGCGGCCGACCTCGAGCCCGAGCCGAGTGCCCAGGCCCGGAGCCAGGTCAACGACTACGTCGCGGTCGTCATCGCCCACATGGTGTCGTCACTCAACGCGGCGATGCAGCGCACGTACGGACATGAGTCCGACTCCCCGGACGTCGCAGAGTACGACCGCAACGCCTGACGCTCGACGCACCACCGAGCTCAGCTGCTGTCCTCGGCGGTGAGGGGCTTGGCGATGTTCTCGAGCGACTGACCCTCGGCCTTGACCCCGAGGAAGATCGCGACGATGCCGGCGCCGACCATCAGCGCTGCGCCGATGAAGTAGCCGACGGCGATCTGCGTGATGTCCTTGGACGCCGTCGCGTCGTCGATCAGCTTGCCGAACAGCAGCGGCCCGGCGATGCCGCCGATCGCGGTGCCGACGGCGTAGAAGAACGCGATGCACAGCGCACGCGTCTCCATCGGGAACACCTCGCTGGCCGTCAGGTATGCCGCACTGGCCCCGGCCGACGCGAAGAAGAAGATCACCGAGCCGAAGATCGTCAGCGTCGTCGCCGTGAGGTTGTCCAGCGAGCAGGCCGGCGATCGCCAGCAGCGCGCCCGAGAGGATGTAGGTGCCCGCGATCATCGGGACACGGCCGACCTTGTCGAACAGCGGACCCAGCGTGAGCGCACCGACGAAGTTGCTGAACGCGAACGCCGCGATGTACCAACCGGTCTGCTTGACGTCGAGGAACGTCGAGAGCGTGTCGCCGTACGTGAAGAAGAACGCGTTGTAGAGGAACGCCTGACCGGCGAACAGCGCGAGGCACAGGACCGTGCGCTTGGGGTAGAGCGCGAAGACGGTGTGCGCGATCGTCGTGAACGGGATCGTCCTGCGCTGCCGGATCGTGATCGTCTCGTCGACCGGGTCGAGGTCGAGCTGGTCCTCCTCCTCGACCGTCGCGCTCGATCTCCTTGACGATCCGCTCGCCCTCCTCCTCGCGGCCGTGGATGAACAGCCAGCGAGGGCTCTCCGGGACGTTGCGTCGCACCCACAGCACGCGCGAAGCCGAGGATCGCGCCGAGTCCGAACGCGAAGCGCCAGCCGATCCCCTGGTCAATGACGTTCGGGATCGGTCAGCGGGATCGTCAGCAGCGCGCCGGCCATCGCACCGACCCAGAACGAGCCGTTGATCGCGATGTCGATGCGACCGCGGTACTTCGCTGGGATGAGCTCGTCGATCGCGGAGTTGATCGCCGCATACTCACCGCCGATGCCGGTGCCGGTGATGAAGCGGCAGACGAAGTACCAGGTCGGGTTCATCGAGAACGCCGTGAGCACCGTGCCGGCGAGGTAGACCAGCAGCGTGAGCATGAAGAGCTTCTTGCGGCCGAACCGGTCGGTCAGCTGGCCGAAGAACAGCGCGCCGAGACACGCACCGGCGACGTAGATCGCGCCGGCCATGCCGATGTCGGAGCTGCTGAGCCCGAGACCGTTGTCGCCGTCCTTGAGCACGTCGGACAGGTTGCCGACGATCGTGACCTCGAGCCCGTCGAGGATCCACACCGTGCCGAGCCCGATGACGATCAGCCAGTGCCATCGCGCCCACGGCAGCCGGTCCATCCGGGCGGGGATGTCGGTGGTGATGCGACCGATCTCGGCGCTCTTCGACGACTTCTCGGTGGTGGACATGGCGCGGCCGATACCCCTGCGATCGCGGCCGTCAATCAGCCCAGTCGCGGCCCGTGCGAGCAGCAGCGCGCGTTCCGCTCGTTCTGGGTCAGGTCGGCCGCGCGCTCGAACTCCGCCCGCGCCTCGTCGACGTACGGCCGAGCTTGGCCAGCAGGTCGCCGCGGACGCTCGGGCAGCAGGTGGTAGCCCGCGAGCGCCGGTACGCCCAGCAGCTGGTCGCGAGCGCGAGCCCGGCCGCCGGGCCCTCGGACATCGACAGGGCGACAGCCCGGTTGAGCTCGACGACGGCCGAGCCGGTCGAGCACCGCCAGCCGCTCGTACAGCGCGGCGATGCGGGCCCAGTCGGTCTCGTCGGCGGTGCGGGCGCGGGCGTGGCACGCGGCGATGCCGGCCTGCAGGACGTACGGCCCGGGCGGGCGGCCGAGCGACTCGGCGCGCTCGAGGGCTGCCAGGCCGCGCCGGATCAGCAGCTGGTCCCAGCGAGAGCGGTCCTGCTCGAGCAGCAGGACCGGGACGCCGTCGGCGTCCGTGCGAGCCGCAGTGCGCGACGACTGGATCTCCATCAGCGCGACCAGGCCGTGCACCTCGGGCGTCGGCCGGTGCGAGCGTCGCCAGGATCCGCCCGAGACGGACGGCTTCGTCGCACAGCGCGGGCCGCATCCAGTCGTCGCCGGCGGTCGCGGAGTAGCCCTCGTTGAACAGCAGGTAGAGCACGCGCGAGCACCGCCGACAGCCGGTCGGCGCGCTCGTCGTCGGCGGGCTCCTCCATCGGGGCGTCGACCTCGGCGAGTGTCTTCTTGGCCCGCGTGATGCGCGCACCGATCGTCGCCTCGGAGGTCAGGAACGACCGGGCGATCTCCTTGGTCGTCAGACCTGCGAGGAGCCGGAGCGTCAGCGTGATCTGCGCGTCGCGACGACAGCGCCGGGTGGCAGCAGATGAACATCAGCCGCAGCACATCGTCCTCGACGTGGTCGATCGACGACTCGATGCCGGCCACGATGTCCTCCTTCCGCTGCCGCGATCTCGCCGTACGCACGGTCCTGCCGTTCGCGGCGACGGAACGTGTCGATGGCCCGACGCTTCGCCACGGCCATCAGCCAGGCGCCGGGGTTGTCGGGGACTGCCGGACTCGGGCCACTGCGAGAGCGCGGCCTCGAGCGCGTCCTGCGCGAGGTCCTCGGCGAGGCCGACGTCGCGGGTGATGCGTACGAGTGCCGCGATGAGCTCGGTCGACTCGACGCGCCACACCGCCTCGACCGAGCGGTGGAGGTCCTGATCGGTCATGCACCGATCCAACCACCCCGCCCGGTCGTGAGCGCCATCCCTGCGAAGGGTCGCTCCTGGTCAGTCGTCGGTGAGGCTGCCGACCACCTGGCGCAGCTCGGTGGCGACCTCGAGGTCGGGCCAGTGCTCGGCGTGCAGGTCGACGAAGCCGCGGGTCCAGGCCACCGCATCCTCGTGTGTCGGCGCGTCGATCAGCATGAATCCACCGACGACCTCCTTGGTCTCCGCGAACGGGCCGTCGGTCATCATGACCTGGCCACCCTGGGAGGCGACACGGATCGCGGTCGAGGTCGGTGCGAGACCGGCATCCGTGACGACCTTGGCGTGTCGTTCGTCCGCCACGTGGGCGAACATGGCGTCGATCAGGCCATCCGGAGGCGGCTGCTCGACGCTCTCGTCGACGTGGATCAGCACGAGATAACGCATGTCACGCCTCCGCATCCGGGCCGAAGACCTGGCGGACGACACTCGTGCCCTCGAAACCGGGCCAGGTGTCGAGGTGGATCTGCATGAAGCGCCGCGACCACTCGACGGCCTCCTCGACCGAGCGCAGCTCGTACATGCCGTAGCCGCCGATGACCTCCTTGGCCTCGGTGAACGGCCCGTCGGTGATCGTGAGCTTGCCGTCCGAGACGCGGATGTGCGGGCTCGTCTCGATCGGCGCGAGGCCACCTTGATCGACGGCAACGCCCGCGGCGAACGCTTCGGCACCGAAGGCGCCGATGGCCTCGAACAGCTCCGGCGGCGGCGGACCCCACGGCTGGGCGGGATCTGACTCGATGTAGCTGAGGAATCGCATGATGTCTCCTTGTGTCGGTGGCGGGCCGCTCCGGACCAGCCTTTCACCCGTACGTCGACCGGCGCCGCCCGATTTCGACACGACGTCCGAAAATATTTCAGGACGCCCGAGGACGCTCGACCCGCAGCGAGTCTCAACCTGGTCTCACCTGGCGCGGAAAGCTGCTCCCGGACGGTCAGGTCGCCATACGTTCACGATGTACGTCCACTTCGTGATCACCACAGGGGTCCCCGTCATGCGCAAACTCTTCATCGTCCTGGTCGCGGCTGCCGCGATCCTCGTACCCATGCAGGGTGCAGAGGCGGCCACCGCCACGTACTCCGTCACCGCTTCGGTCTCGGCCTCCTCGATCGACCTCGGCAAGAGCTTCGTGCTCTCCGGCACGGTGTCACCGAGCGCGAAGGGCAAGACCGTCAAGATCCAGCGGCAGTACGCCGGTGGATCGTGGACGACGCTCGTGACCAAGACGCTGTCGTCGACGAGCAGGTACTCCGTCACGATCAAGCCCAGCAAGGCCGGCCCCACCAAGTACCGCGTCATCAAGGCCGCGAGCAGCACGCGGGCCCAGGGCATCAGCTCGAGCCGCACCGTCACGATCTACCGCTGGCGCTACCTGGCCGACCTGGCCAGGACGAGCTCGACGCAGTCGGTCGTCTTCCAGGGCGACCTCTACGTCAAGGGCACCTACTTCGGCCACTCGTTCTCGATCAGGCAGGGCGAGTACGTCGACTGGAACCTCGCCGGCAAGGCCTGCGATCGGATCAAGACCTACATCGGGATCGACGACGACTCGATCTCGGGCACGACCGGTACGGCATACATCACCAACGGAGGTCTCGACATCATCAACGGCGAGACGACGTTGGCCAAGGGACAGAGCGCCCGGTACGTCCTCGTGGGCCTCTCGTCCAGCACGATCCGCTTCCTGCCCGGGGTCGACTCGTCGAGCCCCTCCCAGGCGTGGATGGGGTACGGCAGCCCACAGGTGCACTGCGCCTCCTGAGGGAGTCCCGCGGGGTGACTCATCCCATATTGAACATGTTCAGAACTGTGACTAGTGACGCGATCAACCGACTGCTGGTCGTCGGGGACGCAACGAGGCGGCCCGCGCCCAGTACGCGCAGCAGGTCCCCCAGCCGTACCTGGGCTACCCGCCCGCGCCCCAGCACTGAGCCCGGCCGGGCGGATAGATTGGCCATCGTGACCGACACCGCGCCGCGCCCGAGCAAGGCCGAGCAGACCAGGCAGTCGATCATCGACGCGGCGATGCGGCTGTTCAGGTCAGGCGGCTACGACCAGGCGACGATGCGGGCGATCGCCGACGAGGCCGGGGTGTCGGTCGGCAATGCCTACTACTACTTCTCGTCCAAGGAACACCTGATCCAGGCGTACTACGACCAGATCCAGGCTGCGCACGCCGAGGCCGCCGAGGCGCCGCTCACCAGCGAGAGCGACTTCACGGGCCGGCTGCGCGGCGTGCTGCTGGCGTGGGTCGATGTCGCCGAGCCCTACCACGAGTTCGCCGGCAAGTTCTTCAAGAATGCGGCCGAGCCCAGCAGCCCGCTGTCCCCGTTCAGCGAAGACTCGGCGGCCGCCCGCGAGGCAGCGATCGAGCTGCACGGCCGAGTCATCGACGGCTCCGACCTCAAGCTCGCCAAGGCGCTGCGTGAGGAGCTGCCCGAGCTGCTCTGGCTGCTGCAGATGGGCATCGTGCTGTTCTGGGTGCACGACACGAGTGACGGTCAGCGGCGCACACGCGACCTCGTCGACCAGGCCGTGCCGATCATCGACCGGATGCTGCGACTGACCCGGCTGCCGGGCGTACGCGGTGTCGTCGATGACATCGTGGGCCTGATCCACCTGATCCGGCCTTAAAGCTCTGGGCGGCTGCCGACCTCGATCGTGTCACCGCACGGCGACGACGATGACACCGACGGCCACGCCCACGATCAGGACGCCGAGCACCGCGGCCAGCATCGCGGGGCCGCCGAAGCCGGGCAACGGCTCACCGGAGCGGATCGCGCGCTCGGTCGCCCGCCAACGCGTCCACGACTGCGTGATCGCCAGGCCCGCCGCGGCCAGCAGGCACAGCGACGCCACGGTCTTGACCCAGACGTCGAGGTCGACTGCCGGCGTGTGGACCGCGACAGCACCGGCGAGCAGCGTGAGCGCCGTGCGGATCCAGGCGAGGAACGTGCGCTCGTTGGCCTGCGACAGGCGCGGGTCGGGCTCCTCGCCGTCGCCGAAGATCTGCTGGGGGAATCTGGACGTCATGACGCAACCGTTGAGTGCGACTCGCACACCGTGCAAACGCTGACGCACACGGGACACCTCACCATCTGTCGTACGCACGACACGTCGCCGCAGTCGGCCACGTGATTGGTCGGCGTCTTGCACGTGTCGCAGCTGCCGACCAGCGCGGTGTGGTCCGAGAAGTCCATCGTGATGCGGTCGTCAAAAACGTAGAGCGCGCCCTCCCAGAGTCCGTCGTCGCCGTACGCCTCGCCGTACGTCGCGATGCCCCCGTCGAGCTGGTAGACCTCCTGGAAGCCGCGGTGCTTCATGAGTGGGGTGAGCACCTCGCAGCGGATCCCGCCGGTGCAGTAGGTCACGACAGGCTGGTCCTTGAGATGGTCGTAGGCTCCGCTGTCGAGCGCTGCGATGAACTCGCGTGTCGTCTCGACGGGCGGGCGTACGGCGCCGGCGAAGTGGCCGATCGCCGACTCGATCTGGTTGCGGCCGTCGAAGAACACCACGTCCTTGGCCTCGACGAGCGCGTGCAGCTCGGCCGGTGTCAGGTGCGTGCCACCGTCGACCACGCCGCGCTCGTCGACCTCCAGCTCATCCGGCGCGCCGAACGTCACGAGCTCGTCGCGCACCCTGACGCTGAGCCGCGGGAAGTCGGCGGTCGTGCCGTCCTCGAGCGCCCGACCCTCGCTCCACTTGAAGTCGATCTCCTTGAACGGCGCGTAGGCACGTGTGCCGCGGACGTACTTCTTGAGCTGCACGACGTCGCCGCCGACGGTCGCGTTGATGCCGTCCTTGGTGATGATGATCCGGCCGCGTACGCCGAGCGAGTCGCACAGCGTGTGCTGCCACAGGCGGATCGCCTCGGGGTCGGCCAGCGGAGCGAAGGCGTAGAACAGCAGGACTTTCGGTGTGGCCACGGTGCGATTCTAGTCGGCGGGGATCGCGTCGGGCTCCAGGCGTGGGACGCGCAGACCCAGGCCACCGGCGGTCAGGCAGGCGACCGCGACGGCCATCATGAACGGCGTGAACACCGAGTCCGCGGACCACGCGGTCGCCGCCCAGCCAGCGAGCACGGTGGGCACCGCCAGCGCGAGGTAGGCCAGGACGTAGAACGCCGACATGACCTCGCCGCGGTGCGCCGGGGGCACGACCTGCCCGAGGTGTCGCAGCGAGCTGCCGAAGGCGAGCCCGAAGAAGAAGCCGAGCAGCGAGGCCGACGCGACGATCTCCCATGGGTCACCGGCATCGACGGCTACCACGGTCAGCAGGAGCGCCGCAGCGGTGCCGAAGTCGCCCGTGATCGCGGCCCGCTTCGCCGGGATGCGGGCGGCGAGGAGCTGACTCATGGCGGCGAAGGCGGCCATGACCGCCACGACGGCACCGCCGAACACCAGGTTGCCGGTGCCCGCGGCGCGCGCCGCGATGGCCGGGACGAGCGACAGGAAGACGCCGAGCACCGACCACGACGCCATCACTCCTAGTGCAGAGAAGGTGAAGTCAGCCGCGATCGCCGCCGGCACGCGTGGCCGAGCGATGTGCAGCGCGACGGCCCGCCCCTCCTGGTGCGACTCCCGCATCAGGAGCACGGCGACCAGCCCCAGCGCGCTCAGGATCGCAAGCGCCGCAAACGGGGCGACGAGGGGTGCCGGGCCGTACTCGGCGTCGATCGCCGTGCCCAGGACCGCGATCACGATGCCGACGTTGAACGCGACGCCCGTACGTCGTCCAGTGGCCGCGCCGTCCGCCGGCCGGAGATCGAGCAACGCGGCCGAGCCGGCGACCACGATCGCCCCGACCGCGAAGCCGTGCAGCACTCGCGCGACGAGAAGAGCCGCGACGCCACCTGCCGCCATGAACACGACCAGCCCGGCGATCAGCGTGACCACCGCGACGAGCAGGACGCGGCGACGACCGAAGCGGTCCGAGATCGAGCCCACGAGCAGGACGCTGACCAGGGCCGCCACGGCGTATGCGGAGAACACGACGGTCGTCGTGATCGGTGCGAAATGCCATTCGTCGGCGTACAGGCCGTAGAGCGGAGCCGGCGAGGCCGAGATGCCGACCGCCAGCGCCATCAGCGCGAGCAGGGCTGGATAGGCCCAGCGCTGCGACTCACGGGTTGCTTCGACTCTGCGGCGAGAGAGGGTCGCGAGGCTCATGGCGGCTCCTGACAATTCTGGTAAGTTAGATGCTGATCGAACCTGTTCAACGTAGCACGAGTTCGACGCTCATCGAACCTATGAGGAGTTGTGATGCCGGACACGACGCAGCAGGAGCTCGTCGCCGTTGCCGAGATCGGTCCGGTGCAGGAAGTCCTGCAAGCCATCGCCGACCCCGTGCGACTCGAGATGGTGCGCCGCCTCGCTGCGGCGCCGGACCTGACGGTGCGGTGTGGCGCGCTGTACGACGACATCGGCAAGTCGACCGCGAGCCATCACTTCAAGGTGCTGCGGGAGAGCGGGCTGACCGAACGCCTGAGCATCGACGGCCAGCCGCATCAACGCCTGAGACTGGACGAGGTCGGCGAGCGCTACCCCGGCCTGCTCGACACCGTCATCCAGGCGCTCGACGACTGAGCCACTGCCACGTCGACAAGGTGACCGGCTGACGGTGCATGGCCGTTCGGGCCCAGGGGGAGTTAGATGAAGCCATGGATCCCTTCAACGTGCACACCCAGGCAGCCGAGCTCCTCGAGACCGCTCGGGACAGCACCGCCGGACGCGCGGCATACATGCCCGTGGGAGGCCCCGGCACCGAGATGACCCAGACGATCATCGCGCTGGCGGGCGGCTTCCAGCTCGACGAGCACGAGAACCCCGGCGAGGCGACGGTGCTGGTGCTGTCGGGCGAGGTCGAGCTCGGCTCGGGCGACTCGGTGTGGTCGGGGTCTGCGGGCGATCTCCTCGACGTGCCCGATGCCAGGCACCGCCTGCTGGCCAAGAGTGACGCGACGGTGCTGCTCACCTCGGTGAAGCGCCGGTCCGGCCTCACCGCGTGACCGAGCTCCACGAGCTCGACGCGACTGCGCAGGCCGCTGCGCTGCGGGCCGGTGAGGTGTCGTCGGTCGAGCTCGTCCAGCACCACCTCGACCGCATCGACACGCACGGCTCAGCACTGGGCGCGTTCGTCACGGTCACCGCCGAGCAGGCGCTCGTACGTGCTGCAGAGGCTGACCGTCAGCTCGCGTCGGGTCAGGCTCCCCCGTTCGCGGGTGTGCCGACCGCGTTCAAGGACCTGACCTTCACCCGCGACACCCCGACCTCGATGGGCTCCGCGGCGATGCGCGACTTCGTGCCCGGCGTCAACGCCTACGTCGTGGACCTCGTCGAGGCGGCCGGCTTCATCAGTCTCGGCAAGACCAACACCCCGGAGTTCGGCCTCTCGTCGTACACCGACAACGACGTCATCGGCCCGGCCCGTACGCCGTGGGACCCGAGCCGCAACGCGGGCGGGTCCAGCGGTGGTGCGGCGGCCGCGGTGTCGGCGGAGCTCGTGCCGGTGGCGCAGGGCAGCGACGGTGGCGGATCGATCCGCATACCGGCGAGCGCCTGCGGGATCTTCGGCTTCAAGCCCAGTCGCGGCCGGGTCAGCGCCGGCCCGGTCGGCTCGGACTGGAGCGGGTTGGCCGGCGACGGTCCCCTGACTCGCACCGTGCGGGACGCCGCCGCGCTGCTCGACGCGATGGCGCACCCCGAGCCCGGCGACGTGCGCCCGCTGCCCGAGCCGACGATCCCGTACGCCGAGTGGGCCCGCCGTGCGCCCAGGCGCATGCGCATTGCTCGTTGGTCGGGCACGCACCTTGCCGGGATCGAGCCGGGCCCGGACGCGGTCGAGGCGTGGGAGTCGGCGAGCCGTCTGCTGGAGTCACTCGGCCACGAGGTCGTCGACATCGACAACCCGTTCCCGCGGGAGCTGGAGCCGCAGTTCAACGTCATCTGGTCCAGCGGCATCGCGTCGGCGGCCATCCCGCCCGAGGCCGAGTCGGTGCTGCGACCCAACACCCGCTACTGGCGCGACCGCGGCCGCGCCTCGACGGCGATCGAGCTCACCCAGGCGTTGCACTATCTCGAGCTGACCACGCGGCAGGTCATCACGGACCTCCAGGCGTACGACGCCTTCGTGACCCCGACCCTGGCGCTGCCGCCGCAACCGGTCGAGTGGTTCAACGAGTCGGGCGACCCCGTGGAGGACCACCACCGGGAGCTGTTGTTCACGCCCTACACCGCGCTCTACAACATGAGCGGGCAACCGGCGGCGAGCCTGCCGTTGCACTGGACGGCCGCCGGGCTGCCGGTCGGCGTGATGCTCGCGGGACTGCCGGGCGCCGACGGCCCGCTGTTCAGCCTCTGCGCGCAGGTCGAGGAAGCCGCGCCGTGGCGCGATCACCGGCCGCCTGGCTTTGGCTAGCGCTTGACGACCGCGGTGCTCGACGAGCCACGTGACTTGGTGATGTATCCAGCTCGCCGGCCGGTGACGATGACCGTGATGCGCTGGCCGATACGGGACGTGGAGATGACGTACGTCGAGCGGGTCGCCCCGATGATGGTGTGGCCGTTGGCCCGCCACTGGTAGGTCCACGAGGGTGTGGGGATCCACGAGCCGTGATGAGCGCTCAGGGTGCGGCCGACCCTCGCGGTGCCGGTGATCGTCGGTGTCACGGTCGTGAAGATGCCGCGTTCGACGAAGACACCGCCCGACATCTGGCGAACGGTGAGGCGCCCCGCCTTCACTCCCTCGACTCGCACGGCGAGCGTCCTGCCGTAGGTGGTCGCCCTGTACGTCCGTGCGGTGGCGCCGGCGATCGGTGTCCCGTTCGACAGCCACTGGTAGGTGAACTCCGTACCGTCCTCCCACGGCCCCTCCTGGGCGGTGAGGTCCTTGCCGACCTGCGCGATGCCGGTGACGGTGGGCTTGGCGGACTGCAGGAATGGTCCGTCGAGCGTCACGTTGATGTCGGCTCCGGATGTAGTGGCTGCCACCACGTCAATCTTGATGTTTCCGGTCGGGCTCACGTATGACTCACCGGCGCCGAAAGAGGTCTGGACCGAGTCACTGTCGATCCGCTTCGTCATCAGCAGGTTGACCGGTCCGGTGGTGGCGCCGACAGAGGTGAGACGGGAGATGACCACCCCGGGCCTGAACGGCGCGTTGCTGTGGTCCCCGAGGTCTTCGGAGTAGTTCGGCTTGTTGTAGACGGTGTTGACGTCCAGTCCCGTGCCCGACCGGTACTCGGCCACGAGCTTCTGCTTCGTGAACGGATCGATGATCTCTGCTGCGCGAACATCTGTGGTGCTTGCCCGCGGCCCGAGTGACACAGGGATCATCATCTTCTGCGGTGCGCCGAACGGGAGTGTGACCGGCTCAACCTCGGTCGAGTCAGTCAGCTGGAGCACCTGTCGGAACACGGTGTCGACCACAGATGGATTCGGGCTGTTCGGACCACCCAGGACCGACGCCATCGGGCTGTACGCGTTGCCGTACGTGTCGATGGCGCAGTTGGCCCCACCGGTGTCGCAGTACTCGATGTTGGCGTGGCCCAGGCCGACGTTGTGGCCCAGCTCGTGGGCACCGATCTGGAACTCGGCTCCGGATTGCAGGGCCACCGCGGACTTGCCGCCGGACGCCAGTGACGTGCCGACTGTGCCGATGCCACCGCCTCCGCAGCCAGGGAGGAGCACGATCAGGTGGTTCGGCGACGAGCCGCTGAAGCTGACTCCAGGGAACCTGGTTGCCGCCTCGTTCCAGATCCCGTCGGACCCGGCCTCGCTGACGCACGTCGATGCTCTCGCTGACTGGTAGATCACGGGTGCCGGCGTCGATGACCACGTGATGAGGCTGATGCCGGCGGAGTTCTTCGACTGCTGGTTCCAGTAGCCGGTGATCTTGTCGGCCAGCGCGCTGGCCTGCTGCGTGGTCATGGTCGGAAGAGTCGTTCCGACGACAGCGACATACGCGTGGTGGACGGTCGCTGCCGGTGCGGCGGCCACAGCCGCCGGGGTGACGGTGGCAGCGGCGACCGGTTGTGTCGCCGAGTCGGTCACCACGAGGTCGCCGGCAATCCGCCCACCCGTCGGCAGGGCGGTGCCGCGCGTCGACACGGGGATCGTGTCGCCGTTCGACGTGACGACAGCCTGCGACTGCTGGGCGACGCGGCCGTCGAAGGATTCCCCGATCGTCGTCTGGACCGTGCCCGTCACGGCGATCGTGCGGCGACCGTCGTAGCGCGGGTCGTCGTACGAGAGGACACCCTTGGCAGACCGGTGGATGCTGGGTCGCGAATCGGGCGTCTCGGCGTGGGCTGCTGGGCTGCCGACAGTCAGCGCCGGCACGGCGACGCAAAGCGCCACTCGCGCGACGAGCCGTGGGAGTGCAGCTCGGTTCACCGGAGACCTTTCGGGATCACCCGGGATTTTACGGTGATTCCGGGGGCCTGCAGGCGGTTTTGGCTGAGTTGCCTCAGCCGCGCGCGGTCATGACGATCGGGTCGCCCTCGGTGATGGCGATCGTGTGCTCGACGTGCGCCCCTCGTGAGCCGTCTGCGCTGCGGATCGTCCATCCGTCGTCGTCCATGACGATCTCATCGGTCGTGTGGAGGAACCACGGCTCGATCGCGATCACCAGGCCCGGCTTGAGCGGGAAGCCGCGACCGGCGCGCCCGTCATTGGCGATGTGCGGATCGCCGTGCATCGTGCGGCCGACTCCATGACCGCCGAACTGCGTGTTGATCTTGAGCCCGTGGGAGCGTCCCACGTCGCCGATGGCCGCCGAGATGTCGCCGACCTTGTTGCCCGCGCGGGCGACCTTGATCGCGGCGTCGAGCGCCTGCTGGGCGTGGGCGATCAGGCGTACGTCCTCCTCACGGGGCGTGCCGACGACGACGCTGAGCGCCGAGTCGCACACCCAGTTGTCGACGGAGGCGGCGAAGTCGAAGCTGACGAGGTCGCCGTCGCGCAGCTTGTACTGGTGCGGGAGCCCGTGCAGCACGGCGTCGTTGACCGACGTGCAGAGCACCTTGCCGAACGGCATCGCGCCGAACGAGGGGTGGTAGTCGATGTAGCACGACTCGGCCCCGCGTTCGCGAATCATCTGGTGCGCCAGGGCATCCAGGTCGAGCAGGTCGACGCCGACATCGGCTGCCTCTGAGAGTGCGGTCAGCACCGACGCGACGAACCGTCCAGCGGGTCGCATCTCGTCGACCTGGGTGGGCGTGAGGAGCTCGATCATCGATGACCTTCCGTGGTGATCGGGGCGGGGCGGGAGCCGATGAGTGCAAGGGCCAGCCCGGCGACCCCGGCTGCGGCGGTGAGTGAGCTGCCGAAGATCTGTCCGTCAGGCGCGCTGAAGGCCGACGAAGCGGCGAGCGCACCACCCAGCAACGCAGCCGCGACGGCGGCGTGCTCGCGAAGTGTGTGCTGGCGGCGGACGCTCCACAACTGATAGATGATGCCGGCGCAGATGAGCGCGGCAGCGATCACGGCCACGCGACCTGTGGTGGTGGCGGGCCTGCTCAGATCGGATCCGGCTACGAGGTCGACGATGTAGGCGACCAGCACGACCGCTCCCGCGATCGTCGCGACCTGCAAGGCACGACTGCCCTTCATACGTCCTGCCTCGTGTGTTGTCTCATCGGCGCCAAGCGTACGCGGAGGGTTGCTATTGGCGGAGGTGGCCGGGTTGGTCGTTGCGGGAGCAACGGTGGTGGCTTGGAGGTGTAGGTGTGGCCGGTGGGGGTCTTCCAGACCACGGTCTTGCCTTTGTCGTTGGTGGTGACGGACCAGCCAGGCAAATGCTTGAGGGTGTGGGATCTGACGCAGAGGCCCTGACCGTTGTCCGTGGTGCTGATCCCACCGAACTCGTAGGCGTGGATGTGGTCGCTGTGCCGGATCTTGAGGTCGCATCCGGGTTGTCTGCACCAGCGGTCGCGGGCGCGGATGTGGCCGGCGGTGGCGGGGTCGAAGTGGCGGCGGCGGGGTTCCCGCACGACCAGGGTGCCGTCGACGGGGTCGACCAGCAGCCGCCGGATCCAGGCATCGGGTGCGCCGGCGATGATGTCGTCGGCAACTGCTGGGGAGATGGGTCCGTAGCCGGTCAGGTCGACCGGTTCACCGTCATCCTGCGCGGTGAACGTTGCTGCGTCCATCACGAGCTGGACCTCAACGTTGGTGTGCTCGGCATACCGCTGACCGGTGACCCGTTCGACCAGGGTCTGGGTCATGATCTGCCCGACGGTCCGGTCGTCACCGGCCGCCCGCAACCCGCGGGCGTGGTCATCCAACGCGGTGTGTGCGGCGAGGATCTGCTCGGCCGGGCCCCGGACTTGCAGGATCGCGACGCCGTCGGTGTCGGGGAACATCGACACCCGCTGATCGGCCCGGTTCTGCTGGGCCCTCTCACGCGCAGCATCGGCATCGATGCGGATGATCGCCCTCGCGGTCAACCGGCCGGCTTCTCTCGGGGTCAGCCCCGGCAGCTGGGGTGCGATCTCACCGTCCAGGACCACCAGGTCATCTGAACCCAGTGACACCGACTCGTTGACCACCGCACGCACCACCTGTTCACTGACCTGCCCGGCCGCGAACAGTGCCTTGACCCTGGGTAGTTCTTGGAGCCGAAGCGCGACACCGACCTGGGTGCCAGCAGCGGTGGGGCCGATGGTGCGGGCCATGCCGACCTCACCGATCACCGACAACGTCGGGTCACCACGGTCGATGCCCTGCAGCTCGACCCGCTCAGCATGCAGGGCCGCAATCTGCGCCAGCTGTTCGGCCTGCGCGGCCCGGATCGCCCGGTCCAGACCGGTGATCGCATCGATGCGGCTGGCCCCGAACTCATGGACCGGTTCACCCGCGAAGTCATACGCACGAACCTCCCGCAGGAGGTCCTCAGTGGCGACTTCGGTGAACATACCTCCAACCTAGACGCCACCACCGACACGCCCTTTCGCCTGCAATCCCGGCTGTGGACAACCCTTTCGACCACCAAGGGGCGGATGCGGCCGAGCTGAAGAAGCGCGACCAGGCGAGCTCAAGGGCGACCGGCTCCCCCCAAATAGCGCGGCGACCCTGCAGGATGCGCAGCGGGAACGGCGATCCCGTGCGCGCGAACTCCTCGGCGAGCGTCAGCGGTGTTCTACTCCAGGGTGGTGCGGAAGCGCTGCATGCCGGCGATCCAGTGATCCGTGTCGGCGGCCTTGCGGGCATACATCGTGCCGACCTCGGCGTGCGGGAGGGCGAAGAACGTGCCCGCCTCGACCGCGTGCAGCAAGACGTCCGCGACGGCCAGCGGCGACAGCGTCTCGCCGGCGGAGACGACCGACTTCATCCCGAGCCGGGCATCGCCGACCGCGCTCGTCTCGCCCTCGACCAGCATGTCGGTGCGTACGCCCATGGGGCACAGGCAGCAGACCTGCACGCCCCGGTCGCCGTACGTCGCCGCGAGCCACTCCGCGAAACCGACGGCGGCATGCTTGGTCGTCGAGTACGTCGGGGAGCCCAGCTGGGTCAGCAACCCGGCGGCCGAGGCCGTGCTGACGAAGCACCCGGCGCCGCGATCCAGCCAGCCCGGCACGAGCGCGCGGGCCGCCACGACGTGCGCCTTGACGTTGACGTCCCACGACATCGCCCACTCGGCATCGGAGGCCTCGAGCCCGAAGCCCTTGAACACGCCGGCGTTGGCGAAGAACGCGTCGACCTCACCGGCGGCAGCGATCAACGCCGCCACGTGAGCAGCGTCCGATGCATCACCGGCGACGTACGACACCCGGCCCGGATGCTCGGCGTCGAGCCGCGCGGCCGTCTCCGTCAGCCGCGCCGCATCGAGGTCGCCGATGACCACCGACGCGCCGCGCTCCAGCAGGCGCTGCGCGATGGCCTCGCCGATGCCGCCTGCGGCACCCGTCACGATCGTGCTGGCTCCGGAGATCTCCATCGTCAGGCGTGCTTCTTCAGCTCGGCGCGAGCCAGCGAGTTCTTGTGCACCTCGTCGGGCCCGTCGGCGAACCGCAGCGTACGAATGCCGGCGAACCACTCGGCGAGCGGGAAGTCCTGGCTCAGTCCGCCGGCGCCGTGCACCTGGATCGCCTTGTCGAGGATCCACTCCACGGTCTGCGGGTGTGGCGATCTTGATGGCCTGGATCTCGGTGTGGGCGCCGCGATTGCCCGCGGTGTCCATCAGCCATGCGGTCTTGAGCACCAGCAGGCGCAGCTGCTCGATGCGTACGCGCGACTCGGCGATCCAGTCACGTACGACGCCCTGGTCGGCGATCGGCTTGCCGAACGCGACCCGGTCGAGCGCCCGCTTGCTCATCATCTCGACCGCACGCTCGGCGATGCCCAGCGAGCGCATGCAGTGGTGGATGCGGCCGGGGCCGAGGCGGGCCTGCGCGATCGCGAACCCCTCGCCCTCGGCCCCGATCAGGTTGCTCGCCGGCACGCGTACGTCGTTGAACGAGATCTCGGCATGGCCGCCGTGGTCGCGGTCGTGGTAGCCGAAGACGTGCATGCCCCGCTCGATGTCGAACCCGGGGGTGTCGCGCTCGACCAGGATCATCGACTGCTGGCGGTGGCGCTCGGCCGACGGATCGGTCTTGCCCATGACGATGAAGATCTTGGCGTTGGGGTTCATCGCGCCGGTGATCCACCACTTGCGGCCGTTGATGACGTAGTCGTCGCCGTCCTTGACGATCGACGTCTCGATGTTGGTGGCGTCCGACGAGGCGACCTTGGGCTCGGTCATAGCGAACGACGACCGTATCTCGCCGGCGAGCAGTGGCTCGAGCCACTGCTTCTTCTGCTCCGGCGTGCCGAACATGTGCAGCACCTCCATGTTGCCGGTGTCTGGGGCAGCGCAGTTGACCGCTGCGGGGGCGAGCTGGATGCTGCGCCCCGTGATCTCGGCCAACGGGGCGTACTGGAGGTTGGTCAGGCCGGCACCCTCCCCCGGATTGGACGGCGTACCGGGGAGGAAGAAGTTCCACAGTCCCCGCTTGCGGGCCTCGGCCTGCAGGTCCTTGAGGATCGCGGGTGGCGACCAGGTGTCGTCCTTGATCGCGGCCTGCATCTGCGCGTGCGCGGTGGGCTCGGCGGGATAGATGACCTCGTCCATGAACGCTTCCATCTGACCGATCAGGTCCTGCGTCCTGGCGTCGTAGGCGAACTCCATCTCACGCACCTGCCATGACGTAGACGACCTCGGCGACGCATGCGGGCTTGTCCGCACCGTCGATCTCGATCACGAAGCTCACGATGGTCTGCGTGCCGATCGCGATGTCGGCGGTCTCCTTGAGCGTCGCGGTGGCCCGCAGCTTGGCACCGACCGGCACCGGGTTGGGGAAGCGCAGCTTGTTGGCGCCGTAGTTCATCCCGAACGCCAGACCGTTGATCGTGTAGATCTGCTCCGCGAACGCCGGCAGCAGCGCCAGCGTCAGGTAGCCATGCGCGATCGCACCGCCGAACGGGCCTTTCGCGGCGCGTTCGGGATCGACATGGATCCACTGGTGGTCGTGGGTCGCGTCCGCGAACGTGTCGACCTGTTCCTGGGTGATGGTCATCCAGTCGCTGGTGCCGAGCACCTCCCCGGCGGCTGCCTTGAAGTCGTCGAGACTGTCGAACACGCGTGGCATGAAGAACCTCCGGGGTCACTAAGCGCTTGCTTAGTTCGGCACCTTAGTACGTCCGGCAGCCCGCGCGCCAGAGGGCCACCGTCCGCGGCGGACCGCACCAGGACCGATCTCCATGCATTCGTGCTGTACGGGCTACGCGAACGCAGGAAGATCCGTCAGGTTAGGCTCCGGCGAGGCGCGCGAAGATCGGTGCGCAGCCCAGCAGTGCCGCGACCGCCAGCGCCCACCGGTCGCGCCCGGTCCATGGTGCTGGCTCGGCCCACGTACGACCGTGGGCCGTCGCGAACCCGCGCGCGTCCATCGCGATCGATGTCGCCGACGCCCCGCGCAGCGCCTGGACCAACAGCGCGAACGACATGTTGGCGGCATAGCGACCGTTGGCCAGCGGGTTGCGGGATGGCCCGAAGCCCCGCACCCGACGCACCCGCTCCAGCTGCTGCCAGGCAAGTCCGAACCCCGTGAACTTCTGCAGCGCGGCCGCGAAGGCCGCGATCAGCCGGGCCGGCAGGTGCAGGGTCTGCGCGAGGTAGTCGGCGAATCGCGACGGGTCGACATAGCCGGCCATGATCGATCCGGGTCCGGCCAGCACGACGATGCGCAGACCCGCGGTGAACGCTTCCTCGACATCGTGACCGCCGAGGCGCCAGGTGGAGTAGACGATCGTCACCGCGGCGATCGCGGTGAAGCCCAGGCAGGCCAGCGGGTAGCGCCAACCGGGCAGGAGCAACAGACCTGCGATGACGTACGCGCCGAGGGCGATCAGTGCGACCGGCAGGCTGCGGATCCAGAACGAGCCGAGCAGGGAGAACAGGCCGACCGACAGCTGCGACGAGCGGGTTGATCCGCAGCACGACCGATCTCATGCGGTCACCCCGTCGCGCATCCGGTGCTCCACATCGACCGGGAGGTCGGCGTCGTGGGTCGACAGCGCGACCGTCGCGCCCGCCGACCGGGCGGCGCCGATCCAGCCGACGACGGCGGACCATGTGCTGGGGTCCTGCCCGACCGTCGGCTCGTCGAGCAGCACGACGCCCGGCCGGTGCGCCAGGGCGGCGGCGAGGGCCAGCCGGCGCTGCTCGCCGCCCGACAGCCGGTACGGGTTGGAGGTCGCGAAGCGGCCGAGCCCGAAGACGTCGAGCACCTGCTCCACGTCGACCGTCCGGTCGAGCCGGTGAGCCGTGCGGCGGACCTCGTCTCCGACGGTCGTGGTGAGAAATCCGTGCTCGGGGTTCTGCGGCACCCAGCCGACCGCTCCAGCGAGGCGGGCCGAACGCCACCTGCGGAGCTCCGGCGCCACCGCGCCACTTCCGGGCTTGAGCAACCCACCCAGCACGGCCAGCGCAGTCGACTTGCCCGCACCACTGGGCCCGGTGAATGCCGTCGTGATGCCCGGGACGATCGACGCAGTCAGACCCGTGAGCGCCTGCGTGCGCTGTGTGCCGCGGAGCGTACGGGTGACGAGCTCCACCGACACGGCGGTCGCGGTGATCGCGAGTGATTCGTGGTTTGGGCGGACGAGGTCGGCCGGTACGTCCAGCGGTGTAGGCGTCGCCATGCCCGGCATCCACACGCCGGCCGGCGGTGGCCCGTCGAGGAACGCCTGCACGGTGCCATCGCTGACCACTGCGCCTTCGGCGGACAGCACGACAACCCGGTCGACGTGCTCGAGCCACGGCCCGATGCGATGCTCGACGATCAGCAACGTACGACCGTCGACGGCCGACAGGATCGCGTCTCGCACGCCGGCGGAGGTGTCGGTGTCGAGCATCGAGGTCGGCTCGTCGAGCAGCAGCACGTCGGGCCGCATCGCCAGCACGCCGGCGAGGGCGAGCCGCTGCTGCTCGCCACCGGACAGGGCAGCACTGAAGTGGTCGCGCCCGTACGCCAGCCCCACCGACTCCAGCGCCTCGTCGACCCGCGGCCAGATCTCGTCACGGGGCATGGCGGCGTTCTCGGGACCGAACGCCACGTCGCGACCCATGCGCTCGGCCACGATCGCGTCGGCCGGGTTCTGCAGGAGCAGGCCGAGCCGCCCGTCGACCTCAGCTGTGCCGCTCAGCTCGCCCGCGATCGTCGTGCCGAGGGCGCCGGCCAGGCCGTACAGCAGGGTCGACTTGCCGGCCCCACTCGGGCCGACCAACAGCACCCGCTCGCCGGGCTCGATCGTGAGATCCAGCCCGGCGACGACGGGGGTGCGCCGACCCAGGGGCCGCCACGTGAAGCCCCTGAAGCGGGCCTCACCCAAGCGCACCTAGACCTCGGCGACCTGTTCGCGGCCGGCTGGGAACGCGTCGAGCACACCGGCCTTGGCCAGCGCCTTCACGAGGTAGAACCCACCGGCGCCGGCGATGACGGCACCCGAGACGGCGAAGAAGCCGAGGTAGGCCAGCTTGTAGCCCATGTCCCAGTCGGTCCAGTACGAGTTCCACTCGTAGACCGACTCGACCGCTGCCGCCATGGCACCCGCGAGCGCCGCGAACGCGAGCCCGAACCTGCGGTAGAAGAACAGCAGGAAGATCACCTCGGCACCGAGCCCCTGCCAGAAGCCGGAGGCGAAGACGCTGAAGCCCCACTGCGTGCCGCCGACGATGAACGTCGACACCGCGGCGGCGACGAACTCGGTGGCGAACGCCGCGCCCGGCTTGCGGATGATCAGTCCACCGACGACCCCGGCGATGAGCCATGGTCCGGCGAGCAGCCCCGAGCTCGGGGGGAAGGAGAAGACGGCGAGACCGCTGAGCGGCTCGTACAGCTTGCCCCAGCCCCAGAAGATGACGCCGAACGCGACTCCCAGCGTGGTGATGGTGACCAGGTCGATCGTGCGGTAATGCACGTTGAACCCGGTCTTGGACGTGGTTGCAGAACTCATCGTGACTCCCTTCGCCGGTACTAACCGGTGCAGGTTCAAGGGTCTGCGGCTGATCCGCACTCTCAGCGCCCTCTGCGTGGCGCTCCCCTGTCTTGGTGACTCAACTGTACCGCTCGTCAGCCCTCGCTCACCTGCCGGTGAGCTTGTCGCCGATCCTCGCCAGCCGACTCGGTCGCAGCAGGCCGTTGCCCTCACGCCGATCGGCCTCGCGGTAGAGCCCGTACATCGCGCGTACGCCCAGCCAGCGCAGCGGTTCGGGCTCCCAGCGGCGTACGTCACGGTTGACCCACGGCAGCCGTACGAGATCGGTGTCGCGGCCCAGCACGAGGTCGGCGAGGGTCTGGCCCGCGAGGTTCGTCGTGGTCAGCCCGCTGCCGACGTATCCACCGGCCGAGCCGAGCCCCGTCGAGGCGTCGAACGTGACGCTCGCGCACCAGTCGCGCGGGCACGCCGAGCACACCGCACCAGGCATGGTCGATCTGCGCCTCCCGGGTCGCCGGGAACATCCCGTGCAGGATCGAGGTGAGCGACTCGACAGTCCAGTCCTGCGTCCGACCGTCGACGTCGGTGGCCGAGCCGAAGCGGTACGGGATGCCGCGACCGCCGAGCGCGATCCGGCCGTCGGCGGTGCGCTGGGCGTAGCAGTACGCGTTCGCGTTGTCGCCGAGCAGCTCGGCGCCCTGCCACCCGATCGCGTCCCACACCGCAGTCAGGCAGCGGCTCGGTCACGATCATCGCCGAGTTCATCGGCAGCCACGTGCGACGCTGGCCACGGATGCCGGCGGTGTAGCCCTCAAGGCAACGCAGGATGCGCCCCGCCCGTACGTCGCCGCGATCGGTCGTCACGGCACCGGGCTCGATGCTCGTCGCGCGGGTCCGCTCGAGGATGCGTACGCCCCGGCGCTCGACGGCGGCGGCGATCCCAGCTCACGAGCCTGGCCGGCTGCACCCTGGCGCAGTGCGGGCTGAACGTCGCGCCGAGCGCACCGTCGACCTGCAGCCGGTCGCCGAGCTCCGCGGCCGTCAGCTCGCGTTGGTGGCTCTCGCCGATGCCCCATGCCCGGTCGCTCCAGCAGACCCTCGTGCATACGGGCCAGCTGGGCCGCCGATCGCGCGACGTAGAGCACGCCGTGCTTGACGATGTCGGCGTCGATGCCCTCGGTCGCGACAGACCTCGATGACCTCGTCGACAGCCGACTCCATCGACGACACCAGCGCCTGCACGCCCGCACGACCGTGGGTCGCGGCATACCGCTCCTTGCTGCCGGACAGCTCGGCCGACAGCCAGCCGCCGTTGCGTCCCGATGCGCCGTAGCCGGCGAACTCCGCCTCGAGGACCACGATGTCGAGGGTGGGGTCGAGCGCGGCGAGGTAGTACGCCGTCCACAGTCCCGTGAGGCCACCGCCCACGATGCAGACATCGCACGCGAGGTCGCCGTCCAGGGCGGGGCGTCGCTCCGGGATGCCGACCTGTTGCCACCAGAACGAGACGCCGCCGTTGATCACGGGTTCCATGCTCGCACCCGCCGTGGTTAACGTGGACTTCATGACCACCGCGGAGGACCTGCTGCTGATCGTCACGGACACCGAGCGCGGCAAGCCGCAGCTCGACTCGATGAAGGCTGACCCGGTCATCGGCGGCGCCCACCTGCTCGACCTCGTCGCCGCCGATCACCTCGGCCTCGACGGTGAGGGCCGCAAGGCACGGGTCGTCGTGACCAGCCATGCGCCCGCTCGCCGACCCGGTTCTCGAGCAGGCGTTCGCGCGCGTGCGCAACCGCGGGCGCCAGACCCCGCAGAACACCGTCACCAGGCTCGGCAAGCAGGGCCGCAAGCACGTGTACGCGGCCATGGTCGCCAACGGGCAGGTGCACCCCCGGCCCGCCAAGGTCCTCGGAATCTTTCCCGCCAGCCGCTACGACGTCGTCGACACGGCGCGCCGCCACGACCTCATCAACCGCGTGCGCGCGAGCCTGCTCCACGACCAGCCGGCCGACGCCGAGACCGGCCCGCTGATCGGCCTGCTGTCGGCCGCTGACCTCACCAAGCTGCTGGTCGACAAGCCCGAGCGCAAGGCGGCCAAGGCCCGGGCCAAAGTCATCGCCGAGGGCGACTGGGCCAGCGACGGCGTGCGCAAGGCGATCCAGGCGGCTCAATCCGCGATCACCGCAGGCATCGTCGCGGCCACCGCTGCAGGTGCGGCCGGGTCGAGCTGAGCCGCCGCCACCGGGCATACGACAGAATGTGCGCATGTCCGTGCGCACACCTGATCCCAATCCGGGCTGGCTCCCGGACTTCGCCCTCGACGAGACACGCGCCCGCGTCCCGATCCTCTACGTCGAAGCCGTCCCGGTCCGCATCAACGCCCTCGGGCAGGTCGAGTCGATCGGCATCCTGCTGCGCGGTTCGTCGACGACGGGCGTCATGACCCGCACCCTCGTGTCGGGCCGGGTCATGCACGGCGAGTCCGTACGTGAAGCGCTGCTGCGCAACCTCGCCAAGGACCTCGGCCCGACGGCGTTCCCGCAGCTGCCGGCCTCGACGGTGCCGTTCTCGGTCGCCGAGTACTTCCCGCTGCCGGGCGTCTCGACGCTCTACGACCCGAGGCAGCACGCGGTCGTCCCTCGCGTACGTCGTGCCGGTCAGCGGCGAGTGCAATCCTCGCCAGGACGCGCTCGAGCTGACCTGGCTGACGCCCGAGGAGGCGGCCGAGCCCGAGGTGCTCAACGACTTGGAGGGCGGCCGCGGCGCGCTGCTCAAGGAAGCCCTGGCGTCGGTCGGCGCCCTGCCTCAGTGAGCGCTCCGCGGCGGGAGCGGTGACGTGGCGACCTGTCCCGCTGGCTGATACGTCGCCAGGTCACCGCCGTTCGTAAGAGCTGAAAGGGGTAGTCTGCATACTGAGACAATTCGTATCAGGATGTGGACATGGCCGATCAGCGTACCCCCAACCGCTGGCTCATGCTCGCGGTCTCGATGGTCGGCCAGATCGCCGGGACGATCTATCGTCAACGGTGCACCGTTCCTGATCCCGTACCTGCACCTCGAGCGGGGGCTCAGCCTCGTCGAGGCCGGGACGATCGCCGCCGCGCCGCTCGCCGGGACGATGTTCACGCTCGTCGTGTGGGGCCTCGTCGTCGACCGCATCGGCGAGCGGGCGGCCATGACCGCCGGCCTTGCGATCGTCACGATCGGCGTCCTCGGCGCGAGCCAGCAGCGACTCCTTGGTCGGCCTCGGACTGTGGTTTGTCGTCGGCGGCATCGGCGCAGGCAGCACCAACTCGGCAAGCGGCCGCGTCGTCGTCGGCTGGTTCCCGGCGCACCGCCGCGGCACGGCGATGGGCATCCGCCAGACCGGCCTGCCACTCGGCGTCGGACTTGCCGCCCTGCTGGTTCCCAATGTCGTCAGGGCGCACGGGCTGTCGACGACCCTGCTGCTCATCACGGCGATCTGCGCCGCCGCCACCGTTCTCTGCGCCGTCCTGATCGTCGACCCGCCGCGGCCGACCCGCAGCGAAGCGGCCGACCTCGGGCACCTCGACAACCCCTACACGCGCGACTCCCGCCTGTGGCGGATCCACCTCGCCTCCGCGCTCCTCGTCGTCCCACAGTTCACGGTGTGGACCTACATGCTGGTGTGGCTCATCGACGACAAGGACTGGTCGACGTTCGCCGCCAGCGCTCTGGTCGCGTCGACACAGCTGCTCGGCGCGGCGGGCCGTATCGGCGCCGGGTGGTGGTCGGACCGCGTCGGCAGCCGCCTCGGTCCCATGCGTACGGTCGCGATCGCCGCAGCAGCCACGATGCTGTCGCTCGGCCTGCTGTCCGGCACGCCGCTGGCGATTGCGCTCATCGTCATCGCGACGGCGGTGACCGTGGCGGACAACGGTCTCGCCTTCACCGCAGTCGCCGAGATCGGCGGGCCGTACTGGTCGGGCCGCGCGATGGGCCTGCAGAACACCGGGCAGTACGTCGCCTCCGCCCTCGTCCCGCCCGTCGTCGGCGCCATCGTCTCGGGCCGCGGCTACGGCTTCGCGTTCGCAGTCGTCGCGGTGTTCCCGCTGCTCGCGATCCCGCTCGTCCCGGTGCGAGGGGAGCACCCAGAACCCAGCGTGTGACCTGGGCCGCACGGCGACCCCTTTGGCTGGCCTAACTGCGCATCACGGTTGCTGACGGGTTAATGTCACCCGTACTGTCACGGTCAAACGCTGTTCAGGGGAAAGGGCTCCCATGCGTGTCGTCGCCATAGTCGTGTCGCTTGCCATCACCGCCGTTGCGGTCGCACTGGCGGTCAAGGCCGTCAGGGACATGGTCGCGGTGATCCGCAAGGGCCGCCCGGCGATCGGGCGCACGGACAACAAGGGCGCCCGTTGGGCCAACATGTTCAAGGAGACGCTGGGCCACACCCGCATGCTCCAGTGGACGTGGATCGGCATCATGCACTGGTTCGTGTTCGCCGGCTTCATCTTCCTGAGCTCGATGGTCCTCGGCGCCTACTTCCAGATCTTCGACGCGCACCAGGCTCTCCCGATCATCGGCCACTGGGTCATCTACGAGTGGCCGGCCGAGGTCCTGTCATGGCTGACGCTGATCGGCATCGTCTACCTCATCGCGGTCCGGCAGAAGAACCACCCCCGCAGCCTCGGCCGCAAGTCGCGATTCTTCGGCTCGACGTTCTGGCAGGCGTACTTCGTCGAAGCCATCATCTTCACCGTCGTGCTGTGCGGGTTCACGCTGCGCACCCTCGAGTACGCCATGGAGAAGGCCCACGGCGCCGACAACCTGACGTTCCACTACCCGCTGACGTTCTTTCTCGGCGACCTCTGGGACGGCCTCTCGGTCGAGACGATGGAGACGTTGGTCTACACGATCGCGATGATCAAGATCGTCGTGTCGATGACCTGGCTCATCACGATCGCCCGCAACATCACGATGGGTGTCGCGTGGCACCGGTTCACCGCGTGGTTCAACATCTGGTTCAAGCGCGAGTCCGACGGATCGACCGCGCTGGGCGGCCTCGAGCCGATCTACATCAACGGCAAGGCGCTCGACCTTGAGGACATGGACGACCTCGAGGAGGAGGACTTCGCCAAGCTCGGCGTCGGCAAGGTCGAGGACTTCACCTGGAAGGGCATCCTCGACTTCACCACGTGCACCGAGTGCGGCCGCTGCCAGAGCCAGTGCCCCGCATGGAACACCGAGAAGCCGCTGTCACCCAAGCTCCTCATGATGGGCCTGCGCGATCACGCGTACGCCAAGCTGCCGATCCTCGGCCAGGACGAGGAGACGCTGACCGACGAGCAGAAGGCCGAGCTCGAGCGCCCGCTGATCGGCAACGCCGAGGCATACGGGGTCATCGACCCCGACGTGCTGTGGTCCTGCACCAACTGCGGCGCCTGCGTCCAGCAGTGCCCCGTCGACATCGAGCACGTCGACCACATCGACGACATGCGCCGCTTCCAGGTGCTCGTCGAGTCCAACTTCCCAGCCGAGCTCAACAACATCTTCAAGGGCCTGGAACGCAAGGGCAACCCGTGGGGCATGGACCCCAAGGGACGCATGGACTGGGCCAAGAAGCTCGACTTCGAGGTCAAGCAGGTCGGTGTCGACGTCGAGGACCTCGACGAGGTCGAGTGGCTGTTCTGGGTCGGCTGCGCCGGCGCCTTCGAGGACCGCGCCAAGAAGACGACTCAGGCCGTCGCCGAGCTGCTCGACATGGCCGGCGTGACGTTCGCGGTGCTGGGTGACGGCGAGACCTGCACGGGTGACCCCGCACGCCGCGCCGGCAACGAGATCGTCTTCCAGCAGCTCGCGATGCAGAACGCCGAGGTGTTCAAGGAGACCAAGGTCAAGAAGGTCGTCTCGACCTGCGCGCACTGCTTCAACACCCTCAAGAACGAGTACGCCGAGTTCGGCGTCGAGCTCGAGGTCGTGCACCACACCCAGCTGCTCAACCGGCTCGTGCGCGAGGGCAAGCTGACCCCGGTCGCGCCCACCGCGGAGACCGAGACCAAGAAGATCACCTACCACGACCCATGCTTCCTGGGCCGTCACAACCAGGTCTACGAGCCGCCGCGCGAGCTGCTCAGCGTCATCCCCGGTGCCGAGTTCACCGAGATGCCGCGCAACTCCGAGAAGTCGTTCTGCTGCGGCGCCGGTGGTGCCCGGATGTGGATGGAGGAGACCCTCGGATCGCGCATCAACGTCAACCGCACCGAGGAGGCCATCGCGACCGGCGCCGACCAGATCGCCGTCGGCTGCCCGTTCTGCCGCGTCATGCTGTCGGACGGCCTGACCCTCAAGCAGTCAGAGGGCACCGCTCGCGAGGAGGTCGAGGTGCTCGATGTCGCACAGATGCTGCTCGCCGGCGTCAAGCGTGCGCCGTCGGCCGACGAGACGGCTGCGGTCGTCGCCGAGGCCGAGGCCGCCACGTCCTCAGCGACGGGTGCCTCATCGGGCTCCGGCGGCCCGGACGAGGTCACCGACATCGACAAGGCCGCAGCAGCTGCGAGCAACATCGACGTCGACGAGGCGGGATCGCGAACAGGCGACGCTCCCGAGGCCCGCTCCGACGAGACAGCGCCTGCGGCTCCGGAGCCGGTGAAGGCCGAGGCCCCCGAACCCGAGGCCAAGGCCGACCCGGCCGAGGAGGCCGAGCCGGACGCCGAGGACAAGGCAGACGAGTCGATCAGCAAGACCGAAGACGCCGGCCCCGCTGCCGAGGCGACCGAGACCGTCGACGATGCTCCGGCTGAGACCGAGGCCGCCGATGACGAGCCGGCCGACGACCGCGACGCCAGCGAGAAGGAGCAGGCCGCCTGGGCCAACGTCGGTCCGGTCAACACCGACCTGACACCGGACACCTCCGCGACCGACCCGGGCGACACGACCGATCCCGAGACCGAGTCGGTGCCCGAGGAATCCGACAGCGAATCCGAGATCCCCGCGACCAAGACGCCCGACGAGTCGCCGGCCGAAGAGGTCACCCACGTGCCCGACGAGACCGAGCCGGTCGAGGAGGACGCCCGCGAGGAGGAGGCCGGCGTCATCCCGGTCGAGGACGCCGAGTCCACCGCAGATCCGGTCTCCGACGACGCCGCACCACTCAGCGACGCCAACCCCAGCGGTGCCGACCTGAGCAAGGCGGCCGGCGGCGGCGAGATCTCGTCCGACGACTCCGGCGACAAGGACGACGAACCCCAGTCGTAGCCATGAGCCGTTGCCCCTGCCTGAGCGGACTGGCATACGACGCGTGCTGCGCGCCCCTGCACGCCGGGTCGTCGTCCGCCCAGACCGCGGAGCAGCTCATGCGGTCGCGCTACAGCGCGTTCGCCGTCGGTGACCCCGACTATCTCAAGGCGACCTGGCACGACACC
>CAWBNN010000004.1:0-575654 GCA_963790145.1 uncultured Actinomycetota bacterium | reverse complement strand
TCGACGCGATGGGCCGCGGCTCGTCGGTCGCCGACTGGCTCGTCGCTGCGGGCTGGCCCGAGACACCGGTCAAGACCCTCGACGCCAAGGTCACCTACGTGTCGCGGTCGAGTACGACCTGCCGGCGCCCGAGGAGCGGTCAGAGTCCTGGTGGTGGCAGCACATGGTGATCATGCCGACGCAGGACAAGGGCGAGCATCCGCCGGAGCACGAGTTCCTGGTCAACTTCTTCCCCATGGAGGGCAACCGCTCGATCGCCTGCATGGGGTCGTGGGGCATCGACATGCCACGCACCGTCGAGGACTTCACCACCTCGGCCGAGCGGCTGAGCACACCGCAGTTCGCCGCCGCGATGGCCGCGTCCACGCCGACGTCCGAGGTGCACCTGACCCGCTCGACGGGCAACAAGTGGCGCCAGTACGACCGGTTGACCGCCCCGCCGTTGAGCCTTGCGTTCGTCGGCGACGCGATCTGCGGGTTCAACCCGTTCTATGGCCAGGGCATGAGCGCCGCCGCGATGTCTGCGGTGCTGCTGCGGGATGCGCTCCGGTCGGCGACCGCGCTCGACCAGTCGTTCACCAAGCGGCTGCTGGCCGCGCAGCGCAAGAACCTCAAGGTCGCCTGGGGCATGGCGATGGCCCGCGACCGGGGTTATGAGTGCGCGACGGGCACCGAGACCGTACCCGCATGGCAGCGCCGCATCCTGGCCGCGATGACCTGGCCGATGTTCAACATCATCACCGGCGCCTCGCGCGAGTACCCGGTCGTCGATGAGCACTTCGCGCGCGTCTTCAACCTCGACGAGTCGATCGGCGACATGATGCGCAACCCGCGCGTGCTCTGGGCGTTGCTGCGGTTCAAGGTCAGGGCGGTGACGGGCCGGCTGACCTTCCCGTACGGCTTCGACTCCCAGCTCGAGCCGCCCGGCAAGGACTGGACCCCCGGTGCTGCACCCGCCGCGGAGCTCGAGGGCACGCGATGAGCGCGACCTGCGACGAGGCCGCCGAGCAGGTCACCCGGCAGCTCGGCTTCGACTGCCACGACGTCAGCCCGGTCGTCTCGCTGCACAACCCGTTCGACCTGGCCCACTGGTCGATGCCGGTTCTCGAGCTGCTGATCATGGCCGGCGCGGTGTTCGCCCTCGTGCATGCGGTCCGCCGGTTCCGCGACGGCGACCCGATCAACCTGGCGCTGTGGTTCGCGCCCTTGGTCTACCTGTTCGTCACCGAGCCGCCGCTCTACTTCCCCGAGTGGTTCGGCCTCGACGAGCAGTTCGGCTTCATCTTCGCCCACAACATCTTCACGGTGCAGTTCATGTGGGACCGGCTGCCGCTCTACATCATCGCGATCTATCCGGCGCTGACCCAGCTGGCGTACGAGCTGGTGCGGGTGCTCGGCATCTTCCGTCGCGGCGCGGTCGCCGGCTCAGTCGCCGTCGCGTTCGTGTGCCAGGTGTTCTACGAGATCTTCGACCAGCTCGGCCCGCAGCTGGGCTGGTGGGCGTGGAACGACGCCAACCAAGAGGTCAACCATCCCGCGCTCGCGTCGGTGCCGATGAACAGCATGGTGCTGTTCGCGTCGGTCTCGTTCGGCGTGATGACGTGGCTCGTCGTACGCCTGTGCGGTACGCCTGACGGCGGCGAGCCGCGTCGGGGCTGGCCGCTGACCTGGCGCATCGTGCTCGCCGGAGTGCTCGCCCCTCCGGCCATGAGCCTGTTCGGCATACCGTCGAGCATCTTCGGCGAAACACCCCCAACGTCACGGCCCAGGCGTGGGTCCTCGGCATCGAGCTCGGGCTGATCTGGCTCGCCGGTGCGTGGATCCTCCTCACGCACCTGCGCCGCGGGGAAGCGACTGAGCCGATGACGCCGTTCGCGCGGATCTACCCAGCGGCATACCTGCTGGTCATGGCGGTGCTGTGGCTCACCGCGCTGCCGCAGTTCCTCGACGCCACCAGCGGCGTCACCTCAGACGGCACTCCGATCGGCAGCGGGCTCTACACCATCGCCTGCTTCATCGGAGCCACTGCCGTACTCGCTGTCCTCTTCACCAGCCGCGGCCGAGCCCGCATCGAGCGGGACTCGGTCGGAGCCGGTTAGGAGAAGGTCACGCCATCTCGGGTACGTGCAGGTGTGCGTACGCGAGCTCGAACTCGTGCACGTCGAGGATCTCACCTCCTGCGTCGCTCGCGGCCCGCTGCCGCAACTGATCAGCGGCCGTCCGGCTGGCTTCCATCGCCTCCCGGCTCTCCCATGCGGTGGTGGCGCAGCCCATGCCGTCGAGCGGTTCACCATCAGACTGGCGCTGCAGAACCCAGCCGGTCTGCTCGAGCTCCGGAAGCAGGCTGACCCGGAACGTCTCGGTAATGGCATCGAGGTCGCCCTGGACCCAACTGACGCGGCAGCACTCGCCGTGATGGTTGCGATGCATGAGAACGATCTCCCACTCGTCGACCTGCATGGAGCCGCCGAGGATGTCGCGCCACGCTCGCGGCTCGGGCGCAGCTGCCCGTCACTGTCGTGCATGGCCTCCTCGCTCTCCCATGAGCTGGTGGCGATGCATTGCCCGGTCTCGCGATCGACCAACAACGAGAGGCCGCGACAGCCGTCGGTGCGTTCGAGTTTCGGCCAGACCTCGTCCTTGACGAACGCGATGCCCGCGTCGATGTTGCCGGGGCTTCCTTTCAACGTGGTGGAGCGTGCGTACACGGCCCACTCCTCTCTGGGATGGGGCCATGCCCGGCTGGCACCGCCAGTTGGTTCCGCTTTACTCCTCTTGCCGCAGAAACACCAGACCCTGTGCTCGGGTCTGTCCCGCCTTGAGACGACTCCAATGACTCCAGACCCTGGCGGAAGATTGCTCACGCGCGCAGGTTCGGCCCACCTCAGGCCCGAACGCCACTCCTGGAATCGCTCGTCGACGGGCCGGGTTTGTGGTCCGCTCGCTCGGGACCAATTGTCCATTTTGTGTGGCCATTGGGCCCTGTTTTGCGCGGCTACAACTGATGATTTCTGCCCATGAGTGAGTCGCTGCCGCGGGTTCGGCGTCACGATGGGGCCGGGAGGGCATTCCGATTAGTCATGCAGTCATAGGGAATCGACATGGTACACATCCGACCAGCATTGCCCACCCGTACGAGAGCCGTCAGTCTGATCCTTGCGACGGCCATCCCCGTCGCGCTGGTCCAGTGGTCGTCTCCGGCTGTCGCCGCTCCGGTTGTGCGTTGGGTCTCGCCGACCGGCACAGGAAGCGCGTGCAGCTCGACCGCGCCCTGCTCGGTGTCGACCGCCCAGTCGCAGGTGCGAATCGCCGCCCTGTCGATGTCGAGCGACCTGATCATCAGGTTCAGGTCGGGGACCTATTCTGCGATCACGTTGCGTGGCGCAGACTCGGGCAACAATGGCTACGTCGTCCGCTACGAAGCGGCATCGGGTGCGCGGCCGGTCATCAGTGGCGGCCGCAGGATCACCGGGTGGTCACTCCGAGACAGCAGCAAGAACATCTGGCAGGCGAAGGTCCCGACCTCGTTCACGTCGCGGCAGCTGTACGTCAACGGCGTACGCGCGGCCCTGGCGTCGCGACCCGTCTCCGAGATCCTCGGATCGCTGACCAAGACGTCGACCGGCTACACCTCCAGTCGTACGGGGATGAGCACATGGCGCAACCCGGCCGACACGGAGATGGTGTTCCCCGCCGGTGGTCACGACCCGGTCGCTGGCGCGCCCCAGTCCATCGCCCCGTGGACCTGGTCGATGTGCGGAGTGTCGGGCGTCTCCGGAACGAAGATCACGGTCGACTCGGCCTGCTGGAACAAGGCCGCAACGATCTTGGGTGACGTCACGTTCATCAGCAAGCCAACGACGCTCCAGAACAACTACGCGTTGCTCCGTACGCGCGGCCAGTTCTACTTCGACAACCCTGCGGACACCGTCTACTACGTACCGCGGTCAGGAGAGAACCTCAAGACGGCAAACGTCGTGATGCCCCAGTCGACGTCGCTCCTCACGGCGACCGGGACGGCGTCTTCGCCGGTCCACGACATCCTGATCTCCGGCCTGACCTTCGAGTACGCCACGTGGACACCGAGCACGATGGGGGTCGTGGACCTGCAGACCAATGTCATCGGGGGTGAGTCGGCATCGGGCCTCGCCATGATCCCCAGCGCTGTCAGCTTCGTCGGCAGTCGGAACATCGTGTTCGAGCGCAACACCCTGCGCCACCTCGGCGGCGGCGGCGTGTCCTTCACGGCCGGAACCGGCGCCATCGTTCGCGGCAACGTGGTGACCGACGTGTCCAGCACCGGCATCAGCATCGGCGACGGCATCGCATGGTCGTCGCCGTCGGTCTACGACACGGGTGCGACGGTTTCCAACAATGTGGTCAAGAAGGTCGCTGCCGAATACCTGGGTGGTGTCGGGATCTTCGCCGGGTGGGTCAAGCACACCCGGATCACGCACAACGAGGTGACGGATCTGCCGTTCATCGGCATTTCGCTCGGCTGGGGATGGGGCAACACCAGCCACATGGTCGACAATCACATCGACGGCAACCTCATCCGAAATGTGCACGGCTCGTCGCTGTACGACGGCGGGGCGATCTATGTCCTCGGTGGCCAGGGTGCCTCGCCGCGCCCGACCATCTCGTCGAACTACGTCTCGGGTGACGCCCGACCGTACGGGGCTCTTTACCTCGACTCCGGAGCTTCGTACTGGACCGTGCGCGACAACGTGGTCGAGAAGGCACCACACGGCTGGCTCTACCTGCAGCACATGGACAACGCCACGTCGTCGTCGAATCTCGTCACGTCCAACTACACCGACACCAAGACCCAGCAGGCGGCACCGAAGGGAGCCAGCCCGACGAACACGGTCAAGGACAATCACCTGGGACTCTCGAGCTGGCCCGCTGCTGCGAAAGCCATCATCGACGCCGCCGGGCTGGAGCCCGCCTACGCCGGCATCGGAGGTTGAGGCATCAGAGCCAAGTCTGAATATCCTTTCGCACATCGGGCGCCGGTCGCACTGGGCAAAACTCCGAGGCGACGACACCCCGGCGGTGCGGACGATCGTTGCCGATGGCATTGCGGCGGGCAACATCGGCAGCTGGCCGGACTATGGGCAGCAACCGCTCGGCTACTGGGTCGGACGCGAGTTTTGAGGCCGCGGCGTCGCTGCACAAGCGCTTGCCTTGCTCGCGGACGAGGTGTCGATCCAGCCGCTGTACGCCCATGTCGTCATGCACAACATCGGCTCGATCCGCGTCCCTCGAAATGTGTCGGTTCCGGCGCGATCGTGTGGAGGAGGCGAAGGTGCCTGCGCCCGAAGACGGCATCGAGGAGCTCGTCTACGTGCTGAACTCTTAGGATCTGCACGAGCGTCCCGTGGAGGCCCAGATGGAACGATCTCCGCATGCTGATCGAGCGCGTGTCGCAGTGAGGCAAGCTCGACCAGCTAGTTCTTGTCCCTCGTGAACTCGGCGGTCATGTACAGCGCGCGCTGGTAGACCTCGTCCGGGACGCCGTTGAATGGCGGCTGAGTCGTGCTGAGCCACTCGAGCGTCAAGCGGTCCCCCTCCACTGACCATCGATGCGTCGTCGAACCGGTGCGATGGGTCACCTCGACTGTGTCACCGTCGATTCGATACTTGGCGTCGTAGTCGATCTTCTGACGAGGACCCCCTTCGGTCTCACCGTAGAGGTTCCATTCGTCCTTCACCTCGAGGATCAGCACGGTGTCTCCCTCAAACGGCGGATCAGTCTCGAGCTTCTTGATCCACTTTTCCAGGCCATGCTTGCGCAGAGTGGCTTCGGCATCGCTCAACGAGATCGGTTCCGTCCGCCAAGTGCCCTCGAGTTCGGACGCGGTAGATGAGGACGATGGCTCGTCCGACGACGAATCCCCGTCCGAGCCACAGCCGGTGAGGAGGACCGATGCCAGGGTGATGAGAACAACGCTCGCGGTGCGGATCTTCATGGAGTCTCCTGACGCTGTCGTCCACGATCCGCTGTAACGGCGGCAATTTCTAGTCCAGCGTGCGCTTCGCCCCGAAAGCGGAGCCTGACCCGCGCTAGTTCTTGCCGAAGCCTGCCTCGCGCGCCTTCACGATTGCCTCGGCGCGGCCGTTGGCGTGCAACTTGGCGTAGATCCCGGAGACCGTGTTGCGCACCGTCTTGTTGGACACGAACAACTTGCGCGCGATGGCGTCGTTGCTGGCTCCGGCAGCTAGCAGGTTCAGCACCTCTCGCTCGCGTTCTGTCATGTCGGTCAGGGCCGGCGGTGTCGGCGTGCTGCCCGGCGCCTGGAACAGGTCGGCCACGCGCCCTGCGAGCCTGGCGCCGAAGACCATCCCGCCCTGGTGCGCCGTGCGGACCGCGGCGAGCACCTCCGCGGCGCCGGAGCCCTTGAGCAGGTAGCCGGAAGCGCCGGCCCGGATCGCGCTGACCACGGTGTCGTCGTCCTCGGCCATGGTGAGCATGACCACGCGTACGTTCGGGTGCTCGGCGGTGATCCGCCGGGTCGCCTCGATGCCGTCCAGCTCACCGGGCATCTGGATGTCCATGAGTACGACGTCGGGCTGCTCGGCGGCGACCAGCGCGAGCGCTTCGGCAGCCTCGGCGGCTTGGCCGACCACGTGCGTACCGTCCATGGCCGACAACAACGCCACCAGCCCGTCCCGCACGATGGCGTGGTCGTCGACGACGACCACGCGGATGTCGTCCGCGTCGCTCATGACTCATCCCTTCCGGCTGCCCCTAGGGGCAGCACTGCCCGGACCACGGTCCCGCCCGACGGTGGGCACTCGACGTCGGCGAGGCCGCCGAGCTCGGCCGCACGTTCGCGTACGGACAACAGGCCGACCCCGGCCTGCACGTCCTCGCCGATGCCGACTCCGTCGTCGGCGATCTCGACGACAAGATCGACGTCGGTACGTTCGAGGCGAACGCAAGCCGAGTCCGCCTCGGCGTGCCGGACCACGTTGGTCAGTGACTCGGCCACGATCCGGTAGGCCGCCACCTCCACAGCCGCTGACATGGACCCGAGCGCGGGGGCCTTCACCTCGATCGGGATCGGCTGGGTCTCCGCGAGCTGTCGGATGGCGCCGACCAGGCCGCGGTCGTCGAGTGCCGGCGGCCGCAGCTCGTGCACGAGCCGGCGTATGTCGGCGACGACGTCCTGCACCTGCCCGCCCACCTGGGTGAGCATCGAGTCGCCCCGTTCGGGTTGCTGGTCGATCAGCAGTCGGGCCGTCTCGAGCTGGTACACGATGCCGGCCAACGAGGGGCCGAGGCCGTCGTGCAGGTCGCGGCGGATCCGGCGGCGCTCCTCCTCGCGGGCGTTCACCAGTCGCTCCCGGCTGGCCTGAAGGTCCTCGGCCAGGCTGCTGGTGCGGGCCGCGGTCGCCGCCTGCCGGATCATGTCGCCGAGCAGGCTCTCGTCCTTCGCGGACAACCGGCTGCGCAGTCCGCGCGCCGGCAGCACGAGCCGGCCGACGACGGCGTCGCGGTAGGTGATCGGCAACGTACGCACTTCCCGTGGCCGTACGCCGCGAGTCGCGGTGAGGCGCTCGCCGCCGGACCGATCGACCTCGACGGAGACGTAGTCGACCCCGAACGCGTCCGCGACCGCGTCAGCGACCGCACCGAACTGCGCGGGCCCTTCGTCGATGGACTCCAGGCTCGCCGCGAGGCCGGCCATCACGTCGTACCGGTTGCCGCGGCTGCCGAGGATCCACGCCTGCACGACGCGGTTGAGCCGGTGCCGGAGCGGCCCGTAGCCGAGCGCGGTGACGAGCAGCACGACGGTCACCAGCTGGCGCTGGCCCAGGCCCCCGAGCATGCGGGAGAGGACTTCGACCACGAGCAGGTCCAGGCCGAGCAGGCACAGGGCGACCGCTCCGAGCACGAGGGTGCGGACCAACAGGTCTTCCACCGGCACCACGGTCGGGCGAACCACGCCGACAGTCATCGCCACGACCGGCAGCACCGCGACCACGACGACCACTCCGTCGACGGCCGCGCCGAGGTCGGCGACCGTGCTGATGGCCAGGGTCAGCGCCATGACCAGCACGGCCCAGACGAGCCAGCGCATCTGGTCGCGTTCGGCGCCGGTCGAGCGGCGGTGGCGCAGGATCGCGGTGGCCATCGCGACCAGGACTCCGGCCACCGTCAGGATCGCGCTCAGCGGCCGGAGCGCATCGGCGACTCCTTCGAGCGAGGAGAGGGTCAGGTAGTTGTAGTCGACCTCGGCGGGCAGGTCGGCGATGTCAGGGATGTCGGTGGCCGGGCTGAGGATCACCATGAAGACGCCGGCCACCATGCCGACGAGCGCGCCGATGCCGACCCGGCCGAGCCAGCCGGTGAGGAACCGTCCGGTGGGGAAGATCAGCAGCAGTGCGGCGATGCCGAGGGGCAGCACCGCTCCGAACCGCGTCAGGAACCAGAGCGCCAGGTTGGTGCCCGCGTACGCGTCGTCGGGCCGGACCGCGAAGCGTACGTATGACTGGGAGAGGCCGTCCAGCGCCCAGACCGTGGCGACCGGGAGCAGCGCCGGGCCGAATCGGTTGCGTGGTTCCGCGCGGACAACGACGAGCGCACAGACCGCGATCGCCAGGCCGCCCAACGTGTAGACGGCGCCGAACCCGCGGCCGATCTCGATGCCCGGTCCGGCGTCGGGTGCCGCGATGTCCAGGACGAATGAGGCGACGACCATGACTGCGACCACTGCGGCGAGGACCCACGCGGCGGCCAGGACCGCTCGATGGGCGTGCCGGAGGACCGGCATCGTCGGTGCCGGTCCTCCGGGGTTGGTGATCGCGCTCATCGGTGGATTTACCGTACGGCGTTCAGAGCTCAGGCACCCGTGGAACGGTGGGCCCGGTCGCCGACCAGGAAGCCAACCGAGGTGACGACCAGCCACAGCGCGGCGACCGGTGCGGCCATGTACTCCAGCGGCGAGACGCCGAGCAGTGCGGCAAGGCCACCCAGGACCAGTCCGACGCGACCGATCCAGCGCGGTACGACGTTCAGCCGGCTGGTGGCGTAGACCGCCATACCGGCCAGGCCGGCGAGCACCCACACCCACGGGATGGTCCCGATCCAGTTGTTGTAGAAGGACGCCGTGGAGTCGGGGACGGTGCCGTCCTCAGCGGCCAGGGCCATCATCACCTCGGTGTCGAGGCCGGCTCCCATGACGGAAACGACCGCGGTGCCGAGCAGGCCGGCGAAGGCCACGGTGGGGGCGATCGAGTCTCCAGCGCCGCGACGCAGGCGACGGAGCAGGCCCGCTGCGAAGACGACCATGAGCAGGGCACCCAGCGTGGTGATGCTGTGGAACACGAAGAGCGCGCCGGCCTTCTCGTCGAGCGCCTTGGTGACGCCCTCGGTGGTTCCCTTGAACTCGTCGCGGTAGACCACGTCGACCATGGACGAGGTGACGATCGTGCCGATGCCGAGGATGCCGGCGCCGAGACCGCTGAGCGCCCAGAGGCGGGAGTTGTTGCGTCCTGCGGGAGCCGTCGGCTGGTCCTCGGTGGTGAAGACGTCGGAGCGAACCGGGTTGCTGGTGGCGACATGAGTGGACATTCTGCGATTCCTTTCTGATGGTCCGGGGCGGATGTTGCCACCGGCGTGATCAGAGATTGCAGGGCCCGTTGTCCCGCTGCACAGGGACAACAGGGCAAGGTTTGTCCCGTCCGGTTCGAGCGCTGATCAGGCGCGCGAAATGCCCACAGTTGCGGCTGGCGCCGAACCGAGGAGCGTGAAGATCCTTATTCAAGGTTCACTGTTAGATAAGGATAATGTGTTATCCTTATCTAACGAGATGGACGACACAAGGATCGATATGACGCAGACGGCCGGGCTAACGCTCTCCTGGGACGATGTGACCTGGGAATCGACGATGCCTAACCAAGCGATTGATCGCGCGCGATTGTCGGTCGTCGGAAAGCCATACCGGGCGGCGGTGCCCGCGACCATACGGCGCATGCAGTTCGAGATCGACCCGGATGTTGCCGCGAGGGCGGAGGACGCACGGGCGGCAATCACGCGGTTCGACGCTGACCTTTCGGCCATGTTCGACGGGGAGTTCGCTCCCCTGTCCGCGGTGCTGCTTCGGACCGAGTCCGCGTCGTCCTCACAGATCGAGAACATCACTGTTGGCGCGAGGGCATTGTCTCTGGCCGATGTCGGCCTAGCCAAGTTCGGGTCGAATGCCAGGCTCGTCCAAGCGAATGTCGAGGCGATGAACCGCGCCCTCGAACTCGCTGGACCCCTCACCCCCGGCCACATCTTGGCCGTCCACGAAGCTCTCATGCACGGCCAGGACCGAGCCGACCCGGGACGGTTCCGCGATCAGCAAGTCTGGATCGGCGGAACCGACTACTCACCACATCGGGCGGACTTCGTCCCGCCGCTGGAGTCGAGGATAGATAAGTCGATCAACGACCTCTGCGAGTTCTCCGAACGGACCGACCTCCCACTTCTGGCGCAGGCGGCCATCGCACATGCCCAGTTCGAAACGATTCACCCGTTCAACGATGGGAATGGCCGCGCAGGCCGAGCCCTCGTCCACGTGATGCTCCGCAACGGTGGAGCCACGACCCGCACTACGGTTCCGGTATCTGCGGGGCTGCTGTCCGACACCGACGCCTATTACGAAGCGCTAACCGCCTACCGCAGCGGCGACCCGAACCCGATCATCGAAGAGTTCAGTCGGGCCGCATTCGCCGCCGTTCGCAACGGCCAGCAACTTGCCACCGACCTAAGGACTCTGCACGACGATTGGGCGAACAGGCTCCGAGCCCGCAGGGACGCCGTCGCCTGGCGGGTGCTGCCGTTCCTGCTCCGTCAGCCGTCAGTGACGTCCAAGCTGGTCCAGGACACCTTCAAGGTCACCCAGCCGGCAGCCGACAACGCCCTGCGCCAGCTCCAGGAAGCCGGAGCCCTCTCCAAGCCCAAGACGGTCCACGGCGAAGGTCAGAAGAGGAACGTCGTCTGGCAGGCTACTGAGGTCCTCGAAGCTCTCGATCGCTTCGGTGACCGTGCGCGCCGAACATCCAGAACCGGTTGATTCTCAACTTCTTCATGATCCTGATCTTGATCATTCTCAACCCGTTAGCTGGCTATGACGACGCGGCGCCGCGGTGCGTCAAAGTGGGCGGTTTGACGCGGGCTGAGGTACGGACCCGGCCCACCGAGCCTCTATCCGAGCACCGTGCAGCGTGTGCCGCTGTAGATCGTGGGCATGCACTGGTTGCAGTGGATGCAGAGGCCGTGGGTCGTCTCGCCGGCCTGCATGCGGTTGACCAGGTCGGGCTCGCGGAGCAGGGCGCGGCCCATCGCGACGAACTCGAAGCCCTCGGCCATCGCGCGGTCCATCGTGGCCTTGTCGTTGATGCCGCCGAGCATGATCAGCGGCATCGACAGGCCGTCGCGGAAGGCCAGCGCCTTCTCGCGCAGATAGGCCTCCTCGAACGGGTACGCCTTGAAGAACGCCTTGCCGACCGGCGTCCGGAGACCCAGGCGTACGGGCAGCGGCATGTTGGCGGCGAACTCCTTGAGCGGGACGTCGCCGCGGAACAGGTACATCGGGTTGAGCAGCGAGCTGCCGGCGCTGAGCTCGAGCGCGTCGAGGTGGCCGTCGGCCTCCAGCATCTGCGCGAACTCCAGCGTCTCGGGCATCGAGAACCCCCGTGACGACCCCTCGGTCATGCCGATCTTGGCGGTGACCGCGACCTCGTCGCCGACCTCCTCGCGTACGACCCGGGCGATGTCGCGGGCGAACTTCGCGCGGTTGTCGAGCGAGCCGCCCCAGCCGTCCTTGCGCCGGTTCTGCCCCGGCGCGAGGAACGAGCTGAGCAGATAGCCGTGCGCCATGTGGATCTCGAGCACGTCGAAACCGGCGTCGACCATGATCCGCGCCGTCCGCACGTAGTCCCTGGTGATCCGGGCTGATGTCGGCCGCGGTCGCCGACTGGATCATCTGCATGCTCAGCGGCGACGGCATCCGCGACGCGGCGAGCGCGTGCACGCCGTTCGACCGGCCGTTGGCCACGGGTCCGGCGTGCCCGAGCTGACCGGCGACCTTGGCGCCGGTCTCGTGGATCGCCTCGGTGAGTCGCGCCAGGCCGGGCGCCGACTCGCGCGTTGACGACGATGACTTCCTTCTGCGTACGCCCCTCGGGAGCCACCGCGAGGTACGCGACCGTCGTCAGGCCGACGCCGCCGCGGGCCGGCGCGAGGTGATAGTCGATGAGCTCGTCGGTGACCAGGCCGTCAGGCGTACGGCCCTCGAACGTCGCCGCCTTGACCGTACGGTTGCGCAGCTGCATCGGGCCCGAGCTGAGCCGGCTCGAAGACGTGGGGAGCCATCAGCGCAGCCGAGTCCTCCGCATGAACCGCATCGTCTTGAGCGCCGTCGCCACGTGCTTCTCGTACGGCCCGTCGACCGGAGCGCCCAGCACCTGCTTCTTGAGCACCGCGACGTGCTGCACGTCGGTGTACTTCAACAGCCCGGCGTCGCCGTGACGCGCGCCGACGCCCGAGTTCTTGAACCCGCCCGACGGTGTCGCCTTGCTGGCATACGAGCAGGCGAGCGGGTCGTTGACGTTGATGTTGCCGGACTCGATGCGCCGGCCGATCCGCTCGGCCGCCTTGAGGTCGCCGCCCCAGATGCTCGCGTTGAGCCCGTAGTCGGTGTCATTGGCCAGGGCGATCACCTCGTCGACGGTGTCGTACGCGTGGATCGTCACGACCGGCCCGAACGTCTCCTCGCGGGCGTGCAGCATGTCCGGGGTGACGTCGGTGAGCACGGTCGGCTCGTAGAACGCCGGACCGAGATCAGGCCGCGCCTTGCCGCCGGTCAGCACGGTGGCGCCCTTCGCGCGCGCGTCCTCCACATGGGAAGAGACCCGCTCCATCTGGTCGACCGACACCAGCGACCCCATCGTCGGCCCGAAGTCGTACGAGGCGCCGACCTGGATGGCCTTCGCCGCCTCGACGAACCGGCGGGTGAACTCGGCCTCGAGGGCACGCGGCACGTAGATCCGCTCGATGTGCATGCAGGCCTGGCCGGCGTTGAGGAAGGTGCCGAATGCGGCGCCGGCGATCGCCTCGTCGAGGTTGGCGTCCTCGAGGACGATCAGCGGGTTCTTGCCGCCCAGCTCCAGCGTGCAGTCGATGAGGTTCTCGCCTGCCTGCGCGCCGACGAACCGGCCGGTCGCCGTGCTGCCAGTGAACATCACGAAGTCGGCGCTGTCGATCAGCGCCGGACCGACGTCGGGGCCCTCGCCACAGACGATCTGGAACAACCCCTCGGGCAGCCCCGCTTCATACAGCAGCCGTACGCACTCGGCGACGCACAGCGTGCTCTTGTTGTCCGGCTTCAGCACCACGCCGTTGCCGGCGATCAGGGCCGGCATGGCGTCCGAGAGGCTCGTGGCGAGCGGGAAGTTCCACGGCGAGATGATGCCCACGACGCCCTTGGGCACGCGGACCTCCTTCGACGTCGAGGCGACCGGCACGACCCCGCCGCGCTTCTTCTCGCCCAGCACCCGCTTGGCGACCTTGAGGTAGTGGCTGGTCGTCATCCAGACGTCGCAGACCTCCTCGAACGACATCCGCCGCGCCTTGCCGGTCTCGGCCTGCATCAGGTCGACGACGGGCTCGTAGTTGTCGAGCAGCAACGTGTGGAAGCGCTTCATCACGTCGAGTCGCTTCGCCAGCGGCAGCGCCGCCCATCCGCGTTGCGCCGCCCGGGCCTGGTCGAACGCCTTGACCACATCGTCCGACGACGACTGGGGAAGTGCCGTGATCTGGTCGCCGGTGTAGACCTCGCGGAGGTCGTACGTCTTGCCGCCGGACGCGGCGATCATCCCGGTCAACGAGGTGAGCCGGTCTTTGGTGATGGACGTGGGCAGGGTCATTCGCGGAACTCCTTGTCGGCGGCCGGAGTGCTCCGGGCTGCGCGTTCTTCGTATGTCTTGCGGGTGCGGGTCGTCGAGCGCATCGAGGGCGGCTCGTTCGCCGCCGAGCACCTTGTTGAGCCACTCGCCGGTCCGCCGCGGGATCAGCCCGCCGGTGCGGACGGTCGTGCCGAGGCTCTTGGGCACGTACACGTTGGGCTGGGGCTTCTGGGCTGTCGCGAGGATGCCCGCGGCGACGGCCTCGGCGGTGACCGGCTTGGCCGGACCCTTGTTGGCCTTGAACCCGGCCGCGAGCTCGGTGTGCACCATCGCGGGGTGAACCACGCTGATGTCGATCGGCGTCTGGTCGGCCTTGAACTCGAAGTGCAGCGAGTTGGAGAACCCGCTGACCCCATGCTTGCTCGCCACGTACGTCGACGCGCCGGCGATCGGGATGCGGCCGGCCGCGCTGGAGACGTTGATGATGTGTCCGCCGGTGCCGCGCGCCTTCATGCGCGTGACCATCTCCTTGGTGGCGTAGATGACCGCCATCAGGTTGAGCCCGATGATGTCGTGCGTGGCGCGGTCGGTCTCGTCCTCGATCCGGTTGAGCGGCATGATCCCGGCGTTGTTGACCAGCACGTCGATCGGTCCGAGCTCGGACTCGACCTCGTCGAGGAAGCGCTTGAACGCCGCTCGGTCGGTCACGTCGACGACCCGGCCGAACACGCCCAGCGACTCGCTCGTCTCCTTGACGGTGATCTCGTCGAGGTCGCAGATGGCCACCGTCGCGCCGACGCTGGTGAGCAGCTTGGTCGTCGCGGCGCCGATACCACGGCCGCCGCCGGTGATGACGACGACCTTGCCGGTCAGGTCGCGCTTCACGGTGCCACCGACATGTAGTCGGCGAAGCCGGTCGGGTCGTGGCGACCGACGCTGGCGTGCTCGAAGAGCCCGTAGCCGACCTGCCCGTTGCAGGTCGCGCGCGCGGAGTGGTCGATCACGCCCCACGGGAAGCGACCGATCATGTCCGGCTCGGTGAGGTCGTACGTCGCTGTGCTCATCCAGTCCTTGCCCTTCCAGACGCCGTGGGTCCACTCGGGGTCGCCGCCGTAGCCGCAGCCGATGTGCAGCGGCACGAACGACAGCGGTCTCCACCTCGATCAGCAGCGGCTCGCCCTGCGGAGTCGTCAGGTGGATGCGTGCACCGGTCGGGATGCGGGTACCCGACGTGTAGTCGATCTCGAAGCGCGGCCAGCCAAGCTGCTCGACCCGCCCGTCGGGGAACACCCGCACGGCGTCGTTGAGGCTGCGGAACCCGTCCGGCTGCTCCTGGACGATGACGATCACCGCGAAGTCGTCGAACTGCAGCGGCGCGTAGAGCCACCAGAACCCTTCGAGCGGCTGCTCGGCGGCGCGGCCGGGTGCCTCCGGCTCGCCGATCGGGCGGATGCCCCACGACCGGTCGCGGGTGCCGGTCCAGTCGCTGACGTCGTACGTCGTCGCCGTCGACCTGCAGCGAGCCCGGCCCACGTGCCGACCTGCGCGAAGCGCTGGGCGTCGAGGGTCGGCCGGTCGTTGGCGTCGAGCATGATGTGGCGCTGCTCGAGCACGGCCGGGAACGATCCGGTCCAGGTCAGGTCGATGCCGATGTGCTCGTTGTCGCAGGTCAGTCGCAGCGACTTCAGCGGCTCGAGCACCTCGAGCTTGCATCGGCCCGACCTGCTGCTCCAGGCTCCGCGCCTCGAGGGCGTCCGAGACGTTGCAGCGAGAACTGCTGGTCCTTGACGCGTACGGTCGCGAACGCATCCTTACGCCGAGGTTGGGGTAGGTGCCGACCCCGGCGATCAGGAACACCTCGCCCTGCTTGTCGTGGGCGTTGAGGTAGCAGCGGTCGTAGAAGTTGCGGTCGCTGCTGGTCGGCCGGGCGATCGGCAGTGGCGCCTGGTGGATCGGGAACTCGTCGAGCTCGGTCGGCATCAGGCCCATGCGTACGTACCTTCCAGGAGTCGCTTGAGCAGCGCTGCGTGCATGACGTAGCCGTCCGGATCGTCGGGCTGCTGCTCCTCGCCGAAGTGGATCATCCGGCGCTTGACCTGGCTCATCACGACGGCGTGGCGGAGCGCCGCATAGACGAGGTACCAGTCGAAGTCGCGGACCGTGTGCCCGCTGAGCTCCTCGTACGTCGCGACGACGTCGTCGCGGCGGCAGAAGTCCGGGATGCCCGGCATCTCGAACACGTTGGCGATGTCCTGGAAGAAGACGTGCAGGAACACGACCCACGCGAGGTCGACCTCGCGCGGCGCGATGGCGGCCATCTCCCAGTCGATCACCGCGGCCGGCGTGAACTCGTCGAAGATGATGTTGCCCGGTCGGGCGTCGCCCCAGCTGAGCACGCCCGGTCCGGGGTCGGCGGGCCAGTTGGCCTCGAGCCACTCGAAGGCCTGCTCGATGATCGGGATGCGCAGGCCGTCGGTGGAGCGGGTCCACTCGTAGTAGGTGCGCAGGGCGTCGACGTGAGTCGCGCAGCGGCTCACCCTCGGTGGCCAGCGTCGCGAACACGCGTCGGCGCGTCGGCGATCCCGTGGATGCCGGCGAGCGCCTTGACGGTCCCGTCCTGGAGCTGCCGGCGCTCCTCGGGGGTGGCGTCCATCAGCCAGCCGCCGAAGACGTACGGCGGGTTGTCGGTCGGCGTGCGCCCGGCGACGGCCTTCATGACGCCGAACGGCGCGCCGATGACGTCGCCGGTCTCCTCGACGCCGACGATCGGCGGGACCGGCACGTCGCTGTGCTCGGCGACGAGTCTCATCACCTCGAACTGCTGGACGATGTCGTACGACGGGAACACCGGGAACGACGTGTCCTCCGGTGGCATCCGGGCGACGAGCGGCTCGCGAGTTGGCGTCGAACAGCAGCGTCACGCTCGACATACCGCCGCCCTGCGGAGCGTGCAGGTCGGAGATCGTCACCGGGCCTTCGGCCGGCGACTGCGACTCGCAGCCAGTCGGCGATCGGATCGGCCAGCGTCGCGAAGTCGCGCTCGTGCACCGTCATCTTTGTCTCGGCGTGCACGTCGTGCTCTGCGTCGGGCATCCAAGCTCCTCGGGCTAGCGTCCACCACGATGGTAGAACACGTTCTACATTGGTGGCATGCGTCAATGGAATCGTGCTGTTCACCTCTGACCGCGGCATCAAGCCGGCCGACCCTCGCCCAAGCCGCCGAAGAACGCGGCTTCGACACGATCTACGTGCCCGAGCACACCCACATCCCGGTGCGGCGCGAGGCCCTGCACCCGACCGGCGGCGAGGAGCTGCCGGACGACCGCTACATGCGCACGCTCGACCCGTGGACCACGCTCGCCACCTGCGCCGCGGTGACCGAGCGGATCGGTCTCTCGACGGCGGTATGCCTGCCGGTCGAGTCCGACCCGATCACCCTGGCCAAGACCCTGGCCACCCTCGATCACCTGTCCGGTGGCCGGGTCACGATCGGCGCCGGGTTCGGCTGGAACACCGACGAGCTCACCGACCATGGCGTCCCGGCCAACAAGCGCCGCACCGTCCTCAAGGAGTACCTCGAGGCGATGCGCGCCCTGTGGACCGAGGACGAAGCGTCGTACGACGGCGAGTTCGTCTCGTTCGGGCCGAGCTGGGCCTATCCCAAACCGCCGCAGGGCCGGATCCCGGTGATCATCGGCGCCGGCGGCGGTCCCAAGACGATGAAGTGGATCGCCCAGAACGCCGACGGCTGGATGACCACGCCGATCGAGACCGACACCGCCGCGAAGGCCGAGCTGCTCCGCAAGGAGTGGGCCGACGCCGGTCGCGAGGGCGACGCCGGACATACGGATCCTGGTGGCGAAGAAGCCGACCGAGGAGGACTTCGCCGACTGGGCATCTGCCGGTGCGTCCGAGCTGATCTGGGGTGTGCCGGACCTCGAGGAGGACGCGGTGCTGGGCTATCTCGACAAGCTGGCCGGGCGGACTGGGGCTCAGCGCATGACGCTCTCGTCGATGTCCTTCGTCCCGTCCGAGCTGTCCACCGCCGAGGTCGAGGCCTCCGAGCAGCTGTATGGCGGCGTTGGCCGCTGACCTGCGGCTGCTCGTCGATGTCGCGATCCGCACCCGGGTGGACGCCGAACGGGTCGCTGCAGCCCGCGAGCTGGTTCGGCAGGCCGAGCAGGTCCTCGCCGAGGACGCTTCGCCGGACCCGGCAGGCATCCACTTCAACACCGAGGGCAGCGCGTGGAACTGGGGCAATGCCGTCGTCGGTGTGCGCAACGCGATCGCGCCGCCGGTGGTCCTGCGGTGGGATGACGACGGCGCCGTACGCTCTGAGGTCGACCTCGGTGCGGCATACGAAGGCCCTCCGGGCTGCGTGCACGGCGGCGTCTCGTCGCTGATGCTCGACCACCTCATGGGCGAGACCGCGAGCGCTGCCCATACGCGGCTCATCGTCACCGGCACGCTGACCCTGCGCTATCGTGCGCCCGCTCCCGCTGGGCCGGATCCGCATGCAGGCGCAGATCACGAACGAGGACGACCGCAAGGTCACCGTCACGGCACACCTCGGCTCCGACGCGTACGACGAGCCGGCCGTCGAGGCGACCGGGCTGTTCATCGTGCCGCGATGGGCCCGCGAAGGATCGGTCTCCGGCTCCCTCGACTGAGGCGAGGTCGGCTCAGCCCCCGAGAGCGGCGAGCATCTTCTGGCCGGCGTCGCTGAGCGTGCCGTGAGCAGCTGCCACCCGGCACCAGTCGCGTGTCATGTCGATGAACTTCTGCGGGTTGTAGATGTCCTCTTCGTGGATCAGGTTGCCCTCGTCGTCGAAGGTCAGGATCGTGATGTTGGAGGCCTCGTGCACCGAGCCGTCGCCCGGGTCGCGCATGATGTTGCGGATCTCGCAGACGACTCGGTTGGTCGACGGGTCGACGACCGACCAGGCCGCGGGGAACGCGATCATCTCGTTGCCCGGGAACGCCGTCATCGTCCTGGTCACCCAGGCCCGGATCTCCTCGCGGCCGTTGAAGTCGCCGTACGCGTGCTCGGCGTAGGTCGCGTCCTCGGTGAACATGTCGGCGAACGCCGACCAGTCCCCGCTCGCGGCGATCTGCTCGACCGTCGTCGTGTAGCGGTCGAACGCTTCCTGCAACATCACGCGTTCCCGCTGCGCAGGGCGGGGGCGACCCAGCGGCGCAGATAGGCGCGGAGCTCCTCGCCCGTACGCGGAGGGTCGCCGGGATCGAGCACCAACGACTGCAGGGTCCGCAGCAGGTGCTCGACGAGCTCGAGCTGGTCGTCCTCGGCCAGTCCGACATCGGACCAGTTGACGCCGAGGTCGCCGAGCAGCTTGCCGCCGATCGCGATCGACGATGGCGCGGTCAGCGCGGCAGTCGTGCTGCTGATGCGGCCCGGGGCGAGCAGCCGGTTGAGTGCGGGGTCGTCACGGAGGTGCTCATAGACGTACGCGACGACCTCGACGGCAGCGTCGGCGGCGTCGCCTGAGCCGTCGAGATGCGCGAGGACGTGCGAGAGGAGGTGCTCCTGCAGGTCGTTGGCGGCGTCCAGCGATGCACCGTCGAGGAGGTCGTCGGTCGTCGGGAAGTAGCGGTAGATGGTCTGGCGGGTGACGCCCAGGTCGTCGGCGATCTCCGAGGTGTTCGTCGTGCCGGCGGCGGAGAGCCGCGTACGAGTGGCGGCCAGGATGCGGCTGCGCGCCTCGGCGGAATCAGCCGGCGGTCTGCCGCCCCAGCCGTGTGACCTCATTCGACGTCCCCTCGCTCGATCCTTGACGAATCATACACATTCGTGTTTGTGTTCATACACTCTTGAAAAGTTGTATGCCCAGCCTCGAGGAGCACCATGACCACCGATGTCCTGCCCTTCGGCTTCGACTTCACCGATCCCGACATCAACCTGGCCGGTGTGCCCGCACGACGAGCTCACGTTGCTGCGCCGGACCTCGCCGATCCACTGGGTCGAGCAGGCCGACTCGGCGCGAGCCGGTATGTCGGTGGATGCGGGCACCGGCTATTGGGCGGTCACCAAGCACGCCGACATCTCCGAGGTGTCCAAGAACAACAAGGTGTTCTCGAGCAAGGAGAACGGCGCCATCGTCCGGCTCCCGGAGACCGCGACCCGTGAGTCGATGGAGATGACGCAGGTCGTCATCATCAACCAGGACGCTCCTGATCACACCCAGCTGCGCAAGATCATCAGCCGCGGCTTCACCCCGCGGGCGATCAGCGCTTTGGACGAGGTGCTCGAGGAGCGTGCCCGCCGCATCGTCGCCGACGCCGTCGCGGCCGGCAGCGGCAACTTCGTCGACCAGGTCGCCTCGCAGTTCCCCCTCGAGGTGATCGGCGACATGCTCGGCATACCGGCTGAGGACCGGCAGCGGATCTTCGACTGGACCAACCAGATGACCGGTGCCGAGGACGCGGACCTCGCCCGCGAGGACAACGATCCGGAAGCCGCCGCAGCCGAGGTGCTGATGTACTCGATGGGTCTGGCGGCCGACCGCAAGGCCAACCCGCGCGACGACATCGTGACCAAGCTCGTGCAGTCCGGTGAGGACGGCGGCCGTGGTCTGACCGACGACGAGTTCGGCTTCTTCGTGATCGCGCTCGCCGTCGCCGGCAACGAGACCACCCGCAACGCCACGACGCACGGCATGAACGCGTTCTTCGACAATCCCGACCAGTGGGACCTGTGGCTCCGCGAGCGTCCGAGCACGATGGTCGACGAGGTGATTCGCTGGGCCACCCCGGTGACGTCGTTCCAGCGCACCGCGCTCGAGGATGTCGAGCTCGAGCGGCGTGCAGATCAAGGCCGGGCAGCGGGTCGCGCTCTTCTATGCGAGCGCCAATCACGACGAGGACGTGTTCGACCGACGCGTTCACGTTCGACATCACCCGCGACCCCAACCCGCACCTCGCGTTCGGCGGTCACGGCGTGCACTACTGCATCGGCGCCAACCTCGCCCGCATGGAGATCAAGCTGATCTTCGAAGCGCTCGCCGACCTGGCCCCGGACATCCGCGGACCGGCGAGGCGTCCAGGCTGCGATCGGGCTGGCTCAACGGCATCAAGACGCTGCCCGTCGACTATCGAGGCTGACCGCGTGGCCGTACGGTCGTCGCATGACCGACTTCGCGGACTCCCTGGTCCCGACCCCGCACGGCGACGCCCGGGTGCACGTCGCCCGGCCGTCTGGTGAACCGCGTGGGCTGATGATGCTCGGCCACGGTGCGGGTGGTGGCGTGACCGCGCACGACCTGCAGCTGGCGGCCGAGGTCGCGTTGGGTGCGGGTCTCGTGATGGCTCTGGTCGAGCAGCCGTACCGGGTCGCGGGCAGGCGAGCGCCGGCACCGCCCGCGCAGGTCGATGCCGCGTGGCGCGCTGTTGCCGAGCAGGTGCACGCCGCGGAGCTCGCTGACCTGCCGCTGATCATCGGTGGTCGTTCGTTCGGCGGCCGGGTCGCCTGTCGTACGGCCGCGGACGTCGGTGCTGCCGGCGTGCTGTGCCTGGCGTTCCCGCTCCATCCGCCCGGTCGTCCCGAGAAGTCGCGACTCCCGGAACTCACCTCCGTCGCCGTGCCGACCCTGGTGGTGCAGGGCGACCGCGACCCGTTCGGCGTACCGGATCCGGCGACCCTGCCCAGCGAGCACACGCTCGTCGTGGTGTCGGGCGATCACTCCCTCAAGAAGGACGCCCCCGCGATCCGCGCCGCCATCAGCGCCTGGCTGGCAGCGGTGATTCCCTAGCGCGTCGTTGACGAGCAGCCGGCCCGCGCCCATCCTGAGGCATGGGCACCATCGAGTTCGAGCTCGAGCGCAAGGTCAACGCACCGATCGCCGATGTGTTCGCACGGCTGGCCGACCTCGAGGGCTACACCGACTGGATGCCGACGAAGGGCAGCATGTTTCGGGGCTCGGAGCAGACCTCGCCGGGTGAGGTCGGCGTCGGCACCACGTTCGTGGACCAGACGACCTTCGGTCCCGCTCCCGGCGAGATCGTCGAGTTCGACGCCCCGCGCTCGATCGTCTTCCATTGGTGGGACCGCTCCAAGGCCGGCAAGCTCAAGACCGAGGGTTGGCCCGGCTATGCGCTGGAGGCCGCCGACGACGGCACGACCCTCGTGCGCCATCACGCCAAGATGCACGCGTACGGCGTCTACCGCCTGGCGAAGCCGATCTTCCGGCGGTTGGCGGTCAAGGAACGCACCGCCACCGTCGAGGCGCTCAAGGCCTCCTTCGAGTCGCCATGAGGGAGCCCTGGGAAATTCTGACCGCTGGGCCGCACGATGCCGACAGGTCGGTCTTGCTCATTCCGGGTGGAGCCAACGCGGCCCGCTCCTACGACCTGGTGATGGCCCAGCCGGCGCTGTCGGGAGTTCGGCTGGTGGCTACGACAATGCCGGGAATGGCCGGGGCCCCGCTGACTGCTGAGGTGTCAGTGCCTGATCTGGCGAGTCGGGCCGGCGAGCTGGCGAAGGAGCACGGAAGTGACGTGGTCGTGGGCTTCTCCCACGGAGCGACGGTTGCTTTGGAGATGCTCCTTGCCGGGCACTTTCGCGGCCCGGTCGTGCTCCTGGGCATCAGCCTGACGACCGAGGACGAGGCGTGGTTCTTCCGGGCTGTGGTGCGAGCTTCGCAGAAGGTGGGCAGCTGGCCTCTGGCCGCTCTTCTGCGGACCATGCCGCTGGTGGTCAGGTCCGCCAAGATTCCGGAGCCGCACAAGCGGGAGCTGATCGAGGACCTCAAGCAGAACCGGGCCCGCGATTCGGTCACGGTGTGCGGGACCTACCTTGACCACATCGCCGCCGACCATGGCTGTGCCGCCCGCCTGGCAGCGATGAACAGCCCGGTCTGGGTCGTCCACGCCGAGAAGGGTGATGGTGGTCTGACTGAGGCCGAACGCAGCACGCTGCAGGCGGCCCCCAACGTGAACCTTGTGACCTTGCCCGGTTCGATGTTCTTCCTTCCGGACGAGGCACCACAACAGGTCGCCGCGGTCATCGCGAGTGCCGTGTCGAAGGCCTGACGAGAAGCTTCCGACGCTCAGGGGATCAGCGATGCCCGTTGCTGGTGGGGCAGGCCGAACAGCTGGTTGAGCGCCTGTGCGCGTTTGAGCACGAGGTGGGCGTCGTGCTCCCACGTGATCGCGATGCCACCGTGCAGCTGGACCGTCTCGGCGGCCACCGCCATTGCCGCCTCGGAGCAGTACGACGCCGCAGCAGCGGCGAGCCGGTCGGCGTTGGGTGCCTCGTCGATGTCGGCCTGGACGGCGGCCCAAGCGCCCGACCGCGACATCTGCACGCGTACGAGCATGTCGGCCATCCGGTGCTTGAGCGCCTGGAACGAGCCGATGGGGCGGCCGAACTGCTCACGCTGCTTGGCATACGCGACGGTCATCTCCATCGCGCGCCGGGCGCAGCCGACCTGGAGCGCGACCGTCGCGAGAGTGCCGACACGGTGCGCCGTCTGCAGGACGTCAGCGGCATCGAGGGTGATCGCCTCGGCAGCCACGGCGTCGAGCTCGAGGTCGGCGAAGCTGAGGGTCGGGTCCAGGCCGGCAGCCTTCGTACGCGTGACCGCCGCCGGATCGACCGAGAACAGGCCGACGCCGCCATCGTGCTCGGCGACGACGAGCAGGATCTCGGCGACATCGCCATACAGCACCGGAGCGACGGAGCCGGTGAGCCTGCCGTCCCGGGAGGAGACCCCAACGGGCGCATCGGCGGGGCCGGTGGTTCCCGACCACGCGAGCGTCGCGACGCTGCCGGCGGCGATCTGCTCGAGGAGCGGGCTGTCAGGCAGGGCCGCAGCTGCGACGATCGATGCGAGCAATGGCGAGGGGGTGAGCGCGCGGCCGAGCTCCTCGAGCACCACGTACGTCTCGGCGAGGGTGAAGCCGGCTCCGCCAGACTCCTCCGGGATCGCCAACGCGGCGACGCCCATCTGTTCGCACAGCGTGGCCCAGAGCTCGGTGTCGAAGCCGTCGAAGGCCTTGCGTACGGCCTGGCTGTCGGAGCGCCGCTCCAGCAGATTGCGCACCGACTTCGCCAGCTCGGCGTGCTCTCGGGTAGGGACGAGGTCGGTCATCGGCTCACCAGCAGCGAGGCGAGCACACGACTGCGGTGGACGCTCGGCGTGCCCCAGGCCGCTTGCAGTGCACGGATCCGGAGCAGCCACCGACTGAGGTCGTACTCCTCGGTGTAACCGATCGCGCCGTGGACCTGCAGGCCGACGCGGGCCGCGAGGTTCGCCGCGTCCGCGGCCTGGATCTTGGCCGCCGAGACAGAGCGCGGTGTTGCGTCCAGCGCCGCGCCGAACACCAGCGGACGGGCGAAGTCCAGCGCGATGCGTACGTCGGCGAGCTGGTGCTTGATCGCCTGGTACGACCCAATGGCGCGGCCGAACTGGGTCCGCTGCTTCACGTATGCCACCGAGTCGGCCAGCACGCGCTCGCCCGCGCCGAGCAGCTCGGCGGCCGCCGCGAGGGCGGCAAGGTCAAAGGCGGCATCGAGGTCGCCGTGCTTCACGGGCTCGCCGACCGTGACCTCGAAGAGATGACGGCTGGGGTCGACCGATGCCACGGGTGTCGCCGCGGTCGCCGCGGTCGCCGCGTGCAGTCGCCCGTCGACATCGACGTAGACGTCGTCGGCGATGTCGGCGTCCAGGGCATACGGCGTCGCCACCGTGGCGCGCGACTCCGAGAAGTCGACACCGGGCAGCGCAACGGGCAGGTATGCGGCCGACTCGATCCACGGGCCGGGCACGGCATGTCGACCGATCGCCTCGAACGCGATGCAGACCTCGACCGGGGTCGCCTCGGTGGCCAGCGACGTCACGCCGAGGTCGGCCAGCCGCGACCAGAGCTTGAGCCCCGGCTCGTGATCGCCGGCGGCCCAGGCGCGGTTGACCACCAGCGCGTCGGCCCGGGACAGCAGATCGTCAAGGGAGCGGGCGAAGCCGGCCTGCTCCGCGGTCAGCTCGAATTTCATCCGGGGTCCCCGGCAAAGTGCGAGCGCAGCGAGCAGTTTGTTGGGGTGGTCATGGGCGGACCTCGCGAGGGAGGCCGAGGATGCGCTCGGCGATGATGTTGCGCTGGATCTCGTTGGTACCGGCATAGATCGGGCCCGACAGCGAGAACAGGTAGCCGTCGGTCCAGGTCGACTCGACCTCGGCCTCGGCGCCGAGCAGGTCGAGTGCGGTCTCGTGCAGCGCGACGTCGAGCTCGCTCCACCAGACCTTGTTGACCGAGCCGGCCGCGCCGATGTCACCCCCGTCGGCGAGCTTCGTGACGGTGCCCCAGGTGTAGAGCCGGTATGCCTCGGCGCGCACCCACGCATCGACGACGTTGTTCTGCTGAGCTTGCGCGGGCATGTCGGCGTACAGGTCGACGAGGCGGTCGGCGGCGGCACAGAAGCGACCCGGCGAGCGCAGCGACAACCCGCGCTCGTTGCCGGCGGTGCTCATCGCGACCCGCCAGCCATCGCCCGGCTCACCCAGCACGTCGGCGTCCGGCACGAAGACGTCGTCGAAGAACAGCTCGGCGAAGCCGGCCTCGCCGTCGAGCTGGGCAATCGGGCGTACGGTCACGCCCGGCGCATCGAGCGGGAAGCAGAAGTAGGTCAGCCCGCGGTGCCGCTCAGCCTCGGGATCGGACCGGAACAGGCCGAACCCCTGGTGGGCGTACGCCGCGCGGGACGACCAGGTCTTCTGGCCGTTGAGCAGCCAGCCACCGTCGACGGCCTTGGCGGTTGACCGCAGCGAAGCCAGGTCGGAGCCGGCCTCGGGCTCGGACCAGGCCTGGGCCCAGATCGTCTCGCCGGTCGCCATCGACGGCAGCCACCGTTGCTGCTGCTCGGCAGTGCCGTGGTCGAAGATGATCGGCGCCAGCAAGAAGATGCCGTTCTGCGAGACCCGGCCGGGAGCGCCGGCGCGGTAGTACTCCTCCTCGAAGATGACCCACTCGACGAGCGAGGCGCCTCGGCCGCCGAACTCCTCGGGCCACGAGACGACCGACCACCGCGCGTCGGCGAGCCGGCGTTCCCACTTCTGGTGCGCGACGAACCCGTCGGCGGTGTCCATCGACGGCAACGCCTCCGCCGGTACGTTCGCGGCCAACCAGGCACGAGCCTCGTCGCGGAAGGCCAGCTCCTGTGGGGTGAAGTCGAGGTTCACTTCTGCTCTTTGTTCTTCTGTGCCATGGACTTGGCGTCGAGGCCGCCGAGGGAGTCGTCCGAGGTCTCGGCGTTGTGGGCGTGCGCGAAGTGGTGCAGGCCGAACACCGAGTCCATACCGGCTCGCATGCCCTGCAGGTCCTCGGCCTGGTTGACCGCCTTCTTGGTCAGGGCGAGGCCGAACCGCGGCATCTGCGCGATGCGACCGGCCAGCGCCAGCACCGTGCTCTCGAGCTCCTCGGCCGGTACGACCTGGTTGACCATGCCGAGGGCCAGCGCGCGATCCGCGGTGAACCGGTCGCCGGAGTAGAGGAACTCCTTGGCGGCGCGCGGGTTCATGACCCACGGGTGCGCGAAGTACTCGACCCCCGGGATGCCCATGCGGACGACCGGGTCGGAGAAGAACGCGTCGTCGGAGGCGATGATGAAGTCGCACGCCCAGGCCAGCATCAGGCCGCCGGCGATGCAGGCGCCGTGCACCTGCGCGATGACGGGCTTGGGCACCTCGCGCCAGCGGCGGCACATCCCGAGATAGACCTCCGACTCGCGGGCGAAGCGCTGGTCGCCGCCCTCCTTGTCGGTGTGGTCCCACCAGATCACGGCCTTGCGCTCAAACGTCTGGTCGACGTCACGGCCCGGCGTGCCGATGTCGTGGCCGGCGCAGAAGTGCTTGCCGTTGCCGGCCAGCACGATGACCTTGACGTCGTCGTCATCCGTGGCGCGCTGGAACGCGGCGTCGAGCGCGTACGTCATCTTGGAGTTCTGCGCGTTGCGGTACTCCGGCCGGTTGAGCGTGATGCGGGCGACCTGGTCGACCACCTCGTAGGTCACGACGTCTTCAGACGGCACAGCTTCTTCGGTCACGATGTGCTCCTCAGCTCGGTCTTCAAGACTTTTCCGCCCAGGTTCCGCGGCAGGGCGTCGACGAAGACGACCTCGCGCGGCACCTTGAAGTTGGCCAGTCGCTCCTTGGCGAACGCGATCACCGCGTCGGCGTCGGGCCCACCCTCACGGCGTACGACGAACGCCTTGCCGACCTCGCCGAGACGCTCGTCGGGGGCACCGATCACCGCGACGTCGACGACACCATCGAGGCGTACGAGCGCCTGCTCGACCTCGGCCGGATAGACGTTGAACCCGCCGCAGATGTACATGTCCTTGAGCCGGTCGGTGATGCGCAGATAGCCGTTGTCGTCGAGCACGCCGACATCGCCGGTGTGCAGCCAGCCGTCGGCGTCGATCGCCTCGGCCGTGGCGGCAGGATCGTCGAGGTAGCCGAGCATGACCTGCGAACCACGCAGCAACAGCTCGCCCTCGCTGCCAGCGGGCAGGTGGTCGCCGGTCTCAGGATCCGCGATCGCGGCTTCCATCCCGTCGATGGCCCGGCCGCAGGTCGTGGCGACGGTCTCGTCGCTGTCGCCGCGGCGACACATCGTGGCGACGACGCACTCGGTCATCCCGAATGCCGTGATCACCAGGTCGAAGCTCAGCTCGCGCTGCAGCCGCTCGACCAGTGCGACCGGTACGTTCGCGGCACCTGTGTTGGCGAAGCGCAGCGATGACGTGTCGGTGCTGGCGAAGGCCGCCGACTCCAGCAAGCCGAGGAAGATCGCCGGCGCTCCGGGCACCATCGTGATCCGTTCGGACTCGATCAGCGCCAGTGCGGCGTCGGCGTCGAAGGTCGCCATCGGGTAGAGCGTGCAGCCGTGCATCAGGCCGACGAGGACGCCGACCTTGTAGCCGTACGAGTGGAAGAACGGGCTGATCACGAGGTAGCGGTCGGCGCTGCTGACCTCGCCGACGGCGCTCCAGGCGGCGGCCGCGGCGACGCTCTGCCGGTGGGCGCTGAGCACACCCTTGGGGCGGCCGCTGGTGCCGGACGTGAAGAGGATGTCGGCGATGTCGTCGGCCGCGACGGCGTCGGCCAGCGCCTCGACCATGGCCAGGTCCAGCTCGTCGACGATGTCGGCGAGGATGCCGATGTCGGCGAGGTCGAGGATCGGCGCTGCGGGGGTGAGCTCGCGCAGGTCGGAGATCTGGGTACGCCCGAGGAACCCGTCCGCGACGATCACCAGTGCCGCGCCCGTGCGGTCGACGATGTCGGCGACCTCGTGAGCGGTGTAGCGCGAGTTGGCCGGCACGAGGGTGCCGCCGGCGTACGTCACCGCGAGCGCCGCAACGATCCAGTCGATGCTGTTGGGTGCCCAGAGGACCACGCGGCCGCCGCGCATCCCGCGCTTCTGGAATGCCGCCGCAGTGCGGCGCACCAGGTCGTGCAGCTCGGCGTACGAGACGGTACGGCCGTCCATCGCGACGGCCGCCGCGTCGGCGTACTCCGCGGCGGCGCGACGCACGAGTCCCGGGACGGTGTCCGTCATGAAACCTCCTTCGTACGCCGAGCCAAGCAAGTGCTTGGTAGGCTACCTCATATGAGCCACGACGACGAAGCCTTCCGCGAGGAGGTACGTGCCTGGCTCGCCCAGCATCTGAGCGGCGAGTGGGCCGCCCTCAAGGGCCTCGGCGGCTCTGAGGCGTACGAGGAACGGCGAGCCTGGAACCGGCATCTCGCCGAGCACGGCTGGACCTGTCTGGGCTGGCCCGAGGAGCACGGCGGCCGCGGGCTCAGCCTGGCCCAGCAGGCGATCTTCCACGAGGAGTACGCCCGCGCCGGGGCGCCCGAGACGGTCAACCACCTCGGCGAGCAACTGCTCGGGCCGACGCTCATCGAGTTCGGCACCGACGAGCAGAAGGCGCGCTTCCTGCCCGCGATCCGCACGGTCGACGAGCTCTGGTGCCAGGGCTATTCCGAACCCGGCGCAGGGTCCGACCTCGCCGCCGTCAGCACCCGCGCGGTCCTCGACGAGGCGGCCGGCGAGTGGGTCGTCGACGGTCAGAAGGTCTGGACCTCGTGGGCCCACGAGTCGGACTGGATCTTCGTCATCGCCCGGACCGAGCCGGGCTCGGTGCGTCACCAAGGCCTCTCATTCCTGCTGGTGCCGCTTGACCAAGCGGGCGTCGAGATCCGGCCGATCGAGCAGATCACCGGTGACTCCGAGTTCAACGAGGTCTTCCTCGAGGGAGCCCGTACGCCCGCCGGGATGATCGTCGGCGAGCCCGGCGAAGGCTGGCGGGTCGCCATGGCGCTCCTCGGCTTCGAGCGAGGTGTGTCCGTGCTGGGCCAGCAGGTCGGCTTCGAGCGCGAGCTCAACGACCTGATCGAGCTCGCCCGGAGCAACGGCACCCTCGACGACCCGGTCCTCCGCGACCGGCTCGCCGCCCACAGCGCGGAGTTCGAGGTCATGCGGGTCAACGCGATCCGGTCGCTGACCGAAGCCACGCCGGGTGCCGACAACATCGCCAAGCTGGTCTGGGCCGGCTGGCACCGGCGCCTCGGCGAGCTGGCCATGGAGGTCTGCGGCGCCGGATCGCTGACGGCCGGCGCGGCATACGACATCGACCGCTGGCAACGGCTCTTCCTCTTCTCTCGTGCGGACACGCTCTACGGCGGCAGCGACGAGATCCAGCGCAACATCCTCGCCGAGCGCGTGCTCGGCCTGCCCAAGGAGCCCCGCGGATGACGTCCCCCGAAATCAACACAGTGCGACCCGAGCAACCGACCCCCGACTACGTACCGGGGCACGGCCTGCTGACCGACAAGGTCGTCGTCGTGACCGCCGCCGCCGGAGCAGGGATCGGCGCCGCGGTGGCCAGGCGTGCTCTCGAGGAGGGCGCCGCCACGGTGGTCATCAGCGACACCCACGAGCGCCGCCTCGCTGAGGCTCGGGACGCGCTCGCGGCCGAGTTCGGCGACGAGCGGGTGCGATCCCTCGCGGTCGACGTGACCGACGAGGACCAGGTGCAGGCGTTGCTCGATCTCGCCGACGAGCACGGAGGCGTCGACGTGATGGTCAACAACGCCGGACTCGGCGGCACCGCCGACGTGCTCGAGATGACCGACGACGAGTGGTCGCGGGTCCTCGACATCACCCTGACCGGAACGTTCCGGTGCGTACGTGCCGCGGGCAACCGTATGCGGGCCGCCGGCAAGCGCGGCGTGATCGTCAACAACGCCTCGGTGATCGGCTGGCGCGCCCAGGAAGGGCAGGCGCACTACGCCGCCGCCAAGGCCGGCGTCATGGCACTGACCCGCTGCGCTGCGCTCGACGTCGCGCCGTACGGTATCCGGGTGAACGCGGTCGCACCGTCGCTGGCGATGCACCCGTTCCTGGCCAAGGTCACCAGCGACGAGCTGCTGGCCGAGCTCAAGCAACGTGAGGCGTTCGGCCGGGCGGCCGAGCCCTGGGAGGTCGCCAACGTGATGGTGTTCCTGGCGTCGGACTACTCGACGTACCTGACCGGCGAGGTCATCTCGGTGTCGAGTCAGCGGGCATGACATGACGGCTACACAGACCCGCCGCGAGGAGCTGCTGCAGATCGCGGCCGAGCTGTTCGCGACCAAGGGGTTCAAGAACACGACGGTCCGTGACATCGCCGACGCCGCGGGCATCCTGAGCGGCTCGCTCTATCACCACTTCGACTCCAAGGAGTCGATGGTCGACGAGATCCTGTCGTCGTTCCAGGAGGAGCTGTTCGGTGCGTACGCGGGCATCCTCGCCGGCGGCGACGACCCGCGCGCCAAGCTCGAGGCCGCCGTCCGGGTGTCGTTCGAGGCGATCGACCACCACCGCAACGAGGTCGCGATCTTCCAGAACGAGGCGGACTACCTCGGCACGTTCGACCGGTTCTCCTACCTCGCGGAGCGCAACCAGCAGTCGCGCGACGTGTGGCTGACGCTGCTCGGCGAGGGCGTCCGCTCCGGCGCGCTGCGCCAGGACCTCGACATCGAGCTGGTCTATCGCTTCATCCGCGACACCGTATGGGTGGCGGTGCGGTGGTATCGGCCCGGCGCCAAGCTCAGCCACCACGACGTGGCTGACCAGTACCTCACCATCCTTCTCGACGGGATCACCTCATGACCTCCACCGCGTACATCATCGACGCCGTCCGGACCCCGGTCGGCAGGCGCGGCGGCTCGCTCGCGGGCATGCACTCGGCCGATCTCGGCGGCCACGTGATGCGCGCCCTGATGGAGCGCACGGGCATCGACCCCGGTGCCGTCGACGACGTCATCATGGGCTGCTGCGACACGATCGGCTCGCAGGCCGGAGACGTCGCGCGTACGGCCTGGCTCGTGGCCGGCCTGCCCGATCACGTACCCGGCGTGACGATCGACCGGCAGTGCGGCTCGTCCCAGCAGGCAGTGCACTTCGCCGCCCAGGGGGTGATGTCCGGGACCCAGGACCTGGTGGTCGCCGGTGGTTTGCAGAACATGAGCGCGATCCCGATCTCGGCAGCGATGCTCGTCGCCGATCAGTACGGCTTCACGACGCCGTTCGCGGAGTCGCCCGGCTGGCTGGCGCGCTACGGCGACCAAGAGGTCAGCCAGTTCCGCTCCGCCGAGATGATCGCCGAGAAGTGGGACATCAGCCGTGAGCAGATGGAGGAGTTCGCGCTCGCATCGCACGAGCGCGCGCGGACCGCGATCGCCGAGGGCCGGTTCGCCGGCGAGATCGCCCCGGTCGGCGAGTTCGCGGTCGACGAGTGCCCGCGGGAGACCTCGCTGGAGAAGATGGCGGGCCTGCAGCCGCTGGCTCCCGGCGGCCGGATCACGGCCGCGGTCGCCTCGCAGATCAGCGACGCCGCCAGCGCGATGCTCATCGCGTCGGAGCGGGCGGTCAAGGACCACGACCTGACCCCGCGCGCCCGGGTGCACCATCTGTCCGTACGTGCTGACGACCCGATCTGGATGCTGACCGGCCCGATCGCGGCGACCCGGCACGCGCTGGGCAAGGCGGGGATGACGGTGTCCGACATCGACCTGTTCGAGTGCAACGAGGCGTTCGCCTCGGTCGTGCTGGCCTGGATGCAGGAGCTCGAGGTGCCGCACGACAAGGTCAACGTCAACGGCGGCGGCATCGCGCTCGGGCACCCGATCGGCGCCACCGGCACCCGGCTGATGACGACCCTGCTGGGCGAGCTGGAGCGCACCGGCGGCCGCTACGGCCTGCAGGTCATGTGCGAAGGCGGCGGCCAGGCCAACGTCACGATCATCGAGAGGCTCTGACTTCACATCCGTCGAGGTCAGCTGCCGTAGTGATAGCGGCAGGCAGCGATGCGGATCTCGTCCTCCACGATCTTGTAGATGAGTCGATGCTCATCGGTGATGCGACGCGACCAGTAGCCCTGGAACCCGTGCTTCAGGGGCTCGGGCTTGCCGATGCCCTCGTTGCCGTTGCGGGCGATGTCCTTCAGCAGGGTGTTGATCCGCTTCACGAGCTTGCGATCCTGCTGCTGCCACCACAGGTAGTCGTCCCACGCCGACTCGTCCCAGACGAACCTCACTCAGCGAGCTCTCGCTCGACGCCGCCCCCGCTTTCGAGTCGATCGATGGAGGCGAGCAGGCGGCGCGCGTTCTCGGGGTTCTTCAGGAGGAACGCGGTCTCCTTGAGCGATTGGTAGTCGTCGAGCGTCACGATGACAACCGGCTCATGACCTGCTCGGGTCACCACGACCTCTTCGCGGTCGTCCGTGACGGCGTTGAGAGTGGCCGCGAGGTTGGCTCGGGTCTGGGAATAGCTCAGGGTCTTCATGACGTCCCTCCTTGCGTACAGGAAAGTGTACGTCCGTGGGCGTGCCCGAACAAGCAATCGGACCGTATGTGTGGCTGTGTCTGGATACGCTGACGCCCATGGCAGTTTCAGGAACCACCGAGTTCGACGTCGCAGCGACACCCGAGCAGGTCCTGGATGCCGTGGCGGCGGTGGAGGATCTCCCGAAGCGCTCGAGCGCGCACAAGTCCGCGGAGGTCGAGTCTCGCCACGAGGACGGCCGACCCAAACGCGTACGCGCCAAGGTCTCCGCCGCAGGGTTCACCGACGAGGAGGTCACCGACTACACGTGGGACGAGCCGCGTTCGGTGTCATGGACGCTGGCCGAGAGCTCGGTGCAGTCCAAGCAGGTCGCGACCTACACGCTGACGCCGACTGACAGTGGCACGCACGTGAAGCTCGACCTCGAGATCGGCGTCAAGGTGCCGATGCCCGGCTTCGTCCTCAAGCGCGTGCTCAAGAGCGCCCTCGACACCGGCAGCAAGGACTTCAAGAAGTACGTCGAAGGGCGCTAGGGCCGCGGCTCACCCAGCGAAGTACGTCCGGCTGCTCGCCTCGGTGATGGCGTCCTGGAGGTGATCGGGATAGCGCCAGTCGCTCGTGGACGACGCGAGATCGGCAATCGCTGAGTAGTTGATGTCGAGGAACTTCGTGTCGACCTGGAAGGCGCCGTTGACGCGTACGAATCCCAGCATCGCGAGCTCCGGGAGATCGAGGTCACTCACGATCATGTGCGCACCCTCGCCGGCCGCCGTCAGCATGGCGTCAGCCGCCAGGACCAGCCGCGCTGTCATCGGCAGGTCTGGCGCCGTCTCGAGGTAGGCGAGGTCCGCGACTCCCTCGGCCCGCCATCGGGTTGCCGCGTTCCCGATGTCCGGGAGCGGGTAGCGGTGCTCCAGATTCACAAGACTCCACGCGATCAAGGATCCGTCGGTACGCCATGCGGCGATCGGTTCCGGTGGGACGCTCGGCCAGGAGAACTCGGCGGCTTCCCGCCAGCTCGGCGCGTCGTCGGCCATCCGGTGGCTGGCGAGAAACCGGGGATCAAGCTCCTCGGTCACGACGATCTCCACAGCGGCGCCGAGGGGAGTGCGGCGGGTCTCCAGCAGGCTCCAGTATGGAAGCCACGCAAGCTGTTCCCAGGCCTCTTGGGCCCACATCTCGACCGTTGCTTCCAGCCTGGGCAGGTCGCCGCCCCAGATCAACACGGCATCGAGATCCAGAGCGTGAGCCAGCTTGTGCGGGTAGTGCCGCCACGCCAACGTGACCAGCAGGTCGGTCTGACGGGCCTCGATGCCGGTGATCGTCGCCGCGACGTCGAATGCGCGCGGGTAACTGTCGTCGACACGTACGTGTGCCAGCGCTTCGGCGTACTCGGCGGTGCTGGGCTCGGGCACACCTCAGGTTCCCATGACTCCTGAGGTCCCGGGGCGGAAAGCGTCGAGGCGTTAGACGTCCCAGCCCTCGGGGGCTCGTGGGTGCAGCATCGCGTCGGTGCCGCCGTCGGCGTACACGACCGAGCCGACCATCAGACTGCTGGCGTCCGACAGCAGGAACGCGATGAGGGCGGCGATCTCCCGGGGCTGGCCGATCCGGCCGATCGCCGACGGATATGCCGCCACGAGGGGGCCGAGCTCTGGGTCGGCGAGGAGCTGGTCCGTCAGAGGGCTCGCGATCATGCCGGGCGCGACGGCGTTGAGCCGGATGCCCCGCCCGATCCACTCTGGGGTCACGCCCTCGCGGCGGGCCCACCACGCCAGCGCGGCCTTGGTCGCGGGGTAGACCATGATCGAGTCGACCTCACCGGCGTCCGCGCGTGCAGCCGGCTCGTCGTCGGCCAGGCACAGCTCGGCGACCGAGGCGCGCCACCCCGGCATACCGGTGATCGAGTTCGACGCGAGCATCACGACGCCGGCCCCCTCGGCCGCCGCGAGCTCGGGGTGGAGACCGCGGACGAGGGCGACGGCGCCGAAGAAGTTCACCGAGACCACGAGTGCGGAGTCGACGCCGGTGGCGCCGGCGATGCCCGCGCACGGCACGAGCCCGTGCACGATGTCGGTCAGCTGCCTGGACTCCGGCGACCGCGTCCGCGCGGCCCGACGGCGTGGACAGATCGGCGATGACGTCGGCATCGCGGAGGTCGACGGTGATCACCCGGTCACCCTGGGCGCGCAGCACCGCAGTGGTGGCGGCGCCGATCCCGCTGGCCGCTCCGCTGACGACGTACGTCTTCACCATGCCCAGACAGTACGGCTCCGGGCACGCGTCCGTCAGGAAGGTTGTCCCGAAGTGGTTGCGGTTAGGCCGCCCGCCTGCAAAACTAGAACATGTTCTATTTTAGCCGACGGCGGATGGCATGACCCAGACGTACGTGCTGACGGACCTCGACAAGCTCGAAGCCGAGGCCGTCCACATCTTCCGCGAGGTGGCCGCGACGATCGAACGCCCGGCGTTGCTGTTCTCCGGCGGCAAGGACTCGGTCGTGATGCTGCACCTGGCGGCCAAGGCGTTCTGGCCGGCCCCCGTGCCGTTCCCGGTCATGCACATCGACACGGGGCAGAACTTCGACGAGGTCATCGAGTTCCGCGACCGTACGGTTGAGCGCTTCGGGCTGCGGCTGATCGTCGCCAAGGTGCAGGACGACATCGACGCCGGCCGCGTGACCGAGATCGGCGGCCCGCTCGGTCCCCGCAACAAGCTCCAGACGGTGTCGCTGCTGCGCGGCATCAAGGAGAACCAGTTCGGCGCGGTGTTCGGCGGCGCCCGGCGCGACGAGGAGAAGGCTCGCGCCAAGGAGCGGGTCTTCAGCTTCCGCGACGAGTTCGGGCAGTGGGACCCCAAGAACCAGCGGCCCGAGCTGTGGAGCCTCTACAACGGGCGCCACCGCAAGGGCGAGAACATCCGCGTCTTCCCGATCTCCAACTGGACCGAGCTCGACGTCTGGAACTACATCCTCAAGGAGGAGATCGACCTCCCGGAGCTCTACTACGCGCACGACCGCACCGTCGTCGAGCGCGACGGCATGCTGCTCGCGGTCAACCGGTTCATCCAGCCGCAAGGTGACGAGGAACCGTTCGAGACGTCGGTGCGGTTCCGCACGATCGGCGACGCGACCTGCACGGGCTGCGTCGAGTCGCGAGCCACGACTCCCGAGGCGGTGGTCGCCGAGGTCGCGGGCGCACGCATCACCGAGCGAGGTGCGACCCGCGCGGATGACGCGATCTCCGAAGCCGGCATGGAAGACCGCAAGAAAGAGGGCTACTTCTGATGTCGCAGCTGCTGCGTATCGCCACCGCCGGAAGCGTCGACGACGGCAAGTCCACCCTCATCGGCCGGCTGTTGTATGACGGCAAGGCGATCTTCGAGGACCAGCTCGGCGCGATCGAGTCCGCGAGCGCTGCTCGAGGTCTCGAGGGCCCCGACCTCGCGCTGTTCACCGACGGCCTGCGGGCCGAGCGGGAGCAAGGCATCACGATCGACGTGGCCTACCGCTACTTCGCGACGCCGAAGCGCAAGTTCATCATCGCCGACACCCCGGGCCACATTCAGTACACGCGCAACATGGTCACGGGTGCCTCGACCGCGGACGTCGCGCTGATCCTGATCGACGCCCGCAACGGTGTCCTCGAGCAGTCCCGGCGGCACGCGTTCCTCGCGACCTTGCTCGGCATCCCCCACCTCGTGCTGTGCGTCAACAAGATGGACCTCGTCGACTACTCCCAGGAGCGGTTCAACGAGATCCGCTCGGAGTTCGAGGCGTTCGCGTCCAAGCTCCAGGTCCCCGACCTGACGTTCATACCGGTCTCGGCGCTGACCGGCGACAACGTCGTCACCCCGAGCTCCGCGATGCCCTGGTACGAAGGGCCGGCGCTGCTCGGCTACCTCGAAGAGCTGCACGTCGCGTCGGACCGCAACCTCATCGACGCCCGTATGCCGGTGCAATACGTCATCCGACCGCAGCAGGCCGACTTCCACGACTTCCGCGGGTATGCCGGCACGGTGGCCGGCGGCGTCTTCCGGCCCGGCGACGAGGTCGTCGTGCTGCCGTCAGGCTTCTCGACGATGGTCACCAATGTCTGGGGGCCGGGCGGGACCAAGCTGGACGAGGCGTTCACCGGCCAGTCCGTGACGATCGAGCTGGCCGACAACCTCGACATCAGCCGCGGCGACATGTTGTGCCGGCCCAACAACCGGCCGACCAGCACGCAGGACGTCGACGCGATGATCAGCTGGATGGACAGCGATCTCACGCTGTCGACCGACACGACGTACACGATGCTGCACACCACGCGGGACACGCGCGTCTCGGTGAAGGAGCTCGAGTACCGCCTCGACATCAACACGCTGCACCGTGTCGAGGACGCCTCGACGCTGGCGCTCAACGAGATCGGCCGCGTGCGGCTGCGCACCCAGAAGCCGCTGCACTTCGATCCCTATCGCCGCAACCGCGACACCGGCAGCTTCATCCTGATCGACGAGGCCACCAACAACACCGTGGCCGCCGGCATGATCCTCGGCGCGAGCCAGAACGAGCCCAACATCGTCTGGCACAGCGGCGCGGTGACGCGCGAGCACCGCAAGACCAAGGGCATGACGCTGTGGCTGACCGGCCTGTCGGGCTCGGGCAAGTCCAGCGTGGCCGTCGAGGTCGAGCGGCGTCTGGTCGCGGCCGGTCAGCCGGCGTACATCCTCGACGGCGACAACCTCCGGCACGGGCTCAACGCGGACCTCGGGTTCAGCCCCGAGGACCGGGCCGAGAACGTACGCCGGGTGACCGCGGTGGCCAGGCTGTTCGCGGACGCCGGGGTCGTGGCGATCGTGTCGCTCGTCAGCCCCTATCGGGCCGACCGCGACGCGGCCCGTGCGGCCCACGAGGCCGACGGTCTGCCGTTCGTCGAGATCTTCATGGACACGCCCCTTGAGGTGGCCGAGGCGCGCGACACCAAGGGTCTCTACGCCAAGGCGCGGGCCGGCGAGATCCTGGATTTCACTGGTATCAATGCGCCATATGAGGCACCGTTGCGACCGGACCTGCTGCTCCGTCCGAGCGACGGCGACGTCGGGGCGCTCGCGGGACTCGTCATCGACTGCATCGAGAGGCACCAGTGAACGAGAGAGATTCGGCACTTGCGGCTGAGCTGGCTGAGCGAGCGGGCGCACTGCTGCTCGACCTGCAGCGCACCTCGGGACTGACCGGCAAGGAGCTCGGCAAGGCCGGCGACGCGCAGGCCAACGAGCTGCTCCTCAGCCTGCTCGCTGAGCGGCGCCCGGACGATGCGGTGCTCTCGGAGGAGTCGGCCGACTCGGCTGAGCGGCTGTCGGCCGACCGGGTCTGGATCATCGACCCGCTCGACGGCACGCGCGAGTACGGGATGGCGGGCCGCAGTGACTGGGCGGTTCACGTCGCGCTCTGGGAGCGCGGTGCCCCGGGATCGGCGATCACGGCGGCGGCCGTGGCCCAGCCTGCGCTGTCGATGGTCTACGCGACCGGGCGTGCGGCGCCCGTTCGAGGTCCGCACTCCGACCCGATCTTCCTGGTCAGCGACAGCCGGCCTCCGGCGTTCGCCGCCACGGTCGCCGAAGCACTCGGCGCTGAGCTGCGACCCATGGGGTCTGCCGGCGCCAAGGCGATGGCGGTGCTGCGCGGAGACGCCGACGCCTACCTGCACGCGGGTGGACAGTGGGAGTGGGACTCGGCGGCCCCGGTCGGCGTGGCCCTGGCTGCCGGCCTGCACGCCTCGCGAGTCGACGGCTCGACGCTGACCTACAACGCCGCACACCCGTACCTGCCGGACCTGGTGATCTGCCGTGCCGATCTCGCCGAGAAGATCATCATGGAGATCGCGGCAGCGAGCTAGAGACCTCCGACGAACGGCAGGCTCAGCGTGCACGTGATCGGCCGTGGATGCGCCGGATCGAGTGCGTTGAGGACGTAGAGCGAGGCGTTGCGGTCGGCGGCGATCTCGAAGTGCTCGGAATAGTCGATCGCGCACCGATCCTGCACGACGATGTTCGTCATGCCGGGCTCGATCCCGCTCGTGTAGGGCACCACCAACTCGTCGTACTTCGTCACGATGTTGACGTAGTTCACGCCGGGCACGGCCACACCTCCGGCGCGGATCTCCTTCATGAACGTCGAGTCGGGGTTGAACTCCCCGCAGGCCACGCAGACGGGCACAGCAGACGCGTCGATCCCCAGAGTCTTGGCGAGCTCACGCGGCAGGACCTCCGTGCCATGCCACAGCGGCGCGAGCGAGATGTAGTTGTGCACCTTCGGGCCGCCGCCCAGGAACTTCAGGTAGTACGTCGGCATCAGCGTGCCCTGCGAGTGACCGACGAGGTCGACCTGGCCGGCGCCAGTGGCCGAGCGGACACGATCGATGAAGGTGCGCAGCTGCTCCGCGCTCGTGCGCATGCTGCCGAGCCCGGCGAGTGCGCTGACCGGATAGGGCGCAGACAGCTCGCCGTAGGTCAGCGCGAACACGCAGTAGCCGTTGTTCTTGAGCAGCGGCCCGTACGTCTGCCAGTTGGTGCTGCGGTTGCCGCCGGTGCCGTGCACGAGCACGACGGGGCGGGGGTGCGCTGGCGACGGCTTGCACGCCCAGTCGTTTGTTCCGGGGGCGTTCGCGTCCGGTGCACCGCCCAGGATCGCCGAGGGCAGGAAGCTGTATGGCACAGGGAGCGGCGCCGTCGCGGCGGAGGCCGGCGAGGCACCGACGATCAGGGCGATGGCGGCAGCTGCCAGGAACAGGACTCGGCGCATGTGGACTCCAATGAGAGCGCGTACTGGCAGGTGCAACGACCCGGCGGACAGAACGTGACGAATCAGGTGAGATAGGTGATGGTCCGCTGGAGCGCTGCGGCTGCTTCGGTGACGACGCGATCGATCAGCGCTTCGCAGGTCGGCAGGTCGTCGATGACGCCGACGACCTGGCCGGAGGCGAGGACGCCGGCCGAGGCGTCGCCGTCGACCAGTCCGGCCTTGAGCATCATCGGGGTGTTCGCGGCGAGGGCGAGCTGGCCGAGGGTGCGGCCCTGCTGCTTGCGCATCGCGCGGCCGTCGACGGCGAGCTCCTTCCAGCTCATGTTCGCCATGCGTTTGAACTCGAGGGTGCGCCGGGCTGTCGGCAGCAGGCGGCGTAGGCCGGAGCCGCCCTCGACCTGCTCGACCAGCTCGGTGCGGAGCATCCGGTGGGGCATGCCGTCGACCTTCTTGGTGACGACGGTGTCGTCGAGCGTCGCTGCGAGGTAGCGCTGCTTGACGATGTCCGGCACCCGGCTGTCGGCGGTCAGCAGGAAACGGGTGCCCATGCCGACGCCCGCGGCGCCGTACGAGAGGGCAGCGGCGAGCCCGCGCCCGTCGAAGAAGCCACCGGCCGCGATCACCGGTATGTCGACGGCGTCGAGGACCGTCGGCAGCAGGAGCGTCGTCGGGACGGAACCCGTATGACCGCCGCCCTCGCCGCCCTGGATCATCACCGCGTCGGCACCCCACGACGCCACCTTCACGGCATGCTTGGGCAGCCCGACGCTGGGGATCACGACGATGTCGTGTTCCTTGAGCCGGGCGATCAGCTCGGGCTTGGGGGCGAGCGCGAACGAGGCGACCTTGACCCCGTGCTCGATGAGCAGGTCGCACCGTGCCGGCGCATCGGCCGCGTCGGCGCGCAGGTTGACCCCGAACGGCTGGTCAGTGCGCTCCTTGACCTCGATGATGGCCTGCTCGAGCTCGGGCAGCGTCATCGTGGCGGAGGCGAGGATGCCGAGCCCTCCGGCGTTGGCCGTGCCGCTGACCAGGCTCGGACCGGCGACCCATCCCATGCCGGTCTGGACGACGGGATGACGTACGCCGGTCAGCTCGGTGAGCGGCGTCGACAGCAGCTGGTCGATCACCGGGCCGGGACCTCTCGTTCGCGAAGGCTCGTGGGATCGAGCAGCTCGCGGATCAGCACCAGCTCGGCATCGGTGGGCGTACGCGTCTCAGGCACGTCGCCGTCTGCGTGGATCTCGCAGCCACTCGCCTCACGTACGTCCTCGACGGTCACGCCCGGATGGACCGAGACGAAGCGGAGGGTGTGGCCGGGCCCGCCGAAGTCGAACACGCCGAGGTCCGTGACCAAGCGGTGCACGTCGTGGAACCGCGTCGCCGCGGGACCGGCGGCCTCGGCCCGGGTGCGGCCGATGCCCGAGACGATGTCGACCTGCTCCACGACGACCCGCGCGGAGTGCTTGGGCACCCAGTAGGACGTCTTGTTGTTGACCGTGTTGCCCGGTGCACCGCGTACGCCGAGGAGCTGGCGGGTGGGCTTGTCCCACGGGCCGATCGCCGAGATGTTCTGGTTGCCGTGCCGGTCGATCTGGGTGGCGCCCATCATGACGTGGCGCTTGCCATAGGGGACGACGGACTCCAGCACGAGGCGGAACGGCATCCAGCCCTCGGTGATGTCGGCGGTCTGGCCGAGCGGCGGCGTACCGCGCAGGATGCGGGCCTCACCGTCGGTCAGCATCAGCCGGGGGTTCGACGTGTTCTTGGCCAGGCGCGCTCCCAGCGTCGGGAGCAGGCCCATGGGGCTGCCCATGATCTCGCCGTCATCGGCGAAGCAGTCGGCGATCGCGACGGCGCAGTACTCGGATCGGGTCACGGTCATGCGGAAGTCTCCTCGCGGAACGCAGTGACTGCGGCCTGATACGCCGCCTCGTCGCCGGACAGGAACCGCTCGTGGAACGCGGCCCAGTCCTCCGGGGTCTTGGCCGCTGTGGCGTACGCCTTCTGGAACTTCTCGTCGCGCTCGTATGTCGGGGTGCACGTGGTGAAGTGGGCCCCGTTCGGCGTCTCGACGACACCCGTGACCATCGTGCGGTTGAGCAGCAGGCTCTGCAGCGGTGCGTCGACGGTCAGCCCGGCGGTGTCGATGATCTGCTCGGTCGAGACGTACGCCTCGCGAGCCGCCATGCAGAACAGGTCGTCGAAGTACGGGTCAGGACCGAGGTACTGCCCGTTGCCGTTCTCGTCAGCGCGATTCATGTGCACGAGCGCGACGTCGAGGGTCAGCGCCGGCACGGCGACCAGCTCCTCGCCGTCGTCGTACGGCGACATGACCGTGCGCAGGTCCGGGTCGTTCTCGAGCACGGCGGAGCCGAGGCCGGCGCGCATCGGGAGGAACGGTACGCGCTGCGCCGCGGCCCGCAGCCCGGTCTGGAACATGCCCTCGTCCCACTCGCGGAACTGCGCAGTGCCTGCGACCCGGGCCTTGCTGAAGAGCGGCTCGAGGGGGATCGAGTCGAGGGTCGCAAAGGCGTACGTCACCCGGCTCGCCTTGCCGGACTCCAGCAGCAGGCCGACATCAGGGCCGGCGTACGAGACGACGTGCAGGTCGGTGAGGTCGCTGCGCAGGATCGCCCGGACGAGCGCCATCGGCTTGCGCCGGGACCCCCACCCGCCGATGCCGACGGTCATCCCGCTCTCGATGCGGCCGACGACCTCGTCGATCGTGAGCTCCTTCGACGGTGCTCTCATGTGCCCGCCTTGTCCGTACCAGCACTCTGCCCACTTTTCGCCGTTCCGGCGAAGTCGTCGCGGAGCTCGTCGCTCACGCCCATCAGGTTGAGCTCCATCGTGAATCCTTGCTCGAAGCGATAGCTGGTGTTGACGTCGATCGGGTCGATGCCGTTGAGGGCTTCCTTGGCGGCGCGGATGACCCGACCGTCCTTGGCCGCGATCTCGCCGGCGAGGCTCAGCGCCAGGTCGTCGAGCTCGTCGCGCGCGACGACCGCGAACACCGAGCCGTGCTGGACCAGGTCTGCCGCCGGGATCGTCCTGGCGGTGAAGTAGAGCGTGCGCATCAGGTGCTGGGGCACGAGTCGGGCCAGGTGCGTGGCGGCGCCGAGCGCGCCCTGGTTGACCTCCGGAACGCCGAAGTACGCATCGTCGCTCGCCACCACGATGTCGGAGTTGCCCACCAGACCGACCCCGCCGCCGAGGCAGAACCCGTGGACTGCGGCGATCACGGGAACGGCGCACTCGTACACGGCCTTGAACGCGGCGAAGCAACCCTTGTTGGCGCCGATCAGGGCGTCGAAGCCCGTGGTGTTCTGCATCTCCTTGATGTCGACGCCGGCGTTGAACCCCTTGCCCTCGGCGCGGAGCACGACGACCTTGGTGGCCGGGTCCGCCCCGGCTTCGAGCATCGCGTCGGCGACGTCGTACCAGCCCTGGACGGGCAGCGCGTTGACCGGCGGGTGCTCCATCGTGACCACGCGGATGCCGTCGTCGCGGAGGGTGGAAGTGACGCTCATCGCTACCTACCTAACGTTTGCTTGGTAGCCTATCAGCATGACTTTGGCCTTGGACCTTTCCGGACGCGTTGCCTTGGTGACCGGCGGCTCCCGTGGGATCGGGCGTGGGATCGCGTCGGTGCTGGTCGACGCAGGCGCGACGGTGATCACCTGCGGCCGCTCGGATGCGTCCGATCCGGTGCTGGGGACCTCTCACCTCATCGGCGATGTGTGCGACGCGGACGTTGTCCAGACGATGATCGCCACGATCGTCAAGGACCACGGCCGCCTCGACCTGGTCGTCAACAACGCCGGCGGGGCGCCGTACGCCCTGGCCGCCGACTCGAGCACGCGGCTCGACGACAAGATCCTCGGTCTCAACCTCGCGTCGGTGCTGACCGTCTCGAAGGCGGCCAACGCCGTCATGCAGCAGCAGTCCGGCGGCGGCGCGATCGTCAACATCTCGTCGGTGTCCGCGCTGCGCCCGTCACCCGGCACCGCGTCCTACGGTGCCGCGAAGGCCGGAGTCGACTCGCTCACCAAGTCGCTCGCCGTCGAGTGGGGCCCGCAGGTGCGGGTCAACAGCATCGATGTCGGCCTGTGCCGCACCGAGCAGACCGCCGACCACTACGGCGACGACGCCACGGTCGCTGCGGTCGAGGCCACGATCCCGTTGGGTCGCATGGCCGAGCCGGAGGAGATCGGCACGGTCGTCGCGTTCCTCGCCTCTGACCTCGCGTCGTACGTCTCCGGCGCCAACCTCGCCTGCCACGGCGGCGGCGAGCCACCCGTCTTCCTGCACGTCGTCACCAAGGAGAACCAGTGAGCATCCTCGAAGGCCGTATCGCGATCGTCACCGGAGCTGGCCGGGGGATCGGCCGGGCGCATGCGCTCGAGCTGGCCCGGCAGGGCGCGAAGGTCGTGGTCAACGACTTCGGCGTCTCGCTGGCGGGCGAGACCGACGCGGAGTCGCCGGCCGACACCGTCGTCTCGGAGATCAAGGAGCTGGGCGGCGAGGCGGTCGCCAACGGTGCTGACGTCGCCGACTTCGCCCAGGCCGAGGCGATGGTGCAGCAGGCGATCGACACGTTCGGCGGCCTCGACATCCTGGTCAACAACGCGGGCTTCGTCCGCGACCGGATGCTGGTCAACACCTCCGAGGAGGAGTGGGACGCGGTCATCCGCGTGCACCTCAAGGGTCACTTCGCGCCGCTGCGGCACGCCGGTGCGTACTGGCGGAGCGAGTCGAAGGAAGGGCGTACGCGCGCCGCCCGCGTCATCAACACGTCGTCGGGTGCCGGGCTGCAGGGCTCGATCGGCCAGACGACGTACTCCGCAGCCAAGGCCGGCATCGCCGGCATGACGCTGGTCGCCGCCGCTGAGATGGGGCGCTACGGCGTCACGGTCAACGCCATCGCTCCGGTGGCCAAGACCCGGATGACCGAGGGCGCCTTCGACACGTCGGCGATGCCCGAGCCCGAGGACAACTCACCGATCGTGGCCTGGCTGGCCTCGGTCGAGGCGGGTGACATCACCGGCCGGGTGATCGAGATCGAGGGTGGTCAGATCTGCCTCGAGCAGGGCTGGACCCACGGTCCGACCCGCGATGCCGGCCGCCGATGGGAGACCGCCGAGGTCGGCCCGGCCCTGCGCGAGCTGATCGCCGAGGGAGCAGACCCCGAACCGGTCTACGGCGTCAGCTAGGGCTGGAGTTCGACCGGACAATCGCGATCATGACCGCGCGCCTTCGGCGGTCCTGAAGATCTGCGCGTCAAGCGCGGACATCTCCAGCGGCGGTCCCGGCTCGAGGTCGAGGGCGGCCAGGGCGGGCACGATCCGTTCGTTGAAGAAGCGCGTCGAGTGCGCCTTGGACTCCCAGATGTCGATGGACGTGGTCCCGGACTCGCTCGGGCCCGCCGCGTGAACCAACAGTCCGTCGACCGGCCCGTCGCCGACCGCCTCGTCGATGCGCAGGTGCGTGTCCCAGTCGACGTCCCACACCATGAAAGTCGCGTATGTCATGGCCTTGCTCCATTTCAGTAGATGGAAACTCTATTGGATAGAGTGATACTCTCGCGACGTGGATCCTGTCAAGCGTTCTTATGATTCGACCAATCGCCAGACCCAGGCCCGTGCCAACCGACGAGCCGTCATCCACAGTGCGCTCGAGCTGTTTGCCGAGCAGGGTTTTGCTGCCACCACGATTCAGGCCATCGCGGAGCGTGCCGGTGTGTCGGTCCAGACCGTTTACGCGGGATTCGGCAACAAACGTGAGCTGCTGCGCCAAGCCTTGGAGGCCTCAGTGGTCGGCGAGGAAGACGTCGCGCCCATCAACGATGGCCAGGAGGCGCACGCCATCGCCGACGAGCCGGACCCCCGACGACGCGCCGAGCTGGACGCTGCCGTGGTGTCGCGGATCGCCAAGGCGATCAGTCCGATCGTCCGGGCGGTCCGGGAGGCGGCGGCCGTCGATCCGGAGTTCGCCGCCACGTCTGAGGCCATCACCGTCCAGCGCCGGACGGACATGGAACGTTCGGCGCACACGTTGGCCGGTGACGACGGACTGAAGGTGCCGCTCGAGGAGGCGATCGGCACCCTCTACGTCCTCTACGGTCCCGACACCTACCTCGCACTCACCGAGGATCTGGGCTGGTCGATGGAACAGTATGAGCGGTGGCTGGGGACCATGCTCTACCGGACGCTGCTCGCCTGACCCGAGCCGTTTAGTCTTCCGGCATGGGACTGTTCACGCCACTGGCCGTGCGGATTGGTGCCATCCCCTGGCTGCCGCGCTACGTCCCGCAGATCATGTGGGTGGACAAGCGGCTGCAACGGCTGACTCGTGGGCGGGTCAGCCTGCTCGGCATCGCGGGGCTGCCCAGCCTCATGCTCACGGCGATTGGCCGCAAGAGCGGGACTCCCCGAGACACGCCGCTGCTCTGTGTGCCGTACGGCCAGGACATCCTCATCGCCGGCTCCAACTTCGGCATGGACAAGGAACCGATGTGGGTCAAGAACATCGAGGCCAACCCCGAAGTGACGGTGCGGTTCCGCCGCCGTACGTCGGCGAGGGTGGCGCGCCGCCTCGAGGGCGACGAGCGTGAAGCGGCGTGGGCGACACTCGTCGAGACCTGGCCCAACTTCGCCAAGTACGAGCAGCGCACCGACCGCCAGATCAAGCTGTTCTTGCTGACGCCGAAGCGCTAGTCGAAGTCGATCTGGCCGCGAAAGATGAGGGAATGAGGTTGCCAGGGGTGCCGAAAACCCTCATCTTCAGTCGGCTGGGCCAGCCAAACCGGCGATGCACCGATCAGCCGGCGAGGTGACCTTGGTCGACCAGCTGGATGCTGCCATGGACCGACGCCGCATCGTCCGAGGCCAGGAACGCGATCACCGCCGCGACGCTGTCGGCGCTCATCATCCCGCGCTTCGCAGCCACGCGCATGATCAGCTCCCAGTCGGCATCGTCCGGCACGCTGATGGTTGCCACCTGCGGGGTGTCCATGCCACCGGGGCACACGCAGTTCACCCGCAGCGGCGTCTTGAGGTACTCGACCGCCAACGCCTTGGTGAGCCCGACGATGCCGTGCTTGGCTGCCGTGTACGCCGCTGAGTACGCCTCGCCCATGACGCCGGCCACGGAGGCCACGTTGACGATGTTGCCGCCGGTCTCGAGCAGGTGCGGGATCGCCGCCTGGCACAGGTAGAACGCGCCGCTGAGGTTGAGGGCGATGTCGGCGTCCCACTCATCTTCGGTGACGTCGGTCGTCACCCGGAAGTCGTGTCGCCCTGCGTTGTTGACCAGCACGTCGAGGCGGCCGTACGCGTCGACAGCGGCGTCGACCGCGGCCCGGCAATCGGCGGCCGACGAGACGTCGAGCGGGCCGAACCGGACCTGGCCGGGAAGCTCCGCACAGGACTCGGCGACCTCGGCGAGCTTCGACTGGTCGCGGGACGCGGCATAGACGAGACCGGCACCGGCAGCGAACCGGCGTACGGCTGCCGCGCCGAGTCCCGAGGACGCGCCTGTCACCAGGATGCTGCGGCCGGCGAACATCGACTCCGACATCAGCTGGTCGAGAGGTGCGAGGGCAGGACGCACACGGTGTCGAGACCGAGCACCCGGTTGAGGCGGCCGAATGCGAGCCACGAGCCGAGGCACATGCTGAGCTCGACGATCTCGCGCTGGTCGTACTCGGCCAGCATCCGCTGCCAGAACGTGTCGTCGATGCTGTGGTGGTCGGTGGCGTACAGCTCGGCGTACTCCGCCGCCAGCCGCGTACGTTCGTCGAATGCGTCGGTGGTCCGCCACTCCTGCACGGCCCGGTCGAACGCGTCCTCGACCTTCTCGCCGTCGCGCTCGGTGCGCCAGTCCTGGCAGAACAGGCAGCCGTTGATCTGCGCGATCCGCAGCCGCGCCGCCTCGAACTCCCGGAGCCCGAGCGTCGAGTCGGAGTAGACCTTCATCGAGAATGTCGCTGCGGCACCGCCGATGCCGGGCACCATCTCGCCCCACACGTAGCCGATCGGGTCCTTGCCCTCAGGCACGTCGATGATCATGGCGTCAATCTAGAACGTGTTGCAGTTTTTGAGAAGGGCTGCCGCAGTCAGACCGTGTAGCCGCCGTCGACGTCGAGCTTCTGCCCCGTGATGAACCCGGCCCGGCCCGAGGCCAGGAAGCAGACCGCCTCGGCGATGTCAGCGGCGTTGCCGAACCGGCGCAGCGGGATGTTGCGGCGGGTGATCGCGAGCGCCTCGTCGTTGAGCTCGCCGGAGTCGATCAGGCGCGCGGCCATGCCGTCGGTGAGCATGCCCGGCCCGACCGCGTTGACCCGGACGCCGAAGCGTCCTTCCTCGGCGGCGAGCCCTCGTACGAGCTGCTCGACAGCGCCCTTGGGGGCGGACGAGAGCCCATCGCGTACGGGGAAGCGCGCGGTCGCGGCAGTGGTGACCGCGACGATCGACCCCTTGGTCTGACGCAGCAGGGGCAGGGCGGCATGGGCGAGGTTGAAGAACCCGGCGGCGTCCTGGTTGAGCTGTTCGGCGAAGTCCGCGGGCGAGACGTTCGACAGATGCACCATCGGCACGTGCGGCCCGGCGGCGTAGACGAGCGTGTGGAGTCCGTCGTACGCAGCGGCCACCTCGGCCAGCACTGAGACGCAGGCTTCGGCCGAGGTGATGTCGAGCGGGTGGGCTGATGACCGTACGCCGAGGTCGGCTGCCGCAGCCGCGACGTCCCGGCCGGCGGCCTCGTTGCCACGGAACGTGACGGCGACGTCGGAGCCGCGGGCCGCGAGCATCCGAGCGATCTCGGCGCCGAGGCCACCGCTGCCGCCGACCACGAGGGCCGCACCGGTCGCCTCGGCGAAGTCTGTCGAGAGGTCGTTGCTCATGAGGTGCCGAACTCTACCGAGCGGTTGTCCGATGTGTGCGAAACTGGTAGAACGTGTTCTAGATTTCACCGTGGAGGTCGGATGACAGGCGGGGCTGAGGAGGTTTCCTCCGGGCAGGCATGGAGTGAGTTCTGCCGAGCGTTGGAGCAGGCGGGCGAGGTCATCCTGCGGGACACCGCGCCCGACACGCCGCTCGACCGGGCGGAGGGCTATCGCTACCTGACCCGGCTGCTCCGGGAGATGTTGTACACGACGATCGAGAACTCCGATCCCGACTTCCCGCGGCTGCACGAGCTCGACCGGGTCAAGCTCGGCGCCGACAACCCGGACAACGTCTATCTGTCGGCCAACATCCGCGGCGATCGTACGTACCGGATCACCGGCACGCGCGGCAGCATCGCCTACTTCAGCATCGGCTCCAAGGCCAACCGGTATGCGATCGACGGCACGATGGCCTCGACCGGTGAGCTGTCCGACCGGGACCTCGCCGTTGAGCCGGACGGCACCGTCGAGATCATCGCCAGCGCCACGCCACACGACAAGAACTGGCTGCCGCTCGCGCCGGACTCGACCGGGCTGGTCGTCCGCCAGACGTACCTCGACCGTACGACCGAGGTCCCCGGCCAGTGGCACATCGAGCGGATCGGTGAGCCGGTCGAGCGCAAGGAGCTCAACCCGGCGCACTTCGCCAAGGCGCTCGCGACGGCCGCCTTCTCGTTGCACGGCACCGCCGCCCTGTTTGCGAGCTGGACCGAGCTGTTCATGACCCGCCCCAACGAGATGCCGGACTTCGGCCAGGAGATGTTCCAGAAGGCGGGCGGCGATCCCGAGATCTTCTACCTGCACGGCTACTTCACCCTCGAGCCCGGACAGGCGTGGGTCATCGAGACCGAGGTGCCGGACTGCCCCTACTGGAACTTCCAGCTCGACAACTGGTGGATGGAGTCGCTCGACCACGAGCGCCAGGTCACCGTCAACAAGCACACCGCGAAGCTCGACGACGGGCGGTTGACGATCGTCGTCGCCGACAAGGACCCGGGTTGGGGCAACTGGATCGACACCTGCGGTCATACGAGCGGCACCGCCCTGCTGCGCTGGCTCGGCGCCGACCACCACCCCCTGCCTGAGTGCAAAGTCATTGCTCTTGGGGAAATCGACCTGGAGGCTCCATGACCACCGCCGAAACGGCTCGCGCCCTCGACGTCGACGGGCTGCTCGCCGCCGCTCGGGACAAGACCGGGCTCAGCGACTACGGCGACGACTGGTTCGTCGAGCCACTCACGGTGCTGACCGCGGCGCTGGCCGACGAGGCTCGGCTCTCCGAGCTGGGACTGGACCTGACGAAGCGGCGGCTCATCGCCTCGTTGGCCGACCGGCTGCGGCTCAAGCAGCTCCAGGCCGAGCACCCGGAGATCCTCGACGAGGAGGTGACGGTCGCCGCCGAGATCTGCGGCCTGCCGCGCACTGGTTCGACGCTGCTGCACCGGCTCCTCGCATCGTCGCCCGAGGTGACCTCGACGTTGTCGTGGGAGACGTCGTACCCGCTGCCGTTCCCCGGCGAGAGCCCAGACGCCGAGCTGCGCAAGCAGAAGCGCCCGCGACCGCTACGAGATGTTCCTGGAGATGGCTCCGGACTTCGGCGACATCCACACGATCGAGTGGGACGGCCCCGAGGAGGACGTGATCCTGCTCGACCGCACCTTCACCTCGATGAGCTACGACTCGTTCTACTGGGTCCCGACGTATGGCATCTGGCTGCGCGAGTTCGACCAGGCGCCGGCCTATCGCGACCTCAAGGAGTGGCTGCAGGTCCTGCAGTGGCAGAGCCCGGACCGCGACGGCAAGCCGTGGATGCTCAAGTCCCCTCACCACCTGACGGCGGTGGACACGGTCCTCGACACGTTCCCGGGCTGCAAGATCGTCATGACGCACCGGTCGCCAACCAAGGCCGTTCCGTCGTACGCGTCGATGGTCTGCGCGATCTCCGGGCAGTACAGCGACGAGGTCGACCCGAAGGCCGTCGGGCCCTACTGGCGCGATCGCTTCGTCACAGCGCTCAGCCAGTACGCCGACGTACGCGCCAAGCGACCGGACCGGTTCATCGACGTGAAGTTCCAGGACGTGGTCTCGGACCCGGTCGGCACCGCGACGAGGGTCATGAGTGAGCTGGGCCTCCCAGCGGATCGTGGCGCGCTGGAGGCGTACATGACCCGCAACGAGGAACAGCGGCACGGCTCGCACACCTACACGGCCGAGGACTTCGGCTTGTCCGAGGCCGGGCTCGAGCAGGACTTCGCGTTCTATCAGAAGGAGATTGCGTCATGATCCTCAAGGACGAGGTCGTCATCATCTCCGGCGTCGGAGCGGGGCTCGGCGCGAAGCTGGCCGCCCGCGCGGCGGCCGAGGGCGCCAAGGTTGTGCTCGCGGCCCGGTCCGACCAGGTCACCGGCCAGACGGTCAAGGAGATCACGGAAGCCGGCGGCGAGGCGGTCGCGGTGCTGTGCGACGTACGCAAGACCGAGGACGTGGAGCGGGTCGCGGCGACCGCCGTCGAGCGGTTCGGCACGATCACCGGCCTGGTCAACAGCGCGTACGGGCATCCCGGCTTCACCGACCTGCTCGACACCCCCGACAAGGCGCTGCGCCGGGCGATGGACATCATCCTCTACGGATCGCTGGGGATGAGTCGCGCTGTCGTCCCGCACATGACGGGCGGCGGCTCGATCGTCAACGTCGGCACGATGTCCACCCGCGTCCCGATGCGTGGCGAGGGCGGGTACGCGATGTCGAAGGCTGCGATGGGCTGCGCGACCCAGTACATGGCGCTGGAGCTCGGCGAGAAGGGCATCCGGGTCAACCAGGCGATCATGGGCTGGCTCGACGGCCCCGGCGTGCGCTTCTACCTGACGATGACCGCTGAGGAGAAGGGCATCACGGAGCAGGAGGTCTACGACGACATCGCCTCACGGAACCCGCTCGGCCGGATCCCGACGGACGAGGCGTGTGCCGGTGCGATCCTCTACCTGCTGTCGAGCCTGGCGTCGGAGGTCACCGGGGCGACGCTCGACGTCAACGGCGGGGAGTACATGCCGTCATGACCTTTGTCGTGACGTCGGTGACGGTGGAGATCGATGCTCCGGCGGCGTTCGTGTGGGACGTGCTGGTCGACTATCCGCGCTATCCGGAGTGGAATCCGTACACGATCGCGGTGACGACGGCCCTCGAGATCGGCGAGCAGATCGACCTCACGCTGCCGAATCCCGACGGATCTGGCGACACGTTCGTCAACCGCGAGTTCATCCGCGTCATCGACCCGCCGCGCCACCTGCGCTATGACACCGGTGACGAGATGGAGGGCATCTTCGCGATCCGCGACCAGTACATCACCGAGCTGGGTCCGGACCGCTGCGCGTACTACACGACCGACACGTTGAGCGGTGAGCACGCTGGCCTGGTCATGGAGCTCAACGGCGACTGGGTCAAGGCGGGCTTCGACTCGGTGGCTCATGCGCTGAAGGCTCGTGCGGAGCAGCTGGTCGCGCGTTAGCAGAAGGGTCGGACAGTCGATTCTCTCTGGGGTGCCGAGTGGATTACTTCTTGTCATCGAACAGGTGTTCGACTAGAATCAGGGTATGGATTCGGGGGCTGTGGTTGACGCGATGCGCACCGCCGCGCAGCACGCTCACGTCCGGTGACGTGCGGGACAAGATCCACGCCGTCCAAGCCGCGCAGGACGCTCTCGACGCGGCCAAGGCCGCCTTGTTGGCCGAGTTGGAGGCGTCCAAGGACTTCGAGCTCGACGGCGCCTCAACGCTGAACGCCTGGGTGCGCAACCAGCTGCGGATGAACTCCGGCCAGGCCACCGCGTTGGTCCGCAACGTGATCGTGCTGCGTGACCTGCCCTTGGTCGCCGAGGCTGCGTTTGCTGGTCAGATCAGCGCCCAACATGTGCGGGCGTTCGTCTACGGCCTCAAGCATGTGGGTCTGGAGCCGATGCGCCAGCACCAAGACGCGCTGCTCGAGGTCGCGCTGGGCCGCGAACCCGGCGCGTTGTTCGAGGCGGTCAAACACCTCAAGGCACTGGTGCATCCCGAGGACCTCGACGACGCGTGGGAACGCGGCATGGACAAAGAAGACTTCCAAGTGAACGCCGTCCCCGACGGCTTCCACCTCAGTGGATTCCTGAACCCCGTCACCGGCGCCAAGCTCAAGACCGTCTCCGACTCGATCTCAGCACCCCGCGACAAGGACGACACCCGTTCGGGTTCCGAACGCCGCGTCCAAGGTCTCGACGACCTGCTCGACAGCATCCTCGGCAACGGGCTTCCCTCCGACAAGGGCGTCAAGCCGCACCTGTCGGTGTTCGTGGACGCCGACACCCTCGAAGCCGCCGCCGAGCACGTCAAGCAGAGCACCGAGCGTCCGTACGCGGTGCCGGCGCCGATGCCTGAGGCCGAACCCGCAACCCTCGCCGGCCACGGGCCCATCGGGCCGAACCTGCTCATGTACTTCCTGTGCATCTCCGACTTCACCGCCTTCCTGATGAAGCAGCACGGCGGGACGCGTCAAGCACAGATCCTGAACGCCGGCACCGCCAAGTATCAGCCCAACCTCCTGCAGAGGCGCGCTGTCATCGCCCGACAACGCGGCGTCTGCGCCGCACCGGGCTGCAACCACACCCACCTGGAGATTCACCACACCATCTGGTGGTCCATGGGCGGCCCCACCGACCTCGACCTCCTGGTCGGGTTGTGCGTCAGATGCCACCACCTGCTCCACCGCGGCCGACTCCACATCACCGGCAACGCCGTCGACGGATTCGAGTTCACCACCCGCGCCGGCCGCTCCCTACGCAACCGACGACGAAGAGGCCCCTACCGCCAAGCCGCCTGACCCAGAGTCCGGCGGCCCACCGGCCTGCCGGGCGGGCGAAGGCTACCTGTCGCGCTGCCTCATGAAGATGATCAGCTGCGGCACGATCCAGCAGATCCCGATGATGCCGAACGTCAGGGCGACGATCCTGGCGGCTTCGTTGTCCATGCCGGTGAGGAACAACGCGACGAGAAGGAAGACACCGCCACCCGCCACGAAGAAGAGGGCTTGGGGCTTCATGCCGACATCGTGTCAGCGCAGGCGGGTCTTGCGCATCAACTTGAGCGACATCTGGGTCTGCTTCGCGTAGTCCTCGTACGACTGACCAGCCTTCGGCTCCATGACCTGCTTCTTGAGCAGTGCGATGTTCTGCGCGTCGGTGTACTTCAGCAGGCCCTGGTCGCCGTTGCGAGCGCCGACACCCGACTGCTTGAGCCCGCCCGAGGGCGAACCCTTGGAGGCGTAGGCCGTGGCGAGGATGTCGTTGACGTTGACGTTGCCCGAGTCGATGCGGCGGGCGACAGCGAGGCCGCGCTTCACGTCCTTGGTCCAGACGCTCGCGTTGAGGCCGTACTCGGTGTCGTTGGCGAGCGCGATCGCCTGGTCCTCGGTCGCAAACCGGTAGAGGCCCACGACCGGACCGAACGTCTCGGTCGACCCGGCGAGCATGTCCTGGGTGACGCCTTCGAGGATCGTCGGTTCGTAGAACGCGGGCCCGAGATCGGGCCGCGCCTTGCCGCCGGTCAGCACGGTGGCGCCCTTCGCCTTGGCGTCCTCCACATGGGCCGCGACCCGGTCGCGGTGGTCCACCGACACCAGGGAGCCGATGTCCGGACCGAAGTCGTACGTCGCGCCGATCTGCATCGCCTTGGTCGCCGCCACGAACTTGTCGCGGAACTCCTCATAGATGGAGTCATGGACGTACAGGCGCTCGATGTGCATGCAGATCTGCCCGGAGTTGCCGAAGCCGCCGAACAGCGCAGCGTGCACGGCCTCGTCGACGTCGGCGTCCTCGAGGACCAGCATGGGGTTCTTGCCGCCGAGCTCCAGGCAGGCGCCGATCAGGTGCTGGCCGGCGAGCTCGCCGATGATCCGGCCGGTGGCGGTCGAGCCGGTGAACATGACGTAGTCGGCGTTCTCCAGCATCGGGCCGCCCACGTCCGGTCCCTCGCCGCAGATGACCTGGACGAGGCCCTTGGGCATGCCCGCCTGCTCCAGCAGTCGTACGCCGAACAGTGGGGAGAGCGCGGTCTTGTTGTCAGGCTTGACCACGACACCGTTGCCGGCGATCAGCGCCGGGATGGTGTCGGAGATGCCGGTTGCGAACGGGAAGTTCCACGGCGCGATGATCGCGACGACACCCTTGGGGCGGCGGACCTCGGTCGAGTGCGAGAGCACCGGGATCGGGCCGGCGTGCTTGCGGTCCTTGAGCACGGACGGCGCGCGCTTGATGTAGTGGCTGGCGCCCATCGGCACGTCGCAGGACTCCTCGAACGCCATGCGCCGGTTCTTGCCGCTCTCGGCCTGGATGAGGTCGGTGATGAGGAACTGGTTCTCGAGCACGAGCGCGTGGAACTTCTTGAGCACCTTGAGCCGCTTGCGCAGCGACCACGAACCCCACACCTGCTGCGCTGCGCGGGCGGTGTCGAACGCCTGCGCGATGTCGCTCGGTGAGGACTGCGGCAGCTCGACCAACAGGTCGCCGGTGTAGACCTCGGTCAGCTTCCAGGTGTTGCCGGTGGTGCCGGGGACCCGTTGGACGAGTCCGTCGAGGAACTGCGGGGTGAGGCTCGCGGGCCGGGTCGTGGTCATCCGAGGATCAGCTCCGCAGCCTTGTCGCCGATCATGATCGATGGCGCATTGGTGTTGCCGCCGATGATCGACGGCATGATCGACGCGTCGGCGACCCGGAGGCCTTCGATGCCGCGCACGCGCAGGTCGGGACCCACGACGGCGCGTTCATCGACGCCCATCCGGCAGGTGCCGACACCGTGATAGACCGTGGTCGCCCGGTTGAGCACCTCGGACTTCATGGCTTCGGCATCGATGGCCGCGCCGGGGTGCAGCTCAGAGGTGACGTTGCCGCCGAACGCCGCCGACTTCATGATCTCGCGGATGATTTCGACGCCCTCGATGAGCACCTGACGGTCACCGGCCTCGGCGAGGTAGTTCATGTCGATCAGCGGCGCCGCGGTCGGGTCGCTCGAGGCGAGCCGGACGGTACCGCGGCTGCGCGGATAGATCAGCGTCGACATGACGGTCAGCGCGCGCCGCCGGTCGACCTTGTGGCGTACGGGCGCGTCCTGGTTGGGCGACGGGTATGCCCAGGGGAGCACGTGGATCTGCAGGTCCGGCACGTCGGTGGCCAACGACGTACGGACGAATCCCACCGTCTCGAAGACCGTGTTCTCCAGGAACGACCCACCGCGAGTCAGTTCCTTGGCCAGCCCGCGGGCGAAGTAGGTGGGGATGCCGCGGTGCACCGCGTTGGGCATCAGCCACGTGGTCGGCACGAACAGGTGGTCGTGCAGGTTGTCGCCCACCGGGAGGTCGGCGTGGACCGCAATGCCGTGCTCGGCGAGGTGTGCGGCCGGCCCGACACCCGACAGCATCAGGATCTGCGCGGAGCCGAACACTCCGGCGGAGAGGATGACCTCCTTGGCGGCGCGGACCGTCCGTCGCTTGCCGCCCTTGTCGACGACCTCGACCCCGGTCGCACGGCCGTTCTCGATCACGACCTTCTGGACGTGGACCTCGGGCTGCACCTGGATGGTCGGCCAGCTGGTGTTGGTGAGGTAGCCCCGCGACGACGAGAACCGCTTGCCCTTGTCGGCGCTCTGCTGGAAGCGGCTCACGCCCTCCTGCTCGGCGGCGTTGTAGTCCTTGAGGATCTTGACGCCCAGCGTGTCCGCCGTCGCCTGCTCGAACTGCAGCGAGGCCTCGGTCGGCTGGGTGTGCCGGGTGACCTTGATGGGGCCACCGGCGCCGCGGTAGTCGTCGGCGCCGTCCTCGAAGTCCTCGACCTTCCTGTAGGTCTCGTTGACCGAGTCGGCGTCCCACCCCGTGTTGCCCTCGGCAGCCCAGGAGTCGTAGTTGGCGCGGTTGCCGCGCACCCAGAGCAGACCGTTGATCGAGCTCGAGCCGCCCACGACCTTGCCACGCGTCTGCGGGATGACGCGGTTGTTCATGTGCTTCTGGGGGACCGTGTAGTAGCCCCAGTCGACCTTCTTCTTGATGTTGGGTTCGGCGTGCATCGGCCCGATCATGCCGGGCTTGGTGACCAGCATCGAGGTGTCCTTCTTGCCCGCCTCGAGCAGGATCACCGATGCGCCGGAGGCCGCCAGACGTGACGCGGCGGCCGCACCTGCGCTTCCGGCGCCGACGACGACGTAGTCGGCCTCGTCGCGCAGGGTGTCGTTCTTGGTCATGGCAGTCCTTCGGTCAGATGCGTTCGATGATGGTGCCTGATGCCTGTGCCCCACCAGCACACATCGAGATCAGGGCAGTGCTGGCGTCCCGGCGCTCGAGCTCGTGGAGAGCGGTGGTCAGCAGTCGGGTGCCGGTCGAGCCGACGGGGTGCCCGAGCGCGATGGCGCCGCCGTTGACGTTGATCTTGTCCTCGGGGACCGAGTGCACCTTGGCCCACGACATCACCACGCCCGCGAAGGCCTCGTTGACCTCGCAGATGTCGATGTCACTGATGGACATGCCGGTGTCGGCGAGGAGCTTCTCGGTCGCCTGGACCGGTCCGTCGAGGTGGTAGTAGGGGTCGGCGCCGACGAGGCACGACGCGACGATGCGGGCGCGGGGCGTGAGGCCGAGCGAGGCGGCGAGGTCCGAGTCCATCAGCAGGAGCGCCGATGCGCCGTCGGAGATCTGCGACGAGGTGCCGGCGGTGTGGGTGCCGTCGGGGAGCACGGGGTTGAGCGCTGGCGAGCCGTTCGAGCGACGTCTCGCGTATGCCCTGGTCGGCGTCGACCAGCTGGGTGTCATCCGTCGGCTGACCGTCCTCGCCGAGGACCGGCGCCTTGATCGCGAAGATCTCGCGGGCGAATCGTCCCTCGTCACGTGCTGCGCGAGCCTTCTCCTGCGACCAGAGGCCGAACGCATCGACCTCGGCCCTGGAGAAGCCACGATCTCGTACGATCCGGTCGGCGCCCTCGAACTGGTTGGGCAGGTCGATCGACCAGTCGTCGGGCCGGGGCGAGCCCGTGCCGGGCGGGACGTTGGCGCCAAGGGGGACCCGCGACATCGACTCGACGCCGCACGCGATGCCGGCCTTGATGAGGCCCGCTCCGATCATGGCGTGCACGAGGTGGGTGGCCTGCTGGGCCGACGAGCACTGGGCGTCGATCTCGGTGGAGGCGGTGGCGTTGGGCAGGCCCGCGTGCATCCACGCGCGGCGCACCATGTTGTTGGACTGCTCGCCGGCCTGCGTCACGCATCCGCCGATGACCTGCTCGATCAGGTCGGCATCGATTCCGGCCCGGGAGATGACCTCGGCCTGGGTCATACCGAGCAGCACGGCGGGGTGGACACCGGCCAGCACGCCGTTCCTCTTGCCTTGAGGCGTGCGGACAGCGTCGACGATCACGGGGGTGCCCATGGGTCAAAACTAGAACACGTTCTCGTCTTGCACAAGGCTTTCGAAACTCTCCAACTCGTGTCAGGATGAACTAGAACGTGTTATAGAAATCTAGGAGACCATGTGACCGCGACATCCGACGCCCCCGCCATTCCCGTTGATTTCGATCCGACGGACCCTGACCTGTGTCAGGCCGGTGTGCCGCTCGAGGAGTTCGCGGAGCTGCGGCGGACGGCCCCCGTCTGGTGGGTCAACCAAGCTCCTGAGTCACGAGCAGGGTTCAACGGCGAGGGCTTCTGGGCGATCAGCAAGCATGCCGACGTGTCCGCGGTGTCCAAGGACAGCAAGAACTTCTCCAGCCTGGAGAACGGCGCGATCATCCGGTTCGCCCCCGACATGACCCGTGAGCAGGTCGAGCTGCAGGGCATCATGCTGATCAACCAGGATCCGCCGGACCACACCAAGATCCGCCAGATCATCAGCCGTGGGTTCACGCCGCGCTCGATCAACGCCCAGCACGATGTCCTCGTCCAGCGAGCCAACAACATCGTCGACGAGGCCATCGCCAAGGGTTCCGGCGACTTCGTCAACGAGGTCGCGTCCGAGCTGCCGCTCCAGGCGATCGCCGACCTGATGGGCGTACCGCAGGAGGACCGCGGCAAGCTCTTCGACTGGTCCAACACGATGATGTCGTTCGACGACCCCGACTTCGAGGGCAACCCGGACGAGGCCGCCGCCGAGATCCTCATGTACGCGATGGGGCTCGCCGAGGAGCGGCGCAAGAACCCGCAGGACGACATCATCACCAAGCTCATCACCGCTGACGTCGACGGTCACGGGCAGCTCGGCGAGGACGAGTTCGGCTACTTCGTCATCATGCTCGCGGTGGCCGGCAACGAGACCACCCGCAACGCGATCACGCACGGCATGAACGCGTTCTTCCAGTTCCCCGACCAGTGGGAGCTGTGGAAGAACGAGCGGCCGTCGACGATGGTCGACGAGGTCATCCGTTGGGCGACGCCGGTCACGGTTTTCCAGCGCACCGCGATCAACGACGTGATGGTCGGCGACGTCGAGGTCAAGAAGGGCGAGCGCGTCGGCCTCTACTACGCCAGCGCCAACCACGACGAGGACGTCTTCACCGACCCCACCACGTTCGACATCACCCGCAGCCCCAACCCCCACCTCTCCTTCGGTGGGCACGGCGCGCACTACTGCATCGGCGCCAACCTGGCCCGGCTCGAGGTCGAGATCATGTTCAACACGCTCGCCGACCGGCTCCCTGACATCAAGCAGCTCGGTGAGGCCAAGCGCCTCCGCCACGGCTGGATCAACGGCATCAAGGAGCTCCCGGTCCAGTACGTCTAGGAGTCGCACAGCGAAGGGGGCCAGGCAAGTCTGGCCCCCTTCGCTCTGCTCGGGCGATCTAGTGGTTGGGCTTGTCGGCCCCGACGACCCACATGGCGAAGAACTGTGAGCCGCCGCCGTATGCGTGCCCGAGCGCCTTGCGGGCGCCCTCGACCTGGTGCTCTCCGGCCTCGCCCATGACCTGGAGCGCGGCCTCGCCGAAGCGCAGCATGCCGCTGGCGCCGATCGGGTTCGAGGACAGCACGCCGCCGCTCATGTTGACCGGGATCCGGCCACCGATCGCCGTCTCGCCGGCCTCGGTGAGCTTCCAGCCGTCACCGGGCTCGGCGAAGCCGAGGTTCTCCAGCCACATCGGCTCGAACCACGAGAACGGCACATAGATCTCGGCACAGTCGATCTCGTCGATCGGCGAGGAGATGCCGGCCTGCTTCCAGAGCGCCGCTGCTGCCTCGCGCCCGGCATGCGGGTTGACCTGGTCACGCTCCGCCGCGGTGGTCGGTTCGCTGCGCATCTGCGTGCCGTGGATCCAGGCCGGGTTCTTGATGTCCGAACGCTCGACGGCGGCCTCGGAGGCGATCACCAGAGCGCACGCGCCGTCGGAGGACGGGCACGTCTCGTCGTACCGGATCGGATCCCACAGCATCTGCGACGCCATCACCGACTCGAACGTGGTGTCGGGGTTCTGCAGGTGGGCGTACTGGTTCTTGAGCGCGTTCTGCCGATCCTTCGCCGCCACGATCGCGCCGATGTGCGTGGGTGCGCCGGACCGCCGGATGTATGACCGTACGTGCGGAGCGAAGTAGCCGCCCGCGCCCGCATGCACCGGCATGATGAACGGCACCGGGATCGACAGCGCCCACATCGCGTTGGACTCCGACTGCTTCTCGAACGCTACGGTGAGCACCCGCTGATGGATCCCGGCCTCGACGAGCGAGGCTGCGACGATCGCGGTCGAGCCGCCGACCGATCCCGCGGTGTGTACGCGCAGCAGTGGCTTGCCGGGTGCTCCGAGAGCCTCGGCGAGGTAGAGCTCGGGCATCATGACGCCCTCGAACAGGTCGGGCGCCTTGCCGATGACGATCGCGTCGATGTCGGCGAACGTCACCTGGGCATCGGCCAGCGCGCGGTCGACCGCCTCGCGCAGCAGGCCGGCCATCGACACGTCAGCGCGCTTGGCCCGGTGGTGGGTCTGGCCCACACCGATCACAGCAGCAAGCGTGGTCATGCCGGAACCTCCGTAGGAAAAGCACGGTACGGATGTCCCGGCATGAATGCCTGGACTGTTCGCTCGCTTCGCTCGCTCATGCCCGGGCCTCCATCGTGAGTACGAGATTCTGTTGCAGGGCGGGCCCTGAGGTGGCGTGGGCGAGTGCCCGCTGGGAGTTGCCGGCCCACACCTCCCGGGCGGCTTCGCCGATGCGATTGAGACCCGCGGTGAACATCGGGTTGGCGGTCAGCGCCCCGCCCGACGGGTTGATGCGTACGTCGTCGCCGAGCCCGAGAGCGTCCTTGAGGATCAGCTCCTGGTGCGAGAACGGCGCATGCAGCTCGGCCAGATCGACCCCGTCGACTCCGGCAGCGGCGCCGGCGGACCTGGTGCTCTCGGAGACCTTGAGGTCGCGGCTGTTGAGGGCTCCGGGCTCGATGCGGTGCTCGAAGCCGGTGATCCAGGCCGCCTGTCCCGGCAGCCGGTCGAACGCCGGGGTGTCGGCCGCCGTGATGATCATGGCTGCGGCGCCGTCGGAGACCGGGGCGCAGTCCCAACGGCGGAGCGGGTCGGCGTACAGCGGCTGGGCCAGGACGTCGTCGGCCGTCGTTGCACCCTTGCGGATCGCGCTGTCGTTGGCTTCGGCGTCCGTCATGGAGCGCGCCACGACCTCGGCCATCTGCGCCTCGTCGAAGGCGCCGCTCTCGAGACCCGAACGGGCCTGGATTGCGGCCACCGAGACGGCATCGGCCCATAGAGGCGTCATCGTGTACGGGTCCATCTGCAGCGACATGACGCGACGGAGCTGGCCGGCGCTCGACTTGCCGAAGCCGTAGACGAGCGCGGTGTCGACCAGGCCGGTCTGGATCTTGACCCAGGCTTCGTACAGCGCCCAGGCGGCGTCCATCTCGACGTGCGACTCCATGACCGGCGGCAGCGCACCGATCGCGTCAACCGCCGAGACGAACGAGAACGCCCGCCCGGCGAGGTAGTCGCTCGACCCCGAGCACCAGAAGTCGATGTCGGACTTGGTCCAACCGGTCTGCTCGAAGAGCTCGGCAAAGATCGGCACGAGCAGCTCCACGCAGGTGGGGGAGCCGTCGAATTCCTTCATCTGTCGCTGGGAGAACCCAACGATCGCCACGTCACGTGTCATCGTGCCGCCCCGTCCGTGAAAAAGGCACGGTACGGACGCGCCGGCACGATCGCTGCCTCATGGTTCGTTCGCTGACGCTCTCTCACAGGTGCACCTTGTATGTCTCGAAGTCGGCGTCGGGTTCGCCCGTCGGCTCGAAGTGGCTGATGTTGGCGATCGTCGTGCCCCACTCGTCGCGTGGCTTCCACACCGCCTTGACCCGCAGGCCCATGCGTACGTCCGCGGCCTCGATGCCGAGGATCAGGTGCAGGAAGGCGATGTCGGCGCCGTCGAGGAGGACGTAGGCCGACACGTACGGGATCGGGATCTGCTGGCCGGTGAACGGCACGTTGACGATGCAGAACGTGGTGACCGTGCCGTGGTCGGCGACCTCGACCTCGTCGGTGGTCGGCACGCCGTCGACAGGGCAGGCGCCGCGCGGCGGGACGTAGACCTTCTCGCACACGGGGCAGCGTTGGCCGATGAGCTTGCCGTCGGCCAGGCCACGGAAGAACTTCGACTCCTCGGGCGAGGCGGCGTAGTCGTACGCGAGATTGACCGGGGCGATGATGCCGTTGACGGCCTCGCCCTCGGGGCCGGGGACCGTCGCAGGTCCGTCGCCCTCGGGCTCGAACCAGCGGATGTCGGTGATGGCGCCAGCGGTCTCGTCGGCCCAGACGGCGCGCACGCGCATGCCGGTCTGGATGTCGGCGGAGGAGTCGACCGCCACCGCGTGGAGCAGCGGACGGTCAGCACCGTCGAGCACGATCTGCGCGAACGCGAACGGCTTGTCCAGCGGCTGCCCAGCAACGGGCTCCGGCACCCAGGCCCAGCTCTGGATGACGCCGACATCGGCGACGGGGCGCAGCTCGGTGATCGGATCGAAGGTCACGCCGTCGTACTCGGGCGGCGGGGCTGCCACGGTCCCGTCGGAAAGCACTCCGCCAAGGATCTGGCGGCGCTTGAGGCCGGTCATGAACTCCGAAAGGGTGGGGCCGAGCGACCGGGTGTAGTCGAACTCGACCTTCATGGGTGCGTGCAGGGTCCCGACTTCAGTCATGGCCAAAGTGAAACATGTTCTAGTTTTGGCGGCAAGTAGGCAGATGCGGGATCTACCTCAAAAGTAGAACGTGTTCTACAATTGCCGACATGATCTCGTCGGACGCCATTGCCTGGAACGCTCCCAATGACCCGCACCCGGCCCGCGCGGCCTCCCAACGCTCCTACTCCGCCGTCGCCAAGGGCAGTCTCGACGAGTGGCTGACGGTGTATGCCGAGGATGCCGTGATCGAGGATCCCGTCGGCCCCTCGATGTTCGACGCCGAGGGCAAGGGCCATCACGGCCACGACGGCATACGTGCGTTCTGGGAGGCGGCGATCGCGCCCATCGACCGGTTCGAGTTCCAGATCGACGACTCGTTCGCCAACCCGGCTGGCAACACCTGTGCCAACATCGGCCGCATCAAGACGTCGTTCGCTGACGGCAGCCACACCACGACCGAGCTGATCATGGTCTACGTCGTGAACGACGACGGCCGGGTCGCGTCGATGAAGGCGTACTGGGAGCCGGATCGAACCATGGCGTCATTCACCAAGGGAGAAGCCTCATGACGGTGTTCGGTGAGAACGTCCTGGAGGGCAAGGTTGCCTACGTCGCCGGCGGGACGCGCGGCTTCAACCTCGCGATCGCCAAGCGGTATGCCGAGCAGGGTGCCAAGGTCGTCGTGATGAGCCGCGACGTCGAGCGCTGCGCGTCGGCCGCCAAGGAGATACGCGAAGCGGGCGGCGAAGCGCTCGGACTCCCCGCCGACGCGCGCGACTACGACCGGGTCGCCGAGACGATGCAGGAGACCGCCGACACGTTCGGCGGGATCGACATCGTCGTCGCCGGCCAGGCCGGCAACTTCTATGCTCCGGCCCTGGGCATGACGTCCTCGGCCTTCCAGTCGGTCGTCGACATCGACCTGATGGGCACGTTCAACCTCTACCGCGCGAGCTTCGAGCACCTGCGTACGCCGGGTGCCTCGCTGATCGCCATCACGGCGCCGGAGGCGGTCAAGCCGCTCGCCTTCCAGAGCCACGTGTGCGCCTCCAAGGCCGCGGTCAACATGCTGACCAAGTGCCTCGCGCTCGAGTGGGGACCCGCGGGCGTACGCGTCAACGGCATCAGTCCCGGACCGATCGAGGACACCTGGGGCATGGACAACGTCATCGCGACGATGCCGGGCATCAAGGAGACCATCACGGCATCGACGCCGCTGCGCCGCTGGGGCACGCATGCCGACATCGCAGATGCGGCCCTCTTTCTCGCATCGGACGCATCGTCGTACGTGACCGGCACGATCCTCGACGTCGACGGCGGCATCACGATCAACACCGTGGGCAGCGAGCGCGACGCCATCAACTTCAAGGACGATCCACGGGTCAAGGGACCCGGAAAGGGTGCACGCTGACCATGGCCCAGACACTCGACGCTGACATCCACCGCGGACCTCACTCAGGGGAGATGCTCCTCGACTCACTCAAACGGCATCGCTCGGCTTCCGTGCTGCAGCTCGGTGACCGGAGCATCACGGGTCAGGAGATGGCCGATCAGATGAGCCGGTACGTCCGCGCGCTCGAAGATCTGGGTGCCGGCACCGGCGAGGCGGTCGGCCTGCTGGCCACGAACCGCCCGGAGGTGCTGTTCCTGATCGGAGCCGGGCAGACGCAGGGCTATCGGCGCACGGCGCTGCACCCCTTGGGCTCGCTCGACGACCACGCGTACGTGCTCGACGACGCGGGAGCCAGCGCACTGATCGTCGACAACGTGCCGATGTTCCTCGAACGGGCCGAGGCGCTGAAGGACAAGGTCCCCTCGCTCAAGACCGTCATCACGATCGACGACCTCGCCGCCCAGGCCGCGACATACGACGCCCAGCCGCTGGTCGCCAAGGAGCTCGCGCCGGACCACATCGTCGGCATCACGTACACCGGCGGCACCACCGGTACGCCCAAGGGCGTCATCGGCACGGCGTCGAGCATCGCGGCGATGACCCAGGTGCAGCTGGCCGAGTGGGAGTGGCCCGAGGCGCCGACGTTCCTCATCTGCACGCCGCTGTCGCACGCCGGCGCCGCGTTCTTCGCGCCGACCGTGGCCAAGGGCGGACGGCTGGTGGTGCTGCCCGGCTTCGATCCCGCGAAGGTGCTGGAGACGATCGAGAAGGAGCGGATCACCGCGACGATGCTCGTGCCGAGCATGCTCTACGCCTTGATGGATCACCCGGACTCGCATACCCGCGACCTGTCGAGCCTGGAAACCGTCTACTACGGCGCAGCGCCGATCAATCCCGACGCGGCTGGCGGAGGCCATCGACCGCTTCGGCAAGATCTTCGCGCAGTTCTTCGGCCAGTCCGAGTGCCCCATGGTGATCTCCTACCTCGCCAAGGCCGACCACACCCCCGAGCGGCTGGCCAGCTGTGGCCGCCCCAGCGCGTTCCTGCGCACGGCACTCCTGGGCGAGGACGGTCAACCGGTCGAGCCGGGACAACCAGGTGAGATCTGCGTCGCCGGGCCGGTGCTCGCGGCCGGCTACCTCAACAAGCCCGCCGAGACCGCCGAGGCGTTCCATGACGGCTGGCTGCACACCGGTGACGTCGCCCGTGAGGACGAGGACGGGTTCTGGTTCATCGTCGACCGGGTCAAGGACATGATCGTGAGCGGTGGCTTCAACGTGTTCCCGCGTGAGGTCGAGGACGTCATCGCCGAGCACCCCGCGGTGTCGCAGGTCGGCGTGATCGGCACCCCGCACGAGAAGTTCGGCGAAGCCGTCACCGCGGTCGTCGTGCTCCGCGAGGACGCCAAGCGCGACGGTCGATCGCTGAGTCAGATCAAGGCCGAGATCCAGGCGTCGGTCAAGGAGCGCAAGGGCTCGGTCCAGGCGCCCAAGGAGGTCATCGTGGCCGACTCCCTGCCGCTGACGGCGCTGGGGAAGCCGGACAAGAAGGCGCTCCGGGCGCAGTTCTGGACCGGAGACCGCAGCGTCGGCTAAAGGAGCCAGCGGCCTCAGTCGACCAGGCGCTCGGTTCGTGCTGGCGGTGCTACTTGCCCTGGAACTGCGGTGCTCGCCTCTCGGCGAACGCGCGGGGGCCCTCCTTGGCGTCCTCGGACGCGAAGACCGCGGCGCCGACCGCGGCGTCGTCCTTCCAGCAGTCGTCCTCGTGCTTGCCCTCGGAGTCGCGGATCGTCTTGAGCACGGCCTGCACCGCGAGCGGTCCGTTGGCGGCGATCATGTCGGCGATCTCGTGCGCCTTCGCCAGAGCCTCGCCGTCGGGCACGACATGTCCGATCAGTCCGATCTCCTTGGCCTCGGGGGCCTTGATGTGCCGTCCGGTCAGCAGCAGGTCGGCGGCAACCGTGTAGGGGAGCTGGCGCGGCAGGCGTACGGCGGAGCCACCCAGGGGGTAGAGACCCCACTTCGGCTCCGAGACGCCGAAGCGAGCGGACTCGCCGGCGACGCGGATGTCGGTGGCCTGCAGGATCTCCGTGCCGCCGGCGATCGCCGGACCCTCGACGGCCGCGATGAGCGGCTTGGTCAGCCGGAAGCCCTTGAGCAGCGGCTTGATGATCGTGGGGTCGAACTCGCCGGACTCGAACTTGTCCGAGGGGGATGAGGACGACATCGACTTGAGGTCGGCGCCGGCACAGAAGTAGCCACCCGCACCCGTCAGGATGACGACCTTGACGTCGGGGTCGGAGTTGGTCCGGTCCCAGGCGTCGCTCATGATCGACAGCATCTCGCCGGACAGCGCGTTGCGGGCGTCCGGACGATTCATCGTGACGACCAAGGTGTTGCCTTGGAGCTCGACCAGGCAGTGGGGCGCAGTTGCAGCATCGGATTTCTCGGGCATACCAAGAGCGTAGTCAAAAACGAGAACGTGTTCTAGTCTTGGGCTCATGCCATTGAACATCGCCGACTTGTTCGAGCACGCCGTTGACGCCGTACCCGACCGTCCGATCCTCCAGGTCGGGCCTCGCAAGCTGACGTACGCCGAGCTGGAGGCGCAGTCCAACCAGCTCGCGCACTTCCTCGCCTCGCGCGGCATCGGCGCCGGCGACCACGTGGGGATCTACGCCAAGAACAGCATCGAGCACGTGGTGTCCCTGCTCGCGATCTTCAAGATCCGCGCCGTCGCGATCAACGTCAACTACCGCTACGTCGAGGCCGAGCTCAGCTACCTCATCGAGAACTCCGACATGGTCGCGCTGCTGCACGAGCGTCCGTACGCGGACCTGGTCGCAGCCACTGCACCCAACCACCCCGGGCTCACCACGATCGTGGCGATGCCCGATCCGACCGACTCCGCGAGCCAGGCCGACATCTCGCCGTTCGGCGGGATCACCTGGGACGAGGCGCTGGCCGGACAGAGCGCCGAGCGCGACTTCGGCGAGCGCAGCGGCGACGACCTCTACATCGTCTACACCGGCGGCACGACCGGATTCCCCAAGGGCGTGATGTGGCGCCATGAGGACTTCTGGCGGGTCCTCGGCGGCGGCATCGACTTCATGACCGGTGACCGGATCGAGGAGTTCACCCAGTCGGAGAACGCCAAGACGACCGATCCCATGGTGACCTTCCCGCTCAGCCCACTGATGCACGGCGGTGCCCAGGCGGCGATGCTGATGCACCTGTTCGCCGGGCACCTCACGATCCTCGAGCCGACGTTCAACGCCGAGGAGACGTGGCGGATCATCGACCGCGAGAAGGTCCAGCTGATCTTCATGACCGGCGACGCGATGGCCCGTCCGTTGATCGAGGCGTACCAAGCCGGGAACTACGACGGCAGCTCGCTCGTGGCGATTGCCAGCAGCGCCGCGATCTTCAGCCGCCCGGTCAAGGAGGTCTGGATGAAGGCGTTCCCCAACGCGTTCTTCACCGACTCGATCGGCTCGTCCGAGACCGGGTTCTCCGGCACCGGGCTGCAGGACAGCGACAACATCCAGGGGCAGGGCCCCGTCGTTGCGCTCGGCGCGGAGACCGTCGTCCTCGACGACAACAACCAGCCGATCGACCCCGCCAACATCGGCGCCATCGGCCGGCTCGCCCGATCCGGCAGCGTGCCGATCGGCTACTACCGCGACCCCGAGAAGTCAGCCCGTACGTTCCTCGAGGTGGACGGCAAGCGCTACTCGGTGCCGGGCGACTATGCCCGCATCGAGGCCGACACCAAGGTGACGCTGCTCGGCCGCGGCTCCAACTGCATCAACACCGGCGGCGAGAAGGTCTACCCCGAAGAGGTCGAGATGGCGCTCAAGAGCCACCCCGACGTCTATGACGCACTCGTCGTCGGGCTGCCCGACGAGAAGTGGGGCCACCATGTGTCTGCCGTGATCCAGTCCCGGTCCGACGAGCCGCCCAGCCTGGCGGACCTGCAGACGCACCTGCGCCGACTGCTCTCCGGATACAAGCTGCCGCGCTCGGTCGCGTACGTCGACGAGATCCCGCGCACCGCGACCGGCAAGGCCAACTACCCGGCCGCCAAGGAGATCGCCGAATCCACTCACCGCGGAGCGGTCGCCTGATGCGCACCGAGCTGTGCGACCGGTTCGGGATCGACTACCCGATCTTCGCGTTCACCCCGTCCGAGCACGTCGCCGCCGCGGTCTCCCGCGCCGGTGGCCTGGGCGTCCTCGGCTGTGTCCGGTTCAACGAGGCCGAGGAGCTGGATCGCACCCTCGACTGGCTCGACGACAACACGGACGGCAAGCCGTACGGCGTCGACGTCGTGATGCCGATGAAGGTGCCGACCGAGGGCAAGGCCGTCGACCTGAAGGCGATGATTCCCGACGAGCACATCTCGTTCGTCGAGCGCACGCTGCAGCAGCTGGGCGTACCCCCGCTGCCCGAGGGTGAGGGTCGCGCCGGCGTCCTGGGCTGGTTGCACTCCGTGGCCCGTTCGCACGTCGACATCGCTCTCAGTGGGAAGCACCGTCCGGTCCTGATCGCGAACGCCCTCGGCTCGCCGCCGAAGGACATCATCGACCAGGCCCACGAGGCCGGAGTGCAGGTGGCGGCGCTGGCCGGTGCCGCGAAGCACGCCCTGTCGCACGTGGCCAACGGCGTCGACATCATCATCGCGCAGGGCTATGAGGCCGGCGGCCACACCGGTGAGATCGCCAGCATGGTGCTGACTCCGGAGATCGTGGACGCGGTCGGTCCCGACGTCGCCGTCCTGGGTGCCGGTGGCATCGGCCGTGGTCGTCAGGTCGCAGCGTCCCTCGCCCTCGGCGCCCAAGGGGTATGGACCGGGTCCGTCTGGCTGACCACGGAGGAGTACCAGGAGCTCAACACCAACGCCGGTATGACCGAGGCGTTCCTCCGCGCCTCCAGCGCCGACACCGTGCGGACGCGCATCTACACCGGCAAGCCCGCTCGGTTGCTCAAGACCAAGTGGACCGAGGCCTGGGACACCGAGGAAGCGCCCTCGCCGCTCCCGATGCCGTTGCAGAACCTGCTGGTGGCCGACGCGCACAGCCGCATGAACTCGGCGGGCAACCCCGATGTCATCTCGATGCCGGTCGGCCAGATCGTGGGCTCGATGAACACGGTGCGGCCCGTTGCCGAGGTCATGGCCGACCTGATCGAGGAGTACGAGCAGACCGTCAAACGCCTCTCGAACCTCTAGCTCGTCGTCGGGCAGGTGCCGCGCGACACGAAGCGGTGGCCAGCCGCAGCGTGAGCCACGCCGCGATGGCAGACGCCGCTCCCACGATCGCGCCGCCGAAAGCCCGGAACATGAGTCCGTGCTGTAGCTCCCCTTCGGTCCCATAGGTCACGGAACCGATGGCGTAGGCCCCGATGAACCCAGCAGCCGTTGTGGCGATGACCGCGCCGCGAGATAGGGAAGTCGAGAGAGGACCGTGACGGCGACGAGTGACGTGCCAACGATGAACAATGTCACGACGAAGACGCTCTCGATGTCGCCAGAGCGTTGCAGCCAAGCGACCGGTAGAGCAACAACGTACGAGCGTCAGCGCCCACGTCGCGGCCACCCAGCGGAGCTGACATCCGCGGCTGTGGGTCGGTGGCATGACCCATGAGACCACGCCCTGTGCCTAGACGTACGCGGTTCCGCGCTCCTCGCGGGTCCAGGTGATCTCGGTGATCCCGGCTGCGGTGAGCTCGCGGTGGATCACCTTGTGCGTCGCGGTGCGGGGCAGCTCGTCGACGAGCCGGACGTAGCGGGGTCGTGCCTTCGGTGACAGGTCAGGCTGCTCGTCGAGGAAGCGCTCGAGCCCGGCCGGGTCGAGGTCGCCCCGCAGGACCAGTGCCGCCGCGACCTGGTCGCCGGAGCGTTCGTCGGGCACGGCGTAGACCGCGGCCTGGTCGATCGCCGGATGGCGCAGCAGCACCTGCTCGATCGGGGCGCAGGCGAGGTTCTCGCCGTCGACGCGGAGCCAGGCGGCGGTGCGGCCGGCGAACCAGACCCAGCCATCGCGGTCGCGGTACGCGAGGTCGCCCGACCAGTACATACCGCCGCGCATCCGCTCTGCCGTGGCCTCGTCGTCGTTGTAGTAGCCGGCGAACTGGCCCGTGCCGGTGGTGTTGACCAGCTCGCCGACGCACGCGTCGAGGTTGACCACCCGGCCGTGCTCGTCGAGCTCGGCGCGCGGGCACTCCTCGCCAGTCTCAGGATCGTGGACGGCGACTCCGTCGGCGGGCCAGCCCAGAGCGCCCGGCGGCGTGCCCGGCAGCCTGCTGACGATGACGGCGTTCTCGGTCGAGCCGAACCCGTCGACCACCCGGCAGCCGAATCGCTCACCGAACGCCTGGATGTCCCGGTCGCCGGCCTCGTTGCCGAAGACCAGGCGCAGCGGGTTGTCGGCGTCGTCGGGTCGCTCGGGAGTGGCGAGCACGTACGTCAGGGGTTTTCCGACGTAGGACGCGTACGTCGCGCCGAATCGGCGTACGTCGGCCAGGAACTCCGAGGCGGAGAACTTCTCGCGGAGTGCCACGGGTGCGCCGGTGACGAGGGCCGGTGCCCAGCCCGCCATCACGGCGTTGGAGTGGAACAGCGGCATCGCGACGTAGTGCACGTCGTCGGCGGTGAGCCCGAGGCGCTCGGTGAGGTACTGACCGGGATAGGTCACCTTCTCGTGGGTGATCCGCACGGCCTTGGGCCGACCGCTGGTGCCGGACGTGAAGATCAGCATGAACAGGGAATCGTCCGCGGGTGCCGACGCGGGCAGCGGGCCGGGGATCACCAGGTCGTGCCAGTCCGGGCTGTCGGTGTCGATCATGCGTATGCCGGTCAGGTCGAGCCCGTCCACGAGGTGCCGCTGAGTGGCGTCGGTGAGGAGCAGCTGGACGTCGGCCCGGTGGAGATCGGCCAGCAGGGCGTCGCCGCGGCGCGTGCTGTTGACCCCGACCGCGACGTGGCCGCCCAGGCCCGCAGCAGCCAGGCCGAGGAGCATCTCGGGAGTGTTGTCCATCAGCAGGCCGACATGAGGAGGGCGCTGCGGATCGAGCAGGCGGGCGACCGAGGCGGCTCGCGTCGATGCGTCGGCGACGAGCTCGCGCCAGGTCCACGTACGATCCCGGGTCAGCAGCGCCGGGGTGTCCTGCTCGGCTCGCGCCAGGAGGAGGTCCCGTAGGGTCACGCGGGTCCGGCGGCAAGCAGCTTGCCGAGTCGCAGGGCCTGCTCGGTCGCCCCGCCGTACTCGAAGTCGTAGCGCGTGCCGGCGGTGAAGTAGCGATGGGCCTCGCCGTCCATGTCGACGCCGACGCCGCCGTGGATGTGGACGGTCGTATGGGCGATGCGGTGCCCGGCGTCGGAAGCCCACAGCTTGGCCGTGGCGATGGCCTCTGCGGAGGGCAGGCCCTCGGCGAGTCGCCATGCGGCCTGCCAGACGGTCAGAGCCAGGAAGCGGGTGTCGATGTAGCCGTCGGCCAGGCGTTGCGAGACGGCCTGGAACGTGCCGATCGGCCGGTCGAACTGCTCGCGCACCTTGGCGTAGTCCGCGGTGAGGGTCAGTGCACCCTCGGTCACGCCGAGCTGAACGGCGCAGCTGGCGACCGTGAGCAGGTCGACCAGGCGCTGCGCCGCGGCCGCATCGCCGACGCGACGGTCGGCGGCCACGCGTACGCCGGAGAGCTCGATGAGGCCGACGGCGTCGCCGTCGCTCAGCTTCTGCTCGCGGATCTGCAGTCCCGGCGTCTCGGCGTCGACCAGGAAGACCCCGGTGCCGTCGGGAGCGCTCGCGGTGACCAGGAATGCGCTCGACGCGGTGGCAGCAGGCACGAGGTACTTGGTGCCGGTGACCACGTACTCCGTGCCGTCGGGCGCGGCAGTGGTCGTCGGCGCTGCTGGGGCGTGCTCGTGCTCTTCGGCGATGGCGCAGCTCAGCACGCTGGCTGCGTACGCGGCGGTCTGCTGGTCGTCAGTGCCGTGCTCGGCAAGCAGCAGCCGAGCCACCGAGTCAGTGGCGAGCGGGGCTGGGGCGACCGTGCGGCCGACCTCGACGAGCACGCGGCACAGCTCGAGGAAGCCCAGCCCGGCACCGTCGTGCGCCTCCGGTGTCGTGAGGCTGAGGAGACCAGCCTCGCCGAGGGCGCTCCACAGCACAGGGTCGAACCGGTTGCCGGCGGCCTCGACCTCCGCCAGCCGTTCGGGCCTGGTGTGGTCCTTCAGAATCGTCGCGGCGAGCGCGGCGGCCTCTTCGGCCTCGGGCGGCAGTGTGAAGTCCATGTCGTGGTCCCTTAACGCTTCGCTGCCGGCATGCCGAGCCCGACGTAGCCGATGATGTCTCGCTGGATCTCGTTCGTGCCGCCGCCGAACGTCATGACCAGCGACGAACGGAAGTAGCGCTCGAGGCGCCCGGCGATGACCGCGCCGGGGGAGTCGGCGGCGATGCCGGCAGCGGGGCCGACGATCTCCTTGAGGGCGCGGTAGACCTCGATCGCGAGCTCCGAGCCGTAGACCTTGATCGCCGACGCGTCAGCAGGGGAGAGGGTGTCGATCTCGGCGGCGAGCTTCCAGCCCATGAGCGTCAGGGCCTCGGTGCGTGCCTGGGCGCGACCGAGGAGGATCTGCACCCACTCCTGGTCGATCACCCGCATGCCGTTCGCGTTCTTGGTCTGCCGGGCCCAGTCGGTGACGAGCTCGATCGAGTGGACCAGGGGCGCGGAAGAGGTCAGGGCCACCCGTTCACGGTTGAGCTGGTTGGTGATCAGCGCCCAACCGCCTCCCCGGCCACCGATCAGGTTGTCGGCGGGCACCCGGACGTTGTCGTAGTAGGTCGCGCTGGTGCCCACACCCGCGATCGTGTGCACGGGTGTGTAGGAGAAGCCCTCGGAGTCGGCGGGGACCAGGATCATCGACAGGCCCTTGTGGCGGGGCAGGTCCGGATCGGTCCGGCAGGCCATCCAGATCCAGTCGGCGTACTGGATCAGCGACGTCCACATCTTCTGGCCGTTGATGACCCACTCGTTGGTGGTCTCGTCGAGCTCGGCCTTGGTGCGCAGCGACGCGAGGTCGGTGCCCGAGCCCGGCTCGGAGTAGCCGATCGAGAAGTGCAGCTCGCCCTGGACGATCCTCGGGAGGAAGTACTCCTTCTGCTCCTCGGTGCCGTACTTCATGATCGTCGGGCCGACGGTGTTGAGCGTCAGGTACGGGATCGGCACCCCGGCGACGGCGGCGACGTTGGTGAAGATCAGCTCGTCGACCATCGAGCGGTTCTGCCCGCCCCACTCCTCTGGCCAGCCCATGCCGAGCCAGCCGTCGGCACCGAGCTGCCGGATGACGTCCTTGTAGACCGTCACGTCACCGAACTCGCCGGACGATGCGGCGAGGGCCGCCCGACGCTCAGGCGTGACGAGCTCGGAAAAGTAACCTCGGAGCTCATCACGAAGGCGAAGCTGGTCGGCTGTCAGGGCGACGTACATGTGGTAAAACTATAACGTGTTCTCGTTTTGGTCCACAGGGGACCGCAATCGGAGGCAATCGTGAGTGAGACCCGCGTTCTTGACACCGGCTCCGTGCCGGAGCGATTCGCCCGGGGCTGGCACTGTCTTGGCCTTGAGCGGGAGTTCGCCGACGGCAAGCCGCATTCCGTCCAGGCCTTCGGCGGCAAGCTCGTGGTCTGGAGTGACTCCCAGGGCGAGCTGCACGTCCTCGATGGCTACTGCCGGCACATGGGCGGCGACCTGACGCAGGGCACCGTCAAGGGCGACGAGATCGCCTGCCCGTTCCACGACTGGCGCTGGGGTGGCGATGGCAAGTGCAAGGCGATTCCGTACGCCAAGCGCGTACCCCTGCGCGCCCGGACCCAGCGCTACGAGAGCGTGGTCCGCAACGGCCAGCTGCTGATCTGGCACGACCCGGAAGGCAGCCCGGCCGACATGGAGGCGTTGCCGCCCGTCCTCGAAGGCGTGGGCACGGACAAGTACACCGACTGGACCTGGGACGTCATCGAGGTCGACAACGCGCACTGCCGCGAGATCATCGACAACGTCGTCGACATGGCGCACTTCTTCTACATCCACTTCGCGTTCCCCACGAACTTCCGCAACGTCTTCGAGGGCGACAAGGCCACCCAGTTCATGGAGTCGACCGGCCGCCCGGACATGAAGGCCGAGGGCTACGGCGACGAGGACCTGATCCTCAAGTCCGAGGCGACCTACTTCGGGCCGTCGTACATGATCAACTGGCTCGACACCGACTACAAGGGCTTCCTGACCAAGGTCATCTTGATCAACTGTCACATCCCGACGGGACCCAACTCGTTCAACCTGCAGTTCGGGCTGTGCGTCGAGAAGCCCGAGGGCGTCGACGACGCCACGGCGGACTACATCGGCAAGAAGTACGTCGAGAGCTTCTCCGTGGGGTTTCTGCAGGACGTCGCGATCTGGCAGAACAAGGCACCTGTGCAGAACCCCCTGCTCTGCGAGGAGGACGGCCCGGTCTACCAGCTGCGCCGTTGGTACGAGCAGTTCTACGTCGACAAGGCCGACGTCGAGACCGAGATGGTCGAGCGGTTCGAGTTCGAGGTCGACACCACCAAGGCCAACGAGAACTGGCGGGCCGAGGTCGCCGAGAACCTCGCACGCAAGGCGGCGGAGGACCGCCAGGCCGAAACGGCAGATGCCTGATGGCATACATCGTGCCGTCGCGCGCGGAGACGCTCGAGGATCGGGCGCTCTACACGCAGGGCAGCCTCGAGGAGCTCCCGTGCCTGGACTGCCGGGCGCGCGTGAAGGTACGCAAGAACAGCGAGCACCACACCTCGATCCAGTGGACCGAGCAGGCGGTCGCGGAGTGCGCGACGTTCGCCAAGCTCGCCCACCAGGAAGGCGGCCGGCCGATCCACTCGGGCTGTCCGCGCCTCACCGCATCGATCGAGCAGGCCGTACGCGACGGTGCCGTGTCGGTCGGGTCATCTGATGACTGACCCTTCCTTCGAGCTCGAGGTGCTCGACGTGATCGAGGAGACCGGCGACGCCAGGTCTGTCGTCCTCGACCCCGGCGAGCACCGCGAGCACTTCGCCTACACACCGGGGCAGTTCCTCACCGTCGCCGTGCCCAGCGATCGCACCGGTCTGGTGGCGCGCAGCTATTCGCTCTCCTCGACTCCGGTCGACGAGCAGGGGCCGCTGACCATCACGGTCAAGCGCACGCCCGACGGCTACGCGTCCGGGTGGATCTGCTCGGAGCTCCGCCCGGGCGACCGGCTGCGGGTGCTCCCGCCGAGTGGCATCTTCACCCCCAAGAACCTCGACGCCGACCTGCTCCTGTTTGCCGGCGGCAGCGGCATCACCCCGGTCATGTCGATCATCCGTACGTCGCTGGTCCGCGGGTCGGGACGCATCGTCCTGTTCTACGCCAACCGCGACGAGCGCTCGGTGATCTTCCACGGGACACTCGCCGAGCTGGCAGCCGAGCACCCCGACCGGTTGCAGGTCGTGCACTGGCTCGAGTCGGTGCAAGGCCTGCCGTCCCAGGCGCAGCTGCGTGCGTTCGCCGCCCAGTACGTCGAGTGGGACGCGTTCGTGTGCGGTCCCGCGCCGTTCATGGCGGCGACCGTGGCCGCGCTCAAGGAGCTGGAGTTCCCGCGCGATCGGCGCCACCAGGAGAAGTTCGTCTCGCTCGGTGGCAACCCGTTCGAGACGTCCGCCGAGCGTGAGCCGGGCGCCGAGGACGACGCCGGTGACACAGATGAAGCGCCGCCGTCGTCGGTCGGCCAGGTGCACCTGCAGGTCGAGCTCGACGGCGTCGACTACGAGTACACCGACTGGCGACCCGGCACGACACTCCTCGAGCACCTCGAGAGCAAGGGCGTCAAGGCGCCCTACTCCTGCCGCGAGGGCGAGTGTTCGGCGTGCGCCATACGGCTGCTGGAGGGCGAGGTCACGATGCGCGCCAACGACGTGCTCGACGACGAGGACCTGGCGGACGGCATACGCCTGGGGTGCCAGAGCGAACCGGCGTCCGAAAAGGTCCGGGTGACGTACTCGTGACATCTGCGCAGCCGAAGAACGTCGAGATCCCCATCGAGGTGCCGGCCGATGACGTGACGTCGTGGTCCGACGAGGTCGATGTCCTCGTCATCGGTGCCGGCATGGCGGGGACGGCTGCCGCGATCGAGGCCGCCGAGGCAGGCGCCCGCGTGCTGGTGCTCGATCGTGGAGGCCGGCTGTCGGCCACCAGCGCGATGGCCGGTGGCCACTTCTATCTCGGCGGCGGCACGCCGTGCCAGGAGGTCAGCGGCTACGAGGACACGCCGGCCGAGATGGCGAAGTACCTCATGGCGGCCTCGCCCGACTGCGATCCGGAGAAGATCCGGGTCTACAGCGAGGGCAGCGTCGAGCACTTCCACTGGCTGGAGTCGCTCGGCTTCGAGTTCGAGCGCACCTTCTACCCGCACAAGTCCGTCATGGCACCGGGCACCGAAGGCGTGATGTTCACCGGCAACGAGAAGGTGTGGCCGTTTCGGGAGCTCGCCGTCCCGGCGCCGCGCGGCCACCAACCACCCGTCGTCGGCGACTCCGGCGGCGGCGCGCTGGTGCTCGACCTGGCCTTGAAGAGGCTCGACCAGCTCGGGGTCGAGGTCCGCTACGAGACCGGCGCCACGGCGCTCGTCACCCACGACGGCGGTGTCGCCGGGCTGGCCTGGAAACGCTTCGGTGAGGCCGGTGCCATTCGTGCGGGCGCCGTGGTCATCGCCGCCGGTGGCTTCGTCATGAACCCGGACATGGTCCACCGGTTCGCGCCACCACTCGAGGCGCTGATCGCCAAGGGCATGGCGCTCGGCAACACGTACGACGACGGTCTCGGCATCCGCCTGGGCGAGTCGGTCGGCGGGGTCACCGAGCACATGGACGGCGCGTTCCTGACCGCTCCGTTCTATCCACCCGGCGACCTGGTCAAGGGCATCTGCGTCAACAACCGCGGCGAGCGCTTCGTCGCCGAGGACTCCTATCACTCACGAACGTCGGCATACGTGTTCGACCAGCCCGAGCAGAAGGCCTGGCTGATCCTGGACTCGGTGCACATGGCCGAGCCGGCATACGGCTTGCAGCCGCTCGTGGACGGGTGGGAGACCATCGCCGAGATGGAAGCGGGCCTCGGCGTACCTGCGGGCTCGTTGGCCCGCACGCTCGACGACTACAACGCGGCAGCGCGCGAAGGCCGCGACCCCGACTTCCACAAGGCCGCGGAGTACGTCGCACCGCTCGACTCCCCGCCCTATGGCGCGTACGACCTGACGCCGGGCCAGTGCTTCTACTCCGGGTTCACGTGCGGCGGCCTGCGGGTCGACCCCGACGCCCGGGTGCTGCGCGCGGACCACACCGCCGTCGACGGCCTCTATGCCGCTGGGGCGTGCGCGTCCAACATCGCGGTCGACGGCCGGGGCTATGCGTCGGGCACCCAGCTCGGCGAGGCGTCGTTCTTCGGCCGGAGGGCCGGGCGTCATGCGGCCATGCGGAGTTCGAAAAACGTAACGCAGGTCACAGAGCGTCGTTACTCTACAGAAGTCACGCCGGCCGCAGGAATGACAAGCGTCACCCCCACTGGGTCCCGTCACACCGGAGTCGATGGACACCAGGAGGAGACATGGGCCTGAGCCTTGCATCGGTCTTCCGCGGCCCCGGGCACATCGCCGCCATGTCCTGGGACGTCGCCAAGCTGACGTTCACGACCAAGTTCCAGCTGCGGGAGTTCGTCGAGCAGGCGTGGTTCGTCGCGCGGGTGACGATGTTGCCCACCATCCTCGTGTCGATCCCGTTCGGTGCGGTCATCGCGCTCCAGGTCGGCAACCTCACCGGGCAGCTCGGCGCCCAGTCGTTCGCGGGTGCCACCGCCGTGCTCGCCACCGTCAGGGAGGCGGCGCCGATCGCGGCCGCGCTGATCATCGCGGGCGCAGCGGGCTCTGCCATCTGTGCCGACATGGGTGCGCGCAAGATGCGCGAGGAGATCGATGCCATGGAAACCCTGGGCATCGACCCGATCCAGCGTCTGGTCGTGCCCCGTGCGGCCGCAACCCTGGTGGTGTCGGTGCTGATGATCTCGATCGTGATTGCCGCCGGGATCGCCGGAGGCTACTACTTCACCGTCATCGTGCAGGGCGGCTCGGCCGGAGCGTTCCTCGCCTCGTTCACGTCCCTGGCCACCCTGACCGACCTCTATGTCGCCTTCATCAAGGCGGCCATCTTCGGCTTCATGGCAGCCATCGTCGGGGCCTACAAGGGGCTCAGCGCCGCCGGCGGACCTGCTGGCGTCGGTCGCGCGGTCAACGAGTCGGTCATCCTCGCGTTCATGCTGCTGTTCATGGTCAACTCGATCATCACGGCGCTGTACTTCCAGCTCGTCCCCCAGGCAGGCCTGTGATGATTCACCCCACAAAATCACGCCCCCTACTCGCTGCGCTCGTGGTGGAACCCCCAGCTGCGCTCGCGATTTCGCGGGGGCCCCGAACATGAGTGTCCTCACCGAGCTCGGCTCGTCGGCCGTCAAGTACCAGCGCACACTGCTGGAAACCATGGGCGACATGCTGCTGTTCATCGCCAAGTCCCTGGCGTCGATCCCCCATGCGCTGCGCAGCTACCGCAAGGAGATCGCGAAGACCCTGGCCGAGGTCGTCTTCGGCGTCGGGGCGCTCTCGGTCATCGCCGGCACCGTCGGAGTGATCGCCTTCCTCGCGTTCTTCGCCGGCACGGAGGTCGGGCTGCAGGGCTACGCATCGCTGAGCCAGATCGGGGTCGCGAAGTTCACCGCATTCATCTCGGCCTACTTCAACACCCGCGAGGTCGCTCCTCTGGTCTCCGGGATCGCGCTGGCGGCCACGGTCGGCTGCGGCTACACCGCACGCCTCGGCTCGATGCGGATCTCCGAGGAGATCGACGCCCTCGAGGTCATGGGCGTGCCCTCGCTGCCGTTCCTCGTGACGACCCGCATGATCGCCGGATTCATCGCGGTCATCCCGCTCTACACCGTGGCGCTGCTGGCCTCCTACCTCTCGCCACGGCTGATCACCGTCATGATCTACGGGGAGTCGGCCGGCACGTACGACCACTACTTCCTGCAGTTCCTGCCGCCCATCGACATCCTGTGGTCGTTCGCCAAGCTGATCGTCCTCGCGGTCCTGATCATCCTGATCCACTGCTACTACGGCTACACGGCAACCGGTGGGCCCGCAGGTGTCGGCCTGGCTGTGGGGCAGTCGATCCGCGCGTCGATCGTGACGGTCGTCGTCGTCAACTTCTTCCTCAGCTTCGCCATCTGGGGATCGACCACCACAGTCCGGATCACGGGGTAGTGCTGGTGTACGCCAACATCATTCACGACTCCCCGGCCGAGCATCGTCGCCTGTGGTTCGCCGGCATCGCCAACTTCGTCGTCATCTCGCTCATGATCTGGTTCTGCATCGCCCTCTACGACAAGAAGTTCACCAACAGCACCGACGTGACGGTGATGGCCGATCGCGCGGGCCTGCAGCTCGCCCGTTTCGGCGACGTACGGATGCACGGTGCCCTGGTGGGCCACGTCAAGAAGATCGAGAGCGACGGCAAGCTGGCCGAGATCACGTTGTCGCTCAAGCCCGACTCGGCTCGCACCATCCCGCGCGACGTGAGCGTGCAGATCCTGCCGACGACTCTTTTCGGCCAGAACTACCTCGAGCTGGTGCCGCCGAAAGGCGCGGCGTCGACGGCGATGCTGCGTGACGGCAGCGTCATCCCCTCCAAACGGGTCACCACCAACGTCGAGCTGCAGTCCATCCTCGCCAACCTCTTCCCGCTCCTGCGCTCCGTGCGCCCGGCCGACCTGAACGCCACGCTCTACGCGATCTCCCACGCCTTGCAGGGCAAGGGCGACCAGCTGGGCGACACGTTCGAGACGTTGAACGACTACCTCAGCCGGGTCAACGTCGAGCTGCCGACCTTGCGGTCCGACCTGCAGCTGCTCTCGGAGGTGTCGAGGACGTACGAGCTGGCCGCGCCCGACCTCATCCGGCTGCTGCGCAACGCCACGGTGACGGCGCGCACCCTCACCGACAAGCAGGGCTCCCTCGATCGGGCGCTCGGCAGCCTCACCGGGCTGGCGCGGACCACCCGGGTGACGCTGTCGGAGAACGAGAAGCAGCTCATCGCGCAGGTGCGCTCCGGCCGGCCGCTGTTGGCCCTGCTCGACACCTACTCACCTGAGCTGCCGTGCGTCCTCGAGGGGCTCGACCGCCAGATCCCGAACGCCAAGAACGTCTTCCAGGGCGGCATCATCCATCAGACCCTCGAGCTCGGCGCGCCGCAGCGTACGGCCTACACGGCCGCGGACGCACCGGAGTACGGCGAGGTCGGGCACGGGCCGTGGTGCCTCGGCCTGCCCGACGACTACGACGTGCCCGCACCCTTCCAGCCGTTGAAGGACGGCTCCGACAAGGACGAGCCCGACGGGGGGATCGGATGAACACCCGTGACACCACATTCGCCGTCGCCGGGATCAAGCTCACCATCTTCACGGTGGTCTCGCTCCTCGTGACGGGCATGCTCGTCATCATCATGGGCGGCTTCGGGATGGGCTCCCAGACCGAGTACAAGGCGGTGTTCAGCAACGCCTCGGAGCTGACGTCGGGCGACGACGTGCGGATCGCCGGCGTGATCGTCGGCAAGGTCGAGGACGTCAAGATCTACCGGCGCGACAAGGCGATGGTGACGTTCAAGGTCAAGGACGAGGTCCCGCTGACCCGGGACTCGCGGGCGAGCATCAGGTTCCTCAACCTGATCGGTGATCGCTACATGTCGTTGTCCGAGGGCAAGGAGGGTGCGCAGCGGCTTCGGCCCGGGGCGACGCTGCCTCTGGATCGAACGACGCCGGCGCTCAACCTGACGGCGCTGTTCCAGGGCTTCCAGCCGCTGTTCGCGGCACTGCGTCCCGCCGACGTCAACAAGCTCTCGCTCAACCTCATCCAGGTGCTTCAAGGCGAGGGCGGCACGGTGCAGGAGCTGCTCTCCAACACGGCATCGCTGACCAACACCCTGGCCGATCGTGACCAGCTCATCGGCGACGTGATCACCAACCTGAGCACCTTGATGCAGACGGTCGACGACCACCATCAGCAGCTCGGTGACCTGATCACCAGCATGAAGTCGTGGTTCGGTGACCTGGCCGAGGACCGCAAGGTGATCGGATCGTCGCTGACCAACATCTCGTCGGTCACCAAGGCGGTTGCCGACCTGCTGACCGAGGGGCGGCCGCTGCTCAAGGAGGACATCGCCCAGCTGCGGCGGCTGTTCACGATCCTGGCCAAGCCCGAGAACAAGCAGTACCTCGACATGACGCTCGACAAGCTTCCATCGATGCTCGCCAAGCAGACCCGCATCGGTGTCTACGGCTCTTGGTACAACTACTACCTCTGCGAGTTCCACGGTGGAGTGGTGCTGCCGAGCGTCCTGATGGACACCCTGCCGCCCGAGGTGCAAAAGCAGATGTCCGACTTCACGATGTACAGCCAGGCAGCGAGGTGTCAGTGATGGCACGTCGAAGTGACTCCCAGATCGTCCAGATGGGCATCATCTCCCTGGCGCTGCTGATGCTCGTCATGGTGGGTTCGTTCAACCTGCAGAAGCTGCCGTGGCTGCGGGGCACGACCTACCACGCAGAGCTGAGTGACGCGAGCGGTCTGCGGACCGGCAGCGAGGTGCAGGTCGCCGGCGTTCGTGTCGGCCGGGTCAACAAGCTGCAGATCGGGCCGGAGAAGGTCGTCGCCGACTTCGACGTCTCGGGCGCGACCCTGGGACGCTCGTCGCGAGCGAGTGTCGAGGTCAAGAGCCTGCTGGGTGAGAAGTTCCTCAACATCAAGCCCGAAGGTGCCGGCGAGATGCCGGCCGGCGCCACGATCCCGCTCAGCCGCACCGACGTCGCGTTCGACATCGTCGGCACCCTTGGCGAGCTGACCACGCAGACGGAGGAGACCGACAAGGAGAACCTCACCAAGGCGCTCGACTCGCTGGCTGAAGTGGTCGACTCGGCGGCCCCGGAGGTGCGTTCGAGCTTCACCGGGCTGTCCCGCCTCTCGACCACGATCGCGTCGCGCGACGAGGAGATCGAGCAGCTGCTCCGGCGTTCGAGCAACGTCACGAAGCTGCTCGACGAGCGCAAGGGCGACCTCGTGACGCTCATGAAGCAGGCCAACCTGATCTTCCAGGAGCTGCAGACGCGCAAGCAGGCGATCCACGAGCTGCTGGTCAACGCCAACCGACTGGCGGTCGAGCTCGAGGGCGTGGTCACGGACAACCGCAAGCAGCTGCGCCCGACCCTCGACAAGCTCGAGGACGTGCTGACGTTCCTGCATGCGCGCGAGGACCAGATCGAGACGCTCATCCACAACTACGGGCCGTACGTCAGCATCCTCGGCAACATCGTCGGCAGCGGGCCGTGGTTCGACGCCTACGTGCCCAACATGACCGGTGTGTTCCTCGGCGAGTTCACGACCACGAAGCCCGGGGGTGGCGGATGAGAGGCCTGAGCAGGAGAGCGCAGTGGATCGCGGCGGCCGTTCCCGTCACGCTGCTGCTGCTTGCCTTCCTCGTGTTCCCCCGCGACGGATCGCGGACCGTCACGGCCCACTTCGATCGCGCAGTCGCGGTCTATCCCGGAACCCACCTCAGGGTCATGGGCGTGCGGGTCGGCGAAGTGACGGCGGTCGTGCCCGAAGGCAACAGCGTCCGCGTCGAGATGACGTACGACGAGGAGTACAAGTTGCCGGCCGACGCCAAGGCCGCGGTCGTGACGCCGACCCTGGTGGCTGACCGCTACGTCCAGGTGTTCCCGGCGTACGCCAAGGGCGCGGAGATGCCGGATCACGGCGACATCCCCCTCAGCCGTACGCAGACGCCGATCGAGCTCGACCGGATGTTCAAGTCTCTCGACGACCTCGCCGTGACCCTCGGCCCCAAGGCCGGCTCGACCAGTGGTGCGCTCGACAACCTGCTCACGGCGGGAGCCAAGGCGCTCGACGGCAACGGTTCGCTCGGGTCCGAGACGATCCGCAACCTCTCCCAAGCTGCGGAGGTGTTCGCCGAGAACCGCGGCCCGCTGTTCGAGAACGTCCGCTCCCTTGCCGAGGTCACCGACACGTTGGCGGCCAACGACGCCACCGTGGAGGCCTTCGTCCAGCAGCTGACGTCGGTGTCCGGGCAGTTTGCCGGTGAGCGTGACGAGCTGCGAGCGGTCGTCGCCTCGCTGGCCAGGGTGCTCGGCACGGTCAAGGGCTTCGTGCAGGAGAACCGCGAGACGCTGGGCAAGGACCTCGAGCTGCTGAGCAGCCTGCTCGAACGGGTGGACAACCAGAAGGACGCGCTCGGGCTGGTCGTCCAGAAGGGCTCGCTGGCCATGAGCAACCTCGCCCTGGCCTTCGAGGCGGGCACCGGGACGTACGGTTCCCGCGTGCAGGTGGCGCCCGGCATCCAGTTCCGTCCCGACCAGTTCCTGTGCCAGACACTCGTCAACATCGGTACGCCCGAGGCGGTCTGCACCATGCTCACGAGCGTCCTGCAGCCGTTGCTCCCCGCGACGTCAGGTTCGGCTGCCAGTGTGCCCACGGCACCCGGCACCCCCACCGAACCTGCCGCCGGCGAGAAGTCGTCGGGTGGCACGCAGAGCGGACTGCCCGCGCTGCTCGACCTGCTCGGAGGTGGCTCATGAGGTCATTCCGGCTCCGGGTCATCCTCGGGCTCGCCGTGGCGCTCCTGCTGAGCGGCTGCGGCTTCAGCGGAATCTATGACGTGCCGCTGCCCGGCAACAAGGTCAACGAGGACAACGGCTTCGAGGTCAGCGCCGACTTCGCCGACGCCCTCAACGTGGTCCCGCGCTCCTCGGTGATGGTCGGCGACGTTCCCGTGGGACACGTCGAGTCCGTCACGATGGTCGGCTGGCACGCCCGCATCACGATGCTGATCCGCAAGGACGTGGTGCTGCCTGCCAACGCGGAGGCGCAGATCCAGCAGACGAGCCTGCTCGGCGAGAAGTTCATCGCCCTCGCGCCGCCGCCGGCGAGCCCGGACGGAACCTCCACGAGCACCGGGCGGCTCGGCCCCAAGGACGTCATCCCGATGTCGCGCACGGGCCGCAACCCCGAGGTCGAAGAAGTCCTCGGTGCGCTGTCGTTCGTGCTGACCGGCGGCGGTGTCGGGCAGATCCAGAGCATCACGCACGAGCTCAACGAGATGATGGACGGCCGTACGGGCAAGATCCGCAACGTCCTGGGGCAGGTCAACACCCTGGTCAGCACGCTGAACTCCCAGAAGGGCGACATCGTCCAGGCGATGGAGTCGATCAACGGTCTCAGCAAGACCCTCGTGGCGGAGAAAGACACCATCGGTGCCGCGCTCGATGCGGCCGGCCCCGCGATCACGGTGCTGCGCGAGCAGCACACCCAGCTCGTCACGATGCTCTCGGAGCTGGACAAGCTGGGCAGCGTCGGCACGCGGGTGGTCAACGAGACCAAGGACGACCTCATCGCTGAGCTCCGCCACCTCGAGCCTGTGCTCCGCAAGCTCTCCGACACCGGCGACTCGTTGGTGCCGGGTCTCGTGTCGGCCGCCAGCTATCCGTTCCCGATGGACGCGGCCGACGCCATCAAGGGTGATTTCGCCAACGTGGTGTTCAGCATGCAGTTCAAGCTGACTCCGGTGAGCGAGGGCGGGCTGCTGCCGACAACCCTCGACGACATCGTCACGCTGTGCCGCGCGACGCCGACCGCGCCGATCTGCTCGCCGCTCGGGGACGGGGTGGCCCAGCTCTGTGCGGTGCTCAGCACCTTGCCGTTGTGCACGGAGTCGAACGTCGACCAGGGCGTTGCCGACGCGCTGGCCCGAGCCCAGCAGGGTCAAGACCCCAAGGGAGCTCAGGATCCGGCTGTTCCCGGCCTGACGCCGAACCCGGGTTCAGGCGGGGGCGGATCGGATGACGGGCTCGTCAAGCTGATCGACGGCCTCCTGGGCGGAGGATCGTCATGAGGCGCGGTATCAAGGCCAGGCTGATCGCGTTCGTCGTCCTGAGCGCGCTCGGCATCTTGTATGTCGGCGGCTCTTACCTCGGTTTCGTCGACAAGGCTCTCGGGCGGGGCTACACGGTCCACGTGGTGCTGCCCGCGTCCGGCGGCCTCTTCGAGGGGAGCGAAGTCACCTATCGCGGAGTCAAGATCGGCAAGGTGGCCAAGATGGACGTCAGGGGTGACGGCCTGCGAGTCGATGTGGCCCTGGAAGAGGGCTCCCGCGTGCCGGCCGACTCACCCGTGTTCGTCCACAACCTGAGCGTCGTGGGCGAGCAGTACATCTCGTTCGAACCCGGCTCCAAGAAGGGCCCCATGCTCCAGGACGGGGACACGGTCCGCGGCACCAAGGACAGCCTCCCGCTCGGTGAGGACGTGCTCCTGCAGGACCTCGACAGATTCGTGTCGAGCCTGGACTCCGGCGAGCTCAACACCGTGGTCACCGAGCTGGGCACGATGTTCCGGGGCAACGCCAACCCGCTTCGCTCGATGGTCGACAGCACCCAGGCATTCGTCGAGGAGGCAGCGGCCAACGAGTCCGCGACCATCAGCCTGTTGGACGACGCCAAGACCGTGCTCCAGACCCAGCAGGACAACTCCACCAACATCAGGGCGTTCGCCAATGACCTCGCCGACGTGACCGACACGCTCGCCGACTCGGACGCTGACCTGCGCCGCGTCCTCGATCGAGCGGCTCCGGCAGCCGACGAGCTCACGACCCTGATGACGAGCCTCCGCAAGACCCTGCCGCCGCTGTTGCTGCACCTGGTCAACATCACCGAGGTCCTCGACGCCCGGCTGCCCGCGCTCGAGCAGCTGCTGGTGACCTTCCCGCGACTGATCTCGGCCGGCCCGTCTGCGCTCACCCCCGGTGACCAGAAGTTCGGTCGCGTCCACCTCAACATGACCCAGGATCCGCCGGCCTGCACCGAGGGCTACCTCCCGCCGGGCCAGTGGCGACCCACCTCAGAGGAGAGCTTCGTGCCCTACTTCCCGGCCGAGTGCGAATCCGGCCCTCCGGTCAACATGCGCGGCATGAAGTACGCTCCGGAGCCCATCGATTGGAAGAGCCAGCTTGCCGGGGGAGACGAGTGAGACAGCTGAACCGCACCACCGTGACGAACGCCGTGCTTGCCGTGATCCTTGTGGCGCTGTGTGGCTGGTTGACGATCTTCGCCGTACGCGGCAGCGAGGCGGCGCCCGGCAGCACGCCGACCGAGGAGCTGGCCCAGCAGTACTCCGACATCAGCCGCGCGGCCCGTTCGGAGACGATGGCGTTCCTGGCGATCGACCACACCCGGATGGATGAGCTGACCGACCGGGTGCTCGACGGAGCCACCGGCACGTTCAAGAAGCAGTACAAGGCGTCCCTGAAGTCGTTGAAGGAGACCGCGGTGAGCCAGGAGTCGATCTCCAAGGGACGCGTCGACGAGGTGGGTGTCAGCGAGGCCTCGCCGAGTTCCGCGACGGTCTTCGTCTCCGCCGGCAGCAAGGTGCAGAACAAGGGCACCAAGGGCAAGGTCGAGGACCGGTCCTGGCGCATCAAGCTGACCATGGCCAAGGAGGACGGCCATTGGCTGGTCTCCCAGCTCGAGTTCGTGGGCTGACCGATGGCGAAGCTGAAGCGCGACGAACGCATCTGCCCCTTCTGTGCGGAGCACATCAAGGCCGCCGCCACGCGTTGCCGGTTCTGTCATTCCGACGTCACGCCGGTGGTCCAGCCCGCGGCGCAGCCCACGACCGAGGTGAAGGCCAAGACGAAGCCCATCCCTCGCGCGAAGCCAGAGCCGGACGTCGAGGAGCCCGCGGAGACGGAGACCGCGGAGACCGAGCCGGCGGAGTCGGAGCCCGAGGAGGACTCCGCCGAAGCAGACGGCGCAGACGGCGAGGCTGTCCCGGCAACCGAGCGGACCCCTCTTTACAAGCAGCTGACCCTGATCCTGGCCGTGCTCGTCGCGTTGGCCGGCGCAGGTGTCGGCACGTTGTGGTGGCGCGCCGAGCAAGGATCAGCGGTCGCCGCTCCCAACGGCACGCTCGTCGGCGAGGACGCCCGCACCGAGGTCCTCGTCTCGGCGGCGGACCTGGCCCAGCGCACGCTGTCGTATGACTACAAGACCCTGGCCAACGACATGGAGATCGCGCGAGCGCGCATGACGCCGGCGTTCCGCAAGCAGTACGACTCCACGATGGCGCAGGTCCGAGCCAACACGACCAAGAACAAGATCGTGCTCCAGGCCGTCGCGGTGTCCTCGGCGATCATCAGTGCGACCGAGCACAGGGCCAGGGTGCTGGTGTTCCTCAACCAGACGACGACGGCGGGCACGGGCAAGAAGGCCAACCAGCAGGCGAGCCGCAACAGCCTGGTCATCAACCTGACCAGGGGCGACGGCGATTGGGCCATATCCAAACTGACATCGCTGGGCTAGACTAGAACACGTTCTAGTTGTGGATGTTCCGCGAGGAGGCAGATCGCTGATGGCGAGGGTTGAGGTCGACTTCGACGTATGTGAGTCGAACGCGCTGTGCGAGGCATTCGCACCCGACGTGTTCTTCGTGGATGACGACGACGAGCTGCAGATCGAGGACCCGACGGTCACGGACGACAACCGCCCCCGCGTGCAGCAGGCCGTCGCCTCGTGTCCCAAGTCGGCCCTGCGGATCGTGGACGAGGCATGAGCGAGCGCCAGCTGGGGGGCGTGACGGCATGACGGGGACGTCTCTCGACGGACGGGTCGCGGTCGTCACGGGAGCCGGTGCGGGACTCGGCCGGGCCGAGGCGCTGGCCATGGCTCGGGCCGGCGCGCGCGTGGTGCTCAACGACCTGCCCGGCGCAGCCGACGAGACCGCGACGGAGATCAAGGCGCTGGGTGCCGAGGTCGCCATCGCGGCGGGCGACGTGGGCGAGAGGTCCACCGCCGACCTGATCATGCAGACCGCCCTCGAGAGCTTCGGCTCCTTGGACATCGTGGTCAACAATGCCGGGGTCACGCGCGACCGGATGCTGTTCAACATGTCTGACGAGGAGTTCGACCTCGTGGTCCGCATCCACCTCCGCGGCCACTTCCTGCTGTCCCGCAACGCGGCCGGTCACTGGAGGCAGGTTGCCAAGCAGACGGGTGCGCCGGTCGACGCGAGCGTGATCAACACGGCCTCCGAGGCATTCCTCACGGGATCGCCCGGCCAGGCCAACTACGCGGCCGCGAAGGCCGGGATCACGGCCCTGACGCTGTCGACGGCGCGCGGGCTGTCCCGCATCGGCGTACGCGCGAACGCGATCTGCCCTCGGGCCCGCACCGCAATGACCGCCGCCGTGTTCGGTGACGACGAGTCAGGCAGCGCCGTCGATCCCTACAGCCCGGACCACGTCGCGCCGCTCGTTGCCTACCTCGCCTCACCCGCCGCGGCGCGCATCACCGGGCAGGTGTTCGTCGTCTACGGCGGAATGGTGGCGCTCATGGCCGCCCCGGTGGTCGAGCAGCGCTTCGACACCCAAGGCGATCTCTGGTCGACCGACGAGCTCGACCAGACGCTCGGCGGCTTCTTCGCCGATCGCGACCCCGAGGTCTCGTTCGCGGCCGACTCGGTCCTCTCGCTCTAGCTCACCCATACGCACACCCTCACGGAGGAGAACGATGTCCCGTCTCAAGGACAAGCACGTCATCGTCACCGGCGCCGCCCAAGGGCAGGGCGCGGCCATCGCGCGTGCCTTCGTGGGTGAGGGCGCCCGAGTCGTCATCGCCGACCTGCTGGACGACGTCGGCGCGGCGCTCGTCGACGAGCTCGGCGACGCGGCCTACTTCAGCCATCACGACGTGAGCGATCCGGCGTCGTGGGACCGGGTCGTCGCGGAGGCCGAGAAACGATTCGCCGCACCGGTCAACGTCCTGGTCAACAACGCCGGCGTCCTGCGGTTCGGCGAGGTCGACACGATGCCGCTGGACGATCTGGACCTGCTGATCAACGTCAACATGCGCGGCTGCTTCTACGGCATGCGTGCCGTCGCGCCGGCGATGAAGCAGCACCGGCAGGGCTCGATCATCAACTGCTCCTCGGTCGAAGGGCTCGCCGGCATGTCGTCGCTGACGGCGTACACCGGCACGAAGTTCGCGATCCGCGGCATGACCAAGGCGGCCGCCGTCGAGCTCGGGGCCTACGGGGTCCGCGTCAACTCGGTGCACCCGGGAATGATCGACACGGCGATGACGCGGGACGTCGGCGGCGATGCGGCCATGCAATGGGGTGCGACGCGGGTTCCGTTGGAACGCGTGGGCACGCCCGAGGATGTTGCGCCGCTGTATGTCTACCTCGCGAGCGACGAGAGCGGCTACACGACCGGAGGCGAGTTCGCGGTCGACGGTGGGGTGACCGCGACGCACTCCTTCTATCCCGGAAACAGCGGCCAAGGTGCCGTTTCGTGAGATGACCAAGCCCACACCGGCAGCACGCGCGGGGAACGCGTTGGCCAAGGATGATAGGAATCAGTTCCAGCCAGACAACCGGAGGCGGCAGTTGCGCATCGCGATCTTGTCCTACCGCAGCAAGCCACACTGCGGCGGTCAGGGCGTCTACGTACGCCACCTGAGTCGTGAGCTGGTGGCGCTCGGTCATACCGTCGAAGTGTTCTCCGGCCAGCCCTACCCAGAGCTCGACGAGGGCGTCACGCTGACCAAGGTCCCGTCGCTGGACCTCTATCGCGACCCGGATCCCTTTCGCACGCCGCGACCCAAGGAGTTCCGCGACCTCATCGATGTCGAGGAGGTCCTGACGATGTGGACGGCGGGCTTTCCCGAGCCCAAGACGTTCAGCAAACGCGTGGCGCGGCTGTTCAAGGACCGCCAGGGCGACTTCGACATCGTCCACGACAACCAGACGCTCGGCCGCGGCATGCTCGACATCGCCGCGCAGGGCTTCCCGATGATCACCACGATCCATCACCCGATCACGTTCGACCGGCGCATCGACATCGCGAACGCTCCGACGATCCGCAAGAAGCTCAGCCTGCGTCGCTGGTACGGATTCCTGCGCATGCAGAAGCAGGTCGCCCGGCAGCTGCCCAAGATCCTCACGGTCTCGGAGTCGAGCCGGCGCGACATCGTGACCGACTTCGGCGTCGATCCGTCTCGGCTCGAGGTCATCACCCTCGGTGTCGACGACGTGTTCGTCCCGCCGACGGCTCCGCGAGTTCCCGGCCGCATCGTGGCGATGGCCAGCGCGGACGCGCCGATGAAGGGCATCGCCACGTTGCTCGAGGCGTTCGCCAAGCTGCGCACCGAGCGTGACGTCGAGCTCGTGCTGGTGACCAAGCCGGGCGAGCGTACTGTCCGACTGATCGACGACCTGGGCATCACCGACGCCGTGCAGTTCGTGAACGGCATCAGCGAGTCCGCGCTCGTCGACGTGATGGGGTCAGCCGAGGTCGCCTGCGTGCCCTCGCTCTACGAAGGCTTCTCGCTGCCGACCGCGGAGCTCATGGCGTGCGCGACCCCGCTGGTCGTCAGCCGCGCCGGTGCGATCCCCGAGGTCGTCGGCGACGACGGCGCTTGCGCCACGCTGGTCACGCCGGGCGACGTCGGCGAGCTCGAGGCGGCCATCGTCGAGCTGCTCGACGACCCTGAGCGCCGCGAGGCGATGGGCCGGGCCGGTCGCCAACGAGTGCTCGAGAAGTTCAGCTGGCGCGCGGTGGCGAGCGCCACCGCAGCCGCATACCAAGAAGTCATCGCCGCCAGCGCGGCGCAGCAACCCGAGGAGAAGCGTGCTGACGATTGATTTTGACCGGCTCGGGCTGCGGCCCGGGGACCGCGTCATCGACATGGGCTGTGGCGCCGGACGCCACGCGTTCGAGATGTACCGACGCGGCGGCGACGTCATCGCGTTCGACCAGGACGGCGACGAGCTGGCCGGGGTCCTGGAATTGTTCGGTGCGATGAAGGAGGCCGGCGAGGTTCCTGAGGGCGCCTCCGCCGACATCAAGGAGGGTGACGCCCTGGCGCTGCCCTTTGCCGACGGCGAGTTCGACCGCGTCGTCGCCTCCGAGGTCCTCGAGCACATCCCGGCCGACATCCAGGCCATCAATGAGCTCGTACGAGTCCTGCGCCCGGGCGGCACGATGGCTGTGACGGTGCCCCGCTGGCTACCCGAGGTGGTGTGCTGGAAGCTCTCCGACGACTACCACAACACGCCCGGCGGCCACATCCGGATCTACTCCGACAAGGAGCTGATCGGCAAGCTGGAGAACGCCGGCATGGTCTTCGACGGCATCGACTACGCGCATGCGCTGCACTCGCCCTACTGGTGGCTCAAGTGCGCCGTCGGCGTCAAGAACGACGACAACCCGCTCGTGAAGGCCTATCACCAGGTGCTGGTCTGGGACATCATGAAGACGCGTGGCTACAGCACGGTGACCCGCCTCGCGGAGAAGGCCCTCAACCCGCTGATCGGCAAGAGCATGGTGCTCTACCTGCGCAAGCCGGCAGCGCCGGTGGGAGACCGCGTCTGATGTTGTCGCCAGATCAGGTCGCGGAGACCGCGGCCAGCATCGCGGCGATGCAGGAACCCGACGGCGCGATCCCCTGGACGATCGGTGAGCACACCGACGCGTGGAACCACGTCGAGGGCGCGATGGCGCTCGTCGTGGGCGGCCAGCTCGAGGCAGCCGGGGCGGCGTACGACTGGTGCGCCCGCACCCAGCGTCCCGACGGCTCGTGGCCGATGAAGCTCGTCAACGGTCGGGTCGAGGACGCCAGCACCGAGTCCAACATGGCGGCCTACGTCGCGGTCGGCGTGCTGCACCACTGGGTCATCCGCCGGGACCAGTCGTTCCTCGAGCGCATGTGGCCGGTCGTACGGCGGGCGCTCGACCTGGTCGTCGACCTGCAGCTCCCGTTCGGTGGCATCGCCTGGTCGCGCGAGTGGGACGACGACGGCCCGGCCACGATCAACCGCGAGGCCCTGCTGGCCGGCAGCTCGAGCATCTATCAGGCGCTGCGGTGCGGCGTCGCGCTGGCCGACCTGTTGGGCGAGCCGCAGCCGGAGTGGGAGCTGGCCGGCGGTCGGCTCGGGCACGCGCTGCGCGAGCACCGCGACCAGTTTCTCGACAAGTCGACATTTTCGATGGATTGGTACTACCCGGTGCTCGGTGGCGCGGTGCGCGGACCTGCGGCCGACGCGATGGTCGCGTCGCAGTGGGACACCTTCGTCGTCGACGGACTCGGGATCCGCTGCGTCAGCACCAACCCGTGGGTGACGGGGGCCGAGACGTGCGAGCTGGCGATGGCCCTGAAGTCGATCGGCGACGCTCGCGCCGAGCAGCTCTTCGCGGACATGCAGCACCTGCGCGGTGACCGCGGAGCGTACTGGACCGGGCTCGTCTTCCCCGAGAACGTCAACTGGCCGGCCGAGCACACGACCTACACGGCGGCCGCGATGATCCTCGCCTGGGACGTGCTGACCGGTACGACTCCGGGCGCAGGCGTGATGACCGGGCACGGCATCGGAGTGGACTTCGACGAGATCACCCTGGAGTGCGACTGCCCGTCATCCGACCGGTTCGCCGGCGTCTCCCCTGGTACGCGTTAGCGCCCGCATCGACCCGACGGTCTCCGCGGGCTCGAAGCAGCCCGAGTCGACGGCACGCTGCCAGACGTGGAACGGGGCCTGGCCGCCGTCCTCCGGTCGCTCGAACACGTCGTGGATGACCAACGTTCCGCCGGTCATGAGCCAGTGGGCGAATCCGGAGTAGTCGTTCTGCGCATGCACCTCGGCGTGGCCGCCGTCGATGAACAGCAGGCTGACCGGGGTGGCCCACCACGTCGCCACGCTCGTCGAGCGGCCGATCACCGCGGTCACCTGGTCCTCCAGGCCGGCCAGGGCGACGGTCCTGCGGAAGACCGGGAGGGTGTCCATGAGACCCAGCTCGTCGTCGACGAGCGAAGCGTCATGGTGCTCCCAGCCGGCCTGGTTCTCCTCCGAGCCGCGGTGGTGGTCGATCGTGAGCACGGTCCCGCCGACCTCTCGGGCCGCGGCGCCGAGGTAGATCGCGGACTTGCCGCAGTACGTACCGATCTCCAACGCCGGGCCGTGGGGGAGCCGATTGCGGGCGAGCCGGTGGAGGAAGGCGCCCTCCTGCTCGGGCATGAAGCCTTTGGCTGCGAGGGCGTGGGTGAGCAGGTCTGCCGGCATCTCGGAATTCACGAGGGACAGTCTGCCGGGTGCGTCACCTGCGGGAGTGCCGGCCGCGGCGCAGGGCGCGGGACTTGCGGCCCCGGGGCTGTGCTTCGACATCGTCCGCGATGCCGGGTGGGAGCTGGTCCGGGTCGACCTGCCGCCAGTCACCACTCGACCGCACCTCGACCGCCAGCAGAGGGTCGGGGATCCAACGGCCGGTCGCCGCGTCGAAGTAAGACGCGGTGCCATGGTTGAGCCGGACGATCTCGTCGTCCCCAGGCGTGGTCAGGACGTAATAACGCATGGTCGCCCGTGAGATGTCACCCTGTCTGAAAGCATGCTTGCCCTTTCAAACCCTCCTGCAGCAATTGTCATGCATCGAGCGCCGCAATGGAGTCTGTCTGTCGAATTCGCGACAACGGCGATGACCCCGTCCTCCGGAGAGTTCCGTCGGGCGGGGTCCAAGTGCCAGATGTGAGCCGGTTCCAGCCCCGAGATCTGCACCGACCGCTGGTTTCGGTCGTATTCATGAGACGGAGATCACACGCGTTCGTGACGGAGCTTCGCGGGGATTCTCAGAACTCGGGCAGGCGGGGAACGTACGGCTCCTCAAGCCGGGCGATCTCGTCGTCGCTGAGGGTGATCTCGAGCGAGGCGACCGCGTCACCGAGGTGCAGCGGCTTGGTGGCGCCCACGATCGGCGCGGTGACGACGTCGTGCTGACGCACCCAGGCGAGGGCGACCTGTGCTCGGGACACCCCGCGTTCGGTGGCGATGGCGCCGACGGCGGCCGCGATGGCCCGGTCGGACTCCTCAGCCTGCCCGTAGTAGCTCTTGGTGACCGCGTCCCGCTCACTGCGGGTCGTGCTGAGGTCGTCCCAGTCTCGGGTCAGCCGACCGCGTGCGAGCGGGCTCCACGGAATGACCCCGATGCCCTCGTCGAGGCAGAACGGGTGCATCTCACGCTCCTCCTCGCGCTGCACGAGGTTGTACTGGTCCTGCATCGAGATGAACGGGGTCCAGCCGTTGAGGTCGGCGGCGTGCTGGGCCTGGGCGAGCTGCCAGGCATACATCGACGAGGCGCCGATGAAACGCGCCTTGCCGGCGGTGACGACCTCGTCCAGCGCCTCCATGGTCTCCTCGATCGGGACCTCGGGATCCCACCGGTGGATCTGGTAGAGGTCGACGTAGTCGGTGCCGAGCCGGCGGAGGCTCTCGTCGATCTGCGTGAGCACGGCTCGGCGCGACAGTCCGCCGCTGTCGGGGTCGCCGCCCATCGGATAGAACAGCTTGGTCGCGATGACGACGTCCTCGCGCCGCGCGAAGTCGGCGAGGGCGCGGCCGACGATCTCCTCGCTGCTGCCGTCGGAGTACATGTTGGCGGTGTCGAACGTCGTGATCCCGGCGTCGAGCGCCTGCTGGATGAACGGCCGGCTCTGCTCCTCGGGCATCGTCCACGGATGCGTTCCACGGTCGGGGTCGCCGTAGCTCATGCAGCCGAGGATGATGCTCGACACCTCGAGGTCACTGTTGCCGAGCTTCACGAGATCCATGCGTCCGATCATGCCGTGCGCCGGCAAGGAGGACGTGGGGAGGCCTCTGGCAGGCTGGAGGCATGCCATTGACCGGAGAGTATGCGCCCAGCACCACCGCCTGGGCCCGCAAGCAGGCCGAGCTCTACGAGAGCACGGACGGCGCCAAGGGCAGCACCATCATGGGTCGCGCGGTCATCGTGCTCACCACGCTCGGCGCCAGGTCCGGCAAGCTTCGCAAGACCGCACTGATGCGGGTCGAGCACGAGGGCCAGTACGCCGTCGTGGCATCGCTCGGCGGCTCCCCGAAACACCCGAGCTGGTACTTCAACGTCGTCGACGCCCCCCTCGTCGAGCTCCAGGACGGTCCGGTGCGCAAGGACTACACGCCGCGCGAGCTCACGGGCGAGGAGCGCGAGGCCTGGTGGGCGCGAGCTGTCGAGGCATACCCGCCCTATGCGGACTACGCCAAGAAGACGGATCGAGTCATCCCGGTGTTCTTGCTGACGCCGGTGAAGTAACCGCTCGGTACGTCTCACTCCCCGGGATCTCCCGTACGCGTTCGAGTCGGTCGACGCGCCCGGGCAGTTCCTGCGGCACTGGGGTTACACGGTCAGCCTCGGCGGCAACGACAGCTCCGCGCGGTTCGCCGCCGACGCGACATTCGTCCCGGTCGCCGGGCTGGCGCACTCGCAGCTCACGTCGTTCCGGTCGCACAACGTCCCCGACCGTCACCTCCGGCACTACGACTTCGGGCTGCGGATCGACGTGACCTCGAGCGAGCTCGACCGTGCCGACGCGACGTTCCGCCGGGTCGACTGAGCTCGGCGGAGGAGGCGGAATAAGTCCCCGCTGCGGCTCCTTGAGACCGGTATGACTTCCACACTCTCGGCAACCACCTCCGGCTCCTTCCAGATCGGCGGCGACCTCCCAGTCACCCGCCTCGGCTATGGGGCGATGCAGATCACCGGCAGCGGCGTCTGGGGCGAGCCCCGCGACCGTGACGAGGCGATCCGCGTGCTCCGCCGGGCGGTCGAGCTCGGGGTGACGTTCATCGACACCGCCGACTCCTACGGCCCCAACATCTCCGAGGAGATCATCCGCGAAGCCCTCCACCCGTACGCCGACGACGTCGTCATCGCCACCAAGGCGGGACTGACGCGCACGGGTCCCGGCGAGTGGATTCCCGTGGGCCGACCGGCATACCTCAAGCAGCAGGTCGAGCTCAGCCTGCGCCGCCTGGGCGTCGACCGCATCGACCTGATCCAGCTGCACCGCATCGACTCCGAGGTGCCCGTCGCCGACCAGATCGGGGCGTTCAAGGAGCTGCAGGAGCAGGGCAAGGTACGCCACATCGGCGTGAGCGAGGTCAGCGTCGACGAGCTCAAGGAGGCGCAGAAGACCGCCGAGATCGTGTCGGTGCAGAACCTCTACAACCTCGCCGACCGGTCCGCCGAGGCGCTCCTCGATCACGCGGACGCGAACGGCATCGCCTTCATCCCGTGGTTCCCGCTGGCCACCGGCGGGCTCGTCAAGGATGGCGGACCCCTGGCGGAGATCGCCGACGAGCAGGGCGCGACGCCGTCGCAGCTCGCACTTGCGTGGCTGCTCAAGCGCTCCCCGGTCGTGCTGCCGATCCCCGGCACGTCGACCGTGACGCACCTCGAGGACAACATCGGCGCGGCCGGCATCGAGCTGACCGACGAGCAGTTCCGCGCACTCTCCGACGCTGTCTGACGTGCACCTGGTTGCGTGGGGTGGGCTCGCGCGTTCACTCAGTCGTACGTCCGAGTCTCCAGCACCGAGTTGGGGTGGAATTGCACGACGCCGCCCCGTCGCCCCGGCCTGACCAAGTCGAAGCCCCCGGTCGTCACGAGCATCCACCGCATCGGGGGCTCGGCCTGACCGAGGTGGCGGCCGCCGATCGGGAGGAACAGCGACAGCGCGGCCTCAGCGCAGGCGAGGTGGGTCGGCGGGAAGGTGAACAGGCCTTCATCCGCCTCCGCCTCGGGTCCCAGGAAGGCGACGGGCCGGGACAGAGTTTCCCCGCAGATCCCGCAGATGCGGCTCAGCGCGCATCGGATGGCGCGGCGCTTGACCACCCGAGAGTGGTCAAGCGCCCCGCCGTCGTCCTCGCACGCGAACGGCACGGGCAGCCCGCCGGCTTTCGGGCGGCCGTCGAGCGGCGTGCTCACGCCGAAGCCGCGCCCGACCACTTGCCGAGCTCCGAGCGGCGTACCGGACGCTCGGCGTCGTCGAGCCGGCGGCGCTTGCGCGGCGACAGTGGGGCCGGGTTGTCGCTCGTACGCCGGTTCGGCAGCGACAGCTTCATGATGGTCCGCAGGGTCTGTCCGTACTGCTTGTGGAGCGGGCCGGTCGTGTAGGGGATGTCGTAGCGCTTGCAGATGTCCTTCACCTTGACCGAGATCTGCGCATAGCGGTTGCTCGGCAGGTCAGGGAACAGGTGGTGCTCGATCTGGTAGCCGAGCTGGCCGCTCATGACGTGCAGGAGCTTGCCGCCCTCGAAGTTGGCCGAGCCGAGCATCTGACGCAGGTACCACTCGGCGCGGGTCTCGTCCTCGAGCTCCTCCTCGGTGAAGTGCACGGCGCCGTCTGGGAAGTGGCCGCAGAAGATGATCATGTACGACCAGAAGTTGCGCATGAGGTTGGCCGTGAAGTTGGCGCTCAGGGTGTGGAAGAACGACGGGCCCGTCAGCAACGGGTACATCAGGTAGTCCTTGAACGTCTGCTTGCCGACCTTGTTGCCGATCTGCTTGAGCTGCTTCTTGAGCAGCTTGGGGTCCTTCTTGCCCTTGCGGATCGCCTCGATGTCGAGGTCGTGCAGGGCAACTCCCCACTCGAAGAACGCCGCGAGCAGGAAGTTGTAGACCGGCTGGCCCAGGTTGTACGGCGTCCACTTCTGGTCGCGCGACATCCGGAGGATGCCGTAGCCGATGTCGTTGTCGTGACCGAGCACGTTGGTGAACTGGTGATGGATGTAGTTGTGCGAGTGCTTCCACTGCTCTGCGGGCTGGGTCGTGTCCCATTCCCAGTTGCTGGAGTGGATCTCGGGGTCGTTCATCCAGTCCCACTGGCCATGCATCGTGTTGTGGCCGATCTCCATGTTCTCGAGGATCTTGGCCGAGCCCAGCATGGCCGTGCCGAGCAGCCAGGCTGGTGGGAAGAAGCTGGCGAACAAGGTGATGCGCCCCGCGGCGGCCAGCCGACGCTGAAGCGTGATGATGCGGGTCACGTAGTCGCGGTCGGCCTGGCCGCGGTCGGCCTCGACCTCGGCGCGGATCTCGTCGAGCTCGCGGCCGATGGCCTCGATCTCCTCGTCCGTCAGGTGGGTGTACTCGCGCACATCGGCGAATGCCATCGTGTCTCCTTCTGTCTGGAGTCTGTCTAGAGGGTCAGGGTGCAGTCGCCGGCGGCGACCGAGATGCAGGTCTGGATGTACTCGTTGGGGTTGTCGTGCTCCTCGCCGCTGCGGAGGTCGCGGATGCGGCCGGACGCCAGCGGGACGTCGCACGTGTGGCAGATGCCCATGCGGCACCCGAACAACATGTTGACGCCGGCCTGCTCGCCCGCTTCGAGCAACGTGGTGGCGCCGTCGACCTCGATCGACGGACCGCCGACGCCGAACGTCACGGTGCCGCCCGAGGCCTCGCCGCCGGCGGTGTTGAGGGTGAAGCGCTCGACGTGGATGTGCTGCTCGCGACCGAGGCGCTGGTAGTGGTCGGTGAACGCGTCGAGCATCGGCCCAGGACCGCAGGCCCAGGTCTCGCGATCCATCCAGTCGTGGCACACGGTGTCGAGCTGGTCGGGGGTGAGGATGCCGTCGGTGTCGGTGAACCGCTCGTACAACGCGAAGTTGTCGTGCGTCTCGGCGAGCTGGCGCAGCTCGTCGCGGAACATCATGTCCTCGGGGTGCACAGCCGAGTACGCCAGCACGACGTCGGGCATGGACCCCCGACGGTCGAGCGTCCGGATGATCGACATGACGGGTGTGATGCCGCTGCCGCCGACGAGGAACAGTGCCTTGTCCGGCGGCGGGTCGGGCAGCACGAAGTCACCCTGCGGTGACGCGAGACGAACGATCGTCCCCGGCTCGAGTCCGTTGACCAGGTGCTCGGACAGGAAGCCTTCCGGCATCGCCTTGACGGTGATGCTGACTGTGCCGTTCTCCTTGAGCGGAACGGACGACAGCGAGTAGGACCGCCAGTGGAACCGCCCGTCGAGCTCGACGCCGATGCCGATGTACTGGCCGGGTTGGTGATCCCACGACCAGCCCCATCCCGGTTTGATCACCAGGGTCGCGGCGCGTTCGGTCTCCGGGATGACCTTCTCCACCCGGCCACGCAGCTCGCGCTGGGACCACAAGGGGTTGATCAGCTTGAGGTAGTCATCAGGAGCGAGGGGAGTGGTGAGGGCATGGGCGGCTTTGCGCAGGCGTTGCAGAGCCGGGCTTCGTTCGGTGAGCGGTTCGGGCATCGGGACTCTCCGGATCGATGGTGTAACTCGTGGTTACATCTCTAGGGTTACACCTGTTCACTGAGCCCGCAAGACGAGGCGACGTGATGCGCAATGCGTGACGCCGCTCATGATGGCTTCATGCACCCCGCTCCGTGACCTGACCCCTGAGGACCTGCGCCGGCGGACCAGCATCAAGTGGCGGCGCCTGGCTCGACGCGCTGCATGCCGACCTCGCCGCGATCCTCGAGCGCATGGGCCGGGTCATCTGAGCGTCATCGCTGTGCGTCGGGGTTCTCCAAGGATGCCGCGTAGACCGCGGCCTCGGCCCGACTGCGAAGCTGCAGCTTCGCCAGGATCGCGCTGACGTGATGCTCGATCGTGCGAACCGAGTTGTGCAGTCTTGTGGCGATCTCGGCGTTGCTCATCCCTTCCCTCAACAGTTGCAGCACGTCGCCTTCCCGTGGGGTGAGGGAGGATGCTGCGTCTGCACGGCGAGGACGCATCGTGGCCTGAAGGCCCAAGGACGTGAGGAGGTCGGCCGAGCGCTGTGCCGACGGTGAGCCCAGCCGGTCAAAGATGAGGTGGGCCGCACGTGCCTCCGCGATGGCTCCGGGCGGGTCGACGGCGACGAGCAGGGCGCCGAGGTGCAGATGCAGCTCGGCGCGCAGGAGCGGCCAGTCCGTGTCCGCCAAAGCGCGTACGCCGGTCCGGAACGCGTCAACCGCATCGTCCCGGGCTCCTTCAGCCTCCGCGACGCGTCCACGAACGTACGCCGCACGCGCCGCCAGCACCGGCAGCGACCGGCCCGCTGCGAGGTCGGCGAGATCGGCTGCGGTTTGTCGAGCGGCATCGATCTCTCCCAGCGCCAGCTCGGACTCGACGCAGATCACCATCAGTCGGGATGCGCGTACGCGGTCGTTGCCGATGAGCTGCATCGCGTGACGAGCGATGCGCACCGCGTCAGTGTGGTCGCTCCGTGCCAGGTGGAGGTTGGCCAGGGGCAGACAAGCGTCCAGGTGGTCGTGTCGGCCGGCCAGCAGGCGTTCGGCGTCATCAAGACGGCCTCGCAGGATCCAGAGCTCGGCGAGGGCGCCGCGCACCAGGCCCTCGATGCGCGGACCGCCGAGCGTCGATCTCGCGCTGGCGAGGCGGAGGGTGACCTCGGCATCGTCCCAGCGCCCCACGTCGCACAGGATCAGGCCGAGAGCCGACCGGCAGTGCGCGTAGAGGAAAGCCGGGCCATGGTCGACGTCGAGTCCGAGCCGCGTCTCGGCCGTTCGCGTCCACTCGTCAGCGCGATGGATGTCACCCGCGCGGCTGCATGCGGTCAGCAGGTCGCACATGACGTCGATCCGGGCGAACGGGCTGCTGGCCTCGCCGGACAGCACCATCGCCATGGCCTCGTCCAGCCGGTCCATGCCCTCGTCGATCAGGGCGAGTGAGACGTTCGCCGTTCCCAGCGCCGCGAGGGCCTTGGCTTCCAGGTTGGGCTCGGCGAGACTGCGGGCCAGCTCCAGTGCCTGCATCGCGTCTTCGCGAAGACCGCCGACGTCAGGCACGTCGCAGCCTGGGAGAGGAAGTGCGATCAAGGCGCTCTCCACGCCCGGCGGCTGACCGTCGAGCAGCGTCCGCCCGCGTTGGAACCAGCCGTTCGCAACCCGCGGAGCGTCGTGGACGAAGTAATGGAAGCGGCCAAGGAACACCGCAGCGACGGCCGCCCGGGCTGGGCGTGCGGGGCCGAATCCGTGGAAGCTCTCCAAGAGAGTCGCCTCGGCCTCGGCCGGCTGATGGAGCATCGCGAGACACACGCCGATCACCAGCTGTCGCTCGGACTCGTCGATGTCGGCAGCCTGCCGCGCGGTCTGGATGGCGCCGGGAAGGTCGCCGTGGGCGAGTGCGGCGTCGACCTCGGGCCATGAGGGTCCGCCGAGCAGGGCGACCATCCCCGGAGTCTAGTCGAGGTGCTCCGGACGAATCTGGGTAACGACGTGGGTGGAAACACGGAGGCGACAGCCCGTGGTGCGGCGCGACGATGACCGAAATCCCACCTGGAGGACGATCACCATGACTGACATCAGTGCGAAGCTGTGCAACACCTTCAATGCACCGGCCGAGGACTACGACCGGCTGATGGGCCGCTATCTCACCACGCTTGCGCCCGCCTTTGCCGACGCCGCCGGGATCGAACCGGACATGCGACTGCTCGATGTCGGCTGCGGGCCAGGTGGGTTGACGCGGGAGCTCGTCTCGCGAGTGGGAGCCGAAGCCGTCTCCGCGATCGACCCTTCCCCGCCGTTCGTCGAGGCGTGCCGTCTGCGCAACCCCGGGGTGGACGTACGCGAGGGGCGCGCCGAGAACCTGCCCTTTGAGACCGACACGTTCGACGGCGTGCTGTCGAGCCTGGTGATCGGCTTCCTGAGCGATCCCGATGTCGGAGTGAGTGAGATGGCCCGCGTTGCCGTGCCGGGCGGAACGATTGCTGCGTGCTTCTGGGATCTCGGGAGCATGACATCCCTGCGGACCTTCTGGGCGGGCGTGCGCGAGGTTGACCCGACCGTCTCGGGGGAGGTGGCCCGGGTCGGCACCAGTGAGGGTGACCTCGTGGAGCTGTTTGCCCGCGCTGGGCTCTCGGACGTACGTGGAGGGGCGATCGCCGCCAGTGCCGACTACGCGGATTTCGAGGACTGGTGGACGGCGTTCACCGTGGGAATCGGTCCGGCCGGCGCGTACTTCACGGCACTCGACGAGCCTGCACGTGAAGCGCTGCGGCTGGCTTGTCGGCGGACGCTCGGGGACCCGCAGGGCCCGTTCACCCTCGACGCCCAGGCCTGGTTTGCTCGCGGGACCGCATAGTCGACGTGCTGAGATGGCATCACCGACCTAGCGTTGGGCCATGGGTGAGGAACCGAAACCACAACACGTACGCCCTGACGGCGTCGACGACGTCACGGTCGAGGCACTGGGCAAGCTCAGCGAGGCGCTCGAGATCGTCGAGGAGGCGCGGGGGCTGCTCTACGCGTTCCACCGTCGCACGGGCGAGGCGGATCTGGCACTCGACGACGCTGTCGACCTGTTCCGTCAGGCAGGTCAGGAGGACATCGCCGAACGGCTCCAGACCGACCTGATCGGCCGCAACGTCGTGGAGGGCCGTTGGACGTTCCAGGTCATCGAGGAGTACGACGCCGGCTACTACGCGGCGTTCCAGGAACACGAACGCTCGGCGCGTGAGGCACTCGCTCCAGGGCGTACGCACCTGTTCGAGGCCGAGATGAAGGAGGACCGGCGGACACACGGCCGCCGGCATCACGAGGCGACTCCCGATTGAGGGGGTTATCCCGGCGAGCTTCGGGTATGTCGTAGGGAGCCAACGAAAGGAACCCCATCATGGGACTGGATGACAAGCTGGGCAACGCCGCCGAGGACGCCAAGGGCAAGGCGAAGGAAGCCGTTGGTGGTGCCACGGACGACGAAGAGCTCGAGCGTCAGGGCAAGACCGACCAGGCCAAGGCCGATCTCAAGGACGCGGGCGAGAAGGTCAAGGACGCGTTCAAGCACTGACATCCCGCAAGCAGGAATGCCCCGGCCACACGGCCGGGGCATTCGCCTGTTTCAGTGCCGCGCGAGAGCTTCCAGGACGTCGAGAGTCTGATCCCACGCCTGCGACGACGGGTCGATCACCACGAAGTGATCCCCCTCGACCTCGATGAGCTCGGCATCGGCACCGGCCGCTCTCGCCCGGTCGACATACGCGATCGACTGGCTCAACGGCACGGTGTCGTCGGCTGCGGCGTGCACACAGTGCACCGGCACGTCGAGCGGGATCTGAGCCATGGGGTCGGCGTAGGTGATGTCGTCGTGCTCGCCCATGAACGCCTTCGCCGCTCCGCTGCCGAGGTGGACGGCCGCGTGGAGGTCCAGCACGCCCGCCTGGGCGATCGCAGCGGTGACCCGGACCGCGGGCTCATCCCAGGGCGTACCGGTCAGCTTGGGTCGGCCCGCGGCCCAGACCGCGAGGTGCCCGCCCGCCGAGTGGCCGAGCGTCACGACCGTCGAGGTGTCGAGGTCGTCGACTGCGGCCAACGCGTCGATGCCGGCAGCCACGTCGTCGAGGGTCTCGGGGTAACCGCCGCCATTGCCGACCCGGCGATACTCCAGGTTGTACGCCGTCCAGCCGTGCTCGACGAGTGACGAAGCGAGCGGGCGACCGAGCGAGAGGTCGTACGCGGCGCGCCAGAATCCCCCGTGGATCACGACCACGACGCCCTTGGACGGACCGTCAGGCCGGGTCAGCTCGCCGAACTGGGCTGGGTCGTCTCCGTAGCGGATCTGGTCCACGCCGCCTCCTTCGTCGTCGGCATCGTAGCGAGCGGTCAGGCGCACGCCCGCTGACCGATAGAATCAGGGTCCGTCGACACCATGGGAGGAGCCGTCATGGATGCCGACCAGCTCGATCAGATCCTGCTGATCGGCTCCGGTGTCCTGGTGCTCGCGGTCCTCGCGGTCCGGATCTCCGTGACAGCCGGACTCCCATCACTGCTCGTCTACCTGTTCCTCGGCCTGCTGCTCGGGCAGCTCCGGGTTCGGCATCGAGTTCGCCGACGCCGACGTCGCGCACGCCTTGGGCTTCGGCGGCCTCGTGCTGATCCTTGCCGAGGGCGGCCTGACCACCAAGTGGGAACACGTCAGGCCCAACCTCGGTTACGGCCTCCTGCTGGCGACCCTCGGCTCGATCATCAGCGTCACGATCGTCGCCACGAGCGCCCACCTCCTGCTCGACCTCGACTGGGAGCTGTCGGTCCTGCTCGCCGCCGTCCTCACCCCGACCGATGCTGCGGCGGTCTTCTCGGTGCTGCGTACGGTCCCGCTGCGGCACTCGGTGACCGGCACGCTCGAGGCTGAGTCCGGGCTCAACGATGCGCCGATCGTCGTGCTGGTCGTCGCGATCAGCGCCGGCGATGCCCTCGACCACGGCGTATGGGCGTTGGCCGGGTTGATCGTGTTCGAGCTGATCGCCGGTGGCGCCATCGGCTTCGCGATCGGCTGGATCGGCGCCAACGGGCTGCGCCGGGTCGCCCTGCCGGCGTCGGGCCTCTACCCGCTCGTCGTGTTCGCGTTCGCCGTGCTGGCGTACGGCTCGGCGGCCTACGTCCATGCGAGCGGGTTCGCCGCCGTCTACGTCGCCGCGCTCGTGCTGGGCAACACCGAGCTGCCGCACCGCGTCGCCACGCGATCGTTCGTCGAGGGCATCGGCTGGCTCGCCCAGATCGGCTTGTTCGTCATGCTGGGCCTGCTGGCCAGTCCGGACGAGCTGCGGTGGTGGCACGTGTGGCACGGGCTTGCGGCCGGCGCGATCCTGACCTTCGTGGCGCGCCCGCTGTCGGTGGTCGCCTGCGCGGTGTGGTTCAAGCGAGGAGTTCGCGAGCAGCTGTTCGTCGGGTGGGCGGGCCTGCGCGGCGCGGTTCCCATCGTGCTCGCGACGATCCCGTTGGCCGCCGACGTGCCCGGGTCTCGCGACCTGTTCAACGTGGTGTTCGTCGCGGTCGTCATCTACACGCTCGTGCAGGCGGCCCCGCTGTCCAAGCTGGCGGCGTGGTGCGGGGTCCTCAGCGACGAGGCCCGCGACGTCGAGGTGGAGGCCGCGCCACTGGAGCGGGTGTCCGCGGACCTGCTCCAGATCCACGTGCCCAAGGGCTCGAGGCTCGCAGGTGTCGAGATCGGCGAGCTACGGCTCCCGGTGGGTGCCTCGGTCTCGATGGTCGTCAGGAGCAACGCGACGTTCGTGCCCCACCGCACCGAGCGCATCGCGATCCACGACGATCTGCTGATCGTTGCCGACCGGGCCGTACGCGAGAAGACCGAGGAGCGCCTGCGTGCCGTCGGCCGACACGGTCGCCTGGCGGGCTGGGGAACCGGCCCCTGAGCGACTAGGACAGCTCGACCCGCGGGACGCAGGCCGTGATCACGCGGTCCGACTTGATCTTCGTCGGCGCCTTCTTCTTCAGACCCGAGTAGTCGTCACCCACGATCACGATGACGCCACCCTCGACAGTGACGTCCGGCTTCTTGAACTCGACCTTGTCCTTGAACTGCTGTGCCACGAGGCGTACGCGCGGGTCGTCCGGGTCGTCGGTCAGGATCGCCACGCGGCCGGGCTTCGTGGCGCTCTCGTTGTTGCCGATCGTGCCGCCGAGGAAGCCGTTGGTCTGCAGGTTGATCGTGACGCGGTTGGCCAGGCCTGAGCGGTTCGAGGCGTTGAAGACGTTGACCGTGACCAGGTTGCTGTCGAGCTGCTCACCCTCGGCGACCGTCTTGTTGGTGCACGTGGGCGCCGGGTCGGCCGTGTCGGCGCTCGACGTGAGCAGCCTGAAGCCGGTGATCCCGCCGAACGTGAAGATCGCCGCCGCCACGAGCAACGTCAGCGCCTGATAGCCGCGGTTCATGCCTGCACCGTTCACTCGCTGGCGCTCGTTCATGCGCTCTTGTCGATCGTGTGGACGCGGGCATGGAGCATGTTGCGTTGCTGGAGGGCCGCGCGGAGGGCGCGGTGCAGGCCGTCCTCGAGGAACAGCTCGCCCCGCCAGCTGACGACGTGGGCGAACAGGTCGCCGAAGTAGGTCGAGTCGTCATCCAGCAGGTGCTCGAGATCGAGCTGGGTCTTGGTGGTCGTCAAGTCGTCGAGTCGCACCTGGGACGGCGAGATCTCGGCCCACGTGCTCTGGGTCAGCCCGTGGTCCGGATAGGGGCGTCCCTCGCTCACCCTCCTGAAGATCACCCGGTCAGTGTAGACAGGGCGCCTGATGCCTGGCGGTAGCGTATGGCCATGACGACCAGCGATGACGCCAGGAGAGCTGCTGAAGAGGCTGCAAAGGCGGCAGAAGTGGCTCGCGCCGAGGCCGAAGCCGCCCAGAAGAAGGCCGACGAGCTCGCCGCTGCAGCGCGCGACGCCGAGTCCGAGGCGAGCGCGTCCGCGGCCGCCGAGCCTGAGTCCGCGGAGCCGGGCGCCGGCAGCGAGATCGTCGAGATCGTCAAGGCGGGGTACGCCTTTGAGGGCACCGCGATCGAGATGGGTGCCCTGGTCGACGGCGAACCGGTTCCGGCAGCGCAGGTCCGCATACCTCTCGCGATGCTCAACCGGCACGGACTGGTCGCAGGCGCCACCGGCACGGGCAAGACCAAGACTCTGCAGGTGCTGGCCGAGCAGATCTCGGCCAACGGTGTCCCGGTCTTCGCCGCGGACATCAAGGGTGATCTGTCCGGCATCGCGACCCCCGGCGTCGCCAACGACAAGCTGCTGGCGCGGACCGCGAGCATCGGCCAGGACTGGCAGTCGGCAGCGACGCCGACGGAGTACTTCGCCCTCGGGGGAGTCGGCATGGGCGTGCCCGTGCGCGCCACGATCGACGGGTTCGGCCCCACGTTGCTGTCGAAGGTCCTGGGCCTCAACCCCACCCAGGAGTCATCACTGGGGCTGGTGTTCCACTACGCCCGCAACGCGTCGCTGCCCATGGTCGACCTCCAGGACCTGCGCGACGTCCTCACGCACCTGACGAGCGACGAGGGCAAGGTCGAGCTCAAGACGCTGGGCGGGCTGTCCGCGTCCACCGTCGGCGTGATCCTGCGCGAGCTGATCGCCTTCGCCGACGAGGGCGCCGACCAGTTCTTCGGACAGCCGGAGATCGTGGTCTCCGACTTCCTCCGCACGGCGCCGGACGGTCGTGGCATCGTGTCGCTCCTCGAGGTGCCGGGCGTCCAGGACAAGCCGGCGTTGTTCTCGACCTTCTTGATGTACCTCCTCAAGCAGCTGTTCACCGAGCTGCCCGAGGTGGGCGACATCGACAAGCCCAAGCTCGTGTTCTTCTTCGACGAGGCGCACCTGCTGTTCGCGGACGCGTCCGATGACTTCCTCGAGACGATCACGCAGACCGTCCGGCTGATCCGGTCCAAGGGCGTCGGCATCTTCTTCGTGACGCAGACTCCCAAGGACGTACCCAGCGATGTCCTGGCCCAGCTCGGCTCGCGGGTCCAGCACCAGCTCCGCGCGCACACGCCCGACGCGGCCAAGGCGCTCAAGGCCACGGTGTCGACCTACCCCAACACGACGTATGACCTCGAGGAGGTGCTCACGTCCCTCGGCATCGGCGAGGCGATCGTGACGGTGATGAGTGACAAGGGCGCGCCGACCCCGGTTGCCTGGACCCGGCTGCGGGCGCCGCAAGGCTCGATGGACCCGACACCGGACGATCAGATCAAGGCGGCCGTCGCGGCGTCACCGCTGTTGGCGACGTACGGCAGCGCGGTCAACCCGCAGTCGGCGAGCGAGATCCTCGGCGCCAAGGCCGCAGCCGACACCGCCGCGACCGCGGAGGAGACGAGCAAGCAGTGGGAGCAGAAGGAGGCCGAGCGGCTGCAGAAAGAGGCCGACAGGCTGGCCAAGCAGAAGGCGCCGACCCGGCCGAGATCGCGCCGGATGTCGCCCGTTGACCGCGCCGTGGGGGAGGCCAGTCGCACTCTCGCGCGCGAGCTGATCAAGAACTTGTTCCGAAAACGTCGGTGATCGCCGGTAGTCTCAGGGAACATATCAGGGTTGTCTCTGGTTGCCCTAGGCAACAGCATTCGGACAGGGTGACTACAGGAAGGCGCACCTGGGCGCCTTCTGCCGGGCCAGGTGGCTCGGTCACAGGCACAGGAGGCGTGATGGCACAGTCGTCACAGCAGACAGGGCGTACCGAAGTCGTACGCCGGTCGGGTGTGCCTCTGGCCCTCAGACGAGGCGCGATCGAGCTGACGTTCCTCGCGATCCTCTACGTCGGCTACAGCGCCTCCCGGCTGCTCGCGTCCAACGACTTCGCGCCGGCTCGGGGTCGCGCCCTCGACATCCTCGAGTTCGAGAAGTCGTGGCGATTCGACGCCGAGTCCTGGCTCAACGACAAGTTCGTCCAGTACGACTGGCTCGGCCTGTTCGGCAGCTTCTGGTACGCCACGACCCACTACATCATCACCGCGGTGGTCCTGGTCTGGATCTACCGCCGCAGTGCTTCTGAGTACGTCACGGCCCGTCGCGCCCTGGTGTTCTCGACGATCATCGGGCTCTCGTTCTACCTCGTGATGCCGACCGCGCCGCCGCGCCTGATCAGCGGCATGTACGTCGATGTCCTGAGCCTGCACTCGGCGGTGGGCTGGTGGGGCGCCGACGCGTCAGCACCCAAGGGCCTCGGCGGCATGACCAATCAGCTGGCGGCGTTCCCGTCGCTGCACGCCGGCTGGGCCCTGTGGGTCGCGATCGTGCTGATTCGCGCCAACGTGCACCGGATCATCCAGGGTGTGGGGCTCGCCTACGCCGGGATCATGACGATCGTGATCATCGGCACCGGCAACCACTGGGTGCTCGACGCCGTGGTCGGCTGGCTCGTCGTCCTCGCCGCCTTCGGTGGCGTCATCGCGTGGGAGAAACGAAGTCCGGTCGTTGCCCACGAGGACGCGCCGATCCCGGTCTGACACAGTCACCCTTGTGAACTCTGTCCTCCATCAGGCCCCCCACGGAGTCAGGTTCGACTGGGGTGCCACGGGCGGCCGGGCGATCGCCGCCGGTGCGGACGTCGCGGTCGTGGTCGACGTGCTGTCGTTCTCGACCACGCTGAGCGTCGCAGCCGATCTTGGCGTCGTCGTCCTGCCCTATCCGTGGGAGGCCGAGGACGCCCCGACGTACGCCGCACAGCATCGGGCGACTCTGGCGGTCGGCCGCGGTGTCGCGCAACCAGGGCAGGTCAGCATCTCACCGGCCAGCGTCCGGACCGCGGACCCCGTGGAGCGGCTCGTCCTGCCGTCGCCCAACGGCTCGGCGATCTCAGTCGAGCTCGCGTCGATCGTCACGACGGTCGTGGGCGCATCGCTGCGCAATGCGGTGGCGGTCGCCGACTGGATCGCCCGGGAGCATGACGCCGAGACCGCCTCGATCGCGGTGGTCGCCGCGGGCGAGCTGTGGCCCGACGGGTCCCTGCGCCCGGCGATCGAGGACCTGTGGGGAGCCGGTGCCGTCCTGGCCGCCCTTGAGGACCATGACTGGCCCGGCTTGTCGCCGGAGGCAGCGATGGCTGCGGACGCCTACCGGCTGATCGCGGACCGTGAGGAGTCGCACCTGATGGCGTGCGCCGGCGGCCGTGAGCTCGTCGACGCCGGCTATGCCGAGGACATCGCGGTGGCGGCAGAGGTCGGGTTGGGTCTCACGGTCCCGCTCCTCAGCGATCGCGGATTCATCGCGGCACCCTAGCCCTCTGCTCTGGGCTGATCTGCCTGCAGCAGCAAGACCTGTTGCGGCGGGCCGCACGTCCGCACGATGGACCCATGGCTGACAACGACAAGACCACGCTCTTCAGCGGACAGATGCGCCAACAGCTCCTGCACCGGCGCGTCCTCGTGCTCGACGGACCACTCGATGACGACAACGGGACGCTGCTCGCGACCCAGCTGCTCACGCTGGCGGCAGAGGATCCCGTCGCCGACGCGGTCCTCTGGATCCACTCGCCGGGCGGCTCCGTGCCGTCGATGCTGGCGATCCGCGACGTCATGCGCCTCGTGCCCTGCGACGTCGCGACCCTGGCGCTGGGCCTCGCCTGCAGCGCTGGGCAGTTCCTGCTGTCATCGGGCACCAAGGGCAAGCGGTATGCCTTGCCGCACTCGAGGATCCTCATGCACCAGGGCTCGGCCGGCATCGGGGGCTCGGCCGTCGACGTCGAGCTGCAGGCCGAGGACCTGCGCCATACCCGCGACACGGTGCTCGGGATCATCGCCGAGGACACCGGGCAACCGATCGAGCGGATCTTCGAGGACTCGCTGCGCGATCGCTGGTACACCGCCCAGGAAGCGGTCGGCTACGGGTTCGTCGACGCGATCGTCGACAACTTCGAGCAGGTCATGCCGACCAAGAAGCACCTCATGGGGATGGGAGCCGGGGCATGAGCACGTACACGATCCCCAACGTCATCGCGCAGCATCCTCGCGGGGAGAGGGTCATGGATGTGTACTCGCACCTGCTGGCCGAGCGAATCATCTACCTCGGTACGGGCATCGACTCCGGGGTGGCCAATGCTCTGATCGCGCAGCTCCTGCACCTCGAGGCCGACAGTCCGGGGCAGGAGATCAACCTCTACATCAACTGTGAGGGCGGCGACGAGACGGCGATGCTGGCGATCTACGACACGATGCAGTTCATCCAGGCACCGGTCGCCACGACCTGCGTCGGCCAGGCCATCGCTGCCGGAGCCGTGCTGCTCGCGGCCGGCGAACCGGGGCGGCGGTCGGTCCTGCCGCACAGCCGGGTCGTGCTCCACCAGCCCGCGGTCCAGGGCCGAGGCGCGATCCCCGACCTGATCCTCCAGGCGGACGAGGTCGTTCGTATCCGCGCGGCGATCGAGTCGATCCTGTCGACTCACAGTGGCCAGACCGTCGAGGCGCTGCGGGCAGACACCGACCGCGACCGGGTGTTCGCGGCCGAGCAGGCCATCGCGTACGGGCTGGCCGACGAAATCCTGCTGCGGCGTACGTCAGTCGAGGCGGCCTAAGCGGCGAGCAGGAGAGTCTGGCCGCGCGTCTGCGGGGTGCTCGGGGCGTACGAGCTGCGCAGGTCACCGGTGACCTGCGCAGTGAGGTCGATCAGCGTCGCCCCGAGGGCGCCGGCGACAGCGGCGAGCACCTCGCTCGACGGGTCCTTGAGGCCGCGCTCGATCTCGGAGAGGTATTGCGGTGAGATGCCGGCTCGCTCGGCGGTCTCGGTCAGTGTCTCGCCTCGACGGCGGCGCAGCTCGCGAAGACGCTGACCCAGGACTTCTCGCCACAGGGGCTCAGGGCGTGTGACGCGGAGGCTCGGAACGGAGTGCAGGCGGACGATCTCGGTCATGCTCCAGCGTAGGCACATGGCTCGATGGGCCGGCGGAATTCTGCTGTGAGCGGATTCAGGTGCCGGGATCGACGAGATGCGCCCGCCGACGGCTCAGGTATGCCGTCTCGGCCGGGTTCTGGGTCGCCGCGATCGCCGCGTCGTACTCGGTCCGCGCCTCGGCGCTGCGGCCCAGGCGGCGCAGCAGGTCCGCCCGGGTGGCGTGCCATGCGTGATAGCCGGCGAGGTCGAGCGAGTCGACGATCGCGAGGGCGACATCAGGACCGTCGAGCTCCGCAACGGCGACGGCACGATTGAGCGCGACGATCGGGGTCGGTGCCACGGCGAGCAGCTGGTCGTAGAGCGCGACGATCTGCGACCAGTCCGTGTCGCGGGCGCTGGTGGCGTCGGTGTGGACGGCGTTGATGGCCGCCATGACCTGGTATGGGCCGGGACGTGCCGGCGTCGACGCGACGCGGGTGAGGCACTCGCGTACGAGCGCGTGGCCCTCGGCGATGAGTGCGCGATCCCACCCGCTGCGGTCCTGCTCGTCGAGTGTCACCAGCTCTCCGCCGGCGAACCGGGCGTGGCGACGCGCGTCGCTGAGCAGCATGAGCGCCAGCAGGCCGGCGATCTCGGCCTCGTCGGGCACGAGCTGCCGCAGGATCCGGCCGAGCCGGATGGCCTCGCCGGTCAGCTCAGTGCGTACGGGATCGTCGCCGGCGCTGGCGAGGTAGCCCTCGTTGTAGACCAGGTAGATCACGGCAAGAACGGCGCCGAGCCGATCCGTGACATCGTCCTCGTCGGGCACGCGGAACGGGATGCGGGCGGCCTTGATCTTGGCCTTCGCGCGGGTGATGCGCTGCGCCATCGTCGTCTCCGGCACGAGGAATGCCCGGGCGATCTCCTCGACCGTCAGGCCGCCGAGGAGTCGCAGGGTCAGAGCCACGCGTGCCTCCGGCGCGAGGGCAGGGTGGCAGCAGGTGAATACCAGCCGGAGCCGGTCGTCCTCGACCGGTCCGGTGGGCTCGTGCGGGGTGTCGTCGGTGATCATGAGGGCCGCCTGGTGCTTGGTGTCACGCAGGGACTCGCGGCGGAGCCGGTCGATCGCGCGGTTGCCCGCCGTCTTCGTCAGCCAGCCGCCCGGGTTGGGCGGTATGCCGTCGAGTGGCCAGCGCTCCAGCGCGGTGAGGAGGGCCTCGCCCGCCGCGTCCTCAGCGATGTCGAGATCGCCGAAGCGACGGGCGAGCGAAGCCACCACCCGGCCGTACTCCTCGCGGTAGATCCGGTCGATCTCCGCGCGCAGGTCCGAGCTCGAGGTCAAGCGGGCTCGGCCTGGAACGGCCGGACCTCGACCCTGCCGCCGCAGGCCTTGGACCCTTCGGCGGCGAGCTTCATGGCAGCGTCGAGGTCGGGGGCCTCGATGACCCAGAAGCCGCCGAGGAACTCCTTGGTCTCGAGGTAGGGCCCGTCGGTGACGATGACCTCGTCACCGGTGCCGTCGACCGTCGTTGCGGTGTCCTGGCGCTCGAGGCCACCGCCGAAGACCCACGAGCCATCGGCCATGAGCTTCTGGTTGAACCGGTCGGTCGCCTCGTACATCGGCTGCGCCTCCTCGAGCGGCGTGTCGTACGTCTCGGCGGTGCCGTACACGGAAAGCATGTATTGCGTCATCTCGGATTCCCTTCGTCGCTGGCCGCCGGGTCGGCTGCCTCTACCCTCTCCACGAACAGCCCAGGCCCGATACGACACCTTCTCGAAATTCGGGTGAAGATTCCACCGCCGGTGCCGCGAATCGGTGCCGCGATCCACCTGGTGGTTGATGTCAGTGGTGATGGTCCAGATGCACAAGAACCAGCGCGACCCTCGAGAATGTCGAGTTTGCGCTGGCTCCTGGCGTGGCAGCGGAGGCAAGCCTCCTCTATGGTCCAGATGCACAAGAACCAGCGCGACCCTCGAGAGTGTCGAGTTTGCGCTGGCTCCTGGCGTGGCAGCGGAGGCAAGCCTCCTCTATGGCCCGGACGCACAAGAACCAGCGCGGCACTCGACATTGGTCAAGATTGCGCTGGCTCCTGGCGTGGCAGCGGAGGATAGGGGATTCGAACCCCTGAGAGCTTTCACTCAACCCGCTTTCCAAGCGAGCGCACTAGGCCACTATGCGAATCCTCCGCGGACGAGGTTACCGGTCCGGTGCGGTTGCCGACGAATCGGGACACCGTGGGACGGGAAAATCGGCTTCTGTCCGCCTATGCGCGGACGAAACCCGATTCTCTGGTCACCCGGCGCCCGACTTGAGGGCGTACGAGACCGCTCCGTATGATGGACGACAGCCCCTCGCGCGGCGACACATCACCCAACTCCCCCAGGGCCGGAAGGCAGCAAGGGTCAGTGAGCTCTGTCGGGTGCGCGAGGGGTCCTTTCATGCCCAGACGCCAACGGGTGCGCCGACCCGAAGGCCGACGCACCCGTCCCAGCACACCCGCCGATCAGGCGATGTGGACCGACACACCATCGTGGCCGACGCAAAGTCCCTCACCCAGGCCTGAGCGGTGACTTGGCGTCCACGCCTGTGGTTGAGCGGTGAGCTGGCGTCCACGCTCACCGATTCAACGGTGGACGCTAAGTCACCGCTCGCCGATTCACGGTGGACGCCAAGTCACCGCCCGCCGGGTCGGGGTGGACGCCAAGTCACCGCCTGCCGGCGGGTGGAGGGTGTCAGGGCAGGGGATCGACGACCGTGTGGTTCTGAAGGGTCGACACGAGCCGGTTGAGGTGGTGCCGTCCGTCGCCGAGTGCGTGGTCGATCGCGGTGAGCCGGCTCATGTAGTGGCCGACGCTGTACTCCGCGGTCATGCCGATGCCGCCGTGCAGCTGGATCGCCTCCTGGCCGATGTGCCGACCGGCCTTGCTGACCTGCAGCTTGGCGCGTGAGGCCGCCTCGGTGGCGTCGCCGCCGTCGAGCAGCACGAGCGTCGCCCACGCGACCGTGCTGCGCGCGAGCTCGAGCGAGACATACATGTCGGCCGCGCGGAAGGTCAGTGCCTGGAACGTCATGAGCGGGACGCCGAACTGCTTGCGCGTCTTGAGGTAGTCGGTCGTCGTACGCAGTGCAGTGTCCATCGCGCCGAGCGACTCGTGCCCGTACGCGATCTGGGCCTGGGCAACCGTCGCCGCGATGGCCGCCGACTGGTCGGCTCCGGCCTCGCCGAGCGGCGTTGCCGGGGTGTTGTCGAATGCGACGCGGGCAGCGCGGCCGCCGTCGAATGTCGAGTAGCCCGTGCGCGTGAGGCCGTCAGCCTCGGGCTGTACGAGGAACAGCCCAGTGCCGCCCTCGACAGCCGCGCTCACGATCAGCAGGTCGGCCCGTGCGCCGCCCAGCACCGGCTCCTTGACGCCGCTCAGCGTCCACGAGTCGCCCGTGCTCGACGCCTTGACGCCGGAGGCCGCGAGCTCATAGCGCGACGCCGGCTCGGTGTGCGCGAAGGCCGGCACGAGTGCGCCCTCGGCCAAAGCGCCCAGGATCTCGGCGCGCTGCTCAGCGGTGCCGGCGGCGGCGACGAGGCCACCGGCGAGCACGACAGCCTCGACGAACGGCTCGGGCGCGATGACCCGCCCGATCTCCTCGGCGACGATCGACACCTCGGCCGGACCGGCGCCCATGCCGCCGTCCTCCTCGTCGAAGGGCAGTCCGAGGATGCCCATCTCGGCGAGGCGCTGCCAGGTCTTCTCGTCCCAGCCCGGGTCCTGCTTGGTCACGGCACGCCGCGTCTCGGAGGTGTCGTACGCCTTGGCCAGCAGCCCACGAACCGCGTCGCGCAGGGCCTCTTGCTCGGAGTCCAGTAGGAAGTCCATGTCAGCCCCTCAGTCCCAGGATCGTGCCGGCGATGATCTGTCGTTGCACCTCGTTGGAGCCGCCGTAGATCGACGCCTTGCGGAAGTTGAGGTAGTTGGGTGTGGCGACGCGCGCCAGGTCGGGGATGTCCGAGCCGTCGCCAGCGCCAGACGCCAGTGCGAGCGGCCCGGCGAGGTCGACGAAGAGCTCGGTGACGGCCTGCTGCAGCTCGGTGCCGCGCAGCTTGAGCACCGACGAAGCCGGGTGCGGCTTGCCGTCGGAGGAGTTGGCGACGACGCGCAGCGCGGTCAGCTCGAGGGCGAGGAGCTCGTTCTCGAGGTCGGCGATCTGCGCGGCGACGAGCGGATCGTCGAGCAGCGACGTGCCGCCCGGCCCGGCTGTCCTGGCGTACTCCTTGGCCTGCGACAGGGTCCGCTTGGTGGATCCGACCGGTGCGACACCGACTCGCTCGTTGCCGAGCAGGAACTTGGCGTAGTCCCAGCCCTTGTTCTCCTCGCCGACGAGGTTCTCGACCGGCACGCGTACGTTCTCGAACCAGACCTCGTTGACCTCGTGGCCGCCGTCGATCAGCTCGATCGGGCGTACCTCGACGCCGGGGGAGGACATGTCGATCAGCAGGAACGAGATGCCGGCCTGCTTCTTGACCGAGGGGTCCGTGCGGACGAGCGTGAAGATCCAGTCGCCGTACTGGCCGAGCGTCGTCCACGTCTTCTGGCCGTTGACGACGTAGTGGTCGCCATCGCGAACCGCCGTCGTACGCAGCGAGGCGAGGTCCGAGCCGGCATCAGGCTCGGAGAACCCCTGCGACCACCAGATGTCGAGGTTGGCGGTCTTGGGGAGGAATCGCTCCTTGACCTCCTGCGAGCCGAACGCGGCGATGACCGGGCCGACCATCGAGGCGTTGAACGGCAGCGGCGCGGGTACGCACGCGAGCTGCATCTCCTCGTGCCAGATGTGGCGCTGCAGCGGGGTCCAGTCCTTGCCGCCCCATTCGACAGGCCAGTTGGGCACCGCGATCCCGGCCGCATTCATGGCCTGCACGGACTCGACGATCTGCTCCTTGCTGAGCTCGCGTCGCGCGGCGACCGTGTCGCGGATGTGCTGCGGGATCTGCGTCGTGAAGAACGTGTGCATCTCCTCGCGGAAGGCAGCATCCTCGTCTGACAGCTGAAGTTTCATGTACGACTCCTCGGCGATCGCGCCACGCGGCGCACCGCGAGTCTAGTGTTTCGGAGAACAATATTCACATCGTGTGCATATTCTCTCCCTTGCCGGCCTTGCGCACGGCTCGGGCCCGCAAGGGACCGACGAGTCGCGGACCGGCCAGGCGCTGCTCGAGCCGGCGGGCCTCTCGCCGCAGGGGCTGCGCAACGTACTCGCCGAGGATCACGCCTGCGGCCAGCGAGATCGCGATCGCTGCTGCCGTGATCATCTGGAGGATGCCGGTGTAGTCGTCGGCGCCGAGCAGGGAGAGTCCGCGATAGATCGACAGGCCGGGCAGCAGCGGCACGATGCAGGACACGACGATCACGAGCGGCGGCACCTCGGCGCGACCCGCGACGGTGTAGCTGATGAAGCCGATGAAGATCGCGGCGAGGGCGGCGGGCCAGGCCCGGCCCAGGTCGTTCTCGGCCAGCAGGAGGTTGATCCCCGCCGCCGCGCCGGCGATCGCGGCGATGGGCAGCAGGACCCGCTTGGGGGCGTACGCGCTGAAGGCGAACGCGCCCGCACTCAAGGCGGCACCGGCCACCACGAGGGGAAACTGCGAGAGGCCGGAGGCGCCCGGGTCGAGCGCAATGTCGACGCCGATCAATCGGCCGACCGTGAGTCCACCGCTGACCCCCGCGATGATGCCGGCCGTCGAGATGATGACTTCGAGGACTCGGGCGTTGGCGGTGATGTAGAAGCCCGTCAAGGCGTCCTGGATCGCGCCGATGAAGCCGAGCCCCGCCAGCAGCATGACGATGCTGGCGGTGATGACGAGCGATGGATCCGTCGAGGTGTGCACGGCGGATGCGCCGACTGCGAGCAGTGAGGCGAACAGGCCGCCGGCGACCTGAGCGTAGAAGAACGGCAGGCGCAGCCGTGACAGGAACCGCTGCAGCACCTCGATGCCGATCGCGGCGATCGCGGCGATCAGCGTGACGATCAAGTCACCGCCGATCAGCATCGCGATGCCGGCACCGATCGCGCCCCAGCTGAGCGTCACCGCCCAGCGCGGCGTGCGATGGCCCGTCGACGAGATCTGGGCGAGACGGATGCGAGCCTCGTCGAGATCGATCTCGTCGGACAGCAGGGCGCTGACGAGCTGGTCCGCGCGGGTCAGGTCGTCGAAGTCGGTCTCGCGTTGGTTGACGTGGCGGGTCGCCGCGACCGGGGGGTCGTCGGGCGAGGACTGATAGCTCATGTGGACCGTCGTGAACGTCACGTCGACGAGTGCCTGGCGCAGCCCGAGGTGATGCGCGATCGACGACATCGTGGCGGTGACGTCGGCGGCACCGGCGCCGTTGGCAAGCAGCATGTCGCCGACGCGCAGGGCCAGGTCGAGCGTGCGCTGGATATCACGGGTCTCGGTCACCGTCCCATACTGTTGGACCCGACGTCCCGGACCAAACAAGGAGTGGCGACATGGCCGAGTGGATCCCCGACGAGCTGGGTGAGGGATACGAGCAGCACACGATCCCGCTCGGGGTCGATCCCGACGGTGAGGGCCAGATCGAGGCGACCCTCGTGCGGCGGGTCCCCGGCGAGGCGTACGAGGCCGCGGTCCTCTACGTGCATGGATTCAGCGACTACTTCTTCCAGCGTGAGCTCGCGGAGTTCTTCGCCGAGCGGGGCTTCGCGTTCTATGCCCTCGACCTGCGCAAGTGCGGTCGTTCCCGCCGCGACGGTCAGACCGGCCACTATGTCTCAGACCTCGCGCTCTACGACGCCGAGCTCGACGAGGCGCTCGAGGTCATCCGGGAGGAGACCGGCGGCAAGTCCGTGCTGCTGTCGGGCCACTCGACCGGCGGCCTGATCCTGGCGCTGTGGCTCGACCGGCTCAACAAGCGACCCGGTGGCAGCAGGGGAGCGGGGATCTCCGGCGCCGTGCTCAACAGCCCGTGGTTCGACCTGCAGGGTGCGTCGTGGATGCGTTCGGCCGGCACCCTGGCGATCGCGACGGTGGCCCGCGTCAAGCCCAAGTCGATCATCAAGCTGCCGCACACGGATGCGTACGGCAGCAGCCTGCACGTCAGCGCCAATGGCGAGTGGGACTTCAACACCGCGCTGAAGCCGCTCGAGGGCTTCCCGGTCTCGTACGGCTGGCTGACCGCGATCCGTCGTGGGCACGCCGCGCTCCACAGGGGGCTCGACATCGGTGTGCCGTCGTTGGTGCTCCGCTCGACGCGCACCCGCTTCGCGAGGCGCTTCCATGAAGACGTCGCCACCGCCGATGCCGTGCTCGACGTCAAGCAGATCGCCCGATGGTCCGGATGCCTCGGCGACCAGGTCACCGTCATGCCGATCGAGGGTGCCAAGCACGACGTGTTCATCTCCCTGGAGGAGCCGCGCAAGGCCGCGTACGCCGCGGTCGACAACTGGTTGCGGGTCAACCAGCTCGCCAGTTCCTGACCGAGAGGATGACGGCCTCGTCAGCGTCGGACGAGGTCTATAGAGTTCAGGTCGTGGATGCCCCTCTTGCCCTGTATCGCCGCTATCGGCCGGAGACGTTTGCCGAGGTGATCGGGCAGGATCACGTGACCGAGCCCTTGCGCCACGCGCTGGCCGCCAACCGGGTCAACCACGCCTATCTGTTCTCGGGGCCCCGAGGCTGCGGCAAGACCACGAGTGCGCGCATCCTCGCGCGCGCCCTCAACTGCGAGAAGGCGCCGATCGCCGATCCGTGCGGCGAGTGCCAGAGCTGCCGTGACCTGGCGCGCGGCGGGCCCGGCAGCATCGACGTCATCGAGATCGACGCGGCGAGCCACGGCGGCGTCGACGATGCGCGCGACCTGCGCGAGCGGGCGTTCTTCGCGCCGGTCAGCAGCCGCTACAAGGTCTACATCATCGACGAGGCGCACATGGTCTCGCCGCAGGGCTTCAACGCGCTGCTCAAGCTCGTCGAGGAGCCCCCGCCGCACCTGCGCTTCATCTTCGCGACGACCGAGCCCGACAAGGTCATCGGCACGATCCGGTCCCGCACGCACCACTACCCGTTCCGGCTGGTGCCGCCCAAGACCCTCGGCGACTACCTGCTGCAGCTGTGCGAGGCCGAGCACGTCACGCTCGAGCCCAGCGCGTTGCCGCTGGTCGTACGCGCAGGGCAGGGTTCGGTGCGTGACACGCTCAGCGTCCTCGACCAGCTGCTCGGCGGTGCCGGCCCCGAGGGCGTGACCTACGACCTCGCGGTGCAGCTGCTCGGCTACACGCCCGACTCGCTGCTCGACGAGGCCATCGACGCGTTCGCGGCGAGCGACGGCTCGACCGTCTTCGGTGTCGTCGACAAGGTCATCGAGTCGGGCCAGGATCCCCGTCGGTTCGCCGAGGACCTCCTCCAGCGGCTGCGCGACCTCGTGATCGTCGCCGCGGTGCCCGACGCGCTGTCCAAGGGCTTGCTCGACGTGCCGGGTGACCGGGCCGAGCGGCTGCTCAGCCAGGCCAGCAACTTCGGTCCGTCCGAGCTGACTCGCGCCGCCGACATCGTCAATGCGGCGCTGATCGAGTTCCGTGGTGCCACGGCACCCCGGCTGCTCCTCGAGCTGATGTGCGCGCGGATCCTCGTGCCGGGCTCCGACAACTCGACGCAGGGGTTCCAGGCCCGGCTCGACCGGCTCGAGCGCCGACTGCACATCGACGGCGGCTCCGCGCCTGTGGCTCCTCCCGCCGTCTCGCCTGCCCCGCCCGCTCCAGTGGTCGAGGCGCCGCCAGCCGCGCCACCGGTCGAGGCCAAGCCGGCCCCGGTCGCCGAACCTGTCGCCGAAGCGCCCGCCCCGGTCGCCGAGCCCCAACCCGACGTCGCCCAGCCTGCTCCTGTCGTCGAGCCGCCGGCGGACGAGCCTGTTCCCGTCGTCGAGCAGCAAGCTCCCGTCGCCACCGGCAACCTCACGATCGCGGACGTACGCCGTCTGTGGCCGGAGATCCTCGACAAGATCCGCGACCTGCGCCGCTTCGCCTGGGTCATGCTCAGCCAGAACGCGCAGGTCACCGGGCTCGACGGGTCGACCCTGACAATCGCGCTCGTCAATGCCGGCGCCCGCGACTCATTCATCAACAGCCGGTCCGAGGAGTACGTCCAGCAGGCTCTGCACGCCGTCCTCGGGGTCACCTGGAAGATCGAGGCGATCGTCGACCCGAGCGCCCGCCCCGGCGCGACCGGCTCCGACGAGCCGGCTTCGACCGAGCCCAGTGCGGGTGCCGCTCCGCGCAAGGGCGTCGCGGCGCCGGAGTCCGTACGCGAGGCGCTGCGCGAGACCGCCACGCCGGAGGCCCGCGAGGACCCCGATGCCACCGCCACCCGCGACGATCCTGTCGTGGAGCAGGAGGACATCGACCCCGAGGACCTCCTGACGCGAGAGCTGGGGGCGCGAGTCATTGACGAGTCCCGCACCGACTGACTCCGGCCTCGGCCGCACACGTCTCGATCTCGACCTCGACCCGCTCGACGTCCTCCGCCTCTTCCGGGGCCGCGAGCGGCTCGTCGCGCTGCTCGGCGCGTGGCACCACGGTGAAGCGCTGATCGCATTCGATCCGGTACGGGTGCTCGACGGCGACCCGTTCACCGGCGTCGACCTCGACCCGCTGCCCCCCGACGTCGGGGGATTCGGCGGCGGATGGATCGGCGCGTGGGGCTATCAGCTCGGCCGGCTCGTCGAGGACCTGCCGGCCGCCCCGCACAGGCCCTTCCCGCAGCCCGATCACCGCATCGCGTTCTACGACCACGTCCTGCGCCGCACCGACGGCACCTGGTGGCTCGAGTCCTTGACCGCAGACGCCGACCGCGACGCCGCAATCGTTGAGACCCTCCGCGCCGGATCGGCGGGTCCGCAGACCTACGAGGTCGGCACGTTCGAGATGACGCCGTCCCCCGACGCCCACCGCGCAGCGCTCTCGACGGTGCTCGAGCACATTGCGGCCGGCGACATCTTCCAGGCCAACCTGTGCACGCGGCTCGAGGCGCCGTTCAGCGGTGATCCGCTCGACGTGTTCTGCGCGGGTGTCGCCCGCCTGCGCCCGGCCTACGCCGCATACGTCTCGAGCCCTGAGGGCGCACTGGCGAGCCTGTCGCCGGAGCTGTTCCTGCGCCGCACGGGCGACGAGGTCCTGAGCTCGCCGATCAAGGGCACCGCGTCGCTCGACACCGACCCCGACGAGCTCGTCGCCTCGGCCAAGAACCGCGCCGAGAACATCATGATCGTCGACCTGATGCGCAACGACCTCGGCCGGGTCAGCGTGCCCGGCTCGGTGCGCGTCCCAGCCATCACGCGCGCCGAGCGTCACGCGGTCTGGCACCTGGTGTCGGACGTCGTCGGCCACGTCGCCCGCGGCGTACGCGACTCAGAGCTGCTGCGCGCGACGTTTCCCCCGGGCTCGGTCACCGGCGCGCCCAAGGTCCGCGCGATGGAGATCATCAACGCGCTCGAGACCACCGGTCGCGAGGCATACACAGGCGCGATCGGTCACATCAGCCCGGCGGCGGGTCTCGAGCTCAACGTCGTGATCCGTACGTTCGAGTTCGCCGGTGACCGCGTGTGGCTGGGGGTCGGCGGCGGCATCGTCGCCGACTCCACGCCCGAGGGCGAGTATGCCGAGTGCCTCGTCAAGGCGCGGCCGCTGATCGAGGCGATCGGCGGAGCTCTCGAGCTCACGGCCGACACCCCGGAGCTCGACGAACCGCGGCTGCCGGGCGTACCCGAGACCGCGCCGACCGTCGACGAGAGGATGGGCATCTACGACACGTTGCTGGTCGAGGACGGCCACGTCGCCGACCTCGAGGCTCACCTCGCGCGGCTCGACGCCAGCGTCCGTGCGATCTACGGCGACACGATTCGGGCCGGGCTCGACGAGGCGGTGTTGCGCCGCGCGGCGAGCCTGAGCGGGCGGCAGCGGCTGCGCATCGACGCGGTGCCCGCCGACGACGGGGTGGCGGTGTCGCTGAGCAGCCGGGTCATCGACGACGACGCCGACGCCTGGACCCTCACGCCGAGGACGATCGAGGGTGGCTTCGGTCAGCACAAGTGGAGCGATCGCAGGGCTCTGTCGTTCGAGCACGCCCCGGATCGGGACCTGCTGCTGTTCGCCGAGGACGGCGCGATCCTCGAGACGGCCCGCGCCAACATCTTCGTGGTCCACGACGACGGTGTGCACACGCCGCCGACGGATGGCCGCATCCTGCCCGGCACGGCCCGAGCCAGGGTCATCGAGATCCTGCACGAGGGCACCGTCCCGGTGTTCCAGCGCCGGCTCACGGTCGACGATCTCTCGGCGGCGACCGAGGTGTTCGTGACCAACTCACTGCGCGGTGTCGTGCCGGTCGTCGCCTGCGAAGGTGTCGGCGGCTGGCCGGTCGGGCGTACGACGGCGTGGGTGCGCGACGAGCTCTGGCGCTTCTGGCGTCCCCCCACGGGCGACGACGCAGAGTCCGCACCGGCCTCATTATCGGCACCCGGCTCACCCGTCACGCAGGCCAAGGTCCTGTTCATCGACAACTACGACTCGTTCGTCTACAACCTGGTCCAGTACGTCGGTGAGCTCGGTGCGCGGACCGAGGTCGTGCGCAACGACGCGGTGTCGGTCGACTACCTGGTTCGAGCCCGCGAGCGAGGCGAGTTCACGCATCTCATCGTCTCTCCGGGCCCGGGCACCCCCGCCGATGCCGGCATCAGCATCGAGGCGATCCGCCGACTCGGCCCGACCACCCCGACGCTGGGCGTGTGCCTGGGGCATCAGGCGATCGGTGAGGTCTACGGCGCGACAGTCGTGCGGGCGCCCGAGATCGTGCACGGCAAGCCATCGCTGATCCACCATGACGGGCTCGGGGTCTTCGACGGACTCGGCACGCCGCTGGTGTGCGCCCGCTATCACTCACTCGTGATCGATCCGGCGACCCTGCCCGACGAGCTCGAGGCGACCGCCCACACGGCGTCCGGGATCCTGATGGGCGTACGCCATCGCACCCACCCGGTCGAGGGCGTGCAGATGCATCCCGAATCCATCCTCACGGCGCGCGGCCACGAGATGCTCCAGTCCTTCCTGGCGAGCGGCCTCGTCAACGCGAGTGACGGCTCGTGACGGTCCTGGTTGCACCCACGCGCGGGCTCAGCGCGCCGGGAGCCCACCTTCATGACTCGAGCCATAGACTGATCGCATATGTATGACGGCGTGATTCAAGATCTGATCGATGAGCTCGGGCAACTCCCCGGCATCGGTCCCAAGAGCGCGCAACGCATCGCCTTTCACCTGCTCGATGCCGATCCCGACGACGTACGCCGGTTCGCCGCGACGCTCGTCGAGGTCAAGGCCAAGGTCCACTTCTGCACGATCTGCGGCAACGTCACGGTCGACACCGAGTGCCGCGTGTGCGCCGATCCGCGCCGCGACCTCAGCGTGATCTGCGTCGTCGAGGAGTCCAAGGACGTCGTCGCGATCGAGCGCACCCGGGAGTTCCGCGGCCGCTATCACGTGCTTGGCGGCGCGATCTCGCCGATCGCCGGCATCGGCCCCGACCAGCTGCGCATCAAGGAGCTGCTCCAGCGTCTGCAGGACGGAGTCGTCACCGAGGTCATCATCGCGACCGACCCCAATCTCGAGGGTGAGGCGACCGCGACCTACCTCATCCGCATGCTGACGCCGCTCGGCCTGCGGGTCAGCAAGCTCGCGAGCGGACTGCCCGTCGGCGGCGACCTCGAGTACGCCGATGAGCTGACTCTCGGCCGGGCTTTCGAGGGCCGGACCACGATCGGCAACGCCGCCATCGGTACGTGACCGCTTCTCGCTGTCCATCGGCAGGATCGCGACTGCGACCACCTCCGGCGAACCGGTAGACTTGGTCGCGCGCAGCGTCGCGCAATCCGTACGTTTCCCAGCTCCAAGGAACAATCGTGGGCATTGTCGTCCAGAAGTACGGCGGCTCCTCGGTTGCCGACGCAACCAGCATCAAGAGGGTCGCCCAGCGCATCGTCGCGACCAAGAAGGCCGGTCACGACGTGGTCGTCGTGGTCTCCGCCATGGGCGACACCACCGATGAGCTCATCGACCTCGCCAGCCAGGTCGCGCCACTGCCGCCGGGCCGCGAGCTCGACATGCTGCTGACCGCCGGAGAGCGCATCAGCATGGCGGTCCTCGCGATGGCGATCGGCACGCTCGGCCAGGAAGCCCGGTCGTTCACCGGTTCGCAGGCCGGCGTCATCACCGACTCCGAGCACGGCAAGGCCAAGATCATCGACGTGACGCCGGGCCGCATCGAGGCGGCTCTCGCCGAGGGTGCGGTGGCGATCGTCGCCGGCTTCCAAGGGGTCTCGCAGACCACCAAGGACATCACGACGCTGGGACGTGGCGGCTCCGACACCACTGCGGTCGCGCTGGCCGCTGCGCTCGACGCCGATGTCTGCGAGATCTACACCGACGTCGACGGCATCTTCACCGCCGACCCGCGGATCGTGCCCAACGCCCGCCAGATCCCGCGCATCTCCTACGAGGAGATGCTCGAGATGGCCGCCAACGGCGCCAAGATCCTGCACCTGCGGTGCGTCGAGTACGCCCGCCGCAACGACATGCCGATCCACGTACGGTCGTCGTTCTCCGACAAGACCGGTACGTGGGTCGTCAAGACCGAGGACGTCATCCAAGAGGGGCACTCCATGGAACAAGCCATCATTTCGGGCGTCGCGCACGATCGCAGCGAAGCCAAGATCACGGTTGTCGGTGTGCCCGACAAGGTCGGCGAGGCCGCCACGATCCTCCAGGCCCTCGCCGATGCGCAGATCAACATCGACATGATCGTGCAGAACGTCTCTGCCGCCACGACGTCGCTGACCGACATCTCGTTCACCCTGCCGCGCGCCGACGGCCAGACCGCCATGACCGCGCTCGCCCGGCTCAAGGACGAGGTCGGCTTCGAGCGTCTGCAGTACGACGACAGCGTCGGCAAGGTGTCGATCGTCGGCGCCGGCATGCGCTCGTCACCCGGCATCACGGCGCGCTTCTTCCGCGCCCTCGCCGATGCCGGAGTCAACATCGAGATGATCTCGACCTCGGAGATCCGCATCTCCGTCGTCGTGACCGAGAACCAGATCGACGCAGCCGTCAACGCCGCGCACGAAGCATTCGACCTCGGCACCGACGAGGTCGAGGCCGTGGTCTACGGAGGTACCGGACGATGACCAGCATCGGAATCGTCGGCGCGACCGGGCAGGTCGGCGTCGCGATGCGCAGCATCCTCGAGGAGCGCAACTTCCCGGCTGACGAGGTGCGTTTCTTCGCGTCGTCGCGTTCGGCCGGCAAGACCCTGCCCTGGAAGGGCGGCGAGATCGTCATCGAGGACGCCGCGACCGCGGACCCGTCCGGGCTCGACATCGCCCTGTTCTCCGCTGGTGCCACGACATCCAAGGCTCAGGCCCCGCGGTTCGCCGCCGCCGGCGCGATGGTCATCGACAACTCCTCGGCGTTCCGCAAGGACCCCGAGATCCCGCTGATCGTCAGCGAGGTCAACCCCGAGGACATCGCCAAGGCGACCCAGAACATCATCGCCAACCCCAACTGCACGACGATGGCCGCGATGCCGGTCCTCAAGCCGCTGCATGACGAGGCCCAGCTCGTACGCCTCGTGGTCAGCAGCTATCAGGCCGTCTCCGGCTCCGGCATCGCCGGCGTCCAGGAGCTGCACGGCCAGGCGCTCGCGGTGGTCGACAAGGCCAACGAGCTGGCCTACGACGGCACCGCCGTGACGTTCCCGGCACCGGTCAAGTACGTCGCACCGATCGCGTTCAACGTGCTGCCGATGGCCGGCTCGATCGTCGACGACGGATCGTACGAGACCGACGAGGAGCAGAAGCTCCGCAACGAGAGCCGCAAGATCCTGCACATCCCCGACCTCAAGGTTGCAGGCACGTGCGTACGCGTTCCGGTGTTCACGGGTCACTCGTTGTCGATCAACGCCGAGTTCGACCGGCCGATCACGCCGGAGCGGGCGACCGAGCTGCTGTCGGCCGCGGCCGGCGTCAAGCTGGTCGACGTACCGACGCCGTTGCAGGCTGCCGGCACCGATCCGAGCCTCGTCGGTCGCATCCGTCAGGACCAGAGCGTCGACGACGGGCGTGGCCTCGTGCTGTTCGTCAGTGGCGACAACCTGCGCAAGGGCGCCGCGCTCAACACGATCCAGATCGCCGAGCTCCTCGTCTAGTCAGAAGTCGCCGCGTTCGAGACGCTCCACGGCTAGGGCGGCCGCGGCACGTGCGGCGGTCACGGACCTGATCACAACGACCTGAGCCAGGCGACCTGGTTCTGGCCGGTCGGCACGAGGTCGACGTTCCTGGCGTCTCCGATCAGGCTGCCGCCGGGCAGGTCAGACTGTGAGTCGCGCCCCACCACGATGCAATCGGTGGGGTAGAAGTCGCCTTGCGCGACCCAGCCGGCTCCACCCAGCTCAGCCACCGCAGTCAGATCCTCGTCATATCCCTGACCGAGGAACGTCGGCAGCGCGTCGATGCAGATCTGGTTGAGCACCTTTTTCTGCTTCTTCGAGGGCTTGTCGAGCCCGATCGACTCGACGAACTTCGTGCCCAGGACGGGGCGTGCATCGAAGCTGAAGATCATCTCGCCCTGGTGCTGCTTGTCGCACGGGACCAGGTCGCCCCTGCCCCTGAGCGAGACGCACTGGCGATGCCTCAGGGGAAAGTCCTTGGTGAGGAACGACTGCTCGACCGGATCGCTGGACCGGGACCGTACGGACCTGGGGTCGGGTAGCTCGTCCGAGGTGTAGGGCTTGCTGTAGCGCACCAGGCACATGAACTTGGTGTTGCCCTTCGCCCAGTTGCCCGCATCGAGGACGTTGAGCCAGGTGTCGGCGTCCCGAGTCGCCGGGTAGACGCCTGCCTCAGCGGCAGTCTTGCCCTTGAGCTTGAACTTCGAGAGTCGGGCCGCTTGCGTGTGCGCCGGATCGCACGTGTCATCCACCCTCTTGCCGAACGTCACCTCGTCCTCGTCCACGTCGTCGTTGCCGTCGTCCACCGTTGCAAGCTTCTTGCGCAGGGCGACGAGCTGTTTGGGTGTCTTGCCCTTCACGAGCTGCGTGGGTACGTCCGCGACCGCGGTCATCTCATAGACGTGCGGCTCGGTGCAGTCGACCACGGACTCGAGGTCGGGAGCGAAGTCATCGAGGTCCGGCACCTCCTTCGCGAAGCACTGGCCCGCCTCCGGAATCGGCTTCGCCGCAGGAATCGTCTCGGTGGGCTTCGGGGCGGGACTCGAGCCATCACACCCGGCGGCAATCACGCCGAGGAGGATCAACGCAACCCCTCGACCCCGCAGCATCCCCGAACCCTAACCGCCGTGATGCGCCCGTGTGGGTCGATTCAGCTAGTCGGGCGGATCACAGCGACTGACGGATGCCGATGAACGCATCGAGCGAGTCGGGGTTGGCCAGTGCGCCCTTGGCCGCGGCGTCCTCGATCGAGGCGCCTTGGAGGATCTTCTTGACCGGCACCTCGAGCTTCTTGCCCGACAACGTGCGGGGGAGCGCTGAGACCTGGCGAATCGCGTCAGGGACATGGCGCGGCGAGAGCTGCGTGCGCAGGGCAGTGGCGATGCGCCGCTCGAGCGGCTCATCGAGCTCGAGTCCCTCGGCAAGTACGACGAACAGCAACAGCTGCCCGGCCCCGCCCTCGTCGTCCTCGAGGTGCACCACCAGGCTGTCGGCGACCTCCGGCAATCCTTCGACGACGGTGTAGAACTCGGCGGTGCCCAGGCGCACGCCGCCGCGGTTGAGGGTTGCGTCGCTGCGACCGGTGATCATGCACGTGCCGCGCTCGGTGATCGTGATCCAGTCGCCGTGGCGCCAGACCCCGGGGATGTCCTCGAAGTACGCCGCGCGGTAGCGCGAGCCATCGGTGTCGCCCCAGAAGCCGACCGGCATCGACGGCATGGGCTCGGTGATGACGAGCTCGCCGAGCGAGCCGATCACCGGGTTGCGGTCGTCGTCGTATGCCTCGACGGCGCAGCCGAGCATGCGGCAGGAGATCTCGCCGGCGTAGACGGGCACGGTCGGCGCGGCGCCGACAAAGCCGGAGCAGACATCCGTACCGCCGGAGATCGAGTTCAGCTGGGCCGTCGAGCTGACTGCGTCGTAGACCCAGCGGAAGCCTTCGGCAGGCAGCGGCGCTCCGGTCGAGCCGACGCCACGCAGCCTCGACAGGTTGGCGATCTCGCGCGGCACCAGCCCGGCCTTGCGGCACTGGAGCAGGTATGGCGCGCTGGTCCCGAAGTAGGTGACTTCGAGCCTATCGGCGAGCTGCCACAGCGTCGGCAGGTCGGGGTGTGCCGGGTTGCCGTCGAACATGACGATCGTCGACCCCACGGCGAGACCGGAGATGAGCAGGTTCCACATCATCCAGCCGGTCGTCGAGAACCAGAAGAACCGATCGTCGGGGCCGAGATCGTGGTGGAGGGCGAGTGCCTTGAGGTGCTCGATCGTGATGCCCCCATGGCCGTGCACGATGGGCTTTGGCAGGCCTGTGGTGCCCGACGAGAACAGTACGTAGAGCGGCGCGGCGAACGGCAGGCGGTCGAACTCCAGGGCGCCGGGCTCGGAGGTGAGCTGGGACCAGGTGATCGCGCCATCGGGAGCCGGCGCCGCAGGGTCGAGGTAGGGAAGCCACACGACGGTACGCACGCTCGGCAGGCTGCGAGTGATCGCCTCGACCTCAGCGCGACGGTCGACCCCCTTGGACCCGTACTGGTAGCCGTCGACGGCCAGCACGACCGTGGGCTCGATCTGCTGCCACCGGTCGACGACGCTCTGCGTGCCGAACTCCGGCGCGCACGAGGAGAACACCGCACCGAGGCTTGCCGCCGCCAGCAGCAGCACGAGGGTCTCGGGGATGTTGGGGGCGTATGCGGCGACACGGTCGCCGGGCGCGACGCCGGCACGGAGCAGGCCGGCCCGGGCCCGCGCGACCTGGTCCCGCAGCTCGCGGGCCGTCAGGCGCACGTCCTCACGGCTCTGCGAGGCGCCGACCACGACGATGTCGTCGTCGGCACGGCCGGGCATCCGGAGCATGGCCTCGGCGTAGTTGAGGCGTACGTCCGGGAACCACACCGCGCCGGGCATGGACGCGTCGGCGAGCGCAGTCGTCGGGTCGCCCTCGCACGGGATCTCGAACTCACGCCACACCGAGCGCCAGAACTCGTCGGGCTGCCCGACCGACCAGGCCCACAGCTCGTCGTAGTCGGCGAACGACCGGTCGAGGCCCTGCATGAACCGCTCGAGCCGCGACCTGCCATCCAGCGGGGGACTCCAGAGGATGTCGATCACTCGGGAATTGTAGGACTGCTTTCGGCGACCGCGATGAGCCGCTGCGACGCCAAGTAGGTCACGGCAGCGAGCAGGGGCACCATCACCAGCGCGCGGTTGTCGTCGGCCATGTCGAGGAACAGGCCCAGGATCGCGACGATCGCGAGGACGACGCCGAGGAAGCTGATGAGTCCTGCTCGCGCTGTGCCGAACGCCGTGAGGAGCAGGTCGCCGAGGATGATCGCGATGAACGTGACGACGACGAAGGTCAGCGAACCCCACTGCTTGCCGCCGGACGCGACTCCGCGTACGTCGTTGAAGATCTCCAGTGCGATGAGCCCGAGGCCGACGGAGACGAGCCCGACCACGAGACCCGTGATGAGCGAGGCGAGTCGTGGGTCGATGTGCGGGATGCGCCAGGCGATCAGCGCCCTGAACCGGTCGGCGAAGAAGCCGCCCGTGGCTCGCGCGGCAGAGCCGGCGGCACCTGCGACCCCGGAGGCGACCCCGGCGCTGCGCGAGGTCAAGGCCTTGCCGGCTGCGCTGACCTTGACGCGTGGGCGGGCCTTGGTGGAACCGGCCGGCTTCGCGCCGGGACGGCTCGCGACCTTGGCCTGCGGCTTGGCGCGCGGGGTGGCGACCGGCCGGCCATAGCGGATGGGCTTGTCGGCGGGCGGGGATGCGGGTCGGGTGACGGTCTTCTTGACGACCCGCTTGACCACCTTCTTGGCGGGAGGCTTCTGCTCGTCAACCATGCGCCGAGTCTGTCACAGGGGGTGTGGCCGCGGAGCCGGTCGCACATTGCGATCAGATTGAGTTCCAGCATTCACGTGACTGGTTCGCGATAGGTTCGGCTGACGTGTGCCGCTCGTGCACCGGCCCACCCGATCACCAGGAGACGACGATGACCGATCGGCTCGATGCCCTACGTGCCGCGGTCGCTGCCTAGAGACGAAGAATGACCGAACCCGGAGGTTCGGCCAATTCTTCGTTCATCACATGGTCGGGCTGACAGGATTTGAACCTGCGGCCTCGTCGTCCCGAACGACGCGCGCTACCAAGCTGCGCCACAGCCCGAATGCCCCTAGCTGAGGGACCCGGAAGAGTCTATCCCAGTCAAGGTGAGCAACGTTGCCTCGGGGCGGCAGGCAAAACGTACGGGCGTGTATGGCGAGGTGCCGAGGCCCGCTGAAACGTGCAGCCACGACGGATCGTGACCGTCCACCTGGTGTGTGTGCAGCCCTCGCGCGCGGCTCCGATCCAGGTCGCAGTTGGTCACCAACGCGCCATAGAACGGCAGGCGCAGCTGCCCGCCGTGCGTGTGGCCGGCCATGATCAGCGGATAGCCGAGGGAGTTCCAGCGGTCGAGCACCCGCAGGTAGGGCGCGTGCGCCACACCGATCGCGAGATCGGCTGACGTGTCGGCCGGTACGTCGTCGAGCACGTCGTACTTGAGGTGGGGGTCGTCGACCCCGACGAACGCGAGCCGTCGACCGCCGAGCGTCAACGACGCATGCCGGTTGGTCAGGTCGACCCAGCCACGCTGCTCGAACGCGTGGCGCAGCTGCTCGAACGGCAGGTCCCGCTTGCGATTCCAGTCGCCGCCGGTGCCGCCCCTGAGGTAGTTGACCGGGTTCTTGGCGATCGGCGAGTAGTAGTCGTTCGACCCGAAGACGAATGCGCCCGGCAGGTCGAGCAGGTCGCCATACGCTCGGAGGACCGACGGCACTGCATCGAGGTGCGCGAGGTTGTCGCCCGTGTTGACGACCAGGTCGGGCTGCAGGTCGGCCAGGCCGCGCAGCCACTCCTGCTTCTTGCGCTGGCTCGGCGTCATGTGGGTGTCGGACAGGTGGAGCACCCGCAATGGCTCGGAGCCGGCTGCGAGCACCGGCACCGTGACCCGGCGAAGCGTGAACGCGCGGACCTCGTAGACGGAGGCGTACGCGATCCCGGCCGCGGCGGCCGTGATCGGCCAGAGCAAAGGACGCACGGCTCCAGCGTGTCACAGCCCTGGTGGGACACTGGACGCATGTCAGGACTCAAGGACCAGCTTCACGATGACCTCACCGCCTCGATGAAGGCGCGTGACGCTCTGCGTACGTCGACCCTGCGGATGGTGCTCACCGCCATCACCAACGCCGAGGTCTCCGGCAAGGAGGTCCGCGAGCTCAGCGACGAGGACGTCATCACCGTGCTGGGGTCCGAGGCCAAGAAGCGGCGGGAGGCCGCCCAGGCATTCGCCGACGGCAACCGTCCCGAGCTTGCCGACAAGGAGCGGGCCGAGGCTGAGATCCTCGCCGAGTACCTGCCGGCTCAGCTCTCCGCGGAGGAGATCAGCGTGATCGTCACGGCTGCCGTCGAGTCGACCGGCGCTGCCGGCGAGGGCATGAAGGCCATGGGCAAGGTCATGGGCGTCGTCTCACCCCAGGTCAAGGGCAAGGCCGACGGCGGCGCGGTCGCCGCCGAGGTCAAGCGCCAGCTGGGCGCCTAGCCCTGGTCGCCGTCGTTGCCGCCGCCACCGTTGTTGCCGCCACGGTCGTTGCCGCCACGGTCGTTCGACGACTCGTCGTCCTCATCCCTCTCGGGCAGGGGAGCGGGCTTGCGACGAGGTGGTGGATCGAACTGGCTGCCGGGCAGGAACCCTTGGACCGCCTGCATCGCCTTGGCCCACATCGGACCGGCCAGTGAGCTACCGCCGACGGAGGCGAAGTTGAGGAAGCGGCCGTTGATCGTCACGCCGGCTAGTGACTTCGGGGCGCCGTTGTTCTTGACGCCGGCGATCATCGCGGCCGTTGCCAGGTCCGGGGTGTAGCCGGCGTACCAGACAGCCTTGTTGTCCTGGGTGGTTCCGGTCTTGGCAGCAGAGGGAATGCGAAGTCCCGTGCCGTTGGAGAACCCGAAGCCGCCCGGCTCCTGGACGCCCCGCAGGATGTCGTTGACCTGGGCAGCGTCGTCCTTGGTCATGACCCGCTCGCAGCTGGGCTCGAACTTCTTGATGACCTTGCCGTTGGAGTCGCTGATGGACTCGACCGGCAGCGGCTTGCAGTACATCCCGCCGGACGCCGGCACGGCGTAGGCCGAAGCCATGTCGAGCGGACTGACGTTGGTGACACCGAGGGTGAACGGCCCGACCTGATCTCGATCGGGGACCTTGATGCCCATCGCCTCGGCTGCGCGGACCGTGTTGCACAGGCCCGCCTTCTTCTCGAGCTGTGCGAAGTAGGTGTTCACCGACAGCCGGGTGCCGGTGTACATGTTCATGGTGCCGCTCGACGTCGAGTTCTTGACCGGCCACGCGGCCGTCCCGCCGCCGTTGCACGCGAAGTAGCTGCCGGCCGGCACCGTCATGCGGGCCGGAGACCTGAACGACTGGCCCACGTCGATGCCCTGCTTGAGCGCTGCGGCAACCGTGAACATCTTGAATGTCGACCCTGCTGGGAAACCACCCGAATCGCCGTAGACCCTTGGCACGGTGAAGTTGATGAAGGACTGGCCCTTCTTCTTGTCGCGTCCCATGGGCCGGGACTGAGCGACGGCACGCACCTTGCCGGTCTCGGGATGAACCATCGCGAGCGCGCCGATCGCGCCGGTGTCCTTGGCGCGCACAGTGTCTGTGACCGCCTTGTTGGCTGCTCGTTGAACCCGGACATCGATCGTGGACTTGATCGTGAGCCCGCCGCGCTCCAGCGCGCGCTGTCGTTCGGCCAGGGTCGGCCCGAGCGCCGACGTCTCATCATTGAGCAGGTAGCGACGGACGTAGTCGCACGAGAACTCTGCGACGGTCGACACGCAGCCGTTGGGGAACTTGGTGATCTTGAGCCCGAGGGGTTCGGCCTGGAACTTCTTGGACTCCGCAGGAGTGATCTTGCCGAGCCGCTCCATGACCGCGAGGACGGTGTTGCGGCGCGCCAGCGCCTTCTCGGGGTAGACACGGGGGTCGTACTCGACCGGGTTCTTGACCAGGCCGGCGAGCGTCGCGGCCTGCCGCACGTTGAGCTTCGCGGGGCTGACCGAGAAGTAGTGATAGGAGGCGGCGCTGATGCCGTACGCGCTGTCGCCGAAGTAGGCGAGGTTGAGGTAGCGCTCGAGGATCTCCTTCTTGGTGTGCGTCTCCTCGTACTCGATCGCGAGCTTGAGCTCACGGATCTTGCGGGCTGTCGACTTCTTGATGGCCGCCATGCGCTGCTTCTTGGTCGTCGCCTGTGAGACAAGGGTCAGCTTGACGAGCTGCTGCGTGATCGACGAGCCGCCCTGCGTCTGGCCCTCGGAGGCGTTGTTGACGAGGGCGCGCAGGGTGCCCTTGAGGTCGAGAGCGCCGTGCTCGTAGAACCGGGCATCCTCGATCGAGAGGATGGCCTCCTGCATGAGCGGCGAGATCTTGGCCAAGGGGATGTCCTGGCGGTTCTCCTCGTAGAAGTACGCGATGAGATCGCCGTTGGAGGCCAGCAGGCGGGTGGTCTGCGCACTGGGCTGGTCGTTGAGCTCCAGCGGCAGATTGACGACGTCGTTGCTGAGGTTGTTGGTGGTGGACGCGAACAGCGCCGTGCCGGGAATGAACATCGCGGCCACCAGGACGCCGGCCACGGCCGAGAGCAGCGCCATGCTGCCCACGATCGAGAGTGGTCCGTTGTGACGCTTTTCCCGCTGTGCGGTCTGGCGCAGCGAGGCGCGGAGCTCTTCCCAAGACATGGAGTCAGGTTACGTGACGATGCCGAGAGAGCGTGAGTCGCGACAACGTGTCTAGCCCATACGGACTAGACAAAGATGGTCACGATCGGCTCTGACGCTTCCATAAGGAAATTCTTAGATTGGTCTCAACAACCAACTTCGATCCATCCGGGATCGGTCTCGGGGAGGTTTTCAACATGTGGAACGAGAACTGGGCCGCTGAGGCCGCGTGTCGGGGCAAGTCTGATGCACTGTTCGTCAAGGGCGCGGAACAAAATCGCGCCAAGCAGGTCTGCGGCACCTGCCACGTCCGTGCGGAGTGCCTGGCCGAAGCGCTGGACAACCGCATCGAGTGGGGCGTCTGGGGCGGTATGACCGAGCGTGAGCGCCGGGCGCTGTTGCGTCGCCGGCCCAACGTCACGGCCTGGCGCAGCATCCTCTCCGTCGCCGTCTAGCTGTTCGGCTGGGTCTGACCGGCCAGGAGGTCGCCGACCTCGCGCAAGCCGTCGAGATCGTGCACGTCTCCTGCGAGCGCCGGGATCGTCGCCGTCGCGACGCCAGGATGAGCCGCGCTGAAGCTCCGCTTCAACCGTGACTCGCGGGCAGCGACCCGCATGCGCTCGGCGTGGATCGCCAGCAGGTCAGCCGTCATCCGGTCACTCGCGTCTCCCGCCTCGAGCTTGCGTCCCGCCGACTCCGCGTCGGCGGCAGAGATTCCGTCGGCACCGTTCTGGTGCACGCGGTTGACGACGAGGCCGGCCAGCGGCATCTGCTCACCGGCCAGTCGTTCGACGAAGTAGGACGCCTCGCGCATCGCAGCAGGCTCCGGCGCGGCGACCACGATGAACGCGGTCTCGTCGGCCTGCAGCAAGGCGTATGTGCCCTCGGCTCGCTGCCGGAAGCCACCGAAGAGCGTGTCGAACGCGGCGACGAACGTCTGCATGTCGGTCAGGACCTGCGCGCCCAGGACCTTGTTGAGGGCGCTCGTGACGATGCCGAAGCCGGCACTGAGCAGGCGCGCCGGGCCCTTGGCGGGCGCGAGCAGCAGCTTGATGAAGCGGCCGTCGAGCATCGACGCGAGCCGGTCGGGCGCGTCGAGGAAGTCCAGCGCCGACCGTGACGGCGGGGTGTCGACGACGATCAGGTCCCAGCGCCGATCCTCGTCGACCGCCTCAGCGTGCAGCTGTCCCAGCTTTTCCATGGCCATGTACTCCTGCGTGCCCGCGAACGAGCTCGACAGCGCGACGTAGAACGGATTGGCCAGGATCTGCTGCGCCTTCTCGGGCGTCGCATGCGCCTCGACGACCTCGTCGAAGGTGCGCTTCATGTCGAGCATCATCGCGTCGAGGGTCCCGCCGTCTCGGCCGACGTCCTTGACCGGGCGCGGCGTGTTGTCGAGCTCGGTCAGCCCCATGGCCTGGGCCAGGCGCCGGGCCGGGTCGATCGTCAGCACGCAGACATTGCGGCCCTGCTCGGCGGCGCGCAGTGCCAAGGCGGCTGCGGTCGTGGTCTTGCCGACGCCGCCGGAGCCGCAGCAGACGATGATCTCGGTCGTCCGGTCCGCGAGCAGCGCGTCGACGTCGAGCGAGCCGGCCGGCGGGCCTCCGGGCGCGCCGCGCGGTGAGGTCCGGCCCTTGCGGGTCGACGGGGTCGTACGCGCGCGGCCGGTCATGCCAGCTCCCGCAGCTTCTCGGCCAGGTCGAACAGCCCGCCGAGGTCGATGCCGTCGGTCAGCGCCGGGAGCTCCACGAGCGGCTGGCCGCAGTCCTCGAGGATCTCGCGCTGGCCGTCCTGCAGTCGTTGGCGCTCGAGGTGTGCCTCGCCGCCGGCGATCAGTGCCGGAGCAGCGGCGGGCTCGAGCGACGTCCTGGCCAGCGACTGCATGACCGTGCTCGTCGTCAGCTCGCCGGCTTGCAACGCGTCGCGGGTGGTGGCCGACAACAACGGCGGACGTACGAGGTTGAGGATGACGCGGCCCACGGGCAGCCGCTCGGACTGCAGCTCGGCGATGCCGTCGATCGTCTCCTGCACAGGCATCTCCTCCAGCACCGACACGAGGTGCACATGGGTGTCGGCCGATCGCATCATCTGCATGATCGAGTCGGCCTGGCGGCGGATCGGCCCGACCTTGGCGAGCCCCGCCACCTCGGCGTTGACGTTGAGGAACCGGGTGATGCGGCCGGTCGGCGGGGCGTCCATGATGACGGCGTCGTACGCGAAGCCGTCGCCGTTGCGCCGTCTCGCCGCCTCGTAGACCTTGCCGGTCAGCAGCACGTCGCGTACGCCCGGGGCGATCGTCGTGGCGAAGTCGATGATGCCGAACCGGTCGAGCGCCTTGCCGGCCCGGCCGAGCCGGTAGTACATCGCGAGGTACTCCAGCAGCGCCGACTCGGGGTCGATGGCCAGGGCGTAGACCTCGCCGCCGCCGAGGCCCACGGCGATCTGGCGTTCCTCGTAGGGGAGCGGTGGCACGTCGAACAGCTGCGCGATGCCTTGCCGACCCTCGACCTCACACAGCAAGACCCGCTTGCCCTTGTCGGCCAGCGACATCGCGAGCGCCGCGGCGACCGTCGTCTTGCCGGTGCCGCCCTTGCCGGTGACGACATGGAGCTGGGTCGAGAGAGCCACGCGACGAGCCTACTTCGCCGGGTCACGTACGCATCTCGACCTATACAGTCGTGCCATGACGAAATGGGAGTACCTCACCGCCCCTGTCCTGGTGCACGCCACCAAGCAGATCCTCGACAACTTCGGCCAGGACGGCTGGGAGCTCGTGCAGATCGTGCCGGGCATGAACCCGGAGAACCTCGTCGCCTACTTCAAGCGGCCGATCGCATGAGCGAGCGTCAGCTGGGGGCACCCCCACGAGCTCTGCGAGTAGGGGGAGTGAATCATGAGGCAGCAGTCATGCCGACGTCTCCATATCGTGGGCTTTTGAGGGAGGCGGCGGCATGACCGCGGTGGACGACCGGCTGGCGGAGCTTGGGCTGGCGGTGCCGCCGGTGCCCGCGCCCGTTGCGGTCTACGTGCCAGCGGTGCGCTCCGGCTCGTACGTCTACACGTCCGGCCAGCTCCCGCTGCGTGACGGACAGCTCATCCTGACCGGCAAGGTCGGCGGCGAGGTGTCGGCCGAGGAAGCGTACGACTGTGCCCGCCAGTGCGCGCTCAACGCGATCGCCGCGGTGAAGTCGCAGGTCGACCTCGACTCCGTCGTGCGGGTCGTCAAGGCGACCGTCTTCGTCGCGAGCACCCCGGACTTCACCGGGCAGCCCGGCGTCGCCAACGGTGCGAGTGAGCTGTTCGGCGCAGCGTTCGGCGAAGCCGGCACTCATGCCCGCAGCGCGGTCGGCGTACCCGTCCTGCCGCTCGACGCCCCCGTCGAGCTCGAGCTCATCGTCGAGGTCGGCTGACCGCATGCGCATCCCACTGCCCGAGCGGCTGCGCGAGCATGCGCAGGGCTACAACGGCAGTGTGGTGGAGCCGCGACACGCCTCCACGATCATCGTGGTGCGCGACGGCGCCGACGGCATCGAGGCGTTCCTCATGCGGCGGCAGACCAGCATGGCGTTCGCCGCCGGCATGTACGTCTTCCCGGGAGGTGGCCTGCATCCCAGCGATGTCACGGCGGACGTCCCGTGGGCCGGACCGACGGCGGCCGAGTGGGCAGCACGGCTCGAGTGCGAGGAGTCGATGGCGCGGGGTCTTGTCGTCGCCGCCGTACGCGAGACGTTCGAGGAGACCGGGGTGCTGCTTGCGGGTCCCGACGCATCGACGGTGCTCTCCGACACCAGCGGCGCCGACATGCAGGCCGCGCGAGCGACCTTGGAGGCCGGTGAGCTGACGTTCGGTGCGTTCCTGCTCGACCACGGCCTGGTGCTGCGGTCGGACCTGATCGGCGCGTGGGCGCACTGGATCACCCCGACGTTCGAGCCGCGCCGCTACGACACCCGGTTCTTCGTCGCCGCGCTCCCCGAGGGGCAGCGGGTCGGCGAGATGAGCCGCGAGGCCGATCACGCGAGCTGGATGCCGTTGAGCACCGTGCTCGCTCGTGTGGAGGCGGGCGAGGCCGCGATGATGCCGCCGACGGTGGTCGCCTGCCGCGAGGTGGCCCAGCACACCGCCGAGACGATCCTCGCGGCCGCCGAGCAACGTACGATCCGCACGATCGTGCCGCAGCTTGTCGACATCGCCGGCGAGCTGTTCCTCGAGACCGACCTGGGAGACCTGGCATGAGCGAGCGCCAGCGAGCGAATCATGAGGCTGTTGTCATGCCATCGTCCGCATATCGTGGGTTCTTGAGGGGGGCGATGGCATGACCGACGCCGTCACCGTGACCGACCGCGCGACATACGTCCTGGCGGCCAACCCGGGCATCATGACGCTCGACGGGACCAACACGTGGATCCTGCGCGAACCGGGCGCCAGCCAGTCGGTGGTGGTCGACCCCGGTCCCGCAGACGAGACGCACCTGCAGGCGGTGCTGGCTGCGGCCGGCTCCGTGGGTCTCGTCCTGTTCACCCATCGTCACTTCGACCACACCGAGGCGCTCGGGCGCTTCGCGGAGCTGACCGGTGCGCCCGCCCGCTCGACGGACCCCGAGTTCACCCGCGGCGCGGAGCCGCTTGTCGACGGCGAGCTGATCCTCGTCGACGGGCTCGAGATCGAGGTCATCGCGACGCCCGGACATACGACCGACTCGACCTGCTTCCGCCTCGTCGCCGACGACTCGTTGCTCAGCGGCGACACGATCCTGGGTCGCGGCACCACCGTCATCGCTCATCCTGACGGTGTGCTCGGGCCCTACCTCGACTCGCTGGCGCACATCCGCGAGCTGATCGAGGAAGGCCTCGTCGAGCGCATCCTGCCGGGGCACGGGCCGGTGATCGACGATCCTCGTGCGGTGGTGGACTTCTACCTCGACCACCGCGCCGAGCGGCTCGACCAGGTGCGCGCAGCGATCGACACCGGCGCGACGACCGCACGGGAGGTCGTCGAGCGGGTCTACCAGGACGTCGACCCCGTCCTCTGGGGCGCCGCCGAGCTCAGCGTCGCCGCCCAGCTCGACTACCTCAAGGACTGACTCCGTCCAGACCCTCGGCCGGCGGGGTCAGCGGGCGCGGCGCTGCAGGCGTTCGAGGTCGAGGATCACGACGCTGCGGGGCTCGAGCCGCAGCCAACCGCGCGAGGCGAAGTCGGCGAGCGCCTTGTTGACGGTCTCGCGTGAGGCGCCGACGAGCTGTGCCAGCTCTTCTTGCGTGAGGTCGTGGTTGACGTGCACACCGTCGTCGGCGCGACGGCCGAAGCGGGAGGCGAGGTCGAGCAGCGCCTTGGCGACGCGGCCGGGAACGTCGGAGAACACCAGGTCGCCGACCACCTCGTTGGTGCGGCGCAGGCGACCCGCAAGCTGATTGAGCAGGGCGTGTGCGACATCGGGGTGCGCGTTGAGGACGGGGCTCAGCGCTTCGTGGCCGAGGCTCTTGAGCTCGGCATCGGTGACCGCGGTGGCGGTGGCCGAGCGCGGCCCGGGGTCGAAGAACGACAGCTCGCCGAACATCTGCGCCGGGCCGAGGATGGCCAGGAGGTTCTCGCGGCCGTCAGGGGAGGTGCGGCCGAGCTTGATCTTGCCCTCCGTCACGACATACAGCTTGTCGCCGTCGTCGCCCTCGTTGAAGAGGATCTCTCCGCGTCGCAGCGAAGTCGACGACATCGACGACTCGAGCGCAGCAGCTACTTCGTCGTCGAGGCCGGAGAACAGCGGAGCCTGGCGGAGAACGTCGTCGGTCACGGGTCTTCCCTATCACTCATGTTGCACGGGTCACAGTGTGTGCACCGATCGCAGTTTCCCACATCGGGACGGCCGATGCCGAATACGCGCCGGTGAACGTCCGCACGACAGCCGATCGGGCGAGGGTCCAGATGCCCTGTGGGAGCACATTTCACGCTGCAACACGTACGCTGGACCTCGTGCCGAGCGACGTGACCCGACCTGAGACGTCGCTCGTCCGCCGGGCCCGCAAGGTCAATCGTGTGCTCGCCGAGACCTATCCCGACGCCGGCTGCGAGCTCGACTTCCGTACGCCGTTCGAGCTCCTCATCGCGACGGTCCTGTCTGCGCAGACCACCGACCGGCGGGTCAACGCGATCACGCCGGCACTGTTCGCGGCGTACCCCGACGCGCGGGCGATGGCCGCGGCGGACCGCGCCGCCCTCGAGGAGCTCATCCGGCCGACGGGGTTCTTCCGGGCCAAGACCGAGAGCCTGCTGCGGCTCTCCGCTGACCTGGTCGAGCGGTACGACGGGGAGGTCCCGGGCCGGCTCAAGGACCTCGTGACGTTGCACGGTGTCGGGCGCAAGACGGCCAACGTCGTGCTGGGCAATGCGTTCGACGTACCCGGGCTGACCGTCGACACCCACTTCGCCCGGCTCGTGCGCCGGCTCCAATGGGTCCCTGACGACATCGTCAAGGATGCAGTCAAGACCGAGCACGCAGTGGCAGCGATCTTCCCGCCCAAGGACTGGACGATGCTGAGCCACCGCCTGATCTGGCACGGACGACGGTGTTGCCACGCCAAGAAGCCGGCATGCGGGGCCTGCCCGATCGCCCATTGGTGCCCGTCCTTCGGGACCGGGCCGATCGACCCGGCCGAGGCGGGGGCGCTCATCACGACGCAGGGTCCTGCGTGAGGGCGCGGTTGGTCCTGGCCGGTCTCGCGCTCGTACTCACGGCATGTGGGGGACCCGGCACGGACGATGACAGCCCGACGTTCGGCGGCGGAGCGGCTCCCACGACCGACGCGGACCAGCTCGCCGCGGCCAAGAAGCGGGCCAACATCGAGGACTGCCCGACATCAAGCGGGACCGCGCCCGCCGACGACGCCTTGCCCGACCTGACCCTGGACTGCCTCGGTGGCGGTACGCCCGTGCGCCTCTCCGGTCTCGCGGGCACGCCCACGGTCATCAATCTCTGGGCCAGCTGGTGTGCGCCATGCCGCGAGGAGCTGCCCCTGCTGGCCAAGGCCCACCGGGCATACGGCGACAAGGTCCGCATCATCGGCGTCGACTTCGACGACTCGGCTCCCGATGCGGCGCTCGAGCTCGCCGAGCGGTCGGGGGTGACCTACCCGTTGCTGTCCGATCCTGACGCCGAGACCAAGGCCTCGCTGAAGGTCATCGGTCTGCCCCAGACCGTGTTCGTGGACGCACAAGGAACAATGGTCGCCACGGAGCGCGTCGCGTTCCGTTCGTATGCCGACCTGAAGGCCGCGATCGAGAAGCATCTGGGGGTGTCGCCATGAGCGAGCGCCAGCGAGTGAACCGTGTGGCTGGCATGCCGCCGTCTCCATATCGTGGCTTCTTCTGGGAGGCGGCGGCATGACCTGGGAGCACCTCCCGGAGTGGCTGCGACCGCTGGCCGAGCTCGCCGGATCCGTCGAGGCCGAGCAGCTGGCGCCGCGGTTCCCGCACGCTCCGGCCGACGCGCGCCCGGCGGCCGTGCTGATGCTGTTCGCCGACGGTGACAACGGCCCGGAGCTGCTGCTGACCGAGCGGGCCGCCAGGATGCGCAACCACGCCGGCCAGATCTCGTTCCCTGGCGGCGCGACAGATCCCGACGACGCCGACGCCATCGCGACGGCGTTGCGCGAAGCCCGCGAGGAGGTCGGGCTGGACCCCGAGACGGTCGACGTCTTCGGCACCCTCCCGACGTTGTGGCTGCCGCCCAGCAACTTCGCCGTGACTCCCGTGCTGGGCTACTGGCGCGAACCCAAACCACTCATGCCGGTCAGCGCCGAGGAGGTCGGCGCGATCATCCACCAGCCGATCCGCCGCCTGCTCGACCCGGCCAACCGGTTCAGCGTCGAGCACCCGTCCGGCTGGCGCGGTCCCGCGTTCGAGGTCGGCTCCGGCGTCCCGCTGTGGGGCTTCACCGCAGGCGTCGTGTCGCGGCTGTTCGAGCGGCTCGGCTGGGAGCAGCCCTGGGACGACAGCGTCACCCGACCCCTCCCAGAGTTCTAGGACGGGGCCCGCATGAACTCCCTCGATGTCATCCTCATCGTCATCCTGCTGGCGTATGCCGTCTCGGGCTACGTCCAGGGCTTCGTCGTCAACCTGATCGCCACGATCGGCCTGCTCGTCGGTGGCCTGCTGGCGCTCGCGATCGTGCCGAAGTTCCTGTCCGGCAACACCGCGACGCTGAGCTCGTCGCTCCTGGCGCTCGGACTCGTCGTGGGTGCGGCGGCGATCGGGCAGGGCGTCGGCACGTACGTCGGCACGGACCTGCGCAACGGGCTCAAGTGGAAGCCGCTGCGGTGGGTCGATGCGGTCGGCGGCAGCGTGCTCAGCATGGTCGCCGTACTGTGCGCCGGCTGGGCGCTCGGCTACTCGGTCAGCGGCACCACGATCCCCTACCTCTCGACCGCCTCGAGGGACTCGGTGATCCTCGACCGGGTCGACACGGTCATGCCGCCCCGGGCGACTTCGGTGCTGCGATCGTTCAATGAAGTGCTCGACGCCAACCTGTTCCCGCGCTACATCGACCCGTTCGAGAGCGAGAACATCAAGCCCGTCGGGCCGCCCGACACCGCGACGCTCACGAGTGCGGGCGTGCGCAAGGCGTCCGGCAGCGTCGTCAAGATCCTCGGCCAGGCCAAGTGCCGGCGCGGCATCGAGGGCTCCGGCTTCGCGTACGCCGAGGGGCGCATCATGACCAACGCGCACGTCGTCGCGGGCGTCGACGAGCCGTCGGTGGTGATCGACGGCCAACGTCGGAGCGCCCGTGTCGTCCTGTTCGACAGCAAGCTCGACGTCGCGGTGCTGGCGCTCGAGGGGTCCGGGCTGCCGACCCTCGACTTCGACACGAGCGGTGCGGCGAACCAGGACGCAGCGATCCTCGGCTTCCCCGAGAACGGCCCGTTCGATGCGCGCGCGGCCCGCATCCGTAGCGAGATGCGCCTGCGCAGCCCCGACATCTACGGCAAGGGCCAGGTCGTGCGCGAGACCTACTCGGTGCGCGGGCTCGTGCGCTCCGGCAACTCCGGCGGCCCGCTGGTCTCCAAGGACGGCGATGTCCTCGGCGTGATCTTCGCGGCGTCGATCACCGACAAGTCGACCGGCTACGCCCTCACCGCTTCTCAGGTCGCCGACGACGCCCGCGCCGGCATCGCCGCGACCTCCCCTGTCTCAACCGGAGGATGTGCCTGATGCGTACGTTGTTCTCATTCGTCAGCGGCGCTGTCGCCCTGCTCGCGTTGCTGGCGGCCGTCCCGCTGCTCTGGTTGTCGACGCATGTCGTCAACGAGGACGGCTACGTGCGGTTCAGCAGCACGCTGGCCAAGGACGCGGAGCTGCAGAGCGCGTTCTCGGCCTATCTCACCGACGAGCTCTCGAATCGCGGCGTCATCCCGGCCGCGCTCAGGGCGCCCGCGTCGAGCGCGCTCTCGGCGGCGATGGAGCGCACCAGCAACGAGGCTGGGTTCGTCCAGGCCTGGGAGGAGACGCAGCGCAACTCGCATCGCGAGGCGTTCGCCCAGCCGATGCCCAAGGTCCTGGGCATCGACTTCAGCCCCATGGCGACGTTCGTCGCGAAGCAGGTCACCGGCGACCTGCCGGTCAGGCTCACGGTGCCGGGGCGGCTCATCGTGCCGGTCGTGACGGATGCGAGCGACCGCGAGACGGTGGACCGGGTCAGGGAGTCGACGCGCCTCGGCAGGATCGCCGCTGTTGTCGCGTTGGTCGCCGGGGTCGCCTGCGTCGGACTCGCGAGGCGTACGTCCGCCGCCGTGGCCTGGCTCGGCGCGGGCATGGTTGCCGTTGCGGGGCTGCTCTGGCTGTCGAGCGGGCCGGTGACGCAGAAGATTCTCGACCACACGCAGGCGCCGTCGGAGTTCGCCCGGACCCTGCAGAAGCTCTTGGTCGATCGTGCGGCGGATTCGCTCGACGCGTGGCTGGTGATCATCGCGATCGGCGGCGGCATCCTCGCGGTCGCCGGCGCCGTGGGTCGCTCCGTGACCGGTCGCCGTACGGCCTAGGGTCGCGTTGCGTCACTAGCTCGAGTGGCCTCGGAGCGCCGCGGGGATCTCCTTGGCGGTGGCGATCGTGCGCTCGGGTGCGCGGACCTTCTTGAGCAGGACGACGCCGAGGATGATGGCCAGGATCGTCAGCACGACGTAGACGCCGGCGACGATCAGGAATGCCCACGCCGGGTCGAGGCCGGTCATGGTGAGGAAGTAGGCGCCGGCGATCGACAACATGATGACGATCAGCAGGCCGAAGAACCCTGCGACCAGGAAGAGTCCCGCGCCGATGCCGCCGGCCTTGACGCTGAACTTGAGCTCGCTCTTGGCGAGCTTGATCTCCGACTGCACGAGGGCCGAGATGTCGCGGCTGGCGTCGGCGACCAGCCGGCCAATGGTCGGATCATCAGCTCTGTTCATACCGGCGAGCCTACAAGTGACTCAGGGGGTCGCGCAGGTCAGCGTGCTCCGAACACCGCGAGCACGCCACCGTCGGTGATGACCCACAGCAGCTTGCCGAGGACGGCAACGCCGATCAGGCTCAGCCCGATCACCAGATCTGCGCTCACGCGCCGTGTGTCGGGTGTCGCCGCATCGACGAGCTCGCCTGAGCGAGCCTGGTCGTGCCGATCATCGTCGTGGGGTGCATACCCACGACATTTCCCCAGCAACATGAGATCAAACTGAACGGAGCCCGTCCTGAGCCTGTCAGTGTGGTGAATCCCACACTCGGGCGGAGCGTCAGTCCTCGTCCTTGGCGGTCTTCATGCCGGCGGTGATCTTGTCCATGATTCCGGTGTCGGCCAGTGTGGTGGCGTCGCCGACCTCGCGGTTCTCGGCGACGTCGCGGAGCAGGCGCCGCATGATCTTGCCCGACCGGGTCTTGGGCAGCTCGGGGACGATCATGATCTGGCGTGGTTTGGCGATCGCGCCGATCTCCTTGGCGACGTGGCTGCGCAGCTCGGCGACGATCTCCTCGCCGCCGTCTCCTGCGGACTCGCGGAGGATCACGAACGCGACGACGGCCTGGCCGGTGGTCTCGTCGGTCGCGCCGACCACGGCGGCCTCGGCGACCTTGGGGTGTGACACCAGTGCGGACTCGATCTCGGTCGTCGACAGGCGGTGGCCGGACACGTTCATGACGTCGTCGACGCGGCCGAGGAGCCAGATCGCGCCGTCCTCGTCCTTGCGGGCGCCGTCGCCGGCGAAGTAGAACCCGGGCCAGCGTGACCAGTAGGTCTCCTTGTAGCGGTCGTCGTCTCCCCAGATGGTGCGCAGCATCGACGGCCAGGGCTCGGTGATGACGAGGTAGCCGCCCTCGCCGTGCTCGACCGGCTTGCCGGCGTCGTCGACGACCTCGGCGGCGATGCCGGGGATCGCGGTCATCGCCGAGCCTGGCTTGCCCTTGGTGACGCCGGGCAGCGGGCTGATCATGTGGGCGCCGGTCTCGGTCTGCCACCAGGTGTCGACGATCGGGGCACGGCCGCCGCCGATGTTCTCGCGGTACCAGACGTACGCCTCGGGGTTGATCGACTCACCGACCGACCCGAGGATCCGCAGGCTGGAGAGGTCGAACTCGGCGGGGATCTGTTCGCCCCACTTCATGAACGTACGGATCGCAGTAGGTGCCGTGTAGAACAAACTCACTTTGTAGTCTTGGACGATTTGCCACCAGCGGCCCTTGTGCGGGGTGTCGGGCGTTCCTTCGTACATGACCTGGGTGGCGCCGTTGGCCAGTGGGCCGTAGACGATGTAGGAGTGCCCGGTGACCCAGCCGACGTCGGCGGTGCACCAGAAGATGTCCTCGGGCTTGTAGTCGAAGACGCCCCAGAACGTGTAGGCCGACTGCACGAGGTAGCCGCCGGTCGTGTGCAGGATGCCCTTGGGCTTGCCGGTCGTGCCGGACGTGTACATGACGTAGAGCGGGTGCTCGGCGTCGAACATCTCGGGGGTGTGGTCCGTGGACGCTGAGTCCACCACGTCGTGCCACCAGACGTCGCGGCCTTCGGTCCACTCCACGTCCTGGCCGGTGCGGCGTACGACCAGCACACCGGTCACGTCGGGACACTTCTGCAACGCCTCGTCGACCGCGGGCTTGAGCGCCGACGGGGCGCCGCGGCGATAGCCACCGTCAGCGGTGATGACGACCTTGGCCTCGCAGTCGAGGATGCGCGACGACAGGGCGTCGGCGGAGAACCCGCCGAACACGACGGTGTGCGGGGCGCCGAGGCGGGCGCAGGCGAGCATCGCGATGACGGCCTCGGGAATCATCGGCATGTAGATCGCGACCCGGTCGCCGGTCTGCACGCCCAGGTCGATCAACGCGTTGGCGGCCTGGGACACCAGGTCCTGGAGCTCGGCATACGTGATGTCGCGGGTGTCGTCCTCGGGCTCGCCGACGAAGTGCAGGGCGACCTTGTCACCGTTGCCGGCCTCGACGTGCCGGTCGACGCAGTTGTAGGACGCGTTGAGGGTGCCGCCGACGAACCACTTGGCGAACGGCGGGTTGGACCAGTCGAGCACGTCGGTGAACGGGGTGCCCCAGTCCAGGCGCTTGGCCTGCTCGCCCCAGAACGCCACCCGGTCGGCGGCGGCTTGCTCGTAGACCTCGGCCTTCACGTTGGCGTCCGCCGCCAGGTCTGCCGGCGGCTCGAACACGCGGTCTTCGTGGGACAGGTTGCTGATGTTCTGCTCGGTCACGATGGCTCCTTGTCCGGGGGTTCTTCTTCGATTGTGGCGCAGCCCGCACGATGCCGCTCAAGGGGTTGCGCCGGAGTTGCGAGATCGGGCCGGCCGAGCTCGTCGAGACTCTGGGGCCTCGACGAGCCCGACCGGCGCGCACCCTACTTCTCGGAGCCGGCTCCGGTCATCGACCGGACATCCAGCTCGACGTACCGGGCCTCGGCGTCGTCGTCGCGGGCGGTGATGGTGCCCAGCCAGCCGAAGAAGAAGCCGAGCGGGATCGAGATGATGCCCGGATTGGCCAGCGGGAACCAGCTGAAGTCGCTGCCGGTGATCATGGCGGTCTCCGAGCCCGAGACGACGGGCGAGAAGATCACCAGGCCGACGCACGAGATCAGACCGCCATAGATGCTCCACACGGCGCCGCGGGTGTTGAACCGTCGCCAGAACAGGTTGTAGAGCAGCGCCGGCAGGTTGGCCGAGGCGGCGACGGCGAAGGCCAACGCCACCAAGAAGGCGATGTTGAGCTTCTGGGCCGGGATCGACAGTGCGATGGCCACGGCACCGATCACGAGGGCCGCGATGCGGGCGACCTTGACCTCTTGCTTCTCGGTGACCTTGCCGCCCTTCCAGACGTTGGCGTAGAGGTCGTGTGCGACCGACGACGCCGAGGTCAGGGTCAGTCCGGCCACAACCGCGAGGATCGTGGCGAACGCGACCGCCGAGATCAGTGCCAGCAGCACCGCACCCCCGGTGGATCCGGACCCTCCGCCTACGGCCTCTGCGAGCAACGGTGAGGCGAGGTTGCCGCCGGAGTCGGCGATGTCCTGCTTCTTGTCGCCCTTGACCAGCGCAGCCGCGCCGAAGCCGAGCACCAGCGTCATCAGGTAGAACGAGCCGATGAGGCCGATGGCCCAGAGCACCGACTTGCGTGCCTGTCGAGCCGTCGGAACGGTGTAGAAGCGGATGAGGATGTGCGGCAGTCCCGCGGTGCCGAGCACGAGGGCCAGGCCCAGTGAGATGAAGTCGATCTTGGCCTCGGTCGAGACGCCGTACTTCAGGCCCGGCTCGAGGAACGCCTTGCCGGCGCCGCTCTCCTCAGCAGCCGTGCCCAGCATGTCGCTGAGGTTGAAGTTGAACTTCGCCAGCACGAGGACCGTGATGAGGATCGTGCCGCCCATCAGCAGGACCGCCTTGACGATCTGCACCCAGGTCGTGCCCTTCATGCCGCCGACCACGACGTAGAAGATCATCAGGACACCGACACCGGCGATCGTGAGGTTCTTGGCGGTCTGGCTGTCGACACCCAGCAGGAGCGCCACCAGGGCGCCCGCGCCGACCATCTGGGCGAGCAGGTAGAAGATCGACACGACGACGGTCGAGGTGGCCGCTGCCGTCCGGACGGGTCGCTGGCGCATACGGAAGGCCAGCTGGTCGGCCATCGTGAACCGGCCGGAGTTGCGCAGCAGCTCGGCGACCAGCAGCAGTGCGACGAGCCAGGCGACCAGGAACCCGATCGAGTAGAGGAAGCCGTCGTAGCCCGACAGCGCGATCGCGCCCGAGATGCCGAGGAACGAGGCGGCGGACATGTAGTCACCGGCGACGGCGAACCCGTTCTGCACGCCGGAGAAGCTGCGGCCGCCGGCGTAGTAGTCGGCAGCGGTCTTGGTGTTGCGGCTGGCCCAGAACGTGATCGCGACGGTGATCAGCACGATCAGGATGAACAGCGAGCCGGTGAGGGCCTGGTTGGTGTCCTCGGTCGCGGCCCGCAGGACGGTGGCGGTCGTGCTCATCGCTCGATCTCCTTCTCGTACTCCTCACGCAGGCGGTCTGCGATGGGATCCATGCGGCGGGCGGCGAACCTGGCGTACCAGATCGAGATGCCGAACGTCGTGACGAACTGCAGCAGCCCGAAGACCAGGGCGACGTTGATGTTGCCGAACAGGACATGTCCCATGAAGCCGCTGGCGTAGTTGGACATCAGGACGTACAGCAGGTACCACGCCATGAAGGCGACGGTCAGCGGGACGACGAAGCGCAGGTAGGAGCGCTTGAGCTCCGCGAACTCGTCCGATGCATGCATGCGTTGATAGGCCTCGTGGGCCTCGGGCGATATCTTCTCGGCCACCGTGGATCACCTCTTCCGTGAAGGGCAGGACGACACAGGCATGTGTCGCCGGCTCTGAACCTAGGTACCCCGATTCGTGTGGGCCAGATCACTTCGCCACATCTGCGTTGGAAGACGACGGGCTTGCGATCTACGGTCGACCGCGTACGACGAACGGTCGCTTCCGCGGGTCGAACGGCCTCGGTCCCGGGAGCTCAGAACCGGCGGTCGACGTCGAGGCGTTCGGGGGTGTGCAGCCGGACCATCGTCCGCGAGACGTTGGAGGGCACGTCGGACCTCGTCGCGAGCGAGACGCCGATCATGAGGGCGAACCCGATCGGCACCGACCACGCAGCGGGCTGGCTCATGACGACACCGAACCAGCCGTCGGGCCGTGCCGCGATCGTGATGATCGCGGCCAGGCCGGCGCTGAGTCCGCCGCCGATCAGCCCGGCGATGGCGCCGCGCGCCGTCAGTCCGCGCCACCAGATGCCGAGGACGAGCAGCGGGCAGAACGTCGAGGCGGCAAGGGCGAACGCGAACGTCACGGAGCTCGCGACGGCGATCCGCTCGGCCGAGAGCGCGAGGAGGAGGGGGACCACGACGCAGGCGGCCGCCGCGATGCGCAGTGCCGTGATCGTCGAGATGCGACCGCGTGCGAGCCCTTGGCCGACGACGCCGGCGACCGACATGGTCAGACCCGACGACGTGGACAGGAATGCGGCGAAGGCTCCCGCCGTCAGGAGTGCCGCCAACAGCTCGCCCGTGCTGCCCCCGATGACCCGCGACGGCAGCTCGAGCACGACGGTGTCCGCGTGACCGGTGTCGAGCAGGTCTCGGGCATAGATCCGGCCCAGCACGCCGTAGATCGTCGGCAGCAGGTAGAACGTGCCGAGCAACGCCAGGACGATCAGGGTCGTACGGCGGGCGGCGTGGCCGTCGGGGTTGGTGTAGAACCGCACGACGACGTGCGGCAGGCCCATCGTGCCGAGGAACGTCGCGATCATGACCGAGTACGTCAGGTAGAGCCCGGGACCGTCGGCCTGGCTGAACGGCTGGAACCACTCCTCGGGCGCGACCGGGTTGGGGCGGCCGTCGCCGCTCCAGGCGTGCAACAGGAAGAACACCGGGATCAGCAGCGCCGTGAGCTTCAGCCAGTACTGGAACGCCTGGACGAACGTGATGCTGCGCATACCGCCAGACACCACGTTGACCACGACGATCACTGCGACCACGACCGTGCCGACCCAGTTGGGCGCACCGGTGACCGTGCGCAGCGTCAGCCCGGCGCCCTGGAACTGCGGCATCAGATAGAGCCAGCCGACCGCGACGACCAGGGCGCTGGCGACCGTGCGTACGCCCATCGACTGCAACCGGACCTGGGCGAAGTCCGGGATCGTGTATGCCCCGGAGCGCCGCAGCGGCGCCGCGACGAACACCAGCAGCAGGAGGTAGCCCGTGGTCCAGCCGATCGGGTACCAGAGCATGTCGGCGCCATGGGTCAGCACGAGCCCGGCGACACCGAGGAACGAGGCAGCGGAGAGGTACTCGCCGCCGATCGCCGAGCTGTTCCACACCGGGCTGACCGAGCGGGACGCGACGTAGAAGTCGCTCGTCGTCCGGCTCATGCGCAGGCCGAACGCCCCGATGCCAAGCGTCGCGATCGCCACCAGCGTGACCGCGACGACCCCATACGTGGCGTTCATGCCGCGTCCGGGCGGTGAGGCTCCACGAGCTCGGTGAAGTCTCGCTCGGCGCGTTCGACCTGGCGGATGTAGACCCAGCCGAGCGCGAACAGCCCCGGATAGACCAGGACGCCGAGGATCAGCCACGGGACCGGGACGCCGAGCACGTGCATCTCGGTGATGCTGTCGAAGGCCAGGAACAACAACGGCAGCGCACCGATCGACAGCATGAGGGTCGCGGCGACGGTCAGTGCCGCGCGGAGCTGGGCGCGGATCAGCGAGCGCATGTAGACCTCGCCGATGCCGGTCGACTCGTCGATCTCCTGCCGCACGCTGCGGCGTAGGTGCGGGGGTGCGGTGGTCAGCGGGCTCGTGACCCGGACCCGCCCCGTGTACTTCTCAGTCACAGCCGGTCACAGCGCCCGCTCGTGGATGAGCTCGCGCAGCGCCCTGGCGTGGCGGCGCGCGACCTGGATCTCCACGAGCTCGTCGCCGGCCGGGACGAGGACGCTGGAGCGACCTGCCTGGACCCGCAGCTCGCGCAGATGCGCGAGGTTGACGACGTGGCTGCGGTGGACGCGAGCGAAGCCGGCCTCCTGCCAGTCGTCGGCGAGGGTCGTGAGCGGCATGCGGATCAGGTGGCTGCCGCCGTCGACGACGTGCAGGCGTACGTAGTCACCCTGAGCCTCGACGTAGGACACCGATGCGCGCGACACGAACCGCGTGACCCCGCCGAGCTCGACCGCGATCCGGTCGTCGCTCGTGACCGGCACGGAATCGGCGTCCGCGCAGGCTCGTCGCACGCTCTCGCTGAGTCGCTCCTCGCGGATCGGCTTGAGCAGGTAGTCCACGGCATTCATCTCGAACGCCTCGACGGCGTGCGCGTCGTGCGCGGTCACGAACACGATGCGGGGCGGCGTACGGAACCGGCCGAGCAGCCGCGCGATCTCCAGGCCGCTGAGGCCCGGCATCGCGACGTCGAGGAACACCAGCTCGATGTCGCCCTCGTCGAGCACGCGTAGCGCCTCCGCGCCGGAGCGCGCTGCCCGTACGGAGGCGATGCGGTCGTCACGGCCGAGCATCCACACGAGCTCGTCGAGCACGGGCTGCTCGTCGTCCACGACGAGAGCCCGCAGCGCCGCAGTCATGCCGGCACCCGCAGCTCACTCATGCGCCGATCATGCCCAGATGTCGGCGGCACCACAACAGTGACCGCATCATGCCGACTCCATCCCGGGGTGGAACTTCGGCAGCCTGACGGTGACCTTGGTGCCGTGCCCCGGCGCGGTCTCGACCACGATCCCGTACTCGTCGCCGTAGACCGTGCGGAGCCGCTCGTCGACGTTGGCGAGGCCGACGGAGCCGCTGGCGGTCCGGCCGGCGAGCACGTCGCGGACCGTGTCGGGCTCGACACCGACGCCGTCGTCCTCGATCGTGATGATGCACTCGAGTCCCTCGTCGAGCGCCACGACCGTGACGGTGCCGTCGCCGTCCTTGGCCTCGAGGCCGTGGCGTACGGCGTTCTCGACCAGCGGCTGGATCGCGAGGAACGGCAGGGTCACGCTCAGCACCTCCGGTGCGACACGGGTGACGACGCGGAGGCGGTCGCCGAAACGGGCCTTCTCCAGGACCAGGTAGCGCTCGATCGAGCGCAGCTCCTCGGCCAGCGTCGTGAACTCCCCGTGCTCGCGGAACGAGTAGCGGGTGAAGTCGGCGAACTCCAGCAACAGCTCGCGAGCCCGCTCAGGGTCCGTACGCACGAATGAGGCGATCGCGCCGAGCGAGTTGTAGATGAAGTGCGGCGAGATCTGGGCCCGCAGCGCCCGCAGCTCGGCCTCCATCAGGGCGGTGCGGGACTCCGACAGCTCGGCGAGCTCGAGCTGGCTCGACATCCACCGGGCGACCTCCGTGGTGGCGCGGGCCAGGCCGGCTGAGGCTTCCTCGGTGACGACGGCGATGCTGCCGACGACGCGGCCCTCGACCGAGAGTGGAGCGACGATCGCGTGATCGGAGGCCTGCGTCGTGCCGCGCGCCAAGGCTTCAGCGGTGAGGTCGGCGACGTCGGGGGCGTGCCCGGCGAGCCGGCCGTGGAGGTCGGTGATCGCCACGGTGGATCGGCCCAGGAGCGTACGGACGTGGGGGAGTGCCAGCGCAGCGCTCTCGGCGTCGAGGCCACGGCGCAGCGGCGGTGCGGCTTGCGAGGCGGTGTGCAGCGTCTCGTACGTCGCGCGGTCTGCCGGGGAGCCGAGCACGCGGCGCCGGGTGAGCAGCCGCCAGCGGACGAACACCGCGGCCGCGACGAGCGCAGCGATCACGATCGCGGCGGTCCTGATGTTGTCCATCCCGGGACGCTACCGCGTGTCAGCTCCGGGGAGCGCGGTGAACCAGCTCGGCGCCTGATGGCGGAACTCGATGCGGTCGAGCGCGCCGGCTCCGGCCGGGATCAGCCCGTCGATGGGCAGCCCGGTCAGTCGTGGCAGGTCGGCCCGGTTGCTGCGCTCGGCGAGCCCCGCCGCAGGGTCGCAGGAACCGAGGACGAGTCGAGGCGTGAGCCCTTCGGCCCGCAGCCGGTCGACCGTCAGTGCTGTGTGGTTGAGCGTGCCGAGGCCCTCGCGGGCGACGACCACGACCTCGGCCTCGAGGGCACGGGCCAGGTCGATCACGGTGCCACCCTCGCGATCGAGCCGGACGAGCAGGCCGCCGGCGCCCTCGACCAGGACGAGATCGGTGTCGATGCGGCGGATCCGCGCCACCACCTCGTCGATCGTCGGCAGCCAGACACCTTCGAGCCGGGCGGCGCTCTCCGGCGCGAGCGGGTTGAGCAGTCGCGTGAACTCCTCGGCAGGCGCACCGGTCAGGCGCGCGACGTCGTCGATGTCCCCGAGCTCACCGGGCATGACACCGGTCTGGACAGGCTTGACCACGCTGACGCGGTGCCCGGCGTGCTCCAGCGCAACCGTGAGTGCGGCGGTGGTGACGGTCTTGCCGACCCCCGTGTCGGTTCCGGTGACGACGACGTAGCGGGTCATGGCACGACCGTGCCGATCAGCTTGGCGGCATGCGTGAGCTCGTCGTCGCGCACCCCGGCCGAGGCCGTCAGACGGAGGCGGCTGATCCCGTCGGGAGTCGATGGCGGCCGGAAGCAGCCGACGCGTACGCCATCGCGGGCGCACTCGGCCTGAGCAGCGAGCGCCTCAGCCGGTCCGGGCATCTGCACCGACAGCACCGCTCCGGCGACACGCGTTGTGCGCGCGGCGTCCGCCAGCGACGCGGCAACCTGATGAAGCCGCGCGACGCGTTCGGGCTCGACATCCATGACGCGCAGGGCCTCGAGCGCGGCTGCCGCAGCGGCGGGTGCGAGCCCGGTGTCGTAGATGAACGGCCGCGACCGGTTGACGAGGTGGTCGACGACGGCCCGGCTGCCGAGCACGGCGCCACCTTGGCTGCCGAGCGCCTTGGAGAGCGTCATCGTCACGATGACCGATGGCCGGCCCGCCAGGCCCAGCTCGCGGAGGAGCCCGCCGCCATCGCCCGCGACGCCGATGCCGTGGGCCTCGTCGACGACCAGGGTCGCGTCGTGGCGCTCGCACAGCTCGACGAGCTCGATCAGCGGTGCGGCATCGCCCAGCACGGAGTAGATCGACTCGACGAGCACCAGGGCGCGGGCCTCCGTACGTCCGGCAAGGCGTGCCTCGACGGCCGCGAGATCGTTGTGCCCGACGACGGCGAGCGTTCCTCGAGAGAGTCGGCATGCGTCGACGAGTGACGCGTGCACGTGGGCGTCCGAGACGAGGAGCGTGTCGCGGTCCGAGAGTGCGGTCACCGCGGAGAGATTCGCGTGGTAGCCGGTCGAGTGCACCAGCGCGGCCTCGTGGCCCAGGCGTTCGGCGAGTGCGGTCTCGAGCGCCGTGTGCACCGGCAGGGTGCCGGTGACCAGGCGTGACGCGCTCGCCCCTGCCCCCCAGCGCACCGCGGCCGCCGCGGCCGCCGCGGTCACGCGCTCGTCGTGGCAGAGACCGAGGTAGTCGTTGCCGGCCAGGTCGATCAGGTCGTCGTCGCCCGAACGCGTCGTCAGCGAGCGGACCAGACCGTCGCGCTGGCGTTGCCGGGCCTGCTCGTCGAGCCAGGAGTGCAGGGTCATCGGGAGCTCCGGGCGGCCGCGACGAGGGCGGCCGTGATGCTGGCGAGGTCCTCGTCAGTGCTGATGTAGGGCGGCATCGTGTAGATCAGGTCGCGGAACGGCCGGATCCACACGCCGAGCTCGAGCGCCGTCGCACTCGCCGCCGCGACGTCGACCGGATGATCGAGCTGGATCACGCCGACCGCGCCGAGCGTACGAACGTCGGCCACGCCGTCGAGCTCGAGGGCCGGCGCGAGTCCGGAGGCGAGGGCGGCGTTGATGCGTCCGATGTCGCGCCGCCACTCGGACTCCGTGAGCACGTCGAGCGAGGCGGCGGCGACCGCACAGGCGAGCGGGTTGGCCATGTAGGTCGGCCCGTGCATCAGGGCGCCGGACTCCGAGGCGTCGATGCCGGCTGCGACGTCCCCGGTGCAGAGGACCGCGGCGAGCGTCAGGTAGCCGCCGGTCAGGGCCTTGCCGACGCACATGATGTCCGGGCTGATGCCGGCATGATCGGCGCCGAACATCTCGCCGGTCCGGGCGAAGCCTGTCGCGATCTCATCGAGGATCAGCAGCCAGCCGCGGGAGTCGCAGAGCTCACGCAGCCATCGCAGGACCTCGGGCGGATAGATGCGCATCCCGCCGGCACCCTGCAGCATCGGCTCGACGACGACGGCGGCGACCGAGTCGTCGAGCCTGTCGACGACTGCCCGGGCCTCCGCGACCCACGCCTCGGTGTCAGCGTCGAGGCCCGCCGGCGGTCGTGGCAGGAACACCTGCTCCGCCAGCACGTCGGTGAACATCTGGTGCATGCCGCCGACGGGGTCGCAGACGCTCATGGCTCCGAACGTGTCGCCGTGATAGCCGCCGCGCACGGTGAGGAGCCGCGTACGTCCGGGGTGGCCCGTGCCGCGCTGGAGCTGCAGCGCCATCTTGATGGCGACCTCGACGGCGACCGAGCCGGAGTCGGCGAAGAAGACCTTGTCCAGCCGGGCCGGGGCGAGGTCGAGCAGGCGGCGGGCCAGCTCGATCGCCGGCTCGTGCGTCAGCCCGCCGAACATGACGTGGGACATCGTGTCGGCCTGACGGTGGAGTGCCGCGTCGAGACGAGGGTGGCGATAGCCGTGGATCGCGGCCCACCACGACGACATCGCGTCGATCGGCCGACGGCCGTCGGCCAGGGTCAGGCGGTTGCCCTGGGCTGAGGTGACCAGCAACGGGGCGACGGGGGAGGCCATCGGGGCATACGGGTGCCAGACGTGGGCGCGGTCGAAATCGATGAGCTCATCCATGGCGGGCGATCAGGATCCCTAGGGTGGCCGAGGTTTGACCTGAACGGTGTTCAGGATACATTCCTCTGCATGACTGACGTCCTGCAGGTCGCCCGCACCCATGTCCTCGAGCAAGGCCTCGGGCTCTCCGAGGAGCTGCTCGTCGAGGTGCTGCGGCTCCCTGACGAGCGCATCCCCGAGCTGCTGGAGCTGGCGCACGACGTACGGATGACGTGGTGCGGACCCGAGGTCGAGGTCGAGGGCATCGTGTCCCTCAAGACCGGCGGCTGCCCCGAGGACTGTCACTTCTGCAGCCAGTCCGGACAGTTCCAGTCGCCCGTACGCGCGGTGTGGCTCAACATCCCCGAGCTCGTCGAAGCCGCCAAGGAGACCGCCAAGACCGGGGCCTCGGAGTTCTGCATCGTGGCTGCCGTCCGGGGGCCCGACCAGCGCCTCATGGACCAGGTCCGCGAGGGCATCAAGGCGATCCAGGCCGAGGTCGACATCAACATCGCCTGCTCGCTCGGCATGCTGACGCAGGCCCAGGTCGACGAGTTCGTCGAGATGGGCGTGCACCGCTACAACCACAACCTCGAGGCCGCGAAGTCGTACTTCCCGCAGGTCGTCTCGACCCACTCGTACGAAGAGCGGTGGGACACCTGCCTCATGGTCCGCGAGGCGGGCATGGAGCTGTGCTGCGGCGGCCTGGTCGGTATGGGCGAGTCGCTCGAGCAGCGCGCCGAGCTCGCGGTTCAGCTCGCGGAGCTCCGGCCGCACGAGGTGCCGCTCAACTTCCTCAACCCCCGACCCGGTACGCCGTTCGGTGACCAGGAGCTCATGAGCTCGCAGGACGCGCTGCGAACGATCGCCGCGTTCAGGCTCGCGATGCCGCACACGATCCTGCGGTATGCGGGTGGGCGTGAGCTGACCCTCGGCGATCTCGGCACCCGCGAGGGCCTGCTGGGCGGGGTCAACGCCGTCATCGTCGGCAACTACCTGACCACGCTGGGCCGCGACGCCAACGAGGACATCGACCTGCTGGCCGAGCTCGGCATGCCGATCAAGGAACTCCAGAAGACTCTCTGACATGGCGTACTGCGGGCACTGCGGCGAGGCGGTCGCCGCGCGTGACCACTCGCGGTGCGATGAGCTCCTGCGGATGGAGCCGCCGCGCTTTTGCGCCGAGTGCCGCCGGCGCATGGTCGTCCAGGTGACGCCCGCCGGCTGGTCGGCCCGGTGCGTCGAGCACGGTGAGCTCAGCAGCTAGTCGTCCCCGATGCCGCGGGCGTGCAGGGCGGCGCCGGTGTCGTACGCATGAGCGACGGTGCGGATCGCCATCGGCGAGAGGTTGGCCCGCACGCTTCGCTCGAGACCGCGTGCCTTGGCCGCCTCACGGGTCTCGTGCGCGATCTCGAAGATCGCCGGGATCGCGGTGATCATCAGGGAGAACGCGAGCGCGACCTTCTCGGGGCGCACCCCGATCCGCCTGAAGGGGCCAAGGCCGCGGACGATCGCGTCGAGCAGGCGGTCCATGGGTGTCGTGGCCGTGAATGTCGTGGCGACCACGACGAGCGCGACGGTCGTCGCGACCACCTCGATCGCGACCGGCCAGCCGCGCTGCCACCACTGGAACGCGCCGAGGATGGCCACGACCAGCAGGAACGGGCGGAGTCCCCGCCACACGACGCCCGGTGGCACGCGTGCCCACATCGCGATGCCGAGAGCCGCGACCAGCGCCCCGACGGGCGGCCATGGCCCTCGCAGCGCCACGACCACGATGCTGACCAGCACCACGAGACCGAGCTTCGGGCCGGCCGGGATCCGGTGCCAGACCGTCGTGCCGGGCCGGTAGATCCCCAACGGAAGCGAACGTCTCATGAGGTTGCCACGCTCCGCCGGTAGTGGTCGACGGCAGTGGCCGGCTCGCCGTCGTAGGCGATCGACCCGTCCTCGATGACCAGCACGCGTTGGCACCGCAGGGCGAGGTCGAGATCGTGCGTGACCAGGACGAGCTGCTGCTCGAGGGCGAACAGGCGGTCGGCGACGATCGCGCTGTTGCGCAGGTCGAGCAGCGTCGTCGGTTCGTCCGCGACGACGATCGACGGCTCGGTGGCGAGCACGCCTGCAAGGGCGAGCAGCTGCTGCTGTCCTCCCGAGAGGGCGTGCACGCTGGTGGCTGCCAGGTGCGCCAGCCCGTACGACTCGAGCACCGACAGGACGCGTCGTTCGCGCTCCTGCTTGTCAGGTACGAGGCGGCGCAACGACAGGGCGACATCCTCGGCCACTGTCGGCATCACGAGCTGTGCGGCGGGGTGCGTGAACACGAAACCCACCCGGCGGCGTACGGCCGGACCGTCCTTGTCGACGTCGAGGCCGTCAACCGTCACGCGGCCGGCCGATGGCGACACGAGGCCGTTGATCAGCCGGGCGAGTGTCGACTTGCCTGACCCGTTGCCGCCGATCAGCGCCACCCGGTGCTCGGTCAGCTCCGCCGTGACATCCCGCAGAATGACGACGTCACCGCCGGCCGCCTCAGCGGTGACGGTGACGTCGTCGAACGAGATGGCGGCCACAGGCCGAACGCTACCGACCGCGGCTGAGGAGCGCGGGGAACGCGCGGTGCACCGCAGCAGCCACGACCGCGGCGGCCACCAGCTTCACGAGGTCGGCCGGGACGTAGGCGAACGAGCTCTTGATCGTCGCCAGGAGCGGGGTGTCGGCGTAGAGCGCGATGCCGGTCGCGCCGACGAGCCACACCACGGTCTCGGCCACGATGCCACCGGCGATCACGACGCCGGCCGTGATCGCGACGTTGCGGCGGCGGGCGCGTTCGACCGCGAGCCCGACGATCAGCGCGGCGAAGGGAAACGCGAACAGGTAGCCACCGGTGACGCCGGTGAACGGGGCGATCCCGGAGTGGCCTCCGGCGAAGATCGGCAGGCCGGCCGCGCCGACGACCAGATAGAGCACCACGGTGAGGAAGCCGCGCTTGGCGCCGAGCACGGCGCCGGCGAGGAAGATGCCGAACAGCTGAAGCGTCACCGGGACGCCGTTGACGCCGAAGGGGAGTGCTGCCGAGACCGCACACACGGCGATCAGGGCGGCGAAGGTGGCGATCAGCGCGAGGTCGGTCGTGGAGACGGCGTTCTTGCGCGACGAGGTGGTGCTGGGCATGGGACTCCTGAGGACGTACCTGAACGATGCTCAGGTGAACGGCGTTCAGGCTAGCGTATAGGCTGGGCGGACCGTCAATTCGAGCCGGAGGCCCCGTGCGCTATCACCGTTCCGACATCGTCGAGCGCGCTGTCGGGATCCTCGACATGTATGGATTGCCGGACATGTCGATGCGCCGCATCGCGTCCGAGCTGGGGCTCCAGCCGAGCGCGCTCTACCACCACTTCGCCAACAAGCAGGTGCTGCTGGCGGCCGTCGCCGACGAGCTGCTCAAGCGCGGGGCGCGGCCGTTGCCGACGGACGAGCCGTGGGACGCCCAGGTGCTGGCCGCGAGCCGTGAGCTGCGGGACGCGATGCTCGCCTATCGCGACGGTGCCGAGCTGGTCGCGACGGTCCACGCGTTCGGACTGGGTGCCGTGTCGCTCAACGGCCGGCTCGCCGGGGCGATCTCGGCCGGTGGCTTCGACCATGCGTTCGCCCGGTCGGCTGCCACGACGATCCTCTACTTCGTCTTCGGGCACGTGTCGGACGAGCAGACGCACCTGCAGGCGGGCAGTGTCGGCGCGATCGACGACGAACCGCTCGACCGGGCCGGCGGTGAGTCGTTCGAGCTCGGCCTCACCCTGATCCTCGACGGCATCCGCCAGCACCAGGTCGTCGAGGCCTGAGGCGTCGGGTCAGCGTCAGCTGATCGCCACGTACGTGCTCGACGGGAAGTGCTTGCCCTCGCGCGGTCCCGAGAACGTCCCGTCGCGCATCGTCGTGGGCTGATAGCCGACGAGCAGCGAGTCCAGCCCGGCGCCCTGCTCGTGCACGAGCATCGAGGACGACACCAGGATCGACGCGTGCGAGTTGTGGATCAAGAACGCGTGCAGCAACGTGCTCTCGTCCCAGAAGAACAGGCGCCCGCTGTCGGTGTCGGGCTGGTAGTCGTACGGGAACGTGATGTCGTGCACGTGGACCACGACGCCCGGGGCCAGCCGCGGCAGCACCTCGAGGATCAGGCGGTTGACCTCGCTGCCGACCTTGACGGTGTGGGTGCTGTCGATGAACAGCAGGTCACCTTCCCCGAGCGCCGTGAAGACGTCGAGGTCGACGGTCTGCGCCGGCTCGCGCAGCAGGGTGATCTCGTTGGCCGCGTCCAGCTCCGTGAGGAGCTCGGTGGGGAAGGGGTCGACCGCAGTGACCTCGACGTCGACGCCGTGCCGCTCGGCGGCAGCAAGGATGACGGCGGTGGACACTCCGGCGCCGACCTGGACGACGCGCTTGGGGCGACGGCTCGCGATGAACCCGTGGAGGATCTGGGCCTCCATGGGGCCATAGCCGTCGGCGCCGTTGCGCGTGACCGCGGCGGCGTGCACGTCGGTGTCCGCGAACACGGCGCGAACGTCATCTGTGAGCCACCCACCGAGCTCGGCCAGCTGGACGGTCGTGTCGGTGCCCGCGACGCCGTAGAGGCTGGTCGGGCGACGCCACACGTCGTTGGACGCGAGCTCGCGTACGTCGGGGATCGAGGAGTAGAAGTGCCGTGGCAGGACGTCGACCCCGAGGCGCTGACCGATGCGGAAGGCGGTGTGGAGCCTCCGCTTGAGGATGTCTCGGATACGGCGTGACGGCATGAGATCCACCTTCGTTGGTATTCGCGGTAGCCCGCACAGGGTGTCGACACGCGGCGGGTGGTGAGGGCGCGTATAGACTAACGGCTCCCGCTCACGGGCACTCCCACCCCGCGACCACCGAGGCAGGCATGAAGCGCGCGTTCATCACGGGTATCACCGGGCAGGACGGTTCCTATCTCGCGGAGCTGCTGCTGGACAAGGGTTATGACGTCCATGGGCTCGTACGACGGTCGTCGTCGTTCAACCGCGGGCGGGTCGATCCGATCTGGTCTGCGTACCCCGCAGCGGCCGACCACTTGCACCTGCACTACGGCGACATGACCGATGGTGTCTCCCTGGTCAACCTGATCCGCGACATCCAGCCCGACGAGGTCTACAACCTCGCAGCCCAGTCACACGTCAAGGTGTCGTTCGAGATGCCCGAGTACACCGCATCGGCTGACGGCATCGGCACGATCCGCATGCTCGAGGCGATTCGCACCGGGGCGCCCCAGGCGCGGTTCTACCAGGCCTCCACCTCGGAGATGTACGGCGCGACCCCGCCCCCGCAGGACGAGACCACCGCGTTCTATCCCCGTTCGCCCTACGGCGCCGCCAAGCTCTACGCGCACTGGGCCACGGTCAACTACCGCGAGGCATACGACATGTACGCCGTGTCGGGCATCTTGTTCAACCACGAGTCGCCGCGGCGCGGTGAGACCTTCGTGACGCGCAAGATCACCCTCGGTGTCGCGGCCATCAAGGCCGGCAAGCAGGATCGGCTGGTGCTCGGCAACCTCGACGCGGTCCGCGACTGGGGCTACGCCAAGGAGTACGTCGAGGGCATGTGGCGCATGCTCCAGCAGGACGAGCCTGACAACTATGCGCTCGGCACCGGGGTCGGCACCACGGTCAAGGAGTTCCTGGAGTACGCGTTCAGCCACGCCGGGCTCGACTGGCAGGACCACGTCGACCACGACGACCGCTACGAGCGACCGACCGAGGTCGATGCGCTGATTGCCGACCCGACCAAGGCCCGAGAGGTCCTCGGTTGGACTGCGACCACGGGCGTCAAGGAGCTGGCCGCCCTCATGGTCGACGCCGACCTGGCGGCCACCACCTCACGGTGACCACCACCGCGCTCGTCACCGGAGCTGGCGGGCAGGACGGGATCCTGGCAGCACGCCGGCTCGTCAGCGAAGGGCTCCGCGTGGTCGGTACGGTCCGGCCAGGCTGGCGGTCACCCCTGTCGGTCTATCTCGACGGCGTCGAGGTGGTCGAGCTCGACCTGTGCGACGCCGAGGGCATGCGCCGGGTCGTCGCGGAGGCGCGGCCGAGCGAGGTCTACCACTTCGCGGGCATCTCCTCGGTCCGCGAGAGCTGGAGCGACCCCGACCTGGTGCGGCGGGTCAACGACGAGGCAACCGGCACCCTCCTCGAAGCCGTGGCCGAGCACGCCGCTGAGGCCCGCGTGGTGCTGGCGTCCAGTGCCGAGGTGTTCGGGCCGGAGGTGACCGGGATCGTCGATGAGTCCACACCGTTCGCACCGGCCAGTCCCTATGCCGAGTCGAAGGTACGCGTCATGGAGCGCGCTGCGGCGGCCCGCGACTCAGGCGGCTTCGTGGCCGCGGCCGTGCTGTTCAACCACGAGAGCGCCATCCGAGGACGCCAGTTCGTCACGCGCAAGATCTCCCGCGCCGTGGCCGCAATCGCCGCGCGGCGGCACCGAGCCGCTCGTGCTCGGCAACCTCGACGTCACGCGCGACTGGGGTGCCGCGGTCGACACCATCGACGCCCTGGTGCGCATGGCGCGGGCCGAGAAGCCCCGCGACGTGCTGGTGGCGACCGGCCGGCTGCGCACCATCCGCGAGCTGGTCGAGGCGGCCTTCGCCGCTGGCGGCATCGACGACCCGTGGGCGTACGTCGTGCAGGACCCCGCCCTGATGCGCGCTGCGGACACACCGGGGCGGGTCGCCGACATCACGCTGGCGCGCGCCTGGCTCGGGTGGGAGCCCGTCACCCCGTTCGATCAGCTCGTCAGCACCATGGTGGAGACGGACCTGCAGCGGCGCCGCTCAGGCATCGAGGAGTCCCCGGACTACCTGCTGTGACAGCAGCGCAGCCGAGTGAGCGGTGAGTTGGCGTCCACGCCCTTGCAGAGGCGGTGAGCTAGCGTCCACTTCGTCCGTCGTTCTGGGCGCCTGGTCACCGCTCAGGGGTGCGGCTGGACGCTAAGTCACCGCTCGCGCGAGCGGCTGGACGCCAACTCACCGCTCACCAGCTGGCGTGCAGCGGGCGCCCCTCGTCGTAGCCGGCCGAGCTCTGCAGGCCGATGATGGCCCGCTCGTGGAACTCCGGGATCGATCGGGCTCCGGCATAGGTCGCGCTCGACCGTACGCCTGCCGTGATCGCATCGACGAGGTCCTCCACGCCGGGACGGTCGGGGTCGAGGAACATGCGGGACGACGAGATGCCCTCCTCGAACAGCGCCATGCGAGCGCGCTCGAAACCGGCAGCGTCACGCGTGCGGTTGGACACCGCGCGGGCCGAGGCCATGCCGAACGACTCCTTGTAGGGCCGCCCGTCGGGTCCGACCTTGAGATCGCCGGGGCTCTCGAGCGTGCCGGCGAACCACGAGCCGATCATGACGCTGGCCGCGCCGGCGGCCAGGGCCAGGGCGACGTCGCGGGGATAGCGGACGCCTCCGTCGGCCCACACGTGCGCGCCGAGCTCGCTGGCAGCGGCGGCGCACTCGAGCACGGCGGAGAACTGCGGGCGGCCGACGCCGGTCATCATCCGGGTCGTGCACATCGCGCCGGGTCCGACGCCGACCTTGACGATGTCGGCGCCCGCGGCGACGAGGTCGCGTACGCCATCGGCCGACACGACGTTGCCAGCCGCGATCGGGACCCGATGACCTGACGTTGCCTCGTACGCATCGCGGGCGGCCGCGACGACCGGCAGCGCCTCGAGCATCTTGTCCTGGTGACCGTGAGCCGTGTCGACCACGAGCACGTCGATGCCCATCGCGAGCAGGTCGGCAGCCTTGCCCGACACGTCGCCGTTGATGCCGACCGCAGCGCCGATCACGAGGGCGCCGGAGGCGTCGAGCGCCGGCTGGTAGATCGTCGAGCGCAGCGCCCCCTTGCGGGTCAGCACCCCGACGAGCTGTCCGCCGTCGAGCACGGGCGCGAAGTCGATGTGGCGCGCCGACATCTCGTTGAAGCAGGTCTGGGGATCGGTGCCGGCGTCGAAGGTCAGGACGTCGGTCGTCATGACCTCGCGGACCTGTGCGAAGCGGTCGATCTCGGCGCCGTCGTGCTCGGTGACGATGCCGAGCACCTTGCCGTCCTCGACCACGACGACCGCACCGTGGGCCCGCTTGGGGATCAGGCTCATGGCTTCGCCCACCGTGGTCGACGCGTTGACCGTGACCGGGGTGTCGTAGACCGTGTGCGCGGCCTTCACGCGCCGCACCGTCGCCGCGACGATGTCGAGCGGGATGTCCTGCGGGATGATCGCGATGCCGCCCCGCCGCGCGATGGTCTCGGCCATGCGCTTGCCGGAGATCGCGGTCATGTTGGCGACGACGAGCGGCAAAGTCGTGCCGATGCCGTCGGACGTCGACAGATCGACGTCGAACCGGCTCGTGACGTCGGAGCGCCCCGGGACCATGAACACGTCGTTGTAGGTCAGGTCGAACGAGGGCTGCAGATCATTGAGAAACTTCACCGCACAATTCTAGGTCGTCGGTGGGCAGATGCGCTCAGGCGCTGCGGCGTGACGCCCGGCCCGCCTCGTACGGAGCATCGACCAGGAACGCGATGCCGCACTGACGGCAGATGCCGGTGCCCGACTCGAGGTCTTCGGGCAGGTCGATCTCGCCTTCGCAGGTCTCGCAGACCATCGCCAGTCCGATGAGTGCCAGAGAATGTCTCATGTCGGCCTCCTTCCCTCAGTCACCACGATAGGAACCGCGGCGGACAATATCGGTACCTCGGCGCGTTTCGTCAGAGTAAGTCGGGCGCAGCCAGGTTGCCCTTAGGGTGTTCTCGTGGATCACAACTACGCCCCTCAGCCGTCGACGCTCCGCTTCTATCCTGAGGCCGCTGTAGGCGGTTACCCGCACAACGACGGCGAGGTGGAGTTCTACCTGCGGATCGGTTCGCTGGTCGGCCCCGACAGCCGGGTGCTCGACCTCGGCGCCGGGCGAGGACAGTGGGCAGTCGAGCCCGCACCGCGAGTGCGGCGGGACGTCCGCTGGTTCAAGGGTCGCGTCGCCGAGGTCGTCGGCTCTGACGTCGACCCGGCCGTCCTCGAGAACCCGGCACTCGACCGCGCGGTCGTCACCGGGCTCGGCGAGCCACTGCCGTTCGACGACCACTACTTCGACGTCGTGATCGCCGACTGGGTCCTCGAGCACGTCGCCCCCGAGGACGTGGACACGTTCGTCGCCGAGGTCGTTCGCGTCGTCAAGCCCGGCGGCTGGTTCGTCGCGCGTACGCCGTTCAAGTGGGGACTCACGGGCCTCGGTGCTCGCTCGGTGCCCAACCGCTGGCACACCCGCGTGCTGAGTCGCCTGCAGCCGACCCGCCCCGCGGTCGATGTCTTCCCGACCCGGTATGCCATGAACACCCGCCGGGCCCTGCGCCGGCACTTCGCGGGTCACAAGGTGTTCATCTACGGCCACGAGGCCGTGCCGACCTACTTCGAGCGCTACCGCCCGACCTGGTTCGCGGCCGCCCTGTTCAACCGGCTGGCCCCGCGCCGGTTCGCGGCGACGCTCAACGTGTTCGTGCGGATCTGACGCAGGCGCCTAGGGCTTGCCGAACGACTCGACGGCGGCGATGGCGGCCGCGTCGTCACCATGGGCTGCCGCGATGTCCCAGAAGTCCCACTGTCCCGCGGTGACACCTTCGCGGAGCTGGCTCACGGCGTCAGCCCAGTCGCCGCCGGTGAACGTCGCCCGCAGCACGCCCCAGTTGTCCCACGCCACGAACCGGTCATAGCCGAGCTCCACGAGCCGGACGAACAGGTCGTCGGGTTTTGCGTTGCCGGCGTTGCGGGTGAGGCGCTCGTCGTACTCGAAGAACAGTGCCGGGGTCGTCGCCGCGTAGGTCTCGGCGAGGGCCGGGATCAGCGCGGCGTCGTAGCCATCGGTGTCGGACTTGACGAGGCGGACCTGGTCGAACTCCGGGTAGCTTGTCGGCAGGTCGCCGATGGCGATCGGCGGTGCGGTCGACGGGTCGGTGCCCTCGGCGAAGGTCGTCGTGCCCTGGTTGTTGCGAACCGGGCGGGTGGCCGTGGCGCTGACCTCGGCCGACGGCACGAGCAGGTGGAACGCGATCGTCGAAGTCGACTCGTCGAGATTGCGCTGCAGGTACGGCAACCAGTAGGCGTCTGCCTCGACGCACAAGGCGGTGCCCGGTCGCGTCGCGAGCACCTGGGCGGTCGTGTCGCCGATGTTGGCGCCGACATCGATCAGCTGGAGTGGCTTTCCCGGATCGAGGGCGGCAGCCAGCCGGACGATGTTCTGGCCGTAGTCGGGGGCGACGGCGGCAAAGTCGCCGAGCCGGTGCGCCCGAGGCATCCACAGCGTGACGCCTTGGATGGTGCGCTGCTTGGCGGTGTCGTCGGGCAACAGGGAACGCAGCTTCCAGCGAAGCTGGACGGCGAGGTGCGTCAGTCGGTCGGGCACGTCAGGCTCCTTGGGGAGAAGTCGAGATGGCGGCAGATCGGCCGGCCGCGAGATCGGTGAGCATCTTCCGGGTCGTGCGGGCGGTCGCTGCCCAGGTGTAGCGCTCGGCGAATCGCCGGGCCTCGGCGCGCTGCTCGGGCGTCATGGCGAGGGCTCGTACGACGGCGTCGGCGAGGTCGCTGGGGCTCCAGGACGCCATCACGACGGCGTGACCGCCGGCGACCTCCTGGGTCGCCTTCTCCGGACCGATGACGACGGGTACGCCGAGCCGCATGCCCTCGGGCACCGGAAGGCCGAAGCCCTCGAAGTCGGAGGGGAAGACGATGACGTCAGCTCCGGCGAACAGGCCACTGAACTCCTCGTCGGAGACGAACGGCGCGAGCCGGACCTCGTTGGTCAGTCCTCGTCGATCGAGGTCGGCCGCCATCTCGGCGCGACGCTCCGCACGAAGGCCGAGCACCAGCAGGCTGGCCGGTGCCTCGCCGGCCTCGGCGAGCTGCTGCCATGCCGCGAGGAGCAGGTCGGTGTTCTTGTTGCTCTGGTGCGCGAAGGCCAGCGCCATCGGGCGAGGATCGTCGGACGGCGCCGCGGTCCAGTCGTCGACGTGGTCGGCACCGAGGTGAGCCACGACGGCGGGGGTGCTGCGCGTACGGGGGTGCAGCTCGTGGAGGTCGTCGAGGGAGCGCTGCGAGATGCTGATGATGCCGTCGGCGAGGGCGTATCCGCGGCGATAGCTGATCGCCCGGAGGATGCGAGTGGAGCGCGAGAACTGCTCGGGGCGCAATGCGTGGCGCAGGTCGTAGACGACGACCGCCATGGGAGCGCCGACACGAAAGGACGTCGTCGACGGCAGTGTGGCGAGCACGGCGTCAGGGCGGAGCTCACGGGTCAGGCGTCGCAGGTGCCGGGTCTGGGCGATCGGCCGGCCCAGCGGGCCGAGTGGCGGTACGGACACGGCGTGGCGGTGCACGCTCGCAGCGAGCGGCAGGTCGCTGTCGTCGCGGACGATGACATGCAGCTCGTCGTCCGGGAACTCGACGGGCCAGGCCCGTAGGAGGTGCTCGACGTAGGTCCGGATGCCTCCGAACTCAGCGCAAAGCGCTTCGACGAGGATCTTCACGCGGTCCCGCCGGGTCGCATGAACAAGCCATCGCACTGCAGCAGGCGACCGTCCGTGTCGGAGATGCCCGGGTCGAGCGACCAGAGCTCGAAGCCGTGCCCACGCAGCGCGGCGACGTGGTCGTCGAACAGGGCCTGGTCGGCATACAGCTCGACGAACGACAGCTCGAGCTGCACGGCGGCGATCTTGCCGAGGACCGGGGCTGCGCCCGCCAGCACCTGCGACTCATAGCCCTGGGTGTCGACCTTGAGGAGGCACCGTGACGGGTCGATGCCCTGCTGGTCGATCAGGTGGGCGACCGTCGTCAGCTCGATCTGCTGGGTCCCGACATAGCGCGAGTCCGGCGCGGCATCGAGGTGTGCGTCGTTGATGTCGAGCACCGACGATGAGTAGGAGTTCGCGCTGATGTTGATGTCGATCGTCCCGGGCGCCTCGCCGACGCCGTTCTGCAGGGCAGTCCACCGCGGGTCCTTGGCGGCACGGGCCGACAGCGCGGCGAACGCCGAGTCGAGCGGTTCGACCGACACGATCTGACCGCGGTAGCCGGCCGCACGCAGCAGCGCGGCGTACTGGCCGACATTGGCGCCGACGTCGATGACCGTGTCGATGCCGTGGTGCGCCAGCGCCCGGGTGACGCGATGCGAGTAAGGATCGCGTCCGATGCTGAGATCGGCCTTGCCGAGCGCGCGTCGTACGCCCAGCTTGGCGGCCTCTACGAAGTCGTGGCGCGAGCGTGTCGGGCTCACCGTGCCTCCCTGACTGGGGTCGAGATGGGACAGGGTTGGACCGCTGCGTCGTGGACTGACCGCGGGTCGGCACTCGGGCCGGACTGCGTCCAACAGTAACGGCTGAGGCCGTCGGTCGTTAGGGTAACGTTCGAGCCCACGACCAGTTTCCCCGCATGGTCAGCACCAGTCAGGAGATCCCGGACGATGACAGCTTCCGTCCCCATCAGCTTCCTTGTGCCGTCTTACAACGGCGGCGAATACCTCGAGACGGCGATCGATTCCGTTGCCGATCAGCTCGTGGAGGGTGATGAGGTCCTCGTCCAGGACGGTGGGTCCAAGGACGGATCGATCGAGGCCCTGCTCGCCAAGTACGGCGACCAGCCGTGGCTGAGTGTCGTCAGCGAGCCGGACGAGGGCCAGTCCGATGCCCTGCAGCGCGCCCTCGAGCGAGCCACCAACGACTACGTCATGTGGCTCAACGCCGACGACATCGTCTACCCGGGTGCGCTGGCAGCGGTGCGCGAGGGCCTGCTCCAGAAGCCTGACCTCCTCGCGGGTCGCAGCACGATCTTCCAGAACTCCGGCCGCATCGTACGCACCTACACCCCGGGTCCCATCACCCGTGAGGCGTTCGTCGGCGTCGGCTCCAACCTGTTCACCGGTTCGGTCGCCTATCGCGCCGACCTGGTCCGCGAGGTGGGCGGCTTCAACGCCAAGTATCAGTACTGCATGGACATGGACCTGTTCGCCCGGCTCTCCGAGACCGAGCCCTCGGTCGTCTTCATCCCCGAGGTCGTGGCCGGATTGCGCTGGCACGCCGAGAGCAAGGGTGGCTCCACCCTGTGGCCGATCGTCCGCGAGGCCACCGAGGTGCGCCTCGCCCACGCGCGCACGTTCCGTGAGCGGGTCGTGGCCGTGAGCGCCTCGGCCGCATACTGGGCGGCCGGCATGGCACAGCCGTTCCGGCACTCGAAGTTCTACAGCGCCGTACGCGCTCGCGTGCCCCGTGTGTTTGGGCAGCGTCGCGTTCCGGCGTCGTGATCCACCGACCATGGTGAGCCGCAGGTCGGCATGAACCGCCGGGACCGCATGGCCCGGTTGCGGCGCGAGCCGACGGTTGTCGCCACGTCGGAGCAGCGCGATCGTGCGCTGGCTGCGTCGGCGGCCGCTGCGTTGGTCTCGCGCCTCCTCACTGCGCTCAGCAGCCTCGTCAGCATCGGCCTGGCGGCCCGGGCGCTCGACGCGCCAGAGCTCGGCGTCGTCACGGTGCTCAGCGCACTGCTCGTCTACTTCGCGTTCGGCGACTTCGGCATGGGCTCGATGGTCATGACCCAGCTCCCGCGCGCTCATGCACTCGGCGACGTGACCGAGATGCGACGGATCGTGTCGTCCGCCCTGTCCGCGATGCTGATCATCTCCGGCGCGGCCGGGGTGATCGGCGTCGTCTCGGTGTGGGTCCTGCCGTGGCAGCACCTGCTCGGGGCCGACGACGTCGCCTGGTCCGAGCTGCGCATCACGCTGGTGGCGTTCTTCGTGATGGGTGCCGTCGGGATCGTCGGCACGGTCGGCTCCCGCGTGCTCGCCGCTCTGCAGCGCGCCACCCTCATCCGGGTCTGCGACTCCGTCGCGGCCGTCGTCTCGGTCGCGCTCGTCGGGATCTGCGCATCGGTCGACGGCCCGATCTGGGTCTACCTGATGGCGATCTTCGCCCCATACTCCACGACCTGGCTGCTGCAGCTCGCGTACGTCATGCTGGTTCACCCCGAGCTCCGCGTCGGCCTGTCGTCCCTCGACATCGCCACCGGGCTGCGGTTCCTGCGTGAGGGCTCGTCGTACGCCGTGCTCTCGCTCGGCTGGGTCATCGCCTACACGCTCGACTCGATCGTCGTGGCGTCGGTGCTCGGTGCTGCGCAGGCGGCCATCTTCGCGATCGCCGCGCGCCTCTTCAGCCTGGTGTACGGGACCCTGTCCCTTGCGGGTCAGCAGATGTGGCCGGCCATGTCCGAGGCGCTGGCGCGCGGGGACGTGGAGTGGGTGCGCAAGAGGTTCCGTCACTCACTGTTCGCCGTCGGTGGCGTCGCGGCCGCCAGCAGCCTGGTGCTGGTCGCCATCGGTCCGACCTTCACCCGCTTGTGGGTGGGGGAGGACCTCGTGCCGCCGCTCGGCCTGTTCGTGGTGCTCGGCGTCTGGACGGTCTACCTCACGATGATCGTCCAGTACTCCTATCTGCTCATGGTGGCCCAGAAGATCTGGCTCCTCGCGGTCCTGGGCCTCGTGGTCGGCGGCGTCAACCTGCTCGTCTCGATCCTTCTCACCCGGGAGGTGGGACTGGTTGGTCCCGTCATCGGCAACCTTGTGTCGGCTGCATCGATACAGTTGGTGCCGATGATCGTGCTGACCAGGCGACACATGCGCCGGCTCCTGGGCGATGTCACCCCAGCCCCTGACCCCATTCCTCACACACGTGGAGATTCTTGATGTCGAGCAACACTCCCACTGAACGGCCCACTGCCCACGGGTTCTTGAAGCGGCTGCTGCCCGTGAGCGTCTACGTCTTCGTGCGCGAGGTGTTCATGGCGGTGTTCACGCCCACGGCCCATGCCGCCAAGCGGGGCTACTTCCGGAGCGCGGTGACGCGCTCGGTGACCGGAGGCAAGAACGCTCCGGCCCCGTGGATGACGTTCCCGCTGGTCAGCTACCTCGAGAGCCGTTCGTTCGACGGGCGCAAGGTGCTGGAGTTCGGCTCCGGAGCCTCGACGCCGTGGTGGGCGCTTCGGGCCGAGCACGTGACAGCGCTCGAGACCGACCCGGACTGGCTGGAGAAGGTGCGGTCGTCGGCACCGGCCAACGTCGACGTCGTCGCGGCCAAGGCTGCTCCCGCCACCCAGCAGGAGTTCGACGACGAGGTCCGGTCGATCGTCGGCGACGCCACGTTCGATGTGGTCGTCGTCGACGGTGGTGACCGGGTCAAGGCACTGCACCTCGCGGCCGACCTCGTCACGCCTGACGGCGTCATCATCGTCGACGACCTGGACCTGTTCGACGCCGAGCCGGAGTGGCGGGCCGCGCTCGATGTCTGGTTCGACCGCGGCTTCGAACGGGTCGACTTCATGGGCATGGCGATCGCCGCGCCGTTCACCCGCGACGCGAGGTGCACCTCGTTGTTCTTCCGGCCCGGGTCGTTCCTGACGACCCAGCGCCACCGGCTCGGCTGAGGCGTCAGCCCTCGGTGGGCTTGTGCGCGGAGACGTCGAGCACGTTGCGGAAGACCATGTCGCGATCCAGGAACCGGTCGATTGACGAGCTGACCGGGAACCGGAGGTCGCACGAACGGCAGCGCACGATCATGGGGCCACTGCGGCGCGACCGGGGTACACCTGGCCGGATCAGTCGAGGGCAGCGCCAAGGTCGACAACGCCGACCTGCCTCGCGGGATTTCCCGCGACAATCGTCCCTGCCTCGCAGCTGCGGGTGACGACCGACCCGGCACCGATCACGCAGTTGTCGCCGATCGAGACGCCCTTGAGGATCGTCGCGCCGGTCCCCACGAAGACGTTGTCGCCGATGACCACTCGATCGTCGGGGCGTGGCGTCGGTATGGGGTCGGTGGCCCGGGTGGGCGAGCTGATCGGATGGAAGTCGGTGTCGACGACGGTCACGTTGGCGCCGAACAGGCAGCCCGAGCCGATCCTGACCGAGGTGGCCGCGCAGATGGCGCCACCGCTGATACCGGTGCCGGCGCCGATGACGATCTCGGCGCCCGGCAGCAGAGTGCGGATGACGGCTCGATGGTTGACGCCGAGCGGGTTGCGCGACACGCGGGAGACGACGCTCGCGCCGTCGCCGATCGTGACCTTCGACCCACCGACCGTGTTGATCAGGGGGCGTCCGTAGAAGAGGACGTCCTGGCCGATGTCGACATGGGCCCGGCGAGGGGCTCGCGCCGTGAACCGTGCCCAGGTCACGAACAAGAGGTGATAGAGCCTTCGCACGGGTTGACCCTATCGTGGGCTGACGCGCACGTCAGAGCATCGTGGAGACGCCGAGGGACCGGGCAGCCTCGGCCACCTGGTCGACGATGTGCAAACGGCCCGTCTGGTTGACGTGCTCGGACCCGTCGCGCCAGTCGATGAAGTCGCGCGTCGGGATGGACACGCCCGTACGTACGATCGGGGCCTCGCCGTAGCCCGCAAGGAACGCCTCCTCCAGGAGCGCGTGGTTGCGCTCGGCCAGCTCCCGGAACTGGGGCCCGTGCAGCTCGACGCCCTTCTCCACCGGCACCGGGGTCTGGTAGGCGACGACCGGGACGTCCAGACGCCGGAGCCGCTCACCCAGCTCCTGCATCGCGTCGAGCGGCTCACCGGGAAGGATCTCGCCGCCGTGGTGGTAGGCGTAGAGCAGCTTCGCGTCGTCGAGGTCCTCGCTCAGGGGCCGGCCCCGCAACGGGCGGACGTAGTCGCCGATCGTCAGGTCGCCGGCCCACGTCGGGAACGGCAGGGCGTAGAACCGCTCCCACTCCTCTGGCGGCGGCACGGGCAGCCCCTTGCGGATGTGTCGCAGCGGCGTCGAAGCATCGAGCGACGCCAGGAACGCGCTGGCCTGGCGGTGTCCGTATGCCGGGTGCTCCATCCACGGCAGGGTGCGGACCCGGACCGTGAGCGGCAGCACCACGAGCGGCCTCGCGGGGCCGCTCTCCAGGAGGCGGACGTACTGGTTGAGGAGCAGGGGATTGAAGCTGCCGCCATGGACGGCTTGGAACGACAGCGCCGGATCGAACGCGTCCTTGAGCATGCGATGGAACGGTCTGCTGTCGGAGTCGTACGGCGCCGTGAAGCTGGTCGACCGAGTCCCCGAACAGCAGGACGTCCAGGGAATTCTTGCGGGCCGCGCGAGCCAGGATGCGTCCCTTGCGGATCTCGGCGTTGTCGAACCGGCTCACCTGGCGGCGCGCCTTGTAGGCGACGTTGCCGATCGCCAGACGGAGCCGCGAGTGCGCCGGGCCGTCGTCCTGTTGTGACATGTCGGTCCTCGAGATTCGAAACGGTGGGCAGTCGAAGGCGCAGAGCGCGGCACTCATCCTAGTGAGGGCGCGACGAACACAGAGTAGGGGTCAGCGGAAGTCGAGGAGAACGGTTTCCGGCGTGGCCTCGGTCTCGATCTGGGTCTTGTCGACCTGGGCGCGGATGCACCGGACCTCGTGCCGCAGTCGCAGGAAGCCGGTCTGCCGGGCGTACTCGTCGAACAGCTCGCGTACGAGGGCCAGTGCCGAGTCGGGCACCGACGGGTTGCGGTTGGCGCGGGCGAAGCGCATGAGGCCGTCGAGGTCGAGCTGTTCCCACGCACCGGCCGAGGTCTCCTCGGGCTCGCCGAACAGCCCGGACGCGATCAAGGGGCTGGTCCGCGGGTCGGGGATGTCGCGCATGCCGATGATGTCGCGCAGGCGGCGTAGCCACGGGATCGACTGGTCGTGGTGGTGGGCCAGCGTCGACACCAGGCCCCCGGGGCGCAGGACGCGGGCGTACTCGGAGATCGCGAGGGGGGACTCGTCGAGATGCGGCACGACGACGGCGTCGAACGACGACGACGCGAACGGCAGACGGTCGCCCTCGCTGCGTACGAAGCCGACGTGCTCGTGCCGGCGCACGGTGACCTCGTCACCGGTCACGACGACTTCATGACCCTGGTCGGCAAGTCGATAGGCCAGAGCCGAGTCGCCGAGGTGGAGCACGCACGCGAGTCGGTCACCGACCATCCACTTCACGGTTCGGTCCTCCTCGGAGGCGCGATCCGCAAGCCAGTCGCTCATGCCTCGACGGTACCGAGGACCTCCACGTACTGCCGGTACCCTCGGAGCGTGTCCGACCCCTTTGTCACCGCCGCCTCGCTCGAGGGCGTCGCATCGGCCCTCGCCGGCAGCCGCAACGGCATCGACGCCGTGCTGCGCGACCGCGGCCTGCGACGCAGCACTCCCGAGCACACGGCCCGGTCCCTGCTGCTGGGCGCCGCGGCCTCGGCGACGCTGGAGGGCGATCCGGTCGAGCCCGACGAGCTTGCCGCCGGTGCGGGTGGCACGACCGCCCGAGCAGCCTTGCGCCTGTCGACCGAGCTGCTCGGCCTGGTGCCGACGTGGGAGCGAGCACCGCTGCAGGCGATCGCACGCCTGCACGCGCTGGCAGCGGCCGGCTCGGTGCCGGACGCCGACCTCGGGCGCCCGTCGCATGCGCACGGCACCGCACGGCTGACCGAGCTGGGGACGCTGCTGACCCGGCCCACCGAGGCGCCGGCACTCGCCGTGGCGGCGCTGGTGCACGCCGAGATCCTCACCGCGCAGGCCTTCGGCTCGCACGATGGAGTCGTGGCCCGTGCCGCCGAGCGGCTCGTGCTGGTGTCTCGCGGCGTCGACCCCGTCTCGGTCACCGTGCCGGAGGCCGGGCACGCTGCCCTTCTCGAGGCCTACGTCAGCGCCGCATCGGCATACGCGACCGGCACCCCTGCCGGGCTGCAGGCGTGGATGTTCCACGCCGCCGAGGCCTTCACCCGCGGTGCCGAGGCCAGTCCGCTGGTCTCGTCCTCAGGCCGATGACCTAGCCGGAATGCCGATCTGACGCCGCCCCGGTCGTTGCGGCGGACTGGTCCGCACCAGGCTCGCCGATGCTCAGCAGGATCTTCTCGAACTTGGCCGCGACGTCGTCTGCCTGGAACTTGGTCTCGGCCAGCTCGCGGGTGCGCTTGCCGATCATCGTCTGGCGCTCGCGGTCGTCCGCCAGCAGCGTCAGCCAGTCAACCGCCGCGACGACGCCGGCATCCGTGGGGTCGGCGACCATGCCGCCGCAGTCGGTGATGTCGGCCGCCGCCGGGTTGTCGCTCGGCATGAGACCCACGATCGGGCGCCCCGCCGCCATGTAGGACAGCACCTTGCTCGGGATCGAGAACTTGGTGGCATCGGGCTCGAGCAGCGCGACCAGGACATCGGCCGAGCTGAGCACGGATGGCAGGTCCTCTGCCGGCTGGAACGGCAGCACGCGCAACGACGGGTCGCTGGCGGCCCTGGCGGCGAGGTCGTCCGCAGCCTCGCCCTCGGAGACGACCGTGAGCGCCGCATCGACGCCGGCTGAGCGAGCTGAGGTCAGCAGATCGACGAGCAGCCCAGGGTTGTGCTTGCGGCCGATCGTGCCGGCATAGAGGAGCCGCAGCCCGTCGGGGTCGGGGAACACGTCGGCAGCTCGCGGGTTGTCGCGCGCCACCGGGAAGACCTTGTCGAGCGGAGCCCAGTTGGGGATCACCGAGACATCCTGCGACTTGACCCTCCAGGCGGGATAGACGGTCCTGAACGCCTCGCCGATCGCCACGACGTGACCGGCCCGGCGCGCGCAGTAGGCCTCCATGCGCTGGAACACCCGCGCACCCAACCGCGCGACGGGACCGGGGAACTTGCGGTGCAGCTCGTCGGACAGCCCCGAGCTGTAGATGTCCTGGTGCCACATCACGTACGGCAGGCGGGCCCGCCGGGCGTACCGGGCGAACAGATACATCGAGACCAGCGGCAGGTTGCAGGCAATGACGACGTCAGGGCGATGCGCCTTGAGCCGGCTGATCCACTCCCGGGCGTATGCGCGCTCGAACCGAAGTCGGGCGAGCGGCGCGTACTTCTGGAAGGGCAGGTCCAGCGCGATGCCCGTGAACGACAGCGTGGGGCTGTCGTCCGGCTGGACCGAGAGATGTCCCTTGCCGCTGACGTACTGCTCGGCCGAGACGTGCTCGACCACATGTCCCGCGGCCGCCAACCTGCGCGAGAGCTCCGCTTGGAACGGATGTCCCGAGAAGTCGTGGAGGGTGACCTTCATGCGTCAGGCGCGCGCGCTCAACTGGTCATAGATCCACGTGTAGGTCTTCTCGAGGCCGTCGCGCAGCGAGATCGACGGCTCCCAGCCGTAGATCTCGTGGAACATCGTGTTGTCGGAGTTGCGGCCGCGGACGCCCTGGGGTGCGGAGAGATCGTGGTTCTTGGTCACCGTGATGCCCGCGATGTCCTCGAGGATGCCGATCATCTGGTTGATCGTCACGAGCTCGGCGCTGCCGAGGTTGACCGGCTCGACGTTGTCGCCGGCCAGGATCTCCTGGCTGCCGCGGACGCAGTCGTCGATGTACATGAAGCTGCGGCTCTGCTCGCCGTCGCCCCACACCTCGATCGTGTGGTCACCGCTGAGCTTGGCCTGCGCGATCTTGCGCGACAGCGCGGCCGGGGCCTTCTCGCGGCCACCCTCGAACGTGCCCTCGGGGCCGTAGACGTTGTGGTAGCGGGCGATGCGGGTCTCGATGCCGAAGTCCTCGCGGAAGTGGCGGGCCATGCGCTCGCTGAACAGCTTCTCCCAGCCGTAGCCGTCCTCGGGGTCGGCGGGGTAGGCGTCCGACTCCTTGAGTGCCGTGACGTTGGGGTCGGTCTGCTTGTCGCCGGCGTACACACAGGCCGAGCTGCTGTAGAAGTAGCGCTGGGTGCCGGCGTCGCGCGCAGCGACCAGCATGTTGGTGCTCGTGAGGACCGACAGCATGCACTCGGCCTTGTTGTTCTCGATGAAGCCCATGCCACCCATGTCGGCGGCGAGGTTGTAGATCTCTTCGGTGCCGACCGCGATCTTGTGGGCGTCGCCCATGTCGGCGCAGTCCGCGACGACGTTCTCGGCGTCCGCGTGGACCTGGTACCACTCGTCCTGGGGCTTGATGTCGACGGCGCGTACGTCCTTGCCCTGCTTGAGCAGGTCGGCCACGAGGTGTCCGCCGATGAATCCACCGGCTCCGGTAATCAACACAGTCATGAAGGGAAACGCTCCGTCGTCTTGGTGGGAAGTGATGGCACGATGGCCTCGCCGTACATGGTGCCAGATCCGTCCCGCTTCCAAGCGGAAAGCCCGTCAGACGGTGCGATTCATGCCAGCCGGGCAGTGGTGCGGTGCGCGGTCATTGCTGTCACCGGTCGGGTCCCTGCGTAGACTCGGCCGTCAGCCCGATGCTCGTTCGGCGCTGCATCTGTGCCCCGTTTGTCGCCAGCTCACCCGTCAGGAGGACGCCGTCCGTGCCCCGTCCGGATTCCCAGCGCCCGCGTCGTGCGCCTCGTGAGGGATTGACTCCCGGCACGAAGGCAGCCGTCGTCTCGCTGGTGACGGTCGTCCTCACCATGACGGTGGCGTTGTGGTCACTGACGATGGCGTGGGAGATCTGGCTCTTCCTGTCCGCCGTCGTTGGCATCGGTTGCGCGATCGTGATCTCGGGCATCCGGCTGCGCGTGCTCGGCGTGGTGCTGATCGGCATGTTCTGCTTCACGGCAGCGTGGGACGAAGTCCTTCTTGGGTCGGTCAACGTCCGGCAGCTGTGCCTGGTGCTCGGTGGGCTGTTGCTTCTCACGACGCTTGACCCGCTGCATCTCCCGCCCGTCCCGTGGTGGCTCCACGCATACGGCTTGGCTGCTGTCGTCGCAACAGGTTTCCAGCTGCTGTTCCCGGTGTCCCAGGCATACCTCGACTCGCGCTACGCGACGTCTGCTTCGGGACAGTCCTTGGGGGAGCGGGAGGGCACCATCCCGTCGCTGGCGTCCTTGCTCTTGAACAACTACGGCGTTCCGGTCGTCATCGTCCTCGCCTGCATGGTCATGCCCAAGGCACTGAAATGGCTCATCGCCTCGTACGTCGTGGGTGCGGCGTTCTGCTGCCTGGCCGCGATCCTCGGCTACTACGGCATGCCCGTGCTGATGAACACCTTCGGCGGTGTCGCGTGGCCCTCAGGGGTGCGAGCCTCAGGGTTCACGAGCCATCCGCTCCGGCTGGCGACAGCCGGCATGATGGGCACCGGCCTCGCCTGCTGGATGGCGCTGCAGAAGCACACCCTGCTGAAGTGGGGCGGCTGGGGATCGCTGCCCCTGTTGCTCGGAGGCCTCTACGTCTCGGGCTCTCGCGGCGGCGCCCTCGCCGGCATGCTCGTGCTGGTGCTCAGCATGTTCCTGCTCCCCGAGGTGCGCCGCCGCGTCCATGAGGTGGTCGGCACGGTCGCCGTGGCCGTTCTGGCCTTGTTGTTCGCCTTTCCCTCTGTCGTGGAGTCAGTGCTCGGCCAGACCCGGCTCGCGGGCGACCAGACCACGTCCGTCAGCGATACCGGGCGTTCGGAAGTGCTGCTTCAAGGGCTCGACGACTTCAACACGTCGCCCATCTTCGGCATCGGGATCCAGTTCATCGCCGAGGCGCACACCCTCTACGTCGGGGTGCTCGCAGCCGGAGGGATCATCCTCGGGGTCGGCTTCGTACTCTTCAACATCGGCAGCGTGATCGCCGCTGTCCAGTCACTCAAGATGGATCGGGCCCTCGCTGGGGCCCTGCTCGCCACGTTGGGCGCGACGCTGTTCTACTGGACCGTTGCCGACCTGATCCAGACCAAGACCGTCGCGATCATCTATGCCTTCGTGGTCGCACTGTGGTGGCGGGGCAAGGACGACCCGGACGCGCCGCCGGTCTCGGAGAGCGACGAGACGATGGACTCGACCCGTGCAGAGGCCGCTTCGGTGACGCGCGGTCGGCCGACCTCCGGCCCTACACCCTCGATGCCACGGGTGGCCCCCGATCGCCTAAACTTTCCGGACGGACCGGCATCTGCCGGACCTGGACTGAGTGTCACCGGAGGGTGAATGGACCTGCAGCAGCTCATCAGGGTGCTCCGAGTGCGCTGGAAGTTCATCGTGGTGACCCTCGTCCTGGGCAGTCTCCTCAGTGCCGCGTTCGCCCTCACGCGTACGCCTAGCTACGCGTCGACCGGACGCATCTTCATCGTCGCGCCCAACGGCTCGTCGGGCGATGCGTTCCCCACCCTGCTGGTGACGCAGCGAGCGTCGTCGTACGCCGACCTGGCCAAGGACCCCGCGCATCTGCAGAAGGTGCTCAACCGCATCGAGAGGCCGATCCCACTCTCCGAGCTCGCGAGCCGGCTCTCGGTCTCCGTCGTCGTCGACACGCAGATCGTCCAGGTCACCGCCACCGGCGACACGCCCCAGGAGGCCAAGGACATCGCCGATGCCGCAGTCGCGCAGCTCCTCTCGCTCGTCGCCACGATGGAGCGCCCGACGGACGACAAGCCTCCGGCAGTCGTCGGTCGCGCGGCCGGCGACCCCACGCTCAACTCAGCGCCGGTCGGGCCGCCCATGGCGTTGTACCTCGTCATCGGTGTCCTGCTCAGCGCGATGATCGGATTCATGGGTGCCGTCCTCAGGGACAGGTTGGACCTCACCGTCAAGGCGCGCGAGGACGTCGAGGCGATGACTGGTGCGCCGGTGATCTCGGCGCTGCCCCAGGACACGGCCGTGGCCCGCGACCGTCGCAGCACGGTCAAGCCCGACAGCCCCTTGGCAGAGGCGTTCCGCGTCCTTCGGGCCAACCTGCGGTTTGCCAACCTCGACGGCAACGGCCAGATGATCCTCGTGACGAGTGCCCTTCCCAACGAGGGCAAGACTCTCACCGCGGTCAACCTCGCCCAGTCGCTGGCAGCCACCGGCCAGACCGTGCTGCTCATCGACTGCGATCTCCGCAGCCCCAACGTCGCTGCCAACCTCGGGCTCGAGAACGGTGTCGGCATGCTGTCGGTGCTGCTCAACCAGGTGCCGCTCAGTGAGGCGATCCAGGCTGACGTCAGCGGCCTCGACGTCCTGCCGACCGGCCCGCGCCCCCCGAACCCGTCGGAGGTGCTCGAGACGGACGCGGTCGCCAACCTGCTGGCCAGCGTGCGTGAGCTCTACGACGCGATCGTGATCGACGCGCCGCCCATCCTGCCGGTGGCCGACACCTCGACCCTGATCCGTCACGTCGACGGCGTCCTGCTGCTGGCGCGATTCGGTCGCACCCGCAAGGAGGTCCTCCGCCTGGCGGCGGAGCGCGTCGAGGGACTCGGCGGCCGGATGTACGGCATCGTCCTCAACGGGCTGCCTCGTCGCGGCGGCTATGGCTATGGCTATGGCTACGGCTATGGCTACGGCTACGGTGCGCCGTTCGAGCGCGCCGAGACCGCCCGCGAGCGTCCCTCTGGCGGCGACCGGTCTTCTCGTCGACGCCGAGCCGCCGGCCGCGTCTGACCCGTGGGTTTCGGGTCTTGCGAACGCCCCGATGACTCGTCAGTAGCATGGAGCCATGGGTAGGCGAGTGGCGCGAGCGCGCTTGATCGTCCTCTCGACGGTGATCCTCCCGCTGGCCACCCTCGCAGCGTGCCAAGAGTCCGACGCGCCCCCCAAGCAGCAGCCGCGGGTGTCTGCGGCCAAGATCACCCGCTATGTCGCGATGGGCGACTCGTTCGTCTCCGGGCCGGCGATCACTCCTCAGCAGACGGATTCCGGCGCTTGCCTGCGCTCTCAGCGCAACTATCCGCAGCTGCTGGCCAAGGAGCTCGGCATCCCAGAAGTTGAGGACGTCAGCTGTGCGGGCGCGGCGACGGTGCATCTGCTGAACGACATCCCCGTGCCCGGCAAACCCGGTGCCAAGGTGCCGGCGCAGACCACGGCGCTGAAGGGCAAGACCGGTCTCGTCACGATCGGCATCGGCTACAACAACGACGCAATCTTCCCCAAGCTTCTTGCGTCGTGCCTGCCAACCGGGCAACCGACCCAGGCGGGCGACTGCCAGAAGTTCGCCGACGAGCAGGTTCCCGATCTCCTCATCAAGGTGCGGGACGATGTCGTCGATGCGCTCAAGGCAACCCGGTCGGACGCACCCAACGCCACGGTCGTCCTGGTGGGATACCTGCCGCTCCTGCCCGAGCCCGAAGCCTGCCCTGCCGGCGTGTTCAAGGGCGACAACCAGCGCAGCACCTACGACGTCGAGGTGGCCGTCGACAAGATGCTGCGCGCAGCGGCGGAGGCCGCCAGCACTGAGTTCGTCTCGATGCGCGACGCCGGACGTGGTCACGGCATGTGTGCCGGCGACGATGCATGGGTCAACGGTCTGAAGGTCGCGGCAGGCGACGGCGTCATCGTCCATCCGAAGGCTGCGGGCATGCAGGCAGTTGCCGACGCGGTGGCCGAGCGAGTGCGGACCTTCGCTCGCTGAGCCCACGTCCCACATAGAGCGGCGGCGCCGATCCCCGGGGGAATGGCGCCGCCTGGCAAGCTGGCTCGGCTACCAGGCGTGCTGGATCTGAGTCGTCGTGTCCCCGTCTGAATCCCTGAGTGGGACGAAGATCGTCGAGCGACTTTCCCATTGAGACGGGTGATCGCCGCGTGGGTACTGAGCTGCTTTGCCGCTGGTGTGGCTATGAAGTTCTTGGTTCCTTGTCTACGCCACTGGGCGGCACGACGCGAGGCCTACTGAGCCGTAACGTTCTGCGCTTTGGTTCACAATCCCGGCGTCGAGCGTGCGCACCCCTCAGGTCAGGCAGGGACACGGTGCTTGCGACGTGACACCAGCGCGACCGTGATCGCACCGACTGCGCTCGCGATGACGGTGACCGCAGCGGCCTTGCCGACCTTGGTGTGGAGTCCGAGTCGGTGCCGCAGCGGGACCGGCCGGCCGAACGCCAGGATGGGCCAGCTGTTGTCCTCGGCGATCCGGCGCAGCGCCTTGTCGGGGTTGACCGCGAACGGGTGGCCGACGGCTCGCAGCATGGGTGCGTCGGTCTCGGAGTCGGAGTAGGCGTACGACTCGGCGAGGTCATAGCCGCGCTCGGCCGCGAGCCGTTCCATCGCCACGGCCTTGTTGGGCCCGTACGCATAGAAGTCGACGTCACCGGTGTAGCGGCCGTCCTCGACGAACAATGTCGTGGCGATGACGTGGTCGACGCCGAGCATCTCGCCGATCGGCTCGACGACCTCGGAGCCCGATGCCGACACGATGACGACGTCGCGCCCGGCCGCCTGGTGCTCCTCGATCAGGTCGACCGCCTCTTCGTAGACGAGGGGATCGATGATCGAGTGCAGCGTCTCGGCGACCGACTGGCGTACGACATCGACATCCCACCCGGTGACCATCTGGGTCAGGTAGGCGCGCATCTTCTCGAGCTGGTCGTGGTCGGCGCCGCTGATGCCGAACATGAAGTTGGCGTAGGCGCTGCGGAGCACGGCGCGGCGGCTGAGCAGGCCGCCCTGGAAGAACGGCTTGCTGAAGGCGAGGGTGCTCGACTTGGCGATGATGGTCTTGTCCAGGTCGAAGAATGCGGCTGACCTCGTGGCGCTCACTGGTTCAGGATAGGCGGGTCCACATATCGGCACCCCCGCTTCGGTCATCCACAGGCCGGCCGAGCCTGGTTCCGCCCGCTGGTCGGGGTCGCGAGGCTCGTACGTATGCCCGACCTCGCTGCTCCCCTGATCGCCACCGCCGACGAGATGCTGCTGGACGATGCGCTGCGCTGGTGCGCTGCCGTCGGAGCCGTGCCCGACGTGGCTCCTGACGTCACGGCCGCTCGCAGGTCGTGGCGGCAGGCGTCAGCCGTGATCGTGGGGGAGGACCTGGCCGGTGACCTGGCCCGCGCGATGGTGCCCCGTCGTGAGCACGTCGTGCTGCTGGCGAGGGAGCCGTCGGAGTGGTGGCCCGACGCCGTTGCCCTGGGTGCCGCGGCGGTATGCGGCCTGCATGAGGAGGAGCGCATCCTCGAGGCGCTGGCCGCCGCGCTCGACGGTCGCGGCGAAGCCTGCCTGGTCAGCATGATCGGTGGCTCGGGCGGGGTCGGGGCGTCGACACTCGCCGTCGCCCTCGGTCTGGCAGCCCAACGGCGCGGGCTGCGGTCGCTGCTGTTCGACGCCGACCCGCTGGGCGGCGGGCTCGAGCTGCTCATGGGCGCCGAGCGGGCAGAGGGGCTGCGCTGGCATGACTTCGACGCGACCCGCGGCCGGCTCAGCGCCGGATCGCTCGCCGATGTCCTGCCGGTGCACCACGGAGTCTCCACCTTGTCGTGGGACCGGTCGGGCGCGGCACTGCTGCCGGACGCCGTCCCATCCGTCCTCACCGCGGCGGTGCGTGGGTTCGACCTGGTGGTTGCCGATGTGCCACGACACCTCGATGAACACGGTGTCGACGTGGTCGGCCGCTCGGTGGTCAGCGTGCTGGTCGTCGCGGAGGACATCTGCGGCGTCGGTGCCGCACGGCATGTCCTCGACCGGCTCCAGCAGGTGGCGTCCTCGATCGCGGTGATCAGCGTCGGCCGGCCGGCCGGGATCGGGCCGGCCGCGGTGTCGGATGCGCTGGGCCTGCCGGTGCTCGCGCGGCACCGCCCGGATCGCCGCATCCGCGCAGCCGTCGACCGCGGGTTCGGTCCCGGCCGGTCGCGCGCTGCCAGGCGTACGGCCACGGCCCTGCTCGACACGCTCGGCCTGGAGAAGGCATGACCGAGCGTCAGCGAGGGAATCATGACTGAGCGCCAGCGAGGGAATCATGAGGGCCTCATGCCGGCACGTTCGTATGGTGGGCTCTTCTTGGACGTGGCGGCATGACTGAGCTGCCGATCCTGGAGCGGGTGCGTCGCCGACTCGCGGCCGGCACGGCCGAGCCGACACCCCACACGGTGGCAGCCGCGCTCCGTGCTGAGCAGCACGTGGCCGGCAGCGGCACGGTCCTGGCCCTCGTCGACCAGCTCCGCAGCGAGACTCGGGGTGCTGGCCTGCTCGACCCCTTGCTCGCGACGGCCGGGGTCACCGACGTCCTGGTCAACGGGCCCGACGAGGTCTACCTCGACCGTGGTCGAGGACTGGAGAAGTCCGCTGTGCGATTCGCCGACGAGGAGTCCGTACGCCGATTGGCCCAACGACTCGCCGCCCAGGCCGGGCGTCGCCTGGACGATGCGAGCCCATGGGTCGATGCGCGGCTCGGCGACGGCACCCGGCTCCATGCGGTCCTGGCGCCGCTGGCCAGGCCGGGCACGCTGATCTCGCTGCGCGTCCCGGCGCGACGGAGCTTCTCGCTCTCAGAGCTGCGGGCCGCGGGCTCGCTCACCGACGAGACGTCCGACGTGCTGCGCCGCATCATCGCCGCCCGCGCGGCGTTCGTCGTGACCGGTGGCACCGGGTCCGGCAAGACCACGCTGCTGTCGGCACTCCTTGCGGAGGTCGATCCGGACGAACGCCTGGTCATCGTCGAGGACGCCACCGAGCTCAGGCCTGACCACCCGCATGTCGTCGGCCTCGAGGCCCGCCCGGCCAACATCGAAGGTGCCGGGCTCGTCACGGTTCGCGACCTCGTACGCCAGGCGCTCCGCATGCGCCCTGATCGCCTCGTGGTCGGCGAGGTCCGGGGCGGCGAGGTCGTCGACCTGCTGGCCGCCCTCAACACCGGGCACGAGGGTGGCTGCGGCACGCTGCATGCCAACTCCACGGTCGACGTGCCGGCCCGGTTCGAGGCGCTCGGGGTTGCGGCCGGGTTGCCGCGCGAGGCGGTCCACAGCCAGCTCGCGGCGAGTCTCGACCTCGTCATCCATCTCGCGCGGGGTGATGACGGCATACGACGGGTCGACCAGATCGCGGTGCTCCAACGCGATCCTGACGGTCTCGTCAGATGTGTGCCCGCACTCTCCGTCGGTTCCGACGGAGTCGAGGCGGGACCTGGCGGCGATCGCCTCCGACGGGTGCTCGCGTGACGGTGCTGGCTGCGACGTTCGCGGCATTCGCGCTATGGCTGCGGCGTCCTCCTGCGCGGTGGGTCGTGCGTCATCGGCTGGGGCTCAAAGCGGTGCGTCGTCCGCCACCTCGCGCGGCGCTGGTCATCGCGGTCCCTCTGGTGATCATCTGGGTCGCGGGCCACACGGGCATCTCCGGGCCGCACGTCGTGCTCGTGCTCACCACAGCTGCCGTCGGGGCGTTCGCGGCACGCCAATGGCGGGCCGGTCTTCGTCGCAAGCTGCTGCGCGAGCGTCGCCGGCTCGTGTCAGAGGCGATCGGCCTGATGTCGGCCGAGCTGCGCGCCGGCATCCTCCCGCAGCGTGTCCTGGCGGGACTGGCGCCCGAGTTCGACTTCCTCGCGCCGGCGGCACGCGCAGCCGACCTTGGTGGTGATGTGCCTGCGGCTCTGCGGGCGGCGGCCGACCAGACGGGGGCCGAGCTGTTGGCCGAGCTGGCCGGCGCCTGGCTCGTCGCCGAGCGGGCAGGTGCTCCGCTCGTCCGAGTCCTCGACCGGCTCGAGGAGACGGCTCGGGGAGACCTCGAGATCGAGCGTGAGGTGGAGTCAGGGCTGGCGCCCGCGCGGGCAACCGGACGGCTGATGGCGGTGCTGCCGGTCTTCGGGTTGGCTCTCGGATCGGGCATGGGCGGCGACCCGGTCGCGATCCTCCTGGGCACGTTCCCCGGCGTCGTGTGCCTCGCGGCGGGGTGTGCCCTCGCCTGCGCCGGCGTCGCCTGGGTCGAGCGCATTGCCTCGAGCGCAGAGGCTGAGTCGTGATCCCCGCGGTGCTCGCCGGGGTGGCCGTCTGGTGCGCCATCCCCGTCTCGACGGTCGCGCGGCAACGCATGGTGTTCGGCACCCGCGATGCTCCACGTCGTACGGACACAGCGCTGGTCGCAGCAGTGCTGACCCCCATCGCGGCCACCGTCGTGCTGGGGCTGCCCATGGGTCCACTGATCGGCGTGGGTCTGGCCCCGGTCGTGCACCGTTCGATGACTCGCCTCGAGACCTCGGCTGCCCGGCGACGGAGTGCACGGATCGCGGCCCAGCTGCCGACAGCCCTTGACCTCATGGTCGCAGCGCTGGAGGTGGGTCGTCCTCCGGTCACGGCGTTCGAGCTGGCGGCTCAGGCGACAGCCGAACCGTTGGGCACCGAGCTGGGGCTGGTGGCCGGGCGGCTGGCGATCGCGGGTGACTCCGACGCCGTCTGGCGCACGTTGGCGGGCGATCCGTCGCTCGCGCCTGTCGGCCGGGCGTTCCGCCGAGCCGCTGCGTCCGGCATGCCCGTGGCCCACGTGGTGTCGGGAGTCGCGGACGATCTACGTGGTGAACGCCGTGCTGCCCGGCGCGAGCGAAGCCGCAAGGTCGCGGTTCGAACGGCCGCCCCGCTCGGTGCGTGCTTCCTGCCGGCGTTCTTCCTGATCGGGATCGTGCCGACGATCATCGCCACCTTCCGGTCGTTCAGTCTCTGATCCACAGCGATCAGGCGCGAAACGTTTGTCCCCAGTCCTGGCTCGCCGTCAGCAGATCGCCGTGCCCAGACCGCTTCTTCCTCTCGACCGTTTCATTCATCGAAAGGACACCACATGAAGCAGCTCCTGCACCGTTCCGAGCGAGGCATGACGACCGCCGAATACACGGTCGGCACCTTGGGCGCCTGCACGATCGGCGGCGTGCTCGTCAAGATCGGCCAGTCGCCCTGGTTCGGCGATCTCGTCAAGGACTTGATCGGGAAGATCCCCGACATCCTGCCGTTCTGATCCCCCGGTCCGGGGCGGCCGCGACGTCGCCCCGGACCCTGTCCAGCTCGACCGAAAGGCCTCACATGTCCCACCACGATGAGCGCGGCATGGCGACCGCGGAATACACCGTCGGCACGTTGGGTGCCGTCATGATCGCGGCAGTCCTCTACAGGCTCGGCGTCCTCGACAACGACAACCCTTGGCTGGAGTCGTTCAACCAGATCCTCGAACGGGCCCTGGGCTGGGGCACGATGCGGGACCTGTTCGACGGCATGCCGCGGTTCGGCCTCCGGCCGTGACACGGCCCGAGCGAGGCATGGTCACGGCCGAGCTGGCCACGATCACACCGTTCGCGGTCGCGTTCACATTCCTGCTGCTCTGGGTCGTGTCATTGGGATTGACCCAGATCCGCATCACGGATGCCTCGCGCGAGGCGGCTCGCATGGTCGCCCGCGGGGAGTCCGTCCAGGACGCGACTGACCTCGCCCGCAAGCACGCCCCGGATGGTGCCAAGGTCTCGGTCGACTCCGAGTCCGGCACGGTGACCGTGACGGTCAGGGCGCGGTCGCGGATGCCGATGCCGTTCTTCTCCTCGGTCGGCTCGCGAGAGATGGACTCGGCGTCCGTTGCCGCCGTGGAGGCGCCGTGATCGCGCGGACCGACCGGGGTGCTGTGACGGTCCACGCGGCGTTCATCGCGGTGCTGCTGGTGGTCGCGGCGCTCGTCATCACCGAGATGGCGGGCCTGGTCAGGTTGCGTCATCGGGTCGCAGCCGCCGCAGACCTGGCGGCCCTCTCGGCGAGCCAGGCCAGCGTTGGCGGCCACGACGCGTGCGCTGCCGCTCGCCGCATCGCGAGCCGCAACGGTGCCGAGGTGGTGACCTGCCGCATGGACTACGACGTCGCGACGGTCACCACCCGCGCTGTCAGCCGGTCGTGGTGGGGCCATCGCTGGGCGTTCAAGCAGAAGGCCAGAGCTGCTCCGGACTTCTACTTGGCCGAGTGAGTCATTCGGCCGGGGCGTCGGCCAGCAGGGCGTCGAGCAGGCGTACGGCGCCGGCCTTGTCCAGCGGCTCGTTGCCGTTGCCGCACTTGGGGGAGTAGACGCACGAGGGGCAGCCCGTCGCGCACTCGCAGGCCACGATCGCCTCTCGGGTGACCCGCAGCCAGCGAGCTGCGAGCTCATAGCCGCGCTCGGCGAACCCGGCCCCGCCGGGATAGCCGTCGTAGACGAACACCGTCATGGTGCCGGTGTCGGCATGCAGTGCCGTCGAGACGCCGCCGATGTCCCAGCGGTCGCAGGTGGCGAGCAGTGGCAGCAGCCCGATGGCTGCGTGCTCGGCGGCGTGGGCGGCGCCTGGCACGTCCCCGGTCTCCATCGCGGCCGCCAAGGCGTCCGGCTCGAGGGTCCACCACACGGCCTTGGTCTGCAGCGTGCGAGCAGGCAGGTCGAGCAGCTCCTCGCCGAGCATGCCGCCGCCGGTCGTGCTGCGCTTCATGTAGGAGACGACCTGGTTGACGACGTCGACCGAGCCGAACGACATCGCTGCCTTGCCCCATTGGGTCGTGCGATCGGTCTCGGTCATGGTGATCTCGGTGACCGATCGCGCCATCGTCGAGTAGTCGGGATCGTCGCGATGGACGACCGCGACGCCGTCCTCGACGTCGTAGTCGTCGACGACGTGGACGTCGCCCTGGTGCACGTAGACGGCACCCTCGTGCACCGCGGAGTCGGCCGATCCCGCGTCGACCGTGCCGATCAGGCGGCCCGTCACGGCATCGACGATCTGCACGGGCGCGCCGCCGCTGGACCGGATGTCCGCCAGGTCGCTCGCCCGCTCGCGCTTGGTCCAGAACCAGCCGGCCGATCGCTTGCGCAGCAGCCCGGCGGCCTCGAGCGCCTGAACCCCCTCGGCCGTACGCGGGCCGAACATCTCGAAGTCGTCCTCGGTCAGCGGGAGCTCCTGGGCCGCCGCCGCGAGGTGCGGGCCGAGCACGTACGGATTGTCGGGATCGAAGACCGACGCCTCGACCGGCGCTCCGAGCAGCGCCTCGGGATGGTGCACCAGAAAGGTGTCGAGCGGGTCGTCGCGGGCCACGAGGATGCCGATCGAGTCGCGCCCTGACCGGCCGGCTCGGCCGAACTGCTGCTGCAGCGCAGCCCGGGTGCCGGGGAACCCGACGCTGATGACGGCGTCGAGGCCGGCGACGTCGATGCCGAGCTCGAGGGCATTCGTGCTGGCCAACCCCAACAGGTCGCCACTGCGAAGACGCCGCTCGAGCTCGCGCCGTTCCTCGGGCAGGTAGCCGCCACGATAGGTCGCGACTCGCCCCACCAGCTCGGGGTCGACCTCGGCCGAGCCGGCGCTGCGCCGTCGCGGCGACGGTCTCGGCGCCGCGGCGCGAGCGTACGAACGCGAGTGTGCGGACCTTGCCGATCACCAGGTCGGTGAGCAGCTCGCCGGCCTCGGTGTTGGCCGCGCGGCGTACGACGCCCTCGGTCGCATCGCCGCTGATCGGGTCGCGCCCCGGTATGAGCGGCGGCTCCCAGAGCGCGATCGTCTGGGCCGCATGCGGCGACGCGTCATCCGTGACCGGTACGACCTCGAGCCCCGTGAGGCGTCCGGCGAACACGTCGGGTTCGGCCACGGTCGCCGACGACAGGACGAACGTGGGATCGGCGCCGTAGTGCGCGCAGACCCGCCGCAGGCGCCGCAGGACGTGGGCGACGTGCGCGCCGAACACGCCGCGGTAGTGATGGCACTCGTCGACGACGACATGGCTGAGGCCGCCCAGCACCCGCGCTCCACCGGGCATGCGCCGGCAGGATCGAGTGGTGCAGCGTGTCGGGGTTGGTCAGCAGGTAGTTGGCGTGGTCGCGGGCCCAAACGCGTTCCTCGCGCGAGTTGTCGCCGTCGACCGTGGCGGGCCGGGCGAACTCCCGTGCACCGGACAGGCGGCGCAGCTGATCGGCGGCCAGCGCCTTGGTCGGCGCGAGATAGAGGACCGTCGGCAGCCGGTTGCCCCTCAGCGCGCTGCCGCTGCGGCCCTCGGCGAGCCCGGTCAGGGCAGGTGCCTGGAACGCCAGCGACTTGCCCGATGCCGTGCCGGTGGCGATCACGACGTGCCGGCCTTCGTGGACGTGATGCAACGCCTCGGCCTGGTGGCCCCACAACGCCGAGATGCCCTCGGACTCGTACATCGCCCGGACGGCCGGGTCGACCCACTCGGGCCAGGGCTCGACGACCGCCTGGCGCTCCGGCACCTGCTCGACATGAGTCACCCGCTCGCTGTATCGCAGCACGAGGTCGGCGGGGTCCACCTCGTGATTCTCCCAGACGTCTCATCACCGGCTCACGGATCGGCACCGTCGTGCGGATCGTGATTGAATGCAGGCGGAGAGAGGGGTGGAGATGGAGCTGTCACTGACGTCGCGCACTGAGGACGACTTCGAGATCATCGAGGTCGGCGGCGAGATCGACGTCTACACCGCTCCCAAGCTCCGCGAGGCGATCGTGACGGCGATCGACGCCGGCCACACCCACCTCATCATCGACGTGCAGAAGGTCGAGTTCCTCGACTCCACAGGGCTCGGCGTCCTGGTCGGCGCCCTCAAGCGCGTACGCGGCGACGGCGGCTCGCTCGACATCGTGTGCACCCACGAGCGCATCCTCAAGATCTTCGAGATCACCGGACTCGACAAGGTCTTCGGCCTGCACGCGTCGATCGACGAGGCCCGCGCGACCACACAGCACTGTGATCCCGGTCGCACCGGATCTCAGCACTCGCCATGTAACCTCCGTCACGCGGTCTGGTCTCATCTAGGCCACGTTCAAGTCTTGCCTTACATCTGGAGGACCTTTTCATGGCGAACGCGACATTCGTTGCTGCAGTAGGCGGTGATCTCGACTTCTCCGACGAGCACTCGTACTACTTGTACGCAGTCGTCGGGGTCGGGATCCTCGCGCTCATCATGGCGGGCGTGTTCCGCTCGCAAGTGCTCAAGGCATCTGAAGGCACCGAGAAGATGCAGGAGATCGGCCGGGCAGTCCAGGAGGGCGCCTGCTGCCTACCTGAGCCGACAGTTCCGGACCCTCGCGGTCTTCGCGGTCGTGGCCCTCGGCGATGCTGGTCGCGCTCGACGCGGCAGTCCTCGGCTGGGACGACGACTGGAAGATCAAGATCGGCCGATATGTCGCCTTGCTCGCTGGGCGCCGGATTCTCCGCGCTCATCGGCTACCTCGGTATGTGGCTCGCGACGCGCGCCAACATCCGCGTCGCTGCGGCTGCGCAGAACGAGGGCCGCGAGGTCGCGATGCGTATCGCCTTCCGCACCGGCGGCATGGTCGGCATGCTGACCGTCGGCCTCGGCCTCCTGGGCGCCGGCGGCATCGTCCTGATCTTCACCGGTGACGCTCCGGTCGTGCTCGAGGGCTTCGGCTTCGGTGCGGCGCTGCTCGCGATGTTCATGCGAGTCGGCGGCGGCATCTTCACCAAGGCCGCTGACGTCGGCGCCGACCTCGTCGGCAAGGTCGAGCAGAACATCCCCGAGGACGACCCGCGCAACGCCGCGACGATCGCCGACAACGTCGGTGACAACGTCGGCGACTGCGCCGGTATGGCCGCGGACCTGTTCGAGTCGTACGCCGTGACGCTCGTCGCCGCGCTGATCCTTGGCTCGGTCGCCTTCGGTGAGGTCGGCCTCGTCTTCCCGCTCGTCATCCCCGCGATCGGCGCACTGACCGCGATCCTCGGTGTCTACATCACCCGGCCGCGTGCCGGCGAGGGTGGCCTCGTCACGATCAACCGCTCGTTCTACATCTCGGCCCTCGTGTCCGGTGCTGCCTCCGTCGGCGCGGCGTTCCTGCTGCTGCCGACCAAGTTCACCGACGCCAAGCTGCCCGGCATCGACAGCCAGCTCGCTGATCGTCACCCTCGGCCAGCAGGCCGGGGCGGACGCAGCCTGGTCTCGACGCCGATCCGCGTCTCATCGCGATCATCGCGGTGCTGATCGGCATCGTGCTCGCCGCCGTGATCCTGGCGCTCACGGGCTACTTCACCGGCACCGAGACCCGTCCGGTCAAGGACGTCGGCAAGACGTCGCTCACGGGTGCAGCCACCGTCATCCTGTCCGGCCTGTCGGTCGGCTTCGAGTCGGCGGTCTACACCGCGATCGTCATCGGCGCGGCCGTGTTCGGCGCGTTCCTGCTCGGCAGCGGCTCGCTCGTCGTCGCACTGTTCGCGGTGGCACTCGCGGGTTGTGGCTCTGCTCACCACCGTCGGCGTCATCGTCGCCATGGACACGTTCGGTCCGGTCAGCGACAACGCCCAGGGCATCGCCGAGATGTCGGGCGACGTCGACGAAGAGGGTGCACAGATCCTCACCGAGCTCGACGCTGTCGGCAACACCACGAAGGCCATCACCAAGGGCATCGCGATCGCGACGGCCGTCCTGGCAGCGACGGCGCTGTTCGGCTCGCTGACGAGCTCGATCACGCAAGCCGTCCAGGGTGCCAAGATCGGTGAGGAGGCCAGCGGACCTCAAGGTCATCGAGACGTACGCGCTCAACGGCGTGTTCAACGTCGCCGACCCGAGCAACCTGGTCGGACTGATCCTCGGTGCTGCCGTGGTGTTCCTGTTCTCCGGACTCGCGATCAACGCCGTCGGCCGTGCCGCCGGCGCGGTGGTCTACGAAGTGCGTCGCCAGTTCCGCGAGATCCCGGGCATCATGGAGGGCACTGGTCGTCCCGAGTACGGCAAGGTCGTCGACATCTGCACGCGCGACTCGCTGCGTGAGCTGGCGACGCCGGGCATCCTGGCGATCTTCGCCCCGATCGCGGTCGGCTTCGGCCTCGGCATCGGGCCGCTCGGTGCCTACCTTGCGGGCGCGATCGGCACCGGCCTGCTGATGGCGGTGTTCCTCGCCAACTCCGGTGGCGCGTGGGACAACGCCAAGAAGCTCGTCGAGGACGGCAACCACGGTGGCAAGGGATCGCCCGCCCATGAGGCGACGATCATCGGTGACACCGTCGGTGACCCGTTCAAGGACACCGCCGGTCCGGCGATCAACCCGCTGCTCAAGGTGATGAACCTCGTCGCCCTGCTCGCGACGCCGTTGATCATCAAGTACGCGTACGGCGAGGACGCCAGCGATCCGATTCGCTACACGATCGCCGGTGTCTGCGGTGCTGATCATCGTGATCGCGGTCGGCATCTCGAAGCGTCGCCCGATCGCACTCGACACGGGTGTCATCGACGAGGTCGAGCCGGAGAAGGTTCCGGCTTCGTAGTCGCATCACCCACGAACGGCGCAGACCTCACGGGTCTGCGCCGTTCGTGCGTTCCGGGGCATCTGACAAGGTGGGCGGATGATCGATGAGCGCGTACGTCCAGGACCTCCGCGCGGCGCTGACTCGGGCGGACTTCACGGTCGACGCGGTGTTCGCGCTGCTCGGCGAAGACGCGCACCGGGCCCTCGGCCGCAACCAGATCGTCCCGGCTCGACGGGCGACCAGCGGCAGCGGTGAGCTCGCGACGCTCGTGCGGCTGTTCGCGCTGCAGGTCCCGGTCGACCGTCGCCGCGCCGACGCGGCACTGCCCGGTCTCGTCGAGCCGCTGGTCGCCGCGGGCATGCTCGAGGCCTCCGGCGGACGAGGTGCGTGCCCTTGTCGACATCCGACCGTACGGCGACGAGGCCACGACTGGTGGATCGTGTGCGATCCGACGCCGGGCCTCGACGGCCGGCAGGCGCCGATGAACCGCGAGCACGTCCTGGGCATCAGCGAGGCGTCGTCGTCCCTGGCGCAGCTGACGTCCGCGAGCCGGTCGGTCGCGCGCTCGACCTCGGCACCGGGCTGCGGTGTGCAGGCGCTCCATCTCACCCAGCACGTCGGCACAGGTCGTGGCGACCGACGTCAATCCGCGAGCCCTGCAGATGGCGCGGCTGACCGCGTCAGCTCAACGAGCTCGACATCGACGTACGCGACGGCAGCCTGTTCGACCCGGTCGCGGGCGAGACATTCGACCTGATCGCGACCAACCCGCCGTTCGTCATCTCGCCGCCCGGCGCGAGGTGCTCGTCTACCGCGACTCGGGGATGCCCGGCGACAGCGTCGTGCGCCACCTCGTCGAGAACGCCGCAGCGCACCTCAACGACGGTGGCTGGTGCCAGATCCTCGCCAACTGGGCGCACCACGACGGACGCGACTGGCAGGACGAGCTCGAGGAGTGGTTCGCCGGTCAGCCGCTCGACGCGTGGGTCGTGCAGCGCGAGCTCGTCGACCCGTCGGAGTATGTCGAGATGTGGCTCGCCGACGCCGGGCTCGCCTCGGCGCCCGACTACGTCCAGCGCTATGACGCCTGGCTCGACTGGTTCGCCGAGGTCGGCATCGAGGCCGTCGGCTTCGGCTGGCTCAGCATGCGCAGACGACTGGCGCTCCGGTTCGTCGATTCGAGGAGTGGACCGGCGAGATCGCGCCGCCGATCGGGCCGGCGGTTGCCGGCGTGGGGCCACGCGATCGGACCTGCTGCGCGACCTCGGCGACGACGGCTCTGCTCGATCCGCGCTTGCGGCATGCCCCCGACCTCGTCGAGGAGACCCGTGGTCCGGTCGGCGCCGAGCACCCGGAGTCGATCGTGCTGCGCCTGCAGCAGGGCGTACGCCGCGCCCGCCAGGTCGACACGATCGAGGCGGGACTCGTCAGCGCCAGCGAGGGCGACCTGACGGCGGGGCAGATCCTCGACGCGCTCGCCATCACTGCTCGACCGCGACGCCGGCGACCTGCGAGCGACGTACGCCGGCTCGGTGCGTGAGCTCGTCGACGACGGCTTCCTGTCCTAAGCTCGCACCGAGCTCGCAGATGGCGTCAGGCTGGAGGTAGGTGAGGTCGAGCCAGCGGCCGAACTTGAAGCCGACCTCGGGCAGCAGCGCGACCTGGCGGAACCCGAACTTCTCGTGCAGGGCGATCGAGCCGGCATTGGTGGCCTCGATGCCGGCGACGATCGAGTGCACGTCGCCGGCGCGCGCCCGCTCGATCAGAGCCGGCATCAGGGCGTTGGCGGCGCCGCGACCGCGGTGATCCGGGTGGACGTAGACGGAGTTCTCGACCGTGAACCGGTAGCCGGTCTTGGGGCGCCACGGCCCGTACGTCGCAAAGCCGATGACGCTGCCGTCGAGCTCAGCGACCAGGACGGGCAGCCCGGCGGACGCTGCGCGCGTTCGAACCACGCGCGGCGATCGGCCAGGTCGACCTCGTGCTCGTCCCAGATCGCCGTCGTCGTACGGATCGCATCGTTGTGGATCTCGAGGATCGCCGGAAGGTCATCGTGCCCGGCGTCGCGGATGATCATGGTGATGCCCCTATAGTGTCGGTATGTCCACGATAGTAGACGATATCAGCGCACGCATCGGCCAACGGGTCGCCCTTGAGCGTGAGCTCCGTGGCTGGTCGCTGAGTGAGCTCGCGGAGCGTTCGGGGGTCTCGCGGGCGATGATTCACAAGGTCGAGCGTGGTGAGAGCAGTCCCACGGCGACCCTGCTGGGCAAGCTGTCGGGCGCTTTCGGCCTCACGGTCTCGACGCTGATCGCCCGCGGCGAACCTCGGGGCACGCGGGTGCTGGCGCGAGGCGACCAAGAGCTGTGGGTCGACCCCGACACCGGGTACGAACGGCGCCAGATCGTCACGACGCCGGCCGGCGACATCACCGAGATCGTCATGCCGCCGCACCAGGAGGTCGCGGTGCCGGCCGAAGCGTACGACTTCGGAATGCACGTCATCTGGGTCGTCGAGGGCGTGCTGACGCTGGTCGTCGGCGAGGAGAGTCACGAGCTGGAAGCGGGGGACCGGCTGCGCATGGGCCAGCCGGCGCCGGTGGTCTACCGGAACGCGGCGGACGTGGACGTGCGCTATCTCGTGACGGTGTTCGGCTCGTCGACCGACGCGTAGTTGCTCGGGCGGAAGGCCGGGATCAGCTGACCGCCCCAACACACCAGAGCGATGACCGTGGCGATCAGGCCGCCGACGACGAACCCGCCCCAGGCGCCGACCTCGTCGATCGCTGCCCCGATGATCGGTGAGCTCGCCGCGCCGCCGATCGTGAACGCCGTGCCCTGCCAGCCCATCGCCTCGCCCCGGCGCTCCTCGGGCACGAGCTTGGCGATCCACTCGGCCGCCGCGGTCATGGTCGGCGCGCACAGGAAGCCGGTCGGGATGACCCACAGCGACAGCGACCAGACCTCGCTGCCGAGACCGACCGGGATCGTGGTCAGGCCGAGGGCCAGCAACAGATAGGTGGGCCGGATCGACTGGTTGAGCGATCCGTAGATCAGCCCGCCGAGCAGCGACGACAGGCCCCACAAGCCGTACGTGAAGCCGATCGACGCCGACCTGGTCGAGCTCGCGCAGCTCGGCGACGATGCCGAGGTCGGTGCCGATCAGCGCCGCCATGGTGCCGCCGGAGATGAGGAAGAGGAACGCGAGCGGCACCGACATCAACGGAGTCCCTTCGGGCGTCAGGCGTCGCGCTCGACGGCTCGGCTCGCCTCGGGGTCGACGCCGAACGGGTCGGCGGGTTGAGCCGCAGGAACATCAGCCCGGCCACGACCTCGCGCGCGCCGATCGCGAATAGAGCGCGACGTCGGCGCCGGCCTGGGTCACGAGCACGCACGCCGACCGCCGGGCCGATGATGAAGCTCGCCTCGGCGACGACGCTGTCGGCCGAGAACGCCGTACGCCGCTGGCGCTCCTCGACCATGACGCTCAACGACAGCCGCACGATCGAGAAGATCGGGATGAGGAACAGGCCCATCAGGAACGACACCGGGATCAGCCACGCGTACGTCGAGATGGTCGCCAGGGGATAGAGGACGGCCGACCGCGATGATCGACGGGAGATCGCGCGCCGCATGCCGAGCTGGTCGATCAGGCGACCGCGCCACGGTGAGCCGATCGCCGGCGCCGAGGGTCGTCGCGGCCGCGACGATGCCGGCCTGGGCGTAGGTGCCGTCGAGCGTCGTCCGACGACGAAGAGCGTGAACACCAGCGGCGCGGCCATGGTCGGGATGCGGGCGAAGAAGGCGGCAATGAACAGTGTGCGGACAGGCCTGTCCGCCCACAGCTCGCGCATATCCGGAGAAGGCCACACGACATTGTTTCACCGACCAAGGACACCTTGGGACCGTCTGTCACGGATCGACGCGCAGTGCCCACTCGCAGATGCGGATGTACGAACTCTTGACGACACACGCTACGGTGTGCCACGTCTGACCAATCAGGAGAGCATTCATGACCACCCTCGTCATCGTCGAGTCCCCCAACAAGGTCCGCAGCATCGCGGGCTACCTCGGGGACGGCTATGTCGTGGACTCCTCCGTCGGCCACATCCGCGACCTGCCGCGGGTGCCGACGAGGTGCCGGCCGCAGTTCAAGGGCGAGACGTGGGCCCGCCTGGGCGTCAACGTCGACAGCGCCTTCGAGCCGATCTACGTCGTCTCGGCCGACAAGAAGTCGCAGATGACCAAGCTCAAGAAGCTCCTCAAGGAAGCCGACGAGCTCGTCCTCGCAACAGATGAGGACCGCGAGGGCGAGGCCATCGCGTGGCACCTGCTCGACGAGCTCAAGCCCAAGGTCCCGGTCAAGCGCATCGTCTTCAACGAGATCACCAAGGACGCGATCCAGTACGCCATCGCGCACCCCCGCGACGTCGACATGGACCTCGTCGACGCGCAGGAGACCCGCCGCATCCTCGACCGCCTCTACGGCTACGAGGTCAGCCCCGTGCTGTGGAAGAAGGTCATGAGCGGCCTGTCCGCCGGTCGCGTGCAGTCCGTCGCCACGCGCCTGGTCGTCGAGCGTGAACGTGAGCGCATGGCGTTCCGCATCGCGTCCTACTGGGACCTCGAGGCGACATTCGACGCCGGCGAGGGCTTCGACCCGCGTCAGTTCCCGGCCAAGCTGTTCAGCGTCGACGGCAAGCGCGTCGCCTCGGGCAACAACTTCGACAACACCGGCACAGCTGACCTCCGACAAGGTCGTGCACCTCGACGAGGCAGCAGGCCGGCGCGCTGGCCGAGGCACTCACCGACCAGCCGTTCACGATGCGCTCGGTCGAGTCCAAGCCCTACACGCGTCGCCCCTACGCGCCGTTCCGCACCACGACGATGCAGCAGGAGGCGTCCCGCAAGTTCGGCTTCGGCGCCGCCCGCACGATGCAGGTCGCCCAGCGGCTCTACGAGGGCGGCCACATCACCTATATGCGTACGGACTCCACGACGCTGTCGCAGACCGCGCTCAACGCCGCCCGCGCCCAGGTCACCGAGCTCTACGGCGCCGGCCTACCTGCCCGACGAGCCGCGCGTCTACGCCAGCAAGGTCAAGAACGCGCAAGAGGCCCACGAGGCGATCCGCCCCGCCGGCGAGCGGTTCAAGACGCCGGACCAGACCGGACTGAGCGGCGACGAGCTGCGCCTCTACGAGCTGATCTGGAAGCGCACGATCGCGTCGCAGATGCATGGACGCCAAGGGCAACTCGGTGTCGATCCGCATCGGCACGACCGCCGACGACCGGCGAGGACGTCGTCTTCGGCAGCTCGGGCCGCACGATCACGTTCTACGGATTCCTCAAGGCGTACGTCGAGTCGCACGACGACTCCGAGGCCGAGGGCGACGACCAGCAGACCAAGCTGCCCAACCTGGCCGAGGGACAGACCGTCACGGCTGCCGAGCTCGGCAAGGCCGGCCACGAGACCAAGCCGCCGTCGCGCTTCACCGAGGCCAGCCTCATCAGCGAGCTCGAGACCCGCGAGATCGGCCGCCCTTCGACGTACGCGTCGATCGTCGGCACGATCCAGAACCGCGGCTACGTCTACAAGAAGGGCACCGCGCTGGTGCCGGCCTGGATCGCGTTCTCGGTGATCCGGCTCCTGGAGCAGCACTTCGGCCGCGCCTCATCGAGTACAACTTCACCGCCGAGCTCGAGGACGTCCTCGACGAGGTCGCCAGGGGCCGCGAGGAGCGCCTCAACGTCCTGACCGGCTTCTGGACCGGCGACCGGCGAGGGCGACACCGGCCTCAAGCGCCTGGTCGAGAACCTCCCCGACATCGACGCTCGTGGGCTCGCGACGTTCCCGCTCGGCGAGGACATCGACCTGCGCGTCGGCCGCTACGGCCCGTACGTCGAGGGTCCGCCGTTCACCGAGGACGCCGAGGGCAAGAAGGTGCCGACCCGCGCCAACGTCCCCGACGACCTGCCGCCCGACGAGCTGACGCTCGACAGGGCCAAGGAGCTGCTCGCCAGTCCCGTCCGGCGTCGAGAAGGAGCTCGGCGACGCACCCCGAGACCGGGCTCGCGATCGTCGCCAAGAGCGGCCGCTTCGGCGCCGTACGTCACCGAGACGCTGCCCGAGGACGCCAAGAAGGCCGACAAGGCCGCGCACGGCGAGCCTGTTCAAGGACATGGACCTCGACACCATCACGCTCGACCAGGCAGTCCAGCTGCTCAAGCTGCCGCGCGTCGTCTACGTCGAGGAGGACGGCACCGAGGTCACGGCGCAGAACGGCCGCTACGGTCCCTACCTCAAGAAGGGCACCGACTCCCGCTCGCTCGAGCGTGAGGAGCAGCTCCTCACGATCACCGAGGAAGAGGTTCGCGCGATCTACGCGCAGCCCAAGACGTACGGACGTCGCGCGGCCGCGGCCCCGCTCAAGGAGCTCGGCAACGACCCGGTCAGCGGTTCGCCGGTCGTGGCCAAGGACGGCCGCTTCGGCATGTACGTCACCGACGGCGAGTACAACGCGACGCTGCGCAAGGACGACTCGCTCGAGACGCTGACCCCCGAGCGTGCGTTCGAGCTGCTCGCCGAGCGACGCGCCAAGGGCCCGGCCAAGAAGGGCGGCAAGAAGACCGCCAAGAAGACGGCGAAAAAGACGGCGAAGAAGTCGACCAAGAAGGCACCGGCCAAGAAGTCCGTCGCCAAAAAGGCCTGACCTGCCACAATCGTGGCCATGTTGCGCCCCATCGTCAGGCCGTTGTCACCGCGGGACCCCAGCGAGGAGCATCGCACGGCCTCGCCGCTCGAGCTGTTCACCGACCTCTGTTACGTCGTCGCGATCGCGCAGGCGGCGCTGTCGCTGCACCACGAGATCTCCGAGGGCCACGCCGGCCACGGACTGGTCTGGTTCGGGGTCTCGTTCTTCGCGATCTTCTGGGCCTGGCTCAACTTCGTCTGGTTCAACTCCGCGTACGACCCCGATGACACGATCAACCGGATCCTGACGCTGCTGCAGGTGTTCGGCTCGCTCGTGCTCGCCGCCGGGGTGCCGCGGATCTTCCACGAGGACCTGACGCTGGGCATCGTCGGCTACGTCATCATGCGGGTCGGCCTGGTGCTGATGTGGCTGCGTGCCGCGGCCGGACATGCGGAGCGGCGACAGACCGCCCTGCGCTATGCGTACGGGCTGATCGTCGTGCAGGCCGCGTGGGTCATCGCACTCGTGGCGACCGACGGCCACGTCCCGATCTGGCTGTTCGTCGTCCTCGTGGCGTGCGACTTCGGCGTCCCGTTCTTCGCCGAGCTGGCCGGCACCACGCCCTGGCACCCGCACCACGTCGCCGAGCGCTACGGCTTGTTCTTCATCATCGTGCTGGGCGAGACGATCCTGTCCGTGACGCTCGCCCTGCAGGGCGCGTTCGACGAGGCACACCCGCCGGCCGAGCTCTGGCTGGTCGTGGCCGGCGGCGTGCTGATCACGTTCAGCGGCTGGTGGCTCTACTTCGCGCGCGACAACTCCGGCATCCTCACCGACAACTCGATCGGGTACGTCTGGGGGTTCGGCCACTACGTGATCTTCGGAGCGGCGGCTGCGGTCGGCGCGGGCCTGGCCGCTCGGGTCGACTACTACTCACACCACTCCGAGGCCTCCGACCTGGTCAGCAGCGCCTTCGTGACCGGGCCGGGCGCGGCGTTCCTCGCGGCGCTCTGGCTCATCAACGTGCGCCTGCACGACTCCTCGATGCGGACGGCCCTGCCATTCGCCGCCGCGGTGGTCGCGCTGGTCGCGGTGACGTTCGTGCCGTACTCCGAGCTCTGGGCCGGCCTGATCGGCGTCGCATTGCTGGTCATCGAGATCCGCCTGACGACCGATCGCGAGGAGGGCGTCGGCGCCCCGGCCTAGGGTCCCCGCCACGTACGACCAATCCTCGGGAGCGTCTGCCGCGAACTGGACACGTAAGCCTCACCCATTTCGCGATGCACGAACCCATCTGGAGGTCTTCCATGTCCCAACCCACCCGCAGCCTGATCGGCCTGGCTGCTGCCGCCCTGATGACCGTGGCCACGGTCGCCCTGGCGACCAGCGCAAGCGCCACCGGCAAGACCACGCTCAGCAGCAACGAAGCCCTGGGCCTCGGTGATGACGGCACCACGCTTCGCATCTTCGAGCTCAACGACCCTGATGACGACGACTTCATCGGCCAGGTCACGGGGCTCACGACCGGAGACACCAAGCTCGTGGGCATCGACTACCGGGTGCAGGACGACACGTTCTACGGTGTCGGCGACGACGAGGGGGTCTACACGATCAACACCAGGACGGGTGCGGCGACGAAGGTCTCGGAGCTCACCGCCCCGCTCGATGGCACCCACTTCGACATCGACTTCAACCCCGCCGCCGATCGGCTGCGCATCATCAGCGACACCGGTCAGAACCTCCGCCATCAGCTCGGTGGCGCCACGACCAGTGATGGCGCCCTGGACTATGCGGGCGTCACGGCGCCCGGCGTGACCGGAGCCGCGTACACGAACAATGACGTCAGCCCCGACACGGCGACGGCGCTGTTCGACATCGACGCCAACCTCGACCAGGTCGTCATCCAGCTGCCGCCGAACGACGGCGCGTTGTCCCTGACCGGCAAGCTCGGCACCGCCGTCAGCCCGATCGTCGGCTTCGACATCCAGAGCAAGCTGTCCTCAGGGCGTACGGTCGCCAACACGGCCTACGCGTCGCTGCGAAGCGCAGACGCGGCTGAGCCGAACCTCTACAAGATCGACCTGCTCAGTGGCAAGGCGACGAAGGTTGACGACTTCGACAAGCAGGTCGCCGACATCGCGGTGAAGCAGCCGTAACGACCTGCGGCACGCCACCAGACGTACGGGATGTCCCGGCGTCTGGTGGCGTCTCGCTGTCCAGACCAGTGACTGTCGGCGCTGCGGCCTAGGTTGAAGCCATGACCGATGTGTCGCTCGACGTCGTCGACCGTCTCCGCGCGATCTGCCTCGCGCTGCCCGAGACGTACGAGGAGACCGCGTGGACCGGGCTGCGCTGGTGCGTCCGGAGCAAGACGTTCGCACACGCCCTGGTGATCGACGACGGCCGGCCGGATGCGTACGCGCGGTTCATCGCCACCGAGGGCCCGGTCACCGTCGTGACGTTCCGGGCGCCCGGCGAGGAGCTCGAGGCGTTCCGTCAGGCCGGCCCGCCCTATTTCGTGGCGCGATGGGGTCGCGATGTCGTCGGGCTCGAGCTGCGTGACGACACCGACTGGGAGGAGCTCGGCGAGCTGCTGACCGACAGCTTCTGCGTGTTGGCTCCCCAGAAGCTCATCGCCCGCGTCGAGCGACCTTCCGTCGCCGACTAGGCTCGCCCCATGGATCCGCTCTTCACCGAAACCGGGGTGTTCCTCGCCCTGGAGGGAGGAGAGGGCGCCGGCAAGTCGACCCAGGCCGTCATGCTCGTCGAATGGCTGGAGAGCCTCGGCCACGGCGTCCTGCTGACGCGCCAGCCCGGCGCCACCGAGGTCGGCAAGATCCTGCGCCGCATCGTGCTCGACAACGACACCGGTGAGCTGTCGCCCCGCACCGAGGTCCTGCTCTACGCCGCAGACAAGGCCGAGCACGTCGACCAGGTCGTGCTGCCGGCCCTCGCTGAGGGCACGATCGTGCTGACCGACCGCTACGTCGACTCGTTGCTCGCCTATCAAGGTGCCGGCCGCAATCTCGATGCCGCCGAGGTCGAGCACGTCGCACGCTGGGCCACGTCGTCGCTGCGGCCACACCTCACGATCGTCCTCGACATCGACCCGGCGATCGGCCACCTGCGGTTCGAGGGTGCCGACCGCATCGAGTCAGAGCCCCTCGAGTTCCACCAGCGCGTACGCCAGCACTTCCTCGACCTGGCCGCCGCTGACCCGCAGCACTACCTCGTGGTCGCGGGCGGCGGCACGCCCGCGGAGATCCACGCCGAGATCCGCGCAGCCGTCGAGCCGTGGCTCGGGCAGGCCAGCGCATGAGTGAGGCTTGCCGAACGAATCATGAGGCAGGGCTCATGCCGTTGCCTCCGTATCGTGGGCTTTTCAGGGAGGCGACGGCATGACCGTGTGGTCCGACCTGGTCGGGCAGGAGCCGGTGGTCGAGACGTTGCAGGCCGCCGTGGCATCCGCCGGCGGCGACGGGCGCTCGATGACGCATGCGTGGCTCTTCACCGGCCCTCCCGGCTCCGGCCGGTCCAATGCTGCCCGCGCGTTCGCGGCGGCGCTGCAGTGTGAGCTCGGCGGGTGCGGTGAGTGCCACTCGTGCACCACGGCGCGCGCCGGCAGCCATCCCGACATCACCCTCATCACGACCGACGGGCTGTCGATCGGCGTCAAGGACATCCGCCAGTACGTCCGTTCGTCCGCCCTCCGGCCCGCACTCGGGCGCTGGCAGATCCTGATCATCGAGGACGCCGACCGGCTCACCGACGAGGCGGGCAACGCGTTGCTCAAGGCGATCGAGGAGCCTTCGCGCCAGACCGTCTGGATGCTGTGCGCACCGGCGGTCGACGACGTGTCGGTGACGATCCGCTCGCGTGCCAGGGGCGTACTCCTGAGGACGCCGTCCACCGCTGCCATCACCGGGTTGCTGGTCAGCCGCGACGGCGTGGAGCCGGAGCTCGCGCATGCCGTCGCTGCCGCCTCGCAGGGGCACATCGGGCGGGCGCGTGGCCTCGCACGAGATCCGGCTGCCCGCGAGCGTCGACGGGCGATCCTGTCGATCCCGGTGGCGCTGCGTGACCTCGGCGACTGCCTTCGCGCTGCGCACCAGGTCAACGAGGAGGCCACGGCTCGGGCCAAGGACTTCTGCGACCCGGCCGACGAGCGCGAGCTCGACGACCTGCGCACGACGTGGGGCGTCGAGGAGCGAGGCCGCCGCCCACCCGGCTACGCCGGCGCCCTCTCCACGCTCCAGAAGGACCAGGACCGACGGCGCAAGCGCATGGCGCGCGACTCGATCGACGGCGTCCTGCTCGACCTGCTGTCGTTCTGCCGTGACGTCCTCGCCGTTCAGTGCGCGACGGGAGTCGATCTGGTCAATGCCGACGTCGCCGACGACATCACCGAGATGGCCCGCGTGTGGACGCCCGAGTCGACGATCCACACCATCGATGCCATCGTCGAGTGTCGGGAAGCCTTGACCGCCAATGCTGCTCCTTTGCTCGCTCTTGAACGCATGATGATGGGACTTCGCCGGTGACTCGCACCAGGACTCAGATCGTGATCTCGATCGTCGCCATCCTCGCTGTGCTCGCGGGTGTCGCGGTCGTCGCGGTTGCCTTGACCAACGACAAGGACGAACCGTGGACGGCGCCCAAGCCATCCGCCACGGCGGCGCCCTCCGGGCTCGAGAAGTTCTACGACCAGAAGGTCTCGTGGTCGGCCTGCGGCTCCGAGAAGTGTGCGTGGATCACGGTGCCGATCGACTACGCCAAGCCTGACGGCGCGACGACCAAGCTCCGCGCGGTCGTGCATCCCGCCGAGGGTGGCAAGGCCAAGCGCAGCATCTTGGTCAACCCGGGTGGTCCCGGCGGCTCGGCCATCGACTTCGCCAAGACGATGGAGTCGAGCTTCGGCAGCGATGTGCGTGAGATGTACGACGTCGTGGGTGTCGACCCGCGCGGCGTCGCCGAGAGCACGCCGCTCAAGTGCCTCTCCGACAAGCAGTTCGATGCCTTCACCGCTACTGACCCTGACCCCGACGACTCGGCAGAGATCACCGCCCTGCGCAAGAGCGTCACGGACCTGGGCAAGGCGTGCGAGCAGAACTCCGGAGAGCTGGCGGCCCACGTCTCGACCGTCGAGGTCGCCAAGGACATGGATGTCGTACGCGCGCTGCTCGGCCGGTCCAAGCTCGACTGGTTCGGCGCCTCCTACGGCACGTCGCTCGGTGCCGTCTATGCCCAGTTGTTCCCCAAGAACGTCGGCCGCATGGTGCTCGATGGCGCGGTCGATCCGTCGCTCGGGCCGGTCGACTCGAGCCTCGGCCAGGCCACCGGCTTCCACCGGGCCATCGAGGCGTACGCCAAGGACTGCGTCAAGCAGTCCAACTGCCCGTTGGGCCGCGACGCCGATGCCGGCGTTGCCAAGGTCGCCGACCTGCTGCAGCAGCTCGACGCGACGCCGATGAGGGCTCTGCCCGGTCGCGACCTGACCGAGGGTCAGGCGTTCTACGGCATCGCCGTCACGCTCTACGACAAGTCCTACTGGAAGTACCTGACACAGGGTCTGCAGGCGGTGTTCCAGGGCAATGGCAGTGTCCTGCTGCAGCTCTCCGACCTCTACTTCAGACGGCAACGCGACGGCTCCTACGACGGCAACCTCGGCCAGGTCATCTATGCCGTCAACTGCCTCGACGCGACCGATCCTCCGACGGTCAAGGAGACCGAGGCGATCGTGCCACGGTTCGAGAAAGCGTCTCCGGTGTTCGGCCCGATGCTCGCGCTGGGGTGCGCTCGCGTGTGCCGACTGGCCCATCAAGGCCACCAACCCACTGCCCAAGATCGAGGCCAAGGGCGCTCCGCCGATCCTCGTGCTCGGCACCACGCGCGACCCGGCAACCCCCTACGAGTGGGCCAAGTCGCTGGCTTCGCAGTTGTCGTCCGGCGTGCTGATCACTCGTGAGGGTGACGGTCACACGGCCTATACGTCCGGCAACGAGTGCATCACCGAAGCGGTCGACGCGTTCTTCACCAAGGGCGCTGTGCCCCAGGACGGCCTGACCTGCAAGCAGTAGTTAAGGCTGGCGGACTGCTTCGTGGTGGTGAATCACTTCGTCGATGATGAAGTTGAGGAACTTCTCGGCGAATGCGGGGTCGAGGTCTGCCTCGATCGCCAGTGCGCGCAGCCGGGTGATCTGCCGGGCCTCACGCTCGGGATCGGCAGGTGGCAGGTCGTGCTCGGCCTTGAGCTTGCCGACGCGCTTGGTGTACTTGAAGCGCTCTGCCAGGACATGGATCAGCGCGGCATCGATGTTGTCGATGCTCGCCCGGATCTCCTCGAGCTCGGCCTGCGTCGTGTCGGTCACGAGTGCGATTCTACGGGGGAGAGGCCGATGTGATGTCGGCGTGACCACCCGGTAGACTCAGTGATCGGTTCGGCGGGCGATCCCCGGCGGACCTCGGCCGCTTTAGCTCAGTCGGTAGAGCGTTTCACTCGTAATGAAAAGGTCGTCAGTTCGATTCTGACAAGCGGCTCAACGAAAAATTGACCTCAGGGTTTGGCCCGCGTCCCCCCGGCGTCCCCCCACTGGTTCAACCGGTGCAATGCGGTCTCGTCCGCGGCACGCGGCCGTGCCGTCCCCTGTTCGCTGTCACGGTCGAGTTCTCACCTCAGTCTCGTGCGCTCCTTTGGCGCAGATCTCGGTCCGGCCGGACCGGGAAACACAGCATCATTGGGTGAAGGCGGTCGTGTACCTGAGCTTGTGGACCTTCAGGATCGGCGTCGTCTCAGTCGAGAGCACGCCGTCGATCGTCCCGATCGAGGTACGTACGAAGTTCCACAGCGCTGGGTTGTCAGCGCTGGCGACCTCGACGCAGATGTCCTTCGACCCGAGAAGAGTCGAGACATACGTGATCTCGTGCAGCTCCACCAACGCGTCGACGACGGCTTGGTGACGTGACGGATCAACCGTGAGGAACACGAGGCTGAGCTGGCTGCCGCCGAGCTGGTCGGGGTCGGCGAAGGCGACGATGCGCAGGATGTTGACGTCCTGCATGCGCTTGACGCGCGCTCGGATCGTCGCCTCAGCCGACCCCACGTTTCGGGCGATCTCCCGGAAGGCGCGGCGGCCGTCCTCCTCGAGCTGATGAAGAATCGCGCGGTCGAGGTCGTCGAGTGGGTGCTCTGCCATGCCCTGAGCGTATCGACCAGCGAGCCGCGCAGGGGGTGAAGTCTGCGCATTGCGCGCGAGTCTGGACGTACGCAACGCGTGGATGCGCCAGGATTCGGCACTTCGATGGCGCGTTTCCAGCCGATGACACGGAAGTCTCACGCATTTCGTGCGCATTACATCAACCAAAAGGTCTTGCGTTACAACTTTGCGCAGTGCTAGCGTCGTTCCAGTTCACGATGCGCAGCATCTAGTCGTGCAACTCGCGCATTGCGTCACAGTGTGCCGAATTGGAACCCGTGCAAAGGACTTGGACAGATGAGCGCTCACGATCCTCTCGCCAGTGAACACGAGTACGAGAAGACCCTGCGTTGGTGGGACGGTTTCACGATCAGCCTGTCGATCCCCGCGGCCCTGTTCGTCGGGATGGATACGCGATCGGTTATGTCGGGGCGGTGACCGCGATCGTCCTGCTCGGCGCGGTCGCGGTCGTCGCGTGCTTGCAGAACTTCATCTACTCGGAGATGGCCGGCATGTTCAAAGACAAGGTCGGCGGAATCTCCATGTACGCCAATCAGGGCTGGCGCACGCGAACGACGCTCGTCGGTCCACTCGCGACGTACGGCTACTGGTTCGCCTGGTCCAGCTCGCTCGCGATCTACGGGCTCCAGATCGGCACGCTGGTTCAGGCGGAGTGGTTCCCTGGGCAGACGTGGACGTTCTCCACCGGCCTCGCGACGGTCGGCTTCCCGCACGTGGTGGCTCTCGGCGTCCTAGTGCTGGGCTGGCTGCTCAACATCCTGGGGATGCGGCCCGCCATGTGGCTGATGTACGCGACGGGGGCTCTGGTGCTGATCCCGATCGTCGTCTTCACGCTGGCGCCGATCATCTCGGGCGACTGGTCGATCAGCAACATGCACTGGGACCTCGATGCCAGTGGCTCGTCAGGGTTCCGGACCGCGGTCGCCTGGATGTTCGTGCTCGCCTGGTCGGTCTACGGCATCGAAGCGGTGGCGTCGTTCGTGCCGGAGTTCCGTGACACCGTGCGCGACTCGCGTATCGCGCTCCGACTCGCTGGGCTGTTCGTCGTCGCGGTCTACATCCTCGTCCCGCTCGGCGTGGGCGGGATGGTCGACCAGGCCGAGGTCGCCAAGGACCCGGTCTCGTTCTATCTCGGCGCTTTCGAGAGCCTGTTCCCCGGTGGCGACTGGGTGATGACGATCTGCCTCATCGCGGGCCTCATGCTCCTGATGATCATGACCACCGCAGACGGTGGGCGTGTCCTGCACGGCAGCGCCCTCGAAGGCCTCACGATCAAGCAGCTGGGCGTCATGAACCGCTTCAAGGTGCCGGGCCGGGCCATGTCTCTCGATCTCGTGGTGAACGTCATCCTCATCTTGTTCGTCGGCGAGGCCCTGGCGGTGATCGTGGCCGGGATCATGGGCTACATCTTGTGCCACATCTTGTCATTGACGGGATTCCTCAACCTGCGGCGCGATGAGCCGGACGCCGCGCGTCCGATCAAGCTGGGACGGCAGTGGGTCTACATCGCCGCGATCCTCGCTGCGTTCGACACTGTGCTCCTGGTCGTCGGCGCGCTGAGTGCCAGCATCACGGGTTATGGCGGCACGAAGGAGCTGGTGATCGGCGTCGTCGTGCTCTCGTTCTCGGTCGTGCTGTTCGCCTATCGCCGGATCGTCCAGGACCGGCAGCCCTGGACGTGGCGCGAGCCGGCGTCCGCCGTCGAGCAGGACCTGATCGGTGAGCCGATCGCATGAGTGACGGGGTCACCGACTGGGCCTGGCCCGACGCCAAGAAGGTTGCAGTCTCCTTCACCTTCGACGTCGACGCGGAGGCGGGTTGGCTGGGCGAAGGCGAGGAGTACGCCCGCCGTCTGACGATCCTGTCCGAAGGTCGTTACGGCGTCGTTCGTGGCGTCCCGCGCATTCTCGCCCTGCTTGAGAAGTATCGGATCCCGTGCACGTTCTTCGTTCCCGGTCACACCGCTGAGCAGCATCCCGGGCTCGTCGAGCGCCTGCTCGAGGGCGGCCATGAGATCGCCCACCATGGGTACCTCCATCTGCGCAGCGACAAAGTCTCCCCGCTGGAGCAGGCCGAGGAGATCGACCGTGGACTGGAGGCGCTGGCCAAGGCCGGAGCCGCCGACGTGAGGGGATATCGGTCGACGTCCTGGGAGCTGACTCCCGAGACGTTCGAGCTCTTGGTCGATCGGGGGTTCGCCTACGACTCCAGCTGCATGGGTGACGACCGCCCGTACGTCGAGCGCTGGGAAGAGCTGAGCATCCTCGAGCTACCTGTCCACTGGTCCCTCGACGACTGGCCGCGGTTCGGATGGAACATCGACGGGGGCGGCAACGTGTCCGATGCGGCCGAGCTCCGGCGATGCTGGGCGGCGGAGTTCGAGTCGGCGCTGGCCGAGGAGCGGCATACGACCTACACGATGCACCCCGAGGTGATCGGGCGTCCTTACCGACTGGCCGAACTCGAGGCGCTGCTCGAGGACTTCACGAGCCGCGACGACGTCTGGTTCGCCCGCCTGGACAACGTGGCCACGCACGTCGGTCCGGCACTGGGGGTCTCGACATGACCGTCCGCACGTTTCGCTCGACCGAGCTCGATCCACACCTGCGCGGAGGGAGCTCGGGACGGTCCACCGGGCTGAAGTCCGCTCGACTGTCGAGGCATACGGGCGACTGTTCATGGAGGGAGCGCGTGCGGACATCGATCTCGCCGCGCTTGGCTTGGAGGCATACGACCGGATCGTCGAGATCTCACCGGCTCTTGCCGCTGAGATCGAGGGCATCGCCGAGGGGTCGGGGAGCACCGTGGCCGAGATCTCCGGGATCAATGCCCGTACCGAGATCTTGGCGCTGACCCGTCGGGGCGCTGTTTCCGCTCACGAGTGCTCCACCGTGGTCCATCTGGGAGAGCCGCCGGCCGGTGGCCGTGCAGGCCTGGGACTGGTACGACGACCTGGCCGACCTGTGGTTCGTCTGGGAGATCCCCCAGCCGGATGGGACCACGATCCGCACGCTGACGGAGTTCGGTGTCGTCGGCAAGATCGGCGTCAACGGGCACGGCATCGGGACGTTGTTCAACATCCTCCATCACGCGGATGACGGCCAGCGGATCGGAGCGCCGGTCCACGTCCTGGCCCGGGCGGTGCTCGACCAAGCGAAGGACCTCAACCAGGCGATGACCTTGCTGGCGCAAGCGGACGTGTCGGCATCGTCATCGCTGACCCTCGTCGCGGCCACCGCGGGCGAGTCCGCAGCGGTCAGCGTCGAGCTCAACCCCGCCGCGCCCGGCTTCGTCCTTCCGGACGCCCAGGGGCTGCTCGTGCACACCAACCACTTCCTCACCGCCCCTGCCTCCACACGAGACACCGAGCTGCGCAACGGCCCTGACACGGTCGTGCGTCTGGATCTCCTGCGGCGCAGCCTCGGTGGGCGGGACCAGGTGTCGGTGCGCGACGTCGTCTCGGCGATGGACAGCCACGTGCTCGGCGGTGGCGCGTTGTGCTGCCATCCAGACCCGACGCTGCCTCGGCAGTCACAGTTCCGCACCCTTGCCACGATCATCGTCGACCCGGCCGGGGGCACCCTCGACGTGGTCGCCGGCGGCGCCTGCACCCACCCACTCGTGACCCATGAACCCATTCACACAAGGGAGACACCCGTGCTCGAGCTCAAGCGCATAGACAACATGGACATCCTGACCCACGACGTGACAGCTCTCGTCGACTTCTACCACGGCACTCTGGGGCTGCCGTTCCACTTGCCCTACGAGGTCGAAGAGGAGTGGGCGGCCATCGACCTCGGCAACCTCACGCTCTACATCTTCAAGTCCGAGGCCGGCGAGCACGCTCCGCGGCGAACTGCGGTGAACGTGGACAACGCCCCGGGTTTTGACTCCATGGCATTCGAGGTCGACGACCTGGACGTTGCCGAGGCAGTCCTCGAAGGCCACGTCGAGTGGGTCGACGAGCGCATCGAGTGGAAGCACCCGAGCGGTGCCTGGTACCGCTACCGGCCGTTCTTCGACCCGGACGGCAACATGCTCTACGTCACTGAGCCGCATCACGCATGAGCACGCTCAACGAGCTTCTGGCCGGCGACGCCACGTCGCCCCGACTCGACGGCCGGGTGGCCCTGGTGACCGGTGCCGCGCGGGGCATGGGTGAGGCGCATGCGCGGCTGCTCGCGTCTCGTGGCGCCCGTCTCGTCCTCGTGGACATCGACCCGGAGGTCGGCGACGTGGCCGCGGCGCTGCAGGATGAAGGCGCGGAGGTCACGCATGTGGTCGGCGACATCACGGCGCCCGACGCACCAGATGTACTCGTCCGGGCGGCGTCGGATGCCTTCGGACAGCTCGACGTGCTGGTCCACAACGCGGGTCTCGTGCACGACTGGAAGCGCCTCGAGGCGACGCCACCGGCGGAGCTGGAGCGCTACTTCCGGGTCAACGTCGTTGCGCCGTATGCGCTGAGTCGTGCTGCGGTTCCCCTGCTGCGGAGGAGCCCCCACGGTCGCATCATCTTCATCTCGTCGCAGTGGGGCCAGGTTCCCGACGGACACTCGTACGGCTACATGGTGTCCAAGGCCGCCCAGCTCGGTCTGATGAAGGCGTTGGCTCAAGAACTGGTCGTCGACCGGGTCTTGGTCAATGCGATCGCACCGGGCGCCGTACGCACCCGCATGGTGCCTGATGAACATCTCGACAAGGAAGTGGCAGCCGTCCCACTCGGACGACTCGGCGAGCCTGACGAGATCGCGGCGATCGTCGCTTTCCTCGCCTCGGACGCCGGTGGCTTCATCACCGGCCAGACGATTGCCGCCAATGGTGGCGCGTTGATCGTCGGAATCTGACTACCCGAAGGAACAACGTGACCATTGCAACGGATCGCCCCACCATCTCCAAGCGCGAGCAGGCCGAGGAAGCCATGCGGCACTCCTGGTTCCCGGTCGCCCGTGCCGTCGACCTCGACAAGCCCCAGTCCGCGACGCTTCTCGGCGTGCGTCTCGTGGTCTATCGCGACGGCTCCGGCCGACCCGTCGTGCAGTCGCGCCGTTGCCCCCACCGCGGCGGTGACCTGGCGATCGGCGAGGTGCACGAGTCGTCGATCGCGTGCCCGTACCACGGCTGGGAGTTCTCGAGCACGGATGGCGCCTGCGCGCGCATCCCTTCCCTCGAGGACCAGGCGAAGATCCCGCCGAAGGCGCGCCTGGCCACCTATCCCGCAGTCGAGCGCTTCGGTCACATATGGACGGCGCTCGAGGAGCCGTACGTCGACATGTACGACCCGACTGAGTGGAAGGGCCGGGATTTCGAGTGGCTCGCTGCGGACCCCATCGATTCGCCGGTGGGGGTGGGCGTGACGATCGAGAACTTCCGTGACGTCGCGCATTTTCCGTTCGTCCACAAAGTGTCGATGGGCCCGACACCTGAGATCGTCGAACCGCTGGACGTGTCGCGCGACGGGCTCGATGTGTGGATGTTCCGGCCGCTCGAAGCCGGTAGCGGGGAGTGGGCCAACGACGGCAGCTGCATGATGCAGTACCACTGCATCGCGCCCGGTCTCGCCTCGATCACGTACGACTATGAGCGGTACGGCAAGCGAGTGGTGGCAGGGTTCCCCTCGCCGATCAGCTACGAGCACGTCACGATCTTCTGGGCGGTGGCCAACGAGGTCGGCTACAGCGGTGCTGGCCTGGTGGAGAACCTGCGGATCGAGGAGTTGGTCTACCTCGAGGATGCGCCGGTGGTTGAGAACCTGGACCCGCGGGAGATCCCGTGGGACGCGGAAGTCGAGGAGTTCTCTGTCCCCGCTGACATCTTCACACTCAACTACCGGCGAGCGTTCGGCGAGCTGATGCGGCGGGTGCAGGAGCGGAGCCATGCCGGCGCATGACGAACCGTTGCTGAGCCTTCGGGTTGAGGCGGCTCGTCGTCAGGGCGAGCGCATCACGTCCTACGAGCTGGCGCCGCTCGACGGTTCGGCACTGCCGCAGTGGACGCCGGGAGCGCATCTCGACGTGCGCCTGCCGTCCGGCACCGTCCGGCAATACTCGCTGTGCGGTGATCCGGCCGACCGCAGTCGTTACCGGATCGGGGTCCTCGAAATCCCGCACGGTCGTGGTGGGTCGGTCGAGGTGCATCGTGAGTTCCGGCCCGGAGTCGCGGTGGCAGCGGCAGCGCCCCGAAACGACTTCACCCTCGTGGAGGCCGACCACTACGTCTTCATCGCCGGTGGCATCGGTATCACCCCGTTGCTGCCCATGGTCGAGGCGGTCGAGTCGCGAGGTGCCGAGTGGTCGCTGCACTACGGGGCGAGGTCGCGTGAACACTTCGCCTTCCTCGACGAGCTGGCTCGCCACGACGACCGGGTTCACCTGGTCGCCGAGGACATCGACGGACGGCTGGACATGGGTGCGGTCCTAGCGGGGGCGGCCGGTGCGTTGATCTATTGCTGCGGACCCGCCCCCCTGCTCGAAGCGGTCGAGAACGCGGTGCACCAGGCGGGCGAGCCGGGCGCTCTGCACATCGAGCGGTTCGCGCCGGCGGTGGTCCTGGAGCCCGACGGCAACGGCTTCGAGGTCGAGCTCGCGCGGACGGGGACCGTCGTCGAGGTGTCGGCGGGGGTTTCCATCCTCGAGGCCGTGCGCGCCGCGGGTGTCGAGCAGGCGTCGTCGTGCGAGATGGGGATATGCGGCACCTGCGAGACCAAGGTGCTTCTGGGCCAGGTAGACCACCGCGACAATCTGTTGACGGACTCGGAGAAGGTGGAGAGCAACACCATGATGATCTGCGTCTCGCGAGCTTTCTCCCCAAGACTGGTGCTTGATCTGTAGTCGACACGACCCCTACCGCGTGGCAGGGCATGACCACCGTCGGGAGTGCCCCGAGGACCGGGTCTGGCTCCTGTCCGCTGCCGGGATCCCGGCGCAGTCGGCCTCGTGGCCGGACTGTTCTGGTGGCCCATCGACGTCGCCGCAGCGGGCGGGGTCGTTCTCTACTTCACCGGCGCCGTCGGCGCACACCTCAGGGTCAAGGACACGGTCAACCGCGCCGTTCCGGCAGTGATTCTGGTGGCCGCGTTGGTCTTGCGGGCTGCGACCGCCTGATCAGCTGCGCTGGGAGGTGCGACCGAAGATCTTGGGATAGACAGCCCAGGCGATCAGCATCGCCTGGATCTCGACCAGTGCCATCACGATGAACTCTGCGCCCGACATGCGTGCTCCGAACCTCGACTGTGGAGGTCAACGAGACCGAGTCGCGATTGGTTACGACAGGGGGCCTCTCCGACGTTCCCAGCGTTGCACGGCATCGCAAAAGGCGCGAGCGTACCTTGTGGCCGGAATGGGTACTCGACTCCGGAACCACGGAAGGACGACTCATGCCACCCAGTACGATCGCGGGCCGCTACGTCATCGAGCACGCGGTGGGCCACGGCGGGATGGGCACGGTCTGGCTCTGTCGCGACGAACTCCTCGGACGGCAGGTGGCGGTCAAGGAGGTCGGGAACATGCCCGGCCAGTCGACGTCTGACCTGGCCCGTGCCCTCCGTGAGGCGCGCAACTCCGCCGCGCTCAACCACCGCAACGTGGTCTCGGTCTTCGACGCCGTGGAGGACGGCGAGCGCAACTGGCTGATCATGGAGTACGTCCCTTCGCGCACGCTGTCGGAGGTCGTCGGCCAGGACGGGCCGCTGACCCCGCAACGGGCGGTCTGGATCGGCGCACAGGCCGCCGATGGACTGGCGGCAGCGCACGAGCACGGCACGATGCACCGGGACGTGAAGCCCGGCAACATCCTGGTCACCGCCGACGATCACGTGAAGATCACCGACTTCGGGATCGCCCGCAACGACCGCGACGCCCAGCTCACCCGGTCCGGTGTGGTGACGGGGACGCCGGCGTACTTCGCGCCGGAGCTGGCCAAGGGGGAGGAGCCGACAGCTGCGGCGGACGTCTGGGCGTTGGGCGCCACCCTCTACGCCGCTGTCGAAGGACGCCTGCCCTATCCGGACCAGTCCAACGCGATTGCCCTGCTCACCACCATCGCCTCGGGTCCGCCGCTCCCACCGGAGCGGGCAGGCTTCCTGACCGAGGCCATCGATCGGATGATGGACCGCGACCCGCGCACCAGGTGGACGATGGCCGATGCGGCGCACGCCCTGCATCGGTTGCACGAGCAGCACAAGGCGGCAGCGACCCTGGGCACGATGTCGCTGGGCGTACCGCTGCTGGCGGACACCGCGGACCCCGTTGATGCCGAGCCAGAAGCGGAATCGGGTGCAGCTCCCGCTGACGTGGCGACGGCGGAGACCGAAGAACCGACCGAAGCGACCTCACCTCCTTCGGTGCAGACCGAAGAACCGACCGAACAGACCGAGGAGCCGGTGCACGAACCGGCTCCGGCGGCGGCCATCAGCCGGCGCAGCGTCGACGACGGCGAGGACCGGCCGGCCTCGCGTCGGTATGCCTGGGTCGCGGCAGCGGTCCTGCTGGTCGCCCTCGCGGCGGCGGGACTGTACGGGGTGCTCAACGGCGGGGCTGACGACCCGGCGACCGATGAGCCGCGCAGCTCGGCCACCGAGAAGGCGACGCCGACGGCCGAGGACGATGAGGGCTCCGGTCCCGACGAGACCAACGAGACGGAGGCGACCGAGGCGCCGTCGCCGGAGGGAACCTCGAACGGAGACGCGGACACCACGACCGACCCCGCCACGTTCGTGAAGAACTACTACGCGCACCTGCCAAGCGACACGCGGTCGGCATGGAACCTGCTCGGGCCGGCCATGCAGGCCAAGGTCGGCAGCTACGGCAACTACCGGGGATTCTGGCGCACGATCAGCGCGGTCTCGGTCGACCGGGTCACCAACAACGGCACGACCGTCGACGTACGCGTGACCTACACCAAGGGCGGGTCGCAGGAGTCCGAGACGCGTCGGCTGCAGCTCGAGCGCGCGGACTCCGGATTCCGCATCGTCGGCGACCAGGTGATCTGATCGAGGGGAGTCGCGGGAGGCCGCCTAGAAGTTGCCGCCCCTAGAAATTTCCACGGAGTGCCTGCTCGCGCTCGATCGCCTCGAACAGCGCTTGAAAGTTGCCCTTGCCGAACCCCAGCGACCCGTGGCGCTCGATCAGCTCGAAGAACACCGTAGGGCGGTCGCCGATCGGCTTGGTGAAGATCTGCAGGAGGTAGCCGTCCTCGTCGCGGTCGACCAGGATGCCGCGCTTCTGCAGCTCCTCGATCGGCACGCGGACGTTGCCGATGCGCTCCCGCAGCTCGGGGTCCGTGTAGTACGACTCCGGGGTGTCGAGGAACTCGATGCCGGCAGCGCGCAGCCGGTCGACAGTCACCAGGATGTCGTTGGTCGCCAGGGCGAGGTGCTGGGCGCCGGGGCCGCGATAGAACTCGAGGTACTCGTCGATCTGCGACTTGCGCTTGCCCACAGCCGGCTCGTTGAGCGGGAACTTCACCCGGTGGTTGCCGCTCGCCACGACCTTGCTCATCAGCGCGCTGTACTCCGTCGCGATGTCATCGCCGATGAACTCGGCCATGTTGGTGAAGCCCATGATCCGGTTGTAGAAGTCGACCCACTCATCCATGTGCCCGAGCTCGACGTTGCCGACGACGTGGTCGAGCGCCTGGAAGATCCGCTTGGGTGCATCGGCGGGCTTGGCGATCGAGGAGCGACGCTCGACGTAGCCGGGCAGATAGGGGCCGGAGTATGCGCTGCGGTCGACGAGCGTGTGCCGCGTCTCGCCATAGGTCGCGATCGCGGCGATGCGTACGGTGCCGTGCTCGTCGGTCAGGTCGTGCGGCTCCTCGAGGATCGTGGCGCCCTGGGCCCGTGCGTGGTCGATGCAGGCATCGACGTCGGGCACCTCGAGGGCGATGTCGATGACGCCGTCGCCGTGCGCGCGGTGGTGGTCGAGGATCGGGCTTTCGGGATCGACGCCACCCTTGAGGACGAAGCGCACGGCGCCGCTCTCGAGGACGTACGCATGGTGGTCGCGGTTGCCGGTCTCGGGGCCGGAGTAGGCGACGAGCTCCATGCCGAACGCGGACTGGTAGAAGTGCGCCGACTGGGTCGCGTTGCCGACCGCCCACACCACGGCGTCCCAGCCGGTCACCGGGAACGGGTCGGTCGTGGTGTCGTACTCGACCAGGCCGACCAGCTGCTTGAGCTGGTCGAGGTCGAGGTGGGCAAGGCGCTCGGTGTCAGTCAGGTCGAGGGTCATGGCTCTACATCAACGCATGATGCCGGGATGAGCAAGCGGCGCAGTCGACAGTGGGCACATGTCCTACGTGAGCCGGGTAAACTGCGAAACATCTCGGCAATCTGCCTATCTGGAGGAGATATGGATCAGCTCGATGTCGCGCTCGTCGAGGCGATGCGCGAGCACCCGCGGGTCGGTGACCTCGAGCTCTCCCGCATCACCAAGGTCGCGCGCGCGACGGTGCAGTCGAGGCTTGCCAAGCTCGAGCGGGCCGGCGTCATCAGCGGCTACGGCCCGGACATTGATCTCGTTGCGGCCGGCCATCCGGTCCTGGCCTTCGTGACGCTCGAGATCGCCCAGGGCATGCTCGACGCGGTGACCGACGAGCTGGAGTCGTTGCCCAACGTGCTCGAGGCCTACGTCACGAGCGGCACGGCGGACGTCGTGTGCAAGATCGCGGCGACATCGCACGAGGACCTGCAGGCGACGTTGCTGCACATCAGCCAGTCGGGATCGGTCGTCCGGTCGACCAGCGTGATCGTGCTGTCGGAGCTGGTACGCCCGCGGGTCCTGCCGATGCTCAAGAAGGGCGCAACCGGCAACACCTCAAGGGCCCCGGCCTACAGGTAGGGGTCTCGATACGCCTCCCTCGCAGAAGCTCGGTCGGCTACTCGACCAGCGAGGCACGCTACGTACGAAGCGCACTCAGCCTCGTCAGGGCTTCTTCGATGACGTGGGGCTGCTTGCAGAATGCCCAGCGCACGAGCGGGCGACCTGCGTCGACGTCGTCGTAGAACACCTGGTGCGGGATCGCGACCACGCCCGCGCGTTCCGGCAGCGAGCGGCAGAACTCGACGCCGTCGGCGAAGCCCAGCGGCGTGATGTCGGTGGTCGCGAAGTAGGTGCCCTCAGGGACGTACACCTCGAAGCCGATCTCGGCGAGTCCCTCGCACAGCAGGTCGCGCTGCGACTGCAGCCGCGAACGCAGGTCCTCGAAGTACGCGTCATCGGCGCCAAGGGCGTGCGCGATCGCCGGCTGCAACGGTGAGCCGGAGGTGTAGGTCAGGAACTGCTTGGCGCCGATCATCGCGTGCACGAGCGCGGCCGGCCCCGTCGCCCAGCCGATCTTCCACCCGGTGAACGAGAAGCTCTTGCCGCCGCTCGAGATCGTGAGGGTGCGCTCGGCCATGCCCGGCAGTGTGGCGATCGGGATGTGGGGGATGTCGTCGAACGTGAGGTGCTCGTAGACCTCGTCGCTGATCACCACGAGGTCGTGCTCGATCGCGACGGCGGCGATCGCATCGAGCTCGTCGCGGCGCAGCACGGTGCCGGTCGGGTTGTGCGGCGAGTTGAGCAGGATGGCAGTCGTACGCGGCGACACCGTGGCGCGCAGCTCATCGATCGGCAGCCGGAAGTCCGGCGCCCGCAACGTCACCGGTCGGCGTACGGCCCCGGCCATCTGGATCACCGCGACGTAGGAGTCGTAGTAGGGCTCCAGCACGATGACCTCGTCACCGGGATCGACGAGCCCCAGCAGCGCCGACGCGATCGCCTCGGTCGCGCCGGTGGTGACGCCGACCTCGGAGTCGGGGTCGACGTCGACACCGTAGAACCGCTTCTGGTGAGCCGCGATCGCCTCGCGCAGCTCGGGCACCCCGGTCCCGGGGGCGTACTGGTTGCGGCCGCCGCGCAGGGCGTCGACCGCGACCTCGATGACCCCGGCCGGGCCGTCCGTGTCCGGAAAGCCCTGGCCGAGGTTGACCGCGCCGGTCCGCAGCGCCAGAGCGCTCATCTCGGCGAAGATCGTGGTGCCGAGACCTGACAGGCGGGCGCTGGAGGTCTTCATGCGGTCGATCCTAGGTGGCTACGGCTTGGCCGGGACCTCCGTGCCGGGCAGGTCGGCATGCTTGATCTCGTCGATGAGATCGTCCGGTGGTGGGGCAGTCGTGGTCGTGTCCTCCGACCCGGCACCACCGCCGACCGAGGTGCGCTTCTTGTTCCAGACGTCGAAGGCGACCGCGGCGAGCAGCACGAGGCCCTTGACCGCCTGCTGCCAGTCGATCGAGGTGCCCATCAGCGACATGCCGTTGTTGAGCACACCCATCACGAAACCACCGATGATGGCGCCGACGACCGTGCCGACGCCACCGGTGACGGCTGCGCCACCGATGAACGCGGCCGCGATCGCGTCAAGCTCGAAGTTGGTGCCGGCCTTGGGGTTGGCGGCCGTGAGGCGTGCGGCCGTCACCATCCCCGCGAGGGCGGACAGCAGACCCATGTTGGTCATCACGAGGAAGTCGATGCGCCGCGTGCGTACGCCCGACATCGTGGCCGCGTCGACGTTGCCGCCGATGGCGTAGACGTGCCGGCCGATGATCGTGCGCTCCATGACGAAGCTGTAGATGCCGATCAGGACGAACAGGATCAGGCCGACGACCGGCAGGCCGCGGTACTGCGCGAGGACGTACGAGAAACCGAACAGCACCGCGACGATCGCCACGAGCTTGGCGTAGAACACCGGCAGGGGCAGGACCTCGAAGTTGTAGCGGATGGCCGACGAGCGCTTGCGGAACTCCAGGAACACCAGGAAGAGCGCCAGCAGAGCCGCGATCACGAGGGTCAGGTTGGCCAGGCCGGTGTCGGGGCCGACCTCGGGCAGGAAGCCGTTGCCCATCGCCTCGAAGCCGCCGGGCAGGTCGCCGACCGTCGCGCCCTCGAGCACGACGAGCGTCAGGCCGCGGAACAGCAGCATGCTCGACAGCGTCACGATGAACGCCGGGATCCCGACGTACGCCACCCAGAAGCCGTGCCAGGCCCCGATCGCCGCTCCCAGTCCGAGGCACAGGATCACCGCGATGGGCCACGGCATGTCCCACTTGGTCATCATGATCGCCGCGACCGCGCCGACGAAGGCGGCGACGGAGCCCACCGACAGGTCGATGTGGCGGGCGATGATGACCATGACCATGCCGATCGCGAGGATCAGGATCGCCGCGTTCTGGGTCAGCAGGTTGGTGACGTTGAGCGGGCGCAGCAGCACGCCGTCCGTCTGGATCTGGAAGAACACCACGATCGTCACCAGGGCGATGACCATGCCGTACTGCCTGACGTTGCCTCGCAACAGGCTCTTCATCGTGCTTGCGGTGCTCATCGTCCTACCTCTTGTCCATGTGTTGACGTGGTCATGTATCGCATCAGGGTCTCCTGGTCGGCTTCGGTGCGATCGAGCTCGCCGGTGATGCGCCCCTCCGCGAGTGTGTAGATGCGGTCGCAGAGTCCGAGCAGCTCCGGCAGCTCCGAGGAGATGACGATGACGCCGCGGCCCTGCTTGGCGAGGCGTTGGATGACGCCATAGATCTCATACTTGGCACCGACATCGATTCCGCGAGTCGGCTCGTCGAGGATCAGCACCTGCGGGTCGGTGTACATCCACTTGCTGAGTACGACCTTCTGCTGGTTGCCGCCCGACAGCTTGGCGACGCCTTCGTTGACGGTCGGCGTCTTGATGTTCATGCTGCTGCGGTAGCGCTCGGCGACCACGACCTCCTCGCGCTGGTCGACCGTCAGGCCCTTGCGGAGCCGGTCGATCCCTGCGGCGGTGACGGAGCGCTTGATGTCGTCGAGCAGGTTGAGCCCGAGCGCCTTGCGGTCCTCGGTGAGGTAGGCGATGCCGGCCTCGATCGCCGCGTGCACCGACTTGAGGTGCAGCTCCTTGCCGTCGAGGATCAGCTGGCCCTCGATGTGGCTGCCGTACGAACGCCCGAAGATGCTGCGGGCCAGCTCGGTGCGCCCGGCACCCATCAACCCGGCGATGCCGACGATCTCCCCGCGGTGGACCGTGAGGTTGGCGTTCTTGATGACGGTGCGTGAGCCGTCGACGGGGTGCTTGACGGTCCAGTCGCGGACCTCGAGCAGCACGCCGCCGATCTCGGGCTCGTGGTCGGGGAAGCGGTGCTCGAGGTCACGGCCGACCATGCCGCGGATGATGCGGTCCTCGTCGACCTTGTCCTCGGCGACCTCAAGCGTCTCGATCGTGTGGCCGTCGCGCAGGATCGTGATCGCGTCGGAGATCTGCTCGATCTCGTTGAGCTTGTGGGAAATCATGATCGACGTGATGCCCTTGGCCTGCAGACCCTTGAGCAGGCCGAGCAGGTGCTGGGAGTCGTCGTCGTTGAGGGCCGCGGTGGGCTCGTCGAGGATCAGCAGCTTGACCTCCTTGGACAGCGCCTTGGCGATCTCGACGAGCTGCTGCTTGCCGACGCCGAGGTGCTTGACCGGGGTCAGGGGGTTCTCGGCCAGGCCGACGCGAGCGAGCAGCTCGATCGCCTGACGGTTGGTGCGATCCCAGCTGATGACGCCGCCGGAGGCGTTCTCGTTGCCGAGGAAGATGTTCTCGGCGATCGAGAGCTCGGGGATCAGCGCGAGCTCCTGGTGAATGATCACGATGCCGGCCGCTTCGCTCTGGCGGATGTCCTTGAACTCGACGACCTCGCCCTCGAAGACGATGTCACCGTCGTAGGAGCCGTGCGGGTAGACGCCGCTGAGGACCTTCATCAGCGTGGACTTGCCGGCGCCGTTCTCACCGCAGATGGCGTGGATGTCACCGGTCTTGACGGTGAGGTTGACGTCGTCGAGCGCGACGACGCCGGGGAACTCCTTGGTGATGGAGCGCATCTCCAGGATGGGTTTCATGGTGCAGATTGTCCTGTCGGTCCGGTGGGGTGTGCGTTGTGGGGCGCCCCTACGCAGAAGGGGCGCCCCACACGTATCACTTGAGCTCGGCGTCCGTGTAGTAGCCGGAGTCAACCAGAACCTTCTGGACCGAATCCTTGGTGACGGGAACCGGGTCCAGCAGGTACGACGGGACAACCTTCTTGCCGTTGTCGTACGTCTCGGTGTCGTTGACCTCGGGCTTCTTGTCCTCGCCGATCGCCTTGATCATCGCGACCGTGACCTTGGCCAGCTCGCGCGTGTCCTTGAAGATCGTCGAGTACTGCTCACCCTGGAGGATGGACTTGACCGACTGGACCTCTGCGTCCTGACCGGTGACGACGGGCAGCGGCTTGCCGCTTCCGCTGTAGCCGTTGGCCTTGAGCGCCGCGATGATGCCGAGCGACAGTCCGTCGTACGGCGACAGGACGCCCTGGACGGTCTCCTTGGTGTAGCTCTTCGTCAGGATGTCCTCCATGCGCTTCTGCGCCGTGGCGGGGTCCCAGCGAAGGATCGCGGCCTGCTTGAAGCCGGTCTGGCCCGAGACGACGTTGAGGTCGCCCGAGTCGATCATCGGCTGCAGGACCTTCATCGCGCCGTTCCAGAAGAACGTCGCGTTGTTGTCGTCCGGCGAGCCGGCGAACAGCTCGACGTTGTAGGGCGCCTTGCCCTGAGCCTTGAGGCCGTCAACGAGGGACTGCGCCTGGAGCTCGCCGACCTTCTCGTTGTCGAACGTCGTGTAGTAGTCGACGGCTTCGGACTCACGGATCAGGCGGTCGTACGCGATGATCGGGATGTCGGTGTCCTCGGCCTTCTGCAGCACGTCGCCGAGCGCCGTGCCGTCGATGGCCGCGATGACGAGCATCTTCTCGCCCTTGGTGACCATGTTCTCGACCTGCGAGACCTGGGTCGGGATGTCGTCCTCGGCGTACTGCAGGTCGACCTTGTAGCCGGCTGCCTCGAGCTGCTTCTTGATGTTGTTGCCGTCGGCGATCCAGCGCTCGGACGACTTGGTCGGCATGGCGACACCGATCGTGCCCTTGTCACCGCCACCGCCTCCGCCGTCATCGGAGCCGCCGCACGCCGCCAGGCTGAGCGCCACTGCGGCGCCCGCGACTGTTGCGATAATCTTTCGCACTGTTTTTCTCCTCATCGTTGCTCGGACTGCAGGGGCTGTCCCTGTCCGTTCTTCTTCTTTTCCTTGCGCAGACGTCAAAGCCCCTGCGCGAGTCTGTGGGGTGATCATCGGCTGACCTCACGCCTGCGCGCCTTGAGGCGCCGCATGACGTCGTCGCCGCCACGGCCGAAGTGGTCGTGAAGGGCCCGGTAATCGTCGTAGAGCATGGCGTACGCCTGAGCGCGTTCGGGATCCGGGAGGTAGCTGGCGCGGTCGACGCGCCCCATGGCCGCGGAGGCCGCCTGCACATCGGGGTATGCCCCGGCGGCGACCGCCGCGTGGATCGCGGAGCCGAGCGCCGGACCCTGGTCGGAGCCGATCGTCGACAGCGGGAGGTTGAGCACGTCGGCGTAGATCTGCATCAGCAGGGCGTTCTTCTGCAGGCCGCCGGCGACGACGACTTCGTGCACGGGCACTCCGGCCTCGTCGAAGGTCTCGACGATGAGCCGCGTACCGAACGCCGTGGCCTCCAGCAGGGCGCGGTAGACGTCCTCCGGACGGGTGGCCAGGGTGAGTCCGACGATCAGGCCGCTCAGGTCGTGGTCGACCAGCACCGACCGGTTGCCGCTGTGCCAGTCGAGGGCCAGCAGGCCGTGCTCGCCGACAGCCTGCTCGGCAGCAAGGCGCGTGAGGTGCTCGTGCACCGAGAGGCCGGCCTCTTCGGCCGCCTGCTGGGTTGCGGCCGGCACCTGCTGGGTCGTGAACCACTCGAAGATGTCGCCGACCCCGCTCTGACCGGCTTCGTAGCCCCACAGTCCGGGAGTGATGCCGCCCTCGACGACCCCGCACATGCCGGGGACCTCGCGCAGCACGTCGCTGTTCATCACGTGACACGTCGACGTGCCCATGATCAGCACCATCTGCCCGGAGTCGATCGACTGTGCGGCCGGGGGAGTGACGTGGGCGTCGACGTTGCCGGCCGCCACGGCGATGCCGGCAGGCAGTCCGGTGAGCTCCGCGGCCCGGTCGGTCAGCGAGCCGACGCGGTCACCAAGCGCGACCAGCGGTCGATCGATCTTGTCGACCACGAAGTCGGCGAAGTCCGGATGGAGCTCGGCGAGGAAGTCGCGGCTCGGGTAGGTGCCGTCCTGGAAGATCCCCTTGTATCCGGCGCTGCATGCGTTGCGGGTCAGCGTGCCGCACAGCTGCCAGACGATCCAGTCGGCGGCTTCGACGAAGTGTGCCGTGCGGGCATAGACCTCGGGAGCCTCCTCGAGCAGCTGGAGTCCCTTGGCGAACTCCCACTCCGAGGAGATGAGACCGCCGTAGCGGGCGAGCCACACCTCGGAGCGCTTGCGGGCCAGCTCGTTGAGCCGATCGGCCTGACCCTGCGCTGCATGGTGGCGCCAGAGCTTGACGTACGCATGCGGCTCGCCCTCGAGGCCGGCCATCTGCGAGAGCGGCGTGCCGTCGTCGGTGGTCGGCACCATCGTGCAGGCCGTGAAGTCCGTCGCGATGCCGATGACGGCCGCGGGGTCGACGCCGGCGTCCTGCAGAGCTCCGGGGATGGCGACCTGGAGGACCTCGAGATAGTCGGAGGCGACCTGCAGTGCCCATTCGTGCCCGAGGGGCGTGCCGTCTGGCAGCGTGCGGTCGAGCACCCCGTGGGGATACGGGTGGACCGCGGAGCCCAGCTCCTCGCCGTCAGAGACGCGTACGACCAGTGCCCGCCCCGACTGAGTGCCGAAGTCGACCCCGACGACCACGGGGGTCGAACTGCCGGAATTGGGCGCGTGCTGGTTCAACAGGCCCTCCTCCAAAGGCTCGATGTGAGCGCTCACGTGAACGTTCACATCAGGGTAGTGTGGTTCCGATCACATTCCACGTCAACCCCTCAAAGGCACCAATTTTCAGGCGGCAAGGCGTGACATCCTGTGTCGTTCCAGGGATTACGCGGCGGGAGGCGGCGCCGTCGACTCGCGGACCACGAGCGTGGTCGGCACGAGGTCGACCGACGGTTCGGTCTCGCCCTCCAAGGCCCGGGTCAGGACCTCCATGACCCGCTGGCCGAGCCTGGCGAAGTCCTGGCGCATCGTCGTGAGCGGCGGGTGGAAGTAGCTCGCCTCCGGGAGGTCGTCGAAGCCGATCACGCTGACGTCCTCGGGAACCCTGCGACCGGCCTCGAGCAGCGCTCGCAGCAGACCGAGCGCCATCTGGTCGTTGCCGGCGAAGACCGCCGTGACATCACGCTCGCGGGCCAGCGACCGGCCCGTGCGGTAGCCGCTCGCGGCACTCCAGTCACCACCCCAGCGCAACGGCGGGACCCGACGGCCCTGACTCTCCAGCTCGGTGCGCCAACCGTCACGCCGGGCATGCGCCTCGGCCCAGCCGTTGGGGCCTGACAGGTGGATCACGGTCTCGTGTCCGAGGGACAACAGGTGCCGCGTCGCCAGCCGGCCGCCCTCGAAGTTGTCGAAGCCCGCCGTCAGTGGCGTCCGGGACATGTCGCCCTCGACCACGACCGTCGGGATGTCGAGGTCCAGGGAATGGGCCTCGCGCAGGATCGTCTCGTGCGGCACGATCACGACCATCGCCTCGACGACGCGCTCCTGCAGATCGGTGACCGCCGCGCGGAAGGCCTCGCGGGACATCGACTCGACGTTGACCGTGGCCAGCCGGTACTCCGACTCGCGCGCTGCCGCCTCGAGTGCGAGCAGCACGTTGGCGGGACCGAACTGGTCGGCTCCCCACGTCACGACGCCGACCGTCCGCGAGCGACGCGAAGCCAGGAGCCGGGCGGCGAGGTTGCGACGGTAGCCCAGGTCCTCGACCGCCTGGAGCACACGGACCCGCGTCTCCGGTCGTACGCCGGGCATACCGTTGATGACACGCGAGACGGTCTGGTGCGACACGCCTGCCCGCTCCGCGACGTCCGACATGCGAGGAACTCGCGGGCCGTCGTGCGACGTCGGGCTCATGCGCAGATGCTAGTCGGTGTCGGATTTTGGGGTTCTCGGCGCCCGCGTCTAGCGGGTGATGCCCATCAGCTCGTCCTGCATGCGACCGATCCGCAGGACGATTCGGATCCACAGCGCGCAGGCGACGACGGTGAACAGCGCGTTGATGGTCTCGACAGTTCCCAGCGCGGAGATCAGTCCCTTGTCGATTTCCTCGAATCCCACGAGTCGGGCGCCGATCCGGCCGCTGAACAGTCCGAGCAGCCAGAAAGTCCACCACCAGCCGATCATCGTGCTGCCGATGACCTCCCGAGGATCGCGTGCGATGTCGCGCACGACCTGGAACGGGAACCAGAGGTTGACGACTGGAACGACCCATCCACCCCAGACCCAGCCTCTGCTCCGGGCGTGACGCCCTTCGGGGAAGAGCGCTTGCGCGTTGGTTCGGACCTTGTAGAGCCACAGGCAGGTGACGACATACACGGCGATTCCCAGCGGGAGATACGGGATCGCGGCCCAGTCGTAGGCGGTCCACACGTCGTACGACATCAGCCCCTGATCCGCGGCATCGATGTACTCGGACTGCGCCGCCCAGGCCAACGGCGCCTCGATGACGTCGAGGGCTGCCAGCAACGCAGCCATCACGATCGACGCGATCATCAGGCCGCGCGCTGGCTCCGGCCGTGCGATCGGCACCCAGCCGGGTGGGGGAGGGTATCCGCCGGTCGGCTGGGGAGTGCCCGGATATGACGGGTATGCACCAGAGGGCTCGGACGTGCCGGGGTATGGCGGGTAGGACATGGGATCCCCCAGATGGCGTGACGGTCGGCGAAACATAACACCCTGTCGCCGCGAGCCGGGGCGGTTTCGGATTCTGCGTGAGCGACCCTGCGGCGGCCCTACGATGTCGGCGTGACGACCCTCAGGCGTACCCGTGTCGCAGTGGCTGCCGGATTCGCCTTGCAAGGCCTCGTGTTCGCGGCGATCGTCACTCAGGCCCCGCGGGTCAAGGACAAGTTCGACATCGGCGACGGGGCCCTCACCGGGATCCTGGTGCTCGTTGCCGTCGTCTCGGGAGTCGGCAGTGTCATCGCCGGAATGGTCGCCGCACGCCGGTCGAGCGCCGCGGCGTTCCGGTTGGCGCTGCTCACGATCGGTCTGGGCGCCCTGCTCGTCGGGGTGGCGCCGACGCTGCCCTTCGTGGTTGCCGCATTCGTCGTGTACGGCCTCGGAGTGGGTGCGGTCGACGCCGGGATGAACATGCAGGGCGTGCGCGTACAGCAGACATACGGGCGCAGCATCATGGCCAACTTCCACGGCATGTGGTCGATCGCCGGGATCACCGGCGCACTGTTCGCCGCCGGAGCGGCCGAGATCGACCTGCCGCTGGCCTTCTCGCTCGTCATCATCGCCCTCATCACGTGGGCCACGGTTGCCGTCGCCGCGCCGCACTTCATCGAAGCCAAGGAGCACGACGCGGGCCTGTCGGCCAAGGGACTCGACCTGCCGTGGCGACCGATCCTGGTGTTCGGACTGGTCGTCCTGCTGTTCTACGCAGCCGACACGGGCATCCTGACGTGGAGCAGCGTCTACCTCGAGGATGCCCTCGACTCGCCGACGAGCGTGGCGCCGCTGGCCTATGGCGCGTACCAGGCTGGCGCGCTGATCTCGCGATTCGGCGGTGACTTCCTGGTTCGCCGGGTCGGCGCGACGAAGGTCGTCGCCGTGGGTACGTCCGTCGGCATCGTGGGTCTCGCGGTGGTGGTGTCGGCGACCTCGCCGCCCATGGCCATCGCGGGTTTCTTCGTCGTCGGGTTGGGCCTGGCAATCCTCGCCCCACTGTCGTTCGCGGCGTTGGCCGGAGCCGTTCCGGCGAAGTCCCTCGATGTGGCGATCGCCCGGATGAACATCGCCAACTACCTCGGTGCGATCCTCGGCGGCGGCCTGATCGGCACCGCAGCATCGGCAGATCACCTGCGATGGGCGTTCGTCATCCCGCTGGTGCTGATCCCCGTGGTGCTGGTCTTCGCGCGGTCGTTCCGTACCGCGGACGCCTCGGCGCTCGACGCGGTGTGAACGGCCTGTGCAACGCCCGGAGATATAAGTCGCCCCACCGTTCTCGGGGGGTGAAACGGTGGGGCGACAACAGGCGCCAACAGCTTGCGCGCATTGACCCTGCGACCCAATGTTACGACAAAGGGGCAAGCCCGTAGACGCTTTGGAAGAAAAATCAACAATTCTTTGCCGACGGCCAGAAAGTGCACGTGAGCGGGATGACACAATCTCTTTCATGACCGCCACGACCGCCCCCAAGCGTCCGCCGAGCCGACCCCGGTCGCGGATCGCGACTGCGATCGGCGTCATCCTCCTGCTCGGCGGCCTCGGTGTGATCGGTTACTTCGCCTGGCAGTACTTCGGCACCAACATCGTGGCCAAGCAGAAGCAGTCGCAGATCAAGAAAGAGACCAAGATCCAGTGGGAGAAGGGCGTCGACGGCGACGCGATCGCGATGCTGCGGGTCGAGCGTTTCGGCGGCGACTACGAGGTGCCGATCGTCAAGGGATTCGACGACGGTGCCCTGGCGCGCGGTGTCGGTTGGGACCCCAAGACCTCCAAGCCCGGCGAGATCGGCAACTTCGCGATCGCCGGCCACCGTGTCACGCACGGTGAGCCGTTCAGCAAGTTCCCCAAGCTCAAGAAGGGCGACCTGGTGGTCGTCGAGACGCGCCGGGACATCCTCACCTACAAGCTGCGCAACTCCGGCACCTCGATCACCGTCTCGTTCACGACGCCGTGGCCGCTCTGGCCCGTGCCGGACCCCAAGGCTCGCAACCTGCAGCCGACCGAGCGACTCATCACGTTGGTGACGTGCTCGGAGCTGTTCCACACCAACAACCGCAGCGTCGTGGTCGGCGAGCTCGTGAAGACGTACGACAAGAAGGAAGGCACGACCACGACCAACGGCTGATCCCGGCCGTCCGAGGGCGCACCCTAGGCTGCTCCCATGCATGACTACCAGCGCGAGTTCATCGAGTTCTCCCTCGAGCACGAGGTGCTCCGGTTCGGCGAGTTCACGCTGAAGTCAGGCCGTACGTCGCCGTACTTCTTCAACGCCGGGCTGTTCAACACCGGCGCTCGGCTCGCCGCGCTCGGGCGCTTCTACGCTGCCGCGATCGACCGCAGCGGCGTTGAGTTCGACGTGCTCCTCGGGCCCGCATACAAGGGCATCCCCATCGCCGCCGCGACCGCGGTCCAGCTGTCGGAGCAGGTCGGCCGCGATGTGCCCTGGTGCTTCAACCGCAAGGAGCCCAAGGACCACGGGGAGGGTGGCCTGATCGTCGGCTCCCCGCTCGAGGGGCGCGTGCTGATCGTCGACGACGTGATCACTGCCGGCACCGCGATACGCGAGGTCATGGACATCGTCGAGGGCGCCGGTGCTGCGGCCGCAGGTGTCATGGTCGCGGTCGACCGGCAGGAGCGCGGCACCGGCGAGCTGTCCGCGATCCAGGAGGTCGAACGCGACTTCGGCGTTCCGGTCGTCTCGATCATCGACTTCAGCCAGATCGTCCAGTACGTCGAGGAGTCCGGCCGGCACGCCGAGCACCTCGCGGCCATCCGGGCCTACCGCGACGAGTTCGGGATCGCGCCGCCGGCATGACGGAACCTGAGGTCGGCGTCGGCGTCGGGCCATGGGAGGGCGAGTGGCCCGTCGGCGACCACTACGACGAGCAGCTCTTGCGCGAGGGCGATCGCCGCAACGTCGTCGACCGCTATCGCTACTGGACGCTCGACGCGATCGTCGCCGATCTCGACCTGCGCCGGCACCCTTTGCACGTGGCGATCGAGAACTGGCAGCACGACTTCAACATCGGGTCGATCGTCCGCACGGCGAACGCCTTTGCCGTCGCGGAGGTCCACATCGTCGGCAAGAAGCGGTGGAACCGTCGGGGCGCGATGGTGACGGACCGCTACCAGCACGTGCGTCATCACGCTTCGGTCCCCGAGTTCGCCGAGTGGGCGGGTGAGGCCGGGCTGGCTGTCATCGGGATCGACAACGTGCACGACTCGGTGCCGATCGAGACCGCCACGCTGCCACGTGAATGCGTGCTCGTGTTCGGCCAGGAGGGTCCCGGGCTGTCCGACGACGCACGGGCGGCCTGCGAACGTACGCTCTCGATCGCCCAGTTCGGATCGACGCGGTCGATCAACGCAGGGGCGGCAGCCGCGATCGCGATGCATGCCTGGATCCAGCAGCACGCTGACCTGGATCGTTGACGATCGCAATATTCTCTGACTAAGGTCAGAGAATGGTCGACGACCCAGTTGCGACGCTCCGCCGGTTCAACCGCTCGTGGTCCCAACGCGTCGGCGTGCTGGATGAGTCCTTCCTGGGGTCGGGGCGGCCGCTCGGGCCGTCGCGGCTGTTGTTCGAGCTGCAAGGCGGGGGCAGCAGCGTTCGGGAGCTCAGGGAGCGGCTGGACCTCGACTCCGGATACCTCAGTCGGCTGCTGCGGCAGCTCGAGGCCGAGGGACTCATCTCCGTCGCGCCCGATCCCGCTGACGCCCGGAGGCGGATCGCGACGCTGACCAAGCGCGGGGTCGCGGCGCAGCAAGATCTCGACGACCGGTCCGACGCCCTGGCCCACGGCCTCGTCGACGCGCTGTCCGATCGCCAACGCGTACGCCTGGCGGAGTGCCTCCACCAAGCCGATCGGCTGGTCCGCGCGGCGACGGTCGCCATCGACGTGGTGGATCCGGCTTCGGAGCCCGCCCGTACGGCGGTCGCCGCCTACTTCCGCGAGCTGGACGAGACCTTCGCCGGCGGCTTCGACACCGCGTCGGGCGCCGCAGACGAGAAGACCCTGGGCGGCACGCGCGGCCGATTCATCGTCGCTCGCAGCGGTGGCCTGGTGGTGGGGTGCGGCGGCCTGCAGTCGTTGGCCGACGACATCGGCGAGATCAAGCGCATGTGGGTCCACCGGGACTGGCGGGGGCTGGGCCTCGCCGGCCGGCTGCTGCGCCGGCTCGAGCAGGAGTCGGCAGATCTCGGTCACCGGGTGGTTCGGCTCGACACCAACAGCTCGCTGGCCGAGGCGCTCGCGATGTACCGAGCCGCGGGCTACGTCGAGATCCCGCGCTACAACGACAATCCGTACCCCGACCACTGGTTCGAGAAATCGCTCTAGGCTCGGTTCATGAGCTCGCGCGTGGTCGTCATCGGAGGGGACGCGGCCGGCATGACCGCCGCATCGGCGCTGCGGCGCAGGCTGCCGGAGGACGACGAGGTCGTCGTGCTGGAGCGCGGGAGCTGGACGTCGTACTCGGCGTGCGGCATCCCCTACTGGATCTCCGGTGAGGTCGAGTCGGCCGAGGCGCTGGTCGCCCGCAGCGTGCAGGACCACCGGGCGAACGGCATCGACGTACGGATGGGGGTCGAGGCGACCGCGATCGACCCCCAAGGGCGTACGGTCTCGATCCACGGCGGGAACGACCTGCCGTACGACCGGCTGGTCATCGCCACGGGCGCCGAGCCAGTACGCCCGGACCTGCCCGGGATCGACGGCGACGGCATCTACGGCGTGCAGACCCTTGACGACGGGCAGGCGCTGATCGACGGGCTCGCGTCGCAGCCGGACAAGGTCGTGGTCGTCGGGTCCGGATATGTCGGCCTGGAGATCGCCGAGGCCTGCGTGGCGCGCGGCTTCGACACCACGGTCATCGACCGCTCGAAAACGCCGCTGTCGATCATCGAGCCTCAGCTCGGTGAGCAGGTCGCCGCCGCGATGCGCAAGCACGGCATCCGGTTGCTCGGCGACACCGCGGTCACCGGGTTCACGCTCGACGATGCGGGCCGCGTGAGCGCAGTGACGACCAAGGACGAGTCGATCGACGCCGACCTCGTCGTGCTCGGGCTCGGTGTCACCGCCCGGTCCGGCCTGGCCGCCGACGCAGGCCTGCCGCTGGGCGCGAAGGGTGGGATCGTCGTCGACGATCGCCAGCGGGTGAGCGGCTTCGATGACATCTGGGCGGCCGGTGACTGCGTTGTGACCAAGGACCGCGTCACCGACGAGCTGATCCACGTCCCGCTCGGCACTCACGCCAACAAGCAGGGCATGGTCGCCGCGGACAGCATCGTCGCCGACCTGCTGGGCGGCAAGGCGAAGCTCAGCTTCCCCGGCGTCGTACGTACGGCGATCACCAAGTTCTGCGCGCTGGAGATCTCCCGCACGGGACTGGGGGAGCGGCAGGCCAAGGCGGCCGGGTTCGACCCCGTGACGGTCAGCATCGAGACGACGAACTTCGCCGGCTACATGCCCGACCCCGGCAGGATGACCGTCGTGATGATCGCCGATCGGTCGACACGGCGGCTGCTCGGCGCCCAGATCGTCGGTGCAGAGGACTCGGCCCTGCGGATCGACGTCGCGGCAACGGCTCTCACGGCCGGGCTGACGATCGACGACATCGTGATGCTCGACCTGGCGTACGCCCCGCCGTTCTCGTCGGTGTGGAGCCCGATCCAGGTCGCCGCCCGCGCCGCGGTCAAGGCGCTGTCGTGACTCTGGGGTGACTCTGGGGTGACTCGCCCGTAACTACGGGGACTGGAATACTGGCCTTCAAACCCTCAGCCCTTCAGGAGATCCGCATGCCCGTCGCCACACCCGAGGTCTACGCCGAGATGCTCGACAAGGCCAAGCGCGAGTCGTTCGCCTACCCGGCCATCAACGTCTCCTCCTCGCAGACGCTCAACGCGGCTCTCGCTGGCTTCGCCGAGGCCGAGAGCGACGGCATCATCCAGGTCTCGACCGGCGGCGCGGAGTACTTCTCCGGCCCGACCGTCAAGAACATGGTCACTGGCTCGCTGGCGTTCGCCGCGTTCGCCGAAGAGGCCGCCAAGAACTATCCCGTCAACGTCGCGCTGCACACCGACCACTGCCCCAAGGACAAGCTCGACGGCTTCGTCCGCCCGCTCATCGCGGCGTCGGAGGAGCGGGTCAAGTCCGGCGGGCTGCCCTACTTCCAGTCGCACATGTGGGACGGCTCGGCCGTGCCCCTCGACGAGAACCTGGAGATCGCCCAGGAGCTGCTGGCTCGCTGCGCGGCGGTCGGCATCGTCCTCGAGGTCGAGATCGGCGTCGTCGGTGGCGAGGAGGACGGCGTCGTCGGTGCGATCGACGACAAGCTCTACTCCACGCCCGAGGACGCGCTCGCGACGGCTGAGGCCCTCGGCCTCGGCGAGAACGGTCGCTACCTGACAGCGCTGACGTTCGGCAACGTGCACGGCGTCTACAAGCCCGGCGGCGTCAAGCTCCGCCCCGAGGTGCTGGAGACCGCGCAGCAGGTCGTCGGCGAGAAGTACGGCAAGGATCACCCGTTCGACCTCGTCTTCCACGGCGGATCCGGTTCACTGCCCGAGGAGATCTCGGCGGCGGTCGACTACGGCGTCGTCAAGATGAACGTCGACACCGACACGCAGTACGCCTTCACGCGTCCCGTCGTCGGCCACATGTTCAGCAACTACGACGGCGTGCTCAAGGTCGACGGCGAGGTCGGCAACAAGAAGGCGTACGACCCCCGCGCCTGGGGCAAGGCCGCCGAGGCCGGCATGGCGTCGCGCATTGCCGAGGCATGCGCCAACCTGCGGAGCGCCGGCACCAAGCTCTGAACTCTTGGCGAGTGGTGGTTTACCAGGAGAACCTGGTAAACCGCCACTCCTCCGTGCAAATTTGCCTGGAGAGGTGGCGCGCTCCATGGAGAAGTACCCGTCCACAGCGCCAAACGGGCCCTCAGCCGTCCACATGGCACGGCGCCCACGATTGATTGGGTGGGGCCGTTCGCGAACCCTCGTGCCATGGAAGATGTGTTCTTGGCGCTTGCTGCTCATCGCGGGGGATATGTCTTCCGGCACGACCTCATCGAGTACGGCCTCAGGGACCGGGACATCCGCTCGGCAGTCAGGGCCGGGCTCCTGACGCGACTGCGCCATGGAACGTACGCGCCGACATCGGTGGTCGCTCCGCTCAGCCCCGAAGCCAAGCACGTCCTCGTCGCGTACTCGATCGTCGACAAGCTCGGCCCCGGTGTAGCGCTCAGCCATCAGTCGGCCGCGCTCGTTCACACGCCTCAGTCCTTCGGGATCGACTTGGACGTCATCCACGTGACCCAGCTGGATGGTCGACACGGTCGCACAGAGGCGGGCGTCGTCTTCCATGTCGGTGACACCAGCGACGACGACCTGGTGGAGGTGAATGGCAGGTTGGTGGTGGCCCCTGTCCGCGCTGCGTTCGAGTCGGCGTGCAGGTCATCGACCGAGTCCGGGATGGTGACGATGAGCGCGATGATGCAGGACGGGAAGGTCGCTCGGGAGGAACTGGAAGAGCTCGGGACGACCTTCGCGAGGTGGCCCGGGGGACGACACGCGCGGCTGGCGATCAGGCTCGCCGATGGACGCTGTGAATCCGTGGGGGAGTCGCGATCGCTCTTCATGTTCTGGCGCGAAGGCATTCCTCGACCGGAGCTGCAGGTCGTGATCCGGACGGAAGACGGCAACGAGCTGGCGCGCTCAGATTTCGCGTGGCTGCTCTATCGGCACCTCGGCGAATTCGACGGACTGTTCAAGTACGGCCGACTCAATTCCTATGCCACGGACCCGGGGCGGGCGATCACTGACGAGAAGAAGCGCGAGGATCTTGTCCGCTCGCTGATGCTCGGAATGTCACGCTGGACGTGGGCGGGCTTGGACGAGAAACGCCGAAGCGCGACGGCTCGCAGCATCCTGCAAGGCCTTGAGCAGTCCAAGCGGCTCTACACGCGGAACGCCACGTACATTCCGCTGTTCGCCTGACTTCACCCGGCAACGCATCACTTCTCCAGGTGAATTTGCCCGGGTAGGTGTCGGTTTACCACGTTCTCCTGGTAAACCGCCGCGGTGGGGCTGCTAGCGGTCGGCGGGCAACAGGACGCCGGCCGCGAGCTGGGTGCAGTCGCCGGCCTCCTCGCGAAGGATCTTGCGATGTGTCGGACGGGCGGCCTTGTAGCGGTCCCGTCCGGCAGGGGTGATCTCGGTCCACTGTGCGCGGCGATCGTCGGCGCACGTGTTGCGGCACACCAGCCCGTCGTTCTCCAGCCGCGTCACGAGGCGTGACAGCGCGCTCTGACTCAGGTGCACCTGCTCGGCGAGGTACGCCATGCGCACCTTCTCCTTGGCGTCGTGAAGCAGCTGCAAGACCTCGAACTCGCTCGAGGTGAGATCGTGCTGCGCGCCGAGCTCGCGGTCGAGCCGGCAGGTCAGCTGGTTGTAGCGACCCATCAGCTCATGCCAGGACGCGGCGAGCTTCTCATCAGACACCTTCGACACGTGTGAAGCATATCACCGCGTCTGCATAAGATGTTCATGCATTAGTTGCTTGCGCATTAGATGCAAGTGCATAAGACTGGCTGGCATGACTTCAGTCCTCACAGGCACCAAGCCTGATCCCACCAACCTCCATGTCACCGAAGGCTCCGGGTGGTCGAGCCGCACCTGGGTGCTGCTCGTCGTCCTCGCCGGCGCGCTGTTCCTCGACGGCCTCGACATTTCGATGGTCGGCGTGGCCCTCCCGTCGATCGGCGAGGACCTCGGCATGACGCCAGCGGCCCTGCAGTGGATCGTCTCCGGGTACGTCCTCGGCTACGGCGGCCTGCTCCTGCTCGGCGGCCGGTCTGCCGACCTGCTCGGGCGGCGATCGGTCTTCTTGTTCGCCGTCGGCGCGTTCGGCATCGCCTCGGTCGTCAGTGCCTTCCTCAGCAACGAGTTCGCGCTGATCGCCCTACGGTTCGTCAAAGGTGTCGCCGCGGCGTTCACGGTCCCCGCGGGCCTGTCGATCATCACCACGACCTTCGCCGAGGGGCCGGCCCGTAACCGTGCCCTCAGCATCTACACGGTGTGCGGCGCCAGCGGCTTCTCGATGGGTCTCGTGTTCGGCGGGCTGCTCACCGAGCTCGGCTGGCGCATGACGTTCCTGCTGCCCGGCCCGGCGGCGCTGGTGCTCTTGTTCGCCGGCCTCAAGGTCGTCCCGCGCGCCGAGCGCCAGGTCTCCTCGCTCAAGCACTTCGACCTGGTCGGCGCATTCACCAGCACTGCGTCGCTGCTGATCCTGGTCTACGCCGTCGTCGAGGCGCCGGCCCGGGGCTGGACCAGCTTCTCAACGCTGGGACTGCTGACCACCAGCCTCCTGCTCGCCGCGGCGTTCGTCTGGGTCGAGCTCCGGCACGACCACCCGCTCGTACGCCTCGGGATCCTGCGCTCGGCCAGCGTCGTCCACGCCAACCTGGCCGGCGCCGTGATGTTCGGTGCCTATGTGGCGTTCCAGTTCGTCGTCACGCTCTACCTGCAGAACGCGCTCGGCTGGTCGCCACTCGCCATGGCGCTCGGATTCCTGCCGGCCGGCATCCTGGTGGTCGCGAGCGTCGTCAAGATGGGCTCGGTGCTCGAGCGGTTCGACACCCGCCTGGTGATCGCCGCCGGACTCGCGTCGTTCGCCCTTGGGTACGCCCTGTTCCTCCGGGTGACGCCCGGCATGTCGTACGTCAACTTCCTGCTGCCGACGATGCTGTTGCTGGGACTCGGCTTTGCGCTGTGCTTCCCGTCGATCAACTCGCAGGCCACCGCGGGCGTCGCCGACAACGAGCAGGGCCTGGCGTCCGGCCTGGTCAACACCAGCCTGCAGATCGGCGGCGCAGTGATGCTCGCGGTGATCTCGGCCGTGATCGGTGCGGGCGAGGGTGTTGCGAAGCCCGACACCCTGCTGCCCGGCATGACGACGGCGATCCAGGTCGTCGTCGGGCTGACGGTCGTGGGGCTGCTCGCCACCATCGTGGCGATCGGATTTCGTCGCCCCGTCGCAGAGCCCGCTCCGGCTGACGTGGAGGGCTGAGCGACGTGTTGAGGCCAGGCCGTAGGGTGCGGGCATGACCAACTTGTTCGGTGAACCGCCCGCAACCCTGCTGCCTGAAGACCCCGGCGCAGCGTCCCTGGCCGAGGGTGACGACCCCAAGAACGTGGCCGCCACCCACCCGGACTCGGCGCTCGCCTGGGTCACGCTCGCCGAGCTGGCCCTGGCCGACGGACTCGACCTCGAGGGGTATGCGTTCGCGCGGACCGGCTACCACCGATCGCTCGACCTGCTGCGTCGCAACGGCTGGAAGGGCCACGGCCCGCTGCCGTGGAACCACGAGCCCAACCGCGCGTTCCTGCGGTCGCTCGTCGCGCTCGCCGATGCGTCGGAGCGGTTCGGCGACGTCGGCGAGGCGCACCGTTGCCGCGAGTTCCTGCACGAGTCGAGCCCCGAGGCGTACGCGGAACTCGTCAGCCCGAAGGGCTAAGGCACGTACATCGTCAGCGCGGCGGGCTCGATGCGCCAGGAGTGTTCGCTCCTCGGCCCGCTGAGCTCGCCGTCGCTGGTGCAGGCGAGCTCGTCGCCACGCACCGAGACCTCTGTGCCGCGGAGATAGACGACGTCGTCGCGACGGTGGTGGTCGCCGCGGCGCACGTGCCAGGCGTACGCGATGCGGCGCCGTGGCGACTCGGTGTAGGACACCGCAACGTCGAGCTCGCCGTCGGACGGGTCGGCCTGGGGCAGCAACGGGGTCCCGCCCCCGACGAAGCTGCCGTTGCCCACGGCGACCTGGATCACCGGCTCCTTGCGGGGTAGGGCCCTGCCGTCCACCGTGATCTGCAGGCGTGCGCCCGGAGTGGTCAGTCCGCGTATGCCCGTGAGCACCGCACCGATGACATAGCCGACCGGGCCGAGGGCCTTCTTCCACGGTCGCGCAGCCTTGGCCGCTTCGGCGCCGATCCCGATGTGGGCGGCGTTGACGACGACCTCGTCGCGGTCGTCGATGATCAGGTCGATCTGGCGGGTACGACCGCCGGTGATGACGCGCGCAGCCTCGACCGGATCGTCGGGCAGACCGAGGGTCGCCGCGAAGTCATTGCCGGTGCCCAGCGGCACGAGGCCGATGATGACCTCGTTGAGACGTCCGGCCGTACGCAGCGCGTCGACGACCGCGTGCAGGCTGCCATCGCCGCCGAGCACGACGACACCGTCAAGTGCGCGGTGCTTGCCGAGGGCGTCGGCGAGGTCGTCGGGCGATGACGTGGTGACGAGCTCGACGTCGCGGTCGTGCAACGCAGTCATGACGTCGCGGATGGCCTCCTCGTCGGTCGTGCCGGCATCAGCATTGGCGATCGCGAGGAGAGAGGTCATAAGACCGCCAGCCTAGGGGGCCGGCGTCTCTGCGGCATGCTCAGTCGCCGGCTCGCCCAGCCGCACGGTGATGACGCCGAGCAGGATCAGTGCACCCCCGGCGAACTGCACCGGCGCCGGAGCCTGGTCGAGCAGCAGCCAGGCGAACAGCACGCTGGCGACCGCTTCGCTCAACCCGACGAACGATCCGAGGCGAGATCCCAGACGACGGCTCGCCGCGATCCCCAGGACGTACGCCAGGCCGGCCGTCACGACGCCGAGGATCAGCACCGGAAGCCACCAGGACAGCTCCGACCCGGCGAGCACGACGTCGGCGCGCGAGGTCTCGAGGGGCACGATGCCGACCAGGCCGGCGACCAACAGCACCACGCCGCCGAGCAGGAGCCCGAAGGCTGCCAGCACGATGCCCGGCAGGCCGTTGTCCTCGTCGGCGGAGATGATCCAGTAGACCGCCGCGGCCGCCATCGCACCGAGTGCCCAGAGGACACCGATCGCGTCGAGGTCGGCGCCGGAGATCAGGTCGAGCACGAGCATCAGACCGGCGATCGCCAGCACGGCGCCGGCGACGGTCAGCCGGCTGGGGCGCTGTCCGTGGCGCAGCCACATCCACCCGATGACCAGGACGGGGCAGGCGAACTCGATCAGGATCGCGACGCCGACATCCATGTGGTCGACCGCGTTGAAGTACGCGAGCTGACACCCCGCAATGGCGATCAGGGAGTAGGCGACGATCAGCCCGGCATTGCGGCGTACGAGGGACCAGCGGCCACGCAGCACCACGAGGGCCGGAACGATCAGCACCGCGCCGGCGATCAGGATGCGAGCCGTGACCGCAGCGCCGGCGGTCCAGCCCGAGTCGATCATGGCCTTGGCAATGGGGCCGGACAGGGCGAACGACGACGCGGCGAGCAGCGCGAGCGCGACGCCGGACGTGCGCCGGGAGCGCTGCATCTTCCCATTGTCATGAGTCAAGGTAGCCATGACACATGACACTACGACGAGCCATGTAAGGTGTCAACATGGTCTTCACTCATGACACGGAATGTGCTCTGGTGGCCACGGTGCAGCTCGTCAACTCGGCGGAGGAACCCGTCACGATGACCACCACCGAGGAGCTCGCAGCGTTCTTCGCAAGGCACCGCTACACCGGTCGCCTCAACGGTGACCAGGCCGAGCTCGATGCCGTGCACGCGATCCGGCCCCGCCTGAGGGAGCTGCTGACGAGCTCTCGCGACGACGCCGTGGACATCGTCAACGAGATCCTCGCCGAGGCCAAGGCGATTCCCCAGCTCGTACGTCATGGCGACACCGACTGGCACCTGCATGCGGTCGAGTCGGACCGTCCGCTCCACATTCGGATGCTCGTCGAGGCAGCCATGGCGATGATCGACGTGATCCGGGCAGACGAGCTCTCGCGACTCGACATCTGCGCCGACGCCGACTGCGAGGCAATCGTGCTCGACCTGTCACGCAACCGTTCCCGCCGGTTCTGCAGCACGACCTGCGGCAACCGCGCGGCCGTCGCGGCATACCGCGCCCGCCAGGCGAACTGACCCACGCCCGCAAGGACGATTTCGGCTAGACTGCGTCAGTAAGAGCCCCGCGAGAACGGGGCTTGTCGCATGTGTGAGGGGTGCATTCCCATGCCCGCAGTCGTGATCGTCGGAGCCCAGTGGGGCGACGAAGGCAAAGGCAAGGCCACGGACATCCTGGGCAGCCGGGTCGACTATGTCGTGAAGTTCAACGGCGGCAACAACGCCGGCCACACGGTCGTGATCGGCGACCAGAAGTACGCCCTGCACCTCCTGCCCAGCGGCATCCTCAGCCCCGGCTGTGTGCCGGTCATCGGCAACGGCGTCGTGGTCGACCTCAAGGTGCTGTTCGAGGAGATCGACGGGCTCAACGAGCGCGGCATCGACACCTCCAAGCTCGTGATCAGCGCCAACGCGCACGTCATCGCGGACTACAACCGCACGATGGACAAGGTCGCCGAGCGCTTCCTCGGCAGCCGCAAGATCGGCACGACCGGTCGCGGCATCGGCCCGACGTACGCCGACAAGATGAACCGCCTCGGCATCCGCGTCCAGGACCTGTTCGACGAGAAGATCCTGCGGCAGAAGGTCGAGGGCGCCCTCGAGCTCAAGAACCAGATCCTCACCAAGATCTACAACCGCCGCGCCGTCGAGGTCGACGAGATCGTCGAGGAGCTGCTGTCGTACGTCGACCGGCTGCGACCGATGCTCGCCGACACCCCGCTGTTGCTGCACGAAGCGCTCGCGGCCGACAAGACCGTGCTGCTCGAGGCCGGTCAGGCGACCCTGCTCGACGTCGACCACGGCACCTACCCGTTCGTGACCTCGTCGTCGGCGACGACCGGCGGCGCGTGCACCGGTTCGGGCATCGCGCCGACCGAGATCACCCGGGTCATCGGCATCGTCAAGGCGTACGCCACGCGCGTCGGCGAGGGCCCGTTCCCGACCGAGCTGTTCGACGACGACGGTGAGCGGCTGCGCAAGAACGGCGCCGAGTTCGGCACCACGACCGGACGGCCGCGACGCTGTGGCTGGTACGACGCGCCGATCGCGCGCTACGCCGCCCGCATCAACGGCGTCACCGACTTCGTGCTCACCAAGCTCGACGTGCTGACCGGCTGGGACCGCATCCCGGTGTGCGTCGCGTACGACGTCGACGGCGAGCGGGTCGACGAGATGCCGATGACGCAGACCGGCTTCCACCACGCCAAGCCCGTCTACGAGTACTTCGAGGGCTGGCACGAGGACATCTCCGAGGCTCGTACGTTCGAGGACCTGCCGCAGGCCGCGCAGACGTACGTGCTGGAGCTCGAGAAGATCTCGGGCGCGCGGATCTCCACGATCGGCGTCGGCCCGGACCGCGAGCAGACCATCGTTCGCCACGACCTGCTCTGAGCACATTCGAACAGTGAGGCATCACCCGTGAAGACGCTTGTCATCGGAACCGGCGGCCGTGAGCACGCCCTGGCCCTCGCGCTGTCCCGCGACCCGCAGGTGACCGAGGTGCACGCTGCCCCGGGCAACCCCGGCATCGCCGCGGTCGCGACCTTGCACGACGTGGACCCGATGGACGGTGCTGCGGTCGCCGCGCTCGCCGTCGAGATCGGGGCCGACCTCGTCGTGGTGGGTCCCGAGGCGCCGCTCGTCGCAGGTGTCGCCGACGCCGTACGCGATGCGGGCATCGCCTGCTTCGGCCCTTCGCGGGCTGCCGCGCAGCTCGAGGGCTCCAAGGCGTTCGCCAAGCAGGTCATGGCCGGCGCGGAGGTGCCGACCGCGTTGGCGCACGTGTGCGAGACCGCGGAGCAGGTCGAGGCAGCGCTCGACTCGTTCGGCCCGCCCTACGTCGTCAAGGACGACGCGCTCGCCGCGGGCAAGGGCGTCGTCGTGACGACCGACCGCCAGGCTGCGATCGATCACGCCGCAGCATGCGACCGGGTCGTCATCGAGGAGTTCCTCGACGGCCCCGAGGTCTCGTTGTTCGCGATCACCGACGGCGAGACCGTCCTGCCGCTGCAGCCGGCGCAGGACTTCAAGCGCGCTCTCGACGGTGACGAGGGACCCAACACCGGTGGCATGGGGGCCTACACGCCGCTCCCGTGGGCGCCGGACGACCTGGTCACCGAGGTCTCCCGCAGGGTTCTCGTGCCCACGGTGCAGGAGATGGCTCGCCGCGGCACGCCGTTCCAGGGGCTCCTCTACGCCGGCCTCGCCCTGACCAGCCGGGGCGTGCGGGTCATCGAGTTCAACGCCCGCTTCGGAGATCCCGAGACACAGTCGATCCTGCCGCTGCTGCGGACGCCGCTGTCGGCGCTGCTGCACGGTGCCGCGACCGGCAGCCTCGCCGAGGTCGGCCTGCCCCAGTGGTCGACCGACTCGTCGGTGACGGTCGTCGTCGCCTCCGAGGGCTATCCCGAGGCGCCCAACACCGGCGACCCGATCGAGGGGCTCGACCGCGTCGCCGAGCTCGACGGCGTCGACGTCATCCACGCCGGCACAGCGCTCCGCGACGGCACCATCGTGACCGCGGGGGGCCGCGTCCTGTCCGTCACGGCCGTCGGCGCCGATCTCGCCGAGGCCCGCCGCAAGGCATACGAGGGCGTCGACCTCATCAGCATCCGCGGCGCCCACCACCGGACCGACATCGCCCTCGCGGCGGAGCAAGGGACAATAGAGCTGTGACCACACCCAACGTCCTGGCCAGCCGCTACGCCTCGCCCGAGGTGGCACGCATCTGGTCGCCGGAGCACAAGATCGTGCTCGAACGCCGGCTCTGGATCGCGGTGCTCAAGGCGCAGAAGGACCTCGGCGTCGAGACGCCCGACGGGGTCATCGAGGCCTACGAGTCGGTCATCGACCGCGTCGACCTGGCCTCGATCGCCGAGCGCGAGAAGGTCACCCGCCACGACGTCAAGGCCCGCATCGAGGAGTTCGCTGCGCTGGCGGGCACCGAGCACATCCACAAGGGCATGACGTCTCGCGACCTGACCGAAAACGTCGAGCAGCTGCAGATCAAGGCGTCGCTCGAGCTGATGCGCGACCGTACGATTGCCACGCTCGGCCGGCTCGGGCGCCTCGCGACCGAGCACGCCGAGCTCGTGATGGCCGGCCGCAGCCACAATGTCGCGGCGCAGGCGACGACGCTCGGCAAGCGGTTCGCCACGGTCGCCGACGAGCTCCTGGTCGCGATCGAGCGGCTCGACGACCTGATCGCGCGCTACCCGCTGCGCGGCATCAAGGGTCCCGTCGGCACGAGCCAGGACCAGCTCGACCTGCTGGGCGGCGACGAGGACCGGCTCGCCGAGCTCGAGCAGCGCGTCGCCCGCCACCTGGGCTTCGACAAGGTGCTGACCAGCGTCGGGCAGGTCTATCCACGGTCGCTCGACTACGACGTCGTCACGGCGCTGGTGCAGCTCGTCGCGGCGCCGTCCAACCTCGCCACGACGATCCGTCTGATGGCCGGCAACGAGACCGTCACCGAGGGCTTCCGCCCCGGCCAGGTCGGCTCGAGCGCGATGCCGCACAAGATGAACACCCGCTCGTGCGAGCGGGTCAACGGCCTCGCGGTCATCCTGCGCGGTTATGCCTCGATGGTCGGCGAGCTCGCCGGTGACCAGTGGAACGAGGGCGACGTGTCGTGCTCGGTCGTCCGCCGGGTCGCTCTGCCCGATGCGTTCTATGCCGCCGACGGACTGTTCGAGACATTCTTGACGGTGCTCGACGAGTTCGGCGTGTTCCCCGCAGTCATCCAGCGCGAGCTCGACCGCTACCTCCCGTTCCTCGCGACGACCAAGGTGCTCATGGCGTCGGTGCGCAACGGTCGCGGCCGCGAGACGGCATACGACGCCGTCAAGCAGAACGCCGTCGCGGTTGCCCTCGAGATGCGCGAGAAGGGTGCCGCCGAGAACGACCTGTTCGCCCGGCTCGCCGCCGACGAACGCCTGGGCCTGTCCGAGGCCGACCTCGCCACCCTGGTCGCGTCGCCGATCGAGTTCACCGGCGCGGCAGTCAGCCAGGTGCGGGCCGTCGTGAACCGCATCGAGGAGATTGTCACCGCAAACCCCGAGGCGGCGGCCTACACTCCAGGTTCAATTCTGTAGTCTCCCAACCCCTGCAAGGGAGGGTGTCGTGCTCGGGTTCCTGGGAGACGTCGTCATGACGCCGCTTTACTACGTCGACTCTGCGTTCTTGTTGGCATGGCGCGAGATCTTCGGGCTGCTCATCCCGGACGCCGAGGGATGGACGTGGGCCTTGGCCCTCGTCGGCATGGCGGCCACGATCCGGGTGCTGATGATGCCGCTCTACCTGCGGCAGATGCGCGCGCGACGTGACATCCAGAAGCTGGAGCCGGAGATCAGGGCGCTGCAGGACACGCACGGGCACGACAAGGAGCAGCTCGCGCAGCTCCGGGACCATCCCGGCTCAGGCTGACTCGACACAGGCCGCGAGGTTGTCCAACGAGGACTGCATGCCTGTCGCGTGATCGGCCGGCTCGATGCCGACCGGTACGCCCGTCGCCACGATGCTGACCTCCGTGGCATCCGCCAGCGGCGTCAGCTGCCACGTCATCGTCATGGTCCCAGCGAACGCCGGGTCGTCGGATTCGAACTCGACCTCCTCGGCGATGCGCTCGCCCTCGACCAGGTCGACGAACGTCGCCTCGACGACATCGGAGTCGGCGGTGCTCTTGCCCGTGCCGCCCGCTGGATCGGCGAACGTCAGCACCATCCGATAGCCACCCCCGACCCGCAGGTCGAAGTGCTCGAGCCGCGCGGTCATCCCCGTCGGCGGGAGCCACCGGATGCGGGTCTCGGGATCGGTCAGCGCCCGGTAGATCGCCTCGGGAGGCGCACTGATCCGCCTCGACGCGCGGTCGGTGCGTCCGGTCATGTGCCCATCATGCGGTGGCCCGGAACGCGACGCCAGCGCCGCCACTAGTCTGGGCTTGTGCCACTTGAGATTCCCGGAGCCCGCCACCTGCATTCGGGCAAGGTGCGTGATCTGTACGAGGTCGACGACGGCAACCTCCTGATGGTTGCTTCCGACCGCATCTCGGCATACGACTTCCTGCTGACTCCGGGCATCCCCGACAAGGGCGAGATCCTCACCCGCATGTCGTTGTGGTGGTTCGACCAGCTCAGCGACATCGTGCCCAACCACGTGGTGTCGACCGCGGTGCCGGAGCGCGTACGCGGGCGGGCCCTGATCGTCGAGAAGCTGCAGATGTTCCCCGTCGAGTGCGTGGCCCGCGGCTATCTCACCGGCTCGGGCCTGAGCGACTACGACGCGACCGGTGAGGTGTGCGGCGTGCCGCTGCCGGCGGGACTCGTCGACGCGTCCCGGCTGCCCGAGCCGATCTTCACGCCGGCGACCAAGGCCGCGATGGGCGAGCACGACGAGAACGTGTCGTTCGAGCAGATCACCGAGACGATCGGCGTCGAGAGTGCTGAGGTGCTCCGCGACCTGACCCTGCAGGTCTATGCCCGCGCCGAGCAGATCGCCCGCGAGCGCGGCATCATCCTCGCTGACACCAAGCTCGAGTTCGGCGCGCGGCCCGATGGCACGATCGTCCTCGCCGACGAGGTGCTGACCCCGGACTCGTCCCGCTTCTGGCCGGCCGACTCGTGGCAGCCGGGCCGGCCCCAGCCGTCGTACGACAAGCAGTTCGTCCGCGACTGGCTGACCTCTCCCGAGAGCGGCTGGGACCGCGCCGGAAACCGGCAACCACCCGCGCTGCCGGCCGAGATCGTCGAGAAGACTCGCGAGCGCTACGTGCAGGCCTACGAGCAGCTCACCGGCGAGACGTTCTGATCCTCAGCGGATCACGTACCACGTCACCACGGCCGACACCGCGAACACCAGCACCGCCACGGTGATCGCGAGCGCGGGGGACACCTCGCGGCGTACGCGCCGGACATCGCGGACCTTGGTTCCCGACAGCACCTGCTCGAGCGCCTCGGCGAGCGCGGCGGCCGAAGCCGGGCGGTCGTCCGGCCGCGTCGCCAGAGCCGACGCCAGGACGTGGTCGAGCGAGCGGGGAAGCTGGTGCGCTGCCGCAAGGGGAGCGGGCCGGCTGTCGACCGGCCGGCTGAGCAGGGAGCCGGGATCACCGACGTCGTACGGCGGATGGCCCGCGAGCAGCTCGTAGGCCACTGCGCCGAGCGAGTAGATGTCCGACCGGGGGTTGGCCGGGGCGCCACGCGCCTGCTCCGGTGCCATGTAGGCCGGCGTGCCGGTGGTGACCGTGACTCCGCTGGCCTCCGCGAGCCGCTTGGCACTGCCCAGGTCGGCCACGAGGACGTGCTCGCCGTCGCCGACCAGCAGGTTGCTGGGCTTGACGTCGCGGTGCAGGACCCCGGCGTCGTGCAGAACCTGCACGGCGTGCGCGGACTCCGCGGCGAGCCGCAGCGCCTCGGCTGCCGGCACCTTGGCCTTGATGCGATCGGCCACCGTGCCGCCGGGCACGAAGTCCATCACGAAGAATGGCCGGTCCTCGTGCGTGCCGATGTCGTGCACACGGACGACGCGGGGATCGTGGATGCGGCGCAGCAGCCGGGCCTCGGCGAGGAAGCGCTCACGTACGTCGGCATGGTGCGCCCAGTTCTCGGCGAGGACCTTGACCGCGACCGGGATCTCGAGCTCGGTGTCGAAGCCGCGCCACACCATGGCGAAGGCGCCGAAACCCTCGACCTCGTCGAGTCGATAGCGCCCGATCTGTCTCATCGGAATCAGTATGGTCGATGCCATGGACGTGGACGAGCAACTGGTCGCCCGAGCGCGCGCGGGCGAGGCGTGGGCGATGGAGGAGCTGCTCGCCGTGATCCGCCCTTACGTCGTGCGACGGTGCGCTCGTCTCCTGCCGCACACGCTCGACGCGGAGGAAGCGGCGCAGGACGCCCTGCTGTCGATCGCGACGCACCTGCGCGACTACTCAGGCCAGGGGTCGTTCATGGGCTGGGTGACGGTCATCGCCTCCAATGCCGCCCGTCAGACCTACCGCACGCTGAAGCGCCGGTTCGCCGAGCAATCGGTCGACGAGCTCCCGGTCAGCCCCGACCCGCGCACCACGAGCGTCATCGCCGGCAGCCGGCTCGACCTCCTCGACGCGATCGAGGCCCTGGAGCTGGCGCACCCCGCAACGGTCGAGGCGTTCGTCCTGCGCGACATCGGTGCGCTGTCCTATGACGACATCGCCGACCTGACCCAGACACCCGTCGGTACGGTCAAGGCGCGCATCCACACCGCGCGGGCCTTCGTACGAGAAAGGTTGGGGGTCGATGTCGACAACTTTTGACCGCCGCCGTGCATCTCTTTCGGTGAGGGGCATTCCATGGGGAGCCCGAGCGAGGAGACGATCATGAAGCTTCAGATAGCCGCGAGCATCGTGGCGGCCAGCATGGTGGGCGGTGTCGGCACCGGTCTGGTCGCCCACCAGATTCGTTCGGGCGACGACCCGGAGCCGAAGGCCGAGCCGACGGCGACCGTGACCACGACCCCGACCCCGACCAAGGGGGCCCCCACCAAGACCCCGACCAAGGCTGCGCCCAAGACGTCGAAGCCGACCAAGACACCGCTCGTGCCGCTTGTGAGCATGCGGATCGTCTCCGGGGCGGTCGGTCCGGTCCAGGTGGGCATGACCAAGCAGGCTGCGACTCGCACCGGCTACCTCGATGCCGACGTGCCCTACCCGGCGTGCGGCTACGTGCGTGACCTGTGGTGGAAGGCTCCCTATCGCAACGCGCTCGACGTCTACACCGACAACGCCGGCACGATCGCCTCGATCGGCGTCGCCAAGTCCGGGCCGCACACCCGATCCGGCCTCCAGGTGGGCAGCACGTACGAGCGGGTGCAGGAAGTCCTCGGTGACGTCGAGCCCGAGGAAGCCGGTTACGGGCAGACCGGGCTGTTCGTGAGCGAGGGAAGCGGGTGGATCGGCTTCCTGTTCGACGCGACGCCGGCGACTGTTCAGGCGACCGACAAGGTGACGTTCATCGAGGTCACCCGCGGCACGAAGCCCGGTCTCATCCGCGACGGCTGCTGACCCACAGATCTCGGGGGAGATTGGCCGCGTGGGACCCGGATACCCCGGGTATGGTGAGAGCCCCGTCATACCCGGAGGAGTCCCCGTGGCCAATCTCGCTGCCCTGCTCGAGCAGTCGACCGAGAAATATGCCGATCGCACGGCGATCGTGTTCGGCGACACCCGTCTGACGTATGCGCAGGTCAACGGCGCTGCGAACCAGGTCGCGAACCTGTTGGTGGCGCGCGGCATCGAGCCGGGCGACAAGGTGGCGTTGTCGTGCCCCAACCTGCCGTACTTCTCGATCATCTACTTCGGCATCCTCAAGGCCGGCGCGACGGTGGTGCCGCTGAACGTCCTGCTCAAGGGGCGGGAGGTGGCCTATCACCTGGCCGACTCGGACGCCAAGGCGTACTTCGCGTTCGAGGGCACGCCTGACCTGCCGATCGGCGATGCGGCCTGGGAAGGCTTTCAGGCGACGGAGTCGTGCACCGAGTTCTTCCTGATCAAGCTCGACTCGCAGCAGCCTGAGCCGATGGAGCCGCCGGAGTTCTACGGCCCTTTGGTCGCGCAGCAGCCGCCGACGTTCGAGACCGTCGAGCGCGACGATGACGACACGGCCGTCATCCTCTACACGTCGGGCACGACGGGTCAGCCCAAGGGCGCGGAGCTGCGGCACCGCAACATGCGGGACAACGCGTTGGCCGGCACGGACCTGTTCGGTGCCGATGCGGAGCGTCCTGACACCTATCTGTGCGTGTTGCCGTTGTTCCACTCGTTCGGGCAGACCGTGATCCAGAACGGTGGGTTCGCGTTCGGCGGCACGGTCGTGATGCTGCCGAGGTTCGAGGCGAAGTCCGCCCTGTCGCTGATGCTGGCCAACAACGTGACGTTCTTCGCGGGTGTGCCGACGATGTACTGGGGCCTGCTCGGTGCGCTTGACGAGAGCGTTGACGTCGAGGCGTTGGCGGCGAACCTGCGCGTTGCTGCGGCGGGTGGCTCGGCGTTGCCGGTCGACATTCACCGCCAGTTCAAGGAGCGCTTCGGTGTCACGATCCTGGAGGGCTACGGCCTGTCGGAGACGTCACCGGTGGCGTCGTTCTCCCGGTTCGGTGAGGAGCCGCGGGTCGGCTCGATCGGGGTGCCGATCCCGGGTGTCGAGATGAAGCTCATCAACGACGACTGGTCGGACGTGCCGGCCGAGCCTGATGCGGTGGGTGAGATCGCGATCAAGGGCCACAACATCATGAAGGGCTACTACAACCGGCCCGAGGCGACCGCTGAGGCGATCCGGGACGGCTGGTTCCGCTCCGGCGACCTGGCCAAGAAGGACGAGGACGGTTTCTACTACATCGTCGACCGGTCGAAGGACATGATCATCCGGGGCGGCTTCAACGTCTATCCCCGCGAGCTCGAGGAAGTCCTGATGGAGCACCCGGCGGTGTCGTTGGTCGCGGTCATCGGTGTTCCCAACGAGTCGCACGGCGAGGAGATCAAGGCGGTCGTGGTCAAGAACAAGGACCACGACGACGTCTCCGAGGACGACCTGGTCGCGTGGGGCAAGGAGCAGTTCGCGGCCTACAAGTACCCGCGAATCGTGGAGTTCCGCGACGAGCTGCCCATGACCTCGACCGGCAAGATCCTCAAGCGCGAGCTGTCCTGAACGCGGTTCTGGGGACCTGCGAAGCACCGATAGACTGAGGCCACCGACCACTCTAGGAGCGCCCGTGGCCCGCGTCATCGTCGATGTCATGCCCAAACCCGAGATCCTCGACCCGCAGGGCAAGGCCGTGCACGGTGCCTTGCCGCGCCTCGGCTTCAACGCCGTGACGGACGTACGCCAGGGCAAGCGGTTCGAGCTCGAGGTCGAGGTGGCTGACGAGGCCACCCTCGCCGAGGTGCACGCCCTGGCCGGCACGCTGCTGTCCAACCCGGTCATCGAGGACTACGCCGTCAGGGTTGATCAGTGAAGATCGGCGTCGTCACCTTCCCGGGTTCGCTCGACGATGTCGACGCGCAGCGCGCCGTACGCATCGCGGGTGGCGAGCCGGTCGCACTGTGGCACGGCGACCACGACCTCAAGGGCGTCGACGCGGTCATCCTGCCGGGCGGCTTCTCCTATGGGGACTACCTGCGCGCCGGCGCCATCGCCCGCTTCGCGCCGGTCATGACCGAGGTCATCGCTGCTGCCGAGGGCGGTATGCCGGTCCTCGGCATCTGCAACGGCTTCCAGATCCTCTGCGAGTCCCACCTGCTGCCCGGTGCGCTGATCCGCAACGACCACCGCACGTTCATCTGCCGTGACCAGACCCTCAAGGTCGAGAACGCGTCAACGGCATGGACCTCTGACCTCGCTGTCGGCGACGAGATCGTCATCCCGCTCAAGAACGGCGAGGGCGGCTTCGTCGCTGATCAGGACACCCTCGACCGCCTCGAAGGTGAGGGCCAGGTCGTGTTCCGCTACGTGGGCGTCAACCCCAACGGATCGTTGCGCGACATCGCCGGCATCACCAACGCGCGCGGCAACGTCGTCGGGCTCATGCCGCACCCCGAGCACGCGGTCGAGGACCTGACGGGTCCCGGCACCGACGGCCTCGCGCTCTTCACCTCGGCGCTCGCCACCCTCACCTCCGCCTGAGGGGTCAGCCGTCGTAGGGTGGCGCCTCGCCCCAGCCCCACCGAGGTGAGGGCAGATCCGGCGGGGTAGTCGCGCCCGCCGCCGAGTTGGCCTTGGCGATGCGCGTACAGGTCGGGGCCGTGCTCACCGCGTCTCCTCGCTCGGACGGGTATCGCGATGGTGGCCGGACATGATGTCTCGCGGTGCACACTTGACCCGTGGACGACGTGACCCGCCTTCGCGAGTCCGTCGTCGCGTGGGCGGCCGGCGGGGACGACGCAGCGGCGGCTGGGGACGCCGTCAAGGTTCTGGTCCCCGTCGCCGGGCTGCGAACGTTCGTGCTGGTGGAGGGCGTCAGCGACCAGGCCGCGATCGAGACGCTGGCGGCGCGGCGCGGGCGGAACCTCGTCGCCGAAGGCGTCTGCGTCGTGCCGCTCGGCGGAGCGACCAACATCCGCCGATTCGTCGACCTCCTCGGTCCGCACGGCCTCGGGCTACGGATCGTGGGCCTGTGCGACCGCCGCGAGCTGGGTTTCTTCGAGCGCGCACTCGCCCGGGCCGGACTCGGGCTCGAGGGCTTCTTCGTGTGCGATCCCGACCTGGAGGGCGAGTTCATCAGGGCGCTCGGGGTGGCCGCTGTCGAGCAGGTCATCGAGCTCGAGGGCGAGACCCGCGCGTACGACATCTTCCGCCAGCAGCCGGCGCAACGGCAGCGCACCGACGAGCAGCGCCTGCACCGGTTCATGGGCACGCACGGCGGCCGCAAGGAGCAGTACGGTCGCGCGCTCGTCGACGCGCTGGACCTGGATCGCGTCCCGAAGCCGCTCGACGACCTGCTCGCCGAGGTGTGACGGCGTACCGGAAGAATGATCCGCATGGATCTTCCCCTCGCCTGGTCACTCGTGCTCATCGTCACCGCGATCTGGAACTTCGTCATCTGGCCGCCGTTCCTCAAGCGCGTACGCAAGGACGAGCGGTCGCGCGACGCGGCCGGCAACCCGACGACCTTCCTCCGGGTGCACACGATCCTCATCGCGATCTCGCTGCTGCTGGCCGTCGCGGTCGGCGTGCTCGGAATCCTCACGCTGCTCTGAGCGTTGACCCGGACATGACCAACAAGGTGATCCACAATTCGAACGAAAACCGCTACGAGATCCACGTCGATGGCATCCTGGCCGGCTTCACGCAGGCGTTCGAGGAGGGTGACGTCGTGACGTTCCCCCACACCGTCGTCTTCGACCAGTTCGAGGGCCAGGGCCTGTCTTCGCAGCTCGTGTCCGGCGCGCTGGACGACGTCCGCGTGCGCGGCAAGCTGATCGTGGCGACCTGCCCGTACGTGGCCCGGTTCGTCGAGAAGCACCCTGACTACAAGGACCTGCTCGCGTGACGACCGGCACATCTGTCGATTCGTTGAGCGCGGCAACCGACTGCTAGAATGTGAACACGTGAACGCACCAGTCCGGTGCTGTTCCGGCCCGACGAAGTAGCGCGATCTCGCGTGAAATGGATATCGGGCATTCATCCCGAATCGTCTGTGAGTTTCTTGAACCAGCCTAACGGCAGCTCTGTGCTGCCCACCTTTTCATCCCTCGACCTCCCCGCCTCGTTGGTATCCGCGTTGGCTCGCCAGGAGATCGTCAACCCCAGTCCCGTCCAGCAGGCGGTGATCCCCGATGCGCTCGCGGGTCGCCACGTGCTGGGCCGCGCTCGCACCGGCTCCGGCAAGACCCTGGCCTTCGGCCTCCCGGTCCTCGTCCGGCTCGCCGGGCGCACGAGTCGCCCCAAGGCCCCCCGCGGCCTGATCCTGCTCCCCACCCGTGAGCTGGCCACCCAGGTGCGTACGGCCATGGAGCCGCTCGCGCAGAAGATGGGCCTGCGCCTGACCACGGTCTACGGCGGTGTGCCGATCAACAAGCAGATCAGCACGCTTCGCAACGGCGTCGACATCGTCATCGCGACCCCCGGCCGCCTGACCGACCTGCTCGACCGTCGCTGCATGACGCTCGACAACATCGAGATCACGGTCCTCGACGAGGCCGACCACCTGTGCGACCTCGGCTTCTACAAGCCGATCGACGCGCTGCTCAACCAGACGCCCGACTCGAGCCAGCGCCTGCTGCTCTCGGCGACGCTCGACGGTGACGTCAACAAGCTCGTCAAGCGCCACCTGCCGCAGCACGTCCTCCACGAGGTCGACTCCGGCGAGAGCGCGGTCGACACGATGGAGCATCACGTGCTCGTCAGTGCCGCGACCGAGAAGTCCAAGGCCGCGTTCGACCTGCTGCGCGCCAACCCGCGCAGCATCGTCTTCACGCGTACGCGTCGCGGTGCCATGCGTCTCGCCCGCCAGCTGACGCAGAACGGCATCGAGGCCGTCGACATGCACGGTGACCTCTCGCAGCGTCACCGTGAGCGCAACCTCGAGGCCTTCAGCAGCGGACGCGCCAGCGTCATCGTCGCCACGGATGTCGCCGCACGCGGCATCCACGTCGACCGCATCGGCCTGGTCGTGCACTACGACGCGCCGGCCGAGCACAAGGCATACCAGCACCGTTCGGGCCGCACGGCTCGCGCCGGTGAGTCCGGGTCGGTCGTCACGATGACGACGCCCGAGGCGCTGCGCGATGTCATGCAGCTGCAGAGCAAGGCCGGCGTCACCGCGCGTCACCACGACGCGCGCACGGCACCGTCGCCGATGACGGCCGAGGCGCTCTCCGGAGCCGGCACCGAGGCCCCGCACATGTCTTCCGTACGCCAGGGTGCGCGCTCAGCGAGCTCGGGCAACGGTGGCGGTCAGAACCGTGGCGGAGGACGGCCCCAGGGCGGCTTCCGCGGCAATGGTGGCGGACGCCCCCAGGGTGGCGGAGGCAACCGTGGCGGTGGCGGCGGACGTCGTCGCAGCGGCGGTGGCTCGGGCGGATCCACTCGGGTCTACTCTTCCTCATAGCACCCCAGCACGACTGAAGCGGCGTCATCCCCGGTACGCCCGGGGGTGGCGCCGCCAGTCGTTGGTGGCGGTGCCTAGCCTGTGACCGTGAGCATCCTGATCCAGGCGGCCGAGCTGATGTCGTCGGCGGAACGGCTCGTCCTGGTGGACGTACGGTGGAAGCTCGGCGGTCCGCCGGGGCGCGAGGACTACCTGGCCGGGCACATCCCCGGTGCGGTGTTCGTGAGCCTGGACACCGAGCTCGCGGCTCATGGCGAGCCGCAGGACGGCCGTCACCCGTTGCCGTCGATCGACTCGCTGCAGGTCGCGGCCCGACGATGGGGTCTGCGCGACGGTGACTCGGTGGTGGCCTACGACGACAACGGCAATCTCGCCGCGGCGCGGCTCTGGTGGCTGCTGCGCTGGGCCGGTTTCGACGACGTACGACTGCTGGACGGCGGACTCTCGGGATGGGTGGCCGCCGGTGGGACGCTCGAGACGACGGACGTCGTGCCCCAGGCGGGCGACGTGACGCTCGGCGCCGGACAGCTCGCGACGATCGACATCGTTGGCGCCGCGGCATACCCGGGTGTGCTGCTGGACGCGCGCGCGGCCGAGCGCTATGCCGGCGAGGTCGAGCCGATCGATCCACGGGCCGGCCACATCCCCGGCGCCGTCAGCGCGCCGACGACCGACAACCTCGATGCCGACGGCCGCTTTCGCCCGGCTGCCGAGCTTCGCCGCAGGTTCGAGTCGCTCGGCGTACGCGATGGGGTCGACGTCGCGGCCTACTGCGGATCGGGGGTCACCGCCGCACATGAGGTCGCCGCGCTGGCGATCGCCGGGTTCGACGCCGCCCTCTATCCCGGCTCATGGTCGCAATGGAGCAACCACGAGGACCGCCCCGTCGCCACCGGGCCGACTCCGTAACGTCACCCGACGCAGGCTGCCGCCGCCCCCGGATCGGAGGCAGGATGGTGGGGTGAGACCGGCACTTGCCTCCGTCGCCATCGTCGTCACCCTCGTCGCCGCCGGGTGCACCGATGGCGAGAAGCGTGCCCAGCCCGGGCCGACCCGCACGACGACGAGCGCCACACCGACGCCCAGTCCGACACCGACGTACGACAGCAGGTCGTTGCCGGCGATGTTCGACGACGAGATCACCGGCGGCGACCTTCGACGGGTCGGGCGCGCACAGGACATCGGCCCGTACACCCGTCAGGAGGTCCGCTATCGCAGCGATGACCTGACGATCTCAGGTCTGTTGCTCGTCCCCGATCGCAAGGGCCCGCACCCTGCGGTCGTGCTCAACCACGGCTACATCGAGCCTGCCGTCTATCGCAACGGCCAAGGCATGCAGCGGGAGCAGGACTACCTGGCCCGTGCCGGGTATGTCGTCCTGCACACGGACTACCGCGGGCATGCGGGCTCCGACAACGTCGACGGCATCGAGCTGGAGCTGCGGCTGGGCTATGCGCGCGACGCCATCGCCGCCGTCAAGGCACTGCGGGAGCTCAGGGAGGTCGACCCCGACAAGGTCGGCATGCTGGGTCGTTCGATGGGCGGTGGGGTCACGATGAACGCGCTGGTCGCCGAGCCCGACATCGTCAAGGCGGCGGTGATCCACTCGTCGGTCAGCAGTCGGTTCATCGACAACTTCCGCCGCTGGACCGAGCCCAACCGCTCGGAGGCGGGGAGCGCGATCGTTCGGCGATGGGGCAGCGTCGACGACAATCCGACGTTCTGGCGCGACCTCTCCCCACGGTCGTACGCCAGCCGCGTCGAGGCCAAGCTGTTGATGGTGCACGGAGCGCTCGACGACAGCTGTCCGGTCGACTGGGCCCGCGCCACCGAGCGAGCATTCCTCAGCGCCGGCGCCGACGTCGACCTGGTCGTCTACAACCGGGAGGGGCACACGTTCGCGCGGGAATGGGCCGACAAGATGCGCCGCACGGTCGCCTTCCTCGACGAACAACTGGGCGCCTGACGGCCCAGAATCGGTGCCGGTAATCTCGGTGCTCATGTTGGTCAAGAGCAGGCTGCCACGCATCGGGCTGCTGGGGCCTGCCTTCATCGCCGCCGTGGCGTACGTCGACCCGGGCAACGTCGCGACCAACGTGACCGCAGGTGCGGAGTTCGGCTACACCCTCGTCTGGGTCGTCGTCATGGCCAACGTGATGGCGGTCCTGGTGCAGTACCTGTCGGCCAAGCTCGGCATGGTGACCGGCCGGTCGCTCGCCGGCCACATGGGCCAGAAGCTGCCACGACCCGCCCGCATCGCCTACTGGTTGCAGGCCGAGGCGATCGCGATCGCGACGGACCTTGCCGAGGTCGTGGGCGGCGCCATTGCGCTCTATCTGCTGTTCGACCTGCCGCTCATGCTGGGCGCCGTCATCACGGCGGCCGTCGCCATGGTCGTCCTGCGGATCGGCGACCTCCGCGGGCAGCAAGCCCTCGAGCGGGTCATCGTCGGATTCCTTGCGCTGATCGCCGTCGGCTTCATGGCCGGCCTGTTCGTCGACCCGCCGGAAGCCGGCCCTCTGGCCGGTGGTCTGCTGCCGGCGTTCGACGGCTCCGACAGCGTCCTGCTCGCCTCCGGAATCATCGGGGCCACGGTCATGCCCCACGTGATCTACCTGCACTCGAGCCTCACGATCACCCGGCTCGACCGCCGCGGCGAGGGACTCACGGTGCGAGAGCTCCTGTCGGCGACCCGCACCGATGTCGTCCTCGCGCTGATCCTCGCCGGCGTCCTCAACCTGTCGTTGCTGGTGGTCGCCGCCTCGAGCCTCAACGGGTTGCCCGGCACGGACACGCTGCAGGGCGTGCACAGCGTCGTCACCTCGGAGCTCGGCGCGGGTGTTGCCCTGCTGTTCGCGGTCGCGCTGCTCGGCTCTGGACTCGCCTCGACCTCGGTGGGCAGCGCCGCAGGTGCCGAGGTGATGAGCGGCCTGCTCGGCGTACGCCTGCCGATCCTCGCCCGCCGGGTCGTGACGCTCATACCGGCGCTCGTCGTCCTGGCGCTGGGCGCCGAGCCCAGCCGCGCGCTGGTCATCTCCCAGGTCGTGCTCTCGGTCGGCATCCCGTTCGCGCTGATCCCGCTCGTGGTGCTCACGGCGCGCCGGGACGTGATGGGGGAGTACGCCAACGCACGTCGGACGACCGCTGCCGCGTGCCTCGTGGCGGCGATCGTCATCGCGCTCAATGTCTCTCTGCTCTGGCTGACGTTCACCGGCTGAGCCCGGCCGAGGTGCAGGTGTTGGTGGCCGATGCAAGGCTGGCGACATGGCGCCCGGTCCTCTCACCGTCCGTTCGATCGTCCTCGACAGCACTGACATCCGTGCGCTGGCCGAGTTCTACCGGCAGCTGCTCGACCTGAGATATCGCGCGGGTGACGAGCCGCCGAGCGCGGAGCAGGACATGGACGAGCGAGACTTCATCGTGCTGCGCAACGCGGCGGGTGTGCAGCTCGCGTTCCAGCGAGTCGACACGCTGCCGGAGGTGACCTGGCCCGAGGGGCCGGTGCCGCAACAACTGCACCTCGACCTCACGGTCAGCTCGATCGCCGACCTCGAGGCGCACCACGAACGTGCGCTGTCGTTGGGCGCTCGACTGCTCCTCGACCGGCACGACGACCCTGAGGAGCCGCTCTACGTCTACGCCGATCCGGCGGGTCATCCGTTCTGCATCTTCGTCGCCGATCCGCTGGTCGGCTGACTCCGCTATGGAGAAGTTGCCCGGCAACCCCGATCATTGACCCATGCCTGAGCTTCCCGAGGTCAATGCGCTCGTCGAGTTCCTCGACAAGGAGACCAGCGGTGCGGTCATCGTCGGCGTCGAGCTGGCCTCGTTCGCGGTCCTCAAGACGTTCGACCCGCCCGTCTCGGCGCTGGCGGGCTTGGCGGTCACCGGGGTCAGCCGGCACGGCAAGTTCATCGACATCGACGTCGACGGGCTCCACATCGTCGTTCACCTGGCCAAGGCCGGCTGGCTGCGGTGGTCGAACCAGCTCCCCGACACCAAGCTCAAGCTGGGCGCCAGCAACATCGCGGCCCGCGTACGCCTCGACAGGGGCGATGGGCCGCACATCGGTTTCGACGTCACCGAGGCCGGCACCCGCAAGGGTCTTGCGATGTATGTCGTCCGCGATCCTTCGGAGGTGCCTGGCATCGCCGCGCTCGGTCCCGATCCGCTCGAGCCGGGTTTCGAGCTCCGCCCGTTGCTCGCCCGCCGTATGCAGGTCAAGCGGCTGCTGCGCGACCAGAAGATCCTCGCCGGGGTCGGCAACGCCTACAGCGACGAGATCCTGCACGCGGCCAAGCTGTCGCCGTTCGCGATCGCCGAGAACCTCAAGGAGGACGAGATCGTACGCCTGGAGGCGGCGGTGCAGGACACGCTCCGCGACGCCGTCGAGGAGGCGCGGGGCAAGCCGGCCGAAGAGCTCAAGGACGACAAGCGCACCCGCATGCGGGTCCACGGGCGTACGGGCGAGAAGTGCCCCGTCTGTGGTGACACGGTCCTCGAGGTGACCTATGCGCAGTCGGCGCTGCAGTACTGCCCGACGTGCCAGACCGGCGGCAAGCCGCTCAAGGACCGCACCACGAGCAAGTTCCTGAAATAGGGTGGGCCGGACAGTAGGGTGGCGGTCCGGTCGGGCCCGCGCCAAACGAGAGCACCGAGAATGAGGCGCACAAGACATCGCAAGCCGGGGCTGCCAGACGTCAAGAGTTCGGGTCGCCACATCTGGGACTCGGCCAGAAGCGTGAGGCGCGAGGACCGCGTGCTCTGGATCGTCGTTGCCATCTCTGTGGGCGGTTTGCTTGTCGGTGGTGGGCTGTGGGTCGCCCACGACGTCAAGACGGACTTCGCCGCCGCCACCACCAGGGCATCCGCCACCGTCGAGGCGGTGGAGGTCGGGTCAGGCGGTCGAGCCCACGCAAACGACCGGATCGACGTTCAGTGGCTTGATGCGGTGGGGTACGCGCGGTCTCACACCATCCCGGTCCGTGACGCGGACGACTACGAGGTGGGACAGCGGGTCAGCATTCTCTACAACCAGGAAAGCGCCGACGGGCGGGTCTTCACCGTCGACGAGGGCCCCTCGCTCATGTTGGAAGATTCGGAAGGGTTCGCCATCTTCTTCGGTCTACTAGCGTCGGGGCACTTGCTGTGGAGCCTGTTCTTCATGGTCCTGACGTGGTCGGAGCCTCGGGCGCCTATCGGCCACCGCGGTTGACGACGGACCTCCGCGGCTCCTGACCAGCGATCACCCTGCAGCGACGAGGGCTACTGCCACGGCCGCGAACACGAGGCCGACGCCCTGCCAGCCGTGGATCTTCTCGCGGAGCAGGACCGACGCCAGCAGCACCGTGCTCGCGGGATAGAGCGACGAGATGACCGACACGATCGACAGCAGGCCGTGGTGCGTGGCGTAGAGGAATGCGCCCTGGGCCGTCGCGCCGAGCGGACCCATCACGACCGCGCCCCAGACCTTGCGCCCGCGCGGCACCCAGGCGTGGCCCAGCACCGTGGCTGTGACCACCACGCCGAGCACCGAGGTGACCTGCGACAGCGCCAACGGATAGAGTCCCGCGTCGTCACCAACCTGGCCGAGGAACGTGAACAGCAGGCCGAACCCGACGCCGGCCAGGACGCCGTCGATCACCCCGCCATGATGTGCCGGGTTGTCGTCGACGACGCGTGAGATCAGGGCGATCGCCGGGAACGCGCACACCACGCCGACCAGCGCCATGGCGGAGGGCCGGTCGCCGGTCGCCAGGCCGACGACCACGGGAATCAGGGCTGTGCCGATCGCCGAGATCGGGGCGACGACGCCCATCCGGGCGGTGGACAGGCCGCGATAGAGGAACGCCACGCCGAACCCGCCGCCCAGCCCGGCCAGCGAGCCGTACATCAGGTCGGTGCCCGTCGGCGACCCAGAGATGATGACCGCGGCCAGGAGGCTGATGACGCCGGACGACGTCTGCCCCACGACCGCGACCTGCCAGGCCGACGATCGCTTGGCGAAGATGCCGCCCAGGTAGTCCGAGACGCCGTAGGCCAGGGCCGACAGGAGTGCAAGAGCGATGGCCACCTGCGCAGCCTATGTGGGGTCGCGGACATCGGCGGAGTTCGGCCCTCCTCCGTACGATTGACGCATGAGGTTCGCGCGCGGATTCGGGTCACAGGCCAACTCGGCGGTCGGTGACTTCGCGTCGCGCGTCGATGGCGAGACCGGTGAGGTGGCGCACCGCGTCGCCGGCATCATCGCCGTCGCGGCCCGGGTGCTGCGCCTGCCGACCGCGATCCTGCTCGTCGTGCCGCTGCCGTTCGTCCTGGCGACGCTCGCGCTCGGGTTGGTCGCCGACGGTGGCATCCGCATCGCGGTCCTGACGGCCGGCATCGTGATGGCGGCGATCAGCGGGGCGTTCTGGGCTCGGCGCCGCAACATCCTGCGCGCTGTCGAGGAGCCGGACCAGCTGGCCACCGAGCTCGGCATCGCGATCAGCCTCAGCGACAAGGTCGACGAGACCCGCGGCGCGCTGGAACGCATCGCAGGCGGAGGCGGATGGCGCCTCTTCGACCGCCTCAAGGGAGCTTGGGGCGGCATGACGATGACCGGACGCTGGATCGAGGACGTGGGCGACCTGCCCCGCGCCCGCTACTTCGTGCCGCCCAAGATCGGGACGACCGTCACGATCACGATCGCCGCCCTCTGGCTCGTCCCGATCTCGATCGTCGTCTCGCTGTTCGCCCTGATCGGGACGATCGCAGGATCGCTCTGACCCACCGTGTCCGGCACCGTCAGGATCGGTATCTCCGGTTGGACGTACGCGCCATGGCGCGAGGTCTTCTATCCCGAGGGGCTGCGCCAGAAGGACGAGCTCGCGTACGCCGCGGACCGGATGACCAGCATCGAGATCAACGGCTCGTTCTACTCGCTGCAACGGCCGGAGAGCTATCAGACGTGGCGTGAGCGGACCCCGGAAGGCTTCGTGTTCGCCGTCAAGGGTGGCCGGTTCATCACCCACATGAAGAAGCTCGCCGATGTCGAAGCTCCGCTGGCCAACTTCTTCGCCAGCGGCCCCTTGGCGTTGGGCGACAAGCTCGGTCCGGTGCTGTGGCAGCTGCCGCCGACGTTGGGGTTCGACGCCGGACGCCTCGCGGACTTCTTCGCCCAGTTGCCCCGCACGACGACCGCGGCCGCCGAGCTCGGCGCGCGGCACGACGAACGGGTCGACGGTCGGGCGTACCTCGAGGTCACGAGCGGTCACGCGATCCGGCACGCCGTCGAGGTGCGGCACGACTCCTTCCTGAGCCCAGAGTTCCTGCCGCTGCTTCGTGAGCACGACATCGCGCTGGTCGTCGCGGACACCGCCGGCACGTGGCCACTGATCCGCGAGGTCACGACCGACTTCGCCTACGTACGCCTGCACGGTGACACCGAGCTCTATGCGAGCGGGTACTCCGACCGCGCGCTCGACGAGTGGGCGGCGCTGCTCCGCGGCTGGGCCGAGGACGGCAAGGACGTGTACGCCTACTTCGACAACGACATGAAGGTCCGGGCGCCATTCGACGCCATGGGACTGATCGAGCGCCTCAGCGACCTGAGCCCGGCGAGGGCGTGATCAGCAGCTGCATCCCCGGGGCGTAGAGACGTACGACCTCGTCGATCGGAGCGTCGGCGAGCGCGGGGATGCGGATGACGTAGCGCATCATGGCCATGCCGATCAGCTGACCGGCAATGAGCGGGGCGCGCACGTCACGGTCGTCGCCCTCGAGCACGCTCAACAGTGACGTGATGAGGATGTTGCGGGCGAGCTCGAGCATCGGCGCCTGGGCGTCGCCAGATCCGAGGGTCGTGCGGACCATCGAGCTGAAGACATCGCGATGCGGGTCCCATGCGCCGAGGAACGTTCGCAGCAGCCGCTCGGCCATCCCATCGGGACCGTTCTCGATGACCGAGGCGATCTTCTCGACCGGGTTGACCGGCAGCTCCATCGTGGCGACCAGAAGACCCGACTTGTCGCCGAAGTAGTGGCTGATCAGGCTGACGTCGACGCCCGCCTCGCGGGCGATGGACCGCATCGACGTGCCGCCGAACCCCTGCGCGGCGAACTGGGTCCGGGCGGCTCCGAGGATCGCGGTGCGACGGTCGGCGGCGTCACCGGCCGGCGGGCGGCCCCGTGTCCGTCTGACGGTCACGGCGTGCGCCGCCGGAGGGTCAGGGACGCGCCGGTCAGCGCGAGCGCGCAGCAGCCGATGAGAATCACGAGGTCCTTGGTCAGAGTCGAGGTGAAGTCGCTCGTCGAGCCTAGCTCGGCGAAGGCGTCGGCGGCGTAGCTCAGGGGCAACACGTCGGACAGCCAACGCAGGACGTCGGGCATCGAGTCGCGGGGTGCCAGCAGCCCACAGAGCAGGAGCTGGGGGATCACGACGAGCGGCATGAACTGCACGGCCTGGAACTCCGTGACGGCGAACGCCGACATCAAGAGGCCGAGCGCGGTGCCGAGCACGGCATCGATGACGGCGAACAGCACGATGGCCCACGGCGTGTTGACGTCCAGGTCGAGCAGCCAGATCGCGACCGCCGAGGTGACGACCGACTGCGCCAAGGCGGCGGCGCCGAACGCCAGGCCGTAGCCGATGATCAGCTCGCCACGTCGGAGCGGGGTCGTGAGCAGTCGCTCCAAGGTGCCGGACGTACGCTCGCGCACCATCGTCACCGACGTCACGAGGAACATGACGATGAACGGGAAGATGCCGAGCATCTGCGGGCCGATCCGGTTGAACACGGCGGGGCTGCCGTCGAAGACGTACTTGAACAACCACAGCAGGAGCGAGGGCAGCACCACGATCATCACGATGCTGCGCGGGTCGTGACTCAGCTGTTGGAGCACGCGACGGGTCGTGGCCAGAGTCCGAGTCATCATGCCGCCACCTCCGTGGAAGAAGAAGCGTACGGAGTCGCCGGCATGACAGCCTGATAGTTCACTCGCTGGCGCTCGTTCATGCCGCCTTCCCTTCCGCCAGCGCCAGGAAGGCGCGCTCGAGATCGTCCTCGCCGGTCGTCGCCCGGAGCTCGTCGGGTGTCGCGTCGGCGATGATCCGGCCCTCGCGCATCAGGAGCACGCGGTCGCAACGGCCGGCCTCGTCCATGACGTGACTCGAGACCAACAGGGTCCTGCCCTCCGACGCGAGGCGGGTGAAGAGCTGCCAGAGGTCGCGGCGGAGCACCGGATCGAGCCCGACGGTCGGCTCGTCCAGCAGATACACCTCCGGGTCCGACAGCAGGGCCGCGGCCAGCGACACCCGCGTACGTTGCCCGCCTGACAGGTCGGCGACGAGCGCATCGAGCTTGTCCGTCAGACCGACGTTGTCGACTGCTTCGCGCACTGCCGCATCGTCGCTGCCGGTGAGGGCGGCGAAGTAGCGGAGGTTCTGCTTGACGGTCAGGTCGGGATAGACCGAGCTGGCCTGCGTGACGTAGCCGACCTGCTCCCTTGCGAGGGGGGTACCGGCTGGGCCGTCGAGCACCGTGACCGTGCCGGACTTGATGATCTGGATGCCGGCGATCGCGCGGATGAGCGTCGACTTGCCGCAGCCGCTCGGCCCCAGCAGCCCGGTGACGGAACCCCGGGGCACCGACACGGTGAGGTCGGGCAGCACGGTGTTCCCTCCGCGGATCACGGTCAGGCGGTCGACCTCGATGACTGGACTATTCAACATATGTTGAATATAAGTCGATGGGGCTGTCGCGTCAACCCCGTGGCTGGCCGACGGCTACGTGACATTGTCGATGTCATGGTCCTAGTCTTCACGGCATGGACATCAGAGGGCTGGCGCTTCTGCCTGTACGTGTGACGGTGGCTGCGACACAGGCGACTCTGGCTCTGGGGCAGCTGGCGTCGCCGCAGGGGCCGATCCTCCGTGAGGGCGGCTATGGCACGAGACTGGCGCAGGTCTTCGGCGAGGGTGGCCTGTTGGAGCAGCTCAATCGGATCCTTGCCGACGAGCGCGGACCCATCGGGCTCGCCAACACGCTGGCCGACCTGACCTCTGACGACCGGCCCATCGGCAAGGCACTGGCCCGGGACGGCCTGCTCGATCGCATGGCCGACGACGAAGGTCCCTTCGTTCGTCTGCTGGAGGTCGGCGGCCCACTCGACCGCGCCCTCGGTGAGGACGGTCCGCTCTACCGTTTCCTCGCGCCCGGTGGCCCGCTCGACCGGCTGCTCGCGGAGGAGGGCGCACTCGACCGCATCCTCGCCGAGGGCGGTCTGCTCGACCAGCTGCTCGCCGAGGAGGGAATCCTCGAGAAGCTGCTGACGCCCGGCGGAACGCTCGACCAGCTCATCGAGCTCGGCGCGACCTTCGACGCGATCGTCCCGCGTCTGGAAGCGCTGGGCAACGCGATCCCCAACCTCAACTCCGCGGTCAACATCCTCAGCGGTGCGGTCGAGCCCCTGAGCGTGCTCGCTGGACGACTGCCCGGTGGTCGCCGACGGTCGCCGGCGCTGGATCCCGCCGTCAGCGACTAGACAGCACGACCTGGCCAGCGTCAGGGCATGAGCGGTTCAATGGAGATGTCCGAGCCAAGGAGCACATCATGAGCGCCACATCAGCCATCGTCATCGTCGGCGGAGGACACGCCGGAGGCAAGGCCGCGATCGCCCTCCGGGCCGAGGGTCACACCGGTCCGCTCACGATCGTCGGCGATGAGAAGCATCCGCCCTACGAGCGCCCACCGTTGTCGAAGGAATACCTCCAGGGGGAGTCCGAGGCCGATGCGATGTTGCTCGAGCCGGCTGACTGGTACGCCGAGCACGACGTCACGCTCCTGCAGGGCGTCACGGCCACCGCGATCGACGCGGCCGCCAAACGGGTGGACCTCGACACCGGCGACTCCCTGGCGTACGACGTGCTGCTGCTCGCGACCGGAGCGACTCCGCGGCGACTCGACATCCCGGGCGCCGAGCTCGCGTTGACGCTGCGCCGGGTCGAGGACAGCGATGCGCTGCGCGACGCCTACGCGCGATCCGGCTCGGTCGTGATCATCGGTGGTGGCTGGATCGGGCTCGAGACCGCCGCGGCTGCTCGCAAGGCTGGCCTGGACGTCACGGTCCTGGAGTTCGCCGAGCTGCCGCTGCAGAACGTGCTGGGCGATGAGCTCGGCACCTACTTCGCCGAGCTGCACCGTCGCAACGGCGTCGACCTGCGCACCTCCACGGCCGCCGAGGCGATCACCGGCACCGGGCCGTACGTCGTGCGTAGCGGAGACCAGGACATCGAGGCCGACCTCGTCGTGATGGGCGTTGGCGCCGTGCCCATCACCGCGCTCGCCGAGGCAGCCGGCCTCGCCGTCGACAACGGCATCACGGTCGACGAGTCGTTCCGCACGAGCGACCCGGCGATCCATGCGATCGGCGATGTTGCGAACGCCCAGAACACGGCGCTGGGCACACGGTTGCGGGTCGAGCACTGGGACAACGCGATCCGCCAGGGCGAGGCCGTGGCCAAGGTCCTGCTCGGGCAGCAGGTGGCGTACGACTGGCAGCCGTACTTCTACACCGACCAGTTCGATCTCGGGATGGAGTACGTCGGCCGCGGCAGCGCTGCCGACGACGTCGTGATCCGTGGCGACAAGAACGACGGTGAGTTCATCGCGTTCTGGCTCGACGGCAACCGGGTCACCGCCGGCATGAACGTCAACATCTGGGACGTCACCGACGACATCCGTGCCCTGATCGGGAGTAGCGTGGACCGTGCGAGGCTCGCCGATCCCGGCGTGCCGCTCACCGAGGTGGTGGAGTCATGACTCCCGACGAGGACCGTTTCAAGCAGCTGCCCAAGCGCGTACGCCTTGAGGACACCGTCACGACGTCCGACACCGATCCCGTGCCTGACCCCGAGGGCGGGCGTGACACCGAGCGCGACTTCCTCGTCCGATACGGCCTCGGCGGACTCTGACGGAATGACGACCGCGCTCCCGTGGTTGTCACTCGAGTGCCTGCACTCTTCGAACCACTGACCCTGCGCGGCGTGACCGCGCGCAACCGCATCTGGCTCGCCCCCATGTGCCAGTACTCGTGCTTCGAGCGCGACGGGATGCCGAACGACTGGCACCTCGTCAACCTCGGGCAGCACGCCACCGGCGGATTCGGGCTCGTCATGACCGAGGCGACCGCCGTGGTGCCGGAGGGGCGGATCAGCCCGGAGGACACCGGCATCTGGTCCGACGAGCACATCGACCCGTGGCGCCGCATCACCGAGTTCGTACGTGGTCAGGGTGCCGTCGCCGCGATCCAGCTGGCCCACGCCGGTCGCAAGGGATCGACGTGGGCGCCGTTCGGTGGGGGCGATGGAACCGTGCCGTCGGATCAGCACGGCTGGCAGGCCGTGGCTCCGTCGGAGCTCGCGTTCGAGGGCTATGACGTGCCTCGCGAGATGACGACGGACGAGGTCGCCGCGCTGCCGCAGGCGTTCGCCGATGCCGCGGTGCGTGCGGACCGGGCCGGCTTCGACGTCGTCGAGGTCCACGGAGCCCACGGCTATCTGATCCACGAGTTCCTCTCCCCGCTCGCCAACCAGCGCACGGACCAGTACGGCGGCTCGTTCGACAACCGCACGCGGCTGATCATCGAGATCGTCGATGCGGTGCGGGAGGTCTGGGAGAAGCCGCTGTTCGTACGCCTGTCGGCATCGGACTGGGCCGACGGCGGGTGGAATGTCGAGGAGACCGCTCAGCTCGGTGCCGTCCTCAAGCAGCATGATGTCGATCTGCTCGACATCTCGTCCGGCGGAGCCGTCGCCCACCAGAAGATCGACATCGGCCCCGGCTACCAGGTGCCGTTCGCCCGCGAGGTGCGTGACGTCAGCGGGCTCCCGGTGTCGGCGGTCGGATTGATCACCGGGCCGGCTCAGGCCGAGCAGGTGCTGGAGGACGAGTCGGCCGATGTCGTGATGCTCGGCCGGGTCGCCATACGGGAGCCCGCCTGGCCGCTCCGCGCCGCCCACGAGCTCGGCGTTCCCGCCAGTGACGCGCCCTACCCTCCGCAGCACGCCCGCGGCGCCTGGCGGTGACCTGGCGTCCACCGTCTCGGCTGAGCGGTGACCTGGCGTCCACTTCGCGTACGGATGTGGACGCAGACTCACCGCCTCAGGTGGGACGCGTCGACCATCTCGGCTGAGCGGTGACCTGGCGTCCACTTCGCGTACGGAACTGGACGCAGACTCACCGCCTCAGGTGGGACGCGTCCACCGCCCAACGCGCGGTCGGAAGCTCCCGGTACGCCCGATAGGATCGAGGCTGTGAGCGAAGCCCCCAGCCTTGACACCACCGCCGTCGCCGAAGCCACCCCGGACAAGCCGCAGCCGTGGTCCGAGCTGGGCCTCCGCGAGGAGGAGTACGCCAGCATCCGCGATATCCTCGGCCGCCGCCCGACCGGCGCCGAGCTGGCGATGTACTCCGTCATGTGGAGCGAGCACTGCTCCTACAAGTCATCCAAGGTGCACCTCAAGAAGTTCGGTGACCTGCCCCAGGAGACCCCGCTCGGCAAGACGCTCGCCGGCATCGGCGAGAACGCCGGCGTGATCGACATCGGCCAGGGCTATGCCGTCACGTTCAAGGTCGAGTCGCACAACCACCCGTCCTACGTCGAGCCCTATCAGGGCGCGGCGACCGGCGTCGGCGGCATCGTGCGCGACATCCTCGCGATGGGCGCGCGCCCCGTGGCGGTCATGGACCCTCTGCGGTTCGGCCCGCTCGACGCTGAGGACACCCGTCGGGTCATGCCCGGCATCGTCGCGGGCGTCGGCGGCTACGGCAACTGCCTCGGGCTGCCCAACATCGGCGGCGAGGTCGTGTTCGACGAGACCTACCTCGGCAACCCCCTGGTCAACGCGCTCTGCGTCGGCGTGCTCCGCCACGAGGACCTGCACCTCGCGTTCGCGAGCGGGGTCGGCAACAAGGTCGTCCTCTACGGTGCCCGCACCGGCGGCGACGGCATCGGTGGCGTCTCGGTCCTCGCGTCCGAGACGTTCGACGCCGACGGCCCGGCCAAGCGGCCCAGCGTCCAGGTCGGCGACCCGTTCATGGAGAAGCTGCTCATCGAGTGCACGCTCGAGCTGTTCCGCGCGCAGGTCGTCAACGGCATCCAGGACCTCGGCGGCGCCGGCCTCTCGTGTGCGACGAGCGAGCTCGCGTCCGCGGGCGACGGCGGTATGCACGTCGAGCTCGACACCGTGCCGTTGCGTGACTCGACGCTCTCGCCTGAGGAGATCCTCATGAGCGAGTCGCAGGAGCGCATGATGGCCGTCGTCGAGCCGCATCACCTCGACGCCTTCATGGCGATCTGCGACAAGTGGGATGTCGAAGCCGTCGTCGTCGGCGAGGTCACCGACGGTGACAACCTCGTGATCGACTGGCACGGCCAGACCGTCGTCGACGTGCCGCCCCGGTCGGTCGCCCACGACGGTCCGACGTACGACCGCCCGTTCGCCCGGCCCGAGTGGCAGGACGCCCTCCAGGCCGACGGCGCCGAGCGGCTCGCCCGCCCGACATCCGGCGACGAGCTCCGTGAGCAGCTGGTCGCAGTGATCACGTCACCCAACCTCGCCGACAAGTCGTGGGTCACGGATCAGTACGACCGCTATGTCCAGGGCAACACGGTCCTCGCCCAGCCCGAGGACGCCGGCGTCATCCGCATCGACGACGAGACCAACCTCGGCGTCGCGGTGTCGACGGACTGCAACGGCCGATTCGCCAAGCTCGACCCCTACGCCGGCGCACAGCTCGCGCTTGCCGAGTCCTACCGCAACGTCGGCGTCACCGGCGCCCTGCCGCTCGCGGTCACCGACTGCCTCAACTTCGGCTCGCCGGAGAACCCCGACGTCATGTGGCAGTTCGAGCAGGCGACGCACGGCCTCAAGGACGCGTGCGAGGTGCTGGGCATCCCGGTCACCGGCGGCAACGTCTCGTTCTACAACCAGACTGGTGAGACGCCGATCCTGCCCACGCCGGTCGTCGGCATCCTCGGTGTCATCGACGACGTACGCACGCGCATCACGCAGGGCTTCGTCGCCGAGGGCAGCCACGTGCTCGTCCTCGGCGAGACCCGAGACGAGCTCTCCGGGTCGTCGTGGGCCGATGTCGTCCACGGTCACCTCGGTGGTCTGCCGCCTGCGGTCGACCTCGAGGCCGAACGCGCCCTGGCCAACCTCATGGTCGAAGCAGCCAAGTCCGGTGTCGTCGAGTCGGCGCACGACCTGTCCGACGGCGGCCTCGCGATCGCCTTGGCCGAAGCGTCGTTCCGGCACGGCGTCGGCGCGACGGTCGAGCTCGAGGACCCGTTCCTCGAGCTGTTCAGCGAGTCGTCCGCCCGGGCCATGGTCGTCGTTGCCGAGGAGCGTCACGACGAGTTCGTGGCGCTGGCCGAGAAGCACGGCGTCGAGCTGGCCTCTGTGGGACGTACGGGCGGCACCGCGATCGAGGTTGCCGGCCAGTTCAGCGTGCCGGTCGCCGAGCTCAAGGCGGCCTGGCAGGCCACGATCCCCGCGGTGCTCGGCCCTCAGCTGATCGGCACGCCGCAGTAGACATGGCTCGTCGCCCGGTCCCGCTCTCGCACGAGGAGTTCGCTGCGATCTGCGCCCGGCTCGATGAGGGCACCCCGACCCGAGCCGATCTCAAGGCCGCCACGATGCACCTCGTGGCCCTGCTGGTCGCCAAGGCGCCGGGCGCCAGCGTGGAGGTTCGCATCCCGCCCTTCGCCGCGGTGCAGTGCATCGCCGGCGCACGCCACACCCGAGGCACCCCGCCTGCGGTTGTCGAGATGGACGCCCCGACGTGGATCGCCCTCGGGCGCGGCCGGCTGCGTTGGGCCGATGCCACCGTGCGGGCCTCTGGCGAGCGATCCGACCTGTCGCCGCTGCTGCCGCTCGACGCAGCCTGAGATGTGGCTCGATTCCGGCAAAAACCGCACGACAAGACATGTCGTCCCATTATGATTTCAGGGTCAGGGAGGGAACCCGGCACACCACCATCAGGCGCAGTCATGACAATCGGCATCACAGATCCTGCTGAGCAGTGGTCCGACCTGCTCTCAAGCCTCACCGGTCAACGACGCGAGGCTGTTGTCGCAGCCCTGCGGTCATCGGCACAGCAGGGCTGGCCGGCCGACCGAGAAGCCGTACGCCTCCTGGTCGCCTACGCCAACGGCCAGATCGACGCGCAGGACTATGCCGTCGGCATCGTGATCTCGCTCGGCGGCCATGAGGGTCTGGTGGAGCCTCGGGTCCAGCAGCTCCGGCCCGAGCCGCAAGGGTCACCGCCTCCGCTCGAGCCGCATCGGTCGACGCCCGAGCCGGCACCCGCTCAGCCGATCGCCCCGGTCCTGTCGATCGCACCCGAGCCGGCGATGAGCCGCGACGAAGCCGTGGCGGCCTACGTTGCCGGGCGCATCCCCGTCGAGGAGTTCCTGCGCATCACCCGTGGCGTCTCTGCCTGACCCGCACCGCTATCGCCGGGCCGCGAACGCGCGCTCGGGATAGTTCGTCGTCACCATCCACACGTCGGGATCGTTCATCCACGTCGCGAGCTCATCTGGCCGGTCGACGGTCCACACCAGCAGCGGGAGCCCACGCTTTCGGGCGTACGCCTTGAGGCTCAGCCGCGCGACGAGCTTGTGCGCGACGACGAGGTTGGCACCACTCAGCCGCACGCGCAGGCGCGGGAACGCCGACTCGATCCGCACGAGCTTGCGGACGAACCAGTTGCTGGTGGCAGCGCGGGCGCTGGACGACAGGCCGACCAGCAGGTCGGGCGCGTGCACCTTGGACCAGCGGCGAATCCGTCGCACCGACGAGTCCTCCGCCGTCGTGATGATGGCCTGGTCCGTGCCGAGCGCGTCGAGGATCTGCTTGACCAGCACGACCTCGTCGCCCCGCACCTTGAGGTCGACATGCGCCCGGACGCGGCCGCGAATCAGCGCCAGCACGGCGTCGAGGTCGACGAGCCGCGACTCCGAGAACTCGTCATGACGGTGCCGGGCGATCGAGCGGAGCACCGAGTCGTCGTCGATCTCGTCATCATGGAAGATCACCGGTCGCCCGTCGGCGGTCAGGCGTACATCGAACTCGACGTAGTCGCAGCCCTGCGCGATCGCCGCCTCGAACGCCGCCAGGGTGTTCTGCGCTGAGCGGTCGTCCGCGGCACCGCCCCGATGCGCCGACACGAGGGCCATGCGAACGGCTAGCTCCCGGGCCTGCCGCGCTGCAGCAGCGACCACACCGTCGCCTCGGTCGTCGAGTACTCCGAGAGCTTGTTCGCCTTGCGATAGGCCTTGACCGCTGCCACGGTGCTGCCGTCATAGCGTCCGGTCAGGCGCGGCCGGAGCCCCGCCGCGATCAGTGCCCGCTGCAGGCGCCAGACCGGCTCGCCGACCGAGCCCTCCTTGAGAACCCGGGGCTTGCTGCCGGCTGCGAGCAGCGACGTCCACGTCGGTCGCGTGGTGTAGCCGGTCGGGCCCCATCCCAGGGTCTTGCGGTACGCGTTGATCGCCTTGGCCGTGCCGCTGTCGAACGTCTCGTCGGCGGTCTTGACCAGGCCGCGCTCGCGCAGCAGGCACTCCAGCGCGGCCACCGCGGGCCCGCGGCTGCCGGCCTTGAGGGCTGGGTAGGCGTCGAACGACATCTTCACGGCGCACGGCAGGACCTGCTTGGTCGCCACCGATCCCGTGCCGACATCGAGGTAGTTCTTGTCGATGTTGAGCTTGTGTCCGCCGTAGGTGACGTCGACGCCGTTGTGGTACTGGTGAATGCGCTGGTGATTGGCCCAGCCGTCGTCCGCGAGGTAGGGCCCGCCGTCGGTGTTGGCGACCTTGTTGGTCCAGGCCATCCACAGCTGGTCGGGGAGGGTGAAGCCCTTGCGATCGGCCATCCGTGCGGCGTCGATCGCGGCGATGCCGGCCGAGCCGCTGGAGTAGACGCCCGACTTGTAGCCGTGCTCGTGGAGGTGCTCGGTCCACGCGTCGGCGAACTCCAGCACGATGTTGTCGCACGCCTTGGTGCGGGCGTACCACTCGATGTCGAGGTAGGAATAGCTGCCGGCGGCGAAGCCGTACTTCTCGAGCGCGGCGATCGTCTCGGCCGCCTCGTCGCGCGCCTGCTGGCGAGCCGTCGAGACCGTGGTCGACATCTTCAGCTTCTGGACGCGGCTCTTGGGGTTGTTCTTGAAGCATGGCGACTGCCGGCCGACGTGGATCGGCATGAACCGCCAGCCATTGGCCGCGTTCTTGGCGACCCAGGCCTTGCTCAGGTTGGGCTGGTACTTGTCGCCGCAGTAGCGGGAGTTGCCCGAGACGTAGATGCCGATCGCCGAATAGGGCGACTGGAGATTCCACGCGTCCATGACGGTCTGGTTGGGCGCGACGCAGGCGTCGAAACCGTAACCGGTGAAGTTGCCCGGGGCAGGTGGCGCCGCCGCGAGGGCGGGAGAGGACGTCAGGAATGTCGCGGCCAGGCCGGTCAAGATGCCGGCGATCGTGAGCCGCGAGGTGGGGGAAGACACCAAGCGCATCCTTAGAGAGTACGTCTCGTTGCGGGGCCTGTCAGGGATATGAGATCCGGGCTTGCCGCCCCCCGTTCGGCCGGCGATACGCTGTGGCCGGCGTGGCCCCGGTCCCTCCCCTGGATGATCGGGGCCACGTCCCGCCGTCCTCCGAGCCGTCGAGACGTCAGACCTGACGCGCGCGATCGCCCCAATATGGCTTGCGCAGGTCGCGCTTGAGGATCTTGCCGGACGGGTTCCGCGGCAGCGCCTCGACGACGTCGATCGAGGTCGGCGTCTTGTAGCCGGCGAGCCGCTCGCGGGCGTACGCGATGAGCTCCTCGGCCGGCACCGCCTGGTCGGGCTTGAACGCCACGACGGCCTTGACCGTCTCGCCCCACGTGTCGTCGGGCACGCCGATGACCGCGAGCTCCTGGATCGCCGGGTGCTCGGCGAGCACCCGCTCGACCTCGGGGGAGTAGACGTTCTCGCCACCGGTGATGATCATGTCCTTGATCCGGTCCTCGATGAACAAGAACCCGTCCTCGTCGACCCGGCCGAGGTCACCTGTGCGCACCCAGCCGTCGGGGGTGATGAGCTCGGCGGTCGCCTCGGGCTTGCCGAGGTAGCCGACCGTCGCCTGCGGTGTCCGGAACCAGACCTCGCCGGAGTCGCCCTGCGGCACGTCCTGGAGGGTCGCCGGATCGACGATGCGCATCTCGGCATGCGGCACGGGCCGTCCGGCCGAGACGAGTCGCTCCGGATGGGCCGGGTCGCGGTGCGCGGCGTCGCTGAGCGACGGTCACGACACCGGCGAACTCCGTCATGCCGTAGACCTGCTGGAACTCGGTGTCGGGCCAGGCCTCCATGGCGGCGCGCAGCACCGGCAACGGCATCGGGGCGGCGCCGTAGCCGAGGCCCTTGAGCTTGCTGAACAGCCCCATGACGTCCGGACCGGCAGCGATCAGAGCCGAGACGACGGCCGGCACGAGGAACGCGTGCGTGCAGCCGGCCATGATCCCGCCCGCGAGCAGCGCGCCGTCGACCTCCGGGACGATGTAGCCCGTCGCGCCGACGACCGGGGCCTGCAGGGCGTACGACGTGCCGCCGACGTGGAACATCGGCATCGCGATGAGCATCATGTCGCCGTCTTCGTACGTCGCATCTCCCAGGCCGTTCACGCTGTGCTCGACCATGGCGTGCTGACTGAGCTGTACGCCCTTGGGTCGGCCGGTGGTTCCGGAGCTGTACATCACGAGGCACACCTCGTCGGGGCTGACATCGGGCTGTCGGTCGGTAGGGCGTGCCGGCTGCCTGCCACGCCTCGAACTCATCGTTCTCGCCGCCGATCACGATGACCTTGTCGACGTGCTCGAGGCGGTCGCGCACGAGGGTGAACTGCTCGAGCAGCTGGTGGCCGACGAACACCACGTTGGCGGCGCAGTCGTTGAGGACGTAGTCGAGCTCGTCACCGGCCAGCCGCCAGTTGACCACGGTCGTGGCGGCGCCGAGCTGGCAGCCGCCGAGGATCACCTGCAGGACCGCTGGGTTGTTCTTGTCGAGGATCGCCACGCGGTCGCCACGTCCCACACCGTCGGCCTGCAGTGCGCCGGCGGTCGAGCGTACGGACTCCCAGGCCTCGGCCCACGTCCACCTGTGGTCGCCGAAGATCCAGCAGAGCTTGTCGGGCCGCTCGGTCGCGCGATGCGCGAGGAAGTCGGGCAGGTAGGTGGCGGGCGGGATGGTGACCGGCATGATGCTCCTCGGCTGTGTGACCTGGATCACGACAGCGTAAGGGACTCGGGGTGTGACTATTGCTGACGTGCCCGCACACCTGTAACTCTGGAACATGGACAAAGGATTCGTCGTCCTTCCCGACCAGGGCCGTTTGCTGGACCTGGGGAACTTCCAGGCGGTCGTGCTCGCTGACGGTGACCAGACGTCGGGCGACCTGGCTGTGCTGCAGACCCAGGGTGAGCCGTCTGGTTTCGGCCCACCGCTGCATCGTCATCGTGACGCGGCCGAAGCGTTCTTCGTCCTCGACGGCGAGTACCTGATGTTTCTCGACGGCGAGCAGCATCTCTGCCCGCCGGGTGCCTTCGTGTATGTGCCGCGCGGCGTCCCGCACACCTTCAAGGTGACGTCCGAAGCTCCCGGTCGAAAGCTCAATCTCTTCACGCCAGCCGCGATGGTCGGCTTCTTCGAAGAGCTGGCGGCTGCGGAGGCGGCCGGAACCGCGACCCCCTCCGCTCTCGACGAGATCGCGATCAGGAGCTACATGGAGGTGCTCGGGCCGGTGCCCGACAGCTATCTCTGAGAATGCGAAACTCCAGGGGATGTCAGCGTCCAGAAACGGGCGGCATTGGGTCGCAACGGCCTGCGGCCTCTACACTTGGTGCGTGCCCCGCGGAGATGGACGCCTGACCCACGACCTCGATCCCCAGGACGCTGGACCCCAGGACGCGTGTGGCGTCTTCGGAGTCTGGGCCCCCGGTGAAGAGGTAGCCAAGCTGACCTACTTCGGTCTCTATGCCCTGCAGCACCGAGGGCAGGAATCGGCCGGGATCGCGGTCAGCAATGGCCGCCAGATCCTCGTCTACAAGGACATGGGGCTCGTCTCCCAGGTGTTCGACGAGGCCACGCTCGAGTCGCTCAAGGGCGAGATCGCGATCGGGCACGCCCGCTACTCCACGACCGGCTCCAGCGTGTGGCACAACGCCCAGCCCACGTTCCGTCCCACGGCGGCCGGCTCGGTCGCCCTCGGCCACAACGGCAACCTGACCAACACCGCCGACCTCATCGAGCTGCTGCGCGAGCGCGACCTCGAGGCGGGCAAGACGGCCAGCAAGGGTGAGACCGCGACGTCGGACACCTCGGTCATGGCGACGCTGCTGTCGTCCTACCCCGATCGCTCCGTCGAGGAGGCCGCCCTCGAGGTGCTGCCCAAGCTGCGCGGCGCCTTCTCGCTGGTCTTCATGGACGAGACCACGCTCTATGCCGCCCGCGACGCCCAAGGCATCCGGCCGCTGGTGCTGGGCCGGCTCGAGCGCGGCTGGGTCGTCGCGAGCGAGACCGCTGCCCTCGACATCGTCGGCGCCTCGTTCATCCGCGAGATCCAGCCGGGTGAGTTCGTCGCGATCGACGAGAACGGGCTGCGCACCGAGCACTTCGCCAAGCCCGAGCCCAAGGGCTGCGTGTTCGAGTACGTCTACCTCGCCCGCCCCGACACCACGATCTCCGACCAGCGGGTCTTCTCGGTGCGCGCCGAGATCGGCCGCCGCCTGGCCCGCGAGTTCCCGGTCGAGGCCGACCTGGTGATCCCCGTGCCGGAGTCCGGCACGCCGGCCGCGATCGGCTACGCCGAGGAGAGCGGCATCCCGTTCGGCCACGGCCTGGTCAAGAACTCCTATGTCGGGCGTACGTTCATCCAGCCGTCGCAGACCTTGCGCCAGCTCGGCATCCGGCTCAAGCTCAACCCGCTGCGCGACGTCATCGCCGGCAAGCGACTCGTGGTCGTCGACGACTCGATCGTCCGCGGCAACACGCAGCGTGCCCTCGTGCGCATGCTGCGTGAGTTCGGTGCCGCCGAGGTGCATGTGCGCATCTCGTCCCCGCCGGTCAAGTGGCCCTGCTTCTACGGCATCGACTTCGCCTCGCGGGCCGAGCTGATCGCCAACGGCATCTCGGTCGACGAGATCTGCCGCTCGATCGGTGCCGACTCCTTGGCATACGTGACGCTCGACCAGCTCGTCGAGGCGACCAACGTGCCCAAGGACAACCTCTGCCGGGCCTGCTTCGACGGCATCTACCCCGTGGCGCTGCCCGAGGACGACCTGATCGGCAAGCACCTGCTCGAGGTCCAGGACACGCTTCCCCTCGAGGTCATCTGATGGCGGGAGAGCCCACGTCGTACGCCAGTGCCGGGGTCTCGATCGAAGAGGGCGACCGCGCCGTCGAGCTCATGAAGGAGTGGGTCGAGAAGGCCCGTCGCCCCGAGGTCGTCGGCGGCATCGGCGGCTTCGCCGGCCTGTTCGACGCCTCGGCCCTCAAGGCATACGACCGACCGCTGCTCGCGACGTCGGCCGACGGCGTGGGCACCAAGGTCCAGATCGCGCAGCGCATGGACAAGCACGACACGATCGGCTTCGACCTCGTCGGCATGCTGGTCGACGACCTCGTGGTGTGCGGCGCCGAGCCGCTGTTCATGACCGACTACATCGCGTGCGGCAAGGTCGTGCCCGAGCGCATCGCCGACATCGTCAAAGGCGTCGCCCAGGCGTGCGCCGAGAGTGGCACGGCCCTGCTCGGCGGCGAGACTGCTGAGCACCCCGGCCTGTTGGCGCCCGACGAGTACGACATCGCCGGGTCCACCACGGGCGTCGTCGAGGCTGACAAGCTGCTCGGTGCAGAGCTCGTACGTCCGGGTGACGTCGTCATCGCGATGGCATCCAGCGGCCTGCACTCCAACGGCTACTCGCTCGTGCGGCACGTGTTCTTCGACCAGGCCGGCTGGCAGCTGGACCGTGACGTGCCGGAGTTCGGCCGCACTCTCGGCGAGGAGCTCCTGACGCCGACGCGCCTCTACACGCTGCCGTGCCTGGCGCTCGCCGACGCCGTTGAGGTGCACGCGATGTCGCACATCACCGGTGGCGGGCTCGCGGCCAACCTGGCGCGGGTCGTCCCCAACACCGTCTCCGTTCGCGTCGACCGTTCGACCTGGTCGCCGCACCCGGTGTTCGGACTCGTCGGCTCGCTCGGCGGAGTCGCCCAGGCCGATCTCGACCAGGCGCTCAACATGGGCGTCGGCATGGTGGCTCTGGTGGCTCCCGACGCTGCGGATGCGGCCGTACGCCTGCTCGCTGAGCGCGGCATCGACGCCTGGATCGCCGGCGACGTCGCCGATGCCGGCGTCCACGGCGACGGTGGCACGGTCACGCTGAGCGGTAGCCACGATTGAGACACGCCGTCTCTGGGGGTCGATGACGGATTTGTTGTCACCTTTGGGTACGCTTGTCGCACGACATACTGACTACTTTTCTGCGAGGGGGTCGACCCATGGGGCGCGGCCGTGCGAAAGCCAAACAGACCAAAGTTGCGCGCGACTTGAAGTACCGCACACCTGATACGGACTTCAACACTCTGCAGCGCGAACTCCACGGTGAGTCGGGCGAACCGATTCCCGCTCAGTATCGCGACCTGGATCGAGAAGACCCGGCCGCCTCCTAGGCGACCGGGCCCTCACTTCTCAGTCCTCACCAACCGCACGGTTGGTGGCTCTGTCGACCCTTACGGGAGCCAGACCGAACGCAGGCGGCCAACCTCGCGCATGCGCTGCTCGGCCATGCGGTCGGCGGCGATCGACGGCGGCACGCCTTCGGACCTCGCGCGCTCGAGCACGCCCAGCGTCGTGTCGAAGATCGTCGTCGCCCGCATCTTGGCGCGGTCGAACACGAAGCCCTCGAGCTCGTCGGCAACCTGGATGACGCCGCCGGAGTTGACGCAGTAGTCGGGCGCGTACGTGATGCCACGCTCGTCGAGACGCTTCTCGATGCCCTCGTGCGCCAGCTGGTTGTTGGCCGCTCCGCACACGATCGTGGCGGTCAGGACCTCGACGACCTCGTCGCTGAGGGCGCCGCCCAGGGCACAGGGTGCGTAGATGTCGAGCGGTTCGCGCACCAGCGCATTCGTGTCGGCGACCGAGGTGATCGAGGGGTAGGTCTGCTTGAGCGCCGCGACGGCATCCGGGTTGACGTCGGTGATGACGACCTGGGCGTCCTCCTCGACGAGGTGGCCGACCAGGTGCTTGCCGACCTTGCCGACCCCGGCGACGCCGACGCGCTTGCCGGCGAGCGAGGTGTCGCCCCAGAGATGCTGGGCCGAGGCGCGCATGCCCTGATAGACGCCGAACGCCGTGAGCACGGATGAGTCGCCGGCACCGCCGTGCTCGACAGTCCGCCCGGTGACGAAGTCGGACTCGCGGGCGATGATGTCCATGTCCGGGCTGAACGTGCCGACGTCGCAGGCGGTGTAGTAGCGACCACCGAGCGTCTGGACGAAGCGGCCGTACGCGCGCAGGAGCGCCTCGGTCTTGATCTTCGTCGGATCGCCGATGATGACGGCCTTGCCGCCGCCGAGATCGAGTCCTGCAAGGGCGTTCTTGTAGGCCATTCCCTGCGAGAGGTTGAGGACGTCTGTCAGTGCGTCCTGCTCAGAGGCGTAGGGATAGAAACGGGTGCCGCCCAGGGCTGGGCCGAGGGCGGTGGAGTAGATCGCGATGATGGCCTTGAGGCCTGAGGCTTCGTCGTGGCAGAAGACGACTTGTTCGTGTCTGCTGCCGAATGCTGACGGTGCGCTGGTGCTGGAGTCGGTCACTGTAGTGCTCTCTGTTGGGTGGTCGGAGGTGCGTTGGTGGGCGCCTCCATCGGTGGGGCCACGGGGGTGGTGTGGCTCAGCGCTGACTCTACTCGCCCGGCGATTCTCCCGGGAACAACAGACGATAAGGTTAGGCACACCTGACTCTTAGGAGAAGACGAGTGCGTGTCAAGAAATCTGTCGTTGCCCTGGCGGCCGGCCTGGTCCTCACCGGGCTGAGTGGATGCGGTTCGAGCGGTGATGACGGACCGTCGATCACGGTCTACAACGCCCAGCACGAAGAGCTCCTCGCCGAGCTCGCCCCGGCGTTCACCAAGAAGACCGGCATCGAGGTCAAGCTGCGCAACGGCAGCGACTTCGAGCTTGCCAACCAGCTCGTGCAGGAGGGTTCGGCCTCCCCGGCCGATGTCTTCCTGACCGAGAACTCGCCGGCGATGTCGCTCGTCGAGAGCAAGGGCCTGTTCGCCAAGCTCGCGGAGAAGACGCGGGCGCAGGTGCCCGCGGAGTACGTCCCAGCGAGTGGCGACTGGATGGGGTTCACCGCCCGGTCGACCGTGCTGGTCTACAACACCGACAAGGTCAAGCCCGCCGATCTGCCGACCTCGCTGATGGATCTGGCCAAGCCTGAGTGGAAGGGCCGCATCTCGTTCTCGCCGACCGGCGCCGACTTCCAGGCCATCGTCAGTGCAGTCCTCGAGCTCAAGGGTGAGCAGGCGACCAAGGACTGGCTCGCCGGTCTCAAGACCAACGGCACGGTCTACCAGGGCAACAACGTCGTGCTGAAGTCCGTCAATGACGGCACGATCGACGCCGGCGTGATCTACCACTACTACTGGTATCGCGACCAGAAGGAGGCCGGCGACAACAGCTCGGACTCCAAGCTGCACTTCTTCGGTGAGCAGGACCCGGGCGCCTTCCTCAGCGTCTCCGGCTCCGGCGTCCTGAAGTCGAGCAAGCACAAGAGCGATGCCGAGAAGTTCGTGGCCTACCTCGAGCAGCGTCGACGGACAGCGCGAGCTGGCCAAGAGCTACGCACTGGAGTACCCGCTCAACCCCAAGGTCGACCTGGGGCAGGGCGTCAAGCCGCTCGCCGATCTGCAACCGCCGACCGTTGACCTCTCATCGCTCAACGGCCCGAAGGTCATCGGCCTGATGGAGGAAGCAGGATTCCTCTGATCGACATGACCACTGCAACGCGACAGGGGGGAAGGCAGCGCTCAGCGCCGCCTTCCCTTGTTGTGCTGTCCCTGGTGGTCGCCGCCTTCGCACTCATCCCGCTGGCGTTCGTCGTGGTCTATGCAGTGTCACTCGGCCCCTCGGAGGCATGGCGCCTGCTCGTACGTCCGCGGGTGGGTGAGCTGCTCTACAACACCGTGCGTCTCGTGCTCGGCGGGTGCCTGCTGAGCCTGGTTCTCGGTGTCGGCTGCGCCTGGGTCGTCGAGCGTACGGACCTGCCGGGCCGCAACCTGTGGCACGTCCTCGCCGTGGCCCCGCTGGCCGTGCCGGCGTTCGTCAACAGCTATGGCTGGGCCTCGCTGACGCCCGACGTCGAGGGCTATGCCGGCGCGTTGGTGATCGTGACGATGTCGTACTTCCCCCTCGTCTACCTGCCGACCGTCGCGGCGCTGCGGGGGCTCGATCCGGCGCTCGAGGAGGTCGCGCAGTCGCAGGGCCATGGGCGGTTCGGTACGTTCGCGCGGGTTGTCCTGCCGCAGCTGCGTCCGGCGATGATCGGCGGCGCGCTGCTTGTCGGGCTGCACCTGCTGGCGGAGTTCGGCGCCCTGCAGATGCTGCGATTCCCGACCTTCACGACCGCGATCTACGACCAGTACCGCTCGTCGTTCAACAGTGCGGGCGCCAACGTGCTCGCGACCGTATTGGTGCTGTGCTGCCTGCTGTTGCTGCTGGCCGACCTGCGACTGCGCACCGATCGCCGCGTCGCACGGGTCGGCAGCGGAGCGGTCCGGGTGGTCTCGCGGCAGCGGCTGGGCCGGCTCACGCTCCCGGTGCTGGCGCTGATGGTGCTGCTGACCTCTGCGTCGCTCGGCGTGCCGTTCTACAGCCTCACCCACTGGATGATCGTCGGCAGCTCGACGGCGTTCCCGGTCGGCGAGATCATGTCGGCGGCGGGCACGTCGGTCGCCCTCGGCCTGGCGGCGGCCCTGCTGACGGTCGCGCTGTCCGTACCGATCGCCTGGCTCGCGGTGCGCTTCCGGAGTGCCGCGACGACGTCGGTCGAGCGCAGCGCCTATGTCGCCAGCGCCCTGCCGGGCATCGTCGTGGCACTCGCCCTGGTGACGGTCTCGATCCGCTACGCGCAGCCGCTCTACCAGACGTACGCCTTGCTGATCGCGGCGTACGCGATCATGTTCCTGCCGCGCGCGCTGGTGGCTGTGCGCGCCGCGATAGCCCAGGCGCCCCCGGTCTTCGAAGAGGTCGCGCACGGCCTCGGACTCAGCCCCGCCGAGACGGCGCGCCGGGTCACCCTGCCGCTGATCGCCCCCGGGGTCGGGGCGGGTGCAGCGCTGGTCTTCCTCGCTGTCGCGACCGAGCTGACGGCCACGCTCCTGCTCTCGCCGATCGGCACGACGACGCTCGCGACCCAGTTCTGGTCGAACTCCTCCGCGGTCGCCTACGGCGCGGCCGCTCCTTACGCCGTCATCATGGTCGCGATCTCGTTGCCCGCGACCTACCTCCTGAGCCGCCGAAGAGATGGGCTGGTGCCGGCATGAACGAGCGAGCGAATCGTGAGGCAGGCATGACGGGACTTCAGATCACCGGGCTGACGAAGCACTTCGGTGACCACCGCGTACTGGATGACGTCTCGATCCACATCGAGCCGGGCGCCATCCTGGCCGTCCTGGGCCCGTCGGGTGGAGGCAAGACGACGCTGCTCCGCATCATCGCCGGCTTCCTCGAGCCCGACACCGGCAGTCGTGTCGTTCGGCGGTCGTGCGCTCGTCGCCAACGGCCGTGGCATCCCGCCGCAGCGACGCGGCATCGGCTACGTCCCGCAGGAAGGCGCGCTGTTCCCGCACCTCGACGTCGCCGCCAACATCGCGTTCGGCATCCGTGGTGCGGCCCGCCGTGAGTTCGACGTCGACACGCTGCTGACACTCGTCGACCTGCCCGCGACCCTGCGCAGCCGGTTCCCGCACGAGCTGTCCGGGTGGCCAGCAGCAGCGGGTGGCGCTCGCCCGGGCGCTGGCACCCCGCCCCGGCATCGTGCTGCTCGACGAGCCGTTCTCGTCACTGGACGCCGGTCTTCGACTCGAGACCGGGCAGGCCGTGGCCCAGGCGCTCCGGGCGGCCGGTGCGACGGCGATGCTCGTGACCCACGACCAGGGCGAGGCGTTGGCGCTCGCCGACCAGGTCGCGGTGCTGCAGGACGGCCGCGTCGCGCAGGTCGCAGCGCCGGCCGACCTCTACCGGGCGCCCGCGACCCCGGCGGTCGCCGCATTCGTCGGCGCTGTCGTGGCGCTGGACGCCGAGGTGACCGGAGATGTCGCATCGAGCGCGCTGGGCAAGGTCGCGGTGCCGCCCGGCAGCCCTCAGGGGACCTGCCGCATCCTGATCCGGCCAGAGCACCTCGCGCTCTCCTCGGATCGCGCCGAGGGCACTCCCGCGCGGGTCGTGGGGGTCAGCTTCTTCGGCCACGACGCGACCGTCGACCTCGTGCTGATCGACCAGGAGATCCCGTTGCAGGCCCGGGTGGCCGGTGCCGCTGTGCCGTCGATCAACGACCTTCTGTCCGTCTCGATCAGCGGGCCGGTCACCGTCGTGGGGGACCCGCGATGAACCCCAATCCGTTCGCTGACCTGCGCCGCTGGGGCGCTCAGCCCGCCTTGATCACGGTCGACGACTCGCTGACGTATGCCGAGCTCGCCGACCGGGCCGAGGCGATGCTCTGGCCGGCCGACGAGGGACGGCGACTCGTCCTCGTGCCGGGCGCGAACACCCTCGAGGCCCTTGTGGCATACGTGTCGGCGACCGCCAACGGACATGTCGTGCTGCTGGTGCCCGGCGACGGTCCGGCCGGCACCGACGCGCTGATCGAGGCGTACGACCCCGACGTCGTGTTCGACGCGGCCGTGGGCGGATTCGTCGCGCGCCATGAGGGCTCGCACCATGAGCTGCACCCCGACCTCGCGCTGCTGATGACGACGTCCGGATCGACCGGTTCGCCCAAGCTCGTACGCCTGTCGCGCGACAACGTGCGGAGCAACGCCGCCGCCATCGCGGACTACCTCGGCCTGACGCCAGACGACCGGGCGATCACGACGCTTCCGATGCACTACTGCTACGGGCTCTCGGTGATCAACAGCCACCTCCTCGCTGGCGCCGGCCTCGTCGTGACGGACTGGTCGGTGCTGGACCCCTGCCTCTGGGAGCTCGCCGATCGTGAGCGCGTGACCTCGTTCGCCGGCGTCCCCTACACGTTCGACCTGCTCGACTCGAGCGGATTCGCCGAGCGAGATCTGCCGTCCCTTCGCTACGTCACGCAGGCCGGTGGCCGACTCGGCCCCCACCGGGTGGCGGCCTATGCGCAGCTGGGCCGCGAGCGCGGCTGGGACTTCTACGCGATGTACGGCCAGACCGAGGCGACGGCCCGGATGGCCTACCTGCCGCCCGAGATCGCGGAGTCGCATCCGCACGCGCTCGGTGTCCCCGTGCCCGGTGGATCCTTCAGGATCGATCCCATCGCCGACGAGCAGAGGCCTGGAGTCGGCGAGCTGGTCTACCGAGGCGACAACGTCATGATGGGCTACGCGACGAGCCCCGCCGAGCTCGCCCGCGGCCGTGATCTCGACGAGCTGCGCACGGGCGACCTGGTGCGCCGCGACGACGCCGGCTTGCTCGAGTGGGTCGGCCGGCGCAGCCGGTTCGCCAAGGCGTACGGGGTGCGGATCGACCTGGACGACCTCGAGGCCGTCGTCGCCCGTCACGGCAGCGCCGCACGCTGCGTCTCCACGGGCGACAGGTTGCATGCGTTCGTCGACGGGCACCAGGAGGCCCGCGAGCTGCATGCGCTGGTCGCGCGCACGACCGGCCTGCCTGAGCACGCCGTCACGGTCACCCGCCTTCGGGAGGTCCCGCGCAACGCGTCAGGCAAGACGGACTACCTGGCCCTCGAACGCCACGCTCGAGGTGATCGACGCGTCCCGCGACGTGCCGACCGCGCACGAGCATCCGGTCAGCATCCAGCAGGTCCGCGACCTCTACTCCGTGCTGCTCGGCCGGCCGGACGCGACACCCGACGACAGCTTCACCGGGCTGGGTGGCGACTCGCTGTCGTACGTCGAGCTCTCGGTCCGCCTGTCCGAGCTCCGACTCGACCTTCCCAGCGACTGGCACACACGACCGATCCGCGAGCTCGTGGCGACCCCCCGGCGTCGACGCGGCAGAGGAGTGCGGCTCGAGATGTCGATCGTGCTGCGAGCCGTGGCGATCATGCTGGTGCTCGGCACCCACGCCAACCTGTTCGTGGTGCCCGGCGGGGCTCATCTGCTGCTGGCGGTCTGCGGCTACAACTTCGTCCGGTTGCAGCTCGCGGCCGAGTCGCCGAGGGTGCGCGCTCGTTCCGGACTGCGCTCGCTGGCTCATCTGGTCGTTCCCAGCGTCATCTGGATCGGCGCGGTCGCGCTCGTGCTGCGAACGTACGACCTCAGCACCGTCCTCATGCTCAACGGCGCGTTCGGCAGCGACACGTGGACCGTGCAGTGGCAGTTCTGGTTCCTCGAGGCGATCATCTGGACCCAGGTGGGTGCCCTCGCGCTGCTCTCGGTGCCGATCGTGCATCGGGCGCGTCGGCGCAGTCCGTACGCCTTCGCGCTGGTCTTCACGCTGGCCGCGCTGGCCACCCGGTACGCCCTGGTGGGCGTCGAGGCCGGCCCGACCGAGCGCTACACGCCGTCGATCGTGCTGTGGTGCTTCGCGCTGGGGTGGTTGGTCGCGACGGCTCGGACGACGCCGCAACGCCTGCTCGCCTCGGTCCTCGCGTGTGCCGGTGTCGTGGGCTTCTTCGGCGACCTGCAGCGGGAGGCCGTCGTGGCAGGTGGCCTGCTGCTGCTCGGGTGGATCCCGGCCGTGCCTGCGCCTCGCGTCGTCGCCCGGGTCTTCGGCTCGCTCGCTGCCGCGTCGCTCTACATCTACCTGACGCACTGGCAGGTGTATCCCTACCTCGAGATGAAGGTTCCGATCCTGGCGGTGCTGAGCTCGGTCGTCGTCGGCCTGGCCTATCGCCAGGTCGCCGTCACCGTGGCGGCGCGGCTCGGCGCGGTCAGTCGTGCGCGGACGCCCAGGCGGTCGCCGCGGGTCGGGTCCGCCCGGGTGCTCGAGCGGGTCTAGCTGTCCCTGGAGGGTTGCTCGGAGTCACCGTTGCGGAAGCGCTTGTCGCGCTCCCCCTCGAACGGGCGGTCGGGCCGGTGACCTTCACGGAGTCCGGGCCGGCCCTCACCGGGCGCGTGCTGGCCGACGTGTCCGAACCGGTCGTCGCCGTCGCCAGCGGTCGCCTGGCCGATCCCGAAGCCGATCAGGCCACCCACCAGGGCAAGTCCGGCACCGCTGGCGATCAGGGTCTTGCGCGTCCGGCCCGTCGACGCGGCAGGCGCAGGTGGCTGCTCGGCAGCGGCCTGCCCGGCAGGTGCCTCCTCGGCAGCGGGCTGCTCGGCCGTCGCCTGTTCGGCCGTCGGCGTGGGGTCCTCAGGCTGCTGGTCGTCCTCGCCCGGGGTCTTCTGCTGGTCGCTCATGGCATCTCCTACGTGCTGGGGGAGTGCCCACGATGCGCGGGCAGCCTGAGCCGCACCGCGGTACGACCTGTGGGAGCGCTGTCAGTCCTCCTCGCGGGCAGCCCGCTCGGCGGCGGCTTCGGGGTCGGGAACTCCGCGGAAGCGCCGGAAGCTGTAGACGATGAAGCCCAGCGCGATGACCGCGGACAGGATCAATGTGGCGCCCGTGCCCCAGCCGCCGATGAGCCACCAGCTCTCGCGCAGCGGCCACCAGTCAGGCGCCTCAGGACGGATGCCCCAGTAGACACCAATGGCGCCGAGCGCCAGGGCGCCGGAGCAGCTGGCGATGATGCGGGGCCAGGTCTGCACGCCGTCGGCAGCCGCCTTGTAGGCCATGACCTTGACCGGCTCGAGTCGTCGCTCGGCCCATTCGTACTGCTCGGAGAGCACGGCCAGGCCGGCGACGATCAGCAGCAGGCCCGGTCCAGGCAGGAAGATCGCGGCGACGCCGCCAAGGAGCAGGATCCAGCCGACGATCTCGAGCACCAGTCGGCGCACAGCTCGGCTCGACCGCCGACGCTCCGGCTTGTCGTCGGTCATCGCGTACGGGTCAGGGGGTTGGCCATGGTTCATCCTCGCATCCGCCTGGGCGCACCCGCCGACATCCCTCCGTGCCGACGGCTACCGCTTCGTCCGCTTGGCCAGTGACTTGTCCATGCGGCGAAAGAGTGGCTGCGAGACCTTGGTGATGACGCCGGGGAGTGCGGCCATGCCGACCTCGCCCATCGCCCCCGGCAGGCTCGTCACCCGTGTCGGTTTGTCGACAACCGCCTTGACGAGCCAGTTGGCGGCCTTGTCGGCGCTCAGCATCGGCATGGCCTGGTAGATCGGCGTTGCTCCGGACATCTCCGTGCGCACCATCGGGAAGTGGACCGTGGTCGAGGTGATGCCGTCGTGGCCGAGCTCTGCGGTCAGCGATCGGGTGAACGACTCGAGCGCCGACTTGCTGGCGAGGTAGGCCGAGAACAGCGGGATCGGCACCTGCGTCGACATGGTGGACGAGATCACGACGTGGCCATGACCCTGCTCGAGGAACCGCGGAAGCAGCGCGAGTGTCAGGCGTACGGCCCCGAAGTAGTTGATCGCCATCGTGCGCTCGTAGTCGTGCACCCGGTCGAGCGACTCCTTGATCGGCCGGCGGATCGAGCGGCCGGCATTGTTGACCAGGGCGTCGATGCGCGCGTGGTCGGCGAGCAGCCGGGCCGCGACATCCTCAGTGCCCTGGGGGTCAGCCAGGTCGACGGCGTACGCGTGTGCCGTCCCGCCGTCAGCCTCGATGCTCACGCGTACGTCCTCGAGCTCGTCCGCGCGCCGAGCCAGCAGGCACACGGTGGCCCCGAGGCGAGCCACCTTGCGGGCCGCCTCGGCGCCGATGCCGCTGGAGGCGCCGGTGATGACGATGGTCTGGCCGGCCAGCCTGGTCACTCGGCCTCGCCGCCGAACAGCGCCGTGAGCAACCGCATGCAGCGCTGCATCATCTGCTCGGCGCTCTCGTCGGGATGTTCGAGCCACCAGTTCATCAACGAGTCGACGATGCCGAGCCACACCGCGGTCATGGCCGAGATGTCGAGGGGGTCGTCGTTGCCGGCGAGGCCCATGAGCTCGGTGACGCCTTCGTCGGCGAGCTTGCCGATCCGCTCGGCGTACAGAGCGACGGAGTCGGCGATCGAGCCGGTCGACGGTGCGGTCGAGTCGAAGAAGAGCCGCCAGAGGTAGGGCTGCGGCTCGAGCAGCGCGAACATGCCGGCGAGCGTCGCCATGCCGCGTTCGATGCCGACGGCGTCGCCGCGCGCGATGCGCTCGATCTCGTCGGCGAGCAGGGCGCCGCCGCGGTCGAGACACGCCTCGAAGAGCCCTTCCTTGGAGCCGAAGTAGTTGTAGATCAGCGGCTTGGAGATGCCGGCCTTGTCGGCGATCGCCGCGACCGAGGTCGCGGCGAACCCATGCGTGCCGAACTGCTCCGAGGCGACGTCGAGGATCTGGGTCTCCCGGTCGAGGCGGGGGACGCCCTTGGTTCCGGCGTTGGGTCTGACCACGTCAGCAGTCTAGCGTCGAGATATGAGTCCGTGGTAACTTACCCAAAGGTCATATCAGTCTGGAGGAGTCATGCAGGAGTTTCTCGACCCGTTGAAGAACCCGACCTTGGTCGCCGCGCCGTTCTTCATCCTGTCGCTGCTGATCGAGCTGGCGGCGTTCAAGTACCTCGAGACCGACGAGGAGATGCGCGGCTATGAGCGCAAGGACGCCCGCACCAGCCTGATCATGGGCCTGGGCTCGATCGTGTCGAGCACGGTCTTCAAGCTGACGACCCTCGTGCTCTTCGTCGCGATCAGCGTGCACCTCGCCCCGTGGCACCTGCCGAACGACACCTGGTGGTCGTGGGCCGCCCTGATCCTCGGCCTCGACCTCGCGTTCTACCTCCAGCACCGCTTCGTGCACCGGGTACGCATCGGCTGGGCGGCCCACCAGGCCCACCACTCGAGTGAGTACTTCAACTTCTCGACGGCGCTGCGGCAGAAGTGGAACCCGTGGGCCGAGGCGCTGTTCTGGCTGCCGTTCCCGTTCCTCGGCTTCGAGCCCTGGATGCTCTACGTCGCGTTCTCGATCAACCTGGTCTACCAGTTCTTCGTGCACACCGAGCGGATCGACACGATGTGGTGGCCGATCGAGTTCGTCTTCAACACCCCCTCGCACCACCGCGTGCACCACGGCAGCGACCCGGAGTACCTCGACAAGAACTACGCCGGGATGCTGATCATCTGGGACCGCATGTTCGGCACGTTCCAGAAGGAGCTGTTCCGTCCGACGTACGGGCTCACCGTGCCGGTCGACACCTACAACGTGCTGCGCCTGCAGTACGGGGCGTTCGGAGAGCTGTTCCGCGACGTCCACAACGCCAAGAGCTGGCGCGAGAAGCTCGGCTACGTCTTCATGCCCCCGGGCTGGCACCCGGGCGAGAAGCGCGCCGAGGCCGAGCAGCCGCGCGAGACGCAGTCGGCGTGACCGACCGGCAGCTCGTCGTCGTCGCAGGGTGGTTCGCGATCTTCCTGACGGCGTGCGACTCGCTGTTCCACGTCCGCACGGACACCTTGGTCTACCGCTGGGAGCCGCAGGTCTGGGACCAGACGATCATCGTGCCGTTGACGTTCTTCCTGGCTGGTGTCGGGATGCTCGACATCAGCCGCCGGGCCCAGCCGCACGCTCTCCAGCCGGTCAACGTACGAGGCGTCCTCATCAGTCTCGGCGTCGTGACGGCGGCATACCTCATCTCGGGGCTGCTGGACCCGGAGCTCGCATGGGCGTACGCCCTCGTGCTGCTGGTCGCCTGGGCTGCTCGGGTCGCGATGCGGCACGAACGGGTCGTCGCGGTGGCCGCCGGCGTTGTCATCGCGGCCGGGGGAGTGCTCGCGGAGTCGGCGCTCTCGGCGGTCGGCGAGTTCGACTACCTCGCGCCTGATCTGCTCGGGGTGCCGTGGTGGCTGTTCCCGCTCTACCTGCACGGCGCGCTCGTCGCCGCCGATGTCGTCGCCCTCGTGCGCTCCTGGACTCCGAGCGGCGCCGCCGACGTCGTCAGGCCGCTCACGTAGGATCGCCGTCAGTCACGACATGACCGGGGGAAGTGCCATGACAACGACCGACGACCTGCCATCGGTGGAGGGCTCCAGCCTGCCGCCAGTGCTCTACGTGCCCTGTGTCGAGCACGTGGTCGAGATCGACGACCTGCAGCTCGAGTACCGCCAGACGAGCGACGGGAAGGTCGCCTTCATGGCTTACACCGCGCTGGACCGGCTCCGGGACAGCTGCGGCATCGACCAACCGTGGGTCATGCTCCCGCTTGCTGCGGTCCGCGCGCTCTACACCGACCGGCCGTGGGACGTGCTGCTGCTGGACCTGCACGTGCCAGAGGAGCACCGCTGGGGAGCGAACCGATGAATCAGGCGGCAAGCGACGGCGGCACCAGTCCCGTCGTCATCAGCCACGACAAGGTGCGCAGCGTCACGTCCAAGCTGGCCGAAGCCGGGACCACGCTCGACGCATGCGCGGCCTCGATGCCGCCCACAGGTGGGACCGGCGACGCCGAGATGTTGATCGCGGCGATCCTTGCTGAGTTCTCCGACAGTGCGGTCGACCTCATCAGCGAGGGCGAGCTGCTGTCGCAGACTGCCGACGCCTGCAACGTGGCCTATGCCGATGCCGACTCAGCCGCGGCTGGGCGCTTCCTGGTCGAGGGGGTCAAGGGCGGATGAGTGACGACCTCGACACCCACATCCCGGGCACGCCCGACAGCATCGAGGCGGTCGCAGAGTGGCTGCGGGTTACCCTGCGCGACGCGACGGCTGCGCACGCCGACACCGCCTACGCGCAGCGCTCGGCGTCCGAGTCGGCCTGGGAGGGCGACGCTGGCGAGGCGTTCCGGGCCCGGGTCGGCACGATGGCCAAGGCCGGCGACGAGGTCTCAGGGCTCGCGACCGCCCAGGGGCGGTCGCTCGACATCCTTGCTGCCGCACTGCGTACAGCCCAGTCTGAGACCCGCAGGGCTCGCAGCCATGCCATCGCGGGCGGGCTCACGGTCACCGGTACGACCGTCGTCAACCCCGGCACTGGGCCGGATCGCCCGGTCACCCCCGCCGCCGATGCCCCGCAGCCGGTCATCGACGCCCACAACACCAAGGTCGCCGACTTCGATGCACACCAGCTCAAGATCACGTGCTGGAACGAGACCGTCGAGATCGCCCAGGACGCCTTCGAGTCGTGGGACGAGGCGCTGATCAGCGCCGGCGAGCGCTGGCAGTCCGACGGCGGCGCCCTCGTCACCGTGACCCAGGAACTCCTCGCCACCGGACTGGGCAGTGCCTCAACCGCAGCGCGCGCCTCGCGGTTCCACGGTCAGGCCAACCTGCATCGCTTGACAGTGAACAGCCTCCAGAATCATGTCGGCGCGCTGACCAATCCTGACGGCACGACGCGCGGGCCCAACACGCGCATCAACCAGATGCTCAACGAGATCGACGACGCCAAGATCAACGCTGCCAACGCTCACGCCGCCGGCATGAACGCGAAACCCTCCGCCGGCGTCAGCAAGCTGCTCAACCGGCTCGGCTACGCCGCGGCGATCTACGGGACCTACGACGACTACGTCAACGGCGGCGAGTCGCTGCCGCAGGCCGCCACGTCCAACGCGGGCGGGCTCGTTGCCGGCATGGTTGCCGGCGCCTGGGTCGGCGGCGCGATCGGCACGGCGATTCCGGTCCCCATCCTCGGCACCGCCGTCGGCGCCCTGTCCGGCGCCATCATCGGTGCCGGCGTCGGTATCTTCACCTCGGGGATGATCGACTCGCTGTGGGAGAGCGGCCTCGACAGCCTGGACGATGTCGGTGACTCCGTCGTCGATGGCGGCAAGGAGGTCGTCGACACCGTCAAGGATGCCGGCGGGCTCGTCAAGGACGGCTGGAACTCGGTGTTCGGGTGAGCGAAGGCACGGGCATCATCCAGTTCGCCGGGCAACGATGGATCACCTGGGCGACCCTGCCGGTCGGGCCGGCCTTTGCGGTGTTGTTCGTCCTGGGATCCATCGGTCTCGAGCGCGACGAAGAGCCGTGGGCATCGATCCTGTTACCGCTGGCGCTGGTCGCACTCAGCGTCCCGGTCGCGACGTACGTGCGCTGGCTGGCGCGGCCCCGGCGTTTCGCGGTGGTCACCGAGCAGGTGGACGGCGTACCGGCCACCGCGGTGCCGGTGATGCGCAGATCGTTGGTCTACCTGGCGCTGCCCCTTTCGGCGCTCCTGGTGGTGGCGGTGTGGGGGTTGGTCCTCGCCGTACGCACCGAAGGGACATGGTGGCCGTGGGTGCTGGGCGGGGTGCTGGTCGGCAGCTTCCTCCCGCAGGTCTTCCGCTCCATGGCACGCCGTCCGGTGCTCGCGCTCACCCCGACGGGCGTGCGCTATCGCGGCCAGACCCTCGACGCGGAGCTTGCGTGGGATGACATCGCCGGTGTCGGCATCCGTCAGAACCCCCGAGGGACCGTGGTGTCCGTGGTCGGCCGCGGTGGGTCGGCGTCGTGGCGGGCCGGCCGCCGGTTCTGGATCTTCCCGCTGGAGTGGAAACCGGACGACGAGCACATCGACATCGAGATCCACGGCCGCGGCGACTCCGAGCTGGCTGCCGTGCTGACGCCATGGATCACCGGCTACTGGAGGAGCCCGGCCATGCGCTCCGAGCTCGGTACGGCGGACGCCGTGCGGCGGGCAGAAGATGTCCGGTTCCGCTCGCTCACCGCGAGCGGCTGAGCCCACCGTCGACCGGCATCAGGCGACAGTCCGGCGCAGGTGAATCGAGGACTTTAGGAGCGCGACCGTCGGGCGTCGTGGCTGACGCCAAGGGCGAACAGCAGCATCATCAGCACGGCGCCGAGGATCACCGTCGCGCCGTCGCTGAGTACGTCGTTGACCGCGAGCGCGGCGACGAGTGCGAGGGCCCCGACGACGTACGCCGCGATCTTCCAGTCGTCGCCGATGATGAAGTCGTACCAGAACCACCCGAAGGCCTTGAGGAACCTCATGCCGGGGCCTCCGTGGAGATCGGGGAGCGGGAGCGGCGCAGACCGGCGATGACGAGCCGGGTCACCGCGAACCAGCCGACGACGAGCGCGATCAGCGCGAGCTTGCCGCCAGGCCAGTGCAAGCTCTCCTCACCTGCGCGGAAGTAGCCGACGCCCTCGAGCGCCCAATAGGTGCCGAACGCCGCGAGCATGACGCCGACGCCGTACTTGAGGGTGTTCTCGGGGATGCGGGCGAGCGGCTTGCGCACGGCGATGCCGAGGGCGATCACGATGATGCCGGCGACGATCGCACCGGCGATCGCCAGGCCGAGGGCATCGGCGGAGAGGCCGAACGTGACGACGATGAACACCACCTCGACGCCCTCGAGGAACACGCCCTTGAACGACACCATGAAGCCGAACAGGTCGATGCCGGCGTATGTCGTGCGGTCCGCCTCGCGAGCGGCACGGGTCTGCTCGGCGAACTCCTCCTGCTCGTCGTGGAGCGCCTTGAAGCCCGCCGCGCGCAGGCACGCCTTGCGCAGCCACTGGAGGCCGAAGATCAGCAGCAGAGTGCCGATCGTGAGCTGCAGCAACGACTCGGACAGCCACGTGCTGATCGCCATCCCGAGGACCGCCGTGAAGGCCGAGAGGGCGATCAGGGCGGCGACGGTGCCGGCGATCGCGGACTTCCAGCCGCGGGTGACACCCATCGCGAGGACGATCGTGAATGCCTCGACGAACTCCACGAGGGAGGCGACGAACACCGCGCTGACCAGCGCCGCGGTCGTGCCGTCCATGGGTTCTCCTCAGTCGTTGACATCCAGTGGCACAGATGACGCTACAGATCGGTCGTGATGGTGCCCAGCACGGTGTGCTCGTCGTCGACCAAGGGGATCGACGGCCAGCGATCGAACGCGCCGCACGGGTGGCTGATGCCGAAGCTCAGCAGCTCGCCCGGGGTGATGTCCAGGTCTGCGGGCACGGTGAGGAATGCGTGCTGGTCGTTGAGCTTGTCGACCGTCACGCCGTCGAGGGTCTCGAGCACCCCGGTCGGCCCGTAGCGACCGAGGATGACCGGGAGCTGGTCGTCGATGGGCACATCCCGTCGACCGAAGCCGGCGATGACCCGGGTGGGCTCAGGTCGCGACCAGACGCTGGCGAGCAGCTCGAAGGCCGGGCGCAGCCGAGGCGCGCCGGTGCCGCGACCGTCCCACGGCGACGTACGCCGATAGGTGCCGTGGTCGTGGGTCGCGTAGCAGCCGCTGCGGATCACGGCGCGTACCGGGAAGCCGAACGCATCAGGCCCGAGTGCATCGACCACCAGATCGAAGTACGAGCTCCCGCCGGCGGTGACGATCGGCGGAGCTTCCGCGTCGAGCAGGCCACGTTCGCGCAGCAGCTCGACGGTGCTCCTGACGTCAGCGAGATAGGCGGCCAGGCCCGAGGGCACGGCGTTGCCGTCGGCAGGCATCAGCCCCTCGTATCCAGCGACGCCGACAAGACGCAGGTGTGCGGAGCTCGCGACCTGCTCGGCGACACGGATCGACTCAACCTGCGAACGAGTCCCGGTGCGTCCGCCGGCGTAGCCGACCTCCAGCAGCACCTCGAGCGGTCGAGTCGCTCCGGCCAGGCCGCGCTCGAGTGCCTGCACCCCGGCGATGCTGTCGGCGTAGCACCAAAATCCGGCGTCGACGTCGGTCCGGGTGAGGAGCTGCTCGGCGACCCACCGGATCGCAGCATCGTCGACGAGCACGTTGGCCAGCAGGATGCGCGCGGTGCCGAGGCGGTGCAGCCCGCGCACTTGCGCAGGCGTGGCTGCGGTCATGGCCCAAGCACCATGCCGCAGATGGCGTTCGATGATCTGCGGGGAGAGCGAGGTCTTGGCGTGTGGCGCGTGCGAGATCCCGGTCGCCGCGCAGTAATCGGCCATCGCGGCCAGGTTCGACTCGAGGGCGCTTTCGTGCAGGACCAGCGCCGGGTAGTCGAGGTCACGCAGCGCGTCGGCTCCCGGAGAGGCGAGTCCCTTGGACGAGGTCACAGGCTGCGGGTCATGCCGCCGTCAACCGGCAGCATGACCCCGGTGAGGAAACCCGCGGCAGGCGACAACAGGAAGGCGGCGACGTCACCGAACTCCTGTGGGGTGCCATAGCGCCGCAGCGGAATCGACTGCTCGGTCGTCGCGCGGGCAGCCTGGGGATCATCGGCCTGCGCGTCGAGCTGGCGTACGCGATCGGTGTCGACCCGGCCGGGAAGCAGGCCGTTGACGCGTATGCCACGCGGTCCCAGCTCGTCGGCGAGGTTCTTGGCCGCCATGGCAAGGCCGGGCCGCAGTCCGTTGGAGATGCCGAGGTTGGGCATGGGTGTCTTGGCCGACGTCGCCAGCACGAACGCGATCGAGCCGCCCTCGCCGAGCTGCTCGGCGATCGTGACGGCCAGGCGAATCGCACCGAGAAACACGGTCTCGAACGCGGAGCGCCACTCGTCCTCCGTACGATCGAGGATCGGACCGGCAGGCGGTCCGCCCACGCTGATCAGCGCACCGTCGAGGCGCCCGAAGGTGTCGGTGGCAGCACGGATGAGCTGATCGGGAGCGGTCGGGTCGGCGTTGTCGACCGCGACGCCGATCGCCAGATCGCCGAGCTCGCCGACGGCCCGGTCGACCGACTCCTGGGAGCGCGACGAGATCACGACCCGCGCACCGTCGTCGACGAGTGCCTGGGCGGTGGCGAGGCCGAGGCCGCCCGTGGCGCCGGTGAGCAGATAGACACGATCACGCAGTCCGAGGTCCATGACATTGAGCCTATGCCGAGACCTCAGCGCTCCGTCGGGCTGTGGCTCACGAGGCCGACGAGGTTGCCCTCGGAGTCGCGGATGAACGCCATCCACTCGTCCGTGCCGGCCGGGCCGAGGCTGTCGTCGGTGTGCTGGAAGATCACGTGTGGCTCGCCCTCGATCGGCACGTCCCGGGCGCGCAGCTCTTCGATCGACGCGCGTACGTCCTCGACCTCGAGGTAGATCGTCGCCGACGGAGCGCCCTGCTCCAGCAACAGACGCGTCCCGTCCAGGGTGAAGAACAGCAGGCCAGGCGGGTCGAACTTCGCGGCGGGCGGCTGGCCCAGCAGCCGTTCGTAGAACGCCGCGGCGCGGTCGAGGTCGTCCGCATGCTGCGCGATCTGGACGATGCGGCTCATGTGCCGAGCGTAGGGCCGATCGGCTCAGTCCGGGAGAGGCCAGACGTACGGGAGGTCATCGGGGACGCCGGGGAAGAGCGGTCCGTAGTGGTCAGGATCCTTGCGGAGGAGCGCCGACTGGTGCGCCACGTGGAAGTCGGGGTCGCCGAGCCAGAACGGCAGCGCACCGGCTGCCGACAGCTCCTCCTGCGTGCGTACGCCGCTGACACCGGCCTCGGAGAGGTCGGCGGCGATCGTCGCGGCGCACGTGTCGGCATACCCCTGCCGCGTCCACTCGTTGATGATCGCGAAGCTGTACGCCCCGAGCGCCTCGAGATGCCCGCGCCACATGAGTGCCGCCGGATGATGACGCCAGCCGTACGTCGGGATCGTCAGGGCGCGGACGATCTGGATGCACTCGACTCGCTGCTTGCCGAGGCGGGTGCGGTCCAGCACCTCGGCCGTGCGCGCGAAGTCGGCGTAGGGGAGGAAGGTCTGCACGACCCGGAGTACCCGGCCGCGGTCTTTCGAAGCGGCTCGTCAGGACACCGGCTGGCGGAGGATGGTGCGCTGCTTCTCGGGAGCGACCTTGCGGAAGTCGCTGAGGTAGATCTCGTGTTGCTTGCCGGCCATGCGCAAGCCCTTGTCGGGAATGACCTCGCGGTGGAGTCGATCGAGCACACCGGCCTCGTCGTCGAAGGAGCCGATGTGCAGGGTCTGCACACAGCGGCCTTCCGCCAGCGACTCCAGTCGTACGTCGTCCAGCCGTGCGGGCCGGGATGCGGCGGCCTGCGCGACAGCGGCCGTGAACAGGTCTCGCTCGATCCAGTCCGGGACCATGAGCAGCAGCGTCCAGTCCCATTGCGACTTGTCGCGCGACGAGGTGAACGCGTCCATGTCGTCGGCCCACCACAGCCCCTCGAGCGGCGGCACGACGTAGTCACGACCGAGCTCGCGCTTGCTGGCGAACTTGAGCTTGTAGGCCACCGGGTAGAGCGCCTCGACCGCCTGGGTGAACTCCGGTGAGCTGTTGGGGTCGCCGTGGCCGTCGATCATGAGGTAGCGCAGATCAGGCACGTCCACGAGCCGCAACTCGTCACGCTTGGCCTGGTAGGCATCCAGGGTCTTCTTGAAGTCGATCTTGTCCGTCATCGAACCTCCCGACCTGCATCGTGCCAGCCGCAGGCCACAAAAAACGGGTCCCGCTCGTACCTCGCGGAACCCGTGTTTTTGTGGCCAGGGCCGGGGTCGACTCCCCCAAGCTCTGCGCGTCGCGCTGGTTTCGGAGACCACTCACGGTGGGCGAGACGGCGCGCCGCTTCGAGCAGGGGGGACCCCCAGGCCCGCCGTCTCTCGTGCCAGCCGCAGGCCACAAAAAACGGGCCCCGCTCGTACCTCGCGGAACCCGTGTTTCGTGGCCAGGGCCGGGGTCGAACCGGCGACCCTCCGCTTTTCAGGCGGATGCTCGTACCAACTGAGCTACCTGGCCGTGCCCGCGAACGGGCGACGATCACCTTATCGCACGGCACCGGCACGGTTGAAATCGGCAGCAACGAACAAACCCACGCACCTGGACTCAGGTGCGTGGGTTTCGTTCAGCTGGCGACCCCGACCGGACTCGAACCGGCGACCTCCGCCGTGACAGGGCGGCGCGCTAACCAACTGCGCCACGGGGCCTTGCTACGCGGGTGAACCGCGCACGCAACTGTAACGTACGAGCGCCTCCGCAAACAAAACGGGTCAGAGCGGTGGACGTGGCCCCGGCGGCTGCGGATCCTCGCCCGGTCGCGGCTCGCCCTGATGTGCCTCTTCGGACGCCCAGGTGGCCCCGGATGGTGGGTCGACCGCAGGTCCACCGGTCCCTCCGCCCGCGACGGCAGTTCCTCCAGGAGGCAGCGGTTTGTCGGCATCGGCGGACGGCGCGAGTGAGTCGTCGAGGCGGTGCGACGACGCGGCGCCGGCAGCGTCCGAACCCTGTCGGACCGTGCGGAGCCAGAGCATGGCGATGACGACGATGGCCAGGATCGCGATGATGACGAGCCACTTCATGGTGTGTCCTCCCTGTCGGCGCCGGACGGCGTCTCGACGTGCCCCCGAGGCACTCTCATCTCAGCCTAGCCGCGCCGCGGCGTAGCGCATTCTGGCGCGCAGTGGCGCCGTGGTCCACGTGGTGAACCCCGCGTTCTGCCACCTGGATCAGCGGTTGCATGGACTCATGACTGCTCGCCCCACGACCGCTCCACCTCTGTCGCTGGCCGAGCTCGCCACCCTGACGAGCTCGGTCGCCGAGGACGTACGCGCGGGCCTCTACGAGGTCCGCGCCGACACGGAGAGCCGGTGGCACGTGAGGCTCCGATGCGACGACCAGGTCGACGTGTGGCTCATCAGCTGGACCAGGGAGCAGGGCACGCAGCTGCACGACCACGGTGGCTCGTCGGGCTCGTTCACGGTCGTCAGCGGCGAGCTCAGCGAAGCGGTGTGGACGCCGGGCGCGGAGGTGCTCGTCGAGACTCCACGTGGCGCCGGGGACTCGGTCCTCTTCGGTGAGCACTACGTGCACGACGTGCGCAACGTCCAGGCCGAGACGGCCGTGAGCGTGCACGCGTACTCACCGCCGCTGTCGCTGATGAACTACTACGACGTCGACGGTCACCAGCTCACCCGGCTCGCCTCGATGTGGACCGACGACCCCGAGGCTCCGGCACCGGAGCTGCGGGTGGCGTCATGACCGCGACGTACGCCTCGGTCGACGAGCTGCTGGCGTCGGCGAGAAGCTCCATCGAACGGCTCGATCCGGGTCAGGCATACGACCGGGTGGCGTCGGGCGCGCTGATCGTCGACATCCGTCCCGGTTGGCAGCGGGAATCAGATGGCGAGATTCCGGGTTCTGTCATAGTCGAGCGCAATCATCTGGAGTGGCGCCTGCACCCGGCCTCGGGTGCGAGTCTCGCTCAGGCGCGCGACGGACAGGAGTGGATCGTGGTGTGCACCGAGGGCTACACGTCATCACTCGCCGCGTCCTCGCTCGGGTCGTTGGGCGTCCGGGCCGGCGACATCGTCGGCGGAATCCATGCTTGGCGCGGGGCTGGACTGCCAGTCGTCGCCGGGCCTTCGGCGATCGAGACGGTGGTCGGTGCCGAGGTGTCGTCCTGAGGAGTCTCTCAGCGATTGCCGCCCGCGCAGGTTCACGCCAGACTGTCTGAAGCCTGTTTGCCCAGTTCAATGCCTACCTATCGCGAAACGCGGAGGACCGCATGATCGAGTACCGCTCCATCGGCAAGACGTTCGCAGACGGCACCGAGGCGGTCGGGGACTTCAGCCTCCAGCTGCCATCGCGTACGACGACGGTGCTCGTCGGCTCGTCCGGGTGCGGCAAGACGACGCTGCTGCGCATGGTCAACCGCATGGTCGATCCGACCCGTGGCCAGGTCCTGATCGACGACGTCGACATCGCGACGCGCAACAAGGTCGAGCTGCGGCGCAGCATCGGCTACGTCATGCAGCACGCGGGTCTTCTGCCGCATCGCAAGGTCATCGACAACGTCGCCACGGTGCTGCGCCTCAACGGCGTCGGCAAGAAGGAGGCTCACCGCCGGGCCCATGCCGTGCTCGAGACCGTCGGACTCGACTCGTCCCTGGCCGACCGCTATCCCAGCCAGCTCTCGGGTGGCCAGCAACAGCGGGTCGGCGTCGCCCGTGGACTCGTGACCGACCCCAACATCCTGCTGATGGACGAGCCGTTCGGCGCGGTCGATCCCATCGTGCGCGATGAGCTGCAGCAGGAGCTCCTCCGCCTGCAGCGCGAGCTCGACAAGACCATCGTGTTCGTGACTCACGACATCGACGAGGCGTTCCTGCTCGGCGATCAGGTCGTGATCCTCAAGAAGGGTGCCGAGGTCGCCCAGGTCGGCTCGCCGGCCGACATCCTGGCCAAGCCCGCCAACGACTTCGTCCGCAGCTTCGTCGGGCTCGACAAGGGCCGGCGCAAGCTGCACGTCGAGGACCGTGACGGCGCCCGCATCGTCGTCGACGAGGCGGGCAAGGCCACGGGGGTCCTGTCCGAATGACCCAGCGCCAGCGAGGGAATCAACAGGCGCCGGTGCCGCCGCCTGCGTATCGTGCCCTTTTTGTGCAGGTGACGGCATGACCTGGTTGTTCGACAACTTCGACTACGTGTGGTCGCTGACGCTGCGGCACGTGTGGCTCAGCGCTGTCCCGATCGCGCTCGGATTCGTGATCGCCCTGCCCGATCGGCTGGTACGCCAACCGGCACCCGCGATTGCGCGGCCCGCTGCTCAGCGCGGGCAGCATCCTCTACACGATCCCGTCGCTCCCGTTGTTCGTGATCATTCCCGGGGTCGTCGGACTCGGCATACTCAGCCCGTTGAATGTCGTGATCGCCTTGACGATCTATGCCGTGGCGATCATGGTGAGGTCGGCCTCCGACGCCTTCGGCTCGGTGTCCCCGGCGGTGCTCGACTCGGCGTCCGCCGCCGGCTTCTCGTCGGCGCAGCGCGCGTTCCGGGTCGAGCTCCCGCTCGCGGGGCCGGTCCTGCTGGCCGGGGTGCGCGTCGTCTCGGTCAGCACGGTGAGCCTGGTGAGCGTGGGTGCGTTGATCGGTGTCAGCAGCCTGGGCTCGCTGTTCACCGACGGCTACAACCGCAACTTCACGACCGAGATCCTGATCGGCGTCGGCGCGACCGTGCTGGTCGCCCTGTTCTTCGACCTGGTCCTGGTCATGCTCGGACGCCTCCTGCTCCCTTGGGCGTCAGCCAGCCGCCCGGTGCGCAGTCCGGTCACGCCGATGATGTCGTTCGCGCAACATCTCCGGGGAGGCAGAGCATGAGCATCCTGTCCGAGACCGTCGACTGGCTGGCCGACTCGACCAACTGGAGTGGAGACGACGGCATCCCGCACCGGCTCATCGAGCACATCGGCTACACCGCCGAGACCGTCGCGATCGCATCCGCCATCGCGATCCCGCTCGGGCTCTGGATCGGCCACACGGGACGCCTCCGGACGCTCGCGGTCGCCGTGACCGGGGCGATGCGGGCCCTGCCCACGCTGGGACTGCTCACCTACATCGTGCTGCTGACGGGCATCGGGCTCACCCCTGCACTGATCTCGCTCGTGGTGCTGGCGATTCCGCCGCTGCTGGCCGGTGCCTACTCCGGACTCGAGTCCGTCGACCGCCAGACGATCGATGCGGCCCGCGCCATCGGGATGACGGAGTGGCAGATCCTGACCAAGGTCGAGATCCCGCTGGCCCTCTCGCTCATCGTGGGCGGCGTCCGCTCGGCGACCCTGCAGGTCGTGGCCACCGCGACCGTCGCGGCGTTCGTGAGTCTCGGCGGTCTCGGTCGCTACATCATCGACGGCCAGGCGGTGCAGGACTATCCCCAGATGGCGGGCGGATCCGTCGTCGTCGTCGCCCTCGCGCTCGTCCTCGACGGCATCTTCGCCGGGCTCCAGCGCCTGGCCCTGCGCTCCCGACCTTCCCTCGTACCAACGTCCGCATGACCCCACCCCCAAGGAGAAGAATGTCCATCCACAAGATGACCGCGGCGGTTGCCGTCGCGGCAGCACTCGGCCTGTCCCTGGCTGCGTGTGGCAGCAGTGACCCGACGTCCGGCAAGAAGTCGGAGTCCGACACGATCACGATCGGCTCGGCCAAGTTCTCCGAGAACGAGATCATCGCCGAGATCTACGCCCAGGCCCTCGAGGCCGAAGGCGTCAAGGTCAACAAGAAGCTCAACATCGGTGCACGGGAGGCCTACATCCCGGCGCTCGAGAACGGCGAGATCGACCTGCTGCCGGAGTACTCCGGCAACCTGCTGACCTACCTCGACCCCAAGGCGACGGCGACGAACGAGGACGACATCGAGGCGGCGCTCGACGACGCGCTGCCCGACAACCTCGAGGTCCTCGATGCAGCCGAGGCCGAGGACAAGGACTCGCTCAACGTCACGCCGGAGTTCGCCGCCAAGAACAACCTCAAGACGATCGCCGACCTCAAGAACGTCAAGGACCTGAAGCTCGGAGCCAATCCGGAGTTCAAGGAGCGCGCCTACGGCATCCCCGGGCTGGAGAAGGTCTACGGCATCACCGGCATCAAGTTCACGCCGATCAGTGACAGTGGCGGACCCGCGACGCTCAAGGCACTGCTCGACGGCAAGGTCGACGTCGCCGACATCTACTCGACGACGCCGTCGATCCTGGCCAACAAGCTCGTGACGCTGGAGGATCCCAAGAACCTCATCGCCGCACAGCACGTGATCCCGCTGATCAACGGCGAGAAGGCGTCGGACAAGGTCGAGAAGATCCTCAACGACGTCTCGGCACAGCTGACGACGGCCGACCTGCTCGACCTCAACAGCAAGAACCAGGGCGACGACAAGACCGCCCCGGACGTGCTGGCCAAGGAATGGCTGACCAGCAAAGGCCTGATCTAGACCCTGCGAGCACCGCAACGGCCCGGCCACCGCGAGGTGACCGGGCCGTTTCGTGTCTCCGCCTAGACGAGCGCGGGTTTGAGGGCGTACTCGTCCTCGGTGCTCGTGACCTCGCCGAGACGCTCGAGCCGTCCGCGCAGCTTGAGGAGCAACGCCGGCAGCAGCACGAGTCGGACGAGGGTCGCGTCGATCAAGATGGCGACCGAGAGGCCGATGCCCATCTGCTTCATCTCGAGCATGCTCAGCGTCGCGAAGACCGCGAACACCGAGACCATGACGGCCGCCGCGCTGGTGACGACGCTCGCGGTCTCGCGGATGCCGAACTCGACCGCGCGCTCGTACGGCAGGCCCTGACGGAGCCCCTCACGAACCCGGCTCAGGACGAACACGTGATAGTCCATCGACAGGCCGACCAGCACCACGAAGCAGAACAGCGGGATCCAGTCGATGATGAATCCGGAGGACTCGTAGTTGAGCAGTCCGTTGAACCAGTCGTGCTGGAACACCAAGGCAAGCACCCCGAACGACGCGCCGACCGACAACAGGTTGAGCACGGTCGTCAGGAGCGCGATCGTGACACTGCGGAACGTCCAGCCCATCATGACGAGCGTCAGGATCAGCACGAACGCGATGACCCACGGCAGCATTGACGGCTGGTTCTCGTAGTCGTAGTTCGCCGCGACCGTGCCTCCCACTGCGCTCTTCGCGCCGTCGAGCGAGTCGGTCGCGCGGGGGACGATCGTGTCGCGGAGCTGCTCGATCGCCTTGTCGTTGCGGACGTCGCCCTCAGGATGCGCCGCGTGCATCGACAGCTCGACCGTACGTCCGTCCTTCGACACCGTGATGGCGTCGTCGCCGGCTGTGGCGATTCCAGAGCTGACGGCTTCGGCCTGGACGGCCTCGAGTGCCGAACGGGCCGCGTCCGGTGCTGCCCTTGCCGGCGTGGACGAGGACGTCGATGCCGGGACGCTCCGACGGGAAGCTCTGCTGCATCCGCTGGTACGCCTGCACCGCCGGGATGTCCTGCGGCAGGGTGTCGATCGTGCCCTGGTGCATGTTCATGCCGAGTGCTGGCACTGCGAGCGCGACCAGCACGCCGCCGGAGATCACGGCCGCGGCCATCGGCTTGCGGATGACCGGACGGATCAGGCGTCCGCTGATGCCACCCGCGCCGATACGACGATTGAGGCGCCACAGCAGCGGGATGCGCGGACGGTCGACCCAGCGGCCGAGCTTGGCCAGCAGCGCCGGCAGCACGGTCAGTGAACCGATCACGGCGACGACGACCACGAGGATCGAGCCCACCGCGAGGGCGCTGAAGACCGGCTCGCGGGTGAGGAACAGCCCGGACATCGAGACGACGACGGCGAATCCGGAGACCACGACGGCGCGTCCTGAGGTCGCTGCGGCGATCTCGATCGCGTCGACGGTGGACCGTCCCCGCATACGCTCCTCACGCTCGCGCTTGAGGTAGAACAGCGAGTAGTCGACACCGACAGCCATGCCGATCAGCAGCACGACGTTGGCGACGGTGCCGGAGTCGGGCACGAGGTAGGACACCGGGGCGTACAGGCCGAGGCCCGTGACGACCGACGTGATCGCCAGCAGCACCGGGATGCCGGCGGCGATGAACGCGCCGAACGCGACGAGCAGGATCACGAACGTGATCGGCAGGCTCATCGACTCGGCCGACGCCAGGTCCTCGCCGACCTTGTCGTTGATGCCGGCATCGAGCGATGCGTCACCGGCCTGCTCGATGTCGAGCGACGGGTTCGCCTTCTGGACCTTGGCGGTGGCGTCGAGCAGTGCGCCGACATGGTCGGCGGCGGCGTCGACGTCACCGGACATCGTGATCGGCACGAGCACCGCGTCGCGTTTGCCCGACCAGATCGGCGGCCCGACGTCGGAGACGCCCTTGACGTCCGTCGCGGCTGTCGAGACCTGTGTGGCTGCGGCCTCGGCCTTCGTCGCGTCGAGCGAACCAGTGGGGGCGGTGATGAGGACCGACTCAGTCGGGCTCGCAGCGAGGCCGGCGTCGTCGATCATGGCGGCGGCGCGCCCGGACTCGCCGACGCGGAAGTCCTCGTCGGCGACCTGCTTGGTCTCGACGGTCGACAGGAGCGCGATCGCCGAGACGACGAATGCGACCCAGAGGCCGATGGCGCGCCACGGGTGGGTCGCGCTCCAGCGAGCCACGCGGACAGTTGGGGATTTCGAAGACATGGTGGGTGCCCTTCTCGAAGTGACTTGACGTGGCTCCAAGCCTCGTGACTCGCCGACCCCGCCGACATGGTGCTGGAACCCCGATCGGAAGTAGGCCTGAGCCCACTGTCTGCGGCCATCCGATGCGCGAGGATTGGGACGAACCACCCATACGAATCGGAGCACCCCGCCATGAGCACCACCGTCACCGCCACCTCGCCGTTCGAGGGGGAGTCGTTCTTGGCCGGCCTGTCGCGCCGGCTGAAGCTGACCGCCCTGGCGATCGCGTACGTGTTGCTGGCGGTCCCGGCCCTGGCGCTCCTCTGCATCCTCACGACTGCGCTCGGCGTCGCCATCGTCGGCGTCGGCATGGCGTTGCTCCTGATCTTCGTGCCGCTCAACCAGCAGCTGGCCAACGTGCACCGCAGGCTTGCCGGCCGCATCCTCGGCGTCCGCATCGAGCGGCCCTATCTGCCCACCAAGTCGGTGTCCGGCTTCGGCCTGCTGAAGCGCTGGGTGGCCGACCCGGCCCGGTGGCGGGACTTCGCCTGGACCTACATGTCGGTCACGGTCGGCTGGGCACTCGCGTGGATCTCGTTCGGCCTCGGCCTCGGGGTGCTCTGGTATCTCGTGTTCCCGTTCGTCTACTGGGTCACCCCGGACGGCGTCTTCGACATGAACTACGGCTTCTTCAGGATCGACACGCAGGCCGAGTCGTTCTACGAGTGGGGTTGGCTATTGGTCACCTTCAGCCTGTGGTGGTGGCTCCTGCCCGTGCTCATGCGTTGGCGTGCCGAGCTCGACCGGGCGATGCTGTCGCCGACGAGGGACGCGCTGGAGCGACGGGTCGCAGAGGTGTCGCAGTCCCGCGCCGAGACGATCGACCACTCCGCCGCCGAGCTGCGGCGCATCGAGCGCGACCTGCACGACGGTGCCCAGGCCCGGCTCGTGGCTCTCGGCATGAATCTCGGCATGGCCGAGGAGATGCTGGCCAAGGACCCCGAAGGCGCGGCCGCGATGCTCGCCGAGGCCAGGGCAGTGACGACCTCAGCGCTCGGCGACCTGCGTTCAGTCGTACGCGGCATCCACCCGCCGGTGCTGGCCGATCGCGGGCTCGCCGGGGCGATCCAGGCGCTGGCGCTCGACATGTCACTGCCGGTCTCGGTGATGATCAACCTCGCCGGACGGCCGGCGGCACCCGTCGAGTCGGCGGTCTATTTCGCGACCAGTGAGCTGCTCGCCAACATCGGCAAGCACTCCGGAGCAACGCGCGCGACGATCGACGTCACGCACGACGGCGAGGCGCTCAAGGTCGTCGTCGAGGACGACGGCAAGGGCGGCGCAGCGGTCTCCTCGGGCACCGGACTTGCGGGGGTCGCGAGACGGCTTGCCGCGTTTGACGGCACGATGGACGTGGTCAGTCCCATCGGGGGGCCGACGGTGGTCACCCTGGAGGTTCCGTGCGCGTTGTCATCGCCGAAGATCTCGCCCTCCTCCGGGACGGCCTGACCCGTCTCCTCGAGGCATACGACTTCGAGGTCGTGGCTGCTGTCGACGACGCCGAGAAGCTCGCCGAGGCGCTGCGCGCGGATGACGTCGACATCGCCGTCGTCGACGTACGCATGCCGCCAACGTTCACCGACGAAGGGCTGCGCGCAGCGATCGCGGCGCGGGCTGAACGGCCGGGCTTCCCGGTGCTGGTGCTGTCGCAGTATGTCGAGCAGCTCTACGCCCGCGAGCTGCTGGGCAGCGGCGACGGAGCGGTCGGCTACCTGCTCAAGGATCGCGTCGCCGACGTGACGACGTTCGTCGACGCGGTTCGTACGGTCGCCGGTGGCGGCACCGTGCTCGACCCCGAGGTCGTCTCGACGTTGATCGCCCGGGCCCAGCCCGACAGTCCCATCGCCCGGTTGACCGACCGTGAGCGGGAGGTGCTCGGCCTCATGGCGGAGGGCAGATCCAACGCCGCGATCGCCGCTGCGCTCTTCGTGACCGAGAAGGCCATCAGCAAGCACACCAGCAACATCTTCATGAAGCTCGACCTCGATGCCGACGACGACAGCAACAACCGCCGGGTCCTCGCCGTGATCGCCTACCTCCAGGCCTGAGCCCAGCCGGCGAGCGGTGACTTGGCGTCCAGTGGCTGTGGCGGGCGGTGACTTGGCGTCCAGGTGCGGGTGCGGAGTGGACGCTAGGTCACCGCCACGCGAGGGGTCAGGCGTTGACGCGTTCGAGCTCGGTCGGATCGCCTTCGCTGAGCCCGATCCGGTCGTGCAGCCGGCGCAGCGGCCTGGGCGCCCACCAGTTCCGCTTGCCGAGCATCGCCATCAACGACGGCACGAGCATCGCGCGGACGATCGTCGCGTCGATCAGCACCGCGAGGGCCGTACCGATACCGAGCTCCTTGATGAAGATGATCTGCGACGTCGCGAATGCGCCGAGGGCGATCGCGAACAGCAGCGCCGCGGCGGTGACGATGCGGCCCGTACGTTGCAGGCCGAGCGCGACGGACTCACGCTCGCCGGCGCCGGCATCGCGCGCCTCCTTGATCCGGGTCAGCAGGAACACCGCATAGTCAGTCGACAGCCCGAACACGACTGCGAACAGGAACACCGGCTGCGACGACTCCAGCGCACCCTGGCTGGTGTAGTCGAGGAGCCCCTCGAACCTGCCGTCCTGGAAGATCAGGACCAGCACGCCGAAGGTCGCGCTGATCGTCAGCACGTTCATCAGCAGCGCCTTGATCGGCAGGACGACCGAGCCGGTCATGAGGAACAACGTGATGAAGGTCAGGGCGGCCAGGATGACCAGCGCCAAGGGGATGTTGGCGGCGATCGACTTGACCTGGTCGACCTGCTCCGCGCTCGCACCGCCGACCAGCACCTTGCCGGGTGCGTCGGTGTCGCGGATCTCGCCGACCAGGTCGAGCGTCGCGTCGTCGAGCGTCGTGCCCTTCGGGACCACATCGAGCTGCCAGGTGTCATCGCCGAGGTAGCGCGGCTCGGCGACCTGCGCGACGGCGTCGAGCGAGCCGAGCGTCGAGGCGTACGACTCGATGTCAGCGCCGGCGGACTCCGGAGCCGTCACCGCGACGATGACGGGGGAGGACTCGGCGCCGACGAAGTCCTGACGCAGGACCGTGTCGACCGTCTTGGCCGGGCTGCCGTCGGGCAGCACCGTGGCGTCCACGCCGGTGAACTTCACCCCGAGGAACGGCGTGCCCAGGGCCAGCAGGATCGCCGCGCCCGCGATCGCGGTGCCGACGGGAAAGCGCATGACGAACTTCGACACGCGATACCAGAACCCGTGGACCTCGGCCCGCGACTCCGCGATCTGCGCCTCGCGCCACCGCTTCGGCGCCAGGGCGTTGACCCGGTGCTCCAGGACGGCGAACAGCGCGGGCAGCACGATCAGCGACACGGCGGCCGCGGCGAGCGCCACGACGGTCACGCCGATGCCCATCGAGTAGAGGAAGCGCAGCGGGAACACCAGCAACGCCAGGCCGGCGCCCGCGACGGTGACGGCTGAGAAGGCGACGGTACGCCCGGCGGTGGCGACGGTTCGGCGTACGGCTTCGGCGCCCGGCCCGACCCGCTCGAGCTCCTCGCGATAGCGGGAGACGAGGAACAGCGAGTAGTCGATCGCGAGGCCGAGGCCAAGACCCGTGATGAGGTTGAGCGCGAAGATCGAGATGTCGACGAACTCGTTGATGCCGCGCACGATCAGCAACGACGTCACGATCGTCAGCCCGCCGACCAGCAACGGCAGGAGCGCGGCGACCGCGGACCGGAACACCCACAGCGACACGAGGAACAGCAGCGGGAACGCGATCAGCTCAGCGGTGACGAGATCACTCTCGACGTGCTCGTTGACCTCTTGGTAGGCGGGCCCGAAGCCACCGACCTGCACGCCATCGACCCGCCCGAGCTCGTGGCGCAGGTGCTCGGTGGTCTCGTCGGCGTCGACGCCGGACTTGTAGATCGCCGCGAAGTAGGTCTTCGAGCCGTCCTTGGAGACGAACTGCTCGCCCATCTCGGGACCGCCGACGACCTGCTTGACCGCGGGGTCGGAAAGGATCTCCGTCGTCTCGGCGATCGCCGCCTTGTCGTCGATGTCGACGAGGGCGATCAGGCTGGGCGACGCGTCCTGACCGGCGGCCTTCTCGATCTGGTCGACCGCCTGGGCGCTCGTCGCCCCAGTGTCGGAGAACGAGTCGTTGTCGCTGTTGAGCAGCCCCGCGACCGGCCCGCCGAACACGCCGGCGATGACGAAGAACAGGACGGTCACGCCGAGAACGCGCCGGGGGTGGGTGTTGGCCAGACGGCCGAGTGCACTGAACATCAGAACTCCTTTGCGACGGCGAGCGGGTCGCCATACAGCTCGGTGAGGTCGAGCGCTGCCACGACGGTGAGCAGCATTCCTTGGGCCATGAAGTCGCGGACCTCGTCCGCGCTCGCGCCGCTCAGGGCGGCGATGTCCTCCCAGATCTCGCGGTAGGTCCGCTGGGCCACTTCCTTGATCGCGGGGTCGGACCCGGCCGCCCACGTGTGCAGCTGGCAGCGCATCGAGTTCACGTCGTCGTTCATGAAGCCGATGTAGGCCATGGCCATCGCCTCGAGCGGCGACATGCCGGGCTCGCGGTTCTCGACGGCTTCGCGGAACGCCTGGCGAAGCGTCAGGGTGTGATGCTCGATCGCGGCGCCGATCAGACCGGCCTTGGTGCCGAACAGCCGGAACAGATAGGGCTGGGAGACGCCTGCGCGCTCGGCGATGACCTCGGTCGACGTCGCGTGCATTCCCGAGCGGCCGTACTCCTCGATCGCTGCCTCGAGGATCAGGACCTTGCGATCCTCGGCTTTCATACGGGTGGTCGGGCTCATGAGATTTAAGTTAGTGATGACTCACATACTTGTCAATCGTTCTTGGGCCGAATCAGTTTTCCGAAACCACATGCGGCCCCCGTAGGGACCGATACGCTGACGCCCTGTCGCAATCGCCCGCCGCCCTGAGGACCCCACATGACCCGTCATCTTCGCCTGCTCGCTGCCCTCGTGGCGGCCTTCGCGCTTGCCGCCGCGGGCCTCGTCACCACATCCGCGCAGGCGGCCACCACCATGTCGGTGTCGGGTCGAGTCGTCGACGCCAATGGCGTCGGCGTTCGCGGCCTGAGCGTGAGCGTGCAACGGGGCGAGGATGAGTACGCAGAACTGGGCACCACCAGGACCGGCGGGACCTTCAGCTCCACGGGATGGGGTGACCTCACGCCTGGCACCTGGACCCTTGTGGTGGCGGACTACGACGACAATCCCGAGTACGCGACGACGACCAAGAGTGTGACTCTCGTGGCCGGATCGAACGCGCTGGGCGACATCGTGGTCCAGCCGTCGTCCAACGCTGAAGGCACCGTCTCGGCTCCATCGGGCCGCAAGCTCAGCAACGTCGACGTTCTCGCGTTTCCCGGCGACGGCTCCTTCCCGGAGGAGCCGGACGAGTCGTTCTTCGACAAGATCGGCTTCGCCGCGACGAACGACTCAGGCGCGTTCCGCATGCCCGGACTCAGCGTGGGGCAGTACACGGCATTCGCGCTGTTCGAGGAGGACGAGGACCTGCCGGCGAGCGGCGTCGCGTTCACCGTGGCAACCCCGGGTCAGACCGTCACAGGCGTCAACCTGACCAACGTCAAGGTCCCCCCGTCGGTCGAGCTCAAGGGCTCGTCGCCCGGCAAGGGCAAGGCACAGCTCGTCCTCTCCGTCAGTGCTGAGTACTACGGCATCGCCAACCCCGGTGGCCGGTTCGACCTCTATCTCGGTTCGAAGAAGATCCGCTCCGCCGTCGGGTTCACCAACGGCAGCCGTACGGTCAACCTGACCGGCCTCGGCAAGGGCAAGCGCACCTTCCGATTCGAGTACCTCGGTTCCACCGACACGCGGCCGGCCTGGTCCAGCAAGGTCACGGTCAAGGTCAAGTAGCCCGCCGGGTCTCCTCTGGCGGTCTGCGTCCGCCTTTGCCATGCTCAGGGACGGACACAGGAGGTCTGGATGGCACTCGTCGAGGTCAACGGCGCGAAGATCAACATCGAGGACACCGAGCCCCCAGTGGGTCGGCCGGATGCGGCCACGGTCGTGTTCGGCCACGGGCTGCTGTTCAGCGGCCGCATGTTCGACGACCAGGTCGACCGGCTTGCCTCCCGCTACCGATGCGTGACGATCGACTGGCGCGGCCAGGGTCGCTCTCCGGCCGCCGACGGCGGCTACGACATGGACACGCTCGCTGATGATGCCGCCGCGATCATCCAGGAGCTCGCCCTGGGCAAGGTGCACTGGGTCGGCCTCTCGATGGGCGGATTCGTCGGTATGCGCCTGGCGGCCCGACGCCCCGAGCTCATCCGTTCGCTCAGCCTGCTCGACACGAGCGCGGGTCCCGAGGATCCGAACAAGGTGGGCCAGTATCGACTGCTCGCCAAGATCTACGGCCTGTTCGGGCTGGGCCCGGTGGCCTCCAAGGTCAAGCCGCTCATGTTCGGGCCGACCTACCTCGCCAGCCCCAGGTCCGAGCCGCAGATCGAGGCGTGGCTCAACGAGGTCAAGGCCGCCCAGCGTTCCGGGATGAAGAAGGCGATCTACGGCGTCACCGACCGCGAGCCGATCGCCGACGAGCTCGGCAATGTCACCGCCCCGACCCTGGTGGTCGTGGGCGCCGACGACGTCGCGACACCCGTCGCCAAGGCCGAGGAGCTCAACAAGCTGATCCCCGGCTCGAGGCTGGAGATCGTGCCGGACGCCGGGCACGCAAGCACGATCGAGCAGCCCGAGGCGATCAGCGACCTGCTCGAATCATTCATCGACCGAAACTGACCGCGGGTCAAAGACCCACGGCTCACGAGGCAGGGTCGCCGGGTCGAACGACTCGAGCAGGTCTTGCGGTGTCGATCCGACGAGGCCGAGCGAGTCCGCGATGAGGCCGAGCACGTCGGTGCCGGCGCGCTGGAGCTCGCCATAGGTCACGGCGCCGTCTCGTTTGGCGAGCCGCCGACCCTCCGCGTTGAGCGCCAGCGGCACGTGGACGTACGTCGGCGGGTGCGCGCCGAGCAGCGTGGCGAGAAGGGCCTGCCGGGGCGCAGAGGCCAGCAGGTCGTCGCCGCGGACGACCTGGTCGACACCCTGCTCGGCGTCGTCGACGACCACCGCGAGGTTGTAGGCCGGCACGCCATCGCCGCGCCGCAGCACGAAGTCGTCGACCGCTCCGACGTACGAACCGTGGATCTCGTCGCTGACGGTGAACGTGGCGACGTCGGCACGGAGGCGCAGCGCTGCGGGACGTTCAGCCCGGCGTCGCGCACGTTCGGCCTCGGTCAGGTCTCGGCAGGTGCCGGGGTAGGCGCCGGGTGGATGGTGCGGAGCGGTGGGCGCCTCGAGGATCTCCCTTCGGGTGCAGAAGCACTCGTAGACGCGGCCCTCGTCCTGGAGACGGCCGATCGCCGCTTCGTACAAGTTGCGCCGCTCCGACTGGCGCACCGGCGTGCCGTCCCAGTCCAGTCCCAGCGCTCCGAGGTCGGCGAGCTGTCGCTGCTCAGCCCCCTCACGTACGCGGTCGAGGTCTTCGATGCGGATCAGGAAGTCCCGGCCCGAGCGCCGCGCCCACAGCCAGGCCAGCAGTGCGGTGCGGAGGTTGCCGACGTGCAGGTCGCCCGATGGCGAGGGGGCATATCGTCCGGCGCTCACGCCTCCAGTATGTCGGCGGGCAGCAGCCGCTCGATCTCCTCCCACCGATCGCGCGTCGGCCGCTGCGCTGGTCCTCAGCGTCGCCAACGGCGGCGACACCCAGGCGGCGTTCTGGGTCCTGGTGTCGGCGGGCGTGATCGGCGTGATGTTCAGCCTCATCGAGCGCACGACGACCCGCGGCGCCGAGGTCGTGAGTCATCGCCGGGTCAATCTCGACGTCCTCGGCACGGTCCTGCTCGCCGTGGTGGTCAACCTCGTCGTCCACATCGCGCAACGCTGACTCCCAGCGAAGTCGCAGGTCAGCGGAGCGGCTTCTCGTAGTGCTTGTAGACCGTGTCGGCCTGGTAGCCGCTGCGGTCGTAGACGGCCTGAGCACGCAGGTTGGTGTGGGCCGTCGCCAGCTCGATCGCGATCGCGCCGGCCTCGGTCGCCTTGGCCGCGGCGGTGTCGAGCAGCGCGTCGACCGCGCCGGTGCCCCGCGCGTCCTCGGACACGAACAGGTCGTTGAGGATCCAGATGGGCGCGAGGCGCGTGGAGGAGAACGCCGGATAGATCTGGCTGAACCCGACGGGTACGCCGTTGTCGTCCTGCGCGATCAGCACGATCGACTCGTCGCGGGCCAGCCGGCTGGCGAGGAACGACGCCGAAGCCTCGAGGTCGTACGGCTCGCCGTAGAACTCGCGGTACGCCGCGAACAAGGGAGCGGCCTGGGAGACGTCGGCGAGCTGGGCACGGATGACCTTCACGGGAACACCCTCCCACGGCCGTCCTGTCCGCACAGCGTACGGATGACCCGGAGTCCTTCAGGCGTGCCCGGCCAGTGCCGTTCGAGCGCCGCAGGGCCGGCCGCGCGTACGACCGAGCGGAGGACGACCGCGACGACCACGACGTCATCGGCATGGCCCAGCACGGGGATGAAGTCGGGCACGAGGTCGATCGGCATCGCGAGGTAGCCGAGCAGCAGCCACAGGCGCGTGCGTACGCCGCGGGGCAGGGTCGCGTCGCCGGCAAGTCGTTTGAGCAGCCGGAGCAGGTCGGGCACGAGTCGCACGGCGTCCCGCAACGTCACGTCGTCGGGCTTCGCGCGCCAGAGCAGCGCCAGCATGACGAGCCACAGGAGCGCGACACTCCCGGCGACGACCCCCGCGATCTGGACCCAGTGCGGCACACCGAGCATCCTGCCACCCGGGCCTCAGACGAGAATGGTCACCTTCTGGGGTGCTCTGGCATGCGCCACCTTGACCCCACCGAACGAGTTGCGGCGGTTGGCGGTCACGACGGTGACCTGGTAGCCATCCCGCTGAGGCACGATCAGCTCAACCTTGGCCTGGCAGGCGCCGTTCTTCAGCAGCGTGACCTCGACTGGCGCGACCTCGGTCGCCAAGGGGAGGTCGTCGCGCAGGGGAGTCACGTGCACGTACGTCGGCGCGTTCCCGGGTGGCGTGACACAGACCGCCTTGCCGTCGACCTTGCCGAGTATCCAGACCTTGCCTGGGCGCTCTTCACGGATCGCGACGACAAGCGTGTGGGTGCGGCCGTCCGCGTACTCCTCCACATTCTTCCGGAGCTCTTCCTGCGCCCGCAGCACCTGCTCGGCCTGGCGCGCGGCCTCGGATGCGACGGCAGACCGGTGGTGTCGGGGCTCGTTCTCACCGGAGTTCGCCCTCGCGACGCTGATGGCGGCCACGACGAAGCCGGCAGCGACGAGGGCGATCAAGGCACGCTTCATGTGGCATCCGCTCGGAAGCAATGGGGACAGTCTGTCCAGCATAGAGGTCAAGGAAGCAGATCTGACTCGAATGACGACAGTGGCCCCCGCAGCGCGGGGGCCACCGCTCGTCGCGAAATCACTCGCGAAGGGCTCGGAACAGGACGACCGAGAACGCCGCAAGGGCGGCGGCCATGATGACGCCGCCCCACCACATCACACCGGAGCCGAAGTAGCCGGCGAATGCGACGACTGGGAGCAGGAAGCCCCACCAGCGGAGCACCCCTGCGCGCCACAGAGCGGCCGCGGCGATGATGGGGCTGAGGATTGCGGTTGGCAGGCCGGATGCAATGAAGACCGGGACACCCCAGATGGCTTCGGTGTGTTCGCTGGCAGCCATGGTCCCGGCGGGTCCGAATTCCTGGGTGACACCGACCATGATGAAGTCGCTGAACACGAGGCCGGGGAGCGTGATGATTCCGAGGAAGCCCAGGAACGCGGCGACATTTGCGAGCCACGCGCCACGCCTGCGCACCAAGACGGGCACGAGAAGCGCGAACAGCACCCAAAGCCCGTAGCCGAAGTGGAGGGTGAGCGTGTGCACCGAGAGCGCGTCGGTATGTGCCGCGTAGCGGGTGAACAGCTGCTCGTCGTCCATCCCGGGAGCGGGATCGGCGATTGCTGCGATCAGGCAGAAGATTCCCGCGAGTGCAGGCACCACGATCGGTACCCGCTGGCGAATCGCCAGCGCGGAGCTTGTCCCGGCGTCGGCGCCGGTCGGGGGGAGGGTGGTGGTCATCGGATTCTCCTTGCAGTCGGTTCTGACTACATCGAGAGTCGCCCCGGCCCGCCTCATCCGGGATCGCCCACAGGCCGGATCTTCGGATCAGTCGTGCGACGGAGTGCCGGGGACGACGAGCCCGCATTCGTACGCGGCGATCACGGCCTGCACGCGGTCGGTGATGTGCAGCTTGGCGAGGACGTTCGACACGTGCGTCTTCGTCGTCGCCTCGGAGATGAACAGCTTGTGGGAGATCTCGACGTTGGAGAGGCCGCGGGCAAGGAGGCCGAGGACTTCGAGCTCGCGGGGCGTGAGTCGAGCCAGCCGATCCTTCGACACGTTGGAGGGGACTGGCGCCCTCGCCACGAACGCGTCGATGACCCGCCGTGTGACCTCGGGGGCCAGCAGTGAGTCACCGCGAGCCACCACGCGGATGAACTCAGACAGCTGCTCGGCCGGGGCGTCCTTCAGCAGGAATCCGGACGCGCCGGCGCGCAGTGATTCGAAGACATACTCGTCGAGGTCGAATGTCGTGAGCATCAGGACCCGGGTCCGCGCCTGTGACTCGACCAGCGTGCGTGTCGCCGCCAGACCGTCGAGCACGGGCATGCGGATGTCCATGAGCGTCACGTCGGGATCAAGTGCCTTGACCTGTTCGACTGCCTCTTGCCCGTTCGCTGCCAGTCCGACGACCTCGATGTCCGGCTCGGACTCAAGCAGTGAGCTGAACCCAGCTCGGACCATGGCTTGGTCGTCGACGATGAGGACGCGAATCATGTCGAGGCTCCGATGGGTAGCTGCGCAACGACGCGAACTCCACCGCAGTCCGAAGGCCCGACGTCCAATGTCCCGCCGTAGAGCTCCGCGCGCTCACGGATCCCACGCAGACCATGCCCTCCGGAGTCTCGGGTGAGACCGCGGCCGTCATCCTCGATTCGTACGTCGAGGGTGTCGTCGTGCCGGTCGACCGTGACGGTCACGGTGGTGGCTGAGGCGTGCTTCATCACGTTCGTCAGGGCTTCCTGGACGATGCGGTAGGCGGCAAGGGAGAGGCCGGGAGTCAGAGCATTGCCGTCGACTGTGCTCCCCAGCTTGACGTCCAGGCCCGTTGAACGGACGTGCTCGACGAGCTGCTCCAGCTGGTCAAGACCCGGTTGGGGCGCCAGCGACAAACCCGCATCGTCGGCTCGCAGCACACCGAAGAGCCGCCGCAGCTCCGCCATGGCTTCGCGAGCGGTGGACTCCACCACCAGCAGGTCGTCGTTCTCACGGTTCTGGTCTGGGCGGAGGCGGCGCCGGACCGCTTGGGTCTGCACCGCGATGACACTGATGGAGTGCGATACAACGTCGTGCAGCTCTCGTGCCAGCCGGACCCGCTCCTCGGCCGCAGATGCCGCAGCCAGAGCGTGCTGCTCGCGTTCGAGCAGCGCCGCTCGTTCGAGTGCTTCACTGGCCGTGCGGTCACGCGATGACACGAATCGGCCCACTGCCCACGGAGCCCCGAGGAATACCAACCCCGCCGCCACGTCGCTCGGCACCAAAGCGGTGACGAACGCCCACTGGAGGAAGAACAGGGTCACGACGGCGCCGAGTCCGATCTGGGGATGCCTGCTGTAGGCGCCGAGCGAATAGGTGGCCACCACCACGGCCAGAATTGTCGATGCTCTCCCGTCCGCATTGAGCGCGAAGTTGGCTGCGACGACGACAACGGCCACGGTGGCGGGGAAATGGCGTCGCCAGGCCAAGGACGCCATCGCAGGCATGGCCAGGGCGAGATACAGGACCGGTGAGCTGATCCGGGGACCATCGCCGATCTGGACCCACATGTCAGCCGCCAAGCCCTCGGCCGCGACGAACGCCATGAAGCTGACGGCAATGAGCAGGTCGGTCCGCCCTGGGAGCCAATCGGATCGGGTCACAAACTCACGCTAGGCCGGTTGCCGCGAACGCGTATCGGTCTTGCGACGGATTAATTCGCTTGGAGGAATCAGCGGTCAGCCCCTACCGTTGATGCCAGAGGGCACCCGCCCTGAAATCTGAGAGGTCTCACCGATGAGTACGTATCGCAGCACCGCATGCGCGATTGGCTTGACAGCCGATCGTGAGCTTCGTGCTGCCTTTGCGCACCGAGCCGGGTCGGAGCCCTCGCCGATGAATGGCCGCCACAAGTGGCTGCCGTGCGTCCAGGAGCTGCCAGTGGAGTAGGTGCATTCGCACCCGACATCCGGGCCGTTCCAGCGAGGCAGACCACCTCATGGGGCGGCCCTTTTGCATGTCCAGAGACGTGCATGTCCAGAGACGTGCATGTCCAGAGACGTGCATGTCGAGATGGGCGAAGCCGACTGGTCGAGGCAGCGGTCTCCAAAACCGCCGAAGGGAGTTCGATTCTTCCCGCCCGTGCGCAACACAACTTCAGAGGGACAGGACTTCATGGGCACCGGACCCGCGAGTCGGCCGAGAGGCTGAGGAGCGCCGTGGCACCGGGCTAACCGTCACAAGGCCGTGAGGAACACCGTCCGACCCAGACCCGAAGCGGGGAGTGGGGGCGAACTCAAGAGTGAACAGCATCAGGCAGGCGCCGGACCCGATGGGTGCGGCCGCCTGTCAGCCGCGGCGACCCGATCGGAGACGAGCGGGACGCCATCGCCGCGGCAAGGCCTCGCAAGCATTGCGGTGATGCTCCGGACTCTTAATCCGGAGAGCAAGGTTCGATTCCTTGGCGGGGCACGTAGGGAGGTGGTCCGGCTGGCCGAGCCACCGTTCGAAAAACGGCTGGTGGTGGCGAGCCGCTCGGGGATCGAGTCCTCCGCCAAGTTCTGTCGCAGCGGGTTCGACTCCCACCGAGAGCACGTAACCGGGTGTAGGCCAGCGGCTAGGCCACCTGCTTTGGGAGCAGGGGATCGGGGGTTCGAGTCCCTCCACCCGGACTTGGGACCGAAACATGCAGGCGGCGCGGCGGGTTGAAAGCCCACCAGGGTGAGTTCGATTCTCACGGTCCCACTGGCCCTCGGGGCCGATGCTCGGTAGCTCAGATGGCAGAGCGTCCGGTTGTTAACCGGAAAGTCCCAGGTTCGAGCCCTGGTCGGGCAGCTTCGATGCGGGTGTCGGGAGACGCCGTGGGTCTCATAAGCCCGCTGGTCCACGTTCGACTCGTGGTCCCGCAACCATCTTGCCTCGCGAGCACGACTGGCTGTGCAGCGGACTTTTACTCCGTGGGTTCGGGTTCAAGTCCCGGGCGAGGCACGTGTGTCATCAGAAATCAGAAAGGAGGTGACGGCACATGAAGCAGGAACGGACGGAGGAGAAGTACGCGTTGATCCTCAACACGTCGGCGGTGAACGGTGCGTACGAGCACCCGACGCCCGACGTGGCATGGGCATGTGCCGGCATCGACCCGGACGTGTTCTTCCCTGCGGATGACGATTCCCTGGCCGTTGCCATCGCGATCTGCGACGGCTGCGCCGTGCGGACACTGTGCCGCACGATCGCCATGGCTCGGGCTGAGTCCGGCGTGTGGGGTGGTGTCCTCCTTGCCGAGGGCGTCCCCCAGGCCGGCGTCAGGCGTCGGGGGCGGCCATCCAAGATGGCCGTCGCCTGACCGTGCTGGCTGCGCGCGTGAGGGACTCGGTCCCAGCAGCCACCTGCGCTCGTGGTCCAGAGGACACGACGCCGGCCTACGAAGCCGGAGACGGAGGTTCGATTCCTTCCGAGCGTGCTGTGTCCGTGGTGTAGCGGCAGCATCCCTTCTTGTGACGGAGGCGGCGCCGGTTCGAATCCGGTCGGACACCCCAGCCGGTGTAACTCAGTGGTCAGAGTGCCTCTCTCGTCAAGAGGAAGTCGGGAGTTCGACTCTCCCCGTCGGCTCGGTGCGGATGAAGGTCATCCGTTCCGCCTCCAGTAGCGGACCTACCGCTCGGTCTCCGAAGCCGGGCTGCCTGGTTCGAGTCCAGGTGGAGGCACATCCCTATGGGACCAACCACCGACACAGAAAGGAGGTGGATGTGAGTACGCAAGTGGCACTCCTGAACGCCTCCTACGAGCGGTTGGGCAGCGTGCCGTTCAAGCATGCGGTCCGCATGCTCTTCCGCGAGGTCGCGACTGTCGAGGAGGGCCGGGTCGATCGCATGATCGGCCCGCATCCATGGCCGACCGTCATTCGGCTGGTGCGGTACGTCGCGGCAACGTGGCTGTACCGGGAGGCGGCGTGGTCGCGCTCGAACCTGCTGCGACGCGACCGTCATACGTGCGCCTACTGCGGAGGTCGAGCCGACACGGTCGACCACATCCTGCCCGCCTCGCGCGGGGGACTGTGGGAGTGGGCCAACACCGTGGCGGCCTGCGGGCCATGCAATCACCGAAAAGGTGACCGGACACCGACCGAGGCTCGTATGCCACTGCGGTTCCGTCCCTTCGTTCCGACCCGAGCCCAGCTGGCAGCGATCGGCTGAGCTCGGGTCGGTACGCCCGTTCCTGTGGCCGAGTGGCGAGGCAGCGGCCTGCAAAGCCGAGCACACCGGTTCGAATCCGGTCGGGAACTCGTAGGTGCTGTTCTCTCTTGGCCCCAGGCTCTCGTGCCTCAGGACGTGGCCGACGCGTACAGCTGGCCGGTGAAAGCGGCTGCCTCCTCCTCGTCCGAGAACGTGAAGTCGTGTGCGGGGCCCTCGCCGATCGTGATGCTCAGGTGAAAGCCGTCCGGCGCTGGACGTGCGTGAAACGTCAGTTGCATGTGGCCCTCGGGTATCGGGCTATCGAACGGCGTGTCCGTGATCTCGAACTCAGGTATCGCTGCTCGGACGGCGTTTGTAAACGAGGCTTGAGACATGGTGCTCCAATCGATCGACACTTGGTTCAATCAAAGACGAGCCCACCGACATGGCCAGGAGTACCGGAACAGAAAGTCGGGTGGGGTCGCGAACCACCGCGATTCGAGCTCGTGCCGTCGCCCGCGAGAGTGAAGACTTGCAGGCGACACGCCGGTGCGAGCCCGCAGCTCCTCACGCTCAGCGGGAAAGGGCGGCACCCCAACGGGATTCGAACCCGCTGGGACCCTCCTGACGGTGCCGAGTAGGGGACCCGTATCACCATAGTAATGGGAATGGTTATCATTCCGATGTGAACAGCATGGTCAGCGCGCCGCCGACAGCGACGGACGTCCACCGCGACGGCGTCCGCCGACGACGGGTCGCGATCGGTTTGATGCTGGTGGTCCTGCTCGTCGTGGCCGTGCTCAGCGTTGGCGTCGGACCGGTCGGCGTCGACCCGCGGACGACCCTTCGCATCCTCTGGGCGCACGTCGGACCGGGGACGACCGTCGCCACGTGGTCGCAGGCCGATGACCAGATTGTCTGGACTTTTCGCGTGCCCCGCGTGTTGCTCGCCGCGCTGGTCGGCGCCGCGCTCGCCGTCGTCGGGACCATTCTGCAGGCCATCATCCGAAACCCGTTGGCTGATCCCTATGTGCTGGGGGCTTCCTCCGGTGCGGCGCTCGGGGCCGTCAGTGCGCTGGTGCTGGGTGCTTCAGTACCCGGCCTGCTGGTGACTGGATCGGCGTTCGGTGGGGCGGCTGCCGCCGGTGCCGCGGTTTATCTGCTGACCGTCAGGGGCCGGCGGCTGGAGCCGCTACGCCTGGTCCTGGCCGGGGTGGCGCTGTCGTACTTGTTCAGTGCGGTGACCGGCTGGATCACCGTCACTGCCGAGCACGGCAAGCTGCCAGGTCTTCTGTTCTTCCTGCTCGGCAGCATCAGCTCGGCGTCATGGAGACTGCTGGCCATCCCGACTGCCGCACTGGTGCTCGGAGTGGTGTACGCCGTCTGGCGGTCCGATCACCTAGACGCCGCGATGACGGGAGAAGAGACTGCAGCATCGCTTGGCGTCGACATGACCCGACTGCGGATCGAGACGCTCATCGTCACCTCGTTGCTGACTGGTGCCGTCGTCGCGGTCGCCGGCGGTATCGGTTTCGTTGGAATGGTCGTGCCGCACGTATGCCGCCTGATGATCGGGGCAGGACATCGTGCACTGATCCCACTTTCTGCAGTCGCGGGTGCGGTGCTGCTGGTGCTCGTCGACACCATCGCCCGTACTGCGGCCTCTCCGCGGGAAATCCCGCTGGGGGTCGTCACAGCCTTGGTCGGAGCGCCGTTCTTTCTGTGGCTGATGCGACGCCGGCAGATGGGACAGGAACGATGACCGACCACCTGGTCGTAGACAACATGTCGATCGCTATCGGTGCCACGAGCATTCTTCGCGACATCAACTTGGTCGCGCGGCGGGGGGAAACCCTCGGGCTGCTCGGACCGAATGGCAGCGGCAAGTCGACCCTTCTGCGCGCGGTCGGCGGCATTCAGCCCATCACACGCGGGCGTGTCAGTCTTGGCGACCTCGACGTCGCAACGGCCGCCGCCTCGACGATTGCCCGCCACTGTGCCGTTCTGACCCAGGACCACGCGACTGACATCGAGCTGACCGTACTCGAGGTCGTGATGCTCGGCCGCATACCGCACCGTCGGACGTCCAGCGCGGCGGACGACCTGGCACTTGCTGCCGACAGTTTGAGGCGAGCCGACGCCGAGCACCTGTCCGGTCGTGCTTTCCCGACCTTGTCCGGCGGTGAACGCCAGCGAGTGCTGCTCGCCCGGGCCTTGTGCCAGCAGCCGGAGATCCTGTTGCTCGACGAACCCACAAACCATCTGGACGTCTCACATCAGCTGGGGCTGCTGGAGCTGGTCACCTCGTTGAACCTCACCTGCGTCATCGCCCTGCACGACCTGACACTGGCGAGCACCTATTGCGACCGCATCGCGCTGCTTCGCGACGGGCTGCTCGAGACAACCGGCACACCGACCGAAGTGCTGACCGCCACGCGGATCGAGGACGTCTACGGCGTCGACTGCGACCTGCTCCCTCACCCCCGAACCGGGCGACACGTTGTCGCCCTCACCCACCGGAACGGGCACCCTGCCTGCGCCACGATCGACTGACCCCCAGGAGACCCATGAAGCCCCTCACCCTGACCGCTGCACGAGGCGCTGTCGCCTCGACCGCACTCCTCGCCAGCCTCGCCGCCTGCGGCACGGTAACGAACGAGAGCACCGCCTCGCCGGCCGCAGCCAGCACCGACTACCCCGTCACCGTCGAAAATTGCGGCCGGAAGATCAGCATCCCCGATGCTCCGCAGCGCATCGTGAGCATGCACCCCAGCATCACCGAGCTGCTCATCCGCCTCGGCCTCGGCGACAAGGTCATCGCTCAGGCGCAGGACGCGCTTGGCGAACCCTCGCCTGAACTGGCCAAACAGGTCGAGGCGGTTCCGTCGATCAGTGCAGACACCCCGCCCAACCGCGAGGTACTGCTCGCCAAGACTCCCGATCTCGTACTGAGCGGCACGGAGTACGAGTTCAACACCGAGATGGGCTTCGCCAGCTATGACGACCTCGAGGCGGCGGGTGCACAGTCATTCGTCGCTACAGCCGGTTGCAAGGATCGTCGCTCAGAAGGCACGGTCGAGGACACCTTCACCGACCTGGCGTTTCTCGGCAGAGCCTTCGGCGTCCAGGACCGTGCCAAGCGGCTGGAGAAGGACGCCCGCGCTGACCTTGACAAGGTCGCGACCATTGTCGGAGACGACGCGCCGGTCCGCGCTGCGCAGGTCTACGTCGAGGGCGACAAGCTCTACGCCATCGGTGGCGCCGTCGAGATCGACGTTCTTCGCCTGGGTGGCGGAGAAAACCTCTTCGCAGACGACGGGCGGTTCGCCGACTTCTTCGCCGCTGAGGTCAATCCGGAGGTCGTCCTCGACAAGGCGCCGGACGCCCTCGTGTTCGCGGTGAACAGCCCCAAGCACGAAGCGCAGACACGTGCGTACCTGACCAAGAACCTCGCCGACACCCCGGCGGTCAAGACCGGGCGGCTGATCGCGATCGACAACACGTACGTCCAACCCGGCACTCTGTCAGCTATTGAGGGCGCACGAATCGTCGCAGGGGGTCTGCACGGGTGAGCAACCGCGGTCTGGGGCCTGACTTCCGCTGGTTCTGGTCCGCCCGAATGGTGGCCGTCGTGGGCTCGGCGCTCACGGCGGTCGCCCTGCCCATCATCGTGTATGACTTGTCGCGGTCCGCTTCTTTGACTTCGGCCGTCACAGCACTGCAGGTCGCGCCATACCTCGCGTTCGGCCTGCTGGCCGGAGCGATGGCGGACCGTCTGCCACGGCGCCGCGTCATGCTGAGTGCCCAATCGACGTCGGCCGTGGCGTTGCTCAGCGTCCCGGCGGCACAGCAGGTCGGATCGCTGCATGTCAGTCACGTGCTGGTGGTGGCGGCCCTCGTGTCGTCGGCGTTCGTATGGTTCGACGCGGCCGCGTTCGGAGCCCTGCCCGCGATCGTCGGCCGGACCGACATCGCGCGGGCCAACAGCGCACTGTGGACCGCGTCGACGCTCCTCGGCATCGGCGCCCCGGCACTAGGTGGCTTGCTCGTGGCGGCATTCGGAGCTCACGACGTGCTCGCGATCGACGCCGCGTGCTACGTCGCCGCCGGGAGCTGCATGCTGGCCGTTGCCCAGCCCATGGGTCCGTTGAACACGGCCGATGATCGCTGCCGTCCAACCTTGCGGTCCGATATTGCTGAGGGAATCGATTTTCTGTGGCGGCACGATGTCATTCGACCGCTCATCCTCTTGGGCGTCGCCAACTCGGTCACCGCCGGCGGGGTCACAGGGCTGCTCCTGGTACTGGCGGTCGAGCAGCTCGACGTTTCCTCCAACGGCGCTGGGCTCGGTGGGCTGCTCACCGTGGTCGCGATAGGCGGGTTTCTCGCAGCCGCCGCACTCCCCGCGCTGACCCGACACATCCCGCTCGGCTGGATCACGCTCGGTGGTCTCACCACGGGTATACCCGCAGTGCTCCTGCTCGCCGCCTCAACGTCGCTCGTCGCGTCCAGCATCTGCCTGCTGGCGTGGAGCGCCGGCAACACCCTGGTCATTCTGAACGGCATCAGCATGAGGCAGCAGCTCACCCCCGACCATCTACAGGCTCGCGTCAACACAACTGGCCGGATGGTCGCTTGGGGTGGCACCCCTGTCGGCGCGCTCTGTTGCGGAATGGTGGCGCAGGTCAGCAGCGTCGGAGCCGGGATCGCGGCCACCTCGACAGTGCTGCTTGCCGGGTCGGTCTACGGATGGTCTTCAGGGATGTGGCGGCGCGGCTTCGGCATGACGCCGTAGCCGCGCCACCAGCAAGGTCAGGCAGCGTGCCTGCACGTAGCGCAGGAGCAGTCGGCGCACACGCAGTTCGCGCACGTGTCGCCGCCGCAGTTGCTGCACGCGCAGACGTTGTGGTTGCAGGTCGCGCAAGTGCAGTCTGAACAATCGCACTTCGCGCAGCTGTCCGAGCAGTTGGCACAGGAGCATGTGGCGCACTCGTCGTAGTGGCCCTCGTGCTCGTGATGAACGTGTCCGTCGTGGAGGTAGTCGACGTGGTCCTCGTGGACGACGGCCTCATGCCCGCAGTTGGGGCCGTGGGTGTGCGTGTGGCTCTCAGCCTCGCGGTGGTCAGTGATCGTCATCTTGGGTCTCCTGGGTGTGGTTGAGCGCATCGAGGAAGACGTGAGCGACATGCTCGTCCACCAGCGAATACGCGACTTCTCTGCCGTGACGTTCGGTCCTGACCAGCCGCGCGCCTCGCAGCACTCGAAGGTGCTGAGAGACGAGGGGCTGGGACACTCCCAGCGCGTCGACGAGGTTGCTGACGGTCTTCTGGCCTTCAGTCAATCGGTGCACGATGGCGCAACGGACTGGCGACGAGAGGGCACCGAAAACATCACTGACACCGCCGTAGTCGGCAAGGATGTCCGGTCCGTCACTCATGCATACATCTTGATATGCGTATTCATGCATGTCAACGCGACAATGAGTCCCACTGCTGGCCCCGTTTACGGCTCTAGTGCGCGCCCTGCTGGCGCCAGCCGAGAACCCCGTCCTCGAGGCCCGTGCTAACCGGCGAAGTGAATCCGTTGCCGACCTTTTCATGGCCAGCATCGAGACGCACGGCTAACGGCAAGAGTGTTTGGCGAGCGCACTACCGAACACCCGCCGGGAAGCAACGCAACAAGACCTTCCACCGAAAGGTCGAAGCTGAACGGTTCCTGACCAGCGCCGAGAGCTCCAAGAACCCGGTTCCTACGTTGACCCGGCGCTCTCGCGAGTGACGGTGGGAGAGTGGGCCAAGCTGTGGCTGGTGGGCCAGACTCAGATCAAGCCCACGACCCAGGAGCGGTATGAGGGTGTCGTGCGCAAGCACATCAATCCCACGTGGAACAACGTCAAGCTCTCCGCGGTGTCGCACTCTGAGGTCCAGGTGTGGTCACCGCATTGTCGAAGACGCAGTCCCCGGCGTCGGTTCGCAAGATCCACCGTGTGCTCTCACTCATGCTCGACATGGCTGTCGGGGACGGACGTCTCGTCCGCAACGTCGCGGCGCAGGTCAACCTCCCGCGACCTGTCAAGCATGAGAGGCGCGACCTGACGCACGCGCAGGTCGATGCCCTGGCCCAAGCGTGTGGGCACCCGGCCGAGGTCGGCAAGCATCGGGCACACGACGAGCGCACCAACGAGATGTATCGTCTCGTCGTCCTGTTCCTGGCCTACACGGGCGTGCGGTTCGGAGAGATGGCGGCGCTGCGAGTGCGACGCATCGACCTCCAGAAGCGTCGAGCCGTCATCGCCGAGTCGGTCACCCCTGTGCAGGGGCTCGGGATGGTGTGGGCACCACCAAGACCCATCAACGACGCGAGGTGCCGATTCCGCGATTCCTCCTCGACGACCTTGCCCGACATCTCGAAGTCAAGGAGCCTGACGATCTCGTCTTCGCCGGTATCCGCAGCGGCAACTCACTGCGGGTGTCGGCTTTCGCAAGGCCTTCAGGCCGGCGGCAGAGTCGATCGGCATACCCGATCTCTACCCGCACGAGCTGCGGCACACGGCAGCATCGCTGGCGATCGCGTCGGGAGCGGACGTCAAGGTCGTGCAGCAGATGCTCGGTTATTGGCTCCGCGACGCCGGCCTAAGCGCGCGCCCGATACCGGGTCGAGCCCATGGCCGAATAGCTGAAGCATCCGCTCGGCCATCACGACATCGCCGGGCTCGATGCCGTCGATCGCGGTAAGTCCTGAGCCCATCCAGACGCCCGGTGACTCGCCCTTCGCCGAGTAGTAGTCCGCCAGCGCGGCGTGACCCTTCTCGGTCGATTCCATCGCCGCGACCTGTCTCGGGTCAAGTAGTCGTATCCGGAGCCCGCCGAAAGCATCTGCAACGTCATGGTCACGTTCCCCAAGGCCGAGAAATCCGCGCGAGTAGCCACTTGGGCCGGCCCGAATGAAAGAGGTGTGTGGATGTCGGGGGGCCGGATTTTGACTGGGGAACGTTTGTCGATCGCTTGGCGTCTGTCGATGAATCGCGCAACCTTCTCGTCCTTGTACTGCAAGGAGAAAAGCATCTCTCGGCTTTGCGCAGCGCCTAGTGAACACGAGATGCCCGCATCTGTGTCGTGCCAGAGAGGTCTCCGCTGCTGTGCGAGCCTTCAGTCGAACTTTACGTACCGCCAAACCCAAAGTGATTGACGTTCCAAGGGTGTGCGCTTATGTTGAACTGAACACGGTTCAATCTAGGAGACCAAATGAGGAAATCAGTTCTGCGGCTCGGGGCGCTCGCAATGGGTGTAGCTCTGACGCTGTCAGCGTGTGGTGGAGGCGGCAGTGACAGCGCCAAGGGTCCGGTCAAGGGCGACTGGGATGCGGTCCTGGCAGCGGCCGACAAGGAGGGCAGTGTCCTGCTGTACTCCAGCCAGAACCCGGTGCGTCTCGACGCGCTCAAGGCGGCGTTCGCGAAGAAGTATCCCAAGATCAAGATGGAGTACATCCGTGGCACCGACGCCGAGCTGAACCCCAAGATCGAGGTAGAGAACCGGACAGGCAAAGGCTCGGCCGACGTTCACATGGTCACCGATGCGTCGTGGATCGAGAACGCTGCCGAGTCGGGCAAGTTCTCGACCGACATCGTGGGGCCCGACTTCGACGTCGAGGAGTTCAGCCGCTCCAAGAACGTCATCAGCGACAAGTTCTTCCTCACGAGTGCCGCGGTCTTCGCCATTGGCTGGAACACCAAGGCAGTACCGGACGGCTTCGCGACGCCCCAGGACATGCTCGACCCGAAGTACGCTGGCAAGATCGGCATCACCAACCCGCAGGGCATCGCGGCCTATGTCGACTTCTTCAAGTTCTACGAGAAGAGCTTCGGCCCCGACTTCCTCGCGAAGCTGGCCAAGCTCAAGCCCCGCATCTACCCCAGCGCCCTGGGCATCGCGCAGGCGCTGACGTCCGGCGAGATCTCGGCTGCCCCCGGTGTGCAGCCTCTGGTCGCCGAGGTCGAGTCCGGTGCTCCTGTCGACTGGAAGCTGCCCGAACCCGCATGGGGCACGCCCTGGTACACGCACGTGCTGAGCGCTGCGCCTCACCCGAACGCGGCGCAGGTCCTGGCTGACTTCATGATCACGCCCGAGGGCCAGTCCGCGCTCAACACAGGCTACGCCTCGGTCTTCGGCAAGACCGATGGCGCGGTCGCCGACGCGTCCGACGTGAAGCTGCCCGACCCCAGAGAGCTGACGGCGGAGAAGATCGCTGCCTACCAGCAGAAGTGGGAGAAGCTCTTCCTGAAGTAAGCCCACACAGGCGGTGGGCCGGCGGCGCCGGTGGGGCTCGATCCCGCCGGCGCCGCTGCGCGTGTCAGTGGCCGAGCGCGATGAAGCCAGCCGAGACGAGGCACAGGGCGATGACGACTCCGACCAGCACGCAAGGGGCCAGGCACAGTGCCGTGGCGTCCTGCATCGTTGCGAGGCGCCGAGCGTGCAGACGAGGCAGCGCGGTCACCATGAACCCGGCCAGGCATGCGGACGTCGCGGCCAAGAGCACGACAGCCGCGGTCTCGGCGTGCATCGCGCGCACCGCCAGCACGGCGGTCGCCTCGACCGCCAAGGCCGTCCTGACCCAGGCCATTGTGGTGCGTTCGGCCTGCAGCCCCCTGTCGGCGGACGCGTTCGCGTCGCTCACGACAGGATGATCCAGCAGCTCGTGGCGACCACCGCGAGCAGCAGGGCCGCGACCGGCACGGCTACGAAGGGGATGGGCAGCGGTCGATGCTTGCGCATCGCGACCTGGACGGCGTACCAGCGGTGCAGCGACGCGCCGGTGATGAGCGCCGCTGTCAGCAGCATCGTTAGCGCCACGGGCTTGACGAGGTGGTGCGGGATCGAGTCCTGGCCGAAGGCGTAGACGGCCAGCCCGCCGGCGACGAACCCCAGGGACGTGCGCACCCAGGCGAGCAGGGTGCGCTCGTTGGCCAGCGTGAAGCGCGGATCAGGTTCGTCGCCCGCTCGGAGGGCGCGCAGGAAGGGTCGGGTCATCGCGTCCCCTCGACGCGTCGGACGGGTGCTGGAGTCCACTCACCGCTGACGACGTCGGGTCCGGGGGAGTAGACCCGCAGGACCAGGAAGAACTCGCCCAAGGGAGCGGGAAGCCAGCTTCCTTCCGTCGCGGGCGCGTGACCGATTGTGATACGCCCGTCGGCCGCCGCGTCGCGTCCGCCTGAGAAGCTGCCCACGCTGTAGCGATCATCGGGCGCGTCCCACAGATGCCCGGTCGACGCCTCGTAGAGCGTCACGCTCCAGAAGGCGTCCGTCGTCGGGGGCGGATCGAGGTCGAGGCGGTAGACGGCGCCGCCGCCACCTTCCAGCCGCACGCCGTCCTCGTCGATGTACGTGTTGAACGAGGTGTTCTCGTCGACGACGTTGGCGGCGAGCCCGACAAAGTTCATCACGGCGCGGTTCAGGTAGTTGTACCCGTGCCTCCCCTTGTCGGCGACGCGCGTCCAGCCGGAGTCGGTGTGGGTGCCGAGCAGGGGGCGACTGGCGTCGAGAAGTGCGAGGGCCTCCCGGTAACCCCGTTCGATGCCCCGTCGAGCGGCCCCGTCGTGGACGCGGCTGTGCTGACCGGTGTCGTCGAGAACCCCCAGCGGGCGGAAGCTCGCTACCAGAGCGGTCTCCTCGAGCCGGTGTCCCTGCAGGCGCAGGGCGGAGTCGAGGGTGGCGAGGAAGGCCTCGGCGTCATCCTCGACGTCGCCGAAGGCGGGGCCGAGGATAACGACCGACGGACCGGCCAACGGCACGAGGGTCACGGCGTCCTGCAGGGCTCTGACCTCGGCGAGGTCGTCGCTGCCGACCTGGATGCGCATCAGGGCCCAGGTGACTGGCGAGCCCACGGTCAGGTGGAGGATCCCGACCTCGTCGGGAACGTCGGGGCTTCCGGGCGTCACGAGCCGGACGCGACGCGCGGCTCCGATCGTCCGCCGGCTGATGTTCTGGGTGTTGCTGGCGGCGTCGAGCAGCTGCACCGTGAAGTAGCGGTCGCCGAAGTCGGGCAGGCAGACGTCGACCGGTCCGGACGTCACGTCGATCCAGGCGCTCGAGTAGAGCGTGTCGACGTTCGGCACGCGGAACGCCGCGAATCCCGGCCGTGCCAGCTCTCGCTCGTGCGCGAACGTGGTCATGGGCCGTTTTGCGGCTTCGCGCTGGAGCAGAGCGTGCTGCCACACCATCGGCAGTCCGAACACAGTCGCCCGGTGGGCAAGGTCTCGGAACCAGTCCTCGCGCACATGATCGTCCGACGGCACCGAGTCCGGCCGAGGCGACGGCACCCACGGGGCGTCGTCGACCGGGGTGCCTTCCGTGCGTCCATTCATCCCGCGCTCCTCGCATACCTTCGGTACAGTTCCTAACCGAACTTAGTTCAATTCTTGAGGAGGAGCAATGACGGCGGTTTGTCGGCCGCGGGACCACGTGCAGCAGGCCGCCGAGCGGTTGCAGGTATGGGGCTTTCCGCTGATCTTCGCCCAGCGTGTGCGGCTCAACTTCACGCAGCCCGTCGACCCGGCAGGCCCCCGCCCGCCGACGTCGGCCGGCGCCGCGGTGAACACGTTCGGCCACCAGCGCGAGCTCTCGAGCCCCGAGCTGCGCGTGGGTGTGGCGCCGAATGTCGACACGCTCTACTCGGTGGCGTGGTTGGACCTCGATGCCGGACCGAGACGGCTCATCCTCCCGGACTTCGGTGATCGCTATTACAGCGTGCAGGTGGCGCTGGCCGACACGAGCAGCCCGTGGGCCCTGGGACGACGCACCCACGGGGGCCGCCTGCCGCCCATGACGCTTCGAAGAGGGAGGCTCGGCACTCGGGCGGGCGACGACGGCGTCGATCTCACGACGCCTCACCGCTACCTCATGCTGTGCGTGCGTATCCTCGTAGAGCCTGGCGATCCGCACGACCTGGTGCGCGTCCACGCGCTGCAGGACTCGATCGCGCTACATGAGATGGGTGCGATCGATCGCGCCTCGTCGACGGCCGCGCGCGACATCGGACTCGCGGCGGCCGAGCGTGCCGACGAGATCGGTGAGGCCACCGCGTTCGGAAGGGCGGTCGCCGCGGTGATCGCTGACAGCGCGCCCGAGTTGGTCCCGGCAGGCGTGCTCGCCGATCTCGAGACCTGCGCTCGTGCGCGACGCGACGCTGTCGCCGCCGGCCTGTCGGCTGGGCTGGCGCGTATCGACGGCCACGTGCGTGACATGGGCGACGCCGTCAACGGGTGGGCGGTGAACTGGCAGGGGCCGGACTTCGGGGACGACCTGCTGCTGAGGGCCGCGGTCGCGTACTCGCAGATCTTCGTGAACCCGGCGGCCGAGGCCGTCTATCCGGTGTGCGAGACCGACGCCGTCGGAGCTCCCCTCGATGCGTCTCGGGCCGACTACGAGATCGTCCTCCCCGCTGACGACCTGCCCCCCGTCGATTCCTTCTGGTCGTTGACGATGTATCACGCGGCTGGTCTGCTGGTCGCCAACGACGCCGGGCGGTACGCCGTCGGCGACCGAACCCCGGGTCTCCGACGGGCCGGCGACGGCTCGCTGATCGTCCGCCTCGCGTCGTCGCGACCGTCAGACCCGGACGTGAACTGGCTGCCTGCTCCAGACGGTCCGTTCCGTCTGATGTTGCGGCTGTACGGTCCGCAGGACCGCTCCTGGCGGCCCCCGCCGGTGCGTCGCGTCGATTCGTGACCGGTGATTGACGTCACACGGAGCCGATCGTACACTGAACTGAGATCGGTTCATTTAGGAGGAACATGACTTCGAGCCTCGCGGGACGCACCGCGCTCCTCACCGGTGCGGCCAGCGGCATCGGTGCGGCCGCCGCGACCCTCCTCGTCCAGCGAGGTGCGCGCGTGGTCTTGACGGACGTCGACGTCGATGGCGGCGTCCGTCTGGCGGCCGAGCTCGGCACCGAGGCACGGTTCGAGGTGCTCGACGTGACGGCCGAGGCCGACTGGGACGTCGTCTGTGCCGGCATCGGCGAGAGGGGCTCGTTCGACCTCCTCGTTCACTCGGCCGGGGCAGCGTCGCGATCGACCCTGGCCGAGACGTCGGTCGAGGAGTTTCGTCGCATGCTCGACCTCAACCTGGTGGCGACGTTCTTGGCGCTCCGCGCGGCCGCCCGGACCATGGCGTCCGGTGGAGCGGTGGTCACGCTGTCGTCGCTGCGCGGCGTGCTCGCGACCACCGGTCTCGGTGCCTACGGCGCTGCCAAGTTCGGCGTGCGGGCCCTCTCTCGGGTCGCCGCGCTAGAGCTGGCCGAGCGCGGTATCCGAGTCAACGCGGTGTGCCCCGGCAGCATCGACACGCCGATCACCGACGGACCGGGCTTCGGGGAGACCGACATGGACGCGTACGTCCGCTCGATCCCGCTCGGTCGTCGCGGGACGCCCGACGAGGTGGCGTCGGTGATCGCGTTCCTGCTCAGCGACGAGGCGTCGTACGTGACCGGCACCGACTTCATCATCGACGGCGGCACCGCAGCCGGCCGTTCCACCCCTACCAAGACCACGACCTGACCGAAGGTGACACTGATGTCCGGAATCACGATCTCCAACCTGACCAAGCGGTTCGGGAGCAACACCATCGTGGACGATCTCGAGCTGACGATCGGCGAGGGCGAGTTCGTCGTCCTGCTCGGCCCCAGCGGCTGCGGCAAGACGACGACGCTGCGGTGCCTGGCCGGCTTAGAGACGCCCGAGGGCGGGACGATCTCGTTCGGGGACCGCACGGTCTTCGACGCCAAGACCCACGCCGACGTTGCCACCCATCGACGCAACATCGGCATGATCTTCCAGTCGTACGCCCTGTGGCCGCACATGACGGTGCGCGACAACATCGGCTATCCGCTGAAGGTGCGTCGGAAGAAGGACGCGCTGCGTAGCGGCGCCGTCGACAAGGCGGCGGCGATGGTGGATTGTGACCACCTGCTCGACCGGTACCCGTCCCAACTCAGCGGTGGCCAGCAGCAGCGCGTCGCCGTCGCGCGCGGCCTGGTCGCCGAACCCGATCTGGTGCTGTTCGACGAGCCTCTCAGCAATCTTGACGCCCGTCTGCGCGACCAGGTGCGCACGCAGATCCACCAGCTGCACCAGCGACTCGGGTTCAGCGCGGTCTTCGTGACCCACGACCAGTCCGAGGCCTTCGCGCTCGGCGACCGGCTGGCGATCATGAAGGGCGGACGGCTCGAGCAGTGTCGACACGCCGCAGCGCGTGTTCGACGAGCCGGGGTCTGACTATGTGGCCGCCTTCATCGGGATGGGCAACCGGCTCGTCCTGACCCGTCACCACGAAGGGTGGCAGACCGCCAACGGCGACGTGCTCGACCTCGGGGCGCGCTCGCCCGAGCGCGGGGGAGCGGACGAGATCGTCGCGCGGCTGCGTCCGGCCGATCTGCACCTGCACCGGATGGTCGAGGACGCGCCGACAGGGTCCACCGTCCTGCACGCCACCCTCGTCACCACGGAGTTCGGCGGACGTCACTACGACGTGCTGGTCGACGTCGCCGGCGAGCGGCTGACTCTGCAGGCCGACACTCGCGAGCACGGCGCTTGGCTGCCGACCGCCGACGAAGGATCGCCGGTCGTCGTCAGCTTCAACCCCTCCGACGTGCGTACCTACGCCGCCGACCCGGCCCAGCCGGTTGAGCGCGCGACGGTGACCGTCTGATGGCCGCGGTGCTCGCCGCTCCGATGAGCCGGCTGCGCTCGCGCGGGTGGGCGGGGCGGATTGGCTACTTCGTGCTGGCTGCCGCGCTCGTCTACATGATCGTGCTGCCTCTTTACCGCCTGCAGTCGTTGGCGTTCGCCGACGGCGCTCAGGGCTACAAGTCCCAATACGGGCGCGACGACATCGGCGAGGTCATTTGGACGACGGTGCAGCTGGCGTTCTTCTCATTGGTCATCGCCATGGTGCTCGGCACGATCTTGGCGTTCGCGACCAGTCGCCTGCCGCGCAAATTCGCATTCCTGCGCATCGTCCCAGTGCTGCCGATCGTGCTGCCCGCCGTCGCCAACGTCGTGGGCTGGGCCTTCCTGCTCTCGCCGGGGCCCGGCTACCTGAACGCGGCGATGCGGCACCTCTCGTGGTGGAACCATCTCGACAGTGGCCCGATCGACATCTACACGCCGACCTGGATCATCATCCTGACCGGGTTCGGTCTCACCTCGTTTGTCTACCTCTTCGTCAGCGCGGGCATGGCGTCCATCAGCGCCGAGCACCTCGAGGCGGCTCAGACGAGCGGGTCGTCGACCATCGGCGTCTTCTTCCGCGTCGTGCTGCCCCTTCTGCGCCCGTCGCTCATTTACGGCGGCGGCGTCGCCCTCTTGCTGGGACTCGGGCAGTTCACCGGTCCGTTGCTGCTGGGCTCGAACACCGGGGTCAAGGTGCTGACCACCGAGATGTACCGGCGGGTCTCGGAGTCGCCCTCGGACTTCGCGGCCGCAGCGGCTGCGGGCTCGCCGCTGGTCGTGCTCGGCCTGGTCGTGGTGCTCGGGCAGAAGCTGCTGCTGGGCGACCAGACTCGCTTCGTGACCCACGGCGGCAAGGCGTTCAAGTCGGCGCCGGTTCGTTCGCGGTGGGCCGTGGCGACGATCATCGTCTACGGCATCGTCGCGCTCGTGCTGCCCCTGATCGGGCTCGTCCTGGTCGCGCTGACGCCGTACTGGTCCTCGTCGATCAGCTGGAATCTGCTGACGCTTGACAACTTCCGCACGTTGTTCGAAACGTCCGACATCATGGACTCGGTCGTGACCAGTGTCGTGGCATCGTCCGTCGCGGTGGTGTTCTGCGTGCCCATCGGCTTCATGATCGCCAACCTGCTGGTGCGTGGCCGGCGGTATCCCGTGATCCGTCTGGTGGCCGATCTCGTGTCTGCGCTGCCTCTGGGCATCCCTGCCGTCATCTTCGGCGTGGGCTTCCTGCTGACGTACACCGAGCCGCCCATCATCCTGTATGGCACCAGGACCGTGATCGTGCTGGTCTACATCGTGCTGATGATCCCATTCGCGACGCGCCTGCAGATGACGGCCTTGCTGGCGCTGGGCGAGACCTACATTGAGGCGTCCGCGACCAGCGGGGCCAATTCGTTCACGACGAACGTCCGGATCATCCTGCCGCTGATGCGGCCGGCGGTCCTGAGCGCGGTCGCCCTGATGTTCATCCTGCTGACGCACGAGTTCGCCGCATCGCTGCTGGTGCGCTCGCCGACGACGCAGGTGATGGGCACCCGCCTGTACGACCTGTGGGCCAACGGCTCGTACCCGCTGGTCGCGGCGATGGCGCTGCTGATGACCGCGGTGACGGGTTTGGGCGTCGCCCTCGCGATGCTGATCGGCGGACGCAATGTCCTCGACAACCTCTGACATGTTCGCGCACGCGTTCTCGGGCTTCCGTCTCCGCGGCATTGAGCTGCGCAATCGTCTGGTCTCGCTCCCGGCCGGGACGAGCCTGGTCCAGGACGGAGTGCCGACGATCGGGGACGTCGAGCACACCGAGCGGCTGGCTGCCGGTGGCGTCGGCCTCATCATCACCGGTGCGGCAGTCGTTCACCCCTCATCGTTCCCGCGCAACGGCAAGCTTGTCGCTGCCTACCTCGAGGACGTGGTGCCGGCGATGCGCCACAAGGCTGAGGCGGCCCACCGCCACGGGGCGTTCATTATCGGGCAGCTCGTGCACCTGGGACGTGAGGGGATCGGGGCCGAGGCCGACGTCCCGGCGGTGGCGCCGTCGGCCGTCCGCACCGCTCGTGACCCGTACCCGCCGCACGTCCTGACGTCGGACGAGATCCGCGACCAGGTGGAGGCATGGGGCGTGTCCGCCCGCCATCTCGAGATTGCGGGCCTCGACGGCGTCGAGATCCACGCGGCGCACGGGTACCTCGTCGCCCAGTTCATGTCGCCGACCACGAATCGGCGCACCGACGAGCACGGCGGCGACCTCGTCGGCCGCATGCGGTTCCTCGACGAGGTCGTCGACGCGATCCGCGGCGCGACCGGGCCCGACTTCGTCCTCGGAGTCCGCCTGAGCGCGGAGGAGGAGGTGCCGGGCGGCACCGGCGTCGACCACTGCCTGCTGGTGGCCGAGCACCTGACGGCACGCGGCGACGTCGACTACCTGAGCATCACCCACGGCACGCGCGGCTCGTACGTCAAGGACTCGACAGGACCCGACGCGGTCGCGGTCGAGTCCGCGGGACGGGTGCGCGCCGCGACGGGGCTCCCCGTATTGGTGGGCCAGCGGATCCGCGACGCAGGCACGGCCGACACCGTGGTGCGGACGGGCAAGGCCGACCTCGTCGGTATGGCCCGGGCGCTCATCGCCGACCCCGAGCTGCCCAACAAGTCGCGGGAGGGGCAGCTCGACCAGGTGCGTAGTTGCATCGGCGTGAACCAGGACTGCCGGGCCTTCGATCCTCACCTGCACTGCGCCGTCAACGCCGAGATCGGCCGCGGTCGCCATCTGGGACTGACGACGCCCGTCGACCGCCCGCGAGATGTCTATGTCGTCGGCGCCGGCCCGGCGGGCCTCGAGGCCGCTCGTGTGGCGGCCCTGCGAGGGCACCGGGTCACACTGTACGAAGCAGCGGCCAGCACCGGAGGAGCGTTGCGGCTCGCCGCTGCCGCCCCGCACCGTGCCGCGTTGCTTGACGTTGTCGACCACCTCGAGCGCGAGGTGCGGCGTCTGCGGGTCGAGGTTCACTTCGGCGCGCCCATATCGCCCGACGACATGCTTGAGATCAGGAGCATGGCCGATGACGTCGTCCTGGCCACGGGCGCAGTGCCGGGCCCTGCGCCGGCCGCGGCGGCGGGCCGCCGGGTCCTGTCGGTCGAGGACGTCCTCGCGGCACGCGCGCCCGCTCTCGCGGGCGGCGGCGTGGCGATGGTCTACGACGAGTCGGACGGTTTCTGGCCGGCGTACAGCGCGGCAGAGTCGTTGGCGCGATCAGGATGGTCGGTGCACCTGACGACTGCGTTGACGGCCTGCGCGCCGCGGGTGCCGCACGAGAGTCAGGGTCCTCTGCTGACCCGGTTGGCCTCCGTCGGTGCACGCGTCACGACCGCGCACCGCCTCGAGGCGAGGAGTGACGGCTGGGCGCTGGTGCCGGTGTTCGGCGGCGTGGCCATCGGCGTCGAGCCGGACCTGGTCGTGTGGCACCGTGACCGAGCCGTCACCGACTCGTTCGGCACCGCCGGCGTGGTGCGCATCGGCGACTGCGTGACCCCACGACGCATCGGCCACGCGATCGCTGACGGCTACCGCGCTGGTGCCTCCCTCGGACTAGATGCAGAGGGGGGAGCACTCAGGCGAAGCTGATCTCCGGCGTGCGGCAGATCAGCAGGCGGCGCAGGTGTCCGGTGGCGGGGTCGATCTGCGCGGTCGCGGTGAACTGGGCCTCGAACTCTCCGCCGCGCGTTGTGCGTCCCAGGCACATCTCGATGTCGTCGACCGTGGCGGACAACTGCACCTCGTGCACCAGCACGCTCTTCTCGCGCTGCTGGAGGTAGGCGACCAGACCGGCTCGGTCGCCGCGGAACTCGGCGCTGTCGCCCCCGCCCTTCGAGAACTGCACGGACATCACGAAGTCGTCGGTGATCTGGTTAAGCACATCGTCGGGGTCGTCGGAGTCCATCGTGGCGAACCAGTGGTCGAGGTGGGGCGTGGCGGTCATGGTCGTCCTCGAGTCAAGGGAGAAGGGGGAAGTCGGTGGCGAACACGACCTGGTAGCGGCGGATGCTCCCGTCGGCCGTCTTGCTCACGGCGGCGGTGAAGTGCCCCGTGGTGGTGACGCCGTCATCGACGACGGCGCCGTGGACGAACTCAACGTCGTCGACGACCGACACCCGCAGGGGAACATGAGCTCGGACGACGTCGCCGCGACCCGTCAGGTAGCCGCGCAGTGCTTCGCGTCCGTGTCCGCGGTGGGCCGTGGTGGGCAGGTGCATCACGAACTCGACATCGGGATCGAGCAGGGACATTGCTTGGTCGAAGTCGCCCGCGTCGACGGCCGCGTAGTACGCGACGAGCGTTGAATCGGTCATGGACCTGAATCTAGTTCACTTTGTGCCACGCGTCCACGGGCCGGGTGGGCCTTGCCAGCACCCTGAGCGGGTCATATCCTGAAGTGACTTCAATTCTGTCCCATGGAGGATCCCCATGACTTCATTCGCCGCACCCTGGCCGGAGGCCGACCCGTCGATCATGACGCCCCTGGCCGAGCACGCCGATCTGCGCGACATCGCGCGCTCCCTGCTCGCGCGCATGGCCGACCACGAGAAGGTCCGCGCCGCGGCGGCGTCGAGCCGCGGGTGGTCGGAGACCCTGTGGTCGAGGCTCAACGACGAGCTGGGAGCGGGCGCGATGCTCGTGCCCGAGGTCCTGGGCGGGGCGGGGTTTGGCCTGCGCGACGTCGTGGTGATCCTCGAGGAGGCCGGGGCGGCCCTGCTGCCCGAGCCCGTCCTGTTCTCGGCCGTGCTCACCGCGTCGGCGCTCGCCGCGGCCGAGGACCCGGCTCGCGTAGGCGAGCTCCTGGCAGGCGTCATGGACGGGAGCACCATCGGCACGGTGTGCCTCGGTGCGGTCGACCTGGCGGTGGACGGAGGCCGTCTGACCGGCACCCTGCCGCGGGTCGTCGCCGGGGCGGAGGCCGACGTGGTCGTCGTGCGCTCGGGGGAAGGCATCCACATCGTGGCCCTGGATGGTGCCGAGGTAGCGATCCGTCCGCTCGAGGTCATGGACTCCACCCGTCGGCAGGCCGAGATCGTGCTCGACGGAGCGGAGTCAGTGCTGCTGTCGGACGGCGTCGGGGCCGAGCGGGAGTGGGCCCGACTCGGGCGCATCGCGACAATCGCCTCCGCCGCCGAGCACGTCGGCATCATCGGCCAGCAGCTCGCAGCCACGGTCAAGTACGTGGGTCAGCGTCAGCAGTTCGGTCGCGCGATCGGCTCGTTCCAGGCCGTCAAGCACCGCTTGGCGGATCTCGCGGTCGACCTCGAGCGCGCCCGCTCGGCTGTCGTCTACGCCGCAGCCCTGCACGACGAGGACCCGGACGCCGAGCTGCCCGCCGCCGTCGCCGGCGCCGTGGCCACCGACGCGGTGATCTGCGCCGTCTACGAGGCCGTTCAGCTGCACGGGGGCATCGGCTTCACCTGGGAGCACCCGGCCCACTTCTACGTCCGGCGGGCGCTCGGCGACGAAGGGCTGTTCGGGAGCGCGCGTAACCGGCGCGAGGACGTGGCTGCCTTGGTGCTCGCCCGATGAGCACCTACGTGCTCGTGCACGGAGCCGGCATGGGCGCAGCGTGCTGGGACCGGCTGATCCCGCTGCTTGACGGAGGGGTGCTGGCGGTCGACCTGCCAGGCAGGGGGACGCGCTCGGACGTCGACGTCGCAGGTGTGTCACTGGCCGACTGTGCCGCTGCGCTCGAGCTCGACATCGTCTCCCGCGACCTGCGCGACGTCGTGCTCGTCGCCCACTCCTTCGCCGGCGTGGCGGTCCCGCGGGTGATGAGGTCCCTGGCGGGCCGGCTCCGCCACGTCGTGTTCCTGTCGGCAGTCGTGCCCGAGGACGGGACAGCGGTCATCGACCAGATCGATCCCGCCGTGCGGGACGCCGTCATGGACTCGATCGAGGACGGTGTCTACCACCAGTCGCCGGAGGGGGTGCGGTTCATGCTGTGCAACGACATGGCGCCGGACCAGGCGGAGTGGGCGCTCGGACTGGTGTCGGACGAGTCCGCGGCGCTGCTGATGGAAGCCGTCGATCTCTCCGGGCTGGGCGCCGACGTACCACGGACGTACGTGCGGCTCACCGACGATGCGTGCTACCCGCCCGAGCTCCAGGACCGTTCGGCGCACCGTGTTGGCGGTGACGTCGCGTACATCGCGTCGGGCCACATGCCGATGGTGACGCGGCCCGAGGAGCTGGCCGCGCTGCTGAACCAGCTGGGCGCCTGACCGAGTTTTGAAGTCAGTTCAGTTTGACCCTTGACGCTAGCGTGATTCACCCTCATACTGAATTGAATCCAGTTCACTTTGCTTTGCCGAAAGGACCCTTCCATGGTTGTCGAGACCGATCACGTCCTCCTCGAGAAGGATGGCGACGTCGCCCGCGTTTGGCTGAACCGCCCGCACAAGAAGAACGCCGTCACCGTCGAGCTGCTGCACCGCCTCGACGAGATCATCAAGGAGGTCGACGCCGACCCCGACCTGAAGGTGCTCGTGCTCCGCGGCGTCGAGAACCAGTTCTGCTCGGGCTTCGACCTCGACGAGCTGCTCTCGGACTTCATCGGCACCACGACCGCGATGGACGTCGCCGTCTTGTCCGCCGAGGTCTGCGACCGTCTCTACTCGATGAAGACCCCGTCGGTCGCCGTGCTCGAGGGCTACGTCACCGCCGGCGGCTTCGAGCTGATGATCTCGTGCGACTTCGCGATCGCGTCGGACGACGCCAAGATCGGCGACTTCCACATCCGTCGCGCGCTGTTCGGCGGCGCCGGACCGATCTACCGTCTGCCCCGCATGATCGGCCTGCGCAAGACCAAGGAGCTCATGCTCACGGGCAAGCTGCTCTCGGGCCAGGAGGCCAAGGACTTCGACCTGATCAACGACTCGGCTCCCGCGGCCGAGCTCGACCAGGCCGTCGAGGACTTCATCGCGCCGCTGGTCGACAAGAGCCCCTACATGATGCGTCTGACCAAGATGGCCATCAACCAGGGCCTCGACGCCGACGTCCGCTCGCTCATGATCATGGAGCATCTCGCGGTCGGCAACGCGCTGCAGTCCGAAGATGGCAAGGAGGGTGTCCAGGCCTTCCTGGAGAAGCGCGAACCCAAGTGGGTCGGACGCTGACCGGACGTTGACGAGGAGAGCGAAGTGACTGTCGTGCAGCCCCCCATGCTCGAAGGAAGTCGTTGTGGCGTCTGCGACAACGTGGCCTTTCCCCGGTCACGGGGCTGCCAGCGGTGCGGCGCCGAGGCGATGCAGACCATCGACCTCGGCCGCCGCGGAACCGTCTGGGGCTTCACGGTCCAGCGTTTCGCGCCCAAGTCACCGCCCTACGTCCCGCCGGCGGACGGGTTCGTCCCGTTCGCTGTGGGATACGTCGAGCTGTCCGAGGGCGTCAAGGTAGAGGCCGTCCTCGACTGCGACGACTTCGGCGACCTCGAGGACGAGGCGGTCGTCGAGCTGGTCGCGACGAAGCCCGTCCCTCGCTTCACCACCGCCCGCGTCTTCCAGGAGGCCTGATGTCCGACGTATCGATCATCGGAGCCGGCCTGTCCGCCTTCGGTCGGCAGCCGGGCGTGAGCGGCCGCGACATGGCGGTCACCGCCATCCGCGGCGCGCTGGCCGACGCCCAGCTGCAGTGGGGTGACGTGCAGGTCGCCTTCGGGGGCAGCGACGGTGCCGGACTGGCCGACACGCTCGTCGCCGACCTGGGGCTCACGGGCATCCCGTTCACCAACGTCAAGAATGGCTGCGCGACCGGCGGCAGCGCACTCGTGTCGGCGGTCAACGCGATCCGCTCGGGCCAGGCGCAGATCGCCCTGGCCGTCGGCTTCGACAAGCATCCGCGGGGGGCGTTCGACCCTCGCGCCGAGGACTGGGGCCTCGACGCCGGGTACGGCGACGCCGGGCTGATGGTCACGACCCAGTTCTTCGCGATCAAGATCGCGCGCTACATGCGCCGGCACGGCATCAGCGACCAGACGCTCGCCCGCGTCGCGGCCAAGGCGTACCGCAACGGCGTGCTCAACCCCAACGCCTGGCGGCGCCAGGCCATCAGCGAGGACGACATCCTCACCGCCGACATGGTCAATGACCCGCTCACGCGCTACATGTTCTGCTCGCCGGGCGAGGGCGGGGCCGCGATCATTGTGGCGTCCGAGGACGTCGCGCGGTCGGCCGGCCTCCGTCCCGTGCAGTTGCTGTCGGTCGCGACCAAGACGCGGCGCTTCGGCTCGTTCGAGGTGTTCAGCCCAGCCGTGCAGGGCACCGGAGAGCCGACGAGCGTCAGCGGCGACGCGGCCACCGAGGCTTTCCAGGGGGCCGGCGTGCGACCCGACGAGATCGGCGTCGCCCAGCTACAGGACACCGAGAGCGGCGCGGAGATCATGCACCTGGCTGAGTGCGGCTTCTGCGAGGACGGCGAGCAGGAAGAGCTCATCGCCTCCGGCGCGACCGAGATCGAAGGACGCATCCCCGTCAACACCGACGGTGGGTGCATCGCCAACGGCGAGCCCATCGGGGCCTCGGGCCTACGGCAGGTGCACGAGATCGTCACCCAGCTGCGCGGCGAGGCAGGCGACCGGCAGGTCGCAGGATCGCCCAAGCTCGGCTTCACCCACGTCTACGGCGCGCCCGGCATCAGTGCCTGCACCGTGCTTGGGGTGTGAGATGACCACGACGATGGACGCGTTCCTGGCCGACGCCCGCGCCTGGCTCGACGACGTCGCAACACCGCGCACCGCGCACGCCTGGGGTGAGGGCTCGGACTCGGTGGCGGTCTTCGAGAGCTGGACCGCCGATCAGGAGCGAGCCGAGACTAACCGCATCCGCGCCTATGAGCAGGCCAAGTTCGACGCTGGCTTCGCTGCGATCACGTGGCCTGCCGAGCACGGAGGGCGCGACCTTCCGGTGGCATACCTCCTCGCCTTCCGGCGCCTCGAGTCCGAGTACGAACTACCCCGACGCACCGAGATGTTCCCGGTCACGCAGCAGCTCATCGCGCCGACGATCGCGCAGTGGGGCACGCCCCAGCAGCAGGCCAGGTACGTCCGGTCGATGCTGCGGACCGACCTGATCGCCTGCCAGCTGTTCTCCGAGACCGAGGCGGGCTCAGACCTCGCGGCGGTGCGCACCAAGGCCGTCCAGCAGGACGACGGCACGTGGCGTCTCGACGGTCACAAGGTCTGGACCTCGGGCGCCCTGGTGGCCGACTACGGCATCGCCGTGACGCGGACGGACCCGACGGTTGCCAAGCACGCCGGCCTCACGGTCTTCATCGTGCCGATGGACGCCGACGGCGTGACGATCCGTCCGATCCGTCAGATGACGGGCGGCGCGTCGTTCAACGAGGTCTACCTCGACGGGGTCGTGCTGGACGACGAGTACCGCCTCGGTCCGGTGGGCCAGGGTTGGAAGGTCGCCCTCACGGTGCTCGCGTCCGAGCGGCTCGACTCGGGGACGCTCGGCCTCGAGAACGCCGACCGGGCCGTTGAGTTGGCCCGCAACCTGGGCCGCGAGCTCGACGCCGTCGAGCGCGACCAGGTCGCCGACCTGGTGACCCGCAGCTACGTGCAGCGCCTGACCGGCATGCGGGTGGCCGCCGCAATCGTCTCCGGGCAGGACCCCGGACCCGAGGCGTCGGCGGGCAAGCTGCTCGCCACCGACACGATGGCGCGGACGTCCGAGGTGGCCCGTGCGCTGCTCGGACCCGAGCTGACCGTCGACTCCGGCCGATGGGGCACCTGGGCGTGGGGCGAGCACGTGCTGGGAGCCCCGGGCTACCGCATCGCCGGCGGCACCGACGAGATCCAGCACAACATCATCGCCGAGCGCGTACTCGGCCTCCCGAGGGAGCCGCGCGCATGAGCGGCGTGCCGTACGAGCAGGAGCTCGGCCCGCGCGTTGCGGACCACCTGCGACGTGAGGCCGGCCTGACCGAGGTCGGCGAGCTGGCCGTACTGCCCGGCGGCCACTCCGGCCTGACCTACAGGCTCAGCACCGGCGTCGGGCGGGAGGCGGTCGTCAAGGCCGTGCCCCGCGGCCAGCGTTCGGTCGGCCGTCACGACATGCTTAAGCAGGCGCGCATCCTGACGGCCCTGGCCGGCACGGACGTGCCGGTGCCGACCGTGGTCGCGGTCGACGAGACCGAGCCGGCCTGGTTCGCGGTCGATTTCGTGCACGGCGAGTCGCTCGAGCCCACGCTCGACGACCCGGCGATCGATCCTGCGGTCGCCGCAGCGCGGATGAGTCGAGCGGCCGAGATCCTGCCACGCCTCCATCACGTCCCACTCGAGTCGCTGCCTGCCGGTGCCACGACCTTCTCGTCGGGCGAGGAGCTGGCCCGATGGACCAAGACCATGGGTGCCGTCCCGGCCGAGCTGGTGCCGGGGGCCGCGGAGCTGGAGGCTGCCTTGGGCGCATCGATCCCCGCACCCCTCGCGCCGACGCTCGTCCACGGCGACTACCGCCTGGGCAATATCATCTGCGACGGCCTCGAGCCGGTGGCTGTCATCGACTGGGAGATCTGGAGCGTCGGCGACCCGCGCGTCGAGCTGGGCTGGTTCCTGGTGTTCGCCGACGGGTCCAACTTCCCCGGTGTGGGCCGTGAGGTGCTGGGCCTACCGTCCGAGGCCGACCTGCTCGGTGCCTACACCGACGGTGGCGCGCCCGAGGCCATGGACTGGTTCAACGCGCTCGGTCGCTTCAAGATGGCCGCGATCATGGGCCACAACCTGCGCCGCCACCGCGAGGGACGGCACGATGACCCCGACCAGGAGAAGCTCCCCGACACGATCGTCCGGCTCATCACGAGCGGACAGGAACGGCTCGGCTGAGCCGGGCCAGGAGGAACACGATGGACTTCGCACTCTCACCTCGCACGAGCGAGCTCAAGGCCGAGCTCGAGCAGTTCATGGAGAAGCACGTCTTCCCGGCCGAGGCTGTGTACGACGCGCAGATCGCTGCCAACGACAACCCGCACGAGCAGCCGCAGGTCATGCGCGAGCTGCAGGCGATCGCCCGCGAGAAGGGCCTCTGGAATCTGTTCATGGGGCACGGCTCGTGGGGTGCCGGGCTGAGCAACCTCGAGTACGCGCCGCTGGCCGAGGTCGTCGGTCGATCGATGATCGGCAACGAGGCGATCAACTGCTCGGCGCCCGACACTGGCAACATGGAGATCCTCGCGATGTTTGGCACCCCCGAGCAGCAGAAGCAGTGGCTCGAACCGCTGCTCGCCTGCGAGATCCGCTCGGCCTTCGCGATGACCGAGCCCGACGTCGCCAGCTCGGATGCCACCAACATCACGTCGACGATCCGGCGCGAGGGCGACGAGTACGTGCTCAACGGACGCAAGTGGTACACCTCGGGCATCCTTGACCCGGACTGCAAGCTCATCATCTTCATGGGTCGCTCGGCGCCCACCGACTCGACGTACCGCCAGCAGAGCATGATTCTGGTGCCGGCGGACGCTCCCGGCATCGAGGTGTTGCGCGACCTGCCGATGTTCGGCTACCGCGACCGGCTCGGCCACGGCGATGTGCAGTTCACCGACGTGCGCGTGCCGGTCGAGAACATGCTTGGCGAAGAGGGCGACGGGTTCGCGATCGCGCAGGGCCGACTGGGGCCGGGCCGCATGCACTACGCGATGCGCGCGATCGGCATCGCCGAGCGTGCCCTCGAGCTGCTGTGCCGCCGCGCCACGACCCGGATCGCGTTCGGGGAGCCGCTGGCCCAGCGCGGCGTCGTGCGCGAGTGGATCGCCCGCAGCCGCGTGGAGATCGACCAGGTCCGGCTGCTGACCTTCCGTGCCGCTTGGCTGATGGACACGCAGGGCAACCGTGCGGCGCGGTCCGACGTGGCCGCCATCAAGATCGCCGCGATGGAGACCGCCCACCGGGTCGTCGACCGCGCCGTCCAGGCGCACGGCGCGGCAGGCGTGAGTGACGACACAGTCCTGTCGCGTCTCTACGCCATCACCCGCGCGCTGCAGATCGCCGACGGACCCACCGAGGTGCACCTGCGGACGATGGCTCGCATCGAGCTCAAGAAGTACGAGGTGACGGCATGACACGCGAGCTGGACGGCAAGGTGGCTTTGGTCACCGGCGCCACCCGTGGACTAGGCCTCGCGATCGCGCGAGGCCTCGCCGAGGCCGGTGCCGCGGTGGTCGTCTCGAGCCGCAAGGCCGAGGCGTGCGAGAAGGTGGCCGCCGAGATCGCCGACGAGTTCGGGGTCCCGACGCTGGCCCTGCCGCTGCACGTCGGCCGGTGGGATGTCATTGAGCCGGCCGTCGCGGACGTCGTCGAGCGCCTGGGGCAACTCGACATCGTGGTCAACAATGCCGGCATCGCGCCGCTGGCGCCCTCGCTGCTCGAGGTCGGCGAGTCGCTGTTTGACAAGACGATGGACGTCGACCTGAAGGGGCCGTTTCGTCTTATGGCCGTGGCCGGCGCGCACATGCGCGACCGTGGCACCGGTTCGATCGTCAACATCTCCAGCATCGGGGCCCACAGGCCGAGCCCCGCCGAGGCGATGTACGCCGCGGCCAAGAACGGGCTCAACGCCCTCACGCAGGCCTTCGCCCAGGAGTACGCACCCCACGTACGCGTCAATTGCATCATGCCGGGCGCCTTCGCGACCGACATGGCCGCGGACTGGGACGATGACTTCGTCGGCCTCGTGACCCGCGGGCTGCCGGCGCAGAGGCTCGGACATCCCGACGAGATCGTCGGGATGGTCGTGCACCTGGCCGGCGACCGTGCCGGGTACACGACCGGATCGATCATCGCGGTCGACGGCGGCCGCACGGCGGTCTACTGACCGATGGCCACAGGGAGAAGCACGATGGATCCATTGCAGCTGTTCGACCTCACCGGACGCACCGCGATCGTCACCGGCGCCTCGTCGGGACTGGGGGAGGGGTTCGCCCGCACCTTGGCCGCGGCAGGGGCGACCGTGTTCGCCGCTGCCCGCCGCGTCGAACGGCTGAAGAGCCTGTCGAGCGAGGTGCCGGGCATCGTCGCCGTGCGCTGCGACGTCACAAGCGCCGACGACCGGGTGGCCTTGGTCGCCAGGGCCTCGGAGTCCGGGCACATCGACGTGCTGGTCAACAACGCCGGTGCTCCCGGCGCGCCGGACGCCCTGTCCGAGCCGCCGGAGGACGTGGAGTCGTTGCTGCGGCTCAACCTCGTCGCCGGCCTCGCGCTGGCCACCGAGGTGGTCCGGTCCCTGCCGGACGACCACCCGGCCTCGATCGTCAACGTGTCGTCGGTGATCGGGCTCGTGTCCACGTCGCCGATCGGTGGCGCGGGCTACGCGGCTTCCAAGGCGGGCCTGATCGGCGTCACCCGCGAGCTGGCGGGGCAGTGGGGGCGCCGCGGCGTGCGGGTCAACGCCGTCGTTCCCGGCTGGTTCGACACCGAGATGACCGACGGCCTGTTCAGCAACGAGCGGTCGGCGACCTGGGTACGCCGCAACACGATGCTCAACAGGGGCGGTCAGACGGGTGAGGTCGACGGTGCGCTGCTGTTCCTCGCCTCGGACGCTTCCTCGTACATGACCGGCCACTCGCTGGTGGTCGACGGGGGATGGACCGCTCGATGACCGCGACCATGACGGCGTTGCGGTTCGAGCAGTGGGGGAGCCCGCCTGTCCTCCGGCAGGTGCCTGTCCCGTCGCCCGGTCCGGAGAGCGTGCTGCTGCGGGTGACCGCGGCCGGCATGTGCCACTCCGACCTGCACGTCATGGACGCGTCCGCCGGCCAACTGCCCATGGAGCCGCCCTTCACGCTCGGGCACGAGGTCGCCGGCACGGTCGAGTCGGTCGGCGAGCTCGTCGACGCGGCCTGGATCGGGCGCGCGGTGGTCGTCCACGGGGTCTGGGGCTGTGGACGGTGCCGGCGGTGCCTCAACGGGCGAGAAAACTACTGTCTCGACCGCGGTGCCGCCATCGGCAACGGCCTCGGACGTGACGGGGGCCTGGCCGACTTCATGGCGGTGTCCTCGACGCGCTTCCTCGTGCCGGCCGACGGGATCGACCCGGTGCAGGCGGCACCTCTGACGGACGCGGCGCTGACCGCTTGGCACGCCATGCGGTCGCACCTTGACGGCCTGGCCGAGGACGCTCCCGTGCTGGTCGTCGGCGCTGGCGGTCTGGGCCACTTCGCGGTCCAGTTACTCGTCGCCTACGGGGTCGGCACCGGTCGTGGTCGACCCGAAGTCCGAGGCGAGAGAGCTCGCCTCCCAGCTGGGCGCGTCGCGGGTCGTGGCGGACCTCGCCGATCTCGGCACCCGTGCCGGCCGCTTCGACCTGGTGCTCGACTTCGTCGGCGCGCAGTCCACGGTGGACGCCGCCATCGCCCTCGTGGCGCCCGGCGGTGACCTGGTCGTCGTCGGCGGTGCCGGCGGGGTGCTGAGCGTCGGCAAGACGCTGGGGCTGCCGCAGGGCTGGTCGGTCTCGGCCCCCTTCTGGGGGCCGCGCGAGGATCTGGAGGCAGTCGTCGAGCCTCGCCCGAGCTGGACGGTTGACGGCGCACACCGAGACCTTCGCCCTGACCGACGTCCTCGACCGCGTACGACCAGCTCAGAGCCGGTCGGATCGGCGGCCGCGCCGTCGTCGTGCCCAGCGCGGGCTACCCGACATGATCCTCATCCGACACAGAGAGGCGCTCCCATGCGTGTACTAGCAGAGGAGTTCGCGGCCCGAGCGGCCGAGCAGCCCGACCACGTCGCCGTCGTCGATGCCGATGGCTCGCACACCGCGGACGACGTGTGGACAGCTGCGGTCGACCTGGCCGCGGCGATCGGCGGCGCGCTCGATGGTGCAGCCGACCGTGCTCGTGCAGGCCGACAACAGCTGGCGCACCCTCGTGACGACTCTGGCCGTCGGACGGGTCGGCGGCTTTGTCGCCGTCATGAGCGGGCACGCCACGGAGCTTGAACTCGACCTGGCGCTGGAGGACATCCAGCCGGACGTCGTCATCGCCTCGCCGGAGCTGACAGGCACGTGGTCGGTGGCGACCAAGGGTTTCGCCACCGAAGTGTCGGTGCTACGTGGCTGGTCAATGAACGCCGTGCCGGGACGCACGAAGGGCATCGAGCGCTGGAACGGCGGCGTCGCGGTCGCGATGACGTCGGGATCGACGGGGCGGCCCAAGTGCGTCGTCCAGTCCGAGGAGGCGCTGCGGTTCGCGGGCCAGGCCACGATCGACGCGGTGGGGCTGCGCGACGGGCGACCCGGTCGGCGCCTTCGTCCCGCTCTCGTCGGTGGCTGCGCTCTGCTTCGGTCTCTACCTTCCGGCGATGCTCGGCGGCACCATGGTGTGCCTGCCGCGCTGGAAGCCGACGGACGCGCTTGAGCTGATCCGCGCCGAGCAGGTGCGCTGGACGATGCTGGTGCCCACGATGGCGCTTGCAGTTCGCGATGGTGGACGACGCCGAGGGTGGCCTCTCGTCGATGGTGGCGATGACGGTGGGCGGTGGACCGATGGACGCCGGGGCGCTCGGCGTGCCGAGGAGTACCTCGGCACCAAGTTCCTGCGGGTCTTCGGCATGTCGGAGTGTCTCGGCCACACGACGCCGCTGCCGAGCGACCCGTCGGAGATCCGACTCGGCCGCGACGGCCGCCCGTTCCCCGGCATCGACGTACGCGTCGTGGACGAGTCCGGCTCACCGCTGCCCGTCGGCGAGGTCGGCAAGGCTCAGGTCAAGGGGCCCTCGCTGTTCATCGGGTACGCCCGTCTCGGGACGCCGACCCCGCCAGAGCTCACGGACGACGGCTACTTCGCGCACGGGCGACCTGGCCCGGCTCAACGAGCGACGGCACCATCAACATCATGGGCCGCGAGAAGCAGATCATCATCCGCGGCGGGCGCAACATCGACATCAACGAGGTCGAGGCCGCGGTCGCCTCGGTCCCGGGGGTCGTCCAGGTCTGCGTCGTCCCGGTGCCCGACCCGTTGCTGGGCGAGCGAGCGGCCGCGCTGGTGGTCTCGAAGGAGTCGTCGGTCAACCTCGACGCCGTGCGGGAACACCTGGCCGAGACCGGCGTGCCCAAGCACCAGTGGCCCGAACTCGTCTTCGCGGTCGACGACCTGCCGCAGAATCGCGTGGGCAAGCTGTCACGTGACGCTGCCGCCCAGCTGGCATCGCATCTCGCGCGGACACAGGACGCCTAGAGCTGAACTGACATCAAATCCATTACAGTCAGGGTATCGCCAGAGGAGGAGAAGTTATGAGCACGCAAACGGTCACGACGGAGGGGCCCCGCTCGAAGCGAGCCCTGATCCTCCGTGCCGCAATCGAAAGCTTCGGCGACGACGGCTTCGAGCACACCAAGTGGGCCTCAGTGGCCGACAAGGTCGGCATCGGCCAGACGGCGCTCTATCACTACTTCGAGTCCAAGGTGCACTGCCTGCTCACGATCATGAGCTCCGAGCTTGAGCGCTCCGCGACAGCGTTCTCGGCCGCGGTCAAGGACCAGGCAACACCCACGGACGAACTGCGCGCTGCCGTCAGAGCGGCACTCGACGTCGGGCCCCGTGAGGTGCTGCAGGCACGCATCCTGCAGAGCCACATGGACCTACTCGCCTCACCGCGCCAATCCGAGCGTGAGGAGGCCGAGCGACAGCATGCCCGCGAGCTGGTGCGCCAGGTCGAGCACAACTGGCTCGACCTCGTCGAGCGGGGGATCGCCTCCGGTGACTTCGCCGATCGCGATGCCTTCCAGACCAGCCACATGATGCTCGCGATGATCCTCAGCGTGTGGCGGTGGTACCGCGAGGGCGGTGCGCTGAGCAACGAGGATGTCCGCGAGTTCACGACCGACGCCCTGCTAAGACTCGTCCGCCCCTGACGCAGTGGCGGACGTCGACCCGACACATGTGCGTCCACTCGGGCCAAACCTGATTCAGTTCAAGGAGATGACATGCACAACCTCATTCTGATGGCGTCCAAGCCTGACGACTGGACGCACGAGCAGTTCATCAAGTGGTGGCGGGGCGAACACGCCGAGATGACGTACCCGCTGCCCGGTCTGCGTCGCTGGCTGCACACCGATGTGACTGGCGCCTTCGAGGACGCCTCCGCGGGGTGGGACGGGGTCTCGATCCTGAGCTTTGACGACAAGGAGGCGCTCGACGCGGCCCTGGCCAGCGACGAGTGGGCCGCCGCGGTCAAGCACGTTGGCAGAATGCGCGGCCGGCGCATCGCTGTCACGGGCGACGAGCGGGTCATGGTCGGTCCATGACGGCCGGGGTCGCGTGGTGGGGCGAACCGGGGTGCTACCCGGTCGCGCCTGGCGTGCACCGCGTCCCGTTGAGCATGCCCAACGACGGCCTCCGCGCCGTTAACGTCTACGTCCTCGAAGCGCCTCACGGCCTGGTGCTGGTCGACGGAGGCTGGGCAGTGCCGTCGGCCATGAGAGAGCTGGACGCTGCACTCTCTGAGATCGGTCGATCGGTCGACGAGATCGGCGACGTTGTTGTGACCCACATCCACCAGGACCACTACACGTTCGCGGTTCGGCTCCGCGAGGCCGTGGGCGCACGTGTGCACCTCGGCCGGGGCGAGCGTCCCGGGCTGGCGGAAGTGCGGCGGGTCGGGTCCGCAGTGCCCGTCAGTTCGCTGCGCGAGCTGCGCCGCTCGGGAGCGGGAGAACTCGCGGTCGACATCGAGAGGTCGACCGCCCGTCTGCCGTTCGACGCCGGCGACTGGGCCTATCCCGACGAGTGGATCGACCCCGGCGTGATCGACATGGGTGATCGACGTCTGGAGGCTGTGCCGACACCCGGCCACACGAAGGGCCACATGGTGTTCCACGACGTCGAGAACGGCCTGCTGTTCTCCGGCGACCACGTGCTGCCGACCATCACCCCGTCCATTGGTTTCGAGCTGGGGCAGTGGGACCTGCCTCTCGCGAGATACCTGTCGTCGCTCGAGCTGCTGCTGGGTCGACCCGATGCGCAGCTGGTGCCGGCGCACGGCCTGGTCACCGCGTCGGTGCACGAGAGGGTCACCGCCTTGCTGCGACACCACCACGTGAGGTTCGGGCAGGTGCACGAGGTGCTGCTGCGCGAGGGCGGCGCGTGCGCCCTCGACGTCGCCGCGGGTCTGCGATGGACGCGGCACGAGACGCCCTTCTCCGCGCTCGATCCGTTCAACCAGATGATCGCGGTGTGCGAGACCATCGCGCACCTCGACGTCATGGCCGTCCGTGGCGAGGCGGCGGTCAGCGATTGCGGCGGCGTCGCATTCTTCGTCCCCTGACCGGCGGCTGTCTCAGCGCGCCGTCCAGCCTCCGTCGACCCTGAGCTCGCTACCGGTCATGTACGACGACTCGTCGCTGACGAGGAACGCCACGACCGTAGCGACCTCGTCCGGCCGGCCGAGGCGCATCATGGGGGTGTTGTCGACCATCGCCCGGTGTCGCTCGGTGCCCTCGAAGCGCTCGAGCAGCTGCCGGGTGCCGATGAAACCGGGATGCACGGAGTTGACGCGGACGCCTCGGTCGGCCCAATGCAGGGCGGCGTTCTTCGTCAGGTTGGTCACGGCGCCCTTCGCCGCGGCGTAGGCGGCGCTGTTGCCCAGCCCTCCGCCCACCCCGAGGACCGAACTGATGTTGACGATTGAGCCGCCGGTCTCCTCGACGAACGCGCCGCCGTGCTTCATGCCCAGCCACACGCCGGTCTGGTCGACCGCGACGACCCGGTTCCAGGTCTCGATCTTCTCCTCGGTGACGTGGCCGAGGCTCCCGATGCCGGCGTTGTTGACGACGGCATCGAGGCGTCCGTAGCGCGCGCGGACGGCGGTCACCACCTCCGTCCATGCGTCCTCGGACGTGACGTCGAGCGCCAGCGCCAGGTGGCGACCTGCCCCGTCGAGCGACTCCACGAGGGCCGTGCAGACAGATGCATCCTGGTCGGTCGCGACGACCGAGGCTCCCTCAGCAGCCAGGCGGCGACAGATGGCTTCGCCAAGGCCGCCCGTGGCGCCAGTGACCAGGACCATCGTGTCGTCGAGTCGGGGCATGGTCGTTCCTCCTGGTCGAGCATGGCGTTTACTTCTCGACGAGTGTACATTGAAGTGAACTCACTTTAAATGCCACAGGACGGGAGGTCGCGATGGGCGCCGCACAGCCATCGCGGTTCGCCGGTGTCGTCGCACTCGCCGTGGGTGGCGGGTCAGGCAACATGCGCTCCGAGAGGCTGCCCGCGCCATGATCGCCCGGCGAGCGGGCTCGATCGTCACCGTGTCGTCCGCGGTGTTCGACACCCCCATCGGATATCCGTACCACGCGGTGTCGAAAGCTGGGGTACCTGTGCTCGCGCAGGCGACGGCCAAGGAGCTCGCGCCGCACGCACGGGGTCCGGCTCAACGTCGTGGCGCCCGGACCAGTCGACACGCCGATGGCCGGCCGTACCCCCGCTGCGATGTGGGAGTCGCTGTCCGGCCGGGCGCCATCCGCTACGCGACGGCCGACCAGATCGCCCATCTCGCGTCGCCAAGCGCGTCCAACGTCGTCGTAGCCGTGCCGCTGAGCAACGGCAGGAGGTTCACGGTGTGAGCATGAGCAACGATGCGCAAGCACTCCAGGTGACGAGGTATCCCGTCGGGCAGGTGAGCGAGGACGACTTTGAGCTCGTGCCCATCAACCTGCCCGAGGTCACGAACGGCCAGGTTCTCGTCCGCACGACCTGGACGTCGGTGGACCCCGGGCTCCGGCTGCGTCTCAGGGCCGATGCGCCGGAGGGCTACTTCCCCGCCTTCCCGCTCGGCCGGCCGATGGACGGGATCGTGACGATCGGCGTGGTCGAGGAGTCGCGCGCCGAGGGGTTCCCGGTTGGCGCGACCGTCTGGCACTCGTACGGGTGGCGGACGCACGCCGTGGTCGACGCCCGCGAGGTGGCGATGAACGGCCTGGCCTCGCTGCGGGTGCTCGACGTGGACGGCATAGCGCCACAAACTTATCTGGGTCCGATGGGTCCGATGGGCCTGACTGCCTTCGCCGGTTTGTCGGTGATTGGTGCGATCGACGACGAGCCGCGGACTATCTGGGTCTCGGCAGCCGCAGGTGCCGTCGGCGTTCTGGTGTGTCAAATGGCCCGGCAGCTCGGCCATCGGGTCGTTGCAAGTGCCGGGACGGACGAAAAGGTGCGCTGGCTGCGCGAAGAAATCGGTGTCGACGCGGCGTTCAATCGTCACGAAGGTTCGCTCAGAACGTCGCTGGCACAGGCGGCACCCGACGGCATCGATCTCTACTTCGACTCGGTCGGGGGCGAGCACCTCGATGCCGCCCTCGGCGCGATGCGTCCCTTCGGGCGGATCGCGCTGTGCGGATCGGTCGGCGACTACGAGCGCGAGCCGTCCGGCCCCCGCAACTTGTTCCTGGCGACGTCCAAAAACCTGACGCTTCGCGGGTTCCGGGGAAGCGCTCATGTCGACCTGCTCGACGAGATGCAACGGCGCGTCCGCCCGTGGATCGAGGACGGCAACGTAGTTATTGTTGAGACCGTTTACGAGGGGCTTGCACAGGCACCGCGCGCGCTGGCTGACCTCATGGTCGGCCGCACGACCGGCAAGACGCTCGTGCGCGTCGGTGACCTGTGACGCTTTCCTCAAGTGTCGACTTGCAGCCAATGAGCGGCTACGTCCGCTGCACGACGCGAAGGCCGCGTCGATGCCTGACGGCAATCTTGTCAGGTCACGCCTGCTTGCTGCCTCGCGACACCGGGAGGCCGGAGTCCACCCTGCGCAACTGTGTAGATAGCACCTATTGCCCACGGCTTTCTGGACGCCGACGAGGACCAGCACTTCGGGCAGAAGGCGTGGCTCGTCACCGAAGAGGACTCGACGCGGCAGCTTCGCCGGAAAGATCACTCGGTCCTATCGGCCCTGATACGTATCGCTGTGACGTGTTTGTCATCTCCGCCCTGGCCCTAAGTCCAGATCTGACCCTCGCCGCCCCGTCCTGCTGAAGATACCCACGACCCGATAAGGACCTATATGCCTATCGACCTGACCTTTTCGCCGATCGTCCAGACCATCGTCGACACGACCCGTGATTTCGTGCGCGCGACAGTGCTCCCGATTGAGGATATGTTCCTTGGCGACATTGCTGCGGCAGGCGGAGACGACTGGCGCCGACGGATCCAGGCCGAAGCCAGGCGCGCGGGCGTGTTCGCGCCTCACGCTCCGGTCGATCTCGGGGGCCACGGCCTTTCCATGAGCGACCGTGCGCCGGTCTTCGAGGAGGCCGGATATTCGCTGTTCGGTCCGACGGCTTTGAATATCGCGGCTCCCGACGAGGGCAACGTGCACCTCCTCGCCCATGTGGCGTCCGAAGGCCAGAAGGAGCAATTCCTGGCGCCGCTGGCGCGCGGTGAGCAGAGGTCGGCCTTCGCGATGACGGAGCCCGCTCCAGGGGCCGGCTCCGACCCGGCCGCTCTCGCGACGACTGCTGTCAAGGTGGCGGGCGGCTGGAAGATTCACGGAAGCAAGTGGTTCATCACTGGCGCGGATGGTGCCGGGTTCTTCATTGTGATGGCTCGCACGTCCGGAGCACCTGGCGACCGTGGGGGAGCCACCATGTTCCTTGCGCCGGCTGACACAGCCGGCATCCGAGTCGGCCGACACATTGGCACACTCGACAGGTCGATGATCGGTGGTCACTGCGAGGTGACGTTAGACGGCGCCTTCGTCCCGGACGAGAACGTCCTTGGAGCGGTCGACGAGGGCTTCTCCTATGCGCAGGTGCGGCTCGGTCCGGCTCGAATGACCCACGTCATGAGGTGGCTGGGGGCGGCGCGTCGTGCACACGACGTGGCGGTCGACCTCGTCGCGCGCCGCGAGGGTTTCGGCGCTCGGCTCGGAGATCTCGGGATGGTGCAGCAGATGATCGCCGACAATGAGATCGACATCGCTGCGACCCGTGCGCTCCTGGTGCATGCATGTTTTGAGCTGGACCAGGGATCGACCGCCGCCAACGCTACGGCGATCGCCAAGACGTTCGGCGCGGAGGCGATCTTCCGGATCGTCGACCGCAGCGTCCAGATGTGCGGCGGTCTCGGGGTATCCGACGACCTGCCCTTGGCGCGACTGTCTAGAGAGGTGCGGCCATTTCGTGTGTACGACGGCCCTTCCGAGGTGCACCGCTGGGCTATCGCCAAGCGCGTGGTTGGAGCGGCCAAGCGGGCTCAGAAGGTCTCGGCGTGACGGACCTGCCAGGCATGGACGTCACATCTCTCGAGTCGTTCCTCCGCGGCAATGGAATTGCGCTAGGAGGGCCGCTGACGGTTGAGACGATCCATGGCGGCCGCTCGAACCTGACATTCAAGGCGAGCGACGGACGGCTGTCCTGGGTCGTGCGCCGTCCCCCACTCGAAGGGTTGACACCGTCGGCCCACGACATGGCCAGGGAATGGGCTGTCACTCATGCGCTGGGGTCGACGGACGTGCCGGTTGCCCGCGTGGCGGCGTTCGACGCCTCCGGTGTGGTGTTGGGTGCACCCATGACCGTGGTCGAGTTCGTGTCGGGCCGCACGATCCGGACGCAGGCGGACCTCGCTCAGCTGACCGACGACGAGGTGAGCGCGAACGCCGAGGAGCTGGTCCGCGTGCTGGCCCGCCTGCACGCGGTGGACTTTCGCGGGATCGGCCTCGCCGAATTCGGGCGTCCAAACGGATACGTCACCCGTCAGATTGCCACGTGGTCACGGCAGTGGGAAAGCGTCAAGACCCGCGACCTGCCAGACGTTGGACGTCTGCAGGCGGCCTTGATGGATGCGGTGCCGCCGGAGTCGAACGCCGCGATCGTGCACGGGGACTATCGGGTCGACAACACCATCGTCTCCGCCGATGACGCGGGAGTTGTCTGCGCCGTCGTCGACTGGGAGATGTCGACCCTCGGGGACCCGCTTACCGACGTGGCTTTGATGTGCGTCTACCGACAGCCCATCTTCGACGAGATCCTCGGCGCACCGGCCGCCTGGACCAGCGACCGGTATCCGACGGCGGACGTCTTGGCCGAGCAGTATGCGAAAGCCTCGGGTCGAGAGCTTGCACACTGGGGCTTCTACCTGGCGCTGGCCAACTTCAAGCTTGGTGTCATCGGCGAGGGCATTACTCATCGGGCGCGCGCGGGATCCGACGCCGGCCAAGGGGCCGATCGGGCGGCAGACGTTACCGGCGAGTTCGTCGCCGCAGGGCTGAGAGCCATCGTCGAAGCCGAAGCATGATCGTGGAGCCAACGCGTTCGGCGCTCTTCACACATGCGTCGCGGGGCTGGACCGGACTCGCGAGCCGGTTGGCGGAGCAAAGAACGCCTTGACCCATCACCGCAAACCAGATCGGAATACGGAATTTATGACTGAACCAAGAGGCGTCAATTTTGACTCAGATGGAGCCGTTGGGATCATCACCCTCAACCGGCCCGATGTCGCCAATACGTTTGACCTTCCTGCCGCCCACGCGCTGGGGCAGGCCGTCTCCGCGGCTGAAGCTTCCGGAGTGCGAGCGGTGCTGCTGCGCGGTGAAGGGAAGCGCTTCTGCGCTGGGGGTGACGTGGCATCCTTTGTGGCTGCCGAAGACAGGTCGACCCATCTGAACGAGCTGGCAACCGTCCTTGACAGGAACATCCGTCGGCTAGCGGCACTTCCGGTGCCGGTGGTCACCGCAGTCCAGGGTGCAGTCGCTGGCGCGGGACTGTCCTTTCTCTTGAATGCTGATGTCGTCATATCGGCGCGCAACACCAAGTTCGTCATGGCCTATTCGAGCATCGGACTTACCCCGGACTGTGGTGTGTCCTACCTCCTGCCGCGGGTGGTTGGACAGCAGCGAGCACTGGCACTCGCCTTGACCGGGCGGGTGCTCAGCGCTGGAGAAGCACTGGACTGGGGCTTAGTTGCGGAGGTAGTCGACGACGTTGAACTTGCCGCTCGAGTTGAAGAAATCGTCGCAAAGATCGCGTCGGGCCCCACACAGGCTTTCGCAGAGACGAAGAGACTGGTCCGAGGATCTTTGGAGTCCACGCGTGATGAAAACGCTCAGGACGAAGCACGCACAATCGCTCGGCTGGTTGACACAGAGCAGTCAAAGACCCTCATCGAAAACTTCCTTGGCGTTGACGACGGCCGAAGGACCAAAGTGGAGGACTGAGGAGCCCGGCCGGCCCTGGCCGATGGGCGAAGACAACTGCACGACCGAGAGGCTGAAGACAATTCACGACTGAACGGCTGCTCCTCGGGAGTGTGATTCCTGGCCTACACGGGCGTACGGTTCGAGGAGATGGCGGCGCTGCGAGTGCGCCGAATCGACCTCGAGAAGCGTCGGGCCGTCATCGCCGATTCCGCGATTCCTCCTCGACGACCTTGCCCGACGCCTCGACGGCAGGGGCCCAGACGATCTTGTCTTCGCTGGCATCCGCAGCGGCAACCCGTTGCGATTTGCCGGGCTTCCGTAAGGCCTTCAGGCCGGCGGCAGAGTCGATCGGCATACCCGATCTCTACCCGCACGAGCTGCGGCACGCGGCAGCATCGCTGGCGATCGCGTCGGGAGCGGACGTCAAGGTCGTGCAGCAGATGCTCGGTTATTGGCTCCGCGACGATGACCCTCGACACGTACGGCCACCTGTTCGAGAACCGGCTGGACGAGGTGGCCGACGCGATGGACGCTGCTCGTGATCTGGAGCGCGGATCGACGTCGGCACTGCCCGCTGAGCATGCTGGTGCCAAAAGTGTTGCCAATGGGGCACTCAGATGAGCGGTTGTCCAGGTTGCTGGAGGGCATCGGTGCAGGTCAGATGCCGTTTGATACTGGCACCCCCAACGGGATTCGAACCCGTGCTACCGCCGTGAAAGGGCGGCGTCCTAGGCCGCTAGACGATGGGGGCCGGAAAACCCGTTCAGCATAGTGGGTGACATCGGGCACGCCCAAACCGGATCAGGCAGGATGGAAGCATGATCGAGGTCAGCGAGGACCGCTTCGCCGAGCTGGTCGAGGCCGCGTTCGCCGCGGTGCCGACCGAGCTCGCGGCGCTGCTCGACAACGTCGTGCTGTTCATCGAGGACAACGCGCCCGCCGACGATCCGACTCTGCTGGGCTTCTACGACGGCGTACCGCTGACCGAGCGCGACACCTCCTATGCCGGGGTGATGCCGGACCGCATCTACGTCTACCGCAACCCGACCCTGGCGATCTGCGACACCGAGCAGGACGTCGTCGAGGAGGTGGGCATCACGGTCGTGCACGAGATCGCCCATCACTTCGGCATCGAGGACGACCGACTGCACGAGCTGGGCTATGCCTGACATCCGCCGAGCCGCCGAGCGTTTCCGCACCGACGGCAACGGTGTCTCGACCTGGCACAGCTTCTCGTACGGCGCGCACTACGACCCCGACAACGTCGGCTTCGGCCCCCTGATCGCGGTCAACACCGAACGCATCGACGCGGGTCGCGGCTACGAGCTGCACCACCATGCCGACGTCGAGATCGTGACCTGGGTGCTGCAAGGCGCACTCCAGCACCAGGACGGCACGGGCCACCGCGGCATCATCCGCCCGGGCACGGCGCAACGTCTCAGCGCCGGCACCGGTGTGCAGCACTCCGAGCAGAACGCGTCGGTCGACGAGCCGCTGGTCTTCGTGCAGATGATGCTGAGCTCTCGCTATGACGCCGAGCCTGAGTACGCGCAGGTCGAGGTGGACCCACAGCCCGGCGAGCTGACGCCGACGGTCGCGGTCCACACGGGCGCGGAGCTGTTCGTCGTACGACTCGAGGCCGGCCAGTCGGTCCGGGTCCCAGCGGCACCACGCAGCCTCGTGCACGTGACACAAGGCTCGGTAGAGCTCGACGGCACGACGCTGACCAGCGGCGATGAAGCCCGGATGACAGACGAGGGCGCGTACGATCTGAGTGCTGCCGGTGACGGTGGCGAAGTCCTGGTCTGGCAACTGCAGAGGTGAACGCATGACGGTCCTCGTCCTCAACGGCCCCAACCTCGGCCGTCTCGGCGTGCGCGAGCCCGATGTCTACGGCACCGCGACCTACGCGGACCTCGTGGCGCGCTGCGAAGAGGTCGCCAAGGAGGCCGGCGTCGAGGTCGACGTACGCCAGACCGACACCGAGTCCGAGATGATCGGCTGGCTGCACGACGCCGCCGACGCGGGTTCGTCCGTGATCCTCAATGCCGGGGCCTGGACGCATACGTCGGTCGCGGTGCGCGATGCGGCCAGCCAGCTCAACGCACCGCTCGTCGAGGTGCACCTCAGCAATGTGCACGCGCGTGAGTCGTTCCGCCACACGTCCTACCTCAGCGACATCGCCGCGGCCGTCGTCGTCGGCATGGGCCTCGAGGGCTACGCGGCAGCAATTCGTTACCTGGCTGTCTCTTAGGACGACCTGCGGCGAGCGTTGTCCCACCCCGGGTCTAATCTGAAGAGCGTGAAAGGTTGGCAGGCCCACGGGGAAGCCGTTGACCGGTTGCTGGCGTCCTACGGACGGATAGCGCCCGGGGACCGCGTACGTCTCGCCAAGAAGACGTCCAACCTGTTCCGTCCGCGCCAGAGCAATCGACTCTCCGGGCCTCGACGTCAGCGGGCTCGACGGCGTCATCGCGATCGACACTGACGCACTGACCGCCGACGTGCAGGGCATCTGCACCTACGAGCAGCTCGTCGCCGAGACCCTGGCCTACGGCTTCATCCCCTACGTCGTGCCGCAGCTGCAAGCACCATCACGCTCGGCGGAGCCGTCACGGGGCTCGGCATCGAGTCGACGTCGTTCCGCAGCGGTCTGCCGCACGAGTCGGTGCTCGAGATGGACATCCTCACCGGTTCCGGCGAGATCGTCACGGCGTCGCCCGAGGACGATCACGCCGACCTGTTCGAGGCGTTCCCCAACTCGTACGGCAGCCTCGGCTACGCCACGCGGCTCAAGATCAAGCTCGAGAAGGTGCCCGCCGTACGTCACGCTGCGGCACGTGCAGGTCGCCGATGCCGCCGCGGCGGTCAAGGCGATCGAGGTCATCGCCGACACCGGCGAGTGGGACGGGGAGCGGGTCGACGGCGCTCGACGGCACGGCGTTCAGTCCCGACGAGATCTACCTGACGCTCGCGACGTTCACCCAGACGCCGCAGGCGGTCAGCGACTACACCGGCCAGCAGATCTACTACCGGTCGATCCAGACGCGCGAGACCGACGCCCTGACGATCGAACGACTACATCTGGCGCTGGGACACCGACTGGTTCTGGTGCTCGGGGGCGTTCGGCGCGCAGAACAAGTGGGTCCGCAGCGTCTGGCCGACGCAGGTGGCGCCGCAGCGACGTCTATCACCGGCTCGTCGGCCTCGACGAGAAGATCGGCCTCAGCAGGCTCCTCGACCGCATCAAGAAGGTGCCCGGACGCGAGCGCGTCATCCAGGACGTCGAGGTGCCGGTCGACCGGCTGCCGGAGTTCCTCGAGTGGTTCGACGCCGAGGTCGGCATGCGCCCGGTGTGGCTGTGCCCGTTGCGCACGACCCGCTCGTGGCCGGTCTACCCGCTGACCCCCGGGCAGACCTACGTCAACGTCGGGTTCTGGGGCACTGTCGAGGTTCCCGCCGGCAGTGCCGAGCGGGCGCGGTCAACCGGCGGATCGAGGAGCTCGTGCACGACCTGGGCGGGCACAAGTCGCTCTACTCCGAGGCGTTCTACGACCAGGAGACCTTCGAGCAGATGTATGGCGGCGAGATGCTCGCCGCCGCCCGTGGGCGCTACGACCCCGACGGGCAGACTGAGCACCCTCTACGAGAAAGCGGTGAGGAATTCATGACCACAGATGTGGGAGTACGACTCTCGATCGCTGACGCGCTCGGACGGCTCATGAAGGACGGCCTGCCGTTCCGCTTCGAGGCCTTCGACGGCAGCGTCGGCCGGCCCCGAGGACGCGCCGATCACGCTGCGCCTGCTCAACGAGCGCGGCCTGGCCTACCTCATGACGTCACCGGGCGACCTCGGCTTCGCGCGCGCCTACGTCTCGGGCGACCTCGAGCTCGAGGGCGTCCACCCGGGCAACCCCTACGACGCCATGGTCCTGATGATGAGCCAGCTCCGGTTCAAGATGCCGTCGGCTGCCGAGATGGTGCAGATCGTCCGCAGCCTCGGCTTCGGCAACCTCAAGCCCCCGCCGCCGCCTCGCGGAGGAGCACCTCCCCAAGTGGCGCCGCGCCCTGGAGGGCCTGCGGCACAACAAGAAGCGTGACGCCGAGGCGATCCACCACCACTACGACGTCTCCAACCGCTTCTACGAGCTCGTGCTCGGCCCGTCGATGACCTACACCTGCGCGGTCTTCCCCACGCCCGAGTCCACGCTCGAGGAGGCGCAGTTCGAGAAGTACGACCTCATCGCCCGCAAGCTCGACCTGCAGCCCGGGCAGCGCCTGCTCGACATCGGCTGCGGGTGGGGCGGCATGGTCCGCCACGCCGCCAAGCACTACGGCGTCAAGGTCATCGGCGTGACGCTCTCGCAGGAGCAGGCCACCTGGGCGCAGGACGAGATCAAGCGCCAGGGTCTCGACCACCTCGCCGAGGTGCGCTTCATGGACTACCGCGACGTCACCGAGACCGACTTCGACGCGATCAGCTCGATCGGTCTCACCGAGCACATCGGCGTGCGCAACTACGCGTCCTACTTCACGTTCCTGCACGACCACCTCAAGATCGGTGGCCGCTGCTCAACCACTGCATCACGCGGCCGCACAACAAGACGATGTCGACCGGTGCGTTCATCGACCGTTACGTCTTCCCGGACGGCGAGCTCACCGGCGTCGGCCGCATCACCGTCGCGGCGCAGGATGCCGGCCTCGAGGTGCGCCACGTCGAGAACCTGCGTGAGCACTACGCGACTGACGCTCAAGGCTGGTGCGACAACCTCGTCGAGCACTGGGACGAGGCGCTCGAGCGAGGTCAGCCTCGGCCGGGCCAAGGTGTGGGGCATCTACATGGCCGGGTCACGGCTCGCCTTCGAGCGCAACGAGATCGAGCTGCACCACGTGCTGGCGGTCAAGACCGACGCTCACGGGCAATGCGGACTGGCCGCTGCGCCCGACCTGGGTCAGCTGATCAGCGGGCCGGTCAGCCGAGGTCGATGACGACCGGCGCGTGGTCGCTGGCGCCCTTGCCCTTGCGTTCCTCGCGGTCGATCCAGGCGCTGGTCGACGCGGGCCGCCAGGGCCTGGTGACGCGAGGATGAAGTCGATGCGCAGTCCGCGCTTCTTGGGGAACGCCAGCTGCTGGTAGTCCCAGTAGGTGTAACTCTCCCGGGGTGTGCGGTCGTACGACGTCGGCGTAGCCAGCGTCGACGATCGCCTGGAACGCGTCTCGCTCGGGCTGCGGAGACATGGGTGTGGCCCTCGAACCTCGTCATGTCCCACACGTCCTCGTCCTGCGGCGCCACGTTCCAGTCGCCGATCAACGCGATCTGCGCCCTCGGGGTTGTCGGCGAGCCACTCGATCGACGCGACCTGTAGCCGCTCGAGCCAGGCGAGCTTGTAGACGTAGTGCGGGTCGTCGAGCGTGCGGCCGTTGGGCACGTAGAGGCTCCACACCCGTACGCCGCCACAGGTCGCTCCGATCGACCGCGCCTCGACGACCTCCGGATCGCCGAACATGCGGCTGGTCGTCGGCGAACGACGTCGAGATGTCGTCGAGGCCGACGCGGGAGAGCAGGGCGACGCCGTTCCACTGGTTGAGCCCGAAATGGGCGTACTCGTAGCCCATCGCCGACAGCTCCAGGCCGGGGAACTGGTCCTCGCGGCACTTGGTCTCCTGGATGGCGAGCACGTCGACATCGTTGCGCTCGAGCCAACCGATGACCCGGTCGATGCGGCTGCGGATGGAGTTGACGTTCCAGGTCGCGATACGCACCCGACGAACCTACTCGGTTCCCCGGACGGTGACGAAGCGGTCCATCTCTTGACAATTCAACAGATGATGAATAATAATTCGTCAAACGTAGAATTACTGAGGAGAAGGACATGATCACCACCGACACCCGTGAGGGATCCCGCGTTCGTACGGGCCCGGTCCTCGCCGTCGTCTCACTGGCCTTGATGACCGTCGTCTCGGCGGTCAGCGGCCTGAATGTCGCACTGCCGGACCTCGCCCGCGAGACCGGAGCCACGCAGACCCAGGTCACCTGGATCGTCGACGCCTACACCGTCGTGTTCGCCGGCCTGCTGCTGTTCGCCGGTGCGCTCGGCGACCGGTTCGGCCGGCGCGAGCTGCTCGCGGGGGGCCTGGCGGTGTTCGGCGTCGCGGCCGGGCTCGGCATGCTCACGAGCGATCCGGCGCAGTTGATCGCGTTGCGCGCCATGATGGGCATCGGCGCAGCGGCGATCATGCCGACGACCTTGTCGATCATCACCACGTCGTTCCCTGTCGAGCAGCGCGCGAAGGCGATCGGCGTGTGGGTCGGAATGGCCGGCGGTGGAGCTGTCCTCGGCCTGTTCGGCAGCGGCGTCCTGCTCGAGTTCTTCTCGTGGAGCTCGTTCTTCGGCCTCAACGTCGCCCTGGCGGGCCTGGCGCTGGCTGGCACGCTCGCTGTCGTGCCGAGCTCGGTTGATGCGGACCCGCCGCGACTCGACCTCGTCGGCGCGGTGCTGTCGCTCGTCGCGGTGGCGTCGACGGTCTTCGGGATCATCGAGGGCCCGGATCGCGGGTGGGGAGACGGCTTGACGGTCAGTGCCCTCGTGGTCGGGGTCGCCGCCCTCGTCGCCTTTGTCGGCTGGGAGCTCCGGGTGGCTCAGCCGATGCTCGACCCGCGGTTGTTCCGCAACCGTGGATTCAGCGCCGGGTCCCTGACCGTGATGGTGCAGTTCTTCGCGACATTCGGGTTGTTCTTCGTGGTGATCCAGTATTTGCAGTTCGTCGTCGGCCGCTCACCGCTCGGCGCAGCAGTGGCCCTGTTGCCGCTGCCGATCGTCATGATCCCGTTGGCGCGCAACGCGCCTCGCATCGCCCACAAGGTTGGCTTCAAGCGCCTGGCCCCCCTTGGGCTGGTGCTCACGGCTGCCGGTCTGGTCGTGGTCTCGCAGGTCGGCACGGAGATGACATACGGCTGGTTCGCTTTCGGCCTGGTGCTGTTCGCCGCCGGGATGGGCCTCGCCGGGACTCCGTCGACCACTGCGATCACCGAGTCATTGCCCGAGAGCAAGCAGGGCGTCGCCTCCGCCGTCAACGACACCGCGCGGGAGCTCGGTAGCGCGTTCGGCATCGCGATCCTCGGCAGTGTCCTCAACCAGCAGTACCGGGACGGGATGACCGAGGCCGTGCACGGGCTTCCGCCGGCTGTCGCCGAAGGTGCGCAGAGCTCGATCGCCTTCACGCAGTCACCACATGTCGGTGAGCTGGGTGCCGCGGGGCAGCAACTGGTGTCGGCAGCGCAGACCGCGTTCGTCGACGGCATCGGTGGTGCGCTGATGATCGCCGCCGCTGTGGTCGCGGTGACCGCCGTTCTCGTCGCGTTCCTGTCGCCGGCGCCGCAGGATTCTGGGGTTTGACGGACAGATGGGGCGGGCGCGACGCATGCTGAACGAGTTGACTCGGGAAGGGGGCGCCAACCATGCGCCGACTCATGCTCACGCTCGCCACGTTCGTCACGGTCACCGCAGTGATGATGACGGCCGCATGGGCGGGCAGCCCACCGATCACGCTGCCGCCAAGCCCCAAGGGCCCCAAGGCGCCGGTCACTCTGCCGTCCGGCGTTGACCCGGCCTCGCCCTACCTGCCCCAGGTCTCGTGCAGCCCGGTGGACATGCCGGGCGTGGCCAAGCTCCGCACGCTCGTGCTCAAGACGTACGGCGAAGGTGGCGCGGGCAACAGCAGTCGCGGCTGCACCGAGGGACTCTCCGAGCACAGCGAAGGCCGGGCGTGGGACTGGATGGTCGACGTCGGCGACAAGAGCGAACGCGCTGCCGCCGCGAACTTCATCGGCTGGGCCACCGCAGACAACGGCCGCAACGCCCGCCGACTCGGCATCATGTACGTCATCTACAACAAGAAGATCTGGGCGGTCTATCGCGCCTCCGAAGGCTGGCGACCCAGCTCGGGCCACACCGATCACGTGCACATCTCGTTCAGCTGGAACGGCGCTCGCGGCAACACCTCCTTCTGGACCGGCAAGGTTGGCACCGTCGACTACGGCCCGTGCGTCGTGTTCACCGGCACCTTTGCCGCACTGACGAGCACGCCGCGGACCACGGCCTGCCCGCGGCCCGTGGCGCTGCTCAAGAAGACGTCACAGGGCGACCGGGCCTACGGCACCACCGGTTCGACCGTGCAGAGGGCGCAAGGTTTGCTCGGGGTCAAGGCAACCAAGAAGTTCGATTCAGCCACCTGGACGGCCGTCAAGGCATACCAGCGAGACCACGACCTGCCGCTCACCGGGACGCTCGACCAGCCGACCTGGGCCTCACTCGATCCGTCGAAGACGACGAGCGATGCGGCCGCCGGATACACCAAGAGCGAGGCGATCGCGTACGGCGTCCTGAACCACTCCGACGACACGATCGCGCAGGGGTACGTCGGCAAGGCGGCGCTGTTTCTCCAGACTGCACTCGGCATGCCGGCCGCCGATCGCAACGGCTACTTCGGGTCCAAGACGCTCGCCGCCGTGCACAAGCTCCAGGCGTCAGCCGGCCTCACGCAGGACGGAGTCGTACGCGCCGAGGAGTGGCAGGCCATGGCGGACGCCCTCGGATGATGAGCGGCGGCCCGGCCGCGATGCCATGATGTGGCCATGACCCAGGACGAGTCGGCCGCGACCAACGAGCCACATGAGGACGACGAGCTCGAGCGCAAGATCCGGGATCATCCCGACATCGCCCCGGCCGACTGGGTCAAGCGCATCGTGCTCGCGATCCTGCTGCTCGCCGGCGCGTACATCGGCTTCCGTGTCTCGGCGGCGTTCTTCCCGCGGTGGTGGGCGCACCGGGTGGGCGACCAGGTCGGCGACAGCCTCACCAAGGGCACGCTGTGGGGTCTGTTCTACGGCTTCGTGTTCACCTTCGTGCCAGTGCTGCTGCTGTTCCAGATCCGCAAGCGGTTCTTCAACTGGACGTGGCGGATCATCGTCGCGGCCGTCGCACTGGTGCTGGCGGCGCCCAACTGGCTGACCCTCGCGGTCGTGGCCGGTGACAGCAAGGCGGCGCACGCGGGGGAGCGGATCTTCGACGTCGAAGCGCCCGGATTCCGGGCCGGCACGCTGAGCGGAGTGATCGTCGGGGTGGTGCTCGCGTTGATCCTGACCGGCACCAGCATGCAGATGAAGCGCCGCAAGCTCCAGGTCAAGCGGCTCCGCGGTGAGCGCGACGAGCTCAAGCGATCGCGCGAGGAGCAGCAACGTGCCACCGAGAACGGCGACGAATCGAGTTGAGCCGGCAGGCGTGAGCGCAGATTTCCGTCGTGTGAACTCGTGAATTCAGTGCATCAAAGGTCTAGATTCATACCTCTTCCCCGCGTTAGCATGCACCAACTTCACTGAAAGTTGGGTGCATCACATGACAGAGATTCCCCTCAACGAGGACGAGAAGCGGCTCGCTGAACTCGGCTACAAACAGGAGTTGGATCGTTCGTGGTCCAGTTTCTCCAACTTCGCGATCTCGTTCTCGATCATCTCGATCCTTGCTGGCTGCTTCACGACTTTCGGCCAGGCGTGGAACAACGGTGGCCCCATCGCCATCTCGTGGGGCTGGCCGATCATCTCGTTGTTCATCCTCCTCATCGGCTTCACGATGTCCGAGCTGGTGTCGGCCTATCCGACCTCGGGCGGAATCTACTGGTGGGCCTCCAAGATGGGCGGACCCGCAGCAGGGTTCTTCACCGGGTGGCTGAACTTGATCGGACTGCTCGCGGTTACAGCTTCGGTGGCCTACGGCTGCGCGACGTTCCTCGATCTGACGCTCGGAACTCTCAGCGAAGGATGGGGTGAGAATTACAGCCTGACGCGGGTGTTCATCCTGTTCGTCATCATTTTGGCCGTCGCCGCGACGCTCAACATCTTCAGCGGTCACCTCTTGGCCATCATCAACAACATCTCGGTGTGGTGGCACGTCGCCGGTGTCGCGATCGTGGTGCTGATCCTCGCGATCGTGCCCAAGACCCACATGGCGATCAGTGAGGTGTTCGGTGGCAAGGTCAACAACTCCGGTTACGCCGATGCTGCATCGAATGGCAGCACCTACTGGTTCCTGGTCCTGCCGCTGGGGTTTCTGCTGACCCAGTACACGATCACCGGGTATGACGCGTCGGCCCACCTGTCCGAAGAGACGCAGGGCGCCTCCGAGGCCGCTGCCAAGGGCATCTGGCGATCGATCGCGTACTCGGCAATCGGTGGCTGGATCCTGCTGCTCTCCTTCCTCTTTGCGGTTCAGGACAAGGATGCGGTCACGAAAGGCGGAGGCGGAGTCAACCTGATCTTCGATCAGGCGTTGGGTCAGGGCTGGCACGTCACCATCTTGGCGATCTCGACTGCTGGTCAGTTCTTCTGCACGATCGCCTGCCTCACCAGCGCGTCCCGGATGACATTCGCCTTCAGCCGTGACGGTGCGATCCCCGGATCGAAGATCTGGTCCAAGGTCTCGTCGTCGAAGGTGCCTGCCAACGCGGTGGTGCTGGTGGCCGTCATCGGCGCCATCATCACGCTGCCGGCGCTCATCGAGGTCGACATCAACGGCGCGCCCGTCCCGGTCGCGTTCTACGCGGTCGTCTCGGTGGCGGTCATCGGGCTCTACCTCGCGTTCCTGATCCCGATCTGGCTGCGCTGGAAGATGGGCGACTCGTTCGTGCCCGGCAGCTGGAACAACGGCAGCAAGTACAAGTGGATGAATCTCGTGGCCGTCGCGGAGATCGTCATCATCTCGGTCTACTTCGTCCTGCCATTCACACCAGCCGCGATTCCGTGGAACGACGACTTCTCGTGGAAGTTCGTCAACTATGCGCCGATCCTGACCTTCGGCACCCTGCTGGCGTTGACGATCTGGTGGCACGCCTCGGCCAAGAAGTGGTTCACCGGCCCGAAGCACACGATCGACGAGGCGGTCATCGAAGCGTTCAACGACTAGTTCGTACGTGTGTGGGCGTGTGAGGGGTCTGCCGGTCGGCTCCTCACACGCCCGGTTCGCGAAGAGGGGAGAGCGTGGTGGACATCGAGGCGATCCTCGACCAGGTGCCGGCCCTCGCCGGGTCGCCGCGGACGATCGAGGAACTGTCAGGCGGCCTGACCAACCAGAACCTCAAGGTGGTGACCCCCACCGGTGAGTACGTCGTCCGGCTGGCCCGCAGCGACAGCTCGCTGCTCGGCATCGACCGGGCCGCGGAGTCCTACAACACCCGAGCAGCTCAAATGTCCGGCGCCGGCGCCCCCTTCGTCGACTACCGTCCCGACCTCGGCGCCCTCGTGATCGGCTACGTCGGTGGCCACAGCTACGTCAACGACGACCTTCGTGTGCCGGGTGCGCTGCCGCGGCTCGCCGCGGTGATGCGGATGCTGCACCGTGGACCGCGGTTCTCGACGGACTTCGACATGTTCGTCCGCCAGCCGACCTACCTGCGTACGTGCGTCAGTCGTGGCTTCACGATCCCGGACGACTACGTCTCGTACGGGGCGGACTTCCTGCGGATCCAGGGCGCTCTGGCCTCGCGGCCGCTGCCGACCGTGCCGTGCAACAACGACCTGCTCGCCGGCAACATCGTCGACGACGGCGAGCGCCTCTGGCTGATCGACTACGACTATGCCGGCAACAACGACGCCTACTTCGAGCTCGGCAACTCCTGGACCGAGTGCGAGCTCGAGGACGACCACCTCGCCGAGCTGGTCACGGCGTACGTCGGTCAGGAGGACCCGGCGCTGATCGCCCGCGCCCGGCTCCAGGCCACGGTGTCGCGGTACGGCTGGGCGCTGTGGGGGTTCATCCAGGCTGCGACGAACGAGGAGGACTTCGACTTCCACGGCTGGGGCCAGGAGCGCTTCGACAAGGCCGTCGCGGACTTTCGCGACCCGCGGTTCGAGACCTGGCTGGAGACGGCTTCATGACCCTGCCGGCGAGGGCACGCATCGTGATCATCGGCGGCGGGGTCGTCGGCACGAGCGTCGCCTATCACCTGACCAAGGCCGGCGAGAGCGACGTCGTACTGCTCGAGCAGGGCGAGCTCTCGTCCGGCACGACGTGGCATGCGGCCGGGCTGGTCGGTCAGCTGCGAGCGACGCAGGCCGGCACGACCCTCGTGCAGTACAGCGCGGCGCTCTACGAACAGCTCGAGGACGAGGTGGGCCTGAGCTCCGGCTTCAAGCGCTGTGGCGGCGTCACCGTGGCGCGCACCGAGGACCGCATGGAGCAGCTCCGCCGCACCGTCGCGACCGCCGCTGCGTACGACCTGGAGTGCGAGCTGCTCACTCCGGAGCAGGCCGGCGAGCGCTATCCGTTGCTCGAGACGAGCGACCTGATCGGTGGCATCTGGCTGCCCGGCGACGGCACGGCAAACCCCACCGACCTCACGCAGGCACTGGCGCGCGGGGCTCGACAACGTGGAGCGACGGTCGTCGAGCGCGTACGGGTCACCGAGGTTCTGGTCGCCGATGGGGCGGTCACTGGCGTGCGGACCGACCAGGGCGACGTCGAGGCCGAGATCGTGGTCAACTGCGCCGGTCAGTGGGCGCATCACCTCGCCGCGAAGATCGGTGTCGCAGTGCCGTTGCACTCCGCCGAGCACTTCTACGTCGTGACGGACCAAGTAGCGGGCGTACGCCCCGACCTGCCGATCCTGCGCGACCCCGATGGCTACACGTACTTCAAGGAGGAGGTCGGCGGGCTCGTCGTCGGCGGGTTCGAGCCCGAGGCCAAGCCATGGGTCGCACCGGACGAGATTCCCTACCCCTTCGAGTTCCAGCTGCTCGGTGAGGACTGGGACCACTTCCAGATCCTGATGGACAGCGCGGTGGAGCGGATTCCGGCGCTGGGCGAGGCCGGGATCCGCAAGTTCTACAACGGCCCCGAGAGCTTCACGCCCGACAACCAGTTCATCCTCGGCGAGGCGCCACAGGTCCGGGGCTTCTTCGTCGGGGCCGGCTTCAACTCGGTCGGCATCGCGTCCGCGGGCGGCGCCGGTCGCGCGCTCGCCGAGTGGGTTCTCCAGGGTGAGCCGACGGTCGACCTGCTTGCGGTGGACATCCGCCGGTTCGCGCCGTTCCAGAACGACAAGGCATACCTGCGGGCGCGCGTGACGGAGGTGCTCGGCCTGCACTACGCCGTGCCGTGGCCCAACCGGGAGTACGACACGGCGCGACCGTTGCGGACCTCTCCGGTCTACGAACGGCTCGCCGCGGCCAACGCCGGCTTCGGCAGCAAGATGGGCTGGGAGCGGGCCAACTTCTTCGCGCCGCCCGGCGCCGACCCGGCGATCCAGTACGCCTGGGGCAAGCAGAACTGGCTGCCGTGGTCCGCAGCCGAGCAGCGGGCGTGCCGTGAAGCCGTCGCGATCTTCGACCAGTCCTCGTTCTCCAAGTACGTCGTGCACGGCGCCGACGCCGAGGCTGCGCTGCAGTGGATCTGCAGCAACGACGTCGCAGTCGAGGCGGACGAGACGGTCTACACCGCCCTGCTCAACGAGCGCGGCGGCTACGAGTCCGACCTCACCGTGACGCGGGTGGCAGGCGACGAGTACCTCCTCGTCGCGAGCTCGGCCACGACCGAGCGCGACCAGGACTGGCTGCGCCGCAACATCCCACGCGGACTCGATGCGCGGGTCGAGGACGTGACCGACCAGCTCGCAGTCTTCGGTGTCATGGGGCCTCGGTCGCGGGAGCTGCTGTCACGACTGACCACCTCGGACCTGAGCGAGGAGGGATTCCCGTTCGGCACCAGCTGCGAGATAGAGCTGGCCGGGTCCACGGTGCGGGCCACCCGGATCACATATGTCGGGGAGCTCGGCTGGGAGCTGTATGTCCGCACGGACGACGCGCTCGGGGTCTACGACGCCGTGAAGGCGGGCGGTGGCGGCCTCGGTCTGGTCGATGCCGGCTACTACGCGATCGAGTCGATGCGTCTCGAGAAGGGCTATCGCGCGTTCGGGCGAGAGCTCACCCCCGAGGTCAACCCGGTCGAGGCGGGTCTGACGTTCACCTGCAAGCTGGGCAGCGGCATCGACTTCCTGGGCCGGGCCGCGGTCGAGCAGGCCAAGGCTGTTGGCCCGTCGCGGCGACTCGTCTCGTTCGCGCTCGCCGACCCTGACGTCATGGTGTGGGGCGGTGAGCTGGTCGTACGCGATGGGGTGCCGGCCGGCCAGGCGACGTCGGGCGCGTGGGGTGCGACGCTCGGCACCGGTGTGGGACTGGCGTGGGTGCAGGCCCCCGAAGGGGTCACGGCCGACGCGGCATACGTACGAGCCGGCGACTACCAGCTGGACGTCGGCGGCCGCCGCATATCGTTGACGGTGAGCCTGAAGCCGCTGCTCGATCCGGCGGGCGAAAGACTCCGCCCTTCGTGACCGTCCCATTGCCCGACAGCGCCAGCCCCCTAGAAGACCCTTGGTGCGCCGTCGAGTGTGAGCGTGGTGCGGCGGTTGGTCACCGTGAGCGACGCTCGTTAGGACGGCTAACGCTGACGCGTATGGTGGCGCCATGGATGAACGCAACATGCCCGATGCCCCGGTAGGCGCGACTCGGGTGCAGGGATTGCCGAGCCGGTTGCTTTCCCAGGCTGCGACTCTCGCCGACCGGATCGTGAGCGAGGGGTTGGCGGCTCGTGGCGCACGCAAATGGCACTACGCAGTGCTCGCTTCGCTGGACGAGCACGGGCCGGCGAGCCAGGCGACGCTAAGCGATCGGGCCGGGCTCTACCGCAGTGACCTGGTCGCGGTGCTCAACGAGCTCGAGGGGTCCGCGCAGGTTCAGCGAGCGCCCGACCCCGACGACCGGCGCCGCAACGTCATCACGATCACCCGGAAGGGTCGGAGCCAACTGGGCCAGCTGGACGGGGTGATCCAGCGGGCCCAGGACGAGATCCTCACCCCGCTCTCGGCCACCGAGCGCAAGGAGCTGGTCCGGCTATTGCGCTTGCTCGTGGAATCGCGCACTTGAGCAAGGTTGCAGTGTGGGCTATCGTTAGCGACATAAACGTTTATTGAACTAACGAACAGGAGTTCCCATGTCGAACACGGTGCCCTTCACTCCACAGCTCCTCGGCCGGACCGAGAAGGCGCTCAATGCGATCCTGGATCGGCTCCTGGCCGACTCCGGTGTCACGAAACCCCAGTGGGTCGCGCTCAGCATCGCGGTCGCCGGAGGCGAGTCGTTCGGCCGCGACCAGCTCACGGGCCTGGTTGCCGGGGCGCTCAAGGTCACCAACGTCGAGGCGTACGCGCACATCGCCGCATTGGCCGGGCATGGGTTCCTGGCTCTTGAGGGTGAGGAAGTCGTCGTGACCAAAGCGGGGGAGGGGTTCCGCGACTCGATCGGCGTCACGACGGGTGAGATTGCCGAACGACTCTGGGGCGACCTGCCGGTCGACGACCTCGACGCCACCGTTCGCGTCCTCAGCACGGCGCTCTCGCGGGCCGACGAAGAGTTGGCACGCCGCTGACGCCCGTAGACATACGCGTGCCTGTGTCGATAAGGTTCGATATCAGACCTTAAGGTGGCGACGGGAGGCGGCATGGCGGAGACCGATGACGTCCCCTTGGAACCGCAGGACGACCTCGCCGCCGCCGTGCTCCGGCCCCTCCGGGCCCATCACGCCTTCGAGTCGTGCGTCGAGATGCTGGCGACGTCGATCCGTCTCGGCATCTATCCCGACGGCACCACCCTGCCGCCCGAGCGCGAGCTCGCCGAGCGCATGGGTGTGTCCCGGTCGACGCTGCGCGACGCGATCGGCGCCCTGCGCGACGCGGGCCTCCTGACGACGCGCCGCGGCCGGGGTGGCGGCAGCGTCGTCGAGTTCCGGCCCGAGGAGCCGGGCGCCTCGGCCAAGCTCGAGCGTCCGCGTGAGGAGCTGCTCGACGCCCTCGTCTTCCGCCGGATCGTCGAGCCGGGCGCGGCACATGCGGCCGCCGGTCGTACGTTGACCGATCAGCAGGCCGAGATGCTGCGCGCCTCGCTCGACCGGGTCAGCTCGGCGTCCAGCAAGGCCGTGCACCGGCAGGCCGACTCGCAGTTCCACTTGGCTGTCGCCTCGCTGAGCGCGTCCCCGCTGCTGATCGACGCCGTGACGAGCGTCCAGATCCGCCTCCACGAGATGCTCGGCGCGATCCCCGTGCTCGACCGCAACATCGACCACTCGCGCCAGCAGCACGCGGCGATCGCCGAGGCGATCCTCGCCGGTGATGCCGCCAAGGCGCGTCGGGTCATGGAGAGCCACTGTGACGACACCGCAGCCCTGCTCCGGGGGCTCCTGTGAAGCTGCCCAAGATGAGAGGTACGAGTCGATGACCAAGCGACACCCACACCTGCTGAGCCTCGAGCAGCTGCGCGTGCAGATCGAGGAGGGCCATGTCGACACCGTCATCGTCGCCTTCACCGACATGCAGGGCCGGCTGCAGGGCAAGCGCCTGCATGGGCAGTACTTCCTCGACTATGTGGTCGAGCAGGGCACGGAGGGTTGCAACTATCTCCTGAGCGTCGATGTCGACATGAACACCGTCGACGGCTACGAGATGTCCTCATGGGACAAGGGCTACGGCGACATGGAGTTCGCCCTCGACTTCGACACGATCCGGCTGCTCAGGCACCTGCCGGCGACCGTGATGATCCAGTGCGACCTGGTGTGGCTCGACCACGCAGCCGGTCGTCCAGTCGCCGCGCACGATCCTCAAGGCGCAGCTCGCCAAGGCCGCTGATGCCGGGTTCACCGCGCTCGCCGGCACCGAGCTCGAGTTCATCGTGTTCGACACCTCGTACGAGGAGGCGTGGGCCAACGGCTACCGCCACCTGACCCCCGCCAACCAGTACAACATCGACTACTCGATCGTCGGGACGACGCGGGTCGAGCCGCTGCTGCGCGACATCCGCAACACGATGTATGCCGCCGGGATGAACGTCGAAGGCGCCAAGGGCGAGTGCAACTTCGGCCAGCACGAGATCGGCTTCCTCTACGACGAGGCGCTCGTGACGGCCGACAACCACGCGGTCTACAAGACCGCCGCCAAGGAGATCGCGTCGGCGCACGGCAAGTCGCTGACGTTCATGGCGAAGTTCAACGAGCGCGAGGGCAACTCGTGCCACATCCACCTGTCGCTGCGTGACACGGACGGCGGGATCGCGTTCTGGGACGGCGACGCCCGCACGCCGACGTACGACCGGTTCATCGCGGGCATCCTGGCGACGATGCGCGACTTCACCCTGCTGTATGCGCCCAACGTCAACTCCTACAAGCGGTTCGCCGGCGGTTCGTTCGCGCCGACTGCGGTCGCGTGGGGCCTCGACAACCGCACCTGTGCCGTACGCCTGGTGGGCAAGGGCCCCTCGGCGCGGCTGGAGAACCGGGTGCCCGGCGGCGACACCAACCCCTACCTCGCGTTGGCGGCGATGATGGCCGGCGGCCTGTATGGCATCGAGAACGAGCTGGAGCTCGAGCCCGAGCAGACCGGCAACGCGTACGCCTCGGACAAGCCGAAGGTGCCGACGACGCTGCGCGAGGCGCGCGACGCGTGGGCCGGCTCGGCGATCGCGCGCGAGGTGTTCGGCGACGAGGTCGTGAACCACTACACCAACATGGCCGATGTCGAGCTTGCTGCCTTCGACGCGGCCGTGACCGACTGGGAGCTGCGCCGCAGCTTCGAAAGAATGTAAGGAACTGAGTTGAGCAACACATACACCGTCGTGAACCCCGCGACGGAGGAGCAGGTCACCGAGGTCCATCTCGCGACCCTCGACGAGACCGACGCGGCGATCGAACGGGCCGCCGAGGCGTTCCCGCGCTGGCGCGATGTCGCACCCGGCGAGAAGGCGAGGCTGATGCGACGCTTCGCCCAGCTCGTCGACGAGCACGTCGAGGAGCTCGCGGAGCTCGAGGTGCGCAACTCCGGGCACACGTGGGGCAATGCGACCTGGGAGGCCGGCAATGTCCGCGACGTCCTCAACTACTACTCGGCCGCGCCCGAGCGCCTCACCGGGCACCAGATCCCGGTCGCCGGCGGCATCGACGTCACGTTCCACGAGCCGCTTGGCGTCGTCGGGATCATCGTGCCGTGGAACTTCCCGATGCCGATCGCGGGCTGGGGCTTCGCACCGGCGCTGGCGGCGGGCAACACCGTGGTGCTCAAGCCTGCGGAGCTGACCCCGCTGACCGCGATCCGGCTCGCTGAGCTGGGCCTCGAGGCGGGGCTGCCCGAGGGCGTCTTCACCGTGATCCCGGGCAAGGGCTCGGTCGTCGGTGAGCGGTTCGTGACCCACCCGGCCGTACGCAAGGTGTGCTTCACCGGCTCGACCGAGGTCGGCAAGAGGATCATGGCCGGCTGCGCCGACCAGGTGAAGCGGGTGACGCTGGAGCTCGGCGGCAAGAGTGCCAACATCGTGTTCGCGGACGCCGACCTGGCCAAGGCTGCCGCATCGGCGCCGTCGGCGGTGTTCGACAATGCCGGGCAGGACTGCTGCGCGCGTTCGCGGATCCTGGTGGAGCGCTCGGCGTACGACGAGTTCGTCTCGCTGCTCGAGCCGGCGGTCAAGGGCATCAAGGTGCTCGACCCGTCAGATCGTACGAGCGAGATGGGTCCGCTGATCTCGGCCGGCCAGCAGGCCACGGTCAAGGGCTTCGTCGACGAGGTCGACGTGGCGTTCGCCGGTTCGGCGCCGCAGGGAGCTGGCTACTGGTTCGCGCCGACGGTCGTGCTGGCCGATGACCCGCAGCAGCGGATCTGGCGCGAGGAGGTCTTCGGGCCCGTCGTCGCGGTCATGCCGTTCGACGACGAGGCACACGCCGTGGAGCTCGCCAACGACACCGAGTTCGGGCTGTCCGGCTCGATCTTCACGCGCGACGTCGGGCGAGCCCTGCGGGTCTCGCGCGCCGTCGAGGCCGGCGCCCTCAGCGTCAACTCGCATTCGTCGGTCCGCTACTGGACGCCGTTCGGCGGCTTCAAGCAGTCCGGCATCGGCCGCGAGCTCGGCCCGGACGCCCCGCACTCCTTCACCGACGTCAAGAACATCTTCATTTCAAACGACTAGTCATTTCAAACGACTAGTCATTTCAAATGCCTAGTCATCTCCAACGACTAGGCATCTCGAGCGAATAGGAACAGACATGGCAGGACGCATTGCAGGCCGGACCGCCGTCGTGACGGGCGGATGCTCGGGCATCGGACTGGCGACCGTACGCCGGTTCGCCGAGGAGGGCGCCAACGTCGTGATCGGCGACCTCGACGACGCCAAGGGCCCCGGGATCGCCGAGGAGGTCGGCGGGACGTACGTGCACGTCGACGTCACCGACAAGGAGCAGGTCGACGCGCTGTTCAAGACCGCCAAGGACACGTATGGCTCGGTCGACATCGCGTTCAACAACGCGGGCATCTCGCCGCCGGAGGACGACTCGATCCTCGACACCGACCTCGAGGCGTGGAAGCGTGTGCAGGACGTCAACCTCACGAGCGTCTACCTCTGTTGCAAGGCGGCGCTGCCCTACATGCTCGAGCAGGGCAAGGGCTCGATCATCAACACGGCATCGTTCGTGGCGGTCATGGGTGCGGCGACGTCGCAGATCTCCTACTCGGCGTCCAAGGGTGGCGTGCTGTCGATGTCGCGCGAGCTCGGCGTGCAGTTCGCGCGCGAGGGCGTACGCGTCAACGCCTTGTGCCCCGGCCCGGTCAACACGCCGCTGCTGCGGGAGCTGTTCGCGAGCGATCCCGAGCGGGCCGAACGCCGTCTGGTGCACGTGCCGCTCGGCCGGTTCGCCGAGCCCGAGGAGATGGCCAACGCGGTGCTGTTCCTGGCGTCGGACGAGTCGAGCTTCATGACGGCGTCGACGTTCCTCGTGGACGGCGGCATCTCCGGGGCATACGTCACCCCGGTGTGATCATGAAGCCGCTGATCGGGGTCACGACCTATCGCGAGCAGTCGCGGTGGGGCATCTGGCACGAGCAGGCCGACGTGCTGCACGCGGTCTACTCGCGCTCGATCGAGGCCGCCGGAGGAGTGGCGGTGCTGCTCCCGCCCGGCGATCCCGGCGGTGCGGCGTCGGTGGCCGCGCGGATCGACGGGCTGATCATCGCCGGTGGCGCCGATGTCGAGCCGAGCCGGTATGACGCGGAGCCCCATGAGCGTACGGTCGGCTGGCGCGAGGATCGTGACGCCTGGGAGCTGGCGATGCTGGACGCGGCGGCCGACGCGGGGTTGCCCGTGCTCGGCATCTGCCGCGGCATGCAGGTCATGGCGGTGCATGCCGGCGGCACGCTCGACCAGCACGTGCCGGAGATCGCCGGGCACGAGGAGCATTCGCCCGGGGGCGACGAGTTCGGGGTGATCGACGTCGACGTCGTGCCCGGCACGTTGCTGGGTCGGGCGGTCGGCGACAAGGGTTCGGTGCACTGCCACCACCACCAGTCCGTACGCGAGCACCCCGGGTTCGTCCCCTCGGCGCATGCAGCCGACGGCGTGCTCGAGGCGATGGAGAACCCGTCGCGGCCGTTCTGGCTCGCCGTGCAGTGGCACCCGGAACGCATCGAGGACGCCGGCTTGTTCCGTGCGCTGGTGGAGGCGGCTATGCCCGCTGCGTCGCCTGGGCCTTCCTGAGGATCGACGTGAGGCGACGGTTGAGCCTGCGCATGACGGCGTTGTAGAGCCAGGGCACGTACCGCTGGGCATACCAGCCGGCGCGGATGTCGGGCGAGGTGAAGACGAGGTACCTGCCCTTCTCCACACCCCGGATCATCGACGCTGCGGCGCTCTCGGGGCTGACGGCGTGGCGCTGGAACGCGCCGATGTTGGCGGCAACGACCGGGTTGGTGCGATCGACGCCGACGATCGTGACGGTGTCGACGAGCGGGGTGTCGACCGCGCCGGGGCACACGAGCGTGACGCCGATGCCGTGCTGCTCGAGGTCGAACCGCAGCACCTCGCTGACGCCGCGCAGCCCGAACTTCGCGGCGCTGTACGGCGCGTGGAGCGGTAGCCCGAAGAGTCCCGCGGCGGACGAGACGTTGACGATGTGACCGCCGTTGCCGGCCTCGATCATCGCCGGCACGAACGACGACATGACGTGGATCGGACCCATGAGATCGACCTCGACACACCCGCGCCAGTGCGCCGCGTCGAGATCCTGGATGCGACCCCACGTCGAGATGCCGGCGACGTTCATGACGATGTCGACGCCGCCTGCGGCGCTGCTGGCGCGCCGAGCGAAGGCGGCGACGGCGAGCTCGTCGGAGATGTCGAGGGCTTCGTGGTGCTCGACCGTGCCGTTGCTGCCGGCGATGAGCGCGACGGTCTCGTCGAGTGCCGGCTGGTTGATGTCGGTCAGGAGCAGGCGGCTGCCCTTGGCGGCGCACTGGAGGGCTGCGGCGCGACCGATGCCGCTGCCCGCGCCGGTGATGACGACAGCCTTGCCGTCGAATGACGTCCGCGTCATGTCTCCCCTCATGGCTAAACTGGGACGATCGTACCGTTTACGTGTCGCGAAGTCCCGCTGTCCGCTCCCGCCCTTACCGTGATCATCATGAGAGCCAACAAGTACGCCGGGCAGTGCGCCGAGTGTGAAGCCACTGTCGAGATCGCGGCGGGGCAACTCATTGGTTTCCCCGGCCGTTGGCGCACGATCTGCGTGGCCTGCTCGCCCACACCACCGCCGCGTGGTGACCACGGAGGCTGGCACCAGATCGCGCTGGCCTCGCTCGACTTCGAGACGACGGGCGTCGACCCGCTGACCGATCGGGTGCTCAGCTACGCGTTGCTGGACGATCGTGGGCACGACTTCTCGGGCTTGATCAATCCCGGCATCCCGATCCCGCCGGCCTCGGCCGAGGTGCACGGGCTCACCGAGGAGGCGTTGGCCGGTGCCCCGGCGCCGGTCGATGCACTGGCCGAGGTCATCGCCTGGGTGCAGGACCTGATTGAGCGTGGCGTCGGGCTCGTGGTCTTCAACGCGGCCTATGACCTCACGATGTTGCGAGCCGAGGCCGATCGCTGGGACCTGGCTCAGCCTGACTGGGAGCGTCTCTTCGTCGTCGACCCCTATGTCATCGACTGGGGCATCGAGCGCGGCGGTCTTGGTCCGCGGCGGTTGACCGATGTCGCTGCCTACTACGGCGTGCCGCTCGACAATGCGCACGATGCGACGGCCGACGCCCGTGCCGCGCGTGAGATCGCCTACGAGATCGGCCGGCGTCATCCGATGATCGCGGCCGGCGACCTCGAGAGCCTGATGCTGCGGCAGATCGTCTGGTTCGCAGGTCGCGCCGAGGACTGGAACCACTACGCGCGCAGGGTCGGCCGCCCGCTTGACGACCCGGCCGGTTGGCCGCTGTCGCAGCGGGTCATCGGCAACGCGCAGATCGCCTGACGCGTAAACCGGAGCGGGTCGGGTATCTCCCCGAACATGACTGAGACACCAACCCCCGACAACCCAGAGCTCGAAGCGATCCAGCTGGTCGTCGATCGCGTCTCCTCCTGGCAGGACGGCGCGACTGAGGAGACGATCGGCGAGGAGCTGCGCAAGGGCTTCGATGAGGCCGGCGTCGAGGTCGAGCCCGACGAGGTCGACAAGCTCGCCGACGCGATCCAGAACGAGCACGGCGACGTGGACGTCACCGAGCTGTTGGATCGATGAGCGCCGACACTCCCGACGAGAAGCTCGAGAAGCTCGTCGACCTGACCAGGGAGTCGCGCTTCGTGATGCTGACGACGACCGACGCGGACGGTCATCTCGTCAGCCGGCCGATGTCCCGTCAGGAGGTCGACCTGAGCGCTGACCTGTGGTTCATCGCCACGCGCGACTCGCGCAAGGTCGAGCACATTCGGGCCAATCCCTCGGTGAACGTCACCGTGACGACTGGCAGCTCGTGGGTGTCGATCGCCGGCCGGGCCGAGGTCGTCGACGACACGGCGAAGCTGCGGGAGCTGTGGAGCACCTTCGCTGAGGCATGGCTGCCTGAGGGGCCCGAGGACCCCAACGCGATACTCATCCATGTCGATGCTGACACTGCGCAGTACTGGGACAACGCTGGCGGCCGCTTGGCCAGCTTGGTGAGCCTCGCCAAGTCGAAGGTGACCGGCAAGCCGTACGACGGCGGGGACTCAGCAGTCGTCACCGATCTCTAGATCGGCGCCTATTGGCGGAGGTGGCCGGGTTGGTCGGTGGGGAGGACCGGTGGCGGGTGCGAGATGTAAGTGTGGCCGGTGGGGGTCTTCCAGATGGTCGACCTGCCGTGGCTGGTCACTGACCACCCGGGGAGGTGCTTGAGGGTGTGGGATCGGGTGCAGAGGCCTTGGCCGTTGCCGGCGGTGGTTTCGCCGCCGTCGATGTAGGCGTGGATGTGGTCCTTGTGCCGGATCTTCAAATCGCAGCCGGGTTGGCGACACCATCGGTCGCGGGCTCGGATGTGGCCGGCGGTGGCGGAGTCGAAGTGCCGGGCCCGGTTCTCCCGAACCTTCAGCGTCCCGTCGACCGGGTCGACCAGCAGACGCCGGGCCGAAGCGTTGGGGGCGTTGGCGATGATGTCGTCAGCCACCGAGGGTGCGATGGGTCCGTATCCGGTCAGGTCGACCGGTTCACCGTCGTGCCCGAACAGGGTCGGCGCGTCCAACACGACCTGGACCTCGACGCTGATGTCCTCGGCATACTGCTGCCCGGTCAGGCGTTCGACCAGGGTTTGGGTCATGATCTGGCCCAACGTGCGCTGATCACCGGCGGCCCGTAACGCCCGGGCGTGGTCGTCGAGCGCTGAATAGGCCGCGAGGATCTGCTCGGCCGGTCCACGGGCGTGCAGGTGCGCGACACCATCGGAGTCCGGGAACATCGACACCCGCTGATCCGCCCGGTTGACCTCAGCCCGTTGACGGGCAGCATCAGCATCGATCCGGATGACCGCCCTGGCCGTGAGCCGGGCAGCTTCTCGCGGCGTCAATCCCGGCAAGCGACGGGGCGATCTCGCCGTCCAGGACCACCAGGTCATCAACACCGAGCGTCACCGACTCGTTGACCACCGCCCGGACCACCGGCTCACTGATCTGCCCGGCGGCGAACAAGTCCCGAACGTGGGAAAGCTCTGCAAGCCGCAACGCCAACCCCACCTGGGTGCCCGCAGCCGTCGGGCCGATGTTGCGGGCCATCCCGACCTCACCGATCACCGACAAGGACGGGTCACCCCGGTTGATGCCCATGGACTCCACACGCTCCGCATGCAAGGCGGCGATCTGCGCCAGCTGCTCAGCCTGCGCTGCCCTGATCAATCGGTCCAGACCCGTGATCGCATCAATCCGAGCAGCACCGAACCCATGCCCAGGTTCACCCTCGAAGTCATACGCACGGACCTCCCGCAGCAGGTCCTCGGTGGCGACATCGGTGAACATATCTCCAACCTAGAACCGGGCTCGGACACCTCGGTTTAGTGGGACTTTCGTACAAGAACGACCAAACCGAGCCGCTACGACCAGGCCGAGCGCAGCACCGTCACGACCTCCAAGGGAGTCGACCCGTTCGAGGCCGACAGTGCGGCGACACCCTCAGGGCTGTGCGCATAGACCGCCGACGCCTGGCTGATCCACCGCGACCAGGCCCGGTCGAAATGGCGTACGAGCTTGCCGTGGGTGCCGAACACCGACGGCACGGCGTGCCACACCCGCGCATCGGGTCGCAGCCGACCCACCAGCACGCGCCAGCCGTCGACCCACGACGGCGTGCCATAGAGATACCGCGGCACCAGATAGCGCGGCGACCGCACCGGCCCGAGCAGCTCATCGAGCGCAGTGACGAACACCTGCGAGGTCGGCTCGTCGACACCGTGCAGCCGCAGCCGGTACTCCCCACTCGGGTCGATCGTCGCCTCCACGTGGTCTGCGCCGAACGGCGAGAGCCCGGCGACAAACAGCGCGTCCGCGACTGCGCAGGCGTACGCCATGGTGCCCGGCTCCTGAGCGGCGGCGCGTGTGGACTTCCAGGGCGACAGCCACGGCGACCGTCCCGGGCGCGTGGCCACGGGGCCGCGCGAGCTGGGCACGAAAGCGGGCGGCTCCATCACCACGTGCCCCTCCTCAGTCGCCGGTGGCCGAACCGCCCGAGCAGGTCGTACGCGCAACGTATGCACGAGGGTGTCGGCGTACGGGGTGCCGACGGCCCACCGCGTGCGTACGACGTCGCGCTCGCCGGCTCGCTCCAGCATGTGCGCGTCGATCGCATCGAACGACGCAGCATCAGGCGGGGCGAACGGTGAAAACCGAGCATCGATGTGCGCGACGCCGTAGATGACCTCGCCGAGGTCGTCGACGCCGAAGAACCCCTGATGCTTGCGCACGAGCCGCTGCCAGTCGCCGTCGCCGCGCGGGTGCTCGGGTGCGACGCAGGTGACCGACCAGGTGATCGCGACCTTGTCGGGCCAGTCCGGATCGAGCCGCAGCGCCCGTCCACGGGTCTGCACGACGGCGCTCGTGGTCGTCGCAGTCGTGAGGTCGACGAGACTGTTGAGCCCCTTGGCGTCCCACCCCTCGCCGAGCAGCGCCCGCGTGCCGATCAGCACCTGGCTGCCGCCGCTCTCGAAGAACCGCGTGACGACTCGCACCCACTCCCGGCTCGACCACGGCCCCACGATCGACACCACGCCCTCGGGCCCAACCGCGTCGTCCAACGGCACCAGCGTCAGCTTGCCCGCCAAGGCGACATCGGTCGTACGCACGAGGTCGACGATCTGTTGCGCGACCTCTGGCGTCGCGGCGACCGTGCGGCCCGTGACCAGCACCGGCCGCAGGACGCGCGTCGAGCGTGACTCGACGAGCTGGCGCAGCGTCTGCCGCGCCGAACCCGAACGCTGAGGCGTCGCCCGCAGCCCCGTCGGTGTCGTCGCGGCGGCCATCTCGTGATCGCACAGCACCAGCGAGCGCAGCCGGTCGCCGAGATTGAGGTGCTCGGCCTCGAGCACCTGTCGGCAGGCCCGCATCTTGCTCTCGCTTCGGGCGATCACGCGGTCGACCGGCGAGCGGCCACGACGTACGCCGGTGCGGGTCAGCTGATAGCCGACACCCGGCAGGGCCTCGCGCAGGGCTTCGAGCACCACCGCGTCGTCCGGCACGTCGGACTTGCGGAGGCACTTCTTGACCCAGTCGTCGATCAGCGCGGCCCAGTCGTCGGCGGTCGGCTTCTGCCGGTGCTCCTCACGCAACCGTGCGCCGTCGGGCAGAGCGAGCAGCTCGGCGTGCACCAGCCTCAACGCAGCCCGGGCCAGGTTCGGATCGTCGCGCTCGAACCTCGCCCACGGCGTCGTCAGCTCCAGGAACCGCCGGTCGAACCACACGAGGATCGGTGTCGACCCGAGCTTGGTGTCGACCAGGTCGGTCGTCAGCTGGACGAACCGCAGCGACTGGTCGCGCAGCCACTCGGCCTCCTCCGCCGTCGGCAGCGTCAGCCAGGCGAGCTCGGCGAACGGAGCCAGGTGCCCTTCGCGTACGGCCGCCGGGATCGACGCGCTGAACACGATGTCGCCGAACAGCTCGTCGACCAGCGTCGCCTGCCGCGCGTCGAGCACCGTCGGCGGCGTCGCGGTGAGCCCGATGACCGTCGCATCGGGCAGGTCGGCGAGCACCTCGGCGAGCAGCCGGCCCCACACCTCCAGCAGGTGGTGGCACTCGTCGAGCACGATCGTGATCGGCCCGGCCGCCCGCAGCGCGGCGATCAGCTTGCGGCCGTTCTCGTGCAGCCGGTCGGTGAGCGGGGCATCGTCCTCGGACGCGTCGTCATCCTCGTCCGTACGTTCGAAGGTCGCCAGCGACTGGTACGTCAGCACCGTCACCGGCGCAGCGAGGTCGCGATCGGTCCCGGTCGCCACCGTCGCGGGAGCGAACCGCTCCCACGTGTCGCCCCACTGCACCTGGATCGCGGTGTTGGGTGCGAGCACGACCGCTGGCGTGCCGAGCCGACGTACGAGCTCGAGGCCCAGCAAGGTCTTGCCCGTGCCCGGAGGCAGCGACACCCACAGGCGCCTGCGTCCCGTCGCGGCCGCGGCGTCGACCGCCTCCAACGCTCGCGTCTGGAGGGTTCGCAGCGTGAACGGCGATGCCGTGCGCGCGAAGTCCTCGGCGAGCGTCACGGTCAACCGCCGATGCGGGCCAGGATCGCCTCGGCCAGCACATCAGGGTGCTGCTCCGGTATCCAGTGGCTGATGCCGGTGAGCTCGACGAACCGGAAGTCGGCGTCGACGAACTCGCCGCAGCGCTCGGCCGCAGCCCTCCCGATCGCCGCGTCCTGGTCGCTCCACACGTACGTCGTCGGCACGGTCACGGGTGGCAGCGAGGCGAGATCGGGACGCATCGCGCGGTACCAGTTGAGTGCCGCCGTCAGCGTTCCCGGCGCGCTGAGCTGCGCGACGTAGCTGTCGACCTGACCCGGCCGCACGTGGCCCTCGTACATCGCCCGAAGCCGCCGGGCATCGTTCTCGAGCAGCAGGTCCTCGGCCTTGCCGGCCTGGCGCAGCAGCCCGATGTAGGAAGCTCGCTGCTGCTGGTCGGCATCGCCCTTGAGCGCCGCGCCGTATGCCGCGAGGTGCGGCACCGACACCGCTGTCAGGCTGCGGAGGCGTTCGCGGTGCCGGACGGCGGTGACCCATGAGATCGCCGCACCCCAGTCGTGTCCGACGAGATGGAACGTGCCGATGCCCAGTGCATCCGCCAGGCCGACGACGTCGGCGGCCAGCAGGTCCGTCGTGTACGCCTCGACGCCCTCCGGCCGTGCGCCGGGGGAGTAGCCCCGCTGGTCCGGCGCGATGACGCGCAACCCCGTGCCCGCAAGCAGCGGAGCAACGGCAGCCCACGACAGTGAGTTCTCCGGGAAGCCGTGCAGCAGGATGACCGGCTCGCCGTCCTCAGGACCCTGGGTGCGTACGTCGAACGTCAGGTCGCCGACCGTCACGGGCATGGTCTCGTCGTACGTCATGGCGCTCCTAGGTCGGTCAGTCGAAGCTGTCGCCGATGCGGGCGACGGCCTCGCGATCGAGCACCGCCGCCGTCTCCGGGTCGGGTGCACTCCCACCGCGATCGTAGGGGAGCCACCAGCGGTCCTCGTCGTTGCGCGGCATCGCGGGATAGGAGTCGATCGCCTCGGCGAGCAACGTGTCCATCGCGACGCGCAAGCGCAGGGAGAGCTCGTCGACGGTCTCACCGTCCCCAGGCCGCAGCGGCTCACCGACCATGATCGTGACCGGCATCCTGCGTCGGAGCGACCGGTGCCCGTCGACGGTGTAGATGCGGTGCCCACCCCAGACGATGACCGGGATCAGCGGCACCTGCCGGTTGACCGCGAGTCCTGCGGCGCCGCGCTTGAACGGCTTGAGCAGCCAGGAGCGGCTGATCGTGGCCTCCGGGAAGACGCCGACGAGCTGCCCGTCGTCGAGGAGCCGGAGAGCGTGCCGGTAGGCCCGGGCGCCGGACTTCCGGTCGACCGGGATGTGGCGCATCGCCCGCATGAGTCGCCCGACGACCGGCAGCTCGAACACGGCCCGCTTGGCCATGAAACGGATGCGGCGCTTGCGGGGCCGGGCGGCGTACCCGATGAACGTGAAGTCGAGGAAGCCGATGTGGTTGCCGGCCACCACGCCGGCGCCTGTGGCCGGGATGTGCTCGACGCCGCGGACGTCGAAGCGATAGCCCATCAGCCGGTAGAGCGTGCCGAAGATCCGGACCACCACCCGGTAGGTGAGGTCGGATCCAGGCACGCTGCTCAGGCTACGCGAATCCCGCGCCGTCAGTCCGGCTTCGGCGCCGAGTCCACGACGTCGAGTGTGACGGTGGTGACCGAGGTCGGGTCGTCGGCGTCCACGCCCGGAATGACGGGAAATCCCGGATTTCGTGACTGGTTGCCGATGTACTGGCCGGTCTCCTGGTCGAACAGCAGCTCCTGGGCGTACCCCATGCGCAGAGCGACGGCGGCCTTGCCGTCGACGTGGGTGATGCCATCGACAATGCGCACCTGCGGCTCCTTGGCGAGTGCGCGGAACAGCGCCGCGCGAACGTCTGCCGGCGCGAGGCCGCTGGTCAGGACGGGCGTGACGGCCTCCTCCAGAGCTGCGTAGTGCTCCACCGGTGCGTACTCGTGGGCATCCTTCAACAGCTCGGCAAGCAGCCGCTCCGGGTCCCGGGGAAGGGAGGCGTACCAGTCGGCATCCTGGTACTTCGAGTACCCGTGCCAGTTCGTGGAGGCGCCACCCTTGGAGGTCCACACGTGGTGCTCCTCGCCTCCCGCGTACTTCTTGCCGTCGATGCTGACATTGCGCAGTCTGTGTGACTCCTCGTCGAAGACCCACGCGTCAGCGCGGTCGTAGGGGACCCACATGTGCTTCGTGCTGAGATCCTGGAACACGATCGGCTTCCCGTCGCTGCCGATCGGAGGACCCTCGTTGATCGTGGCCGGCGGCTGGGCGGCTGGGTCGGGGTCGATCAGGATGGGACTTCCCCATGCCTTCTCCACCGTCGTGATGCGGAGGTACTGACCCGGGCCGACGACGGGATCGGCGGTCTTGATCGTGACGTCGGCGGCCCGCTCCAGCACCGCTGCGGCCGGCGATGCGCCGACGTCATGGCCGCCGATGTCGATCTTCATCAGGCCGAGCGACACGGTGGCGGCCACCAGCCCACCGACGATCAGCGTGCGGCGTACGTGGGCGCGCTGCTTGCGCGCCGGCTCAGCGACCGGCGTGGCCATGATCGCCTGGAGCAGCTCCTCGTCCTGGGGAGTGATCTCGGTGGACGCGCCGACCTGGGGGTCGAGCTCGGCGAGCGTTCGGGTGATGGTGTTCATGAGGGCACCTCTGCGGTGTGGGTCGCGGGATGGGCCGGCGGGCGCTGCGGAACGGGTGGGTCGGAGAGGGCGTCGCGGAGCTTGCGGCGGGCACGGTGCAGGCGTACGGCCGCGGTGCCGGGCCGGCAGTCCAGGACGATCGCGACCGCCTTGACGCTCAGGTGCTCCCAGTAGACGAGCAACAGGATCTCGCGCTCGTCGTCGTTGAGCCGCCCGATCGCGTCGAGCATGAGGGACCGCTCGTCAGCGGCGGCAGTGCCGTCGGCCTCCACGATCTCGGTCGTGCTGGTCACCCGCTGAGCGACCCGCAGCTGGCGGCGTTCGGTGCGTTGATGGTTGGCGAGCGTGAAGCGTGCCGTGCGGTAGAGCCACGGCAACCCGCCGCCAACGGCTTCGTCGCAGCGCCGCCAGGCCGTCAGGTAGGTCTGCGCGACGACGTCGTCGGCGAGGTCGTCGGGCGCTCGCCGTCTGGCGTACGCGCGGATCGACGGGAGGGTGACCCGGTAGAGCGTCTCGAAGGCGCGGCGGCGCTCGTCCTCATCGGCAGTCATGACCGTTTATGTCCACGTCGCCGCCGGGCATTACATCTGGTTGGGCAGCCGTGGCCAGCAGTCGGTGCGGATCGTGGGGTCGAAGTCCGGGCCGGCGGCGATCGTCCGCTTCTCGCGGCCGAGAATGCCGGTCGCCAGCAGCAGGATCGCGACGATGTAGAGCCCCATGATCGCCAGGCCCGTGCCGGTGGCTTCCTTGTCGATCCGGTCGGCCTCGCCGAGGGCGATGATGCCGTCGGAGACCAGGAAGCAGGCACCGCCGATGCCGGCTCGCACGTCGGTGGCGAGCGATGTCGACGCGGTGCCGAGCAGGAGTGCGGCATACACCGGGACGATCGGCCGGAGCCCGACCTCGAGCCCGCCCCACGCCCACGCCACGAGACCGATCGCAGCGGCGACATAGATGACGAGGATCCACGGCTTCGCGCGCAGCTGCTCAATCGCACCACGGAGGATGAAGAACCGGATGAAGCAGTAGTGCGCCGCCGCGAACGCCGCCATGCCGACCACGAAGAGGTCGTCGCCGAGCTCGAGGAACAGGTCGCCGAAGAAGCAGAAGACCAGCGCCGCAACCAGCAGCCGCGGGCCCTTCTGCTCGATGACCCACGCCGTGAGCAGCGGGGCGATGAAGCACTTGCTGATGCTGTCCCACGGCGTCGCATCGGCGGCGTTGAGCACGAGGTGCACGATCGCCACGACGCCGAACGCGATGAGCCATGGACTCTTCACAGACATGGCAGCACCGTACCGGCTGAAGGGGCGCCACGCGGGGTTGACATTTCCGAGCCGGCGACCATACTTAAGTACATGCTTAAGTATGCCGATCGACTCGATCGGATGTTCCACGCCCTTGCCGACAGCAGCCGGCGCGCCATGGTCGAACGCCTGGTGCGCAGTCCTGCGTCGGTCAGTGAGCTGGCCCGTCCGTTCGACATGTCGATGCCCGGTGTCGTGCAGCACCTCAAGGTGCTCGAGGACGCCGGGATCGTCGTGTCGGAAAAGGTCGGCCGCGTACGCACCTACCAGCTCGCGCCGGAAGCCCTGACGGACTGCGGCGTATGGATCGGCCAACAGCGCCTGCCCGCCGAGCGCCGGTTGGACCGGCTCCACGACCTCCTCACCGACAACCCGACCAACGAGACCACCAACAAGGAGCAATCAGATGAATGACATCGCCACCCGCACGCAGACCCACGCCACGTTCACGCTCGAGCACACGTACGACCAGCCCGTCGCGCGCGTCTGGAGCGCCTTCGCCGACGCCGACGTCAAGCAGCAGTGGTTCGGCAGCTCGGAGTTCTCCGACGTCGAGTTCGCCGAGGACTTCAGGGTCGGTGGCACGGCGGTCAACAACGGTCGTGCGTCCGGCGGACCGATGAGCGAGTACCGGGCGACCTACACCGACATCGTCGAGCACGAGCGGATCGTCTACACGTACGACATGTGGCTCGGCGGCGCACACGCCTCGACGTCGATCACGACCATCACGTTCGAGGCCTCGGACGCGGGCACGCTGCTGACGTACACCGAGCAGGGCGTCCATCTCGACGGCGTGCATGGCGCCGGACCGGAGGCTGCGGCCGGTCGCGAGCACGGCACCAACTGGATGCTCGGCCGCATCGGCGAGGTGCTCGGTGCGCTGACCGATTGAGGCCTGACGACCACGAACCTGAAAAGGTGGGGACATGACTTCCCGGCTTGCCGTCCTGACCAGCCGGTGGACCGGGGTCGTCCCGGTCGCCGCCGTCATCGTCTTCGCGTTGGCGTGGCACCGCGACCTGCACCCGATAGCGGTCGTCATCGTCTCGGCCTTCCTGGGTGGGGCGGTGCTCTCAGCCGTTCACCACGCTGAGGTCATCGCCCACCGGGTGGGTGAGCCGTACGGGTCGCTGGTCCTGGCCGTGGCGGTGACGGTCATCGAGGTCGCGCTGATCGTGACCCTCGTGACCTCGGGCGCCAAGGGTGGCGAGAGCCTGGCCCGCGACACGGTGTTCGCCGCGATCATGATCACCACCAACGGCATCGTCGGGATCTCCTTGCTCGCTGCCACCCGCAGGGGTCAGGTCGCGCACTTCAACGCCGAGGGCACGGGTGCGGCCCTCGCGACCGTGGGGACGGTCGCCACCTTGTGCCTCGTCCTTCCGACGTTCACCACCGGCAAGTCCGGGCCGGAGTTCACGCCGGGCCAGCTCGGGTTCGCGGCCGTGGCGTCCCTGGGGCTGTACGGCCTGTTCGTCGCGATGCAGACCGTCCGGCACCGCGACTACTTCCTGCCGACCAGGAGCGACGGCTCGCTCGTGCCCGAGGACGAGCACGCGTCGCCGCCATCAGCCCGGGCGGCCCTGGCGAGTCTCGCGTTCCTGCTCGCTGCATTGGTCGCCGTGGTCGGCAACGCCAAGAACGTCTCACCCTCGCTCGAGGACGGGGTGCGCGCAGCAGGCCTGCCGCACACCGTGGTCGGCGTCATCATTGCGTTGCTGGTCCTGTCGCCTGAGGCGATAGCCGCCGTCCGCGCGGCTCGGCGCAAGCGCGTCCAGATCAGCCTCAACCTCGCGTACGGGTCGGCGATGGCCAGCATCGGGCTCACGATCCCGGTCATCGCGATCGCCCAGATCTGGCTCGACGGCCCGCTGGTCCTCGGCCTCGGGTCGACCGAGCTGGTGCTGCTGACGCTGACGATGGTCACGAGCGTGCTCACCGTCGTGCCGGGCCGCGCCACGGTGCTGCAGGGCGGCATCCACATCGCGATCCTCGGCTCGTTCCTGTTCCTCGCCGCCAGTCCCTAGGACCTTTCGCGTTTCGCGTCCAGCCACCGCATCGCGGGTGTCGCCGTCACGCCGTGAAGGATCACCGACAGCGTGATCGCCAGGCCGACGGTCGACCACAGCAGCGGGATGTCCGCGAAATCGGCATGCCCCGCGGCATACGCGAGGTAGTAGATCGAGCCCACGCCACGCACCCCGAAGAACGCCGTGGCGGCACGCTCGCGCCGCCCGATGGTGTTCTCGCCGACGTGGAGGTGGCCGCGCCGGCCCGCAAACAGCGCGATCATCCCGGCCGCTGGGCGTACGACCAGCAGCAGCAGGATCGCGACGGCCGCGGCCTGCCACGTCAGGTCGGCGAGCAGGCCGTTGGTCAGGGCGACACCCAGGAGCAGCAGGACGATCAGCGTCAACAGGCGCTCGAGCCGCTCGATGACGTCATGCATCAGCGCGTGATAGTCGTGGCCCCGCTCCGCCGACCGCAGCGTCATGGCGCAGGCGAACACCGCGAGGAACCCATAGCCCTCCGCGATCTCCGTCAGCCCGTACGCCAGCAGGACCGCGGCGATCGCGAGCAGCGGTTCACCGGAGTCGGCCGTGCGCAGCGAGCGCTGGCTCGACCGGAACGCCACCTTGGCCAGGACCCAGCCCACGGCGATGCCGAGCACCGCGCCGATGACGACCTTGCCGACCAGGTCCCACGCCAGCCAGCGCACGCCCCATTCCGCGAACGGTCCGGTCGCGGCGAGCAGGATCGCGGCCTGGACGAACGGGAACGCCAAGCCGTCGTTGAGCCCGGCCTCCGACGTGAGGGCGAACCGCACCTCGTCGTCCTCGTCGATCTCGTCCTCGTCGCCTTCGGTCGTCGTCGGCCCCTCGACCTGCACGTCCGAGGCCAGCACCGGATCCGTGGGCGCGAGCACGGCACCGAGGAGCAGGGCGGCTGATGGCGCCAGGCCCATGACCCACCAGCCCAGCAGCGCGATCCCGGCGATCGACAATGGCATCGCGATCGCGAGCAGCCGCCACGTCGCGCTCCAGGCCCGCCACGAGTCGAACGACCGCAGGCTCAGCGGCCGGTCGAGCGCCAACCCCACACCCATGAGGGCGATGAGCACGGTGAACTCCGCGAGGTGCTCGACGAAGGCGCGATGCGCGATGGGGGAGAACGCCGAGTCGTCGGTGCCGGGCAACAGGCCGATCAGCGCCCCGAGCCCGAGCAGGACGACCGGCGGCGACAGTGCAGCGGTGCGCAGCGCGTACGGGAGGACGACGGCGAGCAGGAGGGCGGCGCCACCGAGGAGGTAGACGAGATGGGTCGTCATAGCCCCTTGAGGCTACGGGGACGGAGCCGGATCCGCCGCTTGAGCCTTCGGACCCTCCAGCCATTCGGTGATGAAGGTGTTGCTCGCGTGGATGTGGGTCGCGATGTAGCGCTCCGGCCCGACGACCTCGAACTTGTGCGGTGTCAGCTTCGGCACGACCAGCACCTGGCCGGCCACGCCGACGAGCTGTTCGCCGGCCACCGTGAACAACGCCTTGCCGCCGCGGATCACGAACGTCTCGGCGTACGGGTGCTGGTGCAGGTACGGGCCGTCGCCGTCGACGTCGCTGTCCTCGAAGATCAACGAGACCCCGGCGTCGTACGCCGCCCCCTCGATGTTGTCGAAAAGGCGCCCGTCGGGACGGGTCGTGCCGGTCGTGTGAATCACCTGCATGCTCTGCACGCTATGACGGAAGTGGTCCAGCCGTGAAGGCCTGCTGCTGCCGCTTGTCGGATCCGCGAGACTGGTCGCATGATCATCGACGGCGGGTTGTCCAACGCACTCGAGGACCGGGGTCATGACCTCTCGTCCGACCTCTGGACCGCTGAGCTGCTGCGCGACGCACCCCACGAGATCGCCGCGGTCCATCGGGCGTACTTCGACGCCGGCGCCCAGGTCGCCACGACCGCGAGCTATCAGGCGAGCGTGCCGGGCTTCGTGCAGGCCGGCATGTCGACCGCCGAGGCCGAGGCGCTGATCAGGCTCAGCGTCGCCATGGCCCGCGACGTACGCGACGAGCGGCCCGAGCCGGGCCGACTGGTCGTGGCATCCGTCGGCCCATACGGTGCGGTGCTGGCGGACGGCTCGGAATACACCGGGCAGTACGGGCTCACCACGACGCAGCTGTATGACTTCCACCGTCCCCGGCTCGAGCTGCTCGCCTCGGAGGAGCCCGACATGTTCGCGGTCGAGACGATCCCCGACATCGACGAGGCCAGAGTGCTCGCCGGCCTGCTCGACGAGATCGGCATACCCGCCTGGCTGTCGTTCACGATCGACGGCACAGCCACCCGCGCCGGCCAGCCGCTGCGGGACGCGTTCGCCGTCGTGGCGGACGCCGATGCTGTCGTCGCCACCGGCGTCAACTGCTGCACACCCGCGGACGTGCTCGACGCCGTCCGGACCGCCCGCGACGTCACGGGCAAGGCGGGCGTGGCGTACCCCAACAGCGGCCAGGTCTGGGACAGCGCCAACCACACCTGGCACGGCGAGCCGTCGTACGACCTCGACCTCGTGCCGGCGTGGATCGATGCCGGCGTCGCGTACGTCGGAGGGTGCTGCCGCATCGGGCCGGACGACATCGCGGCCCTCGCTGAAAGCCTCTCCTGACGGATCGCACCCGCGCGACACCTGTGGTCAGATGGGAAGCATGACGAGCCGCATCTCGCACACCACGATCGACTGCCGTGACGCCCACGCCCAGTCGGTGTGGTGGGCCGAGGTGCTCGGAATGCAGCAGGATCCTCGCGACCCCAACGAGCCGGGCCACGAGGAGTGCATGATCTTCTCGCGCGACGGCCGAACGCGCCTGCTGTTCGTCGAGGTGCCCGAGCCCAAGCAGCTCAAGAACCGGATCCACTTCGACCTCCGCGCGACCGACGTCACGCAGCAGGCGGAGATCGACCGGCTGTTGTCGCTCGGCGCCACCGAGGTGGCCGATCTGCGTACGCCGCAAGGCCTCGGCTGGATGGTCCTCGCCGATCCCGAGGGCAACGAGTTCTGCGTCCTGCGCAGCGACCTGGAGATCCCCGACTACCACTCGCATCTCATCGCCTGATGGCGGAGCTGCTCCTCACGAACGCCCACGTCTACGGCGAGGGAGCGTGGCGGCCCGGTGTCGACTCGATCGCCATACGCGACGGCGTCATCGTCGGGTTGGGTGCGCACGCCGAGCTCGTCGGCCTGGTGCCGTCGGCCGAGGTCGTGGACCTCGATGGCGCCTGGGTGTTGCCGGGATTCCACGACGCCCACGTCCATCCGGTCCAGGCCGGCCTCGAGATGAATGCCTGCAACCTCGCCGGTGGACAGGGCCTCGACGACTACGTCGACGCCATCGCGGCATACGCGCTGGCTCATCCGGATGCGGAGTGGATCGTCGGCGGAGGCTGGTCGATGGACGCGTTCCCCGGTGGCGTGCCGACCGCTGCGGTGCTCGACCGGATCGTGACGGACCGGCCGGTGTACCTGCCCAATCGCGACCACCACAGCGCGTGGGTCAACACCGTGGCGCTCGAGCGAGCCGGCATCACCGCGGCCACCCCTGACCCCGCCGACGGTCGCATCGAGCGGGACGGTCGAGGCGAGGCCACCGGGGCTCTCCATGAAGGCGCCATGGAGCTCGTACGCCGGCTCGTCCCGGCACCGACCGACGACGAGATCGCGCGAGCGTTGCAGACGGCGCAGGCCCACCTGCACTCCCTGGGCATCACCGGCTGGCAGGACGCGCTGGTCGGGGAGGGGCTCGGCATGCCGGACACGCTCGACACCTACCTCGCAGCGCAGCGTGACGGCACGTTGACCGCCAGGGTCGTCGCCGCCCAGTGGTGGCACCGATCCCGGGGTGCCGAGCAGATCGCCGAGCTCGTCGAGCGGCGGGCTCGTGCCGCGGCCGCCGGACTCGACGCCGGCAGCGTCAAGATCATGCAGGACGGGGTGTGCGAGACGTTCACCGCAGCGGTCGTCGAGCCCTACCTCGACCGGCACGGCGAGCCCACGGACAACCACGGCCTGTCGTTCATCGATGCCGTTGACCTCGCGCGGTACGTCCAGCTGCTCGACGCCGAGGACTTCCAGGTCCACATCCACGCCCTCGGCGACCAGGCCGTGCGCGACAGCCTCGACGCGATCGAGCACGCCATCGCGGTCAACGGCCGCCGCGGCAATCGCCACCACCTCGCGCACGTCCAGATCGTCCGGCCTGACGACGTCCCGCGCTTCGCCGAGCTCGAGGTCACGGCCAACGCCCAGCCGTTGTGGGCCTGTCGTGACGACCAGATGACCGATCTGACCCTCCCGTTCCTCAGTCCCTCAGCCCGCGAGCAGCAGTACGTCTTTCGTTCCCTGCTCGACTCGGGCGCGCGACTCGCGTTCGGCAGCGACTGGCCGGTCTCGTCGCCGAACCCTCTGCTCGGGATCCATGTCGCGGTCAACCGGGTGGCCCTGGGTGAGGAAACCGAGCCCCTCCTGGCCGGTCAGCGACTCACGGTCGCCGACGCGATCGACGCCTATACCCGGGGGAGCGCCTTCGTCAGCCGGCTGGAATCGGCGACCGGGACGATCGACATCGGCATGGAGGCCGATCTCGCGATTCTCGACGCCGACATCCTCGCGATCGAATTTCAGATGATTGGAGCCGTTCGAGTGACCCGGACATGTGCCCGGGGCCGACTCGTCCACGAGTTGTGACACGCCACAGTTTCGGCTGATATCCCGGGGATTCCAGCCAATTATGCTAGTTGAGGCAACAAATTGTTCACGCTCACATTCTGGTGGGGCTGTCACCGATCGACATGAAAATTTCTTGAGAGATTTACTTGACGCGGGAGTTGTTAGCGTTAACAATTCAACGCAGGGTTCGCGTGGTCCACGTCACAAAGTGGTCACGAGGACACGAACGACCGGGGTCGAGTCTCAATCCGAGGCCAGGTCCCAAGGATGCAAGCGGAGTCCGCCCGCGAGTGTCCTGGCTTCCCGAAGTCGAGTGACTTGGGGTGTGTCATCCCAGATGGAGGAAACAGTGTTCAAGAAACTCATCACCGTGAGCGCGGGCGTAGTCCTGGCCAGCGGTCTTGCTGCCTGTGGCAGCGACGACAAGGGTGGATCCGGCGGCTCGGGGAGCTCCGACGACATCACCATGGGCTTCGCCCAGGTCGGTGCCGAGAGTGGTTGGCGGACGGCAAACACCAAGTCGATCCAGGCTTCGGCCAAGGATGCCGGCATCGAGCTCAAGTTCTCCGACGCGCAGCAGAAGCAGGAGAACCAGATCAAGGCGATCCGCTCCTACATCCAGCAGAAGGTCGACGTCATCGCGTTCAGCCCCGTCGTCGAGACCGGCTGGGACACCGTCCTGCAGGAAGCCAAGCGCGCCAAGATCCCCGTGATCCTGACCGACCGCGCCGTCGACTCGGAGGACACGTCGCTCTACAAGACGTTCCTCGGCTCTGACTTCGTCCTCGAGGGCGAGAAGGCCGGCCAGTGGGTCGTCGACAACGCCGACAGCAACGACGTCAACAAGGACGGCAAGATCAACGTCGTCGAGATCCAGGGCACGACGGGCGCCGCTCCGGCGATCGACCGCAAGAAGGGCTTCGAGGACAAGATCGCCGCCGACTCCAACATCAAGGTCGTCGCTTCGCAGACGGGTGACTTCACCCGTGACGGCGGCAAGAAGGTCATGGAGGCGTTCCTGAAGTCGCAGAAGGACATCGACGTCGTCTACGCACACAACGACGACGAGGGTCTGGGCGCGATCGAGGCGATCGAGGCGGCCGGCAAGAAGCCGGGCGTCGACATCAAGATCGTCACCGTCGACGCCGTCAAGGACGGCATGACGGCGCTCGCCGCAGGCAAGATCAACTACATCGTCGAGTGCAACCCGCTTCTCGGCCCGCAGCTGATGGAGCTTGCCGAGAAGGTTGTCGCCGGCGAGGACGTTCCCCCGCGCGTCGAGACCAAGGAAGGCGCTTTCGACCAGGAGCAGGCCAAGGCCGTCCTGGCGGACCGTCAGTACTGAGCAACACCCCGATCTGGGGCCCTGCGTCCGCAGGGCGCAGGGCCCCATTCCAAACTTCTAGCAGCGAAGAGATGGTCCAGATGACAGCCGAAGCAGTGCAAGCCATTCGCACTCAGCCGGTCGTGGAGATGAGCGGCGTGTCGGTGAGCTTCCCCGGCGTCAAGGCTCTTCAGTCGGTGGGTCTCACGCTGCGGCCCGGTGAGGTGCACGCCCTCATGGGCGAGAACGGCGCCGGCAAGTCGACGCTGATCAAGGCCCTCACGGGCGTCTACTCGATCGATGAGGGCACGATCATCGTCGGCGGCGAGCCGCGTACGTTCCACAGCCCCGCCGAGTCGCAGGCCGCCGGCATCAGCACGGTCTATCAAGAGGTCAACCTCTGCACCAACCTGACGGTCGCCGAGAACATGCTCCTCGGCCGCGAGCCCCGCTCGTTCGGGCGCATCGACACCAGGGCGATGAACCGGCGCGCCGGTGAGACCCTGACCCGCCTGGGCCTCGACATCGACCCCAAGTCGCAGCTTGGCACCCACCCCATCGCGATCCAGCAGCTCGTCGCGATCGCCCGCGCCGTCGACATCGACGCGGAGCTCCTGATCCTCGACGAGCCCACCTCCAGCCTTGACGCCGACGAGGTCGCCAAGCTGTTCGAGGTCATGCGTACGCTCCGCGCCGACGGCGTCGCGATCGTCTTCGTCTCGCACTTCCTCGAGCAGGTCTTCGAGATCTCCGACCGCATGACGGTGCTGCGCAACGGCCAGTTCGTCGGTGAGTACGTCACCGCCGAGACGACGCAGCTGCAGCTCGTCCAGGCCATGATCGGCCGCGAGCTCGAGACGCTCGAGAAGATCGAGCAGGAGGCCGAGGAGCACACCGTCAAGGCCCAGGGCGCGCCGCTCATGGAGGTCCTCGACATCGGCCGCAAGGGCAGCGTCGAGGCCGTCGACCTCCAGCTCTTCGAGGGCGAGGTCATCGGCATCGCCGGTCTCCTCGGCTCGGGCCGCACCGAGCTCGCCCGGCTCCTGTTCGGCGCCGACACGGCTGACCACGGCGACATGCGCATGCGGTCCAAGTCCACCAAGCTGCGCACCCCGCGTCAGGCGATCGAGCACAAGATCGCGTTCTCGAGCGAGAACCGTCGCTCCGAGGGCGTCATCGAGGACCTGTCGATCACCGACAACATGCTCCTCGCCATGCAGGCCTCGCGCGGCTGGCTGCGTCCCATTCCCGCCAAGACCAAGGACCGCCTCGTCAGCAAGTACATCGAGGCGCTCGACATCCGCCCGGCCAACCCGCAGGCGCTGATGCGCAACCTGAGCGGTGGCAACCAGCAGAAAGTCCTGCTCGCGCGCTGGCTCATCACCGAGCCGGAGCTCCTCATCCTCGACGAGCCCACCCGTGGGATCGACATCGGCGCCAAGGCGCAGATCCAGCAGCTCGTCGCCGACCTTGCAAAGGATGGCATGTCCGTCGTCTTCATCTCCGCCGAGCTCGAGGAGGTCCTGCGACTCAGTGACCGCCTCGTCGTGATGCGCGACCGTCGCAAGATCGACGAGCGTCCCAACCAGGACGTGAGCGTCTCCGACGTCCTCGAGATCATCGCGGGAGAGGCACGCGCCGATGCGTAACCTCACCAAGCACAACCTGTTCTGGCCGTTGCTGGCGCTCGTCCTCCTGCTGGTCGTCAGCGTGATCGCGACGCCGTCGTTCTTCTCGATCCGGATCCAGGACGGTCACCTTTACGGCAGCCTGATCGACATCCTGCGCAACGGCGCGCCCACGCTGCTGATCGCGCTGGGCATGACGCTGGTCATCGCGACCCGGGGGATCGACCTGTCGGTCGGCGCGATCGTCGCCATCTCAGCCGCGGTCGCCTGCACCTACATGGCCGGCGCTCCCAACGAGTCGTCGGCGGGCCGCGCGATCGTCGCACTGAGCATGGCGGTCGGCGTGAGCATCCTGCTCGGGCTCTGGAACGGCTTCCTGATCTCGGTGCTCGGGATCCAGCCGATCATCGCGACGCTGGTGCTCATGACCGCAGGCCGTGGCCTCGCGATGCTGATCACCGACGGCCAGATCATCACGGTCAACAACGCACTGTTCAAGAAGGTCGGTGCCGGCTTCGTGCTGGGCCTGCCGGTCGCGATCCTGATCGCGCTCGCGGTCTTCGCCATCACCGCGGTGCTGACCCGTCGCACGGCGCTCGGCATGCTGATCGAAGCCGTCGGCATCAACCCCGAGGCCAGCCGTCTCGCCGGTGTTCGCGCCCGCACGATCACCTGGACCGTCTACGTCTTCGTGGCCTTCTGCGCCGGCATCGCTGGCCTGATGATCGCCTCCAACACGAGCGCGGCCGACGCCAACAACGCCGGCCTGTTCATCGAGCTCGACGCGATCCTCGCGGTCGTCATCGGCGGCACGTCGCTCGCGGGCGGCCGGTTCTCGCTGACCGGCACCCTGATCGGTGCGATGTTCATCCAGACCCTCGCCACGACGATCCCGACCATGGGCATCCCGGCCGAGACCAACTACCTGTTCAAGGCCGTCGCGGTGATCGTGGTCTGCCTCCTCCAGTCGCCCAAGGCGCGCGCTGTGCTGTCCGTACGACGACCGTCGCCCCTCCTCACGAAGGGATCGGCCGCATGACCACCGTCATCGCTCCCCCCGAGAGCCCCGCCAGCAGCCCCTCGCCTCGCCCGTCGCGCGGCTTCACGTTCCCGACCCGCTTCCTGCCGGTGATCGCCACGTTCGCCCTGTTCGTCGGCATGTTCGGCGCCGGCAGCATCCGCTACGAGGGGTTCTCGTCGGCGCAGACCATCCTCAGCGTCCTGGTCGACAACTCGTTCCTGATCGTCCTCGCGGTCGGCATGACGTTCGTGATCCTCACCGGCGGCATCGACCTGTCGGTCGGCTCGGTCGTGGCCCTGTCCACCATGATCGCGGCGGCGATGCTTCGCGCTGGCTGGTCAGCGCCCCTCGTGATCGTTGCGGTCCTGCTGACCGGGTCGATCCTGGGCCTGCTGATGGGCCTGGTGATCCACTACTTCGAGATACAGCCGTTCATCGTGACCCTCGCGGGCATGTTCCTGGCACGTGGGCTCTGCTACGTGATCAGCGTCGACTCGATCCCGATCAAGGACGAGACCTTCACGTCGTTCGCCCAGGGGCACGATCACGATCGGTGACTACTTCATCACCCCAGCGGTCGTCGTCGCGCTGGTCGTGCTCGTGATCGCCGCAGTGGTCCTGCACATGACCCGGTTCGGCCGCACGGTGTATGCCGTCGGCGGCAGCGAGCAGTCAGCGCTGTTGATGGGCCTCGCCGTCGCGCGTACCAAGATCGGCGTCTACGTCATCAGCGGCTTCTGCTCGGCACTGGCCGGCCTGCTGTACGCGATCTACACCCTGTCGGGCTACAGCCTGACCGCGGTCGGCTGGGAGCTCGACGCCATCGCGGCCGTCGTCATCGGCGGGACGCTGCTGACCGGCGGCTCGGGCTTCGTGCTCGGCTCGGCGCTCGGCGTCATGGTCCTGGGTCTCATCCAGTCGTTCATCTCGTTCGACGGCACCCTCAGCTCGTGGTGGACCAAGATCGCGATCGGTGTGCTGCTGCTGGTGTTCGTCCTGCTCCAGCGGTTGTTCACCCGGCGGACCACATGACGGCCAACGCCCAGCACGCGCCGGTCATGGCGGACGTCGCGAAGGTCGCCGGCGTCTCGCACCAGACAGTCTCCCGGGTCATCAACGGCATGCCCAACATCAAGGACTCGACCCGCAAGCGGGTCGAGGACGCGATCAAGGAGCTCGGCTACCGGCCCAACACCGCGGCGCGGGCGCTCGTCACCCGCAAGTCCTCGACGATCGGGATCATCAGCACCGAGACCGGGCTCTACGGGCCCGCCAGCATCCACCGCACGGTCGAGGACGCCGCGCGCCAGGCCGGCTACTTCGCCGGATCCGTGAGCCTGTCGACCGTCACGACCCAGTCGCTGACCGACGCGATCGACCACCTCCTGCGCCAGTCGGTCGAGGGCATCGTCATGATCGCTGCGCAGTACGCCGCGCTCGACGTGATCCACCACCAGCACCCGGGCGTGCCCCTCGTCGTCGTCGAGGGTGACCTGTCGAAGGCCCGGTCCGCTGTCGGGGTCGATCAGCACCGCGGCGCATACGAAGCGACCAAACACCTGCTCGATCTCGGCCACACGTCGATCGCGCACGTACGCGGCCCGTTGGAATGGACCGAGGCCGAGGCTCGCCGTCAGGGCTGGGAAGCAGCCTTGCGCGATGCCGGCCAGGAGCCCGGCCCGCTCTACCTCGGCGACTGGACGCCGCGCAGTGGCTACATCGCCGGCCGCCAGCTGCTCAACGAGGCCGATCCCACTGCTGTGTTCGTCGCCAACGACCAGATGGCGATCGGCGTGATGCACGCGCTCGCCGAGGCCGGCGTGTCCGTGCCCGACGACATCAGCATCGTCGGATTCGACGACGCCCCCGAGACGGAGTTCCTCAACCCCTCGGTCACGACCGTCCGACAGAACTTCCAGGAGGTCGGTCGCCGCGCGATCGCCGTCCTGCACGCCGCGATCCTCGGCGAGAGCGAAGACCTCCCTCGACTCATCGATCCCGAGCTGGTCATCCGCTCGAGCACATCCGCACCCAAACCCCGAGAGGCCCAGAAGTGAGCGAACAGTACGTCGTCGGAGTCGACTACGGCACCCTGTCAGGGCGTGCCCTCGTCGTCGCGGTCAAGGACGGCCGCGAGCTCGCGAGCGCCGTGCACCCGTACTCGCACGCCGTCATCAGCGACGCGCTGCCGACGACGCCGGGCTCGCCGCTGCCGCCGGACTGGGCGCTGCAGGTGCCCTCGGACTACGTCGACGTGCTGCGCATCGCGGTGCCCGAGGCCGTACGCGCCTCCGGCATCGATCCGGCCGACGTCATCGGCATCGCGACTGACTTCACCGCCTGCACGATGGTGCCGACGCTCGCCGACGGGACGCCGCTCAACGAGCTGCCGCAGTTCGCCGACCGGCCGCACGCGTACGTCAAGCTGTGGAAGCACCACGCCGCGCAGGGTCAGGCCGACCGCATCAACGCGCTCGCCGAGGAGCGCGGTGAGTCGTGGCTGCCGCGCTACGGCGGACTGATCTCGTCGGAGTGGGAGTTCGCCAAGGGCCTGCAGGTCCTCGAGGAGGATCCCGAGGTCTACGGCGCCATGGAGCGCTGGGTCGAGGCCGCCGACTGGATCGTCTGGCAGCTCTGCGGCACCTACGTCCGCAACGCGTGCGCCGCCGGCTACAAGGGCATCCTGCAGGACGGCGCCTACCCGGATGATGACTTCCTCGCCGGGCTGAACCCTCTGTTTGCAGACTTTGTTAACGCTAAACTTGACCAGCCGATCGGCCAGCTCGGCCGTTCGGCGGGCACCCTGACGGCCGAGGCCGCTGGCTGGACCGGCCTGCCCGAGGGCATCGCGGTCGCGGTCGGCAACGTCGACGCGCACGTCACGGCACCGGCCGCCCAGGCCGTCGATCCCGGCCAGATGGTCGCGATCATGGGCACCTCGACGTGCCACGTCATGAGCGGCACCGTTCTGCGCGAGGTGCCGGGCATGTGCGGCGTCGTCGACGGCGGCATCGTGGCCGGCACATGGGGCTACGAGGCCGGCCAGAGCGGTGTCGGCGACATCTTCGGCTGGTTCGTCGACCACGGCGTGCCGGCGTACGTCCGCGAAGCGGCTGACGCCGCAGGCGTCGGCGTCCACGAGCACCTCACCGAGCTCGCGTCCCGGCAGGCCGTCGGTGCGCACGGCCTCGTCGCGCTCGACTGGCACAGCGGCAACCGCTCGGTGCTCGTGGATCACGAGCTGACCGGCCTGATCCTCGGCCAGACCCTGGCGACCCGCCCCGAGGACATCTATCGGGCGCTGATCGAGGCGACCGCGTTCGGCACCCGCACGATCATCGAGACGTTCAACGCCAGCGGGGTCCCGGTCGAGGAGCTCATCATCGCCGGCGGCCTGTCCAAGAACCCGCTCCTCATGCAGATCTACTCCGACGTGACCCGCTTGCCGCTCTCGGTGATCGGGTCCGAGCAGGGCCCCGCACTGGGCTCTGCCCTCCATGCTGCCGTCGCGGCTGGCGCGTACGCGGACATACGCGCCGCCGCGAAGGCTATGGGCTCCCTCAATCGGGCAGTTGTGCTGCCCGATGAGGGACGCTCCAAGGTCTACGACCGGCTGTTCGCCGAGTACACGGCGCTGCACGACCACTTCGGTCGTGGCGGCAACGACGTCATGCACCGGCTCCACGCCCTGCGGCGCGAGGCACTGGCGGGAGGCGCATCATGACGCTGTCCCAGGAGGTCCAGTCGACGATCGAGCGGCTGCGCCGTGAGGTCTGCGCGCTGCATGCCGAGCTGACCCGCTACGAGCTCGTGGTCTGGACCGCCGGCAACGTCTCGGCACGCGTGCCGGGCGCCGACATGATGGTCATCAAGCCCAGCGGCGTCAGCTACGACGACCTCACGCCCGACAACATGGTCGTGACGGACCTCGAGGGCACGGTGCTCGAGGGCGACCTCGCACCGTCGTCCGACACCGCCGCGCAGGCGTACGTCTACCGGCACATGCCGCACGTCGGCGGCGTCGTGCACACCCACTCGACCTACGCGACGGCCTGGGCCGCGCGCGCCGAGCCGATCCCATGCGTCCTCACGATGATGGCCGACGAGTTCGGCGGCGAGATCCCGGTCGGCCCGTTCGCCCTGATCGGCGACGACTCGATCGGCCGCGGCATCGTCGACACCCTCAGCGGCAGCAACTCGCCGGCCGTGCTGATGCAGAACCACGGCGTGTTCGCGATCGGCAAGAACGCCCGCTCGGCGGTCAAGGCCGCCGTGATGTGCGAGGACGTCGCCCGTACGACCCACATTGCCCGTCAGCTCGGCGAGCCGGTGCCGATCGCACCGGACCAGATCGCCAGCCTCTTCGACCGCTACCAGAACGCGTACGGCCAGTGAGCCCCGCGACCCATCAGAAGGAGACGTCCATGAGCACCGCCGAACGCGAGATCTGGTTCCTCACCGGAAGCCAGGGCCTCTACGGCGAGGAGACGCTCCAGCAGGTCGCCGATCAGTCGCGCGAGGTGGCCGAGACGCTGGCAGCTCACCCTGACCTCACGATCCGCATCGTGTGGAAGCCCGTCCTGACCTCGTCCGACGCGATCCGTCGGATGATGCTCGAGGCGAACTCCGACGACGCGTGCATCGGCCTGATCGGCTGGATGCACACGTTCTCGCCGGCCAAGGCATGGATCAACGGCCTCGACGCCCTGCGCAAGCCGTTCCTCCACCTGCACACGCAGGCGCATCGTGACATTCCGTGGTCGACGATCGACATGGACTTCATGAACCTCAACCAGGCTGCGCACGGCGATCGGGAGTTCGGCTACATCCAGACCCGCCTCGGCATGGCGCGCAAGACCGTCGTCGGCCACGTCACCAACCCGGACGTCGGCCGTCGCATCGGCGTCTGGGTCCGTGCCGCCGCAGGTGCCGCCGAGATGCGTTCGCTCAAGCTCGCGCGCTTCGGCGACAACATGCGCGATGTCGCGGTCACCGAGGGCGACAAGGTCGAGGCCCAGCTGCGTTTTGGTGTCTCGGTCAACACGTATGGCGTCAACGACCTGGTCGAGGTCGTCGACGCGGTCGACGAGACCGTGATCGACAAGATCGTCGCCGAGTACCAGGACCTCTACGACGTCGCGGCCGAGCTGCGCGTCGGCGGATCCCGGCACGACTCGCTCCGCTACGGCGCCCGGGTCGAGGCCGGCATGCGGCAGTTCCTCGAGGAGGGCGGCTTCGGCGCGTTCACCACGAACTTCGAGGACCTCGGCGGCCTGCGCCAGCTCCCGGGACTCGCGGTGCAGCGCCTGATGGCCGACGGCTACGGCTTCGGTGGCGAGGGCGACTGGAAGACCTCGGTGCTCGTGCGTACGACCAAGGCGATGGCTGCCGGTCGTCCCGGTGGCACGTCGTTCATGGAGGACTACACGTACCACCTGGAGCCGGGCAACGAGAAGTCGCTCGGCGCCCACATGCTCGAGGTGTGCCCGACGATCTCGACGAGCAAGCCGACGATCGAGGTGCACCCGCTGGGCATCGGCGGTCGCGAGGATCCCGTCCGCATGCGTTTCGTCGCCGACCAGGGTGAGGGCATCGTCGTGGGCCTGTCGGACATGGGTGACCGCTTCCGGCTCACCGCCAACGACATCACGCTCGTCGAGCCCGACGAGCCGTTGCCCCAGCTGCCGGTTGCCTGCGCGGTGTGGCAGGCGCATCCGTCGCTCGCGACGGCCGCCGAGGCCTGGATCATGGCCGGCGGACCGCACCACACGGTGCTGTCGACGGCGGTCGGCATCGAGGAGTTCGACGATCTCGCCGAGATCCTGAGCACCGAGCTGCTGCACATCAACGCGGACACGACGCCCAAGAGCTTCCTCAGGGAGCTGCGCTGGAACCAGGCGTACCACCGGCTCGCCGCCGGCATCTGACCCTCACCTCGACCGCCCATCCCCAGGAGACATCATGAGCATGCCTACCCTTTTTCGGACTGTGACCCGCATCACGTCCGCTGTCGTCGCCGGCTTCGCGCTCGTCGCTGGCGTGATCGTCGGCCTGCCGATGGCGGCCAGTGCCGCTGATGTCACCGACGGTCTCGTGCTCCGGTACGACCTGACGCAGGCCTCGGGTACGACGGTCGTCGACACGTCGGGCAACGGCAAGGACGGCACGCTCAACGGCGGCGGGACGTGGAACGGGGCGAGTGGGCTGACGCTCGACGGCACCGACGACTACGTCAAGCTGCCCAACAACATCATGGCGGGCCTCTCGTCGATCACGGTGTCGACCGAGGTCTTCATCGAGCCGACACAGGCTGCGCCGTACTTCATCTGGGGACTGGGCAACACCGCCACGTCGAGCGCCGGCACCGGCTACTTCTTCGCGAGCGGCGACGCCTTCCGTACGGGCCTGACCACCACGAACTGGTCGGGCGAGAAGGTCACCACCAAGGGCTCGGCCCTGGCCCGTGGTGTCTGGAAGACCGTCACGTACACGCAGACCGGGACGACCGGCACGCTGTACGAGGACGGGGTGCAGGTCGCGCAGAACACCGCGGTCACGGTCAAGCCGAGCGACATCGGCGCCGGCACGACGACCAACAACAACATCGGCAAGTCCAACTACTCGGCCGACAAGTTCCTCAAGGGCAAGCTGCGCAACTTCCGCATCTACGACCGTGCGCTCTCGGCCGCTGAGGTCACCTCGCTGGCACCGACGGACGCCGACATCGTGGCATCCGACAAGGCGGCGCTGTCGCTCGGCGACCTCTCGGCCGTCAAGGACAACCTGAACCTGCCCACCACCGGCCAGCGCGGCTCCGCCGTCACCTGGTCGTCCAGCAACACCGCGGTCATCGCCAACAACGGCACCGTGACCCGGCCCGGACCGACCGACGACCCGGCCAACGTGACCCTGACCGCGACGCTCAAGCGCGGCTCCGCCACCGAGACCAAGACGTTCCAGGCCACCGTCGTGCCGGCCGAAGGCGATCAGCAGAAGGCCGACGCCGACGCAGCAGCAATCAGCATCCCGGACCTCGACGACGTACGCGGCAACATCACGCTGCCGACCAACGGCACGCACGGCTCGACGATCACCTGGGCCTCCGACGACACCTCCGTCATCGACGCGAGTGGCGTCGTCCACCGTCCCGCACACGGCTCGGCCGCCGCGACGGTGCACCTCAAGGCGACCGTCAAGGTCGGCTCGGCCACCGCCATCCGCGACTTCACCGCCAAGGTCACGCCCAAGCCGGACCTGGGACCGTACGCGGGCTATGCCTTCAGCTACTTCACGGGCGCCGAGGAGAGCATCTTCTTCGCCGCCAGCCGTGGCAACAACGCGCTGCAGTGGGACGAGCTCAACGGCGGCAAGGCGACGCTGAAGTCGACGAAGGGCACGACCGGCCTCCGCGACCCGTTCCTGATCCGCTCTCCTGAGGGCGACAAGTTCTACCTCATCGCGACCGACCTCGACATCGAGGCGACCAACTGGGACGCCTCGCAGCGCACCGGCAGCAAGTACCTCGAGGTCTGGGAGTCGACGGACCTGGTCAACTGGTCCGCGCAGCGCCACGTCAAGATCTCGCCCGACACCGCGGGCAACACCTGGGCGCCCGAGGCGTACTGGTCTGACGAGCTGGGTTCGTACGTCGTGTTCTGGGCCTCGAAGCTCTACGCCGAGAGCGACACCAACCACACCGGCAACACCTACCAGAAGATGCTGTACGCCACGACGCGTGACTTCCGCACGTTCAGCAAGCCCAAGGTCTGGCAGGACTTCGGCGCCTCGCGCATCGACTCGACCGTCATCAAGGACGGCGACACCTACCACCGCTTCACCAAGGACGAGGGCGGCGTGACCGGCTGCTCCGACATCATCCAGGAGAAGAACGACGACCTGCTCGAGGCCGACGACGCCAGCGTGCCCGGGTGGGACATCAACAACCCGGCATGGACGATCGAGGACTCCTGCATCGGCAAGAAGGCCGGCACGAAGGCCGTCGAGGGGCCGACGGCGTTCAAGGCCAACGCCGGCGACACGTCGGGCTCGAAGTACTACCTGTTCACCGACGAGTTCGGCGGCCGCGGCTACATCCCGCTCGGCACCGACAACCTCGACGCCCCCGACTGGAAGGTGCCGGCGACCTACAAGCTGCCCGGCAGCCCCCGCCACGGCACGGTCATCCCGGTCACGGCTGACGAGCTCAAGCGCCTGCGCAACGATCCCGATCCCGTCAAGGCGAACGCCGACGGCGAGGTCGTGCACTACAAGCTCGACGACACCTCCGGCACGACCGCGAAGGACTCGTCCGGCAACGGCTACGACGGCACCCTGAGCGGCGACGCCTCCTGGACCGACGGCTCGCTGAACCTCGGCGGCACCAACGGGCACGTCAAGCTGCCGGACAACATCCTGACGGGCCTCAACCAGATCACGGTCTCGACCAAGGTGTGGATCGACCCGACCCAGGCCAACCCGTACTTCATCTGGGGTCTCGGCAACACCGACTCCGGCGGAGCCGGCAGCGGCTACCTGTTCACGAGCGGCAACGACAAGTACCGCACCTCGATCGCCACGGGCAACTGGACGACCGAGCAGACCGCGACGGACGACGCATCTGCGCCGCGCGGTGCCTGGAAGACGATGACCTACACGCTCAAGGACGGCACCGCCACGGTCTATCTCGACGGCGTCAAGGTCGGCGAGAAGACCGGTGTCACCATCGTGCCCGGCGACATCGGCGGCGGACGGACGACGGCCAACTACATCGGCAAGTCCGTCTACAACGCCGACAAGTACCTCAAGGGCAAGGTGAGCGACTTCCGGATCTACAACCGCGCACTGTCTGCGACCGAGGTCAAGGACATCGGCGCCGACCCGACCGCGATCACCGGCGTGAAGCTCGACAGCCTCAAGATCGACCCGATCATCGACGCGGCGTCCCACACGGTGACACTGCCGGTCAAGAAGGGCACCGACCTCAAGGCACTGGAGCCGACGTTCGAGATCGCCTCGACGTCGACCATCACCCCTGAGGTGACCGGTCCGATCGACCTCAGCGCTGAGCGTACGTTCACCGTCACGGCCGCCGGGGGCGGCACCCAGGACTGGAAGGTCCGGGCGGTGGAGATGAAGTCACCGATCCTGCCCGGCTTCAACGCCGACCCCAACATCGTGCGGTTCGGCGACACCTACTACATCTATGCGACGACAGACGGCTTCCCCGGGCTGGGGGAGCTCGAAGTTCAAGGTGTGGTCGTCCAAGAACCTGGTCGACTGGACCGAGCACGGCACGATCCTCGACCTGGGTCCGGACGTCTCGTGGGCTGACAGCAACGCCTGGGCGCCGTCGGCTGCGGAGAAGGACGGCAAGTACTACTTCTACTTCTCGGCGCAGCAGAACATCGGCGTCGCGGTCTCCGACTCACCGCTCGGGCCGTTCACGGACCCGCTCGGCAAGCCGCTGGTCAGCAAGGCCGACTACAACAACGCCCAGCAGATCGACCCGGCGGTGTTCACCGACGACGACGGTCAGTCCTACCTCTACTGGGGCAACGGCTCGGCGTACGTCGTGCCGCTCAACGCGGACATGACGTCGTACGACGTGAGCAAGCGCGTGAAGCTGAACGGCCTGACGAACTTCCGCGAGGGCCTGTTCATGAACAAGCGCGCCGGCAAGTACTACCTCAGCTGGTCGATCGATGACACCGGCAGCGAGAACTATCGTGTCGGCTACGCGATCGGCGACAGCCCGACCGGTCCGTTCGACAACAAGGGCGAGATCCTCACCAAGGACGCGAGCCTCGGCATTCTCGGCACAGGTCACCACTCGATCATCCAGGCCCCCGGCACGGACGACTGGTACATCGCGTACCACCGGTTCGGGATGCCCGGCGGTGACGGCACGCACCGGGAGACCACGATCGACCGCCTCCACTTCAACGAGGACGGCACGATCAAGAAGGTCGTCCCGACCCTCGAGAGCGTCGACCCGCTGACCTACTCGGCTCCGGCTCCGCAGGCTGCGGTCTCGCACGCCGGCACTGACGGTTGGTACGGCAAGGGTGCGGAGCTGACCCTGACCGGCGGCGACGGCGTGAAGACGCTGCAGTACCGCATCGGCGACGGCGACTGGAAGACGTACGAAGGCGCCGTCGCACTCGACGCCGGCACCAACGACATCGACTACCGCGCCCAGGGCGACAACCTGCTGTGGAGCGATGCCTTGTCGCTGACCGCGAAGGTCGACCTCACCGACCCGACGGTGACCGACACGCTCGACGACCGCACGGTCACCCTGACCGCCTCGGACGAGGACTCAGGAGTCGCATCGGTCCAGTACCGCCTCGACGGCGGCGACTGGCTGGCCTACACGGCGCCGGTCGAGGTGGACGGCGCGGCGCACACCGTCGACTTCCGTGCCACCGACGTGGCCGGCAACCAGGGTGCCACCGGGTCGCGCCAGATCGACAAGGTCGTCGATCCGCCAGCGGGACCTGCGCCGGTCGTCGAAGATCGCACCGGTCGTGCTCGGCGTCCCCAAGGTCGGCTGCGCTCCTCACCTCGTACGACGGCCAGTGGAACCAGACCGGCCTGACGTTCACCCGGCAGTGGCTCCGTGACGGTGTGCCGATCAGCAACGCCACGGGACAGACGTACCGGCTGACCGCCGCAGATGTCGGACAGCGGATCACGGTGCAGGTCACCGCCTGCCAAGGACGGCGTGACGCCCGGCACCGCGTCTCGGCGCGGACCGCCAAGGTCGTCAAGGCCTCCAGCCGGACGGACGGCTGGGTCAGCGACACATCGGTGCGCAGCGGGACGAGATCACGATCGGCGCGACCGTCAGCGCAGCCGGTGTGATCCCGGACGGCACGGTCGACATCCACTACCGCGGCACCAAGATCCGCTCGCTCACGCTGAGCGACGGCACAGGTGTCCTCGACCTTCCATCCGGCCAAGAAGGGCACGCACACGTTCACGTTCTCCTACAAGGGTTCGTCGGGCGTGGCCTCGAGCAAGGACACGGTCAAGATCCGGGTCCGCTAAAGCCCGGGCGGCACCACCTCCTCTCCTCCAGTGAGGTGGTGCCGTCCGGTTCACACTCCTCCAGCAGTTGTCGGCACCACCTTCTTTGAGAGCAGGCACCCATCGTGAGAACTCGCACCTCGACCACCGGACGGCGTTCCGTGCGGGGCGGCATGTTGGTTTCCATCGCCGCATTGTTAACGCTAACAATGTTGTCACCGCAGACCGCCCAGGCTGCCGATCCGGCGACCACCGGGTGGCGCGACGACTTCGACCGCAGCGGACTGTCCGCTGACTGGAACGTGACGAACGAGGACGCCGACAACTACTCAGTGGCCGGCGGCAAGCTCTCGGTGACGGGGCAGGCCGGCGACACCTACCAAAACATCAACACCGCCAAGAACATCTTCATGGTCGACGTACCGGCTGGTGACTTCACGGCGGTCACGAAGGTCTCGGCCCCGGTCGCCAAGGTGTTCCAGGGTGCCGGCCTGATCGCCTGGAAGAACATCGACAACTACGTACGCTCCGGGCTGACGTTCGTCGGAACAGGCCTGTCGCCGTCGGGCATCGCGATCGAGAACGACGTCGAGACCGGGGCGTCCTTCCGCGCCGCCTCGTTCGTCGACCGCCCGGGCGCGACCTCGGCGACCCTGCGTTTGCAGCGTGCCGGTGACACGATCACCACGAGCTACTGGAACGACGAGACCGACGCCTGGGTGGCCGCCGGATCCGTCGACGTCGCGTTCGACACCACGCAGATCGGCCTCTACGCGCTCGGCGCCCAGGACGGCTCGGCGTTGCCGGCCACGTTCGACTACTTCTCGGTTGACGCCGCACCGGGCGAGGATGTCGTGCCGGCCACGACGTTCGCCCTCAAGAGCGTCGGCGACCACCCCTACCTCGTCAGCGACGGCACCGACCTCACGCTGACCGACACTCCTCCGACCGCGAGCCTTGGCCTGGTCGCCGAGGCGGCTGGCGACGGCGCCGTCACCCTCCGCACCAGGGAAGGTGGCAAGCCCGTCGTGATCGTCGATGGCCGACTGACGCTCGGCGCCGAAGGCACCGACCCGACCGCGCTGCGCCTGACCGACGCCGGCGGCGGGAGAGCTCTTCGTCCGCAGTTCGGACGGCGACTCGTACGCGACCGAGGGTGACGACGGCACGATCCAGATGGGCGACCGCAACGACGCCGCACGATTCGTCCTCAACGAGGTCGACGACGACACCGCCGCGCTGCACATCGACGGCGACGGCAAGGGCGCCTCGATCAGCGACACGATGTTCGGCATCTTCTTCGAGGACATCAACTACGCCGCAGACGGCGGCATCTACGCCGAGCTGGTCCGCAACCGCTCGTTCGAGTTCAACGCGTCGGACCGCGGCGGCTTCAACGGGCTCACCGGCTGGCAGACGCTCAACCGCAGCGGCAGCGGCACCACCGCGACCGTGGTCAACGACGACGAGCGGCTCAACTCGATGAACCGCAACTACCTCAAGCTGGATTCCGCCGCGGCCGGCGACGGCGTGCGCAACATCAGCTTCAACAATGGCGTCGCGGTCAAGGCCGGCGAGAAGTACACCGCGTCGATCTGGGCCCGCAGCTCGACCGCACAGGACCTGACCCTGCGCGTCGAGAACGAGGCCAACAGCGCCGTCGCCGCCACCGGCACCGTCGCGATCGACGGCAGCGACAGCTGGAAGAAGTACGACGTCGAGATCACCGCGACCGCCACGACCGATGCGGGCCGCTATGCCGTGCTCGCCGGCGCCGCCTCGACGGTCCGCCTCGACATGGTCTCTTTCGTGCCGGAGGATCGCTGGGTCGGCCCGGTCAACGGCAAGTCCGTGCTCCGCAAGGACCTCGCCGAGAAGGTCGCCGACATGAAGCCTTCGTTCGTACGCTTCCCGGGCGGCTGCGTCACCAACGTCGGCACGTTCAAGTCGTACGAGGAGAGCAACTACACCGACCGCAAGCGGACGTACCAGTGGAAGGAGACGATCGGGCCGATCGAGGAGCGCCCGACCAACTGGAACTTCTGGGGCTACAACCAGACGTACGGCATCGGCTACCTGGAGTACTTCGAGCTGGCCGAGGACCTCGGCGCCGAGCCGCTCCCGGTCCTGTCGGTCGGCGCCAACGGCTGCGGCGGTGCCGGCCTGGCCGAGATGCACGACCCCGAGCAGATCGCCCGATGGGTCGACGACACGGTCGACCTGATCGAGTTCGCCAACGGCGGCACCGACACCGAGTGGGGCGCCAAGCGCGCCGCGCTGGGCCACCCCAAGCCGTTCAACATGAAGATGATCGGCCTGGGCAACGAGGAGAACACCACGACGTTCGAGGCTAATTTCCCGGCATTCCGCGACGCGGTCAAGGCGAAGTACCCGGACATGCAGATCATCTCCAACTCCGGCCCGTTCGCGTCGGGCGCACGGTTCGACACCCTGTGGGACTTCAACCGGGCTCAGAAGGTCGACATGGTCGACGAGCACTACTACATGGACCCGGACTGGTTCCTGGCCAACAACCACCGCTACGACACGTACGACCGCAGCGGACCGAAGATCTTCCTCGGTGAGTACGCCTCGCGGGGCAACACGTTCGCCAACGCACTCTCGGAGGCGTCCTACATGACTGGGCTGCAGCGCAACGCCGACGTCGTCCGCCTCGCGTCGTACGCACCGCTGCTCGCGAACGAGTCGAACGTGCAGTGGACGCCGGACGCGATCTGGTTCGACAACGACGAGTCGTGGTCGTCGGCCAACTGGGAAGTCCAGAAGATGTTCGGCAACAACGTCGGTGACGAGGTCGTGCCGAGCACGTTCGACGGCACGGTCAACCAGCCGGATGACATCTCTGGCGGCGTCTTCCTGTCGACGTGGAGCACGTCGGCGGAGTACGACAACCTCACGGTGAAGTCGAACGACTCCGGCGCCACGCTGTTCTCCGACACGTTCGGCGACGCGTCCAAGTGGTCGCCGCAGTCGGGCACGTGGGCGGCGACGGGCGGCAAGTACGCGCAGACGTCGACCTCGGTCAACGACGCGCGCAGCATCGTCACCGGTGCGTACGCCAAGGACTGGAGCAACTACACGCTCGAGCTCGACGCCACCAAGAAGGCCGGCTCCGAGGGATTCCTCGTCGGCTTCGGCGCGAAGGGCGCCAACGACTTCTACTGGTGGAACATCGGCGGCTGGAACAACACCCGCTCGGTCCTCCAGAAGGCGTCCGGCGGAGCGGCCGCCGAGGTCAAGGCGCTCGAGAACAAGAGCCTCGTGACAGGTCAGACGTACCGCATCAAGGTCGTGGTCGAGGGGCACACGATCAAGCTCTACCTCGACGGTGAGCTGCAGATGTCGTACGACGAGTCGGCCTCGACCGAGAAGCTGTTCCAGGTCGTCACGCGCGACAAGAAGTCCGGTGACCTGGTCGCCAAGGTCGTCAACACCGCGACCAAGCCGGTCCGCACGGCCATCGACGTGTCGGACGTGGGCATCAAGGCCAGCGGCAAGGTCACGCAGCTGACCGCGTCGTCGCTCACGGACACCAACTCCAAGTCCAACCCGACCAAGGTCGTCCCGGTCACCAGCACGCTCGGCGGGCTCTCGGACTCGTTCACGTACGAGTTCCCGGCCTCGTCGGTCACGTTCCTGAGGATGGAGACGGTCGATGCCGAGGCGCCGGTCGTGTCGAGCCTGGAGCTCGCGGGCGACAGCGTGCGCGGCAACTATGCCGATCCCGTGACGGTCAAGGTCGAGGCGCAGGACGATCGCAAGGTCGACCACGTCGAGATCTCCGTCGACGGCGGCGCATTCACGTCGAAGGATGGCGCGAACGCCTCGTTCGAGGTGGCCGGCAACGGCGTGCACACCGTCGCGGTTCGCGCGGTCGACTCGGCCGGCAACATCGGCGAGATCCGGCCGGTGACGTTCACGATCGATGCGACGCCGCCGGTCTCCAAGGCCGTTGTCGACGCCGATGCCCGGACCGTGACCCTCTCGGCCGCGGACTCCGGCGCAGGCCTCGCACGCATCGAGCACCGTCTCGGCAGCTCGGGAGAGTGGTCGACATACGCAGGTCCGGTGACGGTCGGTATCGAGGAGACGACCGTCGAGTTCCGCGCGATCGACAAGCTCGGCAACGTCGAGGCAGCCAACACCAGCGTCGTGCCGGCGAAGGGCAAGCCGCTCGCCACGACGGCCACGGCCCTCACGCTCTCCAGCTCGAGCGTCAAGGTCGGCGACAAGGTGACGGCGACCGTGCGGGTCAAGGGGACCAGCGGCACCCCGACCGGAGAGGTGTCGATCCTGTCCGGCCCGACGCTGATCGGGTCCGGGGTGCTCAGCGGCGGCAAGGTCACGATCAGCCTCAAGGCCGCCAGCATCGGGGTCGGCAACCAGAAGCTTGTCGCCAGGTATGCCGGTGATGCCGACTTCGCCGCCTCGGAGGACTCCGAGACGATCACGGTGTCGAAGGCGTCATCGCGCACGAAGGCCTCAGTCTCGCCCACGACGATCACGACGTCCAAGACCGCCAAGGTGTCCGTGACGGTGACGGCGAGCCCGTCGACCGAGCTCGGTGGCACGGCGACGGTCAAGGTCTATCGCGACGGCACATTCGTCACCGAGAGCACCGGTGAGGTCAGCGTGACGGGCAAGGCCGCGATCACGCTGCCGAAGCTGTCGAAGCGGGGCACGTACAGCCTCCGGGTGACGTACTCCGGCTCACCCACCGTCAACGGCTCATCGGCCTCGTCGATCAGCCTCCGAGTGAAGTAGGTCGACATGTCCATCATCACGAGCAAAGGGCGTTCCATGAAGATCTCCACCAAGGTCTCGCGCGGCTTCATCGCGACCGCGATGGGAGTTGCCGTCACGGCCGCGGGGCTGGCGGCGATGCCGGCCTCGGCCAGTGACGTGTCCACGGGACTCGTCGCCTGGTACAAGCTCGACGAGACCAGCGGCACCACGGCCGTCGACTCGTCGGGCAACGGCCGCAACGGCACGGTGGCCGGCACGGCGTCGTGGAACGCCGGCGACGGCTTCACGTTCGCGGGCGGCGCGAGCAGCGCCGGCAACGCGATCGCGCTGCCCAACAACCTGTTGTCGGGGCTCGACGACGTCACGGTCGACTTCGACGTCAAGGTCGACCCGACCCTGACCGGCAACTACTTCATGTTCAACCTGGGCAACCTCGCGACCTACCCCAACGGCACGGGCTACCTGTTCGTGACCGGCAAGGACGACGCCAGCAGGTACCGCGGCACGATCGCCACGGGCGGCTTCGCGACGGAGCAGAGCGCGGCGCGCGCCGGCGGACTGAGCTCGGGGGTGTGGAAGCACGTGACCCTGGCGATCGACGGCGGCACCCCGGAGACGCCCGGCACCAGCAAGCTGTACGAGGACGGCGTGCTCGTCGCGACCAACAACAACATCACCGTCAAGCCTTCACAGATCGGCGAGCCTGACGGCGCGTCGACGCGCAACTTCATCGGCCGGTCGGCATACAGCGGCGACCGTTCGTTCAAGGGCAACATCCGCGACTTCCGCATCTACAACCGTGCGCTCGATGCCGGCGACGCGGCAACGCTGTCGGCCGACACGTCGACCGCCGCGACGGAAGCCGACAAGACCGCCCTGACCCTCGGTGACACCTCGGCGGTCACCGACAACCTGACGTTGCCGCTCAAGGGCTCTGCGGGGTCCGCGATCACCTGGGCCTCAACAGCGCCTGCCACGATCACCGAGACAGGCGCCGTGACCCGGCCCTCACACGGTTCCGGCAACGCGACCGTGACCCTCACGGCGACCATCACCCACGGCAAGGTGAGCGCGACGAAGCAGTTCCAGGTCACGGTGCTCGAGGACGGCCTCGATGACGCCGGCAAGGTCGAGGAGGCGCTCGCTGCGATCGAGCTCGTGCACCCCGATGACGTACGCGGCAACCTCACGCTGCCCACCAAGGGCTCGTCGGGCACCGCAATCAGCTGGGCCTCGTCCAAGCCCGGCGTCGTGACGGCCACCGGTGAGGTCAACCGGCCGGCGCACGGTGCCGACCCCATCGAGGTCACCCTCACCGCCACCGGAACGCTCAACAGCGCCACCAAGAACCGCGAGATCGTCGTGACGGTCAAGCCGGCTCCGGCCGCGCTCGACTTCGAGGCGTACGCATTCGCCTACTTCGCCGGCGAGAGCACGGATGACGGCGAGAAGATCTACATGGCCAGCAGCAAGGGCGACGACCCGCTCGACTATGACGAGCTCAACAGCGGCAAGCCCGTCCTGTCCTCGCAGTTCGGCACCAAGGGTCTCCGCGATCCGTTCATCATCCGCTCGCACGAGGGCGACCGGTTCTACCTGCTCGCGACCGACCTCAAGGCATACCCCGCCGTCGACTTCGGTGAGGCGCAGGAGACCGGCAGCAAGTACCTCGAGGTCTGGGAGTCCACCGACCTGGTGAACTGGTCCAACCAGCGTCACGTCAAGGTGTCGTCGGACTTCGCGGGCAACACCTGGGCACCGGAGTCGTACTACGACGAGAACACCGGCGAGTACGTCGTCTACTGGGCGTCCGCGCTCTACCCGACGACCGAGACGGCCGGCCGCGACATCAACACGTCGTACCAGCAGATGATGTACGCCACGACGCGCGACTTCGTGACGTTCAGCGATCCCAAGCCGTGGGTCAACGTCAAGCGCGGCACGGGCCGCGGCATGATCGACGCGACCGTCGTGCAGGACGGCGACACGTTCTACCGCGTCATCAAGGACGAGGCGTCGATGACGCCGCGCCAGGAGAAGTCGACGGACCTGCTCGCCACGGTCAGCGGGTCACTGCCGACGACGACCTCGACACCGGGCTGGCAGCTCGTCAAGGAGAAGGTCGGCGTCGGCCAGCCCAACCCTTGGGGTGGCACGTTCACCGGCGGTGAGGGCCCGACGGTCTTCCGCGACAACGACGACCCGGACCACTGGATCATGTTCATCGACCAGCCGAGCTATCACGGCGGTCAGGGCTACCTGGCGTTCGAGACGCACGACATCGGCTCGGCCAACTGGACGTCGGTGCCCGATGCGGACCTGCCCAGCAGCCCGCGGCACGGCACGGTTCTGCCTGTCACGCAGGCCGAGCTGGACCGCATGCGCCTCGAGCTGCAGCCCAACCTCCTCGTCGAGTCGGTCGAGCCGCTGACCGCGACGACCAAGGCGGGCACCGCGCCCGTGCTGCCCGAGAAGGCGACGGTGCACTTCGCCGACGGCTCGACGCAGCAGAAGAGCGTCGACTGGGACGAGATCGATCCGGCGAAGTATGCCGACCTCGGCACGTTCGAGGTCGAGGGCGATGTCGCTCCGGGTTCGACGGTGCGGGCGAAGGCGACCGTCACGGTCTCCGACGCCCTCGATCCGAGCGTGAGCTTGTCGACGGACCCGGCCACCCCAGACGGCGACGCCGGCTGGTGGAAGTCCGCGCCGGTCAACGTCACCGTGTCCGGCTTCGACGATCGTCAGGTCGCGAGTGTCGAGACGTCGATCGACGAGGGTCCGTGGACGCGGGTCGACAGCGCCGCGACCACCGTGCCCGTCACGGGCGAGGGTTCGCACTCGGTACGCGCGAGGGCAACCGACGCCAGCGGCAACGTCTCGCCGGTGCAGACGCTCGATCTCAAGATCGACACCGCGGCGCCGATCAGCAAGGGTGCGGTCGACACGGCCGCTCGTACGGTCACCTTCACCGCCGCGGACGAGACGTCGGGCGTCGCTCGCGTGGAGTCGAGGATCGGTTCGGGGGAGTGGACCGCAGGGGAGTCGGTCTCGGTCGGCTCGGGTGAGACGGTCGTGCAGTTCCGTGCGATCGACAAGGCCGGCAACGCCGAAGCCCCGAATGCCGTCACCGTGCCCGGCCCCGGGCAGGGCCTGCGCGAGTCGGTGACCGTGGCGACGCTGTCGGCCGACAAGGTCAAGATGGGCTCCAGCGTCACCGTCACGGCCAGGGTCAACGGGTCGGGAGCGACTCCGACCGGTGCGGTCCGGGTGCTCGCGGGCGACACGCTCGTCGGCAGCGGCACACTGGTCGGCGGCCGGACGACGATAACGGTCAAGACGATCGACCTCGGCAAGGTCGGGACGCATGCGCTCACGGTCCGCTACGACGGCGACGCCGATCACCGATCGTCCGACGACGAGGTGACACTGGTGGTCACCAAGGCGTCCAGTCGCACCGACGGCTGGGTCAGCGACACGTCGGTCAAGAGCGGCACGAAGGTCACGCTGCGGGCGACTGTCACCGCAGCGGGTGTGGTCCCAGAGGGGAAGGTCTACATCTACTACCGCGGCAGCAAGATCCGGTCCCTGACGTTGAGCGGCGGCAAGGCGTCGACGACCTTCCATCCGGCCAAGAAGGGCACGCAGACGTTCACGTTCTCCTACCAGGGTTCGTCGGACGTGTCCTCGAGCAAGGACGTGGTCAAGGTCCGTGTCCGCTAAGACCATGTTCCGCGGGCTCGAGCGCGCCGACGCAGTCCGGGGCCGCCACCACAGTGACTGGGTGGCGACCCTGGACCGGTTGCGCGCGCGAGGCATGGACGATGCCGGACTCGAGCTGCTGGCCGAGTGCATGGCAGCGGCTGAGCGGGAGGCGTGGGCGCTCGAGTCGCCGCCGCCGACGATCTACGCTCACCGGGCCGCGGTGATCCACCGGCGCCGACGTGAGTACGAGGCCGAGGTCGACGTGCTGGAGCGGTGGATAGCGGCGTGCCCCGAGCCGCGCGACCCATACAGCCGGCTGGCGGTGCGGCTGGTCAAGGCACGCCGCCTGCGCGACGCAGCGAGCGCTCAGGCGCGGCGGAGGGCGTAGCGAGCCGCGTTGTAGCCGCACATGCCATGCGCCCCGGCTCCCGGTGGGGTCGCCGCCGAGCACAGGTAGATCCCGTGGACGCCCGTCGCGTACGGGTGCAGGGTCGCGCGCGGCCTGAACACCAGCTGGCGTGCCGAGTTGGCGCCGGCGATGATGTCGCCACCCACGAAGTTGGCGTTGCTCGCCTCGAGGTCGGCGGTCGTTCGTACGTGCGTCGCCAGGATGCGATCGCGGAACCCCGGCGCGAACCGCTCGATCTGACTCGTGATCGCCTCGGTCGCATCGCCGGTGAATCCCGACGGAACGTGCGCATACGCATACAGCGGATGCACGCCGTCGCGGGAGCGGCTCGGGTCGGCGACGTACTGCTGGCCGATGAGCACGAACGGCCGCTCCGGCATCTGACCCCTCGACACGGCCCGCTCGACGGCGGCGATCTCCTCGAGTGTCCCGCCCAGGTGCACCGTGCCCGCCGACCGCGACGGCTCGTGCGTCCACGGCACCCCGCCTTGGACCGCGTAGTCGACCTTGAAGGCGCCCGGGCCGTGGCGATAGCGCCGGTATGCCCGCGAGACGCGCGACGGCATGCGGTCGCTGACGATGGCGGCTGCGGCTCGCGGTGAGGTGTCGAGCATGACGATGTCGGACGGCGGGATCTGCTCCAGTGAGGTCACGACGACGCCGGTCTCGAACGCGGCGCCGTGTGCCGTCGCCAGCTCGATCATGGCGCGGCTGATCTCGCCCGTGCCGCCTTCGGCGACCGGCCAGCCGAGCGCGTGCGCTGAGGCGCCCAGTGCGACCGGTATCGACGACGACAGGACACCGGAGAACGGCCGGAAGGTGTGGGCCGCGGCCCCAGCGAACAGGCCTCTGGCCTCGGACGTCTGCCATCGGCGCGCGAGCGCAGGGATGGGCAGTGCGGCACGGGCACCGAACCTCGCGAGGTGGATCGGATGGCGGGGGAGGTGCACGACCGGCTGGAGGATGTCTGCCGACAACCCGTCGAACCGTTCGGCAAGGGGACCGAACAGGCGCTTCCAGGAGCGCTCGTCCTTTCCGAGGCTGGCTGCTGTCGTGTCGACTGACCGCCAGACCGCACCCCCGCTGCCACTGTCCAGCGGGTGGCTGAACTGCACCTCGGGCCAGCGCCAGACCAGTCCGGCATCGGCGAGGTCGAACTCCTGCGCGAATGCCGAGCCGACTGCCAGGGGATGGATCGCGGAACACTCGTCGTGCACGAGGCCGGGCAGCGTGAGCTCGCTCGAACGGGCACCGCCGCCGAGCCGGTCGGCTGCCTCCAGCACCGTCACCTCCACGCCCGCCGCAGCCAGGGTGAGCGCGGCGGCGAGGCCGTTGGGGCCACTGCCGACGACGGTCGCTGTCGTCATTCAGTCAGTATGCCGATCGGGCTTCGCGAGAGCCGCACGATAGTGGCGCGGAGTCATCCCGAACCACCGACGGCACGAGCGGTTGAGCGTGCTCTGCTCGGCATGGCCGGGCGGCCCGGCAACGCGGCCCCTTCGAAGCAACTGACGACTCAGGATGCGAGCAGGCGTGGCGCGAGAGTGGTGATGCGGCGCTCGATCTCCAGGTAGGCGCGATCGAAAGCCGCGCTGTCACCCTCTGTCACCGGATCGGGCACGGACCAATGGAGGTTCACGGTCGATCCGAGCTCTTCGTAGGCGTTGTCGCAGACCGCGATGACGAAGTCGCCGCCCGTGACGACATCGGAGAACTGGCGAGGCTTCGACGAGACGAGCTTCAACGATCGCCGCTCGGCCACGTCCTTGGCTCCGTCGGCGATGCGTTCGGCCGGGCGCGTGCCCGCAGACACGACCGGCACATCGCTCGTACGGCGCCACAGTGCCGCGGCGAGCTGTGACCTCGCCGAGTTGGCCGAGCAGACGAACAGCACCCGCCCGACGTCCCGGTCCTCGACAGCAGTCCGCTCGATGAGCGACGAGTCGAGGAGGGTCAGGTAGGTCCGCCGACGATCACCTTCGGAGCGGCGGCGGGTGACGAGCCCAGCGTCCTCGAGCACCTTGAGGTGATGGGCGAGGAGGTTGGACGGCAGCGACACGGCGGCCTGGAGCTCGCTGGGGGAGCGGTCTCCCAGTGCCAACTCCTCGACGACCGCAAGGCGTGCCACGTCGGCGAGAGCAGCATGCCGGGCAGCGCGTGCCCCCAGGTCAGTTCGCTCAATGTTCATTGAGTCGAGTTTGACTGAGCGATCTGTTGTCGTCAAGATGTGACTGTGACGAATACGGACGCCGCCCCTCCGGCCACTGCCCAGCATCCGATCGGTCGGCGACTGCTGGCCGAGTTCCTCGGTACCGGCCTGTTGGTGACCGTCGTGGTCGGGTCGGGCATTGCGGCAGCCGAGCTCTCGCCCGACGACATCGGCCTGCAGCTCCTCGAGAACAGCATGGCGACGGTCTTCGGACTCGCCATCTTGATCCTGATGCTCGGCCCGGTGTCCGGTGCGCACTTCAACCCCGTCGTCACCGTGGCCGACTGGTTCCTGACCCGCCGCGACCCAGAAGGCTTCTCGGCGGTTCACATTGCCCCGTACGTGGTTGCGCAAAGTGCCGGAGCGATCGCGGGCGCACTGCTGGCCAACGCGATGTTCGACGTCGGCACGACGCTTTCCCAGCAGGAGCGCGCCAGCGGCGGTCACCTGCTCGGGGAGGTGGTCGCGACAGCGGGACTGGTGCTGCTGATCTTCGCTCTCGTCCGGTCAGACCGCACTGCTGTGGTGGCACCGGCGGTCGGCGCCTACATCGGGGCGGCCTACTGGTTCACCAGCTCGACGTCGTTCGCCAACCCGGCGGTGTCCCTCGGCCGGATGTTCTCCGACACGTTCGCCGGCATCGCGCCGAGCTCGGTCCCCGCCTTCGTGCTCGCCCAGATCGTCGGAGCCGCTGTCGGTGTCGCTCTGGTGCTCGCGCTCTACCCCTCGCAGGCGGTCACGCCTCACACCCATCAAGGAGAGCCCCATGTCTGACCGTCCCACTGTCCTGTTCGTCTGCGTCCACAACGCGGGCCGCTCCCAGATGGCCGCAGGTTTCCTGCAGTCGCTCGGTGCGGGACGGATCGACGTGCGTTCAGCCGGCTCCATGCCCGGCAACGCCATCAACCCTGTCGCGGTCGAAGCCATGGCCGAGGTCGGCATCGACATCGCCGGCGAGCAGCCCAAGAAGCTGACCGAGGACGCGGTCATCGCCTCCGACGTCGTCATCACCATGGGCTGCGGCGACGAGTGCCCGTACTTCCCCGGCAAGCGCTACGAGGACTGGGTCCTGGAGGATCCTGCCGGCCAGGGCATCGAGTCGGTCCGTCCGATTCGGGACGAGATCAAGCGGCGCGTCGAGCGACTGATCGAATCACTCGAGCCCGAGCTGTCCTGATGAGCGACTCAGTCCGCAACGTCATCATCATCGGGTCGGGCCCCTCCGGCTACACCGCAGCCGTCTACGCCGCGCGCGCCAACCTCGAGCCCTTGGTCTTCGAGGGCTCGGTCACCGCCGGCGGCGCGTTGATGAACACGACCGACGTCGAGAACTTTCCCGGCTTCCCCGACGGCATCATGGGACCGGACCTGATGGACAAGCTGCGGGCCCAGGCTGAGCGTTTCGGCGCCGAGCTCATCAGCGATGACGTCACGGCCGTGGACCTGACCGGCGAGATCAAGACGGTCTCGCTGGCCGACGGTACGACCTACCGCGCCCTCGCCGTCGTGCTGGCCATGGGGTCGGGCTACCGCAAGCTCGAGGTCGAGGGCGAGGACCGGCTGTCCGGCCACGGCGTGTCCTGGTGTGCGACCTGCGACGGGTTCTTCTTCCGCGAGCAGAACATCGTGGTCGTCGGCGGTGGCGACTCGGCCCTGGAGGAGGCAACGTTCCTGACCCGGTTCGCGTCCAAGGTCACGATGGTGCACCGCCGCGACCAGCTGCGTGGCTCCAAGATCATGCAGGACCGGGCCTTCGCCAACGACAAGATCGCGATTCGAGTGGAACGCCGAGGTTGCCGAGCTGCACGGCGAGGACAAGCTCGAGGGCATCACGTTGCGCGACACCGTCACCGGCGAGCTGCGTCGGATCGATGCCACCGGGCTGTTCATCGCGATCGGTCACGATCCGCGTTCGGAGCTCCTCAAGGGTCAGGTCGAGCTCGACGACGAGGGCTACGTCCTGGTCAAGCCCGGGACCACCGCGACCAACCTGCCCGGCGTCTTCGCCGCCGGCGACCTCGTCGACCACACCTACCGCCAAGCCATCACCGCGGCCGGCACCGGCTGCGCCGCATCACTGGATGCCGAGCGCTACCTCGCCGACATCGAGCACGCCGGCGCTCCCGCCCCGACCGCCGCCCTCGTGGAATAGCCGGACGACGGGTAGGCCCCGTGCAAGCGCGAATTGACGGCACGCGAGGCTTGCATCCTGTACTTGGGTACAGGTTTATGGTCGAGGCATGAACCAGGATCGACACCTGCAGGACGACTGGGTCCCTGCGTCATGCTCGCTGCCGACGGCTGAGCAGCCATGGCGCAGGGCGGAGTTCGACGCGTTGTTCGCCCAGGACGTCCTGTCGGTGGAGCAGACGTCGCCGGGCGAGGTCACCGTGGCCCTGAAGCCGGATGCGACGGTCGCGGCTCGCGCGGCGCAGCTGGCTGCTGCCGAGACCGGCTGCTGCTCGTTCTTCACCTTCGGTCTCACGATCAGCGACGGGCACGTCGACATGGTCGTCACGACCGATCCGAGGCACCGGGACGTCCTCGCCGCTCTGGCCACTCGCGCCGCCGCACTCGTCGGGGCAGCAGCATGAGCACGGCGATGCGGACCAGCCAGATCGCCGAGGCGGTGGGGGTCAACGTGCAGACGCTGCGCTACTACGAGCGTCGCGGCATCATCGCCGAGCCGCAGCGATCCTTGGGCGGCCATCGGCTGTATCCCGAGGAGACGGTCACCACGTTGCGCGTCATCAAGGTCGCTCAACGTCTGGGGTTCACCCTCGACGAGGTCGCCGAGCTCCTCGAGGCGGGCAAGCACCATCATGGCGCCGGCGCAGGGCTGCTCGCTCGCACCGACGCCAAGATTGCCGAGATCGATCAGAAGATCGCCGACCTCAAGGCCATACGCCACAGCCTCGTGGCGGCGCAGGAGGCCGGCTGTGACGACCTCGCCCAGTGCGCGCAGGAGGAGAGCTGCCCCTTGCCGTTCACCGAGATTGCGCATGTCTGAGCCCGACGTCCTGACCATGTCCGATCGGGCTGCCCTCGGTCACAGGGCGAAGCTGCTGGCGATGTTGTCGGTGACCTACAACGTGATCGAGGGCGTCATCGCGGTCACGGCGGGCATCGCGGCCGGCTCGGTCGCCCTCGTGGGATTCGGCCTCGACTCCGCCGTCGAGGTCTCGAGCGGCCTGATCATCCTGTGGCAGTTCTCGCATGTGCTGCCGGAGTCGCGTGAGCGGCAGGCGCTGCGGCTGCTGGCCGTCTCGTTCTTCGCGCTCGCGGCCTACGTCGGATTCGAGTCGACGCGCGCACTGGTCACGGGCGCCCAGGCAGACCACTCACGGGTCGGTATCGGCCTCGCGATCGCCTCGCTGGTCATCATGCCGTTCATCTCGTACGCCCAACGGCGAACGGGTCGGGCTCTTGGTTCGAATGCGGTGTACGCCGACGGCACCCAGACCCTGCTCTGCACGTACCTGTCCGCAGTGCTGCTGGTCGGTCTGCTGCTCAACGCGACCCTTGGCTGGGCGTGGGCCGACCCAGTCGCCGGCCTGGTGATCGCCGCCGTCGCGGTCCGCGAGGGCTTCGAGGCGTGGCAAGGCGAGGGTTGCTGCGCGCCCGCAACCTCCGGTCCCCGGAAGTGCTCGGACGGCTGCTGCGACTAGGCCCGGAGGTCGGAGTGGCCGACGCCACTCGACCCTGCCGCCAGTTGATCCGGGCATGCCGGTGGGCCGCCGGACTCTGGGTCAGGCGGCTTGGCGGTAGGGGCCTCTTCGTCGTCGTTTGCGTAGGGAGCGGCCGGCGCGGGTGGTGAACTCGAATCCGTCGACGGCGTTGCCGGTGATGTGGAGTCGGCCGCGGTGGAGCAGGTGGTGGCATCGGACGCACAACCCGACCAGGAGGTCGAGGTCGGTGGGGCCGCCCATGGACCACCAGATGGTGTGGTGAATCTCCAGGTGGGTGTGGTTGCAGCCCGGTGCGGCGCAGACGCCGCGTTGTCGGGCGATGACAGCGCGCCTCTGCAGGAGGTTGGGCTGGTACTTGGCGGTGCCGGCGTTCAGGATCTGTGCTTGACGCGTCCCGCCGTGCTGCTTCATCAGGAAGGCGGTGAAGTCGGAGATGCACAGGAAGTACATGAGCAGGTTCGGCCCGATGGGCCCGTGGCCGGCGAGGGTTGCGGGTTCGGCCTCAGGCATCGGCGCCGGCACGGCGTACGGACGCTCGGTGCTCTGCTTGACGTGCTGGGCGGCGGCTTCGAGGGTGTCGGCGTCCACGAACACCGACAGGTGCGGCTTGACGCCCTTGTCGGAGGGAAGCCCGTTGCCGAGGATGCTGTCGAGCAGGTCGTCGAGTCCTTGGACGCGGCGTTCGGAACCCGAACGGGTGTCGTCCTTGTCGCGGGGTGCTGAGATCGAGTCGGAGACGGTCTTGAGCTTGGCGCCGGTGACGGGGTTCAGGAATCCACTGAGGTGGAAGCCGTCGGGGACGGCGTTCACTTGGAAGTCTTCTTTGTCCATGCCGCGTTCCCACGCGTCGTCGAGGTCCTCGGGATGCACCAGTGCCTTGAGGTGTTTGACCGCCTCGAACAACGCGCCGGGTTCGCGGCCCAGCGCGACCTCGAGCAGCGCGTCTTGGTGCTGGCGCATCGGCTCCAGACCCACATGCTTGAGCCCGTAGACGAACGCCCGCACATGTTGGGCGCTGATCTGACCAGCGAAGGCAGCCTCGGCGACCAAGGGCAGGTCACGCAGGACGATCACGTTGCGGACCAACGCGGTGGCCTGGCCGGAGTTCATCCGCAGCTGGTTGCGCACCCAGGCGTTCAGCGTTGAGGCGCCGTCGAGCTCGAAGTCCTTGGACGCCTCCAACTCAGCCAACAGCGCGGCCTGGGCGGCATCGACGGCGTGCTGCACCTCCTGCAGGGCGTGGATCTTGTCCCGCACATCACCGGAGGCGAGCGTGCGCGCAGCGGTGCGCATCACGTCAACCACAGCCCCCGAATCCATACCCTGATTCTAGTCGAACACCTGTTCGATGACAAGAGACAATCCGCCGGAATGGCAGATAAAAACGACTGTCCGACCCTTGTGCAAGGATGGCCCGCCGGGCGCTGCGAGACGCCGGATTGCGATTACGACTGCAGGGTGTCGGCGAGCATCGGCAGCGCGCCGGGAACCAGAGCGTAGTAGGACCAGGTGCCGCGCTTCGCACGCGTCAACAGGCCGGCGTCGACCAGGATCTTGAGGTGATGAGACACCGTCGGCTGGGACAGGTCGAGCGGCTCGTTGAGGTCGCAGACACAGGCCTCGCCGCCCTCGTGCGCCGCGATGAGCGACAGCAGTCGAAGCCGGGTCGGGTCGCCGATCGCCTTGAACCTCGCAGCCAGAGCGGCCGCCTCATCTGCGCTCAGGGCGCCGCCGGTGATGGGGGAGCAGCACGTCGTGGCGGCAGACTCGAGCACGGTGAGCGAGGTGGGCATGCCACCATCATACCCCTTCATTGACATTTATCTATGAAGGGGTATGGTCGCATTCATCGAAACTTTTGAATGAACCAGGAGATTCACCATGCCGGACCTGCAGAACCCCCACCTCCCCGTCGTCGTGATCGGCGCCGGACCCGCCGGACTCGCCGCTGCCGCCCAGCTGCGCAGCCGCGAAATGCCGTTCCTCGTGCTGGAGGCCGGTGACGTCGCGGGTGCCGCGGTGCGCGAGTGGTCGCACGTACGCCTGTTCTCCCCGTGGTCCGAGCTGATCGACCCGGCTGCTGAGAAGCTGCTCGCAGGTGTCGGTTGGGCAGGCCCCGACCGGGATCGCTACCCGACAGGCGGCGCGTGGGCCGACGACTACCTCCAGCCCCTCGCCGATGCCCTCGGCGACGACGTGCGATTCGGCACGAAGGTCGTCGGCGTCGCCAAGCGCGGACGCGACCGCCTGGTCGACTCGGGCCGAGAGGACGAGACCTTCACGGTGCACGTCGAGACCGTGGCAGGGGAGGAGCTGATCAGCGCACGGGCCGTGATCGACGCCTCGGGCACCTGGAGCGGTCCGAACCCCCTCGGCGGCGACGGTCTCCCCGCCCTCGGTGAGCGGGCGGCCGCGGACCGCATCACGTACCGGATGCCGGACTTCGCCGATGCCGCGACCCGCGAGCGCTACGCCGGCCGGCATGTCGTCGTGGCAGGCACCGGTGCCTCGGCCAAGGGCGTCCTGATCGCCTTGGCGGCGCTGGCCGAGGAGGATCCCGCGACGCGGATCTCGTGGCTGGTCCGGCGGCCGAGCGTCGGCGCCGCGTTCGAAGGCAGCGACGATGACGAGCTGGTCGAACGCGGGGCCCTGGGTCGGTCAGCAAAGGAAGCCGTGGCATCCGGTTCGGTGCGTACGCTCAACAGCTTCCGCACGGCCTCGGTCGAGCGGGCCGCTGACGGCGCGCTGACCCTGACCTCGATGGACGGGCAGGTGCTCGAGAGCGTCGACGAGGTCATCGCCCTGACTGGGTTCCGCCCCGACCTGTCGATGCTCTCGGAGATCCGGCTCGACCTCGACCCCGTGCTCGAGGCGCCGCGCCAGCTCGCGCCACTGATCGACCCCAACGTGCACTCGTGCGGCACGGTCTACCCGCACGGCGCCAAGGAGCTCGCACAGCCCGAGGTCGGCTTCTACCTCGCCGGGATGAAGTCGTACGGCCGCGCGACCTCGTTCCTGACCCTCACCGGCTTCGAGCAGACCCGGTCGATCGTCGCCGAGCTGGCCGGCGATCACGAGTCGGCCGCTCGGGTCGAGCTGACGCTGCCCGAGACCGGTGTCTGCGGTGGGTCGGGTGTCTTCGACGACGAGAGCGCCGCCGACGGAGGCTGCTGTGGTGCGCCGGCGACGTCTGAGCTCATCACCGTCGGAACACGCCCCACCGCGTGACCGAGACCGGGCAGGCCGGTGCCCTCGACAGGTCCGGCCTGCGGCGTGTGGTCTGGGTCCTGTCGATCACCGTCATCACCAGCTACGGCGCGCTCTACTACACGTTCGCTGTGCTGTCGTCGGCGATCGTCGACGACACGGGCTGGAGCGCGGTCGAGCTCACCGCCGCCTTCTCGGTCAGTCAGGTGGTCTCCGGCGTCGTCGGGGTCATGCTCGGCCGGCGGCTGGACCGGTACGGCCCGCGGGTGATCATGACGGCCGGCTCAGTCCTGTCTGCCATCGGCCTGATCGCCATCGCGGCTGCGCAGACGTACGCCGCGTTCTTCGTCGCGTGGATCGTCACTGGCCTCGGCATGGCCGGTGTCCTCTATCCGCCGGCGTTCGCCGCCCTGACGCACTGGGGTGGAAGCAGACGAGTCGCCGCGCTCACGACTTTGACCCTGGTCGCAGGGTTGGCGAGCACGATCTTCGCGCCGCTGGCCGCTGGCCTCGAGGCGGTCACGGACTGGCGCACGACGTACGTGGTCATGGCTCTCATCCTGGGCACAGTGACGATCCCGTTGCACTGGCGCGGCCTCGACCTGCCGTGGACCCGAGCCGTCCCCTCGAAGGACGTCGGGGTCGCCGACGGCGCCGCGCGCACCCGCCCCTTCTTCATCCTGCTGCTGACCTCCGCCGCCGCGGCGTTCGTGGTGTACGCCGGCGTCGTCAACCTCGTCCCGCTCCTCGTCGAGCGCGGCTTCAGCTCGACCGAGGCGGCGATCGGTTTGGGCATCGGCGGCCTCGGCCAGGTGGCCGGTCGTCTCGGGTATGCCCGCCTGGCCGCCGCAACGAGCCCGGTCTCTCGCGCATTCGTCGTGATCGCCTCGGTGAGCGTCACGACGGCGATGCTCGCGGTGGCCCCCACCGAGGTGTGGGTCCTGTTCACGGTGTCGGCCCTGGTCGGGGTGGCCCGAGGCCTCTACACACTCATCCAGGCGACGGCTGTCAGCGACCGCTGGGGAACGTCCCGATACGGGCACCTGAGCTCCATCATCTCGGCGCCCGTCCTGCTCGCGTCCGCTGTGGCGCCGTTCGCGGGCGCGGTGCTCGCGAACGCGACCGGCAGCCAACGAGATGCGTTCCTGATCCTCGCGGCTGTCGCGCTGGCGGCAGCGATCGGTGTGCTGGGCACGCGGACGTCCGTGGAACCGGTGGAGGTCTGATCCCGACGCGCGGTGCGTGGGCCCCGTGGGACTCGAACCCACAACCCGCGGATTAGAGGATTACCCAAACCGTTGACCGGACAGCCTTGGGGCGATTCCAGGTCGACTCTTCGCCGGAAGAATGACTCATTGGGAGATAGTCCCACGCACAGCAGGCCCGCCCCACAGGTCTATCGGGGTTGAGCTTTAGCGATGGATTTGTCTCGTGGGGATCGGCTGGTCATGGTGCGGCCTAGAATCGGTCCCGGTCCAATATAGAGAAGTCCCCGGTCGCCAGCAGGTAGACAACCAGCGCCAGGAAGGACACGGCGCAGAACGCTTTGACCACCCAGTGGTCCTCCCAGGTGGACGATCGGCGGTAGTCCCGACGTCGACGTTCCTCGATCCGACGCCGCCGCTTGCGTCGCTGCTCCTTCTCTTGCCGATCCGCCACACCCGCAGCGTATCCACCGATGCGGCTTCGTCCCTGAACGATCGATCAGTTGGGTGCCGCCCGAGAGAGAAGTCGCGGCGGAATGACTCCGTAATGTTCAGTCGCCTGGAATGACGATGACGATGGCGTCCGCAGCCCCATAAGTAGGGCTGGGCTAGCTGGAGCGGATCCAGGTCTCGTTCTCGTCGACGAGCCCGAAGGCATCGCGGAGGATCGCGCGGGAGAACTTCGCGTACTGGCTGGATGTGTATTCAAAGTCGGGGCCGAAGTCGACAGATAGGTTCTTCATCAGATCGTGGTATTCGTCGATCTCTAGGAGTCCAAGAGCAGGCAAGGAACGGCGAAGCGCGATGAGAAACCCGTTGATTGCTGTAGTAGAGAGCGCCTTGGACGTGGGGTCGTTCCAGTCCTTCTGGAATCGCGCCCGTACGCTGGCAAAGTAGTGGTCAATCACTATTGCGCACCAAGCGACGTATTCCTCGAGCAGTGGGCTTCCTTTGTCGTCGGTGGCGCGAGCCTTCAAAAGGTCGGCGCGCTTCTTTTCGTCGCCCCAGAGAGCGAAGAGCGTTGGCCGGTCATCGTCTTCGTGCAGGTCGACGAGATATCGCAGCGCGTACTTGATGATCGACGCCGTCTTGATTCGAGACTCCTCCATGAGGGAGAGCTGGAACAGCCCCTTGAAGACGCCGGTGCGATTGAGTCTGATGAGGATCTGGCGGGAGATTCCTAGGTCGGAGTACCGGTCCTTTAGGGTCTCGATGAACAGTAGGACGTCGGCTGGAACAGTCTTCGCATTCGCGTTGATGTCCAAGAAGATCCGGCTTTCGAACGTCCGTCGCTCCAGATCCGGCATGTCATCCGGGAAGATCAGGCCCGTAACTAAGAGATGGAGTTTCTTGCGCAGCTTGGCGACCTCGGGCTCAAGCACATCCTTGCCCTCGTAGTGTGCGTAGATTCTGTGTTGGCCGTCGATCACGCAGATCGAGTTGAGTTCGTTCGGGATATTCATTTTGAGGCTGGTGAAGGTCTCGACCTTGGAGGGGTCTATCGGCTTCCCACTACTATCCTCGAACGTTGTGCGGTCGGGGAGAGACACGATGATGTTATTGATGAAGCTCGTTTGATTTGTCGCAAGATATCTCCGAATCTTCTGAATCCGGTCACGCTCGATCAGTCTCTGGTAGAGGGCGATGGATTCTTCCCAGTTGTCCTTGCGCAGCACGTACGCGTTGTTGAGGAGGTTCTGTGCCGACATCATGAAAGAGACGAGCTTTACGCCATTCTTCAGGCCGGTGTTGTCCTCCGGGTAGATGATCGAGGCCCCGATGGTCTTTGCGTGGGATCCGGAGTCCGCTGTCCCGAGGTCAGCTGCCTGCAAATCGAGGTATCGGAAGAACTCTGCACGACTTGAAAGCCGGATGTTGGCTGCCAGTCTCTGCAGATAGTTCAGAGTCGCGGGGGCGACGAGTTTGATCGGTTCGAAAAGGGCGATGTCGTGATCGTCGTAGAGGGGTGCGTTCTTCGCGAAGTAGAGAAAGAAGACTTTGTAGCGATTCTTCGCGTACGTCTCGTTCTCTGCAAAATAGGTGGGGAACCTTGCCTGAAGCCAGTCGATGAAGTCGCCTTTGTTGGCGACGATTTGATCGAACAGTATCTTCTTCTTCTTCAGGTGTTCCTTGACCTTGGAGGTCTTCGAGATCGTGTCTTCCGAGACGATGATGATGTTCTGGTGGATGAACACGTCATCCAGTTCGCCGGTCTGGTTGCCGAACTTGTGCTCGATGTCAGCAGTTGCGAGTCGCGTGAAGCCGGCGTTCTCGAACGTCGTGCGAATCCGACGCGTGTACGTCCGCTCCTCGTTCTTCCTCTTCTGCTCGTCCGTGAGCGGCTTTCTAGCCATGACGTGCGGCCCTCGTTTCAACTGTCGACTGGTGCACACGGTAGTGGCGAGCGCGTCGATTTCGGCGTAGATACGAGCCGGGACGCCTGACGAACCTCGCAGTAGTGGATCTCGTCGGCGGATACGACTACGCTCAGGGCATGTCCGGCGTTGCCAAAGATGAGCCCTTCACGCTCCACTGCGCAGACGCCCGAACCCTTGCCACCCTCATCCCAGGTGTCCTTGGCCTGCCTACGGACGGGCATGCCCAGCCGCTGATCCAGGCCACCGTCACAAGTCCCCCGTACGGACGCCTAGTCGACTATGGAGTTCCTGACCAAATTGGTCATGGCCAAGACGAGAACCAGTACCTGGCGGACTGCCGCGCGGTCTTTAAGACGATCTTTGACTGGACCAAGCACGAAGGCGTGCTCTGGCTGGTCGCCGACAGCTACCTCGACGCCTCCGTTGGCCCAGGTAAACCATCGCGATTCCAGCCGCTACCGTTCACACTCGCAGCGCTGGCGGAAGCAGAGGGTTGGACCCTGCGCGAGGTCATCGTTTGGCACAAGGACCGCACGCGGCCCTGGTCGCACCACGGGAAACTCCGCAACGCTTTCGAATACGTGCTGCTGCTCGTGAAGTCGAAGGACTTCTACTTCAACGTTGACCGACTCCGCGACTCAAGGGACCTAGCTCGGTGGTGGGTTCAGTACCCCGAGCGGTACCACGCTCGTGGAAAGGCCCCCGACAACGTTTGGGATGTTCCGATTCCCGTCCAAGGTTCGTGGGCTGGTAAGGCTTACCAGCACGCGTGTCCGCTTCCCGTCGAACTCGTGCGGCGGATGCTCGAACTCACAACAACTGAGGGTGATCTGGTGTTCGATCCCTTCGCCGGCATCGGCACCGTTGTCGCAACCGCGAACGGTCTCGGTCGGCGGGGGTTCGGTACCGAACTCAATCCCGCGTTCGTGAACCACTACGCACAGCACGTGCGGGAGGAGGTTGCAGCGACGCTGGCGGAGGCAGCGGAAACTTCTGCAAGCGCGCCCACGCCCGAGAGGATTGCACTTCTACGCGCGCTGAAGTATCCGAAGACCTTGTTCGCCGCTTACCGACGTGACCATCCAGAGCTACCCCTGCCGGACCGCCTCATCGTTGATATTTCTGAATTGCGGCTGGCGGAGGACGGGAACACGCTCAACGGAGTCGACTGGTTCTTCGTATTCGACGAAGGCAACAAAGATTCAGAACGGGTCCAAGTGCTGCTCAAGGAGTTGGCGGCCAAAGCGCCCCTGTCGAAGTTCTCAGTCAACGGTGACATTCGGGTAGTTGATGGATCCGAAGCCGTGCGTACGCTCGAGAAACGTCCGACCTGGTTCGCGTATGAGCACGGGCGGACCTGGGTTTCGTCGCTTGCAATGACGAACGTCGGTGAAGCAATGGCCCTTCCCGTGTCCGTTCGTCGCGGATCGTTCATCCCAGTCATTGGCTCTCACGACATTTCGATAAACCTCGATACGGTCGGCGATCCTGCAGCCGACGACCCAACTCGATAGATTCTGCGATCAATCTGGGTGTGTCCTTCTGGGCGCTGTGCAGCGCGTCACGGGCAGCACACAACCGACGTACCCTCGCAGGCTTGCGATGCTCTCGGTGATCTCATCAAAGCTGGGCTGAGTGACGATCGGTTCTCTGCCGTAGGGGAGAGCACTGGCCGACCATCGGTCGTTACTCCCTCACGTTCCCAGTCTCCTAGCTCACTCCCTAGTGGTTCCCATCCCATGAGGGATAGGTGCGCGACGATGGCCGACAGGTCGGCTTGGTGCAGCGTCGTGCTCAGCGGATCTCCTGGCATCGCCACGTCGTCATCGGCATCAGGCATGACCAGCACGCCGCATCCGGTGATTGGGTCGAGCCGTGCCAGGTGCGCTGCTGTTGCGATTTCGATCATTCCGCCCCCTTCCTAGAACCCGAATATAGATTCCCCGTTTATCTGATACTGTCCTGTCACCAACACGACCTGAAAGGCACGCAGCATGGGAAGACCCCGCACGGAGATCGGAACGTCTGGCCGCGTCACACTGGTCGGGCAGGTCAGCGACGGGGGGAAGTGGCACACGGCTCCAACGGGCACGCGACCAACGCGCTACCGCGCTCGGACAAAGTTCCGGGACGATGATGGCGTCGTGCGAGACGTAGAGCGATTCGCGCCCACGAAAGCCAAGGCAGAGGCCGCCTTGAAGCGCGCCCTTGTCGACCGCAAAGCACCTGTGCAGGCCGGTGAACTGCGAGCCGACATGACCGTTGTTGCGGCGGGCGAGCTGTGGCTGGCGAAAGTTCGCCGGGAGGATAGTGGCCTGTCGCGTCGAACGCGGGAGCAGTACGAAGGCTCGTTCAACCGTTACGTTCGCGGGTCGAGCGTCCAGGGTCTGACCTTGCGCGAACTCAACCGTGTCGGTGTCATCGAAAAGTTCCTGCAACGCACCGCAGACGAGCGGGGGACGGGCTCCGCGAAGTCGGCACGCTGGGTTTTGTCGAGCATCCTTAGTGAGGCTGTGCGACTTCACGTTCTCGATTTCAACGCATGCCGCGACGTTAGGCCAGCCAAGGCCAACGAGGCAAAGCTCAGCGAGCGCGACACTACGCGCGCATTCACGCGAGAGGAACGGGACCACTACCTCTCCGTTCTCGCTTCCGACGAGAGGGCGCAGCTGCTCGACGTCGTGGACGTGGGGCATTTCATGGCTGGCACTGGCGTACGTATCAGCGAAACTCGAACCCACAACCCGCGGATTAAAAGTCCGCTGCTCTGCCAATTGAGCTAGAGGCCCGGGACATGGGGACAGTCTCCGACGAACCCATCGGGACACCCCAAGCCTAGGTAGGAGTATCGCAGAGCGGCCCGCCGTTGGTCGTGGTGCCTCATCTGAACCGTGAGGGCGGGCTCAGCACCGGATGAATCGTGGCCGCAGCACCGAGAGCCGCGTGCGCGTATCCGAATGACGGGACCTACCGGCTCAGACTCCCCTATCCTCACGGCAGTGGCGACATGCTCTCGCTTCGGCGGATGCTCAATCAGAAGGACGTAACCCATGCTGTATCTCGTACTGGCTGGAGTTGGCCTCGTCCTGCTGGTGGTCTCGGTCGCCTTCGATGGTCTCCTCGACATCTTCGACTTCGACACCCCGTTCCTGTCCGGCACCGCCCTGGCGGCGTTCCTGTCCGGTTTCGGTCTGACCGGACTGCTCATCCCCGAGTCGTGGGGATCGTGGGGCGCGCTCGCTGCCGCCGCCTGCGCTGGCCTGCTGATCGCAGCAGGCGTCGGTCTTGGCGTTCGGGCGATGAAGAACGCCCCCACCGACGCGAACGTCAATGCGGCCACCGTGGTCGGCTCGTTCGGAACCGTTGTCAGCCCGATCCAGGCCGGAACCTACGGAGAGGTCAGGGTCACGGTTGCCGGACACCCGATGAAGTACAACGCGCTCGCCGACGCCGACCTGCGCATCGGTACTCGCATTCAGGTGACGCACTCGCTGTCCGGTTCGGCCGTCAAGGTCGAGCCGGCCGCCTGAGCTGCCGCCACTGGGCCGTCCCAGCCCGATCCACCACCACACATCCCCCCAGCAGAAAGAGGTCATCTCAGATGACAATCATCGCCATCGCGGGACTTGCCGTCCTGGTTGTCCTGCTCCTCGGCACCATCGTGACCCGTTACAAGGTCGCCGGGCCGAACGAGGCGTTCATCATCACCGGCCGCCGCGACAAGTCCAGCGCCGACAACACGGGTCAGAAGGTGGTTGTGGGTGGCGGCGCGTTCGTCGTGCCGTTCGTGCAGTCGCTGGCCCGGATGCCACTGTCGTCCTCGCAGATCGCTCTGCAGGTCCACAAGGCGCCCTCGAGCCAAGGCATCAGCCTGAACGTGGTCGGTGTCGCCGTCGTGAAGATCGGCGGGGACGAGGACCACATTCGCGCAGCCGCCCAGCGGTTCCTCGGCCAGCCCGACGCGGTCCAGTCGTTCACGACGGAGGTCCTCGAAGGTGAGCTCCGCGCGATCGTCGGCACGCTGACGGTCGAGCAGATCATCCAGGACCGTGGCACGTTCGCGTCCAAGGTCGCCGAGGCGGCCGAGGCTTCGCTGTCGGTCCAAGGCCTCATCCTGGACTCGTTCACCATCAAGGACGTCTCGGACGCCGACGGCACTTACCTGAAGGATCTGGGTCGCCCCGAGGCGGCCAAGATCAAGCAGCAGGCGGACATTGCCGAGGCGGAGGCGCGGCAGGTCAGCGAGCAGCGTCGCATCGCGGCTGACGAGCAGGTCGCCATCGCGAACCAGACGCTGGCGCTGAAGCAGGCCTCGATCAAGGTCGAGACCGACACCGCGCTCGCCCAGGCCGAAGCCGCCGGCCCGCTGGCGAAGGCGGCCCGCGACCAGGAGGTTCTGGCCGAACAGGTCAAGGTCGCCGAGCGTCAGGCCGACGTCACGGAAAAGCAGCTGGAGATCGACGTGCGCAAGCCGGCCGACGCCGAGCGCTACCGAATCGAGCAGGAGGCCGAGGCCAGGCGCAACGCCACGGTCTCGGAGGCGGAAGGTGCTCGCGCCGCTCAGATCGCCGGAGCCGAGGCTGACAAGGCCGCACGTATCGCTGCGGCAGATGCTCAAGCCATCGAGGGCCAGAAGGAAGGTGAGGCAGAGAAGTCCCGCCGCGCCCTGGTCGCTGACGCGGTCCGTCTCGAGGGCGAGGCTGAGGCAGCGGCCACGCAGGCTGTCGGTGAGGCGGAGGCAAAGGCCATGGAGGCACGGTCCGAGGCGTACAAGGAGTACGGCGAGGCCGCCATCTTGGAGATGCTCGTCAAGGTGCTGCCCGAGGTCGCTCGGGAGCTCGCAGCCCCCATAGGCAACATCGACAAGCTGACGGTCGTCTCGACCGACGGCGCATCAGCTCTGCCGAAGGCGCTGGCGAGCAACTTGAGCCAGGTCACCGACATCGTGAAGACGATGACGGGGTTCGACCTGGCCAAGCTGGTCGCCGACTCAGCTGCCACTAACGGCACTGCCGCAGCAACCGTGGAGACGCCAAAGGCCTGATCGGCCGCAAACGCGAAACCGCCCTCAGCGGAACCGTGAGGGCGGTTTTTCGTGCTCTGCTCGCCGGCGGTGGCGGCAAGGCGTTGACCCCCAAAAGGGTGCGGGACGAGGAGCGACCGGATAGCCTTGGACCCAATGGGGAGGAACGCCCTGGCGTGCATGCCACGATCAGGTCGCCGGTGATGTGCAACAGATCGACGCGGAATGGGAGTGCCCCGATGCCCGAGCCCTTGGACAGTCGCCTTCGGGACGACCAGGCGCTCGACGAGATCGAGCTGACCAGCCGGTTGATCATCGCCGCCTCGTCAAAGGACGGCCACCTTTCTCAACGTGAGGTCGACGAGATCCTCGGCATTGCCAAGGCCGGATGAACACTGAATGACACCGCGATTGACACTTCGCGTCGCTGTGCCTCTAGCATGGGCGTGGCCTTCCCAGCACTGACAGGAGCTAGTCGTGCGTTTTCGCATCCGACCGGTTGAAACGACGTTCTACGAACTCTTCACCGAGATGGCAAATCACCTCGTCCTCGGCGCCGACATCCTGGCGCAGATGCTCGACGAGTCGACTGACAAGGCAGCCCTCGGCGAGCAGATGCGGGAGGCGGAGCACCAGGCCGACGAGACCACCCACGCGATCATCAAGCGGGTCAACTCGACGTTCATCACCCCGTTCGACCGCGAGGACATCTACCGGCTCGCGAGCAGCCTCGACGACGTCATGGACTTCATGGAGGAGACGGTCGACCTCGTCAACCTCTACGAGCTCGGCGACCTGTCGACCGCGTTCGCGCCCCAGGTCGAGGTGCTCCAGCGCGCCACCCAGCTCACCGCCGACGCAATGCCACGACTGCGGACCATGAAGGACCTCGACGAGTACTGGATCGAGATCAACCGCCTCGAGAACCAGGGCGACCGTTCCTACCGTCGTATTGTCGCCAACCTGTTCAGCGGCAGCTACAAGTCGTTGGAGGTGCTCAAGCTCAAGGACGTCACGGACTCGCTCGAGCACGCCATAGACGCCTTGGAGTCAGTCGCCAACACGGTCGAGCAAATCGCCGTCAAGGAGTCCTAAGCCGTGGACCAGACCCTGGCGATGGTCATCGCCGTCGTTGTCATTGCCCTGATCTTTGACTTCACGAACGGCTTCCACGACGCGGCCAACGCCATCGCCACGTCGATCTCGACGCGTGCTCTCACGCCTCGCATCGCTCTGGCGATGGCTGCTGTCCTCAACTTCGTCGGCGCACTCCTCGGAGTCGGCGTTGCCAAGACCATCCAGGGCATCATCGACATCGACACGGCACCCGGCGAGGCCTCCCACGCATTGACCATCGTGCTGGCCGCGCTGGTCGGAGCCATCACGTGGAACATGCTCACGTGGTACTTCGGCATCCCGTCGTCGTCCTCGCACGCGCTGATCGGCGGCATCGTCGGTGCGGGTCTCGCCTCGGCCACCACGGTCGAGTGGGACACGCTCGTCGAAAAGGTCGCGATCCCGATGGTGCTCAGTCCCACGATCGGCTTCCTCGGAGCCTTCATCCTGATGACGGCCATCATGTGGATCTTCCGCCGCGCCAGCCCGCACCGGGTCTCCCGCGGCTTCCGCCACGCGCAGACCGTGTCAGCAGCAGCCATGTCGCTGGGGCACGGCCTGCAGGACGCCCAGAAGACGATGGGCGTCATCGTGCTGGCGCTGGTTGCTGGTGGGTACGCCGAAGGAGACGACGTACCCCTGTGGGTCATCGTCGCCGCAGGCACGGCCATCGCCCTTGGCACCTACTCGGGCGGCTGGCGCATCATGCGCACCCTCGGCCGCCGCATCATCGACCTTGACCCGCCCAAGGGCTTCGCTGCCGAGGCCACAGCCGCCACGGTCCTCTACGGCATGGCCATCGGCCTGCAGGCGCCGGTGTCGACGACGCACACCATCACCTCGGCGATCATGGGCGCCGGTGCGACCAAGCGGTTCAGTGCGGTCCGTTGGGGCGTCGCCAAGGGAATCATCACAGCGTGGATCATCACGATCCCCGCTGCTGCCGGCGTCGCAGCACTGACCTACTTCGTCGCCCACTTCTTCCTGCCTTAGGCTTCTGGGCCGCGCTGGGATTTCATCTCACGAGGCTTCGTCATCTGGCGGCTTCGCCGCGGTCGCTCAACCTGGGTTCGGCGCGATTCGCGCTGAGCGCGGATGGCTGCGTTGGGTGCTCAGCTCATGAGGTTTCGACAGGTGGGCGCTGCGCGCCGGCACGCTCAACCTGGCTTCGGCGCTCGGCCGCTGGCGGCCTCGACCTCTCAGCCAAACCGGCCCTGGATGTAGGCCTCGGTGGCGGAGTCGGTGGGGTTGGAGAAGATCGTCTCCGTGCGGCCGTGCTCGATGAGCCGGCCGGGCTTGCCGACGCCCGACAGGTTGAAGAACGCGGTCTCGTCGGAGACGCGCGCCGCCTGCTGCATGTTGTGGGTGACGATGACGATCGTGTACTGCGACTTGAGCTCGTGGATCAGGTCCTCGATCACACTCGTCGAGATCGGGTCGAGGGCCGAGCACGGCTCGTCCATCAACAGGATCTCCGGCTCGACAGAGATCGCACGGGCGATGCAGAGGCGCTGCTGCTGACCGCCTGAGAGGCCGGAGCCGGGACGGTCGAGGCGCTCCTTGACCTCGGTCCACAGCCCCGCGCTGCGCAGCGACCGCTCGACGATGTCATCGGCCTCGGTCTTCTTCATGCGCTTGCTGTTGAGCTTCTGGCCCGCCAGCACGTTGTCGTAGATCGACATCGTGGGGAACGGGTTGGGGCGCTGGAACACCATGCCGATCATCCGGCGGACGTTCACGGGGTCCATGTCGGCGCCGTAGAGGTCCTGACCGTCGATCAGCACCTTGCCCTCGACGCGGGCGCCGCGGATGACCTCGTGCATACGGTTGAGCGACCGGAGGAAGGTCGACTTGCCGCAGCCCGAGGGGCCGATGAACGCCGTGACGGACTTCGCGGCGATCGGGATGGTGACATCCTCCACGGCGAGGAAGTCGCCGTAGTAGATGTTGAGGTCAGAGACATCGATGCTCTTGGCCATGACAGAGTCCTTTCTGAACTCAGCGCTCGCCCTTGGGCGAGAAGAAGTAGGAGACGAGGCGGGCGACGAGGTTGAGCAGCATCACGATGATGAGCAGGGTGAGGGCAGCGCCCCACGCGCGGTCGATGCTGAACTCCGGCGGGATGCCGGGGCTGCGCACCGAGGAGTAGGTGAACACCGGGAGCGTCGCCATACGACCGTCGAACAGGTTGAAGTTCACCGAGTCGGTCATGCCGGCGATGATCAGCAGGGGCGCGGTCTCGCCGATCACACGGGCGACGGCGAGGGTGATGCCGGTGACGATGCCGGCCAGGGCCGTCGGCAGGACGACCTTGGCGACGGTCCGCCACTTCGGGACGCCGAGGGCGTACGACGCCTCGCGCAGCTCGTTGGGAACGAGCTTCAGCATCTCCTCGGAGGAGCGGACGACCACCGGGATCATCAGCACCGACAGGGCGACCGATCCACCGATGCCCATACGGACGCCCTCGCCGAAGAACAGGACGAAGAGTGCGTACGCGAACAGTCCGGCGACGATCGACGGGATGCCGGTCATGACGTCGACGAGGAAGCGGATCCAGCGTGCGAGCCGGTTGCCCTCGGAGTACTCGACCAGGTAGATCGCGGTGAACAGGCCGATCGGCACCGACATGGCCGCCGCGGCGCCTGTGATGAGGAGCGTGCCGATCGTCGCGTGATAGATGCCGCCGCCCTCGCCGACCACGTTGCGCATCGAGTACGTGAAGAACTCCGCCGACAGCACGGCGGCGCCCTTGCTGATGACGGTGTAGAGGATGCTGAACAGCGGGAACATCGCCAGGACGAATGACGAGGTCACCAGAACTGTGACGAGCCGGTCGGTGGCCTTGCGGCTGCCCTCGACAGCGACGGACCATGCTGGGAGGGCCAGGCTCACTGCGAAGACGACCAGCGTGGCGAGCACCAGGTTGAGTCCGAGCAGGTAGAGCGCCAGGCCGACCAGGACGCCGCCGCCGATCACAGCCTTGGCCGCCCAGATGGGCAGCCGCGCGCCGTAGAGCTCGCGCGAGACGTCTACCGGCGGGGGAGTGAGAGTGGTCGTCATCAGTTGGCTCCGGAGAATTCCTTGCGGCGGTCCACGATGGCGCGCGCCGCAAAGTTGACGAGGAAGGTGATCACGAACAGCACCAGACCGCTGGCGACCAGCGCGTTGACGGTCTTGCCGCTGGCCTCGGGGAAGATGAGCGCGATGTTCGCGGCGATCGTGTTCGGGTTGTCGTTGCTGATCAGGTTGGCGGTGACCGTCGACCCGACTCCGACCGACAGCACCATCGCCACCGCGAGCGTCTCGCCAAGCGCGCGGCCCAGGCCGAGCATCGCGGCGGACACGATGCCGCTGCGTGCATAGGGGAAGATCGCGAGGCGGGCCATCTCCCAGCGCGTGGCGCCGAGGGCGAGGGCCGCCTCCTCGTGCAGGCGGGGTGTCTGCAGGAAGATCTCGCGGCAGATCGCGGTCATGATCGGCAGGATCATGACCGCGAGGACGATCGAGGCCGTCAGGATCGTACGGCCACCGGATGCGGCTGGGCCGGCGAAGAACGGGAGGAAGCCGAGGTGGTCCTCGAGCCATGCGTAGGGCGGCGCCATGTTGGGGGCCAGGAACTGGATTCCCCACAGGCCGTAGACGACGCTGGGCACCGCGGCGAGCAGGTCGACCAGGTAGCCCAGCCCTTGGCCGAGGCGCCGCGGGGAGTAGTGCGAGATGAACAGAGCGACGCCGATCGCGACCGGCACGGCGATGATGAGGGCGATCACGGCGGCGAGCAGCGTGCCGAAGACCAGCGGCCAGACGTACGGCAGGAAGCTCTGGCCGCTCTTGACCTCGTCGGGGCTGGCGGTGATGCCGGGGATGCCCTGCACGGTCAGGAAGATCGCCACCCCGGCGAGGATCGCGAGGATGAGCAGCCCGGCGCTGAGTGAGAGCCCGGCGAAGACGCGGTCGCCGGGCCGGCGGACCGGTGCGGCCTTGCCAGGTGCGGGAGCCTGCGTGCTGGTCACAGGTGGTGCCTTTCAGGGATGGGGGACCGGGAGGTCCGACCCGCGCCTCGGGCTCGCCGAGATGAAGTCATCCCGACGAGCCCGAGGAACATGGGTCAGCTCGCCTTGATCGTCTCGATCGCGGCCTGGACCTTGGTGCTGAAGTCCGACGAGAGCGCTGCGGAGCCTGCGGTCTCGGCGGCAGCAGCCTGTCCGTCGGAGCTGGCGACGTAGGTCAGCCAGCCCTTGACGAGATCGGCGGTGGCCTTGTCCTTCTGCGTCTGGCAGGCGACCTGGTAGGACACGAGGACGATCGGGTAGACGCCGGCCTCTGCCGTCTTGCGGTCGATGTCGACCGCGACGTCGGTCGCGGCGCGTCCGCTGACGGGAGCTGCCGTGTCGAGGACCTTCGCAGCGGCCTCGGGGGTCGGCTCGGTGTAGTCGTCGCCGACCTTGACCTTCGCCTTGCCGAGGTCGCCGGCCTGGCTCTCGTCGGCGTAGCCGATCGAGCCGGAGCCGCCCTTGACGGCAGCCACGACGCCGGAGGTGCCGCTGGCACCCTCGCCGCCCTTGACCGGCCACGTCTCGACGACGCCCTGGGTCCAGCCGCCGTCGGAGGCCTTGTCCAGGTAGTCGGTGAAGTTCTTCGTCGTGCCCGAGTCGTCCGAGCGGTGGACCGGCGTGATGTCGGTGCTCGGGAGTTCGGCGTCGGGGTTGTCAGCCTTGATCGCGGCGTCGTCCCACTTGGTGATCTTGCCCTCGAAGATCTGACCGATCGTCTTGGCCGAGAGGTTGAGCTCATCGACTCCGTCGAGGTTGAAGATCACGGCGATGGGGCTGACGTAGACGGGCACCTCGACGATGTCGCTGCCGCACTTGGCGGTCGCAGCCTTGACCTCTTCGTCCTCGAGGTAGGCGTCGGTGCCAGCGAACTGGACGCCGCCGGCGATGAACTGCTCACGGCCGCCGCCGGAGCCGGAGGGGTCGTAGTTGACGGTCACGTCGGGGTTCGCGGTCTGGAAGCCCTTCTTCCAGGCGGCGATGGCAGCCTCTTGGGACGTCGCGCCTGCGCCGTTCAGCGTGCCGGACACCTTGGTGCCGGAGTCGGTCGAGCCGGAATCAGCAGGTTCGTTCGCTGCACCGCAGGCGCTGAGGCCGAAGGCGAGTGCGAGCGCGGCCGCGGGGGCGGCGATGCGCAGTGAGTTGCGGTTCACGGGGGTCCCTCTCTGGGATTCTTTAGATGCTTACGTCCCGTGACGCTATGAGGGGCAGGTGTATCGATGTCCGACCGTGAGTGAACGCGGAGTGAACGGTGATGTAACGGTGCTGCGCCCTGCTGCGGAGAATGGCCCGTCAGGGCAGCTTCTCGACGGCGATGACCTTGCCCTTGCGGTGGTGCACCACGATGGCCTCGCCGGTCGCCAGCTCGTGCACGTCGGTGCCGATCGCGTCGAAGATCCACGGGAGCGTCGGACGGTGCGAGCAGAGCGCCACCGGCTTCTTGCGCTCCAGCAGAGCGGCGACGGAGCGGTCGACCTGGGCTGCCCGGGTGTCCTCGGCGAGCCGGTCGTCGATCTCGAGGAACGTGCTGATCGAGTGCGCGTACGGTTCGACGGTCTGCGCGCAGCGCACCGCCGGACTGCTCACGACGCGGCGCACGCCGTACGCCGAGAGCAGGGGCACCAGGACGTTCGACTGCTCGACTCCGACCGGGGTGAGCGGCCGGTCGAGATCCTCGTCGTAGTCGGGGCGTGGTGCCGCCTTGCCGTGGCGGACGACGATGAGCGTACGGGCGCGGTGGCCCTGCCGCTCGCGCAGACTGCGGAAGTCGTCGAGCACGTCGATGTCGTGCTGGTAGGTCAGCAGCTTGCGCGCCTCGCGCATGCCGACCCAGCGCAGCTCGTCGACCTCCTTGTTGGGGGTGAACGGCTCAGACGTGCTCTGGCCGATGGCGCGAGCACACCAGTAGTCGACGACCTTGGTGCCGGCAGCGACGGGATAGCTGACCTGCATGAGGGGCGGGCCGAGGCGTACGCGTAGCCCGGTCTCCTCGGCGATCTCACGGACCGCGGTGGTCTGCAACGCCTCGCCGGGATCGACCTTGCCCTTGGGGAAGGTCCAGTCGTCGTACGACGGCCGGTGCACGACCAGCACGTCGACCCGTGGTTCGGCGGGACCGGTGCCGGCCCGCTTGCGCCACACGACTCCACCCGCAGCGTTGATGATCCGTTCACTTGGCATACGCGTATTCTCCCCTGAGGAGATGACCGGAGGATGAAGGAGGGATGGACGGGATGCGACTGCGGCTCGTGCTGATGTCCGTCCTCCTCCCTGTGCTCGTCATCGCCACCGCGATCGTGGCCGGCCGTTGGACTGGTGACGCGGTCTCGGCCGACACCCGATCGGCCACCACGACGGCGCTCGACTCCTTGCCTGCGGACACCCAGGTTGCGGGCGTGACGGACTGGTCGGGGATCCGTCAGGTGCTCGGCGTGGGCTCGGCGACGACGGCGTCGGACCGTGCGGTGCTGACCGACGACGCCGCGCTGCGCGACCTGTCGACCCGCTCGGTGCTCGGCGCATTCACCGAGGAGCTGCACGACGCCTATGGCTGGTCGCCCGCGGACCTCGACTGGGAGGCGTACGGGCAGGCCAACGACGGCGCGGTCATGGTCGCCCGGCTCGACGAGTCGGTGTCGCTCTCGTCGGTCCGTGCGCGCCTCGCCAAGCTCGGCTACTCGCGCGACGGCCGCGTATGGACGATCGGCGACGGCAGCGGCGTCAGTCGGGAGCTCGCGACGACCCTGAACTCGGTCGCCGTGGTGGACGGCCAACGGCTCATCGTTGCGGGGGACCGGCCGGCGTACGTGTCGACGGTCCTGGAGACGATCGACCGCGACGCGCCCTCGCTGTTGAGCGTACGCAGCGCCGCTGACGTGGCGAGCGCGCTCGCAGGCGCCGACAGCATGCTGCTGCAGAGCGGCGCGTTCAGCTGCGACGGCGCCTCCCTCGCCGACAGCGGAGCCGACGTCAGGGCTCAGGCCCGGGCCGCCCTCGAGCGGGCCGGCGAGCTGGTCGAGCCGGAGTTCGCAGGCCGCGCCCTCGACGGCGACACCAGGACGACCGAGACGTTGCGGTTTGCCTTCGGATTCCGCTCGACGGCTGTGGCGTCTGGTCAGCTTCGCGTACGCACGGCGCTCGCGTCAGGGCCGTTCATCGGCCGCTCGGGGCGCATCGAGGACTCGCTCGTGCCGCGCTCGTCGTCCGTGCACGGGACCACGGTGCTGCTGCGCTTCGAGCATGACCCCGACAGCACGGCATACATGACCGGCGACGGCCCGCTGCTGTTCGCCGCCTGCGGGCCCTAGCGACTCCGTCGGGCCCTGGCCCGGTCGATCAGCACCGACTGCAGGTCTGACGAGCCGACGTGTCGCTGCCAGTGCCCATCAGGTCCGAGGTGCCACGAGGTGGTGTCGGGGCTGACCGACCTGGCAAGCAGGTCGCCGAGCTGCTCGGTGTGCGCGGCGGACGGCACACGTACGAGGACCTCGACGCGTCGATCAAGGTTGCGGTGCATGAGGTCCGCCGAGCCCATCCAGGCCTCGGGCTCTCCGCCGCCGGCGAACCAGTAGACCCGGCTGTGCTCGAGGAACCGCCCGAGGATGCTGTGCACCCGGATGTTCTCGCTCAGTCCGGGCACCCCGGGTCGCAGCGTGCAGATGCCGCGAATGACGAGATCGACCTGCACACCCGCCTGCGACGCCTCGTAGAGCTTGTCGATCACGGCCTCGTCGACCAGGGAGTTGACCTTGATGCGTATGCCCGCGGGCCGTCCCGCCTTGTGATGCGCGATCTCGGTGTCGATGCGCTCGACGATGCCGCCCCGCAGGCCCGCCGGGGCGACCATCAGCCGCCGGTAGGAGAAGTCCTGCGCGAAGCCCGACAGGTTGTTGAACAGGTCCGTCAGGTCGTGGGTGATGTCGGGATCGGCCGTCAGGAGTCCGAAGTCCTCGTAGAGCCGGGCGGTCTTGGGGTTGTAGTTGCCGGTGCCGATGTGCGCATAGCGGCGCAGCCCGTCGGGCTCGTCCCGCACGACGAGCGCGAGCTTGCAGTGCGTCTTGAGCCCGACCAGGCCGTACACGACGTGGCAGCCGGCCCGCTCGAGCTTGCGAGCCCAGCGGATGTTGGCCTGCTCGTCGAAGCGCGCCTTGATCTCGACCAGCACCAGGACCTGCTTGCCGGCGCGGGCGGCGTCGACGAGCGAGTCGATGATGGGCGAGTCGCCGGACGTCCGGTAGAGCGTCTGCTTGATCGCCAGCACGTGCGGGTCTGCGGCGGCCTGCTCGATGAAGCGCTGCACGCTCGTGGCGAACGAGTCGTAGGGGTGGTGCACCAGCACGTCCCGCTTGCGCAAGGCGCTGAACAGGTCGGCCGGCTTGGACGTCTCGACCTCGGCGAGGTGCTCGTGCGTGCCGGGGACGAACCGCTCGAAGCTGAGCTCGGGACGGTCGAGGTCGGCGATCTCGTTGAGGCTGCGAAGATCGAGCGGGCCCTTCAGGCGTACGACCTCGTCGACCCTGATGCCGAGCTCGGACACGAGCAGGTCCAGCACGCCGGGGTCGATCGACTGCTCGACCTCGAGGCGTACGGGCGGACCGAACTTGCGTCGCAGCAGCTCCTTCTCGAGCGCCTTGAGCAGGTTCTCGGCGTCGTCCTCCTCGACCTCGAGGTCCTCGTTGCGGGTGACCCGGAAGGCGTGGTGGGCGATGAGCTCCATGCCGGGGAACAGCAGGTCGAGGTGGGCCGCGATGACCTCCTCGAGCGGCACGAACCGGCCGGGTTCGGCCTCCATCCACCGGTTGATGATCGGCGGGACCTTGACGCGGGCGAAGTGGTCCTTGCCGGTGTCGGGGTTGCGCATGACGAGGGCGAGGTTGAGGGACAGGCCCGAGATGTAGGGGAACGGGTGCGCGGGGTCGACGGCGAGCGGCGTCAGGATCGGGAAGACGCGGTCGCGGTAGAGCGCGCTGATCTGCTCCTGCTCGGCGGCCCGCAGCGAGTCCCAGTGCAGCAGCTCGATGCCCTCGGCGGCGAGGGCCGGCACGAGCTCCTGGTGGTAGGTCTCGGCGTGCTCGACCATGAGCTGCTGGCTCGCGGCGAGGCTCCGCGACAGGACATCGCGGGGGTTGAGGCCGCTGGCCGACGGCACCGCGACACCCGCGGCGATCCGGCGCTTGAGGCCTGCGATGCGGACCATGAAGAACTCGTCGAGGTTGCTCGCGAAGATCGCCGCGAAGCGTACGCGTTCGAGCAGCGGCAGCGTGTCGTCCTGAGCCAGCTCGAGGACCCGGGCGTTGAACGCGATCCACGACAGCTCGCGGTCGAGGAACCGGTCGTGCGGCAGCGTGCTCACTGCCGGGTCGAACGGGGGATCGACGTCGAACTCGTCGGGTGACGCCGGCGCCTCGAGGTCGGCTACGGCGATGTCATGGGTCTCCACTCCACCACTTTGACAGGCCAAGATGAACGCGGATTGAACGACAGCTCGATGCGCTACCTTGACGACCATGTCGTTCGTGACGGAGCTCGCCACCACTGCTCGCGGGGTCACGGCCCGCTCGATCCTCAAGCTGCCTCGCCCGGTGATCCGGCGCCTGGCCGGAGCGCCTGTCGTGATCGACGGCAGGACGCTCGATCCGGAGATGCAGCTGCTGCTGCGCCTGCAACGCATCGAGGGTGCCGCGACCGAGACCCTCCCGATCCGCAAGGGTCGCGCCCATCTCGTGGCCGGCACCACAGTGGTCGGTGGCGACCAGCCGATCGGCGCGGTCACCGACCGTACGATCGACGGCCCCGGTGGTCCGTTGACGCTGCGCTTCTACACCCCACGCGGGCTGACCGGCGATGCGCCGGCACTGATGTACGTCCACGGTGGTGCGTGGATCTATGGCGACCTGGAGAGCCACGATGCGGTGTGTCGGTTCCTCGCGGAGGAGGCGCAGGTCCGGGTGATCGCCGTCGACTACCGGCTCGCCCCCGAAGCGCCGTTCCCGGCCGCGTTCGAGGACGTGTGGGCGGCCTGGACCTGGATCGCCGAGCACGCCAAAGGCATCGGGGTCGACCCCGGACGCATCGCGGTCGGCGGTGACAGCGCCGGCGGTTGCATGGCTGCGCTCGTCGCTCAGCACGCCGCCAAGGGCGAGGGCATCACGCCGGCCTTCCAGCTCCTGATCTACCCGGTGACGGACTTCCTCGAGACGAGCGCGAGCCGCAAGACGTACGCCGAGGGGTTCTACCTCACCGAGGCATACATGACCCTCGGCGAGGAGAGCTACCTGCTGGGTGACGAGGACCGGGCCGACCCGCGGTTGTCGCCGTTGCGGCAGGACGTCACGGGTGTCGCGCCGGCGTACGTCGTGACCGCGGGTTTCGACGTGCTGCTCGACGAGGGCAAGGCGTACGCCGACAAGCTGCGGGCGGCCGGCGTGCCGGTCGAGTACGTCTGCGAGGACGGGCTGATCCACTCGTTCGCCAACATGGTCGGCGTCGGCACCTCAGCACCGCGGGCGATGCGCCGAGTCGCCAGCGCCCTCCAACGCGGCCTCAGCTAACCCCCCGCTGACGGGTCACTTCTCACCCGTCGACGGGTCAGAAGTTGCCCGGTGAGGGGTCACTTCTCGCCCGCTGACGGGTCAGAAGTTGCCCGGTGAGGGGTCAGTTTTGGCTTGTCGTCTGGACGAAAAGTGACCCATCAGTGGACCAGAAGTGACCCGTCACGGGGCGAGAAGTGACCCGTCAGCGTGAGTAGAGGACGTCCTTCTTCCAGTCCTGGAAGCCGAGCTTGCGGTACACCGTGAGGGCGGCGGCGTTGTCGCCCTCGACGTAGAGGTCGACGACGGGAAGGCCCTGCTCGTACATGTGGCGCAGGCCGCGCGACGTGAGCGCCGTGCCGAGCCCGCCACCCTGCGCGTCCGGGTCGATGCCGACGACGTAGACCTCGCCGACCCCGTCCTCGACCTTGGTCCAGTGGAACCCGATGATCCGGCCGTCGCGCTCGGCGACGAAGAGCCCAGCAGCATCGAACCACTGGGCGGACGTACGCCGGGCGAAGTCCGCCGCGTCCATCCCGCCCTGCTCCGGATGAGCGGCGAACGCCCGGGCGTTGACCGCGATGAGCTCGTCGGCATCCTCCGGGGCGTACGACCGCAGGGTGATGCCGTCAGGTATGCGCTCGGGTGACGGGGGACCCTCGAATGTCAGCCGCAGCACCAGCAGGGTGCGCTCTGCGGTGAGCCCGGCAGCCGCAGCCAGCGCCTGGGCCGCGGGCAGGTCCCCGTGGGCCCAGAAGCGGTCCTCGCCGTCGGCCAGGAGCTCGTCGAGGATGCGGCGCCCCTTGCCGGCGCGCCGATGCGCCGGATCGACGACGATCTCGACCGGTGCGTCACCGACCGCGTACGCCGCCGCCGAGATCGTGCCGTCGGCCTCGGTCTGCTGCACCAGGACCCGTGCGGGGGAGCGATCCCTGAGGGCGAACAGGCTCGCCTCGTTGAACGGCTCGACGCCATCGACGGCAGCGGCCCGCTCGGCCAGCGCGATGATGCTCATCGAGCCCGCAGCGCCACGAGCTGCGCTCCGACCTCGGCGGCGATCGCGCGAGCCAGCAGCTCAGGCGTGTCGCCCTCGGGCTCCGCGACGAGGTGGTGCACCGTGCCGTTGTCGAAGAGGTCGATCGCGCTGACCCGCTGCGCCTCGGCCATCTCGGCGGCGTGATCGAGGTCGCCGTGCACGATCGCGCTGGCGCCCTCGGGTGGCAGGGGCGACAGCCAGGCGTTCTCGGCGGCGATGACGACATCCGCCGGGAGCAGCGCCAGAGCACCACCGCCGCAGCCCTGACCGAGGATGACCGACACCGTCGGCACTCGCATCGTCGACATCCACGAGATGCAACGCGCGATCTCACCGGCGATCGCGCCCTGCTCCGCCTCCGGCGACAGCTCGGCGCCGGGAGTGTCGATGAACGACACCAGCGGCAGCCGCAGCTCGTTGGCCAGGCGCATCCCGCGCCGGGCCTCCCGCAGCGCAGCGGGACCCATGGGCTTGAAGCGTGTCTGGGTCGTACGATCCTGGCCGATCACGATGCAGGGCTGGCCGTCGATCCGGGCCATCGCCACGATCATCGCGCTGTCGCGCTCGCCCTTCTCCGTGCCCTGCAGGCGCAGCGTGGCGTCGCTGCCGTAGCGCAGCACCTCGCGTACGCCGGCGCGATGCCTGGCCCGCGTGATCTGGATCGACTCCCACGCCGATCGCTTGCGGGTGACCTCGCCGGTGCGCAGCTCGCGGGTCTGCGGCTTGGGTGGGTCGATCAGCAGGCTGAGCGCGCGATCGACCAGGAGCGGCAGCTCATCGGGCAGCACGACGGCGTCGATGATGCCGCGATCAGCGAGGTTCTCGGCGGTCTGCACGTTGGGCGGGAACGGCCGGCCCTCCATGAGCTCGTAGACCTTGGGCCCGAGGAAGCCGATCAGCGCACCCGGCTCGGCGACCGTCACGTGCGCCAGCGAACCCCACGACGCGAACACGCCGCCGGTCGTCGGGTGCCGGAGATAGACGAGGTAGGGCAGGCCCGCCGCGCGGTGATCCATGATCGCGCGCGAGATGTCGACCATGTGCACGAACGCCGGGGTGCCCTCCTGCATTCGCGTGCCACCCGAAGCCGTGGTCGCCAGCAGCGGGATGCCCTCGGCCGTTGCCCGCCGCACCGCCGACACGATGCGCTTCGCAGCAGCCTGCCCGATCGAACCGGCCAGGAACCTGAACTCGTTGACCAGCACCGCCACGGGCCGACCGTGCATCAGGCCGCGGCCGGTCAGCACGGACTCGTCGGTGCCGGCTCGTTCGGCCGCCGCCACGAGCTCCTGCTGGTATGCCGGATCGAGGCCGGAGTGGTCGAGGGGCTCATCCCACGACTCGAACGACCCATCGTCGAGGACGAGGTCGAGCAGACCTTGCGCGGTCAGGTGGGCCATGGGCACATCGTCTCAGGAACGAGCAGCTCCGGTGTCAGGCCTACGCGTCGGCGGTGTCGCGAGCCGGCTCGGTCTTGGTCGCGACGAAGCGGTAGCCGACGTTGCGCACGGTGCCGATCAACGTCTCGTTGTCGGTGCCGAGCTTGGCGCGGAGCCGACGTACGTGGACGTCGACCGTGCGCGTGCCGCCGAAGTAGTCATAGCCCCACACCTCCTGGAGGAGCTGCTGGCGGGTGAAGACCCGACCGGGGTGCTGGGCGAGGAACTTGAGCAGCTCGAACTCCTTGAACGTCAGGTCGAGCGTGCGGTTCTCGAGCTTGGCCGTGTACGTCGCGTCGTCGACGACGAGCCCGCTGGAGGAGATGACGTGGCTCTCGTTGTCGCCGTCGTGGGACGCGGCGATGCGGCCGATGCCCAACCGCAGGCGAGCCTCGAGCTCCGCCGGCCCGGCGCCGGTGAGGATGACGTCGTCCATGCCCCAGTCGGACGCAGCAACGGCCAGGCCGCCCTCGGTCAGGATCAGGATCAACGGGCACTCGATGCCCGTCGTGCGGATGACGCGGGTCAGGCTGCGGACCTGCGCGAGATCGTGGCGACCGTCGACGAGCACGGCATCGCAGGGCGGGGCGTCAAGCAACGCGCTCGCCTCGGCCGGGAGGATCTTGACGTGGTGCGGCAACAGCGCCAGAGCGGGCAGCACTTCGACCGATGACTGCGTGCTCTTGGTGAGGAGTAGCAGGTGGGACATGTCGTCAGCCTCCGGAGCCGCGTGAGTTAGCCGGGTCGATCTGGTCCAGATACGCGAAAAGGCCATGGTGGAACACCGTGGCCTCGTTGCATGGACAAGAATACTTCATGTGTCGGAGCAATTGCCACGCGGTGACGCGAATGAGAACGAGGTCACAGTGCACTACTGGGCGTCCGCACGCGCAGCCGCGGGCATGGCCGAGGAGCAGGTGCCGGCCGGCACACTCGCTCAGCTGCTCGAGGAGATCAGCCGCCGGCACCGCGACCGTGACCGGTTCGACGACGTGATCTCGACCTGCTCGATCCTCGTGGGCGACACCCCCGTCGGTGCCCGCGAGCCGGCCACGATCACGCTGTACGCCGGGGACACCGTCGAGTTCCTGCCGCCATTCGCCGGCGGTTGATCGCTGGCGGTGCGGCTCCTACTGGCATCATTCGGGGGTGTCCCGCCTCGGATCGACTCTGCTGTCCCTCGCGCTGGCAGGTGCCATCACGCTCGCGGCGTACGCCGACCCGGTGTTCGTCGGCGCAGCGGTCCTTCTCGTCCAGGTGCTGATCGCGCTCGCGCCGAGCGCTGTGGATCCCTCTGGGCACTCGATCCGGTCACCACACTTCGCGGCGGCGTTGAGTGCGGGGCTCGTCGCCACGGCGATCACGCTCGCGCCGGACCTGCTGAACGGTGCTGAAGGAACCTCGGCCGACGTGGTGGGTGCCACCGACAACGGGATGATGGCCGGGATCCTCCCGGCGATCGCGGTGTCGGTGTTCGTCGCTCTGATCGCGCAGATGCTGCGAAGCGATGGCCGGCCCGACCTCGTGTCCTCCACCGCGTACGCCGTGACGTTGGGCACGTTCGCGGCGCTGACGGCGGGTTGGATCGGCGCGGCCCAGTCGTTGGGCAATGCCGAAGCGGTCGCCGTCGGTGCCGGTGGTCTCGCGGCCGGGCTGTTGGTCTGGCTCGTGCCGATCGATCGTTGGATCTGCGCCTCGTTCGCGGTCACGGCGGGAGCCGCTGGAGGCGCCGCCGTCGCGATCGGCCTCGACTCGACCCTGACGTGGGTGTTCGGCGTCGCGGTGGGGTCTGCCGTGGCGCTGTTCGGTGTGCTGGGCCAGGTGCTCGGCCGGGCCTGGGCCCAAGGGCGTACGCATGCGGCGGCGGGCTGGGGGTTCCCCGGTGCGATGTCGATCGCGCTCGCGGCCCCGCTGGTCTACGTCGGCGGCCAGCTCGTGGGGGCGCCCGGCCTCTGAGACGACCGCGAGGGCGTGTGGTCTCGAACGTACGCTGGAGGCATGGCTGGAATCGTGGCGCTCCTCGCCGCCGTCGCACTGACGGTGGCCTTGGCGTGGGCGCTCAAGATCAGGAACGGCCGGTTCTCCGACCGGCCGGTGAGTCCCGCGACCCCGGTGCTCACGGCGGCTGACCTCGGCACCGCGCTCGGTGAGCGCGCGACCCTCGTGCAGTTCTCCAGCGCCTTCTGCAGCCCGTGCCGGGCAACCCGCGTGCTGCTGACCGACATCGCGGCCAAGGTCGACGGCGTGGTCACGGTCGACATCGATGCGGAGGAGCACCTCGAGATGGTCCGCAGGTTCGGCATCCTGCGGACTCCCACGGTCTTCGTGCTCGACGCCGATGGCGCGATATCGACCCGTGCCTCAGGACTCCCGCGGCGCGAACAGGTGCTGGCCGCCCTCGGACAGGCCGTCGGAGACCCACGATAAAGCGCTGCAATTTCAGCAGTGCCGCCAGAATGTGGGACAACCGTCCACATCGCGAGACGGCGGAGTGATTAACCCAGCCAGTGTCCCTACTCTTGAACACATGCTTGAGACGACACACCTGACGAGGCGGCGCGCAGTCGACAACTGCCGCACCCGCTCCTCGCTGTGTCGAATGCGCTGACACCTTTCGTCCGTCAGTTCCCGCACGCCCAGGCCAAGCCGGGCCGTGCCCCAGCGCAGGAGCAACATGTCCCAACCCACGCAGGTGGACCCTCGCGGTCTGCGCGTGTCCGCCGGCATCACCGCCGGCGTGCTCGCGCTGGTGCTGGTGACCCCTGATCCGGTCAACGTCGTCCTGCTCGCGGTCCAGGTCGCAGTCTTCGCGCTTTCGGCGCTGGTCAGCCTGAAGGTCTCGCCGTATGCGGTCTTCTACGCCACGGTCGTGCGTCCCCGGATCGGGCCGCCGACCGAGCTGGAGGACGCCCGTCCACCACGGTTCGCACAAGTCGTCGGACTCGTGTTCACCGCTGCCGGCCTCATCGCGTTCCTCGTGGGAGCGACGGCGGTCGGCTACGTCGCCACGGTGTTCGCGCTCGTGGCAGCCCTGCTCAACGCTTCCGTCGGCTTGTGCCTCGGATGCGAGTTCTACCTGGCGCTACGCCGGTTCACGCCGGCACGCGCCTGACAACTTCATCGTCCTGATCATCAACCAACGCCCATCCCGGGCACACAACGGAGGTACAGCATGAGCCGCGAATCCGCGCTCGTCACCGCAGACTGGGTCGAGGAACACCTCGGCGACCCGTCGATCGTCCTCGTCGAGGTCGACGAGGACGCCGAGGCGTACGACAAGGGGCACATCCCCGGCGCCATCAAGCTGGACTGGAAGAAGGACCTCCAGGACGGCGTCCGCCACGACTTCGTCAGCAAGGAGAAGCTCGAGGCGCTGCTGTCGGCCAAGGGCATCGGCAACGACGACACCGTCGTCTTCTACGGCGGCAACAACAACTGGTTCGCCGCGTACGCCTACTGGTACCTGAAGTACTACGGGCACGACAACCTGCGCCTGCTCGACGGTGGCCGCAAGAAGTGGGAGCTCGATTCTCGCGAGCTGACGACTGAGGTCACCGAGCGTCCCGCGACGTCGTACGTCGCCAAGGACGCCGACGAGTCGATCCGCGCGTTCCGCGACGAGGTCATCGGAGCCATCGGCACCAAGAACCTCATCGACGTCCGCAGCCCTGACGAGTACGCCGGTCGCCTCCTGGCTCCGGCGCACCTGCCGCAGGAGCAGGCCCAGATCGGCGGTCACATCCCGACCGCCGGGAACGTGCCGTGGAGCAAGGCCGCGAACGACGACGGCACGTTCCGTAGCGACGAGGAGCTCAAGGCCCTCTACGCCGAAGCCGGTCTCGATGACGCCAAGGACACGATTGCCTACTGCCGCATCGGTGAGCGCAGCTCGCACACGTGGTTCGTGCTCAAGGAGATCCTGGGTCACGAGAACGTCAAGAACTACGACGGATCGTGGACCGAATACGGTGCTCTGCGTGCCGTGCCAGTCGCCCTCGGCGACGAGCCGGGTGTCGCCTGATGTGCGGCGCGATCAAGGGCGGTCCGAGCCTCGACGGCGTCGACGTCGCCAATGAAGCCGTCATCCAGGGCATCGTGACGCGTGACGGCCAGCCCGTCGGCAACGCGTACGTCCGTCTCCTCGACCGCACGGGCGAGTTCACGGCCGAGGTGCCGACCTCGGCGACCGGGCAGTTCCGGTTCTTCGCCGGTCCCGGCGAGTGGACCCTTCGGACGCTGGCCCCGAAGTCGATCTCGGTCGACAGCGCCGTGACGGCCGCCAAGGGCGTTGTGGCTGAAGTCGCCGTCGCGGTCTGAACCCACCGTGCCCGACCTGACGAGGTGCATCCGGCTCAGCCGGGTGCACCTCGTCATCGGTGCAGGGGTGCGCGCGCAGTGATCGTCCCCCGCGGACGGGGCGACACAAGATGTGCGCGCGCAGGCCTGCAGGTGCGCTAGAGTTCCGCGTAACGAACTGCCGACGGCAGTCGTTGTTCCATTCGCACGTCATGTCATCCTTGGCAACACGCTGTATCTGTCAGAATCACGGTTCGTCTACTCGGACACCAACGGGAGTGCTCAATGTTCAAATTTCGGCTTGCAGCCGCAGCCGCCATCGCGTGTGCGGTGACGCTGCTGTCCTCGGGTGCGCAGGCTTACCCCGATTGCGGCATCGACCTCGACCTCGACATCAACAACTCGACCCTGGTGGGTGGCAAGAGCTTCTCCTACACCGCTGATTCCGGTGACGAGATCTGCGATTGGGCCGTGACCTACCGTGGTGACAGCCAGGAAGAGTCCGGCACGACGTCGATCTCCGGCTCCTTCTCGACTCCGGTCGTGACCAAGAAGACGGTCAACAAGATCACCGCCTCCTGCACGCACGTCATCTCCGACGAGGCTGCCGCACCGGCTGACTCGGGTTCGAACGTCGTGACTCCCGCCATCTACTCGGCTCAGCCGAGCGCGGTTGCCCAGGCACCCGTCACCGCCACGTGCAGCGTGTCCGCCAACGTGACGTTGCTGCCCAAGGGTGGCGCCGACAACAACGACGACGGCGCACTGCCTGACACCGGTGGTTCCAACCTCTGGATCCTGGTCCTGGGTGGCGCCCTGGTCGTCGCTGGTGGCGGCATCACCTACGCCGCACGGCGCCGTCACTCGGCTCGCTGAAGCCCTGATCCATCAGCAGCATCATGCACGTCCCTCCCGCAGGGGCGTGCATGATGCCGTGTAGGGAGCAGTACTCATGAGTTCGACCCAGCAGCGGCGTGGACGCCGGCACGTTCCGTGGTACCGCAAGATCACGCGGGGGCACGTCGGCATGGTCGGCATTGCCGTCGTGCTGCTGTTCCTCGCGTACTTCGCGATCCAGGCCACCCGTGCGAGCTCGTCATTGAAGCTGGCGGCGAGCCAGGCCGAGGTGCTCCAGAACCAGATCGTCTCGGGCGACGACGTCTCGGCCAAGCTCACCTTGCAGGAGCTCCAGGACTCGACCGCGCGAGCCGATCGGACGACCAACGGCCCCATGTGGAAGCTCGGCGCGAAGGTGCCCTTCGTCGGCGAGAACATCGAGGCCGTGCAGACCGTGTCACGCGTCGCCCATCACATCTCCACTGAGGCGCTCCCACCGGTCGTGGCGCTGTCCAACCAGATCAACCTCAACACCTACAGCCCGCGCGACGGCAAGGTCGACCTCAAGGCGATCAACGAGATCTCGCCGGAGGTCAGCAAGGTTCGCACGGCCCTGACCGCAGCGCAGAAGGATCTGGGTGGCATCGATCCGGGCTCGCTCCTGGTGCCGCTGCGTGGCCCGGTCAGCACCATCCAGGCCAAGATCGACGACGCCACGTCCGCAGCCGACTCGGCCGACCTCGCCGCCCAGCTGCTGCCCGACATGCTCGGCCAGAAGGGGACCCGGCGCTATCTGCTGATGGTGCAGAACAACGCCGAGATCCGGTCGACCGGAGGGATCCCCGGGTCGTTCGCGATCCTCAAGACCGACAACGGCAAGCTGTCGATGGGCTTCCAGGGCTCATACCAAGACCTCAAGCAGTTCCCCGAGCCCGTGGTGCCGATCAGCAAGGACGAGGCGAGCGTGTTCCCGAGGACCCTCGTGACGAACATCCTCGACACCACCGTCACCCCCGACTTCCCGCGCACGGCGCAGATCGCCAAGGCGATGGTCGCCAAGGGGCTCGGCACCAACGTCGACGGCGTCATCTCGGTCGACCCGGTGGCGATGAGCTACATCCTGGCCGGCACCGGTCCGGTCAAGCTCCAAGGCGGCGTGGTCATCGACCAGAACAACGCCGTCGACCTGCTGCTCAGCAAGACGTACCAGCTGCTCAAGGATCCCGAGGCGCAGGACGAGGTCTTCGAGATCGCCGCCCGCAGGATCTTCGACGTCGTCAAGGCGGGGCGCGGCGAGCCGCGGCTCGTGATCGACGGCCTGGTCAAGTCCGCGAGCGAGAACCGGCTCATGGTGTGGTCGTCGCACAAGTCGGAACAAGCCCTCCTCAAGCCGTCGGCGCTCTCGGGGCAGCTGACCGGCGACGACGGGCGAGTTCCGCACGTGGGTCTCTACTTCGGCGACGCTGCGTCGACCAAGATGGAGTACTACCTCGACTACCACACCACGATGGCGGCCGGCCGGTGCTTGCGCGGTGATGTCCAGGAGATCTCGACGACCACCGAGGTGACCTCGAACGCCCCGGACAAGCTGCCCAAGACGGTCACCGGTGACGGCGGCTTCACCGCGCGCGGCACGATGCGCCTGGTGCTGCGCTTCTACTCGCCCTACGCCGGCGGGTTCACGTCAGTCCAGGTGGACGGCAAGGACAAGACCGTCTACGCCGACACCGACCACGGTCGCAACGTCACCAAGGTCCTGCTGACGGTCAAGCCGCAGCAGACCTACAAGATCACCACGACCATGATCTCGGGCCCCGGTCAGGACGGTGACCCGGTGTTCTCCACGACGCCGGGAATCGACAGCACGCCCAACGACGTGGTCACCACGTCGGCCTGCTCCTGACCCTCAGTCGACCTGCTCCTTGAGGATCTCGTCCGGGTACTTGTCGAGGTAGGTCTGCAGGCTGTCGTCCCGGAACCCGGTGAACATCTCCTTGGACTTCAGCTCGTCGAGCCGGACGATGCTGCCGTGGATCGGGACCGTCTCGGTGCCGGCAACCGGAGCCGAGAGGAAGTAGACGTCCTTGGTCTGCATGCCGCGCAGCGACAGGGCGAGCCCGCGCATGTCGGCGCCGGTCCATGCCTCGTCGACCGTGAGGTTCTTGGTCAGCGCCTTGACGGTGTTGATGAGCTTGACCGGGTTTCGGGTGACGCCCTTGCTGAGCATCTTGCCCATGAGCGCGCGGAGGAAGTTCTGCTGGCGAGCGATGCGGTCGAAGTCGCCCCGCAACAGGCCGTGGCGCTGGCGGACGTACTGGAGCGCCTTGGCGCCCTCGAGGTTGTAGTCGCCGGCCTTCCACATGACCTTCTGCGAGTCGTCGTAGGTGTCCTTGGGGATGTTGACCGGGACACCGCCGACGGCCGTCGACAGGTCCTTGAATCCGGCCCAGTCGATGATCGCGACGTGCTTCATGCGCAGGTTGGTCAGGTGCTCGACGGTCGAGACGGCACCGACGGCTCCGTACTCGGAGAACGCGGCGTTGATCTTCTGCTGACCGTGCGGCTGGCCCTCCGCGTCATAGATCGTCGTGAGCGTGTCTCGCGGAATCGACGCGAGGTAGGCGGCCTTTCGGTCGGCCGTGATGTGGACGATCATCAGGGTGTCGCTGCGGTACTTGCCGACCGGCCACTTGTCGGCCTTGGCGTCCTCGGCCAGTGTGGTGTTGCCGGACTCACCGGGCAGCTTCTTGCCCTTGTCGGAGCCCAGCAACAGGATGTTGAGCGCCCTGCCCTCGTCGGGATCCGGGCGATCCTCTTCCTTGAGCTTGTCGTCGACGCCGACCTTGTCGACGTTGTTGAGCTGCTTGTTGAGCATGTAGGCATAGGCGCCGGTGACGCCGATGCCGAGGCTGAAGACGACCGCAAGGGTCACCAGAGCGAGGTAGGTCTTGCGATGGCGACGACGGAATTTGTCAGCGTCAGCGCGCCTCTTGCCAGCGCCGCCGCTCTTGCCCGAACTGCCTGCCATCGTGCTCCGTCCTCAGGGAATCCCGTCCATTCTGCCGGGTCTCGCCAAGGCGTCCAAGTTGATGTCGGCTCACAGCTCGAGCACGAGCGTGGTGGGACCGTCGTTCGTGAGGGAGATCTCCATGTCCGCGCCGAAGACCCCCTCCGCCACGGTGGCGCCCAAGGCGCGCAGGCTGTCGCAGAAGTGGTCGTAGACGGGCTCGGCGACAGGTCCCGGGGCAGCGGCCGTCCATGTGGGCCGTCGGCCCTTGCGGGCATCGCCGTAGAGCGTGAACTGGCTGACCACGAGGAGCCCGGCGCCGAGCTCGGCCGCCGACTTCTCGTCCCGCATGATGCGCAGGTTCCAGATCTTGGCGGCGAGACGGTCGGCCGCCTCGGTGGTGTCGTCGTGCGTGACGCCCAGCAGGACCATCAGCCCGGTGCCGATCTCGCCGACTGTCTCCCCGGCGACGTCGACCCGCGCCTGCGTGACCCTTTGCACCACTGCTCGCATGCACGTCAGCGTAGACGGGCGCAGCACCCCATCTGGCCTCGGCCGACGGGGGCGCTGCGCCCGGCGCCTAGACTGGGAGCATGCCGTTCGAGATCCCGTCCGACCTCCACCCTGACCTGATGCCGGTCGTGTGGCTGCTCGGCAACTGGCACGGCGACGGACACGGCGACTATCCGACGATCGAGCCGTTCACGTTCGAGCAGGATGTCGTGTTCGCGCACGACACCCGGCCCTTCTTGCACTACTTCAGCCGTACGTGGATCACCGACGACAAGGGTGAGCGCGTACGCCCCGGCGCTCTCGAGACCGGCTTCGTGCGACCCAAGGACGACGGCCTCGAGCTCGTTCTCGCGCACCCCACCGGCTACGCCGAGGTCTGGTACGGCGAGGTCGACGGCCCGCGAATCACGCTGGCGACCGACATCGTCGCGCGTACGTCGACCGCCAAGGAGTACACCGCGGGACAGCGCATGTACGGGCTCGTCGAGGGCGATCTGATGTACGCCTATGACATGGCGGCAGAGGGCCAGGAGATGCAGTCGCACCTGTGGGGCAGGCTCGCCCGTGTCTAGCCCACTGCTGGCCCTGCACGGTGCCGTTGGCGGCGATGCCCCCGATCACGCGGTCGCAGCTCACTACGGCGCGATCTCGGCCGAGCAGCGCCGCCTCGCCGAGGGCCATACGTTCGTCGACCTGTCGCACCGTGACGTCGTCACCATCACGGGTCCCGATCGGCTGACCTGGCTGCACTCGCTCACGACGCAGTTCCTCGAGAACCTCGCGCCAGGCGTGCCGACCGAAGTCCTCCTGCTGTCGCCGCAGGGCCGCATCGAGCACGGGTTCTCCGGGGTCGACGACGGCGAGACGTTCTGGGCGCACACCGAGCCCGGTGCAGGCGCGGCGCTCGTGGAGTTCCTCGACCGTATGCGTTTCATGCTCCGCGTGGAGGTCGCGCTCGCCACCGAGGAGTGGGCCGTGATCGGGCTGCCCGGACAGCGCTGGGAGATCCGGCCGCGCGCCACGCTGGCGGACCTGCCAGCCGAGCTCGGCGACCCGGTCGGGCTCTGGGCCTGGGAGGCCGAGCGCATCGAGGCCGGGCTCGTGCGGATCGGGCTCGACACCGACGACAAGACGATCCCCAACGAGGTGGGCCTGCTCGGCGTGGCCGTGCACCTCGACAAGGGCTGCTACCGGGGCCAGGAGACCGTGGCGCGCGTGCACACCCTGGGGCGGCCGCCGCGCAGGCTCGTCCGCCTGCTGCTCGACGGCTCCGTCGACCACTTGCCGGCACACGGCTCCGACGTCACGCTCGACGGCGTACGTGTGGGGTTCGTCGGCTCGTCCGCCCGCCACCACGAGCTCGGCCCGATCGCGCTCGCCGTGATCAAGCGCAACGTCGATCCCGGTGCGACCCTGCTTGCCGACGGCGTCGCCGCCAACCAGGAAGTTCTGGTCGACCCCGAAGCTGGGCTCCACGTACGACCGGTGCTCCGCTGATGTCGAATCACCGCTTTGCGATCCTCGCCGTCTGCACGGCCAACATCTGTCGTTCGCCGATGATCGAGGTGCTGCTGCGGGCCGAGCTCGACAGCGCCCAGTTCGAGGTGGCGAGCGCCGGCGTCCGCGGCTGGGACCGCCAGCCGATGGATGCGATGGCGGCCATGGAGCTCCTGCGCCTCGGGCACTCGGCGGAGTCCTTCCGCTCCCACGCGATCGACTCCTACCTCGTCGACTCCGCTGACCTGATCCTCACAGCGACCCAGTCGCACCGCTCGGACGTGTTGAGCCTCAATCCGCGTGCACTGCGGCGGACGTTCACGGTCCGGGAGTTCGCCGCGCTGTGCGAGCTGGTGCAGGGCGACGACCCGCGGGCCCTGGTCGCCGAGGCGGCGCGACAGCGCAGCCAGGCACCGGCGGACATCGACATCGGCGACCCCTATCGACGCAGTCCCGACATCCATCGGGCGACTGCCGACCAGATCGACGCCGCGGTGCGTACGATCAGCGACCGGCTCAACGCGCTCGTCGCGGTCGGCTAGCCTCGGCGCTTCCGGCCCCCGGTGGTCTTCTCGAAGTACTCCGGGCCGTATCCGTAGCCATACCCGTAGCCGTAGCGCGACAGCTCCTTGACCGGGGACATGCTGAGCACCGTGCCCAGCAGCCTCGCACCCACGGAGTGCAGACGCTCGGTCGCGGTACGCACCTCGTCCAACCCGGTCTCGCCGTGACGAACGACGAGGATCGCGCCGTCGGAGATCGAGGCCAGCAGCGAGGCATCGGTCACCGGAAGCAGCGGCGGCGCATCGATCAGCACGACGTCGTAGCGATGACGCAGCTCGGAGACCAACGAGCGCATCGCGTTGGTCTGGAGGATCTCGGACGGGTTGGGCGGCAGCGCCCCGCTGGCGAGCACGTCGAGGCCCGGTGTCGCAGCCTGCTGGAGAGCGGCGTCGAGCGCGACGCGACCGACGAGGACCGTGGTGAGGCCGACGGTCTTCTCGATGCCGAGGTACTCGCTGATCCGGGGCCGCCGCAGGTCCCCCTCGACGAGTGCGACCTGGGAACCGGCCTGGGCCAGCGCGATCGCGAGATTGCAGGCGGTGGTCGACTTGCCCTCGCCGGCCAGCGAGCTGGTGATCGTGATGACCTTGTTGTCGCGATCGATGTCGAGGAACTGCAGGTTGGTACGCAGGATGCGCACTGCCTCGAACCGCGGGTGATGGGTCCCGAGCGACGTGATGAGTGGGGTCTGCACGGCGGCGCGGTCGTAGGCGATGGCGCCGAGCACCGGCGCGCCGGACGCCTCCTCGAGCTCGGCGGGGCTGTGGATGCTGCGGTCGGCCGCATTGCGCGCCGCGGCGATCACGAGGCCGGCCAGCAGGCCGAGGATGCCGCCGGCGACCAGCCACGGCACCGTGGGCGGGCTCGACGGGTCGGACGGGGTGGCCGCCGCGGCGACGACCGACGCCGTGAGCTCGGTGTCCTGGTCGTCGAGCCACGACACGAAGGCCTCAGCGGCCGACTGGCTCAGGTCTGCGGCCTGCTGACGACGCGTGCTGTCGGCCGTCACCCGCAGCACTGAAGTCTTGCCGAGGACCTGCGCATCGAGATGACGGTCGACCGAGCCGGTGCTGCCCGGGAGTCCCAGGTCCTCGATGACGCGCGCGGCAGTGCTGCGACCGCCGAGCACGTGGGCGTACGACTCGATCGTCCGCTCGGACACCGCGACCGTGCTCTTGTCGGCGGGCGGGACCACCAGGACGTCGGCGTGCGCCGTGTAGCGCGGCGTCGCGAGATTGAGGTAGAGCACGGCCAGTCCGATCCCGACGAGAGTCAGGAGGATCAACGTCGGCCATCGTCGGACGAGCGGCTTGACGATTGGGCGTTGACTCACCAATGACTCCTTGCAGTTCGACCCGGACCGTTCACGGGAAGATTACGACACCCGGTCGCCATCTGGCGGCTCATCGAAATGTCGACACAGGTCTCATTCGTAACCCGTGCCGTCGAGAATCGTTTCTACTGTGACAGGCGCCGTTCCCGAGGCGCCCACGCAGGAAACCGAGATCAATGGACTACACGCCTATCAGCACGCGCCGCGTGTTGCTGGCGTTCGCGTTCACCGCGTTCGTCGCACTCGCGCCTGCGCTGTTCTTGCTGCTGCAATCCGGTGAGACCGGCCCCCTGGGTGGCTTCGGCGGCACCGACGGCGGTTACCGTGGGCTGGTGCTCGGAGCGGGGAGCGTCGTGCTGACGGCTTGCCTGATCGGGGCACTCATGCTGACGGTCGCACTCGGCCGGCGCATAGTTCGGCGTCCGACCCGCGCGTGAGCCTCCGGGTCGATCCCGTCGCCGAACCAATCGGCGGGACGGGAGCACAAGTGGAGTCGACGCCAGGACGGGGCGTGGACTGGGAGCGCAGCTACGGTCGTCGGCTCGTGATCTCGGACTTCGTGGTGCTGACCTGGGTGTTCGCGACGTCTCACGTCGTCTGGGCCGAGAACCTCCCGGACATCGTCGAGAACCCCTACGGGCCCTACCCGATCCTGGTGTCGCTCACGATGCTGCTGCTGTGGCACGGAGCCCTCACCGCCGCGGGCACGCGAGACTCGCGGGTGTTCGGCGCCGGTCCTGAGGAGTACAAGCGGGTCTTCAGCTCGACCCTGGTGGTCTTCGCGGTCATCGCCTTCGTCGGCTACGTCGTCAAGTTCCAGGTGCCCCGCACGTACGTCGTCGTCCTCATCCCGTTTGGCCTGATCCTGCTGACGCTCAGTCGTTGGTCCTGGCGGCAGTGGCTGCTGGTGCGGCGGCAGCACGGCAGCATGACGCACGATGCGATCGTCGTGGGCACCGCGGAGGCTGTCGAGCACCTGGCGGTCGTCCTCAACCGCAACGCCGTCTTCGGCTATCGCTTGACCGGAGCATGCATCACGAGCCAGGACCCGCCGCAGCACGTTGCCGGCGTCCCGGTCCTCGGTGGGGTGGACGACCTGACCACCACGGTCATCGACGCTCGTACGAATGCCGTCATCATCACCTCGTCCGATGCCACGCATCCCGAGATGGTGCGCCGTCTGGGCTGGGACCTCGAGGGCTACGACATCGAGATCATCGTTGCGCCCTCGTTGGCCAACATCGCCGGCCCGCGGGTGCACATCCGCCCGGTCGCCGGCCTGCCCCTCCTGCACGTCGAGCAGCCGGCCTACCGCGGCGCCCAGCGCTGGGCCAAGGACCTGTTGGACCGCGTGGGCGGGCTCGGCCTGCTCCTGCTGTTCTCACCGGTGATGGTCGCCCTGGCCATCGCGATCAAGCTGACCAGTCCGGGCCGGGTCTTCTTCGTGCAGGAGCGAGTCGGCCGCGACGGCAACACGTTCGGCATGATCAAGTTCCGGAGCATGGTCGAGGGTGCCGACTCGATGCTGGCCGACCTCCAGCCCGACACCAGCAATGTCGTGATGTTCAAGATGCGCGACGATCCGCGGGTGACCCGCGTGGGCCGTTTCCTGCGTCGCTACTCCCTCGACGAGCTGCCGCAGCTGCTCAATGTCGTCAAGGGCGACATGAGCCTCGTGGGCCCTCGACCGCCGCTGGTGTCCGAGGTCTCCGGATATGCCGCGGAGGCGCGTCGACGCCTGCTCGTACGACCCGGCATGACCGGACCGTGGCAGATCTCCGGGCGCTCCGACCTCGACTGGGAGGAGACGATGCGCCTCGACCTCTACTACGTCGAGAACTGGTCCCTGGTCGGCGACATGTTGATCCTCTGGAAGACCTTCCGCGCGGTCGTGTCGTCCGCGGGCGCCTACTGAGTCCCATCACACGCTGCATGAGTTTCTCCGAAGCAGCGGTCGACCGATACCGTTGGCGGTGGGCGCGTACGTTCTCACACGACCTTGGCACGCAGGTGGCTGCCGATGGGTTGCACGGGATTGACCGATCTGGTCCCGCGCCATCGACCCAGGAGCTTCCATGACCACCGAATCACCTGTCGAGACACCGACCTTCTCGGATCTCGGCCTCGTCGACACGCTCGTCGATCGACTCTCGTCGCTCGGCTATGAGACACCGACGCCGATCCAGGCCCGCGCGATCCCGACCTTGCTCGAGGGCAAGGACGTCGTCGGGCTGGCGCAGACCGGCACTGGCAAGACCGCCGCGTTCGCGCTGCCGATCCTGCAGAAGATCGATCCGGCCAACTCCAAGACCCAGGCGATCGTGCTGGCCCCGACGCGTGAGCTCGCGCTCCAGGTCTGCGAAGCCATCACGGCGTACGCAGTCAACATCCCGGGCATCCGGGTGCTGCCGGTCTACGGCGGCCAGGGCTACGGCTTCCAGCTCTCCGGCCTGCAGAAGGGCGCGCACATCGTCGTCGGCACGCCCGGCCGGGTCATCGACCACCTCGAGCGGGGCAGCCTCGACCTGACGTCGCTCGAGTACCTCGTGCTCGACGAGGCCGACGAGATGCTCAACATGGGCTTCGCCGAGGACGTCGAGCGGATCCTCGCGGACACCCCGGAGTACAAGCAGGTCGCGCTGTTCTCGGCGACGATGCCGCGACAGATCCGTTCGCTCGCCAAGAAGTACCTGCACGATCCCGTCGACATCGCGACGCCCAAGGCCACGACGTCGACCGCGACGGTCCGCCAGCGGTGGATCCAGGTCTCGCACCACCACAAGCTCGACGCGCTGACGCGACTCCTCGAGGTCGAGACCGGGGACGGCATGCTGGTGTTCGTCCGCACCAAGTCCGCCACCGAGGAGCTCGCCGACAAGCTTCGCAGCCGGGGCTACTCCGCCGCGGCGCTCAACGGCGACCTGGTCCAGGCCCAGCGCGAGCGCACCGTCGCCCAGCTCAAGTCCGGCGCGATCGACCTCATCGTCGCGACCGACGTCGCCGCGCGTGGCCTCGATGTCGACCGCATCACGCACGTCGTCAACTACGACATCCCGCACGACACCGAGGCGTACGTCCACCGCATCGGCCGCACCGGTCGCGCCGGCCGCACGGGCGAGGCGATCTTGTTCGTCACGCCGCGCGAGCGTCGCATGTTGTCGGCGATCGAGAAGGTCTCGGGCCGGCCCGTCGAGGAGATGTCAACTCCATCCGCGCATGAGGTCAATCTTCGGCGATCAGCACGTTTCTCCGAGGCTATTACCAGCAACCTGGGTTCGCCCCAGTTCCACGCGTTCCGCTCGCTGGTCGAGGAGTACGCCAGCGAGAACGACGTGTCGATGACCGATGTCGCGGCGGCGCTGGCCGTCATGAGCCAGTCCGACAAGGAGTTCTTCCTGCGGCCCGACCCGCCCAAGACCGTCCGCGCACCCCGCGAGGACTACGAGCAGCGCAAGAAGCCGGCCGGCTTCGATCGCTCCGACCGGTTGCCCGCCGAGGGCGCAGCGGTCTACCGCGTCGCGGTCGGCAAGCGCCACAAGATCGGCCCGTCGGCGATCGTGGGTGCCCTGGCCAACGAGGGCAGCCTCAAGCGCTCGGACTTCGGCAAGATCACGATCGGCCAGGACCACACGCTCGTCGAGCTCCCCGCCGACCTGCCCGACGCGGTCTTCGAGGCGCTGGCCAACACCCGCATCTCGGGCAAGCTGATCGACCTGCAGCCTGACTCCGGCCCGCCGATCCGCCGCACCCGCGAGGACCGCAAGCCCTACTCCAAGGGTCCTGGGGGCAAGAAGACCCACGAGAAGCGCCCCTATCCTTCGAAGGCGGCCGACAGGCCGTACAAGAAGAAGAACCAGCCTTCGAGCCAGCCCACGACCGAGCCCGGAACCCGCAAGCCAAGGCACAAGTGATGCATCGACTCGACAACGCCTCGAGGGCGTACGACTGGGGTTCGCGGACCGACATCCCGCAGTTCATCGGTGGCGTGCCCGGAGAGGTGCCGCTGGCGGAGATCTGGATGGGCACGCACCCGCTCGGGTCGTCGACCGTCGAGGGTCCGGACCGCACGCTGCCCCTGGCCGAGGTCGCCGGCGAGCTGCCGTTCCTGTTCAAGATCCTGGCGGCCGACCGACCGCTGTCGCTGCAGGTGCACCCCAACGAGACCATGGCGCGAGCCGGCTTCGAGGCCGAGGAGACCGCGGGTGTGCCGCTCGACGCGGCCCACCGGACCTACAAGGATCCGCACCACAAGCCCGAGATGGCCTATGCGCTGACGACGTTCGACACGCTCGTCGGTTTCCGGCCGACCGCGGAGATCCTGCGGGTGCTCAACGGCATCGACACACCGCTCGCCCAGAGCCTCGCGGAGGACCTCCACGCCGCGCCTGGCTTCCGCGGCATCGTTCGCCTGATCGAGCGGCTGCTGACCGAGGACATCTCGGCGGCGGAGATCGAGCAGGTCGTGGTGTGCTGCCGCGACCTCGTCGAGCAGGGCATCGACGTCAAGCGGGCCTACGTGACGGCGGTGGAGATCGCCGATCACTATCCCGACGACGTCGGCGTGGTGATCTCGCTGACGCTCAACCGGTTGACGCTGCAGCCCGGCGAGGCGGCGTTCCTCGGCACCGGCATCATCCACGCGCACCTGCGCGGCATGTGCCTGGAGGTCATGGCGGCGTCCGACAACGTGCTGCGGGCCGGGCTCACCACCAAGGCGCTCGATCCCGAGGGGCTCATCAAGTGCCTCGACCGTGGCATGTCACGCCTGGCCCGGGTGACGCCCGAGCCGTTCGGCTTCTCGACAGACGTGTTCAGCCCGGACGTCCGCGAGTTCGCCCTCGCCGTCAGCCAGTGCTCGCGCGCCGAGCCGGACGGGACGCTGCTGCCTCCTGCGGGTCAACGCATCGTCGTGTGCACAGGCGGCGAGGTCGAGCTCGTCAGTGCGAATGGTGAGCGGCTCAAGCTGAGCCGCGGCGACTCGGTCTATGCCGGACCCGACGATGGCGACATCCGCGTCGTCGGCACGGGTGAGGTCGCCCAGGCCTACATGCCGACGCCTGACACGGTGGCCGGCGAGCTGATCGACCTCGTCCCGCCGTTCAGCGAGCGCGAGCTCAGACGACGTCGGCGCGACCGCGGTCCTTCAGCACACTGACGACATCCTTGACCTGCTGGGCGTGCTCGCGGGTCGTCACGAGGAGTGCGTCGGACGTACGCACGACGACGACGTCGCGCAGGCCGACCACGGCGATCGTGGTGCCGTCATCGGCGATCGCCAGGCCGTCGGCGTCGACCCACACGGTGTCGGACGACGAGATGCCGCCCACGTCCTGCAGGGCCGCGTAGTCGCCCACGTCGTTCCAGTCGAAGGCACCCGGCACGACGGCCATGCCCCCCTCGAGCGACACCGGCTCGGCGATCGCGTGGTCGATCGCGATCTTGGTCAGGGTCGGCCACACCTCGTCCAGCACCGCCTGCCGCTGGTCGGTGCCCCACGCCGCCGCGATCGTCGCGAGTCCGCTGTGGAGCCCGGGCTGCAGGCGCGCGAGGTGGCCGAGCAGCACGTCGGTGCGGGTCACGAACATGCCACCGTTCCAGCTGTGCACCCCGCTGGCGACGTACGCGGTTGCCGTGGCGGCGTCCGGCTTCTCGACGAACTTCACGACGGTGCGTGCCGAACCGGCGCCCTCGACCTCGAGATGGCCGCCGGACTCGATGTAGCCGAAGGCCGTCGACGGTCCCGCGGGCGTGATCCCGATCGTCGTGATGAGGCCGTCCGCCGCGACGGCGACGGCCTGGCCGATGGCCTCGGCGAACGACACCTGGTCGTCGATGACGTGGTCGGCGGCGAACGAGCCGATGATCGCCTCGGGATCGAGCGTGCCGATGATGGCGGCAGCCAGCCCGATCGCCGGCATCGAGTCGCGGGGTGACGGCTCGACGAGCAGGTTCGCGAGCTCCGGGAGCTGGGCGCGAATCGCCTCAGCGTGAGCCGTACCGGTCACGACGTGAATGCGCTCGGGCGGGATCAGGTCGACGAGGCGATCCCAGGTCTGCTGGATCAGTGAGCGACCGGAGCCGTCGAGATCCAGGAGGAACTTGGGTCGCGAGGCACGGGAGAGCGGCCACAGGCGAGTGCCTGCGCCTCCCGCCGGGATCACGGCATGGAAATGGGCGAGGCTCACATCGGTCGAGTCGGGCACCACGTCATCCTAGGGCGCTGTGCGGCGGCTCCGCCGACCGTCACCCGGGTTGTCGGCCGGACCCGGGAATCGTGGGCGTACGGCCTAGAGTGGCCGACGTGGAAGTACTTGCCGAGGTCGTACGTTCGGGGCTCGTGGAGAGCCGTCATCGTGGTGTCGCGGTCGGTGTCGATCCGACCGGCGAGGTGACGTGGTCGATGGGAGACCCGGGGACGGTGGTCTTCCCGCGATCGGCCAACAAGCCGATCCAGGCGCTGGGGATGCTTCGCGCCGGGCTGCCGCTCGACGGCCGGCTGCTGGCTCTCGCGTCGGCCAGCCACTCCGGCGAGCCGTTTCACCTCGACGCCGTCCGGGAGATCCTGGCGCTCGCCGGACTGGACGAGAAGACGCTCCAGACGCCGCCGTCGTATCCGCTGGATCCGCACACCCATGCCGACTACCTGCGCGCGGGCGGCAAGCGGGACCCGATCTGCATGGACTGCTCCGGCAAGCACGCCGCGATGCTCCTGACCTGTGTGACCAACGAGTGGACGATCGACGACTACCTCGACCCGGAGCATCCGTTGCAGCGCGAGATCACCGCGACGTTCACCGAGCTCACCGAAGGTCCGCCGGCCGTCGTGGGGGTCGACGGCTGTGGCGCGCCGTTGCTCGCGACACCGCTCCAGGACCTCGCCCGGGCCATCGGCCGCATCATGCAGAGCCCCGTCGGCAGCCCCGGCGCCCGTCTGGTGGGCGCCTTGACGGCGCATCCCGAGTACGTCAGCGGCACCACGCGCGCCGAGCGGGACCTGATGCTCGCGTTCCCCGGCCTCGTCGCGAAGTCCGGCGCGGAGAGCGTCTATGTCGTCGGCCTGCCGGACGGTTCGGCGTACGCGATCAAGATCGAGGACGGCGGCGAGCGCCCCCTCTATGCGGTCATGGGGAGGGCTCTCGAGCTGGCCGGTCTGGACGCCCCGGTCCTGCTGGAGCGCCCGGAGGTCCTCGGTGGAGGCAAGCCGGTCGGCGAGCTCAGAACTGCCTTCTGACCTGCGCAGATGCGCTGTGACTGAGGTCGCAAGCAGCCCTGCTTGCATTTGCTAACTTTTGCAAGCACACTGGAGTCATGGCCAAGTTGAGCATGCAGCGCACAGTCGAAGGACTCGGCGAATACCTGCGTGAGCAGCGGGGTCAGGCACAGATGTCTCTTCGACAGCTGGCCGAGCTCACGGATGTCTCCAATCCGTATCTCAGCCAGATCGAGAGGGGTCTGCGTCGACCTTCAGCAGAGGTCCTGCAGCAGATCGCCAAGGCGCTCAGGATCTCCGCCGAGTCGCTCTACGTTCGAGCCGGCATCCTCGATGCCGACGAGAGCGGAGCGCGGATGGTCGAGGACGCCATCGCCCTCGATCCCCGCCTGACCGAGCGACAGAAGACTGCACTGCTCGATATCTATCGCTCCTTCGTCGGCACTGACGAAGCGTCGGACACCGAGCTGGCCGCAACAGTGACAGAAGCCAACCAGGAGGAAACCACATGACCACCATCACCGAAACCATCAACGCACAGGTCAAGTCGATCGTCGACGACGTCAAGGCGCTGCCCGAGACGCTCAAGAAGGTTGACGTCGCGGACCTGCAGAAGCAGGCCCAGGGCCTCGCGCAGACCGCTGTCGGCACCGCCACCACCGCCTACGCCGACCTCGCCAAGAAGGGTGAGGAGCTCGTCGCCAAGGCCAAGGGCCTCAAGGTCGAGGACATCAAGAAGACCGTCGACAGCAGCGTCGAGGACGTCACCAAGCAGGCCAAGGGCTTTGCTGACGACGCCCAGAAGCGCGCCGAGCAGTTGGTGACGGACGCCAAGACGCAGGTCACCAAGGTGACGTCGAAGGCCCCGACCACGGCCCGCAAGGCTGCCGAGAAGGTCGACACGACCGTCAAGAAGACGCCTGAGCCGGCCAAGAAGGCTCCGGCCAAGAAGGCTCCGGCTGCCAAGAAGGCTCCGGCCAAGAAGGCGCCCGCGAAGAAGGCTCCGGCCAAGAAGGCCTGACTTCTCCGCAACACCGTCACGAGGCGGGTCCCCTATGCGGGGCCCGCCTCGTGTTGGTCATTGGATAGCCTTCGGGAATGTTCGAGATCCAGGGCGGCCTGTCGATCGTGCTGTCGCTCGCGTTGTTCGCGGCCAAGGGCTTTGCCCTCGTCGACTGCGTCGCGCGTCCGTCGGCGAAGTTCACGTACATCGAGACGCTGACCAAGCAGACCTGGCTCATCATCCTGGTGCTCGCCGTGCTGGCGCACCTGGTGTCGTGGGAGCCCCTCGGCCTGCTCAACCTGATCGGCACCGTCGCAGCACTGGTCTATCTCGCGCAGGTCCGCGGTTCGGACTCTCGCTAGCCGGAACTGGTGCAGACGTGCGAACTCAAGTACGGTCCACGGATTGCATTCGCAACATCTAGCGGGGAGCGGTATGAATCAGCTGGCAACGACATGGCGCGAACGTATCGACCCGGTGGTCTTCTGGGTCACCAGCATCTTGGCGGTGGCCTTCGTGGTCTGGGGCGTGGCCAGCACGGACAGCCTCGGCTCGGCGTCGAAAGACGCTCAAGGCTGGGTCATCACCAACACGGGCTGGTTCTTCGTGCTCAGCACGACGTTCTTCGTGATCTTCGTGATCTGCCTCGCGGCCAGCAAGTACGGCCGCATCCCGCTCGGGGACGACGACGAGGAGCCTGAGTTCAAGACCGTCTCCTGGATCGCGATGATGTTCAGCGCCGGCATGGGGATCGGCCTGATGTTCTGGGGTGTCGCCGAGCCGCTGACCCACTATGCGGCGCCGCCGCCGGGCACGTCCGCGGCAGAGTCCGAGGAAGCCATGCAGACCGCGATGGCGACCACGATGTTCCACTGGGCGCTGCACCCCTGGGCGATCTACGCGGTCGTCGGTGTCGCCATCGCGTACGGCACGTTCCGCAAGGGGCGGTCGCTCCTCATCTCGTCCGCCTTCCGGCCGCTGATCGGCGCCAAGGCTGATGGTCCGGTCGGCCGTACGATCGACATGCTCGCGATCTTCGCCACCTTGTTCGGGTCGGCCGCCTCGCTGGGCCTCGGCGCCCTGCAGATCGGCAGCGGGATCGAGTACAACGGCTGGGCCGACAGTGCCGGCAAGACGCTGCTCGTGGGCATCATCGTCGTCCTGACGATCGCCTTCATCGCCTCTGCGGTCTCGGGCATCGCCAAGGGCATCCAGTGGCTGTCCAACACCAACATGGTCCTGGCCCTGATTCTCGCCCTGTTCGTCTTCGTCGCGGGTCCGACGCTCCTGATCCTCAACCTGCTGCCGACGGCGCTCGGCGACTACGCGAGCCAGATGACCGGCATGGCGTCGCGCACCGCGGCCAGCGGCGACGACAAGATGGAGAGCTGGCTCGCGAGCTGGACGATCTTCTACTGGGCCTGGTGGGTCTCGTGGACGCCGTTCGTCGGCATGTTCATCGCGCGCATCAGCCGCGGACGTACGATCCGCCAGTTCGTCACGGGCGTCCTGATCGTGCCGTCGCTCGTGAGCCTCGTGTGGTTCGCGATCTTCGGTGGCACGGCCATCGACGTCCAGCGCCGGACCGGCGACCTCGTCGGCAAGGCCGGCGCGGTCGAGCCCACCTCGGCCCTGTTCGGCACCCTCGATCACCTGCCGCTGGCGTCGATCTCCACGGTGCTGGTGATGGTGCTGGTCGGCATCTTCTTCGTCTCAGGTGCTGATGCGGCCTCGATCGTCATGGGCACGCTCAGCGAGAAGGGGTCGATCGAGCCGTCGAAGGGCACCGTCATCTTCTGGGGCACGGTCATGGGCGGTGTCGCGGCGATCATGCTGGCAACCGGTGGCGACGGGGGGTCGGCCGCGCTCACGGGCCTGCAACAGATCACGATCGTCGCCGCAGTGCCGTTCGTGATCGTCATGGCATTGATGTGCCTGGCGCTCTACAAGGACCTGCAGACCGATCCGGTGATCGTCCGGCACCGCAAGGGCGTCGACATCGTGGCGCAGGCCGTGGTCACCGGCACGGAGGAGCACGATGACTTCGTGCTCGTGGTCGAGCCGGCTCCTGACGACAACCCGTCCTAGTCCTTCGCCCCGTTCGCCTCGCGCTCGGCGTCGATCTTCCTTCGCCGTTGAACCTCGCCGAGCGCGACGAACGCGGCGATGACGATCGGCAGCCAGTACTTCTTGTGCTCGAGGACTGCCTCGGCCCAGCCGGGTATGCCGAGGTCCGGCCACGACAGCCCCAGGCGGCCCAGCCAATAGGTGATGTCGAGATAGCGAAGGGTGCTCGCGCTGGAACGTCTCCCGACCTCAGCGCGGTCGGGCGGGATGCAGCCAGCGGGTGACGACGACGCGCAGCACGCCCAGGTCGGCGTCCGGCGGCACCTCAGGATGCGTGTCGCGCACGGCCCGGTGAGCCACGACGAGCCCGGTCAGCCATCTGGCGGTGTCATCGACGTGCAGCTCGCGATCGACCGAGCCGTCCTGGATCCCCTGGGCGCACAGCGCCGCGAACGTTCGCTCGACGTCGGGGCTGACTGGCAGGTCGGGGTGGCCGGCGAAATGGTCGAGCAGGTCCAGGAGACGGTCCCATGCGGTGTCGCTCGCGGCGTCGTCGGTCGTCACGATGCCACCCTAGTCACTAGAACATGCGTTCGACTCGGCGTACGATGGCGGGATGGAGGAGTTCTTCCAGGGATCGCTGCTCGACATGTGCCAGCCGACCGGCCTCGAGTCGCTGGCGCCACAGCGCACGGTGTTGACGCGCGGCGCCTGGGTCGACGTGCAGCCAGGCTGGGTGACGGGTTCGGACGAGCTGTTCCTCCGCCTTCAGGCCGAAGTGCCATGGCGGGCGGAGAACCGCGAGATGTACGACCGGGTCGTCGACGTGCCGCGCCTGTTGTGTCACTACGGTGTCGGCGCGACGCTCCCGGATCCGCTGCTCCTCGAGGCGCGCGAGGCGCTGAGTGACCACTACGAGCCCGAGCTCGGTGAGCGCTTCGTGACCGCCGGGCTCTGCAACTATCGCGACGGCCGCGACAGCGTGGCGTGGCACGGCGACCGCATCGGCCGGGGCCGCACTGACGACACGATGGTCGCGATCGTCTCACTCGGTGCCGCCCGCCGACTGTCGTTGCGTCCGCACGGCGGCGGCCACCAGGTCGGCTTCTCGTTGGGCCACGGTGACCTCGTCGTGATGGGTGGCTCGTGCCAACGCACGTGGGAGCACGCGATCCTCAAGACAGCCAAGCCGGTCGGCCCCCGCATCAGCGTCCAGTTCCGCCCCCGCGGAGTGCTCTGAACCGGAGGCCGACTGACGGGGGCGTTCCCCCGCGGCAAGACGCCGCTAGCGTTACGATTTCGCCATGTCCGATGGGCCAAGCGCCGCGCCACGATTTGAGGATCCCAAGCGTCCAGGCAAGGTCAGCAACCTCCCGCCTCCCGCCCATCTTCCCCGGCCATGGCTCGTATTGGTGGTCGTGTTCCTGGTCGTGGTGGCAGCTGTCGCGTTCACGCAAGCGATGGTGCGAGTGCTGCTCGATCAGCAGAGCTTCAGGACGTCGCTCGAGGGCAGGCTCGCGGACCGCGCCTCTGACTACTCGCGGGGCGATGTCGAGAACGCAGTGCTGGTGGGCGTCATCGTCCTCGGCGTCCTCAGCCTGGCATTCACACTGGGGGAGCTCCGTGGAGCGGCGCGGTTGCTGGACAAACGTCGGGGAGCTCGAACCGCCCTGCTGGTGTTGACCCTGCTCCACCTTCCGATCGTCGGGGCCACGGTGCAGGCGTACGAGGGTGATAGGTACGTCCGGCTTGGAGCCGCCGTCGGATCGGGAACGTTGGTACTGGCCGTGGTGATCTGCTATCTCTGGCCCATAGGTCGCTGGCTGAAGCTCACGCAACGCCAGGGCACGATCCCGTTGCGTCCGTCCAGTCCGGCTCAGTCCTGAAGGTTCACCAGATCGGCGACGATGTTCTCGCAGCTGCGGGCGGCCAGGCTGCAGGCCTCCGCCGTCTCTGGATCCAGTAGCGGGTGACCTGCCAAGGTCCGCCATTTGCGCAACGCGTCGGCGGCCAAAGGCAGCAGGCCCTCGTCGCGACTCGCCCCCAACCGCTCACGAGGTGAGGCTCCTTGGCCGCCGATGAGGCGCTCCAGCTCACGTTGCTCGTCAGGGGAGAGTGTCAGTCGAGAGGAGTTGATCCGGCCCAGCATCTTCATCTCGCGAAATGCATGAGCATCGGCCAGCTGTTCGTCGATCTCGGCCAAAAGAACCGCTGCTTCAGGGCTGGGATGGTCGGTCAGTACACGGTGCAGGTCGAGCAGGATGGCGTGCGCCTTGAACTGTGGGTGCCGTCTGCGGAAGTGCACATCGATGATCCGCCGGAGGTCTTCGAGGCCACTCTGCTTGACTAGTTCCTGCGACAGAGCCGCGGCGTCGTGAGCGCCGGTCCTGATCATCGCGATAGCGAGGCGAACCCCGAAAAGGCCCAACCGCCGGATCAACTGATCGCGGACCGGCGGCGATGGCATGCCGTCGATGTCAGCGGTGATGAACCGATCGGCCGACACGAGCACGTGGGTCAGATCGGCATCAGGCAGCTTGGCGATCTCGGCAAGGTGCACGAACTCTGACTGGCGCAGTGTCTGGCCGGCGAGGGCCAGCAGCCCAGCCACCGGCACGATGGTCTCGCAAGCAGCCTTGAGCGTCGGGTCCTCTCTCAGTCTGTCGACCGCCTTGTTGACGACGGCCATCGCGTTGAGTCGCCCTGAGCCCATCTCGTCTGCGCGGGACAGGACGGCTATGGCGCCCATGGATGATTCAACTCCGCTGCGCTCGCTGAGAGTGCGCAAGAACTCGACGTCATGGGCGTGAAGCGATCGCAACAGATAGACGACTGCGTCTGCTCCCGACATGCCGCCGCCTGGGGCGACGAACTCCTGCGTGCGCTCCGAGATCGCGGTGCTGATCGAGGCTGTTCCGGGAGTGTCGATCAGCGTGAACTCCGCCAGCGGCGACGCAGGCCATGTGACGTCGAGCCACTCGATCTCTCCGGCATCGAGGTGGTCGAGGTCGAGCTCGAGGCGTTGGTCCTGACGACGGATCGGTATCGAGACGGTGCCGTCGATGGCGTGGCGGGCGCGCACGCTCGGACTTCTGCCGTGTCGATACCAGGTGACGATGCGCGTACACTCCCGAGCGTCGGTGGGTGCGAGCTGCTCGCCGAGCAGAGCGTTGAGCAGAGTGGATTTCCCGGACTTGACCGTGCCGACGAAGACCACCCGTAACGGCTCGTCGAGGCGCGTTCTCAGCGTTTCTAGCTTGGCGACGACCGAGAGGTCGCCGTTGTAGAGAGCGATGGCTCGCTCGAGCGGGCCCCGCGCTGCCGCCAGCGGTGCGGGTCTCATGTGTCCGCCGCTTCGCCCGTCAGGGCTTCGGCCCGAGCTCCGAACTGACGCACCGTCGTCAGCTTGTCCTTGAGCAGGTGCGCGCGCTCGTCGCGTTGCGTCGGCGCTGTCTCGGCGCCCCGACGGGCGGAGTCAAGTGACTCCTGCAGGGAGCGCCGGAACTCCTCGGCGGCGCCTTCGAAGGTGTCGCGCATCAGTCGTTTGACCTCCAGCAAGCGCGTCCGAGTTTCCTTGAGCACGTGAAAGCTCGCGTCGTCGATCAGCCTGCGTACCGACGTGCGTGCTTCGCTCCTGCGCCGCTCCAGACGGTTGACGCCCTCTTGTCGTAGCGAGAACCCACCGAGGAGCGCCCCAGCCGCCAGCGAGATCGGATTGATGAGTGCCATGCCCGCAAGGCTGGTGACGATCCCCGTCATCAAGATGCCGCTGTAGGACCCGCGAAGTGCACCGACGACCTTCTGGGTGCCGGTCATGCGAGTCCCGCGGAGCACGTCGAGTCCGGCCACCGGCGCAAGCATGTCGCTCGTGTTGATGGCGCTGAATGCCGGGATGAGAACGTCCCCCTCGAGGCGGAACGACTCTGCGACGACAGTTGCCAGCCGCTCACAGCGCTGATGGGCCCAGATGAAGCTGTCGGCAATTGCCTGGGCCAGAGCATCCGCCACCCACTGGCTCATCGTTTCCCAGGTGTCGGCCGGGTCGCTCTCGTCGATGAGAACCTCTGCCTCGCGGCCCACCGCCCGAATTCGGTCTCTGACGTCATACTCGATGTCGGTGAGGATGTCGCTGAATCCGTCGTTGAGCAGGACCTGCCACCGCGACGCCCGTTTGCTGAGGTCTGCGGCGACCTTCTGGGCCTCCTCGAGGGTCTGGATCAGGGCCGCAGCTTCGCCCGGGCCGACAAGGGATTCGAGCTCGGCCTGAAGGGCCATGCCCAGGTGCTTGCTCACCGACTCCGCATCTCGTGCAGCGGCCTGCCGCAAGGTGGAGACTGCCGTGCGTGTCACGTCACCTGTGAGCATCTCCATCAGCGCCGGGACCCCCGACTCCTCAGCCAGTCGACCATCGTTCGTCGCCAGTGCCGATTGATGGATGTAGGTCGAGACCGGCAGTATCGGGGCTTCTATGCCGGCCGACTCGAGGTGTCGTCGATTGGCGTCGGCCACCTCGCGCCAGTTCGGCTCGAGATCGATCTTGCTCAGGACGCACCAGACCCGCGAGCACACCGCAGCCGCCTGTCGGAGGAAGTTCAGCTCGGGCTCGGTGAACTCCTGGCTGGCATCGGTCAGCACGAGCAGCGCGTCCGCATCGGGGAGCATGGCAAGGGTCGTCGCGGCGTGGCGCGCCACCGTGCTGCCGATGCCCGGGGTGTCGACCAGCACCAGGCCATCTCGCAGCAGCTGCTGGGGCAGCGTCACCTCAACCCTTGCGCTCTCTAACGTGCCCTGGGTCAGCCCGTCCTCCGTCACGTGGCGGCGGAGCGCATCGAGGTCGATGGGTACAACCATGGGCTCGAGCTGACCGGGTACGTCGGCGATCAGCGTCGCGCCCTGCTCGGCGCCGAACTGGATCAGGGTCGGCACCGCGGTGGCATGAAAGTCGTCGATCGGACAGACCGGTGCGCCCACGATCGTGTTCACCAGCGAACTCTTGCCGCGCTTGAAAGGACCCACGACGACCACTCGGACCTGCGGTCGATCGAGCCTGCTGAGCCACGGTCCCAATCGGTCGACCAGATCGTCCCGGCCCGAGCCGCGAGCCTGGTCGAGCAGGCCGTGGAGCACGCCGACGAGCTCCGAACTCTCGGAGTTGTGAGCGGCGATCTCATTGTTCATCTGTGAAAAATGGTGACACACAAATCCCCCGGTCTGGCAGAGACCGGGGGATTTGTGAGTCGTTCAGCCAGAATTCACTCGAACTCAACGTCCTCGGACTCGACGACGATGGGCGACTCCTCACCCTCGGTGAAGTTGCTCTCCTCGTTGAAGGAGTCGTCGTAGCTGAAACCGCCGCCGTCGTCGGCGACGTCGCCGCCGCTGACGACTCCATCGTCCTGCGCCACGTCGCCGCCGCCGCTGACGACGCCGTCGTCCTCGACCTGCGTGACGTCGCCGCCGCTGACGACGCCGTCGTCCTCGACCTGCGTGACGTCGCCGCCGCTGACAATTCCGTCGTCCTCGACCTGCGTGACGTCGCCGCCGCTGACGACTCCGTCGTCCTGCGCCACGTCGCCGCCGCCGCTGACGACGCCGTCACCCTGGGCCACATCTCCATGGGCGTTGACACCGCCGCCGTTGCTGACCTGCGAATCGTCGCCGCCGGCCTGCGAGTCACCACCGGAGTACCCGGCGGCGCTGTTGCCGCCCGCAACGGACTGGTCATCCGCTGCAACCGCACCGGTGCCGACCGCCACGTTGGTGCTGACCGGACCGCCGCCTTGGGTTGCGCCTGCGCCGGTTCCGACCGCGTTCGCGTCGTCGTCATCGACGTCGAACGTGACAGCTCCGAAGTTGAATGTTGCGGGTTGATCGATGGTCTGGCTGCCGCCCGTGGTCGACGAGGCGCCGCCAGCGCCACCAGCCGCGCCAAGACCGCCTGCACCGCCTGCAGCGCCCGCGCCACCGGCCCCAGCGTTGCTGTCTCCCGCTGCGCCGCCGGCGCCACCGGCGCCACCGGCGCCGAGGCCGCCAACTCCGCCCGCACCGCCGTCACCGCCGTTGATGAGGCCCAACCCGTCCCCACCTGCGCCACCTGGGCCACCTGCGCCACCTGGGCCACCTGCGCCACCTGCACCGCCGGCTCCACCTGCCGCGCCCGTGGTCGTGCTCGTCTGCGTGGCAATCGGACCGACATATGTCGCGGTCTGGGTAACTGTCTGCGTGTTGATGTCGTCGTCGCTCAAGATCGTGGAGTCATCGCCGGTGACCTCGGATCCGCCCGTGCCGACGTTGCCGTTGGTGGCGATGGCGTCCTGTCCGTTGGCCACATTGCCGTCGGACGCGATGGATCCAGCACCGTACGCGAGGTCGTCGCCCGCGACCTGCGAGTTCTGGATGACGTCGTCGCCCGCGATCTGCGAGTTCTGGATGACGTCACCGCCCGCGATCTGGGAGCCGCCTTCAGCTTGGTTGACGTCCCCGTCAGCGACGACGATGTCGCTGGCGTTGGAGATGTTGACTATGTCCTCGCCGGCTACTTGGTTGTTGTCGCCGGTGATGTTGCCGTCACCGACCACGACGTCTCCGATGTTTTCGAACTCGATGTCGTCGCCGGCCGCGATGCCGCCGCCGTTGGCGATTCCGCTGTCCTCGACGTCGCCGCCGATGGCCAGGCCGTTGTCCGTGGCGATGGTGACATCCTCTACTTCCTCGCCGGCCGCGATGGCGATGCCTCCAGGTGCAGCGAACGCCTGAGTCACGTCACCATCCGCCCAGACGTTGTTGATGCTGTCGGCGTAGAAGTTGGTGACGAACGAATGCAGGATGTCCGCCGGGGCTGCGTGCGCAGCGACCGGAATGGCGAAGGCGGCAGCCGGCGCAGCGCTGGCACTGACAAGAGTGTTGACGGTGCCGACGGTGTGGGTCACCTCGGCAGCCGTGACGTCGCCGAGACCGTTGTCGGCCAGCGTCTCTTCGGGATTCGAGACGTAAGACTCCGCCAGCTCGGGATCAGCCAGCAGTTGCAGAATGAAATTGAGAAGGGTGGTCACGCCAGCCATGGTGGGCTCCTAGTGAGGGTCTGCGAGAGGTGTGGTGCAGTCGCGTGACGGTCGCGGTAGAGACCGCCTGCGGCCCTCTCGACGCTATGCGGCTTGGTCTGATGGTTCATCGGGGATGGTTCCCCCTCGGGCGGGCTGGAGCATGGGGGATGCGTTCTCGGGTCGGAGGTCCACACAGGGGCGAATGACTAGGGGATTTGTCAACGGTTGCGGGGATTCCGTCACGTGATGTCGCTCACACTGCTAGGTTCGGGCCTGAGAGGGAGACGGCTGGTCCGGCCGACATGATCTCCAGGAATGGCAGTCTTTCGATGAACGTTGGGGTTGACCTCGGTTCGGCCGTCGTCAAGGTGGCCACGGACTCCGGTGTGCTCGCGATGCGCGGGCTTGCGGAGCCCGAGCTGAGCATGCGGATGGGCACCACTGCCCCGATGGTGCGTCACGTGGGAGACGCGCTTTCCCTGTGCTCGCCTCACGAGGCGTACGTCCTGGCCCTGTCGCGGGTGCTGGGCGAGGCCCCAGAACCCGAGGATGTCGCGGTTGTCGTTCCGACGTGGTGGTCGCAACTCGCCCAGGAAAGGGTCACCGCGACACTCGCGGCGCAGTACCCCGGGGCAGCAGTGCGGCTGGCGAGTGCTGCACCGGCTGCCCTACGAGCCTTTGGCTCCACCCGCTCGATGACTGACTCCGTGGTGGCCGTTCTGGACGTGGGAGCGACCTGTACGAGCGCGACTGTTGTGGCAGAGAATGGTGCCGGGCAAATGCGAGTGGAAGGATCCGCCAGGGTGCTCCACGGTCGTGGGGGTGACTGTCTTGATGCCCTCCTGATGCAGCACGTGCTCGGCATTGTCGCTGGTGAGGTGGTGGTCGATCGTTCGAATGCGGACGTTCTCGACGCTGCGCGAGAGCTACGCAACGAGGTGCGGGACGCGAAGGAACAGTTCTCGACTCACTCAGTCGTGCGGCTCGTGCCGAAGCTGCCCGGCTTCGAGTCGGAGCTGCGTCTCGTCAGAGCGGAGTTCGATGACGTCGTGCGCCCGGTGATCAGTGAGATTGTCGCGATGCTCGCGGCATGCGTCGCGGCGAGTGGAGCCGAAGTCAGCGCCGTCCTGTTGATTGGCGGTGGCGCACCCACGCCGTTGCTCACGCAGATGATCTCGGTGGAGCTGGGCCTACCGGCGCTTCTCGATGATGAGCCCGCATCGACGGCAGCGCGTGGCGCCATGGGTCTCAACCTCGTTCGCGCCGGTCGGCGCGATCGTCTGCTGGGCGGGATCCTTCGGGGTCAGAGGACCGCGCCAAGGGCTGCAGGGGGCGTACGGCTACGTCCCCCCGCCCCACGTGCTCCTGCTGCGCTCATCGTGGCCATCCCCCCTCGGGCTCCCGTTGACGGCGTTGACGCAGAGGCCATCGCTCCGTCGCCGACCGACGATGCTGTGACCGACCCGTCAGCGGTTCCAGAGGCCGTGAGCGATCAGGTGCCGCAGGTTGGACAGCTTCCGCACTCCGTTGGCGGACCGCAGCCGCGTGTCAGCCGCCACGCCGCTCCCCCAAGCGGCCGGGGTCGGCCCGAAGGCCAAAAGGGGACGGTAGGAAGTCGAGCGCGTCGTGGGTCCCGCCGCAAGACCCCGGAAGCTGCAGAGTCCCAGGCTGTCGAGCCGGAGTCTGCGAACGTCGAGTCGACGCCCCCTGCGGGACCCGCACCCCAAGGGGCGCCACGATGACTGAGACCGAGATGCCCTCCTCCGCTGAGCGAGGTGATCTGCGCCGAGCCGAGACCTTGGCACTGCAGGACCGCCGATACCAGGACGCGATGGTCGCCCTCGACCAAGTCTTGGCGAGGAGCGCCTCTGAACACTTTCCTGAGGCCGTGCGCATCGCAGCCGCGATCAACGCCCATCGGGGCATGCTTCGGCAGAGCGCTGACCTGTACGGCCATGTCGCCCCAGGCGATCTGGGCGACGCCGCGCCGGATGCCGCGGTGGCGCTCCTTGGGGTCGGCGAACTGGCCCGCGCTGAGCCGGTGCTCAGAGCGAGCCGGGTCGGGTCTCCAACCATGCTCGCCACCTCGCGCCGAGCGGCGGCGCGCGGCCTCGAGCTGAGCCTCGTGGGTGATGGTGCCGACGCGATACCGGTCCTGCTGCAGTCTGCGGCGACGGTTGCCACCACCGGTGACGTCGTGTTGCCGGACACGGCTGCCGCTCTGGCCGCGCTCGTGGCGTGCCACCTGGGAGATCTCGACCTCGCGGAGTCCGTGCTGCTGCGAGCGGATGCCGCCAAGATCGGCGGACCGGCCTTCGCTGCGCGTCATCGTCTCCTGCTCGGCTGGGTCGCGATGCTGCGCGGTGATCTCAACCGGGCCGCCGACTTCTCGTCGACCCTGGACACGTCGCTCGACGGGCTGCGGGATGCCGTCTTTGTACACGCCCTGCGCGTCGGCATCGCTCGACGTCGGAGCGATGTGTCTGCGCTCGCTGAGTCTTGGTCGGCGGCCCGGGCGCTTGTCCTGGGCAGCTCGGTGGATCTGTTCATGCTTCTGCCGCTCGGTGAGCTGTTGGTCGGAGCGGCACGCCTCCGAGACGATCACCGGCTGGCGCCGCAGGTACGTGAGGCCAGCGACCTGCTCGATCGACTCGGACGACCTGCGCTGTGGTCGACCTCCTTCCACTGGTACGCGGTGCAGGCAGCAATCGTCGGGGAGCAGCCAGACCAGTTGCTTCCGCATGCCGACGCCATCACGGGCTCAGCTGGCGTCAGTCGACACGCGGCGCTCCTGGCGTCAGTCGGCCGGACGTGGATCGAGGTTCTCAAGGGTGAGGTGGATCCGCCTGCGGTGCACCGTGCAGTGGCCGACCTCAGTGCGGTGGGCCTGACGTGGGACGCGTCCCGGCTGGCGGCGCATGCGGCCCTTCGGACCACCGACCGAAGGGTGCACGTCGATCTCCTGAACGCGGCCCGAGCGGCGCAAAGACCACTTGCCGGGCATGAGACGGGTGCGGGCGGTCGCCACCTTACCGAGCGGGAGTGGGAGGTCGCCGAGCTCGTGGTGCAAGGCATCGAGTACCGCGAGATCGGCGCTCGATTGTTCATCTCCCCCAAGACAGTGGAGCATCATGTCGCGAGCGTTCGTCGACGTCTGGGGTCGGCAAGCCGCAGCGACATGATCGAGACTCTGAGACTGATGCTGCAGATCGATCGTCGGCCCGGTGACAAGCGCTGACGTGACCGAAGAGGACCAGCGCGAGGATCGCGCCTGGTCCGATGCAGCGTCGCTCCCTACTTCTTGCCGCGGTTGGCGCGGTTGCGCTCGGTGGCGTCGAGGATGATCTTGCGGATGCGCACGGCGTTGGGGGTGACCTCGACGCACTCGTCCTCGCGGCAGAACTCCAACGACTGCTCGAGCGACAGCTTGCGCGGCGGCACGAGCTTCTCGAACTCGTCGGCGTTGGAGCGGACGTTGGTCTGCTTCTTCTCGCGGACGATGTTGATGTCCATGTCGTCGGAGCGGGAGTTCTCGCCGACGATCATGCCCTCGTAGACCTCGGTCGCCGGCTCGATGAACAGCGTGCCGCGCTCCTGGATGTTGGTCATCGCGTACGAGGTGGCGGCCCCGGCGCGGTCCGACACGAGCGAGCCGGAGGGGCGGGTCGAGATCTCGCCGGCCCACGGCTCGTACTTCTCGAACGTCTGGTGGGCGATGCCGGTGCCGCGCGTGTCGGTCAGGAACTCGGTGCGGAAGCCGATCAGGCCACGCGCCGGGACGATGAACTCCATGCGGACCCAGCCGGTGCCGTGGTTGATCATCTGCTCCATGCGGCCCTTGCGGACGGCGAGCAGCTGCGTGATCGCGCCGAGGTACTCCTCGGGCGCATCGATCGTCAGGCGCTCCATCGGCTCGTGGAGCTTGCCGTCGACCTCGCGGGTCACGACCTGCGGCTTGCCGACCGTGAGCTCGTAGCCCTCACGACGCATCTGCTCGACGAGGATGGCCAGCGCGAGCTCTCCACGGCCCTGGACCTCCCAGGCGTCGGGACGCTCGGTCTCGAGCACCTTGAGCGACACGTTGCCGATGAGCTCGCGGTCGAGACGGTCCTTGACGAGGCGCGCGGTGACCTTGGTGTTCTTCTCGCGACCGGCGAGCGGCGACGTGTTGGTGCCGATCGTCATCGAGATCGCGGGCTGGTCGACCGTGATGAGTGGCAGCGCGACGGGGTTCTCGGGGTCGGCCAGCGTCTCGCCGATCGTGATGTCGGGGATGCCCGCGATGGCCACGATGTCGCCCGGGCCTGCACTCTCGCCGGGTACGCGCTCGAGCTCCTTGGTGACGAGCAGCTCGGTGATCTTGACCCGTTCGGTCGTGCCGTCGTGCTTCATCCACGCGACCTGCGCGCCCTTCTTGAGGGTGCCCTCGAAGACGCGGACCAGCGCGAGGCGGCCGAGGAACGGCGAGGCGTCGAGGTTGGTGACGTGGGCCTGCAGCGGCGCGCCCTCGGTGTACTCGGGGGCCGGCACGGCGTCCATGATCGTCTGGAACAGCGGGATGAGGTTGTCGCTGTCGGGCATGCCGCCGTCTTCGGGCTTGGTGAGCGAGGCGCGACCCGCACGGGCCGAGGCGTAGACGACGGGGAAGTCGAGAGCATCCTCGCTGGCGCCGTCCTCGAGCAGGTCGAGGAACAGCTCGTACGTCTCGTCGACGACCTCGGCGATGCGCGAGTCGGGACGGTCGACCTTGTTGACGACCAGCACGACGGGCATGTGGGCGGCGAGCGCCTTGCGCAGCACGAAGCGGGTCTGGGGGAGCGGGCCCTCGGAGGCGTCGACGAGCAGGATGACCGCGTCGACCATCGAGAGGCCGCGCTCGACCTCGCCACCGAAGTCGGCGTGACCCGGGGTGTCGATGATGTTGATCGTGACGCCGCCGTCGGGGGCGCCGGGGCCGTTGTAGCGAACCGCGGTGTTCTTCGCGAGGATCGTGATGCCCTTCTCGCGCTCGAGGTCGCCGGAGTCCATGGCGCGCTCGGCCAGCTGGTGGTGCTCGTCGTAGTGGCCCTGCTGCTGCAGCATGGCGTCAACCAGCGTGGTCTTGCCGTGGTCGACGTGGGCGACGATTGCGACATTGCGCAGGTCGGAGCGTGTGGGCATGCGAAAAAAGTCCTATGCGTGGGGAATGCTCGAGCACCTCGGAGCCTTGCCATTCTACGGGGGACGACCGTCCGGAGACGAATCGCGGTCGCCGCTTGGTCATAGCCAGTTAACAAACATTTCATTTGATCAAAGGTTGCGTTTTAGTTATGATTTTTCGGTGCCCACGTCACCGGACGATCTCTATGCGGTCCTCGAGGACTTCGTGATGCGCCTGATGACGCTCGCCGAGTCCGACGGCATGGATGCGATGGTCGAGCTCGACCTGTCGTTCTCCCAGGCACGTACGTTGTTCCTCCTCGCCAAGAAGGGCGAGCCGATGCCGATCCACGCGATCGCCAAGGCCATCGGCCTCTCCGACGCGGCGACCGGCCGCAACGTCGAGCAGCTCCTCAAGCTCGACGTCGTCGAACGTCGGGAGAGCCCCGACGATCGTCGGGTCAAGCTCGTCTCGCTGACTCCGGCCGGCGAGAAGCTCAGCATGCAACACATCGACTCCAAGCGGGAGTCGATCAAGGCCTTCACGGCGGACCTGCCCGAAGCCCAGCGCGACAACCTGCATCGCGCACTCAGTGACATCCTCGCCGGCGACACCCTGCGCCGGCACACCCACTAGGAGATATGCGTATGACCTCCCCAACGGGACAGATCGACGACAGCGACAAGATCACACCTGAGCTCCTCAAGATCGCCGGCGTGGTGGTGCTCGGCGCCATCATGTCGATCCTCGACGTCACGGTCGTCAACGTCGCACTGCCGACGTTCCAGACCGAGCTGTCGGGCAGCGACGAGCCGCTCGCCTACTCCACCGTCGCCTGGACCGCGACCGCCTACATGCTCGCGCTCGCCGCGGTCATCCCCCTCACGGGCTGGGCGGCGGACCGGTTCGGCACCAAGCGCCTCTACATGACAGCGATCGCACTGTTCACGATCGGTTCGCTGCTGTGCGCAACGGCGTGGAACATCGAGGCCCTCATCGGCTTCCGCGTGCTCCAAGGCCTCGGCGGCGGCATGCTGATGCCGCTCGGCATGACGATCATGACCAAGGCGGCCGGTCCGCAGCGGATGGGCCGGCTCATGGCGATCCTCGGCATCCCGATGTTGCTCGGCCCGATCATGGGCCCGATCCTCGGCGGTGTCCTGATCGACGCGGCTTCGTGGCACTGGGTCTTCCTCATCAACCTGCCGATCGGCCTGATCGGCCTGGCCTACTCGTGGCGCGTCCTGCCCAAGGACTCCCCGGAGCCGAGTGAGTCGTTCGACGTGGTCGGCATGATGCTGCTGTCGCCTGGCCTGGCCTCGCTGCTCTACGGCGTGTCCAGCATGGCCGAGGGCACCGTTCTAACCGGCAAGGTCCTGATCCCGGCAGCGGTCGGCATCGTCCTGATCGGCGCTTTCGCGTTCTGGTCGTTCAAGCCCGAGCACCCTTTGCTCGACCTGCGGCTCTTCCAGAACCGCAACCTGACGGTGTCGATCATCACGATGTTCCTGTTCGCTGCTGCGTTCTTCGGTGCCCTGCTGCTGGTGCCGACCTACTTCCAGCAGGTCGACGGTGAGAGCGTCACCAAGGCCGGTCTCCTGGTCGCCCCTCAAGGCCTCGGTGCCATGCTGACGATGCCGATTGCCGGCTATCTCACCGACAAGATTCCCGTCGGGCGCATCGTGCCATTCGGCTTCCTCGGCATCCTGATCGGCATGTTCGGTGTCGCCCAGTCGACCGATCCGGGCACGTCCCACTGGGTCATCATGGGGTGGCTGTTCATCACCGGTCTCGGCATGGGCGCGACGATGATGCCGCTGTTCACCTCGGCGCTCAAGACCCTCAAGGCGGCTGACGTCGCTCGCGGGTCGACGCTGCTCAACGTGACCCAGCAGGTCGCGAGCGCGACCGGCATCGCGACGATCTCGGTCGTCCTGACCAAGGCGATGAGGAGTGGTGACGTGCTGGCCGGATCGGAGCAGCTGCCCAACGTCGACGGCGGCCTCACGGCCGCCCAGCTGGCGGCCAGCTCCAACACCGAGAACGGCGGCAAGCTCGTCGAGCTGCTCAAGGTCTCGGAGGCGACGCTGCAGAAGGGCTTCCAGGACCTGGCCGACGCGTTCCAGTCGTCCTACTGGGTGGCCTTCAGCGTGCTCCTCGCCACGCTGATCCCGGTCTATTTCCTCCCGCGCAAGCGCGAGGTCGTGCACCTGCTCGACGACGAGGAAGGCGCGGCGCCGGTCATCATGCACTGATCGACGCCCGTGTGCACGAAGGCCCTGCCGGGATCCCGGCAGGGCCTTCGTGCGTACGGCTCAGCTCTCGCGGTGCACCTTGTGGGCCGCCGCCTGCGCGATCGGCTTGAGCACCATCAGGTCGATGTTGACGTGGTGGGGTCGGGTGGCGACCCAGACGATCGCGTCGGCGATGTCCTCGGCGACGAGCGGTTCGCGCACCCCTGCGTAGGTCGCGTCGGCCCGGGCCTGGTCGCCGCCGAAGCGGTTGAGCGAGAACTCGTCGGTGCGCACCATGCCCGGTGCGATCTCGGTGACGCGGACGGGCTGGCCGTTGAGCTCGAGCCGCAGGGTCTCGGTCATCACCGCGACGCCGTGCTTGGCCGCGGTGTAGCCGCCACCGCCCTCGTACGCGATGTGGCCCGCCGTCGACCCGAGGTTGATCAGCGTGCCGGCGCCGCTTGCCACGAGCGCGGGCAGCAGCGCCCGCGTCACGAGCAGCGTCCCGATGACGTTGACCTCGTACATGTGCCGCCAGTCCTCAGCGGTGCTCGCGGCGACGTGATCGGTGCCGACCGCCCCTCCGGCGTTGTTGAGCAGCAGGTCCAATGACGGGCCGACGGCCTCGGCGAGCGCAGCGACCTGCGCCTCGTCGGTCACGTCGCAGGTGACCGCAGTGCCGCCGATCTCGCCGGCGAGTGCCTCGATGCGCTCGGTGCGTCGGGCGACGCAGAAGACGTGATATCCGGCCTGGGCAAGGGCGCGTGCGGTGGCAGCGCCGATGCCGCTGCTGGCCCCGGTGACGACAGCGGTGGGCATGACGCCATGCTCTCAGACGGCCGCGCAGGCAGGCGCTGGGTACCGGGTGAGACGATTGACCCGAAAGGCGGCTGATCGATGCTCAAGCGAATCGCGATGCTCTCGGCGCACACCTCCCCCCTCGAGCAGCCCGGAGACGGCGATGCCGGCGGCATGAACGTCTACGTGCTCGAGCTCTCGCGGCAGCTCGCCTCGCGCGGCATCGAGGTCGAGATCTTCACCCGTGCCACGTCCCGTCACCAGCCCCAGCACGTCGAGGCCGCGCCCGGCATCCTCGTGCACCACGTTCCCGCCGGCCCGTTCGAGGGCCTCCAGAAGAACGATCTGCCGTCCCAGCTCTGCTCGTTCGTGCGCGACGTCCTGCGCGCCGAGGTCGAGCGCGAGCCCGGACACTTCGACCTCGTGCACTCGCACTACTGGCTGTCAGGCCAGGTGGGCACGGTCGCCCGCGAGCGGTGGAACGTGCCGCTGGTCCACACGATGCACACGATGGCCAAGGTCAAGAACGCGATGCTCGCCGAGGGTGACGACGCCGAACCGATCGGCCGCATCTATGGCGAGGAGGAGATCGTCCGCCTCGCCGACCGCCTCATCGCCAACACGATGGAGGAGCGTCGCGAGCTCATCGAGATGTACGACGCTGAGCCCGCGCACGTGGCGGTCGTGCACCCGGGGGTCGACCTCGAGGTGTTCCGCTCCGGCCGGCAAGCCGAGGCGCGCGCCACCCTCGGTATACCGGAGGACGCCGCGTTGTTGCTGTTCGCCGGCCGGATCCAGCCGCTCAAGGCACCCGACGTCGTCCTCGAGGCTGCGGAGCGGATGCTGCGCGACGATCCCGGCCTGCGCGAGCGGCTCGTCGTCGCGATCGTCGGCGGGGCCTCCGGCTCGGGCCTCGACCGGCCCACGGCGCTGACCGACCTGAGCGCGCGGCTCGGCATCCAGGACGTCGTCAGGTTCGTGCCGACCGTCACGCAGCAGGATCTCGCCGACTGGTACGCCGCGGCGTCAGTCGTCTGCGTCCCGTCCTACAACGAGTCGTTCGGTCTCGTCGCAATCGAGGCGCAGGCCTGCGGCACGCCGGTCGTGGCAGCGCGGGTGGGCGGGCTGTCGACCGCCGTGTCCGACGGGGTGTCCGGTGTCCTGGTCAACGGGCACGACCCGGCCGACTACGCCGCCGCACTGCACCCGTTGCTGACCGACCCCGAGCTCCGGGAGGCCATGAGCCACAAGGCGGTCCGTCACGCCGAGAGCTTCGGGTGGGACGTCACCGCCGACCGTACGCTCAAGGTCTACGAGGAAGCGATCGAGTGGCACCGCACGCACGTGGAGAAGCAGGGATGAGCAGCATGACAGAGGCACGAACGACGATTGTGGAGTCCCTCGAGGGAGCCGAGCTGGAGTTCACCGAGCACCGGCCCGGCGTCTTCGAGATCACGTTGCCGGGCGAGCGCAAGCTGCAGACGACGTGCCGGCTCGAGATCGGCAAGCACGCGCTGAGCATTCACGCCTTTGTCTGCCGCAACCCCGACGAGAACCACGAGACGGTCTACCGGTGGCTGCTGGAGCGCAACCTCAAGATGTTCGGCGTGGCGTTCGCCGTCGACTCGGCGGGTGACATCTACCTCGACGGGCGGTTGCCGCTGCACACCGTGACGACCGACGAGATCGATCGGGTCCTCGGTGCTGTGCTGACGTACGCCGACGAGTCGTTCAACACGATCCTCGAGCTCGGCTTCGCGTCATCGATCCGCAAGGAGTGGCAGTGGCGCGAGTCGCGGGGCGAGTCGACGCGCAATCTCGAGGCGTTCAAGCACCTCAGGCCGTCGAGCTGACGACCGCGTCGAGCCAGGCCTCGAGGGCCGCGGCGCACAGCTGCGGCTGCTCGTGGTGCAGTCGTCGTACGCCAGGTGTCGCCCCGAGGACCGACTCCGTGAACCGGTGGATGAGGCATGGTCCGAATCTAGATGGCCCGAACAACGCTTTCGGGATCGCGTAGCGTTGCCGTCGTGAAGGTCTTGGTTTTCGCCGACATCACCGACCCGTGGTCCTACATCGGCGCGACCCGGTTCGAGCGCGCTGCTGCGATGTTCTCGATCCTCACCGGGGAGCCGATCGAGTTCACGCTGCGGGCCTATCAGCTCGAGCCCGACGAGCCCAGCGAGGGACGGCTGCTCATGGACGCTCTGGTCGAGCGGCTCGAGGGGCTCGACAAGGCCGAGCTGCTCAATGTCCAGGTGACGGCAGCCGCGAAGATCACCGGCATCGACCTCAACTTCGAGGAGGCCGTGCAGGCCAACTCGTTCGACGCATGGCGGCTGCTGACCTGGGCCGACGAGGCCGGCCCGGGCTTCCAGCGCGACCTCGCCCATCAGCTGTGGCGCGCCCACTTCCTCGAGGGTGCCGACATCGGCGACCCGTTCGCACTGGCGACCCGCGCGGCGCTCGTCGGTCTCGACCTCGAGACGGCGGAGGCGCTGCTGGCGAGCACCGAGTACGCCGACGAGGTGCGGTTGCAGCACCAGGCCGGTGAGGAGATCCGCATCGCCCAGCTGCCCACGATCGTCATCGAGCATCAATGGACTCTCGACGGCATCCACTCGCAGAACGACTACGTGCAGGCGCTGACGAAGATCTACCAGGAGTGGAAGGCCGCGCAAGAGCCCGAAGCCTGACCCAATAGGCTCAGTTCCATGAGCACCCTGATCCTCCTGCGCCACGGTCACAGCGAGTGGAACGCCAAGAACCTGTTCACCGGCTGGGTCGATGTCGACCTCAACGAGCAGGGCCTCGCCGAGGCCTCGCGCGGCGCCGAGCTGCTGGCTGGAGCCGGCCTCGCGCCCGACGTCCTGCACACCTCGTTGCTGCGTCGCGCGATCCGCACCGCCGAGATCGTGCTCAACGGCATCGACCGGCACTGGATCCCTGTACGCCGCTCGTGGCGACTCAACGAGCGTCACTACGGTGCGCTGCAGGGCAAGGACAAGAAGGCGACGCTCGAGGAGTTCGGCGAGGAGCAGTTCATGACCTGGCGCCGTTCGTACGACACGCCGCCGCCGCCGCTCGAGGACGACTCGGAGTTCAGCCAGGCGTCCGACGCGCGCTACGCCTCGCTGCCCGACGAGCTCCTGCCGCGGACCGAGGCTCTCGCCGACGTCCTCCACCGGATGCTGCCCTACTGGTACGACTCGATCGTGCCCGACCTGCTCGCGGGCCGCGTCGTCCTGGTGACGGCGCACGGCAACTCGCTGCGGGCCCTCGTCAAGCACCTCGACGGGTTGAGCGAGGAAGCCGTCGTCGGCCTCAACATCCCCACCGGCATCCCGTTGGTCTACGAGCTCGATGACGACCTCAAGCCGACGGTGCCCGGCGGCGTCTACCTCGATCCCGACGCAGCAGCCGACGCGATCGCAGCAGTGGCCAACCAGGGCCGCTGACCCGCGAAGGCTGAGCGTCGGCCAGGCCAGCTCGCGGCCGTCGCGAGCGACGATCTGCGATCCCGTCGAGTGGCCTCCCGCAGCGGGCTCAGCACCTCACGGCGCTCAGGTCTAGGAGTCGTACTTGTAGCCCAGGCCTCTGACGGTGGTCAGTGTGATGGGGTTCGTCGGGTCCTTCTCGATCTTGGCTCGCAGGCGCTTGACGTGGACGTCGAGGGTCTTGGTGTCGCCGACATAGTCGGCTCCCCAGACCCGGTCGATCAGCTGCCCACGGGTCAGTACGCGGCCGGGGTTGCGCAGGAAGTACTCGAGCAGCTCGAACTCCTTGAGCGGAAACTTCGTCTCCGCGCCGTCGATCGTCACGAGGTGCCGGTCGACGTCCATGCGTACGCGGCCCTGCTCGAGCGACGCGTTGTCGTCGACGTCGTCGGTGAACCCGCGGCGGAGCACGGCCCGGATGCGGGCGACGAGCTCGCGAGGGGAGTAGGGCTTGGTGACGTAGTCGTCGGCGCCGAGCTCGAGGCCGACGACCTTGTCGACCTCGGTGTCCTTGGCGCTGACCATGATGATCGGCACCGACGAGATCTGCCGCAGGGCCCGGCACACCTCCGTGCCGGACAGCCCCGGCAGCATCAGGTCGAGCAGCACGATGTCTGCGCCGCCACGATCGAACTCGGTCAGCGCATCAGGGCCGGTCTCGGCGACCGCGACCTCGAACCCCTCCTTGCGCAGGACGTACGACAGCGCCTCGCTGTAGCTCGTCTCGTCCTCGACGACCAGTACCTTGGTCACGCGTTCTCCTCATCGATTTCATGGCTGTGTGCCGGCAGGACCAGCGAGAAGGACGAGCCCAGTCCAGGCTCGCTCCACACCTCGACCGTGCCGCCGTTGCTGGCTGCGACGTGCTTGACGATCGACAGGCCGAGGCCGGTGCCGCCGGTGGTGCGGGCGCGCGCGGGGTCGACGCGATAGAACCGCTCGAAGATGCGATCGAGCTCCTCGCCAGGGATGCCGATGCCGTTGTCGGCAACGGTCAGACGTACGTCCTCGCCGTCGAGCTGCGCCGTGACGGTCACCCGCGAACCGTCCGGGCTGTAGGTCACGGCGTTCTCGACCAGGTTGCTGACCGCGGCGTGCAGCTGGGCGCGGTCGCCGTGGACGTACAGGTCAGGCTCGACCGAGGTGACGATCTCGATGTTCTTGTGCTCGGCGTCGGTCGCGGAGTGCTCGGTCGCCTCGGAGACGAGCTCGCCGATCTTGATCGTGGTCGCGTCGTCGCTCAGCATGTCGTTCTGGAGCCGCGACAGATCGATGATCTGCTGGACCAGGCGGGTCAGGCGCTCGCTCTCCAGGTGCATACGGCCGGAGAACCGCACGACCGCCTCGGGATCGTCCTTGGCTTCGCCGACGGCCTCGGCCAACAGGTTGAGCGCGCCGACCGGCGTCTTGAGCTCGTGGCTGACGTTGGCGACGAAGTCGCGACGGATCGACTCGACCCGGTGCTCACGCGTACGGTCGTCGGCCAGCACGAGGATGAGGCGCGAGGTCAGCGGCGCGACTCGGGCGTGGACGTACGACGTCGTGCCCCGGCGCGGCTGCAGGGAGATGTCGGCCTCGCGAACCTGGCCGTCACGGCGTACCTGACGGACGAGCGTCATGAGCTCCTCAGGCGCCAGGCGGTCCTCGTGCACGATGCCCATCGCGAACGCCGGAGCAGACGCCTTCACGACGGTGTCGGACGAGTCGATCAGCACGGCGGAGGATGGGATCACCGCCAGGACCTGGTCGGCGCCGGGCGGCACGAGCGGGGACGGTGCGGGTACGGCGGCCTCGCGGCGTTCACTGAAGCGCCACAGATAGGTGATCATCGCGCCGCCGACGGCGCCGATGGCCCCTGCGATCAACACTCCTGCACTGGTGTCCACATGATCGATCGTAGAGGGCATTTCCTTCACAGGACGCACTCTGGCCCCTGCAGCGACGGGCCTTTCGGTTGCTGTTCACACCGCGTTCACCGGAGGTCGCCATCCGTTCATCCCGGCTGCCTACGGTCGAGAACATGCGCGATCAGTATTACGAACAGCTCGATGCCATCGTCGACGACCTGGTGAACCTGACCGGGACCGTACGCCGTGCCGTGGCCGACGCGACCAAGGCTCTGCTCGAAGCAGACGCCCAGATCGCGGAGTCCGTCATCGCCGGCGACAAGGACATCGACGAAGCGACCGAGATCATCGAGGAGCGCGCACTGCTGCTGCTCGCCACGCAGCAGCCGGTCGCCACCGACCTCCGGCAGCTCGTCGCGACGTTGCGGATGCTGACCGACCTCCAGCGGATGGGGGACCTGTCGGTGCACGTGGCCAAGGTGGCCCGGCGCCGGATGCCTGACTCCGCGGTGCCGCAGCACCTGCACCCCAACATCACCGCGATGGCGACCGTGGCCGACTCGATGATCGACTCAGCCTCGCGCATCGTCGCCGACCGCAACGTCGATGCAGCCGGCCAGCTCGAGAACGAGGACGACGAGATGGACCGGCTCCGCAAGGAGCTGCTGCGCTCGCTGCTCGGCGAGAACTGGTCCTACGGCGTCGAGCCGGCCGTCGACCTGGCACTGCTCGGCCGCTACTACGAGCGCATCGGCGACCACGCGGTCTCGATGGCGCGACGCGTCGTCTACCTCGTCACGGGCCAGCTCAGCTGACCTTGCAGGTCAGCTCCTAGTGGGCGGCCGACTCGGTCTCGGTTGACTCGGTCTCGGTCGACTCAGCCTCGGAGTCGGCGGCCGTCGGCGTCCCCGCACCCACGACCTTCTCGTACTCTGCGGTGCGAGGGACGACCGGCGCCTCGATCGTGACGGGCGCCGCCGTCGTGCCGGCAGTCGGTCCGGTGAACGTCAGGGTCAGCCGTACGTAGTCGCCCGCGGTCGCGCCCTCGGTGATCCGGAAGCTGCGGGTGTCGGACGCGCCGCCGACCGTCGACAGGATGCCTGCGGGGAGGGGCTGCGGCGCGAGCTTGGGGCTGGCGATGGGGAGCTCCTGGCCCTTGAGGTCCGTGGCCGTGACGGACGACAGCTCCTGCTCGGAGTCGGTGTTGTTGACGATCGACGTCGACAGCGTGGCGGACCCGTCGGCGTTGGCGACCACCAGCGTGTTGAGCACGTCCATCTCGCCGCGGTGGTCGGCGCCGACGGCAGCTTGGTAGACCTGATTGGTCTGGGCCTTGAAGCTCGTGCCACAACCTCCGAGGGCCAGAAGTGCCGTCGTGGCAAGGGCGGTGGCCGCGAGGCGGCGACGTCGTACGGTGCTCACGAGATCACTGCTTTCAGTCGGTCGTCGATGTGTCGAAGGGTCGCCAAGATCGTATCCGAGAGGCCTTCTGACGTTGCCTTTGACCTGCTGCGATGTCATCTGGTATGGGCGGGATGCCCTGAAACGGCAGGGATCGACATCCGTTACGCATGTTAGACTGGTCACCTAGGAAAGGTGTTTTCTCTATGACTTTTGTTGTCGGCGAAACCGTTGTCTATCCCAATCACGGCGCTGCAGTCATCGAGGACATCGAGACCCGGACGATCAAGGGCGAGGAGCGTGAATACCTCGTGCTGCGCATCGTCTCGCAGAACGACCTGGTCGTTCGCGTCCCCGCATGCAACCTTGATCTCGTCGGAGTTCGCGACGTCGTCGACGAAGCAGGGCTCGAGCGGGTTTTCGGCGTTCTCCGTGCCGAGCACGTCGAGGAGCCGACCAACTGGTCTCGGCGTTACAAGGCAAACCTCGAGAAGCTGCACTCGGGTGACGTGCTCAAGGTTGCCGAGGTCGTCCGCGACCTGTGGCGCCGCGATCACGAGCGCGGGCTGTCGGCCGGTGAGAAGCGGATGCTGGCCAAGGCGCGCCAGATCCTGGTCTCCGAGCTGGCTCTGGCCGAGAAGACCAACGAGGACAAGGCCGAGACCCGTCTCGACGAGGTTCTCGCGTCCTGATCTGAACCACGTACGAAGCCCCCGACTCATCGAGTCGGGGGCTTCGTCTGTGTCCGGGCCACGCCGCGCCGCGCGAGCGGTGAGTTGGCGTCCAGCCCGCTCGTGCCGGTGACCTGGCGTCCATCCAGCGCGTCCAGTGGACGCCATCACCGCTCGCGGGAGCCGGTGGACGCCAAGTCACCGCCCAAGGGTCAGAGCGGGAGGACGAGGGCTGTCGCGATCGCGGCGATGCCTTCGCCTCGGCCGGTCAGGCCGAGGCCGTCGGTCGTGGTGGCGGACACGCTGACCGGAGCGCCGAGCGCATCGCTGAGCACTCGCTGCGCCTGGGCGCGACGCGGTCCGACCTTGGGACGGTTGCCGATGACCTGGACCGACGCGTTGCCGACCCGCCAGCCGTGATCGCGCAGCCGCTGCTCGATCTCGATCAGGAACTCGACCCCGGAGGCACCCGCCCACTCGGGCTCGCCCGTGCCGAACAAGCCGCCGATGTCACCCAACCCGGCAGCGCCGAGCGCGGCATCGACGATCGCGTGCGAGACGCAGTCGCCGTCGGAGTGTCCCTCGAGGCCCTGGTCCTCGTCGGGCCACAACAGGCCGGCGAGCCACATCGGTCGGCCCGGCACGAGTCGGTGGACGTCGGTGCCGATGCCGATGCGTGCAGATGTCACAGGTCGATCATGCCGTACGCCGGCAGTGGCGGGGACGTGCGAGAGAGGATGGGCAGGTGACGTCCCAGCGGTCCACCATCAGCGGGGTGCTCGCGGCGGCTGCGGCCATCGCCGCGAGCGAGGGGCTGTCGGCGCTGTTCAGCCTGCGTGAGTCGCCGGTCCTCGCTGTTGGTCAGTCCGTCATCGAGCTGACGCCCGGGCCGGTGGCCGAGGCGATCATCGGCGTCGTCGGTCACGCAGACAAGCCCCTCGCGGTCGCCAGCGTGGTGGTCGCCATCCTGCTGCTCGGCGCCCTCGCCGGTCGCTTCTGGCCTCGCCCGCAGGCGTACGTCCTGGTGGCGGGCCTCGTCGCACTCGCGTCGGCCGCGGTGGTGACGCGTCCGCACGGCGGTGCGGCCGGCGTCCTCGTCTGCGTCGCGGCCGGGCTGGTGGTCGTCGGCGTCCTCGGCCTGCTGCTCCGCGATCGCGCGCACCTGACGGTCGACGAGAGTCGTCGGTCCTTCATCCGTACGACCGCGATCATCGCGCTCGCGACGATCATCGTGGGAACCGCGGGTGAGGTGCTGGCTTCCCGCCATCGCCGCAGACGGGCGATCGAGCGCGTACGTGAGGCGCTCAAGATCCCGTCCCGCCAGGTGCCGGTGCCGGCGGGCGCCGATCTCGCGGTCAAGGGCCAGGGCCCGTGGCTCACGAGCAACCGTGACTTCTATCGAATCGACACGGCCCTCTCGCCGCCCCTCGTCGATCCCGAGACCTGGCGCCTGCGCATCCACGGGATGGTCGACCAGGAGCTGACGCTGACCTATCAGGACCTGCTCGACCGCGGCCTCCAGCAGGAATGGGTGACGATCTGCTGCGTCTCGAATCCCGTCGGTGGCGACCTGATCGGCAACACGCTCTGGGGTGGCGTGCCGATCAAGGACATCCTCGAGGAGGTCGGCATCCGGCCCGGCGCCGACGCCCTGCTGTCGCGGTCGGACGACGGTTGGACCTGCGGCACTCCGCTCGACGCGCTGACCGACGGCCGCAACGCGTTGCTGGCGCTGACGATGGACGGCGAGCCGCTGCCGATCCCGCACGGCTTCCCGGTGCGTCAGGTCGTGCCGGGCCTGTACGGCTATGTCTCCGCGACGAAATGGGTCGTCGACTGGGAGGTGACCCGGTTCGCGGACTTCGAGGCGTACTGGACGCAGCGCGGGTGGGGCGAGCGCGGGCCGGTCAAGACGCAGTCGCGCATCGACGTGCCCAGTGCCGGCCAGACCCTCGACGCAGGTGGCACCACGATCGCCGGCGTCGCGTGGGCGCAGCATGTGGGGATCGAGGGTGTCGAGGTCAGGGTCGACGGCGGCCCGTGGCAGGAGGCAACCCTCGGCACGGCGCCGAACGCCGACACGTGGGTCCAGTGGCAGCTGGCGTGGACGGCCGAACCCGGCGGCCACGTGATCGAGGCGCGGGCTACGGACGCCAAGGGCAAGCCGCAGACCGCCGAACGGGCGGACGTGCTGCCCGACGGCGCAACCGGCTACCCGAAGGTCACCGTCGAGGTGGAATGACCGTGCGCCGCTGCTGGAACGCAAGCACCGCCTCAGGTGCAGCGGTGCCGGGAGCCGCGGGCAGATCGGCCTTCGGGCATCGACCCCCGGGTGACGTGGTGCGCCTTAGAGGTGTTCGCTCACCAGCGGGCGGTGTCGGATGGCAGCGCCTGGCTGGTGGGCCGGATGACGTACACGACGCCGCCGCTGCCACGCTGCCACGCCTTCTCGAACTGCGAGCGGCTGTAGACGCGCCGGACGGTGGAGTTCTTGGACGCAGCAGGGTCGTTGACGATCACGCTGCCGGCTGAGGTGAAGCCGCGAATCACCACGAGGTGGCCCGGCGTCGAGGTGATCGGCGCTCCGGTCAGCTCGCCCTTGCCGAACGCGATGGACGCGACCAGGGGGATGCCGGCGTTGATGAACGCCTCGGCATCGCGCAACGTGTAGAGCCGGGTCACGAACGGGTCGAGCCCGTGGCGCGCGGCGTACGCGGTGTTGAACGGCCAGTTGCCGGTGCCGTCGTAGGCGTAGTCGAACGTGTAGCGCGCGGCGTGGTCGACGAATCCGTCCTGGTAGGAGGTCCACGAGTAGTCGGCGGCGGTGGGCCCCTTGCCGAAGTAGCGCATGACCATCGAGGTCGAGGTCGGCGAGCACCAGGCCTCGCCGCCACCACCCCACTCTGGGTATTCGCCCTTGTGGATCATCTGGGACGACATCGGGACTGCGAGCTCCTTGGTCTTGGTCATCGTCGTCGAGCTGGTGGTGGTCGTGCGGGTCGCGTAGGTCGCTTGCGTCCCGTTGACCGCCTCGAGGGTCGGTGTCGTCTTCGCGCCGACGGGTCGCATGAGGAGCACGCGGACCTGCCAGCTGGTGAACGACTTGCCGCTGTTGGCCAGGACCGTGTCGGTGGACAGCTTGGCGAGGTCGTCCGTCTGGGCCGAGCCCGATGCGCGCTTGATGTACGAAGCCGAGAAGGCGTAGTTGGCGACGGTGTCCCAGCTGCCGGTCGTGGACCCGCTCTTGACGCGGACCTCGATGCGCGCCCAGGTGCCGGTGGGCGACTGGATGCTCCACGACGGGATCAGGCTCTTGGCCGAGAACCCGGTCGACTGCCATGGCGACGTCCAGCTGCCGCTGTCGTACTTCTTGGCGCCGCCAGAGACGCGGGGGTCGTCGTAGCTCAGGACCGAGGTGCCCTTGCCGAGTGTGAGGGCGCCGCTCTGGACGGCGAGGCCGACCGAGGTGCCCTTGGCGAAGTCGGCCGAGCTGGACCAACGGACGAACGAGGCCTGGCCCGACGCGGCGGAGGCCGGGGCGGGCAGGAAGGCGAAGCCGAGGAGCGCGGCTGCGGCGAGTCGGGGAAGATGGCGCATCGACTCATGATAAGTGACCTGTGGGATTTGTGGGGCTGATGTGAAGCACGAGGTATATGCTCGCGCTCTGTCGAACGGCGCCCGAGAGGCGTCGCGACTGGTTAGAGTCCGACTACAGCGGTGTCACTCCTCAGATTGCGAGCTGGCCATGACGACGTCTTTGAAAGCAGTCCGCGCCGTGGTGGTGTCGCTGGTGTTGGTCGTTGCCACGTTGGCTGGAACGTCGGGCGCCGCGCAGGCTGCCGCATCTGCCGTCACGATCAAGTACATCGAGATCGAGGCCGACGCGGCCACCCTCAAGCTCGGCTGGAGCCACGTGGGCGGGAAGATCAAGCGCTACGAGGTGCAGTATCGGGCCGCCGGTTCGTCGACCTGGCGCTCGAGCGCAGCGTCGAGCGTGGGCGCCACCTACGCGTCGCCGGTCCCATACGTCCCGGGCCAGACGACGTACATCAAGGAGTTCCGCGCGACCGGCATCACGCCGGGCAAGTCGTACGAGGTCACGGTCCGGACCATCCCCAAGTCGGGGTCGGCGAGCGATCGCAACAAGTCGAAGGTGGCCGTCAGGACCCACCCCCAGATCGGATCGCTGACGACGTCGGCCACGTCGGCAGGCGACCTGACCGTGAGCTGGCCGGCCTACAACGCGACGCCGTTCCACCAGTACGACCTGTACTTGGGTGAGGAGGCCGGCTCACCGTCGTGGGCGACGTACGTCACCCTCATCGGCACGACAGGTCACACCTTCACGGGTCTGACTCCCGGCAAGCAGTACACCGTGGGCGTACGGGTGACGCAGTCACAGGCGCGGCGCAACAACCAGCCGATCAAGTGGGTGCGCTCGGAAATGAAGACGGCAACGCAGACGGTCCCGCCTGCCAGCGCGCCCATTGCTCCGTCAAACGAGCTCTTCCACGCCAAAGCGCCGTCGTCGTTCGTCAGCAACATGACCGGCGCGCCGTTCGTGGCGAACGGCGTCAACGTCAAGCGCACGGCGCACAAGGTCGCCGGCACGTGGCAGACCCCGTACGTCCTCAAGGAGGTCGAGGCGATGGGCGGCGCCGGAGCTCCAGCCTTCAACACCGTCCGCCTCGCGATGGACTGGTCGTACTTCCAGAAGCAGTCCGGCTCATCGATCGTGATCGACACCGAGGCGTTCGACCAGCTCGACAGCATCATCGATGAGGCGATCGAGCAGGGCCTCTACGTCATCCTCGACCCGATGCACCTCTCGAACGTCGCCACCGCGTCGAACCCGAATTCCAGGATGTGCAGAGAGGACCCGGTCATGGCCGGCGCCCACCGGGGCGTGCCGGCGTGGGCGTGGACCAAGGTCGGTGCGACGCCGGGCACGTCGTGCGAGTCGGGCGCGGCCTGGGATGCCCTGATCGACGACGCGCTCGGGCTCCAGGAGACCGCCGACTACCTGAAGTTCATCCTCAACCGCTACGACGGCTCCACGAGTCGCGGCCAGCACGTCATCGCCGTCGACCTGGTCAACGAACCCGCCGCCGACGGCACCACCGCGGTCAGCCGGACGCAGAAGCTCGTCGACACCGTCTACGGCCCATGGCTCGCACCCACCGGCAGCAAGTCCGTGCGCGCCGCCGACCCCGACAAGATCCTCATCGTCTCGCCGGTGGCCGGGAGCGGGTCGTTGGTCGGCGTGAACCTCGCGGATGTCGCGCAGCCCAACGTGGTCATGACGTTCCACGACTACTTCGGCCAGGCCACCGGGACCAACGCGACCTACGGGATCGGCTACTCCTCCAGCGCCTACGCGACCCAGAAGGAGGACACCGACCAGACGAGCAGCAGCGCGATGGGCGGCTCGTACGTCCCCTACGACCCGACCTCCAAGTCGTACGCGGCCCGAAAGACCGAGCACACCGCTTTCGTGCAGCAGGCGGTAGGAGTCGCGGAGGCCGCCGGCATGCCGCTGTACATCGGTGAGTACGGCATCATGAATCCCTGCAACGGCGGTGACCTCGCCTATTCGACCCAGTACGCCACGGACACCTACGCCATCTACGACAGCTTGGGCCTGTCGCGGGCGGCGTGGACGCATGGCTACTGGGACGACATGTCGATCTGGTGGCGCGAGTCCGCGCCCTGTGGGTCGGTCACGTACGGCAGCTACTTCCCCTACGCGGCAGATCTGACCGGCGGGGCCACCCGCTAGCGCCGCTCGACCGTCGGGAGGATGCCGCCGGAGCCGATAGGGTTGGCGCGTGGCATTCCAGCTCTATGACACTGCGTCCCGGCAGATCAAGCCCCTCGTCCCGGTCCAGCCGGGACGAGTGTCGATCTACCACTGCGGGCTCACGGTGCAGGGCCCGCCGCACATCGGCCACATCCGCAAGGAGGTCGTCTTCGACGTCCTGCGCCGCTGGCTCGAGCGCTCGGACTTCGAGGTCACGATCGTCGCCAACGTCACCGACATCGACGACAAGATCCTGGCCAAGGGTGTCGAGCAGGACCGGCCGTGGTTCGCCGTGGCCTACGAGAACGAGCGCGCGCTGCACGCCGCCTATGAGGTGCTCGGCTGCGTCCCTCCGACGTACGAGCCGCGGGCCACGGGCGTCGTGCCCGAGATGATCGAGATGATGCAGACGCTGATCGAGCGCGGTCATGCGTACGCCGCCGAGGACGGGTCGGGCGACGTCTACTTCGACGTACGCTCCTGGCCGTCGTACGGCGAGCTGTCCAACCAGAAGATCGACGACATGCAGGCCGCCGAGGATGCGCCGCCGGAGGGCAAGCGCGACGCCCGCGACTTCGCGCTCTGGAAGGGCCACAAGCAGGGCGATCCCGAGTCCGCCTCGTGGCCGACGCCATGGGGCCGCGGCCGGCCGGGCTGGCACCTGGAGTGCTCGGCGATGGCGTCGAAGTTCCTCGGCGACGAGTTCGACATCCACGGCGGGGGACTCGACCTGCGATTCCCGCACCACGAGAACGAGCTGGCCCAGTCGCGTGCGGCGGGCCAGGCGTTCGCCCGGCTCTGGATGCACAACGCGATGCTCAACCTCGCCGGCTCCAAGATGTCCAAGTCGGTCGGCAACACCCTGCTGGTCAGCGAGGTCGTCAAGCGCGTGCGGCCGATCGACCTGCGCTACTACCTCGCCGCGTCGCACTACCGGTCGATCGTCGAGTTCTCCGAGGAGTCGCTCGCCGAGGCGGCCACGGCGTTCCAGCGGATCGAGGGGTTTGTGCGCCGGGCGGCTGAGCGCGTCGGCGCTGTTGACGTCGGCGAGGTGCCCGAGGCGTTCGCCGCGGCGATGGACGACGACCTGTCGGTGCCGGCGGCGCTGGCGGTGCTGCAGGCCACGATCGGCGAGGGCAACAAGCTCATGGCCGAGGGCGACACCACTGATCTGGCCGGCGTGCTGGCGAGCGTACGTTCGATGCTCGACGTGCTCGGTTTGGACCCACTGTCCCCGACGTGGGACCGTGGAGGTGACGATGCGGCGTACGCGCAGGTGATCGACTCCCTCGTGGGCGGCCTGTTGGAGCAGCGCCAGCAGGCGCGAGCCGACAAGGACTTCGCCACGGCGGACCGGGTGCGTGACCAGCTCACGGCCGCCGGCATCGAGATCGAGGACACACCGCAGGGCGCGAGATGGTCCGTGAAGGGCGACAACTAGACATGCCAGGCAACAGCAAGCGCAAGGGCGCGATCAAGAAGACCGGCAAGGGCAACCCCACTGCCGGCTCCGGAGGTCGGCGCCGGCAGGGGCTCGAGGGCAAGGGCCCGACCCCGCGCGCCGAGGACCGACCGAACCACAAGATCTACAAGATGAAGAACGCCACGCAGAAGCGCGAGGCCGCACGGCCCAAGCGCAAGCAGGGCGATGCCGCGGAGTGGGTCGCGGGGCGCAACTCGGTGCTCGAGCTGCTCAGGGCGACCGTGCCGGTGCACGCGCTCTACGTGGCCGAGGGCACGGACCGCGACGAGAAGATCCGCGAGATCTTCAAGCTCGCCGCCGAGCAGCACGTCAGCCTGCTCGAGATCGGCCGCATCGAGCTCGACAAGCTCACCGGCGGTGCGGTGCACCAGGGCATCGCGGCCAAGCTCAACGCATACGAGTACGCCAACCCGCAGGACCTGCTCGACCTCGCCGCCGAGCGCGACGAGCCGGCACTGATCGTGATGCTCGACGGCGTCACCGATCCGCGCAACCTCGGTGCGATCATCCGGTCAGCGTCGGGGTTCGGCGCGCACGGCGTCGTCATCCCTGAGCGTCGCGCCGCGCAGATCACGGCAGCGGCGTGGAAGACCTCGGCCGGTGCCGCCGCGCGGGTTCCGGTCGCCCGGGTCACCAACCTGACCCGCACGCTCAAGCAGTTCCAGGACGCCGGCTGCATGGTCATCGGCCTCGCCGCCGACGGCACGGTCGACGTCGCGCAGTCGCAGATGATCGACGGCCCCGTCGTTGTCGTGATCGGCAGCGAGGGCAAGGGTCTGTCCCGCCTCGTCGGCGAGACGTGCGACGAGATCGTGTCGATCCCGATGTCGACAGGTCTCGAAAGCCTCAACGCGGGAGTGGCCGCCGGCATCGCGCTCTACGCGATCGCCCAGGTCCGCGGCTGACCTGATCTCGATACACCGCCTCGTTCCTCGGCGGCACTCGATCAGCGAGTTTGTCGCTGGTCGAGTGCCTGACGAGCTCTGCGAGGAAGGTGTATCGAGACCGCTCAGCCGAGGACGCGGTCCAGGTAGGGGTTCGTGAACGTGCGCCTCGGGTCGAGCTCGTTGCGTACGTTCACGAAGTCGCCGAACCTCGCGTACGTCTCGGCGAAGTACGCCGCGTCGAGCGTGTGGATCTTGCCCCAGTGCGGGCGACCCTCGTGCGCGGTGAAGATGTCCTGGGCGGCGGCGAAGTACGCCTGATAGTCGCTGCGCCAGTACTGGTGCACCGCGACATAGCAGTTGTCCCGTTCGTGGCCCGTCGACATCCACACGTCGTCGGCGGCGGTGAAACGTACCTCGATCGGGAACGAGATGTTCTCGTGGCCCGCGGCGAACCACGCCTTGAGCTCGGCCAGCACCGACGGCAGCGCCTCGCGTGGCAGCGCGAACTCCGACTCGCGGAACCGCACCGTGCGCGACGAGACGAACACGTTGTAGGAGTCGTCGACATACTCGCGGGCGCTGAGCACCGAGGCGGCGACGGAGTTGACCCGCGGGATCCACGAGCGCTTGCGGGCGACCACGCGGTTGAGGCCCTCGAACACCGTGTTGCTCAGGAACTCGTCGTCGAGCCAGTGCCGGAACCGGCCGACCGGCTTGCGCTCGGTGCCCTCGGCGACGCGGTTGTTGCGCTTGGTCAGCGCCTTGTCGGTGTGCGGGAACCAGTAGAACTCGAAGTGGTCGTTGTCGTCGACGAGCGCGTCGACCTGGTCGAGCACGTCGGGCAGCGCCATCGGCTCCTCACGGGCATGCAGCAGGAACGCCGGTACGCACTGCAGCGTCACCTCGGTCACGATGCCGAGGGCGCCGAGCGTCACCCGGGCCGCGCCGAGCCAGGCATGGCTCTCGTCGATCTCCAGGACCTCGCCGTCGGCGGTGACGAGCTGCACGCCGACGACCGCCGCCGAGATGCCGAACAGCCTGCCGCCGGTGCCGTGCGTGCCGGTCGAGACCGCGCCCGCGACGGACTGCGGGTCGACGTCGCCGAGGTTCGGCAGCGCCAGGCCCAACGTCTTCAGCCGCGGGTTGAGGTCGTGCAGGGAGATGCCGGCCTGCACGCGTACGCGCCCGGTCGCAGAGTCATGAGCGAGGATCCGGTTCATCTGGCCGAGCCGCAGCTGGACGCCGTCGGTCGCGGCGATCGCGGTGAACGAGTGGCTGGCGCCGACGGCCTTGGCCTTGAGCCCCGCCACTGAGGCCTCGCGGACGATCCGCTGGACGTCGGCGGTCGACGTCGGATGCTCGATGCGTACCGGATGGGCCTCGACGCTGCGGCTCCAGTTGGTCCAGGTCGTCATCCGAAGTTCTTGCCCTCTCCGCGATACGTCGGGACCCGAGTCGTCGTGCCGTCGGCCGAGACGAGTGCGACCTCGTTGAACCGCTCGCACATCTCGCCGGCCTTCGCGTAGCGCATGACGACGCGGTCGCCGATGCGCAGGTCGCGGGCGGCGTCACCCTTGACCGGGCTCTGGACCTCGCCGGCGCCTTCGGTGCCGATCGCCTTGAGCCCCTCGGGCCAGGTCGGCGCGGGCTGGCGGTTCTTGTTGGTCGGCCCGGACGCGATGTAGCCACCGGCGAACAGCGTCGCGATGTCCGGGGCCGGCTTGCGTACGACCGAGAGCACGAAGTAGGCAGCCGGTCGCGCCTCGAACGCGTCATAGCCGTCGAACAGTGTGGGGGCGAACAGGCCCGACCCGGCGGTGAGCTCGGTGATCGCCGGGTCCGCGCCGGTGACCTCGAGGCTGCCGGTGCCACCGGCGTTGACGATCTCGAGCTTCGCGTGATCCGAGACCGCGGCGACCACGCGCGACCGGCGTTCCAACAGCTCGGCCGCCGAACGCTTCTTGACCAGCCGTACCGCGGGCGACGAGTCGGGCAGGCCCGCGATCTGCGCGTCGTAGAACATCACGCCGACGAGATCGAACCCTGGCCGTTCGGCGATCGCTGCGGCCAACGCGCCGGCCTGCTCGGCGGTGTGCACGGGGGAGCGGCGTACGCCGAGGTGTACCGGGCCGAGCTTGAGCGAGGAGTCGACGTCGATGCACACCCGGATCGACGGATGGCCGGCACCGAGCAGGCTGTCGATGTGGTCCAGCGACTCCGTGCTGTCGACCATCACAGTGATCTGGGCACGTCGGCGCTCGTCGGCGACGAGGTAGTCGAGCGAGCTGCGGCTCGTCGTCGGGTAGGCCAGCAGGACGTCATCGATGCCGTTGTCGACGAGCCAGTTGGACTCCGCGAGCGAGTAGGACATCACCCCGGCGAACCCGTCGCGGGCGAGCGTGTCCTCGACGATCGACCGCACGCGTACGGACTTGCTCGCGACCCGGATCGGCACGCCGTTTGCGCGGCGCACGAGGTCGTCGGCGTTGGCCCACAGCGCCGGTTCGTCGATCACCGCGAATGGCGTGTCCAGGTCCTGCGTCGCGGCGAGCAGTCGGGCGTACGGGCTGGACAGTTGTGGCACGCCGTCAGTATGTCGCACCGTCGGTGCACGAACCGATCACCGATACTGGACCGATGCGCAGGCTCTTGGCACTCGTCGTGGCGGTCGTGACGACGTGTGCGGCGTGCACCTCGGGATCGGATGAGCCCAAGCCGGCGACGAGCCAGGCGGTCAGCTTCGAGTCGCTCAACCTCGAGTGGCCCAAGGCCCAGGGCGAGCTCGATCCGGCCGAGCTGCCGGCCGCTCCCGACGGGTTCGACGCCGCGACGCTCGACCGGATGGCGAAGGTCTTGACGCAGTGGGCGACCGTCACGGTCGTCGACGAGGCCGGCTGGCACAGCGCCGACCCGCTGTCCGAGATCAGGGAGGTGCTGTCCAAGGACGCCGCCGCGACGCTGCAGCAGCAGGTCAAGGACGAGGTCTCGCCCCACCTGGCCGTTGCCAACATCTTCCGCGACGACGTCACGGTGATCGGCTCGCCCATGGTCACCTCGGCCTGGCGCGTCACGACCGAGAAGGACGCGGCCGACAAGACCTTCATGCGGCTCGAGCTGCAGACCCGCGCTGCGTACGAGGTGCGGCTGGGCACTGGTGGCACCCGCGTCATCGGCGTGCTGCGCGTCCAAGGTCTTAGTGCGTACCCCGACACGACTGACAACTTCGGGGTCAGCGGCGGTTGGCAGGAGTTCGGCGCCGGTGACTGCGACCTGGCCCTCGACGACGCATTCGTGCCCGACAGCGACCGCGACGAGAGCCTCCAGGACCTCAAGACATTCATCCGCGTCGGCGACAGCGACACGCTGGAGATGCCCGAGCTGCCGGTGCAGGAGAAGGTCGACGCCGAGTACCTCAAGCGGTGCCGCGACGGCCAGGTCTGAGGCTCGCTACGATGGACCCCGGGCTTCGGCCCGTACGCCTCTGTAGCTCAGTTGGTAGAGCGCCTCACTTGTAATGAGGATGTCGCGGGTTCGAATCCTGTCGGAGGCTCAGGGAAAAATCGGGTTCGACGAATCGGGCCGCGCACCCCCGGCGCTCCCCCGCCGGTTGAGGACCTGCCAGACCGGCCTGATCGGCGCTGTCGCCGAGGTAGTGCACGTAGATCTGTGTGGTCTGCAGGGACGAGTGCCCGAGCCACGCCTGGACCGTCGAGATCGACACCCCGGAGGCGAGCCAGAGGCAGGCCGCGGTGTGCCGCAGGTCGTGCAGGCGCCGGCCGCGTCCGGTCGTGGTCCAGCGGATGGACCGCTTGAACCCGGCGGCGTGGAGCCGTCCGCCGCTGGACGAGGTGAGCAGCAGGTCGTCGGCACCCTTGTCCTTCGCCATGCTGCGGACCAGCGGCAGTAGCTCCTCGGACAGCGGGATGTGGCGGGTCCGTCCGCTCTTGGTCGACTTGGGCTCCACCGACTCGGGCGCGGATCGGCGGACGACCAGTCGCGGCATCGGCACCTCGATGAAGTCGGCGACCCGCAGCTCGCGGGCCTCCGACCACCGCAGACCGGTCCAGGCCAGCAGCCAGACGACGTCGGCCAGGTGCTCGTCGTACGCGGCGATGTCCCTGCGGACCTCGGCCAGTTCCGGCTCGGTGAACGGCTGCATGCCCTGGGCCGGCACCAGCTGGTGCGCCACGCTCGTGCGAGCGACCGGGTTGTCGACGCGCAGTCGCTCGCGGACGGTCCACGAGAAGAAGCCCGGACAGCACGGCGCGGAACCTCCTGACCGACGATTCCGCATACCGGCGAGACCAGGCGTCCAGGACGCGCTGGACCTCGCGATCGGTGACCCGCCCGACATGCAGGTTGCCGAGGTTGGGCGGCATGAGCTTCACCATCTCCATGTCGGCCTTGTAGGTCTTCACAGCGACGGTGTGCCGGCGCGACTCCATGTAGGTGGCGAACGCCTTGCGGCACGCGACCTCCCCGGCACGTGGATCGGTGCCGCCGGCCAAGGCCGCCTTCTCCCGGCTGAGCCATCCGTCGGCTTCGCGCTTGGTGTCGAACGTCTTGCTGGTGACGTACTCGCGACCGTTCTTGAGCGTCGCTCGCCAGCGACCCGAGCGGTCCTTGCGGACAGGCATCAGGAAGCTCGTTCCTCGATGTACGCGAGCAGCTCGTCCTCGCGGTAGCGCGGCGTGTGGTCGGTGACCCACACGAACCGCGGGCCCTTGCCGGTCTGGCGCAGCCGGCACAGCGTCGAAGGCGTGACGCCGAGGATCTTCCCAACCTGCGCCGGCGTCAGCAGCTGAATCTCTGTCATGGCACTCGTCCGTCCTCCCACCCCGATAGTGGATAGCCATCTCGACCCTCCAGTCTGAGCCGGTGAGGTGGGGAACGTTCCGACTCGAGCGACATCTGTGGAGAACCAGTTGCATGGCCTGCGCCCTGTGGAATACGGGCACAACCCCTAAGGCCCGATTCCATGTGTCCTAGGGCCAGGGAACGTTGAACTTTCGGGGGAACGTTCAGAGGGAACGTCGGAGGGGGAACGTTCCCCTCGGCAGCGCGCTGCGAGGGTCTCGCGTCGGCGCCCGTGCGTAGTGTGGCCGGATGGAGACTTGGATTGCAGTCATCGCGGCAGTGGCAGCGGTGGCCGCTGCTGCCGCAACGGGAGTGTCCGTTTGGTTCGTGCGGCAGCAGGTTCAAGAGATGAAGCGCCAGACAGACCTCCAGGAATCGATTGCCGAGGCCTCGTCCGCGCCCTACCTCTGGGCCGACGTCCGACTGCAATCTCGGAACGGCTGGAATCTGGAACTCGTAATTGGGAACTCCGGTCTTACCGTGGCCACGGACGTAAAGGTGACGATTGATCCACCGTTGCCTGCCGACCACGAGGGCGCATTCGTCGTTGCGATGCATCGACGCCTCAGCGAAGGGCTGTCGTCGCTAGCGCCGGGGCGCACACTCCATTGGACGCTCGGCCCTTCCCCCAAGCTCGTGAACCGTCCTGACCCAATCGCGCACCAAATTCGCATCGATTGCAAAGGCCCAAACAGGCCGGTGCCGACAAGCGAGTACGTGATCGACATGGGGGACTTCCGAGAGTCCGTCGCGCATCACGATGGCTCCCTCGTTGACGTGGCTAAGGCAATCGACACTCTCGCCAAGGCGCTGCCCGACCAGCGCAAGCCATTCCATGTCGCCATGGACCGCGAGCGGGAGTGACCCGATCCCCGAACGCTCGAGCTCAGTCACGCGACGTCCCGTATGCGCGGCGAATCGCGCGACTGAACTGCGCGCTTGGGACACTGACGACATGACAGACGCCAAAGGAACTGACAGCGGACCCCTAGTTGTACTCGGCAGGGACGTTGGTGACAGTTCGGTCTTGTGAAAGGTGAGGACCTCCGGGCTTAGTGGGTGATGTCTAAGTCGCCCAGAGGCCCAGGAGGTCCTCATGTCTCACCGTAATGCCCGTTTGAATGTTCGTGGTCGTCTGCTGATCGTCTCCAGGGTCTTGGACGGGGGTCGGCCGGTCGCGCATGTCGCCAAGGAGCTGGGGATCTCCAGGCAGTGCGCTCATCGTTGGATCAACCGGTTCAAGGCCGAGGGGCCAGCTGGTTTGCAGGACCGGTCGTCGCGTCCGCACCGGTCACCGGCTCGGACGTCTCCGGGTGCCGAGGCCGTGGTGCTGGTCATGCGGGCCAAGCACCGCCGCGGTCAGGACTGGATCGGGCCCGAGGTCGGGATGCCAGCGCGGACCGTGTCATCGATCCTGCGCCGCCACCAGGTCCCGTTCTTGCGTGAGTGCGATCCGCTGACAGGTGAGGTGATCCGATCGTCGAAGCAGACCGCTGTTCGTTACGAGCGAGAATCTCCGGGCGATCTGGTGCATATGGACGTCAAGAAGTTGGGCCGCATCGACATCGGCGGCGGCTGGAGAGCTCACGGCCGGCAGATGGGTTCGACCGGAGCGAAGAAGCGGGCCAGGATCGGATTCGACTACGTCCACTCGCTCGTCGACGACCACACCCGGTTGGCCTACTCAGAGATCCTGCCCGACGAGAAGGGACCGACCTGCGCCGGCTTCCTGCTGCGAGCAGCTGAGTACTTCGCCGCCTGCGGCATCACCACGATCCGCCAGGTCATGACCGACAACCACTTCAGCTACAAACGCTCAAACGACATCCGCGACGCAATCACGGCCCTGGGCGCCGAACACATCTTCATCCGAGCTCATTGCCCCTGGCAGAACGGCAAAGTCGAGCGGTTCAACCGCACCCTGCAGGCCGAGTGGGCCTACCGACAGATCTTCTACTCAAACGACGAGCGCACAGCAGCCCTTGCACCATGGCTCGAGCACTACAACAATCGACGACGCCACTCAGCCCTCGGAGGTCGACCCCCGATCAGCCAGGTGTCACCAACGTCCTAGCCGAGTACAACTAGTGGTTGCTTCCGGGCCACCAGTTACGCCGGGGCGGTCGTTGGACCCGCTAGTGGCGCTGGCTACCGGAATTCATGCGTGTCCTGGGGTGTACGCGCTGCTGTTGGGGTCGGGGGTTTCGACGGCGGCCGGAATACCCACCGGCTGGCAAATGGTCATCGATCTAGTCCGTCGCGCGTCGGCAGCCACTAACGGCGACCCGGAGTCGGTCCAGGTGGCGGCCGGCGACCCCGAGGCGTGGTGGGCCGACCATGGTGACGGTGAGACGTTGGGGTACTCCAACTTGCTGAGTTCCATGGCCGCCACATCCGCTGCTCGCCAAGCGCTGCTCTCCGGATACTTCGAACCATCCGAAGCAGACTTGGAAGCCGGAACTAAACAGCCAACCGCCGCGCACAAAGCCATCGCGTCGCTCGTCTTGCGAGGTGCTGTGCGAGTGATTCTGACGACCAACTTCGACCGGTTGATGGAGCGCGCCCTGGAAGAGGTCGGCATTGCTCCGCAGGTGATTCACACGCCGGAACAAGTGCAGGCGGCTACTCCGCTGGCACACTCGAAGGTGACGATCGTGAAGTTGCATGGTGACTACTTGGACTTGGAGCAGCGGAACACAATCGATGAACTCTCGACCTACCCGACGGCGTCCGACCGATTGCTTGACAGGGTCTTCGACGAGTACGGACTTATCGTGTCCGGCTGGTCAGCAGATTGGGACCATGCCTTGGTGGCAGCTCTGGAGCGGCGCGCTACCCGCCGCTACCCGCTGTTCTGGGGTTCATACTCAGCACCTTCGGAGAAGGCGAGCCGGATCATCGCTCAGCACGACGGTGCCGTTATTAGGAACGTGACCGCCGACGTTCTGTTCAATGGACTGGCGACCCGACTCGAGGCTCTCGACACTCTTGCTGCTCCACCGTTGACCCGCGACATGGCGGTGGCCCGTCTGAAGCGGGTCCTGCACGACCCGGTGCGTCGAATCGAGATCACGGACCTGATCCAAAGCGAAACGGAAAGGATCGTCACCCATGTCGCCAATCAGGACCAGTATCCGGTCTACGTCCCCCAGAACGTCCCTCCTGCCTATGACACCGCCCTGGCGTCAATGCGCACAGAGAGCGACACGCTGCTGCACCTACTCGCGACCGGGGTGTTCCACGACAATGACACCCACAATCGGGTGTGGCTCGGTGCGATCCAGCGGCTTATGGCGGCACGCGCTCAACCACAGGGGCCCTTCAACGACTTCCTCGATGCATACCGGCACTATCCCGCGCTCTTGGCCACCTGGGTCGCGGGCATCGCGGCGATCGCGTCTCAGCGCGAACATTTTCTAGCTGACTTACTGACGAAGCCGACGTGGCGTCCGCGGGTTAATGACCGCACCCCGCGACCCGCGGCTGACGTCCTGCGTCCCATCTGGATGCTCGAGCCAGATTGGCTCAACAATCTTCCACGCTGGGGTCAGCCGATGCGCTTTCACTATCCAGCGAGCCATCTGCTGCGCGGGGACGGCCGTGAGCCCGTCCGTGCGCTGCTTCCCGACGACGTCGCCTATGCCGAGGCGTGCGATCGATTGGAGTGCTTGGCTTCATATGTCGCCGTCGACGCCGCTCGGGAGCCGTCACGCCACGTCCCCTGGATGGGCGAGTTTATTTTGGACAGTCGATCTGACCAGGATGGCGACGGGCTTGCCGTCCAAGTTGCCCGTGAAATTGACGAGGGGTGGCCGATGCTCGCCGCGTTCGACAATGACGTCGCGCGAGCCAACAAGGCAGCAGACGACACAGTCGAATTCGTACGCCAGCGTGGCCGTACCTGGTGACGGCGGGTTACGAAGGAGCTTGGCAATGTGAGGCAATCGCTTTGTCCCTTGCGCCGTTCTAGCCGTGGCGCGTCAACGTGAGTCTGGCGCGCGCCGCGATCTACCGGCGGCGGCTCATCGGCATGTAGAGGGCGTCCATGAGTCCATTGCGTATGGCGTTGTACGTCGATTCCCATCTTGGGATCTGACTGCAGAGTCCCTTCGCGAGCCGAGTCGGGCCAGTTCGTAGACCACGCGTCGGCATCCGGCTGGTGAGGCCAACGTTCGGTCGACGCAGGTGCCGATTGGGTGCTCGAGAGTCTCGACTCGCTCGACAACTTCGACTGCGATCGCGCCATGAGCGGCCGCGCGGCGTTCCTCATACGCGGCCCTTCGGCATGCCTGCGAGCACCAGATCGGTGGTCGTCCGGTCGGCTTCCGCTGCACATCTTTGCCGCATCGAGGGCATGTTCCCCCTGCGAGCTTTCGGCGGTTCTCCTCGCGCTTTTCGCGCTCATTGTCTGTACTCATGACCCCTAAGGCCTTTCGTACGGACGCAAGGGGCCACCGAGAATGCAAGAGGTGTGACGGCTTGCGACTTCGTCGCTGCGTTGGGGGATGAGAATCGGGGATGGGTCGCTCGGCGACGTCGGCACACACTGGTGCGGGTGAGCCCGTTGAGGTGTTTGGCGCGGGGTCTTCGGGTGTCTTTGGATTGTTGCTTCGAGCACGTGGGTCTGTATCCCGGCAGAAGACTCTCCGAGCGGCTTCGGCCCGCCCATCTGGGTGGGCCGCGAGTCGAGTGGTGAGGGAGCTGATGGTGATGGAAGTGCTCTATGACCGAGTCGCTGGCCTGGACGTGGGGAAGGCGTCAGTGACGGTGTGTGTTAGGACCCCGGGCGCGAGACGTGGCCGTCATTCGGAGACGCGGACGTTCAAGACGACGTCGGGGTCGCTGAAGGTGATGCGGGACTGGCTGGTCGAGGCCGGGGTGACGATCGCGGCGATCGAGTCGACCTCGACGTATTGGAAGGCGCCGTTCTACTGCCTAGAGGAGGTGATGGAGATCTGGTTGCTCAACGCCGCTCACATGAAGGCGGTGCCTGGTCGCAAGACCGACGTCCGTGACGCGGAGTGGATCGCGCAGCTGCTCGAGCACGGGTTGCTGACGCCATCGTTCGTGCCACCACCACCGGTGCGCAGGTTGCGGATGCTGACCCGCTATCGGGTCCAGCTCCATGGCGACAGAACGAGGGAGACGGTGCGGTTGGAGCTGATGCTGGAGGACGCTTCGATCAAGCTCTCGACCGTCGCGTCGTCGCTGAACACGGTCTCGGCCAGAGCCATGCTAGGCGCGATGATCGACGGCGAGACCGACGCCCGGGTGCTGGCTGAGATGGCCAAGGGCAGGATGCGCTCGAAGATCCCGGACCTGGCGCAGGCGTTGGAAGGCAACTTCGATCTCCATCACGCCATGCTGGCCAAGTCGATCCTCGACCGGCTCGACCGGGTCGAGGCGGCCATGCGTGAGCTCGACCAGGTCATCGAGTCCGCATGCCAGCCTTGGGCTCACCAGATCGAGCTACTCCAGACGATCCCCGGTGTCGGTCCCAGGGTTGCGCAGGTCATCATCGCCGAGACCGGCGGCGACATGTCCAAGTTCCCGACTGCCGCGCATCTGGCATCGTGGGCCGGTCTGGCGCCAGCAATGTATGAGTCAGCCGGCAAACGCAGCCCAGCAGGCAGACGCCGCGGCAACAAGTGGTTGACCGCGATGCTCGTCGAGGCCGCCGGTGCCGTCGGCCGGATGCAGGGCAAGAACTACCTCGCCGTCCAGCACTCACGGATCACGGCTCGTCGCGGGATGCGGCGAGCGCAGATCGCGGTCGCGCACTCGATCCTGGTGACCGCCTACTACATGCTCAAACGCAACCAGCCCTACCAAGACCTCGGGCCGGAGTGGCTGACCAAACGCAACGAGGAAGCCCGCACCCACCGGCTGGTCAAGCAGCTGGAGAAGCTCGGCCACACCGTGACCATCGACCCCGCAGCCTGACGGTCACAGGACAGGCAACCGTCTCGTCGGGCTCCGCCCGACGGGGCTACCGCGCGCCCCGGGTCAGGCTATTCACGGGTCTGTGTGGATGTTGGAGAGGCAGGATTTCCGCCACGATAAACATGGCGGGTGACACGTCTGGAGACGGCAAGGTTGGTGTCCAGCGGCTCAAGTCGTCAGCTGGGTCGGGTTGTGAACACCGACAAGGGTTGGGATTCTCCGCTGAGCGGAAAGTGGGTAGAGGAATTCCGCCCAGACTCGCTAGTCAGAGGCCCTTGTCCATGTCGCTGGCTCGGGGCTCTGATACGGTGACGGCACATCCACCGCGGGAGCCCGAAGCATCGGGCTGAGATGGAGCTGTAGACGCTCCGACCGTTGAACCTGATCCGGATAATGCCGGCGCAGGAAGCGAGGAGCTCAATCGTGTTGCCACGTGTCCACGTCATCACCGACCTGCCACACACGCCGCCCGAGGTGATCGATCAGATCGTCTCGGCGGGCGTCGACGCGGTGCAGGTCAGGGCCAAGCACCTCACCGACCGGCACCTGTTCGAGTTCGCCCGGGACGTCGTGCGCACCGTCGGGAACCGGGCGAGGGTCATCATCAACGACCGGCTGGACATCGCCCTCGCGGCCGGAGCGGGCGGGGTGCACCTCGGTCTCGACGACCTGCCTGTCGCGCAGGCTCGGCGGCTGGCTCCGAAGGGATTCCTGATCGGCGGAACGTGCCGCAATGTCGCGCAGGCGCGGCAGGCGTACGCCGATGGCGCCGACTATGTCGGTGTCGGTCCTATCTATCCGTCCACGACCAAGCCGGGCCTTCCGAAGCCGCTCGGCGTGGCCACCCTGACGGAGATCTCGGGGATCCTGCCCGCGATCGCCATCTCGGGCATCACCGTCGACCGGGTCCCGGACGTCATGGCGGCTGGGGCCCACGGGGTCGCGCTGATCGCCGCGGTGTCGCGAGCGTCGGACCCGGCACGGGCCGCCCGTGAAGTTGTCGCGGCGGTGCACGCCGCCGCTCTGGCACAGCCGATCCGATGAGGATCGCCGTCATCGGCGCCGGCGTGATCGGCCTGGCTTGTGCGCACGAGCTGGTCGCGGGTGGCCACACCGTCTCGGTCTTCGACGCCAACCCCGCGCAGGGTGCGACACACGCGGCCGCGGGCATGTTGTCGCCGGCCGGTGAGGCCTGGCACGGTGAGGATGCCCTGCTGCGGCTCGGGCTTGCCTCGGCCGGTATGTGGGCGGAGTATGCCGATCGGCTGTCGACGTCGTCAGGAGTCGACGTCGACCACAGGGATGCTGGAACGCTTCTCGTGGGGCATGACCGGGACGATCTCAACGTCGTGCTGCGCACGATGGACCTGCTCACCGGGCACGGCGTCGAGACCGAGCAGCTCAACCGCGACGAGCTGCTCGAGCGGGAACCGGCTCTGAGCAACCGGGTTGCCGGAGGTGCGTTCCTGCCCGGCGACCACAGCGTCAATCCGCGCCAGGTGACCGCCGCGTTGATGGCCTTGATCGGCGAACGACTGACCCGCGCGAACGCAGAGCCGCACGTTGTCGACGGTCTGTGCCGCGGTGTGGTCACGGACCGCGGCTTGATCCATCCCTCGGACGTCGTCATCGTGGCGACCGGACACCGGCTCGACGAGCTGATCCCAGGCACTCGTCGGCTCGTCCGGCCCGTGCGCGGGGAGATCGTCCGTGCCCGTACGGATGACCCACCCGGCAGGACGCTTCGCGCCAGCATCCACGGACGCCCTGTGTACGTGGTGCCGCGTGCCCGCGGTGAGGTCGTGATCGGCGCGACGTCCGAGGAGCACGCGGGCGAACCGACGCCGACGGTCGGTGGTGTGCTTCGGCTCCTCGAGGATGCACGAACGCTGGTGCCGACACTCGATGCGGCCGGGATCCTCGACGTGACCTGCCGGATCCGGCCCGGTACGCCGGACAACGGTCCGCTCCTCGGCCCGTCGTCGACCCTTGGGCTCCTCGTCGCAGGCGGCCACTACCGCGGAGGTGTCCTCCTTGCGCCCATCACGGCATCGACCGTACGGGCGTACGTCGAGGGCGGAGACGTCCCCGACGTGGCCCTGCCCTTCCACCCCAACCGTTTTGACCTCAACACCGTCACGACAGGGAGCACCGCATGAACATCACGGTGAATGGCACACCGGAAGCGGTCGTCGACGGCACGACCCTTGCTGCACTGATGTCGGCGAGGGCGTTGCCCGCCACCGGGATTGCAGCAGCAGTGAACGGGGACGTCGTCCGCGCCGCGATCTGGGCGGAGACCGTCCTGGTCGACCAGGACGCGATCGAGATCGTGACCGCGAAGCAGGGCGGATGAGCGCGACAGGCAGCCTGCAGATCGCGGGCGAGCAGCTGGCATCGAGACTGTGGATCGGCACTGGTGGCCTGACCAGCATCACGACAGTCACCGACGTGGTGGAGGCCGCCAGACCCGGACTCGTCACGGTTTCGATACGCCGGATCTCCGACCAGTCGGAGGGATCGCTGCTGGATGAGCTCAGACGGGTCGGCGTGCGGATCCTGCCCAACACCGCCGGTTGCATGTCGGCGAGGGAGGCGGTGTTCACCGCCCAGCTGGCGCGGGAGGCGCTCGGGACCACCTGGATCAAGCTTGAGGTGATCGGGGACGAAACCAGCCTGATGCCGGACGTCGTCGAGCTCTTGTCGGCTGCCGAGACGCTGGTGGACCAGGGGTTCACGGTCCTGCCGTACACGACGGACGACCCGGTGGTCGCACGGCGACTCGCCGATCTCGGTTGTGCAGCGGTGATGCCACTGGGTTCGCCGATCGGCTCCGGCCGCGGCATCAGCAATCCCCGCGCGATCGAGTCGGTCCGGGCCGCCGTCGCAGTGCCCGTCGTGCTCGACGCGGGCATCGGCACAGCCAGCGATGCGGCCCTCGCGATGGAGCTGGGCTGCGATGCCGTCCTCGCCGCCAGCGCCATCACTCGCGCCGAGAGTCCCGTGGCCATGGCGACCGCGATGCGGCTCGCCGTCGATGCCGGCCGCCTTGCGCGCTCCGCCGGCCGGATCCCGGAGCTCACCACCGCGCGCGCCTCGTCGCCGGCGGACGGGCGGGTGGGCACATGAGCCTTCCCCGTCTTCTGGTCCTCACCGATCGCGCGCAGCTGCCGCTGGGACGATCCCTCAGCCAGACCGTCGCGACCTTGGTACGTGCTGGTGCCACTCACATCGTGATGCGCGAGCTGGATCTGTCCCACGGCCAGCGCGCCGCCCTGGCGGCCTCGCTCGCCCGAATTCCGGACATCGTCCTGATCACCGCGCGCTGCCACCTGCAGGGATCGAGCGGTGTGCATCTCGCGTCCGCCCAGGACGACAACGCGGCAGCCGCGATTCGCGGACGCTCGTGCCACGACGAAGCCGAGGTGCGGCGAGCGGTCGGCGACGTCGCGTCATACGTCACGGTGTCCCCGGTCGCCCCCACCGCGTCGAAGCCCGGCTACGGCCCACCGCTCGGGCCGTCCGGCGTACGTCGCCTGGTGGCCGCAGCGGACGGCACACCGGTGTTCGCGCTCGGCGGTGTCACCGCAGACAACGCCCGCTCGTACCGGGACGCCGGGGCCTACGGGATCGCCGTCATGGGGTCGCTCATGAGGGCGGCTGACCCCGGACCGATGACCGCGAGTCTGCTCGCCGAGGTGAACCGGTGACGCCGCGGGTGGTCCTCTCCATCGCGGCAACCGACTCCGGCGGTGGGGCCGGGCTGGCCGCCGACCTGGCCACGTTCGCCGCGCTGGGCGTCCATGGTGCATGTGCCGTCACGGCGGTCACCGCACAGGACACCACCGGAGTGCACGCCGTCATCCACATCTCACCAGCGGATGTTGGCCGACAGATCGAGGCCGTTCTCGGCGACGTGGCTGTCGCGGCCATCAAGACCGGAGTCCTCGGCAGCGCCGAGACGGCCCAGCTGGTCGCCGACGTGGCCGGACGGCACCCGTCCATACCGCTCGTCGTCGACCCGGTCCTGGTGGCCACCACCGGCCACGAGCTCGCCACCGTCGAGGTCCTCCGGGCATACCGGCAGATCGTGATTACCGCGGCGACGGTCATCACGCCGAATCGTGAGGAGGCGGCCCGACTGCTCGGCGGTGATGGATCGCCCGAGGACATGGCGTACGCCCTCCACCAGCTCGGGCCGGCGGTCGTCCTCACCGGAGGCCACCCGGACGGCGACTCCTGCACCGACATCCTGGTCGACCAGTCCGGACGGCTGACCCGACTCAGTCACGCCGACCGTCGAGACCTCCAACGACCACGGCACCGGGTGCACCTTCAGCGCAGCCGTCGCCGCCGGGCTCGCCCACGGCCGCCCCCTCGAGATCGCCGTGCGGAACGCCCAGGCATTCGTGGGACGCTCCCTCGCCACCTCCAGAACCTGGGAGCTCGGTCGCGGCCGGGGACCCGTCTCGCACATCCACACCCCCACCAAGGAGAACTGATGCAGGTCCATTCCTCTCACAGCACCGTCCACCGCACCGGCTCACGCGCCGACATCGCCGTGCCGGTCACCCGCGTCGCGCTGACCAACGGCGACACCTTCGACCGCTACACGACGGCGGGTCCGGGCGCGGATCCCGAAGTCGGCCTGCCACCGTTGCGCTCGAACTGGATCGCGGAGCGCGGTGACGTCGAGAGCTACGAAGGCCGCCGCCCGCAGCTGCTCGACGACGGCCGGTCGGCCATACGCCGTGGAGGCGCCTCCGACGAATGGCGTGGAGCCCGTCCCAACCCGGTGCGGAGCAAGGACGGCGCGGTGGTCACGCAGATGCATTACGCGCGCCAGGGCGTCGTCACCCCGGAGATGGAGTTCGTCGCGATCCGCGAACAGCTGCCCGTCGAACTCGTCCGTGACGAGGTCGCCTCCGGCCGCGCGATCATCCCCGCCAACGTCAACCACCCCGAGGCCGAGCCCATGATCATCGGCAAGCGGTTCCTGGTGAAGGTCAACGCCAACATCGGCAACTCGGCGGTCACCAGCTCGATTGCCGACGAGGTCGACAAGCTGACGTGGGCGGTGACTTGGGGAGCCGACACCGTCATGGACCTGTCGACCGGTGACGACATCCACACGACCCGCGAGTGGATCGTGCGCAACTCGCCGGTGCCGATCGGGACGGTTCCCATCTACCAGGCCCTCGAGAAGGTCAACGGCGAGGCGCACAAGCTGACCTGGGAGATCTTCCGCGACACGGTGATCGAGCAGTGCGAGCAGGGCGTCGACTACATGACGATCCACGCCGGTGTGCTGCTGCGGTATGTGCCGATGACCGCCGAGCGCATCACCGGCATCGTCAGTCGCGGCGGCTCGATCATGGCGGGCTGGTGCCTGGCCCACCACGAGGAGAACTTCCTCTACACGCACTTCGACGAGCTGTGCGAGATCTTCGCGCGGTACGACGTCAGCTTCTCCCTCGGCGACGGCCTGCGTCCCGGGTGCGTCGCCGACGCGAACGACGAGGCACAGTTCTCCGAGCTCAGGACTCTTGCCGAGCTGACCAAGCGGGCCTGGGAGTTCGACGTCCAGGTCATGGTCGAAGGACCGGGACACGTGCCGCTCAACCTCGTCGAGGAGAACGTCGTCCTGCAGCAGGACTGGTGCCACGGCGCTCCGTTCTACACACTCGGCCCCCTCGCGACGGACATCGCGCCCGGCTACGACCACATCACCTCCGCGATCGGCGCCGCCACGATCGCGATGCACGGCACCGCGATGCTGTGCTACGTCACGCCCAAGGAGCACCTCGGGCTTCCCAACCGTGATGACGTCAAGACCGGCGTCATCACCTACAAGCTCTCGGCGCACGCGGCAGACATCGCCAAGGGGCATCCCGGTGCTCGTGACTGGGACGATGCCCTGTCGAAGGCCCGGTTCGAGTTCCGTTGGGTCGACCAGTTCGCCCTGTCGCTGGACCCACACACGGCCGAGTCGTTCCACGACGAGACCCTGCCCGCCGAAGCGTCGAAGACGGCACACTTCTGCTCGATGTGCGGCCCCAAGTTCTGCTCCATGCGGATCAGCCAGGACGTGCGCAAGTATGCCGAACAGCGTGGGCTCGACGAAGCCGAGGCGCTTCGCGCAGGCATGGACGAGAAGGCCGAGGAGTTCATCGAGCTGGGCAGCTCGGTATATCTCGAGTCGCCCTGATCGAGACCGGGAGTAGTCGATGAAGACTTCGACTCTGGCGCGGGCTTCTGGTACTGGCCGGAGTTCCGGAACTGCGGGCAGTGTTCGTGGGCCAAATGAGACCGGCGCCCTGGTGTCGGTCCCGGCGACGGCGCCTGGAGTTGGGGTCAGCGCGGCGCCATGCGCAGCGCACCGTCCATCCGGACGACCTCGCCGTTGATGTAGTCGTGCGCGATGAGCTGGGTCACCAGCAGGGCGAACTCCTCAGGCCTGGCCAAGCGCTGTGGGAAGGGCACGCCTGCCGCGAGCCCAGCGCGATACTCCTCGCTGACCGTGGCAAGCATCGGGGTCTCGACGATGCCAGGTGCGATGGTGTTGACGCGGATGCCGTGCTGGGCGAGGTCCCTGGCCGCCGCGAGGGTCATCGAGACCACGCCCCCCTTCGAGGAGGCGTACGCCGTCTGTCCGATCTGCGCATCGTAGGCGGCGATCGAGGCCGTGTTGATCACGACGCCGCGCTGGCCGTGCTCGAGCTCGTCGTTGCGCGTCATCTTCTCAGCCGCCAGCGCCAGCACCGTGAAGGTGCCGACGAGGTTGACCGTCACGACCTTCTTGAAGAGGTCGAGGTCGTGAGTCCCGGCTAGCCCAACGATGCGGGCCGAGGGGCCGATCCCGGCACAGTTCACTGCGGTCCGCAGCGGGGCGGCGTTGGCGGCCTCAGCCACTGCGTGGCGTACCTGGGTCGCGTCCGTGACGTCGGTCGGGAGGTGGGTCACGCCGGGCACTGACTCGAACACCGTCAAAGGCGAGGTCCACCGCGACGACGTGTGCCCCGGCGTCGGCCAGTGCGCGAGCGGTCGCTGCTCCCAGCCCGGACGCTGCGCCTGTGACGATCGCGGAGGTGCCGTGGATATCCATCTATTGCTCCTAGGTGAGTGTGCGTGTGGGTGGTTGGTTCCACACGCGAGAAAGAACCGTTGCCAATAGATGGTAGTGCATGTAATTTAAGATTGATGAAATCGTCAAGTCGGTCGAAGCTGTGACACAACCGGAGGTGCCTGTGATCGAAGCGTTCAGCGAGACGTATGCCGAGGCGCGCCGCCGATTCCTGGACCTGGCTGCCGAGCGGGGCGCGCAGCTCGAGTCCGTGTCCCACCCGACCGAGCGCGGAGCCGACGGTGAGGAGCTGGCCATCGATGTGGCCACGTTTGGCGATCCCGAAGCCACCAAGACCTTCCTCGTCGTTTCGGGCACCCACGGCCAGGAGGGCTTCCTCGGCTCAGCCCTTCAGCTCGAGCTGCTCCGCGACCTCGAGATCCCGAACGGGGTCAACATCGTGATGCTGCATGCCCTGAATCCCTGGGGCTACTCGCACCACTCGCGCACCGACGAGAACAACATCGACCTCAATCGCAACTTTCTCGACCACGAGACCGCGTTCCCGCGCAACGACCTCTATCGCGAGCTTTTCCCGTCATTGTGCCCCGAGGACTGGACCGAGGAGACGAGCGACTGGAGCCCCGTCCTGGATGAGATGGTGCAGGCGCACGGTCCGCAGCAGATGATCACCGCCTTGTCGGGTGGTCAGGCTGTCGAGCCGACCGGCATCACGTACGTCGGGGACCGCCCGGCCTGGTCGCACACGGTCGTCGCCGAGCTCCTGCCCCGCGTGCTGGCTCGCGCTGAGAAGGTCGCCTTCATCGAGTGGCACACCGGCATCGGCGCATGGGGCGAGCTCGCCCACATCTGCAGCCTGCCAGTCGACTCGCCCGGGTACGAGCGAGTGGTCGACTGGCTGGGGGAGTCGGCTCGCACCAGCTTCGCCTCGTCCGCCGCGATGTCGGAGGGCCACACTCCGTCGTACACCGGGTTCTTCTCCGCGTGGCTGCCCAGCACCGCCCCGTGGGCCGAGTGGGCTGGCCTCCTAGTCGAGGTCGGCACCTACGACAACCTGACCGTGCTCAACACCGTGCGTCTCGACCGATGGTTGAAGTACGCCACCGGGCATACCTACACCTCACGCGAGGAGATGCTGGACGAGATGATGGAAGGGCTCAACCCTGCTTCGCCGGCCTGGCGCGAGGCAGCGATGACCAATGGGCTCGACGCCCAGAAGCGCATGCTCGAAGGGCTGGCCCAATGGTGACGAACTCCGTGGTGACGGAACGACGCTTCGAGCACATGAACGACCTGCTCGTCGGCGCGCTGCGGACGTACGCGGACAAGACGCTCGTCGTCGAGTCCGACGGCACGACCTGGACCGGGGCGCAGCTCGAGGTCGCGATGGCTCGGTGCACCGCGGTGCTGGAGAAACTTGGCCTCCGGGCCGGCGACCGGGTCGCGCTGCTCTCCGGCAACCGCATTGAGGTGCTTTTCGTCCAGCAGGCCGTCGCGGCGCTGGGCGGCGTCTTCGTACCCCTGCATCCCCTCGGTAGTCCCGCCGACTTTGCGCACATCCTCGACGACGCCGCAGCCACCCATGTCGTCGTCGACATTGCGCGGATGGACGAGATTGCCGAGGCTGTCGAGATCTCCGGCAGCAGTGCGCAGGTCCTGCGTATCGGCGGCGGCGAATCCGACGACTTGCGGGTACTCATGGCGGCGGAGAGCGCAACGGTTCTCGAGCCACGTCCCACCGACTTTGAGGACATCTGCAGGATCGTCTACACGGGCGGAACCACCGGCGTGCCCAAGGCGGCCCAGATCAGCTACCGCAGCATGTCAGCGATGTACGGCATCGTGATCGGCGACTGGCAGTGGCCCGACGAGATCCGCAACCTGCTGGTCGCTCCGCTCAGCCACGCGGGCGGCATCAACTTCGTGCCGACGATCGCGCAAGGCGGCACCCTCTACGTGGCGCAATCATTCGACGCGGGCGAGTTCCTTGCCCTGGTCGAGCGGCACCGCATTACATGCGCACTTCTTGTGCCGACGATGATCGCCGCGATCCTCGACCACCCGCGTCTGCGCGAGCACGACACCTCCAGCCTGGCGACCGTCTTCTACGGCGCCTCACCCATCTCTCGGCAACGACTCCGGGACGCCATCGCCACGTTCGGTCCGATCTTCTTCCAGTTCTACGGCCAGGCCGAGGCGATGACCACCGTCTGCGTGATGCGGCGCGAAGAGCACGACGTGACCTCTGATGACCGCATGGCGTCCTGCGGGCGCCCCGTAGCCGATGTTGAGGTACGCCTCGTCGACGACAAAGACGTCGACGTGCCCGACGGACAGCCGGGTGAGCTTTGCATTCGCGGCCCGCTCCTGATGAGCGGCTACCTGAACCGCCCTGAAGACACGGCCGACGCGATGCGGGGTGGTTGGGTGCACACCGGTGACGTGGCCGTCCGTGACCCGGATGGCTTCCTGCGCATCGTGGACCGCGCCAAGGACCTCGTCATTACCGGCGGCTTCAACGTCTACCCCCGCAATGTCGAGGATGCGCTCGAGGAGCATCCCGCTGTGGCCGGTGCGTCGGCCTTCGGCGTCCCTGACGACTACTGGGGCGAGATCCTCGTCGCCGTGGTCGAGCTGCGCGACCCCGAGGTGACGGTCGACGAGCTCAAGGCACACGTTCGTGCGCTCAAGGGCTCCGTGCAGACGCCGAAGCGTATCGACATCGTCGAGCGCATCCCTCTGACGCAGGTCGGCAAGCGTGACAAGAAGGCACTGCGCAGTGCCTTCCTCGAGCAGGAGCAGGCCACGACGAGCGAAGGATCCCGATGAGCGCGACGAACGGGCTGCGCGAGCAGCTCACCCGGTTGATGCAAGAGCGGCACGTGCCCGGGCTCCAGGCCGTGGTGATGCGCGACGGAAAGGTCGTGGCGTCGGAGGTGCTCGGCACCGCCAACCTCGAGCACGACGTCGCGGTGACTCGGGAGTCGGTGTTCTCAATCAACTCCATGGCCAAGGCGTTCACCGGGGTCGCGCTGATGCAGCTGGTCGAGTCGGGCGACCTCGAACTCGACGCCCCAGTGTCGCGCTACCTCGACGGGCTGCCCGAGGCATGGCAGCCCATCACGATCCGGCAGCTCGCCACCCTCACCTCCGGGCTGCCAGAGATCATGGTCTACGGCGCAGACAACTCGGTCGGGCTCATCGCAGCCGACGAGGAGGCGGCCTGGGCCGCCGTGTACGCCGCACCCATGGAGTTCGAGCCGGGCAAGGGCTACAACTACGTCCAGACCAATTACGCGCTGCTCGGCAAGGTCATCGACCGGCTGAGCGGCATGTCGTTCGTCGACTTCATCACCGAGCGCCAGTTCGACGTCGCGGGGATGCCCCACACGCAGTACGCCAACGATCACGACCTCATCCCTCACCGGGCGGACACCTACATGAGCCTCGACGCCGCCGGGGAGCCCACCGGCAGCATCGACAAGAGTCGGCTGGACTGGCCGCACGTGCTTCGTACCGCCGCGGGACTCCACAGCACCGCCTACGACCTGGCCGCGTGGCTGTCCGCCCTCGAGAGCGGTGCGCTGCTCTCCGATGTGAGTCGCGACATCCTGTGGGCCCCGAACCCCACCCATGACGGTGGTCCGGGCATGTGGGGGATCGGCTGGCTGGTGTTCGAGCGTCCCCAGGGTCTGGTCCCAGCGCCGGGCGGCGGCGGGAAAGCCCAGATTGCCCGCTATCCCGACGGGCTGACTCTGATCGTTCTCACCAACCTGCTCGGCGCGTTCCCGGAGCACGTGGCGGTTGCCTACGGCAAGCCGATCGACCTCGTCTACATGGACGACCTTGTTCCGTACTGCCCACGCCAAACCGCCAGCGGCGGATAGGCTGACGAAGTGGACTTGGAAGTGGATCGCGACCTCATCGAGGCAACGCAGCAGGAGTTTGAACGCCGTGGTGTCCAAGCCCACCGCGAGCTTGCCGTCTCTCTCGAGGTGGAGCGGATCAACCGTTTAGTTCAGGCGGCAGCCCAACCCGCGCTCGCAGCGGAGGACCTCACCTTCGCCGGCTGGCAGGCGCTGACTGCGCTCAGCTTTCATCCGAAAAAACAATTGCCGACCGCGAAACTGGCGCTGCGCGTTGGTGCGCACCCGACGACAATCACCCGCACTGTCGACCGGCTCGAGCGCAGCAAACTTGTCCGGCGCTCCCAGGGCAGCGATCGGCGGATCACAGTCGTGACCCTCCTCCCGGCGGGCGAGGCGGCGCAGAATGCGGTGGCCACCGCCTTTGACAGCAGCGAGTTTGGTCTCGGAGGGGTCCCGGCGGCGTTGCTCGACGAGGTTGCGGCGTTGCTCCGCGAGGTCAGAGTGCTTGTCGAGGAGCGTAACGCCAGTCCTGACTGAGCCTCGGCTCGTTGGACTCGTGAACCTCAGAATCGCGGTCAACCGCACGGGTTCCGCGTAGGCATATCCATGCGGCTTGCGCGAAGAGCCGTCAAGCTCATGCCAGTTTGTCGCGCCGAAATGCCTTTCGGTTGGGCCGTTTCCACCTGCGTCGCAAGTCGATAAATAATGTTCTACCAACAAATGGCTTGCGGATAGTTGGTAGTGCATGTAATTTCAGATGTACGCCGTTTGGATGAGTTGACGGTGTTCAGGACGACCAGCACCTGCCCTCAAGGGAGCGAACATGACTGCTCAACGTTTGGCGCTGTTCCTCGTGCGACGCCTCGGCGCGTTGGTGGTGATGGTGACGATCCTGTCGTTCGTCATCTTCTCGTTGCTCTACGTCGCCCCCGGCAGCCCGGTCGACATCCTGCTCGGATCGCAGCCGCGAACGCCCGAGACCGTGCAGCTTCTCAACGAGCGCTACCACCTCGACGAGCCGTTCCTGACCCAGTACTGGATCTGGGCTGCAGTCGGCCATGCACCTGGACTTCGGCAACTCGATCCAGACCACTCTGCCCGTCGAGAAGGAGATCAGCACCCGGCTTGCCGGTCTCCCTGTTTCTCGGCGTCTTCGCCTTCGCACTCACCATGATCTTCGGCGTCGGCCTCGGGATGGTCGCGGCCCTGCGGCGAAAGACTGCTGTCGACCGCGGGATCGTCGGCGCGACCGTCGTGGCGTTGAGCACGCCCGCGTTCGTCAGCGGCGTGTTGCTGCTGTTCCTGTTCGCCATCGTCCTCCCGATCTTCCCCGCCACCGGTGCGGGAGAAGGCTTCGCCGACCGGGCATGGCACCTGACGCTGCCGGCAGTGGCACTGGCGCTGACGGTGTCGGCGTTCGTGCTCAAGCACACGCGGGCGGCGCTGATCAGTGTCATCGACCAGGACTACGTGACGTTCGCGCGTGCGCGGGGCCTGAGCTCGACGCGGATTCTGCTCACCTACGTGCTCCGCAATGCCCTCATTCCGATCGTCACCATCAGCGGCCTGGTGCTCGGCGCCCTGATCACGAGCGCGTTCCTCGTCGAGGTGACGTTCTCGCTGCCCGGCATCGGCACCCTGCTGGTCGATGCCGCGGTCAACAAGGACCTGCCCATGATCCAAGGCGTCGCGATCGTGATCGCCGTGGTCATCATGGTCGCGAACTTGCTCGCGGACCTTCTCTACATGGCAGTCGATCCTCGCATTCGACTCGGAAGGAACGCGGCATGACCCTCCCACTGGACCTCGGCAGGAGCCGTTCGCGGCGCCGTCCACGCGCCTCTTGGTCCGTGATCTTGTGCGTGACTGTGATCATCCTCGTTGCCCTGCTGGCGCTGCTGGGTCACCTGGTCGCTCCCCAGGATCCCAGGGCCCAGATGACCTCACTGGGGATGTCCGGCCCCAGTGCTGAGCACTGGCTGGGCACCGACCAGCTCGGCCGCGACATCTTCTCGAGACTCATCGTCGGTGCGCGTACGGCCTTCGTCGGCCCGCTGATCATCGCCGCCTGCTCGCTCGTCATCGGAGACCTGCTCGGCCTCGCTCGCAGGCTACTTCGGCGGATGGGTCGACTCGCTCATCATGCGTTGGGTCGATCTCATGTGGTCGATCCCCTCACTGCTGGTCATCATCGTGGTCGCCGGCGCTTTCGGCGGAGGCTACTGGCTCGCGATCGGCCTGCTGATCGTCCTCGTCGTACCCATGGACGTGCGAGTCGTTCGCGGCGCCACCCTCGAGCAGGCCCCTCGGCCCTACGTCGAGTCGGCCAAGACCTTGGGCGTGTCCGACCCCGGATCCTCGTCGCTCACATCTGGCCGAACGTCGCACCGTCGCCGTCGCGAACGCGTTCCTCATCTTCGCCACCGCACTCGTGTCGCTGTCCGGACTCTCGTTCCTCGGGCTCGGCGTGAACCCCGGCACGCCGGACTGGGGCCTGATGCTCGCTGAGAACCTCAGCCTCCTGTTCGTCAGCCCGGTCGCGGCGCTCGCGCCCGGTCTGATGATCGTGATCACCGCAGCCTCGATGAACGTCTTCGGAGACTGGATCTACGAGCGACTCTCCGAGCGAGGAGCTGCGCGATGACGCAGACATCGCGCCCGGAGCACGCGCTGAAGCGATGCCGCGACAACGAACGCACAGGCGTGAAGACCGACATGGGAATCGACGTCCTTTCAGGGCCCGCAACCGTGCCGCTCCTGAACGTGTCCGACCTGACCGTCGTGCACCGGACGCCGGCTCACACCGCCACCGTGGTCTCCGGTGTCGACTTCACGATCGCGACCGGCGAGATGATCGCGGTCGTCGGGGAGAGCGGTAGCGGCAAGTCGGTGACGGCGAAGGCGATCATGGGTCTTCTGCCGCCCGGGCTTCACGCAAGCGGCACGATCGCCTTCGACGGCGCAGGGACCTGATGGACTCTGAGTTCCCGCGAGCGACGAGCGATGCGTGGCAACGCGATCGGGATGATCCTCCAGGACCCCTTCACGATGCTGAACCCCGTCATGCGAGTTGGGCGCATCCTGGTCGAGTCGTTGCCGCCGGAGCTCGCCCGACGTCCACGCGCTGAGAAGCGGCAGGAAGCCATCCGGCGGCTTGCCGAGGTCGGCATCCACGACCCGTCCGTGGTCGATCGCTACCCGTTCCAGCTCTCGGGGGGCATGCGTCAGCGCGTAGCCATCGCTGCAGCGTTGGCATGCGACCCCGAGCTGCTGATCGCCGATGAACCTTCCACCGCGCTCGACGTGACCACGCAGCACGAGATCCTGACGCTGATCAAGGACCTCCAACGCTCGCAGGGGCATGGGCGTCTTGCTGATCACTCACGACCTCCGGTTGGCTTTCGGAACCTGCGACCGGGTCCACGTGTTCTACGCAGGCTCGCTTCTTGAAGTCGCATCGTCGGCCGACCTCGAGCACGAACCGCTGCACCCCTACAGCCACGGGCTGCTGCTGTCGGAGCCCCCGGCGGACCGGAAGCTCCGAGAAATGCTCTCCATCCCGGGATCCGTGCCGGCGCCCGACGACGTGGCCGGCGGGTGTGCGTTCGCACCTCGGTGCCGGTGGGCGACGGCAGTGTGCACGGAATCGACGCCCGCGCTGGTGAGCGTGGGCAACGACCGATGGTCACGATGCCTGCGCCTCGCGGACATCCGAGACGAGATGGCTGAGATCCGCGCACGCGTCGAGATCGGGGTCGACGAGGTCCCCGCGCCGGACGACCCGACGCGATCAGCTGGTCCAGGTCGCGAGGTCGTCAAGCAGTTCGACAACGGCAAAGAGGGCGTGCGCGCCGTCGATGGGGTGTCGATCAAATCGGGGCCGGGCAGAGCGTGGGCATCGTGGGTGAGTCCGGCAGTGGGAAGACCACGCTGGCGCGGATGCTCGTCGGGGTTGGAGACCGCATCGGGCGGCGAGATCGAGATCGATGGCGTCGCGGCCACGGACTGGTCGGCGATGAGCAGGCGTGACGCCCGCCGTCTGCGAAGCACCGTGCAGATGGTCTTCCAGGATCCCTACTCGAGCCTGAACCCGATGCGCACCATCGGCTGGACTCTGCAGGAGGCGATCCGGACCCACGACCCGAAGGCATCCGACATCCCGGCGCAGGTCGTAGAGCCTGCTCGAGACGGTCGGTCTGCCCGCCAGCTACGCCCAACGGAAGCCGGTGGCCCTCTCTGGCGGTGAACGCCAGCGCGTCGCCATCGGGCGAGCGCTCGCTGCTCGACCGCAGTTCCTGATCTGTGACGAATCCGTGTCTGCCTTGGACATGTCGGTCCAGGCGCAGATCCTCAACCTCTTCGGGAAGCTGCGGGCGGAGCGAGGGCATCGGCTACCTCTTCATCACCCACGATCTCGCCATCGTCCGACAGGTCGCGGACTACGTCTACGTGATGCACCGCGGACGGGTCGTCGAGACACGGACGCACGAGTGACGTGCTCGGACCGACCGACCGCTCCCTACACCCAGAAGCTCATCGACTCAGTGCCTCGATCCGACGGGTGGGCTGTCGCAATGGTCTCCAGAACGGACGGCGTGACGACCGCATGCAAGAACACAACAAAGATTCGGGGACAGCACGAAAGCGGAGCACGACATGAACGTGGTTTCCACCCCAACAAACAATCGACAGGTGAAGTGAGGATGCTCATGCGTAGACAGCAAGGTGCGATCGCGGTCGCAATGATCATGGCTATGGCGGGCCTGAGTGCCTGCAACTCTGGTTCTTCCAAGCCGGCTGCCGGGGAGGGCGGCGTGCTCCGGGTTGGCCTCGTGGGCAGCACGAGCACGCTTGACATCGTCGACTCCCAGATCGCGCCGCTCCTGACCGGTGCAAGCCTGGAGAGTCTCGTGCGGCTCAAGCCGGACGGGCAGCCTCGAGCCCCGTCTGGCCGAGAGCGTGGAGAACCCCAGCCCGACCGTGTACGTCTACAAGCTCAGGAAGGGTGTGAAGTTCTGGGACGGTCAGGAGCTGACCTCCGACGACGTCGGTGTTCTCACTGAACCACTACAGGGACCCTGCTTCCTACACTGCCGCCAAGTACCGGACGGTCGACAAGATCGAGGCCACCGATCAAGTACACGGTTACCGTCACCCTGAAGTCCCCAGACTCCAACTGGCCGTACCCAGGCGTCGATGTTCTCCTCTCAGATCTTCCAGAAGAAGTTCTACGAGGCGCACGAGAAGGACTTCGGTAACCCGGGCACCCTCCTGATGGGCACCGGACCCTACGAGACCGTCAAGCTCGACCCGACCAGCGGCGCAGAGTTCAAGGCCAATCCCAACTACTGGGACGGCAAGGTGGCGTTCAAGGAGTTGGACGTCAAATTCTTCGACACCGAGACCAATGCGGCCATCGCGCTGCGCGCCAAGTCGATCGACATGGTCCCCAGTGTCGCGAACGCCGCGGCGTTCGAGTCGACTTCCAAGGCCGAGATCGTCAGCGGCCCCAGCTGCTCCATGGCCTTTGTCGGGCTGAACACGCAGGCCGCGCCATGGAACGACGTCCATGTGCGTCGCGCCGTTGCCTACGCCGTGGACCGGAAAGCGTTCGTGGACGACGTGGACGGTCGCGCCCAGGCCGTCACCACCTTCATCCCGCCGACCTCACTTGAGACGATTGCCTCGAAGGAGGAGGTCGACTCGATGATCAAGTCGTTGCCGCAGTACCCGCATGACCTCAACAAGGCAAAGGCCGAGCTGGCCGAGTCGGCCTACCCCGATGGGTTCGAGGCCGAGCTGCCGACCACCGATTTCTCCAACAACGTCACTGGATCGCAGATCCTGGCCGACCAACTGAGCAAGATCGGTATCAAACTGACCGTGAAGAACCAGACGATCGCGAAGTGGGTGGCAGGCGTGGGGGCAGCAGTCAAGAAGCGGCCGGCGGTCTACACCGCAGGTTCCGGTTGCACACCTACCCCTGGCTACATGCCGTCGTACTGGCTGGGCTCCGAAGGCTTGGCCGACGGCGGCGGCAACCTGGCTGGCTACGGTCCCGAGAAGATGGACAACATCATCAAGAAGGCATCGGAGGCTGAGACTCCAGAGGCGCAGTTCCAGCACTACACCGAGCTCCTCGAGGAACTCGCCACGGACGTGCCCTATGTCCCGATCATGGCGCTCGAGGGGAACCTCGGCATCGCTCCAGGCTTCAAGTGGTCGGGTTACACCCAGCCCTGGTAGAACGCGCCGTGGCCGCTCGACATCAGCCGCACCAGCTAACAGCCGACACGAAGAGGAAGGTGGCAAGACACATGAGCGGAACCAACCCGTTCGTCTTCGACGACGCAGTCGTCATCGACTCGGCTTGCGAGTTCGACTACTGGCGCACCCACTTGGACCAGTGGCAGAAGGGCGGCACGACCGTGTGCGTGCTCACGGTCTCGGCGCTTGGTGCTGCCCGGGAGGCGCTGTTCGCCTTCGGCAGGTGCTTCGAGTTCATCCGCAACACCCCGGGCCTGCGACTCGCGACCTCCGTGGAGGAGATCCGGGCAGCGAAGGCCGCGGGCGAGATGGCCGTGGTGTTCCACTTCCAAGGCACACGACCCCTCGAGTACGAGCCTTCGTTGATCGAGGCCTACTGGCGGATGGGCCTGCGGATCGTGCAGGTCGCCTACAACCGGCGCGGGATCATGTGCGACGGGTGCGAGGAACCGCAGGACGCCGGGCTCAGCAAGCTCGGCGAGCAGATGCTCGCCGAGCTGAACCGCCTGGGCATCCTGGTTGACGTCAGTCACACCGGCTGGCGGTCGGCGCTCGAAGTCATCGAGGCATCGACCGCCCCGGTCATCGCCTCTCACTCGAACGCTTACGCCGTCCATGCGAGCACACGCAACATCCCCGATGAGGTGATCAAGGCCATCGCAGCCAGTGGGGGAGTCATCGGGATGAACGGGCTGCCGTTCTTCGTCGCGGCAGACACCGCTCCCACGCTCGACCAGTTCATTGACCACATGGTCCACGTGGACAGCCTGGTCGGCACAGGTCACGTGGGCCTCGGCATCGACTACTGTCGCGGCACCCAGGTCGACGACGACGCGACCCTGACCATGGAGCAGTACGAGGGCCTGATCAAGGCGCAGATCTGGCGTCGGGAGACGTACCCGCCGCCGCCGTTCAACTTCCCCGATGGTCTTGGCCAGGGCGGGCCGAACGGTTTTCCCAGGCTCGCAGAACGGATGCTCGAGCGCGGGTACAGCGCCGACGAGGTGCGCGGCGTCCTTGGCGAGAACTGGATGCGGGTCTACGGGCAGGTCTGGACCTGAGCTGACCGTTCGCACCGGGCGTGTCGCGCCGGGTGCGAACGGTATCCCCCAACCAAAAGGCGACACCACTGACAGGTGAGCGCCCGACATCGTGCTGCCTCGCGCAGCCACCCCAACAGATTGGAACTCTCATGACCCGTGTCGCCATCGTCTCCGGTGTCCGCACCCCCATCGCGAAGTACGGCAAGTCCTATCGCGATGTCCACCCCGTTGATCTGCTCGCGACGTCGTTCGACGGCGCCCTCGCTGCGGCCGGGATCGATCCTGCCAACGTCGACATGGGCTTGGCCGGTACTACAGGCCAGGTCGGGGGACAGGCGCAGAACATCGGCCGCAACGCCTGGCTGTCGTCCGGCCTGCCGATCACCGTGCCCATCTCGACCCTTGACGCGCAGTGCCCCTCGAGCCAGTTGGCCACCCATCTCGGCGCCGCTTCGATCGTGGCCGGTGACGCATCGGTCGTCATCACGGGAGGTGTGGAGTCGCTGACCCGGGTGCCCACCGGAATCGCCGGAACGGTCGGAGAGGACGGTCCGATCTCGGAAAGCTTGCGCGCGCACTGGGACATGCCCCATCAAGGCGAAGCGGCCGAGCGTGCCGCGGACAAGTACGGGATCACACGCGACGCGTGTGACGAGTACGGCGTCCGCTCACACCTCGCCGCGCACGCGGCGTGGGAACGCGGCGCGTTCGACGACGAGATCGTTCACGTCACGGTAGACGGCACTGTCCTGTTGAAACGCGACGAGGGTATCAGGCCGGACTCCAGCGTCGAGAAGGCCGGAAAGCTACCATCCGTCTACCGGCCCGACGGCGTGAACAACGCTGCCAATACCAGCCAGCTCTCCGACGGCAGCGCTGCGATGATCCTGGCATCCGAAGAGGCGTGCGAACGCTTCGGACTGACCCCACTCGCCTGGATCCGCTCGACGACCTGGACGGGCAATGACCCCGACATCATCTTCGACGGTCCGAACGACGCGACCGCCAAGATCCTCGCCCGGACCGGGCTCACTCTCGATCAGATGAAGCTCATCGACGTCCACGAAGCCTATGCGATCCCGGTCCTGATCTTCCAGGAGCATTTCGGTCTGAGCCTGGACCGGGTCAACCTCGACGGCGGTGCCATCAGTATCGGCCACCCGTTCGGCGCGACCGGCGGCCGACAGCTGCTCCACCTCGCGCACGCACTGCGGGCGGCCGGTGGTGGCATCGCGCTCTCCACGATGTGCGGTGGTGGCGGAATCGCGACTGCCACCATCATCGAGTCCGCCGACTGACGAGGAGATCGGCCAGATGGGGCACGACCTGGGGCAGGGCACTGGACCGCTGCGCGGTGTGAAGGTCGTCGAGATCGCCGGCATCGGGCCAGGCCCGCACGCCTGCATGATCCTCGCCGACCTCGGAGCCGACGTCATCCGGATCGAGCGACCCGGCGCCGGAGGGATGTTCTCCTTCGGTCGCCTGGACGTGCTCAACCGCGGGCGGTCGAACGTGGCACTTGACCTGAAGCATCCGGCGGCGGTCGCGACGGTCCTGGACCTTGTCGAGCAGGCGGACGTCCTGGTCGAGGGGATGCGCCCCGGAGCGATCGAGCGGCTAGGGCTCGCCCCCGACGTATGCCTCGAGCGCAACCCGCAGCTGGTGTTCGGGCGAATGACCGGGTGGGGCCAGGAAGGCCCGTGGAGCCAGGCTGCGGGCCACGACATGAACTACATCGCCATCACCGGCGCCCTGCATGGACTCGGGCAGGATCCCGGGCGACCGCACTTCCCGAGCAACCTCCTCGGCGACTTCGGCGGCGGTTCGACCTACCTCGTGATCGGGGTCCTTGCCGCTCTCCTCGAGGCACGTGTCAGTGGACGCGGACAAGTCGTCGACGCGGCGATCGTCGACGGGACCGCTCACCTCACCGCGATGCGGTCGACCTTCGCCGCACTCGGGCTCGACGACGGCTCGCGGGGCACTGGGATGCTCGACGGTGGTGTGCCCTGGTACGACATTTATGAGACAGCCGACGGGCGACACGTCAGCGTGGGTGCGCTCGAGCCGCAGTTCTGGCGTGCGCTGGTCGACCGCATCGGGGTCGAGCTGCCGGACCGCGACGACCCGGCCGATCACGCGGCGATCCGGGAGACACTGACCCGCAGGTTCAAGTTGATGACACAGAGCGAGTGGGCCGAGATCTTCGACGGCACCGATGCGTGTGTCGCGCCCGTCGTGCCGCTCGCCGACGCCCCACGACACCCGCACCTCGCCGCCCGCGGCACCTTCGTCGCCCCCGACGGTGTCGTCCAGCCCGCGCCCGCGCCCCGGTTCTCCCGGACCGGAGCGAGCCTCAGCTGCCCACCCGCTCTCCCCGGAGAACACACCCGTGAGGCTCTCATCGCGTGGGGCATCGACGACGTCGACGCGCTCCTCGAGTCCGGCGCAACTGTCGAGCCATCCTAGAAGGTGGCAGGCCGTGGGCACATTTGGGCACACTATGTTGTGATCTAACGAGATCCGGACTCATCACTGTCGCGTGAACTCAGTGAATGGCAGGGAGTTCGCGGGTTGCCGCCGGTCGTGAAAGACCGATTTTCGAGGTCATTTCCCACTGTCACCCTCGGCACCGTCGCCAATCGGGCGGGACGTCGCGCGGCCCTCGGCGAGGATCAGAGCTACGTCGTTGACTAGAACGCGTCCCCTGGCGTCTCCCGGGTCGTCATTCCGTGGAACTGACGTTGAGGACCCCACACGCCACCGCGACCGGCACCCTGATCGGGGCGCCGCGGCAATAAATCGATACCCGAACCCCGGGTGCTCGAGGTGGGCGTCGCGGGGTTGCCGCGCGTTGCCAGGACTTTAAGCAACTGGTAGGGCAGTTCCTCGTCCTCGACGACCTCGACTCGTGCGGGCTCGTAGGCGCTCGAGTCTCCGTGGTGGGCCGGGCTCCCCGATCGCTCGTTGAGCGAACAAGGGGTTCTCGATGTTGTGCAATTGCTCCGAAGACACAAAGACGAGCCGCCATTTCGTCCGAACGCCTGCTGACTGATGTCCCGGTCGTTGCCTACGGTTTCTTCAATTCGATCGACGGAGGAATCGTGTCTGACCGGCCCGAACAGTTCCTCGTCCTGACGGCGGGCTGCCTGGGATCCGACTTACTCAGATTCCTAGAGCAGCGGGGCCCGGAACTGGCTCTCGGTGTGCGCTTCACGATGCGCACTGGTGTCGACCGAGGCGTACAGCCGGATCACCGTCAAGGTCTATGGCAATTGCATCGTCGGCCTGGAGCCTGGAATCGCAGCAACGGAAGTAGACGACCCTGATGAGAAACATCGAGATGACGGCGATCGAGCAGACTGGCGCGATCGGAGAGGTCCAGGTGGCTGCCCGGATCATCGAGGTGTCTACCTGCGCGGGCGTGTCGGCATGGTTGGTGAGGGCGTGGCTGGCATGTGCCGGCGCAGTCCGGCAATGGATGAAGTGCTCTGTCTTTCGCTCTGTCGGCGAGCGTGGGCTGACTCATGTGGCGGGCGACCGGACACTCTCTCACTCCGATCGCTCCTCGTGCCTATCGGTCACGAACGATCGTGGTCCTGGCATCGAAGCTCTTGCCGTGCACGTCGAGGCAAAGCCAGCGGCGCCGAGCATTCCGGATGTTGTGGATGTCCAGCCACCGAACCGTCAGACCTGCATCGCGTCAAACGGTCACTCATCATGACTGCGGAGCGATCGAAGCGCGTGCTGTCCAACGCCGCGGTGCCTCCGAAGGTTCTGACAAACCCTTTGGATGACGCTCGTAAGCAGTTGCGCCAAGCAGTGGATGTGCTGGGCTACGAGGAGAGCATCTATTCGATGCTTGCCGTACCTCGTCGTGAGGTGACCGTCAGCGTGCCGCTTCGCCGCGACGACGGGACGATCGAGGTATTTACCGGCCACCGGGTGCAGCACAATCTGTCGCGAGGGCCGGCGAAAGGTGGGCTCCGCTTCAGCCCGGATGTGCACCTCGACGAGGTACGCGCCCTGGCGATGTGGATGACATGGAAGTGTGCACTTCTCGACGTCCCGTACGGCGGCGCCAAAGGCGGCATCACGATCGACCCGCGGCAGTACAGCAAAGGAGAGCTCGAACGCGTAACGCGCCGATACACCAGCGAGATCTCCCCTGTGCTCGGACCCAACACCGACATCCCAGCGCCCGACATCGGTACGGACGAACAAACCATGGCCTGGGTTATGGACACCTACTCTGCCGCGCGCGGGCACACGGTTCTCGGCGTAGTGACCGGCAAGCCGCTCAGCTTAGGGGGTTCCCAAGGACGTCTTCTGGCGACGTCGAACGGCGTCGTCTACGTGACTATGGCTGCCCTGGCCGACGCCGGCCTGCTTCCCCGGGACACCTCTGTCGCGATCCAGGGTTTCGGAAAAGTTGGTCTTGGTGCGGCGCGCCTTCTGCATCAAGCTGGAGCCCGAGTGGTGGCGGTCAGCGACCAGTATGGCGCTGTGCACCGTTCTGATGGCCTGGACATCGCGGCGCTCGAGGCGCATGTTGAAGCGCATGGGTCGGTGGTCGACTTCCCGGACTGTGAGTGCATGCCCGACAAGGAAACGCTTCTCGAACTCGACGTCACGGTGCTGATTCCAGCGGCGGTTGAGAGCGTGATCAACGAGCGAAACGCCGATCGCATCCGCGCGCGAATCATTGTGGAGGGCGCGAACGGCCCGACCACCGCCATGGCCGACGAGATATTGAGAGAGGCGGGCGTTCTCGTGGTTCCTGACATCCTCGCCAATGCCGGCGGAGTGGTCGTGTCGTACTTCGAGTGGGTCCAAGCCAACCAGGCCTATTGGTGGAGGGAGCAGGAGGTTGAGCAGAGGCTCGAGGAGCGGATGAAGCTTGCTTGGACCCGCGTCACACAGCACGCGAGGGTGCACGACCTCACCCTGCGCGCTGCTGCCACTTCGCTGGCAGTGAAGACGGTCGCGGAGGCGCATCGAGCGAGAGGCCTGTACCCGTGAGCCCAACTGCAGCTTCGACGAGGCCTCCGGACCTCGATCAGCGTCACAGTCGCGCCTTCGGATCCCCCCAGCGCGAGTAGAGTGCTGCGCACGTTCGAGGCCAGCGGTCGGGAGCTCGCGCTCCTCGCTAAGGGACGCGAAGGATGCGCGCTGCATATAACGGGCTCGGCATCCATCAGGTCGCGGACGTCCGCGATTGTGACGGTGACCGCCACGCTGGTTGCAAGGCGTGCCCCCAGACAACTGGTGGACTATGTCGCCCGCGCGCAGCTGGGCGAGCGCAACGCTTCGTCGTGGCTCATGCCCACGGATGGACGCTGGTGTCCGCCGGCCGGTGAACCCGGCGCAACGGGTCGACGAAACTCGTGAGGTTTTCGCAACAACAAAAAGAGAGTTCGGTAGCAGCGCGAGAAACTACGCACGGGACCAGCCGTGCGAAGCGTGGTGTGGCCGAGAGACTCAAGGGCGGCGTCATCATGGATGTCGTCTCTGTCGAGCAGGCGAAGATCGCCGAGGACGCCGGCGCGGTGGCCGTCATGGCTCTCGAGCGCGTCCCCGCCGACATCCGCGCCCAGGGCGGGCTCTCCCGCATGAGCGACCCCGACATGATCGACTGCATCATCGAAGCCGTCCCCTGCACGGGAGTTCGCGGCAAAAGAACGAACACATGCAGAGTCGGTGCAGATCGGTGATCGCGATGTCACGACGCCCCGCCCGCCCAACAGGTCTGCCGTCGGGTGTCCTGAGCGACTGATTCCAGCGGTACGCGGGGTGGGAACGCGGCACCCAGACACCCTGGGTTTCGCCAGCAGGACCGGGTCTTTTACGTGTGCCGCCGTGCCTTAGTCGACGGGGCAGCCCTTTGGAAGTGCGAGCTGATCATGTGGCTGGCTCTGGCACCGCTCGCCTGGGACGGGTCCTCGGAAGGTCGTCGGTCCTGGAATGCGCCGGCGCATCAGCACGGCATTGGCTGTCCGACGTCTGGCTGTTTCAGGCGGAGAAGGGAAGCACGGGGTCCGGGGGGTTGCAAATATCCGGGCCGCGATCGAACCGGTCGATGTATCGAAGCGCGGATCGTCTGCAGTCGTCTGGGTGACGGAGCCTTCCTGGCACTCGGTTGACCCCCGCCGACCGTGACCCGAGTGACCCCGTCATTTGAAAGTGGGACGTGACTGTGCGCGGCCATAGTCTTCAGCTGGGTTTTACTCCCCTCATCCAATCGACGCTGTAGGCGGACGAAGTCATCATCATAGAAGCCAGCGAAGGACCAGCTAGGGACTGGCGCAGGGAAGCTCGAGCCCGAAGCGTAGCTGGGCGCAGCACCCGCAGGACACGCGCTACAACGATTAAGGACAGGACTGACCTGATGGACGAGAGACTTCAATTGCTGGAGTCGATGGTGCGCATTCGCGCCTTCGAGAACATGCTTTCCAAGCTCTTCAAGCGTGGCAAGCTTCCTGGTTTTGTCCACCTCTACTCGGGGCAGGAGGCGGTAGCGGTGGGAGCATGCTCGGTTCTCGGTCCCGAGGATCGGATCACGAGCACGCACCGTGGGCACGGCCACATCCTGGCCAAGGGTGCCGAACCCAGTCGGATGATGGCTGAGATCTTCGGCCGGGTCGACGGGTACTGCCGTGGACGCGGCGGATCCATGCACATTTTCGATTTCGAGCTGGGCATCCTCGGCGCCAACGGAATCGTCGCGGGAGGCATCCCCCTGGCAACGGGGGCGGCACTCGCTGACGTGACCTTCGACCGTCCTCACGTGACGGTGGCATTCTTCGGAGACGGAGCCACCGGGCAGGGGGTTCTGTTCGAATCGATGAACCTGAGCGCACTGTGGAACCTGCCCATCATCTACATGTGCGAGAACAACGGCTACGCCGAGTGGATGCCCACCGACACGATCAGCGCCACTGACATCGCCGACCGGGCCGCCAGCTTCGGCATGCCCAGCGTCACGGTCGATGGCAACGACGTGATGGCTGTCCGCGAAGCCGCCTCGGCGGCCGTCGATCGTGCACGCGCTGGTAAAGGCCCGTCCTTCATCCAAGCCAAGACGTATCGGCACCACGGACACAACCAGGGAGAGGAAGCCTTCGCCGGCGACTACCGCCCCGCCGAGGAGATGGAGAGCTGGATGCAGCGCGATCCCATCCCTCTGTACACGGCTCGTCTGATTGAGGAGGGCCTCGTCGACGCCGAGGCGGTTGCCGCGATGGAGTCCACGGCTCTCGCCGAGATGAAAGCCGCAGTCAAGTTCGCTGAGAACAGCGAGTTCCCTGACCCCTCCAGTGCCCTCGACAATCTCTACGCAGAGGTGAAGTGAAATGGAAATGTTCGTCACAGACGCGATGCGTAGTGCCATCGAGCTCGCCATGAAGGAAGACCCCGCTGTCATCGTCCTGGGAGAAGATGTCGAGCGCGGAGCATTCGGAGTCGAGAAGGGGCTGTACGAGTCGTTCGGGCCGAGAAGGGTCCGCAACACTCCGATCTCCGAGGCCACAGTTCTCGGTACGTCGGTCGGAGCCGCGGCCTGCGGAGCCAAGCCCGTCTTCGACCTGATGTTCTCCAGCTTCTTCTACGTCGCCTTCGATCAAGTCGCGAATCAGGCTGCACGATTGCGGTTCATGTCGGGTGGGCAGGTCGAGATTCCGATGGTCATGATCGCGGTGACGGGCCCGGGCGGATCGGCCGCTGCCCAGCACTCCGAGAATCCTCACGCCATGCTGATGCAGGCGGCTGGCATCAAGGTGGTCATGCCGAGCACTGCCGCAGATGCTGCGGGGCTGCTCCTCACCTCGATCCAAGACCCCAATCCGGTGGCGTTCCTCATCGACGTCTCGTTGATGGGGAACAGGGGTGAAGTAGCTGATCCGCTGGTGCCCATCCCCTTCGGGAAGGCCACGACGCGCCGATCGGGGGAGGACGTCACCGTCGTCGCATTCGCGTCGGCCGTGGACCAGGCGCTCGCCGCCGCCGAGGAGCTCGAGGGACAGGTTTCGGTCGAGGTCATCGATCCTCGCACCTTGGTCCCGTTCGACTGGGACGCGGTCTACGCCTCGGTCGAGAAGACCGGCCGCCTCGTTGTCGTCGAGCCCGGTCGTCAGACCTGCGGCGCCGCTGCGGAGGTGGTGACGAAGGTCGTCGAGAACTGCTTCGCGAGCCTGCGGACCGCCCCGAGCCGGGTGACGTGGCCCGATGTCCCGGTCCCGTACAGCCCGCCGCTCGAGAACGAGGTCCTGACCTCCGCAGCGAAGGTGCGCGACGCCGTCCTGAAGGTGGCGGGGAAGTAATGGACATCGAGTTGCCGAAGTGGGGCGTCTCCATGCAGGAGGGCCTCATCTCAGAGTGGCTGGTGGAGGTGGGTGCGGTCGTCTCCGAGGACGATCCCATCCTCGTGGTGGAGACCGACAAGGCCAACGCCGAGATCGAAGCGCCGGTCGACGGCGTCATCACAGCCCTCCTCGTCAGCGAAGGGGACCGGGTGCCGGTCGGCACCGTCGTGGCGACTATCGAGGAGGCCACCAGCTAGCGGCTGAGTCACGGCCGACCACCTCGATCGTCGCATCCAAGCGATGAGCAGCCCTCACAGAAGGAGAAGCATCATGAGTCACCCACGGTACGCTCGCAGGCAGTTGGGAATCCTTGCCGCCACGCTAGCCCTCTTCTTGAGCGGCTGCGCGAACGGCGGGACGAACCACGTCGGACGCCGGTAAGGTCTGTCGACGTTGGCGCTCTCGACAGCCTCTTCGACAGGAACCTTCGAGAGCCCACCATCGTCGGCCCCGGCACACGATTCCGACAAGTCGATCTATCTCATCTCGTGTGGGCAGTCGATCCCCTTCTGTGTCACGTCCATCACCGGTGCTCGGGACGCTGCTCGATCTCTGGGGTGGAAGACGACGCTGATCGACAGCAAGGGCGACTTCAACAATGCCGGGCAAGCGATCCGCCAGGCCATTGCTGCGAAGGCCGACGGCATCTTCGTCTACGCATTGGACTGTGAGTACTTCAAGCAGCCGCTGCAGGAGGCGAAGGACGCAGGTATCCCGGTCGTCACCGCCGAAGCGCGGGACTGCAACCAGAACATCCGATTCGCGGACAATGGTGGACCTCAGCTCTTCACGTCTGTCGTGAGCTATGTCGAGGGCTCGCTCCTGGACTGGTTCAAGTCGTACGGTACTGCGCAGGCGAAGCTCGCCCTCGCGAAGTCTGGCGACAACACTCACTCGATGAGCTTCTACATCAACGAGCTCGGCGCTTCGGTGGTCATCTCCGATGCCTACCAGAAGTACCTGGAAGACAAGTGCGCGAAGTGCGACGACCATGTCGTCAACTACACGCTGGCTCAAGCGTCAGAGGGCTATCAGGAGAAGGCCCAGCAGGCGTTGTTGCAGCGCCCGGAGACGAACCTCATCCGAGTCGATGCCGATGGCACGCTGACGGGTGGAGTCCTGACGGCGGCCAAGATCAGCGCGCCGAAGGCCAAGATCATCTCCGGCGAGGGCCAGGAGTCCCTGTTGGATGTCTTCCGCAAGGGCAACACCGAGATCGTCGGGGGCGTCGGTACCGCCACCACCTGGGAGGGCTGGGCCGCGATCGACTCACTCCTGAGGATCTTCGCCGGTGAGCCTCCTGTCTCCAGTGGTATCGGGATCCAGGTGTGGGACGCCGACCACAACACCCCGAGCTCCGGCGGATACGAGCCGCCGGTCGACTACCGGGGCCTCTACAAGAAGGCATGGGGTGTGAAGTGAGCGACGCCCGGCTGTTATCAGGTGACAAGGGCACGGATGAGGATGTCGCGGGGGAAACGTCCGCCGCCAGGCGCGCCGGGACCGGCCGTTCCGGACGCAAGATCTCTCACTGGTTCGAGGCCTATGCTCTCGTAGCCTTCACGATCGTCTTCATCGGTCTGTTCGGTGTCCTGCCGCAAACGCGCGAGGTCTTCCTGAGTCCTGGAAACGTGCAGGTGACCCTGACAGCGCAGGCTGTCGTCGTGGTGGTGTGCATGGCGGCGCTCATCCCGCTCGTGTGCGAGGAGTTCGACCTCTCGGTCGGGGCCAACGCCGGCATGACGTCGATATTCTTCGGTTCCTCGCTGGCCGCGGGATGGTCGCCGGTGGCGGCGCTCGCCTTGGCGGTCCTGCTGGGCGGCCTCGTCGGACTGGTGAACGGCTTCTTGATCACGGTGGTTCGGGTGAGCTCATTCGTGACGACTCTGGCGACAGCCGCGATTCTTGCCGGAGTCGTGCAGTGGAAGTCGGGAGGGTCGAGCATCGTCGCGGGAATTCCGGACAGTGTGATTGCCCTCGGGACAGGCAAGACTCTGTCAGTGCCGAACGCGGTACTTGTCGCAGTCGGCGTTGCTGCGGCGGCGTACTACCTGCTGCGACAGACCCCGTTCGGGCGGTACCTGTATGCCATCGGGGCCAACCGGAAGGCAGCGGAGCTCGTTGGCCTGCCGGTCGATCGGATCGTCCTGTCGACGTTCGTACTGTCTGGGCTCCTGTGCGGCCTCGCCGGCGCTCTCCAGGTGGCCGTGTCGGGGACGGCCAATCCTCGCGTGGGTGAGAGCTTCACTTTGCCCGCTCTGGCAGCGGCGTTCCTCAGTGTCGCGGCGATCAAGCCTGGCCGCTACAACGTCTGGGGTGCTGTCGTGGCGATCGTGTTCTTGGCGGTTCTCAACAGTGGGCTCAACCTGGCCGGTGCCAGCAACTACGTCTACAACTTCGCGAACGGCATCGCGCTCGTCGCCGGCGTCGGCCTGTCGGTCCTCCTCGGGCGTCGACGAGTGACCTCATGAGCGCAGAGATGGTGGCGAATCTGGAGCCCAGTCTCCGTATCGCGGGCCTTTGCAAGGCCTTCGGGGGTACCCAGGCGCTCGATGACGTTTCCTTCGATGTCCAGCCCATGTCGATCCACGCCTTGCTCGGTGGTAACGGGTGCGGAAAGTCGACCCTCATCAAGGTGCTGGCCGGTGTCGTCAAGGCAGACGCCGGTTCGGTATCGGTGTCGGGCGCTTCATTCGATGTGAGTGAGCTCTCGCCACGAAAGGCCGCAGAATCCAACATCACCTTCGTGCATCAGCAGGACTCGACGTTCTCGACACTGTCAGTTGCCGAGAATCTGGCGATCGGGCGCGGTTTCGAGACGAGTCGACTGGGGGCGATCAGCTTTCGATCCCTCCGTGCGCGGGCCCTGACGGTGCTCGAACGCTTCGGCCTCGACTGCGACCCCGATCAGCCGATGTCGTCACTCAGCCCGGCCGCGAAGATGGTCGTTGCCATTGCACGAGCACTTCAAGATCAGGACGGCGCTGACTCCGGGATCCTCGTCCTGGATGAACCGACGGCCGCTCTTCCCAAGACAGAAGTCACGCTCCTGCTCCATTCGCTCGAACGATTCGCCGCAGGCGGCCAGTCGATCTTGCTCGTCACGCATCGCCTGGACGAGGTGGAGGCAGTTGCGGACCGAGTCACGATCCTGCGGGACGGGCGAGTCACGGCGACGCTGGACGAATTCGATCAGAACTCTCTGGCAACGCTGATCGCCGGTCGCGCGATGGAGTCCACGATGGCAGCTCGACCCGTGCGCGCGGTTAAGGTCCCCCGACTCGAAGTACGGGAGCTCGAGGTGGGGCCCATCAAGGGTGTGAGCTTCACCGTGAATGAAAGCGAGGTTCTGGGAATTGCCGGGACCTTGGGCTCCGGGCGCTCGACCCTGCTCACGTCGCTCTTCGGGCTCGGCCGGGTCGAGTCCGGGTCGATCGAGCTCGGAGGGACGCCGCTCCGTCTCCGGCGTCCGAGCGATGCCGTGAAGGCTGGCATCGCGCTGATTCCTGAGGATCGACGCGCCGAGGCAGCCTTCGACAGTTTGAGTGTCAGCGAGAATCTGTTTGCCGGGCACCTGAGGGGCTTCTGGCGCCGGGGGAGATTCGACGCGAGCGACGAGCGTCGAACCGCTCGCGGTCTCATGTCGTCGTATCTCGTCAAGGCGTCGTCCGAGAAGGCCATCTTCGGCACGCTCTCGGGCGGAAATCAGCAGAAGGTCGTGCTCGCGAGATGGCTTCGGCGCGCCCCCGGCGTCCTGCTCCTCGACGAGCCCACGCAGGGCGTCGACATCGGCGCCCGCCACGAGATTTGGAGCCTGATTCGAGACTCTCTCGATTCTACGGCGGTGGTCGTCGTGTCGTCCGACTTCGCGGAGTTGGCGGCTGCTTGTGACCGCGTCGTCGTACTGCGCGACGGCGTGATTATCGCGAGCTGCGATGGCGACGAACTGACTGAGGCACGGCTCAACGAACTGGCTCATTCGGGCGTGCTGAAGGTCGAAAACCCCGTCGCGTGACGGTGGCCACCTGGCCGAACTACATGACAACAGTCCTAGGAGTGAAGATGAAGGTATTTATTTTTGGTGTCAGCGGAGCCATCGGTGGCATGCTTGCCGACCGGTTGGTGGCGAGTGGCACGACGGTTTCTGGGCTCGTGCGACGTGTCGAGCAGCGTGATCGTCTGAGCGAAAGGGGCGTGGAGGCCATCGTCGGCGAGCTGGAGACCATGACGTCCGATGAGCTGGCCAAGGCGATCGCCGATGCGGACGCGATCGTGTACACCGCGGGGTCGAACGGCCAGCCCATGTCTGTCACCGAGGCCATCGACGGCGAGGGCGTGGTCAAGACCATCGAGGCTGCCACGATCGCCGATGTCAGTCGGTTCATCCTCGTGTCTGTCCTGCCAGAGTCGTGGCGAGAGCGGGATCTGGGCGAAGAGCTCGAGCACTACTTCATGATCAAGAAGCAGGCGGACGTGGCCGTAGTGCGCAGCTCGCTCGACTGGGTCATCCTGCGACCGTCGCTGCTGCTCGATGATCCGGCCAAGGGCACCGTCTCGATGGGGCCCGCCGAGATCCACAACGACATCACCCGTGAAGACGTCGCTCTGACGCTGGTCGAGCTCCTGGCCGAGCCTCGCATCAGCCGGCAGATCCTTGAGCTGGACAACGGTGAGACACCCATCCGCGATGCGGTCCAGGCGAACCTTAGGTCTGAGGTCCCGGTGTGATCCGGCGGCACGAAGATCGCTCGCAGCAGTGGTCGGTCGTTCACGGGACGTCAGTGCTCGACGACGGAGCACGTAGACGATCTCTCGTGCCCGATGCGCGCCGCATGATGGTGAACCTCGTGGTCGAGAGGTCCCGTCTGCCTGATCGGGCTACACGTGCCCGTGCGGTCGTGAAGCCGCGAAGGCCAGAACTGCTGTGAATCCCTGTTCCATGGGCACTGCCGGCCACGACGACACCGTCCGTGTGTCGTCGTGGCGGGGCAGGCTTCTATCCATCCCTCGAGATGAGGAGAACGTATGAGGGTCTTCGTCATCGGGATCAGCGGGGCCACCGGCGGCTTGCTCGCCGAGAAGTTGCTACGACGCGGAGATTCAGTCGCAGGCCTGGTTCGCAGGCCAGCGCTTCAGTCGAGCTTGGCAGCGATGGGCGTCGCTTCGACCGTCGGCGACCTCGAGACGATGGAGGCTCGTGAGTTCGCCAAGGCGGTGAGCGGAGCCGACGCCATCGTCTACGCGGCTGGGTCTGATGGTGGCGCGCTCCGTGTGACGAAGAGTGTCGATGGAGACGGAGTCATCACCGCCATGGAGGGCGCTGCACTGGCCGGCGTCAAACGCTTCATCCTCATTTCGGTCTTCCCTGAGCAGGGGCGTGCGCTCAATCTGGGGGAGGAGTTCGAGTACTACTACCTGGTCAAGAAGACTGCGGAGGTCTCAGTGACGCGCAGCATCCTCGACTGGGTGATCGTGCGTCCTACCCTGCTCGTCGATGGCACGGGTCACGGTGCGGTGTCGGTGGGCGCTGCCGAGGTGCAGGGCCACGTCGCCCGTGAGGACCTCGCCGCGTTGCTGGTCGAGCTCCTGCACGAGTCGCGCGTCAGCCGCCAGATCCTCGAACTCAGCTCCGGTGACACTGCCATTGCGGACGCGGTGCATCGCATCGGTCGCGACTGAAGGAGAACGGCAGGATCACGGACCTCTGCGCACCGGTCACGGGTGCGAGTCCGGATCCGGCAAGTGCTCTGGTCGCTACGGACGTCGGCGGCTGGCGGGTTCCTCGTCGACGACCGGGGTGAGGTCGGGGAGCTGGCGCATCCACGTAGCCGCATCAGTGCAGCCCGCCCGCAGACGGGGAGGGGTCACCAGGCGGTGAGTCCGGAAGCGCGGAGCGAGCCGCCGCGGCGCCGCCGTGCGGTAGCTCGAGCTGTCACGCGTCCAGGTTCTGCCGTGTGCGTACGACGACCGTGTCGCCGGACACGAGCGGCACTCCACCGTCAGCGGTCAGCCGGAAGACCGCCTCGGCGACGGTCGCCGGCTCTGACGTTCCTTCAGGGAGGGAACCGGCCAAGGCACGAACCGTGTCGGTGGCGATGTAGCCGGGAGCGATACCGATGACTCTCAGGCCGCGCTGGGCCAGCTCGTCAGCGATGCCGGTGGTCAAGTTGATCACGGCCGCTTTGGAGGCGCTGTACAGCAGTGACTTGGGCTCTGGAACGATCCCGTCGACCGACGCGACGTTGAGCAGGACACCACCGCTCGCGGCCGCATCGGCGAAGCTCGCTGCGACGAGCCACGTACCCCAGACGTTGATATCGAACAGGCGTCGGTACGTCTCTGACGTGAAGTCAGCGATGGTGGACCGGGGATACACCCCAGCCGCGTTGACGCAGATCGAGATGGGCCCATGCTCATGACTGATCTGTTCGAAGGCGCGGGCCACGTCATCCTGGTCGGTGATGTCCGTCGCGATGGTCTGGAACGGTGCTGCCTCGGGCACGTGGATGTCGAGGCCGACGACGGTCGCGCCGGTTTCGAGAAAGCGGCGTGCAACCGCATGGCCGAGGCCCTGCGTACTACCAGTGACAACGACGAGCTGCGCCATGAGGAAACACCTTCCGGTCCAACCGCTGCAATGAGCGCGGTGACGGTCGGTGAAGTCACGCCGTCGGCTTCATCAAACATCGTGCGGATCACTGCCGTCGACTAGCGCTCCCTAGGGCTACTGGGCTGCACACTGTGCCGGGTGATAAGGGTGGTGTAGCGACCCCGGCGCTTGCGGGCGACCAGGGGCGTTGCGAGCCGCCCGTGCGGCGCAGCTGATCGCGACCGGGCGATGTCCCCGGGGCGAGGCTCCGTGCCGTGAGGTGGGGGACCGAGGGACGCACGGTCGGCGACAGGTGTCGGGATCGCCAGTGGGAACGCCGGAGTTCATCCATCGCTATGATGTCCACCACGCACTGCATGAGGAGATTCTGTACTCTTATGACGAGCGAATTGTTCACGGGCATAACGGTGCGGGAGCTGACCGCGATGCCCCAGCTGCGTATACGTCTCCTGGCAGGCCACGACGGAGTCGATCGGCCCGTCTCGTGGGCGCACGTCGTCGACCACCCTGCCCCTTGGGACTGGCTGGAACCTGCGGACCTCGTCCTCACGACGGGTGCCATCATCCCCGACAGCGCTGCCGCTCAGGTCGACTTCGCCGAGAGGATGGTCGCTGCGGGGCTCAGCGGTCTGGTGGTCGGTGACGACTACACCCAATTCACGGACGAGTTCCTCGCCGTGGCGGAGCGACTGAGCCTGCCAGTGCTGTCGGTGCATCCGCAGACGTCATGGGTGGAGCTGTCCCGTCTCGTCATTCGCGCGAACGATGGTCCGGAGGGGCGCACGGTCAGCACGATCATGCGCATACACGATGCAGTTCGATCTGGGCTCCAGAGCGCCAGGTCGAGCGCGCAGTTCCTCGAGGCACTGGGCGACGTCGTGGGTTGTCGACTGTGGTTGTTCGAGAGCGACTTCTGGGCACCAGTCTTCTCCGACACCACGGCCCCTGATGTCGTGTGGCGCGACGAGCTCTCACAACACTTGCTCGATCGGCACGGCGCGGCCTCTCGATTCGCCTCGTTGAAGGCAGGAGCGCGCAAGAGCCTGGCTGTCCCAGTTCCGGTCGAACGGCCGATCTACCTGCTCGCTGAGCACTGGCGCGGTGAGGCCCCGAGGTTGACCTTGCTCGAGCACGCAGCGGCCGCCTGCGCAATGGAGCTCGCCCTCGTCGACGCCCGCTTCGTCGAGGAGTGGCGAATGGGTTGGTCCCTGTTGTCCCAAGCACTCCAGAGCGAACTGGATCCCGCTGCTCTCGGAATCGCGCTGAAGCGGCGCGGAATCGAACCGCCGTACATGTGCATCGCCATCGAGACGTCCAGTCAATCTGCGGACAGGATCTCCCGGTACTGGCGAGTGAGGAATATTCCCCATCTGGTGACTCGAATGACCTCGGTGATGGTGCTGCTCCATGCGGACGACGGACGACGAGACGATCTGGAGACGCTGAGCGCGATGACGACGCTGCGCGCCGGCATCAGTGATCCGTTCGTACGGTTGAGCGCGCTGCTCGACGCCAGTCGTCAGGCTCGGTGGGCTCTGGAGACCGTCGCCCTGGACGAGTCGGGCGTCTCGACCTATTCGGCCGCGGGACCGACGCTGCTTCCCCGCACACTCCTCGAGTCGGAGCACATCGTGGATCTTGTCCTCGGTCCGCTGCTGCGTTACGACGAGGAGTCCGGAAGCAACATGGTCCACACGCTCTCGACGTATCTGGAGTGCGACCGATCGCCCAAGCGAACCGCCGAGGAGCTGTTCGTTCACACCCAGACGGTTCATTACCGGCTCCAGAGGATCCAGCAGCTGACGGGGCGATCATTGAGCGCGACCCCTGACATCAGCGCCTTCTGGCTGGCTGTGCAGACCCTGAACGTGTTGCAGACAGGTGACCAGAAAACCGCAGAACCGGGATGATCGCGGGAAGGGTCGACCATTGGCTTGCCTGACGTTGACCGCGGCGCGGCGCGGCTGTACCGCGACACAAGGGCTGAGTCGCATGTTGTACACGGCCGCACTCCTCACCGATGAGACGTGTGAGGAGTATGGAGTCACCGTCCCGCGTCGAGCGCGGGGACGGACTAGGGCTGAGGAGGTCTGGATGACGGACAATCCGTCGGTTTCGGTCGTGGGGGTCGGCCCCATCGGGTCCGCCGTCGCGCGGAGCCTACTTCGAGCGGGCTATCGCGTGACGGTCTGGAACAGGACACGCGCGAGGACAGCTGAGCTCGAGGCTCTCGGCGCGACGGCAGCGTCTTCGGCCCTCGAGGCCGTCGAGGCCAGCGATCTCGTGATTGTGACGTTGTCCAGCATGGAGGTGAGCTCTGCGGTTCTGGGTGACAGCCGAACGTCCGAGGCATTGCGCGGGCGCACGCTCGCTCAACTCACGTCGGCGAGCGTGGAGGACAGCCTCGCTGAGGCGGAGTGGGCGCAGAAGCAGGGGATCGAGTACCTGAAGGGATACACGCTGAGCTATCCCCGCGGCATCGGCACTGATTTCGGCTTGATCTTCTGCGCCGGACCGAGCGAGGTCATGGAGCGACACCGCGAAGCGCTCGATGTCGTCGGGGCCGTGCAGTACGTCGGAGAAGACGTCAGCCACCCCAGCATCTACGCCACCTGCGCGATCTGGATGTACTACTCCTCTCTCTACGGTCTGTTGTTCGCGACCGCGTACGCAGAGGCCCAAGGCATCGAGATGTCGCGCGTCACGTCCTCCGGTGATGGTGCGTTGGCACGCTTCATCGATGAGGCGGTGCGGGACGAGAGCGTACGGATCCAGCATCGCGACTACTCCGGAGACGAGGCCCCGATCTCCACCCACATGGCGGCGTACGACCATGTTCTCGATCTGCCCTTCATGGCGAAGGCAGGATTGGATGCAGGTTTCGCACCTCTGCTGAAGGACCTGATGCAGCAAGCGATCGCTGCCGGAGACGGCGACAAGGACATCGCTGCCCTTTTCGAGCACCTGCGGCGCTAAGCGTCGACGTCTCGTTGAGGCAGAAGGCCCTGGACGAGCGTGAGACCCCTGGGTCGAACGCTCGTCCAGGGCCTTCGTGGCGCTCGCAACGGTGCGACGCTGGGCGACCTGCAACCGGCTGGACATTCGCCACGGTCATGGGCCCAGAGCTCCGGTGCGAGCGTGTTCATGCCTCGCGGAGCCGAACCGGCACGCCGCGCAGCTCGGCTACTGATGAGCAGCCAAGAAGGGCCATCGTAGTGCTCAGCTCATTGCGGAGGAGCTCTGCGACCCGGCGAACTCCGAGGGGGCCACCAGCCATCAACCCGTACAGGTACGCGCGCCCGATCGCCACAGCGTCGGCACCCTCTGCCAGGCAGGCTGCGAGGTCGGAGCCGGACAGCACGCCGCCGTCCACGAACACCTGGACCTTCGGGTCGAGGATCTCGCGAACCTGAGGTAGGAGCTCGAAGGGCAGTGGAGCGCGGTCGAGCTGACGACCGCCGTGCGTGGACAGGTGGACTGCGTCAGCACCGGCCGCTGCCACGATGCGCGCGTCGTCGACCGATTGAACGCCCTTGACGACCATCGGTCCGGACCACTGAGCTCGCAGCCACTCCACGTCGGCGACAGTGATGGTGGGATCGAACACGCGTGCCATGCGTTGCGCAGGTTGTTCCGACTTCGCTTCGATCATCGCGAACTCGACGGGCGGCGTTGTCAACTTGTCGACCCACCACGCGGGATGACCTGCGATGTCCATGACGGAACGCCACGTCAGACGCGGTGGTACGACCAACCCATTGCGCACGTCGCGGTTACGCCGTCCTGGTACGGGCGTGTCGACAGCAAGTATGAGCGTGTCGAACCCGCAGGCACGTGCGCGAGCAAGTGCGTCCAGCGTCTGTGCTCGATCGGCCATCAGGTAGAGCTGGAACCACCGACGTGCTCGGGGCGCGGCGGAGGCGAGGTCCTCGACCGACGTCGTCCCGAGTGTCGAGAGGCAGTACGGAATGCCCAGTTCGGCGGCGATCGCGGCAACACCGCTCTCACCGCTGGCGTGCATCAGCCGAGTCGCCCCGGTGGGCGCGAAGAAGAAGGGCAACGCGCTGGGCCTGCCGAGCAGCTCGACGTCGAGGTTCACCTGGCTGACGTCCCGGAGAGCCCGGGGCGAGAACTCGAGCCGCGCGAAGGTATCGCGAGCCCTGGTCAGGCTTGCCTCGGTGTCAGCGGCGCCGTCTACGAAGTCGAACACCATCCGAGGAACGCGCCGCCGGGCCAGTGCGCGAACGTCCCACACGTCGCCGCACCTGGCCAGAGCTGCCTCCCTCGAGGGCAGTCGGATCGACAAGTCGAGAAGCGGTGCGATCTCCCGCCACTTCGGCCTCCGCCTACGCACGCGGAACGGGTGGTTCCTGCTTGCTCTGTTCACAGCACGAGATCCGAGGCCACGTTCGTGCACTGTTCGCGGCCGAACTGCTGGATGTAGAAGTCGCCGAACGCGAGCTTTCCCGTCGTGCCACTTGCCTTCCAGCCACCGAATGTCTGGTTTCCCGGCCAGAATCCGGTGGTGGCGCCGACAGGACTGTTCACATTCACGCCGCCGGCCTCGATGCTCTCGACGAAGACCCGTGCCTCCTCGACGTCGCGCGTGTAGATACCGGCTGTCAAGCCGTATGGCACGACGTTGGCCTCGGCCAGGGCGTCCTCGAAGCTCGGCGCCACGGTCACGGTGACCAGCGGGACGAACAGCTCTTCTCGGGTCAGGGGGTGGCCCAGTGGTAGGTCGGCCACGATCGTCAGATCGACGTAGTAGCCCTCGTCCACGGGCCGGGTCGCGCCACCGGTCACGACCCTGCCGTCGGCTCGTGCGACCTTGACCGACTCTGCGAAGCGCTCGACACTGGCACGCTCCACGACTGGGCCGGCGAACGTCTTACTGTCGGCCGGGTCTCCGACCACCAGCGCAGCCGTCAGGTCGCCGAGTCGCGTCACCAGGTTGTCGTAGACGCCGGGGGTCGCGATGACGCGGGACAATGCGCTGCAACGCTGGCCAGAAAGGCCGAATGCGGACGTAGCGATGCTACGGGCGGCCAGATCGACGTCCGCGCTGTCGGTGACGACGGCGACGTTCTTCCCACCCAGCTCGGCGATAACGGGGCGCCGGTAGGGACCTGACGACATCACGTCGTGGATGGAGCGACCTGCTTCGACCGAGCCGGTGAATGCGACGCCGTCGATGTCTTCGCCGACCAGCGCCTTGCCGGGCTCGTCCGCGCCGTGGACGAGGTTGATGACGCCGGCAGGCAGTCCGGCTTCATGCAGCAGGTCGACGAAAGCCTGTGCCGACCTCGGTCCGAGGTGCGAAGGCTTCATGACAACCGTGTTGCCCGCGAGCAGTGCCGCAATCGCCGGTCCCGCTCCCTGAACCATCGGATAGTTGAACGGTGCGATCACCGCAAACACTCCGAAGGGGCGGATCTGACTGCGGGACATGAGGTCGTCCCGATTCTGGGTGAGGATCGTCTCAAAGGCACCGGATCGTTCAGCGATCGAGCAGTAGCGCTCGATGAGAGTGCTCAGCTCATCAACCTCGACGAACGCCTCAAGCCTCGACTTTGCCACCTCGAGCGAGATGATGGCCGCTATTTCTACGCGGCGCTCCGGAGTGAGCAGCGTGTCGACTCGTCGGAGGACCGATGCGCGCTCGTAGGGCGACTTTCGACCCCAGGCCCTGCTGGCGCGGCGGGCCACGGACACGGCACGGGTCACCACGTCCGCAGGTGCGTCGTGGCAGACGCTCACGTACCTGGACGGGTTGGTCGGGTCCTCGCGATGCAGCTCGGGACCCTCGAACGAGGTCAATCCGTCGATGATGTGCGGGGCGTCGACCGGGCCTGCGAGGCGCATCGCGCTGAGCCGCGCCTCGAACGCCTCGCTCCGCTCGGTCTCCGTGGCTACGTTCTGCGGCATGTTGGTCCACCAATCTCGTTGTCGGGCTCGCTGCAATCATCGAGCGCCGGTTCTCCTCGCTCAATGAGCGACGACCCCAAAGGTGCAGGCGACGCTTGTCCCGTGTGACAAATCTGAAGCGTCGACGACAGGCGAGCCATCGGCCGTGGCTCGCGCATGGTGCCGGAGCACGTCCGTCGGCCAGACCGAGGCGACATCCATCCCCGACGATCGCGGACGACGTGCGGGCGGAGCAGGTCAGTTGAGCGGGTCGCTCGGATCCGGACGCCAGAACGGCATCGTCACGCGATGCGCACATGTCGTGGCCGGCAGCTCCGCGCTGACAGCGGTCAGCACTGGTCCCTGTCTGCGTGCGATGGCTCACGCCGGCAGCGTCGCGATCGCGTTCTGTCCACGCCGTGTCACAGACCGACGCCACACGACGAGCGGCAGTCGACGCGGTGAGTCCCCTGCTGCCGTCGACGGGATGAGATCGACGTGGGTGGCGTCTCCCGCGCAGCGACTTCCCGAAACGGGTGCCTGCCGACGGGCTGGGTGCGGGCCTCGGCGCGCTATGACACCGCTCCGACCGAGCCTGCCTCAGGCGTCGTCCGCCCCAGCAAGAAGCTGAGCGACGCGGGCGGCGTTCTGGCGACCGCTCCTGATGGCTCCGTCGATCCATCCGTTGAACGGGATGGCGATGTCAGCGCCCGCGAAGTAGATACGTCCCTCCGCGCGGCGGATCTCGGAGAAGTGCTGCGTCAGTGCGCCCGGCTTCCAGCTGATGACACCGCCCTTCGCATACGGATCGGACCACCAGTCGTGGGACTGGATGCGTGCCACCTTGCAACCGGGCATGTAGGCCTGGAGTGCTTGCTCGATGTCGTGGGAGTCGCGGCCGCTCAGGTCGGGATCATGACTGAACGTCGCCATGATCTGGCCCTCGTCCACCACATGCTCGGTCTGCACCGTGTTGATTCCTCCACCGACGGCCGGACTCCCCATCGCGGCGAACAGTTCCGGCCCGTCCTCGACCAGCGCCCACACCTTGACGGTCGGCGAAGCATGTCGGTCCTTGCTGGCGGTGCGCTTCACCTCGCTGAGGGTCGGCTCGAACTCGACGTCGTTCCAGCAGTTCAACGGCATCGCCACGATCGCGAAGCGAGCGTCGATCGCGGCACCATCTGTCGTGATGATGTGAACCCCGTCGTCGGACTGGGTGACGCTCTTGACGGGACTCGACAAACGGATCTCCGCCGATGAGTCAGCTGCCATCGCCTCGATCAGAGTGCCCGTGCTCTTGTAGCGCGTCGTCAGGATCGTGGAGTACTCGTACACGCTCCCATCCATCTCCGCGAACTCGACGATGACGTTCAGCGCACTTCCCTCATCCGGGCGTCGTCCCGTCAGGAGCGAGAACCAGGCGTCGAGATAGTCCTGCATGGCAGGCGTCAGGTTCAGTGGCGCCAGGAACTCATGCCAGGTCACATCCAGATCAGCAATGGGCTGGAGGTCGTAGGGAACGTCGGAATCGATTCGCTTGGCGGAATTGATGAAGAGATTCCAGGCCCGTTCGAGTCCGATGATGCTCTCGGGGTCCGTCGGGATCGGAGCATCGAAGCGCTTGGTGCGGGTCAGCGCCACCACGGTCTTCGACTCCGGGCTCTCATCGGTCGGAACGCCGTACCGCTCGATCTCCGTGCGCGCCATCGTGTTGTACTTCGGGGTCAACCACTGTCCGCCGTACTCGATCGTTGCGGAGGTGCCTTCGAACTTCTGCGCCCAGGTGCGACCACCCAGACGGTCTCGCGCTTCCAAGAGGACGACCGTATGACCTTGATCCGTGAGGTCGCGGGCGGCCGCAACCCCAGCGAAACCTCCGCCAATGACAGCAACGTCGAACATGTGATCGCTCATGATTCTTACTCTCCATCGCATTGGACTGACCGTCTGCTGCTTTCTGTCTCGATATCGATGTGCGAGCAGGGGCAGGTGGCGGCAGGGTCGGACTACACGGAGACACAGTAGGTCCGCTGCACCCTCGAGCCGCAATGACTCGTCGTTCAGACCGTGCGAGAGCGTTCATACTGCGGTACAAGGGCGATGTCGGGAGGACAGCCCGTGCGGGGACAGCGCACCGACGTCGCGTGCCGTTCGAGGTGATCACTTCTACGCAGCCGTCGCGGTTCGATGCGACACAGTCGTCGCCGTGTGATGTCCAGGGCTCGCCCTCGCGGCGCCATGGCAACGTCCACGAGGACGCACGGCTGCATCAGGCGGGGCTGTTGGCCGCTGACAGTCTCCGAGCCCGGCCAGGTGTCGGTCAGCCGGACTATTGCACCGGCTACACAGGATGACTGGTCTTGGCCCGAGCCACAATTGTGATCCCCTGATCGCGCTCACAGACTGTGTCGAACCGGCGACTGCTGGCGTGGGTCGCCGGACTCTGACTCTGGTGGCTGGCTGAACATGGCGAAAGGGAACAGCGTGAGTAGGACAGGCACGAGGCGAGTTGTCATTGTCGGGGCTGGGGTCATGGGCCTCAGCGCCGCTGTCGAGATCGCTCAAGCCGCTGGCCATGACGTGACCGTCCTTGAGCGTGGCTACCCGGGCGACGGGTCGACCAGCCGCTCCGCTGGAACCTACACGCGCCAGTATCTCGACGTGCGCGACATCGAACTGCGTGCGAGGAGCGTCGAGAAGTTGTTCGACCTCGAGCGCGAAGGAGCTATCAACCTGCGGCGCATCGGCTACGTCAGACTCGGACGAGCGCCTGCAGACCGGCACCCCTTCGAGCGCGCCGTCGACATTCAGCGAGAGCTCGGCGTCGTGGACCCAGGCCGAGTGATCGAGCCGGACGAGTTGTCGCGTTTGGTCCCTGACCTGCGCGTGGAGGACGTAGACAGCGCCCTCTACTGCGCGGCCGAGGGGTATACGGACGGTGCGGAGCTGTGCCAAGCGCTGGCACTCAAGGCCAAGAGCCGGGGGGCCAAGATCTTGACTCGCCACGGTTTGGCTGGTGCTCGCCGGGGCTCGACGTCACGGTTCGTTCTGACGACCACGGGAGGTCTCGAGATTGAAGCCGACACGGTCGTCAACTGCGCCGGCGCTTGGGCCGAGCAAGTCGGGAAGCTGCTCGACGCGCCGGTGCCGACCGTGTCCGAGCGACACGAGATGTACGTGTTCCAGCTGCCTCCGAACGTCGGGTACACGATCCCGGCGATCATGGACTTCATCCCGGGCGGGAAGCCTGGACTGTTTGTCCGCCAGGAGGGCGCTGATCAACTACTTGCCGGGCTTCACACCACAACGGTTCAGGGCTCGGTGGTGACCGACCCGGATACGTGTCCGGAGAAGGCTAGTGACGACGGACTCGAGCCGGTCTTCGAAGCCTTGACCGAGCTTTTTGGCGACTTGAACATTGGTTATCGTTCGGGTTGGTCGGGCATGTACCCCTTCTCAGCCGACTACCGGCCGATCGCCGGCCCTCATCCCGATGAGCCGGAAGTTCTCGTGGGCGCCGGCCTGCAGGGCGCGGGCCTCTCGCTCGGGCCGGCCATGGGTGCGCTGCTCGCCGAGTGGATCACCTACGGCGAGCCGCGGTCGATCGCGGGTGCGACCGACATGGTTCCGCGGGTGGCGTGAAATTCGATGAACACTGACAACATGCTTGACGCCGCGGCAGAACTGCAGGACCGCTATGCGGGTGCGCCTGGCTTCGCCGCGCAGTATGTCGGGTCGAGGGGATTCAGTCTCTTCCCGGGAGGGTACGGGCGCTCCACCTTCGCCATGGGCTCGAGCACGCCGATGGCAGTTCGAGGCGTCGGCTATCACCTCTGGGACAGCGATGATCGTCGTCTTATCGACCTCAACAACAACTTCACGTCGCTGATTCACGGCAATGCGCATCCTGCCATCACCGAGGCTGCTGTGGAGGCGCTGCGTCGTGGGGCGAGCTTCGGATTGCCAAACGAGGCGGAGCTGGCCCACGCTCGGGTGCTGCTCTCGCGCATTGACGCAGCCGACCAGGTCAGGTACACGAACTCCGGGACTGAAGCCGTCATGCTAGCTGTCAGAATCGCTCGTGCCGCCACAGGGCGGGCCAAGGTCGTCTTCCTCCGCAACGCCTACCACGGCCACTCAGACCTGGCGTTAACCCCGGGGGGACCGCGTTCGCAGCGCGGCGTACCTGAGGGTGTACGCGCTGACAGTTTGGAGGTGCCGATCAACGACGTAGCCTCGCTCGCAGAAGTCTTCACAAGTCACGGCCAGCAGCTGGCTGCCGTCATCGTCGATCCGTGCCCCAACCGTGCTGGCCTCGTGCCGGTCGACTCCGCGTACATGAAGGCTGCTCAAGAGCTAGCCGCGACACACGGAACCCTCTTCGTCTCCGACGAGGTGATCTCCCTGCGCCAGGCCTTTGGGGGGGCTGCCGCGGCGGCCGGAATCACGCCAGATCTGATCGTCATGGGAAAGCTGATCGGCGGAGGCCTTCCTATTGGTGCTGTCGCGGGATCGGCGTCCGTCATGCAGGAGCTCGACCCGCTCTCCGCCACCGGGCTTGAACACGGCGGAACGTTCAGCGGCAATCCAGTGTCGATGGCTGCCGGTTTGCGGTCGCTCGATCTGTTCACAACTCAGGAGGTCGACCGTTTGAACACGTTAGGTGAGCGGCTTCGGCAGTCGCTGAGGCCGTCGGTGGAAGCCCGCGGGTGGCAAGTTCGCGGATCTGGGTCGCTCGTACGGGTGTACCCGATCGACGAGTCCGGTGCGTTCAAGAAGGAGGTCGCCGACCAGCTGTGGTGGCGGGCCTATGACCGAGGTGTTCTCCTCACCCAGAGTGGGATGGGGGCGCTCTCAACGCCGATGAATGACAGTGTGATCGACGACGTCGCGACACGTCTGGTGGAAGCCATCGAGGCGACGTCCATGCGAGTAGGTGCCCTGTGAAGCTTGTGAACTACCTGGTCGACGACCAATGGCGAGCGGGCGTGCTCCTGGGAGACGCTGTGCACGACGCCGCCCGGCTGGTAGGCGGCGCAGTGCCGGGATCAGTGCCGAACGTCGACGGCTATCTGCGCAATCCAGAATTAGTTGAAGCACTCTGCGCGGCGCTGCCCGGCGCCAGGGTCGATAGCGCCGTTGGCGGTCTTGTGGACGTCGTGCTCGGTGCGCCGATCGTGGCCCCGAGCAAGGTTATCTGCGTGGGGCTGAACTACAAGGAGCACGCCGACGAGGTCCTCAAAGAGGTGCCTTCGCTCCCAACGCTCTTCGCGAAGTTCGCCACGTCGCTGACCGGACCGCGGGCTCCTGTTGTCACGCCCTCGGTGGTCGATCCGCAGCTCGACTACGAAGGCGAGCTTGCCATCGTCATCGGGACCACGGCGCGTCGCGTTGATGCGGCCGAGGCGCTTGGCTACGTCTTCGGAGCAATGGTGCTGAACGACGTGACGTCGAGGCGGCTGCAATACGCCACAACTCAATGGACTTTGGGCAAGGCGATTGATGCCCTGACACCATGTGGTCCTGCGTTGGTCAGCCTGGATGAGATACCAGACCTTCAACGACTCGAGTTGACGACCACGGTGAACGGCAAGGTAGTTCAATCCGCCAACACGGCGTCGATGATCTGGAGCGTGGCCGAGCTGGTCTCGATCATCTCGCAGTCGATCACCCTCGAGCCAGGTGACATCATCGCCACCGGTACGCCCGCCGGCATCGGTTCGCGACGAAATCCTCCGCTCTATCTTCAGCCAGGTGACGTGGTCTCGGTCTCGATTGAGGGCCTCGGCACACTACGCAATGACGTCGTGCGATGCCAGTAGACCGCCGGTCTCCCGTGTCGCCGCATCAGGCAATCGCTGGTCGAGGACTCAGTTCTCAAGAATGTTACCGCTGCCGGGCGTCACTGCCGGGAAGGCTGGGTCGGCGATGCTGCGCACCCTGTGGGGCGACGAGGGGCGGTTCAAGGGACGCCTACTGGTCACGCCGACCACCCTGCACGCCCGTTCTAGACCGCCGCTAAAGATTTTGGAGAGCGTTATGCCCACCGCAGATGGACGCAAGATGCTTCGGCTTGAAGTCCGCAACGCCGAGACTCCGGTCGAGAAGAAGCCAGAGTGGATCAGGACGAGGGTGAAGATGGGTCCTGAGTACAACGAGCTGATGAAGCTCGTGAAGGGCGAGGGCCTCCACACGGTCTGCCAAGAGGCCGGTTGCCCCAACATCTTCGAGTGCTGGGAGGACCGTGAGGCGACGTTCCTCATCGGCGGCGAGCAGTGCACCCGTAGGTGCGACTTCTGCCAGATCGACACCGGCAAGCCCGATCCGATCGACCGCGACGAGCCGCGCCGCGTGGCCGAGTCCGTCCAGAAGATGGAGCTGCGCTACGCGACCATCACCGGTGTCGCCCGTGATGACGTGCCCGACGGCGGTGCGTGGCTGTATGCCGAGACGGTCCGCAAGATCCATGAGCTCAACCCGAACACGGGCGTCGAGAACCTGATCCCGGACTTCAACGGCATCCCCGAGCTGCTGACGCAGGTATTCGAATCGCGCCCGGAGGTGCTGGCGCACAACGTGGAGACCGTGCCACGCATCTTCAAGCGCATCCGTCCGGCGTTCCGCTACGAGCGGTCGCTGGACGTCATCACGCAGGCCCGCGACTTCGGCCTGGTGACCAAGTCGAACCTCATCCTGGGCATGGGAGAGACCCGCGAAGAGGTCTCCCAGGCACTGCTGGATCTGCGCGGGGCGGGCTGCGACCTAATCACGATCACGCAGTACCTGCGTCCGTCGGTGCGGCACCACCCCGTCGAGCGGTGGGTCAGGCCGGAGGAGTTCGTCGAGCTCAAGACCGAGGCCGAGGAGATCGGCTTTGCCGGCGTCATGTCCGGACCGTTGGTGCGCTCGTCGTACCGCGCCGGATCGCTCTACCAGCAGGCCATCGGCATGCGGCAGAACAGAGAACTGTGATCTGTCGCTGTCGTCGGTGCGTTACTTCTCCGCGGAGACAGGATCGCGCGTGTCTTCGAAGAAGTCGGCCATCGTTCGGTTGACAACCCGGGCGGCTTCCACATGCGGCGAATGGCCGACGCCGTCGAAGTGGGTCACCGCGATGGGGTCGTGAAGCACCGACGTTGCGGGGGACTCGATGACTCGATCGTCAGTACCCCACATGATCATGGTGCGGATCCCGCTGCGTTGAAGAGCGTCGGCATCGACCACGACGTGGTCACCGAGCGCGAGAACGTGTGTCGCGAGGAGTTCCAGCGCCGACTGGCTTTCAGCTCTCAGCTTGTTCGACAGCACTTGCTGGGCAAACTCCACCGTGACGAGAGCACGGTTTGCGAAGAGCATTTCCAAGACCACGCGCATCTCATCGGTTGTCTCGGCCTGGACGAAACCCTCCACATATCGGCCATCGGCAGCCTGACCGAACCCGACGGGCGCAATAAGTGCCAGCGACGTGCATCGCTCGGGTCTACGCAATGCCAGACTCGCTGCCACCAGGCCACCCAACGAATGGCCCACGAGGTGGGACGTGTGAACGTGGCGCGCCTCGAGAACTTCTTCAACCGTATCTACCAACACCGATGGTGCGCCGGTGCCTACCGCTTTCGTGGAATCACCGTGCCCGGGCAGGTCGAGTGCAAGTACTCGGTAACGACGTGCGAGTGCGCTCACGTTGAAACGCCAATTCTCAGCATCGCCCCCGAAGCCGTGAATCAACACCACGTCATCTGAGTCGGGGGAGCCCTGTTCAAGAGTGCGAACAGGACCCAGGGAGGTGTCAGTGAATTGCACCCTCAGCTGCGACTCTTCCGTGCCCATTTGATTAGCCTCGATTCGCGAAAATATTCGCACCATGTGATCTGAGTTGGCGGGGTCGAGTGTCGATACAAGCCATTTCCAAAAGCAACGGAAGGTGGGAATGGCATTGACACTGAAGAATGATCGCGGCCGACGCTATCTGAGCGCCTCGGTGGAGCGGCAGTGCGCTCGTCTCCAACACGTCGCGTGATCGTCATCGTGGACAACAAGTCACTGCTGAAGGGCTATGTGGCTAGGTTTGGTGGCTCGACGAGCCCGCATGACGACAGACAAGCGGCGGTAACTGGCGCCTACGCACAACGGGCGCTTAAACAGAGGAGTGTTGTGTCTAACTACGCTGTTTGCGATCCTAAAACTGGCGAACTGGTCAGGACCTATCCGACGGCAGATGACGCATCGATTGCTTCAGCCATCGATGCTGCGTCGTCGGCCTTGAAGCCGTGGGCCGCCTCGGCTGTTTCCGATCGCGCTGCGATTCTTCACCGCATCGGCGACTTGCACCTCGACCGTGCCGCAGATCTTGCGCATATCGTGACCCGCGAGATGGGTAAACCCGTCGACGATGCTCGCGGCGAGATTGAATTCGCCGGTTCGATATACAAGTACTACGCGGATAACGCAGAGACCTTCATGACTGACACGCCGCTCGTGGTCCTGGAAGGCGGCGGGTCAGCAGTGCTGCGTCGGACCGCGTTGGGACCGCTCCTGGGAATCATGCCGTGGAACTATCCGTATTATCAGGTTGCTCGTTTTGTGGCACCCAATTTCCTGGTGGGAAACACACTTCTTCTCAAGCACGCCTCACAGTGCCCGCAGACGGCAGAGGCAATCGAAGCCATCCTCGTGGAGGCAGGCGTCCCGCGCGGCGTCTATGGCAATCTCTACGCATCACGCGAGCAGGTGGGCGACATCATCGCGGACCCGCGCGTGCAGGGCGTGTCGTTGACGGGCTCGGAGGAGGCGGGTGCCTCAGTGGCCGAGCTAGCCGGTCGGCACCTCAAGAAAGTGGTCCTCGAGCTGGGGGGCTCTGACCCGTTCGTCGTACTCAGCACGAACGACATGGCCAAGACTGTCGCGGCGGCGGTTGGTGCTCGGTTGGAGAACACAGGCCAGGCGTGCAATGGAGCCAAGCGGTTCATCATCATCGACGAGCTCTTTGACGAGTTCGTGCAGCAGTTCACCGACGCTCTGGGCGCGTCATGGTCCGGTGCACCGATGTCATCACTTGGTGCTGCTGAGTCACTGCAGGATCAGGTGGATCGTGCCGTCACGCAAGGAGCAATCTTCAGTACGAAGGGGGTGCGGGATGGATGCTTCTTCCCTCCAGGTGTTCTGACTGGAGTCTCGCCGGACCACGACGTCTACTACCAGGAACTTTTCGGCCCAGTTGCGATGGTCTTGCCGGCTACCGACGAAGAGCATGCCGTCGCACTGGCCAATGACACGCAGTATGGCCTGGGATCCTACGTGTTCACGACCGACCCGGCGCAGGCCTCACGAGTCAGCGACGCGATCGAGGCAGGGATGGTCTTCATCAACGGGATCGGGCTGGAAGGAGCCGAGCTCCCATTCGGAGGTGTGAAGAGGTCGGGCTTTGGTCGCGAGCTCGGGTCACTGGGGCTGGACGAGTTCGCCAACCGCAAACTCATCCGTACGAGCTCGGAGTAGGAGGCTCTCGTGACTGCGATCGAACGGCTCCTCGAACTGGAGGACGCCTTCACTCATGAGGACTGGGTCAGGCGGGTGCGTGGACTCTGTGCTTCGGACCTGGAGTTCATCGACGTCGGTCCAGGCGTGCGCACCGACATCGACGGGTTCATCGAGGTGGAGCAGACCATGATGCGAGCCTGGTCGAACGTGCGTACGCGTCAACTCGTGCTGCTGGGAGATGACACCAGCGCTTGTATCGAACTGGAGATCACGGCTACGCACAGTGGTCCGCTCATGTGGCACGGCCTTCCATTCGCTGCAACTGGGCGAGAGGTGAGCATGCATTTTGCACGCTGCATCTCGGTCTCGGACAGCTCGATCACGAGTATCCGCGACTACTTCAACGATGTCTCCTTCATGCGTCAACACGACATCCCAGTCCAGATCGCCGACGTTGGTCCCATTGTCATCTGAATTGGACAGATCGAGGTCCGACGCTCGATCCCCCGACATCTGACACAACACAATCCGGCACTGAGTCGGAAGATACGCAGGGCTGGAGCGCGAGATCGGCTCCGCCCGCGACCAGCAACGATGGTCACACGGGAAGAGGGCAGTCGATTGGCCATGGCAACTCGCAAGCGAATTGCAGTGATCGGCGCAGGTGCCGCAGGACTCGCGAGCCTGCGCGAGCTTCGGCGTGCGGGACACAACGCGATCGCCTTTGAACGTACGGATGTGCCGGGCGGTCATTGGAACACCGACTATGACGCTCTGCACCTCATCACTCCGAAGTCCGTCTCAACATTTCGAGACCACCCGCAACCATTGACGTACCCGAACTATGCGAGCAGAGAGCAGGTCGTGCATTACTTGCACGACTTCGCGCGTAGCGAAGGACTGTTGTCGCACATTCGATTCGGTGTCGAGGTTCTGGACGTCGCACCTCGTGCCGGAGTCGGACTCGATGGGTGGGAAATCCAGCTCGACGACGGTGAGATGGAGCATTTCGATGCTGTCGTGGTCGCGAATGGACACCTTCACCATCCGTATGTGCCGGATCTCCCGGGCGAATTCGCCGGGAGGGTACTTCACTCATCCGACTACAGGAATGTCGGCGACGTCGACGGCGAGCGTGTTCTTGTGATCGGCGCTGGCAATTCTGGATGTGACCTGGCCGTCGATGCGGCACAGGCTCGCCGTGAAGTCGAGATCTCAGTTCGGCACGGATTCCTCTTCATGCCCAAATCCTTGTTCGGCATGCCGAGGCTCGAGCTGCCGATCAATAAGTTGCCCCCTCGGCTATATGCGCGAATCCTTCGCTTACTGATACGAGTCAGCATCGGGCGCCCAGAGCAATATGGTCTGCCGGAGCCGCTCTCGCGCGACTTCACGAAGCAGCGCGCCATTGTCAACGACTTGCTCCCGTATTGGATCACGCACGGACGTATCCGCGTCCGGCCGGGAATCCAGTCGATTGATGGCTGTGAGGTGACATTCGACGATGGAACATCCTCGACATTCGACACCATCTTGTTGGCGACGGGATTTCGATACAGCGCGCCTTTCCTCTCCGCGGGTCTCGTCCCTCGAGAAAATGACATGCCGCGGCGATGGGCGTCAGGGGTTCTTCCTCACGGGCTCGCGAATCTTTACTTTGTGGGGTTGATTGCCCCGATGGGCGCGCAATGGCCGATCTACGAGATGCAAGCCCAGCAGATTGATCAAATGCTGAGGGTGCAGTCTGAACTCGAGGAGCCATTGGTCCTGCACTTCCAGCGTAGAGATGAAGGCTTCGGTGGATTGGAACTTCAGCGGCGGGACTTCACGAGACTCTACGTCAAGACGCAGCGGATTCTCGATGCTCTCGAGAGATAGGGTTTTGAGGCACTAGTGCAACGAATGTTTTGAGGCGTGATGAGCGACTGATGGGAGGGCGTGGTGAAGCGATGATTGCACTTTCGGGTCTCAGGGCCTTAGTTTTTCGCGAGATATCTGAGAAGAGCTATGTAGGTTTCGAACCGCAGGTTTCGAGACATGTTGAGCCTGACGAGGCTGAGCCGGACGACAACGAGATCCCGACGGAATGAGTCGGATGTCGCCTCGCAGTCTCGTCGGCTCTCGGACCATGGGCGCGTAGGTCGCAGCCCAGTAGTGACGCGACGAACCACATCCTTCCCGGAGGCTGTGTCCCGAGGGTGGGGCGTGCTGCTGAACGCTGACAGAGCTACACGAACACAGGCGATCCTGGGCCGAAGTGCGCTCCGCCGGTGCACCCCCACGGCGAAATCCGCGACTCTGAGTCACGAATGCAACTGAAATAACAGGCAAGAACTCAGTGCCGAAGTCACTTGTAAGGAGGATGTCGCGGGTTCGAATCCTGTCGGAGGCTCAGTGTGATGTCTCAGGACATCGGAAACTCCCGGACCCACGATTGGGGTTCGGGAGTTCTCATTTTGGGGGTGGGTCCTTTGGGTGCTCCGGTGGGCTGGTAGTCGCGGTCTGGGTCGATGGTGAGTTCTCGGAGGAGCTCGCCGGTGATGGCGTTGACGATGCGGACGTGGAGGTCCTGGATGAGCAGGATGATGTGGGTTCGGGCGTGGGTTCGGCCGATGCCGATGTGGTGCAGTTTGCCGTTGACGCGTAGCGTCACGGCTCCGGTTTTGTCGATGCGGTCGTGACGGACCCGGTCGTGGGTGTCGGCGTCGCGGCTGTTGCCGGGCAGCGCTTTGGGCATCGTGTCGAAGAGGGCTGCTGGTGTCGCGCGGTGCGGCAGGGAGCGGTGGGGTCGGCGGTGGTTGTATTCGTCGACGAACACGTCGAGCAGTGTCTGCAGCTCGTCGATCGTGGTCGGTTGGTCGGGTTGGGCGCGGAGCCACTTCTTGAGGGTCTGCTGGAATCTTTCGACTTTGCCGCGGGTGGTCGGGTGGTTGGGTCGGCCGTTCTTCTGGATGACGTGGAGGCGGCGCAGTTCGCTTCGAAGCCGTTGCGGCCACCTCGGCGGCCTCGCCGGCGAGCCGGGTGGTGAAGACCATGCCGTTGTCGGTGAGCGTTGAGGCTGGAATTCCGTGGGTTTTGATCGCCTGGCGGAACTCGGCCAGGACGATGGGTCGTGGTGACCCGGCGGTGGGCGGTGACGCGGATGGCGTATGCGGGTGCAGTCGTCGAGCCAGGTGAGGATCTCGACGTCGTCGGTGCCGTCGGCGAGTGAGCCGGTAGTGGGTGAAGTCTGATCTGCCAGGTCTCGTTGGGCATGGCGGCTTCGAAGCGGATGTAGGACGACTTGGGTCGCTTCTTCGGCTCGGGTGACGAGGCCAGCTTTGGCCAGGTGGCGGCTGATCGTGGCGCCGGAGACGGTGATGCTGGTGGTGCTGGATCAGGTGCCAGCCGATGGTGTCGGGGCCGGCGTCCAGACCGGCCGCCGAGAGCTCGTCGCCGCAGTCTGACGATCAGCTCGACTGGTGGCGGCGGTGTCGCGTTCGGTGTGGTCTTGCGGACGCCTGGACGGGGTTCGAACGCTGCCTCGCCTTCGGCCTTGTAGCGGGCCACGAGCTTGGAGACCCAGGACTCGGAGACGCCGTAGGTGGCGGGCGACCTCGGCCTGGGTTCGGCCCTCGACGACGACGGCGGTGATGACCAGGCGGGCCTTCGACATCCCCGATCATCGTGGCCGGGAGTTTCCTATGTCTTGAGACATCCCTTTCCGTATGTCCTGAACCAGCACACTGTCCCCGCTACCAATGTGATGTCTCAGGACATCCCGGAAAGTCCGGACCCACGACCGGTGGGTCCGGGCTTCGTCTTTGGTGCTGGGCCGGGCGGTTTCCCGGTGCCTTGGTAGTCGCAGTCAGCTGGGGGAGCGATCCGTCTCGGGCTCCTCGCTCCGTTCGACCACACTGGCGATGCCCACGATCAGCAGCTCGAGCGCGAGCGCGAACGCCCGGTCGGACCGTCGGCGACCGGAGCCGGCCTGCCGGATCGCCGCGATCAGAGCGGGGCTGCGGGCCTGGTGCACCGCCGCAGCCCTCGTCCGGCGCCGGTAGGTCGAGGGCGGCGCCAGGGACCACGTCATCGTGATCACGTCGAGGAGCCGCCCGTGGGGACCCAGCCGAAGATCCCGGCGAGCTCGTCGTACATGCCGATGACCTCCGGTGACGACACGGTGTAGGAGGTCATGGAGCTGGATGAGGCGTGGGAGCCGGGCGAAGCAAGCGCGATACCGACGGAGCGCGAACGGACGGGCCTGCTTGCACGGCCCGGTTCGCGCCGCTCTCAGACGCCACCCTCGCGCGAAGCCCAAGGGAGCGCATCGCCTCGACGATCTCAGCCCTCGCTGGAAGAGGTGGTCGTAGAGCACGCCGGGTGCACCCGAGCGTGTCGGCGACCTGGCGACCGTGGGCCCGCCGTGCGGTCGACGAGCCGGAGTGTGGCGGTGATGATAGCGTCCCGGAGAGCAACGGTGTGACGGGGCGTCCCGACGCGTTTGCCTTAAAGCCGTAAAAGTTACCCGGATTCCTTGCTATTTGACGTGAAGCCGCCATCGATACTCAAACGGATCGTATTCGTTCACTGACATCGAGGTCGCCATGTCTGCACTCCCACGCCTCCTCGGTCGGACCCATCTCGGCCACGTCGGGCTCGACGCACCCTCCGTGCGGACTCGATCGGCGCTGTCGGCGTCGACCGCCACGGTCGTCTCCGCGGCTGCACCCCGACGGTCATGGCTGGCGTGGACCGATCGCGCTGGCGATCGGGGTGTCGGCGTGCCGGCTGCGTCCCTGCCTCGCCGGTCGCGCCGGCATCCGCCATCGGGTTCACCGTGATGGCGCGCGACGGATCAGGCGAACCGGCGGATTCGTCGTCTACATCGGGCACGCGTTCGGCGGCACGCGGGCTTCGCGCGCCGCCGTGCTGGCGATCGGCGCCCAACCCGCCCAGATCGGCGTCTACGAACTCTTCGGGCATCCAGACCCAGGCGGCCATGGACGACCTGTTCGGGGTCGACCGTCACCGTGGCTGGGTGATCTCGGCGATCGTGGTGGTGGCGTGTTCCTCGGCGTCCTCGGGATCGATGTCGGCGCGAAGGTGCTCGTCGTGCTGATCACCCTGCAACGGCGACCTGGTGATCATGGGCCGTGGCCATCATCGCCCAGGGTGGCGCAGGTGGGCCTGGGATCGGCCTCGTTCGATCCGGACAACGTCTTCACCGGCGGTGTGCTGGCGGTGCTCGGCATCGGTTTCGCCGCGTTCATGGGCTTCGAGTCGACAGCGCTGTACCGCGCGGAGGTGTGTGACCCACCCGGACCATCCCGCGGGCGACCTACGCCGCTGTCGCGTTCATGGCGTTGTCCTCGGCTCCACCACCTGGACGGTGGTGCAGGCGTTCGGCCAGGTGAACTCAGGTCGACGCGGCGAGCAGGGTCGGCGCTGTTCTCCGCCACGATGGACCAGTACGTCGGCGCGCTGGGCCGAGCACGTATGTACGCCTGATCGTGACCAGCGTCACGCCTCGCAGCTGGCCTTCCACAACGTGATCAACCGGTACGCGTTCGGGATGGCGGAGAGCGGTGTCCTGGCGCGGGCGCTGCCCCCACCCGCGCCGGTAGCCCGGCGTCGCGGGGGCGGTGCAGAGCGCGCTCGCGCTGACCGTCGTGCTGCTGTTCGCGCTGTGGGCCTCGACCCCTTCCAGGACCTGCCGATCAAGGTCAACACGCCGCGTCATCGGCATCATCGCTGCTCGAGTGCTCGCCTGCCGCCGCCGCGGCGTCTTCTTCGTACGCCACCGCCGCACCGCCGCGATGGGTTCCGTATCCGACCTCGATGGTCGAGCCGAGGCCTCTGGCCGTGTGATCGACCCGGTGGTGCACCGCACCTCGACCGTGCTCACCGGGCGCGCCGCGGCCACGCAACTGCTCTCGCCGGCGGTGTCCCAGCCGTCCTGCTGGTCGGAGTCATCGGCGGTCTGCGACCGCGCACCGTCCGACCCGAGACGATCGCCTGCTGGCGGCGCGACGACGTCGACGTGGAGCTCGCCCAATGATCGGACCTGATCGTCGCCGACCGGATCAGGACCCTCGCAGACGCCCGACGTCGGTCCCACCGCGGCGGGATCCGCGAGGGCCGGATCGCGGCCGCTGGCGACCCACGAGGACATGCGACGTGGCGCGGGACTGCCGACCGGGTGATCGACCTCGGCGACGCCACGGTCAGCTCCGGGCTCATCGACGCGCACATCCATCCGGTGCTGGGCGCCGCAGCTGACCCGCGGCGTCGTGCTGCTCGGGTGGACCTGAGGCGTAGCCGGACGCCTGGCCGACACGCGGCCACAGTCGCAGCCGCGACGGCCTGGGTGCTCGGGCTGGGGGCTGGACCCCGACGCTGTCGGTGGGACGCCGGACCCTGGCCGCGGCGGACATCGACGACGTCGGTCGGGTGGCGCCGCTCTGATCCGGCTCGTTCGACGGCCACTGGCGCTCGCGTCCAGCCGAGGCGCTGCGGATCGCCGGGCGTCGACGGCGCCGAGGCCTTCGACCAGCGGTCGAGGTCGGTGCGACGCCGACGGCAGACCGACCGGGCTGCTGCTCGAGCTGTGATCGCGCTCGTCGAGGCACGCGGTCCCCGCCATCTGTCGAGGAGGTCGCCGGCACGCACCACGAGGCGTCGTACCGGGCATGGCCGCGCTCGGGATCCACCGCCGCGCCACGTGCTCGAGCATGCGGCGCAGGCTCGGCGAGCCGCTACGGCCTGCATCGAGAGCCGCGGTGAGCTGCGGTGCGGCTGCGCAGCTCGCCCTGGGTGCAGCCCGGGCACGAGCCGAAGCGCGACTGGGTGCGGTGGCCGCACTGCAGGGCCGGCGGTCGCGCTGGTACGTGCGAGGGCGCGAAGCTGTTCATCGACGGCACCGTCGACAACGGCACCGCCTGGCTCGCCGAACCCGGACACCCGGGGCGAGTCCACGGCCGCTCTGGCCCGACGAGGAGAGTACCGCCGCGCGGTCGCCTACGCCGCACGAGCGCGGCATCCCGACGACGACGCATGCGATCGGCGACCAGGGCGTCGCGCTTCGTCGCCGAGACGCTGGCGGCGCTGGGCCCGCACGGCACCCAGCACCGCATCGAGCACATCGAGACTATCCCCGACGACCTGGTCGAGACCATTCGCGAGGCTGCGATCACGGCCGAGCATGCAGCCGACGCACTGCACCGAGTACGTCCGCGCCCGACCACAGCGACAACTGGTCGACGCGGCTCGGGCCGATGCGGGCCGACCGCGGCTGGCGGATCGGCGACCTGCGCGACGCCGGCGTGCGTGTCGCGCTCGGTCCGGACTGGCCGATCGCGACCTACGACCCGCGCGGCATCGCTGGCGGCCGCGCGAGCGTCGCCGCGGCGGGCGAGCTCCGAGCCGGCGCCGATCAGCCCGACTCAGGCGATCTCCGCCCGGATGGCGCTGCGAGGGCTACACCACGCACTGCCGGCCTGGTCGGTGGGCGAGGACGGGGACGCCGGGACTCTCGAGGTCGGCAAGCGTGCGGACCTGACCGTGTTCGCCGACGACCCGTTGGTCGCACCAGCAGACGAGCTGGTGGACGCTCCGATCGTCCTGACGGTCGTGGACGGCACGGTTTCCCACCGGGGAGCGCAACCGGGTGCTGACGGATGAGACCGCTACCACGACACGAACAGGATGCATGAGGAGCACGATGGGGACGCAGGCCCAGCGCGACGCCGGCGACGGCAGCCGCGTCGCGGTCATCACAGGTGCAGGAAGTCCCACGGGCATCGGGGCGGCGTGCGCGCGAGCGCTGGCCGCGAATCATCGTCTGGGGCTGTCCGCGACGAGCTCGCGCATCGACGAGCGCGTGCGCGAGTTGCGCGCATCGGGGGCGGACGCCATCGGGTTGCGTGGGTGATCTCACCGAGCTCCGCGAACGGCCGACGAGCTCATCGGCGTGGCGCTCGAGCGCTGGGGCAGGGTGGACGCGCTGGTCAATGGCGCTGGCATGGTGGCTACCTCCGGCGAGGAGGAGCAGTCGCCGGCCGAGGACACCAGCGATGAGCAGTGGCGAAGCACTGATCGCCCGCAACCTCGACACGAATTTCTACGTCACCCGGGCGGCGCTCAGTCCGATGATCGCCGCGGGATACGGCCGGATCGTCAGCATCGGGTCGCTCTCTGGGGGAGGTGATGGCCTATCGAGGCGATGCCGCCTATCACGCGGCGAAGGCCGCAGTGATCGGACTGTCCCGCTCGATCGCAGTCGACCACGCACACCGCGGGATCACCTGCAATGTCGTGGCGCCGGGCTGGATCGCCACGGGCTCGTCCTCTGAGCAACGAACGCACTCTCGGGGGGTGCCACACCGGTCGGTCGCCCGGGGACCCCGGAGGAAGTCGCGTCCCTTGGTCGCCAACCCCGCCTCCCCGGCCGCGTCGTACGTCACCGGCCAGGTGCTGGCGGTCGACGGCGGCAACTCCATCGACGAGGAGCCTTTCCTCGCCGGCGCGGGCGAACAGCTCCGATGAGCAAAGCCATGGAGAGCGTTCATGACTCGCACCATGGTGGGCGCCCGTACCGTACTTCAGAAGGATGGTTCATCACTCATGGCTGATCAGGTTTTTGACTTCTTCGCCCACCGCGAGTTGCCGACGCCGACGCTCGGGATCGACGAGGTCCGGCGACTGATGGGTGAGACGTTCGGCCTGCGATGTGACCTCACTGAGCTGGGGAGCCAGCAGGATCAGAACTTCTTGTGACCGACATCGAGAGCCCGGCACCGATCGGTGTGCCAACCTGACCCCGTGCTCAGCGAGGGAGAAATCCAGCTCAGCACCTCGCGGCCGCGACCGTCGCCGAGCGTGAGCCGAGCTGCGCGTCCTCACGTGGTCACCGGGCCGCATGGGACGACGTCGGCGTGGTGGACACCGCCCAGGGCCGCATCCATGCCCGGGTCCACGGCTGCACCACTCCGGCAGCACGCTGACCGGGTCGGGCTACCTCTCCCGCCAATGGTGGCCCGGATGGAGAGCTCGCCGGAAAGGTGAGCGTCGCGCTCGCGGACCTCCGACACCGGCGTGGCTCGGCGCGTGTTGCAGTGGGATCTGCGCGATGCCGAACGCGTGATCGCGAGGCTCGCCCTCGACGTGCCTGACACCGAGGTGCGCGGGTTCGCCCCGCCGTCGCCGAGACGTGCCGCGTGCGACTGGTGTGGTCTCCTCCGCCTGCCCGTACAGCTGGGGCACTTCGACATCGTCGACGACAACGTGATCGCGCCCGCCCGCCGGGTGCGCTACCCCATGCCGTCATCGACTTCGGAGACGTCGCCGAGTCGTGCGCCGTGAACGAGACCGCGGTCACCGTCTCCTCGCTGCTGCACCACGACGGCCTGACCCCAACACGCTTCCGGCCATCCGCGCGTTCCACTCACCCCGTCCGCTGAGCGAGGACGAGGTCGACGTGATCTGGCCGCTGGTAGCCCTTCGCGGGGTGGTGCTGGCGATGAGTGGCCGTCAAGGTCCGACTCGACGCGAAGAACGCCTACGCCGACGCGGCGTCGGATCGCGAGTTGCGCGTGCTCCAGCAGGCGGCATCGGTGCCCTTCGAAGTGATGGGCGAGATGTTCCGTCGTGCAGTTGGTCTCGAGCCCCGTCCGCAACCGGTGTGGGACGAGGCTCCCTTGGTCGGTGGCGTGGTCGACGCGGTGATCCTCGACGCTGCGACGATGTCGCCGCTCAATGACGAGGGACGTTGGTTGGATCAGGAGGCATTGACCGCCGCCGCGCTGACGGCCCTGGATGGCGTGTGCACCTGCAGCGGTCGCGCCGGCGTGGCGACCCCGGCTCACCGGAAGCCCCAGCGCTACCCCCGCCGCGCCGGCGACCGTGCCCACGGCGCTCACCTTGTGGCTCCCGCGCGACCAGGCCGTCGATGTGCCCGCAGGTGGCCAGCTCACGCAGAACGACGACGGTTTCACCGTCTCCGTGGCCGGGCAGGCCGTCCGCTTCACGGGCATCACGGTCGCGGCGTCGGAACCAGGCTTGCTGCCCGCACGGAGCCCGATCGAGATCCAGCCACCCGTGCGGATGCGGGCGAGGTCCCACTGTGCGTCGCACCGTCGTACGCCGTGGGCTGGCAGAGGCTCGCCGGTGATCCCGGGCCGGTCATCGGTCTCCCGACGGTCGTGGTCGATAGCGGCGATGACACCCTCGTGCGCCGCGAACGGGTGCTCGCCGAGGTACAGGGGCATCATGACGCGCATCCTCCCCGCATCGAGCGAGGATGGCGCGAGCTCCTCGCCGACACCGACGGCCGCGTCGACCTCGACATGGTCAACAACGTCGCCTCGGTCGGACACGCCCACCCCAGGGTGGTCGAGGCAGCCAACCGACAGATGCGGCTGCTCAACACCAACTCACGGTTCAACTACCGCGTGATCGCTGAGTTCGCGGAGCGGATCTCGCGACACTGCCAGACGAGCTCGACACGGTGTTCTTCGTCAACTCCGGCTCGGAGGCAACAGATCTGGCCATCCGCATCTCGATGGCCGCCACGGGGCGCACGGACATCGTGGCCATGCGAGAGGCGTACCACGGCTGGACCTTCGCCAGCGACGCCGTGCTGACCTCCATCGCCGACAACCCCAACGCCTTGACCACGCGGCCATCGTGGGTGCACACCGTCGACGCCGCCAACCCCTATCGCGGCGTCCATCGAGGGCCCGACGCTGCTCGCTACGCTCCTGAGGCCGCGCAGGTCATCGACGACCTGGCAGTCGCGGGAACACCACCTGCCGGGTTCATCTGCGAACCGTACTTCGGCAACGCCGGCGGCGTCGCGCTTCCTGACGGCTATCTCGCCCAGGTGTATGCCGCAGTGCGCCGCCACGGCGGCATCGCCATCGCCGACGAGGTCCAGGTCGGCTACGGCCGGCTCGGCGAGTGGTTCTGGGGCTTCCAGCAACAACAAGCCGTGCCCGATGTCGTCAGCCGTCGCGAAGTCCCGTGGGGACGGTGGGCAACCGATCGGCGTCGGTCATCACGCCGTCGCGAGATCGCCGACCGCTACCGCACTGGGTGGGTAGCTTCTCTCGTCCACGGGCGGCTCGCCGGTGTCGTCCGCGATCGGCTCTTGCGGTGCTTGACGTCATCCCAGGAGGAGGGCCTGCAAGAGAACGCGCGCGTCGTCGGCGCGCATCTGAAGGCTGCGCCTTCTCGCCCCTCGCCGACGCGCACACCCATCGTGGGGTGCCGTCCACGGCTCCGGCCTCTATCTGGGCCTCGAGCTCGTGCGCGACCGCGCCACTCTCGAGCCCGCCACCGAGGAGACAGCCGCGGATCTGCGACCGCCTGCTCGAGCTGGGCGTCATCATGCAACCCACCGGCGACTTCCAGAACGTGCTCAAGATCAAGCCCCCGCTGTGTGTCTCACAGGAGTCGGTCGACTACTTCGCCGACTCCCTCGAACGAGTCCTCACGACCGGCTGGTGATGTCTACGCCAGTAGACACACGTTGCTCTGGACTGAGCTCGTCAGGACGCACCAACGGAGGCCGGTCACCCATGTGGGTGGCCGGCCTCTGGTAACCCTCAACGGGAATTCCATTGACACGTGCGAGCCGCTGCCACTACTTTGTGGCCCACGTCACATGACATCGTTGTCAGACATCGATGTCATGTCTAGATCGAAGGATTCCCGTGAACGTCACCTCACGTCGGACCGCGCTCGTTCTCCTCGGCACACTCAGCGTCCTGGCCAGTCTGCTCACCCTGCCGGCGACGGCTGCCGATTCCGGTGCCGCTCAGGAGCCGTATCGGCCCCGCCTGCACTTCACCCCGCGCAGAACTGGATGAACGACCCCAACGGCCTCGTCTACACGACGGCGTCTACCACCTCTTCTTCCAGCACAACCCGTCGGGCACCCGCTGGGGCAACATGTCGCTGGGGCCACGCGACCTCGCCGGACCTGCCTGCACTGGGAGGAGCACCCGGTCGCGATCGCGGGCACGCGCGGTCGAGGCGATCTACTCCGGCTCGGTCGTGGTCGACGAGCGGACTCCTCCGGCCTCGGCGGCGCCGACGGCCCGCCGCTGGTCGCCGTCTTCACCAGCGCCTGGACGCCCGCCCACCCGACGCGCTCCGGCACGCAGTCGCAGTCGGTCGCCTCCAGCACCGACGGCGGCCGGACCTGGACGACGTACGCCGGCAACCCGGTCCTCGACCGCGCGTCGAACGACTTCCGCGACCCCAAGGTCTTCCGGTACGACGGCGGCGGCCGGCCGCTACTGGGTGATGGTCGCCGTGGAGGCGGTCGACCGCCAGGTCCGTGCTCCACCGAGCGACGACCTGCTGCACTGGACCTTCCTCAGCGACTTCGACCCGGCCCGCGCGACCAGCGGCGTATGGGAGTGCCCCGACCTCTTCGAGCTGCCGGTCGACGGCGACCCGGACGCCACGCGGTGGGTGCTCGTCGTCAACCTGAACCCGGGCGGGGTCGCGGGCGGCTCCGGCGCGCAGTACTTCGTCGGCGACTTCGACGGCACGACGTACACCTCCGAGAGCACCGTCGAGCCGAGTGGCACGCCACCGGGCGAGGTCGTCGAGGACTTCGAGCGTGACAGCTACGCTCCGTGGACCGTGGTCAACTCCGGCGACGGGGACCAGCCGGGCCCGTTCGGCACCTCGCCGGCCGCGGGGGCGGTGTCGGGTCAGAGCCCGGTGACCGGCTTCGGGGGTGCGAAGCTGCTCAACTCCTTCCGAGGCGGCGACTCGCCCGTCGGCACCGCGACCTCGCCGGCCTTCGAGATCGACAAGCCGTACGCCAACGTCCTGGTCGGCGGCGGCAACCACCCGGACGTCCGACAAGCTGGACAACGACCCGCCTGCCGGAGATCTGCTCTTCGACGGCTTCGAGATGGCCGCGGACCAGCACCTCGACGACTTCGAGTGGACCGGGACGGCGATCCCGCCATGGACGCAACCCGTCACGAGTGGTGGCGAGCAGTACATCGGCGCACGCCGGATCAACACGTACGAGGTGGCCGCCGGTGCCGACGCCGGGCCGACCGGCGACGGCCGCAAGGGGACGTTGACCTCACCGGAGTTCCAGATCACGCGAGACAACATCGCGATGCTGGTCGGCGGAGGGGGACGCAGCGCCTCCGGCCCGGAGACCCTCGAAGTCCAGCTCGTGGTGGACGGCACCGTCGAGCGGCGGCTCACCGGACGGAACGAGGGGGCACTGAACTGGGCGGGCTGGGACGTCTCGGACCTGAAGGGGCAGACCGCGCGGCTGCGTGCTTCCCCTTCACTGGAATACCCGAGCACAATGGCAACAAGATCAGGCAGCGGTATTCTCTCCGTTAGCTCCATCACCGCAATAATTCGATCGTAAACAAAAATGGGATTGCACGCTCTCCTCCAACAGCTAAGAAAAGAATTGATTGTATTTCTATTACTGACAATATTTCGTCTTTCGCGTTTTTGATGCCCATCAGCTGTTTTTGCTTTAATGTTCTGGACATCCATTGTCTCGTGCCCATTGCAGAACGGCCAAATGACCACGTCGAGCCGCTTAGAACATGTCCGTGAATCCCATTCACATCCATTCGTTCGTGCCCATTGCAGAACGGCCAAATGACCACCTCGAGCCGCATTAGCACATGTCATGGAATCCCATTCACATCCATTCTCTCG
>CAWBNN010000003.1:0-1048227 GCA_963790145.1 uncultured Actinomycetota bacterium | reverse complement strand
GCGGGGTTTGGACCTGGGTGATGTTCTGCGATGAAGTCGTGCATGAACCGTCGGGCTGGTCGCCGGTGGCGATTGGCCTCGTCGAAGAGGGATGGGACGGCTGGGAAATCGCGAAGGTCGACGAGGCTGACGTCGGTGAATTGGTGGAGACACTGGTGGTGGCGGCCTGGTTGGGCTCGGCGTAGCCGGCGACTTCGGCGTGGGCGCCGGGAAGGGTAGACGCGCCGTAGAACGCTCCGAGGCTGTCGGTGTCATGCGATTGGCGCGCGCGTAAGCGTCGGGCGGGGTGCCGATATCAGATGCGGTTGTGTAGATCTCGCTGGTGGGTGCACGCGAGCCCTCCACCAATGGGTACCCGCTTCGAAGCTACGATGTTGTTGCTGTCGGTGATGGCGTCGGCGACGGCGTCAGGGATGTGGTCCATAGCGATAGCGCCGGCGTTTAGGACGTCGTCTTCGCCTTCGGTCGTGGGTAGCCCTTGGTGCTTCTCTGTGACGTGCCGGGTGAACCGTTGCCAGCCCCACTGGAGTGCTTGAGAGGGCGTTTCGGCGTAGGGGCTTCTTTGGCACCAGACGTCGCCCATGATTGCGTCTGCGATCTTCTCCAGGGCATCGTCCATGTCGACGATGTCGAACTCGTACAGGAGCTCGTACTTGTCGAGGTGAGGGACTGTAGCTGCCTTCGGCTGACTCCCAATGCGACTCGTTGATCGGATCGTCGTACTCAAAGAGGAGCCCTTCGGCGACGATTTGGACCACGCGTTCGAGATCGACGGTGGCGTCAGGTGCCACCGGCGCTTGGTCAGCATCGATCGCAGATCCGGCTATCGCCTTCGAGGCGGACTGTTGCGACAAGTGCGTCGTCGGTTACGCAAGAAGAGCAAACTGTGCCGTCCGGTGCGCTGTACCCGCGCTCTTCCCACTCTTCGTGCATGCGCATGATGCCGGCCATGAACCCATCCAACCACCGCGAAGGCCCTCGCAGCGACCGTCTGCGTAGTCAGAGGGAAGGCTGCTCCATCGGCCCCAGTGTCATTCAGCCGCGTCCGGTTCGGTATTAGCGGGGAACGGACCATGCTGCTCGCGTCGACCGTGGTGGGATCATTCTGTGTGACCAGGTTTGGACGACGTAGACCCGCATATGAGCCGTTCGGCGACACTCTCACGCCGGAGCAGGCGCGCGATGCCTCAGTGTGGAGGTTCGATAAGTCTCCGAAGACAGTCGTTGAGCCGCACGACTACGCCGGTGGACCCGAGCTGTTCTTAGATGCCAAGCCACTCGGCCCTGATGTCCCGGAACTCCAGCGGCGCAAGCGCGTCGACGCGTGGTGTGAACTTCTCCCGACGCTCACTGATCTGAGAAGGCTGTGGCTGTTCTCCCACGTGCCCAAGCGACTCTTCGAAGCGGACACGCGCTGCAAAGTCTCGAGGCGCTCTACGTGAAGTGGGGAGACGCAAACGATTCCTTCCCGCCGTTGTCTGCCCTGCCGAACCTGCGTCATGTCCATCTCGGCAGTCTCACGAAGGTCACAGACCTACGCCCCCTGGCGGGGATGAAGCAGTTGCGTTCGCTGGAGATCGAGAACTTCAAGGGCGTCGAGGTCTTCGACGGCCTCGCCGGGCTGACTGGGCTGGAGTTACTCAGCCTCGACGGATCGATCTGGACAGAGCAGAGGATTCGATTCTCAACCGCGTCGGTCGGATGTCAGGCCTGCGATCGTTCAGCATGATCAATGCGCGCCTGAAATCGAAGTCATTCGAACCACTTCTTAACCTGCACCAGCTCGAGGGATTTCACGCCTCCTGGTGGTTCCACGATTCGGAGTTCGAGAAGCTTCGGGCATTACCGAAAACTCAAGTACGGAAACGTCTTCGAACGTCGCCCGAAATAGCGGCGAAAGAGCCTTGCTCTCACCGACCAGCGTCATAGTCAGCCGAGCTGTGGAGGCCCATCCGGGCTGCCAAACTACCCGCGTCTTATCGCCGCGCAAGCATCAGTGCGATTGCCGGAATCAACTGAGCGCGCGAGTTGCCTGATGAAGGAACCTCGTGCTGTTGCGCCGCCGGATCCCCAATCAGCAGGCGTGTCGAATTATGCCGGTTGTAGGTTCATCGCATGTGGCTGGATGAGGTGCTGACCCAGGTTGAGTACGACAAGTTCTGGACACCCTTCAACGTTGCGTTCGATTTTCCAACCCGACTTCTATGAGCGGCAGCTGCCAGCAATCCGGGAGCCACGGGGTTCAGTGACGCTTGATTTAGCCGGAGTGTTTGCCCGCGAAGGTGGGTTTGCTGCCGACGAGGCACTCATCGACGCCGTTGCTCGGGAGTGCTTCGCGCTGCTGTTCGCTGAGCAAGAAATGGTGTTTCTGGACTGGCAGCATCAGTCGTACACCTACCGGCCGGACGTCGAGGCTCCAGCGAGAGTCAAGGAGCTCATCCCGGTCTTTCCTAACGGCGACTACTTAGTTCACGCGCTGGCCGACATGTCGAGCGGGACGTTCGGTACTGTGGCAGCAGAGTTTATGCATCTGGGGGCGCATCTCTGGTGGACACGCTCGGCCAGCAACTACCAACTTCGCTCCCAATTCTTCGACGCGACGGCGTTGCGTACCGCATTAGTCGCCAGCCCCGCCTCTGTCCACGCCGCAGATTGGGCAAGCACAGCTACTCGAGTGAGTCTCGTACTCGCTCTCGGACGTCCGCAACCAGCTGGTCGTACTCCGGCCTGAATGGTTCCGCCAACGCGGTCTCAAGCAGCGACTCGAGATCCCAAAGGACCCGCTGCTCCGCTTCATTGATACGATGCCGCTGCGATTGTTGAACCGAACGAGCCATTCGAGCAGAACCAGCGCCTCATCGCTTGTCAGATTGATACTGACGAGTTCGTCACCCATGCTTCCTATGTTAGCTGCTGGATGCGTCATACCGCCGCCACCGGGCTGCACACGAGCCGCGCCGCGTCTATCCGTGAGCCCGTCGCGGGTGCGGCGGCGGTGACGAGGAGTGCTACCGCCGCCTGAGAAAAGTTCGCCCGCGGCAGAAATTCGGGCGTGAGGTCGATGTAATCGCATGGACGGCTGAATCGAGCATCAACCAGCCATCCCGCAACAGCGAACGCCGAGAAGTGAACCGCCGCCCTCCGCCCGAGGATAGCGGCGCGCCGATTGGGAGAATGTATGCATGCCGATACTTCTCGACGACCCGACCTCCAGTGACGTCGCCGCGCTTCTCGAGGAGCACCTCGCCGACATGTACGCGACGTCGCCGCCGGAGAGCGTGCACGCTCTCGACCCGGCCTCACTGACCGGCAGCGACATCTCGTTGTGGCTGACGATGCGCGAGGACGGCGCCGTTCTTGGGTGCGCCGCGCTCAAGCGGCTCGGGCTCGGCCACGGCGAGATCAAGTCGATGCGGACGGCAACCGGCTGCCCGCCGGCGTGGTGTGGCCGCGAGGCTGCCGACGAATGGCTCGCCGAGGCACGCGCAGCGGGCTTGGACGCCTGAGCCTGGAGACCGGGACGAAGAGCTTCGTCGCTCCGCCCGGTCGCTCTACGTCTCCCGCGGGTTCGCCGAGTGTGGACCGTTTGGCACCTACGTGCTCGACCCAACAGTGTGTTCATGACGCTCGATCTCGTCTAGCTTCCATCAATCCTCGGGGCCGCTGAGTCGTTGTTCCGTTTTCGGGCTCCGCTGGCGGGCTCGAAGCGCCTGCTATTGACCGGAGTGGCTATCACGTTCCTGACGACGCCCCTGCGTCAATCCGCCGCATGGAAAATCTGCCGATGTGCGGATCGGCGGTTCGCTTTCGGCTCGCCCCCTCCCATTCGATTCAGCCGAGTCGGCGCGCCGCGCGCCAGTCACCGGTGTGGCCTGTCCCGAGATGCCACGTCTACACCGGTGTCCTGTAGGTCACTGTCGGCGCGTAGCGTGGCCGTGTAACGACCAGCGCAGCGACGCTGATCGCTGCGAAGACGCCGTCGGGAATCCATGTGCCGAGCAGCACCGCGTGTGCGAAGAAGAAGGCAGGAAGCACCCAGAGCGCAAGCCATGCCCACCGTTCGCCGGAGTTGACGCCAGCTACGGCGAGCGCGATCACCAGGACGCCGAGAGCTGCGCCTCCGGTGGCAATGAGGGCATTGGCGTCCTCAGGGCGTGCGCGTCGCCGCCCGTGGCGGCATAGACAGATGAGTAGAAGACGATCGTGAGCAGGCCGAAGATCACCATGATCACCTGCGCCGCTCGCTGGATTGCGTTCATGACTGTCCCTTTCAGTTCGGGGTTGGATGTCATCGACGCTAGGAATCGGTCATGAAGAGCACTACGTGGTTGAGCCGCAATTTCAGAGCTTTACGGTCGACCGCAAGGCGGAGGACTGCGCGAAAGGCGAGAATTGGCACGTGCTCGAAATCCCTCATCGTTCCGGCCTGTTTTCTCGCCGCAGGGATGATCGGCTATCGCTTGGGAACGCCGGACCGAGTAGTTGGCGGACTGGCCGCGGTGGGGTGCGCCCACCTCCTGGCTTTCCTCGGCGCGAGCCAAGCGCTTGCGGCCGACGGCGGGGTTGCCAATTGGATTCATCTCGCGTCGCAGATGCTCTTCGTCGGTGGGTTCGTCGCCTTCGTCTGGCTAGCCGCGGTGTATCCCGACCACCATCCCTCGGCCAAACTGATCGCGCCGGCGGCAGCGCTCGCCGCCACTGGGCCGCTGCTAGCAGCCGTGTCGGGCCCCACCCCGGCCATATCTTGACGACGCGCGAGAGGTCGGTCCGGTGGTGCAGCTTCTACCGGAAGGCGCCGCGAGCCTCGCGGCTGCACCACTGATGTTGCTTCCGCTCCTTGCCGTGGTCACGTTCATCGTGCGCTACCGTCGCGCCGAGGTAGATGACCGAGCGGCGATGCGATGGCCCATCACTGGCCTGGGCGTCATCGCTGCACTCGTCATCGCTGGAACCCTCCTGGGCATCAAACAGCAAGGGGCCGTCACGGTTCTCTTCCTTCTCGGTGCGCCGGTGTTCCCGCTGGCAGTTGCCTTTGGCCCGGTCGTGCGACACATCGATTCGCTCTCAGACGAACTCGCCGAGGTGCGCGAGCGAATGGGGCGTCGCATACGACCAGTCGCTCCTCCTGCGTATCAACCAACGTACTCACGTCCCGCGAGTTGACAGTTCTCGAGGCCATGGCGGAAGGCATGTCCAACCCCGTGATTGCCAAGACCCTGCACCTGTCACTGTCATCGGTCGAAAAGCACGCCACATCGATATTTCGGAAACTCGAACTCGCCGACGCCCCAGAAACCCACCGACGCGTTTCGGCCGTCGTTGCGTATCGCGACGCTCTAGATGCTGCGCGAGATGATACGGGTGATCCAGGCCAATCGAACGGCACGCCGACGCTGCGATCCGCTCGTCGGCGACGTGCATCAATCCGCCGCCTCAGTACTCGAGGGGCTGATCCTTTCCGCGCGGCAAGCCCGTCTGCGTCAGCGCGGCTATGCCCAAGGCTGTCATCAGTAAGGCGGGGGCCAGCACATCAAAAGGTAGACAGCCGATCAGGGGACCTGACATCGGATCATCATCCTGGCGATTGCCGAACAGCGCGTCCCATGCAATGAGGGCCGTGAGTGCAGTCGCCCCGGCATTAGGAAACGATGCCATCCTGCGGGGATCATGGCGACGACCAACGCTGCACACGTCCCGAGAGCGATCATTCCGATGAGCCGGAAAGTGCTCCCGACCTCCGTGCCTTGTGCGGTCACCAGCGCACCAAGGATCAAGCCGCAGAGCGCGAGCGCCATGGAACCGAACTTGATCCAACTCACAAGCTGAGGCTATCCGTTCAGCACGACCAGAGACCTACAGTTGCATCTGCGTCTTATCGCCGCCTGCCCGGCGCTTCCACGGCTCAGCGCCATTGGCGGCGTCGCTGAATAGGCCTTCTTGGTCGCTCAGCCGCACCTGGTCAGATGGGCCGGGAAAACCCGGAGACGGCGGGATCTAGCCGACTGCAGAGCCTGCCCTCATCGGTGTCTGCTTCGCACTCTGCTGGCGCCTGTGCTGGTGGTCCGGGCTCAGAAGCCCATGTCGAACCCACCGCCGTCGAACCCACCGCTATCGCCACCGCCGTCGAACCCACCGCTTTCGCCACCGCCGTCGCACCGCCGCCGCCGCCGTCGTCGAAACCGCCGCCGAAGCCCCCGAACATCATGCCTCCCATGAACATCCACGTCAGCGGGCCGAAGGCGGCGAAATAGCCCGCGGCATAGGGCTCGTAGGCACGGCCGCCCTGCCAGTAGGGCACCCGCTGCGCCCCGACCATGACCTTGCGGACATCAGGATCTGCGCCGGCGCGGACACGCTCGACATCTAGGGCACAGGCGGGCACGTCCCGCTCGACCCCGTCCGGCGGCACGTAGGGAACGTCGGCAACCGAGAGCCCATGGCGCGGGTCGAAAAAGCACGGTGGCCGCCTGGTCGGCAGCGACTCGCCCACGACTCGGGCGCGTACGCACGCGATGGCATATCGCCCGTCCTCGACGATCTCGGTGATGTGCCGGATGTCATCGGGCTTGTTGATGGAGTCGCTAGCGAGCTTCGCCGCTTCGTAGGCGTCGAGGGCTCGCAGGTAGTCGGCGTTCGCGCCTGCGTCGAGCTCACGACCGGTCATGTCGAGGTCGAGCTGTTGCAGGTCCTCGCCGAATGCAGTGATGTCCTCGAAGGCCAACTCCCTCACTGGCGCGACCTCGTGCTCGCGTCGGCTCAGTTCGCGTGCCTTCTTGCGACGCCCCGCCACGAGGACGACGGCCACCAACGCCGCGACGACCAGCACCAGCACGACCATGTCCATGACCGGATTCTATATCTCTGCGGAGAGAGATCCCCGGGCTGCGTTTGCCACAACGACGGTTGCCGCGAACCAACGTCCGAGTCCCTCCGGCAAGCTGATCGCCCCGATCTCGGCGCATACGACGGCCATTCTGAGCGCGCGAAGCCCCCGTCGGTTATGCGTTGAGAGGCTCCCCGCGATCCGACCCCACAGTCATACCGCCGCCTGCCGGCGCAGTAACGCGTTGCTCGATGAATGATGTGGCTACTACGGAGCTTCTACCGTGGAGATCCGGTACTTGGCGACGTCGGCACCAAGGATTTCTGGCGTCGACCCTTGGTTCGTGTCAACGCTGCTGTTGGTGGTGCGAAAGGACAGAAGACTCTCATCGCTGTCCCAGCGCTCGTAGACGTTGATGCGATCGACCTCTATCGGGTCGGCAGACTGAACGAAATCAAGACAACCAGGCGCTGCCCGAGCTTGAAGCGCAACGTCCGATACGACCGCCAGATAGTGATCCCGCTCGCCGGGGGCAACGCGCAGGTGGCCTGCAATGATGATCACCGCCACAGGTTAGCCGCAGCCGAGGATGTGAACTGCCCCATCCATCTGCATCATTTCGCCACTTGCAGGCGCCAACGGGCCGCCGACTTCGATTGAAGTGGCAGCTGCACAACGAGCATCGGCGACATGCCTGTCAAGGACTTGATCTCTCCGGCGCTACGCACCATGGGCTTCAAGGGCTCCGGAGGGCGATACCAATTGCCTTCTGAGGATCAGTGGGCCCTCCTAGGCTTTCAGAAGTCGACGTTCAGTGACGCGCTGGAGTGCTAGCGGTCCCCTGCTACGTCCAACTGCCAAAGGCACCGGTAAGACCAACGCGGCTTCCTCATCCGGCATTCAGGACATAGGCGTGGACAGCGGACGCATACCCCTTGAGCTCCAAGTCGCCGACAGGGCTGCTGGCGTATGCCTCGTTGGTCTCGGCGTGCGTCGCGTGGTCGAGCAGCACCTCTCTGGGCCCGGCGCGGGCGCACAACCGAGCCGCGAGGTTGACCACTCCCCCGACCGGTTTGTAGTCGTACCGCCCGTCAAAGCCGACGATCCCTAGGGTGGCGTACCCGAAGGCAAGCCCTACGCCGTAGTCCAGCTCGTACCCTCTGCGCTGCCAGCCCGCCACGACGCCCGACATCGTGTCGCCGAGTTCCGCGGACATGGCTACGGCAGCCACGGCCGCGTCGTCTCGTGGAACCGGGTCCCCGAAGTAGGCCATGATCCCGTCGCCGGCGTAGTCGCCGACGGTCGCCTCGTACCGCTGGAGCAGCCCTCCGACTGCGCTGTAATAGTCGCCCAGGACTTCGACGACCTCCTCCGGCTCGGCGCTGTTGGTGAAGGCGGTGAATCCCCGAAGATCGCAGAAGATCACCGCGATGCGCGCCCGATGCGGTCTGGAGAGCTCAGCCGAGTCCTCGGCCAGGACGACGTCGGCGATTTGGCTCGAGAGAAACCGGCGCAAGCCACCCAGCCGCTCAATTTCCGCAACCTGGGACTCCACCCGATCCTCCAGTGTGTGGTTGAGGTCGACCAGCGCCATCCGGGCCTCGTGTTCGGCGGTGGCGAGCTGATTGTTGCGGGCTGCGATCTGGCCCACGACAACGCCCGTGCCGATGATGTTCGCAGCCGCGAACAGCCAGGCCTGCCACGGGGACGCCCACCCGTCCTGCGCGGCCACCACCAGACCGAAGCCGCCCAGCACGAAGGCGGCGTGCGTCACAGCCCAGCGCAGCCGAAGCATGTAGAACGCGAACAGGGGCGCCTCGATGTAGGCGAGCACGACCACAGCCAGGTCCGGACCAGCCGACCAGACGCCTACCGTGACCATCAGCACGGAGAAGTAGAGCACCAGCAGCGTGAACAACGGCGCAGTCCGGCGAAGCCTCCGCGCCGGACTTATCAGCACATAGACAGCCATCGACAGGCCCAAGGAGATCGCGGCGAGATTGAAGGCGAGAAACATGATCGGGTGGCGGGCAACTGAGTCGGCGCCAAGGGCATACGCCAAGCCGGCGACACCGCTCGCTGTCGGGAGAAAAGCACTCACCCAGGTGAGCCGGATCATGGCCTTCAGACCGAACGGGCGCATGGCCCTGGCGAGCGGCATCGACCAAGGCTCCGCATCGAGAGCCTCGAACTCGGGATCAATCACGTCCCCCGTCATCACCGGCATGCTCGCTGCACCTGTGCCGCTATTCATGTGACGAGTGAACAGCACCCGCGCCGGTGGCGCCAGCACTCTCCTGAGAGGCGGCGATCTGACAGCGACGTCGCCTAGCTCGCGCCTGCACCCCATCGCCTGAGCGCGACGATCGCTTCTCGCAGGGCGCGCCCACGGTCGGTCAGCTCGTAGGCCCGCGTGTTGTGCCGGAGGGGCAGACGTGTCAGCACACCAGCTTCCTCGAGATCGCGCAGCCGGGTCGCCAGCATGTTCGTCGGAGCTCCGAGCTCGCGATGCAGGTCGCCGTAGCGCTTGGGTCCCTCAAGCAACTGCTCCACGATGAGCAAGGCCCACCGCGCTCCTACGATCTTGAGGGCTACGGCAAGGTCGCTCACGAGACCGAATCGATGTCCGGCTTCATCCAGAAGGGCGAGTAGTGGTAACCGTCGGGGTCGTCGAACTGGCGCTGGTACATGAAGGGGTAGTCGTCTGTGTCGCCGATCCGCCCACCGGCGCCGCCGGCACGCTCCACGAGCTCGTCCACCGCCTCGCGGCTGCCGAGGTCGAACGAGACCGTGACCTTGGAGGGGGTGTCTGGCCCTCCGACCAGTTCCTCGACGCCTCCGACGCCCGCGTACATCTCGCGACTGCCGAGCATGACGTACTGCTCGGGGGCGATCGCGAAGCACGACACGTTGTGGTCGGACATCTCAGCGTTGAGGGTCCAGCCGACGGCCGTGTAGAAGGCGGTCGAGCGCTCGACGCTCTCGACGGGACAGGTGATGAAGAGGCTCATGCGAGTACACTTGCAAAAAGCAAGTGCGCTGTCAAGATGCATCCGCCTACGCTCTGGCGGTCGGCCGGGCGTACGTTCGAGGACCCTGCGACACGGCAACGGCATCCGACCGCCTCGACAACCCACGGTGAGGGGCCCGCCTGCACGCAGTGCCGCGTTCGAATCGCCAGCTACGGATTTCTCGCTGTTGTCCCTTGAATCCGAGGGATTTGCGGTTTGATGTAATCGTGACGCCCCCCGATACGAAGTACATCGACCGGGAGGGTGCTGGTCTCGCGTTCCAAGTCTTCGGAACGGGGCCCGGGGAGTTCCTGTACTACGGCAGCGAGATCATGCATCTCGACTTGTTGTGGGCCGACCCCCACACTGAAGCGAATCTGGGTGCCGTGGCACGCAACGGCCGCGTCGCGGTCTTCCAGCGGCGCGGCTTGGGCCTGTCCGATCGAGTCGACTACGTGCCGACGCTTGAGCAGCAGGCCGACGACATCATCGCGGTCATGGATGCGGCGGGGATGCAGCGAGCCGTCATTGGTGCACCTGGAAGTGCCTGCGGTCCGGCCGTGCTTGTTGCTGCCCGATACCCCGAGCGCGTCGCCGGATTGTGCCTGTGGCTGCCATTCCCGCAAGCCATAGATGGGTCGTGTGACGACCCGTGGGCGACGGATGCCGAGATTGCGTACATGGCAGAAGTGGTCAACCGCATTGCCGACAACTGGGGCCGTGGTCGAACCATGGACTTGTGGAACGCAGAGATGCGGTCCGCCAACAACCGTCGACTCATGGCGATGCTGGAGCGCAGCTCGATGTCGCCGGCCGAAGCGCGTGCGCACTGGGACTGGTCCGCCAGACTCGACTTCACGCACCTCCTGCCCGCGATACAGGCGCCGACCCGGGTGCTGATCCAAGACGGGGGCGTCATCCCGCTGTCCTGGGCCGAACGGATGGTCGCGCAGATGCCGAACGCCAACTTGCATGTGATGCCGGCACCAGCGCCGGGCTCCTCGATCGGCGAGGCGTACTACCCCGTGGTCATGCACCTTCTCGAGCTCGCGTTGGGGCCCAAGAGGGTGGCCGAGGACAACCGCTTCTTCGGAACAGTCCTCTTCACCGACTTGGTGTCATCGACCAAGGTGCTGGCGGAGATCGGCGATGAGGAATACCACCTGTTGAGGTCCATCCACGAACACGCGGTGAGGGCGGCCGTGTCTGACGCAGACGGGCAGGTGTTGGACTTCAGCGGAGACGGATCCCTCAGCTTGCTCGACATGCCGGGTGTCGCCGTCCACTGTGCCGAGCGCATCGCGCGAGAAGCGAGCGCTGCCGGCATCGGAGTTCGCTGCGGTGTCCACGCAGGGGAACTGCAGCGGGAACTCGGCCGCGTCACGGGGCTCAACGTCCACGTCGGCGCGCGAGTCATGACTGCCGCAGGAGCTGGTGAGGTGTACGTCTCGCGGACGGTTCGCGATCTGGTGATCGGTTCGGGACTGGAGTTCGAGCGGGTCGGTGAAAAGCGACTCAAGGGCGTCCCCGGCGTGTGGGAGCTGTATCGGTTCGACCACGTGCGTAGCCCCCGAATCATTCCATTGACCGAGTCTTCCCAGACGCCGATGGACAAGGTTGCTGTGCACGCCGCTCGCCGCGCGCCCCGCCTGATGCGCGCGATGGCCAAGTTGGCGAACGCGACCGATCGCGGTGCCCGCGTCTCATGACGTCGCGGACGACGCGCCTCAGGCATTTCGTTGAGGTGACCAGCAGTGGTCGACGAACGCTCCACATCGGGTCAGGGGAACCGTTGGTGTTGCTTCACATGGGCGCAAATCCGTGGAGCAAGTGGGAACCGGTGATTCCGTATCTCTCGGACAGGTTCGAGATCATCGCGCCGACCCTGGCGGGCTGGGAGGGCGGGAATCCGCTGGCCGGCCCCATCACCTTGGACGATTTGACCCGCGGTGTCGTCGAGGAAATGGACAGGGCAGGGTTCCAATCCGCCCACATCATCGGTTGTTCTCTCGGTGGCCTGACTGCGCTTGGCGTCGCGAGGGAGGGAAGGGCGCGCAGTGCCCTCGCCATCTGCCCCGCTGGAGGCTCGAATCAGGAACAGACCCAGCGACTCGTGAAGCATTTCGAGATGCTGAACAATCTGTCGTGGCCACAGCGTCTACTCGTACCAGTCGCGCTCTCGTCCTCGCGAATGAGGCGTGTTGCGCTACGAGCAGTGCTCGAACACGGCGACCGGATCTCAGCTCGACAAGCAATCCAGATTCGCAAGAACAGCGCGAACGGCGACTGGGCCAACCTCCTTCCGGGATTCTCCGCCTTTCGGCTGGATCCAACGCCTGAAGTGACTGTGCCGTTCATGCTGGCCTGGGGCGAAATGGACCGGTTCACGCCGATGATCCACGAGCAGCCTCTGTGGCACGAGGCTGTCCCGCATGCTGAATCTCACGTCCTGTCGGGAGTCGGTCACCTACCCATGTTCGATGACCCACACCAGACAGGACTGTTGATGCGAGGTTGGCTGGATCGTCACGCGTCGACGTCTGCGGCCGAGTCTGATCGGCAGCCGGGCTAGACGGCAGGTCAGACTCCGGGGCGCGCGGCTGAGTAAGGTGCCACGCATGCCGATCAAACTCGAGAACGTTGGCATCGCCGTCCGCGACCTGGAAGCGGCGATCGCTTTCTTCACCGACCTCGGGCTCACCGTCCTTGGCCGTGACACTGTCAGCGGAAGTTGGACCGACACCGCCGTCGGGCTCGATGGCAACCACGCGAAGATTGCCATGCTCCAGACCCCGGACGGCAACGGCACCCTCGAGCTTTTCGAGTACATCCATCCCGACGCGATCGAGACCGAGCCCACCCAACCCAACCAGGTCGGCATGCATCGCGTCGCGTTCTCGGTCGATGACATCGACGAGGCGCTCGAGATCGCCGCACGGCACGACTGCCACCCCCTCCGTGGCGTGGCGACCTACGAAGACATCTACAAGCTTTCCTACATTCGCGGCCCGAGCGGCATCATCGTGATGCTTGCCGAGGACCTGACTACAAAGCGAGCGTGAACTGAGTTCTGGGTCGCTTCCCCACAACCAGTTCCGCTCGTTCACGGACACCACCTAGCCGCCGAAGGCGCGCTTCTTGAGCCGGAGTCAGGAGGCCCTCGAGCCTAAGACGTCGCTGCGTCAGAGGGCCAGATGACCGGCGTCATCCCGCCGGTAACGCTCGGAACGTCGAGACGTGAGGAGTCGGTTAACTCCGGCCGTCAGTTCCGTGACACCTATCGACAGGCTGTCTTCTGGCCGCTACTTTGCTGCGTGAGCCACCTCACAGCGAACCGCGTTGCGAGGGACTCGCAGGGACGTTTCTCGCGTGAGACGTCCTGACGAATAGGGGGAAAGCAGTGAAGCGATTGACACGACTGGCAGGAGCGGCCGTGGTGGCCGTCGGCGCATTGACCGCCATCTCGCCAATGACCGCGAGTACGGCAGCCGCCGCGAGCCCGTGCACCCAACCCAGATGGGACGTCCATCCCGACCGAATCAGCACCGGCACCTTCAGCTGGGGAAACGGCACCGGCATCCATACCGCCGGCTACGTCGACTGCACGATCGTCGGACGGGGATACCCGTCCCAAGGAATCGACGTGCATTGCAGCCGCCAGAACGACAACGGCCTGTGGTGGGTGTACGCCCGCAACACGAGCACCGGTAAGGCCGGTTGGGCCAGGTACGACGCCGTCTACACGTCGGGCAGTGTCCTGCCGCCCAGCTGTTCCTAACACCGTTCATGGAGAGGGCCGGCACGTGGCCGGCCCTCTCCCCTGTGTCCTGGCTCGCCGCGATCATCGCTTCATGTGCGCGAAGTCCTGGTTCTGGGAGCAGCACCCTACGACCGGATCGTCCTCGAGATGCGGCATACTTCAGACGTGCCGGGCTCGACAGAGGCTGGCTTCGCGGACGTGGTGTAGTTGCAGCACGCTTCCCTTCCAGGGAATGGGTCGAGGTTCAAATCCTCGCGTCCGCTCCAAATCCTCACGGGCCCAGCCGTCCGTTCTCAAACCCGCATTTCTCCAGGACGCGGATCGGGCTCGACTCCGCGGGTCCGTCCGGTACGTTCTTCGACGCTGCGGGGCAGATCGGCTGGTAGCAAGTCGGCCGGGCCGGTCCTCCTACTAGAGCAACGGAGGGCTGTCATCGGCAGGCAGGGACGCCGGAGCTGCCGCGACGGACGTCGCGTCTCGACGTGAAGTGTCGACGCGCAGCTGGAAGATGTCTGGCCGGTTGTAGTGGCCGGCCGGGTCCATCGCTCGTCGACCCGACGCGACGTCCGCCAGGTCGAGATCGACGATCAGGGTCTCCTCGGCCTCCCGAACCGGGCCGGCCATGATCTTGCCGTTGGGTCCGACAATCACGGTGTTTCCGGACTCGATCCATGGACCATGCTCGTGGATCCAGCTGGGTGGGACGAGCTTGTCGCGGTCCGGGAAGTCTGCTGGGATGCGATCAACGTGCAGCACCGGGTTCACGCCGATGACGAACATCCGATTCTCGCGCGCGAGATGCTGCATCGTATGGATCCAGCCAGATCCCTGCGCGAGGGTCGGAGCGAGCCAGATGTCGACACCTTGGGCGTAGAGGTGGAAACGGGCAAGCGGCATGTAGTTCTCCCAGCAGATCAGCCCGCCGATCCGCCCGTACTCGGTCGGGATCACATTCAGCGTTGACCCATCCCCACGACCCCAGACGGTGCGCTCAGAGCCAGTCGGAACCAGCTTTCGGTGTCGCTCCACCAGCTTCCCGTCGGGCGAGTAGTACAGCAGCGTGTTGTAGATCGTGTAGCCGTTCGGCTCACGCTCCTGCACCCCGACCACCAGCCAGATTCCATGGTCCCGGGCGATCGTCGCGAGACGATCCGCGGCGGGGCTGGGGATCACGACGGCGTTGTCGACGAGCATGGAGAACCACTTCTCGTCACCGTCCCAGATCGGCCTGGTGTCGATCCAGATCGGAGTGCCGGGGACGAAGACCTCCGGAAAGACCACGAGCTGCGCCCCCTGCCCAGCAGCTTCCGCGGTCAGCTCCTCGATCCGATCGATCGATGCCTCACGATCCATCAACACGTACGTGGCCTGCACCGCCGCCACCCTGAGCGTTCCCATGATCAACCCCTTCAGGACGAGCGTGCAGGACGTTGAGGCGTTCGTCCAGACAGGAACCGGATCCGCTCCCCTTCATGTGTCGTCGGCCGGGGTGCGAGGTCTTCGCGTTTCACCGGTTGTGTGGGCAGCCGTGCTGAGGCGCGTGAATGGAATAGTTGTAAGGTCCGACCCAGCTGGCGGCTCCTGTAGTCATACCGACAACGAGGAGCCACTCATGTTCAAGAAGAAGACCCCAGTCCCCACGATGGCCCAGTACCAGGCAGCGTGGAGCACAGCATGCGCACCGCACGTGCCCGAGCAGATCCTCACGGTGGCCCTGCTGAACCCTGCCGGCGCTGTCGCCAGCAAGGCGGCCGGCGTCGCCGGGAGCACGATCGGAGGGCTCACCGGACGTGCCATCGCGTCCACCATCGCCAACCATCAGGTGAGCGCGGCCAACGATCGTCCGATCCCACCCGTCTTGGCGGCCGTGCTCACCTCCAGCGCCGTGCACCTCTTGGTGGTGGAGCCGGTCAGTGACGATGCCGACCAGCTACGGGTCGTCGCACCGTTCGAGTCGTGGGCTCGCGAGGGTCTGGTACTTGAGGTGACGCGGAAGATCATGAGCGAACGCCTCACCTTCTCCCTCCCCAGCGGTCGGCGTGTGGAGCTCGACGGGATGTTTGCGCCCCGATGCAAGGAGCGGCTCTACCAACCGCTGATCGATCAGCTTCGGGGTTGACAGGCGACCCGACACCGCGGTGAAGCCAAGGGCCGCGAAGCCGCCGGACGCGGCCACTACGGCCGCTCAGGAAACCTCCTGCACCAACCGGGCGACAGCGTCGGCCATGCGTGGCCCGAACATCACGGGGTCATTGTGGTCTGCCCGCGGGATGACCACCCGTTCCACCAGATGCGTCGCTGCATCCGCCACCCGCGCGCTGAGCGCCGAGGGGACCACAGAGTCGTTCTCCGCGTAGATCACGGTCACCGGCACCGTGCTCGACGAGAGATGTTCGGCGACCGGGAAGCGATCCCTGAGCAGCAGCCGCACTGGCAGGAACGGATAGTGGTGCGCCCCGACATCGGCCAGCTCGGTGAATGGCGAGCGAAGCACGATGCCGGCGGGCGGGCGCCGATCCTGCAACGCAGCCACCACCCCGCCGCCCATGGACTCTCCGAAGTAGATGGTGCGGTCAGGCGGATATCCCAGCCGCTCCAATGCCTCGGAGGCCGCGATCGCGTCAGCGGCCAGCCCCTCCTCGCTTGGGCTGCCCGGGTTCCCGCCGTACCCGCGATAGTCCATCAGCAGAACCGCAAGCCCGCGTGCACTCAGCTCGAGCGCCAGGCCCGCCCGGCCGGCCCGGTTCCCGCCATTCCCGGGCGCGACCAGCACGGCCATCGGCGCAGTCTGAGCAGGGCCATCGGCCGGGACGAACCACGCGTCCAGGTCAAGGCCGTCCTCGGTGTGCAAGGTGACGTCACGGGCGCCCTCGATGACCTCAGCGGCAGGCGGCACCTGACTGTTGTCCGGGAAGTAGATCATCTGCCGCTGGAACGCCCACAACAACGCCATCACCGTCCCGCCAAGAAGCACCACCGCCGGCAGCCCACGAAACAGGACGCCTCGCAGCCGCGGCGACATGGTCATCCCTCATGCTGGCCCCTGAGCAACGGCCGAACAACTCGGGAGCAGCCGCCGAATGGCTCAGCCAGCCAGAGCCGCGTCGACGTCGAGGCACGCCGTCGCAAGGCGGCCCACCGGGTCGGCGAGCAGCGGCTCGAAGGCGAGCTCAGCCGCGCCGTGCAGCACCGAATCGCCGCCGAGACCCGGCAGCGTCACGAGGACCTGCTCCCGCGGCGCCGCCAGACCGTGCACGGCGAGCTCGGCTTCGACGTCCTCACGGACGAGCGGGAACAGTGAACGCAGGTAGCCGCCGAGCACGATGACCCGCGGGTTGAGCAGGTTGACCGCGCCGGCGAGGCCGCGACCGAGGTGCCGGCCCACGGTGCGAAGGTCCGGGGTTGCCTCGTTGACGCCCTCGAGGAACTCCCCCAGCGCGCCGACCTGCTCAGCGGGGCAGCCCACGGCCAAGGCGATCGCGGGGGCACCAATCTCGGTCTCCCAGCATCCGCGTGCACCGCAGTGGCACACCTTGCCGTCGGGGATGAACGGCATGTGGCCGATCTCGCCGGCATAGCCGCCGGCGCCCTCGAGCTTGCGGCCGCCGACGATGACGCCGGCACCGACGCCGACCTCGCCGGAAAGATAGACCAGATCGTCGACCCCGACACCGGCACCACGCAGGTGCTCAGAGAGCGCGCCGAGGTCGGCGTCGTTGCCCAGCACCGGCATACCGATCGGACCCAGCCGCTCGGACAGGATCTTGGTGAACGGAACGTCGCGCCAGCCAAGGTTGGGCGCCAGGCGTACGAGCCCGTCCTCGCCCCGGATGATGCCCGGCACGCCGAGCCCGACACCCACGAGAGCCGCTCCGGGCTCGACGTCGCGGACGACGAGCCGCATGAGGTCAACGACGGACGAGGCGATGGCGTACGGGTCGTGGCCGGGCGGCACCGGGCCGGTCGCGCGCGAGCGTACGACTCCTCCCAGGCCGATGCGAGCCACCGTCAGTCCGTCGACGCGCAGGTCAACGGCCAGGACGTACGCACCCGTGCGCGCCTTGACGTCGACCGACGGGCGTCCGGCGCCGATCCGGGTCCCCGAGGGCTTGGCCTGATCGGCCAGCCCCAAGGACTCCAGCTCGGCCACCAGACCCGCGATCGTGCTGCGGTTGAGACCCATCCGAGCCGTCAGCTCGGCACGAGAGATACGACCCGCACGATGCACATGCCCGAGAGCTGTCCCGAGATTGTGCCGGCGAACGTCCTCCTGATTCGTGCCGACCCCCGAGCGTCCGGCTGTAGCCATGGGTTATCCCAGGCCTGTCGCGGAGCGCCGCCTGCGAGAGATCGCATCCACGCTGGCTGCGAGCAGGAGCACGCCACCAGTGACGAGGAAGGTGATGTACGACGCCTGGGCCAGCAGACCGAGGCCGTTGGCGATCGTGGCGATCACGAGGCCACCGATGACCGCGTCGCTGGCCTTGCCCTTGCCGCCGAACAGGCTGGTGCCACCGATGACCGCCGCGCCGACGGCGAACAGCAACGTGTAGCTGCCGCCCGACGAGGTCGAGACCTTGCCGACGTACGACGCCTGGACGATGCCGCTCAGCGCGGCCATCGACGAACAGATGACGAACACCGAGATGCGGATGCGGTCGACGTTGATGCCGGCGCGACGGGCCGCTTCGGCGTTGCCGCCCACGGCGTAAACGTGCCGCCCCCAGCTCGTACGACTGAGCATGAACGTCCAGAAGATCAGCAGCAGGACGACCATCGGGATGACATACGGAATGCCCTGGATCGGGAAGTTCGGGTTGACGCTGCGGTTCTGGTTCAGCACGAACGTCACGACGACCAGCACGATGCCGATGGCGGCAATCTGGGCGATCACGAGGGACATCGGCTGGTGCTGCAGGCCGAGTGCCACCTTCCTGCGGTGCTGCAGGAGCCTCAGCACGGAGAGCACCGCGATGATGACGACCGCAGAGATCCAGCCGGCTGCCACACTCATGTTGTTGTTGGCGATGCCGCTGATGACGGCCTGGTCGATGCGGACGGAGCCACCCTCGCCGATCAGCCAGAGGGCCACGCCCTGCAGACCGAGGAAGTACGCCAGCGTCACGACGAACGACGGGATGCCGAGCTTCGCCACGAGCAGGCCGATGCTCAGCCCGATCACCGCTCCGAAGAGGAGCGCCGCGATCACCGCGACGATCCAGTTCTGGTCGCGCTCGACCATGAGGACGCCCATGACGCACGCGGAAACGCCGCCAGCGAAGCCGGCCGACAGGTCGATCTCGCCGAGGAGCAGCACGGGGACGAGCGCCATCGCGAGGATGATGATCGAGCCCGACTGGGTCATCAGGTTCGCGAAGTTGAGGTTCGACAGGAACCGGTCGTTCAAGAGATTGAAGACGATGAACAGCACGACGAGGCCGAAGATGGACGGCAACGCGCCCATCTCACCGCCACGTACGCGACTGATGTAGGCCTGGGCGGACTCGCCAAGCGTGTGGGACTGGGTGAGGTCGGACGCGAAGCCCGCCTCTTCGGACGGAGCGGGCTCCGATTCGATGATGTCGGTCATGATGTCTCCCGGCTCAGGCCGTGGTGGCAGGCGCCGCAGCGCCGTCGAGGTCAGATGAATGTCCGGTCGTGATGAGCTCCACGACCTGGCGGGACGTGACGTCCTTGGTGGCCACATCGGCGGCGACGTGACCGAGGTAGAGCGCCGTGATGCGGTCGGCCACCTCGAAGACGTCGGTCAGGTTGTGCGAGATCAGCAGCACGCCCACGCCGGAGTCGGCGAGTCGGCGTACGAGGTCGAGCACCTGTCGCGTCTGGGCGACACCGAGGGCAGCGGTCGGCTCGTCGAGGAGCACGACGCGCGAGTTCCAGAGCACCGACTTGGCGATCGCGACGGTCTGCCGCTGGCCGCCTGACAGGCTCGCGACGCTCTGGCGTACGGACTTGACGGTGCGCACGGACAGCGAGGTCAGCGCCTCGCGGGCCTTGGACTCCATCGTGGTCTCGTCGAGGACGACACCGTTCTTCTTCTCACGGCCGAGGAACATGTTCTCGACGATGTCGAGGTTCTCGCACAGGGCGAGGTCCTGGTAGACGACCTCGATGCCCAGCGCCGAGGCGTCCTTGGGGCCGTGGACCGTGACGGGCTTGCCGTCGAAGAAGTACTCGCCCGTGTCGATCGGGTAGATGCCCGCGACAGCCTTGACGAGGGTGGACTTGCCGGCGCCGTTGTCACCGACGAGTGCGGTGACCTGTCCGGGATAGATGGCGAGGTCGACGTCATGGAGGACGTGGGCCACACCGAAGCTCTTGTTGACTCCTCGAAGCTCGAGGAGGGGGGACGATTCGCTCATGGTGAGCCTTCCAGGGGGTGCAGGATCCGAGATGGGGTGGTGCAAAGACAGCATCGGGTGCGGTCCCCCGGAGAATGCCCGGAGGACCGCACCCTCAGCAATCAGCTGATGCCAGCGTCAGCGCACAGCTTGGCGTAGTCGCCGGTGCACAGATCGGCGGCCTTCATGTCGCCCGAGTCGATGACAGCCTTGACGTTCGACTTGTCGATCGCGACCGGGTCCAGGAGGACCGACGGGACCTCACGGCTGCCGTCCTTGACGGTTCCGGTGGTCTCGGGCTTGTCACCCTTGACCATCGCGATCGCAGCCTCTGCGAGCGCTCCGGCCTGACCCGTGGCGGACTTCTGGATCGTCATGCACTGATCACCCGTGAGGATGTTCTGCAGACCCTCGACCGTGGCGTCCTGGCCCGTGACCGGGACCTTTCCGTTCTGGCCGTTCTTCTTGAGGATCGAGATGACACCGCCGGCGAGGCCGTCGTTGGCGGCGTAGACGCCGTCAACCTTGCCGTCGACCTTGGTGTAGAGCTGCTCGAAGATCGTGACAGCCTTCTCGTTGTCCCAGTCCGGAACAGCCTGCTCGGCGACGTTCTTGTACTTCGTCTCCTTGTCGAGCACGCTGTGCGCGCCGCTCGAGAACAACGTCGCGTTGTTGTCGGTCGGCGAACCGTTGAGGTAGATCAGGTTCGCGTCCTTGTCGCCGAGGCACTTCTTGAGTCCCTCGCCCTGGAGCGTTCCGACCGTGCTGTTGTCGTACGAGATGTAGACGTCAGCCGAGCCACCCAGCGTCAGGCGGTCGTAGTCGATCGTCTTGACGCCCTGCTTCTTGGCCTTGGCCTCGATCGCAGCACCCGAGTCCGAGTCGAGGTTGACGATCGCGAGGACCGTCACGCCACCGGTGATCATGCCGTCGGCGATGGTCGCCATCTTGTCGGCGTCACCCTCAGCGTTCTGGATGTCGTATTTGACGCCAGCGGCCTTGAACGCCTTGACCAGAGCCGGACGGTCAGCGCTTTCCCAGCGAACCGAGGACTTGGTGTCAGGCAGGATGACGCCGATCTTGCCGGCCTTGTCACCATCGCTGCCACCGTCGTCGTCGCCACCGCCACAGGCGCTGAGCGCGAGGCTCGCACCCAAGATTCCTACAAGTACGAGATTGCGTGTCCGCTTCACACAGACCGCCTCCTATTTCCTCCAGTAGTGCGCCGGGGCCGACATTATTTCGTCCACATGACGCGTTTGTTGTTTGCCACAACCTATACCGTGACTGGGGTCACGTCCAGCGATTCGCACAACAAATGGGTTACGGGTCGGTGTCACCACGAACAGCAGGGGCACCGCCGGATCGGCGATGCCCCTGACCTGCGGAAACACTCAGTCGAGCAGGCTGCGCAGGACGTACGGCATGATGCCGCCGTTGCGGTAGTAGTTGGCCTCACCCGGCGTGTCGATGCGGACCACGGCGTCGAACTCGACAACTGCGCCGTCTTCTTGGCGAGCCTCCACATGGACGGTCTTGGGCGTACGACCCTCGTTGAGCTCGGTGATGCCGGTGAAGTCGAACGTCTCCTCCCCCGTCAGCCCGAGCGACTCGGCGGTCTGACCCTCTGGGTACTGCAGCGGGAGGACGCCCATGCCGATCAGGTTGGAGCGGTGAATGCGCTCGTAGGACTCGGCGATGACAACCTTGACGCCCAACAGCGCCGTGCCCTTGGCTGCCCAGTCACGCGACGAGCCCGAGCCGTACTCCTTGCCGGAGAGGACGACGAGCGGCACACCGGCCGCCTGGTAGGCCTCCGAGGCCTCGAACACCGACGTGACCTCGCCACCGTCGATGAGGTTGCGGGTGAAGCCACCCTCGGTGCCCGGCGCCATCTGGTTGCGAAGACGGATGTTGGCGAAGGTGCCGCGGATCATGACCTCGTGGTTGCCGCGACGCGACCCGTACGAGTTGAAGTCGCGCGGCTCGATGCCGTGCTCCGACAGGTACTTGCCGGCCGGGCTGTCCTTCTTGATCGCACCAGCGGGGCTGATGTGATCGGTCGTGACCGAGTCGCCGAGCTTGAGCAGGACGCGCGCACCGGTGACCTCCTCGACCGGGGAGGGCTCGAGAGCCATGCCGTCGAAGTAGGGCGCCTTGCGGACGTAGGTCGAGTCGGGATCCCACTCGAACACGTCACCGTCGGGCGTCGGCAGGTTCTGCCAGCGCTCGTCGCCGGCGAACACATCGGCGTACTCGCGGCTGAACGTGTCGGAGTCGATCGACGACGCGATGACGTCCTCGACCTCCTGCGGCGACGGCCAGATGTCCTTCATGAAGACGTCGTTGCCGTCGTGGTCCTGGCCGAGCGGCTCGTTGAAGAGGTCGACATCCATCGAGCCGGCCAGTGCGTACGCGATGACCAGCGGCGGCGATGCGAGATAGTTCATCTTGATGTCCGGGTTGATGCGACCCTCGAAGTTGCGGTTGCCCGACAGCACCGCGGTCACCGCGAGGTCGCCGTCGTTGACGGCCTTGCTGACCTCGGGGATCAGCGGTCCGGAGTTGCCGATGCACGTCGTGCAGCCGTAGCCGACGAGGTTGAAGCCGAGCTTGTCGAGGTAGACGTTGAGCCCGGACTTCTCGTAGTACTCCGTGACGACCTTGGACCCGGGCGCCAGCGTCGTCTTGACCCACGGCTTGCGCTGCAGACCCTTCTCGACGGCCTTCTTGGCCAGCAGTCCGGCGCCGATCATGACCGACGGGTTGGACGTGTTGGTGCACGACGTGATCGCGGCGATCGTCACGGCGCCGTGGTCGACCTCGAACTCTGTGCCGTCCTCGAGCGTGACCTTCTGCGGGTTGCGGACGCGCTCGTCGCCACCGCCACCGCCACCGCCACGGGGAGCGTGGGGCGCGTCGGCGCCGTTGTGCTGCGCCGACGTCGGCGAGTCCGAGGCCGGGAACGACTCGTCGACCGACTCGTCGTAGCCGTTGAGCTCCTGCTCGTCGTGGTCGACATAGTCGCGCAGCGCGGAGCGGAACGACGACTTGCTCTCGGTGAGCGACACCCGGTCCTGCGGCCGCTTGGGGCCGGCGATCGACGGGACGACGTCGCCGAGGTCGAGCTCGAGGTACTCCGAGTAGCGAGCCTCGCGCTCCGGGTCGTGCCACAGGCCCTGTGCCTTGGCGTATGCCTCGACGAGCGCGATCTGCTGCTCCTCACGGCCCGTCAGGCGGAGGTACTTGGTGGTCTCGTCGTCAATCGGGAAGACCGCGATCGTCGAGCCGTACTCGGGGCTCATGTTGCCGATCGTGGCGCGGTTGGCGAGCGGGACGGCGCCGACGCCGGAGCCGTAGAACTCGACGAACTTGCCGACGACGCCGTGCTGGCGCAGCATCTCGGTGATGACGAGGACGAGATCGGTCGCGGTGGCGCCCTGGGGCAGCTCACCCGACAGCTTGAAGCCGACGACGCGCGGGATCAGCATGCTGATCGGCTGGCCGAGCATCGCAGCCTCGGCCTCGATGCCGCCGACACCCCAGCCGACGACGCCCAGGCCGTTGACCATCGTGGTGTGCGAGTCGGTGCCGACGCAGGAGTCCGGGTAGACCGTGCCGTTCTTGTCGAACACCACGCGGGCGAGCTTCTCGATGTTGACCTGGTGCACGATGCCGGTGCCGGGAGGTACGACCTTGAAGTCGTCGAACGCGCCCTGGCCCCAACGGAGGAACTGGTAGCGCTCGCGGTTGCGCTCGTACTCGATCTCGACGTTGCGCTCGAACGCCTCAGGCGTGCCGAAGACGTCGGCGATGACGGAGTGGTCGATGACCATCTCGGCCGGAGCCAGCGGGTTGATCTTGGTGGCATCGCCGCCGAGGTCGGCCATGGCCTCGCGCATCGTGGCGAGGTCGACGACGCACGGGACGCCGGTGAAGTCCTGCATGATCACGCGGGCGGGCGTGAACTGGATCTCCTTGCTGGGCTCCGCGTTCGCGTCCCAGCCGGCAAGCGCCTCGATGTCGGCCTTGGTGATGTCGGCGCCGTCCTCGGTGCGGAGCAGCGACTCGAGGAGCACCTTGAGGCTGAACGGGAGGCTCGAGACGTCGAGTCCGTCACCCGTCACCGCGTCGAGGCGGTAGTAGTCATACGTGGAATCCCCGACTGAGAGGGAGTCCTTCGATCCAAAGCTGTCGACGGCCATCGTCATTCTCCTTCGCGTCGTCTTCCATCCTGCCCAGCACTGCTGCGCAGCGCATGGTCAGGTCGTCCTAACCTCATGCGCGAATGTCTCTTGACATCAAGATACATGATGTCGAGACGACAAGCATCCCCGGCCCGAGCTCAGAACGGCGAGGGGAACTGCAGGAGCGGTGAGTAGTAGGCGATGTAGCTGATCGCCACCCCGAGCAGGCCGACAACGCCGGCGACGTCCAGCACCGCCAGGATTCGCTGGCGCTCCCACGTCGTCATCGCCTCCGCGCCGGTGCCTCGTACGACTTTGGTGCGGGCGATGCGGTCGGCGAACCCGCGGTCGCTGGCGAGGAACAGCGGCACGACCAGGACGATCAACGCCAGATAGGCAGCGCCGCCGAAGTGCCAGCTCTCGGGCGTCAGGCGGCGGAACACCGTGGGCAGGCCGATCGGGATCGCGGCGACGGCGAGGTCCAGCAGGACCGCCATGATCACGCCTCGCAGGATTCCTCGAGGCGCGCCGGTGGGTGCGCCGTCACCGACGTCGACGACTGCCAGTCCGACGCGGTGCTTGCCGATGCTGTGTCCGCGCAGGCCCTGGCGCAGCCCGTTGTTCCAGATCAGGAACAGCTCCCCAGCGATCAACCCGCTGAGGATCAGGTCGTCGGAGAGGCTGATCGACCAGAGGTCGCTGGTGCCGCCGTCGGCGACCGCGTCTCGAATCATCCGGCCCACGAAGTAGACCAGCGCGCCGGCGGTGAACGCCGCGCTGAACAGCAGCGCGTCGTGCCCCAGCGCTTCGCGCCTCAGCTGCTTGATCGTTCGGTACTCGGCCATGCACGACTCCTAACGCATCGATCGTACGTAACCGACGAGCTTCCTGCCGTCCCTGACACGGTCCTCCCACGTGATTCCGAAACCGAGCAGCACAGCACTGACCGCGGTGATGAGGACGACCCGCGGTGCCGCGTTGGCATACGGGCCGATGTTGAACAGCACGAGAAGCGTGACGATGACCGCCCCGAAGACGAACGGCGCCTGCCAGTCGAGGCGGATGCCGAGGGTGAGCGCGGCGACAGCGCCGAGTCCCAGCAACAGGGCGCGCAGCTCGGTCGGATCGGCCAGGGCCTGCGGCACGCTCGGCAGCAGCGCGAGGGCCAGGCCGGGTCCGAGGAGCAACCACGTCGAGACCTCGGGCTGCCGGCGAACGAAGGAGAACCCGACCGCCAGGGCGATGGCGCCGAACGGGAGCGTGTAGGCCTCGACGAACGAGAAGCCGCTGTCGACGATCAGCAGGACGTACGCCACGGCGAGCGCCGCTCCGCCCGGCCACAGGTACCACTGGCGGCCCGGCACGACGAAGCTCAGGGCGATGACGGCGACTCCGACGATCGTCCAGCGAACCGCCGCCTCGGAGGTCGATCCCTCCGCGACGAGAGCGACGAACATCGCCAAGGCTGAGCCGGCCTCGACTGCGAGGCGTACGGGGTGGTCGCGCAACAGCACGCCGGCCGCGGCCAGCAGCGCCACCGATGCGAGGACACCCACGAGCGCCGGTACGGCGTGCGGCGGGTCGAGGAGGTCTGCGGCGGACACCAGGCCCGCGACCAGCAGACCAACGCCTCCCACGGCGTACGCATGGCGTGGCCACTCGACACCCTTGGCCCACGCCAGTCCGGCGAGGATGAGCGCGCCGGCGATCCATGCCGCGACCGAGACGCCCTGGTGCGACGCCGCCAACGCGGCGGCAAAGCCGACCAGCACCGCAGCGGTCGGCGCCGCGAGCGCGGCCAGGTCACGAAGGTGCGCCGCAAGCAGGGCTGAAGCCACGAGCAGGAGGGCGGCGACAGCCGCCCACAGCGGCAGCCGGGCGGCCACCACGGCGTCGAGAGTCCCGAGGCCTGCCGCGACGACCACCGCGGACGGCGCGTGCTTGCGTACGGCGTTGAGCTCAGGCCAGCGTGGGACGAACCACGCGACCAACAGGAGACCGAGCACGAGCGGTACGACCACCCATGGCGCAGTGTCGTCGGACCATCCGCCGTCGACCCGCGCGTCCCACGCCGCTGACCAGGAGCTGTCGATCGCGCCGGCGACGGCATCGACTGCGTCGGCCAGCAGCCCGACGTGGAGCAGCACGAGGCCGACGATGACGGGCGCCGCACCCGCACGCACTCCCCTGATCCAGTCATTCGTGCCACGCGAAGCAGCGATCGCCAGTCCTGCGGCGAGGCCGGCGGCGGCAAGCCATGCGCCTTCCGGCTGCCACGCGTCCGCCGACGGGGTGCCGATCAGCGCGCACACGGCGACGACCGCGAGGGCAACAGCCCAGATCCGTAGCGGCGCGACGATCCACGCGATCGCGACCGCCGCCACGGCCATCAGGACCATCGGCAGACCGTGCCGGCCCTGGACCAGCTCGTCGAGGCTCGGATGGTCGAACAGGTCGATCGCCGCCACGACGTAGGACCAGGCGAAGAAGGCGGCGACCACGACTCGCGCCGTGATCGTCAGCGGCCTGAGCTTGGCCGGGCGCGTGGCCAGGGCGAGCACTCCGGCGATGACCAGGGCGAAGATCGAGCGCCAGGCCAGGTCCCAGTCGTCGCCGACTGCGGCCGCTCCGATGCCGGCCATCGCGATGCCGATGCCGCCCGCGAGCGCCGGCGAGACCAGGTCAGCGCCGATGGGCTTGCGCGCCCACAGTGCGATGAGAATGCCCAGGGCGACCAGAGCGATGCCCCACGTCACCCATGCCCACGCGACACTCATGCCGTCGAGGCCGAGCATCCCTTCGTGCCGGGCGGCGAAGAAGTCCAGCGTCAACAGCGCGAGGACGATCGTCCACACGGCCTCGGCCGATGCCCGCAGTGGTCGCCGGGTCACCCAGATGCCCAGGGCCGCGAACACCGTGGTCACACCGATCAGCACGAGCGTCCGCCCGACGAGACCCAGGTCGCCCCATGATCGCGTGACGAAGATGAACCCGGCGACGATGAGTCCGAACGCGCCGAGCGTCAGCAGGATCGTGCCGACGGACCAGCGTCGCTCCTTGGGAGGTGCGGGCTGCGCCGATGGCATGAACGTGCCGATCGGGCCGTTCGGCGGTGGCGGTGGGCCGGCCGGCATGGTCGGTGGCGCCTGAGGTGGCCGCGGCGCGGCGAACGGATCAGGTTGTGCGGGCCCAGGCTGTGCCGGTGCCGCCTGCGCTGGCGGTTGCGTAGTTGGCTGGGGTGCCAGCACCGTTCGGTTGCGCTTGACAGTCGCGCGGGCCAGGAGCTCGTCGGCCTGCAGGAGCGTCTGCCACAGCTGGCGGACCTCCGCCGACGTCAGATCGAGGCCGCAGTGTGGGCACGCCGGGTCGCCGGCGATGGCGCCCCGGCAGTCTGGACAGGCTTGCGGGTCTGCGAAGCGCATGCGCTCACTGTGGCGTGGCGGTCACTTCCGCACAAGCACCGCCACACATTCGACGTGATGAGTCATGGGGAACAGCGCGAACGCACGCAGACCTTCGAGGGCGTAGCCCCGGCTCGCGAACGAAGCCAGGTCGCGGGCGAGGGCGGCCGGATCGCACGCGACGTAGACGATGCGGCGGGGCGCGAGGTCGACGATTCCGGCGACGGCCTTCTTGGCGCCGGTGCGCGGCGGGTCGAGCACCACGACGTCGGCCGATTCGCCCAGCGAGCCGTCGCGCAGCGCTCGCTCGACAGATGCTCCGACCAGCCTGACCTGCGGGAAGTCATGCAGGTTGCGTCGCGCGTCGCGGGACGCACTGCGGTCCGACTCGACACTGAGCACCGTGCCGTCCTCCCCCGCCTCGTCGGCGAGGAAGGTCGTGAACAGGCCGACACCGGCATAGAGGTCGAGCACGGTGTCGCCATCGGCCACCTGGGCGCCCTCGATGACCGCCTCGACCAGCGTGGCGGCGGCATCGGGGTGCACCTGCCAGAAGCCGGAGCCGGAGACCCGGAAGTCCGCGGCGAGCACGCGCTCGGTGACCGCGCCACGTCCTCCGCGAGTCGTGCCGTCGACCGCGACAACACCGTCAACGCTCGCCTCGACCTCGTCGGGGATCGAGGCGTCGGTGACCAGCAGCTTGTCGCCGGTCGACGAGACGATCGCCTCGACCGACTCCGCATCCCACCGGCGGCCGAGCACGTCGGGCAGGTCGGGGTGGGCGATCAGGCAGCGGTCCACCGGGACGATCTCGTGCGACCGGTGCTTGCGCAGCCCGGGCCGGCCCTCGTCGTCGACGGCGAACTGCATCCGCGTACGCCAGTCGAACGCCTCGGGCTCGACGGCTTCGACCTCACCGTCCCAGGTGATGCCGGCCAGGCGTCGCAGCTGCTCGCGGACGACCTCGCCGAGCAGCTCTCGCTGACTTGCTGGATCGACGTGCTGGAAGTCGCAGCCGCCGCACCGACCGGGACCCGCGTACGGGCACGGTGCCTCGACCCGGCCCGGTGCCGCCTCGATCACCTCGACAGCATCGGCGCGCAGGAACGTCTTGGATCGGTCGGTGATGTGAATGCGGACGCGTTCGCCGGGAAGCGTGTGGCGCACGAACACCACCTGGCCGTCGAGACGGGCGACACAGTGGCCGCCGTGCGCAATCGGTCCGACGTCGACGATCGGGTCGGTCACGGCTAGTCCCGGAAGCCGCGGCGGACGTCACCGGGCGCTGGGCGACTGCGGCCGAGGCGCTGCTTGGCGCGGCCTGCCGAGCTGAGCTGGTAGGGCACGCTCGTGACCATGACGCCCGGCATGAACAGCAGGCGACCCTTGAGCCGCAAGGCGGTCTGGTTGTGCAGGAGCTGCTCCCACCAACGGCCCACGACGTACTCAGGGATGTAGACCGTGATGATGTCGCGGGGGCTCGACTTGCGGAGCTCCTTGACGTAGCGGATCACGGGTCGTACCAGCTCGCGATAGGGCGAGTCGACGACCTTGAGCGGGACCGGGATCTTCAGGTCCTCCCACTGCTTCATCAACGCGGCGGTGTGCTCCGGATCGAACTCGACGGTCAGCGCCTCGAGCGAGTTGGGGCGCGACACCCGGGCGTACGCGAGGGCACGCATCGTCGGCTTGTGGAGCTTGCTCACCAGAACGATCGCGTGGACGCGCGACGGCAGTGTCACGTCCGAGTCGTCGATCTCCAGCTCAACAGAGACCCGGTCGTAGTGCCCGCGAATCGCCTTCATCAACAAGAAGATGATGACCATCCCCAGGATCGCGATCCAGGCACCGTGGGTGAACTTGGTGATCAGGACCACGATCAGCACCGTGCCGGTCACCATGAGACCGAATCCGTTGATGGCCCGGCTGCGGTTGTACTGCAGTCGCTTCGACCGGTCGGTGGTGTCCCTGAGCAGTCGCGTCCAGTGCCGCACCATGCCGGTCTGACTCAACGTGAACGAGACGAACACCCCGACGATGTAGAGCTGGATCAGCCGGGTCACCTGGGCGTCGAACGCGATGATCAACGCGATCGCGAAGAAGGCCAGCATGACGATGCCGTTGCTGAACGCCAGCCGATCACCGCGGGTGTCGAGCTGGCGAGGCATGTAGCCGTCCCTCGCCAGGATCGAGCCCAGGACCGGGAAGCCGTTGAACGCCGTATTGGCCGCCAGGAGCAGGATGAGCCCGGTCGCGATCGTGACGATGAGGAAGCCTGGCGGGAAGTGGTCGAAGATGACCTTCGCCAGTTGGCCGACGATCGGGTCCTGGTGATAGTCATGGCCGACCGGGCTGCCGTCCGGTCGCAGGAGCTGCTCCTGCGGATCCTCGGCGACGCGGACATTGACGATGTTGGCGAGCATGACGATCGAGAGCGCGAGCGTCGTAGCAACTGCCCCGAGGATCAAGAGTGTCGTCGCAGCGTTCTTGCCCTTGGGCTTGCGGAAGGCGGGGACGCCGTTGGCGATGGCCTCGACGCCGGTCAAGGTCGCACAGCCGGAGGCGAACGCCCGCAGGAGCAGGAAGGCGAATGCCAGTCCACCCAGACCCGACATGAACGGGTCCTCCGGCAGGATCTTGAAGTCCGCGGTCGCGGCGTCCGGCAGGCCGTCCCCGAGGAACTCGCGAATGAACCCCCACGCCACCATGCTGAGCATCGAGACGATGAAGACATATGTCGGGATCGCGAAGGCGGTGCCCGACTCCTTTGCGCCACGAAGGTTGACCGCCGACAGCAGGACCACGCCCGCCACCGCGACGGCGACCTCGTGCCCCTGGAAGACCGAGACCGCGCTCGCAAGGTACTGGGCGGCGGACGAGATCGACACCGCGACCGTGAGGACGTAGTCGACCCACAGGGCGCTGGCGACGCCGAGCCCGGCGTTGGCTCCCAGGTTCACGGTGGCGACCTCGTAGTCACCGCCACCGCTTTGGTATGCCTGCACGTTCTGGCGGTAGGACGCCACCACCGCCAGCATCACGAAGGCGATGATCAAGCCGATCTTCCACGAGTACGTATAGGCGCCCACGCCAGCGAGCGACAGCGTCAGGAAGATCTCGTCCGGGGAGTACGCCACCGAGGACAGCGGATCGCTCGCGAAGACCGGCAGCGCGATGCGTTTGGGGAGAAGCGTCTCGCCGAGCTGGGTGCTGCGGAGCTTGCGTCCGACCAGCGCGCGCTTGGCGACCTCGGTGATACCCACGAGAGATGATGCTAGACCTCACACACAGTCCTTGCGCGACCCGTCCCGCAGCGGTGTAGCGTCGCCTGCGTGCACATCGTGATCATGGGCTGCGGCCGAGTCGGTTCCACCCTCAGTCGCAGCCTCGAGGAACGCGGCCACACCACCGCCGTCATCGACACCAACCCGGACGCCTTTCGCCGGCTCGGGCCGAGCTTCAGCGGGATCACGGTCACCGGCATGGGCTTCGACCGCGACGTCATGATCAAGGCCGGCATCGAGCGCGCCGACGCCTTCGCCGCGGTCTCCAGTGGCGACAACTCCAACATCATCTCCGCGCGAGTCGCCCGCGAGCAGTTCCGGGTCGAGAACGTCGTGGCCCGCATCTATGACCCGGGCCGAGCTGAGGTCTACGAACGCCTCGGCGTACCCACGGTCGCCACGGTTCCCTGGGCCGCCGACCAGGTGCTGCGTCGCCTGGTCCCCGCCGGCACCGAGCCCGCCTGGCGCGACCAGACCGGCGAGGTCCGTCTCGACCAGGTCTACGCGCCGAACAAGTGGATCAGCCGGCGGATCGCCGAGCTCGAGGAGGCTGCCGGCGTACGCGTCGCGTTCCTCCGGCGTCTCGGCACCGGCGTCATCGCGACGCCCGACACGGTCATCCAGGAGGGCGACTACTTGAGCCTGTTCATGCGCGAGGACCACACCAGCGTCGCGCTTGCCGCGCTCGAGGCCGGACCGGAGGAGGACTGATGCGCGTCGTGATCGCCGGAGCAGGCGCCGTGGGCCGGTCGGTGGCCCAGGAGCTCATCGACAACGGGCACTCGGTCCTGTTGATCGACAAGGCGCCCGTCTCGATCCGCGCCGACGCGGTGCCCGAGGCGCAATGGCTGCTGGCCGATGCCTGCGAGCTGTCCTCGCTCGAAGAGGCACAGCTCGAGTCGTGCGACGTCGTGATCGCCTCGACCGGTGACGACAAGGCCAACCTGGTCATCTCCCTGTTGGCCAAGACCGAGTTCGCCGTGCCCCGCACGGTCGGCCGGGTCAACCATCCCAGCAACGAGTGGCTGTTCAGCGAGTCCTGGGGTGTCGACGTCTCGGTGTCCACGCCCCGCATCATGTCGGCGCTGGTCGAGGAGGCCGTCACGGTCGGCGACCTGGTGCGTCTGTTCACGTTCCGGCAGAGCAACACCAACCTGGTCGAGCTCACGATGCCGGAGGACTCCCCCTTCGTCGGCAAGCGGGTCAGCGAGGTGCCGTGGCCCGACGACGTCATCCTGGTGGCGATCCTCCGCGACAACGCGATCCAGACGCCCGACGCCGATCGTTCGCTCGAGTCCGGCGACGAGCTGCTGTTCGTGACACCGGAAGATGCCGAGGATCACCTCGGCGAGCTCCTCTCCCCCAAGCACTGAGCGACCGCTGCGGCAAGGGCGCCAGGCTTGTCGCCCTTGCCGACTCAGGGCTCGTCGGACTCGATCGGGGTGTGGTTGCGCCCGAGCAGCCAGGCCATCGCAGCGAACGAGGCAAGCTGGAGCGGCCAGCCCAACGCGATCTTGGCCGTACCGAGAAGAGCGACGTGGTCCGTGGCCCACAGCGGGTACTGCACCACGACGCGCAGGATGCACGGCGCTGCCATCAGCCAGGTGAGCTGGGAGCACAGCTTCACGAGCCCCCGGTCCTCATGCCACGCCGTGAGGTCGCCGGTGACGCTGCCGATCATGAATCCGAGCAGCGGCCAGCCCACCACGATCGACAGGATGAAGGCGATCGCGTAGCCGCCGTTGTAGAGGATGCCGGGCAGGAAGACGTCGCGCGCCTCGCCCGAACGCGACGCGAACAGTGCCGCGATGCCGATGCCGAACAGCGAGTTGAGGACGAACTGGATCGTCGAGCGCTGCACGATGCGGACCAGCAACAGCGCAACCGTCGCGACGACGCTGATGATCAGCGAGAGCTTCAGGTCGTGGGAGACGATCCACGAGATGGTGAACAGGGCGGTGGGGACAGCGCTCTCGACGATGCCGCGGCGACCACCGAGCGCCTTGGCCAGCTGGCCGCGGACGAGCTGCTCGACTGTCTCGTACGCGTCAGTGCCGGGTTGTGCTCCCTCGGACGTCATGCCTCGAGTTCGTAACGTGGGTTGTAGATGACGCGGTCACCGTTGCGCATGCCGATGCGGCCGTATGCCTTGAGCTGTCGGCCTGCTGCGACGCCCTCGATCTTGCGACGCCCGAGCCAGATCAGCGTGACGCAGTCGGAGCCGTCGTAGAGCTCAGCCTCGAGCGCCGTGACGCCGTCAACCGGACGCAGCGTGACGGACCGCAGGACGCCATGGATCGTGACGACGGCCCGGTCGGCCTGGGAAGCGATGAGCTCGCAGCCGGCCTTGGCGGCGTCGTTCTGGAGCTCTTCGGCCTCGATGTTCTCGGTGGAGAGTCGTTCGAGGGTTCTGCTGATGCGTCCCATGCCTTGAACTCTACTCCTCGTCCGAGGCCACGACGGCGTTGTCGGGCAGGGTCAGCAACAGCGCTTCGCGGGCGATGCGCGCCTCGTCACCGCGTACGACGATGACCTCTCGGAAAGCCTGCATGAGCACGTCATCGTCGCTCGGGTTGAGGCCTGCTTCGCCGAGGAACGTGCCCCTGAGCAGCCAACGCGGACCCTCGACCCCGACGATCCGGCTGGGCTGGAATCCTTCCTCGCCGTCGGGCAGCTCGACGGGCACACGGACGAGGAGCTCCTCGCCGAAGGGGCCGGTGACCTGCTCGCTGGTGCCGTTGAGACGGGCCACCTCGAGGATGAGGTCGTCACGCACCTCGTCCCACACTCCGCCCGATCGGGTCGCGGCGAAGGCGCGGAGCTCGAGGGCGGAGTCGTCCTTGACGAGGACCGCAGAGGCGATCTGCCCGTTCTCACCCTCAGCCGGGAGCTGGATCGAGAACTCGTCGCGGGCGCGCACGAGCAGGGGTCCCAGGTCGAGATACGACGGGTCACCCTCGGGCGACTTCTCCGAGATGTCCCATGGGCCATTGGCGCGTACGTCGGGCGGGACGTCGACCGGGACGACGTCCTCCTCGGGCTGTTCCTTCTTGCGGCGGCGCACCATCAGCTTCTCTCCCCGTGAGCATCGGCGGTCGCGTGACCGCCGGTCGAACCGTACCCCCCGGCTCCACGCACCGAGTCGGGCAGCGACTCGGACTCGGTGAACGCCACTCGCTCGACCCGTTGGATCACGAGCTGCGCAACCCGGTCGCCGCGCGTCAGCCGGACCGACTCGCGCGGGTCGTGGTTGACCAGGAGGACCTTGATCTCTCCACGGTAACCCGCATCGATCGTGCCGGGTGTGTTGACGATCGAGAGACCGTGCCGCAGGGCCAGACCTGAGCGTGGGTGCACGAACGCAGCCAGACCGTCGGGCAGCGCGACCGCGATCCCGGTCGGGACGAGCACGCGCTCCCCCGGTGCCAGGTCGACATCGACGGTCGTCACGAGGTCGGCGCCGGCGTCGCCCGGATGTGCGTACGTCGGGAGCGGAACTCCCGGATCCAGTCGTGTGACGGTGACCTCGAACATGGCAGCGACCCTACCTGCGTCCGGCCGTCGCCCGGCATGAGGCAAGGTTGAACCGTGACGACGTACCGCGAACGCCTGACCGCACCTGCCTCCTGGTGGTTGGCCGCTCTGGCGTTCGGCGCGGCATGGGGCTGGATCATGCTCGTCGCGACGAACTGGCCGATCGCGATCATCGCCACCCTTGTCGTCGGCGGCGCCGGGCTCTTCCTGGTGTGGCGCTACGGGTCACTGCTGGTCACGGTCGACGCCGAGACCCTCCGGGTCGGTCGCGCGTCGATCGACCGCGGCCACGTCGGCGCAGCGGAGCCGCTGCACCGCGCCGACTACCGCCTCAAGCTCGGCACGGGCGCCGACGCCCGCGGCTACCTCGTCACCCGGCCCTACATCGATCGCGGTGTGCTCGTCCCGATCACGGACGACAGCGATCCGACGCCCTACTGGCTCGTCTCGAGCCGCCGCCCGGACGCGCTCGCCGCTGCTCTGGGTCACACTGAGAATGCGCCGGCGACACCGGCGCTCGACCCGAACGGAGACGCACCCCGTGGCGAAGAAGAAGGCTAAGCACGCCGACAAGCTCCTGGCCGAGGCTGCCACGACTCCCAAGACCAAGGCGCCCGGCAAGAGTGCGTGGCGGCTCATGGACCGCGGCTCGTCGATCGTCGCGGGCCTGCTGGCCCAGCGAGCGTCGGTGCTCGCCTGGCGCGCGGTCACCGGCAAGAAGCCGCCCAGCAGCGGCCGCCACCCCGACATCACGACCGGTGAAGCCGTCGCGTGGGCCGTCATCGGCGGCGCGATCATCGAGCTCGTCAAGGTCGCCGTACGCCGCGGCACCGCGACCTACTGGGTCAAGTCGACCGGGCACCTGCCGCCCGGCATGAAACCCCTCGAGAACTCGGCCCAGAAAAACGGAAAGGAGCCGGTCCTTGCGGATCCGGCTCCCGTACGTTCGGCACAGAAGAAGAAGGTCAGTAGTCGCAATCGCGGCAGATCATGACGCCGTTCTTCTCTGACGCCAGCTGACTGCGGTGATGCACCAGGAAGCACGACGAGCACGTGAACTCGTCCAGCTGCTTGGGTACGACCTGGACCGCCAGCTCCTCATGTGAGAGGTCGGCTCCGGGCAGCTCGAAGTTCTCGGCAGCCTCGGTCTCGTCCTCGTCAACCTTGCCCGAGCTCTTCTCGTGCCGACGCGCCTTGAGCTCCTCGATGCTGTCCTCGGACTGCTCTTCTTCGGTCTTGCGCGGTGCGTCGTAATCGGTAGCCATCAAATCTCCCTTTGTGCGGAACAACCGGCGTGATTGTGCCACACGCCCCAAATGTTCCGTCTGTCAGAACCCACAAGCACGTACGAGGGCGAAATATTCCTCAGCAATTGCAGGATGTGCCGCCATGACCATACGCTCATCCGGGCCGCCGTCGAGGCCACTCAGGACAAGTCCCGATTCGGCCGCGATCAGACCGCCTGCGGCGAGGTCCCAGGCCTTGAGGCCCTGCTCGAGGTAGGCGTCGTAGTGCCCCTCGGCCAGCGCGCACAGATCAAGCGCGGCCGAACCGATCCGGCGGATGTCACGGACCTGCGGGAGGAACGTCGCCATCGCCGCTGCCTGTGCCGTGCGGATCTCGGGCAGGTAGCTGAACCCGGTCCCGACCAGCGCGTGGGCGACCGACTCCGGCCGCGGCGCTGCCAGCATCCGGCGGTCGTCGCCGTCGTACCTCCAGGCGCCGGCCCCCCGGACCGCTCCCCACTCGGCGCCCGACGCGATGTTGATCACGTAGCCGGCAACCACCTCGCCGTGGTGGCGTGCTGCGATCGAGACCGCGTACGTCGGGATCCCGTAGACGAAGTTGACTGTGCCGTCGATCGGGTCGACGACCCACTCGACACCGGTCGTGCCGGCGATGTCGTTGCCCTCCTCGCCGACGAATCCGTCATCGGGACGAGCTGCGAAGATGCGCTCACGGATCAGCCGCTCGGACGCCTCGTCGATCTCGGTGACCACATCGGTCGGGCTCGACTTGGTCGACGCGACGTCGACCCGTCCTGATGGTCGCCGGCCGGCGACGAATTCCGCTGCCTCGCGGCCGACGCCGCGCGCGAGTGTCAGAAGTTGCTCGGTCATGTGGTTCCTTCAGGCGATCGTCGGCAGGGCCGAACGCGGGTTGAGGCAGCAGTCGGCCGGGCACACGTCGTGCGACGGCCCGAGATCACCCAGTGAGCAGCGCTCGGGCTGCTCACCCCGCTCGATCGCCGCTCGCTCGAGCAGCAGGTCGCGCACCATGGCGACGAAGTCGGGGTGCGCGCCGGGGGTGTCGACCCGGTCGTACGCCATGCCGAGGCCGTCGGCGGTCATCTTGGCCTCGGTGTCGAGGTCGTAGATGACCTCCATGTGGTCGGAGATGAAGCCGATGGGCACGACGACGACCGACGAGATGCCGGACTCGTGCAGCTCACGCAGGTGATCATTGATGTCGGGCTCGAGCCACGGCATGTGCGGCGATCCGGAGCGCGAGCAGTAGGCCAGTGACCAGCGCTGGGCTCCGGCACCCTCGGCCACGAGCCTGGCGACGCTCTCGTGCTGTCGGACGTACATCTCCCGGCCGGGACCGCCGCTAGCAGCGTTCATCGTCTCGGGGATCGAGTGGGTCACGAACACGACGTGCGTGCCGTCGGGCGCGCCGGCGAGACCCTCCGAGGTCGCCTCGATGAAGGGTCCGACGAAGCCAGGGTGGTTGAAGTAGTGCCGCAGCCGGCTCAGCTCGATGTCGAGCCCGCTGACCGCGTCGTAGAGATCCTCGCGATACTGCCGGCAGCCGGAGTAGGACGAATAGGCGCTCGTCACGAAGCACGCCGCACGACGTACGCCGTCGGCTGCCATCTGGCGAGCCGCGTCGCGCAGATAGGGGTCCCAGTTGCGATTGCCCCAGTAGATCGGCAGGTCGACACCGCTCTCGGCGAAGTCCTTGCGCAGCGCCTCCAACAGCTCCAGATTGAGCTCGTTGATCGGCGACTTCCCGCCGAACAGGAAGTAGTGCTGGCCGACCTCTTCAAGTCGCTCGCGCGGGATGCCGCGGCCGGCCGTGACGTTCTCGAGGAACGGGACCACGTCGTCGGGATGCTCCGGCCCGCCGAACGACACGAGCAGGAGTGCGTCGAACGGGCGTGCATCCATGTGCTCATCATCCCACCAGCGCAGATAGGGTCGGCATGCTGGGAGGCTTTGGATGCTCACGACGTATCGGGACGTGCTGTCACGACCTGGTGCTGCCCTGTTCTCCCTCACCGCCCTCGTCTCGCGGCTGCCGCTGTCGATGGCCGGCTTCGGCATCGTCCTCCTGGTCTCTGAGCGCAGCGGCTCCTACGGGCGAGCCGGCGTCATGGCGGCGGTGTACGTCCTGGCGGCTGCGGCATTCGGGCCGACGCAGGGCCGGCTCACCGACCGTGTGGGCCAGGCCAAGGTCCTCTGGGTCGCCGGCGCGGCATACGCGATCGGCATGGCGCTCACGTTGGTCGCGATCGACAACGAGTGGGCGACTCCCCTGCCACACCTGTGTGTTGCGCTTGCCGGGCTGGCCACGCCCCAGACCGGGAGCATGGCGCGCGCCCGGTGGACCCATGCCGTCGCCGACCGCAGCCAGCTCAACACCGCGTTCTCGATCGAGGCGGTCTTCGACGAGGTCGTGTTCATGGTCGGACCCGTGCTCGTCACGGTCCTGACCCTGCAGGTCTCGGACATGGCCGGCCTGGTCTGCGCCGCCGCAGCCGCGACCCTCGGCTCGTGGGCGCTCGCCGCGCAAAGGCGCACGGAGCCACCCACCACCGACCACACCGACGGCGTTCGCCCGCCGATCGGCTGGGGTCTGCTCGGCCCCATCGTCGCGGCATCGATCGGCCTCGGCATGCTGTTCGGCTCGGCCGAGGTCATCGTGGTGGCGTTCTGCACCGAGGAGGGCAACCGGGGTGCAGCCGGACTCGTGATCGCGATCTGGGCCACCGGCAGCCTGATTGCCGGGATCGTCGTCGGAGCGCTCCCGCAGTCGGTCGAGCCGTTGCGCCTCTTCCGCGGCTCCATGCTCACGCTGTCCCTGTTGTTCGCGCCGCTGACCTTCCTGTCAGGCATACCGCTGATCGCCGTGGGGATGTTCCTGACCGGGTTCATGATCTCGCCGACCCTGATCGCAGTCGTGAACCTGATCGAGGCCAATGTGCCGTCGTCACGCCTGACCGAAGCGCTGACCTGGATGACGACCGGAGCTGCCGTCGGAGTCGCGCCGGGCTCCGCTGTCGCGGGCTGGGTCATCGATCATCACGGCGCATCAGCGGGGTTCCTGGTCCCACTGATAGCCGGATTGGCCGGTTCTGCCGTCGCCTGGGCGATACGCACGCCGTCGAGAACAGCCACCGCGTGAACTTCGAGCCGCTGTGGCACTAACGTTGGCCTCGACATGACCGAACTCACTCTTGCCGAGCGCAGCGTTGAGCTCGTGCGCACATGGATCGATCCCGAGCGAGCCTCCGCCCGCCGTGCCGACCCGTCCGCCGAACGCCTCGCGACATTGCTCAAGGACCCACACGGACTCGAGTTCACGATCGGGTTCGTCGACCGGGTCGTACGCCCCGACGACCACCGCGTCGCCGCGCGCAACCTGAGGACACTCGCCCTGCACACGCCGAGGTTCCTGCCGGCGTCTCAGCGCATGCTGCTCAAGCTCGGTGGCGTCATGGCTGTCCTGTTCCCCAAGCTCGTCGTGTCGATCGCCAGGCGCACCCTGCGACGCATGGTCGGTCACCTCGTCGTCGATGCCCGTCCCCAGCAGCTCGGCCGCACGATCAAGCGCCTGCGCGCCGGTGGCGACCGGCTCAACCTCAACCTGCTCGGCGAGGCCGTGCTCGGCGAGGGCGAGGCGGCGCACCGCCGGGACGGCACGTTGGAGCTGCTCGAGCGCGACGACGTCGACTACGTCTCGGTCAAGGTCTCCTCGGTCGCCAGCCAGCTGTCGATGTGGGCGTTCGACGAGTCCGTCGCCCGCGTCGTCAAGCAGCTCACCCCGCTCTACGAACGCGCCTCGACCGGCGAGCCGACCTTCATCAACCTCGACATGGAGGAGTACCACGACCTCCACCTGACGGTTGCCGTGTTCAAGACGGTCCTCGAGTCCTTCCCCGACCTCGAGGCCGGCATCGTCCTCCAGGCATACCTGCCCGACGCCCTCGCGGCCATGCAGAACCTGCAGGAGTGGGCGGCCGAGCGGCGCGCCCGGGGCGGGGCCCCCATCAAGGTGCGTGTCGTCAAGGGCGCCAACCTGGCCATGGAACGGGTCGACGCGGCGGTCCACGGCTGGCCGCTCGCGACCTGGTCGACCAAGCAGGAGACCGACACCAACTACAAGCGGGTCCTCAGCTGGGCCATGACGCCCGAGCGGATCGACGCCGTACGCCTCGGTGTCGCAGGCCAGAACCTGTTCGACATCGCGTACGCCTGGCTGCTCGCGGGTGACCGCGGCGTCCGCGACGGGATCGACTTCGAGATGCTCCTCGGCATGGACAGCGGCCCGATCGACGCGGTCCGCAGCGACATCGGCCAGCTGCTGCTCTACACCCCCGTTGTGCAGCCGTCGGAGTTCGACGTCGCGATCTCCTATCTCATCCGTCGTCTCGAGGAGAACGCCAGCAGCGAGAACTTCATGTCAGCCGCGTTCGAGCTCGCCGACGAGCCGGACCTGTTGAACCGCGAGATCCGGCGGTTCTTCGCATCGGTCGACGCGCTGGACGACACCGTTCCGAAGCCCCACCGCACCCAGAACCGGCTGACCGAAGTCGCGCCGGTGCACTCCGGAGCCTTCACCAACACGCCGGACACCGATCCCTCCACCGCCGGCAACCGCGAGTGGGGACGCCTCGTGCTGGCTCGTGCGGCCTATACCCAGCTCGGAGCCGAGACCGTCCGTGCCAACAAGATCCCCGGACCGGCGAGTCTCGAGAGCGTCATCCAGGACACCCGCGTGGCGGCCAAGGCATGGGAGGCGCGCGGCTCCGAGGTACGCGCGTGGATCCTCCACCAGGCCGGCAGCGCACTCGGCGCCCGCCGTGGTGACCTCGTGTCGGTCATGGCCGCCGAGGCCGGCAAGACCATCGCCGAGGCCGATGTCGAGGTCAGCGAGGCGATCGACTTCGCCCACTACTACGCCGAGTCGGCCCGCCGCCTCGATGCCGTCGACGGCGCCGAGTTCGTGCCCGACACCCTGACGGTCGTCACTCCCCCGTGGAACTTCCCGGTGGCGATCCCCGCAGGGTCCGTCCTGGCTGCGCTGTCCGTCGGCAGCGGCGTGATCATCAAGGCAGCGCCGCAGACCCGCAGGTGCGCGGCCGTGATGGTCGAGGCCCTCTGGCAGGCCGGTGTGCCCCGTGACGTGCTGCGCTTCGTCACGATCGACGAGGGACCGCTCAGCAAGGCGCTCATCTCGCACTCCGACGTCGACCGGGTCATCCTCACCGGCGGGTGGGACACCGCCAACCTGTTCCGCTCGTGGCGGCCGGATCTCCCGCTGCTTGCCGAGACCAGCGGCAAGAACGCCATCATCATCACGCCCAGCGCGGACATCGACCTCGCGGTCGCCGACCTCGTCAAGAGCGCGTTCGGCCACGCCGGCCAGAAGTGCTCCGCCGCCAGCCTGGCGATCCTGGTCGGCTCCGTCGGCGACTCCGAGCGCTTCGAGCGCCAGCTCGTCGATGCGGTCTCGTCCCTCAAGGTCGGGTTCCCCAACGACCCCGAGGTCACGATGGGCCCGATCATCGAGGCGCCACTCGGCAAGCTCGCCGACGGCCTGACGACGCTCGGCGACGGCGAGGAGTGGTTGATCGCGCCGCGGCAGCTCGGCCCCGACGCGAGGGTCTGGTCACCGGGCGTCCGTACGGGCATACGCCCAGGCAGCCGGTTCCACACGACCGAGTACTTCGGCCCCATCCTCGGCATCATGAAAGCCAAGTCGCTGCGTGAGGCCATCGAGTGGCAGAACGCCACGGACTACGGGCTGACCGCGGGCATCCACTCGCTCGACGCCAAGGAGGTCAACACCTGGATCGACTCGGTCCAGGCCGGCAACCTCTACGTCAACCGCGGCATCACGGGTGCCATCGTCCAGCGTCAGCCGTTCGGTGGCTGGAAGCGCTCGTCGGTGGGCACGACCGCCAAGGCCGGCGGCCCCAACTACCTCACACACCTCGGGACCTGGCGTCCACGCCCGCTGCGGGTTGCCGAGGCACCTGAGCTGGCCGAGCCCGTCGCGCGACTTCTCGATGCCGCCAGGCCACACGTCAGCGGCGTCGAGCACCGCGACCTGTTCGCCGCTGCGGGATCGGACCATGTCGCGTGGACCCGCGAGTACGGCGTCCTCAAGGACATCTCCAAGCTCGGCGTCGAGCGCAATGTGTTCCGCTACGTCCCCGTTCCGGTGGCGATCCGCTTCGATGGCAACTTCCTGCCGGAGCTCATCCGGGTCCTGCTGGCCGCAGCACGTACGGGCGCCCCGGTCGCCGTCAGCTCGCGCACTCCACTGCCCGCCGGCCTCGCGCCCAAGGCGCGGATCGAGTCACACGACGACTGGCTCGCACACATCGCGGCGACCCGGCCGCCTCGCATACGACTCGTCGGCACGGGCGCCAGGGAGGTCGCCATCGCAGTCGACGGCGACCCGGACGTCGCGATCTACAGCGGACCGGTGACCCAGTCGGGCCGGGTCGAGGCGCTGCCGTTCCTCCAGGAGCAGTCGGTCACGATCACGAATCACCGGTTCGGCAACCACGATCCCGAGTTCGAGCTCGTCCTCCCCCGCAAGCACTGACGCAACCAGCATGGTCAGGCGTGGTCGACGCCGGGCGGGAGCGGGGCGGTCCAGCCACGCTTCAGCGCGATGAGCCGCCACCCGAGGCACACGGCGAACGCCAAGCCGTACCACCATTCGGTGTAGCCCTGGGCGTGCACGAGCGTCGCGATGAGCGCGCCCAGGAAGGCCGGCGTCGCGTAGATCTCGCCTCGGAAGATCACCGGTACGCGGCCGGCCGCCACGTCGCGCATCATGCCGCCGCCGATGCCGCTGAGCATGCCGAGCGCCGAAGCAGCGATGACGCCGAGTCCGGCCTCGTCCGCCTTGACCGCACCGGTGACGCAGAACAGCGCGAGGCCGACCGCGTCGAGCACCAGGATCTGGCGCTCCATGCGGCCGAACGTCGGGTGGAACACGAACACCACGAGCGCCGTCACGAACGGCACGACGAGGTAGCGCCAGTCGTCGAGCGCTGCTGGCGGCACCGAGCCGATCAGCACGTCGCGGAGCACCCCGCCGCCGAGGCCCGTGATGAGCGCAAGCACCACCACCCCGAACACGTCGAGCTCCTTGCGTACGCCAACCAGGGCACCCGTCGACGCGAAGACCGCGATTCCGGCCAGATCGAGGACGAGGAGCAAGGTGTCGGACACGGCGACGACGCTATCTGGTCTCGGCGCGTCACCGCAGGTTCGCATCCTGCGCGCCTAGGATGAGAACACGCTTCGAGTGAACGCCCACCCGGAGCCGGCGTCACATTGGAGGCGATGGCATGCGTGATCTCGGTCTCGACGGACTGAGCGAGGACAGACGGTTCCTCATGGCGCGTGACCCGTCCACTGATGAGAAGTTCCGCATCCCCGCTGATCACCGCCTCGCTTCCCTGATCGGCAAGCCGTCCCACTCTGGGAACACCTCCGGCCAGTTGGAGATCCGCATGGAAAGCTCTCTCAGCCCGCGCGACATCCAGACCCGCATCCGTCGCGGCGAAACCCCTCAGGCGGTCGCCGACTCGGCAGGTGTGCCGGTCGAGCAGATCCTCGGTTTCGCCGGTCCCGTGCTCGCCGAGCGCGAGTACATGTGCGAACAGGCCCGCAAGACCTCGATCCGCCGCAAGCACGTCGGCGGTGCCGGCGTCCTGCTCGGCACCCTCGTCACCGAGAACATCGCGTCCGGCGGAGGCGTGCCTGAGGCCGCCACCTGGGACTCGTGGCGCCGTGAGGATGGCCGCTGGACCGTTCAGGTCACCCCGCAAGGGGCGGCCCACCCGGCCAGCTTCCTGTTCGACGTCAAGAGTCGCTACGTCGTCCCGGCCGACGAGTTCGCCCACGATCTGGTCGGCGACGTTGCCTTGCCGGACTCGACCGACATGGCGATCGCCGATGCCGTACGCGCGCCGGCCCGTCCAGCGCAGGCTCCGGTCGAGGTCGTCGACGAGGTCGAGGAGACCACCCCCGAGGTCGAGGAAGGGCCCCAGATCGGCGTCGCGTCGCTCAAGGAGGCCCGCGATCGCCGAGCGCTGGAGCAGCTGGCGATCGGTGAGGCCGAGGAGAGCGCCGACGCCGACACAACTGCTGCCCTCGAGCACGAGGTCGACGACTTCGAGGACTCACTCGAGCACGACGTCGCGGTCCCCGACACGATGGGCCCCCGCAAGAAGCGCCACGAGCGTCGCCGCGTCCCGAGCTGGGACGAGATCATGTTCGGCGACAAGTCGGACTGACCGCACATCGCGGAGTTGTGTCACCCGAACGGGAGGACGTCGGGCGACATCGCCGATGCCTTGGCCGATGCCGCCGTCATCCTGCGGCGATGGTGGCGTCGGCACAGCACTTCGTAGCCGACAACCGGCTCCTGGTCGACGGGCTCGTCGTCCGGCGTCAGCTCGTGGTCGACATCGCCCACGACGATGACATCGCCCTCGGTCACCATGATCCCGTCCTCGGTGCGGGCGTTGTGCGTCGCACGCTCGCCGCACCAGCACAATGCCTCGACCTGCAGCGTATGCACGTGGTCGGCGAGCTCGATGAGCCGTGCCGAGCCCGAGAACAGCTGCGTACGGAAGTCGGTCAGGATCCCGAACGCGAAGACATCGATCGACAGCTCGTCGGTGATCTTGGCGAGCTGGTCGATCTGGTCGGAGGTGTAGAACTGGGCCTCGTCGCACACGAAGTAGTCGATGCGGCCGCCTTGGGTCAGCTCGTCGACGGTGTAGTGCCAGAAGTGGAACTCGTCGTCGACCTCGATCGCGGGGACCGCGAGGCCCAGCCGGCTCGAGAGGGTCGCGGTGCCGGCCCGGTCGTGCGACGTGAACACGCGTCCAACGCGGCCACGGGCCCGATGGTTGTGGTCCATCTGCAACGCGAGGGTGCTCTTGCCGCAGTCCATCGTTCCTGAGTAGAAGTTCAGCTCCGCCACGGAGACCATCCTGCCAGCCGGGTCATGGCGCGATGAGGACCGGGATGCGCAGCTCAGCCTCGCTGATCGAGCCGTGGAAACCCGTCATCTTGAACTCGATGGCGAAGTCGCGCGAGGAGAACATCGCGAAGTCGCCGAGCGCTGCGACCACGACATCGCCGATGCGGCCGCGCACGTCGTCGGCGATCGGGCCGAACCAGTCCTCGATGCCGTCCTGGGTACGTACGAGGGCCCGATCACCGAGCTCGGCCTGCCAGCGGGCGGCGACGTCGGCGGCGGCGCCGGCGCGGGTGTAGACGTGCCGGAACCGAGCCTCGCCGGCCAGCAGCGTGACGTCGTCGAGCAGCTTCGGCGAGGAGTCGATGTCGAACCGTTCGGTCGCCGGCAGGTCGATCATGCCGTGGTCGGCGGTCACCAGCAGCACCGTGTCGCGGGGCAGCTCCTCGCGCAGGTCGGCCAGCTCCGCGTCGATCGTGGTGAGCATCGTGCGCCACTCCTCGGACTGGCAGCCCTTGGCATGGCCGGTGTGGTCGAGCCGCGACTCGTATGCGTACGTCATGGCCCGCGGCGCGGACTCGACGACCTCGATCACGACGTCGAGGCGTTCCCAGATCGAGTCGATGCCGTGGAACGGCACACCGCGCTGGCTGCAGAGCGTCAGCCCGGAGTCGACGAACTTGGCGTCGTTGACCGATGACGCCGCGATGCCGGCGTCCTGTACGCGTTCGAGCACCGTGCGGTGGGGCTGCCAGATCAGCGGGTCGACCGGCTGGTCCCACTTGAGCGAGTTGAGTCGCTGCCCGCTGCCGGGCACCCGTGAGGTGTAGCCGACCATGCCGTGCATGCCTGCCTGCAACCCCGTGCCGAGCGACGTCAGGCTCGTCGAGGTCGTCGACGGCACCCCGCAGATGACGTCCTCGACGTTCTTGAGCGAGCTCAGGAACGGCGCGGCATCGGCGTGCTCACGGAGGAGTTCGAGGCCGAGGCCGTCGACGAGGAAGACGACGTAGCGCGGCGCCTCCGGCAGTCCCAGTGTGTTGGTGAAGCCCGGCGCGCCGAGTGCGGCCGCCACCGACGGCATGACCTGGTCGATCGTGGCGCGACCACCGAGACCGGCCAGCGTCATGCGGTGCGGCCGGCGGTCGCGGCCGACAGCGTACGTGCGAAGCCGAGCAGGCGCTCGACGGCGGATCCACCGTCGGCGGCCGCAGCCAGGCGCAGCGAGAAGTCATCGCCGGTGAGGCTGCCGGTGTAGCCGTGATCGGCCTCGCACTCGGGGTCCGAGCAGCGCGCCGGCTCGAGCTCGACCCGCGACACGGCGCCCCAGCTGACCGTCAGCACGGCTTCCTCGAGCTCCTTGGACTTCGAGGTGACCATGCGGGTCACCACGACGGAACGGACCTGGCTCAGGGCGACCGCTTCGGACGTCGTCGAGGTGTAGGGCTTGGGCAGCAGGTCGTCCCCAGGATGTTCGTCGGTGTGCACCAGCACGAGGCGGCTGGGCGTCAGCGCCAGCACCGTCATGTGACGGCGGATCTCGTCGTGGTCGAACGTCGGCTCGTGGTGCAGGACGTAGGCGGCGACGGGCTCGCCGGCCAGTGCGTCGCGCAGACCGTCGGCGACGATCTCGGGGTAGTAGCCGCTCGTGGAGACCTCGTCGAACAGGGACAACGCGTTGTCGGTGGTCATCACGCCAGCGTATCTCCCAGTGAGGCCGGCTGACTCAGCCGCCGGACGTACCACTCACCGCGGCGATCCGCGGACGGTACGACCTTGGCACGCGCGCTCAGCGCGGTGTAGCCCTTGCCGTGCACCAGCACCGGTTCGAGGTCGAGCTCGGCGATCTCGGGCAGGTCGTCCTTCATCGCCGCGAGCCTCACGATGATGTCCTGCAGCACGTCGACATCGACCGCATCGGAGCCGCGATAGCCGTAGAGCAGCGGCGCGGACCGCAGGTCGCGGATCATCGCCTCGGCATCGAGGTCGGTCAGCGGCGGGATGCCGTAGGACCGGTCGCCCAGCAGCTCGCTCGGCGCTCCGGCGAGCCCGAACGAGACCAACGGGCCGAACAGGGGGTCCTCGGTGACGCTGAAGGACACCTGGATGCCGTCGGCGGCGGCGCGCTGCACGAAGAACTTGGTGTCCTTGCGCATGCCCTTCCACGTCGTGAGCTCGTCCCAGGCCTCGCCCATCTCGTCGGCGCTGCGGATGTTGTGCCAGATGTGCGCCAGGTCCGGGCGCGTGCGGAGGTGCTCACTGCCGGCCTTGAGCACGACGTCCCAGCCGAGCTTCTCCCCCGCGTCGATCGCCTCCTCACGGGAGTGGACGTTGATCCAGGTCCACAGGTCGATGCCGTAGCAGGCGAGCAGCGCGTGGACCTGGTCGGTCGAGAGGATCGCGCCTCGCGGAGCGGCCGCGAGCACCTGACGTACGAGCGCTCGAGCGTCGCCCGTGCGGTGGTCGAGCGCGATGTGGAACTCGCCGTGGTCCTTGGCGGCCCACTCGGCGTAGTTGACGACGCGAGCCAGTGCGCGGACGGCCGACTCCGGCGCCGCGTACGACGGCACGGATCCACGACCCGCGGAGCCGCCGAGGAGGTCGGGCACCCGAAGCAGCACGGGTACGCCCTCGCTGCCGAGGAACGTCGACACGATCGGCTTGTCGGACTGCTCGCCCACGGCCGCCAGCACGTTGGCGACCTCCTCGCCACTGGTGTTGAGCGGCGGGACGTAGACCGCGACGAGCGCATCGGTGTCGGGGCTCGCGATCGCGGACTCGATCGCTGCCTCGAAGTCGTCGGCGTTGGCGTCGGCACCGAGCGACACCGGGTCGGTGACCTGCAGTCCGGCCGCCGACGCAGCGTCCGCGACGATCAGCGCGACAGCGTCAGAGTTGCCCACGATCGACACCCGGTTGCCGCGCGGCAGTGGCTGGTGGGCCAGCAGCTGCGCGACGTCGAACATCTCGTCCAGCGTGTCGACCTGGATCACGCCGGCCTGGCGGAACATCGCGTCGACCGCGGACTGCGGGGCCGACGTGCGCTTGACGGTATGACCGACAGGCACGCCCTGCGTCGAGCGCCCGGACTTGACCGCCACGATCGGCTTGGTCCGCGAGACCCGGCGGGCGATGCGGGAGAACTTGCGCGGGTTACCGATCGACTCGAGGTAGAGCAGGATGACCTCGGTCGAGTCGTCCTCCTGCCAGTACTGGAGCAGGTCGTTGCCGGACACGTCGGCACGGTTGCCGGCCGACACGAACGTCGACAGGCCGAGTCCACGGCGGGACACCGACTCGAGAATCGCGGTGCCGAGCGCGCCGGACTGGCAGAAGAAGCCGACGCGGCCCTGCGGCGGCATCGACGGCGACAGCGAGGCATTGAGCTGCAGGTCAGGTGCGGTGTTGATGAAGCCCAGGCAGTTCGGGCCGATGAGCCGCAGACCGTAGGACCGGCTGAGTCCGAGCAGGGTGCGCTGCCGCTGGCGACCCTCGGGGCCCTCCTCGGCGAACCCGGCCGAGATCACGACGAGTCCGTGGATGCCCTTGGCGGCACAGTCGAGCACGACGTCGTTGACCGAGTCCGCCGGCACCGCGACGATCGCGACGTCGACCTCGCCGGGAATGTCCTGCACGGTCTTGTAGGCCGGGAGCCCGGACACCGCCTCGGCCTGGGAGTTGACGGCGTAGACGCTGCCGCTGAAGTCGCCCAGCACGAGGTTGCGCACCATGGCCTGGCCGATCGAGTCCTGCCGGCGGCTGGCGCCGATGACCGCGATGCTGCGCGCGCGGAAGATGCGTTCGATCGACGCGGCCTCGGCCCGCTGCTCGCGGGCTCGCATCACGCCGACCGCCAGATCGGTGGGCTCGATGCGGAACGTCAGGCGCGTGACACCGCCGTCGACCATGCCCTCGACCTGGTAGCCCATCTCGCGGAAGATCTGCTGCATCCGGGAGTTGGACGGCAGGACGTCGGCCACGAACGTACGGATGCCACGCTCGCGGCCGGCCTGCGCCAGGTGCTCCAGGAGCAGCTGACCGACGCCACGGCCCTGGTGTGCGTCCTCGACGAGGAACGCCACCTCGGCCTCGTCGTCGCCGACCGCGTCGTAGCGGCCGACCCCGATGATCGTGGAGTGCAGGGTGACGACGAATGCGACGCGGCGGTCGTTGTCAACCGTGGTGAAGCGCGTGACATCCTTGTCGGAGAGCGTCGGATAGGGCGCGAAGAACCGGAAGTACTTGGACTGCTCGGACACTCGTGAATAGAACTGCACGAGCCGCTCGGCATCGGCCGCCAGAATCGGCCTGAGCTGCGCCACCCGGCCGTCCTTGAGCAGGACATCGGCTTCCCAATGCTCGACGGGTTGCACCTCGCTGGTCACGCCCCCCAACCTATCGGGTGGCCCACGGCGTGGCGCGGGAAGTCCGCAGGTCAGACCGGCGAAAATGGACCACTGAGCAGTGCACGACAGGCACCACAGGAGAGAAGGCATGGCGCGCAGCAGCAAGCAGGCTCCCGAGGAGGACTTCGAGGAGCACATCGTCGACACCGACGTGAGCGACGAGATGCGATCGAGCTTTCTCGAGTACGCCTATTCGGTCATCTACGCGCGGGCGCTGCCCGATGCGCGCGACGGCCTCAAGCCCGTCCAGCGACGCATCCTCTACACGATGGACGACATGGGCCTGCGAAGCGACCGGGGGCACGCCAAGAGCGCCCGACCCGTCGGTGAGGTCATGGGTCGACTGCACCCGCACGGCGACAGCGCGATCTACGACGCCCTCGTACGCCTCGTGCAGCCCTGGTCGCTGCGCCTGCCATTGCTCGACGGCCACGGCAACTTCGGCTCGCAGGACGACCCTCCGGCCGCGATGCGCTACACCGAGGTTCGGATGGACGCCGCCGCCGAGGCGATGACCGCGTCCATCAACGAGGACACGGTCGACTTCAAGCCCAACTACGACGGGCGCGAGACCGAACCCGTCGTGCTGCCGGCCGCGCTGCCCAACCTGCTCGTCAACGGCGCCAGCGGGATCGCCGTCGGCATGGCGACCAACATCGCCCCCCACAACCTGATCGAGGTCGTGCAGGCGCTGCGACACCTCATCAACCACCCGTCGGCCGACCTCGACGACATCATGCGCTTCATCCCCGGTCCCGACCTGCCGACCGGCGGCAAGATCGTCGGGCTCGAGGGCATCCGCGACGCGTACGCCACGGGCAACGGCTCGTTCCGCATGCGCGCGTCGGCCCGCATCGAGAGCGTCACGGCGCGGCGCAAGGGCATCGTCATCACCGAGCTGCCCTACAACGTCGGGCCCGAGAAGGTCATCGAGGCGATCAAGAAGCTCGTCCAGGCCAAGAAGCTCCAGGGCATCTCGGACATCAAGAACCTCACCGACCGCCACAAGGGCCTCAACCTCGTGATCGAGATCAAGAACGGGTTCATCCCCGAGACGATCCTCGAGCAGCTCTACAAGAGCACCCCGATGGAGACCTCGTTCGGCATCAACGCCGTTGCGCTCGTCGACGGCCAGCCCCGCACGCTGGGGCTCAAGGAGATGCTCGAGGTCTACCTCGGCCACCGCATCGACGTCGTACGCCGACGCACCCAGTTCCGCCGTGGCAAGGCTGCCGACCGTCTGCACCTGCTCGACGGGCTGATGCTCGCGCTGGTCGACATCGACGAGGTCATCCAGCTGGTCCGCGCGAGCGAGAACCGCACCGAGGCCAAGGAACGCCTCATGACGGTGTTCGACCTGTCCGACATCCAGGCCACCTACATCCTCGACCTGACGTTGGGCCGCCTCACCAAGTACGACCGCATCGAGGTCGAGCGTGAGATCGCCGAGCTGCGCAAGATCATCGACGAGCTCGACGCGATCCTCGCCGACGAGCAGCTGCTCCGCAAGGTCGTCGGCGACGAGCTCAACGAGATGGCGCAGAAGTTCGGCAACCCGCGCCGCACCGTGCTGCTCGAGTCGTCCGGCCAGACCGCCACGGCCGCGTCCCCGCTCGAAGTTGCCGACGACCCGTGCTGGGCGCTGCTGTCCGCGACCGGGCTGCTCGCCCGTACCTCCGACGACTCGCCGCTCGGCGACGTCGACCGCCGGGTCAAGCACGACACGATCGTCTCGGCCGTACGCACGACAGCGCGCGGCGAGATCGGTGTCGTCATGTCCGACGGCCGCGTCCAGCGCATCTCGGTGCTCGAGCTGCCGGCGCTGCCGCCGACCGCGCAGTCGCCCAACCTGCAGGGCGGCATGCCGCTGCGCGAGATCCCCGGCCTCGAGGGCACGGTGCTCGCGCTGACCCGGCTCGGTGACTCCGGGGCCGGCCTCGCGCTCGGCACCCGCGCCGGCGTCGTCAAGCGGGTCAAGCCTGAGCAGCTGTCGCGCGACTCGTGGGACATCATCTCCCTCGACGACGGCGATGTCGTGGTGGGTGCGGTCGAGCTGGCGACCGGCGACGAGGAGCTCGTCTTCGTCACCTCGGACGCTCAGCTCCTGCACTTCTCGGCCTCGCTCGTACGTCCGCAGGGCCGTGCCGGCGGCGGCGTCGCAGGCATCAAGCTCGCGCCCGGCGCGCGCGCCGTGTCATTCGGTGCGGTGCGCGACATCGACTCGGCGCACGTCGTGACGATCGCTGGATCCGGTGACGCACTGCCCGGCACGCAGAACGGCGCCGTCAAGGTCAGCCCCATGGCGATCTACCCCGCCAAGGGCCGGGCCACCGGCGGCGTACGGTGCCAGCGCCTGCTCAAGGGTGAGGACGGACTGCTGCTGGCGTGGGTCGGCGACGGCCGGCCGATGGCGTGTGCGACGAGCGGATCGCCGGTCGACCTGCCCGAGCCCACCGACCGTCGCGACGGGTCCGGCGTGCCTGCGGCCCAGCCGATCCTGGCGGTGTCGGGCCCGGCCGGTTCACTCGGGGTCTGAGCTGCCCGGCGTGCAAGACTGAGCCGTGCGCACCAGACACCTGATCCTCACGCTCGCTGCGTCAACCCTGGTCCTCGCCGGCTGCACGGGTTCGTCCGACGGTGACAAGGGCGATCCGGCCAAGCTCCAGGCCCGCCTGACCGAGGCCAAGGCCGCGCTCGACGACGCCGAGACGATCACGATCTCGCTGGCCACGCCGAAGCTGCCGTCCGGAGTGACCGGGCTGCTGTCGGCCAAGGGCAAGGGCAACCACTCCCCTGCGTTCGACGGCAAGGTCACGGTGGTGACCGGAGGCTCGAGCCTCGACGCCGACGTCATCGCGGTCGACGGCAAGGTCTACGCCAAGACGAGCTTCGCGCCGGTCTTCCTCACGATCGACCCGGCAAGCCTCAAGGCACCTGACCCCGCCTCGCTCCTCGACCCCGAGACCGGCATCACGCAGATCCTCGTCCAGACCACGAAGGTCACCGAGGGCGGCAAGTCGCGCGACGGCGCGGACGTGCTGACCACGATCAAGGGCACCCTGCCCGGCAGCCTCGTCAAGGACATCATCCCGTCGGCCGCGAAGGACAAGTCCTTCACCGTGACCTATCGGATCGACGACGAGAACGTGCTGCGTGATGCGACCCTCAAGGGGCCGTTCTACCCCAACGGCGGCGCCGTCACCTACACCGTCAAGCTGACGACCTCTGACACCGCCGTGACCATCGAGCCGCCGACCCGCGCCGGTCGATGACCTCACGGGAGGCGATCAGTCCCGCCTCGAGAGTCCTCCTGGGACTGGCGGCTGTCGCGATCTCGTTCGCCGCCGCGGACACGTACGTCGTGGTGCTCGCGCTGCCCGACATGATGACGTCGACCGGGCTCGACCTCGACGAGCTGCAACGCGCCGCACCGATCGTGTCCGGCTTCCTGCTGGGCTATGTCGGCGTGCTGCCCCTCATCGGTCGCATCTCCGACCTCCGCGGGCGCGTCCCGGTCCTGCTCGGCTCGCTCGTGGTCTTCGCGGTCGGCTCCCTGATCACCGCGGCGGCCTACAACCTGGAGAGCATCGTCCTCGGCCGGCTGATCCAGGGCATCGGCGGCGGTGGGCTGATCCCGCCGACCCTCGCGCTCGTCGCCGATCTTTGGCCGCCCAAGCGCCGCGGGCTGCCGCTCGGCATTGTCGGAGCCGTCCAGGAGCTCGGCAGCGTGCTCGGCCCGCTCTACGGCGCCGTCGTGCTCGCGTTCGGCGACTGGCGACTGATCTTCTGGCTCAACTGCGCCATCGGCCTCGTGCTGGCGGCGGCGATGCTCGCGCAGCGTGACGCCGTTGCCGCAGGCAAACCGGCCAGTGACCATCGATTCGACCTCACCGGCGCCGCACTGGCGATGCTCACGCTCGCCGGCATCGCCCTGGTGATGCTCGAGCCGGTCCGGCTGACCCAAGGCGTCACGAGCGGTCGCGCATTCCTGCCTGTCGCCGGTGACTCCCGCTGGCTCACGCCGCTGGCCCTCACGGCGTACGGCTTGCTGGCCCTGTTCGTCCTGCGACAGGCCCTGGCGCGTACGCCCCTCATCGGCTGGCGCCAGTGGCCGGCTCTCGCCCGCGACACCGACATCTCGGGCGCGCTGCTGCTGACGACCGGGCTCGGCGCGGTGATCCTCACGTTCGCCTCGGCCGAGCCCGAGAGCGCCGCCATCTCCGACCAGGCGCCGTGGTTGATCCCGGTCGCAGTCGTGGCGTTCGTGGGATTCGCGATCCGTCAGCGGAGAGCCGCTCGTCCTCTGGTGCCTCGCGGGGCTCTCGCCGCCAAGCCTGCCTGGGGCGCACTCGTCGTGTCGTTCTTCGTCGGCGCGGCCCTCATCGCCGCCCTGGTCGACATCCCGTTCTTCGCCAGGCTCACGGTCCACCGCGACTCACAGCTCGACGCGGCACTGGTCCTCGTACGCTTCCTGGTCGCCCTGCCGATCGGCGCCGTCGTCGGTGGCTGGCTCCTGCGCCGGGTGTCCGCGTCCGTCCTGACCTGCGTCGCGATGCTGATGAGCACCGTCGCGTTCTGGCACATGTCGACCTGGGACGCCCAGTCACTCGACCACCAGGTCGAGACGCTGTCGCTCGTCCTCTGCGGTCTGGGGTTCGGGCTCGCCATCGCCCCGGTCAACGCCGTGCTCCTCGCACACACCGCGGATGCCGTGCACGGCGTGGCGTCGGCCCTGCTGATCGTGGCGCGCATGGTCGGGATGCTGCTTGGCATCTCGGCGCTCACCACGATCGGCCTGCGGGCGTTCTATCACGCCTCCGAGAAGATCCCACCGGCCGCCGAGCTGTGCAACGGCAAGGCGACGCTCTGCCAGGCGTACAAGGATGCGGTCCGCGACGCCGGCATCACGCAGCTCCACGCGGTCTTCGTCGGTGCCGCGGTGTGCGCCCTCACAGCAGCTGTCCTCGCGTTGGTGGTGTTCCGTGACGAGCCCGAAACAGCCACCCGATAATCTGTGCCCATGCCTGACTTCGACGACTTGCTGACTGCCAACCGCGAGTATGCCGACGACTTCGGCCTCTCCGGCTTCGACGGCATCGCGCACGCCGGCATTGCGATGGTGACCTGCATGGACTCCCGCATCGACCCGCTGCGCATGATCGGTCTCGAGCCCGGTGACGCGAAGATACTCCGCAACCCCGGAGGGCGCGTCACCGACGCAGCGCTCGTCGCGCTCGTCATGGGCGTGACGCTGCTGCAGGTCCGGCGGATCCTCGTCGTCGAGCACACCCGCTGCGCGATGGCGTCGGCGAGCGAGGACGAGCTCAAGGCGCGAGTTGGCCAGTCGGCCGGCGCCGATGCGTCGTGGATGACCCTCGGCGCGATCGTCGACCAGCAGAACACCGTGCGCGCCGACGTCATGCGAGTGCGCAGTCACCCGCTCATCGGCGACGACATCCTGGTCGGCGGCTTCATCTACGACGTCGACACGGGACTGCTCAACCCCGTCGCGTAGTTGCCCATTCTGCGAGACAAAACGCCGGATCAGGCACATCATGGCTTTGGGGGACATCCTCAAGGGGCTGACATGCGAAAGACATACCGAATCGTCGCCGACATCATCGCCATCGACGTCGTCATCCAGTCCATGGCCATGGTGTTCGCGATCGCTGGACTGTTCAAGTGGATCGATGACGGGGCAACGCTCGACAAGTCCGTCATCGAGGGGTGGCAGGACGATCCTCCGACGTGGACGGGCTCCATCGGCCACTTCATCCACGTCATGAACGGCACGTTCCTCATCCCGTTGCTCGGCATCATCTTGCTGATCGTCTCGTTCTTCGCCGCCGTCAAGGGCGCGGTCAAGTGGGCCGCCATCGTCGCGGTGTCGATCATCGTCCAGGTGCTCGCCGGCATCTTCAGCGGCGAGTCGCCCTACCTGGGTCTCGTGCACGGCCTGAACGCCTTCATCCTGTTCGGGGCGGCGCTGATGGCCGCGAGAAGCGCCAGGGTGGCCAAGCCCGACGAGGTGACCGCTCACTCGGCCGCGCCGTAACACGTGAGGCGTCGCCGGCTGCTGGTCGCGGTGCTCGCGACACTCGTCGTCGTCGCGCCGCTGGCCTGGTTCTGGCACGCCAGCCTGGTCCCCTCGACGTACTCCGTCATGGACATGGGCTACGTCGACACCGGCGGCGCTCCGGAGCACCACGGTGGACATCACGGCGGCCACACGACCAGCGTGACCGACCTCGTCGAGGATCCCGAGCGGGTGGCTGACGTCGTGGTCGAGCTGACGGCCCGACGCGGCAAGGTCAATCTCTCGTCGGGCTACTCGATCGACGGCTACACGCTCAACGGCCGGTCCCCCGGACCCAGGATCACCGCCAGGGTCGGGCAGCTCGTCGAGGTGCGCGTCACCAACGCCAACGTGCCCGACGGCATCGCGTTGCACTGGCACGGGATCGACGTCCCCAACGCCGAGGACGGCGTCGCCGGCGTGACGCAGGATGCGATCGGTCCTGGCAAGAACCACACGTACCGGTTCGTCGTCGACCGCGTGGGCAGCTACTGGTACCACTCGCACCAGGTGTCGCACGTGCAGGTGACTCGCGGGCTGTTCGGGACGCTCATCGTGCTGCCACCCGCCGGGATCGACCAGGACCGCGACGTCGCGGCGGTGGCCCACACCTATCGCGGCGTGCGTACGCTCAACGCCGTCCGCGGCGACGTACCGGTCAGCGCGGCCGACGGCACGTCCGTACGCGTACGCGCCATCAACACCGACAACGCGCCGATGCGGGTGTGGTCGGACGCCGACTACCGGGTCGTCGCGGTGGACGGCACCGAGGTCAACCAGCCCCCGCTGGTCTCGGGCCAGGACGTGACCGTGACCGCCGGCGGCCGTATCGACCTCGTCGTGACCTCCCCTGCGCGTGTGCAGATCGGCGGGGCGACCGCACTGTTGATCGGCCCCGAGGGCCACACCGCTCCCCCCAGACCCCCGCCGCCCACGGACGAGGTGGACCTGCTGACCTACGGCGAGCCCACCGCACCCGCCGAACCCGGGTTCGACCCGTCGAATCCGGACCGGGAGTTCACCTACTCCGTCGACCGCAAGCCAGGGTTCGTCGACGGGGTGCCGGGCATGTGGTGGTCGATCAATGGCCACCTGTTCCCAGACGTACCGATGTTCATGGTGAGCGAGGGAGACGTCGTGGTGATGCACATCGAGAACCATTCGGGCGAGGTCCATCCCATGCACCTGCACGGGCACCATGCCCTCGTTCTGGAGCGGGACGGCAAGCCGTCGACAGGCAGCCCTTGGTGGACCGATTCGCTCGACGTCAGACGCGGCGAGAGCTACGACATCGCGTTCGTCGCGGACAACCCCGGCGTCTGGATGGACCACTGCCACAACCTGACCCACGCGGCGGACGGGCTGGTCGCCCACCTGATGTACGAGGGTGTCAGCACGCCCTATGTCGTCGGCGGCGATGCCGACAACGCTCCCGAGTGACCCCCCGGCATGTCACGCGCACCGCTCGTGCGCAGTTCACCCCAAGTTTTCCCGCCGTTTACCTCACACGACGATCGAGATCGAAGTACGTTCTTGGAGTCTCATCACTCCCACACCACGCGTCTCACGGGGGCAACGACCTGCTGTGAGGGGCACCGAGGACGACAGTGCAATTTTCACCCGACACACTCGACCTGTTGACCCGCACCGGGTTCAACGTGTTGAGCATGCTCCTGCTCGTCGGAGTGCTGTATCGCCCCCAACAATCTGTTCCGTCCATGCCGCTGGTTCTCGCGGCGCTCAACGGTGGTCTCTTCGCCGCGCTTGCAGCGATCAGCACGGGCGAATTCGCTGCCGGCATCGGCTTCGGCCTCTTCGGACTCCTGTCCCTGCTGCGTCTGCGCAGCGCGGCATTCACGATCAAGGACGTCGCCTACACGTTCATGTCGCTGATCTTCGCGCTGGTCAACGGACTGCCGGATCGTCCGTACGAGATGACGGCCATCATCAACGTCACGTTGCTGCTCGTGGTGTTCGCCACCGACAACACCCGTCGTGATCGGCCGACCCGACTGATGCACATGATCCTCGAGCACGCTTACGTGGATCCGGCCGAAGCGCGCCGGGTGCTCGATGATCGGCTCGGCGTCGAGATCAAGAACGTCGTGATCGACGAGATCGACTTCGTACGCGAGACGACCTCGGTGACAGTCCTCTGCTACGCGCATGCCGGCGACGCCGAAGTCGCGGGCGCCAAGCAGATGTCGGATGCGGACGACTGATGTCCGCCCTCCTGCAGACCGCCGACGCCGGCGATGACGAGGTCCGCGACTATGCCGAGACCGCGGTCCCGCAACCCCTGCTCAACGCGTCCGGCCTGGGGCTTGACGACGTCGCACCGGTCGGGCTGCGCGAGCTCGTGGAGCACGCGGCCCTCATGCAACGGACCGACCGCAAGTACATCGTCGACCTCGACACGGTCCGCACCCTGATCGCGACCCTGTCCCAGACGCAGCAGGTGCTGGAGATCGACGGTCGTCATTCCACGATGTATCGCACGCTCTACTTCGACACGCCGGACCTGCAGGCCTGCCGCGCGCACGTACAGAAGCGCCGGCGCCGCTGGAAGGCACGGAGCCGGCTCTACGTCGAGGACCAGCTGTGCCGCATCGAGGTCAAGACCAAGGACAACCGCGGCGGGACCGACAAGGTCATGGCGCCCAGCCACCCCGACCGATACGGCCTGCTGATCGGTGAAGAACGCGACTTCGTGATCTCCCACCTGGCCGCGCAGCACCCTGAGCTGGATGTCCCGGCTCTCGTCCCGTCTGCCGAGATCTCCTACACGCGTGCCACGCTCGCCAACCTCGAGGCCGGCACCCGCGTGACGATCGACTGGAACCTGCACTGCCGTCTCGAGCCCGGAGACGTGTGGCTCGATCCCGGCTACGCCCTCGTCGAGACCAAGGGTCCGTCCACGGCATCCGAGGCCGACCGGGTCCTCAACAGCCTCGGGACGAGGCCACGATCGTTCAGCAAGTACGTCGCAGCCGCTTCGATCATGCACGCGAACGTGGCGGACAACGACTTCCGGGTGCTGCGCGGCCGCATCCTCCATGACCGGATGGCCACGTGACGACTGCACGGCCTCCTGCTGTCCCGTTGAGGTACGTGCTGGCTACCGTCCTCGGCATGGTTGCAATCATCATCGGGCTCACGGGGTCGAACTACCTGCCGGCTCCGGAGCCCAAAGCAGCGTCCGCTTCGAAGGCCACGCCGTCCCCGTCCCCATCGCCCAAGATCACCCCGGCGGCAGATCCGTTGCCGACAGCCGAGCCCGCACCACCGTTGCTCGACCGGTCCGACCTTGAACCCGTGGTCACGCTGGTCTCCGACCAGCACGATCGGGCAGCCACGCTGCTCGCGACGTGGTGGAGCACGAACGGCACCGACACCGACGATGAAGCCTTCGTCACCTGGGCTGCTCAGCAGATCCCCGCGCCTCCGACGAACTTTGCCAGGAGCCAGGAGCTCTCCGAGCTCGCCACTCGTGTCCGTAACCGCTCCGAAGCGGATCTGAAGGCAGCCCGTTGGCTGGACCGCCACGGCGATGCCGACGGGTGGGAAGCGCTGCGCACGCAGCAGGCTGCGCTCCACGCGGCCGGTGACGCCGCGCCCGCTGCGAAGGAGCTCAAGACCGCTCTCGACCTGGCGACCCGCGTCGCCAAGCTGGGCTCGCAGAAGGTGAGCATCCCGGCGCCCCACGTCGCGAACGCGGCGTTGCGTGACGACCAGAAGTCAGCCAAGTCGGCCACCGGCTGCCCGTGCAGCTACCCGTCCCAGACAGTGGCGAGAAGTGCAGCTGCTCGCCGCTACCTCGGTGACCTGTCGACGCAGCGGCGCGCCGAGTACCTGTGGTTCGAGGCGCAGATCGACTCCGGCCAGGTCCTTCGCGGGCAGGCCGCACCGAGCGACATTGCCGCCAGCGCGTTGATCGGCGACATGGTGGGCCGGTACGTCCTCGTGACCCGCGGCCACGCGAAGCCCTGACCGTCAGGCGTCGATCCGGTCGGCGTCGATCTCGTAGGCGCCCTGGACGATGAACTCCTTGCGGGGCGGCACCTCGTTGCCCATCAGCAGCTCGAAGACCGATGAGGCCTCCTCACCGTCGTCGACGGTGAGACGGCGCAGCGTGCGGTGCCGGGGGTCCATCGTGGTCTCGGCCAGCTGCGAAGCGTCCATCTCGCCGAGGCCCTTGTAGCGCTGCACCGGGTCCTTCCACTTGATGTTCTTGCGCTGCAGCTCGGCAAGCTTGCGCTGCAGCTCGGCGTCCGAATAGGTGTAGACGTACTTGTCCTGCCCCTTCTTGGGGTTGGACAGCTCGATGCGGTGCAACGGCGGCACGGCCGTGTAGACCCGGCCGGCGTCGACCAGCTCGCGCATGTAGCGGAAGAACAGCGTCGCGAGCAGGCAACGGATGTGCGCGCCGTCGGAGTCCGCGTCCGCCATGAAGATGATGCGGCCGTAGCGCGCCGCATCGACGTCGAACGTGCGGCCCGACCCGGCGCCGACGACCTGGATGATCGACGAGCACTCGACGTTCTTGAGCATGTCGCCGATGCTCGCCTTCTGGACGTTGAGGATCTTGCCGCGGATCGGCAGCAGCGCCTGGAACTCGGAGTCGCGCGCCGACTTCGCGGTGCCGAGCGCTGAGTCGCCCTCGACGATGAACAGCTCGGAGCGCTCGACGTCGTTGCTGCGGCAGTCCGCGAGCTTGGCCGGCAGGGCGCTCGACTCCAGCGCGTTCTTGCGGCGCTGCGTGTCACGGTGCTGGCGGGCGGCCAGACGCGTCTTGGAGGCGTCGACGACCTTCTCCATGACCCGGCGGGCCTTGGCCTTGTTGACGGCCTTGGTGGATGTCAGGAACGCCTTGAGCTCGCGGGACACGACCTGGTTGACGATCTTGGTGACTGCGGGGGTGCCCAGCACCTCCTTGGTCTGGCCCTCGAACTGCGGCTCGGCCAGGCGTACGGTCACGACCGCCGTCATGCCCTCGAGCACGTCGTCCTTGATGACGTCGGCGTCGCCGGACTTGAGCAGCCGAGTCGTCTTGAGGACCTCGTTGAACGTCTTGGTGATGCCACGCTCGAAGCCGTTGAGGTGCGTGCCGCCCTTGGGCGTCGCGATGATGTTGACGAAGGACTGCACGTGGGTCGTGTAGTCGGTGCCCCAGCGGACGGCGATGTCGACGCCGAGCGTCCGCTCGATGTCCTGGGGTGTCATGTGCCCCTTGTCGTCCAGCAAGGGGACGGTCTCGGTGAAGACGTCCTCGCCCTGGAGGCGCAGCACATCGGTGACCGGCTCGTCGGTCGCGAGGAACTCGCAGAACTCGGCGATGCCGCCGTCGTGGCGGAACTTCTCCTCGTGCGGCTCGTCGCCGCGGTGGTCGCTGATGACGATCTCGAGGCCGGGCACCAGGAACGACGTCTGGCGTGCCCTGGCGACGAGCTCCTCGTAGGCGAACTTGGCGCCCTTGATGAAGATCTGCGGGTCGGCCCAGTAGCGGACTCGGGTGCCGGTCTTGGCCTTGGCGACCTTGCCGATCTTGCGCAGCTCGTTGGTCGGAGTGAAGTCCGCGTCCGGCCCCTCGCCGGCGAAGATGCCGGGAACGCCTCGACGGAAGGACATCGCCCAGGTCGCGCCGTTCTTGTCGACCTCGACGTCGAGGCGGGACGACAGGGCGTTGACGACCGAGGCACCGACTCCGTGCAGGCCGCCGGTCGCGACGTAGGAGCCACCGCCGAACTTCCCGCCCGCGTGCAGCTTGGTGTAGACGACCTCGACGCCGGTCAGGCCGGTCTTCTTCTCGATGTCGACGGGAACGCCGCGACCGTCGTCCTGGACCTCGACCGATCCGTCGTCGTTGAGGGCCACCCGGATGTGCGAGCCGTGGCCGCCGAGCGCCTCGTCGACGGAGTTGTCGATGATCTCCCACAGGCAGTGCATGAGACCGCGTGTGTCGGTCGACCCGACGTACATGCCGGGGCGTTTGCGGACGGCCTCCAACCCCTCGAGTACGAGGAGATTGCGGGCGTCATAGGTGCTGTCGATGATCAGTTGCCTTTCGAGGTTCTCGCCTTCCTCCAAGACTATCCGCGCGACGTTGCGTCTCGGCCATGGACACGCTGCGCGCACCGCGCGCCTACGTCGATTTGTCCCGCCCGGGGAGTATGTATGTCGTAGGTCACGAACGACCACGAGGAATACCGCCCCGTGATTGGATGTTGATCAGGTCAGAACCGCCGAACGCTCAGAGAGAAGGTCATCGTGACAACACTGACAGCCCCCATGCTGAGCTCCCTCGACCGCTGCGACCGTTGTGGCGCTCAGGCATACGTACGTGTGACGCTCGGCGGCGGTGGTGAGCTCCTGTTCTGCGCTCACCACGCGCGACAGCACGAGGACAAGCTCCGCGAGCTGTCCGCCGACATCCATGACGAGAGCGAGCGACTCGCTCCGTCCCCGACGTTGGTCGACGACGAGGTCTGAGACCACCAGGACTCAGCACGACAAACGCCTCCGCCCCACGGATTCCGTGGGGCGGAGGCGTTTGTCGTCTGGTGTGGCTCAGTCCAGGTAGTCGCGCAGGACCTGCGAGCGCGACGGGTGCCGCAGCTTGCTCATGGTCTTGGACTCGATCTGGCGGATCCGCTCGCGCGTGACGCCGTAGACCTTGCCGATCTCGTCGAGCGTCTTGGGCTGCCCGTCGGTGAGCCCGAAACGCATCGACACGACGCCCGACTCACGCTCCGAGAGCGTGTCGAGCACCGCGTGCAGCTGCTCCTGGAGCAGCGTGAACGACACGGCATCGGCCGGGACGATCGCCTCGGAGTCCTCGATCAGGTCGCCGAACTCCGAGTCGCCGTCCTCGCCGAGAGGCGTGTGGAGGCTGATCGGCTCGCGGCCGTACTTCTGGACCTCGACGACCTTCTCGGGCGTCATGTCGAGCTCGATCGCGAGCTCCTCGGGGGTGGGCTCGCGACCGAGGTCCTGGAGCATCTGGCGCTGGACACGGGCGAGCTTGTTGATGACCTCGACCATGTGGACCGGGATGCGGATCGTACGGGCCTGGTCGGCCATCGCGCGGGTGATCGCCTGGCGGATCCACCACGTCGCGTAGGTCGAGAACTTGAAGCCCTTGGTGTAGTCGAACTTCTCGACCGCACGGATCAGGCCCAGGTTGCCTTCCTGGATCAGGTCGAGGAACAGCATGCCGCGACCCGTGTAGCGCTTGGCCAGCGACACGACGAGGCGCAGGTTGGCCTCGAGCAGGTGGTTCTTGGCGCGGCGGCCGTCGATCGTGATCCACTCGAGCTCTTCGAGCATCTTGGCCGAGATGCGGCCGCCCTTGGCGAGCTTCTCCTCGGCGAAGAGCCCCGCCTCGATACGCTTGGCGAGCTCGACCTCCTGGCCTGCGGTGAGCAGGGAGACCTTGCCGATCTGCTTGAGGTAGTCCTTGACCGGGTCAGCGGTGGCGCCGGCGACCATGACCTGCTGGACCGGCTCGTCGCTCTCGTCAGCGGCCGAGATCGTGAAGGACGACTGCTCGTCCTCCTTGAGCGTCGGGTCCGTCGCGAGGTCCTTCTCGAACTCCTCGTCAGGGATGTCGGGGAGGATCTTCTTGCCCTGCGCGTCGACCATCACGGTGCCGTCAGCGACGGGCGGCACCTCGAGGGCGTCGGCCAGATCGATGCCCGCGGGAATCTTCGACTCCTCCTGGGAGTCGGCCCCCTTCTTGGGCGCGGCCTTCTTGGCCGGGGCCTTCTTCGCAGCGGTCTTCTTGGCGGTGGTGCTCGATGCGGTCTTGGTCACTGTCACTTCTGTCTTGGCCGGGGAACGGGACGGTGTCGTGGCCTTCTTGGCCGGGGTCTTGCCGGTGGCGGACTTCTTGGCCGCCGTCTTGCTGTGTGATGTTGTGGTCGTGCTGGGCGCCTTCTTGGCGGCGGTCTTGTTGGCCGGGGCCTTCTTGCTGTCGTCCACGGGCTCTTCCTTGGCCCCACCGAGCAACTTCTTGACGGCGCGGATCGGCGATCCTGCTGCGGGATTCACCGGCACGTCAACCTCACAAGCGGTAGATGGGCGCAACAATGAGGCCTGTGGTCAACCTCTGGTTCTAGTGTGCCATGCAGAACCAACCGTCGAGGTCTCAGGGTCCTCTCAGGAGCGTGTCGGCCAGGTGTGGACCGGATCACCGTGGTGCATGTGTTCCTCGTATGCCAGGGTCGTGGCTCGCATCGCGGCCAGGCGATCGGTCGACGTCCCCAGGTGATGACCGAACTCGCCGATCAGCCAGGTCGCACCGTTGCGACCGGTGATGCACCGCTGCTCGATGATCCCCAACAGCCGGTCCCGGACGGCCACATCGACATTCATCTCGTCGAGCCCGGCATGGGCCAGCGGCAACAACTGACGCAGGACGAGCTCGCGAGCCGAGACCGTGCCGACCGCGGGCCAGTAGATCTCAGTGTCGATGCCGGCACGGGCGGCTTGGTGGAAGTTGTCCTCGGCAGCACGGAACGACAGCTGCGACCAGACCGGCCGGTCGCTGCTGCCGAGCACCTTGACCAGGCCGTAGAACAGGGCCGCGTTGGCCATCGTGTCCACGACAGTCGGACCAGCCGGGAGCAGCCGGTTCTCGATGCGCAGATGCGGCCGGCCCTCGGCGACGTCGTAGATCGGCCGGTTCCAGCGGTAGATGGTGCCGTTGTGGAGCCGCAGCTCGGGCAGGTTGGGCACCCGGCCCGCCTCGAGCTCGGCCAACGGATCCTCGTCGTCGACGATCGGCAGGAGCGCCGGGAAGTAGCGGACGTTCTCCTCGAAGAGGTCGAAGACCGAGGTGATCCACCGCTCGCCGAAGAACACCCTCGGGCGTACGCCCTGCGCCTTGAGCTCTTCACTGCGCGTGTCGGTCGCCTGCTCGAACAGCGCGATCCGGGTCTCGTGCCAGAGCTGCTGGCCCAGCAGGAAGGGCGAGTTGGCGCCGACCGCGACCTGAACAGCGGCGATCGCCTGGGCTGCGTTCCACATCGGTGCGAACTCGTCGGGCTCGACCTGCAGGTGCAGCTGGGTGCTGGTGCAGGCCGCCTCGGGAATGATCGTGTCGGCCGTCGTGTCGAGACGATCGACCCCGTCGATCACGATCTCGATGTCCTCACCACGGGCGTTCAGGATCTGCTCGGACAGCAGGTGATATCGGGGGTTGGCCGAGATCGACTCCCGGCTGAAGTGCCCCTCCTGCAACGTGGGCAGGATGCCGATCATGAGGAGGTGCGCGCCGACCTCTGACGCCTTGGCCTGTGCGTGATTGAGGTCGTCCCGCAGCGCTGCCTGCAGCTGGTCGAGACCCGCGCCGGAGATCCGGGCCGGTGGCACATTGATCTCGACGTTGAACAGCCCGAGCTCGGTCTGGAAGTCCTCGTCGGCGATCGCCTCGAGCGCCTCGGCGTTCTTGAGCGCCGGATCGCCCTGGCTGTCGACCAGGTTGAACTCGATCTCGATGCCGACATGCGTGTGCTCGAACGACAGGTCGTACTCGCTCAGCATTCGTGCGAAGACGTCGAGGCACCGCCGCACCTTGGCGCGGTAGCGGGTGCGGTCCTCGCGACTGAATTCACGTGCGTCGACGTCCTGTCCCATGCAGACAGCCTAGGGCGATGGCGCGTCGGCGGCTTGGATCGCGAGCCAATGAGACGGCGAGACCCCACCCTCCAGCATCTGGAGCATCAGTTGCGCCATGGAGTACTCCCGGTCCGCCTCCAGCGCGCGTTCGACCGCGATCAGCGACTGGGCGCCGTCCCCGGTCAGCCACGCCGCAAAAGCGGCAAGGCTCAGGACCGCCGGCTCGAACGGGGCAACGACGCTGCGAGAGACCAGTGTCAGCAGCCGCAGCATGCCATCGGCGGTGTCTGCGGTGATCTGGTTCCACACCTCGTCGCGCACCTGGATGGCGGTCATCCAGACGGAGAAGCGGGCGATGTCGTCGTCGCTGAGCCGTTCCCCCGCCAGGCCTCGATCCAGGATCGGTTGCACCTGCTGCATCCCCAGGACGGCGATCTCACCCTTGCGAGCACGTGCGATCAACGGGACGACGTGGCGGAGCACCTCGTCCGCGGCGCGCTCCATCCAGGCCCGCCGCGGTTGCGCCACCGCGGCGAAGCGGTCGACCAGTGCCTGCCTGTCCGGCAGGATCTGCTGCCCGGCAGCGATCGCCTGGACGACTGCCACGTGGTGGTCTGACGTCTCGTAGGCGATGCCGTTGGGCGGGAAACCCGGCTCGTCGGACCAGTAGCGCTCGCCGTCGGCCCGGACCGCGACGACCAGCGCGATCGGGGGGAGCTGCCGCTCGAGTGCGGCGAGCAGGTCGCGCGCGACCCGCTGATCCTGCGTCACGGCCAGGAAGATCGCGCCCTCAGCGCCTTGGCGAGTCAGGTGGGCGACGACGATCTCAGCGAGCTCCTCGACGTGCTCCGGCGCCGGCATGTCGACCCTCAGCCGGAACCCGAACCGGCGGCGCGGGCCGCGGGTCGAGACCGCAACCAGCGACTCCTCGGGCCGGAAGCCGAAGAGCGTGGGAAGCGTGTTGAGGAGGTCGGGGATGTCGTGGGCCGTGTAGACCGATGGTGACTGCGTCATGCCCTCACGCTCGCGGGCCGGCGGCGCCTCGCGCAGCGCTCCTGCGTGCACCTGTGGATCATCGATGCTGCGGCATCGGCATGTGCATCGGCATGTGCATCGAGATGTGTCCGAGCCGCACGAGACACTGTTCACATGCGGTCCACGGCGTCGATCATGCATCTTGACCTGGACGCGTTCTTCGCCTCGGTCGAGCAGCGGGACAAGCCCTCCCTGCGCGGCCGTCCGGTCATCGTCGGCGGGATCGGCCCACGCGGCGTCGTGGCGACTGCGTCCTACGAGGCGCGAGTCCACGGTGTGCGATCTGCCATGCGTACGGCCGAGGCGCGTGCGAGGTGCCCGCACGCGGCATTCCTCGGCGGCAGGTTCGATGCCTACCGCGAGGCCAGCCGGCTGGTCATGGAACGGCTCCGCGAGACATCCGAGGTCATCGAGCCGCTGTCGCTCGACGAGGCATTCGTCGACCTGGCTGCGGGCCCCGACTTCGATCCCGCACGGGTCGAGGAGATCGTGGCCGGCATCCGCGCCGACATCGCCGAGCTGACCGGCGGCCTGACCGCCTCGGTCGGCATCGCGTCCTCCAAGCTCATGGCCAAGATCGCCAGCGAGATCAACAAGCCCGATGGCGTGTTCATCGTCGAGCCAGGCACCGAGGCCGACGTGCTGGGCCCGATGCAGGCGACCGCGATCCCCGGTGTGGGCCCGGCGACCGCCGAACGGCTCCGCCGGGTCGGCATCCTCACCGTCGAGGACCTCCGCTCCCCCAGCGAGGACGAGCTCGTACGCCTGTTGGGCCAGTCGTCCGGGCGCTCGTTGCACCGGATGGCCCGCGCCGATGACGACCGGCCGGTCATGGCGTCCCGTGAGACCAAGTCAGTCAGTGTCGAGGACACGTTCGAGCAGGACATCTCTGACCGGCTCCAGCTCGAGTCGATCATCGAGCGGATGGCTCGGTCGGTCTCGGGACGGCTGCGCAAGAACGGGCTGTCGGGCCGCACCGTCACGCTCAAGATGCGGCACCACGACTTCGAGACGCACACCCGGTCATCGACGCTGCCCAACCCGACCGACAACGCGCGGATCCTCGCCACCACGGCGCGCGGGCTGCTGGCCGGCGAGGACATCAGCAACGGGCTGCGACTGCTCGGGGTCGGGGTGAGCGGCCTCGCCGACTGGGTCCAGGACGACCTGTTCGCGTCAGACGAGGACGACGACCCCGATGAGGACCTCGTCGAGGAGGTCGTCGTCCGCCCCACGCGGTGGTATCCCGGCATGGACGTGCACCACCAGGACCACGGCGACGGCTGGGTGTGGGGCGCTGGCCTGGGCCGCGTCACGGTGCGCTTCGAGACGCGGTGGACGCCACCTGGACCCGTCCACACGTTCAAGGCCGACGACCCCGCGCTCGGCGCGGGCCACACCGGTACGTTCGTCGTATGAGCGACCCCGTTCCAGCCCCCGCCGCCGAACGCCGGCCCATCCTCCGCAGCCACCACGGAGACGACTTCGTCGACGACTACGAGTGGCTGCGCGACAAGGAGGACCCGGCGACGCTGGCCTACCTCGAGGCCGAGAACGCCCACACCGATGCGGCGACGGCACACCTCGAACCCCTGCGGCAGCAGATCTTCGACGAGATCAAGGCGCGAACGCTCGAGACCGACCTCTCAGTCCCGGTCCGACGCGGAAAGTGGTGGTACTACGCGCGCACGGTCGAGGGCCAGCAGTATGCGATCCGGTGCCGCTGCCCGATCGAGGACGCCGACGACTGGAACCCCCCGCGGCTCGAGGCCGACGCCGAGATCGCCGGCGAAGAAGTCCTGCTCGACTCCAATGTCGAGGCAGAAGGACACGAGTTCTTCTCCCTCGGCGCGTTCAGTGTCAGCGACGACGAGAACCTCCTCGCCTGGTCGGTCGACACCCAGGGCGACGAGCGCTACACCATCCGCGTCAAGGACCTGCGCACCGGCGAGGTGCTCCCCGACGAGATCCCCGCCACGAGCGGCGGCGCGACCTGGTCGGCCGGCGGGACGCACCTGTTCTACACCACCGTCGACGAGGCATGGCGCCCCCACCGCGTGTGGCGGCACCGCCTCGGCGGCACGGCCCAGGACGTCCTGGTGCTCGAGGAGCCCGACGAGCGCTACTTCATCGGGGTCGGGCGCACCCAGTCCGAGCGATTCCTCGTCATCGGGCTGTCCTCCAAGGTCACGAGCGAGGTGCGCGTCCTCGAGGCCGACGATCCAGAGGGCGAGTTCCGGGTCGTGCTCCCCCGCCGTGACGGCGTCGAGTACTCCCTCGAGCACGCCGTCATCGGCGATGAGGACTTCTTCCTCGTCCTGCACAACGACGGCGCGCTCAACTTCGAGCTCGCGGCAGTGCGGGTCGACGATCCCGGTGTGCGCACGGTCGTCATCCCCGGCAGCGAGTCGACCCGGCTCGAGGACGTCGACGTCTTCGCCAAGCAGCTCGTCGTGTCATACCGGCGCGACGCCCTCTCCCGCATCGGCATCATCCCTCTCGGCTCCGCCGGGCTCGGCGAGCTCACGGAGATCGACTTCGGCGAGGAGCTGTTCACCAGTGGCGTCGGCGCCAACGCCGAGTGGGACCAGCCGCTCATCCGCGTCGGCGTCGGCTCGTTCATCACCCCGGCATCGATCTACGACTACGTCGTCGCGACCGGCGAGCTGATCCTGCGCAAGCAGGCGCCCGTGCTCGGCGGCTACGACCCTGAGGAGTACGAGCAGCACCGCACCTGGGCCGTCGCCGACGACGGCGTCCGCGTGCCGGTCTCGATCGTGTGCCGCAAGGACACGCCGCGCGACGGCACCGCGCCTGCGCTGATCTACGGCTACGGCGCCTATGAGGCGAGCATGGATCCCGGGTTCTCCGTCATGCGCCTGTCGCTGCTTGATCGTGGGTTCGTGTTCGCGATCGCCCACGTGCGCGGTGGCGGCGAGCTCGGCCGGCACTGGTACGACGACGGCAAGATGCTGCGCAAGCGCAACACGTTCACCGACTTCGTCGCCAGCGCCCGACACCTCGTCGACGAGGGCTGGACATCCGCCGATCGCCTGATCGCCGAGGGCGGCAGCGCCGGAGGCCTGCTGATGGGCGCCGTCGCCAACCTGGCGCCCGACGCGTTCGCCGGCATCGTCGCGAGCGTGCCCTTCGTCGATGCGCTCACCACGATCCTCGACCCGAGCCTGCCGCTCACGGTCATCGAGTGGGACGAGTGGGGCAACCCGCTGGAGGACCCTGACGTCTACGCCTACATGAAGTCCTACACGCCCTACGAGAACGTCGGCGCGCATCCATACCCGGCGATCCTGGCCGTCACGAGCCTGCACGACACCCGGGTCATGTACGTCGAGCCGGCCAAGTGGGTGGCCCGGCTGCGCGCGACCGCCACCGGCGATGCCCCGATCCTGCTCAAGACCGAGATGCACGCAGGTCACGGGGGCGTGAGCGGCCGCTACGCGTCGTGGAAGGAACGGGCCTGGGAGCTCGCCTGGATCATCGATCGGGTCGGCTGAGCGGGCCTTTCGGCTGACTGCATTTCGTCATCTGGCGCCTTCGGGCGATCGGTTGCCCGCTTCGGCGCTCGCGCCCCCGCAGAGCTCGCTCGATTGCAGCGCTTTAGCACGCCGCTCCTAAGAAGCGTCTGAGAGCGGAATCCTTGGGGTACTGAAAGCGTTCTGATCAGTACAGACACTGATGGGAGGCGCACGGTGAGCGCACGAAATGGCAGCACCAACATTGAGGGCAAGGACAGCGTCGGCATGTACCTGGCCGAGATTGCCCGCACTCCCCTGCTCGATGCCCAGCGAGAGGTCGAGCTGAGCAAGACCGTGGAGGCCGGGCTGTTCGCCCGACATCTCCTCGAAGAGGGCCGCGTGGGACGCCGCAAGGGTGGCGCGCCCAAGTATGCGACCGAAGAAGAGCTGCAGTGGCTAGCAGACGAGGGCGACCGGGCGGTGCAGGAGTTCATCCAGGCCAACCTGCGGCTCGTCGTCTCGATCGCCCGCAAGTACGGTCGCTCGGCGATGCCGATGCTCGACCTGGTCCAGGAGGGCAACACCGGCCTCATCCGCGCCGTCGAGAAGTTCGACTACGCCAAGGGGTTCAAGTTCTCGACGTACGCCACGTGGTGGGTACGCCAGGCGATCACCCGCGGCATCGCGCAGCAGGCTCGCGTCGTACGCCTTCCCGTGCACGTCGTCGAGGAGCTCAACCAGGTGACGGCGGCTCGCCGCAACCTGGAGCGTCAGCTCGGCTACGACCCCGAGCCGCAGGAGATCGCGCTGGAGCTCGGCATGGACGTCGACCGCGTCATCGACCTGATGTCGTGGGGTCGCGACCATGTCAGCCTCGACTCACCCGTCGATGAGGACGGCGACACCTCGCTCGGCGATCTGATCGCCCGCGAGACGCAGCCGGGGCCCGACTTCGCGGTGCTCGACGACGAGTCGCGACACCTCATCTCGACCCTGGTCGATCACCTCGGCGATCGCGAGGCTGACATCGTCCGAGCGCGCTACGGCCTGCTCGACGGACGCCAGCAGAAGCTGGCCGACATCGGCAAGCGACACGGCATCTCGGCCGAGCGTGTGCGCCAGCTCGAGCGTGAGGCACTTGCCACGCTCCGGCGCATCGCGGATCCGGACCTCGCCGCCTAGGCGGAGGCCGCCCGGGACACGAGCTCGTCCCATGTTCCCCCGACGATGAGGGCGAGCTCGTCCAAGGGACCGGTGTTGTCGATCACCAGATCGGCGGCACCGGTTCTTTGTTGCCTGGATGCCTGGGTCGCGATACGAGCACGCGCGTCGTCTTCCGACATGCCGCGGGTGCTCACGAGACGGGCGATCTGGACCTCCTCTGGGACGTCGACCACCACGACGACGTCGCAGTGCTCGGCAGCGCCCATCTCGACCAGCAGCGGATTGTCGTGGACGACGATCGCGTGAGGACCTGCCTGGGCCTCCCGCTCGGCAGCGAGGCGCCAGATCGCGGGGTGCGTGATCGCGTTGAGATCGGTCAGCGCCTCGGGGTCGGCGAACACGATTGCGGCCAGGGCCGGACGATCGAGGGTTCCATCGGCAGTGATCACGCCGGAGCCGAATCGATCCGCAATCGCCTGGAGCCCGGGGCTGCCCGGCTCGACCGCCTCGCGGGCCAGCACGTCGTAGTCGATCACGACAGCGCCGTGGGCGGCCAGAAGCTCACTGACGGTGCTCTTGCCCGAGCCGATCCCGCCGGTGAGCCCGACCCTCAGCACGTACGCCCTAGCCTGCGGCGTTGCCGTAAGTCGTGACGTGCACGTGGTCCATGTGATTGGCCGTCGCGCTGCCACGATCCGACATGCCACGCCACGCGCCCGACGTGGCGGGACGCCAGATGCGCTGGCGCCAGATGAGGTACTCGATGCCGAGCTCGGCCCGGTGCTCCTGAAGGAATGCTGCGACCTGGTTGCCGACCTCGCCCGACACCATGATGTCGAGGGCCTGGCCCGTGGCGTGCTCTCCGCGACCCGAGACACCGCCGTAGCGGACGATCGAGGGGAACTTCGCGCACACGGCCCGGTGCACCTTGATGGTGTCGGGACGCAGGCCGCGCTCCGAGCTGGAGCCTGACGCGCACGGCGAGGTGCCGAGGGGCATCTCCTTGGCCAGGCTCTTGGCCTCGACCCAGCGCGGAAGGCCCTTGTGGATGATCTGGGCCCAGTCGCCCTCGTTGACACCGGTGATGTCCACGGTCTGGCCGGAGGCGACCGTGGCGAGCACGGGTGATGTCGTGTTGGCGGCGGCGTGGACCTCGACGTCCGAGACCGCGAACCGCGTGCCCTTGACCTTGGCCTCGGCGGCTGCCTCGTTGGTCAGCGGGACGCGCTCGGCGCTGCGGCTGACTTCGGGCGCCTTCTGCGTCGACGAGACCGCGAACAGGTCCTGTCGGGGCTGCGCGGTCGGCTCGGCCGAGGGCGCAGGATCCTGCGAGACGACGAAGGCACCGGCGGCAGCGATGCTCATCAGACCTGCAGTGGGAAGGATTGCTCGCGAGATGTGCAGCCGGCGGGGCGCTTTGTGCGCACGCCTGTGGCGAGAATCTGCCACGGATGGACCACCTAGTGCGTAGACGAAAGTCTGGCTCAGCGTTCGAGTGAAGCATACTTTGTGCATCGGTTCACATCGGATGCCCACATCCCGCTGGCCGACGTGACCGATGTCTCACGATGTGGAAGGTTCCGGTGCCCCAGGTCCTCACCGCCCGCGACAGCGAGATCGCCCAGGCTCGCGTCGCCGGCGCACTGCATGCCGCCGGCCTCCGTCCTGGTGACCGCGTCGCGTTGTGCGTCCCCGGTTCGGCCGACTACGTGAGCGTGGTGCTCGGGGCGTCCCGCAGCGGAATCGTCCCGGTGCCGCTGGATCCCCGGCTCACGACGTACGAGCGCGACGCGATCATCCGCGACGTCGAGCCCACCCTCATCGTCGATGACGCGTCGACCCTCGAGTCGTTGATGCGTGGTGAGCCCATGGACCTGGACGCCTGGCCCCGGTGCCGACCGATGCACTTCACGTCCGGCACCACCGGCCGGCCCAAGGGCGTCTGGTCAGGGCTGCTGTCGCCGGAGAGTGCCGCGGCGCTCGTCGAGGAGGAACGCGAGCTTTGGACGTTCCAGGCTGCCGACCTCGACCTCGTGGTGTCCCCGATCTACCACTCGGCGCCGCTTCGTTTCGCCATGGGCACCCTGCTCGCGGGAGGGGCCATCGCGGTGCTGCCGAAGTTCGACCCGCGCGCCTTCGTCCAAGCGGTCGACGATCTGCGCCCTACGTCGATGTTCTGCGTGCCCGCGCACCTGCAGCGGCTGTTCGCCTGGCTCGACGAGCACGACCGGACACTCGACACGGCGTCCTTCCGGCTCGTCGCCCACGCTGGCGCGCCGTGCCCGGAGCCCGTACGTCGGCGGGCCCACGAGATGTTCGGCACCGATGTGGTGTGGGAGTTCTACGGCTCGACCGAGGGTCAGTTCACGGCGTGCCCCGCCACTGAATGGACCGCCCATCCGGGCACCGTGGGTCGAGCCAGGCCCGGCCGCGTCGTGACCGCCGACGATGACGGGCAGCTGTGGTGCGCCGTGCCCGACTGGGCCCGGTTCACGTACTGGAACGCGCCCGACAAGACGCGCGCGGTCTGGACCGAGACCCCACACGGACCGGCATTCACCGTCGGCGACCTGGGCCGCGTCGAGGACGGCTACGTCTACCTCGACTCACGACGGGAGGACCTGATCATCACCGGAGGGGTCAACGTCTATCCGGCCGAGGTCGAGGCCGCCCTCGAGGACGCCGAGGGGCTGGTCGACCTGGCGGTGTTCGGCCGCGATGACCCGACATGGGGCCAACGCGTGTGCGCGGCGTACGTGGGAGAGGTCGACGAGGAGACCCTGCGTGCGCTCGCGGCCGAACGGCTCACCGCGCCGAAGCGACCCAAGACGTACGAGAAGCTCGCGTCACTGCCGCGCACTGCCACTGGCAAGGTCCGCCGCACCGAACTCTGACGCCTCGACCTCGGGGACCTGGTCGGGAGCCGCGAACTTCTCGCCGACCCAGGCCCCGACGAAGCCCAGCAGCATTCCGGCGATCACGTCGGAGACGTAGTGCCAGCCGAAGTAGACCGTGGCGACCACCGTGATCACGAGGAACGCTCGCAGCGCCCGCACGAGCGCCCGGTGGAGCCCCGCCCGGTGCGCGACCAGGCACGCCGTCGTCGCGATGGCGACGTGGAGCGACGCGAAGGCGGCGATGTTCTGGACCGTGTTGACGTGAGCCGGATCTGCCAGGACCTGGATCCGCTCGGTCCACATCGACTGCTGCAAGGCCGTCGTGGAGGTATGGGTGAGTCCGGCGAAGTCCCCGGGACGGTCGTAGATCGGGCCAAGCGTCGGCAGGGCGTAGTTGAGGGCGACCCCGATGACCCAGTCGACCGAGACAGCGGTGACCCACCAGGAGCTGATGCGGTCGCGTCGCGCCCAGACCAGCGCCACCGCCAAGGAGGCCGGGAGGGCGACGATCCACGCAATGTAGAAGAACGACAGCACGTGCGCGGCGATCGAGGTGCCCAGCAGGTCGTGCAGCACGACCGCCGGCGGATGGCCGAAGAACATCGCAGAGTCGATCCGAAAGAGCTCACGGTCGTAGAGCTCGCGGTTGGCGAACGGCACGAAGCCCTTGAGGTTGCGGACCGACGCGTAGGTCACGTACCAGCCGACGAGCCCCACGAGCATGAAGCGGAGGTTGGCTGCCGACCACCGTTCGCGCCAGACCTGGGCGATCGTGCCCCGAGCCGATCGCCATGACGAGGCGCGCATCGCCGCGCGCGGCACCACGTCGAGGATGAGCGCCAGCAGCACGATCAGGGGCAGCAGCACGAACGTCGGACCGACCGATCCGTCGGGATCATGGAACCCCAGACCGAGGGATTCGGCGATCACGAGAGCGGCGACGAGCGTCACCGCCGCTAGCGCGGAACTGAACTCCAGACCGGATCTGCGCACCGTCCGACCATATCGCCCGCTGTGTGTCGAGGCCGGGATCACACGATCAGACGGCCTCATCGACGCAGGTGAACGTCTTGCGGTACTGCTGCGGCGTGGTGCCCCGTGCGGTGGCGAAATGGTGCCGCAACGTCGCGGCGTTGCCGAACCCCACCCGGGTGGCGATCTGTTCAATCGACAGCGACGAGTTCTCGAGCAGCTCCTCGGCATTGGCGAGCCGCTGGCTCGTGAGCCACTGCAGCGGCGTCGTGCCGGTCTCGTCGCGGAACCGACGGGCGAACGTACGCGGTGACATGTGCGCCTGGGCGGCGAGCTTCTCGACCGAGAGCGGCTCGTCGAGGTGGTCGCTGGCCCATGCGAGCAGCGGCGCGAGGGTGTCGGCCTCGGTCTGGCCCATCGGCGTACGGATGAACTGGGCCTGGCCGCCATCACGATGCGGCGGCACGACGATGCGCCGCGCGGTCGTCGTGGCGACCTTCGCGCCATACATCTGCCGCATCAGGTGCAACGACGCATCGATGCCGGCGGCAGAGCCCGCGCCGGTCATGATGTTGCCCTCCTGGACGTAAAGCACATCCGGGCGGACGATCGCCTTCGGGTACATCCGCGCCATGCGATCGGTGTAGCGCCAGTGGGTCGTGCACTCGCGGCCGTCGAGCAGCCCCGCCTCCGCGAGCATGAACGCTGCTGAGCAGTGGGCATAGACCAGCGCTCCACGCTCGTATGTCGTCCGGGCGGCCTCGAGCACGAGCGGATCGAAGTCGAGGTACTCGTGCCTGGGCGAGAAGCAGACCAGGTCGGCATCCTCGAGAGCCTCGAGACCGTGCTCGACATGCAGGTCGAAGCCGGCCCGGCCCCGGACCCGCCCGGGGCGCGGCGTGCACACCCGGAAGTCGAACACGGGATTGTCATCCTCGGGGTGGTAGGGCTCGGCCCACACCTCGCAGATCGATCCCAGGCCGAATGGCTCGGCACCGTCCTGCACCACGACTGCCACGGTCTTCATGACACGAGCATCTCAGACAGATGGCAGTAAATCAATGCATGCTGGCATTCCTGCCACTGGTGGCAGGATGTTCACCAGACGAGAATTACTGCCATGTTCATCTTCCTGATCGCCCTCATCGCCATCGCCACCGGAGCAACACTCGTCATGCTGGTCCCCAAGGACGGCTACGGCACGCGTCCCGCTCCCCGGAGTCACGTCGACTCCTTCCCGCCCAACCGCTTCGTGTGAAGCCACAACGAAGAACCCCCGGTCCGAGTGGACCGGGGGTTCTTGCGTTGAACGGCGTGGTTACTCGCCGCCCGTGAGCTTCTCGCGGAGCGCCTGCAGCGCCTCGTCCGAGGCGAGCGAACCCTCCTGCTGCGGAGCGTCCTCACCGCCAGCGGTGTCCGAGGAGTAGTTGGCAGCCTCAGAAGCCTCGATGCCGGCCTTCTCGGCCTCCTCGATCTGCTTCTTGTGTGCCTCCCAGCGCTCGTGCGCCTCGGCGTACTGCTTCTCCCACGTGGCACGGGCCTCGTCGAAGCCTTCCTGCCACTCGCCGGTCTCGGGGTCGAAACCGTCGGGGTAGATGTAGTTGCCATCGGCGTCGTAGGACGACGTCATGCCGTAGAGCGTCGGGTCGAAGTCATCGCTGACTGCGGCCTCGGTCTCGTTGGCCTGCTTGAGCGACAGCGAGATGCGGCGACGCTCGAGGTCGATGTCGATGATCTTGACCATGACGCTGTCGCCGATCTGCACGACCTGCTCGGGGATCTCGACGTGACGCTCGGCGAGCTCGGAGATGTGCACCAGGCCCTCGATGCCCTCCTCGACGCGAACGAACGCACCGAACGGGACCAGCTTGGTCGCCTTGCCCGGCACGATCTGGCCGATCTGGTGCGTACGGGCGAAGTGCTGCCAGGGGTCTTCCTGCGTGGCCTTGAGCGACAGCGAGACGCGCTCGCGGTCCATGTCGACGTCGAGCACCTCGACGGTGACCTCGTCGCCGACCTGGACGACCTCGTTGGGGTGGTCGATGTGCTTCCAGGACAGCTCGGACACGTGGACGAGTCCATCGACGCCGCCGAGGTCCACGAACGCACCGAAGTTGACGATCGAGGAGATGACGCCCTTGCGGACCTGCCCCTTCTGGAGCTCGGTGAGGAAGTTCTGGCGAACGGCCGACTGGGTCTGCTCGAGCCAGGCACGGCGCGACAGGACCACGTTGTTGCGGTTCTTGTCGAGCTCGATGATCTTGGCCTCGATCTTCTGACCGATGTAGGGATCGAGGTCGCGCACGCGGCGCATCTCGACCAGCGACGCCGGCAGGAAGCCGCGCAGACCGATGTCCATGATCAGGCCGCCCTTGACGACCTCGATGACGGTGCCCTCGACCACGCCGTCCTCGGCCTTGATCTTCTCGATGTCGCCCCACGCGCGCTCGTACTGCGCACGCTTCTTGGACAGGATGAGGCGGCCTTCCTTGTCCTCCTTCTGGAGGACGAGGGCTTCGACGTTGTCGCCGACCGAGACGACCTCGTTGGGGTCGACATCGTGCTTGATGGAAAGTTCGCGGGAGGGGATGACGCCCTCGGTCTTGTAGCCGATGTCGAGGAGGACCTCGTCACGGTCCACCTTGACGATGACACCTTCGACGATGTCGCCGTCGTTGAAGTACTTGATGGTGAGGTCGATAGCGGCGAGGAAGTCTGCCTCAGAGCCGATGTCGTTGACCGCTACCTGAGGCGCGGCGTGGGGTGTCGCAATACTGCTGGTCATAGAGGAGTTGCTCCGATGGATGGGTGGAATTGTCGGGCACGTCTGACAGCCCTTGGATCGTGATGAGTCGAGGAGGTTCGCCCGACGCGGCGCACGAGCACGGGCCTGCTCTGTCCGAGGTACGTACAGGCCATCAGCGCAGGTCCAATCGTACGCGACAGGCGTCTCGCACGGGAAGGCGGGTCACACCGGCGACAAGAACGCTGAAAGCGCGCGGGAGTAGGTGTCGACGTCGGCAGCGCCCATGAGCTCACGAGCCGAGTGCATCGCCAGCTGGGGAGCGCCGACGTCGACGGTCAGCATGCCTGTGCGCGCGGCGCTCAGTGGTCCGATCGTCGAGCCGCACGGCAGATCGGCACGGTGCTCGTAGCGCTGCAGCGGTACGCCCGCCTGCTCGCATGCGACGGCGAACACGGCAGCGCCGGGCGCGTCAGTCGCGTAGCGAAGGTTGACGTTGACCTTGAGGACCGGTCCCCCGCCGATCGAGATGTGGTGGAGCGCCTCGTGCCGCTCGGCGTAGTTGGGATGCGTCGCGTGGGCCATGTCACCGGAGGCGCAGATCGACGTCGCGATTGCGCGGTGGTAGTCGTCGCGCGTGCCGCCGGCAGCCAGCACGATGCGCTCGAGCACCGTGGTGAGCAGGTCGGACTGGGCGCCGCGCTCGGACGTGCTGCCGACCTCCTCGTGGTCGAACAGGGCCAGCACCGGCCGGACGCCCGGCACCGGCGTTGCATCGAGCAGGGCCCGCAGTCCCGCGAAGCACGTCACCTGGTTGTCCAGCCGCGGCGCCGAGACCAGCTCGGTGCGTGCACCCGTCAGCGCGCTCGGGGTGGCGTCGTGCGCCATGAGCTCGAAGCCCAGGATGTCGCCGCGTGCGACGCCGGCGCGGTCCGCGACGAGCTCGAGGAACTCCCCCGGTGCGGTCGACCAGATCGCGTTGAGATGGCGCTGGGGGTCGAGCTCGACCCCCTTGCGCTCGGCCGACAGGTGGATCGCGAGCTGAGGCACGCGCAGCACTGGCTCGTCGACGTGGACGAGGGTCTGGGTGCCGTCGCGCAGTGCGAGGCGCCCTGCCACCCCGAGGTCGCGGTCGAGCCAGGAGTTGAGCCACGCTCCGCCGTACGGCTCCATCGCCACGACACCCAGCCCCTCTGGAGCGATGTCGTGGTGCTGCTTGAGGCGCAGGTTGGGGCTGTCGGTGTGACCGCCGACGACTCGGAACGGGTCGCTGGGCGACTGGCCCGACTCGGTCGACCAGGCGACGAGCGAACCGCCGCGAACGACGAAGTGGCGCCCCGGGGCCGTCGGCCAGGCGTCCGGCTCCCCCACGCGGACGTAGCCCGCCGCCTCGAGCTCTGCGGCGGCCGTCTCGCACACATGGAACGGGGTCGGTGATCGGTCGACGAAGGTGCAGAGCGCGGCGGCGGAGGCGATGGTCATAGGAAACTCACCCTAGAACACCGCTGACAGCCGAACGGCGTGACGCCGCGACTCCCATGGAGATCGCGGCGTCACGCTCGTGGCGGGGCAGGTCAGTGCGAGACCAGCTCATCCTTGTGCGCCGCGGTCACTCGCTCACCGCGGTCACGGCGAGTGAACAGGCCGATCGCGATCAACACGAGGCCGAGTGCGCCGCCGCCGTACGGCACGTACGTCTTGACGGCCGTCAGCAGCGTCGCCTTGGTCTTGAACTCGTTGACGGTGTCGGTGACGTTCGCATCCGTGTACTTCAGCGTCGCCTTGGTGGTCGTGAGCACCCGCTCGCCATCGAGCTCGAGGTAGCTGTCCTGCGCGGTCTGACCGACCAGGACCACACCCGTCACGGGCTCGACCTGGTAGGTGCTGACGCTGGAGTAGATCCGGTCAGCGGTCACCGTGGTCTCGTCAGAGCCGACGAGCGAACCAGGCACGTCGATCGTTCCGGTCTTGATCGGATCGATCGTCTGCTCGTACTCGTAGGCCGTCATTCCCTTGACCTTGACCTCGCGGACGTACGTGGCAGGTGTGGCCTTGCGGAGAGTGCCGTCCCAGAACTGGTAGGTCTTCTGCTGCGCGTCGAACGGGAACTTGAAGTAGAGACCCTCGAACTTCCCGGGCTGGATGACCTCACCGTCGACGTCCGAGCGGGCGCCCTTCCAGTCGACGGCCTCGCCGGTGTTGCGGTCGAACGCGACCCGATCGTCCGTGGCGCTCAAGGCGGTCTCGCCGGAACCACAGTCGAACTCGGGCTTGTCGGTGCAGTCATAGATGTCCCACACCGCGACGTCGCGATCGAGATCCTTGCTGGCCTCCTTGCCCTCCTTGACGTTGCCGACGATGACCTTGGTGTTCTTCAACGGACCGGTCGCGGGCTTCAGCCCGGCCGCGACGTCGAGATAGTCGGCATCGGCGCCAGGCAGCGTCGTGGCGACGCTCGTCGCGTCGTGGTTGAGTGGCACGACGGCCAGCTGGTCGTACATGTAGAACTTGGACAATGCGGCCAGTGCCAGCAAAAACGCACCCAGGAACAGCGCGACTGTTCCCAATTTCTTACTCACTGTGGGTCTCCCTCCACGGTATGAACGCCTGACCGTAGCACCGGAGAGGGTCATCTCCGAGACACCGGATCACGACGTTTGCCTACGTTTGGATCCCGCTCCCGTGAGGTCGATGACCCTCACGGATGGCAGGATCGAACGTTGTGAGCGCCCCTGCCCTGTCGCCCGTCCGGGCCCTCGTCCCCGCGCACCTCTCGGTCGCGCAGCGGGTACGCCTGACGGCGTACGCGATGGTCGTGGCGAGCCTGGGCCTCAAGGCGTGGGTCGTGCTGCCGGCGTGGTTCTACAGCGACGACTTCCGCTTCATCGAGGACGCCCACACGCACGGACTGTCGATCGACTTCCTGTTCACGCCGCACGACAGCCAGCTCATGCCGGTCGGTGTCGCGATCTCCTGGCTGGTCGCCCAGGCGGACGGCTACTCGTGGCTCACCGCTGCGACGATCACCCTGGCATGGCAAGTGATCTCGGCGCTGGCGTGCCTCCTGATGCTGCGCACGCTGTTCGGCGATCGCTGGGGCATCCTCGTCCCGCTCGGCCTGTTCCTGGTCTCGCCGATGGGCCTGGAGGCCGGCGTCTGGTGGTCCGCATCGCTCAACGCGCTGCCGATGCAGGTCGCGTTCTTCCTCCTCGTGACCTGCGTCGTGCTGTGGGCGCGCGAACGGCGTCCGCGCTGGGTCCTCGGCGCAGGTGGTGCGGTCGCGCTGGCGGCCCTCAGCGGACCACGCGGCCTGGCGATGGCGGTCCCGGTGACCCTGCTGATCGCGCTGTTCCTCACCACGGGGCCGTGGTGGCGACGCCCGTACGACGTCGTGCGTCAGCACCTGCCGCTCGCGGTTCCGCCGCTCGTCATCGCGGTGGGCTACGTCGTCCTGTATGCCCGTACGACGCCCACGCCAGTCGAGTCCAGCGGCGAGGCCCCGGCGCTGGCGCTGCTGCACAACCTGCTCATGGGATCGTGGGCGCCCTCGCTCCTCGGCGGACCTTGGAGGTGGGGTGTCATCGCCGACCCGGTCTCCCTGGCCGCAGCGCCCGCGGCACTCGAGATCGTCGCGACGGTCGTCGTCCTCGCTGGCGCAGCGTGGCTCGTGCGCCGCAACCCGGGACCTGCCACCGGTGCGCTGGCGATCCTGGTCGCCCAGCTCACGGTCACGTACCTCGCCCTGGTGTTCGGCCGTGGCCTGCAGGTCGGCGCGCTCGCCGGCCTCATCTCGCGCTACCTCGCGGACGCCCTGCCGGTCACGACGCTCGTCATCGGACTGGCGCTGATGCCGCTGCTGGTCGATGGCGCACCGGCTTTCAGGCGTACGCTGCCGGCTCCCGCAGCGTTGCGGCCCTGGTCCCGGCGGCTGCTCGGCATCGCCGCCGCGGTGTTCGTGATCGGCAGCGTCGTCACGACCGCTCGCTATGCAGCGCCCTGGCATGCCAACTTCACCGCTCGCGCCTACATCGACAACGCGGTGTCCACGTTGCGGGCCGATCCGACGCCGATCGCCGACGTCGAGGTGCCCGACCTCGTGCAGCTGTCGCTGCACTACCCGAGCAACCTGCCGTCGCACCTGCTGGCGCCGTACGGCGACCTGGTGCAGACGACGCTGGCCGGCAACGACCTGCGCATCCTCGACCCGTCCGGCCGCAGCCGTCAGGCGATCGTCGGAGGCGGCGCCGAGACGGTCTTCAACCTGATCCCGGGCTGCGGCCTCAGGGTCGGCTCGACCGAGGCGATCATCTCGCTCGACCGGGATCAGATGGATGCGTTCCCGTGGACCAGCGTCAACTACGTGGCGTCGGGTGACGGGCTGATCGAGGTCACCGCCGACGGGCGCGACGTGCCCGACCTCGAAGTGGCGGCCGGGGCACATACCTACTTCTTCCTCACTGACGGCGCCTACAGCACTTTGACGCTGCGCTCCAAGACCCCGGGCACGGAGCTCTGCATCGACATCGTGCGCGCAGGACCCATCAAGGCGGTCTCATGAGCGCCCAGCCGACCGTCGCGCCCCGAACCGCGCCAGACTTCCCGGGCCTCGACACGATCCGCGCGGTGGCGGCGATCTGGGTCGTCGTGACGCATGTGTGCTTCTGGACGGGCTTCTACGGGCACGGGCTCCTCGGGGCACTGTCGCAGCGGCTCGAGGCGGGTGTGGCGGTCTTCTTCGTCCTGTCAGGCTTCCTGCTGTCCTACCCGTGGCTGCGCCAGTTGCGCACTGGCGCGCGGCGTGACTCGATCGGCCGCTACGCGTTCAAGCGGGTCCTGCGGATCATGCCGGTCTACTGGGTCGCGGTCGTCGCCGCCGTGCTGCTGATACCCCAGAACGACGACACGTCACTGCCCCGCACGATCGACGCGCTCCTCATGATCGACATGTACAAGCAGGGGCTGCTGCTCGAGGGCATGACCCAGATGTGGAGCCTGGCGACAGAGGTCGCGTTCTACGCCACCCTGCCCGTCCTGATGGCACTTCTCGTCAGGCACGTCGCCCGCAAGCAGTGGCAGCCCGCCCGGATGCTCGCGGCCCTGGCCGTCGTCGCTCTCGCATCACTGGCCTGGGTTGCCGTTGCGGCCGGATCACTCACCTCGTGGGGTGGTTGGGTCAACCAGGCGCTGCCGGGCTACCTGGGGTGGTTCGCGATCGGCATCGGCTTCGCCGTCATCGACGTGGATCGCCGGCACGCGGCTCCCGGCCACGAGCTCACGGTGACGAGGTGGTGCCGCACGGCCGCCTCCGCGCCATGGACGTGCTGGGTCGTTGCCGGAGCGGCGCTGTTCGTCGCCAGCACACCCCTCCTCGGTCCGGTGCTGCTGGTCGAACGCACGCCCACCCAGCTCGTGTGCCGCGCGATCCTGTTCGGCGTGGTCGCGACGCTCGTCGTGCTGCCCGGCATCTTCGGCAAGCCGTCAACCGTCTACGCGCGGATCATGGCGCATCGCTTCCTGCGCCACCTGGGACACATCTCCTACAGCCTCTTCTGCTGCCACGTCATCGTCATCGCGGTCATGTTCGACCGGCTGGACCTGACCCAGTTCTCAGAGAACATGGGGCTCGTCCTCGGCGCTGTGCTCGTCGTGAGCCTCGCGGTCTCCGAGGTGCTCTACCGCGTGGTCGAGCTGCCTTTCATGCGCCTCAAGAATGTCGGCCGTCGCAAGCCCACGGCAGCCATCGCCGAGACGCCTGCCAGCACCAGCAGCTGAGGCGTCGCGAGCGAGCCGCTCCAGCTGTCGAGGCCGGTCCACGGCCTGGCGACCGCGAACATCATGGCGGCTCCCACCGCCACGGCGCCGACACCAACGGCCACGACACGCTGCCGTCGCAACAGCGTGACCAGGACGACCGCTGCGACGGAAGCGCCGAGCCCCGGCCAGCCGGCGAGCAGCACCGCAGCACCGATCGCGGCCGCCGTCAGTGGCCCTGCGCGCGCGACTCGATGGACTCCCGCTGGGGCCCAGCGGCGCTCATCACGACCCGGTCGAAGGCAGAATCCCGCGAGAGCCACCAGCAACAGACCGCCGACGATCAGCAGGACGCGGTACGACGTGCCCGGCCGGTAGCTCTCCGAGAGACCGGCCGCATCCGCAGTGCTGGTCCGCCACCCTTGCTGCCAACCGTCGAGCACGACCGGAGTCGCACCACCGGACCGTGTCGTCGCGGCCCATCCGGGATTCTCGTTGTGGCCCGTCGCCACCACGACGTCGCCGGCGCCCAAGGGCCGTTCGTCCGGCGCGCTCATCACCACGTCGACCGGCCGGATCGTCGAGGTGCCGCGTGTGGTGAGGCGATGTGTCCCGGCCGTCAGGTCGACCTTGGCGGTCCCGCACCACTTCACGGTCGTGAGCTCACCACGAAGGAGCCCGCCGGGCGAGGCCACGAGCCGCGTACGCATGGGGGCGCCGTCGATCTCAAGGGTCGGCCCGCTCCCACACGCGTACGTGCGAACGGACTCGCTCGGGATGACCGGAAGCCCGCCGACCTTGCCGACGCGGACCTCGCTCACCCCGACCGGGAGCTGCGTGATCCCGCCGTCGAACCCCAACGAGGCGCGTTTGACCTCCGGGACGAGGTGGGCCTCGACCGACGTCGTCCTGACGGGCCGGAACAGCGCAATGCCGTCCTTGTTGACCGGAACGCGTTGCTGCGAGCCGTCCGAGAACACCAAGACCGCCGACGAAGCGGGCGACGCTGCAAGCGACGGCGACGACTCGAGCCGCAGGGTCTCCACCCTCCGGGCACCCACCCAGCGCACCGTGATGGTCGGGTCGGTGTCGTCGGCAGCCGCGACCCAGCCGGTCTGCATCTGGCCGTCGGCTGCAGCCAGCGCGCCGGCCGCCGGAGACTCGGTCTGCTGCGAGCTCACCGTGACCGTCGCCAGCTGCCCCCTTTGCAACGCCGCGTCCATCGCCGCGCCGCCACGCGGCGCGACCCGCATGCCGACGTCGTACGCCTGGCCGGACGGCAGCGTCAGTTCGCGGTCGAGGACCCGGTCGTCCTCGACCCGCTCGGCGTGCGAATCGGAGCACCGGGGAGCGCCTCCGACGTCCAGACAGCCCGCAAAGCGACCGTCGGCCCCCTGCATGAGGATCGTGTGGGGTGCGGCCCAACCTTGGGGAACCTTCGGCATGACGAGCGGTCTCGACAACGCGACGCCAGGCAGCTCGACCTCGCTCACGGCCACGGGTCGCAGCAAGGTCGAGCGGGCCGAGATCTCGATCTGGTCGACACGACCGATCGCGACCGAGACCGGTGCACTGCCGCGCACGGTCACAGAGCGTTTGCCTGACTCGGTCGACACGAGGAGCTGCCGCGTCTCGCCGGTGGGGAGGTCAAGGGCGATCGTGGCGGTGCCGATCGACGTGGCGCGGTTCAGGCGCAGACGAAGCCACGAGCGATCGCCGGACCTGGCCAGGTCCGGCCGCCAGGCCGTTTCGGGGTCACCGTCGAACGCCGCCCACGGCTGCGCCGACGGGTCCGTCCGCGGGACGGCACCGATGTCGGACTGCGACGACGACGCGGTCAGCGAGCGAGCGCCGCGCAGGTCTGGCGTCGTCGTCCACCGCTCGAGCGCCTCCTGGTCATAGCGGTGCACCTGCCGATCGGCCCGATAGGGCTCCTGCACGGTCAACGACGCCGATCGGTTGCGTTGCACAGCGCCGAACGCTGCCTCCTGCCGCCGGTTGCCGTCAGTCAGGATCGTGCCTGTCGGCGCGTTCCCGGCGACGTCCTTGGCCATGACGGTCGAATCGCCGTTCGTGACTCCCAGGTCGTCCAGGGTCAGCAGCGACCCCGAGCCACCGATCAGGGCATCGAGCCGGCTGTCGACCGTGACATGACGGTCGCTCCACGGACCTTGGAACGAGTACACCTCGACCGCCGGCCGGTCGGCGCGCCAGCCCTCGTCGACGAAGACTCGTCCACCTTCGGGGTTGAGCACGATGGGCCCGCCGCCGATCGTCGGGCCGAATGTGGCGACCCGTCGCATGCCGGGGATCGAGGCGAGCGTCGTGCGTACCTGTTCGGGCGGCACGACCCCGGCGCCGCGATCCAGGTCGTGGCGCACCACCACCGTCCCGATGTTGGCTCGTCGGAGGAAGTCGGCGAGCCCCTGCGTCCCGCGGCCCGTCGAGAGCGCTCGCGAGATCGTGTCGAGCATCTCGATGTTGCCGCCCGGAGCGAGCGGAATGACGTTGCGAACCGCCCACGGGCCTGTCGACATGGGTTGGAGCGGCTCGTCTCCCGTGCGCCCCCAGGCATACGTGCCGAACGACGTCGCCGGCGCCACCAGCGTGGTGCCCTTGGCGTTCTCGCCGATCCACTCGCCGGTCTCGTCCCAGTAGTCCGGCACCGACTGATAGCTCCCGCGCGGCGCCACGTGACCCGTCCAGCCGGGGACCGTCGCGCCGAGGACCGCGGCGCAGGCCAGCAACCCCACGCCGATCGCCAACGGATCAGGTCGCCGGCGCCCGGTGTCGTCGACCAGGCGCCCTTCAGTCAGTTTCGTCACCGCGTGACAGAGGCCGATGACCAGTGGCAGTCGCAGGACGACATCGAACTTGTGGGTGTTGCGCAGCGGCGCGAGTGGTCCGTCGAGCAGGTCGCGGACGGCGTGCGAGCCGAGGCCCGACGTGGAGCCGATGTGACCCAGCGTGACCAGCACCAGACCGGTCAGGAGGCCGGCGACCAGGAAGCCGCGCGCCGGCAGGTCGCGTCGCGACAGTCCGATGATGCCGAGCACCACGACAAGGCCGCCGTTGAGAATCAGCAAGGGCTCGGTGATGAGCAGATGACCCGCGTCGGCGTTGACGTCGACGTACGCCACCCAGTTGGTCGTGCCGCGGAGCGCGTCGAGCGCCGTCGCCGCGACGGTGGTGTTCGACGCTGCCTCGATGTAGTCGAGGAACGGCGGGCTGTAGCGCCCCAGCAACAGCAGCGGGCAGGAGCCACCACAGCGTGCCGGCCAGCACCAACGGCGGCCACCACAGCATCATCGTGCGACGCCGGCGGCTGCGCGGCGCGCACCAGAGCCACCACGCCGCGAGCGGCACGACCGCGAACGTCGCCGCCGCGTTGACCCCTCCGACCACGGCCACGGCCAGCGCACTCAGCGCCGCCTGGCGCCTCGGGTCGCCGCGAACCAGGCCGACCACGAGCGGCACCAGCACCCATGGCGCCAGCGCCGACGGCCACATCTCGATGGACGAGGCGCCGAGGACCGTGAGCATGCGCGGCGACAGGGCGAACGCGAAGCCCGCCAGGATGCGCGTCCAGCGGTTGCCGATGCCCAACACGCCCAGCAGCACGACGGTGCCGAGGAACGCGACGACCAGCAGCAGGGACCACCACAGTCGCTGGGTGACCCAGGGAGACATGTTGACGAGGTCCCCCAAGGCGAAGAACGGGCCCATCGGGAACAGGTAGCCGTACGCCTGGTTCTGGACCTGCCCGAACGCGCCTTCGGAGTCCCACAGCGACAGGGCGCGGCCGAGGAACCCCGCGGGGTCGACGGTCAGGTCGAGCTTGGTGTCGGTCACCACGTTGCCGGGCGCCTGCGCGAACGCGAGGGCCACCAAGGCCAGGCAGCAGGCGGCGAGCCGGAATCTCCAGACCGCGGTCAGCGTCGGCGCAGCGGGCTCGAACTCGACGGGTTCGTCGCTCACGTCTTCCTCAGCACGATCGCGAGGTTCCAGGTCACGAGCTCGCGCACGACCGGTAGCCGCAGGACCCACCACGACCAGCGCGGCAGGTAGCGCGGGATCAACGCGACCACCTCGGCGCCGGACTGCCGCCGGGCCCAGCGCAGCCCTGCGGCCGCGGTGACCGGGAACAGCGACGTCCCGAACACGTTCTTGGGCGGGTGACCGTGCTTCTTCTCGTAGCGGCGGGCCGCACGGTGGCCGCCAAGGAAGTGCCACGGAGCCGTCTCGTGGCCGCCCCACGGTCCGAACCACAGCGTGTAGGACAGGAACACCAGCCCGCCGGGCTTGGTCACCCGCACCATCTCGTCGGCCATCGTCCATGGCTCGCTGACGTGCTCGAGGACGTTGGACGAGTACGTCACGCCGAAGCTGTCGTCGGCGAACGGCAGCTGCATACCGCTGCCGAGGACCGTGCCCGCCTCCGGGTCGCCGAGCCCCGAGAGCTCACCCAGATCGGCGTCGAGCGGGGTGTAGGTCGCGCCCGCGTCACGGAACGCGTCGGCGAAGTAGCCGGGTCCTCCCCCGACGTCGAGCACCCACCGGCCGTCCAGCTCGGCATACGTACGAATCTGGTCGACGGAGTCCCTGGCGAGTGTTCCGTAGAAGTGTGCGGGGTCGGTCTGCTCGACCCGAAAGGCCCGGAACAACCGCCACGAACGGCCCAGATCCGGGCGAAAGGGCAGGTCAGGCACGCGGAAAGGATACGGGAGGGGTGGACCACCTCGATGTTAGGATTTTGCCCGTCATGTTGAGGGACATGACGTCGCAGCGTTGAGGGACGTCGCGAGGGAGCAGCTGGCATGCGCCGGCATCGAAGGAGGAGCCGGCACCGCCGGCCAACCATGCACATCCTCTTCTGCAACTGGCGGGACACCAAGAACCCCGAAGGCGGCGGCTCCGAGCGCTACGTCGAGAACATGGCTCGCGGACTGGTCACCGGAGGTCACACGGTGACGATCGCGTGCGCCGCGCACGACAACGCCCCTCGCGAGGAGACCATCGATGGCGTGCGGTTCGTCCGGCGCGGCACCAAGCTGGACATCTACGTCCGTACGTTCCTCGCCCTGCTGCTCGGCCGCTACGGCAAGGTCGACGTCGTCGTGGACGTGCAGAACGGGCTGCCCTTCTTCACCCGCCTCGCGACCCGCAAGCCGGTCGTCGTCCTGGTCCACCACGTGCACCGTGAGCAGTGGCCCGTCGTCTATCCGGGGCTCGTCGGTCGCATCGGCTGGTGGATCGAGAGCCGCCTCGCACCGCGCCTCTACCGCCGCAGCCCGTACGTCGCGGTGTCGCAGGCGACCCGGCTCGAGCTCGTGGAGCTCGGCGTCGACCGGGACCGCATCACGGTGGTCCACAACGGCAACGAGCCCGCGCCGGCCGTCACGACTCAGCGCTCGGCCACCCCTCGCATCAGCGTCACGGGACGGCTGGTCCCGCACAAGCAGGTCGAGCACGCCATCGACGCCGTCGCCGCGATGCGGCACGACCACCCGGAAGTCGTCCTCGACATCGTGGGTGCCGGCTGGTGGGACAGCGAGCTTCGGGCGTACGCCGAGCGGAGCGGTGTGTCCGACCGGGTCGTGTTCCACGGCTACGTCGACGACCATGCGAAGCACGAGCTGCTCGCCCAGTCATGGATCCTGGCGCTGCCGTCTCTCAAGGAGGGCTGGGGTCTTGTCATCGGAGAGGCCGGCGCTCACGCACGCCCACTGTTGCCTACAGCTCCGCAGGCGGCACGACCGAGTCGATCGACCACAAGGACTCAGGCGTCCTCGTCGACACCCCGGAGGAGTTCGTGTCGGCACTCCGAGGACTGATCGAGGACCACGAGTGGCGCGAGTTCCTGGGCCGCGGCGCCCTCGAGAAGTCCCGCACCTTCACGTGGGCGAGCTCGCAGTCGGAGTTCGCAGCGATCGTCGAGACGTCTGGGCGGTAGGAGCAGGCCCGGACGCACGAAGGGCGAGCTCCGCGGAGCCCGCCCTTCGTCGCGTCTGGACGCGTGAATCAGTTGTTGGAGCCGTAGCTCACGCTCGTCGATGTGACCGGCTTCTCGCCGGCGCTCTGCTGCGTCTGGACGACGCCCACGACGGTTGCTCCGGCAAGGCCGAGTCCTGCGATGAACGCGACGATGCCGCCTGTAAGTGTTCCCACGTTGTTGTCCTCCCTCGAGACCTCGCAAGATTACCAGCCGCAGAGGGTCACACTCGTGCCGTCGAGCTCGGCGGCACGGGCTTGCGTCGTCGGCGTTCGGCCGCCCCGCGAACACTCCCCACCAGCGCGAACGCCAGTGTGAGCCCGGCGATCACCCATGTGGCGATCATGATCTGTCGATCGTCCTCGTCGGCTTCCTGAGCTCGCGCGCCCGAGATCGCAAAGACCCTGAGCGACTCGCCCTTGACGTCCAGCTCCCGCGCACCTCTGATCGCGCGCATCGCGGCGGATGCGCCCGGGGCGTCGGTCTCCACCACGACCAGACCGATCCCCTGCCGCGCAAGCCCGCGCGCGGCAGCCTTGCCACGCAGCTCACGCTGAATCCGAGCAGCTCGCGGATCCTCGCCCTCGATCGTCCGGCCCGAGACCACGAGATCGTCGTTCGTGACGGTCGTACGATCGAAGAACCGGCCAGCCGGATCGAGCACCGAGGTGTCGTGGTTCCACGAGGGTCGCCGATAGGAGCTGAACGGCAGTACGAGGATGTCCCCGCGTACCTTCGTGGTCTCGATGACCCGTCTGGCGTCGGTCCAGGCCGCCGGGTATGTCGTCGGCTCGAGCCGGCCGCCCGCGCCCCACGCCAGATCCGGCATCGCCGCGAGCGGCAGGACGAGAGCGAACACGATGACCGGTACCTCGAACGCGGTGAACTCGGCCCGATAGAGGATCGTGTGCACACCAGCACCGAACGCCACTGCCTCGAGTGGCACGAGCAATGCCAGCCAACGCGTCCCGTCTCGAATGAGGCCGCCGGCGGGGACGTCCGTCACCACCCGGGCAACCAGGTCTGGCGCGAGCCAACCGGCGACGGCGACCGCGAGCCCGATGGCACCGGCCACGCACAGCACGGCGAGCAACCGTCCGTCGTCACGCCACATCGTGATCCCGCCGACGATCATCACTGCGCCGATGACGACGGCGATCAGAACCGCGATCAGCAACGTACGGGAGGTCGGGACGACCTCGGTGTTCCAGATGCCACCGAGCGTCAGCGCCGAGCCGAGCCGACCGAAATGACCTTCAGCCTGGAGCTCGAACAGGCCGACCGCGGCGGGGTCGCTTCGTGAGATCGAGGAGTGGAGCAGCCCCGCCACGACCCAGGGAGCATTGACCAGCGCGGCGAGCAGCACGACGCCGACGATCCCGCGGCGCCATGCCGCGATCACGCCGAGCACGACACCCATGACACCTGTCGCCGGCGTCAGGGCCGTCGCCGCCAAAGCCAGCACGGCGACGGACCAGCGCGGTCCGCCCTTGCCGCCCAGTGCATCGATCAGCCAGGGGAACGCGGCGCACGCGAGCAGCAGCGGCCACTGCCCCAGCACCAGGCGCTCGGCGACGTACGGGTTCCACACCGCGAGGGTCGCGGCCGCAAGCTGGGCCAGGAGCGGTCGCTCACGCAGCAGGCGGGCGGTGCCGAGTGCCAGCAGGAACAGCGCCGCAAACAGCACGAGCCGTTGCACGATCGCCGCGGGGATCGCGGCGCCGAGCAGGGCAGCGATCGCGTCCGACGGCACCGCACGTGGCAGACCCGTGCCGAGGCCCCAGATCTCCGGGCGATGGAGGTCCAGGCGCGGCACCCACACCATGTCGTACGACAGGACGTACCCACGGCCGAGGAGCGGCAGGCAGATCGCCAACGCGAGGAGCGCACACCAAGCCGGCACGCCGGCACGCTGGAGGTCGAGCTGCTGCCATCGCCTCATGCTCGCCCCTGCTCTTGTCCGACCCCGGCCACGGCTATTGTGCCGTGGTGAGGACCACGCGCGCGACGATGACGGGTGGAACCCTCGTGGCGGCCGGAATGATGACGATGAACATCGCCGTCTACGGCTTCAACGTCTTCGCTGCGCGAGCCCTGTTGCCCAAGGAATTCGGCGCGCTGACGGCGTTGCTCGGCATCCTGCTCGTCGGCACGGTTGCCTCGCTCGGGCTGCAGGCGGTCACGGCACGACGCCTCGCGATCAACCCCGACCAGCGCGACGCGATCATCGGAGCGACGGTCCGGGTCACGGTCATCGTCGCGTCCGCGGTGGGCTTGCTCGTCGCGGCCTCCACGATCGTCCTGACGCCGGTCCTCAAGCTCGACAGCTACCTGGCGGTGGTCCTCTGCGGCGCGACCCTCATACCGCTCACTGTCATGGGGGCCGAGTCAGGCATCGCCCAAGGCACGGCTCGGTGGGGCGCGCTCACTGCGATCTACGTCGGCAACGGCCTCGGTCGGCTGATCGGCGGCAGCACCGCCCTCGCCATCACCCCGAGCGTCAACTCCGCCATGATCGGCATCGCGATCGGCTCCTGGCTGCCCGCGCTCGCCGGGGCGCGGCTCATGATCGGCCATGGCAAGGGCGAGCTGATCAGCCGGCGGCCGCTGCTGAAGGAGGCCATGTTCTCCACGCACGCCCTCCTTGCCTACTTCGTGCTCAGCAACCTGGACTCCTTGATCGCTCGCAACCGCTTCGACGAGCACGAGAGCGGCTTGTACGCCTCGGGCTTGATCCTCGCCAAGGCGGCGCTGTTCTTCCCCCAGTTCGTCAGCGTCGTGCTGTTCCCCGACCTCGCGCGCGCCACCACGCATCACGCCCGGTTGCGGGCCGTCTCTCTCGTCGCCGGATTCGGCGCGCTGGCGGTGCTCGCAACCGCTGCGCTCCCCCGCCTTGCCCTGATCCTCGTCGGCGGGCACCAGTACGACGAGATCACCGGCCGCCTGTGGCTGTTCGCGGTCGCCGGCTCATGCCTGGCGATCGTGCACCTGCTGGTCTTCGACGCCCTCGCCCGGCATGCCCACGGCATCGTCGTCATGATCTGGGGCGCCGTGGTCGCGGTGATCGCAGCGGCGTACGGCCTCGGTGTCGGCATCACCGGCCTGGTGCTCACGGTCGCCCTGGTCGCCGCATCTCTCGCCGCCATGGTGTTCGTGTTCGCCCCGAGCCACCCTCAGGTGCCTGCCGAAGGCTAGTCAGACCCGCGACAGCCTCAGTGGCCGGCTTCGTGCCAGGTGCGGCCGACGCCGACCGACACGTCGAGCGGCACCGAGAGGTCGGCCGCCGACGCCATCTGCGCGCGAACCAGCTGCTCGACCTGCTCCCGCTCCCCCGCGGCGACTTCGAGCACGAGCTCGTCGTGCACCTGCAGGAGCATTCGAGACGCGAGCCCGGCGGCGTCGAGCGCACGCTCGACGCCCAGCATGGCGACCTTGATGATGTCAGCCGCGGATCCCTGGATCGGTGCGTTGAGCGCCATGCGCTCGGCCATCTCGCGGCGCTGCCGGTTGTCGCTCTGCAGGTCAGGCAGGTAGCGCCGGCGGCCCATGATCGTCTCGGTGAAACCGGTCTGCCGGGCTTCGGCGACGAGGCCCTGCAGGTAGTCGCGCACCCCGCCGAACCGCTCGAAGTAGTCGTCCATCAGGGCCTGCGCCTCACCGGTCGTGATGCCGAGCTGTTGGCTGAGTCCGTAGGACGACAGTCCATAGGCCAGGCCGTAGTTCATCGCCTTGATGCGGGCTCGCAGGCCGCCGTCGATCTCGCTGGGCTCCTTGGCGAACACCTTGGCCGCCATGACGGTGTGGAAGTCCTCACCGGAGTTGAATGCCGCGATCAGGTCGGCGTCCTCGGAAAGGTGCGCCATGATGCGCATCTCGATCTGGCTGTAGTCGGCCGTCACCAACGTCTCGAAGCCCTCGCCGACGCAGAACGCCTCGCGAATCCGCCGGCCCGACGCCGTGCGGATCGGGATGTTCTGCAGGTTGGGGTCGTTGGAGCTCAGCCGGCCGGTCGCCGCAATCGTCTGGGCGTACGTCGTGTGGATCCGGCCGTCGTCGGAGATCGACTTGCGCAGTCCCTCGACCGTCTGCCGCAGGCGCGTGACGTCGCGGTGGTCGAGCAGGTGCTGCAGGAACGGGTGCTCGGTCTTGAGGTAGAGCTGCTGCAGCGCGTCGGCATCGGTCGTGTAGCCGGTCTTGGTCTTCTTGGTCTTGGGCATGCCGAGCTCGTCGAACAGGACGACCTGCAGCTGCTTGGGCGAACCGAGGTTGATCTCCTTGCCGCCGATCGCCGCGAATGCCTCGGACGCGGCGTTCTGGGCCCGCGCGGCGAACTCGGACTCGAGCTCGATCAGGTGGTCGTCGTCGATCGCGATGCCGGTGCGTTCCATGCGCGCCAGCGTGGCCACGAGTGGCAGCTCGACGTCGTGGATCAGTGCCGTGCCGCTGGCCTGCTCCACCTCTTGGTCGAGCACCGCAGCGAGGTCGAGCGTGGCCCGGGCGCGCAGCATGCCGGACTCGGCGCCGATGTTGTCGGTGTCGAGAGTCAGCTGGCCGGAGTTGTCCGACTCGTCGCGCAGCTCACGCTTGAGGTAGCGCAGCGAGAGGTCGCCGAGGTCGTACGAGCGTTGATCGGGCCGCACGACGTATGCCGACAGCGCCGTGTCGGCGTCAACGCCCTTGAGCGGCCACCCCTTGGCCTCGAGCGCCAACGACGGACCCTTGGCGTCGTGCAGGACCTTGGGGCGGTCGGCGTCGGCAAGCCATGCGGCGATCGCCGCATCGTCGTCGGCGGTGATGTCGTCAGTGGTGATCCACGCAGCGGACTCGTCCGAGGCGATCGCCAGGCCGACGACGTCGCCCGTGCCACGGCCCCACGAGCCCTGCACGTGAAGGCCGAGCCGTGCCCCGGACTTGGACTGGGTCTCGAGCCAGGCGGCAACCTCGCCCGGAGCCAGCGTCGTGCCTTCGAGGTCGAAGCCCTCGTCGGCCTGGGGCTCGACGTCACCGAACGCCTCGAACAGGCGAACCCGGAGTGCGTTGAACTCGAGCGCGTCGAACACCGTGTGGATCGCCTCGCGGTCCCAGACCGTGTCGAACGACAAGTCGGTCGGGCCGGCGGGCAGGTCAAGGTCGAGGATCAGCGCGTTGATGCTGCGGTTGCGAAGGACGCTGTCGAGGTGCTCGCGCAGGGACTCGCCGGCCTTGCCGGGCACGTTCTCGACGTCGTTGACGAGCGCCTCGAGGGTGCCGTACTGATTGATCCACTTGGCTGCGGTCTTGGGGCCCACACCGGGCACGCCGGGCAGGTTGTCGCTGGTCTCGCCGACGAGCGCCGCGATGTCAGGGTAGTGATCGGGCGTGACGGCGTACTTCTCCTCGACCGCGGCGGGTGTCATGCGGGCGAGGTCGGACACGCCCTTGCGGGGGTAGAGCACCGTCGTCCTGTCGCTGACCAGCTGGAGGGCGTCGCGGTCACCGGTGCAGATCAGCACCTCCATGCCCGCGGACTCCGCGCGAGTCGTCAGCGTGCCGATGATGTCATCGGCCTCGAATCCTTCTTTTTCGAACGTCGTGATGTGCAACGCGTCGAGGATCTCCTTGATCAAGGGGATCTGCCCGGTGAACTCCGGCGGCGACTTGGACCGGTTGCCCTTGTATTCGGCGTACTGCTCCAGTCGGAACGTCTTGCGTGAGACGTCGAACGCCACCGCGACGTGGGTCGGCTTCTCGTCACGCAGGACGTTGATCAGCATCGACGTGAACCCGAACACCGCATTGGTGCTTTGGCCCGTCGTGGTCGAGAAGTTCTCGACGGGGAGGGCGAAGAAGGCACGGTAGGCGACGGAATGGCCGTCGATCAGCAGGAGGCGGTCCACGCCGTCGACTCTAGTCGCCGGGTCTGACGATCCGCGAGCGGTCAGCTGCGCGATGCGCCGCGGGCGTCGGTGCGGCGACGCAGCGTCCGGCGTACGGCAATCAGCTTGCCGGTGTCGCGCGAGTTGGTGGCCTTCATCGAGAGCCGTGACCGCAGCTTGCTGGCCTGGATCGCGCGGACGACAGCGATCTGGTTGAACCCGATCTTGGTGAGGTAGCGATGCGGTTCGCGTGAGTGCACCGGGATCGCCGCCACGACGATCTCGCAGTTGCACTCCTCGCCGTAGCTCGCAGCCGCGGACAGGAGCGTTGACGCGACCGACTTGCGCCGGAAGCGCGGCGACACCTGGATCTCGGTGACGATCAGGACGCGGGTCAGGTTGATCGGCGTCAACGTGCCGATCGTGCACACCGTCGCACCCACGATCTCGCCGTCGATCAGAGCGAGGATGATGCGCTTGTCGGGGTGCCCGAGGTTGAAGTCCAACGCAGCTGCGGCCTCGGCGACGCCGGGCTCACGCCACAGCGACTGCTGGGTGAACGCTTCGGAGCCTTCGTCCGGACTCGCACCAGCGCACTCGGACCAGAGAGCGATCAGGGCGTGCGCATCCTCGCGATCGGCGTCCCTGAGAACGATGTGCGGTCGGCCCGACATGAACTTCCCTGTCTCGAGTCGGGCACTCCTGGACACCGGGCGCGGTATCGGAAATGACACACTACGCGCGGGGTGTTCGGGCGTGCCCGGTTGAAACCTCAATAGTCGAAGGAGACCTTACATGTTCGTCGGGATCGGCACAGCCACCAACGTCGCGACAGTGGTGGCCGGCTCCGGCCTGGGTCTCCTGATCGGTCATCGGCTGAGTCTGCGCGTCCGTTCGACCGTCACGTCAGCGTTGGGTCTCGTCACGCTGCTGATCGCCGCACAGGCTGCCATGGTCGTCAGCGACTCGAAGCTCAGCGATGCGGTGGGCACGAGCGCGCCGATGCTGATCGTGCTGGGCTCGCTGGTCATCGGCGGGGGCATCGGTTCGTGGCTGCGGCTGGAGGACCGGCTCGAGGACTTCGGCGGCTGGTTGCAGGGCCGGTTGTCGCGCGGCGACGCGGCCGAGGGGCGGCAGCGGTTCATCGAAGGTTTCGTCATCAGCTCGCTGGTCTTCTGCATCGGGCCCCTGACGATCCTCGGGTCGATCAACGAGGGGTTGGGCAACGGCGCGGACCAGCTGCTGCTCAAGGCGACGCTGGACGGGTTCGCCGCGCTGGCGTTCGCGGCCTCGTTCGGCATCGGCGTCATGGCTTCCGCGGTCTCCGTCGCGGTGATCCAGGGCTCGCTGACGGTGCTCGGCGCGGCGCTCGGCTCCTTCCTCCCGGACGCACACCTCGCCGCGCTCACGGCCACCGGCGGTCTCATCCTCATCGGCGTCGCATTCCGGTTGCTCGATCTCAAGTCGATACATGTCGCGGACCTGTTGCCCGCGCTTGTGATCGCGCCATTGCTCTGCCAAGTGGCCGTTGTAGTGCGCTGACACAGCGTCTTGAAACCCAACTGTTACCTCAGGGACCCCGGTGTGACGTGGCTGACTCTCGCATATGGCTATAGTCCGAGGATCATCATCTGAACCAACCCGTGCTTCAGCGGAACAGGAGTCATGCGTGCGACTGCGAACAGCGGCACTGCTCTCGATCATGGTTGGGGCCCTCATGATGGGCCTCATGTCGCCGGCACAGGCGGCCAACGACGTGATCGACGTCAATGGACAGCTCTCGGACACCCGCACCGAGCCGGCCAAACCGGTGTCTGGTGTCAAGATCAGCGTCGAGAAGGACGGGGCCGAGATCGCCACGGGCACCAGCGGCCCGGACGGCTCGTTCTCTATTGCCCTTCCGGGCGCTCCGATCGATCTTCTCGGCGAGCAGATCACGGTCAAGATCGACACCGACACGCTTCCTGAGGGCGCGGACCTGCGTGACCCCAAGAAGACGTCGTACGAGATCAAGATCCAGACCGACTCCGACATTCGCATCGGCTACGCGATCGGCCCGGCGACCGACAACTCGGTCGGCCTGCTGACCGAGATCGGGCAGAGCGGCATCAACGGCATCTTCCTCGGCCTGCTGCTGGCGCTTGCCGCCCTCGGCCTGTCACTGGTCTTCGGCACGACCGGCCTCACCAACTTCGCCCACGGCGAGCTCATCACGTTCGGCGCGCTGGCGGCATTCCTGTTCCAGGACCAGTGGGGCTGGGCATTCTTCCCAGCTGCTGTGGCTGCCGTGGTCCTGTCGGGCCTCTTCGGCCTGGCGAACGACCGGCTGCTGTGGAAGCCGCTGCGCGGCAAGGGCACCGGCCTGATCGCGATGATGATCGTGAGCATCGGTCTGGCCATCTTCCTGCGCAACGTCTACCAGTACTTCTTCGGCGCCGACAACCACCAGTACTCCGGTGTTCCTGCCGGCAAGCTGTGGAACATCGGCTCGATCGGCATCTCGCCCAAGGCGTTCTACATCGCCGTCGTCTGTGTCGTGATCCTCGTGGTGGTCTCACTCGCCGTTCAGCGCACCCGGCTCGGCAAGGCGACTCGCGCGGTGTCGGACAACCCGGCCCTCGCGGCATCGTCCGGCATCGACGTCGACCGCGTGATCACCACGATCTGGATCGTCGGCGGCGCCCTCGCCGGCCTCTCCGGCATCATGTGGGGCCTCACGAACGGCTTTGACTACCAAGTCGGAAACAAGATCTTGTTGCTGGTGTTCGCGGCCGTCACGCTCGGTGGCCTCGGCACCATTTGGGGCACGATGGTGGGAAGCGTGATTGTGGGTCTCCTGGTGGAGATGTCCTCGATCATCTTGCCGTCCGAGCTCAAGTACGTCACCGCACTGGTCGTGCTCGTGCTGATCCTGTTGGTCCGTCCCCAAGGCCTGCTCGGTCGAGCAGAGCGCGTCGGTTAGGAAGGGAGAAGAACCATGGAATGGTCAAGTGTCCTCACCGGTGCGATCGAGCAGGGAATCGGCCCGAGCGCGATCATCTACTGCCTCGCCGCGATCGGCCTCAACATCCACTTCGGCTACACCGGCCTCCTGAACTTCGGTCAGGCCGCGTTCATGATGGTCGGTGGCTACGCCCTCGGCTCGCTGATCCAGACCTGGGGCTGGCCGCTCTTCCCGAGCGTTGTCGTCGGGCTCCTGATGGCAGTCGTCCTGGCCCTCGTCCTGGGCGTGCCCACGCTCCGGCTGCGGGCCGACTACCTCGCCATCGCGACCATCGCGGCGGCGGAGGCCATCCGCCAGGTGCTCGGGTCCGCGGCGCTCAACGACGAGTTCGGTGGCCAGGACGGCCGCTACGGCTTCGTCGACGGCATGCGAGAGCTCAACTTCATACCCTCAGGCGGTGTGCATTTCCTGGGCCTGGACTTCCGGTCGTACGACTTCTTCATCATGATCGTCGGCTGGACCCTCGCCCTCCTGCTGTGCGGGTTCGTGTTCCTGCTCATGAGAAGCCCTTGGGGACGCGTCCTCAAGAGCATCCGTGAGGACGAGGACGCCGTGCGCAGCCTCGGCAAGAACGTCTACTCCTACAAGATGCAGGCGCTCGTGCTCGGTGGTGTCATCGGCGCCATGGCCGGCATCATGTCGGGCCTGGCGACCAGCAACGTCGCGCCGTCGGACTTCGCGACCGACACGACGTTCTTCACCTACACCGTGCTGCTGATCGGTGGTGCCGCCCGGGTCTTCGGCCCGGTCGCCGGCGCGCTGATCTTCTGGTTCTTCATCAGCGGCCTCGACCTGTTCTTCGACAAGATGACGTCGGGCGTCGACCCGACCATCCCGGCGTCGATCATGTCGGACGACCAGGCGAGCCTGATGCGACTGATCTTCCTTGGGCTGATACTGATGCTGATCATGATCTACCGGCCACAAGGGATCTTCGGAGACAGAAGGGAGCTGGCGATCGATGCCCACTGACATGGAGCAGACCAGCGACACCCAGACCAAGGCGTCCGACGCGATCCTGGTGGCCGATGGGGTCACCCGGAAGTTCGGTGGCCTCACGGCGGTCGATGTCGAGCACTTCGAGATCCAGCGCGGCAAGATCACAGCGCTGATCGGTCCCAACGGTGCCGGCAAGACGACGTTCTTCAACCTGTTGACCGGGTTCGACGAGCCCGACAGCGGTGAGTGGACGTTCAACGGCCAGAGCTTGCACGGCGTACCGCCCTACAAGGTCGCCCGCAAGGGCATGGTGCGGACGTTCCAGCTGACCAAGGTGCTGTCGCGCCTCAAGGTCATCGAGAACATGCGTCTCGGCGCCACGGGGCAGCGGGGCGAGCGGTTCTTCCCGAGCCTCTTCAAGGCCCTGTGGAGCGCCGAGGAGAAGGCCAACACCGCACGCGCGATGGATCTGCTCGAGCGGTTCAAGCTCGACGCCAAGGCCGATGACTTCGCCGGCTCGCTGTCGGGCGGTCAGCGCAAGCTGCTCGAGATGGCCCGTGCCCTCATGGTCGACCCCGAGCTCATCATGCTCGACGAGCCGATGGCCGGCGTGAACCCTGCGCTCAAGCAGTCGCTCCTGGGTCACGTGAAGTCGCTGCGCGACGAAGGCCGTACGGTGCTCTTCGTCGAGCACGACATGGACATGGTTCGCGACATCTCCGACTGGGTCGTCGTGATGGCCTCGGGCAAGATCGTCGCCGAGGGCCCACCGGACACCGTGATGGCCAACCAGGCGGTCATCGACGCCTACCTGGGCGCCCACCACGATGCCGCGCTCACCCACGAGACCGAGGAACAGATCCTGGCCGACGCCGAGGCCGCGCTCGATGCAGAAGTAGCCGAAGCAGAACAAGCCGAGGAGAAGAACTGATGGCCGACTACGCCTCTCCCGAGGGCGCGATCCTGCGCGCCGACAACCTGATCGCCGGCTACCTGCCCGGCGTCAACATCCTCAATGACGCCAGCCTGCACTGCCACGACGGCGAGCTGGTCGGCATCATCGGCCCCAACGGCGCCGGCAAGTCGACGCTCCTCAAGGCGATGTTCGGCCTCGTCAAGATCCACGAGGGCACCGTGGTGCTCAACGGCAAGGACATCACCAACCTGCGCGCCGACCAGCTCGTGGCGTCAGGCGTGGGATTCGTGCCGCAGACCAACAACGTCTTCCCGTCGCTGACGGTCTCGGAGAACCTCGAGATGGGGATGTACCTCGACCCCAAGAAGTTCAAGGAGCGGTTCGGCTACGTCACCGACATCTTCCCGCGGCTCTTCGAGCGCAAGGACCAGCGTGCGGGCTCGCTGTCGGGCGGTGAGCGCCAGATGGTCGCGATGGGCCGCGCGCTCATGATGTCGCCGTCGGTCCTGCTGCTCGACGAGCCCTCTGCCGGCCTGTCCCCCGCCCTTCAGGACGAGGTCTTCGTCCAGACCAAGCGCATCAACAGCGCCGGCGTGTCTGTCGTCATGGTCGAGCAGAACGCCAGCCGGTGCCTGCAGATCTGTGACCGCGCGTACGTCCTCGACCAGGGCCGCAACGCCCACACCGGGACCGGCCGTGACCTCATCACCGATCCCAAGGTCATCGAGCTCTACCTCGGCACGCTCGCCAAGGCGCACTGACAGCCCCAGCAACAGCCCAAAGGGACGCGAGGCACTCCTCGCGTCCCTTTGTCGTGCGCGGCGCGTCCACGTGGCGGCAGAACGCGTTGGGCGGCCCTGTGAGCACGCAGAAGGGCCCCGGCCGAAGCCGGGGCCCTTGTGCTGGTGCTGTGGTGCGGTTGGTTACTCGACGACGCCAGTGATGTACTCGAGGTTCTTGTACTGGTTGTTGTCGTCGTACTGGAAGATGCCGATCGTCGCCTTGGACGGCGATCCGGTCTCGTTCATGTCGACCGGGCCGGAGACACCGTCAAAGTCGATGTCCTTGCCGTCCTTGAGCAGCGCCAGGCAGTCGGCGTAAGCGGTGCACTTCTCGCCGCCCTCGGAGACTTCCTGGATCTTCTTGGCCAGTGCGACGCCGTTGTCGCTCTCGGCTGCCTCGGCAGCGAGCGCGGTCAGGATCGTCGCGTCGTAGGACTCAGGACCGTAGGTGAAGTCCTTGAGCTTGGGGTCGGTCTCAAGCAGGCGAGCCTTGAAGTCGTCCTTCAGCTGAGCGCCCGGGTAGGTCGCCTTGACGCCCTTCAGGGTTCCCTTGGGGAAGTCCTTGCTGTAGTCGGCGGTGTTGCCGTCCACGAAGTAGGTCTTGACGTCCTTGGGGCCGATGCCCGCAGCCTCGAGGCCAGGAATGATCTTGGTGGCCTCGTTGAAGGAGATCACCACGACAGCGTCAGGCTTGCTGTCCTTGATCTTCTGGATCTCCGACGTGTAGGAGGTCGCGTCGACGCTGTAGAGCACCTTCGCGGCGACCGTGCCGCCCTGATCCTTGATGGTCTTCTCGGTGTTGTCGGCGAGCGCCTCACCGTACGCCTCCTGGCGCGCGATGATGGCGACGTTCTTGGCACCGTCCTTGAGGACGAGGTTGCCGAGGACGTTGCCCTGGAGCACGTCGGACGGAGCGGTACGGAAGTAGAGGTTCTTGTCGTCGTACGTGTCGAACGCCGTCGAGGTGTTGGCCGGCGAGAACATCACGACGCCTGCACCGATGATCTTGTCGATGACGCTCAGCGAGACGCTGGACGAAGCCGCGCCGACAACGACGTCGGCCTTGGCAGCGAGCAGCTTGTCGACCGAGCCGGGCGCGATCTTCGGCGTACCATCGCCGGAGTCTGCCTTGGACTGAGCGACAGGCTTGCCGAGCACTCCGCCGGCTTCGTTGATGTCCTTGACCGCGAGGTCGACGCCTGCGAACTCCGGGGGGCCGAGGAACGCAAGGTCACCGGTCGACGGCAGGAGCGTGCCGACCGTGAGGACGCCATCGCCCTTGGCTGCCGGGGCGTCAGTGGCCTTGTCCTTGTCGCCTTCATTGTCGCCGCCGCCACATGCAGCGAGAACAAGCGCGCTCGCGGCCACGACGGCCGCGAGGCGGATCGTCTGGGTACTGCGTTTCATCAATCCTCCGGATTTGTAGAAAGCCCATGGCCCGTGCCAGGGAGCGTGTACGTACCCCCGAACTTAGTCTTTCCAGGGGTCAATTGGGTCAACGAGCGGATTACGACAGGCAACGTAGCCAATTTGTAACCAGCGGGGCTCATCCCCGCTGATCAGCCGACGAACCCAGCTCCGGGCCATGGTCGATGACGCCCTGCGCGACCTGCTGCATCGTCAGTCGCAGGTCCATCGCAGTGCGCTGGATCCAGCGGAAAGCCTCGGGCTCGCTGATGCTCAACGCCTCCTGCAGCAAGCCCTTGGCACGCTCGATCGCCTTGCGCGTTGCGAGCTGGTCAGTGAGGTCGCCGACCTCGGTCTCGAGGGCTTTGATCTCGGCGAAACGGCTCATCGCCATCTCGATGGCCGGCACGAGGTCGGACTTGGTGAACGGCTTGACCAGGTAGGCCATCGCACCGGACTCACGGGCTCGCTCGACGAGCTCGCGCTGGCTGAAGGCCGTGAGCATCACGACGGGAGCGATGCGGGCCTGGGCGATCTGGGACGCCGCGGCGATGCCATCGAGCTTGGGCATCTTGACGTCCATCACGACGAGGTCGGGGCGGTGCTCCATCGCGAGCTCGATCGCCTGCTCGCCGTCACCTGCCTGGCCGACGACGAGGTAGCCCTCCTCAGCGAGCATCTCGGCGAGGTCGAGGCGAATCAGCGCCTCGTCCTCGGCGATCACGACACGAGCTGCGGGCCGTCCCGATTCCGTCGGTTGATCAGTCACATGAGAAGGTTATCCCGCACGTGAACGCTGGTTGAACGTGCGCAGCCGGGTTGGCGGAATGGTAGACGCGACGGTCTCAAAAACCGTTGTCCGCAAGGGCGTGCGGGTTCGAGTCCCGCACCCGGCACGGGTGGCTCAGCCACTCGCTTCGCTCGGGCTTCGCACTGTGCCGAGAAGCACCGGCCGAAGGCCGCCCTGCCGGCTCGCCGGCAGGAGTGACCCAGTCGCGAGTCTTGGAAACGACCCGACCCGAAGAGGCCGCCGTGCCGGCTCGTCGGCAGGAGCGACCACGCGCAGCGCAACGTGGTGCGGACGCCTCAAGCGTCCAGAAATCACGGATCATCACGATCTCCGCTGGCGCATTTGCTTGCAATCGCAGGGCATCCGACTAAGGATGGAGTGGGCGGAGTTGGGCCTCGCAACACCGGGAACTCCCTCCTGGGCTGCAAGTGGTGCATACTCCCTGCCGACCGTCAGCGCGTTGCGATGCGGTTCTGCCGCAAGGCCTGCTCCGCCCCCCTGAGCGTTCAGGAGCGCGCTGACGACCGCGAGGAGTCCTACTCCTCGGGGTCCTTGTAGGCCGGCACGACGCCGTTGATCGCATCGCCCATGTTGTGGATGCGCAGCGCGTTCGTCGAACCGGGAATGCCCGGAGGGCTCCCGGCCACGATGACGACTTGCTGGCCGTCGGCGCAGCGGCCGATCTCGAGCAGTGCCTTGTCGACCTGCAGCACCATCTCGTCGGTGTGGGTGACCTCGGGGACGAGGAACGTCTCGATGCCCCAGCTCAGGGCGAGCTGCGAGCGTACGAGCGGGTCGGGCGTGAACGCGATGACCGGGACCTTGGAGCGGTAGCGGGTCATGCGTCGTGCCGAGTCACCGCTGGTCGTGAACGCGACGACATAACGTGCGTTGACGGCCTCGGCGACCTCGGCGGCCGCGCGGCAGATGATGCCGCTCTTGGTCTTGGCCTTCCACGTGAACGCCGCCATGCGGGGCAGGCCGTGCTCTTCGGTCGACTCGATGATGCGGGCCATCGTCGTGACCGTGTGGATCGGGTACTCCCCCACGCTGGTCTCGCCGGACAGCATCACGGCGTCGGCGCCGTCGAGCACGGCGTTGGCGACGTCGGACGCCTCGGCGCGGGTCGGTCGCGGTGCCGAGATCATCGACTCGAGCATCTGGGTCGCCACGATGACCGGCTTGGCGTTGCGGCGGGCCTTCTCGACGATGAGCTTCTGGACGATCGGCACATCCTCGAGCGGCAGCTCGACGCCCAGGTCGCCGCGGGCCACCATGACGCCGTCGAAGGCATCCATGATGCCGTCGAGGTTGTCGACTGCCTGCGGCTTCTCGATCTTGGCGATGACGGGGCGCATGATGCCCTCTTCGACCATGATCTTCTTGACGTCGAAGTAGTCGTCGGCCGAGCGTACGAACGACAGGGCGATGAAGTCGACGCCGAGCCGCAACGCGAATCGCAGGTCGTCGATGTCCTTCTCGCTCATCGCGGGAACGCTGACCATGACGCCGGGCAGGTTGATGCCCTTGTTGTTGCTGACCGGACCGCTCGTCTCGACGAGGCAGGTGACGTCCGTGTCGGTGACAGCGGTCGCGCGCAGGCGCATACGGCCGTCATCGATCAGGATCTCGTCGCCGACCGACACGTCGCCCGGCAGGCCCTTGTAGGTCGTGGAGCAACGGTCGACGTCACCGAGGATGTCGTCGGTCGTGATCGTGAAGGTCGAGCCGGCCTCGAGCTGCACCGGGCCGTCGGCGAACCGGCCGAGCCGGATCTTGGGGCCCTGGAGGTCGGCCAGCACGGCGATCGCCTTGCCGACCTTGTTGCCGGCTTCGCGGACCCAGGCGTAGTTCTGCTCGTGGTCGGACTGTTCGCCGTGACTCATGTTGAGTCGCGCGACGTCCATGCCGGCCTCGGTCAGCTGCAGGATCTTGTGGGCATTCCCGACAGCAGGGCCGAGGGTGCAGACGATCTTCGCTCTTCTCACTTGAACGAGCCTATCCAGTGCTGCGCCTACCGGCGAGTCACTTAAGTGGTCTGGCGCAACAAATCGGATGAGACATCACGTCACACCGTCAATGGGCGCGCGTTGGGCGGAATCGGGGCCGGCAGATTGGTCGACCCGGAGAGGTAGGCGTCGACTCCGGCGGCCGCGGAACGGCCCTCCGCGATGGCCCAGACGATGAGCGACTGCCCACGTCCGGCGTCACCGGCGACGAACACACCGTCGACGCTCGACATGTAGCTCTTGTCGCGCTTGACGTTGCCGCGCTCGTCCAGCTCCACGCCGAGCTGGTCGACGAGGCCGTCCTTCTCAGGACCCGTGAAGCCCATCGCGAACAGCACGAGCTGGGCCGGGATGACCCGCTCGGAGCCGTCGACCTCCTCGAACTTCCCGTCGACCATCGCGACCTCGACGAGACGGAGCCCACTGACGTGACCGTCCTCGCCGAGGAACTCCTTGGTCGAGATCGAGTAGACCCGCTCCCCCGCTTCCTCGTGTGCGGACGAGACGCGGTAGATCATCGGATAGGTCGGCCACGGCTGCGTCTCGGGGCGATCCGTGCCGGGGTTGGGCAGGATCTCCAGCTGCGTGATGGACCGCGCGCCCTGGCGGACAGACGTACCGAGGCAGTCCGCGCCGGTGTCGCCGCCACCGATGATGATGACGTCCTTGTCAGTCGCGACGATCTGGTCCGCGACCTCCTCACCGAGCGCGACCCGGTTGGCCTGCGGCAGGAACTCCATCGCCTGGTGGATGCCGCCGAGCTCACGGCCCGGCACCGGGAGGTCACGGCGTACGGTCGCACCGATCGCCAGCACGACAGCGTCGTAGCGGTCCCGCAGCTGGTGACCGGTCAGCGTGTCGCCGACCTGCACGCCCGTACGGAACACCGTGCCCTCGCGCTGCATCTGGTCGATGCGACGGTCGACCTGGAGCTTCTCCATCTTGAACTCGGGAATGCCGTAGCGGAGCAGTCCGCCGGGCTTGTCGTCACGCTCGTAGACCGCGACGGTGTGACCGGCGCGGGTCAGCTGCTGGGCCACCGCGAGCCCGGCTGGGCCGGAGCCGACGACCGCGACGGTCTTGCCGGTCAGCCACTCGGGCGGCTCGGGCTTGACCTGACGGTCGTCCCACGCCTTGTCGATGATCGAGACCTCGACGTTCTTGATCGTGACGGCATCGCGGTTGATGCCGACGACGCACGCGGTCTCGCAGGGCGCCGGGCACAGCCGCCCGGTGAACTCCGGGAAGTTGTTGGTCGCGTGCAGACGGTCGAGTGCCTCGTCCCAGTCCTCGCGCCAGACGAGGTCGTTCCACTCCGGGATCAGGTTGCCGAGAGGGCAGCCCGAGTGGCAGAACGGGATGCCGCAGTCCATGCAGCGACCGGCCTGCTCGGTGATGATCGGCAGCAGTGCGCGGCCGGCACCACCCGGGTAGACCTCGTTCCAGTCGTTGATGCGCTCCTCGACCGGGCGCCGTTCGGCGACCTTGCGGGGGGTGGTGATGAATCCTCTGGGATCAGCCACGTGCGGCCACCTCCATCATGCGTGCAGTCGTGTCTTCTTCGGACAGGCCTTCGGACTCGGCGGCGTTGCGCGCCTCGAGCACCAGCCGGTAGTTGACCGGCATGATCTCGGTGAAGCGGGTCAGCGACTGCTCCCAGTTGGTGAGCAGCTGCTCGGCAACGACCGAACCAGTTTCTTCCATGTGCTTCTGGACCAGGGTCTTCAGCTCGTCCTGGTCGTGAACGGTGGAGCTGTCGGCATCCGCGCCCCCTAGGGCGCGCGTCTCTACCATGTCCATGTTGACCTTGGACTCGTCGAGATCCAGGACGTACGCCGCACCGCCACTCATGCCGGCAGCGACGTTGCGCCCGGTCTCGCCGAGGATCACCACGCGGCCACCTGTCATGTACTCGCAGGCGTGGTCGCCGACGCCTTCGACGACGGCACTGACACCGGAGTTGCGGACGCAGAAGCGCTCGCCGACCTTGCCGCGGAGGAAGATCTCGCCGCTGGTGGCGCCGAACCCGATGACGTTGCCGGCGACGATCTGCGCCTCGGCGGTGAACTGGACCTCGCGCGGCGGACGCACGACGATGCGGCCACCGGACAGGCCCTTGCCGACGTAGTCGTTGCCGTCACCCTCGAGCCGCAGCGTGACGCCCTTGGGCACGAAGGCACCGAACGACTGGCCGGCCGAGCCGAGGAACGTGATGTCGATCGTGTTCTCCGGCAGGCCCTCACCGCGGTAGCGCTTGGTGACCTCGTGGCCGAGCATCGTGCCGACCGTGCGGTTGACGTTGCGGATGTCGACCTGCGCCCGAACCGGCTCGCCACTCTCGAGCGCATCGGCGCTGAGCGCGATGAGCTCGTTGTCGAGAGCCTTGTCCAGGCTGTGGTCCTGGCCCGTGGTGTTGTGCAGTGCCGCGCCTTCGGGCAGCTCCGGGACGTAGAGGATCGGCGTCAGGTCGAGGCCGTCGGCCTTCCAGTGGTCGACGGCGTTGCGGACGTCGAGCATCTCGGCATGACCCACGGCCTCTTCCACGGTCCGGAAGCCGAGCTGGGCCAGGAGCTCCCTGACCTCCTCGGCGATGAACTCGAAGAAGTTGACGACGTACTCGGCCTTGCCGGCGTACTTCTCGCGCAGCGCCTTGTTCTGCGTCGCGACGCCGACCGGGCACGTGTCCAGGTGGCACACCCGCATCATGATGCAGCCGCTCACGACGAGCGGTGCGGTCGCGAAGCCGAACTCCTCGGCACCGAGCAGCGCGGCGATGACGACGTCGCGGCCGGTCTTGAGCTGGCCGTCCGCCTGGACGACGATGCGGTCGCGCAAGCCGTTGATCAGCAGGGTCTGCTGGGTCTCGGCCAGGCCGAGCTCCCACGGCCCGCCGGCATGCTTGAGTGACGTCAGCGGCGATGCACCGGTGCCGCCGTCGTGGCCGGAGATCAGCACGACATCGGCCTTGGCCTTGGAGACGCCGGCCGCGACCGTGCCGACGCCGATCTCGGACACGAGCTTGACGTGCACGCGCGCGGCGGGGTTGGCGTTCTTGAGGTCGTGGATCAGCTGCTTGAGATCCTCGATCGAGTAGATGTCGTGGTGCGGGGGCGGCGAGATGAGGCCGACACCGGGCGTGGAGTGCCGCGTCTTGGCCACCCAGGGGTAGACCTTGGGACCGGGCAGCTGACCGCCTTCACCGGGCTTCGCGCCCTGCGCCATCTTGATCTGGATGTCGTCGGCGTTCGTGAGGTACTCCGACGTGACACCGAACCGTCCCGAGGCGACCTGCTTGATCGCGGAGCGGCGCTCCGGGTCGTACAGGCGCTCGGCGTCCTCGCCACCCTCGCCGGTGTTGGACTTGCCGCCAAGACGGTTCATCGCGATCGCGAGGGTCTCGTGCGCCTCCTGGCTGATCGAGCCGTACGACATCGCGCCGGTCGAGAACCGCTTGACGATCTCCGAGACCGGTTCGACCTCGTCGATCGGCACCGGCTGGCGCTCACCGTTGCGGAAGCTGAACAGCCCTCGCAGCGTCATGAGCCGCTCGGACTGGTCGTCGATGCGCGACGTGTACTGCTTGAAGATCTCGTAGCTGCCCGTGCGGGTGGAGTGCTGCAGGCGGAACACCGTCTCGGGGTCGAACAGGTGCTCAGGACCTTCGCGGCGCCACTGGTACTCGCCGCCGACCTCGAGGTGACGGCGTGACGCGGCAATGCCGCTCGTCGGGTATGCCTTGAGGTGCCGGGAACGGACCTCCTCGGCCAGCACGTCCAGCCCGATGCCGCCGAGCTTGGAGGACGTACCGGTGAAGTAGGACTCGATCAGGTCGGGCGCCAGGCCGACAGCTTCGAAGATCTGTGCGCCGGTGTAGGACGCCACGGTCGAGACCCCCATCTTGCTCATGACCTTGAGCACGCCCTTGCCGAGTCCGTACGCGACGTTGCGGAGGGCCTGGCTGGGCTCGACGCCCTCGACGAAGACCTTCTCGCGGGCCAGGTCCTCGGCCGACTCGAGCACGAGGTAGGGGTTGACCGCGGTCGCGCCATAGCCGATCAGCAGCGCGACGTGGTGCACCTCGCGGACGTCACCGGCCTCGATGATGAGCCCTGCCTGGGTGCGGAGCTTCTCGCGCACCATGTGGTGGTGCACCGCACCGGTCAGCAGGAGGGACGGGATCGGGGCGAGGTCGGAGTTGGAGTGGCGGTCCGACAGGACGATGATCCGGGCACCCTCCGAGATCGCCTTCGACACCTCGGCACAGATCTCGTCGAGCTTGGCCTTGAGCGCCGTGCCGCCGCCGTGCACGTCGTACAGACCGCGGACGACGTGCACCGAGAAGCCCGGCATGTCGCCGTCCTTGTTCATGTGCCGGATCTTGGCGAGCTCGTCGTTGTCGAGCACCGGGAACGGCAGCTGCAGCATGCGGCACGAGGCCGGGCTGGGCGCGAGCAGGTTGCGCTCGGGGCCGATCGTGCCGGCCAGCGAGGTGACGACCTCTTCACGGATCGCGTCAAGCGGCGGGTTCGTGACCTGCGCGAACAGCTGCGAGAAGTAGTCGAACAGCTGCCGCGGGCGGTCGGAGATCGCGGCGATCGGCGTGTCAGTGCCCATCGACCCGATCGCCTCGGCGCCGGCACGGGCGATCGGCGCGATGAGCAGCCGCAGCTCCTCCTCGGTGTAGCCGAACACCTGCTGGCGGCGGGTCACCGAGGCGTGCGTGTGCACGATGTGCTCGAGGTCGGGCAGGTCCTCGAAGCGCACGAGGCCCGAGTAGAGCCATTCGTCGTACGGGTTCTCCGAGGCGAGCGCGTTCTTGATCTCGTGGTCCTCGATGATGCGGTGCTGGTCGAGGTCGAGCAGGAACATCTTGCCGGGTTCGAGGCGGCCCTTGCGGGTGATCGTCTTCTGGTCGAGGTCGAGCACGCCGGCCTCGGAGGCCAGCACGACGAGGCCGTCCTCGGTGACCCAGTAGCGACCCGGGCGCAGGCCGTTGCGGTCGAGGACCGCGCCGATCTGGTTGCCGTCGGTGAAGGCGATCGCGGCGGGGCCGTCCCACGGCTCCATGACGGAGGAATGGAACTCGTAGAACGCCCGGCGGGCCGGGTCCATGTCGTCGTCGTTCTCCCAGGCCTCAGGGATCATCATCATGACGGCGTGCGGCAGGCTGCGACCGCCGAGGTGCAGCAGCTCGAGCACTTCGTCGAACGACGCAGTGTCGCTGCCGAGCGGGTCGCAGACCGGGAAGAGCCGGTTCATGTCGCCGGGGATCAGGTCGCTCTCGAGCAGCGCCTCGCGGGCGCGCATCCAGTTGCGGTTGCCGCGAGCGGTGTTGATCTCGCCGTTGTGCGCGATGAAGCGGAACGGGTGGGCCAAGGGCCAGCTCGGGAACGTGTTGGTCGAGAAGCGGCTGTGCACGATCGCCATCGCCGACTCCATGCGCGGGTCGGCGAGGTCGGGGAAGAAGCCCTCGAGCTGCTCGGGCGTCAGCATGCCCTTGTAGACCAGGGTGCGGCTCGACAACGACGGGAAGTAGACCGCGAGCTCGTGCTCGGCGCGCTTGCGCAGGCAGTACGCCGTACGGTCGAGCTCGATGCCGCTCTGCGGCTCACCTGCCGCGGCGACGAAGACCTGGACGAACGCAGGCATCGCGGCACGGGACATGCCGTGGCCGAGGACCTCGGGCTCGATCGGCACGTCGCGCCAAGCCAGGACCGTGAGGCCCTCTTCGGTCGCGATCTCTGCGAACCTGGCGCGGGCTTCGGCCGCCTCGGCCTCATCCGTCGGCAGGAACGCCATGCCCGCCGCGTACGTGCCGGCCTCGGGAAGCTCGACGCCGGCGACTCCACGCAGGAAGGCGTCGGGGACCTGGATCATGATGCCGGCGCCGTCGCCGGTGTCCGGGTCGCCGCCCACGGCTCCACGGTGGTCGAGGTTGCGCAGGGCGGTGAGGCCCTGGAGCACGATCTCGTGGCTCGGCACACCGGTCAGCGTCGCGACGAAGGCGACGCCACAGGCGTCGTGCTCGTTCTGCGGGTCGTACAGACCTTGAGCAGGAGGCTGAGCCGAATAGAGGGGGGCGCGCATCATGGGCCTCACTTCACGTCATCAGGGTTACGAAAATTCTCGTACCGGGGACGACGTTGGCCTCGGACAGCAGATCAAGGCTACACGGCGAGCGGCCAGGATGCCGCATCAGCCGATGGCACTGCCCACGGCGTCGCCAACCAGGTAGGTCAGCCCGGCCGCGGCGCCGCCGAGCACCAGCTGACGGAACCCACCGAACCACCACGACCTGGCGGTGATGCGGGTGACGATCGCCCCGCACGCGAACAGCGCCACGAGTGACAGCGCGATCGCCAGCCAGGGCGACTCGATGCCGATCAGGTAGGGGAACACGGGGATCACCGCACCCAGTGCGAACGAGAGGAATGACGACCCAGCAGCGAGCATCGGTGAGGCCAGGTCGTCGACGTCGACACCGAACTCCTCGCGCGCGTGCACCTTGACCGCGTTCTCCGGGTCGCGATGGATCTGCGCCGCCATCTCGCGCGCAACCTCCTCGTCCACGCCCTTCTCGATGAACATCACCGCGAGCTCGGCCTCTTCGGCGTGCTCGTTGTTGAGGATCTCGTCGCGCTCGATGTCGACCTGGGCCATGGCGAACTCGCTCTGGCTCGCGACCGAGGTGTACTCCCCCGCCGCCATCGAGAACGAACCCGCGGCGAGGCCGGCGAGGCCCGCGAGGACGACCGGCTTGGTGTCGTTGGCACTGCTGCCGCCGACGACGCCCATGATCAGCGCGAAGTTGGACACCAGGCCGTCCATCGCACCGAACACAGCCGGGCGGAGCCAACCGCCGGTGACGTCGGGGTGCTCGTGCTCGACATGCTCAGGATCAGGCAGCGGTTCGGTGCTCTCGAGTGCGTCGGTCATGGTGAAAACGTACGTCTGACCGCTCTCCGGCGCACCGAAGGTCAGGCTTTCCTGAGGTGAGCGGGGACCGACGATGAGGGTTCTGGGTCGCTCCGGCTACCGCGTTCCCTCATCGTCATCGGGTGTGGGGACCGACGATGAGGGACCTGGGTCGTCAGGACTACCGCTTTCGCTCATCGTCCGTGAGCGCTTGCGCGTCGCGAAGAAGAACGCGGCCGCGACCAGGAACACGATGATCGAGGTCCAGACATTGAGCCGGAACGGGCCGATGTGGTTGGCGGTGTCGATGCGCAGTGCCTCGATCCACACCCGGCCCGACGTGTAGAGCATCGCGTAGAGCGCGAACGCCCGTCCACCGGTGAGCTTGACCCTGCGGTCGATCACGATGATCAGCGCAGCGGCGGCGAGGTTCCACAGCAGCTCATAGAGGAACGTGGGATGGAACGTCGCGAACTGGGAGTAGCCGTCAGGCCGGTGAGCCGCATCGATCTCGAGTCCCCACGGCTGGGTGGTCGGCTTGCCGAACAGCTCCTGGTTGAAGTAGTTGCCGATCCGGCCGATCGCCTGCGCGACGAGCAGCCCGGGCGCCAGCGCGTCGGCCACCGAGGAGAACGACACGCCATAACGGCGGCACGCGATGTAGGCCCCGACGGCACCGCCGGCGATGGCGCCCCAGATGCCGAGCCCGCCCTCCCAGATCTTGAGCGCGTCGATCGGGTGCTTGCCCTCGCTGAAGTAGAGCTCGGGGTCGGTGACCACGTGATAGATGCGCGCACCGACGATGCCGAACGGGATCGCCCAGATCGCGACGTCGCCGATCAGACCCTCACGGCCGCCCCGGGCCTGGAACCGGCGCTCACCGATCATGATCGCGACGACGGCGCCGATGATGATGCCCAGCGCGTACGCCCGAATCGGGACCGGACCGATGTCCCACACGCCGTGCGACGGGCTGGGAATGTATGACGCGACACTCACGTGGCTAGTTCCTCTCGACGCCGGCGCGCAGGTCCTGGGCCAGCCGGCGGATGGCCTCGAGCCCGGCGGACTCGTCCTCGGCATCCAGCAGACAGCGTACGAGGGCGGACCCCACGATCACCGCGTCGGCGAATGCCGCGACCTCGCGGGCCTGGTCGCCGTTGCTGACGCCGAGACCGACGCCGACCGGCTTGTCGGTCACCTTGCGCAGCCGAGCGACGAGCTCCGGGCCCAAGGCGCTGGTCTGCTCGCGGGCCCCGGTGACTCCCATGACCGCGGTCGCATAGACGAAGCCGCTCGCTGCCTCGGCTGTCATCGCGAGGCGTTCGTCGGTCGAGGAGGGCGCGACGAGGAAGATCCGGTCGAGGCCGTACTGCTCGGACGCAGCGACCCACTCGGCGGCTTCGTCGGGGATCAGGTCCGGGGTGATGAGACCAGCTCCCCCGGCGTCGGCCAGCGCCTCGGCGAACCGGTTGACGCCGAAGCGCTCGACCGGGTTCCAGTAGGTCATGACGACCGTCGGCGCACCAGTGGCCGCGCTGGCCCGCACGACGTCGAGCACGTCGGTCGTGCGCGTGCCGGCACGCAGCGCCTGGTCGGCGGCGGCCTGGATCGTCGGGCCGTCCATCACCGGGTCGCTGTAGGGCAGTCCGACCTCGACGAGGTCCACACCGCCGTCGACCATGGCCTCGATGGCCTTGATCGACAGCTCCTTGGACGGGAAGCCTGCTGGCAGATAGCCGACGAGCGCCGCCCGGTTGGCGGCGCGCGTACGGACGAACAGCTCGTCGATCTGCGTCCGATTGCTCGCTCGCTGGCGCTCGCTCGTGCTCATTCCTCGACCCCCTGGTCGAGCACGACCGGCTCCTCGATCAGCCCGAAGTACTCAGCCGCGGTGTGCACGTCCTTGTCGCCACGGCCCGACAGGTTGACGAGGATCGTCGAGTCGGGCCCGAGCTCCTTGGCCAGCTCGAGCGCGCCGGCCAGGGCGTGCGCCGACTCGATCGCGGGAATGATGCCCTCGGTCTTGCAGAGCAGGTCGAACGCCGACATCGCCGCTGCGTCGGTCGCCGGCACGTATGACGCGCGGCCCGTGTCGGCGAGGAACGAGTGCTCCGGGCCGACACCGGGATAGTCGAGACCAGCCGAGATCGAATGAGACTCGATCGTCTGGCCGTCCTCGTCCTGCAGCAGGAACGAGCGGGCACCGTGCAGGACGCCGACATCGCCGCCCGTGATGGTCGCTGCGTGGCGCCCGGTCTCGACGCCGTCGCCGCCGGCCTCGACGCCGACGAGCCGGACGTCGGAGTCGTCGATGAACGCCGTGAACAGCCCGATCGCGTTGGAGCCACCGCCGACACACGCCACCGCGGCGTCCGGCAGCGTGCCGGTCAGCTCGAGGACCTGCGCCCGGGCCTCGTCGCCGATGCCTCTGGTCAGGTCGCGCACCATGCTGGGGAACGGGTGCGGGCCCGCTGCGGTGCCGAACAGGTAGGACGTCGTGTCGACGCTCGAGACCCAGTCGCGCAGCGCTTCGTTGATGGCGTCCTTCAACGTACGACTGCCGGTGGTGACCGGGACGACCTCGGCGCCCAGCATCTTCATGCGCGCGACGTTGAGCGCCTGGCGCTGCGTGTCGAGCTCGCCCATGTAGACGACGCACTCGAGGTCGAGGTAGGCGCAGGCCGTCGCGGACGCAACGCCGTGCTGGCCCGCGCCGGTCTCGGCGATGGCCCGAGGCTTGCCGATGCGCTTGGCCAGCAGCGCCTGCCCGATGACGTTGCGGATCTTGTGGGCGCCCGTGTGGTTGAGGTCCTCGCGCTTGAGCAGGATGCGGGCGCCGGCCGCCTCCGAGAAGCGATGCGCCTCATAGAGCGGGCTCGGCACGTTGGCGTACTCCCGCAGCATGCGGTCGAGCTCGGACATGAACGCCGGGTCGGCCTTGGCCTCGGTCCAGGCGTGGTCGAGCTCGTCGAGCGGGGCGATGAGTGCTTCGGGCATGAAGCGGCCGCCGAAGCGTCCGAAGTGCCCGGTCGGGTCAGGTTGCGCGTACATGGGTCCTCATGAGGGTGGAAGCGGCAGGGCGAAGGCGCGTCACCGTCGAAACGATGACGCCTTTACCAGCGGTGCTGCAGGGCCGGGTGCGCTCCTGCTGCGACGAGGTCCGCCACGCTCGCGCGTGGGTCGTCGCCGCGTACGAGCGTCTCGCCGACCAGAACCACGTGCGCGCCACTCTTCGCGTACTCGATGACGTCGTGGGGACCGCGTACGCCCGACTCGGCGACCTTGACGACACCGTCCGGGATGCGCGGCGAGAGCCGCTCGAAGGTGCCGCGGTCGATCTCGAGGGTCTTGAGGTTGCGGGCGTTGACGCCGATCAGGTCGGCGCCGGCGTCGACGGCACGGTCGACCTCGTCCTCGTCGTGCACCTCGACGAGCGGCGTGAGGCCGATCGATCGAGCCCGCTCGATGAGGCTCTCGAGGGCCATCTGCTCGAGGGCGGCCACGATCAGCAGCGCCAGGTCGGCGCCGGCGGCCCGTGCCTCCCACAACTGGTAAGAGGTCGTGATGAAGTCCTTGCGGAGCACCGGGACGTCGACGTTGGCGCGCACGGCGCGCAGATCGTCGAGCGTGCCGCCGAACCGTCGCTGCTCGGTGAGGACGCTGATCGCAGCGGCGCCACCGGCGGCATAGTCCGCTGCCAGAGCGGCCGGGTCCTTGATCGCGGCGAGCTCACCCTTGCTGGGGCTCGCGCGCTTGACCTCGGCGATGACCGACACGCCATCAGCGCGGAACGCCGGCATCGGGTCGAGGGCTTCGTTCTGGCGAGCAGCCTGAGCCTTCAGGTCATCGAGGGATGTCTTGTCCATGCGGTCGCGGAGGTCTTCGGCCGCGCCGACCAGGATCTCGTCGAGTACGGTCACGGAACCCTCCTCCTGCCTCGCGATGAATTCCTTCAAGAGTATCCCTGAGCCGACGCGCGCGACGCAGGGGTTCCCCGGAGTCCAGTTGTCACTATGCTCTCAGCATGACGACGAACGAGCCTCCCCCGTACCCGGGCGAACCCAACCCGTCCGCCAACGACCCGCAGACCCCGCCGCCGCTGCCGAGCTACGGCTCGACCCAGCCGCCTGAGGGCTCCTACCCACCGCCGCCTCCCGGCGGCTTCCCGCCGCCCGCGCCCGGCGGCTATAACGGAGTCCCGGAGCAGAACAAGAAGGCCTTGTGGTCGATGATCGTCGGAATCGCGAGCCTCGTCCTGGGGCTGTTCTGCGGATTCCTGGTCATCGGCAGCATCGTCGCCATCGTGCTCGGCTTCATCGCCCGCGGGGAGATCGACAAGTCGAACGGCACTCAGACCGGCAGGGGCCAGGCGCTGACCGGAATCATCACCGGGTTCGTGTTGATCGCCTTGGTCATCATCGGCATCATCCTGCTCGCGACCGGCGTGATCGACTACAACTTCAGCGTAGAAAGTTGAGCACCGACCCTGTCCCTTCCTCGGGTCCTCCCGAGGAAGGGGCGGGGCCTCGCACCAACCCCAAGGCGATCTACAGCGTGATCCTCGGGTCGGTCGCGTTCCCGTGGCTGTTCATCTATCCGTTCTTCGCCTTCGTGCTCGCCGTGCCGTCCTTGACCTGTGGGGCCTTCGCGCGCAGGGAGATCCGCGAGGCGAAGGGCGACCAAGGCGGCGAGATGACCGCCATCATCGGCCTCACGATCGGCGCGACGACGATCGCGCTCGTGATCCTCACGTGGCTGATGTCGCCGTACTTCACCGGCTGACGAGAACGCCTGTGCAATCTCACTGCCCGCCCCTATGCTCGCGGCATGACGAACGAGCCGCCGCCGTACCCGGGCGATCCCAACCCATCGGCCGGTGACCTGCCCGCCTACGGATCGGCGCCGCCGCCCGAGGGCGGATATCCACCGCCACCCGGTGGCTACCCCTCCGCGCCGGGTGGCTACGGAGGCGCGCCCTACAGCGCGCCCGACGCGATCGCGTACGGCTGGCGCAAGTTCAAGGACAACGCCGGCGTCATGATCGCCGCGACGCTGATCGTCTTCGTCGGAACGATCGTGTTGGGGCTCATCTCCGAGTCGATGGCCCCGTCGCCCCCGTTCTTCACCGATGGCGGGTTCGAGTTCGAGGCCGGTGCCACGGCGGCCTCGTTGGTGGCGCAGACCATCACGGGCACGGTCGGCTACCTCCTCTACGCGATGATGGTCAAGGGAGCGCTCAACGTCACCGACGGAGGGACATTCGACATCGGCAGGGCGTTTGGAGCCCTCAACATCACCAAGGTGCTCGTCGCCGGCCTGCTCGTCAGTCTCGCGACGACGATCGGCACCTTCTTGTGCATCCTGCCGGGACTCGTTTTCTCGATCTTCGCCTTCTTCACGCTCTACTTCGTCGTCGATCGGGACACCGACCCGATCGAGTCGATCGGGTCGAGCTTCACGTTGGTCGGCCGCAATCTCGGAAACGGCCTGCTGACCGGCCTGCTGACGATCCTGGTGATCATCGCCGGCGCTCTGGCGTGCCTCGTCGGCCTTCTGGCCGCATTCCCCGTGGTCACCATCGCCGGCGCGTACGCCTTCCGGCGGTTCCAGGGCCAACCCGTCGCGCCGTAGTCGTCAGGGGGCGAGCCAGGAACCCCATGGCGTGTTGCGGAGGACACCGAATACCCCGATCACACCGATCAGTACGAAGCCGATCGTGGCGTTGAGGGTGACCATTCCGTCCATCTTGCCCCGGAGGCGCCGGCCGACCCACAACGCCCACGCCACGGTGAGGAAGGCGACCAGCGCAACCGCCAGGATGTTGCTGCTCGCCGCTCCGACGAGATCGCCTCGCGTCAGGTCATTGACGGCCCGCAGGCCACCGCAGCCCGGACACGGCTTGCCGGTGAGCTGGAGGAACGGGCAGAAGCCGTAGGACCCTGAATCGTGAGGGTCGTGGAAGTGCAGGAGCACGGCAGCGCCGAGACCGGCGGCGCCGACCAGTGCCGGGGCGCGAAGACTCGCCGCGGCCACGCGGCGCTCGGTCTCGAGCCTCGGCATCGGTGTCACCAGTCGTTCAGCACGGCGATGATTCCCAGGACGTCGACGCCGAGCCAGATGACCGTGCCGATGATCCCGGTGACCAGCCCCGCGGTCGCCATGCCCTCACCCGTCTCGGCACCGTTGCTGTTCTTGATGTCCTTCTTGCCGAGGACGCCGAGGACGATCGCGACCGGGCCGATCAGCACGCCGAGGTAGCAGAACAGGATCGAGACGATGCCGACGATCATCGCCCACATCGCCTTGCCGTTGGTGCGCGGTTGCTGCGTGTAGCCGTAGCCATAGGCCGGTTGGCCATAGGCGGGTGGACCCTGCGGCGCTTGACCGTAGGCGGGCGGGCCCTGCGGAGCCTGGCCGTAAGCCGGCTGACCGTAGGCGGGCGGGCCCTGCGGAGCCTGGCCGTAAGCCGGCTGACCGTAGGCGGGCGGGCCCTGCGGAGCCTGGCCGTGGTCGGGCGCCGGGGGCTGCTCGCCCGGCTCCTCACCGTGCGGTTCGCCGGAGCCCGGATAGCTGGGGTACTGCGGCTGGTCGCTCATGCGAAGGGCCTCAGTGCTCGGAGTGGTCGGCGCGGTCGACACCGAGCCCGGCTGCCGACATGACCCCGCCGACGAGGCCAGAACCTACGGCGATGACGCAACCCACCGTGAACCAGACCCAGTGCGGGTCGGGGATCAGAGCAACGCCACCGATCGTGATGCCGGCGAGGCACAGCAGGACGGCGGTCCAGGCGGCGGGCGATGATCCGTGCATGGGTGACTTCTCCTCGGGTTCGTGATCTGCGCTCAGACTACTGGGTGGGATCGCGGCCCTCGTCCAACGCCTTCCACATCTCGGCGTCGGACTGCGGAGCCGTGACCGCCGGGCGGGCGGCTGGGGCGTCGTAGCGGCTGCTCATCGTGGGCCAGGTTGCCCCGAGCTTCGCTGTGATGCCGCCCAAAAGTGCCGCGAGCACGAACGCGAGCGCCGTGACGTATCTCCAGGCGGACGTGGTGAAGTCGTGGTCGCCAGAGCCGGTGTAGGCCGGCGAAGCCTTGACCGCACGATCGACGGCGCTGTCGAGCGACGAGTCGCCGAGCAGCACCACGACGACCGCCGTGACACCCACCGCGACCGTGAACCCGCCGACTACGCGGCGTACGCGCGGGGACGCGGCCAGCACTGCCAAAGCGGATGTCACGACGACGAGCGCCAGCGCCGACACGAGCGGCTGGGCGTCGGTGCCGGTGACGTCGACGGAGTCCGACGGCAGGCCGTCGGTGGCGACACGGACATGCGCCCACGTGCGGGATGCCGCGAAGAAGGCCAGCCCGCCGGCGGCGAGCGTGCCGAGCACGACTGGCGCGTAGAGGCGGCGCGGATTCACAGCAGGCGGTCCGCGTCGAAGCAGGTGCGGGCGCCGGTGTGACAGGCGGGCCCGGTCTGGTCGACCAGCACGAGCAACGTGTCGCCGTCGCAGTCGAGCCGCACCTCGCGCACAGCCTGCGTGTGGCCGGAAGTCTCCCCCTTGACCCAGTACTGCTGCCGGCTGCGGCTCCAGAACGTGCCGCGGCCCGTCGTGAGGGTGCGGTGCAGCGCCTCGTCGTCCATCCAACCGACCATGAGCACGTCGCGGCTCTCGGCATCCTGGATCACGGCGGTCACGAGGCCATCGGCGTCGCGCTTGAGGCGCGAGGCGATGGCCGAATCGAGGGAGCTCACGCGTACCAGTGTCTCAGGCCCCGGCGAGGACGACGGAGTCACACGGGGTCGACAACCGGGTGGTGGCTGGCGAGCGACGCCTGGGCGACCCAGCTCGCGTGCAATCGGGCATAGACGCCGCCGAGCTCGACCAGCTCGGCATGTGTGCCGTCCTCGACCAGACGGCCGGCGTCGAACACGAGCACGCGGTCGGCGTTCTCGGCGGTCGAGAGCCGGTGGGCGATCGTCACGCTGGACCGGCCATCGAGCAGTCGGTCGAGCGCGCGGGTCGCCCGGAGCTCGGTCTGGGGATCGACCGCGCTGGTCGCCTCGTCCAGGACGATGAACTCGGGGTCGGCGAGCGCAGAGCGTACGAGGGCGACGAGCTGCCGCTCCCCCGCCGAGAGGGACTCACCGCGCTGCCCGACCTGGGAGTCGAGGCCACGGGGCAGTGAGGCGTACCAGTCGGACAGGCCGAGCCGGTCGAACACGTCGAGCAGCTCTGCCTCGGACGCGTCCTTCTTGCCGTAGAGCAGGTTGTCGCGCAGCGTGGCGTCGAACAGGAATCCCTCCTGCGGGACCATCAGCACGTGCTTGCGGAGGTCGTCGAACGACACCCGGCTGATGTCTGTCTCGCCCAGGCGTACGACGCCGGCCGTCGGGTCCATCAGCCGGGTCAGCAGCTTGGCGAACGTGGTCTTGCCCGAACCGGTCTCCCCCACCACCGCGACGCGTTGACGTGGTGCGATCTCGACGTCGATGTCCTTGAGCACGTCGGGACCGCCCGGATAGGCGAACGTCACGCCTTCGAAGCGGGCTCCGAGCGTGCCACCGGGCAGCGTCGCGCCAGCTTCGCCGGGGTCGACGACGTCGGCGGGGGTGTCGAGCAGGTCGATGACCCGGCGCCACGAGGCGATCGCGTTCTGCGCGTCGGTCAGCACCTGGGTGGCCATCTGCACCGGCCCGACGAACAGCCCGACGAGGAACGCGAACGCGATGACGGTGCCCATCGACAGCTGCCCGGACAGGCCGATCGCCACGCCGAACGCGATGACCGCGGCATTGGCGAGGCCTCCCGCGACACCTGCGGAGGCGAACGTCACGGCGACGAGCTTCTGCGCCTTGACGTTTGCGTCGAGGTTGCGGGCGATGCCGTCATCGACGCGCTGCTGGGTGCGGCGCTCGATCGCGTAGGCGCGGACCACGGAGGCTCCGACCACGGGCTCGGCGATGACGGCGAGCATCTCACCGACGGTGCGGCGGACGATGTCGTATGCCCGGCTGAGCCGCTCGGCGAAGTACTTGAGGCTGATGCCCAACGGCAGGAAGCAGACCCAGACGACGATCGTCAGCTGCCACGAGAAGTAGGCCATGATGCCGGTCGCCACGATGATCTGGCCGATGCTGACGACCATCATGATCCCGGTGAACTGCAGGAACTGCGAGACCTGGTCGATGTCGGAGGTCACCCGCGACACCAGCACGCCACGGCGCTCGGAGTTCTGGGTCAGCATCGACAGGTCGTGGACATGCCGGAACGCGTCGACACGCAGCTGGGCGAGGCCGCGCTCGCTGGCGACGAACAGGCGTACGCGCATCCAGTAGGCCAGCAGGCCCGACACGATGATCACGCCGAGGGCGGCCAGCAGGTAGGGGGCGACGTCACTGAGCTCGGTGCCGTTGCCCTCGCCGAGCCCGGAGTCGACGGTCTCCTTGATGACGATCGGCACGACCGACCCGCCGATCGTGCTGAGGATCGCCAGCAACAGCGTCAGGCCCAGGCCGTCCTTGATCGCCGGCGAGAGTGCGAGACCGCGACGCATGATCGCGATGCCGGTCAGCCGGTCGGCGTCCCGGCCTGTGTGCGTGTCCGTTTCGGTGATGCTCATGACTCCACCTCCCGGGCGTGGTCATAGGCATTGACGAGATCGCGGTAGTCGGCAGAGCGCGCCACCAGCTCCGCATGGCTGCCCCGGTCGGCAATGACGCCCTCGTCGAGGAACACGACCTCGTCGGCCAGCGCGATCGTGGCCTTGCGGTAGGCGACCACGAGAACCGTCGGACCGTCGTCATCGGCGGTCTGGGCTGCCAGGGCCTTGAGGATGCGCTGCTCCACCTCGGGATCGACCGCGCTGGTGGCGTCGTCCATCACGAGCAGGCGGGGACGGCGTACGAGCGCGCGGGCCAGTGACAGGCGCTGGCGCTGGCCGCCCGACAGCGTCGTGCCACGCTCACCGAGCTCGGCGTCGAGACCGGCAGGCAGGTTGGCGACGAATCCGTCGGCCTGGACCGTACGCAGAGCGGCCCAGACGTCCTCGTCGCTGAAGGTGCCGCCGAGCGTGACGTTCTCGCGGACGCTGTCGTCGAACAGGAACGTGGCTTGCGGGACGACGGCGATCGCCTTGGCGAGCTCGGTGTGGCTGAGCTCCCGGATGTCGTGCCCGTCGACGCGGATCGCGCCGTGCTGTGGGTCGACGAGGCGGGTGAGGAGCGAGGTCAGCGTGCTCTTGCCGCTGCCGGTCGCACCGACCACGGCGATGACCTTGCCCGGCTCGACCTCGAAGTCGATGCCGCGCAGCACATCCCGGTCGCCATCGGCGAAGCCGAACGTCAAGCCGTCGACGTCGAGCGCCACCGGTCCGCTGCCGGGCAGGGTCCGCGGGCCGTAAGCCATCGATCCCTCCGCGTCGAGCACCGAGGAGACCCGCTCCCAGCCGACGACGCTGCGTGGCAGCTCACCGAGCACCCAGCCGATGGCACGCACGGGGAATGCCACGACGGTGAAGAGGTAGGCCACCTGGACGACGTCGCCGGGATCGGCAGCGCCGCTGGCGACCCGGCCGACGCCGAGCACGATGACCAGCAGGATGCCGAGGTTGGGCAACGCCTCGAGGAGGGGGTCGAACATGCTGCGGATGCGGCCCACCGCGATGTTGGCGTCGCGCAGCTCGTGCGTCACCCGGGTGAACCGCTCGGTCTCGTCTGCCTCGCGACCGAGCGACTTGACGACCAGCGCGCCGTCGAACGACTCGTGAGCCACCGAGCTCACGTCGCCGCGCAGCGACTGGGCGTAGGACACCTTGGGCGACAGCCACCGCTGGTAGTAGACGTTGATCGCGAACAGCGCCGGGAACACGATCAGGCCCACGATCGTCAGGACCACATCGGCGGCGAGCATCGCGACGATCGCCGCGACGAGCATCGCGATGACGCCGACGGCCATCGGCAACGGCATGAACACCGACCAGGTCGCCTCAACGTCGGCGTTGGCATTGGAGAGCAGCTGGCCGGTCGGGTGCCGGTGGTGCCACGCCATGGGCAGCGAGATGTACTTGCGGGTGACCCGGCGCCGGTAGTCGGCGATGAGCCGGTAGAACACGATGCCGCCGATGAGCCGGCGACCGATGATGCCGAGCGCGCGGAGCATCGCGACCGCCAGGAACAGCGCGATCGCGGTGGCGAGCGCGCCCTTGGCGATCTCGCCTCGTTCGAAGGACGGCCGGATCACGTGATCGGTCGCCCAGCCGAGCACCCAGGCGTCGGCGACGGTCATCGCGCCGTAGAGGATGCTGCCGATCACCGACAGCGAGAACAGGAACCGCTGCTCGCGGATGCCCCGGCCGAGCAGCGCGAAGCCACGCCCGGTCACGTGTGTGTGATCGGCCGTGCCGAGGTCGCGCTCGTCCGGGTCGGGGCCGGCCGCCTCGATGGGCTCGGCCGTCGTCCTATCGGACACAGTGCCCTGCTGCTCGCAACGTCTCTTTCACCTGTCCGATCGTCATGTCGCCGAAGTGGAACACACTCGCGGCGAGCACTGCGTCAGCGCCGGCATCGATGGCCGCTGGGAAGTGCTCGAGCCGGCCGGCGCCGCCACTCGCGATGAGTGGCACTTGTGTAACGCCACGGACCGCCCGAATCATTTCCAGATCGAAGCCATCCTTTGTCCCGTCGGCATCCATCGAGTTGAGCAGGATCTCGCCGGCACCCAGCTCCGTGGCGGTGCGGGCCCACTCGACGGCATCGAGCCCGGCAGACGTACGCCCGCCATGCGTCGTCACCTCGAAGCCGCTCGGCTGCTCACTGCTGCGGCGGGCATCGACACTCAGCACCAGCACCTGGTTGCCGAATCGATGGGCGATCTCGGCGATGACCTGCGGCCGCGCGATCGCCGCGGTGTTGATGCCGACCTTGTCTGCCCCGGCGCGCAGCAGGCGGTCGACGTCCTCTGGCGTACGGACTCCGCCACCGACCGTCAACGGGATGAAGACCTGGTCGGCCGTGCGTCCGACGACGTCGAACGTCGTGTCGCGGCTGTCGGACGAAGCCGTGATGTCGAGGAAGGTGAGCTCGTCGGCACCCTCGGCGTCGTAGACCTTGGCCATCTCGACGGGGTCGCCCGCATCACGCAGGTTGACGAAGTTGACGCCCTTGACGACGCGGCCGTTGTCGACGTCCAGGCAGGGGATGACACGTACGGCGAGGCTCACCGCATGAGCCTATCTGTCTGCGCCGACATGACTTCCGTCGGGGAAATCCATCCGAAGGCGGTCTGCACCCACTACGGTCGACTCACACCTGGCCGGTCGGAGGACCCCATGAAGCGCATGTTTGGCACTGTCGCAGTGCTCGTCCTGTTGACCGCCGGATGCGGCAGCGACCCGAAGACCGACGACACCGACTCCACGGTCGAGCAGACGTCGGCCACGCCTGAGGCAACTCCGGAGTCCACCGCGCCGCCGGCAGACTCGAGCGAGCTGGTCGTCAAGCCCGGCAGCATCGGTCCCGTCAGCGCCGGCATCACCAAGGACGAGGCCATCGCCACGGGACTGTTCGACGCCGATGTCGATGGCGTCGAGGGCTGCACGTTCCAGCTGCAGTGGAAGAAGCAGTTCAAGGGAGTCGATGTGCTGACCCTCGAGAACGGCTCGATCTCGTCGCTCGGCGTCACGGCAGACGGGCCCAAGACGGCAGAGGGAGTCGGCGTCGGCAGCACCTTGGCCGAGGTCAAGGCGGCATACCCCGAGCTCTCGCCGATCGAGGGGACCGGATTCGACCAGGCCGGCGCGTTCCACACCGTCGGGGACGACCACATCGGCTTCCTGTTCGGCGACGCCACCCCGGCGAAGGTCACCGACGCGTCGAAGGTCTCGTTCATGGAGGTCACCACCGGCACGAAGCCTGACCTCATGCGCAGCGGATGCTGACCCCGAGCCCGGGTTCGTACGCGTGACCGACACCTTCAGCTGCGACTACTGCCGTGGCACGATCGACACCGCGAGCGACGGCGCTTTGATCGTCGGTGTGCATCGTCGCGTCGACGCCGATGAGTGGGACAACAAGCCCGATGCACTGATGACCGGCGAGCAGCTGGCGTTTCGCTATTGCAGCCAGCAACACCTCAGCAAGCACATGGAACGGGTCCCTCTGCCGTCAGTCACGATCGACGACAGCGGCGAGATCGCCGCGGTGTTCGGCTGTCTCGCCCTGGTGCTGCTCGGGGCGGCGGGCGTCGCCCTGATGGTCTACGGCGCGATCCAGTTCTGGCACGAGGTCCTGCAGCGCTGACGGCGGCCCAGTGATCACGCCGGCTTGGTCATGACGAACATCGTGTCGAGCGGGTCGCCCGGAGTCTCGTGGGTCGTCACGTCCACGAACCCCGCGTCGACGAGCATCGTGCGGGCACGCTGCTCCCCCCACGCCGTCCCCAGGCCGGCGCCGCCGTGCGCCAGGGACACCGTCAGGCAGTGCAGGGTGCTGACTCCGTAGATCCACGGCGCGAAGGGATTGCTGACGTTGTCCTCCAGGTTGCTGGACGCGGCCGGCTCGACCATGACGTACGTCCCGCCAGGCGCCAGGGCCCTGAAGATGCTGCGGACCGCGCCCTCCGGATCAACTTGGTCATGTATCGCATCGATCGAGGTGATGGCGTCGAGCGGGACGACGGGGTCGAGAGTCGACGCGTCCTGGACCTCGAAATGGGCGTTGGTGAGTCCGCGCTCTGCGGCCTCCGCTCGAGCGCGTTCGAGAGCGTCCTCGGCGATGTCGTATCCCACGAACGTCGATCGGGGGAATGCCGCAGCCAGCGTCACGATGGCGTGGCCGGTCCCGCACCCGATGTCAGCGACCCGGATCCCCCGGTCCAGCTGCTCGGTCAGCCTGGGGACCAGCGGCACCCAGGCGTCGACCAGGAGCTCGTCGAACGTGCCCCTGCTCAAGCTGTCCATGACGTCGGTGAACTCGGGACGGAACTCCGAGTACGGCACCCCTCCACCCTCGCGGAACGCGGTGGCCACCTGGTGCAGGTGCTTGCCGAGGTGCGTGTTGATCTGTGCGACCGTCGCGAGGTTGGCCGAGCCGGACCCGGTCAGGCAGGCAGCGTGCTCGGCCGGCAACGTGTAGATGCCGGTCCGCGGACGGTAGGCGAAGATCCCCGCAGAGACCAGCGCGCCGAGCCACTCCCGGACATACCTCTCGTGGAGGCCTGCGCGCGTGGCCAGCTCCTCGCTGGTGGCCGGCCCTTCGGCTGCGGCCTCGAACAAGCCGCTGCGATGGCCGATGTCGACCATCATCGTCACCATTCCACTGGTGTAGTGGCCGATCAGCTCCCCCGCGAACTTCTCGACCAGGTGCTCGTCAACTGACGCACTGGCCATCGCACTGCTCCTTCAGACTCACGACTCGTTCGGCCGATTGCCATCGAAGGCCCGTCCTCCGGCTCCCCCGTGCGTCGGCGAACCCAGGTCATGGCTGCGGCTCTCCGTCGTTCGATCGTACGCCCGCGAATGCTCGTCGGTCAGGGGAAGGAACGGCGACCTGACCTACTCGATCTCGCGGTCGCGCTTGATGCGACGCGTTTCCGCGATCTTGTCCTCGTACCGCTCAATGCGTGACTCGGCAGTGGCACGCGTCGAGACATAGCCGATGCCGAACCCGATGACCGGGAACACCGGCCAGAAGAACAGCCACTCTCCTGATGCGAGGCTCGTGACGCCCCAGATCGCCAGCGTGACGATCGAGACGAACATCCACCCATTGCGCGCATCTCTGAGGTCACGTTCGTAGCGTTGCACTGCCTTGGCGCGCAGGTCGGCCGTCGCACTGCGAACCGCGGGGGTCCTGACGGCGGGCAGAAGGTCCGCCAGCAGTGGCAGGAAGGCGCCAACGGTGCGCGTACCGAGTGCGGCGGCAGAACGCTCGTCGTACTCGGCCCGGGTGAGCCGCCCGTCCGCGTATGCCTCACGGAGCACCTCACCGGCGACATCGCGGTCGGCGTCGGTGGCCTTGAGCTCGGCTGAACCGGGGTCGCGGGGATCGGCCGAGAAGGCCGACCACATTGCCTTCCCGGAGGCCATGTGAATCAGGCCTCGGCGACCGCGGCGAGAGCTTCGGGCAGCGTGAACGCGCCGGCGTACAGGGCCTTGCCGACGATGGCCCCCTCGACCCCGGCGCCGGTCAGCGAGGCGATCGCGCGCAGGTCGTCGAGGCTCGAGACACCGCCGGAGGCGACGACCGGCTTGTCGGTGATCTCGCAGACCTGGCGCAGGAGGTCGAGGTTGGGGCCGGTCAGCGTGCCGTCCTTGGTGACGTCGGTCAGGACATATCGGGCGCAACCGTCGCGCTCGAGCCGCTCCAGCACCTCGAACAGGTCGCCACCCTCCTGCGTCCAGCCGCGCGCGGCCAGCGTCGTGCCGCGCACGTCGAGGCCCACCGCGATCTGGTCGCCGTACTGGCTGACGACCTTGCGGCACCACTCGGGGTTCTCCAACGCGGCGGTGCCGAGATTGACCCGGGTGCATCCCGTCGCGAGGGCAGCCTCGAGGGATGCGTCGTCGCGGATGCCACCCGAGAGCTCAACCTTGACGTCGAGCCGATTGACGACGTCGGCCAGCAGCTCGCGGTTGGAGCCCTTGCCGAACGCGGCGTCGAGATCGACGAGGTGGATCCACTCCGCTCCGTCGGTCTGCCACTGCAGGGCCGCGTCCAGGGGGGATCCGTATGTCGTCTCGCTGCCGAGCTCGCCCTGGACGAGGCGAACGGCCTGTCCATCGGCGACATCGACGGCGGGGAGGAGTTCGAGGGTCACGCAGGTGATCGTATCTGTCGGCGGCCACGCCTAGGTTGGTCGGTATGAAGATCATCCTCGTCCCCGGTTTCTGGCTCGACGGCTCCTCGTGGGACCGCGTCTCCCCCGCCCTCGAGGCGGCCGGCCACGACGTCACCGCGCTCACCCTTCCCGGCCTCGAGTCGGTCGACGCCGATCGCTCCGGCATCGGGCTCGCCGACCACGTCGACGCCATCGTCGACGCCGTTGATGCGGCGGGCGAGCCGGTCGTGCTGGTCGGTCACAGTGGCGGTGGCGCCGCAGTCCATGGCGCGGTCGACCGGCGCCCCGACCGGGTGGCTCGCGCGATCTACGTCGACAGTGGGCCGCTTCCCGACGGCGCCGCGATCAACCCTGGCCTGCCGGACGACGGCAAGGGCGAGATCCCGCTGCCACCGTGGGAGGTCTTCCGAGAGGACGGCGCCCGCGACCTCAACGACCTCACCGACGCCCAGCTCGACGACTTCCGGGCCCGCGCGATCCCGATTCCGATCGGCGTCGCCCGTGACCCGCAGGTGCTGAGCGATCCGGCCCGCTTCGACGTGCCGATCACGGTGATCAGCACGACCTTCACCCGCGACGAGATCGACGAGTACGTCGCGGCGGGCGAGGCCTACTTCTCCGAGCTGCCCAAGATCAAGGACGTCACGATCATCGAGCTGCCGACCGGCCACTGGCCGCAGTTCACCAAGCCCGAACAGCTCGCCGAGGTCCTGCGCGACGCGATCTGAGCCCGCGCGCCGGGTCAGAGCGTCGCGAGCCAGTTCTTCAGCAGCTGTGAGCCGGCGTCGCCGGACTTCTCGGGGTGGAACTGCGTCGCCCACAAGGGCCCGTGCTCGGCGGCGGACACGAAGCGGTCCCCGGCGTACTCGGTCCAGGTCACGGCCGGTTCCGGCATCGCCGGCGGCTGGGTGAGCACCCAGTCACGCACCCCATAGGAGTGCACGAAGTAGAACCGCTCGTCCTCGATGCCCGCGAACATGCGCGAGCCCGGGCCGGGTTCGACGGTGTTCCAGCCCATGTGCGGAACGATCGGCGCCTGCAGCCGCTCCACGACGCCCGGCAGCTCACCACAGCCCTCGGTGCGTACGCCGTGCTCGATGCCCTCCCCGAACAGGATCTGCATGCCGACGCAGATGCCGAGCACCGGGCGGTTGGCGATGAGCCGGCGCTCCACGATGCGCACGCCGTCGACGCCGACGAGTCCGCGCATGCAGGCCTCGAAGGCACCCACACCCGGCACCAGCAGGCCGTCGGCCTCGATCGCCGTCGCGGCGTCGCTGGTGAGCTCGGCCTGCGCCCCGGCGCGCTCAACAGCACGTACCGCCGAACGAAGGTTGCCAGAGCCGTAGTCGAGCACCGCGACGCGCGGAGCAGTCACAGCGGCGCCTTCACGAAAAGGGCGCAAGCATACGAAGGCGCCGCTGCGACGTTCTGTCGGTGCCTTCGCTGACGCTCAGTCACAGAGCGCCCTTGGTGCTGGGGATGCCTGACTCGCGAGGGTCGATCGCGACGGCGTCACGCATCGCACGCGCCACCGCCTTGAACTGGGCCTCGGCGATGTGGTGCGGGTCGCGGCCGTCCAGCAGGCGTACGTGCATCGTGATCCCGGCGTGGTGCGCGATCGACTCGAAGACGTGCGCGGTGAGGGCGCCGGTGTACTGGCCACCGATGATCGCGGTGATCTGGCGATCGGGCTCGCCGGAGTGCACGAAGTAGGGGCGGCCCGACACGTCGACGACGGCCTGCGCGATCGACTCGTCGAGCGGCACCAGTGCGTCGCCGTAGCGGCGGATGCCGACCTTGTCGCCGAGTGCCTCGCGGATCGCCTCACCGAGGCAGATCGCGGTGTCCTCGACCGTGTGGTGGGCGTCGATGTGCAGATCACCCTCGGACTTGACCGTCAGGTCGATCAGCGAGTGGCGTGAGAACGCCGTCAGCATGTGGTCGTAGAAGCCGACACCCGTCGAGATGTCGTTGATGCCGGACCCGTCGAGGTCGACCTCGACGACGACATGGGACTCGGAGGTCTTCCGCTCGATGCGCGCAGTGCGGGTCATCGGGTCACCTCCAGGAGTGCGTGTCGGAACGCGTGCATTTCGTCGGGCGTGCCGATCGACACGCGCAGCCATTCTAGGGGGCCGACCTCGCGAATCAGGACGCCGTGGTCGAGCAGGGCCTGCCAGACCGCGTGCCGGTCGTCGAACAGGCCGAACAGGATGAAGTTCGCGTCGGACTCCGCAACCGTGAATCCCTGTTCCCGCAACCACGCCGCGGTCTCGTCGCGGGTGGTCCGGAGCGCGTCGACCTGAGCCAGCAGCTCGTCCTCGTGCCGGAGGGCCGCGGTCGCGGCGGCCTGGCTCACCGCGGACAGGTGGTAGGGCAACCGGACGATGCGCAGGGCATCGATGATGGCGGCGTCGGCTGCCACATAGCCGAGCCGGCCGCCCGCGAGGGCGAATGCCTTGCTCATCGTGCGGGTCACCAGAAGTCGCGGGAACTCGTCGAGCAGCTCGAGCGCGCTGGGCGTGCCGTCGCGGCGAAACTCGGCATACGCCTCGTCCACGACAACGATTCCAGGTGCCGCTTCGACGATCGCCCGGGTGTGCGCGGGGTCGAGTGCCGTCCCGGTGGGGTTGTTGGGCGACGTGAGGATGACGACGTCCGGCCGCTCAGCCGCGATGAGCGCGAGCGCCGCCTCGACGTCGAGTCCGAAGTCGTCGCGCCTCCGGCCAGCCACCCAGCGGGTGTGGGTGTTGCGGGCGTACTCCGGATACATGGAGTACGTCGGAGCGAACGACACCGCTGTGCGTCCGGGACCGCCGAACGCCTGCAGGACCTGCTGCATGATCTCGTTGGAGCCGTTCGCCGCCCAGACTCGTTCCGGCGTCAGCCCATGACCCAGGTAGGCCGCGAGCGAGGTCCGCAACTCGCGCGCCTCGCGGTCGGGATAGCGGTTGAGCGACAAGGCAGCCTGCTGCACCGACTCACCGATGTCGCGAGCCACCTTCTCGCTCGGCCCGTACGGGTTCTCGTTGGTGTTGAGCTGCACCGGCACATCGAGCTGCGGCGCGCCATAGGGTTCATCGTCCCGGAGCTCGTCCCGGATCGGCACCCATGCGGGCAGCGGCATCAGCGGGACATCCGGATCGACACCGCGGCACCGTGCGACGGCAGGTTCTCGGCCTCGGCGAGCGTGACGACGTGGTCGCCGACCTCGCGCAGCGCGGCCTCGTCGTAGGTGACGACGTGCATGTTCTTGCAGAACGCCCGCACCGACAGGCCCGATGAGTGGCACGCGCACCCTGCTGTGGGCAGCACGTGGTTGGAGCCCGCGGCATAGTCGCCGAGTGACACCGGAGTGTGGGAGCCGACGAACACCGCTCCGGCGTTGACGATGCGGGCCGCGACGTCGCCAGCGCCGGCCGTGTGGATCTCGAGGTGCTCAGCGGCGTAGCCGTTCGCCACCTGCACGGCCTGGTCGACATCGCGGACGAGCACGGTCGCCGACTGCTGCCCCTCGAGGGCGGTACGGATGCGGTCGGCGTGCTTGGCCGAGCCGACCTGGTCGACCAGCGCTGAGTCGACCGCCGCGGCGAGCTCCTCGCTGTCGGTGATCAGCACGCTCGCGGCGAGCGGGTCGTGCTCTGCCTGGCTGATCAGGTCGGCGGCGACGAACGCGGCGTCTGCGGTGCCGTCTGCGATGATCGCGATCTCCGTCGGGCCGGCCTCCGCGTCGATGCTGACGGTGCCCTGCAGATAGCGCTTGGCCGCAGCGACATAGATGTTGCCGGGACCGGTGATGAGGTTGACCGGGCGGCACTCCCCTGCGCCGTAGGCAAACATCGCGAGCGCTTGCGCGCCGCCAGCGGCGTAGACCTCGTCGATCCCGAGCAGGCCGCAAGCCGCGAGGATCGTGGGGTGCGGCAAACCTCCGAACTCGACGTTGGGCGGGCTGGCAAGGGCGATGCCCGGCACGCCCGCGACCTGGGCCGGCACGGCGTTCATGATCACGGTGCTCACGAGTGGTGCCAGGCCGCCGGGGACATAGAGGCCGACGCGCTGCATCGGCACGATCCGGCGCTCGACCGTGGCGCCGGGCGCCACCTCGGTGACGAGGCTGTGCTCGAGCTCGGCCTCACTGGTCTGACGCAGCCGGCGGATCGATTCCTCGAGGCCGGCGCGGATGTCAGGCGCCAGCGCCTCGAGCGCGTCGGTGATCGCGGCGATCGGAACCCGCAGCTGTTCCGGGCGTACGCCGTCGAAGCGCTCACCTGCGTCGAGCACGGCATCGGCGCCTCGGGACTTCACGTCCTCGCAGATCGGCCGCACCGCGGCCATCGCGTGCTCGACATCGACCTCGGCGCGCGGCACGGCAGCGCTGTAGACCCACTGCCATTCCTCGGCAGAGGGCTCGAGACTTCGCAGGTCAAGACGTCGCATCACGACGCCAAGTCTACGGACGGGCTACCGTGGGCTGGTGGCCGCCAACAAGAAGCCCACCGACGCGACTCCGGCGTTCGTCGCGCTGCACCGTGCCAACGTCCCGTTCACCCCGCATGCGTACGTTCACGATCCCCGTGCGGACTCGTTCGGCATGGAAGCCGCGCAGGCCCTCGGGGTCGAGCCGGGCCGCGTCTTCAAGACCTTGATGGCCGAGGTCGACGGTGAGCTGTGCGTCGGGGTCGTGCCGGTCATGGGATCGCTCGACCTCAAAGCGCTCGCCGATGCGCTGGGCGGCAAACGAGCCCAGATGGCCGACGCCGCGCAGGCGCAACGAGCCACGGGCTACGTGATCGGCGGCATCTCGCCGCTGGGCCAGAAGCGCCGGCATCGCACCGTGGTCGACAAGACATCCGCACAATGGCCGACGATCTTCGTCTCAGGCGGCCGACGCGGACTCGAGGCCGAGCTGCAGCCGAACGACCTGATCCTGCTGACGGACGCCGTCGTCGCCCGCATCGCCCGCTGACGAGAGCTCGTCAGTAGGTCTGCGCGAGTTCATCGCGCTTCGTGACCAGCATCGTCGTACCGATCAACCCGACCAGTCCCGCGATCGGCCACACCAGGAACGGCGAGACGCCGTCGACCGTGAACCTGGCCGGGATGTGGCCGCCGACTGGTACGTCCTTGACCGACGACGGGTCCGGCGGGCCGAGATGGACGCCGAGCCGCCAGGCGATCACGGCCGCCGTCAGTGTGGCCACGATGATCATCGGAGTGGTCATCCACCCGGCGTCACGCAGCGCCCACGCCATGAAGGAACCCAGCAGCAAAGACGCGACGAGGCCCACGACGACGAACACCACGATGACCGAGAACTGGCCCTTGGAAGCCGCCTCGTCCATCGCGAGGCCGGTCGGGCGCACCTCCCACTTGGCGGGAGTCGCGAGCCGCTCCCACACGAAACCTGCCGCGATGCCCACAAGGAGCATCGCGGCGGCAGACAGGACGATTCGTCTCAGGAGAGGCAATGGGGGCCCAGCAGCTCTTTCAGGTCAGCGATCAACGAGGACGACTGTGCCACACGCAGGCTGTCGTCGAGTCGCATGACCTTGGTCGAGCCGTTGCCGATCAGGCGCAGGTGCACCTCGGAGACTCCGGGGTGGGCGGCCAGCACCTGCTTGAACGTGCCGATCGTGTCCGTCGTGCAGCGGGCCACCGGCAGGCTGACGACCAGGGGCCGCTCAGGACCGCCGGTGTTCATCGCGGGGAGGGTGACCTCGAGAGCGTTGAGCTCGACGCCTTCGTCCTTGCGCCGGACCCGGCCCTTGACGACGACGATCGTGTCGGGAATCAGCACCGGCATCGCGAGCTGGTAGGCGCCCGGGAACACCATGACCTCGATGCCACCCTCGAGGTCCTCGATCGTGATCGAGGCCCAGGAGTCGCCCTTCTTGCTCATCCGCCGCTGCACGCCGGTGATGAGGCCGCAGATGCGCACGGTGCTGCCGTCGGGCAGCTCGGCGTTGGTCAGCAGCTCGCCGACCGTGCAGTCGCTGCTCGCCCGCAGCACGTGCTCGAGGCCCTGCAGCGGATGGTCCGAGACGTAGAGCCCGAGCATGTCGCGCTCGAACGCCAGGAGCTGGGTCTTCTCCCACTCCGGCATCGTGTCGGGCACCTCGATCGTGCCCCCGGTGAAGGCGTCATCGACGCCGCCGAACAGCGAGTCCTGGCCGATCGCGGCCTGGCGCTTGAGGTCGATGTAGAGGTCGACGCCTTCCTCGGCGACCGTCGTCAGGGCGCGACGACGGTGGCCGAGCGAGTCGAACGCACCGGCCTTGATCAACGAGTCGAGGACGCGCTTGTTGCAGACGAGCGTCGGCACCTTGCCCAGGAAGTCGTTGAAGTCGGTGTAGGGACCGCTCGAGGTGCGCCCCTCGACGATGCCGGCGACGACGTTCTCGCCGATGTTGCGGATCGCACCGAGCCCGAAGCGGATGTCGGCGCCGACCGACGCGAAGTTGGAGACCGACTCGTTGACGTCCGGCGGCAGCACCTTGATGCCCATGCGCCGGCACTCGTTGAGGTAGATCGCCGACTTGTCCTTGTCGCCGCGGGTGCTGGTCAGCAGTGCCGCCATGTACTCCGCCGGATAGTTGGCCTTGAGGTAGGCCGTCCAGTAGGAGATGACGCCGTATGCCGCGGAGTGCGCCTTGTTGAACGCATAGTCCGAGAACGGCAGCAGGATGTCCCACAGCGTGGTGATCGCCTTCTGGGAGTAGCCGCGCTCGAGCATGCCGGCCTGGAAACCGGCGTACTGCTTGTCGAGCTCGGACTTCTTCTTCTTGCCCATCGCGCGCCGCAGGTTGTCGGCTTGTCCGAGCGAGAAGCCGGCCAGGACCTGCGCGATCTCCATGACCTGCTCTTGGTAGACGATCAAGCCGTACGTCTCGCCGAGCACCTTGGCCAGGGGTTCCTCGAGCTCGGGATGGATCGGGTCGATCGGCTCGCGCCCGTTCTTGCGGCGGGCGTACTTGTTGTGCGAGTCCGCGCCCATCGGGCCGGGGCGGTAGAGCGCGCCGACGGCCGAGATGTCCTCGAACTTGTCGGGCTTCATGCTGCGCAGCAACGCGCGCATGGGCCCGCCGTCGAGCTGGAAGACGCCGAGGGTGTCGCCGCGGGCCAGCAGGTCGTACGTCGCTGGGTCGTCGAACGTCAGGTCCTCGAGCACCAGGTCGATGTCGCGGTTGCGCTTGATGTTCTCGAGGGCATCGTCGAGCACCGTGAGGTTGCGCAGGCCGAGGAAGTCCATCTTGACCAACCCGAGCGCCTCGCACATCGGGTAGTCGAACTGCGTGATGATCGCGCCGTCCTGCTCACGCTTCATGATCGGGACGATGTCGATCAGCGGGTCGCTCGACATGATGACGCCGGCGGCGTGGACGCCCCACTGGCGGATCTGGCCCTCGAGCCCCAGCGCGGTCTGGTAGATCTTGCGGACGTCAGCGTCCTCGTCGTGAAGCCGCCGGAAGTCGGCACCGTCGCCGTAGCGCTTGTCGTCCTTGTCGAACAGGCCCTTGAGCGACACGCCCTTGCCCATGACGTCGGCCGGCAGCGCCTTGGTGATGCGCTCGCCGTGCGTGAACGGGTAGTCCATGACGCGCGCCGCGTCCTTGATCGCGGCCTTGGACTTGAGCCGGCCGAACGTCGCGATCATCGCGACGCGCTCCTCGCCGTACTTGTTGCTGACGTAGCGAATGACCTCGCCACGGCGACGCTCGTCGAAGTCGATGTCGAAGTCGGGCATCGAGGGGCGCTCGGGGTTGAGGAAGCGCTCGAAGATCAGGCCGTGCGTGAGGGGGCACAGATCGGTGATCCGCAGTGCGTAGGCGGCGATCGATCCCGCACCTGATCCACGACCCGGGCCGACGCGAATGCCGTTGTCCTTGGCCCAGTTGATGAAGTCGGCCACCACGAGGTAGTAGCCGCAGTAGCCCTTGTCGCGGACGACGTCGAGCTCCATCTCGGTGCGGGCGCGGACCTCGTCGGTGAGCTTGTCGCCGGGATAGCGCGACTCGACGCCTCGCCAGACCTCCTTGACGAACCAGCTCTCCTCGGTCTCGCCCTGGGGGACGTCCGCGCGGGCCATGTAGCCGCCGTTGGACTCGCGGAACTCGACGTCACAACGCTCGGCGATCAGGAGCGTGTTGTCACACGCCTCCTTGAGGTCGAACCGGTCCTCCCACAGGTCGCGCATCTCCTTGGCGGACTTGATGTAGAAGTCGTTGGAGTCGAACTTGAAGCGATTGGGGTCGGTCAGCGTGCTGCCGGACTGGACACACAGCAGTGCCGAGTGCGCCTCGGCGTCCTCGGGGGCGGTGTAGTGCGAGTCGTTGGTCGCGATCGCCGGGAGACCGAGGTCCTTCTTGAGCCGCAGCAGACCCTCACGCACCTGCGACTCGATCGCCAGGCCGTGGTCCATCAGCTCGAGGAAGAAGTTCTCCTTGCCGAAGATGTCCTGGAACTCCGCGGCCGACGCGCGCGCCTTGTCGTAGTTGCCGATGCGCAGCCAGGTCTGGATCTCGCCCGACGGGCAGCCCGTCGTCGCGATGAGCCCCTTGCCGTATCGCTGCAGCAGGTCACGGTCGGCACGCGGCTTGCGGTACTGCCCCTCGAGGCTCGCGTAGGAGCCGATGCGGAACAGGTTGTGCATGCCCTCGGTGGTCTCCGACAGCAGCGTCATGTGCGTGTAGGCGCCGCGGCCCGCGACGTCGGCGTCCTTGGCTCCCTTGTTCCACTGCACGGCCTTCTTCTCGGTGCGCGGAATGTTGGGCGTGAGGTAGGCCTCCATGCCGATGATCGGCTTGACCCCGTGCGCCTTGGCCTTGCTGTAGAAGTCGTAGGCGCCGTGCAGGTTGCCGTGATCGGTCATCGCGATGGCCGGCATGCCGAGCTCTGAGGTTCGCTCGAAGAGCCCGTCGAGCAAAGCGGCACCATCGAGCATCGAGTACTCCGTGTGCACGTGCAGGTGCACGAATGGTGAGTCACTCGACATCGAAAAATGGCCTCCTCGGCGCGATCGTGGGGGAAGGACTTCAGCCTAGTCGAGGGGCCCGACGCTCTGGACCAACATGGGCCGTGTCGTCCCGTCACCACGCCCAGAATTGTGCTTTGCGAGCAAACTCGACTAGACCTGAGTGGTGACTGACGACAACCAGAAATTCACCACCGTCGACGACTACATCGAGGCGGCGACGTATGACGTCGAGCCCCGCCTCGTGGAGACCCGCCGGATCCTCCGCGCCGCCCTTCCTGACGCCGAGGAGACGATCAGCTACAACATCCCGGCGTACAAGCAGGACGGCCTCGTCGTGATCCAGTTCGCCGGCCACACCGAGCACACGTCGCTCAACTTCTTCCCCTCCGCTGCCACGTTCGCGCACTTCAGCGACGAGCTGGCCGGGTACAGGACCAGCAAGTCGGCGATCCAGTTCCCGCTCGACGAGCCGCTTCCGGTCGACCTGATCGACGCGATCACGCGCTTTCGCGCCGAGGAAGCCGCCGCGTACGCGTCGCGCAAGAAGGCCGGGAAGTAGCTAGACCTGCTGATAGGTGCTGAGGAAGTTGCCCAGGCGTTGAATCGCGTCGGAGAGGTCGCGGGCCCACGGCAGCGTGACGATGCGGAGGTGGTCCGGCTCCGGCCAGTTGAAGCCCGTGCCCTGGGTCAACAGGATCTTCTCCTGCAGCAGGAGATCGAGCACGAGCTGCTGGTCATCCTTGATCGGGTAGACCTCGGGATCGAGCCGCGGGAAGGCGTACAGAGCCCCCCGAGGCGCGACGACACTGACGCCGGGGATCTTGCGCAGCTCGTTGACCGCCGTGTCACGCTGCTCGAGCAGCCGACCGCCGGGCAGGATGAGCTCCTTGATCGACTGATAGCCACCGAGCGCCACCTGGATCGCATTCTGGGCCGGCACGTTGGGGCACAGCCGCATGGACGCGAGCAGGGTGATGCCCTCGAGGTAGTCGCCGGCCCGCTCGAGCGGGCCGGTCACGACGAGCCAGCCGGCGCGATATCCGCACACCCGGTATGCCTTGGAGAGCCCGTTGAAGGTCAACGTCAGGACGTCCGGCGCAACGCTGGCCAGCGGGATGTGGACCGCGTCGTCGTAGAGGATCTTGTCGTAGATCTCGTCGGCCATCAGGACCAGGTCGTGCTTGCGGGCCAGGTCGGCGATCGCGTCGAGCGTCTCGCGGGAGTAGACCGCTCCGGTCGGGTTGTTGGGATTGATGACGACGATCACGCGGGTGCGGTCGGTGATCTTGGACTCGAGGTCCTCGAGGTCGGGGTTCCAGTCGTTGTCCTCGTCGCAGCGGTAGTGCACCGGCACTCCCCCGGCGAGGTTGGTCACCGCCGTCCACAGGGGATAGTCCGGCACCGGCACGAGAACCTCGTCGCCATTGTCGAGCAACGCCTGCAGCGCCATCTGGATCAGCTCGGAGACCCCGTTGCCGATCCAGACGTCGTCGATGTCGATCGTCGGGAAGCCCTCTTGCAGCTGGTAGTGGTGCACGACCGCACGGCGGGCGGACTGGATGCCCCGGGAGTCGGAGTAGCCGGCCGAGCTGGGCAGCGCGGCGATGACGTCCTGCAGGATCTCCGCGGGCGCGTCGAAGCCGAACGGCTGCGGGTTGCCGATGTTGAGCTTCATGATCCGGTGGCCTTCGGCCTCCAGGGCGGCGGCTCGAGCGCTGACGGGGCCACGGATGTCGTAGAGGACATCCCTCAGCTTCTCGGACTGGCGCACGATACTCATGGGAGCCATTCTCCATGACCCCGACGATCGCCCCGCGAGTGGCGCGTCAGTCGAGGTCGCGTACGACTGCGAGGGCCTCGTTGAGGTCATCGGGGTAGTCGGAGTCGAACTCGACGTAGTCCCCGGAACGCGGGTGGATGAACCCGAGCTTCTTGGCGTGCAGCCATTGGCGGTCGAGCCCGACCTTCTTGGCGAGGGTCGGATCTGCTCCGTACATGAGATCGCCGACGCAGGGGTGGTGCAGCGCGCTCATGTGGACGCGGATCTGGTGCGTACGCCCCGTCTCGAGCTTGATCGTGAGCAGACTGGCATAGCGGTGCGCCTCGAGCGTGTCGTAGTGCGTGACACTCTCGCGGCCGCCGTCCTTGACCGTGAACTTGAAGTCGTGCTTGGGGTGGCGGGCGATCGGCGCGTCGATCGTGCCCATGTGCGGATCGGGGTGGCCCTGCACCAGCGCGTGGTAGGTCTTGTCGACCGTACGATCGCGGAACGCCTGCTTGAGCACGGTGTAGGCGTGCTCGGACTTGGCCACCGCCATGAGGCCGCTGGTGCCCACGTCGAGGCGATGCACGATGCCTCGGCGCTCCGGCGCGCCCGAGGTCGAGATCCGGATGCCGGCGCCCGCGAGGTGGTCGAGGACCGTCGGGCCGTACCAGCCGACACTGGGGTGCGCGGCGACGCCGACCGGCTTGTCGACCACGACGAAGTCGTCGTCCTGGAACACGATGCGCATGCCCTCGACCTCGGCAGCGACGACTTCGACGCGCCGGGGCGCCGGGATCGACGCCTCGAGGATCGAACCGGGCGTGACCCGATCGGACTTGGCCGGGGCAGCGCCGTCGAGCGTGACGTGGCCTTCGGCGACGAGCTCGCTGGCGCGGGTCCGCGACAGGCCGAGCAGCCGGGCGAGGGCGCTGTCGACGCGCTCACCGGCAAGGCCCTCGGGGACCTGGATGACCTTGTGGTCGAGCTCTTCTGCGGTCATGACTTCACCTGGCGGGTCCCGTCGAGGCCCACACCACGCCATGTGCGCCAGATGATCACGATCGCGGCGACCGTGAGCGCGATGTCGGCGACGTTGCCGACGAACACGTGATAGTCGATGAAGTCGACGACGTGGCCCTTGAACGGCGCGGGCTCGCGGAAGATCCGGTCGCACAGGTTGCCGACCGCGCCGGCGAACAGCAGCCCGAGCCCGACGGCCCATCCGCGATCACGCAGGCGAGTCGCCATGCGTGCGACCGCGATCGAGACCACGACCGCGACGATGCTGAGCACGACGGTGAATCCCGCGCCGGTGCCCAGCGCCGCTCCGGCGTTGCGCATGAACGACAGGGACAGCACGTTGGGGATGAGCTCGATCGACTCCCGGCCCTGCAGCTTCTCGACCGCCAGCACCTTGGTCACCTGATCGACGACCAGCGTCAGGGCAGCAACCGCCGCAAAGAGTCGTACGTACGTGTGTGTGGCGGTCGGGCCGTGGTCGTCGCCAGGGCTCAGCGACGCTCCTCGCGCTGCTTGCATGTCATGCACAGTGTCGCACGGGGGAACGCCATCAAACGATTCTTGCCGATCGGCTCCCCGCAGATCTCGCACTGGCCGTAGCTGCCCTTCTCGAGGCGATCGAGCGCCTTCTCGGTCTGGAGGAGCAGTTCACGCTGGTTGGCGGCGAGGGACATCTCGGCGTCGCGCTCGAGGCCCTTGGAGCCCACATCGGCCTGATCATTGCCAGCGCCGTCAACACCGTCACGGAGGAGGTCCTGCAGCTCGCGAGCTGATTGATCGAGCTCTCCGCGCAACCTCACGAGGTCAGCCTCGAGCTCCACCCGGACGGCTTTGGTCTCGGCAGCGGTCCACGGCTTCTCATCGGCTCGAACGGCGAGCTTGGTGTTTGGCATGCACGAAGATTAGACCCCCCGTGAGGCAAAGCCAACTCGCACCGCCGCAGTGTCGCCGCTGGTCACCCGTAGAATTGAAGGTGTGACCCAGCACGCGTCCTATCGCCCCGTCCCCGCCCACGTCGATCTCCCGGCGTTGGAGCGCGACATCCTCCAGCTGTGGGCCGATCAGGGCACCTTCGCGGCGAGCCTCGACACCCCGGCCGATGCGCCGCGCTGGACGTTCTACGAGGGTCCTCCGACGGCCAACGGCACGCCCGGCACCCACCACGTCGAGGCGCGCGTCTTCAAGGATGTCTTCCCGCGTTTCAAGACCATGCAGGGTTATCACGTCGACCGCAAGGCCGGCTGGGACTGCCACGGCCTGCCGGTGGAGATCGCGGTCGAGAAGGAGCTGGGCTTCAACGGCAAGCTCGACATCGAGGCCTACGGCATCGCCGAGTTCAACGCCAGGTGCCGCGAGGCCGTGGTCCGCAACGTCGATCTCTTCGAGGAGATGACGGATCGCATGGGCTACTGGGTCGACATGGCCAACCCCTACCGCACGATGGAGTCGTCGTACGTCGAGAGCGTCTGGTGGGCGTTGTCGACGATCTTCGACAAGGGGCTGCTGACCGAGGACTTCCGGGTCGCGCCCTACTGCCCGCGCTGCGGCACGACACTGTCCGACCATGAGCTCGCGCAGGGCTACGAGACGATCACGGACCCCTCGGTCTACGTACGCTTTCCGCTGACCTCCGGCCCGCTCGCCGGCAAGGCATCGATGCTGGTCTGGACCACGACTCCGTGGACGCTCGTGTCCAACACTGCGGTCGCGGTCAACCCCGAGGTCACCTACGTCACCGCGTCCAACGGCGAGGAGACCCTCGTCGTGGCCGAGCCGCTGCTCGAGAAGGCCCTCGGCGAGGGCTGGAAGCTCGCCGGCGAGTCGTTCAGCGGCCAGGACATGGAGCGCTGGACCTACCAGCGGCCGTTCGAGCTCGTCGCCTTCCCGGTAGGGACAGATGGGCAGAGCCCGAGTCCGGCACACTTCGTCGTGCTGGGCGACTACGTCACGACCGAGGACGGCACCGGTCTGGTGCACCAGTCCCCCGCGTTCGGCGCCGACGACATGGCGGTCTGCAAGGCGTACGGCCTGCCGGTCGTCAACCCGATCACCCCGGACGGTCACTTCGAGGCCGATGTCCCGCTCGTCGGCGGCCAGTTCTTCAAGACCGCCGACCGCGCGCTGGCCGACGACCTCGCGGCTCGCGGGCTGATGTTCAACGAGCTGGCCTACGAGCACTCCTACCCGCACTGCTGGCGCTGCCACACACCGCTGATGTACTACGCGCTGCCGGCCTGGTACATCCGTACGACGGCGATCAAGGACAAGCTGCTGGCCGAGAACGCCGGCACCAACTGGTTCCCCGAGACGATCAAGAACGGCCGCTACGGCGACTGGCTGACCAACAACATCGACTGGTCACTGTCGCGCAGCCGCTACTGGGGCACACCGCTGCCGATCTGGCGCAACGACGAGGACCCGAGCAAGCTCGTGTGCATCGACTCGCTGCGCGAGCTGTCGGAGCTCACCGGGCGCGACCTGGCCGACCTCGATCCGCACCGCCCGTTCATCGACGAGGTGACGTTCGAGATCGAGGGCCAGCCGGGCACCTACCGGCGAGTGCCCGACGTGATCGACGCCTGGTTCGACTCCGGCTCGATGCCGTTCGCGCAGTGGGGCTACCCGCATGTCGAGGGTTCCAAGGAGAAGTTCGAGCAGGCCTATCCCGCGCAGTACATCTGCGAGGCGATCGACCAGACCCGTGGCTGGTTCTACTCGCTCATGGCGGTCGGCACGCTGGTGTTCGACCAGAGCTCCTACGAGAACGTCGTCTGCCTCGGCCACATCCTCGCCGAGGACGGCAAGAAGATGAGCAAGCATCTCGGCAACATCCTGCTGCCGATGCCGCTCATGGACGAGCACGGCGCCGACGCGTTGCGCTGGTTCATGGCGTGCTCCGGTTCGCCGTGGTCGCCGCGCCGCATCGGCCACACCGCACTGTCGGAGATCGTCCGCAAGGTCCTGCTGACGTATTGGAACACCACGGCCTTCCACGTCCTGTACGCCGGCACCGAGGGCTGGACGCCCGCCGACGGCGAGGTGCCGCCGGTCGCCGAGCGCGAGGTGCTCGACCAGTGGCTGCTGTCCGAGCTCCACACGTTGACCCGTGATGTCACAGCCGCTCTCGAGACGTTCGACACGCAGACGGCCGGAGCACGGATCGCGACGTTCGTCGACGACATGTCCAACTGGTACGTCCGCCGGTCGCGCCGCCGGTTCTGGCGCGGCGACACCGCGGCGTTCGCGACCCTGCACGAGACGCTCGACGTGCTGACCCGGCTGATGGCGCCCCTGACGCCGTTCATCGCCGAGCGGGTCTGGCAGGACGTCATCCTGCCGGTGACCGCGGACGCCCCGGCATCGGTGCACCTGGCCAGCTGGCCGGTCGCCGACGAGTCGCTCATCGTCGACGGGTTGGGCGCCCGAGTCGACCTCGCCCGCCGGGTGACCGAGCTCGGCCGCGCCGCTCGCGCGGAGGCCAAGGTCCGTACGCGCCAGCCGCTGCGTCGCGCGCTCGTCGCGTCCGGCGCCTGGCAGCAGCTCGGCGACGACCTGCGCAGCCAGGTGTGCGAAGAGCTCAACATCGGCGCCCTTGAGTCCCTTGCGGATGCCGGCGGCGACCTCGTGGATCACTCGGCCAAGGGCAACTTCCGCAACCTCGGCAAGCGGTTCGGCAAGCAGACGCCGCAGGTCGCTGCCGCGATCGCCGGCGCTGATGCGGCCGGGCTCGCCGCGTCACTGACCGCGACCGGCGCCGCAACGGTCGACGTCGACGGCTCGCCGGTGGAGGTCGGTCCCGACGACGTCATCATCTCCGAGCGACCCCGCGAGGGCTGGTCGGTCGTCAACGACCAGGGCGAGACCGTGGCGCTCGACCTCGAGCTCGACGACGAGCTGCGCATGGCCGGCTTCGCCCGCGAGGCGATCCGCGTCATCCAGGAGGCACGCAAGTCCTCCGGCCTCGACATCAGTGATCGCATCACGCTGACCTGGTCGGCCTCGGGGCCGATGGCCGACGCGTTGCGGGCCCACGACGGCCTCATCGCCGACGAGGTGCTGGCGACGTCGATCAGCGAGGACGCCGGCGCGTCGGACTTCACCGACGAGGAGCTCGGCTTCGGCTTCGTCCTCGCCAAGGCCTAGCCACGGACGGCATGACGAAGGGCCCGTCACCTCGCGGTGACGGGCCCTTCGTTGATCAGATGCTGCTCAGAAGCTCTCGTCGTCGCCGAGCAGGGACCGGAGACGGCGGGGACCCGCGTCAGCCGGAGCCTGGACAGGCTGCGAGTTGTTGGAGCTCTCGTTGGCCGCAAGCTGGTCGAGCTGGCTCTGGAAGTAGTTCTTGAGCCGGGCCCGGTACTCACGCTCGTATGCCCGCAGGTGCTCGACCTCGCGCTGGATCTCGTAGCGATCCCGCTCGATCGTGGCGACGGCCTGCTGGCGACGCTCGTTGGTCTCGTCATCGAGCTTCTGCGCGCGGATGCGGGCATCGGTCTCGAGTCGGTCAGCCTTGCCACGTGCCTCGTTGACCAGACGCTCAGCCTTGGCGCGAGCCTCACCGACGATGCGGTCAGCCTCTTCCTTGGCCGCTTCCATGAGCTGGTCGGCGTTGGAAGACGCGATCTCCAGCAACCGGGCGGCAGCAGACGATGCATCGCCCATCGACGGCGCGCTGCGAGTCGGCTCCGGCATGGCGGCAGGCGCCTGCTGGATCGGCTCGGGCGGCGGCGGCGGCGCGTACTGCTGCACGGGCTCCTGGACGGCCGGGGTCGGCGCAGCCTGGGGGGCCGGGGTCGCCGGCTGGACTGCAGGGATGAGACCGGTCGGTTCGCCGGTTGATGCGGCGGCTACCTTGGCGCGAAGTTCTTCGTTCTCGACCGTGAGTCGCTCGAGCTCGGCCTCGACCTCGTCGAGAAACTGATCCACTTCGCCCATGTCATAGCCTTCGCGAAGACGGACAGGCGTAAAGCGCTTGTTACGCACGTCCTCTGGCGTCAATGGCATGAGTACACCTCGGGGTTGGGGTTAGTCCTGGGGACTCTGAGCCTCCACCGTACTCTGCCGACGTTTACTTCTTCCACAGGAGTCCCAAACTCAGCGGGTCGCGTCGAGGACTCTTGGGAACCTCTTATCAGAAGAAGACGCTCGCGACGATCCTCTGGAGGATGACGATCGCGATGAGCAGAATCATCGGAGACAGGTCGAGCATCACGGTGCCGAGCCGCAGCGGCGGGATCGCCCTGCGCACGGCGCGCAGGGGCGGATCAGTGATCGAGTAGAGGCCTTCACAGATCACGAGGACCAGGCCACGTGGCCGCCACTGCCGCGCCAGCATCTGCACCCAGTCCAGGACGAACCGGGCGATCAGCAAGACGATGGCAAGCCAGAGGACAAAGAGCAGGATCTCGCCAACCAGCGCCATGCGTCAGCTCTGGTTGTAGAAGCCGCCGGCAGCAATGCGCTGCTTGTCCTCGTCCGTCACCGTGATGTTCTCGGGTGACAGGAGGAAGACCTTGGCGGTGACACGGTTGATCGAACCGTGCACGGCGAACACCAGCCCGGCGGCGAAGTCGACGAGGCGCTTGGCGTCGTCGTCGTCGATCTCCGAGAGGTTCATGATCACCGGAACGCCGGCGCGGTAGTGCTCGCCGACCGTGCGGGCGTCGTTGTAGGTGCGAGGGGTCACGGTCTCGATGCGCGCGAGGTCCGAGGCGTTGGACGCCCGGCGCTCCGGGCGACGCTCGGGACGGCGGTGGTCCTCGATGCTCGAGACCGGCGCCGGGCGTACGACAGCGGGCTGTCGGCTCACGGGCGCGGGGTCGTCGATGTCATCCTCGAACTCGTCGTCGAAGTCAGCTTGTTCCACGAGGCCGAGATACTCGCCGACCTTCCGCATTGCGCCAGCCATGAGAACTCCGTGTGTGCGATCGGAAATGACATTACTGAGATTACCCCGCGGGAGGACGCTCTCCGAGCACCGAACGCCCGATGCGCAGGTGTGTCGCGCCGGCGGCGACAGCGGCCTCGAAGTCGCCGCTCATCCCCGCGGAGACGATCGTGGCCTCCGGATGATCTCGGCGAAGGTCCTGCGAGAGGCGTACGAGGTGCTCGAAGTGCGGCGTCGGGTCCTCCCCCAACGGCGCGACCGTCATGAGTCCGGCCAGTGTCAGGTGGGTCGAGTCCGCGATCGCGGCAGCCAGCTCCGGTATGCCCGACGGCACCACGCCGGAGCGTCCGGGGTTGGTGGCGTCGAAGTCGACCTGGATGAGGCACGGCAGCGTACGGCCGGCCGCCTCCGCACCGCGCGACAGCGAGTTGGCGAGCTTGATGCGGTCGACGCTGTGGACCATGTCGGCGTAGCGCGCGACCGCGCCGGCCTTGTTGGTCTGCACGCCGCCCAGGAAATGCCATCTCGGTAGCGTCACGACGTGGTGGGTTTCCATGGTCCGGAGTTCCTGGAATTTCAGGTCTGCCTCCGGATGACGGTTCTCGCCCACGTCCGTCACGCCGAGCTCGGCCAGCAGCTCGACGTCGGACGCGGGATAGGTCTTGGTGACGACGATCAACGTGATCTCGTCGCGGTCGCGTCCGGCTGCCTCGCAGGCGGCGGCGATGCGTCGCTCGGTGTCGTCGAGGCCAGAGGCGATCTCGTCCCGGCGATTCACGGGGTGATTCATCGGATCACCGCAATGGCGCCGAAGCGTCCGGCATCGCGACCTTGGCGGCGGTAGGAGAAGAACCGCTCGTCCTCGATCGTGCACTCGTGGGCCCCGATGTCGGTGACCGGGATGCCCAGCTCGTGCAGCTGAGCCACGACGCCGGCGCCGACATCGATCGCGGGGGTGCCCCACGACGTCGTCGACCGTGCTTCGGGGACCACGGCCGCGACCGCGTCAACCATCTCCTGCGGGAGCTCGTAGCAGCGTCCGCACGCTCGCGGGCCCACCCAGGCCTCCATCGACTCGGTGCCGTGCTCGCGGATCGCCGCGACGGCCGCCATCACGACGCCCTTGACGAGCCCTTCACGACCGCAGTGCACGACCCCCGCGACGGGTTCGTCCAGCCCGGCCAGCACGACCGGCGTGCAGTCGGCGACGCGCACGAGAACGCCGACGCCCGGCTGGTCCGTGAGGAGCGCATCGGCGACCGGGATCTCGTCGTCAGCCAGGTCCCCCGTCCAGGCCACGTCGGATCCGTGGACCTGGTTCATCCGCACCAAGCGGTCGACCTCGAGACCTTCGGCGACGAGAGCGAGGTTGCGCTCGACCAGGGCCGGGTCGTCGCCGTTGGACGTACCGAGGTTGAGCGAGGCCCACGGTCCGGCGCTGACGCCGCCCTCACGGTCGCTGAACGCGAGCTCGACCCGGCCGACCGTTTCTCGGTGGAGGAACAAGCTCAGCGGAGGAAGTCAGGCACGTCGAGGTCGTCGCCGTACTCGGTGGGCATCGGGTCCGGCGGCACCGTCACGTTGCCGGCACCGTCCTCGGGGACCTTGGGCCCGTCGAGGTAGGGGTCGGGATCGAGGAAGCTCTGCGCCGTCGGCGGGGGTGCGACCTCGGACGGCGCCGGCTTGGTCTCCTTGAGCAGCGCCGGCTTGGTCGCATCACGCAACATCGGCTCGCCGCCGTCGAAGCCCGCGGCGATGACCGTCACGCGTACCTCGTCGCCCAGTGCGTCATCGATCACGGCGCCGAAGATGATGTTGGCGTCGGGGTGCACGGCGTCGGCGACCAGGCCGGCCGCCTCGTTGATCTCGAACAGGCCGAGGTCCGAACCGCCGGCGATCGACAGCAGCACACCGCGCGCGCCTTCGATCGACGCCTCGAGCAACGGGCTGGACACCGCGCTCTCGGCGGCAACCGCTGCGCGGTGCTCGCCTCGTGCGGAACCGATGCCCATCAGGGCCGAGCCGGCGTCGGACATCACGGACTTGACGTCGGCGAAGTCGAGGTTGATCAGGCCCGGCGTGGTGATGAGGTCGGTGATGCCCGAGACGCCCTGGTGCAGGACCTGGTCGGCCTGACGGAACGAGTCGAGCAGGCTGACGTTGGGGTCGCTGATCGACAGCAGCCGGTCGTTGGGGATCACGATCAAGGTGTCGACTTCGTCGCGCAGCGCCTGGATGCCGGCATCAGCCTGGCCCGAGCGGTTGCGCCCCTCGAACTTGAACGGCCGGGTCACGACGCCGATCGTCAGCGCGCCGAGCGATCGGGCGATGCGGGCCACGACGGGGGCGCCGCCGGTGCCGGTGCCGCCGCCTTCGCCGGCCGTCACGAAGACCATGTCGGCGCCCTTGATGGCTGCCTCGATCTCTTCGGCGTGATCCTCTGCGGCGCGCTTGCCGATCTCGGGGTTGGCGCCGGCGCCGAGGCCGCGGGTCGAGTCGCGCCCGACGTCGAGCTTGACGTCCGCGTCGCTCATCAACAGCGCCTGGGCGTCCGTGTTGATCGCGATGAACTCGACTCCCTTGAGCCCCACCTCGATCATGCGGTTGACGGCGTTGACGCCGCCACCGCCGATGCCGACAACCTTGATCACGGCGAGGTAGTTCTGTACCGCCATCGTGTGTCCCTTCCGAGGAATGTGAACTCTAACCCTGAGGTGGAGGTTTATAGTTATGTCAACCTGTGACTCATGTGAAACGGTACGCGCGCCGACCCCATGGGCCGGGGCGACACGCCGCGTCTAACCGGTTGTCGTGGGCTGGTCCGGTGCGCTGACGTCGTAGCGGTCGGCCTTGATGCGCAGGAGGGCGTTCAGGACCGTGAGCTTGTGCGCGGAATCGGCCCTGCTCCCCCACACGACCGTCCGGCCCTTCGTCAGGTTGAGCTGGATCGAGTCCTTGGTGGCTGCGCTGATCGCGCGGATCTGCTTGCGCAGTGCGGGGTCCTCGTCCTCGATGAGCTGCACCACGGCGGCGACTGCCTCGAGGGTCTGCTGGCGTAGCCGCGGCGCAGACGTGGTGACCTCCGCCTTGAGCAGGCCCTTGGGCGCCTTGTCGTACGTGCGGTAGTCGATCCCGTAGCGGTCGAGGCCGCGGATCGCGCCGCCGACCGTGAGCCAGGCGACGGGAGTGCGCTCGATGACGGTGATCCGTACGGTGTGCAGCCACGAACGGGAGACCGTGACGCTCTGGATGCGCTCCATCGAGGCAACGCGTGCCTCGATCGCCGCGACATCGATCCGGGCCAACGGCTGGCCGATGCGGACGTCCGCGGCGCTGCGCACCTGTGACTCGCTCAACGTCGTCTCACCGTCGACCGCGACCCGCCGAACGGCCATGACGCTCGAGAACATCACGATCCAGGTCAGCGTCCCGGCGACCACCAGTGCAAGCAGCGCGATTCCGACACGCCGCAGCCGGCGCCGCCGCTCGTAGGACGCCCGCGCAGCGAATCGCTCATCCTCGCTCATGCGTCAAGTGCCGCCAGGACAGCAGGGCCGACGGTGGTGATGTCGCCGGCGCCCAGTGTCAGGAACAGGTCACCTGGACGCAGCTCGGGCGCGACGACCTCGGCGAGTCCCTCCACCGGTCCACCCAGCGACGCCTGGGTGCCACGAATCGCGTCAACGATCAGGGCTGACGTGATCGCCGGGTCGGGATCCTCGCGGGCGAGATAGATGTCGGCGACGAAGACCCGGTCGGCGCTCGAGAGCGCCTCGCCCATCTCGGCGCCGTAGAGCCGCGTGCGGCTGACGAGGTGCGGCTGATAGGCGACGACGAGCCGGTCGCCGCCGGCGATCGATCGTGCTGCCGCCAGGTCGGCGCGGATCTCGGTCGGGTGGTGGGCGTACGAGTCGTAGACCCTCACGCCGCCGGCCGCGCCGAGGAGCTGCATGCGCCGGTTGGCGCCGGTGTAGGCCGTCAGCCCTGCCGCGAGGAGGTCGACGTTCTGGCCGAGCAGCAGCCCCGCGCCGAGGGCCAGCAGCGCGTCCTGCGCATAGTGTGCGCCGGGCACCGAGAGGCGTACCGGGCCGAGGTCGACGCCGTGGAGCGAGGCCGAGAACGTCGAGGACGAGCCCTCGACGACGAGGTCGCGGCCACGCAGGTCGGCGTCGTCGGCGAATCCGGCCAGCAGGACCTCGAGGCCTCGTCGGCGCGCAGGCGCGACCAAGGCGCGGGCTCCGGGGTCATCGGCGTTGAGGACCATGAATCCGCCGACCGAGGCGACGAACTCGTGGAACGCCGCGGCATACGCCTCGACCGTCCCGTAGTTGTCGAGGTGATCGGCATCGACATTGGTGACGATCGCGCCCTCTGGCGAGTAGTGCAGGAAGGCGCCGTCGCTCTCGTCGGCCTCGGCGACGAACAGGTCGCTGCGGCCGAGGCGAGCGTTGGCGCCGAGACTTGCGACCTCGGCACCGATCGCGAACGACGGCTCAGCCCCGGCGGCGATCAGCGCGCAGGTCAGCATCCCGGTCGTGGTGGTCTTGCCGTGGGTGCCGGCGACCGCGATCGTCCGACGGCCTTCCATCAACGACCGCATGCCGGCTGACCTCGGCCACAACCGGAGCCCGAGGCGCCCCGCCTCGACGATCTCCGGGTTGTCCTCGCGCACTGCCGTCGAGGCGATCACGGTGTCGACACCGGACAGGTGCGCCGCGTCGTGGCCGACGAAGCACGTGATGCCTTCGGACCGCAGGGCTTCGACCACGGCCGAGTCGCTGGCGTCGCTGCCGCTGACCGGGATGCCCTGTTGCGCCATGAGCCGCGCGATGGCGGACAGGCCCGCGCCGCCGATCCCGACGAAGTGGACCGCGCCGAGCTCCCGCGCTGCAGGGATCGTGTCGGGTACGGGAATCTTCACGGCTGCGCTGCCTTCTGGATCAGGTCGGCGAGCTTCTGGTCGGCGTCGCGCGGCACGATGTTGGACGCCGCCGTCGACATCGCGGCGAGTCGACCCGGATGCGAGACGAGCGGGATCACGACGTTGTCGATCCATGCGGGAGTCAGTGCGGCGTCGTCGATCAGCAGCGCTCCCCCGGCCTGGACGACGGGGTGGGCGTTGTGAGCCTGCTCGCCGTTGCCGATCGGCAGGGGCACGAACGCCGCGGGCAGACCGACCGCGGCAACCTCGGTGACGGTGTTGGCGCCGGCGCGGCACACGATGAGGTCCGCGGCGGCATACGCCAGGTCCATGCGGTCGATGTAGGGCGTCACGATGTAGGGCGGGTCGCCCGGGCCAGGGATGACCGGCACCTCGTCGGGTCGTCCGGCGGCGTGCAGCACCTGCACGCCGGCGTCGGCGAGGTCGCGCGCCGCAGCTGCCATCGTCTGGTTGATGCGGCGGGCACCTTGCGACCCGCCGGTGACGAGCAGCGTCGGCCGATCGGGATCGAGGCCGAAGTACTCGCGAGCCTCAGCGCGTACGGCGCCGCGGTCCAGGCTCGAGATCTCGCGACGGATCGGCAAGCCGATGTAGCGCGCATGCGGCAGGTCGGTGTCGGGGAAGCTCGTCGCGACGTGCTCGGTGAATCGCGCGCCCAGCTTGTTGGCGATGCCGGGGATCGCGTTGCCTTCGTGCACCACGAGCGGGATGTGCCTGCGACGGGCGATGAGGTAGGCCGGGACCGAGACGTAGCCGCCGAAACCGACGATGACGTCAGGGCGTACGCGGTCGATCACCTCACCCGTGGCCTTGACCGCGGCTCGCAGCTTGCCCGGCACCTGCACCATCGCCTTGCCCGGCTTGCGGGGCAGCGGGACCGGCGGGACGAGCTCGAGCGGGTAGCCCGCCTGCGGGATCAGGGTGACCTCGAGGCCTCGGGGCGTCCCGAGGCAGGTGATGTCGACCCCGGCCTCGCTCAGAACTGCAGCGGTGGCCAGGAGCGGCGACGTGTGACCGGCGGTCCCTCCGCCGGCGAGCAACGCACGCACTGGTTCAGCTCCTCCGTGAGACGCGGCTCCGTGCCCGAGTGGCACGGCCTGCGGCGAGGGCGCGCTGGGCGCCGGGTTCGGTCTTGGCACAGTTAAGCAGAACGCCCATGGCGACGAGCGACACCAAGAGGCTCGACCCGCCGTAGGAGATCAACGGCAGCGGGATTCCGATGACCGGCAGCAGGCCCAGCACCATGCCGATGTTGATGACGGCCTGCGACATGATCCAGATCGTGATGCCGGCCGCGGTGTAGCGGACGAACGGATCGTTGGTGCGACTGGCGATGCGGATGCCGGCGAAAGCCAGCACGATGAACAGCACCAGCACGACCAAGGTGCCGAGCAGTCCCAGCTCCTCGCCGATGACCGCGAGGATGAAGTCGGTGTGTGCCTCGGGCAGCGAGCCCCACTTCTGCCGGCTGCCACCCAGTCCGACGCCCCAGAATCCACCGCGGGCGAGCGCCATCATGCCGTGGATGGCCTGGAACCCGGCATTGTCGGGATCGGCCTGCGGATTGGTGAAGTTGAACAGGCGAGCCACGCGGTGCGGCGCGGTCGCGACGAAGAACACGAGGACGACGAAGATGCCGGCGACCACGGCGCTCATCTGCTTGGCCGGCAGTCCGGCGACCCAGAGCATCCCGCCGATCAGGGCGAACAGCACCAGGGCGGTGCCGAGGTCGTGCTGACCGACCACCAGCGCCGCGACCGCACCGGCGATCGGCACCATCGGGGTGAGGACGTAGCGCGGAGTGCTGAGGTACTTCTGCCTGCGCGCGTAGAGGTCGGCGATCCAAAGAACGAGCGCGAGCTTGGCGAACTCCGACGGCTGCAGCTGGAAGCCGCCGGCCAACGGAAGCCAGTTGCGGTTGCCGTGCACCTCGACGCCGACGCCCGGGATGAACGTCGCGAGGATCAGGCCGACCGAGACGAGCAGGAACGGCAGGATCAGCTTGCGCAGCAGCTTGAGTGGGATGCGCGCGGCGACAATCGCGCCCCCGACTCCGAGAACGGCGAAGATCAGCTGGCGCTCGACGATCGCGAAGGAGTTGTCGTAGTTGCGCAAGGCGTAGATCGAGCTGGCACTCAGCACCATGATCAGACCGAGGCCCAGCAGCAGTGCGGCCGAGCCCAGCACGAGCTGGTAGGACGCGAGCGGACGCTCGAGCGTACGACGGGCGGCCTCGACGATCGCTGGCGATCGGCGGTCAGTGGTGGCGCTCATGATCCGCGCCCCCTACTCGCAGAGCTCGTGGTGGGACCCGCAGCTGGCGCTCGCTCATGTGCCACGGCTCCGCGATCATGATCGTCCTCTGCCTCGGGGAAGGAAGGTTCAGGACCTGTCACGCAACCGCTGGACCGCCGCGGCGAAGCTGTCGCCTCGTGCGGAGTAGTTGCGGAACTGGTCCATGGACGCGGCGCCAGGAGCCAGCAGCACGGTGTCGCCCTCGCGGGCGAGCGATGCCGCGACCTCGACGACGCGATCCATGGGATCAGTCTCCCCGGTGTCGACCTCCACGACGGGCACATCAGGCGCGTGTCGCGCGAGCGCCTCGGCGATGAGTCCGCGGTCGCGGCCGACCAGAACCGCTGCCCGGAGACGGTCTCGGGTCGCGATCACGAGGTCGTCGAAGCTGGCACCCTTGGCCAGGCCGCCGGCGACCCACACGACGTGCTCGAAGCTCTGGAGCGACGCCTGCGCAGCGTGGGTGTTGGTGGCCTTGGAGTCGTCGACCCAGCGGACGCCGTGGACGCGGGCGACCTCGGCGATGCGGTGCGCGTCGGGCTTGAACGACCGAAGACCGTCGCGCACCGCCCGGGGAGTCACCCCGTGTGCGCGGGCCAGCGCCGCAGCGGCCAGCGCATTGGCAACGTTGTGCGGAGCCGGGGGCTCACCCTCAGCCGGCGCGAGGTCGTGGATGCTGCCGAGCTCGGCGGCAGAGGAGAGGCGACCGGCGATGAACGCACGGTCGGCGATCGCATCGTCGACGAGCCCGATCATGCCGGGCGCGGGGATGCCGAGGGTGAAGCCGATCGCGCGGCAGCCCTCGATCACGTCAGCCTCCTCGACGAGGCGCTCGGTCTCGGGGTCCTGCACGTTGTAGACGCAGGCCAGCTGGGCGCGGTCGTAGATCCGCGCCTTGTCAGCGGTGTAGGGCTCGAGCCCGCCGTGCCAGTCGAGATGGTCGGGCGCGAGGTTGAGCACGGCGCTGGCCTGGGCCGAGATCGATGCGCTCCAGTGCAGCTGATAGCTCGACAGCTCGACCGCCAGGACATCGAATCGTTCGGGGTTCATGACGGCCTCGAGGACGGGCGTGCCGACGTTGCCGACCGCCAGTGCGTTGAGCCCCTCGGCGCGCAGGATCGACTCGAGCATCTGCACCGTGGTGGTCTTGCCGTTCGTGCCGGTCACGGCGAGCCAGGGCGCCGCGTCCTCGCCGCGCAGGCGCCAGGCGAGCTCGACCTCGCCCCATACGGGGATGCCGCGGCCGGCTGCCTCGAGCAGGATCGGCGTGCTGGGCCCCCAGCCGGGCGAGGTGACGACCAGGTCGACGTCGTGGGGAAGGCCGGCGGTCGAGCCGGGGCCGAGGCGTACGTCGACGCCGAGGATCTCGAGGAGGGTCGCCTTCTCACGCAGCGCGTCGTCGTCACCGTCGTCGAGCGCGATGACCGCGGCGCCCAGGTGCTGGAGCGTGTCGGCAGCGGCGAACCCGCTCACGCCCAGGCCGCCGACGACTGCTCGCACGCCTTCCCACGAGGACTCCCGACCCAGTTGGTCAAGCGTCATGTCCCGGTGACCCACTCGGCGTAGAAGATGCCAAGCCCGGCCGCGACGCACAGGCCGCTGATGATCCAGAACCTGACGACGATCGTGATCTCGGCCCAGCCCAGCAGCTCGAAGTGATGCTGGAGGGGGGCCATGCGGAAGATGCGTCTGCCGCCGCTGAGCTTGAAGAATCCGACCTGCAGGATCACCGAAGCCGTGATCGCGACGAACAGGCCGCCGATGACGATCAACAGGAGCTCCGTGCGGGTCATGAGGGCGAAGCCGGCCATCGCGCCACCCAAGGACAGCGAGCCGGTGTCGCCCATGAAGATCTTGGCCGGCGACGCGTTCCACCACAGGAACCCGAAGCACGCTCCGGTGAGGGCTGCGGCGACGACCGCCAGGTCGAGCGGGTCGCGCACCTCGTAGCACTTGGACCCGGCGATCGGGTTGGAGCAGTTCTGGTTGCTCTGCCAGATGTTGATGATGACGAACGCGCCGAACACCATCACCGACGCTCCGGTGGCGAGCCCGTCGAGACCGTCGGTGAGGTTCACGCCGTTGCTGGTCCCGGCAATCATCACCAGCACCCAGATCACGAGCAGGGCCGTGGGCAGCTGAGGCCCGTCGAAGTCCCGCGTGAACGAGATCGCGTGGGTGATCGGGGTCTGGCCCGTGTCGTCCTCCATGCCGATCGCCAGCCACGCGAAGATCAGGCCGATGACGACCTGGCCGACGAACTTGGCCTTGCTGCGAAGACCGAGGTTGCGCTGCTTGAAGACCTTGATGAAGTCGTCGAGGAAGCCGATCGCGCCGAGGCCCGTGAACAGGAACAACAGCAGCAGCGCCGACGCACTGGGCTCCCAGCCGGGCGCGAAGTCGGTGGAGATGCCGGTGACGAGCTTGGCGACGAAGTAGGACACGAGCACCGACGCGATGATGACGAGACCGCCCATCGTGGGGGTGCCGCGCTTGGTGTGGTGGGACGTGGGGCCGTCGTCCCGGATCAGCTGGCCGTACCCGTGCTTGACCAGGACCGAGATCGCGAAGCGAGTGCCGATGAGGGTCCCCAAGAGGGACAGTGCTCCTGCGATCAGGATGGCCTTCATCGGTTGGCTGGTCCTTTCACCGGACGGTTGGGCGTGCCCGGTCGAGTATGCCGTCAGCCCTGCAGCAGGGCGTCCGCGACCCGCTCGAGTCGGCCGCCCCTCGATGCTTTCACAAGGATGACCTCGTCCCCCGACAGGCTCGCGGACAACGTGTGAACGGCCACATCGACATCGTCGACGCTGACCGCGATGTCACCAGCCCCTTCGGCGATGCCACGGGCTCCCTGGCCGACGACGACGATCGTGGTGAAGCCGAGCTCCGCCGCGAGCCGGCCGACCTCGACGTGGGCGTCGTGGCTGTCGGCGCCGAGCTCCAGCATCTCCCCCAGCACCGCAACGGCCCGCCCAGCACCGATGGCGGCGACCGCGCGCAGGGCGGCCGCCATCGACTCGGGGTTGGCGTTGTAGGCGTCGTTGACCACGACCACACCGTCGGCGCGTACGTGGCGCTCCATGCGCATCGGCGAGCGAGAACCCGCCGTGGCCAGCCGCCGCACAGCCGTCGCGAGATCGACGCCGAGCACGATCGCCGTCGAGACCGCAGCTGCGGCGTTCCAAGCGTGGTACTCGCCGATCAACGGGACGTATGCCTCGACGCTGCGCCCGTCGTGGGTCAGCGTGAAGCACGGACATCCCTGGGTATCGACGTCGAGGCCGCTGACGCGTACGTCGCCGGTCTCGCCGAACGTCACGATCGCCGCATCGGTGCGGGCGGCCATCGGAGCCACGAGCGCGTCATCGGCGTTGAGCACGACCACGCCGTCAGCCTGGACCGCCTCGGCGAGCTCGCCCTTGGTCTGGGCGATGGCCTCGGCCGAGCCGAACTCGCCGATGTGGGCATGCCCGACGTTGAGCACCACGCCGACGTCGGGCGGGGCGATCCGGCACAGCTCGGCGATGTCGCCTTGGGCGCGCGCGCCCATCTCGACGACGAGGTAGCGGGTCAGCTCGTCCGCACGCAGGACCGTCAGCGGAACGCCGAGCTCGTTGTTGAAGTTGCCTGCCGTCGCGACCGTCATGCCGTCGGGCTCCAGGATGTGCGCGATGAGGTCCTTGGCACTGGTCTTGCCGGAAGAGCCGGTGATCGCAACGACCGTGACGTCCTCGAGCTCATCGAGCACGTGGCGGGCCAGCTTGCCGAGCGCAACGGCTACGTCGTCGACCACCACTGACGGCGCGTCAACCTCCCGTGAGGCGAGCACCGCCGCAGCTCCGGCGGAGACGGCCTGGACGGCGAACTCGTGACCGTCCGCGTGCTCGCCGGCGATCGCGAGGAACAACCCGCCCGGCTCGGTGGCGCGGGAGTCGAGGGTTGCCGGCGCGTCGATCACGATCGCCTCGTCACCGTGGACCGTGCCGCCGGTGATGTCGGCGACCTGACGGAGCGTCAGCGGAATCACGCCTGCTCCCCGATCAGCTCCACGAGGACCTCGCGATCGTCGAACGGGTGCACGACACCCTTGATCTCCTGGCCCCGCTCGTGCCCCTTGCCCGCGACCACGATGGTGTCGCCGAGGTGTGCCATCTGGACGGCATGGGCGATCGCCTCTCGCCGCCCAGGGACCTCGATCGCCACCGCTGGTCCTGCGTTCGCGCCTTCGAGCACCGACGCCCGGATCGACGCAGCGGTCTCGGTGCGCGGATTGTCGTCCGTCACGATGACGACATCGGCGTGGCGTGCTGCGGCTTCACCCATCAGCGGGCGCTTGCCATGATCGCGATCGCCGCCGGCGCCGATCACGATGATGAGCCGGCCGGCCGTGACGGGACGCAGCGCGGTCAGGACGGCGGTGACGGCATCGGGCTTGTGGGCGTAGTCGACGATCGCCGTGAACGGCTGGCCGGCCTCGACGCGCTCCATCCGGCCGGGCACTCCGGTGCTCGCGGCGATCCCGGCCGCGAGCTCCTTGGGGTCATGTCCGGCCTGCGACAACGCGGCGATGACCGAGAGGGCGTTGGAGACGTTGAAGACGCCGGGCAGCGGCACCGACAGATCGATCGCGAGCTCGTCGGGCCCGAGCACCTCGAGGTCCGTGCCGAGGCGATGCGGCCGGATGTTGACGGCGCGCCAGTCAGCCGGATTGCCGTCGGTCGAGAACGTCGTGACCGGCAGTGGTGTCAGCTCGCGCAGCCGGCGTCCGTGGGGGTCGTCGACGTTGATCACCGCGTGACGAGCGTGCTGGGGCGTGAACAACGCGGCCTTGGCCAGGAAGTAGTCCTCGAGGTCCTTGTGGAAGTCGAGGTGGTCACGTCCGAGGTTGAGAAACACCGCGACGTCGAACATGAACCCGGCGACGCGGCCCTGCACCAACGCGTGGCTGGACACCTCCATGGCGCACAGCTCGACGCCTTCCTCGCGCATCACCGCGAACAACGCCTGCAGCTGAGGCGCCTCCGGCGTCGTCAGGGTCGAGGGCGCGGGAACGCGGCCGATGCGGGTGCCGATCGTGCCGACGACCGCCGACACCCGGTCGCCCAGTGCCGCCTCGGCGAGATAGGTCGTGGTGGTCTTGCCCTGCGTACCGGTGATGCCGACCGTCGTGAACGCCTCGCTGGGGTTCTCGTAGAACGTGCTGCTGAGCTTGGCCAGCTCACGGCGGGGATCGTCGACCACGATCATCGGGAGGTCGCTGATGAGCGCCGCGCCCTCGGAGTCGGTCAGCACCGCGCTGGCGCCGAGGTCGCGGGCGATGCCGGCGAAGGCGGCCCCGTGCGAGTTCGCGCCCTGGAGGGCTGCGTAGAGGTCGCCCTGCTCGAGGTGCTTGGTGTTGAGCGAGATGCCCGTGACGATCGCCTCAGAGGTCGCCACGGCGTCGAGCTCGGCGGCCAGCTCGGTGAGAGTCCATCGCGGTGTCTCCCGCGGCCGTACGCGCATCTCCTCAGTCACTCCTCGACCCTATCCGTCGCGAGTTGACCGCGTGCCGTAGCCATCGCCCCGACCATCAGTCGGGCGAAGCCCGACAGGCGGCCCGTGGCGAGCGCCAGCGAGTCACGAAGCGAGCGCGAAGAATGAGCGCGTGCCGCCTACCACGTCTGCGCGACCTTCGGGCTCTTCGAGCCGGTCGGTGCGACGCCGAAGCGCTCCAGCGCCATCGACATGATGTCGTGGAACACCGGCGCCGCGGTCGAACCGCCGCCAGCATTGCTGTACGGCTTGTCGAGCACGACGTAGGTCAGGAAGCGCGGGTTGTCGGCCGGCGCGAATCCCATGAACGACACCGTGTTCTGGCCGCGGATGTAGCGGCCCGTCGCCGGGTCGACACGCCAGGCGGTGCCGGTCTTGCCGGCGACCCGGTAGCCCTTGATCGCTGCCGCGGGGGCCGTGCCGTCGGGAGCCGTGACGGCCTCCATCATGCGGGTGACGGTGGCTGCCGCGTCCTTCGAGACGACGCGCTTGCCGGGCTCGGCGGCGATCTTGCTCTCCTTGCCGCCGGCATCGGTCGTGGAGCTGACGACTGACGGCTCGCACATCTTGCCGGCGTTCGCGATGGCCCCAACGGCGCGGACCATCTGCATCGCGGTCACCGAGATGCCCTGGCCGAACGAGATCGTCGCGTGGTTGGCCTTGGTCCACTCCTTGCCGTTCTTGAGGATGCCGTCGGACTCGCCGGGCAGGTTGACCCCTGACTTCTGGCCGAACCCGAACTTGCGGAAGTAGTCGTACATCACGGAGTTGCTCATCTGCTGCGCCGCGACGATCGTGCCGAGGTTCGACGACTTCGCGATGACGCCGGCGGCGGTCAGGTGGAGGACCCCGTGCTTCCAGTAGTCGCCGATGTGGAACTTGTCGATGTCCATGCCCGAAGGGACGACGATCGGCGTGTCCGACGAGATCTTGCCCTGGTCGGCGAGCGCCGCCATCGTGACGGTCTTCATCACGCTGCCGGGCTCGTAGACGTTCTGGACGGCGCGCGACACCGTGTTGGCGTCGGTCATGCCGGTCTCGGTATCGGCGTTGAACGTCGGCGCCTGCGACATCTGCACGATCTGGCAGGTCTTGGTGTCCATCGTGATCGCGAGACCCCAGTCGGAGCTCGACTGACGCACGGCGTCGGCGAGCCGCTGATCGGCGTACCACTGCAGGTCGCGGTCGATCGTGGTCTTCACGTCGCGGCCGGGAACCATCTTGGTCACCGTGCTGTCGGCCATCGGGATGCGTACGCCGGTGTTGGGGTCGATCTCGTACGTGCTGGCGCCATCGGTGCCGCGCAGCGTCGTGTCGTACTGCTGCTCGATGCCGGCGACTCCCTTGCCTGCTCCGTTGACGTACCCCAGGAGGTTGGCTGCGAGCTTGCCGCCGGGGTACGTCCGCAGGGTCTCCTTCTCGCTGAACACCCCGGTCAGGCCGGCCTCGGCGATCGCGGTGAGCGCCTTCTTGGCGGTCCACGCCGGCACGTCCCGGACAAGGTAGACGAACCTCTTGCCCGGCGTGCGGAGCTTGTCGATCGTGTCGAAGTAGTCGATGCGGGTGCCGAGCTTCTCCCGCAGGATGCGGGCGATCTGCGGAGCGTTGGCCGCGGTCATCTTGGGGTCAGCGGTCAGCGTCAGGCCGTCGACGCTGCTGGCCAGCTCCGCGCCGTTGCGGTCCAGAATCGCGCCGCGAGGAGCGGGAACGGTGCTCCTGGCGGTGCCGTCCTCGATCGCCTTTGCGGCGTATGCGCTCGCGTCGAGGCCTTGGATCTGGAACAGCCGTACGCCGAAGACGCTGAACACGCCGACCACCATCGCAAGGCACACGCGGAGACGCCGGCGGGAGACGGTCTTGCTCGCGCTCATGGCGTCACGCTCCGGATGTTGGTGTTGCCGGGCTTGGCGGCTTCGGGCTTGCCCAGGACCTTGCCGTCAGAGAGCCGCAGGAATGCCGGGTTGGTGTTGGGCACCATGCCGAACGCGATGGCGCGTCGAGCGACGTTGGCCGGACTCTGCAGCTTGTCGACCTCGCGGGACAGCACCTGCTGCTGAATCTCCAGCTCGGCGGCCTGTCGGTCGAGCTTCTGCGCTTCGAACGACTGCGCCTGCAGCACCGTGCTCATGATGATCAACCCGACCAGCCCGACCGACAGGATCGTGAGGACGACGCCGACGAACGGCGCCTTGCGGGCCCGGCTGCGTACGGGCCGTACGAGGCGGAGCCCTGCGGCCTTGGCGCTCTCCGGTGAGAACCGCGGTGCGGGCGCTGCGGCAACGCTCGCCGCACGCGCCAGCTGCGGGCTCATGCCGCGATCCGCTCGACGACGCGCAGGCGTACGGACCTGGCGCGGGAGTTCTCCTCGATCTCCGCGTCAGTCGCCATCTCGGCACCACGCGTGACCAGGCGGAACTGGGCCTCGTGCCCCTCGGGTACGAACGGCAGGTCGCGCGGCACGTCGGTCGTCGTGACCTCCGTGAAGGCACGCTTGGTGATCCGATCCTCGAGGGAGTGGTACGCCAGCACGACGACGCGACCGCCGGGCGCCAGGATCCCGAGCGACGCCGGCAGGGCGCGGCGGTAGACGCCGAGCTCGTCGTTGACCTCGATGCGCAAGGCCTGGAACGTCCGCTTCGCCGGGTTTCCACCGGTACGTCGGGCCGCCGCCGGGATCGACGTACGGATGAGGTCGACCAGGCGCGCGCTGTTGGTGAACGGCTCGCGGGCCCGCTCGGCCACCACCGCATCGGCGATGCGCTTGGCGAACTTCTCCTCGCCGTACTCCCGCAGCACCTTGGAGAGCTCGCGCGATGTGTAGGTGTTGAGGATGTCGGCCGCAGTCAGCTCGTCCTCGGGGTTCATCCGCATGTCGAGAGGGGCGTCCTGGGCGTACGCGAAGCCGCGATCGGCGAGGTCGAGCTGCATCGACGACACCCCGAGGTCGAACAAGACCCCGGAGACCGTCCGGAACCCGGCTTCGGCGACCACGTCGGCAATCTCGTCGTAGACCGCGTGCGCGAATGTCACCCGGTCGCCGAATGCCGCCAGGCGGGTCTTGGCGCGGGCCAGTGCCTCCGGGTCGCGGTCGATGCCGATGACGTGCAGGTCGGGGAAGCGGTTGAGCATCGCCTCGGTGTGCCCGCCGAGACCGAGCGTGGCGTCAACGACGACAGGTCGGTCAATGGCGACCGAAGGTGCCAAGAGGTCGAGGACGCGTTCGAGCAGGACCGGAACGTGCTTCGCCTCGGTCATAGCGATCCCAGGACGAGCGCGATCAGGGCCGCGAGAGCGACGGACGAGCCCAAGGAGAACGCCATGAGCCGGACACCGTCGGCGACCTCGTGCCGTACGCGCCTCGTGCTCGTGTCGAACCTCATGCCCTCTCGTCCTTTCCGCTTGTCGTGCTGCCCGGCTGATGTCGTGTGGCCAGATCTGCGTCCGCTGGGTCTGACACCGGGGAAGTGATGTCAGAACCACGCGGGCGCAGATCTCGCCACGCGACCGTCAGAAGATGCCGGGCATCACTTCCTCTGACATGTCCGCGAACGGACCCTCTTGGGCGTTCGAGAACTCGGTCCAGCGGCCCGAGTCCCAGATCTCGATGCGGTCCATGGCCCCGACGACCGTGCAGTCGCGGCCCAGATGGGCCCACTCCCGGAGCACTGGCGGCACGGAGATCCGGCCCTGCTTGTCCGGGACCTCCGACGAGGCGCCGGAGAAGAACATGCGGGTGAAGTTGCGGGCCGCCTGGTTCGTGAACGGTGTGTCCCGGACGCGATCGGTGAAGGCATTGAACGCCTCGGTCGTCCACCCATAGATGCAGTTCTCCTGCCCGCGGGTGAGGACGATGCCGTGCTCGAGCCGGGGACGGAACTTGGCCGGGAGGAAGAGCCGGCCCTTGTCGTCGAGACGAGGGGTGTAGGTGCCGAAGAAGTTTGCGACATCCGGATTCACCTCTCTCCTCCTCGCAGCTGACCAGATCCTCCATTTCGCCCCACCATACCCCACAATCCCCCACCATCACCCCATTTCGACGATGTTTGAGGAAGTTTCTGGGTCGTTGCTCCCTGGCAGGGAGCGCGTCGGAAATGCCGTCAGGGCAAAGAAAAACCGCCCCCGAGGGGGCGGTTCAGGTGAAAGTGGAGTGAAGTGGGGCGGATCTACCGCTCGTCGCCGTCCCGGCGGCGCTGCCAGCGCTCTTCCATCCGGTCGACGAACGTTCCGCTGGCCTTGGACGGCTTGCCCGAGCTGCGGGCCGGCTCCTCGCTGGAGCGGCCGATGCCGCGCTTCCAGGCGTTCATGAACAGATAGGCGGCACCGAGCATCGTGACGAATCCGACGACCCCGAGCCACGTCATGGCCGACACTGCGCCGGCGAACAGCAACACCAGTCCGCCGATGAATCCCAGGACGGCCAGGATCGCCACGCGGCGGTTGTGTGCCATGAACTTCGAGCCACGGAGAGTGGACGCGAAGTCAGGGTCCTCAGCGGCCAATGACTGCTCGAGCTGGTGGAGCAGCCGGGCCTCTTCATCAGAGAGCGGCACTTTTGCCTCCTGGATCGGGTGTTGCTACTGACAAGTCTAGGCGCGCGATCGTGTGCAGACCAGCCGAAAGCGAAGTGAAGTCCTCGGAAGTGCTCAGCAGGCGCTCGAGGGCATACAAGGCGTCCCGCGCTCCGGGCTCGGTGTCGACGATCGCGCTGGGTACGAGGTCGGCGAACACGCGTACGCCGGTCGTCGCGACCGGCCGGAATCCGTGCGACGTCAAGAGCTCCTCGAGCTCGGCGACGACGAACCGGCGAGGGCCCATCGTGCGGACGTCCCATGTGCTGGAGGAGCGGCCCACCAACGACTGGGCGGTGACGAAATCGCCGGCGAGGGCGCGCGCGGCAACGGCGGCGTTGCGGCCGGCGACGACGACACTGACGTGGCCTCCGGGGCGCAGCACCGTGGCGATCGTGGAGAGGGCCTGGCCGGGGTCGTCGACGTGCTCGATCACGTCGTGGCAGATGACGAGGTCGAACGACGACGGCGCCACGTGCTCGAGCAGGTCGGCGGCGTCGCCCTGGACCGCGTTGACCCCTTCAGTGAGGCCGGCCTCGACGCCGCGGCGGTGCAACGAAGCCAGCGCATCGGGGCTCGGGTCGACGACTGTGACGCGATGGCCAAGCCCAGCCAGGCGTACGGCGTCACTGCCGGTGCCCCCGCCGAGGTCGAGCACGTCGAGTGCGCCGCCTGATCCCGCGACGTCGACGGCATCCACGACGGACTGCCACATCAACTCGGTGCGGACCGGACCCATGCGGACACTGTGCCACAGCGCCGGTCGCCATTTCCGATAGCGTCCCAGCATGGAGTCCCTCACCGCCCTCGTGTTCTCCAGCGGCTGGGCCAGCGGCATCAATGCGTATGCGACTGTCGCGGTGCTAGGGCTGGTGGACCGCCTCAGCGACACCGCTGCAATCCCGGACGCCCTCGGACGTACCGACGTCCTGGTGATCTCGCTCGTGATGTTCGCGATCGAGTTCGTGGTCGACAAGGTCCCGGTGGCTGACTCGATGTGGGACATGGTGTCGACGGTCGTACGCCCGACAGTCGGCGCGTTCGTGGCCTATCAGTTCGCCGGCGACTCGAGCGGTCTCGACCAGGCCCTGCTCACGGCCCTCGGCGGCGGTACGGCGCTCACGTCCCACGGCGTCAAGACAGGCGTCCGGCTCGCGGTCAACACCTCCCCGGAGCCGTTCAGCAACAGCATCGTCAGCACCGCGGAGGATGTCAGCGTCATCACGGTCATGTCCCTCGCGGTGGCGCATCCGTGGATCGCCCTCGGCATCTCGGCAACCCTGCTGGTCGCAGGTGTCGTGACGGTCATCCTGCTGTGGCGCGTCATCCGCAAGGCGTGGCGCAGACACCGCCGAGTCACCACGTAGTCTGCGCGCATGGCGAACGTCGTGGTCGTGGGTGGCGGCTTCGCCGGGATGTCGGCGGCAGCCCGCCTGGCCAAGCTGCGTCATCAGGTGACGTTGCTCGAGGGCGGTCAGCAGCTGGGCGGCCGCCTCAACGGCATCACGATCGGCGGTCGTACGTGGCAGACCGAGCTCGACACCGTGACGCTGCCGGGGGTGTTCCGTGACCTGTTCCGCAAGTCCGGCCGACCGCTGGAGCGCGTTCTCGACCTGAGCAAGACCGATGGCCGGCGACACGTCTTCAAGGACAAGTCGGTCCTCGACCTCCCGCTCGGCAACCGCGGCGACCAGCACGGCGCCATGATGGAGGCGTTCGGCGAGGACGCCTGGTCACCGTGGATCGACAGCCTCGCGGAGCCCTGGGACGTGATCCGCCGCATGGCGCTCGACCAGGTGTTCGCGGGCAAGCCGGTTGTCGACCGGGCCGCCCGCAAGGTCCTGCGCCCGCGCCGCACCATCGCGACGCTCGCCGAGAAGGACTTCGACGACGATCGGCTCCGCAAGCTCGTGCTCGATCCCGTACGCCTTGCCGGCCAGGACCGGCAGGCGACACCCGGGTTCGTCGCCGTCAGCCACTATGTCGAGCGGTCCTTCGGCCGGTGGCGGTTCGCCGGAGGCCTGCCCGCCCTTGCGGCGGCACTGGAGACGCGACTCGGCGAACGGGGCGTCACGATCGAGCTCGGCGAGACGGCGCACGAGCTCGTCCGCGACGGCGAGCAGGTACGCGGGGTCGTGACCTCGCGGCGTACCGTTCCGGCGGACATCGTCGTGTGGTGCGCGCCGACGTGGCCCGCTCCCCTGCCGCCGATCCAGCTGATGCCCGTCATCCCGGCATCGAGGACGCTGGTCGCGCTGACCTCCGAAGCGCCGGCGATGCCCGACGAGGTCCTGGTCCATGCCAACCCGCCGATCCGGCTGTGGTCGGGCGGTGATGGGCTCTGGACGATCGAGCACCGGAGCGGCGAGGACCCCCTGCGAGCGCTCGTACGCTTCGGGATCGACCTGCGGCCGTACATCGACCAGCAGATCGACCTCAACCCCAGCGATCTGGTCCGGCAGGGGCACTCGGGGTGGGCGTGGCGCGGCTGGACCAGCGCGTTCGAGCTGCCCGGGGTGGCGCCGAAGGACGGCCTCTACTTCGCCGGCGCCCACGCCCATCCGGGCGCGACACTCGAGGCCATCGGCATGGCGACGGCTTCCATTGCCGAAGCAGTGGGTCCCGCGCCGCGCTGATTCCTAGACGATGCCGTCGGAGCGGAGCGCCTCGAAGATCTCGCGGGTGGCCTTGGAGCGGTTGAGGGTGATGAAGTGCAGACCCGGCGCACCGCCGGCCAGCAGGTCGCGGCACAGCTGCGTGGCGAGCTCGATGCCCTTGGCTCGCACCGCGGCCTTGTCGTCCTGGATCGGCTCGACCTGGTCGAGCACCTCACGCGGCAGCTCGGCACCCGACAGCTCGGCCATGCGGGCGACCTGCGCGAAGTTGAGGATCGGCATGATGCCCGGGACGATCGGGATGTCGCAGCCCTTGGCGCGCACGCGATCGACGAGGTCGAAGTAGTCGGACGCGCGGAAGAACAGCTGGGTGATGGCGTACTCGGCACCGGCCTGGGCCTTGTCGACCAGCACCTGGGCGTCGTGGTCGAGGCTCGCCGCATCCGGATGGCCTTCAGGGAACGCCGCGACGCCGATCCGGAAGCCGCCGAGGACTGTCGCCAGCTCGACGAGGTCGATCGCATGGTTCATGCCATCGGGGTGGGGCTCCCACGGTGCGCGTGGCCCGCCCTTGGGATCGCCGCGGAGCGCGAGCACGTTGTCGACGCCGGCCGCGGCGTACTGCTTGAGCACCGACTCGATCTCGCCGCGCGTCTGCGCCACGAGAGTCAGGTGGCCGACCGGCCGCATGCGGGTCTGCTCGGCGATGCGGGCGGTGATGCGGACCGTACGTTCCTGGCTCGTGCCACCTGCGCCGTAGGTCACCGAGACAAACGTCGGCTCGAGCGACTCCAGCTCGGCGATGGTCTGCCACAGCACGGCTTCGCCCTCGTCGTCCTTGGGCGGGAAGAACTCGAACGAGTAGCTCGGCGACGGCCCGCGAATGGCGTCGACGAGGGACTGGTCTTGGGATGGCATAGCCCAACGGTATCGTCCGGGCTGTGAGTCCACGCGCCGATGACCCAGGATTCCGGACCCGTATTGATCACACTCTCGAGTCCTTCGTCGCAGGCCAGCGCCTGTTGCTCGCTGACCTCGGGCCTGATCTCGAAGGACTCGCCGATGCCGCGATCGGGTTCGTCGCCGGCGGCAAGCGCCTGCGACCCCAGTTCTGCTACGCCGGATGGCTCGTTGCCGGCGGCGACCCCGACGAGCCGGGAATCGTCGCGGCAGCAGCCGCCCTGGAGTGGCTTCAGGCCAGCGCCCTCGTGCACGACGACCTCATGGACGGCTCTGACACCCGGCGCGGTCGACCCAGCGTGCACCGCGCCTTCGAGGCCAGGCATCGCGAGGAGTCCCGGCACGGCGACCCCGTCGGCTTCGGCACGTCGGCCGCCGTCCTGCTCGGCGACCTGTTGCTGTCCTGGTGCGACGAGCTGTTCCGGAGCAACGGCCTGCCCCACACCGACGAGGCGTTCGGCTACCTCGACCTGTGCAAGACCGAGGTCGTCGCGGGCCAGTTCCTCGACGTCGTGGGACAGACCCGCGAGGCACTCTCGGTCGCCGAGGCCATGAAGGTCGTGCGCTACAAGTCGGCCAAGTACACCGTCGAGCGCCCGCTGCACATCGGTGCGGCCCTGGCCGGCGCCAGCCCCGACCTGATCGCCGCGCTCAGCGATGTCGCACTCCCCCTCGGCGAGGCGTTCCAGCTGCGCGATGACGTGCTCGGCGTCTTCGGCGACCCTGAGCTGACCGGCAAGCCCGCCGGCGACGACCTCCGTGAGGGCAAGCGGACCGTGCTGGTGGCTCGCGCCGCAGAGCTCGGCGACGACGCCGGGCGAGCGCTGCTTCGCACCTCGCTCGGCACCGCCGACGGCGTCGACGCCGTGCGCGACCTCATCCGTACGTCTGGGGCGCTCGCGGCGGTCGAGGGCGACATCGCCCGGCTCGAGGCCGCGGCCGACGAGGCGATCGACCGGCTGGGCGCAGGAGCGCGTGACGTACTGGGCCCGCTTGCCCTCACAGCAACCCGTCGAACTCGCTGACCTCGAGCTCGTCCCGCACGATCACCACGAGCGCCTCAGCCTGGCCACACGCGTCCCGCAGCACCTCGACGACGGCGCTGGTCTGCACCGGATCGACATCCGCCAGCTGACGGAGCCCGTCCCAGGCGATGACGGTCGGTCGCACCGCCAGGTCAGCCAGCACATCGAACAGCGCATCGAGGTTGCGTCCGAACCACTCCGGAAGGACCCACGCGGTCGCGACCTCGTCGTAGAGCTCTCCGAACGACGTCACGTTCCTGGTGTCGAGGCTCAGCGCCTGCCAGCCGGCGGCTCGGGCCTCACCCACCAGGTCTCGCTCGGGCCGGCCCCGCCAGCTGAACAAGCCTGGCGACACGACGCCGGACAGCACCGACGCGAAGGACGCAGTCATCGGCTCACCCCAATTCTTCGGACAGTGGTCAGGTCGCCTCCAGCGGCGCGAGCAGGCCCCCGTCCATCAACGCACACCCTGCGGCGCGGCGTCTCCCAGCGTGGCAAACGTCACGACAAGACCGTGACACGCCCACCGTCACGTTCTTCCTGTGGAAGAGTCTCTAGAATCAATCAACGGGTCGGGGGATCCAAGGTCTAGGGAGAATGGCGTGACGGTGACGGGCGACGAAGCCCTGGTCGGGCGCGTCCTCGACGACCGCTACCTGATCGGCGACCGCATTGCGCGCGGCGGCATGGCCAGCGTGTTCCGTGCTGTCGACCGTCGGCTCGACCGGGATGTCGCGATCAAGGTCATGCACCACGGTCTCGGCGACGACCGGCAGTTCACCGACCGCTTCGTCCGCGAGGCCAAGTCCGCTGCCAAGCTCAACCACCGCAATGTGGTCTCGGTCTTCGACCAGGGCAAGGACGGCGACGTCACCTATCTCGTCATGGAGTACGTGCCCGGGCGCACGCTGCGCGACCTCATGCGCGACGAGGCGCCGATGCCGGCATACCGCGCCCTCGAGCTGCTCGAGCAGGTGCTCATCGCGCTGTCCGCTGCCCACGCGGCCAAGATCATCCACCGGGATGTGAAACCGGAAAACGTCCTGATCACGCCCGACGGCGAGGTCAAGGTCGCCGACTTCGGCCTGGCCCGCGCCGTCAGCGCCGCCACGACGGCGACCGGCGGCACGCTGATCGGCACGGTCTCCTACCTCGCGCCGGAGATCGTCACCAATGACGGCGCCGACGCCCGTTCCGACATCTATGCGTGCGGCGCGATGCTCTACGAGATGCTGACCGGGCTCAAGCCGCATGCCGGCGAGTCCCCCATCCAGGTTGCCTACAAGCACGTGCACGAGGACATCGGCCGGCCGTCGGCAGTCCAGGCCGGCATCCCGCCCTACGTCGACGCGCTCGTGGCGCGGGCCACGGTCCGCGACCGGGACCAGCGCTCAACCGACGCGCGGGTCATGCTGCAGCAGGTCCGATCCGTGCAAAGGGCACTCGATGCGGGCCTGACCGATGACCCTGACCTCGTCGCTGACCTCACACCGGGGGCCCGACCGGTCGCCGGGGCCGCCGACGCGCCCACCGTCTCCGTCCAGCGGGTCGCACCATTGGTCGCCTCCCGCTCGTCGGCGGACTCCGAGGCGACCGAGGCGGTCTACACCAACGAGGCCACGGTGCAGTGGGCCAACGGGCCGGCACCGGTCGGCGCCGCGACTCGTGCCGGCCTCGACGCCCCTCCCGTGCTCCCGGAGACGGCCGAGCGACCGGCCGGCCTGCACCCGATCATGTCGACCGAGGACTACAAGAAGGCACGCGCTGGCGAGCCGAAGTCCCACCGCGGTCGGAACCTCCTGATCCTCACGATCTTGCTGGCGCTCCTCGTGTTCGTCTTCGGCTACTGGTTCAGCGTCGGCCGCTACGACAGGGCCCCGGTGCTCGTCGGCAGCGCCGAGTCCGTCGCGAAGTCGAAGGCCGAGCAGCAAGGCTTCACGTTCAAGGTCACGAAGCGCGTGTTCTCCGAGACCGCCCTCCTCGGCACCGTGATCGAGACCGATCCCGCGGCCGACGACAAGATCCTGCCAGGCAGCACGATCAATGCCGTCGTCTCCAAGGGCCCGGAGCGGTTCCTCATCCCCAAGGACATCAAGGGCATGACGCTCACGGACGCGACCGCGGCGCTCGAGCAGCAGAAGCTCAAGGTGGAGGACACCAAAGAGGTGTACGACGAGAAGATCGAGGACGGTCGTGTCGTCGGACCGCTCAACCACACGTACGACGACCTGCTCATGCGCGGCGACGGAGTCGTCCTCGGCATCAGCAAGGGCCCCAAGCCCATCAAGGTCGAGGACTATCGCGGGCGCCCGTTCGACGAGGCCAAGCAGGCCCTCGAGGGCGCCGGCTTCAAGGTGGCGTCGAGCGAGGTGTTCAGCAAGGACGTCGACAAGGGCGATGTCGTGTCGCAGACCCCGCACGACGGCACGAAGGCCAAGGGCGAGACGATCACGCTGACGGTGTCCAAGGGACCCCAACAGGTCGAGGTGCCCGACCTGGTCGGCAAGACGCGCAAGGATGCGACCAAGATCCTCGAGGACGCAGGTTTCAAGGTGACGCCCTTCGGTGCCGGCAACTTCACGGTCAAGGCGCAGAATCCGCCGGCCGGATCCAAGCGCGCCAAGGGCAGCAACATCACCATCGTCGGCTTCTGACCGTTGCGCACTCGACTGGCCGCGGCAGCGCTCCTCGGCGTCACGGCGGTGTGGGGTTCCACGTTCTTCCTGATCAAGGACCTGCTCGACCGCGTGCCGGCGGCGGACTTCCTGGCCGTACGCTTCGCGATCGCGTTCGTGGCGATGTTCCTGATCGCTCCTCGCGCGATCTCTCGCCTCTCCCCTGAGGTGCGCCGCCGCAGCGCCTACGCCGGCGGCATCTACGGAGTCGCCCAGATCATGCAGACCGTCGGTCTCGGCCACACCGATGCGAGCGTGTCGGGCTTCATCACCGGGTTGTATGTCGTTGCGACGCCGGTGCTCGCCTCATTGGCCTTCCGGCAGCGGGTCTCCCGGACAGTCTGGGTCGCGGTCGCCCTGTCGACTGCCGGACTTGCCATCCTCTCGTTGCGCGGCTTCGCCGTCGGGTTCGGCGAGTCGATCACGCTGGTGTGCGCGATCCTCTATGCCGTGCACATCGTGGTGCTGTCGCGGTGGTCGACGGCCAAGGACGCGTACGCCATGGCGACGATCCAGATGGGCGTCATCGCGGCGTTGTGCTTCGTCGCCGCCGCTCCTGGCGGGCTCACGCTCCCGGACCGGCCCGGTGACTGGATCTCGACGGTCTACATGGCACTTGCCGCCGGAGCCCTCGCGATGCTGGCGCAGACGTGGGCGCAGAGCCAGCTCGACGCTGCTCGTGCGGCTCTCCTGATGACGATGGAGCCGGTCTTCGCGGCATCGTTCGCCATCACGCTCGGCAACGAAGGGCTGGGCTGGCGGCTGCTGATCGGCGGAGCGCTCGTGCTGGCCGCCATGATCCTCGCGGAGACGTCCGGACGTAGTGAGACGAACGTACAGGTCCCCCTAGACTGAGCCGATGGACGAACCCCGTATCGCGCCCGGCGGGCTCAAGGAGCTCGGCATCGTCAACTACGGAGTCAGCGCGCTCGCCGGTCGGGTCATCGGCGGAGGAAGCAAGCCCAACATCTTCACGACCCTCGGTCGCCAACGCACGCTGTTCCGCGGCTGGCTCTACTACAGCGGCAAGCTCATGCCCGGCGGTCGGCTCCCGCGCCGCGACAGCGAGCTCGTGATCCTGCGCATCGCGACGATTCGCGAGTGCGAGTACGAGCGCCGCCACCACGTGCGTCTCGGCCTCAAGGCCGGGGTGACGCCTGCCGAGGTCGATCACCTCGCGGACGAGACGTGGCCAGGGTGGACCGAACGCGAGCGTGCCCTGTTCGCCGCCGCAGATCAGTTCGTCGACGAGAAGTTCATCGACGACACGGTGTGGAGCGTCCTGTCCGAGCACCTGACCGAGCCGGAGCTGATCGAGTTCTTGTTGCTGTGCGGCCAGTACGACTCACTGGCCACGGTGCTGCTGACGCTGAAGGTGCAGCCCGAACGCTAGAGCGCGTTGAGGTAGCGCCGGGTCATCGTGGTCTGCACGAGCCGGTTGAACGGGCCGGCGAGCTTGGTCCGCCACAGAGCCGGGTTGGAGAACGCGGTGACGGTCGCCGTCACCTCGCCGGTCGCCGGGTCGCGCTCGACGGCGAACCGCTCCTCCCCCGTCTCGGGGTGACCTGGCAGCGTCCCGTACGCGAACCCGCGGCGATCGGGCTCGTCGACGACGTCGACGACCCGGCACGGCACCCTCTGCCCCAGGAATCGGAACGTCACGTCCGCGCCAAGGGTCACTCGTGGCGGCCCACTCACCCGGCGTACGCCCGACCGCTCCTGCATCTGCCAGGTCATGAGCGCCTCGGCGGCCGCGTCGAAGTCGACCACACCGAGCGAGCGGGACGCGCGGAGGTGGTGATAGCCGTCAGGCAGCGGTTCGTCGCCAGAAGCCCCCACCTCGGAATACGTCAGCTCACCCATGACAGCCAACCCTGACGCAACCACTCGTGGGCTCCGTCACAACGAGACGCCTGGACCAGGGCGCGCGGTATGACCGAAGCACCTCGAAGGGGCTACCGAGGACACTGCAACGTCGACCAGAAGCGAGCGGACGACCAGGAGAAGTCGTCGACCCCACGTCAAGAACGACCGGACAGCATCTCGCTGACCAGGAAAGCCAACTCGAGGCTCTGCGCACGGTTGAGGCGCGGATCGCACAGGGTCTCGTAGCGGTGCGTCAGGTCCTCGGCCGACAGCTTGGCGCCACCGCCGACACACTCGGTGACGTCATCGCCGGTGAGCTCGACGTGCACGCCGCCGGGCCAGGTGCCGAGCGCGCGGTGCACCTCGAAGAAGCCGCGGACCTCGTCGATGACGTCGTCGAACTCGCGGGTCTTGTAGCCGTTGGACGTCTCGAACGTGTTGCCGTGCATGGGGTCGCACACCCACGCGACCTCGATGCCGGCGGCGGTGACCTTCTCGACCAGGTTGGGCAGGCCGTCGCGGATCTTGCCGGCGCCGAAGCGGGTGATGAACGTGATCTTGCCGGGCGTGCGCTCGGGGTTGAGCTTCTCGTAGAGCGCGATCGCGTCGTCGGCGGTGCTGGTCGGCCCGAGCTTGACGCCGATCGGGTTGGCGATCTTGCTCATGAGCTCGACGTGGGCGCCATCGAGCTGGCGCGTGCGCTCGCCGATCCACACGAAGTGGCTCGACACGTCGTAGGGGCGCTCGGTGCGCGAGTCGATGCGCGTCAGCGAGTGTTCGTACTCGAGGATCAGCGCCTCGTGCGAGGAGAAGAAGTCAACCGTGTGGAACTCGTCGGGGTCGACGCCGATCGCGTCCATGAATGCCAGCGCGCGGTCGATCTCGGCACCGATGCGCTCGTAGCGCTCGCCCACCGGGCTGTTCTTGACGAAGTCGGTGTTCCACGCGTGCATCTGGCGCAGGTCGGCGTAGCCACCGGTCGTGAACGCGCGGGCGAGGTTGAGCGTCGCGGCCGACGCGTTGTAGACGTCGACGAGGCGCTGCGGGTCGTGGGCGCGCGATGCGGCATTGAAGTCGAAGCCGTTGACCGCGTCGCCCCGGTATGCCGGCAGGGTCACGCCGTCACGGGTCTCGGTGTCGCTCGAGCGCGGCTTGGCGTACTGACCGGCGAGCCGGCCGACCTTGACGACCGGAACGCTCGCGGCGTAGGTCAGCACGACGGCCATCGACAGCAGGACGCGGAGCTTGTTGCGGACGTTCTCGGCGGTCACGCCCTCGAACGTCTCGGCGCAGTCACCACCCTGCAGCAGGAAGGCCTCGCCACGGGCAACCTCGGCGAGCCGGTCGCGCAGCGCGTCGCACTCACCTGCAAAAACCAGGGGCGGCATCTTCCGCAGCGTCTGCACCGCGGCGTCGCGGGCGGACGGATCGACATACGTGGGCTGCTGGGCAGCACCCATCGCATGGAGGTCGTCAAGGCTGGGAATGCTCACCCGCCAAGGATACGCCGCGGACAGGTGTGGTCCCGCACACGTCCTCCGCGGTGGACGGATCTCCATGCGTTTGCGGCGTCAGGGCACCCCGAACGCATGAAGTTGCGTCCCACGGCAATGCGATCTCCCTGCGTTTGCGCTGCGCCGACAGCGCGAACGCATGAAGATTGGTCAGCCGAAGAGGACCTCCGCCTCCTCGTAGAGCTCGGGGCGGACGACCTTGAGCTCCTTGGTGCCCTCCGACAGCGGAACGCGCTCGATGTCGGTACCCCGCAGAGCGACCATCGTGCCGAAGTCACCCTCGTGCACCGCCTGGATCGCGTGCAGGCCGAACCGCGTCGCGAGCCAGCGGTCGAACGCTGTCGGCGTGCCGCCGCGCTGGATGTGGCCGAGCACGACGGCGCGAGCCTCCTGGCCCGTACGCTGCTCGATCTCCGACGCGAGCCGGTCGCCGATGCCACCGAGGCGTACGTGACCGAAGGCGTCCTTCTGGCCGCTGATCAGCGACATCGATCCGCCATCGGCCGGCACGGCACCTTCGGAGACCACGATGATCGGCGAGTAGTGCGTCGCGAACCGGCTCTCCACCTGGGCGCAGACCTTGTCGATGTCGAACGGCCGCTCGGGGATCAGGATGATGTTGGCGCCGCCGGCCAGACCGGCGTGCAGCGCGATCCAGCCCGCGTGCCGGCCCATGACCTCGACGACGAGGACGCGGTGGTGCGACTCGGCGGTCGTGTGCAGCCGGTCGATCGCCTCCATCGCGATGTTGACCGCAGTGTCGAAGCCGAACGTGAAGTCCGTGCCCGACAGGTCGTTGTCGATGGTCTTGGGCACGCCGACGACATTGACGCCGAGATCGGCGAGCTTGGTCGCGACGCCGAGGGTGTCCTCGCCGCCGATCGCGATCAGCGCGTCGCACCCGTTGGCGGCGAGGTTGTCCTTGATCAGCTCGACACCGTTCTCGATCGCGAACGGGTTGGTCCGCGATGAGCCGAGGATCGTCCCACCGCGGGGCAGGATGCCGCGCACGGCGTTGATGTCGAGCGTGATGGTGTCGTTCTCCAGGGGTCCCCGCCAGCCGTCTCGGAACCCGACGAAATCATGGCCGTACGTGGACACTCCCTTGCGCACCGCTCCACGGATGACTGCGTTGAGTCCGGGGCAGTCGCCTCCCCCAGTGAGCATGCCGACGCGCATCGAGCTTCCCTTCGTTGGTTGGTGCTTACTCGGGTCGAATTTCTTCCCAGACCTCGTCGGCCTCGGCGCGGGCGACGACCTTGGCGGCCTCGCGTTCCGCGTCGCGATCGCGCTTCTTGGCGTCCTGCGCGTAGAGGTCGACGTACTCCTGGTCCGACAGGCGCATGATCTCGTACATGATCTCGTCGGTGATGGCCCGCAGGATGTAGCGGTCGTCCTGCATGCCCTCGTAGCGGCTGAAGTCGAGCGGCTTGCCGAAACGTACGCCGGGCCGGGCGAACTTGCCGAAGATCTTGCCTGGCGGGGCGACGATGTCGGTGCCGATGACAGCCAGCGGGATGACCGGCACCCCGGCCTCCAGCGCCAGCCGGGCCACGCCCGTGCGGCCCCGATAGAGCTTGCCGTCGTGCGACCGCGTCCCCTCGGGATAGATCCCGCACACTTCCCCGTCGGCGAGCAGCCGCAGCTGGGTCTTGATCGCGCCGGCCGCCGCCGAGCCGCTCGTACGGTCGATGGGCACCTGGCCGGCGCCGGAGAAGAAGGTCTTCTGCAGCCAACCCTTGATGCCCGAGCCCTCGAAGTACTCGGCCTTGGCCACGAACGTGACCCGGCGTGGGATCACGAGCGGCATGAAGAGCCAGTCGGAGTAGGAAAGGTGGTTGCTGGCCAGGATGACCGCACCCTCCTTGGGAACGTTCTCCGTGCCCTCGGCCCACGGCCTGAAGATCAGCTTGAGCACCGGGCCCAGTGCGAGGAACTTCAGGAACCAATAGAACACGGACAGGAGACTACTCTGAACCGCCCGCCTTTCGCATGATGCGACCCGATCGAAACCACGATGAGGGAAGATGAACCCATGACCTCGACGACGTCACCTGCCCTGCTGCCCGGCGCCGAGCCGTTTTCTGCCGACGGCGGCCGCGTGGGTGTGCTCCTGAGCCACGGGTTCACCGGCTCCCCGGCTTCGATGACGCCGTGGGGCAAGCAGCTCGCAAGCCTCGGCCACACCGTGCGGGTTCCGCGCCTTCCCGGCCACGGCACGACGTGGCAGGAGCTCAACACGACGCGTTGGGAGCAGTGGTACGCCGAGGTCGATGCCGCGCTGACGGAGCTGCGCTCGAGCTGTGACCACGTCGTCCTGGCGGGGCTGTCGATGGGCGGTTGCCTCGTCCTGCGCCTCGCCGAGCAGCGACCGGACGACGTCGACGCCGTCATCGTGGTCAATCCGGTCGTCAACCTCGCGCGTTTCGACCTGAAGCTCCTGCCCGCCCTCAAGCTGTTCGTGCGGTCGCTCCCGGGCATCGGCAACGACATCAAGAAGGCCGGACAGGACGAGGTCGGCTACTCCCGGACGCCGCTCAAGGCCCTCGCGTCACAGCTCGCGATGTGGAAGGACGTCCGCAGCAACCTCGACAAGGTCACGCAGCCGTTGCTGATCTTCAAGTCCGACGAGGACCACGTTCTCGACGCCACCTCGGTCGACCTCATCCGCGCCGGCGTGTCGTCCGAAGTCGTCGAGTTCGTCGCCCTGCCGGAGAGCTATCACGTCGCGACGATCGACAATGACGATCAGCTGATCTTCGACCGCACCGCGGCGTTCATCGCGGAGCACGTCGGGAATCCCGATGACTGAGCGCGACGACTTCGACAAGATCGTCGAAGGGCTTGAGCTCGACCTGTCGTTCATCGACGAGAGCGACACGAGCCCCGAGCCGGCTGACGAGGACGAACCGGCCTGGTCGCCGCGCACCGACGACGAGATCGACGCCGAGGAGGCGGACGAGGAGCCGTTCTACCGCAAGGTCGAGCCGACGCCCTTGATCCCGCGGCGCCGAAGCGTCCTGCTGGCCTGGGTCGGGGTGCTGGGGGCTCCCCTGTCGCTGGTTCTCGCGACGATGTCAGGGGTCGTGCTGGATCGGCCGATCGTCGCGGCCGCCTCGCTCATTTTCGTCGGCGCGGCGATCTACTTGATCTTGCAGTTGCCCGAACACGGGCCCTCGCGGAGGGATTGGCCGGACGACGGCGCCGTGCTGTGAGCCGGGCCATGTCCGCAGCACCGATGAGGCCGGCTTCCGGTCCCAGGTGCGCCCGCACGATCCGTGCCTCGGCGCGGTAGCCGCGACCGGTCAGCGTACGACTGAACGCTGCGCGCGCGGGGTCGATCAGCAGCTCGCCGGCATCGCTGACCCCGCCACCGATGACGAACATGCCGGGGTCGAGTGCCGCGGCGAGGTTGGCGATCCCGACGCCGAGCCAGTCGCCGACCTCGGCGATCCACTCGATCGCCTCGTCATGGCCGGCCTGGGCGTGCTTGGTCACGAGGTGGCCTTCGATGGCCTTGACCGCGCCGCCGGCCTCGGCCAGAAGGATCTTGCCGAAGTCCGTGCCCTCAGTCGCGGCGGCTCGGGCCCTGCGGGTCAGGACGCGGCCGCTGGCGTACTGCTCCCAGCACCCTTGGTTGCCGCACTCGCACTGGTTGCCGTTGGGCACGACCTGCATGTGGCCGAACTCCCCCGCGATGCCGAACTGGCCGCGATAGGGCTGGCCGTCGATGACGATCGCGCCGCCGATGCCGGTGCCGAGGGTGATGAGGACCAGGTCCGCCTCGTTCTGGGCCGCGCCATAACGCCACTCGGCCCAGCCCGCGGCGTTGGCGTCGTTGTCGACCAGCACGGGCAGGCCCGTGCGTCGCGCCACCGCGTCGCGGAGCGGCTCGTGGCGCCACGCCAGGTGGGGGGCGAACAGCACGGTCGACTGGGTCGCATCGACGAATCCGGCCGCGCCCACGCCGATGGCGCGGATGTGGTGCTCGCGGCGGAACTCCTCGGTGATGTCGGCAATCGCATCGATGACCTCGAGCGGCTCCGTGGTCGGCGTCTCACGCTTGAGGCGAGCCAGGATGTGGCCGTCCTCGTCGACGACGCCGGCAGCGATCTTGGTGCCGCCGATGTCGATTCCGACTGCGAGCTTGTCGGCCATCAGGCGGGCTCTACGCGTGCGAGGTCGGCTGCGCCGATGATGCCGGCCCGGTTGCCCAACGTGGCCAGCCGCAGCGCCGCCTCGGGGCGGTGCGCGCGCGCCGGCAGATTGGCCTCGAACGCCTCCACGACCGGGTCCATCAGCAGGGCGCCGGCCGCGCCGACGCCGCCTCCGATCGCGATGACGCTGGGGTCGAGGATCGTCGTGAGCACGGCGATTCCTTCGCCCATCCAGCGGCCGAGGTCGGCGAGCAGCTCGATGGCCAACGCATCGCCCTCCTGCGCAAGCTTGGTGATGCCAGGCCCGGTGATCCGGTTGAGGTCGCCATCGCCAAGGGCAGCGATCGCCTCAGCACCGTCGTCGTCATTGGCCACGCGCTCACGCGCGTTGCGTACGAGTGAGCTGCCGCTCGCATACTGCTCCCAGCATCCGTGCTGGCCGCAGCCGCACAAGATGCCGTTCGGGACGACCCGCATGTGGCCGATCTCCGCTGCGACACCGAAACCACCGCGGAACAGCTGGCCCCGGTGCACGATGCCGCCGCCGATTCCGGTGCCGATCGTGACGAGCAACAGGTCGTCGGTGTCCTCACCGGCCCCGAACCTGAACTCGCCCCACGCCGCCGCGTTGGCGTCGTTCTCCACGACGACGGGCAGGTCGACGAGCGCGCGCACGTGCTCGCCGAGGGGCTCCTCGCGCCAGTCGATGTTGGGCGCGAAGCGGACTGTCGAGCGGTCCTCACCGACGAATCCTGCGGCTCCGATGCCGATGCCCGCAGCCTCCTCGTCGCCGACGAGGCGTTCGACGAGGTCCGCCACGATGGCCGGGATCTTGGTCGCGTCGTCGGGGGTGGGCTCGGATGCCGAGTCGAGGATCTTGCCGTCCTCGGAGACGAGCCCTGTTGCGATCTTGGTTCCGCCGATGTCGACGCCAACGGCCAGTGTCATGTCTCTTCCCGAGGGGTCAGGGCTGTGTCGATGAGCTCGCGGAGCGAGCGGGTGAGCTGTGCTGCCGATTCCGAGACCTTGGCCAGCGCCTCGGGGTTGTCGCGTACGAAGCCGGCCACCTGGCACACCGGGCACCAGGTCGTCGTGCATTTGTGAGTCGTGCCGTCGTCGCTCGCGGCATCGCGGCTGCGACGCCATGGTGCGGAACAGCTTGAACGCCTCTTCGGCGACCGAGCCGACGGGATCTGACGTGGCGGAGTCGGACGGTGCGGAGTCCGGGCCCTCGGAGCGTGCGCTGGAGCTGTGCTCGCTCACAGAGCCTCGACCTGTTTCTTCAACCCCTTGAGGGCAGTGTCGATGATGACCTTCTCGGCCTTGCGCTTGAGCATGCCGAGCAACGGGATCGAGACATCGACCGCCAGCTGGTAGGTGACGCGAGTCTGCGCGCCATCGAGCGGCTCGAGGATGTAGGCGCCGTCCATCGACTTCAGCATGGAGCCCTTCTCAGCGAGGCTCCACGAGACCGACCGGTTGCCGTCCCAGGTGTAGCCCAGGTCGTACTCGTCACGGATCGGCGTGGCGTCGAGGACGAAGTGGACCTGCTTGGCCCGCCCGTCGTCCGATGCGACGACGATGTCTGCGGCCTTGACCCCCGTGGCCCACGACGGGTAGGCCCCGAAGTCGGCGATGACGTCCATGATCTGGTCAGCCGGAGCGTCGATGACGATGTCGCTCGTGGTTCGCGCCATCACCCCTCCTCGTCCGGCTCGAATATGTGTCCCCATGCTAGTGGTGCGGCTGCGGGTCGGTGCCCCCGGGAGGTCGCCCGCGAGACGGCCCTCCGATTCCGTGCGCCACGGCCGGTGAGAGTAGCCTGCCGTACGTGACACAGGCGCATGCACCCGAACTGGGCAACCTCTCCGACGACATCCTCGACCGTCTTCCACACCACGCAGACGACGTCGCCCTGGCCCGGATGGTGGGCGACGAGTGGCGCGACGTCACGCTCGGCGAGTTCCACCGCAACGTCATCGCGGTGGCCAAGGGTCTCATCGGCGCCGGCGTCTCCCCCGGAGACCGCGTCGCCCTGCTGTCCAAGACGCGCTACGAGTGGACCGTCGCCGACTACGCGATCTGGTGGGTCGGCGCCGCGACCGTCCCCATCTACGAGACATCGTCCACCGCGCAGATCGCGTGGATCCTGTCCGATTCGGGAGCGGTCGCCGCGATCGTGGAGTCCGAGGCCCACCTCGCACGGGTCAAGGAAGCCGACTCAGCCGACCTCCGCGATGTCTGGGTGCTCGACAGCGGCGCGATCGAACAGGTCGCCGAGCGCGGTGCAGAGGTCAGCGACAGCGACGTCGAGTCACGCCGCGCCGCCCTCACGAGCGACACCCTCGCGACACTGATCTACACGTCAGGCACGACCGGACGTCCCAAGGGCTGCCGGCTCACCCATGGCAACTTCCGCTACGAGCTCGGCGCCGCACTCCCCGCGCTCCCTGACCTGTTCGAACGCGAAGGGGCGTCGACGCTGCTGTTCCTGCCGCTGGCGCACGTGTTCGCCCGCATCATCCAGGTCGGCGCGATCCGCTCGGGTGCCAAGCTGGGCCACACCGCGGACGTCAAGGACCTGGTGACCCACCTCGGGACGTACCAGCCGACGTTCGTGCTCGCAGTCCCACGCGTGTTCGAGAAGGTGTTCAACACCGCGAGCAGCAAGGCGTACGCCGACGGCAAGGGCAAGATCTTCGACCGCGCCGCGCAGACCGCGATCGCCTACAGCAAGGCGCTCGACTCCGGGAAGCCCGGACTCGCGCTTCGCACGCGGCACGCCCTGTTCGACCGGTTGGTCTACGGCAAGCTCCGCGCCGCTCTCGGCGGCCGCGCCGAGTGGGCGATCTCCGGCGGTGCGCCACTCGGCGACCGGCTCGCGCACTTCTACCGCGGCATCGGCGTGACGGTCCTGGAGGGTTACGGGCTGACCGAGACCACCGCAGCCCTGTGCGTCAACACGCCGGGTGACCAGCGCATCGGCACGGTGGGCCGTCCGCTGCCGGGCACCGAGGTGCGCGTGGCTCCGGACGGCGAGCTCAGCTTCCGCGGCCCGCAGGTCTTCACGGGCTACTGGCACAACGCCGACGCCACTGCCGAGGCGCTCGACACCGACGGCTGGTTCGCCACGGGTGACCTCGGCGAGGTCGACGCCGATGGCTACGTGCGCATCACCGGCCGCAAGAAGGAGATCATCGTGACGGCGGGCGGCAAGAACGTCGCCCCGGCCATGCTCGAGGACCGGGTGCGCGCCAATCCGTACGTGAGCCAGTGCCTCGTGGTCGGTGACGGCAAGCCGTTCGTCGCAGCCCTGGTCACGGTCGACCCCGAGGCGTGGACCGGCGGGCTCGCCGATCCGGCCCTGCGCACGGAGATCCAGAAAGCGATCGACGATGCCAACTCACAGGTCTCTCAAGCCGAGTCCATCCGCAAGTTCCAGATCCTCCCCGAGGACTGGACCGAGGACAACGGCTACCTGACGCCGTCGTTCAAGGTCAAGCGCAACGCCGTGCTGCGCGACTTTCACGACACCGTCGAGGCACTCTTCGCCAGGTAGTCCAGCCAGTCGGCAGTGAGCCGATCGACGGTGAGACCGAACGATGTGGTCAGCGCGACGTCGAGCTTCGCGCCGGCCATGACGGCTTGATAGAACCCGACGACGCGCGCGTCGCCGTAGCGCTCCCCCAGCATCCGGAAGATCATCCAGGCCGACTCGTAGATCGCGCCCAGGCCGTGGCTCTCGGCGTCGAAGTCGGCCGTTGAGGGCAGGCGTTTCGGCGCCCGGCCGGCGTTGACCTCGCCGAGGATCTGTCCGGCGCTGACCGACAGCGATGCCGAGTCGTCGCGCAGTGCGACGAAGTCGGCGAACCCCTCGACGACCCAGCTCTCGGCCCGCGTGCCCACCGCATCAGTGAGCAGGTGGGTTGCCTCGTGGGTCAGGACCACTTGCGCCGCGCGCCGGTCCATCGTCGAGAACACGGTCGGGTTGAGCACGATGACGGTGTCGTCGGACGTACCGCCTTGCGCGTCCAGCCGCGTCGTGACCGCGGCGATCTGTCGGACCTGGTCGAGGGGCTGCCCCACGAGCCGGGCCATCTGGCCCTGGGTGTGCGGTGAGACGACGGTGACCTCGCCCTTGGCATCCGGGACCACCCGCCCGACAGCGGCCCGAGCAGCCGTGGCCATCGACTCCACCGGCAGCTCGGCATCGCCATCGTCGACCCGTACGACCACCGAGCCGGAGGTACGTTCAACCGTGACGTCGCCGGCGAGCCAGATCGGGAGGGCACCCTTGCGCGGCGACGCGGCGACGAGAGCGAACCGGCCATCGGCCTGCGGCGCGACCCGGAACGCCACCGACGAGCTGCGCACCGTGGTGTCGTCGAGGCCGATCGTGTCTCCGGCGCGCCAGCTGACATCCACCGTCGCCGACGCCGAGCCGTCGGCACGGTCGGCGACATCGCCGCCGCTGACGTACCGGAGCTCCACGGAGTGCGCGCCGAGCGCCTCGCGACTTCGCCAGGCCCTGCGGGCGAACGCCTTGGCGGCCGGGGACGTACCGGCCGCCGCGACGAACTGCGACTCCGAGCTCGCCTCGGTCAGAGCGCGGAACTGGGCGGTGAGCTGCGACGGCGCGTCGGCCGGAATGCTGACGACGGGGTCGTCGGACTCCTGCCACGGGCGCTGCCAGATGAGCAGCGCCGCGCCCATCGCGATCAGGACTAGGACTGCGACCGCGTTGGGTCCCAGTCTTCGGCCTGGGTCAGCCAACCCGCCCGCCGACGCTGAAGCCGCTCAGGCTCGTGATCTCCACGCTCTTGCCCGGGCGAGGCGCGTGCACGACCCTGCCGCCGCCGAGGTAGATGCCGATGTGCGACATGCTGCCGTAGGCGACGAGGTCGCCCGGCTGCAGCGCATTCATCGGAACGCGTTTGGTGGCAGACATCTGCGGGCCCACGACTCGGGGCAGTGAGACGCCGGCCGCGGCCCACGCCTTCTGGACGAGGCCCGAGCAGTCCCAGCCGTTGGGGCCGGTGCCGCCGTAGACGTACGGGTCACCGAGCTGTGCGAGCGCGAAGTTGATCGCGGTCTTGGCACGTCCGGAGGCGTCAACCTCGGGCATGGTGGTGTCGCTGGCATTGAACTTGGCCTGCTGGGCGGCGGTGAGGCGCGCGAGCTCGGCCTTGGCCGCGGCGTGCTGCTTGCGGATCTTGTCGCGCTTGGCGTCGGCATCCTTCTGGGCGGCAGCGAGCTCGGCCTTGCGGTCCTGGAGCTGCGCCCGGCGGTTCTTGAGCTCCTTGCTCGTCTCGCCGAACTTCTCGAGGGCGTCGGCGCGCGTGCTGTTGAGTGCCTGCACGGCACCGAGGCCGGCGAGGAACTGATCGGGGTCACCGCTGCTGAGCAGGTTGACGCTCGGCCCGAGGGGCGCGTCCATCTGCTGCTGGGCGATCGCGTCGCCGAGCTCAGCCTTCTGGCGGTTGTAGTCGACGAGGTCGTGGTCGATGTCGCCGGAGATGTCGTCGATCTCGGCCTGCGTCTGCTTGGCCTGGACCTCGAGCTGGTTGACCTGCTCGTTCATGGCCTCGGCCTTGTGGAACGCGGCTTCGACGTCCTTGGGCGTGACAGCTGGATCGGCTCCGGCGGACGGCAGGACGAACAGTCCACCGATGAGAGCGAGTGCCGCAGTTGCGACGAATCCTTGACGACGTGTTCGGGTAGCGGGCAAGCGCACGCAAGACTCCTATGTTGCCTCGACGCCTACCGGGTGAGCTGACGGGTTCGGGCCAAGGTCTGCCCTACAGTTCGCGCCGATCCTTTGACAGACCAGCGCGATCCGATTCACCCCACACACATGGGTCCCCGGTTCGCCTCAGACATCTTCCCCATGACTGTGGCAATTCGGCGGTGCGCCCGACGCCGTCCGGGGGGGACGGCGTTCACCGGTCACACAAGGACCCACTGTAAGGGGAGGTCGAGGTCAGTTCAACTCTCAACCAACCTGTGTCTCAGGGCCGGTGACGGGGGTCACAAGGCGAAGCGGCGGCGTCAGACCCGCATCGGCGAGCACCCCGAGCGCCGCCATCTCGTCGGCGTCGATCTCGATCCCGGCTGGTGGAGCGCCGAGCAAAACCGTCACGATGCAGTCGCCGCACGCGCTCGGACTGCGTACGAGACACCGGTCGCAATCGACGACCACGGAGTCGGTGGGGGAATTCTCGATCATGGCTGCACCTCCTGGCTGTTGCAAACGCCCCGCCGTTCGGGGTCATCTACGACGCTAGGACCCGGTCCGGACAAAAACGCCGCGCATTGCAGGTTCCGCGCGCCGCACTCTGTGCGCCTTCGGCACTCTGTCCGTACCCCCACCTACGGTGAACCACATGGAGGTAGTTCAGGGATCGTTCGACGAGCTCGGCCGTCCCCTGTCCGACACGACGTTCTGCGTCGTCGACCTCGAGACGACCGGCGGCTCGGCGGCCAAGGGGTCCAAGATCACCGAGTTCGGTGCGGTCAAGATCCGCGGCGGCGAGGTGGTCGGCGAGTTCCAGACCCTGGTCAATCCGGACGAGGCCATCCCGGCCTACATCACGGTGCTGACCGGCATCACCAACCAGATGGTCATCGGGGCCCCGCGCATCGCCGAGGTGCTGCCGAGCTTCCTCGAGTTCGCCCGCGGCAGCGTCCTGGTCGCGCACAACGCGCCGTTCGACGTCGGTTTCCTCAAGCACTTCAGCCGCGAGCTCTCGATCCCCTGGCCCGGATTCGAGACGCTCGACACCGCGATCCTCGCTCGCCGCATCCTGTCCCGTGAGGAGGTGCCCAACTGCAAGCTCGCCACCTTGGCCATGAAGTTCTCCGCGACGACAACCCCCAACCACCGGGCGCTGTCCGACGCACGAGCCACGGTCGACGTGCTCCATGGGCTGTTCGAACGTCTGGGCCCGTTGGGCGTCACGACGCTCGAGGAGGTGTCGACCTACACCGCCAAGGTCAAGCCTGAGCAGCGCCGCAAGCGTCACCTGGCCGATCACCTGCCCGAGGCGCCGGGGGTCTACCTGTTCCGTGACGCTCGCGACGAGATCCTCTACGTCGGCACGTCCCGCAACCTCCGCGCTCGCACCAAGTCCTACTTCACCAAGGCCGAGACCCGCACCCGGATGGGCGAGATGGTCATGCTGGCCCAGCGCATCGAGGGCATCGTCTGCGCGACGGCACTCGAAGCGCAGGTCCGCGAGCTTCGCCTGATCGGCAAGCACCGGCCCCCCTACAACCGTCGATCGCGGTTCCCGGACCGGCTGAGCTGGCTCAAGCTGACCCGCGAGCCGTGGCCCCGGCTGTCGATCGTCCGCAAGATCCTGGACGACGACGCCGACTACATCGGCCCGTTCCGCGGCCGCGCTGCCGCCGAGGGAGCCCTCACGGCCCTGCACGACTCGTTCCGCATCAGGCAGTGCACCCCCAAGCTCGCCAGGAAGTCGCGGATCTCGCCGTGCGCCCTCGCCGAGATGGGTCACTGCCTGTCGCCGTGCGACGGCTCGACGGACCTCGAGACGTATGCCCTCGAGGTCTCACACGTGCGCAACGCCATGACCGGCGATCCTGAGGAGCTCGTCACGGCGATCCGCGGCCGCATGCTCGACCTGGCCCGCACCGAGCGATTCGAGGACGCCGCGATCTGGCGGGACCGGCTCACCGGATTCCTCCGCGCCGTCGCGCGCACCCAACGGCTCCGCGAGCTGACCGGCACCGACGAGCTCGTCGCGGCAGCGCCACACCCCGACGGCTGGGAGATCCACGTGATCCGCTTCGGCCGCCTCGCGGCCGCCGGCGTCATGCCGCGCGGCACGCATCCGATCGGCTGGGTCGACGCGCTCCTGGCGACAGCCGAGACGGTCGAGGCCGGCTTCGGTCCCATCCCTGCGGCGACGGCTGAGGAGACCGAGACGTTGCTGCGCTGGCTCGACTCCCCCGGCCTGCGGATGGTTCGCGGCTCTTGGCACACCCCGCTCGGGGGTGCCGCGCGTCATCTGTCACCGTTCGAGGAAGCCAGCGCGTCGTGGCAGGGACTCCAGCGGCCGGGATAGTGTGCTGATCGTGATCACCGCCATCGTCTTCATCCAGGCCGAGGTCTCGCGGCTGTCCGAGATCGCCGAGCAGATCGCCGACATCGACGGGGTCAGCGAGGTCTATTCCGTCACCGGCGACCTCGACCTCCTGGCGATGGTCCGCGTACGGCAGGTCGACGACGTGGCGTCGGTCGTCGCCGATCAGCTCAACAAGGTTGACGGCGTCCTGTCGACCCAGACCCAGATCGCGTTCCAGACGTTCAGCCAGCACGACCTCGAAGAAGCCTTCTCCATCGGCCTCTAGGCGTCACACCAGGGTCTGCGTGGTCCTGGCCCAGTTCTCCAGGACCTTGGTCGCCGCACCGGTGTCGATCGACTGCGTGGCGCGCTCGATGCCGGCCCGCAGCCTCGACTCGAGGTCACCCGCGGCGGCTTCATGCGCAGCGATCGCCGCACCGGCGTTGAGCAGCACTGCCGTGCGTACGGACGACTGCTCGCCGCCCAGGACCCGCTCGAAGACCTTGGCGTTGAACGCCGGATCACCGCCCGTGAGCTCGGACACCGGCGTGTAGTCGAAGCCGAAGGCCCGTGGGTCGATCGTGTCCTCGGTGACCTCGCCGGTTGCACCGTCAGCGATCCACACCCGGGTCGTCGTGCTCGTCGTGATCTCGTCGAGTCCATCGTCGCCGCGGAACACGAAGGCGTCGGCCCCTCGCGCACCCAGGACACCGGCCATGATCGGTCCCATACGAGCATCCGCGACCCCGACCGCCGAAGCGGCGGGTTTGGCCGGGTTGACCAAGGGGCCCAGGAAGTTGAACGTCGTGGGAATTCCGAGCTCCCGCCGCGGCACCGCGGTGAAGCGGTAGGACGCGTGGAACACCGGCGCGAAGCAGAACGTGATGCCGACGGCGTCGAGCACGTCGACCAGCCTGGTGGGCGGGACGTCGAGCCGCACACCGAGCTCCTCCAGGACGTCGGCGGCGCCGCTCGCGCTGGATGCCGCCCGGTTGCCGTGCTTGACCACGCGTACGCCCGCGCCCGCGATGACCACAGCGGACATCGTCGAGATGTTGACGGTCTTGGCCAGGTCGCCACCCGTCCCGACGATGTCGACGACGCGGCCGTCGACCTTGAGCGGCAAGGCATGGCGGTACATCGCGTCGACCAGGCCCTGAACCTCAGCCAGCGTCTCGCCCTTGGCGCGCAGCGCGACGGCGAAACCGGCGATCTGTGCCGGTGTCGCGTTGCCGGAGAGGATCTCCTCCATCGCCCAGGTCGCTGAGTCGGCGTCGAGGTCGTGCCTGGCCACGAGCGCGGAGAGGACGTCTGGCCATGTCGTCGACATGACGTCAGCCGGGCTGGAGCACACCGCGGGCGAGGTCGATGACGACCTCCGCCAGACGGATCGGCTCGATCGGGTGCGGCAGCGCGGCCTCGGCGCGCGACCACGTGGCGAGCCACGCGTCCTGCGGGCGGCCAGTCAGCACGAGGACCGGCGGCGCTTGGTAGATCTCGTCCTTCATCTGGCGAGCAATGCCCATGCCCCCGGCAGGCACGGCCTCGCCGTCGAGGATCACGAGGTCGATCTTGCCCTCGTCGAGGTGCTGGAAGACGACCGGCTCGGTGGCGCACTCGACGTAGTCGAACGGCGGAAGATCGGGGTGCGGGCGGGCTCCGAGGGCTGACAACACGGCAGCGCGGACGTCACGATCGTCGCTGTAGACCAGGACACGTAGGGGCTTGTGCTCGCTCACGGGTCGATCGTACATAATGATCGCGTGGCGACTACATCTGTGATTCCTGCTTCCCGACTCCATGGCCAGGAAGGCCGTCCGTCGATGGTGACGGTGGGGACCATCGTGTGGCTCTCCAGCGAGCTGATGTTCTTCGCCGGGCTGTTCGCCGCCTACTTCACGATCCGCAACATCGCTCCCAATCTGTGGGACCAGCAGACCGAGCTGCTCAACATCCCGTTCGCCGCGGCCAACACCACGATCCTGGTGCTGTCGTCGGTCACCTGCCAGTTCGGCGTGTTCGCCGCCGAGCGCGGCAAGGCCGGACGCAGCGGCAAGCTCAGCCAGATCAAGCTGTGGGGCATGCGTGAGTGGTTCCTCCTCACCTACCTGATGGGCGCGGTCTTCATCGCCGGCCAGGCCACGGAGTACGCCGCGCTGGTCACCGAGCACGTCACCATCTCGTCCTCGCCCTACGGCAGCATGTTCTACCTCGCCACCGGATTCCACGGCCTGCACGTCATCGGCGGCCTGATCGCGTTCCTCCTGGTGATCGGCCGTACGTTCGCCGCCCGCAAGTTCACGCATGAGCAGGCGATCTCCGCGATTGTGGTGTCCTACTACTGGCACTTCGTCGACATCGTGTGGGTCGGGCTGTTCGCCACGATCTACCTGCTCAAATAAGGCTCCCCTCACTGCATGTCGGGTCACCGCCCGAAGGTATTCTCAGCAGCACTTCAAGGAATGAGGTTCTCGGTGCGGAAACTGTCCACCAGACGCCGGCACCCACTCGCCGGCATCGTCGTGATGCTCCTGGCGCTCGGCGTTGTCGGAGTTGCCTATTCAGCAGTCGCACCCGAGCCGGCCAAGGCCGACACCGTCTCCAAGAACGATGTCGAGGCGGGCCGCCAGTTGTTCCTGGTCGGCTGCGCCAGCTGCCACGGCAAGAACGCCAGCGGCATCGAGACCAAGCGCGGCGCCAACTACGGCCCCTCCCTGATCGGCGTCGGCGCTGCCGCGGTCGACTTCCAGGTCGGCACCGGCCGCATGCCGATGGCCCAGTCCGCGCCGCAGGCCCCGGTCAAGGACCCGGAGTACACCGCCGAGGAGACCCGTCAGCTCGCTGCCTACATCGCGACCCTGGGCCCCGGACCGGCAATTCCGGACGAGGAGTACACCGACACCTCGGGCAAGACCACTGAGCAGATCCGCGAAGGTGGCGAGTTCTTCCGCACCAACTGCACGGCCTGCCACAACTCGGTCGGTGCCGGCGGCGCCCTGCCCGGCGGCAAGTACGCCCCCAAGCTCGACGGCGTCAGCGCCAAGCACATCGCAGAGGCCATGATCACCGGACCGCAGCAGATGCCGGTCTTCTCCGACGACGTCATCACGCCCGAGGACAAGAGCAACATCATCGCCTACATCAAGCACGTGCAGGACCAGCCCAACTACGGCGGTATGGCCGGCGGCGGTCTCGGCCCCGTGGTCGACGGCCTGTTCACCTGGATCATCGGCATCGGCGGCCTCGTGATCGCTGCCGTCTGGATCGGCGCCCATGGAGCGAGAGTGAAGAACAAATGAGCGACGAGCTGGACCACCTGCCCGACACCGAGCCGGTGAAGGACCCCGGCCTGGCGGCGCACCAGTACCGTCCGACCGACGTTGACCCGGCCCAGGACAAGCGTGCCGAGCGGCAGATCTCGGGCATGTTCACCGTCGCGACGCTGCTCCTCATCGGGTTCTGCGTCGCCTACATCATGATCGACAAGGACCAGACGTTCCTGGGCTGGTCGGCCATGAACTTCACGCTGGGCGCGACGCTCGGCGGCGCCATGCTGCTGATGGGCGTCGGGATCATCCAGTGGGCCAAGAAGCTCATGGGCGACCACGAGATGGTCGAGATGCGTCACCCCGCCAGCTCGAGCGACGAGGACCGCGCCGACACGCTCAAGGACCTCAACGACGGCATCAACGAGTCCGGCTTCGGACGCCGCCCGCTCATCCGCCGCACGCTGTTCCTGTCGATGGGCGCGCTCGCGCTGCCGACGGTCATCATGCTCCGCGATCTGGGTCCGCTGCCTCACGGGCACCGCAACACCGTGTGGAAGAAGGGCATGCGCGTCGTCAACGACGTCGCCGGCACGCCCATCAAGCCATCTGACCTCCAGGTCGGCCAGCTCGTCAACGCCGAGCCCGCGATCATGTACGAGACTGACGAGGACGGCCACCCGGTGCTCCACGGCACCGAGCTGCTGGCCGCGAAGTCCAAGGCCGCCGTCATCGTCGTCCGCATGCGTCCGGAAGACATCTCCCCCGCCAAGGGGCGCGAGAACTGGGGCGTCGACGGCATCCTCTGCTACTCCAAGATCTGCACGCACGTCGGTTGCCCCATCAGCCTGTGGGAGCAGCAGACGCACCACCTGCTCTGCCCGTGCCACCAGTCGACGTTCGACCTGGCCGACAACGGCAAGGTCATCTTCGGTCCGGCACACCGGCCGCTCCCCCAGCTGCCGCTCGCGATCGACTCCGAGGGCTACCTGATCGCCGTGAGCGACTTCACCGAAATCGTGGCGCCCAGCTATCCAGAGCTGGCCCGCGACCAGAAGAGGTTGGACAATAAGTCATGAGCACCATCGAGGAGCACACCAGCACCGAGGAGTCCGGCATCGAAGACACCGGCTTCGGCAAGAAGGCCGCCGGGCCGGTCGGCTGGCTGGATGACCGTCTCGGCCTCGCCGGTGTCAGCAAGCGCTCGCACCTGCTCCGCAAGGTCTTCCCCGAGCACTGGTCGTTCATGCTCGGCGAGATCGCGCTCTGGAGCTTCGTCGTCCTGCTGCTGACCGGTACGTTCCTGACGTTCTGGTTCGTGCCGAGCATGGGTGAGACGACCTACAACGGGTCCTACACGCCGCTCAACGGTCTCGAGATGTCCCAGGCGTACGCCTCGACCCTCGACATCTCCTTCGACATCCGTGGCGGACTGCTGATCCGGCAGATCCACCACTGGGCGGCCGCGCTGTTCGTCGCCGCGATGATCGTGCACATGCTGCGCGTGATGTTCACCGGCGCCTACCGCAAGCCGCGCGAGATCAACTGGCTCATCGGCCTTGGCCTGCTGCTCCTGGGACTCGTCGAGGGCTTCGCCGGCTACTCGCTGCCCGATGACCTGCTGTCCGGCACCGGCCTGCGGTTCGTAGACGGGCTGGTCCGATCGATCCCGATCGTCGGGTCCTATCTCGAGTTCTTCATCTTCGGCGGGGAGTTCCCCGGCGACATCATCATCCCGCGCCTCTACATGGCGCACATCCTGCTGATCCCGGCGTTGATCCTCGGGCTCATCGGTGCGCACATGCTGCTGCTCGTCTACCACAAGCACACCCAGTGGCCTGGCCCTGGACGCACCGAGAAGAACGTCGTCGGCTACCCGATGCTCCCGGTCTATGCCGCCAAGGCGGGCGGGTTCTTCTTCGTGGTCTTCGGCTTCACGGCTCTGATGGGTGCCACGCTCCAGATCAACCCGATCTGGGCCTACGGTCCCTACAACCCGTCCGAGGTCACCGCCGGCTCCCAGCCGGACTGGTACATGGGCTTCGTCGAGGGCGCGGTCCGCATCTTCCCCAACTGGGAGAGCACGTTCCTCAACTACACGTGGAGCTGGAACGTCTTCCTCCCCGGCGCGATCCTGCCGGGGCTGTTCCTCGGTGTGGGTGCCGGCTGGCCGTTCATCGAGCAGTGGATCACGGGCGACAAGCGTGAGCACCATCTGCTTGAGCGCCCCCGCAACGCGCCATTCCGGACGGCGTTCATCGTCGCCGGCATGACGGCGTACGGCGTGCTGTGGATCGCCGGCGGCAACGACATCATCGCCACCCAGTTCCACCTGAGCCTCAACGCCATCACCTGGTTCTGCCGTATCGGGTTCTTCGTGCTCCCGGTGATCATGTTCATGGTGACCAAGCGGATCTGCATCGGCCTCCAGCGGGCGGATGCCAACCGCATCCTGCACGGCTACGAGACCGGCGTCATCGAGCGGTCGCCTGATGGCGGGTTCACCGAGCGCCACGCTCCCCTGCCGGTCGGCTCGCAGTTCACGTTGACCAACCACGACCGGCTCCCCGTGCTCGAGGCTCCGCCAGAGACCGATCACAACGGCGTGGCAGCGCCGCACGGCCGCATGGCCAAGCTGCGCGCCAAGGCACGGGCGTTCTACTACGACGGCGCGATCGACAAGCCCACCGTCGGGGACGTCCAGCACGCCGAGGAGCACCTGCGGGACCACGACGGACACCCGGTCGAGCTCGGCGACGAGTTCCAGGGCGTGTCCGAGACGGGCATCCCTCGGGTCCACTGAGACCTCACGATCCGAAGCCCCCGCCAGCACCGTTGGCGGGGGCTTCGTCGTACGAGCAGGCTCCGTGACCTCATTCGCCAAATCAGCAATGTCGTTTGTCGAATCGGCGAGCGGTCGGCAGGCTGGTGGCATGACCACAACACGCACCACTCCCCCGAGCTCGCCCGTCCCGCCGCCGACCAAGCACCAGCTGGCACTGATGATCTGGATCGCGGTCTTCCCGACCCTCACCCTCCTCAACGTCGTCCTGAGCAAGGCCATCGAGGACCTGCCCAGCGTCGTACGGACGTTCGTCCTGGCGACCGCTGCGGTGCCCGTCGTGATCTACGGTGCGATGCCGCAGCTGCACCGCGCACGTGCGAAGCTCCTGCGCGGCCGGTCAGGCGTTGTTGAGCGCTGACCCCTTGAGCCAGGTTGACCAGGAGACGTTCCAGTCGGTCCAGCCATTGCGGTCCTCGAGCCGTCTGGGGCTGTTGACGTAACGGATCACGTCGCCGCGAACCGAACGGTGATAGAGCCAGTCCGCGTTGGCGGTGCTCATGCCGGTGCACCCGTGGCTCACGTTGGCCCTGCCCTGCGACCCCACGGACCACGGGGCGGCGTGCAGGAACTCACCGGAGTTGGTCACTCGCATGGCCCAACGGACATCCTCGATGTTGTAGTAGCCCGGATCCTCCGAGTCGACACCCGTCGTGGCTGCGTCCATGTCGATCGAGGAGAACTTCTCCATGATGACCTTGGTGCCCTCTCTGGTCCGGTGCCCGTTGTCGCCGGTCGTCACGGGGATGGTCTTCTCGACCTTGCCGTCGACGGTGTACCTGAGCTGATGCTTCGCGACATCGACGACGCTGATCCGCTCGGCGCCGATCTTGAAGTCGAGGATCTGGTCCTGCTGGCCGTAGATGCCGCCACCTGCCGGCAGACCGTTGAGGCGCAGGTTGACCGCGACCTTGGTGTGCGCGGGCCAGAAGTCACGCGGGCGGAAGTGCGCCTCGCGGTCGGAGAACCAGGTCCACGACCCTTCGACCGCAGGCGTCGACCGCACATGCATGTTGCGCTCGAACAGGGCCCGGTTCTTGACCGGTACGTCGAACGTGACGATGACCGGCATCCCGACTCCGACCGTCTCGCCCTTGAGCGGGGCGACCGATGGGTAGGTCTGCTGGTCCAGCGACAGCTGCTGCGTCGTGAACTGGCGGGTGAGGCGTCCGGGCTTGCCGTTGTCACCCTTGCCCTGCACCTCGAGCGTGTAGGCCGTGCCGGGCTCCAGTCGCTGGCTCGCGATCCACGAGCCGCCGGCCACGCGTCCCTTGACGGTCGATTTGCCGTCGTTGCTCTTCAGCTCCGCCGCGGTGATCGAGCCGTGCTCCGCCTTGACGGCGACGACTGTGCTGACCTCGACGTCGGCCGCCTTCTGCTTGACGTTGGCCGACAGCGTGATGGGGTCCTTGGACTTCTCGGGCGTGACGGCGTCCTTGACGCCGTCGGTGGTGCAAGCAGAGAGAGCCACAAGCGCCGCGCACATGAGCGCGGCAGGCAGACGAAGATCCTTCACCCGACCATTCTAGGTGGTCATGCGTTGCGCCCTTCTCGCGGTGTCAATGTATGTTGACGATCGGACGGAGTCAACATACATTGACACCATGAACCGCATCGTGTCAGCCGACGAGGACCGGCCCGAAGATCCACTGTCAGCGCTCAGCCGCGTCGCCAAGGCACTCGCGGCGCTGGAGCGCGAGGAGTACTACGAGGTCATGCGTGCGCGCCAGGCCGGCGTGAGCTGGGCCGGCATCGCGGCGGCGCTCGGGGTGTCCAAGCAGGCCGTCCATCGCAGGTTCAAGCGACGGATGGCCGGCGACGCGGCACCCTGACAGCGATCAGTGCGCGTGGATGCCGCGGTAGTACTCGAAGATCCAGCCGACGGCAGCGATCGAGAGGAAGACCGCACCGATGATGAACAGCCACCAGCCGAGCACGACGCCCAGCACCACGACCGCCAGCGACGACGCGCAGAACAGCGGCCACCAGCTGTAGGGCGGGAAGAAGCCCTGCTCACCGGCGCCGTCGGCGATCTCGCCGTCGCTGCGGTCCTCAGGACGGTCGGGAATCTGCTTGGCGACCACACCGAGGTAGAAGCCCAGCAGAGCGGTCAGCAGGAACGTCATGGTCAGCGCTGACGTGCCCGTGGGGTCGTGCGTCAGAACCCAGTAGACGGGTGCGACGATCGCGAAGAAGATCCCGCACGCGATGATGGTCCAGTACTCGGCCTTCATGGATCAGTGACCGTCCTTGCCCTCGTCGGTGGAGTCTGTCGGCGCCTGCGGCTCGCCCTTGCCCTCGACGTCAGGGGCATCAGCGAAGGGCGATGTCTCCCCTGGGTTGTCGAGCAGCTCGAGCCTCGCGATCTCGGGGTGGTGCAGGTCGAAGGCGGGGCTTTCGGAGCGGATGCGCGGCAGCGACGTGAAGTTGTGGCGCGGCGGCGGCGAGGACGTCGCCCATTCGAGCGAGCGGCCCCAGCCCCACGGGTCGTCGAGTCCGACGAGCGGCCCTCTGCGCGACTTCCACACGTTGTAGAAGAACGGCAGCGTCGAAGCGCCGAGCAGGAAGGCGCCGATCGACGAGATCTCGTTGAGCGTCGTGAATCCGTCCGTCGGGCTGTAGTCGGCGTAGCGGCGGGGGAAGCCCTCGACGCCCAGCCAGTGCTGGACCAGGAACGTCATGTGGAACCCGATGAACAGCAGCCAGAAATGGATCTTGCCGAGCTTCTCGTCGAGCATGCGGCCGGTCAGCTTGGGCCACCAGAAGTAGAACCCGGCGAACATCGCGAACACCACGGTGCCGAAGACGACGTAGTGGAAGTGGGCGACGACGAAGTAGCTGTCGGACAGCTGGAAGTCCAGCGTCGGGGAGGCCAGGATGACGCCGGTCAGACCGCCGAAGAGGAATGTCGTCAGGAAGCCCAGCGAGAAGATCAGGGGGGTGTCGAAAGACAGAGATCCCCCCCAAAGCGTGCCGATCCAGTTGAAGAACTTGACTCCGGTCGGCACCGCGATCAGGAATGTCATGAACGAGAAGAACGCCAGGTCGACCGAACCGGTCACGAACATGTGGTGCGCCCAGACCGCAACGGACAGCGCCGCGATCATGAGCGTCGCCGCGACCAGGCCCATGTAGCCGAAGATCGGCTTGCGGGCGAAGACCGGCAAGATCTCGGTGATGATGCCGAAGAACGGCAACGCGATGATGTAGACCTCGGGGTGCCCGAAGAACCAGAACAGGTGCTGCCACAGGATCGGCCCACCGTTGGCGGCGTCGAAGACGTGCGCGCCGAGGCGGCGATCGGCCTCGAGCGCCAGCAGCGCGGCGGCGAAGATCGGGAATGCGATGATGACGAGGATGCTCGTGACCAGCGTGTTCCACACGAAGATCGGCATGCGGAACATCGTGAGGCCGGGCGCACGCATCGTGAAGATCGTGGTGATGAAGTTGACCGCACCCAGGATCGTGCCCAGACCAGACATCCACAGGCCCATGACCCACAGGTCACCACCGATGCCTGGCGAGTTGACCGCATCACTCAGTGGCGCGTACGCGAACCAGCCGAAGCTCGCCGCTCCCCCGGGCACGAAGAACCCCGAGACGACGATCGTCGAGCCGAACAGGTAGAGCCAGTAGCTGAACATGTTGAGTCGCGGGAACGCGACATCGGGCGCGCCGATCTGCAACGGCATGATCGCGTTGCCGAAGCCGAAGAACAGCGGCGTCGCGAACATCAGCAGCATGATCGTGCCGTGCATCGTGAAGAGCTGGTTGTAGGTCTCCTCGTCGACGATCTGCGTACCGGGCTGTGCCAGCTCAGCACGGATCAGCAGGGCCAGGATGCCGCCGATGATGAAGAACGCGAACGACGTGAAGAGGTACATGTTGCCGATCACCTTGTGATCGGTCGTGGTGAGGACCGTGACGACCTTCTGGCCGAGGGTGCGCTCGTGCGTTCCCGCGCGAAGCGCCTCGGATCCGTCGTCGAATGCCGCCGTGGTGGTGGCCATCAGTGCCCCGCTCCTTCCTGGACGTCTTCAGCGTTGTCGTTGCCCTCTTCGTGGAGGCCTGCGATCGTCCGGGCTTCCTTGGCGCCCTTGGGCGCGCCCTGCTGACCGGAGTCCTTGAGCTCGACGAGATGAGCTTCGTACTCGGCCTTGGACACGACGTGGACCTTGAAGATCATGCGTGAGTGGTAGAGGCCGCACAGCTCTGCGCAGCGTCCGGTGAAGGTGCCTTCACGGGTCGGGGTCATGTCGAAGTGGTTCTTCTGACCCGGGACGACGTCCATCTTGAAGTAGAACTCGGGAACCCAGAACGAGTGGATGACATCAGGCGACAGCAGGTTGAACCGCACGGACTCGTCGACCGGGAGCCACAGCTCGGTCGGGTCCTCGGGAGTGCCGATGTCGTAGACGTCGTCGCCCTGCGTCGCGTCCTCGTTGAGGTAGTTGAAGGCCCACTGCCACTTGCTGCCGACGACCTCGATCGTGTGGTCGGGGTTCTCGACGTCGCGCAGCATGTCGTTCTGCGACGTGACCGTGTGGAAGAAGAAGACCGCAACGATGATGACCGGCGCGAACGTGTAGAGCGCCTCGATCGGGAGGTTGTAGCGGATCTGGACCGGGACCTCGTCGTCGCTGCGCCGGCGATAGCGGATCATCGAGTAGACGATCAGGCCGAAGACCAGCAGGAACACGACGAGAACCGCGATCCACGCACCCAGCCACACGTCCCACATGGGGGCCGACCGGTCGCTGGCCTCGACAGGCAGCGCGAGCCGCTGGACGTCGGAATCATCGACGGGAGAACAACCGCTCAAGACCACGGCGGCGACGGCGAGAACCGCCAGCTTCATCCGACCCACGGGGCGCGCCTTTCTGAACCATGACTGTCACGTGTTGCCACGTGCAGCACCTTACTGGAGCGAGACCGGCCACCTGCGGTGAGGTCAGCCTCTGTTGAACGGGTGTCTGAAGGAAGTGTCACGCGAGAGAGAGCGCCGCGTCGACCTCGGCCTTGGCCTGCTCACCGTATGCCGCGCCGATGCGCTTGAGGAAGCCCTCGCGCTCGAGCACGTACTCCTGGGTGCCCTTGGTCTCGACGACGCTGGCGGCGATCGTGCAGCCGATCTGCGCGGAGCGCTCGAAGTCGAGTCCCGCCGCGATGCCGGCCAGGAATCCGGCGCGGAAGCTGTCGCCGACACCGGTCGGGTCAACCGCCACGATGCCTTCGTTGGCCTTGACCTCGATGGGGTCACCGTCGGCCGGATAGACCGTCACGCCGGCCTTGCCACGCGTCACGATGCGGGTGCCGACGTGCGCCTGGACGTCGGCGGAGGACCAGCCGGTCTTCTGCTCGATCAAGGCGGCTTCGTAGTCGTTGCTGAACAGGTAGGTGGCCCCGTCGATCAGGTCGCGGATGACATCGCCCTCGGCCCAGGCCAGCTGCTGCGAGACGTCGGCCGCGAACGGGATGCCGTTGTCACGGCAGGCGCGGGTGTGGCGCAGCATGCCGTCCGGGTCATCGGGGCCGACGAGGACCAGGTCGAAGTCCTGGCCGATCGCGAGCAGGTCGATGTCACGCGCCTCCGACATCGCGCCCGCGTAGAACGTGGCGATCTGCGCCATCTCGGTGTCGGTCGTGCACACGAAGCGGGCCGTGTGGCGAGTCTCCGACACGAGCACACCCGAGGTGTCGACACCCGCGTCGTCGAGCCAGCCGCGGTACTCGACCTCGAAGTCACGTCCGACGGCGCCGACGAGCAGGGCGCGGTGGCCGAGCCTGGCGAGCGCGTAGGTGATGTTGGCGGCGCATCCCCCACGGCGTACGTCGAGGTCGTCCACGAGGAACGACAGCGAGATCTTGTCGAGCTGGTCCGGCACGAGTGAATCGGCGAACTTGCCCGGGAAGGTCATGAGGTGATCTGTGGCGATCGAACCGGTGATGGCGAGGTGCACCCCCACACAATAGACAACGGCCTCCCGCAATGCAGGAGGCCGTCGTGTGTTCTATCTCAAGCGTTGAGTTTTTGGGTCAGCCTGCGGTGGTCTCGATACAGCTGACGCCTTCGGCGAGACCCACTCGACCAGCTTCGCCCCGCTCGCTCGCAGGGCTCACTCGGGAGCTCGCTCAGTGGAACGAATCGCCGCAAGCGCAGGAGCCGGTGGCCATCGGGTTGTCGATCGTGAAGCCCTGCTTCTCGATCGTGTCGACGAAGTCGATCGTCGCGCCGCCGAGGTAGGGAAGGCTCATGCGATCGACCACGACATTGACGCCGCCGAACTCGAAGATCTGGTCGCCGTCGAGCGAACGCTCGTCGAAGAACAGCTGGTAGCGCAGTCCCGAGCAGCCGCCGGGCTGCACCGCGATGCGCAGCGCGAGGTCGTCGCGACCTTCCTGCGCGAGCAGGCTGCTCACCTTTTCGGCGGCGCCGTCGCTCAGGGTCACACCGGTGGCCGGCGTGGTCTCGACGGTGGACTGCTCAGTCTCGGTCGTCATCTGGTCTCCCATGAATCTGGTCTTTTGGTCACGACATGGTGGTCAACGTGCGCCATGCCGATTCCATTCCATCGTACGCCGTCAATCCTCAGCGCGAGGCGACCACGTACGTGCGACACGCTCGGAGAGCGCTGCGAGGCTGGCGTAGGCCTCGCCCATCGCAGCATCGATGCCGACCAGGTCGGTGACCGAGTAGGCGCTCTCGACGCCCATGGCTCGCATCTCACGGGACCCGACCAGGACCTGGCCGGCCAGCACGATGCAGGGCCGGGCGGCGGCCGCCGCGACCGACGCGACCCCGAAGACGACCTTGCCTGCGCGGGACGAGAAGTCGTACGTGCCCTCGCCCGTCACGACGAGATCGTGTGCGCCTGCCTGGCTGGTGAGTCCGACGGCGTCGGCCACGAGCTCGATCCCGGAGACCACCCGTCCGCCCAGGAGCATCAACGCGAAGCCGAGTCCGCCCGCTGCACCCGCACCCTTGGCATCGGCGACGCGCCGCTCGGCCGGGGTCGTGCCGCAGGTCGCATCGACGAACCGGTCGAGCACGCCGTCCACGGCGATGATCTGGTCGTCCGTCAGGCCCTTTTGCGGCCCGAACGTCTTGGTGGCCCCGAACATCCCGAGCAGCGCCACGTCGACGTCTGCGGCGATGACGAGCTCGATTCCGTCGAGCCGCGCGCGAGCCGGAGCGAGGTCGACCTGCGCGACACCGGCGAGCCCCTCGGGCCCGGCGTCGAGCGGGACGTCGGCGGTCGCCCCGAGAGCCGCGAGCAGGCCCGCGCCCCCGTCGTTCGTCGCACTGCCGCCGAGGCCCACGACGATCCGGCGGGCGCCTGCGTCGAGCGCCGCGACGATCGCCTGACCGACGCCGTATGTCGTCGCGTGCAGGGGATCCTGCGGGTCGACCAGGTGCAGGCCGCACGCCTGGGCGCTCTCCACGTACGCCGTGCCATCGGCGTGCAGCACCGTCACGGGCACCTCAGCGCCGACCGGACCGCGTACGGTCACCACGGCGAGCTCGCCGCCGATCCCGTCGTGCAGGACGTCGACGAAACCCGGACCGCCGTCAGCCATCGCCGCAGGGTTGAGCTCGTCGTCAGGCGCATGGCGCTGCCAGCCCTCGATGATCGCCCGTGCCGCCTCAGGCGCAGAGAGCGTCCCACCGAAGGCGTCCGGCGCCACGAGGATCCTCACGTCGGGCTCACCTTGGCGCTGGGGCTACTGGGCGAGGGCTTGCTCGGCTGCAGCGATCAGCACGCACGTGGCGAGCACGTCGATCGCCGCCTCGAGCTCCTGCGGCGAGGGGTACGACGGCGCGATCCGGATGTTGCGGTCGCGAGGGTCGTCGCCGTACGGGAATGCGCAGCCGGCCTGCGTCATGGCGACGCCGGCCTCGCGAGCGAGCTGGATGACGCGCGACGCGGTGCCGTCGACGACGTCGAGGCTCACGAAGTAGCCACCCTTGGGCTCGGTCCAGCTCGCGACGCCGTGGTCGCCGAGACGCGTGCGCAAGATGTCGACGACGGCCTGGAACTTCGGCGCCAGGATCGCGCGGTGGCCGTCCATCAGGGCGTGCACGCCGTCGACGCTCTTGAGGAACCGCGCGTGACGGAGCTGGTTGACCTTGTCGGGGCCGATCGTGCGCTTGGCCAGGTGCTTGAGGTACCACTCGATGTTGGCGGCCGAGCTGCCGAGGAAGCTCACGCCCGCACCGGCGAACGTGACCTTGGACGTCGACGCGAAGATCACCGGGCGGTTGGGGTGCCCGGAGGCGGAGCACAGGCCCAGGATGTCGGCGGTCTTGGTGTGCTCCTCGGTGAGGTGGTGCACGGCGTAGGCGTTGTCCCAGAAGATCCTGAAGTCCGGTGCCGCGGTCTCGAGCGCGGCGAGCTCAGCGGCAACTGCCTCGCTGACAACTGCACCCGTGGGGTTGCTGTAGGTCGGGACGAGCCACATCCCCTTGACCGCCGGGTCCTTGACGAGCTCGCGCACGGCCGCGACATCCGGCCCGTCGTCGAGCAGGTCGACCGGCAGCATCTCGATGCCGTACTCCTCGAGCAGGGCGAAGTGCCGGTCATAGCCGGGGACGGGGCAGATGAACTTGATGACCTCTTCGACCCCCCACGGCTGCTCGGAGTCGGCAACGCCGTGGAACAGGGCGAACACGAGGTTGTCGTGCATCATCGCGAGACTCGCGTTGTCGCCCGCGACCACCTGGTCGAGGGGTACCTGCATGATCGGCGCGAAGATCTCCCGCAGCTCGGTCAGCCCCGTGAGCCCGCCGTAGTTGCGGGTGTCCGTGCCGGACGCATCCGTGTGGTCGGTGCCCGGCATCGACAGCAGCTCGTTCGACAGGTCGAGCTGCGCCGGGGACGGCTTGCCTCGCGTGAGGTCGAGCTTGAGGCCCGACTCCTTGAGGGTCTGGTATGCCGCGGTCTGCTCATCGAGGAGCGCCTGGATCTGGTCTGTGGAGAGGGCGTCGAACGTCACCAGACCAACCTATCGCGCCCTGGAATCAGGCGAGACCGGGAGCGCCCCAGATGGCGAGCCACTTGGTGAGGTCGGGCTCGACCGGGACGTCCTCGGCGACGACGCCGCGGATCTGCAGCTCCAGGGAGTTGTCGCGCTTCTCGCCGTCGAGCGGCACGAACGGGTAGAACGTGCCGCGCTTGTAGAGGTAGACGAGCGCGAGGGGCTTGCCGTCTGCGGACGTGAAACCCATCGTCGAGCACAGCAGCGCAGAGCCGAAGCCGGCGTCGGCGAGAGAGCTGTTGACCGCGTGCAGATCGGTCACCAGCCCCGACACGTCGCCGTCCGTACGGGTGACTGTGAGCCAGTGGAAGCCGAACCGGTCGGTGCTGCGGGCGACGGTGGCGCCGGCGTTGGTCGTGATGAGCTTCTCGGCGTCCGCCATCACGGTGTCGTCGGCATTGCCCTCGACGTCGCGGAAGCACACCGACCCCGATCCGGTGGTCCTGAACCCCTCGGTCTGCAGCGACAGCGCCGCCTGCGGCACGGCGAACAGCACGTCCAGGTCGGCCTGCGGCGGCTTGGTACGCCCGAGGATCGCGTCGAAGATGCCCACCCGCGTCAGCCTTGCTCGGAGAGCTCGGCGCTGACCTTGGCGAGCTGGTCGAGGCGCACCTGGAGCGGCGGATGCGTCGCGAACATCGCGCCGATCGACTCCCGGTTGATCGCCGGAGCGAAGAAGAACGCGCTGATCGCCTGCCCTTCACGGAGGTCGCGGTTGGGGATGCGAGCCATCTCGCCGGAGATCTTGACCAGGGCTGACGAGAGCTTCGACGGCCGGCCCGTGAGGTAGGCGCCGCTGCGGTCGGCACTGAGCTCGCGGTAGCGCGACAGCGAGCGCGTCAGGATGAAGCTCACGAAGTAGACGACCATGCTGACGAGGAACACGACCAGGAACACCGCGCCGCTGTTCTTGTTGCTGCGGCCCCCGAAGATGTTGCCCGCGTACATGCCCCACCGGGTGATGAAACCGGCCAGGAGGCCGAGCGAGGAGGCGACCGTCATGACCGTCACGTCGCGGTTGGCGACGTGGGACAGCTCGTGCGCGAGCACGCCCTCGAGCTCATCGGCGTCGAGGCGCTGCATGATGCCGGTCGTGACGCAGACCGAGGAGTGCTTGGGCGAGCGGCCGGTGGCGAACGCGTTGGGCATGTCGGTCACCGCGACAGCGACGCGCGGCTTGGGCATGTCGGCGAGGGCGCACAGCCGGTCGATCATGGCGTGCAGCTCGGGCGCCTGCTCGGGCTCGACGACCTTGGCGCCCATCGACTTGAGGGCCAGCGAGTCGGAGAAGAACCACTGGCCCCAGGCGATCCCGAGCACGATGACGATCCCGAGGGCGCCGAGCGACGTCTGGGTCAGCAACACGGCGCCGAACGCGACGTAGAGCGCGCCGAGGCCCAGCCCGACCCCGCCCATCCGCAGCGTCAGTCCGCGGTCACCTCTGAATCGCGTCCGTGCCATCGTCGTCCTTCCCGGGAGTGATCTGCTCGAGCTGCCGGTCGACCTCGGCGCTGTCGAGCGCGGTGTCGAACTGGCGGCGCAACGCGTCGTCATGGCTCTCCCCCGCCTTGCTGACGACGCCTTCGGCGACGAGCTCGTCGACCGCGTCTGCGGTGGCTTCGAGCTCCCGCGTACGCCGTTCGGCCGACTCGACGGCCTGGCCGACGTCACTGACCGAGGAGTTGATGCCGCGGGTCGCGCTGTTGATCTCGGCGCGGGCCGCTGCAGCCGTGTGCCGGGCTGCCAGCGTGTCCTTGCGGACACGGAACGCCTCGACCTCCTGCTCGATCTTGAGCGCGGTGGCCTCGAGCTTGTCCTCCTCGCTCTGCAGGTCGGCGTGCCGTGCCTTGAGGTCGGCCGCCGCCTTCTCGAGCGTGACCTTGCGGGTCAGGACGGCGCGGGCCTGGTCGTCGTTGCCCTGCGCCACGGCCTGTCGCGCCTCGTCGTCGAGCTGCGCGGCTTGCTGGTCGAGCGCTGCGAGCTGGAGCTCGACACGCTTGCGGCTCGTCGCCACGTCAGCGACTCCCCTGCGTACCTGGCGGAGCAGAGCCGTCTGGGTGCGGTAGGTCTCGTCGAGCTTGTCCTTGAGGTCCTCGACATCCTGGCCGCCAGAACGCCATGAACGGAAGATCCTGGCGATGCGCTTGCCGATGCTCATGCTGGCAAGCCTACGGCGTAGGGTGTCGCGGGTGGTAGACGAGACAGAGGCCGGCAAGGGGCGTCGCACGCCGACGCGCAAAGAAGCCGAAGCCGCGCGCAAAAAGCAGATGAAGGTGCCCGTGACCCGCAAGGAGCAGGCCAAGCGCGAGCGGGCCGCCCGCGAGGAGCTCCGGCTCAAGCAGCGCGAAGCGCTCAAGACCGGCGACGAGAAGTATCTTCCGCTGCGTGAGCGCGGTCCGGTGCGCAGGTTCTGCCGCGACTACGTCGACCGCCGATGGAACGTCGGAGAGTTCCTCCTGCCGTTGCTCGTCGTCATCCTCATCGCTCTTTACGTCGCGCCGGTGCTCACGTCACTGCTGTGGGCCGCGATGCTGGCGACGTTCACCATCGATGAGCTCTTCTTGATGCGCGGGCTGAAGAAGGAGCTCAAGAAGCGGTTCAATCGCGAGGAGACGCGCGGCGCGACCTCGTACACGTTCTTCCGCAGCACACAGCTGCGCCGGTTCCGGCTGCCCAAGCCGCAGGTCAAGCGCGGCGAAACGCTTCCCGACCGCTACTAGCGGTTGAGGGAAGTCTCAGTTCTCTTCCGCGTGTAGCGACATCGGGCCGTAGATCTCGGTCTCGCCGTCGAACAGGCGTACCTGGTCGACGCCCTGCTCGAGCAGCGCTTCGAACTCCTCGCCGACCCACGACTCCGCGTCGCCGCGGCTCTCGAACTCCTCGGATCGGCCCCTGACCTCGCCGAGTGTGTCCTCCAACGTCCATGTCCAGCCCATGAATCAGCCCTCCTTGGTCGACGGTTGTACGAATGGCGGCTTGGTGACGGTGAATGCCTCGGAGCGACCGCGCACGTCGACCACGACGGTCGCACCGTCGGCGACCGACGGCTCCAGAAGGGCCAGCGCGATGCCCTGGCGGAGGGTCGGCGAGAACGTACCGGACGTGATCTCGCCCAGCTCGGCGCCGTCGGGGTCAGCGACCGTCATGCCGGGCCGCGGGATGCCGCGGCCCTGGGCCAGGAGGCCGCGCAACGTGCGGACCGCCTTCTCGGCGCGCTGACGCTCGAGCGCCTCCTTGCCCCAGAAGGCCGGCTTGTTCCAGCCGACGGCCCAGCCGGCGCGCGCCATGACCGGACTGATCTCGGGCGACAGCTCGTGCCCGTGCAGCGGATAGCCCATCTCGGTGCGCAGCGTGTCACGCGCGCCGAGGCCGCAGGCGCGGATGCCGTGCGGCTCCCCCGCCGCCATGACGGCGTCCCACACGTCGCCCGCGGAGGCTGACGGCACGACCAGCTCGTAGCCACGCTCGCCGGTGTAGCCCGTGCGGCAGACCGTGATCTCCTGGCCGGCGATCGTCGCGTCGGCGAACGACATGTACTCGTGGTCGACCGGCAGGTCGAGCGACGTCAGCACCTCGTCGCTCAGCGGACCTTGGATCGCCAGGACCGCGTAGTCGCGGTGCTGGTCGGTCACCTCGATGCCGGCCGGCGCTGCATCCTGCAGGCGCGCCACGACGGCAGCGGTGTTGGCCGCGTTGGGGATGAGGAACACCTCGAAGTCGCTGCGCAGGTAGGCGATGAGGTCGTCGACCGTGCCCCCGTCCGCGTCGCAGCACAACGTGTACTGCGCCTTGCCGCTCTCGATGCGCCCGAGGTCGTTGGTCAGGCACTCGTTGACGAAGGCCGCGGCGCCGGTGCCGCGCACCAGTGCCTTGCCCAGGTGGCTGACGTCGAACAGGCCCACCGCTTCGCGTACGGCCTTGTGCTCGGCGAGCACGCCACCGCCGGCGTACTCCAACGGCATGTCCCAGCCGCCGAACTCGGCGAGCTTGGCACCGAGGGCGACGTGTCGGTCGTGCAACGGCGAGTGCAGCAGATCCATGGCACCCAAGGTAGGGCACGCGTGTGGGCTGGTCGCGCCGGTGTGGCCGACGACCCTAGAGTGGCGGACATGCTTTCCGTGACCCTGAGCACCGCCAAGCCGACCACCGCCCGGGCAGATGCCCTGATCCTCGGGATCCGGGGCGACGAGGACAAGGGAGATCTGGCGGCGACGCTCGATCTGCTGGGCTTCACCGGCGAGAAGGGGCAGACCGTGAAGTTCCCGGCCGGCGACGCCGCCAAGGCGCCGGTGATCATCGCCGTCGCGCTGCCTGAGGAACCGACCGCCGAGGACCTGCGTCGCGCCACCGCACGAGGCGTACGGGCAGCCAAGAACGCCACGAGCATCGCGATCGCGCTCCACCCCGCAGGCGTCGACGAGGTCGAGGCGATCGCCGAGGGCGTACCGCTCGGCGCCTACACGTTCGAGACCTACAAGACCAAGAAGAAGGGCGACGCCAAGAAGCCCAAGCTCAAGAGCGCCGTCATCCTGAGCCCGTTCGCCCGCCAGACGACCGCGACCAAGGCAGTCGAGCGCGCTGCGACCGTCGCGGCCGCGGTCAACACCGCCCGCGACTGGGTCAACATGCCGCCGGGAGACCTGCGGCCGGCCGACTTCGCCGACGCCATCACGGCGCACGCCGGCACCGACGTCAAGGTGACGGTCTGGGACGAGAAGCGCCTCGCCAGGGAGCGGTGCGGCGGCATCCTCGGCGTCGGCCGCGGCTCCGACAGCCCTCCCCGCCTGGTCACCCTCACGTATGCCCCGGCCGATGCCGTCGCGCACCTCGCCCTCGTCGGCAAGGGCATCACGTTCGACTCCGGCGGACTCTCGATCAAGCCCGGCGCCTCGATGCAGACCATGAAGCTCGACATGGCCGGCGCCGCAGCGGTTGCGGCAGCGACCGTGGCGATCGCTCGCCTCGGCCTGCCGATCAAGATCACCGCCTATGCCTGCATCGCCGAGAACATGCCGAGCGGTGGCGCGACCCGTCCGGGCGACGTGCTGACGATGCGCAGTGGTGCCACGGTCGAGGTCCACAACACCGACGCCGAGGGACGCCTGGTGCTCGCCGACGGACTCGCCCTCGCCGCCGAGGCCAAGCCCGACCACATCGTCGACGTCGCCACTCTCACGGGCGCCTGCATGGTCGCCCTCGGAGAGCTCACCTCCGGCATCCTCGGCAACGACGAGGAGTTCGGCGAGACGGTCTTCGCCGCGTCGAAGTCCGCCGGCGAGTCGATGTGGCCGCTGCCGATCACCGAGGAGATGAAGGGCAAGGTCAACTCCTCGAGCATCGCCGACCTGCGCCAGCACAACCCGAAGCCCTACGGCGGCACCCTGTTCGCGGCGGCATTCCTGCGCGAGTTCGTCAACGACATCCCCTGGGCGCACCTCGACATCGCGGGGCCGTCGTTCAACGAGGGCAGCGCGTTCGACTACACGCCTGTCGGTGGCACCGGCACCGGCGTACGCACGCTCGTCCGGCTCGCGGCGGAGCTGGCCGAGACTCGATGACGATCGACCCCTCGACGGCCCGCGCCCTGTCCCACCGGCTCGCCGGCGAACAGTCGAAGCAACGCCTCCCGTCGATCGCTGCTGGCATCGTGCGGGACGGCGCGATCGTGTGGTCCGATGCAGTCGGCACGCTCGATGGCCGCCCGGACGGGCCGGTGCCGACGACCGACACGCAGTACCGGATCGGATCGATCTCCAAGACGTTCGTCGGGGTCGAGGTCATGCGGCTGCGCGACGAGGCTCGCCTCGAGCTGGGCGACACGATCGGCGCGTACCTGCCTGAGGTGCCGTTCCCGCAGGTGACGATCGCGCAGCTGCTGACCCACACCTCCGGCCTGCAGGCGGAGACCGACGGCGACTGGTGGGAGCGCACCGAAGGTGGCTCCTGGTCGACGTTGCTGGCTGCCAACCCACGGCTGCGGGCCACGCCGGGCACCGGGTTCCACTACTCCAACGTCGGCTTCGCGGTCCTCGGCGAGCTCATCGCGCGCCTGCGGGACCAGCCGTGGCACGACGCCGTGCGAGTGGGCATCCTCGAACCGCTCGGCATGACGCGTACGACGACGCGGCCCACGGCGCCGGCCGCTCCCGGCCTCGCCGTGCACCCGCTGGCCGACCTCGTTCATGTCGAGCCCGAGCACGACGCCGGCTCGATGGCCCCGGCCGGACAGTTCTGGTCGACCGTCGACGACCTCGCACTGTGGGCGGCATTCCTCGGCGGTCACACCGGTGACGTGCTGGCGCCGGAGACGCTCAAGGAGATGCTGCGGCCGATCGCGGTCAACGACGTCGTGGGGGCCGCCTGGACCGGCGCGCATGGCCTCGGCTGGCAGATCTGGAATGTCGAAGGCCGCCGTTTCGCCGGCCATGGCGGCTCGATGCCGGGCTTCGTCGCGGACCTGCGGGTCGATGTCGAGTCCGGCGACGGCATCGTGTTGATGACGAACGCCACGAGCGGCCTGGGCAAGGCCACCTCCGAGCTGCTCAGCCTGTTCGCCGAGCACGAGCCGGTGCACCCGAAGCCGTGGAGCGCGGACGCCTCGCAGGCCGGCAGCCTCGACCTCGTCGGACCGTGGTTCTGGGGGACGTACGAGTTCCGGCTCTCCCTGGCGCCCGATGGGGTGTTGCGGCTCGGCACCCCGGGCGAGGGCCGCGGTGCACGATTCACACCAGGCGGCGACGGCTGGGTCGGCCTCGACGGCTACTACAACGGCGAGCCGCTTTCCGTGGAGCGCGACGCGTCAGGCCGCGCAGTCCGCCTGGTGCTCGCATCGTTCGTCTTCACGCGTACGCCATACGACCCCGATGCGACGATTCCCGGCGGCATCGACGAATCCGGCTGGCACTAGGAGCTGCGATGTGGGACCTCTACGTGGCAGCGCACCCGGAGCACGCGTCCGAGGATCCTCCGGTCGAGGCCTTCGGCGACTCTCCGGAGATGGCTGACCGGCTCCTCGAGCTCGTGCTGACCGGACCCAAGCGGGCCACGGCCGGGCTCGTGGCGGACTACGCCGCGGACCAGGAGCCGCTGCCCCTCGTCGGTAGCCACTGGGTCCTGACGGATGGCCGCGACGTTGCGCGCGCCGTACTGCGATACACCGACGTACGCACAGGGCGCCTCGACAGCGTGGACGATCAGTTCGCGTGGGACGAGGGCGAAGGTGACCGGACCCGCGCGACGTGGCTGGCGGACCATCGGGCATTCGCCGAGCGCCGGACTGCCGCGCAGGGCCTCACGATCCCGCCCGGCGGCGTCGACGCGCTCGAGACGGTCTTCCAGCGGTTCGCGGTCGTCTGGCCGCCCGAGCTCGCCGACTGATCGGGCCGGTCCCTGGTCGGATCAGGCGTGCTGGGCGGCGATGAACTGCGCAATCCGGCTCACCAGGTCGTGCGGCACCGGTCGGTCATACATGAGCTTGACGGTGTCCTTGTCGGAGCGCAACGGCGCGATCTCCGGCTCGAGGTCAGCGCCCGCGACCGGCACCGGGTAGAGGCCGATGTGCTTGGACCAGCCCGCGTAGTGCACCAGGTAGCGGTCGCCCAACATGACGCACGGCATCTGGTAGCGGATCGTCTCGCCCGAGCCCGGGACGGCGTCCTTGATCGTGGCGCGAACGTCCTCGAGGAGGGCCTGCACCTCGCCGGGGAATGACGCGATGTACTCGTCGACGGTGTCGAAACGCTCTGCCATGACAGGCAGTGTGGCACGTCAGTCGGGCAGGCCGAGGGTCCTTGCGGCTTCCTCGACGGTGTCCCACTTGGTGCGCTCCCCGCCCAGCCTGTCGGGATGGGCCTGCTTGCGGGCCTTGCGGTAGACCCGCATGAGCTCGTCGAACGACGGGTTCGTCGGCAACGGCTCGACGCCGGCGATCGACTCGAGCGTCATGATCGCGGCAAGCTCCTTGGGAGTCTGCTTCGCCGGTTGAGGGGTCGCGGAGCTGGACGGAGGCGTCGGCGCCCCCTTGGCCTTGCGCAGGTCGTAGTCGCGCTTGCGCGAGGGCACGCCCACCAGGTTGGCGTCGTAGACCGGGATGCTGAGCTTCTTGCGGGCGAACTCGTAGGCCGCCTGGGCCGACGCGACCCGGCGGCGGATCGACTCGCCGTCGGCGGCGACCAGGAGCAAAGTTGTCTGGGTGACCGACGTCTTGGGCTCGACGTACGCCTCAACGCCCTTGCGTGACTCGGCGAAGGCGCGCAGCGCGTCGAGGTCCGCGCGACTCGCGTTGCGGTCAGAGACCACAGCACCGCCGTCGGTGCGGGCCTTGCGCCCTCGGAAGATTCCCATGCGACAAGTGTGCCCGATCGTGGCGCATACCCCGATCAACCCCGGTGGCAGCGTCGTTGCCTCAGGTGACAAGATGATGACGAACGACATCCTTGGGAGGACACCGTGGCGGACGTCGCCGGCAACAACTTCGACATCGTGATTCTCGGCGGCGGCAGTGGCGGTTACGCCTGCGCGTTGCGCGCCGTCCAGCTCGGCAAGTCTGTCGCGCTGATCGAGAAGGGCAAGCTCGGCGGGACGTGCCTGCATACGGGCTGCATCCCGACCAAAGCACTGCTGCACTCCGCGGAGGTCGCTGACCTGTCCCGCGAGGGCGAGCACTACGGCATCCGGTCGACGTTCGACGGTGTCGACATGCCCGCGGTCAACAAGTACAAGGACGGCGTGATCGATCGCCTCTACAAGGGCCTCCAGGGACTCATCAAGTCCGGCGGCATCACGGTCGTCGAGGGCGAGGGCAAGCTCGTCGACCCCAAGACCGTCGAGGTCAACGGCGAGCGCTACACCGGCACCAACGTCGTGCTGGCCACCGGCTCGGTCTCCCGCACGCTGGGGCTCGACATCGGCGGCCGGGTCATCACCAGCTCCGAGGCACTCACGATGAGCGAGGTCCCCGAGCGCGTCGTCATCATCGGCGGCAGCGTCATCGGCGTGGAGTTCGCATCGGTGTGGAAGTCTTTCGGCGCCGACGTCACGATCATCGAGGGCCTGCCGACGCTGATCCCGCTCGAGGACCCGTCGCTGTCCAAGCAGCTCGAGCGCGCGTTCCGCAAGCGCAAGATCAACTTCAAGACCGGCGTCAAGTTCAGCAGCGTCGAGCAGACCGAGTCCGGTGTGACGGTGTCCCTCGAGGACGGCACGACGATCGAGACCGACCTGGTCCTCGTCGCCGTCGGTCGCGGCCCCAACTCCGCCGGCATGGGCTACGAAGAGGCCGGCATCACGGTCGACCGTGGCTGGGTGCCCACCAACGAGCGCCTGGTGACCAACGTCGACGGCGTGTTCGCGGTCGGCGACCTCGTGCCCGGCCTGCAGCTCGCGCACCGCGGCTTCGCCCACGGCATCTTCGTGGCCGAGGAGATCGCCGGCCTCAACCCCCAGCCGGTCATCGACTCGGGCATCCCCCGCGTGACCTACTGCGACCCCGAGATCGCCTCGGTCGGACTCACCGAGCCCCAGGCCCGCGAGAAGTACGGCGACGACAAGGTCGAGATCCAGGACTACAACCTGGGCGGCAACGGCAAGTCCCAGATCCTCGGAACCGCAGGCAGCGTCAAGCTCGTACGCGAGAAGGACGGCCCCATCGTCGGCGTCCACATGATCGGCGCCCGCTACGGCGAGCAGGTCGGCGAGGCATCGCTGATGGTCAACTGGGAGGCTTACCCCGAGGACGTGGCGCAGTTCATCCACGCACACCCCACCCAGAACGAAGCACTCGGCGAGGCCGCACTCGCGCTCGCCGGCAAACCGCTCCACTCACACGCCTGACCCGGAGAACCAGAGGACATCATGGCTACGTCTGTCACCCTTCCCGCTCTCGGCGAAAGCGTCACCGAGGGCACAGTCACCCAATGGCTCAAGCAGGTCGGCGACTCCGTCGCTGTCGATGAGCCACTGCTCGAGATCTCCACCGACAAGGTCGACACCGAGATCCCGTCGCCCGTTGCGGGTGTGCTGCTCGAGATCAAGGCCAACGAGGATGACACGGTCGAGGTCGGCGCTGTGCTCGCGATCATCGGCGAGGAGGGTGAGAGCGCCGGTGGCGACGCCGCCCCCGCGGCTGAAGCGCCGGCCGCCGAGGCACCCGCTGCTGAGGCCCCTGCGCTGAAGCGCCTGCTGCTGAGGCCCCGGCGGCTGAAGCGCCCGCTGCTGAGGCCCCGGCCGAGCAGCCGGTCGCTGAGAGCGCGTCAGAAGAGCGCTCCCCCGCACCCGCCGGCAGCGCCGACGCCCAGCAGGCCGCGGCCGAGAATGCCCCAGCACCGCAGGCCGAGACCGCGCCGACGTCAGGTGGCGGTACGGCCGTCACCCTCCCTGCCCTCGGCGAGAGCGTGACCGAAGGCACCGTGACGCAGTGGCTCAAGCAGGTCGGCGACGACGTGGCTGTCGATGAGCCGCTGCTCGAGATCTCCACCGACAAGGTCGACACCGAGATCCCGTCGCCCGTCGCCGGCAAGCTCCTCGAGATCAAGGTTGCCGAGGACGAGACCGTCGAGGTCGGCGCTGAGCTCGCGATCATCGGCTCGGCCGATGCCGCGCCCGCCGAGAGCGCACCCGAGGCACCCGCACCCGAAGCGGCACCGGAGCCGGCGCCGGCTTCCGCACCGGAGCCGGCTGACCCCGAGTCCCAGGCCAACCCGGCCGAGGCGTCGCCGCCTGCCGAGGCGCCCGCGCCGGCGCCGCCGAGGCGCCCGCGCCGGCTGCCGAGCCGCGCCCGCGCCGGCTCCTGAGCCCGCACCGGCACCCGAGCCCGCCCCCGTACCGGCAGCATCACCCAGCGCCACCGGCGACTCGTACGTCACGCCGATCGTCCGCAAGCTCGCCAAGCAGCACAACGTCGATCTCGGGACCGTCACCGGCACTGGCGTCGGAGGCCGCATCCGCAAGCAGGATGTTCTCGACGCCGCCGAGAAGCCCGCCGCAGCTGCGCCGGCGGCTGCACCCGCCGCCGGCGCGCCCGCTTCGGCTCCCGCCGCTGCGGCCGAGCCGTCCCCGCTGCGCGGCAAGACCGAGAAGCTCAGCCGACTGCGCAAGGTCGTCGCGAGCCGTCTGGTCGAGTCGCTGCAGGTCTCGGCCCAGCTGACCCAGGTGCACGAGGTCGACGTCACCGAGGTGGCCCGCCTGCGGGCTCGCCACAAGGACGCGTTCCTCGAGCGCGAGGGCGTCAAGCTGACGTTCCTGCCGTTCTTCGCGAAGGCTGCGATCGAGGCGCTGAAGCAGTACCCGCAGCTCAACTCGGCGGTCGACATCGAGGCCGGCACGATCACCTACCCGGCCGGAGAGCACCTCGGCATCGCCGTCGACACCGAGCGTGGTCTGCTCGTGCCGACGATCAAGGACGCCGGCGACCTGTCGATCGCCGGTCTGGCCCGCAAGATCGCCGACGCCGCCGAGCGCACGCGCACCAACAAGATCTCCCCGGACGAGCTGTCCGGCGCGACGTTCTCGATCACCAACCTCGGCAGCAACGGCGCCCTGTTCGACACGCCGATCATCAACCAGCCGCAGGTCGCGATCCTCGGCGTCGGCGCGGTCGTCAAGCGCCCCGTCGTGGTCACCGATGCGCAGGGCAGCGACAGCATCTCGGTGCGGAGCATGGCCTACCTCGCGTTGACCTACGACCACCGCATCGTCGATGGCGCAGATGCCGGTCGCTACCTGACTGCGGTCAAGCAGCGTCTGCAAGGCGGCTCGTTCGAAGGTGAGCTCGGGTCCTGACCCATGCACGTTGTCATCGGTGGCGCCTCGGGATTCCTGGGCACCGCGCTGACGCAGCACCTGCGCCAGCGCGGTCACCAGGTCACCCGCCTGGTCCGCTCCGGTGACACTGCCGAAGACACGTCGCTCTGGGACCCCTATACGGGGCGCATCGACCAGGTCCTGATCGACCGGGCCGACGCAGTGGTCAACCTTTCCGGCGCGTCGGTGGCGCACTGGCCGCGTACGGCCAAGCGTCGCGAACTGATCCTCGAGTCCCGCACTGCTCCGACCGCCACACTCGCCAAGGCGGTCGCGGCCTCGGCCAACCCCCCTGCGCTCATCTCGGCGTCCGGCATGTCCTACTACGGCATCGACTGCGGGGACACGGTGCTCACCGAGCACACCGGCGCTGCCGACTCCGGCTTTCTGCCCGAGGTCGTCAAGGCCTGGGAGGCGGCTGCGTCGCCGGCGATCGAGGCCGGCGCCCGGGTCTGCTTCACGCGTACCACCCTCGCCCTCAAGGCCGGCGAGGGTCTGCTCCGGTTCATGGTGCCGTTCTGGAAGCTCGGCCTCGGTGCCCGCCTCGGGCCCGGGCGCCACTACATGTCGTTCATCTCGCTCAACGACTGGGTGCGCGCCGCGACCTTGCTGATCGAGTCTCCGGACCTCAGCGGTCCGTTCAACTTCGCGGCACCGGTCCCGGTCACCAACGCGGAGTTCACCGACGTCCTGGGTGACGCAGTGCACCGCCCGACGTTCCTGGTCGCGCCCCGATTCGCGATCAAGGCGGCGCTGGGCAGCATGGCCGGCGACCTGCTCGGCTCGATGCGGGTCTCCCCCGCGGCACTGGTCGACGCGGGCTTCACGTTCGAGGAGCCCGACCTGCACTCAGCCCTCGAGGCCGCGCTGCGATGAGCCCCTCGCTTCCGTCGCCGCCAACGGCGAGCTCGGATCCGGCACAGGCGTTCGTCGCCTATCTCGACTTCTTCCGCGACGCGGCCCGCCGCAAGGTCGCCGATCTCGACGAGCGCGCCCTGCGTGAGAGCCGGTTGCCGTCAGGCTGGAGCCCGATCGAGCTGATCTCGCACCTGGTCCACATGGAGCAGCGGTGGCTCGTCTGGGGATTCCTCGGTGAGCCGGTCGCCGAGCCCTGGGGCGACAACGTCGCCGGCATCCCGTCCGGCACGTGGGCCACTGACCGTACGCTCGACGACCTCCTGGCAGCTCTGGCCGATGGCGGCCGCCGCACGACCGAGATCGTCGAGGCCCACGACCTGCTCGACCACGCCGCGACCGGCGGACGGTTTCCCGAGGGCGAGCCGACCCCCACGCTCATCGCGATCCTGTTCCACGTCATGCAGGAGTACGCCCGCCACGTCGGCCACCTCGACATCGTGCGCGAGCTCGTCGACGGGACGACCGGCGAGGACTGACCGGCGATTCGGCGTACGGATCCCACCCTCCGCTCACGTGGATCACCTGAGCCTCGCCCCCGCGATGCGCCACCCCTCAGTCGTACGCACGAGGGAGATCACGCGGCGCGACGGCTCGTCACGCGGCAGTGCCGTCGCGGAGCCATCCGACCAGACGATCCGCGCCGGTGCCAGCCGGTCGACGACGTCGAGCCGAGCACGTGAGGACGACGCCGCCAGCACCCGGCAGGAGATGACCCGCAGGTCTGCACCGAGGACCCGGCCGCCGCGTCGCCGGTAGTCCTCGATCGTTGCGGCGTCGACCTTCAGCGCGCGGCTCCCTCGGACGTACACGCCATCGAGCAGTCCGACGTCAGCCGTCGCGAACGCCTCGGCGCGGGCCTCGTCGAGCTGGCTGAGCCTGGTGGCCCATTCGTCGTCCGGCGCAGGCGACACGGCTCGTACGGCGGCGATCAGCACCCACAGCCAGTCCATGCGGTCACTGTGCCGCCGTACGCACCAGCGCGCTCGTCGCCATCCACAGGACGGTTAGGCTGGGGGACGTGACGCTGCAGATCCTGGACGAGTGGTACGGCGAACGCGCGATCGACTACACCGATGCGTGGGAGCTCCAACGCGAGCTGCATGCCCAGCGGGTCGCCGACGAGATCCCGGACACCGCGCTGTTCCTCGAGCATCCCGCGGTCTACACCGCCGGACGGCGCACCGAACCGCACGAGCGGCCCCTCGACGGCACTCCTGTCGTCGACGTGGACCGCGGCGGCAAGATCACGTTCCATGGCCCTGGCCAGCTCGTCGGCTACCCCATCACGAAGCTGCCCTCCCACGTCCTCGTCGTCGACTACGTCCGCAGGGTCGAGGAGGCGCTGATCCGCGCGTGCGCCGACCTCGGCGTCACCACCGGCCGTGTCGCCGGTCGCTCCGGCGTATGGCTGGCCGCCTCCCCCGGGCGCATCGAGCGCAAGGTCGGCGCGATCGGCATCCGGGTGTCGCGTGGCGTCACGATGCACGGTTTCTCGCTCAACGCCGACGTCGACCTCGGCTACTACGACCGTTTCGTGCCGTGCGGCATCGCCGACGCCGGCGTGACCAGCCTGGTCTCTGAGCTCGGTCGACCCATCGGCGTCGCGGAGGCCGCTGGCGCCGTGGCCCCGCACCTGCGCGAGCTGCTCGACTGGCAGTCGTACGAGCCGTCAGCCGACCTGGTCCACGACGAACATCCCAGCGTGCCGGTCCTCGGCGTGACGGCTGGGGCACGGGCGTAGGCTGGTCTGGTGACTATCGCTCCTGAGGGACGCAAGATGCTGCGTCTGGAAGTCCGCAACGCCGAGACCCCCATCGAGAAGAAGCCCGAGTGGATCAAGACCCGGGCCAAGATGGGTCCCGAGTACAACGAGCTCATGAAGCTCGTCAAGGGCGAAGGCCTTCACACGGTCTGTCAGGAAGCCGGTTGCCCCAACATCTTCGAGTGCTGGGAGGACCGCGAGGCCACGTTCCTCATCGGCGGCGAGCAGTGCACCCGGCGCTGCGACTTCTGCCAGATCGACACCGGCAAGCCCGACCCGATCGACCGCGACGAGCCCCGCCGCGTCGCCGAGTCGGTCCAGAAGATGGAGCTCCGCTACGCCACCATCACGGGTGTCGCCCGCGATGACGTGCCCGACGGTGGCGCGTGGCTGTACGCCGAGACGGTCCGCAAGATCCACGAGCTCAACCCCGGCACCGGCGTCGAGAACCTCATCCCCGACTTCAACGGCATCCCCGAGCTGCTCGAGCAGGTCTTCGACAGCCACCCCGAGGTGCTGGCGCACAACGTCGAGACCGTGCCGCGCATCTTCAAGCGCATCCGCCCGGCATTCCGCTACGAGCGCTCGCTCGACGTCATCACGCAGGCCCGCGACTACGGCCTGGTGACCAAGTCCAACCTGATCCTCGGCATGGGCGAGACCCGCGAAGAGGTCTCGCAGGCCCTGGTCGACCTCCACGAGGCCGGCTGCGACCTCATCACGATCACGCAGTACCTCCGCCCCTCGGTGCGTCACCACCCCGTCGAGCGCTGGGTCAAGCCCGAGGAGTTCGTCGAGCTCAAGACCGAGGCTGACGAGATCGGCTTCGCCGGTGTCATGTCCGGTCCGCTCGTACGTTCGTCCTACCGGGCCGGCAGCCTCTACAAGCAGGCCATCGCGTCTGGACGCGGCGGCGTCGCACTGCGCAACGCGACGTAGACTGACCCTCATGTCGAATGCCACCCCCGAACCCGCCAAGGGTCGCCTGGGCCAGATGCGCCAGGCGTACACGATCACCAAGCGCAGTGACCGCAACATCGGTCTGCTCCTGCTGCTGACCTTCCTGCTGGCCGGTGGGCTGGCTGCGACGCTCGGCTACTTCGTGTTCGGCACCGGCACGTTCGGCCTGATCATCACGATCGTGTTCGGCATCCTGATCGGCATCCTCGCGGTGCTCATCGTCTTCGGCCGTCGCGCCGAGAAGGCCGCGTACGCGCAGGTCGAGGGCCAGGTCGGCGCCGCAGCCGGCGCCCTGCAGATGTTGCGCCGCGGCTGGGAGCTCAAGCCCGCCGTCGCCTTCACCAAGAACCAGGACGTCGTGCACCGTGTCGTGGGCCGCCCCGGCATCATCCTCGTCGGTGAGGGCAACCCCACCCGGGTCCGCAACCTCCTGACGGCCGAGAAGAAGAAGCACGCTCGCATCGGTGGCGACGAGGTGCCCGTGCTCGACATCATCGTGGGCAACGGTCCCGACGAGGTCAAGCTGACCAAGCTCGTCAAGCACCTGCGCAAGCTGCCCAAGAACATCAAGCCGGCGCAGATGACGGCCGTGCTCTACAAGCTCAAGGCTCTCGACGCGATGCGTCCGGCCGCCCCCATGCCGCGCGGCCCGGTGCCGACGAGCATGAAGGGCTCGCGCAAGGCGATGCGCGGCTGACCCTGCGTCACGCCGCAGTGGCTGTCAGGCTGGCGCGACGCGCGAGCCTGCAGCGAGGTCGTGGATGCCACGCTTGTCGTCGGTCATGACGAGCGCCGGGATCACCAGGCACAGCAGGGCCGTACGTACGAACGCCCGGATGAGGCCGATCGGCCGACCGTCGGGATTCTCGACCTTGAGGCCGAGGATCCGCTTGCCGATCGAATAGCCCAGGAGCCCGGTGAGGACCGACACCTCGACGAGGAATGCGGCGAGCGGGATGAACGAGTTCGACGCACCCGTCCCGGAGTAGGCCGAACCAGTCAACGCGGCTGCGCTGAGCGCGGCGATGATCCAGTCGATGAAGAGCGCGCCGAGGCGGCGGCCGAGGGAGACGGTCTGCACGCGGTGAGCCTACAGACGCTGTGATGGCGCCAGTCACGGGCACTTGTAACATTCCTGAAACAATCCAGTGACGGTCGGGAAACTGCCCGACCTTAGCGTCAACGGTACGGTGCGTCGACGCACTCACCTGTCATCGACAACACAGGCCGCACAGCGGTCGAGGAGGCCCCATGTTCGGCAATGCCGACGAGTTGTTCAAGTTCATCAAGGACGAAGGTGTCGAGTACCTGGACGTCCGTTTCACCGACTTGCCCGGCATCCAGCAGCAGGTCACACTGCCGGCTTCGACGTTCGACGCCGACATGGTCGCCAACGGCGTCGCGTTCGACGGCTCGTCGATCCGCGGCTTCCAGACCATCGACCAGTCCGACATGGTGCTGTTCCCGGACATCAAGACTGCGTACGTCGACCCGTTCAAGGCCCGCAAGACCATCGCGATGGACTTCTTCGTCCACGACCCGATCACCGGCGAGGCGTACTCGCGCGACCCGCGCAACATCGCCCGCAAGGCCGAGGCCTACCTCGCGACGACCGGCATCGGCGACACCGCGTACTTCGCGCCTGAGGCCGAGTTCTACATCTTCGACCGCGTCAACTACGGCACCAGCGCCAACAAGTCGTTCTACGAGATCACCTCGGCCGAGGCCGCCTGGTCCACCGGCGACTCGATCGACGACAACCGCGGCTACAAGGTTCGCTACAAGGGCGGCTACTTCCCCGTCGCGCCGACCGACAAGACGGCCGACCTTCGCAACGACATGATGACCAACCTCACCAACGCCGGACTCGTCCTCGAGCGCGGCCACCACGAGGTCGGCACGTCGGGCCAGGCCGAGATCAACTACCGGTTCGACACGCTGCTCAAGGCTGCCGACGACGTCATGAAGTTCAAGTACATCGTCCGCAACACGGCATGGGCCAACGACAAGACGGTCACCTTCATGCCGAAGCCGATCTTCGGCGACAACGGCTCGGGCATGCACGTCCACCAGTCGATCTGGAACGAAGGCAGCCCGCTGTTCTACGACGAGGCCGGCTACGGCGGACTGTCGGACCTGGCGCGTCACTACATCGGCGGCATCCTGAAGCACGCGCCGTCGCTGCTCGCGTTCACCAACCCGTCGGTGAACTCGTACCACCGCCTGGTGCCGGGCTTCGAGGCTCCGATCGCCCTGGTCTACTCGGCCCGCAACCGCTCGGCATGCGTCCGCATCCCGATCACGGGAGCGAACCCCAAGGCCAAGCGCATCGAGTTCCGTTGCCCCGACCCGTCGGCCAACCCGTACCTCGCCTTCTCGGCGCTGCTGCTGGCCGGACTCGACGGCATCAAGAACAAGATCGAGCCGCCGGCCCCGATCGACAAGAACATCTACGAGCTGCCGCCCGAGGAGTACGAAGCCATCGACATGGTTCCGACCTCGCTCAACGCGGTGCTCGACTCGCTCGAGGCCGACCACGAGTTCCTCACCGCTGGTGACGTGTTCACGCCCGACCTGATCGAGACGTGGATCGACTACAAGCGCAACGAGGAGATCCTCCCCGTGCAGCTGCGCCCGCACCCGCACGAGTTCGAGCTCTACTACGACATCTGACCGGACCCATCAGCTACGAGAGCAGACTCTCGCCAAGCTGACGAGCCGGTCGCGATGACGTGACCCAGAACGCCCCCGACCACTGTGTCGGGGGCGTTCTGCGTACCATCACGAGCATCCCTATGTCTGCCTCTGAAGCCCTTCCCCGCAAGCTGCTGCTCGTTGTCGATGCCCCCTCACTGCTCCACCGCAGCCACCATGCCCGGGCGCACACCGGGATCATCGACCGATCGGGCCGACCTGCGTGGGCGCTCCACGGAATGCTGCGACAGATCCTCGAGGCGATCGAAGGATTCGCACCCGATGCGGTCATCTTCGGGCTCGACGACCGCACCGCATCGCTGCGCGCGGAGCTCTACCCGGCCTACAAGGCGGGCCGGGCCGACAAGGACGCGGCGCTCGTCGACCAGCTCGAGCGGGCGGGCGCGTTGCTCGATGCCCTCGGCCTCGCGACGCTCACTCCCCCAGGCCTCGAGGCCGATGACGTCAGCGCATCGGCCGCCACGTGGGCTCGCGACCACGGTTGGAACTGCGTGATCATCACCTCCGACCGGGACGCGTTCGCACACATCAGCGACCACACCCGGGTGCTCCGGCTGATCAACGGCGGCATCAGCGCCTCGCCCCTCCTCAACCCGGCGCGGCTCATCGCTCTCTACGGTGTCGCCGCCGAGCACTACCTCGACTTCGCCGCGCTGCGTGGCGACGCCAGTGACAATCTCCCTGGGATCACCGGGATCGGCGAGAAGACTGCGGCGGCGATTCTCACCGAGGTGGGGTCCATGCGGGACGTCTGGGCGGACATCGACCACAACGAGGGCCGTGGCGTGGCCGCAACCCTGGACTCCTGGGCAACCGAGGCAGGTTCGCGACGGATGGGCGTCTCAGTCGTTCGCCGGCTCGCGACCGCGGGTGCCCGGGAACGCTACGACTTCAATGTGCGGATCATGTCGGGACGTGACGACCTCGACCTCGGCATCACGCCCGACGTACCTGGCACCCCCGGGCTGCTCCCGCTGGATCCAGAGCGCGTCAACAAGGTCGTGGGTTTCCTCGGTGTCGAGGCGACGACGTCACTCGCGATCCGCGTGCTCAGCACGGACCCTGCCTCGGCTGAGTTGGGCTGACACCGGAAAATTCACCAGGTGTCCGACAGCCGCGGCGACAGCAGATCATTCAGCCTTGTCCCACACTTCCGTCGGGATCACCTCGAAGGTACTGATCAGCCCAGGCACTGATGATCAGGGCCGCGCGCTCGGCCTGGCCGTCCACGGCGAGGAAGTGGTCGGAGCCCTCGAGCGAGATGAAGCTCCGAGGATGCCGCGCTGCCCTGAAGATCTCACTCGCGTTGTCGATGTCGACCGTGGCATCCGTGGGCGAGTGCATGATCAGGAGCGGACGGTCGAGGGCGCGGACGTGGCCGATCAGATCGGCGCGGCGTACGTCTTCAACGAAGTCCCGCTTCAAGGTCAACGCCCTGCCCCCGACCAGCCATGTGCCACTGCCGTGGTCGATCACCCGGTCCACGATCGCGTCATAGTGCCGCTCGACCTCTGAGGGCTCTGACGGCGCTCCGATAGTGACCACGGCACGGATGCTTTGCAGCTGTTGCGCGGCGACGATCGCCGCTGCCCCACCCCACGAGTGACCCACGAGGATCTCCGGCGGAGTGCCCCGCGCGGCAAGGTGCTCCACGGCACGTACGGTGTCGGCAACCTTCACGGTGAACGAGCCGTCGCCCCAGTCACCGGCCGAGTCACCCAGCCCGAGGGCGTCGTACCGAAGCATGCCGATGCCTTGACCCGCGAGGCTGCGGGAGATCCGGAAGGCTGCAGGCGATTCCTTGCCGAGCGTGAAGCCGTGCACAAATACCCCCCACCCCCGTACCTCGTCCGCAGGCACCTCCAGCGCGCCGACCAGCTCGGGGCCCCGGATGCTGGAGAACCGGACGGTCTCGGTCACGTCACCACCCCGTTCGGCGACGGAATCCGGGCGGTGTGGCTCATGTGGTCTCCTTGATCGTGAAGCGGACAGGCGCTCGTCCCTGTCCGTGCCGGGCGTCAGAGGTCGCCGCTGGCTCCCATCACGAGTTTGGTACCGCTCATCGCTTCACTCCCTCTGCAGACTTCGACGATTATGGCGCATGGTCGGCGCCGGGCGCGGCCGCCGCGCCATCAACGGGAGCCGGTGGAGTCTCCGTAGTTCGGCTGAGGCACCGGTCGCCCCGGTCTTGTCGCCGCGCCGCGGTCGGTGTGCGCGCCGCTGGCCGGAATCGACGGCATCAAGAACAAGATCGAGCCGCCGGCCCCGATCGACAAGAACATCTACGAGCTGCCGCCCGAGGAGTACGAAGCCATCGACATGGTTCCGACCTCCCTCAACGCGGTGCTCGACTCGCTCGAGGCCGACCATGAGTTCCTCACCGCTGGTGACGTGTTCACGCCCGACCTGATCGAGACGTGGATCGACTACAAGCGCAACGAGGAGATCCTCCCCGCCCTCGTGCTGTCGTCAGAGTCGGGCCACAGGTGACCTTAGGTGTCGAGCGTCGTCTTCGCCGAGGCGTGCCGCAGCCGTGCCTGCACGACCTTCACGTCGGCACCCGAGCTGATCAGCAACGACGCGTAGTAGTGCCTCAGGGTCATGGAGCCGGATCTCTGGCGCGAGTCGCTCGTCGCGGCACCTGTGATCATCAGCCTGGTGCACCTTGACGTGTGCCACGAGCAGCTGGGCCATCGCCTACGGAATCGGCACGGGAGTGCGCGACGCCTCCGTCTTGAGCGGCCCGGCCGGGTGCTGCACCGTCGGCGACACGACGCCGCGCATGAAGTCGACGTCACGCACCAGCAGCCCGCACGTCTCCGCGGTGCGGAGTGGCTCCAACATCTCTAACCGCACTCTCAGAGCCTCTCGAATGCCATCGTCGCTTGGATCCGGTCCCCACCACCCAAGCCGGAACTCTTGGCGGACGCGGTTGTGATTGTGTTCAAGCGGTAGCCGTGTACGGCGTGGCGGTGAATAGCGGTCTCGAGCTCCGAGAGGTTGCCGGACGTGTCCCGATGAACTTCTCTTTGAGCGTCACCTGGATCACGACGTACTGCATGCTCGAGGCTCTCGGGTTCACCGGCGGCGGGGTGGGCGGAGTAGCAAGGTCTTGGTATCGCGCAGTCCACTGGCTGCCGTCCCAGTAGCGCTGCCTGCCGTTGCCGTCGTCGTAGAACCCGGCCGGCACGCTCGATGTGTCTGGCATGTGTGACCTCATTGCTGGGGCACTGTTCTGTGCTTGCCACGCTAGAAGTAGAGGACGCACTCCAGGCCGGTAACGCGGCCCTTAGCGTCGCGGATGCCTCCGAAGCTTCCTGTACTGCCGCGGAACGAAGCGGCCTGGAAGCAGTCGTACATGAGGTCTTCGAGGTCGTCCTTGTCGAGCGGGGTCTTGGTTCGGTAGCACGTAAACAGTGCTGGCGAGTTCGCGGCAAACGTTCGAAACTCCGCCTTGTGGTCCGTGCACTCCTCCTCGGCGTGGGCGTATACCTTCTGCTCGGGAGTGAGCTTCGGCTTGCCCGCCTGAGCGGGTGAAGCCACTGCGGCCACAGCCACCAAGGCTGTCAGAATCACGGCGAGCTTCGCGCGGCGAGAGGTCGGCTTGCGCATAGGAGCACCTTCTTCGGATCGACTACCAAGACCGTATATCCGAACACACCCGCACGGGACGGATCGTCCGAACTGGCGCGACCTCGGCCTTCGGCGCCAGATCCGTCCGACTCGTCGGCCTTCGCATCGAGCTCATCCGCGACGATCCGCGCCTCAACCGCGAGCAGGACATTGTGCTGCCGGTCGGCGTCATCCGCGACGTTCCTGAGTCGCGTCGCCACGGCCCTGAGGTATGCCGTTCGCGAAGTCATTTGTTCGACCGATGCCCGATCGCGGCACAGACACTCGCGACTCATGAGGCCTGCCGGTTTCGTCTGCCGGACAAGGCCTGCTTTCTGGTTGCGGGCGCCCGATTCTCACCGTTCGGTAGGTGAGGGAGCCGAGCGGCAGCGTTGCCCGGTGTCGACGCCAGTTTGATGAGCACACTGGCGGGTACGACACCAGCGGCATCGCACGTCCCCCTACATCAGGAGCAGACATGTCGGACGACGAGAAGGTCGCGAAGGAACTGGTCGAGACCCTGAAGGACGGCGAGCGCGGATTCGCGAGCGCCGCGGAAAAGTTGCGAGACAGCGACCGCCCCGAATGGGCTGAGACGCTGCAGCGGCTGTCGGAGCAGCGCGCAACCTTCTGTCGCGAAATAGTCGACCTGGGTCACCAGTACGACGACGACGTCGACAAGAGCGGAACAGTCGCCGCGTCATTGCACCGTGGTTGGATTTCTCTCAAGGATGCGCTGACCGGCGATGACGCGGGAAGCGTCCTCAGCGCCGCCGTTACCGGTGAGAATCACGCGGTTTCGGAATACGAGGACGCGCTCAAGCACGACCTCAGCCCCGGCTTCCTCGAAGTCGTGACTCGACAGCATGCCGCGGTGGTCGCCGCCCGTGATGAGGTCAAGGCTCTCCAGGACGCAGACTGACGCCGAGTTCGCCGGGCAGAATCTGCGCACCGATGGGCCTCCCAGCAAGCATCTTCCTGGGAGGCCCATTCACGCGTTCATACTCACCGGTCGGTCGAGTGTTCGAGCTCTATTACGACATTCAAGTCGTAGCGACTGGAATTGCAGGGGCGATCGGCTACTCGTTGATCATCTCCCCGCTATTTCCCCGCGATGTGACGCAGAAGTGCCCCGAAGACCGTGGTCTTCGGAGCACCTCTCGTCTCGATGGGAGAGCCAACTACACAGCCCGCAGGCCACCGCTCCCCCGCGGTTGAGGAAAGCTTGGGCGGCGCTCACGGCGTCCCGCGTGGACTCGTCGCTGCTTCGGTGCATGATGCGGTGCGGCCCATCAAAGGCTGGCGCAGTCGCCGCCTATGCGAGAGCCAGGAAGAGCTTCTCCATCTTCTTGACGTCGACGCCCTCGAGACCGTCGCCGTCCTGGATACAGTGCTGCAGACCCGTGGCGACGATCGCATAGCCAGCACGCGAGAGCGCTTTGTTGACCGCGGCTAGCTGGGTGAGGACGTCCTCGCATGAGGACCCCTCCTCCATCATCCGGATCACGCTGGCCAGGTGACCGTTGGCGCGCTTCATCCGGGTAGTGATCGCCTTGATCTCGGTGGGTTCGAGGTCCACTACTCGCTCCCTTCTGCGGTGACAGGCGCCGACAGGGCTGCGAGCACTGAGGAGAGCCGGCCCCGGGCGTCCTCGGACACGGCGCGAAGTGTCTCGCTCGGTTCGTCGACGAGCGTGGCCATGACGGCCGGGTCGAAGGCCTCGACGACGGTCGTCGTCTCGTCGACCGAGCGGACCACGACGTTGCAGGGCAGGAGCGCCGCGATCGACGGCTCCGCTTGGATCGCCTGGTGGGCCAGCTCTGGTCGGCACGCGCCCAGGATGATCTGCGGTGCGACGTCGACGTCGAGCTTGCTCTTCAGCGTCGCCTTGAGGTCGATCTCGGTGAGCACGCCGAAGCCAGCTTCCGCGAGCTGCTCGCGCACCACAGCCACCGTGTCCTCGTAGGGGCGCTCTGTAGTGATGGACAGCGTGTAGTCGGTCATGGCCTCAACTGTACAACCCCCCGGGGGGTTCTGTTACCGTGGTGGCCATCCCCCCAGGGGGTTCCAAAGACGCAAGTCCACCGGCTGACGAAGGGACACTCATCCATGACCGCTCTGACCGTCCTCACGATCGAGACGCCGTCACTCGGCGACCGCAGCTATCTCGTGCATGACGGCGAGGTCGCCTTTGTGGTCGACCCACAGCGCGACATCGACCGAGTGCTCGACCTGCTCGACGAGCACGGGGTCCGCCTCACTCACGTCTTCGAGACCCACATCCACAACGACTACGTCACGGGCGGTCTTGCGCTCGCGCAGCGCACCGGGGCCGACTACCTCGTCAACGGCGAGGACGAGGTGTCCTTCGACCGCACGCCGGTGCGCGACGGCGAGGTCGTGGCCGTCGGAGATCGGATGCGCGTGGTCGCGCTCGCCACTCCGGGCCACACGTTCACCCACCTCTCCTATGCCCTCATCGAGGTCGCCGAGGGCGACGAGCTCGACCTGGAGGCATCGGCCGGGGTGTTCTCGGGCGGTTCTTTGCTCTTCGGGGCGACCGGCCGACCCGATTTGCTCGGCGAGGAGCACACCGAGGAGCTCAGCCGACGCCAGCACGCGTCGGCCAACCACCTCACGCAACTGCTGCCGGACGCCGCCGACGTCTACCCCACCCACGGGTTCGGGTCGTTCTGCGCCGCGACCCAGAGTGACGCGACCGAGTCGACGATCGGCGAGGAGAAGACCGTCAACCCCGTGCTGACCCAGGACGAGGAGACCTACGTCCGCGAGCTGCTCGACGGGCTCGGCGACTACCCGGCGTACTACGCGCACATGATGCCGACCAACGCCGCGGGTCCGAGCGAGCCCGACCTGAGCGCCCCGTCGGTCGCCGACCCGGTGGAGCTCCGGCGCCGTCTCGAGGACGGCGAGTGGGTCGTGGACCTGCGCAACCGCACGGCCTTCGCGGCCGGGCACGTGACAGGCAGCTTCAACTTCGGGATCGAGGGGAAGTTCTCCACCTACCTCGGCTGGCTGATCCCCTGGGGGACGCCGATCACGCTGCTCGGTGAGACCGCCGACGACGTCGCCCAGGCCCAGCGCGAGCTGGTCCGCATCGGCATCGACCGCCCGGTCGCGCACGCGACCGGATCCCCGGAGGAGTGGGCCGACGAGCTGTCCTCGTTCGCCACCGGCGTCTTCGCCGACCTCGCCCAGGTGCGCCACCATCGCGAGGTGGTTGTGCTCGATGTACGGCGCGAGGAAGAGTTCGCCGCTGCGCGGATCGACGGAGCCGTCAACGTGCCCCTGCACGAGCTGTACGGCAGGGTCGACGACGTGCCGGCGGGCGAGGTGTGGGTGCACTGCGCGAGCGGTTACCGGGCCTCGGTGGCCGCCTCGCTCCTCGACGCCTCGGGACGTACGGTCGTCGCGATCGACGACTCCTTCGACAACGCCACCGAGGTGGGCCTGCACCTCGTCGGCCCCGACGCGTGACCATTGTCGCCGTCGCGATCCTGACTGGTGCCCTGATCGGCTTCAGCCTGGGCGCGCTCGGCGGCGGTGGCTCGATCCTGGCCGTCCCCGTGCTGGTCTATGCCCTCGGGCAGAGCCCTCCGCAGGCCACCACCGGCTCGTTGGTGGTGGTTGGAGTGAGCTCGCTGATCGGGACGGTCACTGCGTATCGCGCCGGCCACGTGCTGCTCGCCCGGGGCGCCGGCTTCGGGGCCGTCGCCCTCGGCGGTGCCGTGGTCGGTGCGAAGGCCTCCGCCCATGTGCCCGAGCCGACGCTGCTCGCCTGCTTCGCGGCGCTGATGCTCGTGGTCACCGTCGTGATGGCGGTGCGTCTCGTGCGCGGCGAGCAGCACCAGGACCGGCGCGGGACGCTGGACGACCCGATCATGACCTTCAGCCCGGCATTCGCCTGCCGGTGCCCCCGCGCCCTCAAGGTGCTGATCACCGCCAGCGTGGTCGGATTTCTCACCGGCTTCCTCGGCGTCGGCGGCGGTTTCCTCGTCGTCCCCGCACTCCTGCTCGCGCTCGCCCTCCCGATGGAGTACGCGGCTGGCACATCCCTGGTCGTCATCACCATGACCAGCGCCGCCGCCCTCGTGGTCCGCGCCAGCTCTGGCGCCTCTCCCGACTGGTGGCTGGTGCTGGTCCTGACCGCGGCCTCGGTCATCGCTGCGGTGGCCGGTGCTCGGCTCGCGGACCGCATCGACGCCCGTCGACTCCAGCTCGCCTTCACCATCCTCGTGCTCGGCGTCGCGATCTACACCGCGGCCCGCGCCTTTCCCGCCCTCGTCTGAACCGATCGGAAGTGACCTCCATGTCCACGACGCACGCCCGCCACGCCGCCGCCCCCGAGCCCGACCTCGGCTATCGACCTGGGCCGCTTGGACGCCTCGGTGTCGCGGTGACGCGCCACGCCCGACTCACCACGGTCGTGTGGCTGCTGGTCATTGTCGGCCTCGGCGCCTTCGCCCCCCGCGTCGAGTCCGAGCTCTCCGGGGCCGGGTGGCAGGCCAGCGGTTCTGACTCCGTCACCGCCCGCGAGCTCGCCCGGGAGCACTTCGGCGGCAATGCCTCGACAGCGATCCAGGTCGTGGTGCACTCGACCGACGGCCCGCTCACTTCCCTCGAGGGGCAAGAGGTGCTCGCGAGCGCGACCGCCGTGCTCGAGAAGGACTCCCGCATCGCCGACGTGGTCCAGCCGCAACCCGGGGCGACCCTGAGTGAGGACGGCACCACCGCTGTCCTGGTGGCCGGGGCCAGCACCGACCCCAACGAGATGGTCCGGGTCGCCGACGACCTCAAGGGGCCGCTGCAGGATCTCTCCACCTCGGGGATCCAGGTGAACCCGACCGGATCCTCGCAGCTCTGGTCTGACTTCAACGAGGCCAACCTGTCGGCCATGCTGAAGTCCGAGCTGTACTCGTGGCCGGTGACGCTGGCGATCCTGGTGCTGGCTTTCGGCGCGCTGGTTGCTGCCGGCCTTCCACTGATTCTCACGCTCGCGGCGCTCGTCGCGTCGGCCGGATCTCTGGTGCTGATCAACCAGCTTGTGCCGGTCTCGATCTGGGCGATGAACTTCGCGATGATGTTCGCGCTCGCCCTAGGCATCGACTACGCGCTCTTCGTCGTGGTCCGCTACCGGGCCGCCCGCGCTAGAGCCAAGAGCACGCCACAGCGCGCGATCGCCGAGACCATGGACACCGCCGGCAAAGCCGTGCTGCTCTCCGGTGCGACCGTGCTCATCTCGCTGTCCGCGGTGATGTTGGTGCCCTCGCCGGCGTTCCGCTCGATGGCCGGCGGGATCATGCTCTCGGTCGTCTTCGTGCTCGCGGCGACCCTCACCCTGCTGCCTCTGGTGCTCGCGAAGCTGGACCACCGCATCAATAGGCTCTCGCTGCCCTGGTCCCGCACCGGCGAGCACCGCTCGCCGAAGTTCGCCGCTTGGGGCGAGCGGCTCTGGAAGCGCCCGGTTGCGTTCGGACTCACCGCCCTCGTGGTCTTGCTCGTCCTCGCCGCGCCCGTCCTTGGCCTGAAGACCGCCATGCCGTCGATCAAGGTCCTGCCCGAGGACGCCTCGGCCAGAGTTGGCTACGACCTGGTCCAGGACGCGTTCGGCGACGGCGCACCCGGCACCCTCACGATCGTGGTCGGCCAGGGCGACGCGACAGCAGCGAGTGCCGCGCTCGGCGATGACCCTGGCATCGCCGGCGTCATGCCAGCCGTGCCCGCGGCCGACGGATCGCCATACGCGCTCATTCAGGCGGTGCCGACCGTGGACCCGTCCGACCCCGCGCTGAGCGACACCGTCGACCGGCTCCGCGCATTCCTGCCGTCCTCGGCATACGTCGGAGGGGCAGCCGTGGAGAACGTCGACCTCAAGACCCAGCTCGACGACTCGACGCCGTTGGTCATCGGCGTCATCCTTGCGTTGGGGTTCCTGCTGCTGCTCATTGCGCTCCAGGCGCCGCTGATCGCCCTGCTCGGGACCCTGGCCAGCCTGCTCTCGACCGCCGCGGCGTTCGGCGTCGCCCGCTTGGTTTTCCAAGAGGGCTGGGGTGCTGGCCTGTTGGGCTTCGAGCCTCAGGGCTTCCTCGACGCCTGGGCGCCCGTGTTCTTCTTCGCGATGATCTTCGCGATCGCGATGGACTACACGGTGTTCCTGCTCGCCTCGGCCAAGGAGCACTTCGAGCACTCTGGCGACCCGAAGGACGCGATGGTCGGCGCGCTGGCCCACTCCGGCCGCGTCATTTTCGCGGCCGGCGCCGTCATGGTCGCGGTGTTCTTCACCTTCGCCCTATCCGGCCCACTGCCGCCCAAGGAGATGGGCATCGTGCTCGGTATCGCCGTGCTCCTCGACGCGTTCCTGGTCCGGCTCGTGCTGCTGCCGGTGCTGCTCCGCCTCACCGGCAAAGCGGCCTGGTGGACCCCCCGCTGGCTGACCCGCGTCCTGCCCGACATCCGATTTTCCCACAGCTGAACGGAGACCTCCTCATGTGCCGAGCAGTCCGATGCAAGACGTGCGGCCGGACCACGTGGTCCGGCTGCGGCCAACACATCGCGAGCGTGAAGGCCCGGGTTCCCGCTGGACAATGGTGTCCCGGCGAGCACGGCAAGACCGACGCCAGCGAATCCAGCAACAACCCCGGCTTCGTGCGAAGGATCTTCGGTCGGTCCTGACTGCGGTCGTCGTTCAGGTCTTGGGGCTCTCCGCTCACGCGCAGAGGTTCGTGGAGCTCCGAGCACACCTCAGTGCATGTGTCCCCGGGGGACCCCGGGTCGACGGCATCGAGCCGGGCAGCACGAACGTCCAACGCGACGGGCGCACCGGCATAGACTCAATCCTGCGGGCGCGCGCGAGGGTGCCGAGTTGCGGAGCAACCCGGTGGCTGTCACGAAGACAGACGGCAGAGGCGGAATCCGGTATGGCGACGACGAAGCTGGCGAAGTCCAGTCGTGGAGCGCTGCCCGCGGAGCTGACCAGCTTCGTGGGACGTCGACGCGAGCTCAGCGAGACCCGGCGGCTGCTCGCGAGCGGCCGGATGCTGACGCTGACCGGTGCCGGAGGCGTCGGGAAGACGCGCCTGGCGCTGCGGATGGCGGCCGAAGTCCGGCGTACGTTCGCCGACGGCGTGTGGTTCGTCGAGCTCGCGGCGCTCCAGGACCCGCAGCTCGTACCCCACACCGTGGCCAACACGCTCGAGCTGCGCCAGGTCTCGGCCGACCCCGCGAGCGACCTCGCCGACTACCTCGAGACGAAGAGCCTCCTCGTGGTGCTCGACAACTGCGAGCACCTCACAGACGCCTGCGCGGTGCTGGCCAGCAAGTTGCTGGCCGCGGCCCCCAACCTGCGTCTCCTGGCCACCAGCCGGCACGTCCTCGGAGTCGAGGGCGAGCAGATCCTCTCGGTGCCTCCACTGTCCACCCCGGATGCCGAGGCGGAGGTGGATGGCGGTGACCCCACTCGCTACGACTCGGTGAGTCTCTTCCTGGACCGGGCAGCGGCCGTGGCGCCGGGCTTCGCGATCTCCGAGGCCAACCGCGCTCCCGTCATCGAGCTGTGCCGACGGCTCGACGGCATACCCTTGGCCATCGAGCTCGCGGCGGTGTGGTTGCGCATCCTCTCCCCCGCCCAGATCCTCGAGCGACTCGAAGACCGTTTCCGGCTGCTCGCAAGCGGTCGTCCCGCATCGCCGGCGCGACAGCAGACACTCGACGCCACCGTGGGGTGGAGCTTCGACCTGTGCTCGCCCGCTGAGCAGGTCATGTGGGCCCGGCTCTCCGTCTTCTCCGGAGGGTTCGACCTCGAGGCCGCGGAGGAGGTCTGCGCCGGCGACGGGATCTCCCGAGAGGACGTTCTGAACCTGGTCGCGAGCCTGGTCAACAAGTCGATCGTCCTCCGGCATCAGGCCACCGAGCATCACACCGCGCGATACCAGATGCTGGAGAGCATCCGGCAGTACGGCGCCGGGCGCATCGCCGAGCCGGACGAGTTGCGAGCTCTGCGCATCCTGCACCGGGACCACTACCGCTCACTCGCGCACCGATTCGCCGCCGAGGGCTTCGGCCCGCACCAGGCGGACTGGTTCGTCCGACTTCGTGAGGAGTCCGGCAACATCCGGGCGGCGCTGGAGTTCTGCCTGACCGAGCCAGGTGAGGCCGCTGTTGCCTGCGACATCGCGGCGTCGATCTGGAACTTCTGGTTCGCCGGGTTCCTCCGCGAGGGCTACCGCTACCTGATCCGCGGGCTGGACCTGGCCACCGAACCCACCAGCGGTCGGGCGCACGCGCTGTGGGCTGCCAGCTATCTGGCGATGTTCGCGACCGAGTTCGACCGCAACGCCACGATGCTGACCGAATGCGAGCAGATCGGCGCAGGACTCGACGACGACCTGCTGCACGCGCGGATCAAGGAGTGCCGGGGGCACGCAACGCTCTACCAAGGCGATCTGCCCGGCGCGATCGAGATGCTGGAGCAGGCTCGTCGAGAGTTCCAGGTCATCGGGGACCCCCTCGGGGAGTTCGACACACTGATCCTGCTCACCGCGTGCGCCTTCTTCCTCGACGACCCGAGGACCAGCCAGTTCAGCCGGGAGGCACTGGAGCTGGCCGAGCGCCACGGCGCACAGTCCTCCATGGGCTACGGGCTCTGGAGTGTCGGCATCGCCCAGTGGCGCACGGGCGACTTCGCCCAAGCGACGCGTTCGCTGCGGCGGAGTGTCCGACTCTTCCTGCCGATGCGCGACCTGACCGGGGTCAGCTTCGGCGTCCAGGCGCTCTCCTGGTGTGCCGCCTTCGCCGAACCTGACGAGCGCGCGGCCCGACTGCTCGGTGCCGCCCAGGCCGTCTGGCGCACGAGCGGTGCGAAGGTCGACGAGACCAATGCCTACAGCGTGTTCGATCGCAAGTCCGAGGTCATGCTGCGAGAGACACTGGGCGCGGGCGCGCTCGACACCGAGGCGTTCGAGATCGCCTTTGCGGAGGGAGCGTCGTACTCCTTCGAGCAGGCTGTGGCGCTCGCCCTCGGAGATGACGACGAGGCCGACACCTCCGAAGAGACCTCCGCGACGACCCGGGTGCGCCCCGAAGCGCCTGGCGGTCTCACGCGGCGCGAGACGGAGATCGCGGCGCTTCTCGCCGAGGGACTGAGCAACAAGGAGATCGCGGCGCGGCTCGTCATCTCCCAACGCACCGCCGAGACCCACGTCGACCACATCCTGACCAAGCTGGGCATGACCTCGCGTGCTCAGGTCGCCGGCTGGGTCGCCGAGCACCAAGCTCGCTGAGGCGACCGCACGCAACCTACGTAGGTCTGCGGATCTACGTAGTCATCTACGTATTTGTCCGGATGCCGGCGATCCGGCGCCGATGAGAGCGTTCACATACGCCGTCCCCCACCACTCGAGGTTCCCCAATGTCCACCATGACCGCCGACGTACTCTCCGCCAGCCGTAGCGGCGAGTCTGGTGACATCCTCGGGTGGTGGCGGACCGGCGTCGTCTACCAGGTGTACGTCCGCAGCTTCCAGGACTCCAACGGTGACGGCGTGGGTGATCTCGGCGGCGTGCGGGCGCGGCTTCCGTACTTGCGAAGCCTGGGTGTCGACGCCATCTGGCTCAACCCGTTCTACGCCTCTCCCCAGCACGACCACGGCTACGACGTCTCCGACCACGTGGCGATCCACCACGAGTACGGCGACCTGGCGACGTTCGACGGACTGGTCAGCGACGCCCACCGGTTGGACCTCAAGGTCATCGTCGACGTGGTGCCCAACCACTGCTCGATCGAGCACCCGTGGTTCGCAGCCGCTGTCACCGCCGGACCGGGCAGCCCCGAGCGACAACGCTTCCACTTCGCCGACGGCCGGGGTCCGTATGGCGAGCTGCCGCCGAACAACTGGCGCTCCATCTTCGGCGGGCCGGCCTGGCACCGGATCAGCGAACCCGACGGCGCACCCGGACAGTGGTATCTCCACAGCTTCGCTCCCGAGCAGGCCGACTTCAACTGGCGTCACCCGGAGGTCAGCGAGCACTTCGAGTCGATCCTGCGCTTCTGGTTGGACCGCGGAGTCGACGGCATCCGCATCGACGTCGCGCACGGCCTGCACAAGCAGGACGGTCTGCCCGACCACGAGTTCGCGATCGACGACGAGCTCACCGGCGACCCGGTCAATCCCTTCGCCTGGAACCAGCCCGAGGTGCACGAGGTCTGGCGCAGCTGGCGGGCCTTGGCGGAGGACTACACCGAGCGGACGGGCCAGGAGCGGGTGCTGGTCGGTGAGGTCGGCGTGCTGGACACCGACGACCTGGCGTCGTACCAGCGTCCCGACGAGCTTCACCAGAGCTTCTTCTTCGAGTTTCTCCGCGCACCGTGGGGCGCCGAGTCGCTGTCGCAGGTCATCGACCGCGGGCTGGGAACGGTCGCGGCTCACGACTCCCCCGTGGCGTGGGTGCTCAACAACCACGACATGCCACGGTCCGTCACGCGGTATGCCGGTGGCGCACCCGGCGTGTCCCCGGGTGACGTCGACCTCGGGCTCACCCGAGCCCGGGCCGCCGCGCTGCTGATGCTCGCGTTGCCGGGTTCGGTCTACCTCTACCAGGGTGAGGAGCTCGGCCTGCCGGAGGTGGTGGACCTGCCCGATGCCGTGCTGACGGACCCGATGTTCCGCCGCACCGGTGGCGCCCGTCGTGGGCGCGACGGGTGCCGGGTCCCGCTGCCCTGGACGTCCACCGACGACGTGTTCGGCTTCTCCACGGCAGGCGCCCCCACGCCACCCTGGCTGCCCCAGCCCGAATGGTTCGCCTCATACTCGGTCGACCGCCAGCTCGAGTCCGGCGAGTCCATGCTCCGGCTGTACCGCGAGGCCCTCGCCCTCCGACGCCGCGTGCCGGCCTTCTCGGCCGGTGAGTTCCGCTGGTTGCCGACCGAGCCGGGCGTGCTCGCCTTCACGCGCGGCGACAACCTCGCATGCGTCGTCAACTGCTCCCCACGGCCCGTGTGCGCCCCGACCGGGTCCCAGCTGTTGCTGGGCAGCGATCCGGAGGTGGGAGACAAGGTGCCGCCCGACAGCGCGGGATGGTTCCTCCTGGGGACGGGGTCATGAGCTCCCGGGAACCGTCGCTGCTCGGCTACATCCGTGCCGACCTGCTCGGAAACGCCACCGAGCTGCCGCAGGTCAAGGCCCAGCTCGAGGCCTTCGCCGACCGCGAGCAGTTCAGCCTGCGAGGCGTCCTGGTGGCGGAGGGCGACACTCCGGCGACGTTCAGGGCACTGATCGAGGTGGCCCGCGACGAAGCCGCATGGGGCATCGTCGTCCCGGATCTTCGCCACCTGACCGTCGTCGAGCAACAGATCTTGGCCCATGACGCCGACGGCGGACGGACAGCCATCTTCGCCGCCGCACTCGGCCCCCATGCCGGTGGGCCTGACGGGAGACTCCAGACTCGCGTCAGGCCTGCCGTTCCACCCCTCATGCACGGCCCGCGCAGCTGGTCGGGCTTGAACTGGTCCTGACCCCTGAGCCGTACCCGCCGGTCGCCTCGTCGTCGTGGCCGGCCAACCCCCGATTTCGCTGTCATCCAGCATGAATCGCTGTTTTGCGTGATGCTGTGGGCGTGGACCTGCACACCGACTACCTCGTCATCGGGGCGGGCATCAGCGGGCTGGCGTTCGCCGACTCGCTGGTTGCGCACAGCGATGCCGACCTGGTCATCGTCGACCGGCGCCTGGACCCCGGCGGGCACTGGGCCGATGTCTACCCCTTCGTCCGCCTGCACTCCCCCTCGTCGTACTACGGGGTCGACTCGCTGCGACTCGGCCAAGACCGGATTGACGCCGAGGGTCCCAACGCGGGCCTCTACGAGCGGGCGACCGCAGAGGAGCTCGGGTCGTACTTCCGCGAGGTCACGGAGAGACTGACGGCCACCGGCCGGGTACGTCTGATGCTGGGCCATGAGGTGCTCGAGGACGACACTGGCGCGGCCCGGGTCCGAGATCTCGCGACGGGGACGGTGCACGACATCGACGTCCGGCGTCGGGTCGTCGACGCGCGCTTCCTTGAAGTCTCAGTGCCCGCGACTCACACCCCCAGCTTCGAGATCGCCGCTGACGCGTCCTTCGTCCCGGTGCACCTGCTGCCGGCGGCCGCTGGCAACGCCTCTGCCTTCACGGTGCTCGGGTCCGGCAAGACCGCCGTCGACGCGGTGCTGTGGTTGATGGAGCACGACGTCGACCCGGAGCACATTCGATGGGTTCGCCCGCGGGACGCGTACTTTCATGACCGCGAGGCCTTTCAGGCGCTCGACCTCGTGGTGGATGCGCTCGACGGCTTTGCCACCGACGCCGAGGTCGGCGCCGGCGCCTCGGACCAGGCTGAGCTGGTGGCCGAGCTCGAGCAGCGCGGTCGGCTGACCCGGATCGACCCTGCCGTGCCGGCGACCATGTATCGCGGCGCAATGCTGAGCCGCCCCGAGATGGATCGCGTCCGCCGCGTCGCCGATGTGGTGCGACTGGGCCGCGTCACGCGCATCGAGCGCGATCGCCTCGTCCTCGACCACGGTGAGCTGCCGACCCGCGGCGCGCTGCACATCGACGCCAGCGCCAGCGGGTTGCGGATCGTCGATCCGCAACCGATCTTCAGCCTAGGCCGCATCACCCTCCAGCAGGTGCGCCACAACTCTCCGCCGTTCAACGCCGCCCTGCTGGCCTGGGTCGAGGCCCATCGCGACGACGACGAGCAGAAGAACCGGCTCTGCCCACCGAACCCGCTGACCCGGTCGGTCGACGAGTGGCCGCGCATGGTCGCCCGGACCTGGCGCACCGAGGGCGCCTGGCGCTCCGATCCGGACCTCCAGGGATGGGTAGGATCCACCAGGTTGAACCTGATGCAAGCGCTGCCGCATCACCTGGACGAGCCGCGCGCCCTGGCGGCACTGAACCGATACGCCGGCAACGTCGGCGAGGCCGTGCTCCGGCTCGAGGAGATCGCCGGCGTTCGGCAGGCCTAACCCGGTCGGGAGCGTGGGGTCTCGTCGAGGAACCACCGCACGCCCGCGCGGATCGCGTCCCCGACCGGAGCCGGCTCCCAGCCGAGCTCGCGCGTGGCCTTGCTGTGATCGAGGGGCGTCTGGACATGCATCAGTCGGACGCTGGTCGAGGTGACCACCGAGTCCTTGCGCAGCAGCCGGGACACTGCCCCGCCGATGACCCCGATGACCCGCATCAGTGGTAGCGGAATGCCAATCCTGGGTGGCTTGACACCGCCCTCCCTGGCCGCGATGTCGAAGAGGTCCTTGATCGGCAGGTATCGCTCGGAGACGATGTAGCGCTCGCCGGGCCTCCCGCGCTCCTCGGCGAGCAGGAAGGCACGGGCCGCGTCCTCGATGCCGACGACCTCCATCGATGCACCCTTGGCGTACGCGGGGACCTTGCCTCGGGCGGCGGCCCGAACCAGCTTGCCGTGTGGAGTCGGGCCATGGTCTCGCGGGCCGTACGTCGTCCCGACGTTGAGGACCGTCGCCGGCAGTCCACGCTCCCGCTGATAGCGCAGGACCAGTTCCTCGGCCTGGAGCCGGGAGTCGATGTAGGCGCCGCCCAGGTGCCGCCAGTTGTGCGGCATCGTCTCGTCTGCCGAGCCGGACTCGGCGATGGCCATGGTGACGACGCTGCTGCAGAAGACGAACGTGGGCACGCCGACCTCGACGGCCACGTCCAGCACCTTGCGCAGTGCCTCGACGTTGGTCGCGTAGAGCGGAGCCGGATCGCGGAGCCAGGCACGCGCGTCCACGATGCAGTAGAAGACCGCGTCAACGTCCTTCATGGCCGTACGCATCGCGTCGGCGTCGTCGAGGTCACCATGGTGCCGCTCGACGTCGAGGTCGTCGAACGCCGCCGTCGAGCTGGAGCTCCGGATCCAGACCCGGACCTGGTCCCCTTGCTCGACGAGCTGCCGGGCCACGTGCGAGCCGAGGAAACCGCTGGCCCCCATCACCAGCTTCGTACCGCTCACCGCTTCGCTCCTTCTGCAGACATCGACGATTGTGGCCCATGGATCGCAGCAGCGGGCCGCTTCGCCGACGAACGCAGCGGTGGGACGTGTCAGGCCTTGAGCAGCGACTCGACGAGCTGGCGGAACACACGGAGCTGCGCGCGCATCGGCTCGGGCGACCCAACCGCGCGGCACATCAGGTAGGAACCCTCGAAGATGACGAAGAGCTGATCGGCCAGGTCATCTGGGTCCGGCCCATCCACGAGGCCGCGAGCGGCGTAGGCCTTGCGTAGCAGGTCAGCCACTGCGATCCGCCAGCCGACGATCGCGCGCTCCAGCTGCGCCGAGGTCTCGGCGTCGAGCAGGTCGCGCTCGCTGATCACCGCGATGTAGAGGCAGGACGACTCCGAGGTCAGGTCACCGGACCAGTTCTCGTAGAAGCCAAGGAACGAGAGCACCTTCGCCACCGGGTCTGACTCGGCCTCTGCGGCTTCGAGGCCGGCACCCAGCATGGCGAGGTCGGCGTCGACATAGCGCTCGACGAGCGCGCTGGCGAGCGCCCGTTTGCTTGCGAAGTGATGGAAGAACGCTCCTTTGGAGCTTCCCGACTCGGCGAGGATCGCATCGACCGATGTCGCGGCGAAGCCGTTGCGCTCCACCAGGCGCTCGGCAGTTTCCAGCAGGCGTTCACGGGTTGATGTTCCATCTTTGGGCACCGACCCATTGTTTCAGACTGAACAGTCTGATACAACAGACTAATTAGTCTGATACAGGAGCGATCATGCAGAACAGCAATCTTCTTGACAGCGGCAGGTGGGTCACCGACGGGGGCCTCGAGACCGACCTGCTCTTCAACCGCGGCATCGACCTGCCGGAGTTCGCCGCCTTCCCACTCGTACAGGACGAGCAGGGTTCGGCAGTGCTGAGGAACTACTACGCGGCGTACGCGGCGATCGCCGCTGCGGCCGAGGAGGGCCTACTCGTCGAGACGCCCACGTGGCGGGCAAATCCGGACTGGGGCCAGGTCCTCGGCTACGACGCCAACCGGCTGGACCAGGCCAACCGCGCCGCCGTGGCGCTTGCCCGCGGCATCGCAGAGGGTGCCGAGGCACCCCGGAGCCGAGTCAGCGGAATCGTCGGCCCGCGCGGCGACGGATACATCGCGGCCGGCGCTGACGCGGACGTCGCCGCCGACTACCACTCCGCCCAGGTACGTTCGTTCGCCGCGGAGGGCGTCGACCTGGTCCACGCGATGACGATGAGCGAGCCCGCAGAAGCGTTGGGCGTCGTCCGCGCTGCCCGCGTGGCGAACCTCCCCGTCGCGATCTCGTTCACTGTCGAGACTGACGGGAAGCTGCCCGACGGCACCACGCTCTCCGCCGCCATCGACACGCTCGAAGCGACAGATCCCGCAGACTGGTACGGCGTGAACTGCGCCCACCCCACCCACGTCCTGGCGGGAATCGATGGCGCGACCTGGCAGCAGCGGCTGAGGTTCTTCCGTCCCAACGCCTCGACCATGTCGCATGAGGAGCTCGACAACATGGAGGAGCTGGACGCGGGCGACCTCGGTCTGCTGGTCGACGCCACGAAGTCACTGCGCGAGCACGCTTCCGAGCTCGCCGTGCTGGGTGGGTGCTGCGGCACTGACAGTGGTCACGTCGCTGCGCTGTGGGGCGTGTCCGCCGACGCCGAAAGCCGGACGCACGCCCCATCGCGGCGTAGCCTCGCATGATGACCGACGCGATCGTGTGCGGGGCAGGAGCGGCAGGCCTTGCCGCCGCCGCGACGCTCAGGCGTACCGGCGCCAACGTGACGGTGCTCGAGCGCTCGGACGCAGTCGGCGCGAGCTGGCGCACGCGCTACGACGGCCTGAAGCTCAACACGACCGCCGCGATGTCCACGATGCCGGGATATCGGGCCACCAAGCGGAAGTACGGCGAGTTCCCGACTCGCGACAGCTGGGTCCGCTATCTCGAGGACTACGCCAGGCATCACGGCATCCAGGTCACGTTCGGCACCGAGGCGCGCACGATCACTCGTGGCGAAGGCGGATGGCTGGTCGAGACCGATGGCGGAACCCTCCGTGCTGACATCGTGGTCGTGGCGACCGGATATGACCGCGAGCCCGACCTGCCGGACTGGCCTGGGCGCGAAGGGTTCACCGGCGAGCTGATCCACTCCAGCGCGTACCGCAATCCAGAGCCCTATCGCGAGCGCGACGTCCTCGTGATCGGGCCCGGGACGACCGGCTCCGAGATCGCCCACTTCGTCGCGGCGGGCGGCGCCCGCCGGGTTCGGGTGGCGTCCCGCACCGCCCCCAACCTCCTCAACCGGAAGTTCCTCGGCTCGAGCGTCAACATCATCGGCATCCTGCTCAACCGCATCCCATTGCGGGCCGCCGACACGGTGGCGTGGCTGACCCAACGGATCATGTTCGGCAGGCTGGACCAGTACGGCCTGCCCCGGTCGTCCGAGGGGGTCGCGACCAACCTGTTCCAGAGGCAGCGGACCCCGGCGTACGACAGTGGATTCGTCGCGGACGTGAAGTCCGGCACGATCGAGATCGTGCCGACCGTGGTGGGCTTCGACGGCGCTGACGTGATCCTGGGCGACGAGTCACGCATCCAGCCGGATGCCGTCATCGCAGCGACCGGCTACCGGCGCGGGCTCACCGACCTCGTCGGACATCTCGGCATCCTTGACGACACCGGCAGACCAACCGTCAGTCGTGGCCGACAGCACCCCTCAGCACCCGGGCTGTTCTTCAACGGATACGAGGCCGATCTCAGCGGTCAGCTGCGTCTGATGCGCTTCGGCGCCAGAGGCATCGCCAAGGTCGTCGCCCGCACCTGACGCAGTCGAACATATGTTCTATTGTGGGCATCATGGGCTTCGTCGATCGATCCGGGAGTGAGTTTCCGGACGGTCGCGACCCCGTGAAGCAGCCCGCGCGCCACGTGTGGGTCAAGCCGTCGGCCCACTACACGATGACGCCGTGGGCGGGCCTGCTGATCGAGTGGCGGCGTACGTCCTCGGGTGAGTGGCTTGCTCTTGTCGCGGTCGTCACGGGCGGTGTCGGCAACAGCCTCACGGTCCAGTGGCACAAGGCCGACCAGCTGGTGCCGGCAAAGGGCTACGAGACCCCGAAGCGGTGACGCGCCGTGGTCAGCGCGACAGGTCCTCCGAGTGACGCGACGCCAGATGGGTATGGCCACCGTGACGAGAGGATGACCATGACCACGCCACACCCCGAAGATCCCGCAGAGGGTCCCGACGACCCTGCGACCACGGAACCACCAGAGGACGACACGTCGGACGAGGTCGAGCGGGACACCGATTCGCCACCTGATCGGCGCTGACAGAATGGCCTGATGCAGGTCAGCACCGACCACGAGGTCATCGAACGGTGGATTGCGACGTGGGTGCACGCCCGCGGCCTCGAGACGTCCGTTGTCGATGGGTGGCCGCTCGTGCACGTTCGATCGCGCACCCGCGAGACCGAGCTGATCTGCATCGATCCCGGGCCCGATGTCTTTGCCGGGCTCCTGCGGCACGTCGAGGGCGATCCGCGGGCGATGCTGACCGTCATCGGCAATGACCTCGACCCCTACACCGCCCTGAACCTGCCCGCAGGCGTGCGGGTGGACCGTGACGACGAGACGCTGATGACCACGACGTTCGTGCCGATCGACACCCCTGCGCTCGATCACGAGTTCACCGCCCGCTGGGACATCGACGAGCGCCGCGCCAGGTATGTCCTGGAGTCCGAAGAGCGCGTCGCGGCCGAAGGCACCATCGGCACCCTCGGCGATGATGCGACATTCGACGCCGTCGAGACCACGCCGGCGTTCCAGCGGCGCGGCCTCGGGCGACACGTCATGGCCACCCTCACGACGTACGCCCTGGAGTCCGGCGCCAGTCGCGGGGTGCTGGCGGCTTCCGCCCAGGGCCGCCTGCTCTATGAGTCGCTCGGCTGGGACCCCGCCTACGCGATGCTCTCCCTGATGGGTGCCGAGCGCGCGGACTGAATGTCAGACGATGGCACTGCGGCGGCAGACCTCGTCCCACGGCGTCGGCTCCATGCCGAAGTGCGCCCGGGCGTCACTGTCGTCCAGCAGGTATGGCTCGGTCCACTGGTACGACAGCTGCCGCAGCTCGCGGACGATCGGCACGACCCAGGACAGGGTGACGAACACCGACTTCGGGACCGAGCTGACCGGCACGGCGGGCTTGCCGATGCTGGTCAGCACGTCCGTGATCGCCTGCTCCTGCGTACGCGGCGGGTTGCTCGGCACGTGCCACACCCGACCGTGCGACGTCTCGTCCTCGGCCGCGGCGATCAGCAGCCGGGCCGTGTCGAGCACGTCGGTGAACGTGTGCGGCACGTCCTTGCGGTTGAAGACCCAGGCGCGCTTGCCCTTCAGCGCACCGGGGATCTGCCGGGTCACATGACCATTGCCGCCGACGCCGGTGCCGACGTAGTCCGACCCGCGGATCTCGACGGCGCTGATGCGGCCAGCATCGTGCAGAGCCTTGGCATCGGCCCACATCGACGCGCGCAAGCGGCCCTTGTGGTCGGCCGCCGCGTCGGGCATGCCCTCCTTCATCGGCTTGTCGACCGGCCCGTACGGGTAGAGATTGCCGGTGATCGCATAGACGGCGCCCGAGCGCTCGGCTGCGACCAGGAACGCGGCAGCGAGCGGCGGCCAGAACTCACCCCACGTCGTGTAGTCGGCCGGGTTCGCGCAGTTGTAGAGCACTGAGGCGCCGTCGGCCGCAGCGCTCAGGGCTTCGGCGTCCGACGCGTCCAGCGCCACGTGCGTCACGCCGTCGATGCCGGTGTCGGTGCCCGACCGCGTGGCGACGATGACCTCCGAGCCGCGAGCCGCCAGCAGCTGGGCGACGTGGCGCCCGACCGGTCCGGCTCCGACGATGAGGTGGCGATCAGTCATGGTGAACCCCTTCAGGTATATGGAGAGCACCGCTCTCGGTTTCGAGCATGGCAGACCCCTGTCCCGAGTGCAAGAGCACTGCTCTCGTTTGTTGCGCGTGCTCTCGTTTTCCGTCACAGTGAGGCCATGGCAGCCGCACGAACCGCCCGCGAACGGGCCCGGCAGGAGATCACCGCGGAGATCCTGGCGTCCGCACGCGCACAGCTTCGCGAGACCGGGCCGGGCGAGCTGTCGTTGCGCGCCGTGGCTCGCGATGTCGGCATGGTCTCGTCCGCGGTCTATCGCTACTTCGCGAGTCGCGACGAGCTGCTGACCGCACTGATCATCGCGGCGTACGACGAGCTCGGCGCCGCAGCCGAGGCGGCCGACGATGCGATCGAGGACCGCACGGACCACCTGGCCCGGTGGATGGCGACCTGCAAGGCGACCCGCGACTGGTCGGTCAGCCATCCCCACGACTACGCGCTGATCTACGGCTCCCCCGTCCCGGGCTACGCCGCTCCGCAGGACACCGTCGTCCCGGCGACCCGTGTGATCGCCCGACTCGTCGAGATCATCCTCGTCGCCCACCAGTCCGGGCCGGCCTCGGGCCCGACGCAGCCCCCGCCAGGCGCAGCCGATCCGGCCGAGGTCGTCGCCGACGCCATCGCGTTCATCGCGGAGCGCAGCGGAACGAGGGGCGAGGCGCTCCCGGAGCTCGTCATGCGCACGCTCATGGCCTGGTCGACGATCTTCGGCACGCTCTCCTTCGAGCTGTTCGGGCACCTCAAGGGCTCGGTGAGCGACTACGAGGCGTACTTCGACCAGACAACGCTGCGACTCGCCGGCGACCTGGGCCTCACCCGCCGCGAGTGAGCAATCCCTCATCGCTGTGATGGCCCCGGATCAGCGTCCGCAGGCGACAATGTGGGGATACGTTTTTTGCCGCGCCGAAGGAACTCCATGCCCCGGATCACCCGTCGTACGTTTGTCGCCGCCCCCGCCCCGCACGTGTGGCAGCTGGCCGGCAACTTCGCCGAATGGCACCCCACACTTCGCATCTACGCCAACGGCCCCGAGGCCTCGGCGGATCTGGTCGTGACGATCGTGTCGCGCGACGACGAGGCGATGACGCTGTCGTACCACATCCCCGACCCGCCGTTCCCGATCGCGAACCACCGCGCCACGATCCTGGTCGAGGACGCCGGGCACTCCTGCTCGTACGTGACGTGGGAGGCCGACTTCACCGCCGAGCCCGAGGTCCTGCAGGAGCTCGAGGACTCGATCGGCGACGACGTGTTCAGCAAGGCGCTCGACAACCTCGCGACCTACGCGCAGGACGAGTACGGCCGCCAGCAGGTCTCGCAGGTCAGCTGACTCACACCAAGCGGTTCTCGAAAGCGTAGGCCGCTGCAGCCGTGCGCGAGTGCACGTCGATCTTGGCGAAGATGTTGCTGATGTGCCGGGCGACTGTCTTCTCGCTGAGGACCAGCGTCGAGGCGATGTCGTGGTTGCTCTGGCCCGACGCGACCAGCCGCAGCACCTCGAGCTCCCGTGAGGTCAAGCCGCCAGGCACCGACGCGGGTCCGGCCGCGAGGTCCACGTCGATGACCGCCGCCGCGCCCAGCTCGACGAACGTACGCCGTGCGGCTGCGAGCTCGCCCGCCGCCGAGTCGTGGTCGCCGACCTGGAGAAACACCCGTCCGATGAGCAAGCGGCAGCGCGCCACTTCGTAGGGTGCCTTGAGCTCGCTCCAGTGCCGCATCGACGTGCGCAGCGGCGGCAGCGCCGCCATCGCGTCCCCGTCGTTCAGCGCCAGCGAGCCGGCTGCGTATGCCGCCATGGCTCGCAGCGCGGGGCAGCCGAACGCCGCGGCAATGCCGCCCAGCTCCTCGACGAGCGGGCGGACCTCCTCGGGCTCTCCGCCGGTCGCCACCAGGATCTCGATCGAGGCCGGCAGCACCTGGGAGCGGTGGACCGGGTCTCGTGGTTCGGCGATGAGCCTCCGCACCGCAGCCCGAGCCGCGTCGGGACGGTCCTGTGCGAGCCACAGCTGCGCGAGCCCGGGTTGCGGCTCGTGCCCGTAGCCGATCGCCTCCTCGTAAGCCGCCGCAGCCGCGCCGAGCTCCCCGCGAATCCGCAGCACATCGCCGCGCTCGGTCATCGCCAGACCGGCCGGCGTCGTCGTTCCGGCTTCGAGGTAGCGCCGCGCGGCCCGGTCGAACTCCTCGAGGGCCTCGTCGTAGGCGCCCCGCACGCGCATGATCTGTCCCCGATGCACGGCGCACTGCGCGGTGAACGGGATCAGCCCCGGCTGGCCCTCACACCATGTCGTCAACGCATGCGTCCACTCGGCCGCGCGAGCGAAGTCCGAGACCTCCTGGCAGCCCTCGATCATCGTGCAGTAGATGATGCCGGCGAAGATCGGGCTCACCTCGCCTGCGGCCAGTCCCACCATCGCCTCGTCCATCAGCGCCAGCGCTCGGGGGACCTGGCCCGAATACAGGAGCAGCCGACCTTGTGCTGACAGGCCCATCGCGATCAGGTCGGGATCGTGGAACCGATGACCGTACTCGGCGATGCTGCCGGCGTGCTCGAGCGCCTCGGGAAACCTGCCCTGGCTGACGTGTCCGAACATCTGATGCACGAGCAGATAGCCACGCTCGACGACGTCACCCGTGACGCCTTCGAGGAGCCGTTGGCCGCGCGCGATCCAGCCCGCGCCGACGACGGGTTCGCCGCTTTCATTGAGCACCATCGCCAGCCAGAAGGCAGCATGGACGGCTGCCAGCACGTCGCCGGACGCGAGGTGACCTTGGTAGCCCCGCTGCATCGCCTGGAGGCAGTCGTTCGTGCGACCGAGCAGATAGGCGGACGTCGCAAGCCGGACGAAGTCGTCGGGGTTCATGACCTCCGAGTCGGCATGCGACAGGTCTGCGTACGCGGCGACCCAGTCGCGACGCTCGTACGCCTCGCGAGCCCGGATCAGTTCGTCGACCACGCCCATCGCGCATCACTTCCTTCTCGGGAGCATACGCGCGTCAGGGCGTGCGTTCAGGCCGCTTGCAGACTCGCCTTCTTGCCGGAGCGTTCGATGATCTTGCACGCGACGAACTCGGCATCACGGCCGATCCCGGGGAACACCATCGAGCTGAAGGCGAACTGGAACGCCAGCCCGCAGAAGAACAGCCCGGGCGCCGAGTCCACCACGCCGCGATACTCCTGGGGCCAGCCGCCGTCGCCGATGACGGGCAGGTCGATCCAGTCGAAGACCTGCTGGAATCCCGTGCACCAGATGATGTTGGCGGCGTCGACGACGCTTCCGTCCTCGAGCACCGGAAGCCCGCTCTTGACGCCTGATACACGCGACAGTCGTCGGTCGATGCCACGCTCCCGGAGGTCTGCGCGCTGGACCCGCAACATCGGACCACCGTGCGAGCGGATCTCCCCCATCACCTTGCGGCCGATGGGCGTTCGGCGGGTCAGCACGTGCCGCGCGACGAAGAGCATCACAGGCAGTGCCCTTCTCCTGACACGTCCCTCGTGCTTGCCGGGGATCTGCCCGCAGTCGCGTCCGCTCAGGATCGTCGGATGCGTCAGGGCCAGCTCGTACGCGATGTCGGTCCCGGAGTGCGACGCCCCGACGACCAGCGCCGGTCCCTCCTGCAGCTGCGCCGGTCTGCGGTACTCGCTGGAGTGCATCTGGAGGATCGACGGATCGAGATCGGCGGCGAAGTCCGGCACATACGGCGTACGACCGAAGGTCCCGGTCGCGACGACGACGTTGTCGCACGTGATCGTGTCAGCGCCGATCGCAAGTGTGTAGCCGCCGGCGGGTTGCGCCTCCAGCCGATCGACGCGGGTGCTCATTCGCACCGGCAGATCCCATCTGAGGGCGTACGACTCGAGGAAGTCGGCGACCTCGTCCTTCCCCGGGAAGTGCCACTTCTCTGCAGGGAACCGCATGCCGGGCAGTCCGTTGTACTTGGCCGGCGTGAACAGGCGGAGCGTGTCCCACTGCGCGCGCCAGTTGTCGCCGATCCTGTCGTTGCCGTCGAGGATCAGGCACGGACGGCCGCGCTTCTTCAGGTGATGTCCGACAGACAGGCCGGCTTGGCCGGCGCCGACGATCACGGTCTCGATGTGCTGTGTGGTCATGATGCCTCCTGGTAGATGCATCACGACCGTACGAACCGCGGGTGCCAGGCATCATCGGGAAGGACATGCATTTCCGCCCGGTCCCGCGTGGGTATTTCTGCGCAGTCAGCTCAGCTGCGCCAGTCCTTGAAGCCGACCACGATGAGGCGCATCTGCCTCCGGGCGCCTTCCTTGATCTGCTCCTCGAGGTCGGGACGCCCGTCCGGCATCTCCACGACCTCCTCGGCGTTCGAGACCATGTTGCGCACGAACAGCCGCGACACCATCTGCACGTCCTCGGTCGACCAGTTCTCGATGTTGGGCAGGCGCGCCAGGACGACCGCGAGCTCGCTGACGAACAGGTCGAGCTCGTGCCGGATCGCCGTGCGTACGACTTCGGGGCCGCCGACCCGCTCGCGGGCGACGAACGCGAAGTGTGCCTTGCTCTGCTTGACCGCCTCGACGAGCACGTCCGCGGCGGCGTCGATGATGTTGTCGAACACGTGCGGATCACGCTGCGCATCGCGGATCATGCGGCGCAGCGTCGAGAAGGACTGCTCGACGAGTGCCAGGCCGAGCTGGTCCATCGACTCGAAGTGGCGATAGAACGCCGTCGGGACGATGCCCGCGTGCCCCGACACCTGACGGAGGCTGACCTGCGCGAAGCCCTTTTCCTGGCTCAGCTCGAGCGCCGACGCGAGGATGGCCTGGCGGGTCCGCTCCTTTTGTGCCTGTCGGGTGGCAGATTGCGCGGACTCGGACACCTTCACAGCCTAGTCACCTACCTTTCGGTGCACACCCGTTGCGGTCGTGGTCGAGGTCACTCGACGGGTCAGTTGCGCGTAGCCCGCGAGTCATGCACACTTTGAGTGTACGCATGTTCACTGATTTCGAGGAGGTTACAGATGGGCATCATCCGCAAGGCGCTCAGCTCGCGCCCGGTCGCCTCTCTGACCTCCCCCCACACGATTGACCACTACCTCGACCAGATCCACCCGATGCTCGCTGCGGAGAACGTACGCGCGCGCGTCGTCGAGGTCCTGCAGGAGACCGGCGACGCCAGCACCGTGATCCTCCGCCCCAACGGCACCTGGAAGGGCTTCACGCCCGGCCAGCACGTGCAGTTCGGCGTCGAGGTCGATGGCACTCGCCGCGTGCGCGTGTTCTCGGTGTCGAGCTCACGCGCCGCCAAGAAGGGGACGTTCAGCGTCTCGGTCAAGGCCCACCCCGACGGGTATGTCTCGCAGTTCCTGCACAACGAGCTCAAGCCGCGGACGATCGTCTACCTGTCGCAGGCTGAGGGCGAGTTCGTCCTCCCCAAGCAGGTCCCTGACAACCTGCTGCTCGTCAGCGGTGGGTCCGGCATCACACCGGTCATGTCGATGATCCGCACACTGCGCGACACCGGCCACCAGGGCCAGATCACCTTCCTGCACTACGCCCGCTCTCGCGACGACGAGATGTTCACCGCCGACCTCGACGCGCTCGATGACGCACCCAACGTGACGGTCCAGCGCATCTACACGCGCCAGCCCGAGCCCGGCGCCGAGCTCAAGGGCCGCTTCCACGTCGACCACCTCAAGCACCTCGGCATCGACCCCGCCGAGACCCTGACCTACGTGTGCGGGCCGGCCGGGCTGATCGCCACGGTCCGCGACACCTACACCGAGCTCGGAGCCGCTGACCAGCTCCGCATGGAGTACTTCAAGGTGCCCAGCGTCGACCTCGACGCGCCGGACGCCACCGGCACCCTGACGTTCGACGACGCCAGGATCGAGGCGGACAACTCCGGCGCCACGATCCTCGAGCAGGCCGAGGCCGCCGGACTCAAGCCGGAGTTCGGCTGCCGCATGGGCGTCTGCAACACCTGCGTCGTCAAGAAGAACCACGGCGCGGTGCGCCACGTCATCAGCAACGAGATCAGCGCCAACACCGACGAGACCATCAAGATCTGTGTGCACGTCCCCGTCGGCGACGTCAACGTCGCACTCTAGAAGAGGGAGAACCACCATGACCAAGACCAAGAACGCGCGCATCAAGCCGCACAGCGCGAGCAATCACAACGCCGCTCCCCTCTCGCTGGTCAGTGCCGACAGCGACAAGAAGGCCACGATCGGTCTCGAGTACATGACGTACGAGCAGCTCGAGGAGTTCGGCGAGGAGCTCAACACCGTGCGCCAGCGCGTGCTCGACGACCTCGGCCAGAAGGACGCCGACTACATCCGTCGCGTCATCAAGGCGCAGAAGGCCAGCGAAGTGCTGGGCCGCATCGGCATCTTCATGCCGTTCTTCCCGCCCGTGTTCATCGCCGGCATCCTGTTCCTCGGCCTCGCCAAGATCCTCGACAACATGGAGATCGGCCACAACGTCATGCACGGCCAGTACGACTGGATGAACGACCCGATGGTCGATGCGTCGCGCTACGAGTGGGACAACATCGCTCCCTCCAAGGACTGGAAGCACGGCCACAACTACATCCACCACACGTACACCAACATCCACGGCATGGACCGCGACATCGGCTACAACATGTTCCGGATCGACGAGGACCAGCCGTGGTACGCCAGCCACCGCTTCAACCTGCCGCTCGCGTTCGTCCTGATGCTGGTCTTCGAGTGGGGCATCATGTACCACGGCGTCGAGCTGGACCAGTACCTCCAGGGCAAGATCACCAAGGAGGACTTCCAGGGCCGCAAGAAGCGCGCGCTGCAGAAGATCCGCAAGCAGGTGTTCAAGGATTACATCGCTTGGCCGGTCCTGGGCCTCGCCCTCGTGCCGTTCGTCGGCTGGTGGGCCCCGCTCGCCATCCTCGGTGCCAACATCGCCGCCAACGTCATCCGCAATGTGTGGTCGTTCATCATCATCTTCTGCGGCCACTTCCCCGCCGAGGTCCAGACCTTCGCCGAGGAGGACGCGCAGAACGAGACGCGCGGCCAGTGGTACCTGCGGCAGCTGCTCGGCTCGGCCAACATCACGGGCCACAAGCCGTTCCACGTGCTGACCGGCAACCTGAGCTTCCAGATCGAGCACCACCTGTTCCCCGACATCCCGGCTCGCCGCTACCCCGAGGTGTCCAAGGACGTGAAGCGGCTCGTCGAGAAGTACGGCCTGCAGTACAACACCGGACGACTGTCGAAGCAGGTCGCCAGCGTCATCCGGCAGCTCGCCAAGCTCGGCCACAAGCCTGACGATCCCTACAAGATCGGCAACAGCCCCGAGTCCAAGGCTCTGCGTCGCGCCAAGCGCGAAGAGGCCGCCCGTCGCCTGGAAGAGGCGCGTGCGCCACAATTGACCTCGTAGTCGACTGCGACCGAGAGGGACACCGATGGCACTGAGCCGGCGTGAGATCGCCAAGGACGTCCTTCAGCAGTCGACCGAGGCCGCGATCGCCAGCGCGGGCCATGTCGTGGCGATCCTGTTCGAGTCGGCACGCAAGATCACGACCGAGATCGGCGCCTTCGGCACCGAGATCTTCGAGATCACCGAGGCCAGCAAGCGGGCCGGACAGGACGCCGAGGGCAGCGGCCCCGCTGCCGAGTAGGTTGCCATGACTCAGCTCGCGTCCGCCCGCTGGCCGGGGGTCGCGCGCGCTCCCCGCACGCCGTTCAAGGCTCGCATCGCCCAGGCGATCCTGCGGCCCACGGTCGATCGCGTTCCCGTACGCCTGACGTTCGCGGACGGTCGGACCTGGGGCGCGGGGACCGCTGACGCACCCGAGATGCGCGTCGTCCGGCCCAAGGCGTTCTTCGCCAGGCTCGGCGCGGACACCAAGATCGGCTTCGGCGAGGCCTACATGGCCGGCGACTGGACCACTGGACCCGGCACGGACCTCGCGGACCTGCTCGAACCGTTTGCCGCCCGCATGGCCACGATCGTGCCGGTGCCGTTGCAGAGGCTCCGGATCCTCGTCGACAAGAAGCTGCCGCGCCACCAGCGCAATTCGGTGCCCGGCTCGCGCAAGAACATCCAGGCGCACTACGACCTGTCCAACGACCTGTTCGCCGAGTTCCTCGACCCCTCGATGACGTACTCGTCCGCGTGGTTCGAGAGCCGGGAGCAGGATCTCGAGGCCGCACAGATGCGCAAGATCGACGCGATCCTCGACGATGCGCACGTCACCGCCGGCACCCGGGTCCTCGAGATCGGCAGCGGGTGGGGCGCGCTCGCGATCCGAGCAGCGCATCGCGGCGCGAAGGTCACCACCATCACCGTGTCGTCCGAACAGGCTGCGCTCGCCCGTCAGCGGTTCACCGAGGCAGGTGTCGACGTGGACCTCCAGCTCGTCGACTACCGCGAGGTCACCGGCACGTACGACGCGATCGTCAGCGTCGAGATGATCGAAGCAGTCGGCGAGGACTACTGGCCGACCTACTTCGCCACGATCGACAAGCTGCTCTCCCCCGGCGGGCACGTGGCGATCCAGGCGATCACGATGGCGCATCATCGCTACCTCGCCACCCGCAGGTCATACGGGTGGATCCAGAAGTACATCTTCCCGGGCGGCCTGATCCCCTCGCTCGAGTCGATCGACCAGACCCTGCACACGCACACGTCGCTCGGCGTGATCAATCGGCGATCGCTCGGCCAGGACTACGCGCGGACGCTGCACGAGTGGCGCAACACGTTCAACGCCAGGTGGAGCACGATCAAGGCACAGGGCTTCGACGAGACGTTCCGCCGGATGTGGGAGTTCTACCTCGCCTATTGCGAGGCTGGCTTTCGCACCGGCTACCTCGACGTCCACCAGCTGCGGATGTCACGCGGCTGAACCTGTCGATTCTGTCGGTCTGCGCTGGCATGCTGCTGCCATGGCCAGAGAACAGCAGGAAGTTGCTCATGCCCGCCTCGAGCAGCTCTCGGTTGCGCACCAGGCACTGCCCGACGTCGACTGGGGACGCATGTTCGGCTCAACCGGACTGCGCGTCCGTGGCAAGGTCTTCGCGGTCGCGGCGCATGCCGGTGGGCTGCTGATCAAGGTCCCCGAGGCCCACGCCGATGCGCTCGTCGAGTCCGGCATCGCCGACCGCATGGTCATGGGCGGCGTGCCGCGCCGCGAATGGGTGCTCGTGCCCGACGACGCCGACGACTCGACCTGGTCCGAGCAGCTCGATGCGGCCTACACCTACGTCGACTCGATCACGCCCTGAGCGCGGCCGCTCACTCGTAGAAGATGCGCTCCACGACCTTGCGGGCCTGCCGGGTCGTGCGGAGATACTCGTCGATCATGCGCTCGCTCTGCTCCATCCCGTAGCCCAGCAGGTGGGCCACGCCGGCACGTTCGCTCGCTTGCTCGACCATCGACTCGGCCGGCTTGCCGCGCATCAGCACGACGGCGTTGCGGATGCGGCTGACGAGTCGCCACGCAGCCTCGAGGGCCTGGGCGTCATCGTGGCTGACGAGATCGGCCTTCCTCGCTCCGTGGAGGGCATCCAGAGTCCGGGTCGTACGCATCTCCGGCACGGCGTGCGCATGCTGCATCTGCAGCAGCTGCACCGTCCACTCGATGTCGGCGAGTCCGCCGCGGCCGAGCTTGAGGTGCGTGTTGGGGTTGGCCCCGCGGGGCAGGCGCTCGGAGTCGACCCGGGCCTTGATGCGACGCACCTCGCGGATCTCGGCGGGTGTCGCACCGCCCTCGGGCCACCGCAGCGGGTCGATCAGGGCCGTGAAGCGCCCATTGAGGTCTGGGTCGCCGACCGAAGCGCTGGCGCGCAGGAGCGCCTGGGCCTCCCAGACGGCTGACCACTTCTCGTAGTACGCCTGGTAGGCCGCGAACGTACGCACGAGGGGCCCGTTCTTGCCCTCCGGTCGCAGGTCGGCGTCGACATCGAGCGGCGGGTCGTCGCCGGGAGCGGCGAGCATCTTGCGCAGACCCTGGGCGACCGCCATCGCCGCCTCTGCAGCCTCGGTCTCCTCGGCGCCCTCGACGGGGTCGTGCACGAACATCACATCGGCGTCGGACCCATAGCCGGCCTCACCGCCGCCGAGGCGTCCCATCAGCACGATCGACATCCGGGTCGGCATCGTGCCGCGCTCCGCCTCGACCGCGGCTGTCGCGGCCTTGAGCGCCCCGTCCAGCGTCGCGGTCGAGACGTCGGTCAGCGCCTCGCCGACCTCGAGGATGTCGAGCCGGCCCAGCACGTCGGCGATGCCGATGCGCGAGAGCTCGCGCCGGCGCACCCGGCGTACGGCGCGGATCGCCGCTTGCGGGTCCTTGTGCCGGCTCGTGGCCAGCTCGACCTCGGTGCGGAGACGGTCGCGTTCGAGCGGCCGCAGCTCGGCATCGTCGCCGAGCAATGCCACGGAGTCGGGCGCCCGCAGGATCAGGTCGGTGACATAGCGGCTCGACGACAGCACGTGGGCGAGCTGCTCCGCGCCCTCGCCCTCGTCACGGAGCTTGCGGAGGTACCAGTGCGTCTCGCCGAGGCCTTCGGAGATCTTGCGGAACGCGAGCAGTCCGCCATCGGGGTCGGGCGACTCGGCGAACCACGCGAGCATCGCGGGCAGCAGCGACTTCTGGATCGCGGCGCGCCGCGACACACCAGAGGTCAGTGCCTGGATGTGCGCGAGCGCACCCTTGGGGTCGGCGAAGCCCAGCGCGGTGAGCCGCTGCTCGGCCGCCAGTGGGGTGAGTCGCAGGCCATGCGTCGGCAGCGATGCGACCGCCTCGAGCAGTGGTTGGTAGAAGAGCTTCTCGTGCAGGCGGCGGACGATCCGGCGGTGCGCCTGCCACTCCTTCGTCAGGTTCTCCGCCGGGTTCTGCCGGAACCCCATGCTGCGGCCGATGCGCCGGAGGTCCTCGGGCTCGTCGGGCACGATGTGGCTGCGGCGAAGCTTGAACAGCTGGATGCGGTGCTCGAGCGTGCGGAGGAACTCGTATGCCTCCTCCATCGCGGCACCGTCGCGGCGACCCACATAGCCACCCTCGATCAGCGCCTTCAACGCGTCCACGGTGGTCGGGCTGCGCAGCGAGACGTCGGCGCGGCCATGCACCAGCTGAAGCAGCTGCACCGCGAACTCGACGTCACGCAGTCCCCCGGCGCCGAGCTTGAGCTGACGGTCCCGGTGGTTCGGTGGGATGTTCTCGATGACGCGACGACGCATCGCGCGTACGTCCGTCACGAAGTTGTCCCGCGTGCTGGCCATCCAGATCATCGGGGACAGGGCCTCGAGGTAGCCCTGCGCCAGCTCCTCGTCGCCTGCGGCGTAGCGCGCCTTGAGCAGTGCCTGGAACTCCCACGTGGTCGCCCACCGCTCGTAGTACGCGATGTGGCTCGACAGCGAGCGCACGAGCGGGCCGGAGCTGCCCTCGGGTCGCAGGTTGGCGTCGACCTCCCAGATCGTGCCCTCGCCGGTGTGCTCGCGGCAGAGCTTCATGACCGCGGCCGCGAGCCGGGTGGCTGCACCGATCGCCGCGCCGTCGTCTGCACCCTCGGCCGGTTCGTGGATGAAGATGACGTCGACGTCGCTGACGTAGTTGAGCTCCCGGCCGCCCGTCTTGCCCATCGCCATGATCGTGAGCCGGCACAGCGCGGACGTCTCGTCTGCCGCAGCAGCGATCTTCAACGCGGCGCCCAGCGTCGCCACCGCGAGATCGGCGAGCTCCGCCGACGACTGCTCGAACGAGGTCAGGGCGGTCAGGTCGCGCGCTGCGATGTGCAGGAGCTTGCGGTAGTAGGCGACGCGTAGCTCGTCAGCCGTCGTCGCCTCCTCCATCTGCCGCCGGCGTACGTCGAGGGTGATCGGAGACGTCGACAGCTCGGTCGTGCGGAGGTCGAGCAGGTGGTCCGGGTGACGTACGAGGAAGTCGCCGAGGGCCTCGCTCGTACCGAGCACGACCAGCAACCGCTGGCGCAGCTCGGCGTCGGAGGCCAGCAGGTCGAGCAGCTTGGCTGCGCCGAACCGCTCGCCGATCGCCGACAGGGACGCCAAGGCCGTGTCGGGGCTCGCGACCCCGGCAATCTGGTCGACGAGCGACGTGGGTACGTCGCCCAGCCTCATCAGGTCAGCGACGGCACCGTCACCGTTGCGGAATCCCTTGCGGGCAAGTGCCAGGGCGAGCTCACGCGCGTCTGTTGCCACCCGAGCAGGCTACCCGCCCGGACGTGGCACCGACATTCGGTCGTCAGACCATGGGCATGAGGCGGTCGAGCTCGAACTGCGTGACCTGGGACCGGTAGTCCTGCCACTCCGCACGCTTGTTGCGCAGGAAGAAGTCGAACACGTGCTCACCAAGCGTCTCGGCCACGAGCTCGCTGCTCTCCATCGTCCGGATCGCCTCATCGAGGTTGCGCGGCAGCGGCGCGATGCCCATCGCCTTGCGCTCGTTCTCGCTCAGGCCCCACACGTTGTCCTCGGCCTCGGCGGGCAGCTCGTACTTGCCCTCGATGCCCTTGAGCCCGGCCGCGAGGACCAGGGCGAAGACCAGGTAGGGGTTGCCGCCCGAGTCGATGCCGCGGTGCTCGACGCGAGCCGAACCGCCCTTGTGCGGCTTGTACATCGGCACACGGATGAGCGCGGAGCGGTTGTTGTGGCCCCAGCAGACGTAGTTGGGCGCTTCTCCCCCGCCGGCCAGGCGCTTGTAGGAGTTGACCCACTGGTTGGTGACCGCGGTGATCTCCGGCGTGTGCTCGAGCACTCCGGCGATGAACGCGCGGCCGGTCTGCGACAGCTGGTACTCGGCGCCGGCCTCGTAGAAGGCGTTCTCGTCACCCTCGAACAGCGACACGTGCGTATGCATGCCGGAGCCCGGGTGCGCGGTGAACGGCTTGGGCATGAACGACGCCCACTTGCCCTGGCTCAGCGCGACCTCACGGACGACCGTGCGGAACGTCATGATGTTGTCAGCGGTCGACAGCGCGTCGGCGTAGCGGAGGTCGATCTCCTGCTGGCCGGGGCCGTTCTCGTGGTGGCTGAACTCCACCGAGATGCCCATGTTCTCGAGCATCGTGATGACCTCGCGGCGGAAGTCCTGGCCGCCGCCCTGTGCGGTGTGGTCGAAGTAGCCGCTGTCGTCGACCGGCACGGGCTGCTCGCCGATGCCCGGCTTGCCCTTGAACAGGTAGAACTCGATCTCGGGGTGCGTGTAGAAGGTGAAACCCGCCTCCGCCGCCTTCTGCAGCGTGCGCTTGAGCACGTGGCGCGGATCGGCGTAGGACGGTGTCCCGTCAGGCATCAGGATGTCGCAGAACATGCGCGCGGTGGCGGGTGTCTCGCCGCGCCACGGGAGGATCTGGAACGTCGACGGATCGGGCATGGCCAGCATGTCGGACTCGTGGACGCGGGCGAAGCCCTCGATCGCGGAGCCGTCGAAGCCGATGCCCTCGGCGAAGGCGCCCTCCAGCTCGGCCGGCGCGATGGCGACGGACTTCAGGGAACCCAGCACATCGGTGAACCACAGACGTACAAACCGGACATCACGCTCCTCGAGAGCGCGCAGCACGAAATCTTCCTGTTTTCCCATGCTGACAGTGTGACCACCACGTGTTACGAGCGTGTAACGGGGTCTGGGCCCAGAGGTCAGCGGTATGTGCGGTGGACGTCCGCGCGTCCCGACTCGCCGGGCTCCCACGACGAGATCCAAGGACCGGTGCCCTCCGACGCGTCGATGACACCGGCCTCGAGCCAGCTGAACTCGCCGTCGAGCACGCGGTCGGCGAGCGCCCGATCCTCGTCGTCGGTGTTGTGCCACAGGTCCTCGAACAGGGCCTCGACCCGGAGCCTCGCCTGGGCGCAGAAGATGTCGGCCAGCTCGTACGCCGCCGCGCCCTGCGTGGGCTCCGTCGTCCGGAGCATCTCAGCGCGGGAGCACGCAGCCGCCATGGCGAACAGCTCAGCACCGATGTCGACGATGCGACCGAGGAAGGCCTGCTTGTACTCGAGCTTGGCCTGCCAGCGACTCATGCCGTAGAACGTCTGCCGGGCCAGCTTGCGCGACGACCGCTCGACGTACCTCAGGTGCCTGGCGAGGTCGCCGAACTCGCTGAACGACGTACGGACGGTGCCCTTGCCGGCGGCGAGCTTCGGCAGCCACGAGGCGTAGAACCCGCTGGCCTTGACCGCGGCCTTCGCCTTGGCCGACAGATCCGCGTCGGCGGACGCCAGATCACCGGCGACGCTCAAGTGCGTGTCGACGGCCTCCCGGGCGATCAACAGCCGCATGATCTCCGACGAACCCTCGAAGATCCGGTTGATCCGCATGTCCCGGAGCAGCTGCTCGGCGGGCACGGCACGCTCTCCGCGTGCCGCCATCGAGTCAGCAGTCTCATAGCCGCGGCCGCCCCGGATCTGGACCAGCTCGTCGGCGATCCGGCAAGCCATCTCGCTCGACCACAGCTTGGCGAGCGCCGCCTCGATGCGGATGTCCTTGCTGCCGGCATCGGCGAGCTCGGCCGACAGCTCGAACACCGCCTCCATCCCGAACGTCGTCGCCGCGACGAACGCCAGCTTCTGCGCGACCGCCTCGTGCTTGCCGACCGGGCGCCCCCACTGCACGCGGGCATTCGACCACTCACGGGCGATCTTGAGCGACCACTTGCCGGCGCCCGCACACATCGCCGGGATCGACAACCGTCCGGTGTTGAGCGTGGTCAGGGCGATCTTGAGCCCGTCGCCCTCGCGGCCGATGCGATTCTCGACCGGCACGCGTACCTGGTTGAACCGCGTGACCCCGTTCTCGATCCCGCGCAGCCCCATGAACGCGTTGCGGTTCTCCACCGTGATGCCGGGGGTGTCCATGTCGACCACGAACGCGGTGATCCCACCGCGCTCCCCCTCGCGTTTGGGCACGACGGCCATCACGACGACGATCTCGGCGATGACCCCGTTGGTCGTCCAGAGCTTGACCCCGTCGAGGAGGTACGCGGTGCCGTCATCTGCCGGCACCGCGGTCGAACCCATCCGGGCCGGGTCAGAGCCGACGTCGGGCTCGGTGAGCAGGAACGCCGTCACCGCACCAGCGGCGCAGCGAGGCAGATAGGCCTGCTTCTGCTCGTCGCTGCCGAACATCTTGACCGGTTCGGGCACGCCGATCGACATGTGCGCCGACACCAAGGCGCCGAGGCTGGGATGGACCGAGCCGATCAGGGTCAACGCCTTGCCGTAGTGCAGCATCGACAGGCCGAGGCCGCCGTACGCCTGCGGGATCTTCATGCCGAAGACGCCGAGCTCGGCGAACCCGTTGATGTAGTCATCGGGGATCAGCGCGTCGCGCTCGATCCGCGAACCGTCGAGACTCTCGCAATAGGCCCGGAGCTTCGCGAGGAACTCCTCGCCGGGCGCGGCCTCGGCCGCATCCTGCCGCGGATGCGGATGGACGAGCGACCAGTCGAACCGGCCGAGGTAGAGCTCCTTGGCGAAGCTGGGGCGCTGCCAGCCGGACTCGCGCGCGGCTTCCGCGACCTCGCGGGCCTCCTTCTCGCTGACTTCTGCCTTCGTGCCGACGGTCTCGGTGCTCATGACGTCCCCTTCGTCCGTGGTTACCTACCAGTACTACCCGCGTCGGAGGCAAGAGGGAAGAGCCGCCGATAGGCTGAACTCGTGCCCCAGCTGCGTCTCGCCCTCGCCCAAGTCAATGCCACCGTCGGCGATCTCGCCGCCAACGCCGACCTCGTCGTCGAGCAGTGCAAGCAAGCGGCCGCCAAGGGCGTACACCTGATCGTCTTCCCGGAGATGGTGCTGACCGGCTACCCGATCGAGGACCTCGCGATGCGAGCGTCGCTCATCAAGGCATCACGCGCGGCCGCCGAGGACCTCGCCGTACGCCTCAAGGACGAGGGCTGCGGCGACCTCGTCGCGATGGTCGGCTTCCTCGACCAGGCGGAGCACATCACCGAGAAGGTCGGCATCCCCAAGAACGCCCCCACCAACTCGGTGGCGGTCATGCACGGCGGCGAGATCGTCGCCCGCCAGGCCAAGCACCACCTCTGGAACTACGGCGTCGGCGACGAGATCCGCAACTTCGTCGCGGGCGACACGATCAACATCGTCCAGATCGGCGGCATCGACGTCGCGCTCGCGATCTGCGAGGACCTGTGGCGAGACGGCCCGTCGGCCGCCGCCAAGGCTGCCGATGCGGCGCTGCTGGTGGTGCCCAACGGCTCACCCTATGAAGCCGACAAGGACGACGTACGCCTGGAGCTGTGCGCGCGTCGCGCCGCCGAGGGCGAGTGCGTGCTGGCCTACGTCAACCTCGTCGGCGGGCAGGACGAGCTGGTCTTCGACGGCGACTCGATCGTGGTCGACTCGGCCGGCACGGTCCTTGGCCGTTCGGGCCAGTTCGAGCCGGAGCTGCTCGTCGTCGACCTCGACCTCCCCCACGCGACCCCGACGATGCCGGGCGCGGATGAGCGATTCGGTGGCCTCACGATCAAACGTACGATCGTCAGCTCCGAGCCGTTCGAGGCATACGAGTCGATGCCGACGGTGCACAACGAGCGCATGCCGAGGCTCGAGGAGATCTGGACGGCGCTCGTCGTCGGGCTACGCGACTATGTGCACAAGAACGGCTTCCAATCGGTGCTGTTCGGCATGTCCGGCGGCATCGACTCCACCCTCGTGGCCGCGATCGCCGTCGACGCACTCGGCCCGAAGAACGTGTTCGGCGTGTCCAACCCCAGCGCCTGGTCGAGCGAGCATTCCAAGTCCGACGCCGCGGAGCAGGCTCGGCGCACAGGCCTGTCGCTCGACACCGTCCCGATCGCGCCGATCTTCGACGCATACCAAGAGGCGTTGCACCTCGACGGCCTCGCCGAGGAGAACCTGCAGGCTCGCATCCGCGCGGTCATCTGGATGGGCCTGTCCAACCAGCACGGCCATCTCGTGCTGGCGTGCGGCAACAAGTCGGAGCTCGCGACCGGCTACTCGACGATCTACGGTGACGCCGTCGGCGCCTACGCCCCCATCAAGGACGTGCCCAAGACCCTCGTGTGGGAGCTCGCCAGGTGGCGCAACCAGGCCGCCGCCGAGCGGGGCGAGACGCCGCCCATCCCCGAGGACACGATCTCCAAGCAGCCGTCGGCCGAGCTGCGGCCCGGGCAGTACGACTCGGACTCGCTGCCGCCCTACGACCTGCTCGACGCCGTCCTCGACGCCTACGTGGAGCGCGACCTCGGGTCGGCGGAGGTCATCGCCGAGGGGTTCGACCCGGCGCTGGTCGAGCGGGTCATCACCCTGGTCGACCGGGCGGAGTACAAGCGCCGCCAGTACCCGCCGGGACCCAAGGTCTCGCGCCGCAACTTCGGCCGCGACCGCCGGGTACCGATCACCCACCGCTGGCGCGAGAAGCTGTAACGAGTCTCACGTCGGCATCTCCGCCGGTTTCTGGCACGCTGGAGACATCCGTGGACTCCGAGAGGAGCCGCGAGACGACAAGGAGAACGACCATGGCTGACGCCACCCCTGAAGAGACCGCACCATACGGCTCCGGACCGGCCGCAGCGCCTGCCGCCCCGGCTGGAAGCACCGAGATCCGCAAGATCCGCACGCACCACCTCCAGCAGATGAAGGAACGCGGCGAGAAGTGGGCCATGCTCACGGCGTACGACCAGTACGCCGCAGCGACGTTCGACGAGGCCGGCATCCCGGTCATGCTGGTCGGCGACTCCGCATCCAACAACGTGTTCGCCAACGAGACCTCACTGCCGGTGACAGTCGATGAGCTCATCCCCCTGGTCCGCGCGGTCACCCGCTCGACCACACGCGCGCTGATCGTCGCCGACCTCCCGTTCGGGTCCTACCAGCGGTCCGCCGAGCAGGCCTTCGACACGGCTGTCCGGTTCATGAAGGAAGCCAACGCCCACGCGGTCAAGCTCGAGGGCGGGTTGCCGATGGTGCCGCAGGTCAAGCTGCTCACCGACGCCGGCATACCGGTCATGGCGCACATCGGGTTCACCCCGCAGGCCGAGCACAACCTCGGCGGCTATCGCGTGCAGGGTCGCGGCGACGCCGCCGAGCAGCTCATCGCCGAGGCCCAGGCACTCGAAGAGGCGGGCGCGTTCGCGATCGTCATGGAGATGGTGCCGGCACCCGTCGCAGCCGAGGTCACCAAGGCGCTGCACATCCCGACGATCGGCATCGGCGCCGGCATCGACTGCGACGCGCAGGTGCTGGTGTGGCAGGACATGATGGGACTGCGCACGGGCAAGGCGCCGCGGTTCGTCAAGCGCTATGCCGACCTGCACGGCGTCATGCTCGAGGCGGCCAAAGCGTACGCCGACGACGTTGCGAACGGGGCCTTCCCGGCAGCAGAGCACTCCTTCGAGAGCTGAACCCTCGCTGGGAGTGACGCTGGCTCGGGGTCCCCCGGCGATTCGCGACGCGCACGTCACGCCCAGCGGGTCTACGGACTCCAGTCCCACACGACGGCGCCCACCCAGGCAAGGCCGATCCACAACGCGAGGCCGACAACCGGCACAGCCATCGTGAGCCGCGGCCGGGTGCGTGCCCACTTCGCGACGAGCCACACCTGAGGGGCCAGCAACGCGAACGCGATCGCGACTCCCCACCACGGTGCGAAGAGTCCGGTCGACACCGAGCACCACAGGACCATGAGCAGCCCGACGACCGCGATCCACGGTCCCGAGCGATCCCACTGGAGTCGGCGTCGGCTCACTCCTTCGGCTGCTCGGCGTCGTCGTTCCACTCCGGGTCGTTGTCCCACGCCTTCGTACGCTCAGCGGCGATCTCGTAGGCGTGTGACGCCTGCTCAGCGGTGTCGTAAGGTCCGAGCCGGTCGGCCGCCCGGCAGCCTTCCTCGCCCTCGACCGTGTTGTGCTTGGTGCAGTAGTAGAACTTGCCGTCGGTCATACGCTCACCCTTTCCGAGTCCGCTCCACGCTATCCGGTTCAGCCGGGTTTGCGGCCGACTGCGTAGCGGAAGTGGTTGAGCAAGTGATACCCGCCGGCCGGCGTCCGGAACCCGTTCGCCGCCGCGATCACCGTGGGCGCCAGCTCCGCCAGCGTCTCGGGGTCCTCACCCAGGAGGACGCCACGGAGCAGCGTGTCGTCGTCCGGCGCGTCCCACGGGACCTCGACCAGCCCGCTCGAGACGACCTCGAGGCCACCGGCTGCGAGCAGGCGGTCAAGAGCCCCGGCGGCCCTGAGGTCGCCGTCCGGACGAGGGTCCTCCCCCGAGGCTTCGGCGAGCGCCGCCTCGATCGTGTCGAGGTCGTTGAGGTCGCTCCCGGCCCAGTTGACGACGGCGACTGCTCCGCCAGGCGTCGCCACCCGTACGAGCTGCGCGAGCGCATCGTCGGTGTCGTTGGCGAACTGCAGGGCGTTGACCGCCGTCACCAGGTCAAAAATCTCGTCCGGCCACGGGAGGTCCTCCGCCCCGCCGGACCTGATGTCGGCCGCCGGGACGCGGTCGCGCGCCAGGGCCACCATGCCGGCAGCCGGGTCGATGCCCGCCGTCGCCAGCCCGCGCTGATCCAGATGGGCGAGCAGGTCGCCGGACCCACAACCGACGTCGAGGACGCGAGCGCCTGGACTCAGTGCGGCGGCGTCGAGCACAACAGCCCACGCCGGCTCGGCGAACCGTCCCCACAGCTCGGCCCAGCCTTCTGCCACAGCAGACCAGCCGTCCGCTTCAGCTCCGTCCATACGCGTCACGCTACCGAGCGCCGGCATTCACACCGGTTCTCTAGACTTTGCGGGTGACTGTCCTGACTGCCGGCCGCCTGTCGGCCGAGCGCCCGGTGCCCTCGTCCATCGATCGTCCCGAGTACGTCGGACAGATCGCGCCGTTGCCCTATCGCGGAACCTACGTGCGCGACGCCGAGACCATCGCCGCGATGCGGATCGCCGGCCGGATCGCCGCACAGGCCCTGGATGCCGTCGAGGCCGCGATCGCCCCGGGTGTCACGACCGACGAGCTCGACCGCATCGGCCACGAGTTCCTCCTCGACCATGGCGCCTACCCCTCGACGCTGGGCTACCGCGGCTATCCCAAGTCGCTGTGCAGCAGCGTCAACGAGGTCATCTGCCACGGCATCCCCGACGACCGACCGCTCCACGACGGTGACATCGTCAACATCGACATCACGGCCTACATCGATGGCGTGCACGGCGACAACAGCAAGACGTACCTCGTCGGTGACGTCGACCAGGAATCACGTCTGCTCGTCGGACGTACGCATGAGGCCATGATGCGGGCGATCCGCGCCGTGAAGCCCGGCCGCGAGGTCAACGTCATCGGCCGGGTCATCGAGTCGTACGCCAGGCGCTTCGGCTACGGCGTGGTGCGCGACTTCACCGGGCACGGCGTGGGTCCGGCGTTCCACGACGGCCTCGTGATCCCGCACTACGACGACCCGACCTACGACACCGTGATCGAGAAGGGCATGACGTTCACGATCGAGCCGATGCTGACGCTTGGCACCGTCGAGTGGGACATGTGGGACGACGGCTGGACCGCGACGACCCAGGACGGGTCGCGCACGGCCCAGTTCGAGCACACGCTCCTGGTCACCGCCGAGGGCGCGGAGATCCTGACGCTGCCCTGAGGCTCAGCGCACGAAGGCCTTGACGAAGAACGCCACGACGACGCCGATGCCCGCGCCGAGCAGCGCGCCGGGCAGGAACAGGTCATCGCCGGTGAACAGGCCGACCGCGCCGCCGACCAGCAGGCCGAGTCCTGCGCCCACCGCGTAGGTGTAGGTTGCCGACGGCTCTGGAGGGTGGTGTTCGCTCATGGCCCGAAGCGTAGCCCCCAGCACCGCTGGGGTGTAACTCTTGGTGACATCCGACGCTCGTGTCGTCAGCCGACCCAGTTGAACCTGTCGGGATCAGGTCCCGTCCGGTGATCCCGGTTGAGCGCCGAGATGAGTCCCATGTCAGAGGTCGAGAGCTCGAAGTCGAACAACGCGAAGTTCTCCTCGACCCGGCTTCGGGTGACCGACTTGGGGAAGACGATGTCGCCGCGCTGGACATGCCAGCGGAGGACGACCTGCGCGGGCGTACGGTCGTGATCCTTCGCGATTCCGGTGATGACCGGGTCATCCAGCACGAGCCCCTGGGCGATCGGCGACCAGGCCTCGGTCGCGATGCCGTGCTCGGCATTGACCGCGCGTACGTCCTCGTTGGTCAGGTAGGGGTGCACCTCGATCTGGTTGACCGCAGGCACGATCTCGGTCTCCTGGATCAGCCGACGCAGGTGGTTGGCCTGGAAGTTGGAGACGCCGATCGCCTTGGCCTGGCCGCTGCGGTAGATCTCCTCCAGCGCCTGCCAGGTCTCGACGAAGTCGACGTCGATGCCGGGCAGCGGCCAGTGGATCAAGAACAGGTCGACATAGTCGAAGCCGAGGGCCTCGAGTGTCCCGTCGAAGGCCTTGAGGGCGTCGTCATGCACGTGGAAGCTGTTGTTGAGCTTGCTCGTGACGAACACGTCGGCGCGATCGAGGCCCGACTCGCGTACGGCCTCACCGACGCCTTCCTCGTTGCCGTACATCTCGGCCGTGTCGAGGTGCCGATAGCCGACCTCGAGCGCCGTCAGCGTCGCCTTCTTGGTCTCCTCTGGCGGGACCTGGTAGACCCCGAAGCCAAGCTGCGGGATCGACACTCCGTTGTTGAGGGCAATCGTGGGCACAGTGCTCATGAAGCAGAACTCCTCGAAGTCGTGGACGTCTGGTGCGGTGTTGGCGGCCGCTGCCGACAAGCGGCGAGCAGGGCCAACACCAGCCTACGGATGACGTGTTGACACGCACGCCTAACTTCCAGCCCGCGCGGTCGTTCTAGATGTGGGGACGTAGGAAGGGAGACTGGACATGCACCGAGTCGTACTCAACATGCAGATGAGCAGCGACGACGCGTTCTCCACCGTGTCCACCGCACTCGGCGCCATCCCGGACATCACGATCGACGCGCCCGGGTGGAACAACAACCGCCACCTCGTCGTCACGATCGAGACCGATGACCCCGACATCGTCGACATCGTCCGCGAGATCACGTGGCAGTTCGACGCGCTGGCGATCCAGCACTCCCTGCACCTCGCCGACGCCGGCTGAGCCGTTCGGCGCGGGTTTCCGACGAGCGGTGCGAATGAGCCGGCCTGTAAGCCGGATCCTGTCGGGCCACCGAAGTGGCCCGGGCGGCCATCCATCTGGGACGCCCATTGCTGGACGCCTCGTGCGACCTACCCGCTGACATGGGACGAGCAGCCCGTCAGCGCAGGCCCCGCTCCGCCGAAGCGAAGCGATGCCCTCTTGGTCTTGCTCCCGGTGGGGTTTACCTAGCCGCCCCGGTCACCCGGCGCGCTGGTGAGCTCTTACCTCACCGTTTCACCCTTACCCGTACCTTCGCCGTCATCGTGAGCGAGCAAGCTCGCGCGCGATCGGGCGAAAGCCGTTGGCGGTTTGATTTCTGTGGCACTGTCCCGCACGTTGCCGTGGGTGGCCGTTAGCCACCACCGTCGCTCTGCGGAGTCCGGACTTTCCTCGACACCCTCCCGCCTCACGGTGGACTGGTGCCGCGGCCGCCCGGCCGACTCATTCGCGTCCTCCAGCCTACCGCCCGCTGCGCCAGTGTGGTGCCGTCCGCTAGGCTGGAGGTACGAAAGGGAGTAGTCCCCAACGGCTGTGTCGACATACTGACTCCACGAAACTGTGGGTTCCGGTGCAGCAGGCCATCGCAAGGTGGCGGACGAGACTTTCGACCAGAATTTGTCAATGGCAATGCCTGGTCGAAGGCTTGTCATCCGGCTCTTCGTCCAGGTGGACGAGGAGCCTTCTTCATGTACGCGGTCCTGTTGAGCACAGCGCTGGTGTTCGTCGCCGAGCTCGGCGACAAGAGCCAGCTGATGTCGATGACGTTTGCGACCCGCTACAGGGCGCGGACCGTGATCGTCGGCGCCGGCATCGCCTGCACGCTCACCAACCTCGTCTCGGCGCTGGTCGGCAATGCGATCGGCGACGCACTCCCCGAGCACGCCGTACGCATCGCCGGCGGCGTCCTGTTCCTCGCGTTCGCCGCGTGGACGCTGCGCCACCTCGCGGCAGGCGAGGAGCCGAAGCCCCGCGCGAAAGGTGGTGCTGCCCTGGTCGTCGTGGGGTTCGCCTTCCTGCTCGCCGAGCTCGGCGACAAGACCATGCTCGCGACCATGACGCTGTCGACCCAGCACCACTGGGTGCTGATCTGGATCGGCAGCACGATCGGCATGCTGCTCTCGATCGTGCTGGCGGTGTTCGTCGGCCGGGCGCTGCTGCAGGTGCTGCCGATCAAGGCAGTGCACCTGGTGTCAGCGCTGCTGTTCGCCGGCGTGGGGATCTGGATGCTCGTCGGCTAGGTCGCTCGTCTAGGGTCGGTGCGTGCTGATCCTGCTGCCGCCCTCCGAAGGCAAGACCCGACCGGGGTCCGGAGCGCCGCTCGATCTCGACGCGCTCGCCTTCAGTCGTCTCACGCCCGTACGCGCGCAGCTGCTGCGGACCCTCGTCAAGCTGTGCAACGGCAACCCCAAACGCGCCATGGAAGTGCTCGGCCTCGGCACCACGCAGGCCGACGCGATAGCGATCAACGCGGCGCTGCCCGAGGAGCCGACCGCACGCGCGGACGCGATCTACACCGGCGTGCTGTTCTCCGAGCTCGACCTGCCGAGCCTCGACGAGGCGTCCCGCAAACGCGCCGACGAGTCACTCGCGATCGCCAGTGCGCTGTTCGGCCTGCTGCGGCCCGACGACCTGATCCCGGCCTACCGGCTCTCGGGCAACGTGACCCTGCCCCGGCTCGGTACGGTGGCGGGCCGCTGGCGTGCGCCGCTCCCCCGGGCGATGCATGAGCTGGCCGGTGACGGCCTCCTGGTCGACCTGCGCTCTGGGACCTACACCGCGCTCGGCAAGCCGCCTGCTGAGCTCGCACCCCGTACCGCGACGATGCGGGTGCTCCACGAGCACCAAGGCGTCCGCAAGGTCGTCAGCCACTTCAACAAGGCGACCAAGGGCCGCGTCGTACGTGGGCTGCTCGAGTCCGGCGCCGACCCCCGAACGGTCGACGAGCTGCAGTCGGTGCTTGCCGACCTCGGTTGGACGGTCGAGCGTGACGGACAACGTCTCGACATCGTCGTCGCCGAGGTCTAGTCCGGGACGACGTTGAAGTTGCGGAGCGACGAGGTGTCATCCGCGAACCACTGGATGGTCGTGATCGACGCCGGCGACAGCTCCATCTTGTAGATGACCTGCATCGGTGCATCGAGGGTGCGGCGCACCATCATCTTGATCGGGGTCACGTGGCTCACCGCGACGATCGTCTTGCCGGCGTATGCCTCGAGGATCCGGTCGGCAGCCGCCGCTACACGGTCGTAGACCTCGTCGAACGGTTCGCCACCGGGCGGTGCCACGGCCGTCGAACCGAGCCAGTCGTCGAGCTCGGCGGGCCAGCGCTCCATGATCTCCGCGAACGTGAAGCCGTCCCACTCCCCGAAGGATGCCTCGGCCAGGCCCGCCTCGAGGTCGACATCGAGACCCAGCTCGCCCGCCACGACCGCAGCCGTCTCACGCGTGCGCTGCATCGGCGAGGAGATGATCGCGTCCACACCACCCAGTCGCTTGAGCCAGCGGGCCGCCCTCTGTGCCTGCTCGACGCCGGTCTGCGTCAAGCCGGGGTCTGCTCCCCCGCTGCCGCAGAACAGCTTGCGCTCGGTCGACTGCGTGACGCCGTGACGCAGGAGGATGATCGTGGTGGGCTCGCCGTGGGCGCCGCCGCGCCAGCCGAGCTGGGCGCTGGGGGTCGAGGGTGCCGCGACCCCCGCGGGCAGACCCGGTTCGCCGACCTTCCCCTCGCCCCCTGCGGCCTCGTCGTCGAGCGCGGCATTGGCGAGCGCGTCGGCGGCGGCGTTCTGCTCCCTCGGCACCCAGGTCCAGGTCACGCTGGCGGGCAGGAGGCGCCGCGCCTCGACCGCGAGCGGCTTCATGCTCTCGTGCTTGATCTTCCAGCGGCCGGCCATCTGCTCGATGACCAGCTTGGAGTCCATCCGCACCTCGACATCCGTGGCGTCCGGCGCGTACTCCCGGGCCATCTCGAGTCCGGCGATCAAACCGGAGTACTCCGCGACGTTGTTGGTCGCGAAGCCGATCGTCTGCCCACGCTGGGCAATGACCATGCCGGTGTCGGCGTCCCGGACCAGCGCACCGTACGACGACGGGCCCGGGTTGCCTCGCGAGCCGCCGTCGGCCTCGATGATGATCCGGGTCGTCACAGCCCTGACTCGGCCGTACGTACGAGGATCCGGCCGCACTCGGGGCACCGCAGGACATCGTCCTCGGGCGCGGCGGCGATCTCGCGCAGGTCGGCACCGTTGAGCTCGAGCCGGCAGCCCTCACACCTGCGAGCACGGAGCGCGGCAGCACCCAGGCCGCCGTACTGCGCGCGAACCTTGTCGTAGAGCGCGATGAGATCGTCGGGCACGCCGGATGCGGCTTGCGCGCGATCGGCCAGGGCACCTGCGGCCTGCTCGTCGAGCACGGCGATCGCCGCGTCGCGGGCGTCGATGGCCTGCGCAAGGTCTTCGTTGACGGCGGTGAGGTCGCCCTGGATCGCGGTCAGCCGGATCTGCGCCTCCTCGAGCTTCTCCATGACCTCGAGCTCGTCGTCCTCGAGGGTCGAGATGCGACGCTCCAGCGCAACGAGCTCATGTTGCAGGCTCTCCAAGTCCTTGGGATTGCTGATCGCCCCGGAGTTGAGCCGTTCCTCGTCGCGGGTGCGGCGGGCCTTGACCTGTTCGACCTCGGCATCTGCCTTCTTCTGGGCGCGGCTGAGGTCGGACACCTCGGTGTCGGACTCGATGCGCGCCCCGTCGAGCTCACTCGCCTTGGCCTGCAAGTCCTCGATCTGTGCGTGCTCCGGAAGAGAGTTCTTGCGGTGCTGGAGCTGGGCGAGGACGGAGTCCTGGGCCTGCAGGTCGAGCAGGGCGGACTGGGCGGTGGGGTCGGCTTTCACAAGGGCTACCGTACCGGCTTGCCGATCCACCCCACGGCGCGCTCGAGGAGGCTGGCTCTCACGAAATGTGAGAGGTCCAGGGATCCGTGACCGTCGTCGAGACCCTGACCTCGATGCCGGGCAGCCGTTCGCCCAGGGCCGCAGAGGCGACCGGGAGCCAGGTCCACTCCGCGGCCCAGTGCGGGACGTCGATGACAGCGCACGCTCCCGGCCGCTCGAGGTGCTCGCTGACCGGGTGGTGGCGCAGGTCCGATGTCACGTAGACGTCGGCACCGGCCGCATCCGCCGTGGCCAGCAGGAAGTCTCCCGAACCACCGCAGAGCGCGACGGTGCGTATCGGTCGCTCTGGATCGCCCGCGACACGAGTGGCGCTGTGGTGAGCCGGCAGCCGCTTGGAGACCTGCGACGCGAACGCCGCGAGGGTCGTCTCGGTTGCCAACGTGCCGATCCGGCCGCTGCCGCGGTCAGCGGCCTTGGCTGCGGGCTCCAGCACGTCGTAGGCGACCTCTTCGTACGGGTGCGCCCCAAGGAGCGCGGAGCGTACGCTCTCGCGCGCGCGACGGTCGGCCACCATCTCGATGCGGGTCTCTCGGACCCGCTCGATCGTGCCGACCTCGCCGATCGTCGGGTCGGCGCCGGCCAGCGGACGGAACGATCCGGTGCCTGTCGACTGGAACTGGGTGGAGTCGTAGTCGCCCATCGTCCCGGCGCCTGCGCCGTGCATCGCGGCGGCGACCGCGTCGGCCTCTGCCTCCGGCACGTAGACGACCCACGTGTCGGTCGGTTCTGCCGGGTCGGCCTCCAGCGGGCGTACGTCGGTCAGTCCGAGCGCGAGCGCCATCGACTCCGAAACCCCGAGCGGCGGGCTGTCGGCGTTGGTGTGGCACGTGTGCAGCGCGATGCCGTTGCTGATCAGGGTGTGGACGACGCGGCCCTTGGGCGAGGTCGCCGCCACGCTGGTGACGCCTTTGAGCCACAGCGGGTGATGGGTCACCACGAGGTCGGCCCCCCAGGCGACCGCTTCGTCGACGACCGCCTGCACAGGGTCGACGGCGAACAGCACCTTGCCGACCGTGGCCTCCGGGTCACCTGCGACCGTGCCGACGGCGTCCCAGCCGTCCGCCCACCGCGGGTCGTACAGGCCGTCGAGGACGCCGACGACGTCACGCAGTGTGGGCATGCCCGCACTCTAGCGAGGATTCAGGCAACGACCGCGAGCGCGAGCGGGAGGACGGAACCGGCGCCATGCCGGCGCAGCTCTCGCGCAGCGACCGTGATGGACCAGCGACTGTCGATCCGGTCGTCGATCAGCAGCACGGGCTCGCCTTGTAGCGCCTGCAGGCCAGCCTTGAGCTCGTCGCTGACTCCGAACGTGCCCCACACGTCGGCGAGTCGATAGGCGCTGTTGCCGCCCGGCCCGCCACGCGAGCCCTCGCCGATGAGGTCGAGTGTGCCGAGGTCCTGCAGACGGCCGAGACGAGCGATCCCGCGGGCCAGTGAGTCGATGAGCAGCGGGTGAGACCGCGACGGCATGCTGACCACCGCGGCCGGACGTTGCGCCCAGTCCCAGTCCTTGAGCACCCGCACGCAGGCGCCCAGGAGCTCGTCCGTCACCGGCGCATCCGGCGCGCCGGGCGCAAACAGCTCACGCAGCACTCCACCCCAGCCAAGATCGGTCAGTCGCGCCACGGCACGGCCTGGTTCGTGGCGCTCGTCCTCGGCGATCTTGCCCTTGGCCTCGACCCCCAGGCGGGTGGCCCCGGTGGGCCATTGCGCCCTCGGCTCGATCTCGACGCCGACCTTGTCGAGGGTGCTGGAGGCGACCTGCGCCGCCTCATCAGCAACGTCGGTCGGGAACCACGGCCCGGCGCAGATGTCGCAGCGGCCGCATGGTGCGGCGGTGGGATCGTCGAGGTCACGCTGGAGGATCTCCATGCGGCAGGTCGAAGCGTGCTCGTAGTCGAGCATCGACTTCTGCTCGGCAGCGCGCGCTTCGGCGATGCGTTCGTAGCGCTCGCGGTCGTAGGTCCATGGCTGCCCGGTCGCGACCCAGCCACCTTGGACACGGCGCACCGCTCCGTCGACGTCGAGCACCTTGAGCAGCAGCTCCAACGGCGTACGCCTGATGTTGACGAGTGCCTCGAGCGCCGGAGTCGACAGCGGCTTGTCGCTGAGCTCGCCGATCACGGCGGCCGCGCGCTCCTCGCTGGGCATCGACGACGTGGCGAAGTAGTGCCAGATCTCGGCGTCCTCACGGCCCGGAAGCAGCAGGACATCGGCGTTGTCGGTCGCGCGACCTGCGCGGCCCACCTGTTGGTAGTAGGCAACCGGAGACGACGGTGCCCCCAGGTGGATCACGAAGCCGAGGTCGGGCTTGTCGAAGCCCATGCCCAGTGCGCTCGTCGCCACCAGCGCCTTGAGCTCGTTGTCCTTGAGCTGCCGCTCGAGCTCCTCGCGCTGCTCGGGATCGGTGCGCCCGGTGTAGGCGCGGACCGCGTGCCCGCCCTCACGCAACAGCCGCGCGGTGTCCTCCGCGGCGGAGACGGTGAGCGCGTAGATGATGCCGCTGCCTGGCAGCTCCGTGAGATGGCTGAGCAGCCAGCCGAGCCGGTCACGCGACCCGGTCAGCTCCAGCACGCCGAGCCGCAATGACGTACGGGCGAGGGAGCCACGGATCGTCGTGACCTGGTCGACCGATCCGAGCTGCTCGGCCACATCGGTCACCACCCGGGCGTTGGCGGTCGCGGTCGTCGCCAGCACGGGCAGGTCACTCGGCAGCCGACCGATCAGCTCGGCGAGCCGGCGATAGTCAGGCCGGAAGTCGTGGCCCCAGTCGGAGATGCAGTGCGCCTCGTCGACCACGAGCATGCCCATGCGCTCGATCAACGCAGGCAGCTGCTCGTCACGGAACCGCGGGTTGTTGAGCCGCTCTGGAGACACCAGGAGGATGTCGACCTCGTCTGCGGCGAGCTTGGCCTGGGTGTCCTCCCACTCGTGGGGGTTGGCCGAGTTGATCGCCACCGCTCGTACGCCTGCCCGCGCTGCCGCGGCCACCTGGTCGCGCATCAGCGCCAGCAGCGGGGACACCAACAACGTCGGCCCCGCGCCGCGCTGCCGCAGGAGCAGCGTCGCGATGAAGTAGACCGCCGACTTGCCCCACCCGGTCCGCTGCACGACGAGCGCGCGGCGGCGTTGGTCGACGAGCGCCTGGATTGCCTCGAGCTGGCCGTCGTGGAAGACCGCGTCGTCGCGGCCGGTCAGCTGCTGCAGCGCGGTGGTGGCGTCCAGCTCGGTGCTCGTCGTCGAAGGCATGACCCCACTGTGTCAGCCGCCCCCGACACCGTCTCCCTCCGGCGCCGGCGCTGTGGACCACGGTCAGCTCCAGGCACCGACGACCACGGTTCCGTCCACGTCCTCATCGCGGCGGACCTCCGCCGTCATGCCCCCTGCACGGAACGCGTCGACCGTGCGAGGTGCCTGCTCGCGACTCGTCTCGACCAGCAGATGCCCTCCCGGCGCCAGCCACTCGACTGCTCCGGCAGCGACTCGCCGCTGGATCTCCACGCCATCGGCACCGCCGTCGAGCGTGACGTGTGGCTCGTGCTCGCGCGCCTCCGGCGGCATCAGCGCAATCGCGTCGGTCGGTACGTAGGGCGCATTGACGACGAGCAGGTCCACCCGGCCCCGCAACGACCCGGGCAGTGCATCGAACAAGTCTCCCTCGTACACCTGGCCACCGAGCGGTTCGATGTTGCGACGCGCACAGCGGACGGCGGGTGCCTCGATGTCGGACGCATACAGCTCGACACCGTCGACCACGGCGTGGATCGCTGCCCCGACAGCGCCCGTCCCGCAGCACAGGTCGACGACAACGGCACCCGGCTGCGCCAACCCGACCGCCTCGCGGACCACGACCTGCGTACGCCGGCGCGGGACGAACACACCGGGCTCGACGAGGATCCGCAACCCACAGAAGTCGGCCCAACCGACGATGACCTCCAGCGGCAGCCCCGCGACCCGTTGCCCGACCATCGACTCGAGCTCCTCGTGCGTACGTGCCTCGGCGATCAGCAGCTCAGCCTCGTCCTCGGCGAAGACGCTGCCCGATGCTCGGAGCCTCGCGATGACGTGGTCCGAAGGCATGGCGTCATCGTGGCATGCTCGACCGCTGTTTTCTCCACTACTCCAGGGGTACGTCTGCCGCAAGGACCAATGGGAGGAGACCCGAATGACTACAGCACGAGAAATCATGACTGGCGGCGTCGAGTGTGTCGACGTCAACGAGACGCTGGTCCAAGCGGCCCAGAAGATGCGCGACCTCGGCGTCGGCGCGCTGCCGATCTGCGGCGAGGATCACCGCCTCAAGGGCATGTTGACCGACCGCGACATCGTGGTGAACTGCGTCGCCGACGGCATCGACCCGGGCACCAAGACCGCCGGGGACCTGGCCCACGGCAAGCCCGTCACGATCGGCGCGGACGACTCGGTCGAGGACGCCCTGCACACCATGACCCAGCACGCGGTGCGGCGACTTCCCGTGATCGACGGGAACGACCTCGTCGGCATCGTCAGTCAGGCCGACGTGGCGAAGCACCTGCCAGAGGACCGGGTCGGCGAGCTCGTCGAGGCGATCTCCGGAGCCCCCAACAACGACGGCTGAGCCGTTGACGCGAAGCCGGCTCAGGACTGATGGTGACCCCGACGGTTGGACAGTCGGGATGGGCCCGACCAAAGAACAGTCGGGCCCATCATCGATGTGGGCGAAGAGGGACTCGAACCCCCGACCTTCCGGGTGTAAACCGGATGCTCTAACCAACTGAGCTATTCGCCCTCAGGACCAGCGGAACGATACCGCAAGCGGCACATATGACGCGCATTTGCGGGGGTGGCGGCAAAGCAGAACCGCGGCTGCCAAGGTCTCGGGTCCCTGGCAGCCGCAGCAGATCAATCAAACCGTATTGACGGGTTCAACCGCAGCGAATTTGGGAAGATTTCAGGAAAGATCAGCCACTGCGGCGTGGTAGTCCGACACATCTCGCCGATCCGCTATTCCCATCTGCAACTTCCACCGCACGACCCCCTCCAGATCGATCACGTAAGTCCCCCGATCGGGCGCTCCGGCATCGTCGTTGAACGCGTCGTACGCCGTGGCCACCGCGCCGTGCGGCCAGAAGTCACTGAGGATCGGGAACGTAAGTCCGTCGCGGTCCGAGAACGCGCGGTTGGCGAAGAAGTGATCGCACGACACCGCCAGGATCTGGGTGCCCGAAGCCTCGAAGGCGGCCGCGTCGTCGCGGAGCCGGCCGAGCTCGTCACTGCAGATCCCGCTGAACGCAAACGGGATGAACACCAGCAGGACGTTCTGGTCTCCGCGGAACGACGAGAGCGTGATGTCCTCGCCGTGCTGGCTCTTGAGGGTGAAGTCCGGCGCGACAGATCCGACGTCGAGGCTCATGGCTCGAGCCTATCGACGCCCTGCTGATGTCGGCCTAGCGCTTGTGCGCCGTCAGCCTCGTCGAGGCCCAGTCGTCGGATGCCGAGGACGTCGTGGTCGTCGACAGGCCCGCGATCGGGGCAGCCTCCACGACATCGGCGCCGGGTACGTATCCGGGTCGGCCCACCTTGGGGGTGAACAGCCAGACCGAGCCGCCTTCGACGAGATCCTGCAGCGCGTCGACCAGCGCATCGATGAGATCGCCGTCCTTGTCGCGCCACCAGACGATCACACCGTCGACGACATCACCGTGGTCACCATCGACCAGATTGTTTCCGGTGACGCGCTCGATCTCGACACGGAGCTCCTCGTCGACGTCCTCATCCCAGCCAAGCTCCTGGATGACGGTGTCAGGACCGAAGCCCAACTTGCCCGCGTCCACCGCGATGTCTCCCTACGTTCGTGGAAAACCTACTGAAAAGTAGGTATGTCAGCACTGTTGCCGCTAACACAGTAGCGAACCCGGGGTGGAATGATGGACACGTCCACAAGACTTCTAGGGAGCAACCATGCCGCAATCCGGCCCCGAACGACCGGCTGTCATTCACGAGGGTCTGCCGACCCAGTTGCCCGACATCGATCCGGACGAGACATCCGAGTGGGTCAGCTCACTCGACGAGATGATCGACAGCCGCGGCCGAAGCCGTGCGCGCTACGTCATGCTGAAGCTGTTGGAGCGCGCCCGAGAGCAGAACATCGGCGTGCCTGCCCTGCGCAGCACCGACTTCATCAACACGATCCCGCCCGAGCGCGAACCGTGGTTCCCCGGCAACGAGGCGATCGAGCGACGCATCCGGTCCTACATCCGCTGGAACGCCGCCGTCATGGTGTCGCGCGCCAACCGGCCTGGTCTCGGCGTCGGCGGACACATCGCGTCCTACCAGTCGGCGGCCAGCCTCTACGAAGTCGGGTTCAACCACTTCTTCCGCGGCAAGAACCACCCCGGCGGCGGCGACCAGATCTACTTCCAGGGTCACGCAGCGCCCGGCATCTACGCCCGCTCGTTCCTCGAGGGCGGCCTCAGCGAGACGCAGCTGGACCGGTTCCGCCAGGAGCACTCGCACGGTGAGGGCAACGGACTGTCGTCCTACCCGCACCCGCGCCTCATGTCGGACTACTGGGAGTTCCCCACGGTCTCGATGGGCCTCGGCGCGATCAACTCGATCTACCAGGCCCGGTTCAACCGCTACCTGCACAACCGCGGCATCAAGGACACGAGCCAGCAGCACGTGTGGACGTTCCTCGGCGACGGCGAGATGGGCGAGCCCGAGTCGCTCGGTGCGATCGGCATCGCGGCCCGCGAGGAGCTCGACAACCTCACGTTCGTCGTCAACTGCAACCTGCAGCAGCTCGACGGACCCGTGCGCGGCAACGGCAAGATCATCCAGGAGCTGGAGTCCACGTTCCGTGGCGCCGGCTGGAACGTCATCAAGGTCGTCTGGGGACGTGAGTGGGACGACCTCCTCGCCCGCGACACCGACGGCGTCCTGGTCAACCAGATGAACCGCACACCCGACGGCGAGTTCCAGACCCTCTCGGTCGAGTCCGGCGCCTACAACCGCGAGAACTTCTTCGGTCCCGACCCGCGCCTGCGCAAGATGGTCGAGCACCTGTCCGACGAGGAGATCGAGCGCCTCCCCCGCGGCGGTCACGACTACCGCAAGGTCTACGCAGCGTTCGACGCCGCGCAGAAGCACACGGGCCAGCCGACCGTCATCCTCGCCCACACCATCAAGGGCTGGCTGCTCGAGTCGTTCGCGGGCCGCAACGCGACCCACCAGATGAAGAAGCTCACCAAGGACGACCTCAAGGGCTTCCGCGACCGCCTCAACATCCCGATCTCCGATGCCCAGATCGACGGCAGCGACATCGCGCCGTTCTATCACCCGGGCGAGGACAGCGAGGAGATGCAGTACATGCGGGCCCGCCGCGAGGCACTCGGTGGATCGCTCCCCAAGCGCATCGTCAACCCCGTCAGCATCAAGCTGCCCGAGGACAAGATGTTCGACGAGCTCAAGAAGGGCTCCGGCAAGCAGCAGATCGCCACGACGATGGCGTTCGTACGACTGCTGCGCGATCTCATGAAGGATCCCGAGATCGGCCACCGCATCGTCCCGATCGCGCCCGACGAGTACCGCACGTTCGGCATGGACTCGATGTTCCCGTCGGCCAAGATCTACAACCCGGCCGGCCAGACGTACGAGTCGGTCGACCGCAAGCTGCTGCTCGCCTACAAGGAGTCGGCGCAGGGCCAGCTGCTGCACGAGGGCATCAGCGAGGCCGGGGCGATGGCCTCGGCGATCGCGGCCGGCAGTGCGTACTCCACGCACGGCGAGCCGATGATCCCGGTCTACCTCTTCTACTCGATGTTCGGATTCCAGCGCACCGCCGACTCGATCTGGGCGATGGCCGACCAGCTGGCTCGCGGCTTCCTGATCGGCGCCACCGCCGGTCGTACGACGCTGACCGGCGAGGGCCTGCAGCACGCTGACGGCCACTCGCCGCTGATCGCGCAGACCAACCCGGCCGTGGTGCACTACGACCCGGCCTACGGCTTCGAGATCAGCCACATCATGAAGTACGGCCTCGAGCGGATGTACGGCTCCTCTGAGACGTTCCCCAACGGCGAGGACATCATCTTCTACCTGACCGTCTACAACGAGGCGATCAACCAGCCGGTCGAGCCGGAAGACGTCGACGTCGAGGGCATCCTCAAGGGCGCCTACCTCTATCGCAAGGCGACCGGTGGCGAGGCCGCTGCGCGCATCATGGCGTCGGGCGTCTCCGTGCCGTGGGCGCTCAAGGCTCAGGAGATCCTGGCTGCCGACTACGGCGTCGAGGCCGATGTCTGGTCAGTGACGTCGTGGAACGAGCTCGCCCGCGACGCAGTTGCCGCCGAGAAGTGGAACCTCAACCACCCCGGCGAGTACAGCCGTATGCCTTACATCACGGTCAAGCTCATGGACACGTCCGCCGTGACGGTCGCGGTCAGCGACTACATGCGCGCCGTGCCCGACCAGATCGCCCGCTGGGTGCCCGGTCCATGGCAGTCGCTCGGCACCGACGGGTTCGGCTTCGCCGACACCCGCGCGGCGGCCCGGCGTACGTTCCAGGTCGACGCCGAGTCGATCGTGGTCTCGGTGCTGCAGACGCTGGCGCAGCGTGGCACGGTGCGACCCGAAACCGTGCGCGAGGCGTTCAACCGATTCCGCATCGACGACCCGACCGCCGTCGCCGACGTGCCGCAGGAGGGCGGCGACGCCTGAACCGGGAGTCAAGCCCTCACAACCACCTCTCAGGGTCGCCCAATAGGATGGCGACCATGCGTCAACGGCCCTACCACTTCGCGGTGTGTCTCTCGATCGTCGTGGGTTTGGCGGCGTACATCGCGTCAAAGAAGTACGACGTCCCGTTGCGCGACCCTGATGGCTTCCTCGGACCGGCCTACATCCGCCTGCCCGTGATCGGCCTGCTGTTCTTCGCTGCAGGCATCGCTCCTCCGGCGTTCCGGCGTTCGCGCCGTACGTTCACCGGAACGCCGCAGTGGCGCAAGTCGCTCGACCACAGCTCGCCGATCACGAGTCGGCTCCTCGACGCGTTCGTCACGACGTTCTTCTGGGGCCTCATGGCGGGCATCGCGTCGGTCGGGTGGGCTGCGGCTGACGGCTCGACCATCGGCCGTATCGCGGTCGTGGTCGTCGCACTGACCGTCGTTGTGGGCTTTGCGTCGATGGAGCTCAGGAGCCAGACCGCCACCGGCATGACCACGATCTCCCGCCTCACCGAGATCGTCGTTCTCGACGAGTCCACGCTGCGCCCGCTCACGTGGCGCCGCGCGCTCGCCCGCCAGATGATCCGGATCGTGCTGCCGCTGCTGGCCTTCCGCGCTGTCGCCACCTACGCGCACCCCTACATCGGTGACTGGGTGTGGCTCGGCATCCTGGTGATCCCGCTGTGGCTGACGACCAACGGAGCAGACCGCCTGGTGGCTGCACGACGGTTCGAGGCCAATCGCATGCCTGACGACCTCACCGCGTTGCGCGCGCGTGAGACTCCCCCGCAGCTGTTCCAGTTCATGGACATCATCCGCGAGGAGTGGACCTGGAAGCGCGTGCGCTACATCGTGCTCGGGCTCGTCTCGTTCTACGTCTGCTACGTCAGCTACCGCAACCTCAAGAGCGACCTCCCGCTTGCTCGCGAGGGCGTGCACTTCGACAAGCAGATGCTCGACATCGACTACTTCTTGTTCTTCAACCACAACCCGGCGCCGGTGCTCCACGACCTGCTCGGCACCGGATTCTCGGCCCAGGTGCTCTCGGTCATCTACGTCGCCTACCTGCCGCTGATCCCGTTGACGCTCGGCGCCTTCCTGGTCTGGGGCAAGGACCTCTCGCTCGGCGCCTGGTATGCCACGGCGCTCAGCCTCAACTGGGTGCTGGGTGTCATCAGCTACTACATCTTCCCGACATTCGGCCCTGCCTTCGTGCAGCCGTCGATGTTCGCCAGCTTGCCGGAGACCAGTGCCGAGCAGCTACAAGGAAGCCTGTTCCGCGCCGCCACGAAGTTCTATGAAGACCCGGCCGGCGGCAGCACGTACGGCATTGCGGGCTTCGCTTCGCTGCACGTCTCGGTCGTGGTCTCGGCTGCGCTGTTCCTCCGCGCGACCAATCAGCGCAAGATCGTGCAGCTGATCGGCTGGGTCTACCTCGGGCTCGTCGTGCTGGCCACCATCTACTTCGGCTGGCACTATCTGGCCGACGACGTCGCCGGTGCCTTCATCGGCTGGGCGGCTGTGGTGATCGGCGCCTGGGCAACCGGCAACACCAAGCGGCAGCGCAGGAAAGAGCAGGCCGACCTCGAGGCTCCGCCGCCGCTCGAGTCGAGGCCTGCGGTTTCTAGCTGATCGCCGGTTCGACGTCCTCGACCGGCACCGCGGGCACGCTCTCGAGGGCAAACTGGTCGCCGCGACGCAGCAACGCGCGCCAGCGACCGCGGTGGTAGTGAGCCGGCTCGTTGGCTTCGATGAACGCCGTCACGAGGCGACAGAACTCCTCGGGATGATCCTTGTGGGGGAAGTGCCCGGCGTCATTGAGAACGTGAACATCGGACACCTGCGTGGGCGCGAAGTCCGCGTGCTTGGACGGGATGACCATGTCGTGACGTCCCCACACGACCAGGACCGGCATCAGGCGAGCCAGATAGCTGCGATCGGTCATCGTGACGAACTGGCCCCGCCAGTTGAGGACGTGGCTCGTCACCCGCTGCACCGCTCGGCGGGTCGCCGGGTCGGCCAGTGACTCGTAGATCCGGGCGACCTCGTCGAGGTCCCGCGTGGCGTGCAGCGGGCTGCGCGACAGCGTGCGCATCGTGCCGCCCACGAGCGAGCGCCAGGGCCGGAAGGTCGCAGCGGCGATCGCCGCACTGCTGCCGGGAATCGTGAGGAACCGGATCAGCGGCGTGACCTCCTTGCCGAGGCCGCCGGTCGAGACCAGCACGACCCGCTCCGTGCGGTCGGGGAACTGGTAGGCGAACTGCATCGCGACCCCACCGCCGAAGCTGTGGCCGACGACCGTCACCTTGTCGATGCCGAGCACCGTCAGGAGGTCGCGCATGCCGTTGGCATACCCACCCAGTGAGTAGTCGGCGTCGGGCTTGTCGGACTCACCGTGGCCCAGCAGGTCGGGCGCAATGACGGTGAAGTGCTCCGACAGGGACGGGATGACATCGACCCAGGTCGAGGAATCACAGGCGAGACCGTGCAGCAGGAGCAGCGCCGGGCCCGTTCCGGAGATGCGGAACGCTCGCCGGTAGCCGTGCACCACCAGGTATTGGACGTCCTCGACGCTTTCCATCCGAACATCCTAGGGCTGACCTGCGCAGTCGTCCCGGCAACCCCTGTGTGGTGTGCGGGAACGCCCACCCTCATCGTTAGACTCAACGCGTGCCGTCCTCCTTGTCAGTCCGCGAACAGCTCACGGACATCCTCGTCCGAGTCGTCGGCTGTCCCGCCGGCTCAGTCGTGCCGGAGGCGAGCCTCAAGGACCTCGGCACGGATTCGCTCACGATCGTCGAGCTGGCCGAGGAGCTCGGGCGGCGCTTTGACGTCTATCTCTCCGACGACACCGTCGACGCCCTCGTGACGGTTCAGGACGCGATCGACGCGGTCGTACGCCATGACGGTGCAACGCCGCCGGCTCGCAGCGGCCGGGTGCCCACGGTCCTCGAGTCCCCCGCGCCACCAGTACGCGACGAGGAGCAGGTACGCCGTCGCCACCTGGCAGAGCGCCTGCTCCTGTGGTTCGCCCTCATCGGCGCGGGACTCGGCGCACTCCTGGGCTTCGGAGGATCCGCGATCGTCGAGGCGACCGGGCTCAACGACGTCGACCTCGCGCCGATCAGCAGTCCGACCACGGCCCCGTCGACCACGGACACAGCGACGCCCACCCCCGAGCCCACCGAGACGACGCCGACGGAGTCGGACGAGCCGGAGCCGACGATCAGGGCGTCGAAGCCCCAGGTCTCCCCCGGCGAACGGTTCGTCATCGAAGGCACGTTCCCGGCCGTCGGCGAGGGCGCCGAGCTGCAGGTCCAGGTCAAGGACGAGGGCAGCGACTGGGACGACTTCCCGATCGAGACCACGACGCGGGGTGGCGGCAGGTTCAAGACCGAGCTCTACACCTCACGCACAGGCGACCGGCAGTTCCGCCTGCTCAACAAGAAGACCAACGACGCCACGCCCGCGGTGACCGTGCAGATCGGCTAGGTACCCGCCTAGATGACCTGGTGCAGCCAGCGGACGGGTGCACCGTCGCCGGCGTGCCGGAACGGCTCCAGCTCGGCGTCCCACGCCGTGCCCAGCAAGCCGTCGAGAGCGGTGTCCATGTCGACCTCGCCGAGCGCGACCTTGACCCGGAACGCCTTGATGCGGTCCTCCGGAATCAGGATGTCGCCGTGGAGCCCAGCCATGGCGTGGAAGATGCCGAGCGAGGGCGTGTAGGAGTAGCGGGCGCCCTCGGTGGACGCGGTCGGCTCCTCGGTGACCTCGAAGCGCAGCTTGTCCCAGCCTCGCAGCGCCGAGGCCAAGGCGGCGGCCGTGCCGGCTGCCGGCTTGCCACGACAGCTCAGCCCGGTAGGTGCCCGGCTCTGCCACCTGCGGCACCCAAGCAATGTCGGGGGTCCCGCCGAGCACGCCGGCAGCAGCCCACTCCACATGCGCACACAGCGCAGACGGAGCTGAGTGCACGAAAAGAACACCCCGGGTCGGGGTGGTCGGCGAAGACATATTCATCGGTGCCTCCCTAGTGTCGCCTTCCCCAGCGTCTTGGGAGCACCTGAGACCATTGTGACGCATGTTCTCCTGTACGGACAACATCCAAGCCGAAGGGAATGTCGAATGACGACGACTGTGGCGGACAATCCCGCCTCGTCCAGGTTCGAGATCACGGTCGACGGCGAGCTCGCCGGGTTCCTGGACTACCGCAAGGACGGCGACGAGTACGCCCTGCCGCACACCCGGATCTACCCGCAGTACGAGGGGCGGGGCCTCGGCACGGAGCTGGTCACCGGCGCGCTCACCGAGATCAGCTCGCGCGGAGGCACCGCGCTCCCCTACTGCCCGTTCGTTCCCAAGGTCATCCGAGACCATCCCGAGTTCCTCGAGCTCGTGCCCAAGGACCAGCGGGACACCTTCGGTCTCTAGCGCTGACTAGCGTCCGCCACGCTGGCGGCGCTTGGGCCAGACCGCGACGACGGCGGGGCGGGGCACCGAGCCCGGCCCGTCGGGCCAGGTCGACGCCGGTGCCTCGACGGATGCACCCGAGATCTCGCCGGGATGCTGCACGCAGACCATGACGCGTTCGCGATCGATGTGCGGTCCGCAGGTCTCGGCACCGTTCGGCACGCTGAGGAACTGCTTGACCTGGCCGCGGTACTTGCCCTCGAGCGCCAGCGCGAACAAGCCGTCGTGGGAGCCGAGGGCGTTGCCATCGGTCGAGATCCACAGGTTGCCGTAGCCGTCGAACGCCAGGTTGTCGGGGCACGAGATCGGCGACACCTGGCTCTTGTCGAAGCCGGCGAAGTAGGTCGAGGGGTCCTGCGGGTCACCGCACAACAACAGGACGTTCCACCCGAACTTCGTCGCCCCGGAGTTGTTGTGCGACTCCGTGAGCTCGATGACGTGACCGTGCTTGTTGTTGTTGCGCGGGTTGGCCTCGTCCGCTCCGGCCGCGCCGGTGGCGCCGCGATTCGAGTTGTTGGTCAGCGCGATGTAGACCTTGCCGGTCTCGGGGCTCGGCTCGACGTCCTCGGGACGGTCCATCTTGGTGGCGCCGACCTTGTCACCGGCCTGGCGGGTGAACAGCAGCACTTCCTCGGCGGTCATGCCATCGACGTACGAGTGGTTGCCGCGGACCAGGGGGATCCACTCACCCCTGCCGTCGAACCGGCCGTCGTCCGGCAGCGCGCCGGAGCCGTCGACCGGCCCGGAGTCACCCGTGAACTTCGCGACATACAGCGTGCCCTCGTCGAGCAGCGTGGCGTTGTGACGCCGTGCCGCGGCGCTCTGGCCGCGAGCCACCCGCTTGTCGGACACGAACTTGTAGAAGTAGTCGAACCGCTCGTCGTCGCCCATGTAGACCGCGACGCGGCCATCACTCGTGATGCGCGGCTGTGCCGCCTCGTGCTTGAACCGGCCGAGTGCCGTCCGCTTCTTGGGCGTCGCGTGCGGGTCGTACGGGTCGACCTCGACGACCCAGCCGAACCGGTTGGGCTCGTTGGGCTCCTTGGCGATGTCGAACCGATCGTCGAATCGCTCCCACTTGCGCTCCGAGGCGCCGCCGGCGATGCCGTAGCGCTTGAGCCGCGCGGCGTGGACCGGCTCGGTCACGGTCGCCGCGTTGGCGAAGTACTGGTTGATGTTCTCCTCGGCCGTCAGCCAGGTCCCCCACGGCGTCAGTCCACCGGAGCAGTTGTTGAGGGTGCCGAGCACCGTACGCCCCCGCGGGTCGGCCTTCGTGCGTACGAGCGGGTGGCCGGCGACCGGTCCGGTCAGCTCGAACGCCGAACCGGTGTGCAGCCGACGGTTCATGCGGTCGCCGACGATCGGGCGCAACGACCCGTCGCGGTCCGACTCCTTGACGGCGACGACGCTCAGGCCGTGGGCCGCCCACGCGATCTCCACCTGCTCGCGCGTCGGGTTGGCGGCGTCGTACGCCGGGAACATCAGCGTCTCGCTCGTGTACTCGTGGTTGATCACCAGCAGCTTGGTGTTCCGGCCGTACGGCAGGAGGCCCAGGAAGTCGTTGTTGAAGCCGAACTGGCGGCGCTGTGCCGCTGCGGTCTGTGCGTGCACGTCGAATGCCGGCGCGCCCTTGAGAACCGGATCTCCCCACGCGATGACGACCTTCTTGTCATAGCCCGTCGGCACGACGACATCATCGATCAGGTTGGGCGGCACGGTCTCGAAGCCGAGCCCCGGCGCGTACCCCTTCGACGTCTTGGACCTGGTCGCCGCTGCTGCCGAGCCACCGCTGAGGGCCGGAGCCACCAGGCCCGCCACGCCGACCACGGCGCCGGCCCGCAGCACGCCGCGGCGGGAGACGGCCGAGCGCATCATGTCGCCGAAGTACTCGTTGTCCGAACAGTTGGGCGCCTCCTGCGCGCAGGCATTGCCGCAACGGTAGAGGCAGGTCAGGGAGGACCGTCCCGGGCGGTGAGGCGACTGGTCGTCGTTCTTCTGGCGGGGTTCGATCGTGAACATGGGGGGTCCTCCCGAGTCGTCGGTTTCTTCGGGTGACGCTAGGGGCGGCGGTCGGCGGGCGGCCCAACGTCGGGTGAACGCTCGGTGCACAGCAGCGCACGCATGACCTTCGGGGATACGGGTAGGAGGTCCTCGTGGCAGACGAAGCTCTCGAAGACAGCGTTCGACGTCTCGCCGAGGCGCTCAAGCCCGGCGATTTCGATGCGACCCTCCAATCCATCACCACCGCTGCGGTCGAGGTGTTGCCCGACGTCGACTACGCGTCGATCACGGTCAAGCACGCCGATGACAGCATCGACACCGTTGCACCCACCGACTCCCTGGTGCTGGACCTGGACGGCAAGCAGTACGAGCTCAAGGAGGGGCCCTGCTACGACGCGGCGGTCACCACGGCGCACGTCATCTCAGGTGACCTCGCGAACGACGAGCGCTTCCCCAGCTACGGCCCCTACGTCGTGTCGAAGGGCATACACGCCCAGGCCGGCCTTCGCCTGTTCGACGCTCCCGCATCGCAGGGGGCGCTGAACATCTATTCGCACCGGGTGGGCGCGTTCGAGGACTTCACGACGCTGGCGAACCTGTTCGCCCACCAGGCCGCCGTCGCAATCGCCTATGCCCAGGAGATCGCCGACCTCAACGACGCGCTCCGAACCCGCACCACGATCGGGCAGGCGGTCGGGATCATCATGGAACGCTATGAGCTCAACGACGAGCGGGCGTTCGCCTTCTTGACCCGGCTGTCGCAACACCGCAACGTCAAGCTGCGGCTCGTGGCGGCCGAGATCGTCGGGGACGTCGAACGGCGCCGCAACAGCTGACTCAGTCGACGACGTGGACCGCGATGCCGTTGTCGCGCCACAGGTCGATGACGTCCGCCTTGTCGTCCCACGCCTCCAGCGCCGTGAAGCCGTCGTCGGCGATCTGGGCGAGGATGTCCTTCTTGATCTGGACGTCCTTGCGGTAGTCGCCGACGATCCGCATGTAGAGCGCGTCGTACGGGATGCCGTGCTCGACCAGCCAGTCGAGCGTGAGATCGCGCCAGATGAACTCGCGGGACGTGACCACGAGGATCGCGCGGCCCTTGTCGCGCTCGGCACGCGCGGCCTTCACGACCTTGGGACGCGGCGGACAGGTCGCCGAAGCCGCGTGGAATGCGTGGAAGTCCTTGTCCTTACCCGTGATGAAGTGCTCGATCATCGTGGTGTCGCACAGTGTGCCGTCCATGTCGAAGATCACCGCATCGCGCATGCCCCGATTGTGTCGCATACCTGCGACTTCGAGTGGCCCAGAGTGACTATCGCGTCCGCCGATCGACCGGCGTACCGTCGATTTGGGGTACAACGAGAGGAAGAATCATGTTTGCCGATCGTGAAGTCTGGGCCGTCGTTCCCGCCTCCGACATCGAACGCGCCCGAGGGTTCTACAAGGACAAGCTCGGCCTCGAGCCGACGAGGGACATGCGCGGAGCGCTGATGTACGAGACGAAAGGCTCCAAGTTTCTGCTGTACGAGACCCAGTTCGCCGGAACCGCGCAGAACACCGCCATGAACTGGGTCACCGAAGACCTGGACGCCGACATGGCCGAGCTGCGAAGCAGAGGCGTGACGTTTGAGGACTACGACTTCCCTGGCCTGAAGACCGAGAACGGTGTCGCATCGGATGAGGACGGCCGTGGAGCCTGGTTCAAGGATTCCGAGGGCAACATCCTCTCACTGTCCGAAGGCATGTGACCGGGCTCTCGTAGGGAGGGCGGGGCTCGAACCCGCGACCCAGGGATTATGAGTCCCCTGCTCTAACCAGCTGAGCTACCTCCCCTAGGGAATGCGGGCTTAGCCTAACCGTATGGAACCCACACCACTCGAGCCCGTCGACGAGAGCTGGGAACGAGCGCTGGTGGTGGTGGCGCACCCCGACGACGTCGAGTTCGGCGCCGCCGCTGCAATCGCGCGCTGGACCGGCCAGGGCAAGACCGTCGTCTATTGCATGGTGACCAGCGGCGAGGCCGGGATCGACGGCATCGCCCCCGACGAATGCCGCCAGATCCGGATCGGCGAGCAGATCGCGTCGGCCAAGATCGTGGGGGTCGAACAGGTCGAGTTCCTCGGCCTGCCCGACGGCACGATCGAGTACGGCGTGCCGCTGCGCCGGGCGATCACCGAGGTCGTACGCAAGCACCGGCCGGAGATCATCATCACCAACAACTTCCGCGAGACCTGGGGCGGATCGATGCCCAACCAGCCCGATCACATGGCGGTGGGCCGCGCGTCGCTCAACAGCGCGGCTGACGCCGGCAATCGATGGATCTTCCCCGAGCAGCTGGTTGACGGTCTCGAGCCGTGGGGCGGCGTCAAGCAGGTGTGGGCGGCCGGCTCCCCCGACGGCCGTCACGGCGTCGACACGACGGACACGTTCGATCGCGGCGTCGAGTCGCTCAAGGCCCACAAGGCATACATCGACGGGCTCGGCTGGGAGCACTTCGACCCCGCCGAGTTCCTTGAGGGCCTGTCGCGGCCGACCGGCTCACGCCTGGGCGTCACCCACGCGGCGCCGTTCGAGGTCTTCTCGATGACCTGGGGCGAGTGACGTCAGCTGCTGCGTGATCGGCGAGCGGCGCGGTAGGCACCCTCGCGCATCGAGGCAGCCCACTCGTAGAACGGGAGACCGGGAAGCTGGTTGAGGACCGGGTCGAACGACGGCGACTCGTCGGAGCTCGCCTCGGTCAAGGTCATCCGTGCGAACGACTGCCAGGCTCCCCCCGCGTGCGCGCAGGCGAGGTCGAACGTCAGGGCGTCGGTCCCCACCGGCACCGCCGCGAGCAGCACGGGGCCGGACGCCGAGCGGTACGGCAGCAAGGTCGAGTACGCACGCTGTCCCGGATGCTGCGCCGGGAACAGCACGAAACGCGACAGCCGGCCGAGCCCTGTCGTCGCGAAGAGGATGTCGGCGTGAGCACCGCCGAACAGTGGCAGCCGCAACGACAGTCCGTAGATGTCGGGCAACGCCTCCGGGACCCCGATGGCCCTCGACACGCGCACGAGCCCGGTCGAGGTGCCGGGCTCGTCGATCCAAGGCACGCCGATGCCGTGCCTCAGCCCGTAGCGTTCGATCGTCGCCGTGTGCAGCTGCCCTTGGGATGCAGGGGCTTGCGAGCCGGGCGAATCCGCGCGGCAGCACCGAACACGCCTGCGAGGGCCTTTCCCGACAGCGCGGCAGCGCCGCGTCCCAGTTGCTCGGCCTTGGGCTTGATGTCCACATGAGGCGCGTACCCCGCGACGGCCACCTGACGCAAGCATCGGACCCGAAAACCACGAAACGGCGCCGAGATCGGCGCCGTTCGGGTGATGCTCCCCCACTTGGACTCGAACCAAGAACCCTCCGATTAACAGTCGAATGCTCTGCCAATTGAGCTATGGGGGATCGGCTCCTCTTGCAGAGGAGCACGGTCAACTACTTTAGCAAGCCGTATTCGGAGTTGTCGCATCGCCTTGGCCTCGACGGTGCGCACCTGGGCGACGGTCATGCCGAGGCGTTCGCCGACCACTCTCCGGGGCATGGGCACGGCGAGCGGATCGCCCACACCGAAGCGCATTCGCAGCACCTCGGCGAGCTCGTCGGGCATCCCGTCGAGCAGGTCGATGTCGGCCGGTTCGGGCTGCGGTGCCGGCCGATCCTCGTCGCCGAGCGGTTGCTCCGGCCGGTGCTCGACCGCCATTGCGGCGCCGATCCAGTGCCAGGCGTACGTCGCCAGCCGTGCGCCGCGATCGGGATCGAACCGGTCGATCGCGCGGATCAGGCCGATCGCGCCCGACTGGACGGCATCTCGCAGCTCTTCGCCGCTGTGGCCACGAAGCCGAGCCCGCATCGCCACGGCTCGCATCCCGGCAGTGATCAAGGCATCGCGCGCGGCGCGGTCGCCACGCCGTGCCAGCCGGGCCAGGACGATCTCCTCGGCGGCGTCCATCGGTGGCAGCGAGAGCAGCTCGCGCACGAATCGGTCCATGCCACCAGCGTCGGGCGGCACGGCGCATGACCGCTGCGTCGAGCACGAATTCTGTGGACTGCCGACGCGGGCGGTTCAGCTGGGGATGTCGCCCCCGAGCGAGCGATCACGCAGCGTGCGGAACTGCTGCTCCAGGGCGATCAGCTCACCGAACATACGGTTGTAGGACTCGGCCTGCTCGATCGGGTTGGTGCGCTGCAGCTTGGACTTGACCTCGGTGATGCGGCGTCCGCACGTCAGCAGCTGCAGCCGGAGGATCACCGATGCGACGACCGCGGCGGTGTTGCTCTCGCGCGCCCGCATCGGCTCGACCGCGGCGACCGACAGCACCCGCTTGGCGTCATCGTCGTGGACCGACTCGGCCAGTCTCGGCAGCCAGTTGGAGTCCGGGCCGGTCGGCCAGGTCATCCCCTGGATGTGCTTCCAGAGGTACTTGGACACGAAGTGCGTGAAGTCGTTGTCGTCGAGCTCATCGGCGTGCTCACGGGCAAGGTGCGGGAACTGCACGATGGCCTTGAGCGCCTCGCGTTCATCGGCGAACTGCGGAGCACCGAAGCTGACGACCTGGCTGGGCGGCTCGGGCGCGGGTGCCTCGGCCGTCGCCGGCGTCGCGACCGTCGGCTTGGCGGTCGTCGTCGTACGCCGGCGGTGCTCGTTGCGCACCTGCTCGATGTCGGTGCCGACCCGTCCGGCGATCTCGCGGAGCAGCTCGTCGACCTTGGACTTGTCGCGGATCGCCGAAGCCAGCGAGACCGCCTCGCGTACGGCGTCGACACGCTGGTCGCCGCGGTCGAGGTCGTACTTGCTCAGCATGTTGTCGAGGACGAAGCGATAGAGCGGTATGCGTGACGCCACGAGCTCGCGCACCGCCGCGTCGCCCTCGGCGAGCCGCAGGTCGCACGGGTCCATGCCGCGTGGCTCGACGGCGACGTAGGTCTGGGCGACGAACTGCTGGTCGCCGCTGAACGTCTTGAGGGCGGCGCGCTGGCCGGCCTCGTCGCCGTCGAACGTGAAGATGACCTCGCCGTGGAACGCCTGGTCGTCGAGCATGAGCCGGCGCATGACGCGCGCGTGGTCCTCGCCGAACGCCGTGCCGCACGTCGCAACTGCGGTGGTGACTCCGGCCTCGTGGCAGGCCATGACGTCGGTGTAGCCCTCGACGATGACGGCCTGGCTCGACGACGAGATCGACCGACGGGCGAGGTCGAGCCCGTAGAGGACCTGGCTCTTCTTGTAGATCGGCGTCTCGGACGTGTTGAGGTACTTGGCCTCGACGCGATCGTCGTCGAACATGCGCCGGGCGCCGAAGCCGATGATCTCGCCGGTCATCTCGCGGATCGGCCACAGCAGGCGACCGCGGAACCGGTCGTAGAGGCCGCGCGAGCCGCTGGCCGCGAGGCCACCGATGGTGAGCTCCTCGTCGGTGAAGCCCTTGGACTTGAGGTGGGCGACGAGCGCCTCTCCCCCGCGCGGCGCGAACCCCATGCCGAACTTCTCGGCTGCGGACTGGTCGAAACCGCGATCCTTGACGAACTGACGGCCGACCTCGGCGTCCTTGGAGCTCTGCAGCGCAGCGGCGTAGAACTCGCCGGCCTCACGATGAGCCGCGAGCAATCGGGGCCGCTGGTTGGGATCGCGGCGGGGTCCGGTGTGCCCGCCCTCCTCGTAGCGCAGCGTGATGCCGGCCTTGGCAGCGAGTCGCTCCACGGTCTCGACGAAGCTCAGGCCCTCGATCTCCATGACGAACCGGAACACGTCACCACCGGCCCCACAGCCGAAGCAGTGATAGGACCCGACGGACGGCCGGACGTTGAACGACGGCGACTTCTCGTCGTGGAACGGGCACAGACCCTTGCGCGAGCCACCGCCGGCGTTCTTGAGCGTGACGTACTGCTCGATGACCTCGTCGATGCGGGTGCGCTCACGGACGAGCTGGATGTCCTCGTCCTTGATGCGTCCGGCCATGGGGTGAATGTTAGTCGGCTACGCCGACGTCTCCGCGACTGGCGCGAATCAGGTGAGCAGGCGCAGGGCCCACGTACGGGCTGATGCGTCGGTCAGGCTGGCGACCTGGTCGATCACGACCCGACGCCTCGCGGCGTCGTCAGTGGCGTTCGCGAAGTCAAGGGCGAACTCGGCCTCGAGCTCCTGGCCGTCGGACTTGTCGAGCACCTCGACCAGCGCCAGCAGCAGCTCGCGCTGCCGGCTGAGCGGCCCGGCGCGGTCATCGGACCGCATGACGTAGTGCGCCGCGATCGACTTGAGCACCGTGATCTCGTCACGCGTGGCGTTGGGCACCTCGAGGTCAGCGGCAAAACGTATGAGCGGCCCTCCACCCCACCTCTCGACGGTCGCCACCTCGGCGGCGTGAGCGAATCGGCCGATCAGGGCGCTCGTCAGGCTCTTGAGGACCGCCCGGGCGGCCCGGCTGCCGTCGAACGGCGTGGTCGGCCACTCCGCGCATCTCCTGCAGGCGCCCGAGCGCCGCGTCGAGCCGGTCATCCGAGGCACCCGAGTCGTACCAGTCGCGCGCGACCCCGTGGATCGCCTCGCGATCAAGCTCACCTGAGCGCAGCGCGAACCAGCCGCCGACGACGCCGTCCTCGACGTCGTGCACCGAGTACGCGATGTCGTCCGCGAGGTCCATGACCTGCGCCTCGATGGGCCGGCGCATCGGCGGTGAACCATCGCGGAGCCAGTCGAAGACCGCCACGTCGTCGGCGTACGCCCCGAACTTGCCGCTGGCGTCCGGAGCCTCACCCCGGAGCCACGGATACTTCACGCACGCCGAGAGCGTCGCGCGCGTGAGGTTGAGGCCGACGCTGGAGCCGTCGGCGTCGAACGCCTTGGACTCGAGCCGGCTGAGGATCCGCAGCGTCTGCGCGTTGCCCTCGAATCCCCCGCAGGACCGTGCCGCCTCGTCGAGCGCGGACTCGCCGTTGTGCCCGAACGGTGGATGGCCGAGGTCGTGCGCCAGAGCAGCCGAGTCGACGATGTCCGGATCGCAACCGAGTGCCTTGCCGAGCTCGCGGGCGACCTGGGCGACCTCGAGCGTGTGGGTCAGGCGGTTGCGGACGAAGTCGTCGAAGCCGGCACCCATGACCTGGGTCTTGGCCGAGAGCCGGCGCAGGGCTGCGGAGTGCACGACGCGGGCGCGATCGCGCTCGAATGGCGTACGTCCGGAGCGCTTCGGCGGCTCGTCGACGAAGCGTGCGCGGGCCTCGTCGCCGTACGGTGCGTCGGTCATCGACTGCAGGCTATCGCCCGGGCCCGTCTAGAGTCGGACGGTGACCGAGCGATTCCAGGTGGTGCCCGCCGCGTACGTGCTGCTCCGACGTGACCACGAGGTGTTGTTGCAGCTCCGGCGTGGGACCGGCTACATGGACGAGCACTGGGCGTGTGCCGCCGCGGGACACGTCGAGGCCGGCGAGTCGGTGTTCGACGCCGCCGTACGTGAGGCAGTCGAGGAGCTCGCGATCACGATCGATCCGGCCGACCTCGAACCGCTGACCGGTATGCATCGCACCGGGCGAAACGACCGACCGATCGACGAACGGGTCGACTGGTTCTTCGCCTGCTCTCGGTGGACCGGTACGCCCACGCTGACCGAGGCCGACAAGGCGGCCGACCTGCGCTGGTTCGACCTGGACTCACTGCCTGAGCCCTTGGTGCCGCACGAAGCATTCGTGCTCCACCAGCTTCGGGCCGGGACCCTCGCACCTGTCACTGCCTACGGATTCAGCTAGGCCGGAGCCGTGGTGTCGGGGCGAAGACTTGGGTCCGAGGCCGCGATGCGGCGTTCTCCCACCGCGCGAAGTACTCCGCAGACATCGGCAGCAGGGTGATTGTCATGGCGGGCAGCGTACTCAGAACTTGCCGTTGCGCGGGCGGGGCTGGCACGTGGGGCACCAGTAGGACGAACGGTTCATGAACGCGTCACGGCGGATCGGTGTGCCGCAGCGCTGGCACGGCTGGCCTTCCTGCCCGTATGCCTGCAGGGACCGCTCGAAGTAGCCGCTGTTGCCGTTGACGTTGACGTAGAGCGTGTCGAACGACGTGCCGCCCTGAGCCAACGCCTCGAGCATGACCTCGCCGATGTGCACCAGCAGTGCCTCGACCTCACGGGAGCGCAGGTGGCGGGTGTTGCGGGCGTAGTGCAGCGGGGTGCGCCACAAGGACTCGTCGGCATAGATGTTGCCGACGCCGGAGATCAGGGTCTGGTCGAGGATCGCCCGCTTGACGCCGGTCTCGCGCTTGCGCAGCCGGGCGGCGAACTCTGCCGCGTCGAACAACGGGTCGAGCGGGTCACGGGCGATGTGCGCGATCTCGGGCGGCAGCTCAGCCCCGTCCTCGCTGAACGACATGCCGCCGAAGATGCGCTGGTCGGCGAACCGCAGCTCGCGACCGTCGTCGAGGGTCAGGGCGATCCGCAGGTGCCTGGGCGGTGGGGCGTCGGCCTCGGAGATCAGGAACTGCCCGCTCATGCCGAGGTGGCACAGGACGGCATCGCCCTGGTCGAGCTGCATCCAGAGATACTTGCCGCGACGTGCCGCGCCGACCACGGTGCGGCCCTCGAGCCGGTGCACGAAGTCGGCGGCCCCGGGCAGGTGCCGGCGCACCGAACGTACGTCGTGGACGACGGTGCGCCTGATCGTGCGACCGACCACGTGGTCCTGGATGCCCAGACGGACGACTTCGACCTCTGGCAGCTCTGGCACGTACGAAGCCTAGGCGGGGTCGGCGACAGAACTCTCGAGGTCGGCGCTGATCGCCCGCCAGGCGATCTCGGCGACCATCTGCTCGGCCTCCTTCTTGGAGCGGCCGGTGCCGCCACCGAAGACCCGCCCGCCGATGTGCACCTCGGCGGTGAACGACTTGTCGTGGTCGGGGCCGGTGCCGTCGAGCACGTAGTGCGGCACACCGAGGTCGTTGTTGGCGGTGATCTCCTGGAGGGAGGTCTTCCAGTCCAGGCCGGCGCCGAGCTCGGCAGCCACGGCGATCACCGGGTCGAAGATGCGGTGGATGACCTCGGCAGCGCGTTCGATGCCGAACTGCACGTAGATCGCGCCGAGGACCGCCTCGACGGTGTCGGACAGGATCGAGGCCTTGTTGCGGCCGCCGGTGGCTTCCTCGCCGCGGCCGAGTCGCACGTGGTCGCCGATGCCGAGGGTGCGAGCCACCTCGGCGAGGGCCTTGGCGCTGACCACGGCAGCGCGGAGCTTGGCGAGCTGGCCCTCAGGGAGCTCGGGGTGCCCGGTGAAGAGCGTGTCGGTGACGACCAACCCCAACACCGAGTCACCGAGGAACTCGAGACGCTCGTTGTTGGGAACGCCACCGTTCTCGTACGCGTACGAGCGATGCGTCAGGGCATGCTGAAGGAGCCCCGCATCCAGGTCCTCCACACCGAGAACCTGCCGGAGCCCATCAGCATCGAATGCTGCAGAGATCAGAGGACCTGGCGACGCTCGCCGCGAGCTCCGTACTGTCCACACTTGGTGCACGCGTGGTGCGGCTGCACCTTCGAGTCGCACGCGGGGTTCGCGCAGTCGACGATCGCGGTCTTGGTCGTCTTCCACTGTGCACGACGGTGGCGCGTGTTGCTGCGCGATGTCTTCCTCTTCGGGACTGCCACGATCTACTCCTTGCTGTCGTCGGACGCGATGTCCGACCCTGTCTGGTCGGCTGGCGGGACCGGTTGCTCCGCCAGCTGGCTCAACGATGCCCACCTCGGGTCGATCGCCTCACCGTGTGTGTGATCTGGATCATCCGCGAGCCGCGCTCCACATTCGGGGCACAATCCCGGACACTCCGGACCACACAACGGGTTGTGCGGCAGCGCAAGCACCACCGCGTCCCGCAGGACGGTCTCGAGGTCGAGCAGGTCGTCCTCGAGGAAGAACTCCTCTTCTTCGGCCTCTTCTGTGTCAGAAGGTGCTTCAAAGAGGTACAACTCCTGGAATCCCACCACGACAGCTTCGTCGATCGGGTCCAGGCACCGCACACACTCGCCCACGGCCCGCGCCGAGATGGTGCCCGTTGCCAGAACACCTTCCATGATGGCCTCGAGCCGGAGCTCGATCTCCATCGGGGAATCCTCGGGCACGCTGTAGACGTCGTAACCCATGTCTGCCGGCGCTGGAACGGTCAGGGTGTGTGTACGTTCGGCGCCCGGTTTGCGACCCATCTCGTGGGTGTCGAAAACCAATGGTCCCGAAAGCACGGCTTGCCCATCTGTCCAAGTGCACGACAAAACTTCAACCTGCGAACAGGCCGAAGAGAATCGTAACCCGCCGGGCCCAGCCGAGGCCAATCGGACAGGGCGTTTGTCCCCGGCCGGTGACACGATGCAGGTATGTCCGAGGGCACCGTGCTGCACGCCGACCTCGACGCGTTCTACGCGTCGGTCGAGCAGCGCGACGATCCGTCGCTGCGCGGCCGCCCCGTCATCGTCGGCGGCGGGGTCGTGCTGGCGGCGAGCTATGAGGCCAAGGCACGCGGGGTGCGCACCGCCATGGGCGGGCGCCAGGCGCTGCGGCTGTGCCCCGAGGCGGTCGTCGTGCCGCCGCGGATGAAGGCCTACACGCAGGCGAGCCGCGACGTCTTCGACGTGTTCCGCGACACCACGCCGGTGGTCGAGGGGTTGTCGATCGACGAGGCGTTCCTCGAGGTCGGCGGGCTCCGACGCATCCGCGGCCTGCCGTCGACGATCGCCGAGCAGCTGCGCGCCGACGTGCGCACCAAGGTCGGCCTGCCGATCTCGGTCGGCGTCGCCCGGACCAAGTACCTCGCCAAGGTCGCCAGCGCCGTGTCCAAGCCCGAGGGCCTGCTCGTCGTGCCGGTCGAGAAGGAGCTGGAGTTCCTCCACGCGCTGCCCGTCGAGCGCCTGTGGGGCGTCGGCAAGGTCACCTCACAGAAGCTGCGTGACGCGCGCATCGTCACGGTGGGCGATGTCGCCAACCTCTATGAGATCGAGCTGGTCCAGCTGCTCGGGCCCGGCAGTGGCCACCACCTCCACGCGCTGGCGCACAACCGCGACCCGCGGCCCGTCGTCGTGGGCAAGCGCCGCGGATCGATGGGTGCCCAGCACGCCATCGGGCGTGGCCCGCACTCCCCCGCCGAGATCGACCTGGCTCTGCTGACCTTGGTCGACCGGGTCACCCGGCGCATGCGCGCTGCCGGGCGTACGGGCAGCACCGTGACGATCCGGCTGCGCTTCAGCGACTTCACCCGCTCGACGAGCTCTCACACCCTGTCGCGGCCGACCGCGCACAACACGACGGTGCTCGAGGTCGCTCGGCTGCTGCTCGCCTCACGTGCCGAGGCGATCAAGGAGCGCGGCCTCACGCTGATCGGCGTCGCTGTGGGCTCGCTCGACGACAATCCCGCCCAGCTGGCGCTGCCGCTCGACGTCACGAGCGGCGCAGAGCTCGACGAGGCGATCGACGCCGTGCGCGACAAGTACGGCTCGTCGTCACTGCGCCGCGCGGTGCAGCTCGGCAAGCGAGAGCGCGACCCCATGCCGATGCTGCCGGACTGAGGCGATCCGCCACCGATTGGCGCCTCAGGCGAACTTGGCCTTGAGCTCGGTCAGGACGAAGTCGGGGACGAGGCGCGACACGTCGCCACCGTGTTTGGCGACCTCCTTGACGAGGCTCGAGGCCAGGAAGGAGTACTCCGGCGAGGTCGGGATGAACAGCGTGTCGACCTCGGTCAGGCTGCCGTTCATCTGCGCCATCTGCAGCTCGTAGTCGAAGTCGGTGACGGCGCGCAGGCCCTTGACGATCGCCGAGACGCCGTTGTCGTTGCAGAAGTCGACCAGAAGGCCGTGGAACGACGCCGTCGAGACGTTGGGGAACTGCGATGTGGCCCGGTCGAGCAGCTCGAGCCGCTCCTCGATCGTGAAGAGGCCGCTCTTGCTCTCGTTGACGAGCACCGCGACCACGACCTCGTCGAACAGTCGCGACGCCCTCTCGATGATGTCGAGGTGACCATTGGTCACGGGGTCGAACGAGCCGGGGCACACGACCTTCGTCATGTCAGCGACCGTACCAAATGCGGGTCTCGCCGTAGGTCTTGTCACGGAGACCGCCGACGCCCTCCGGCCACGTGAACGGATCGCGGGACGAACGCTCAACCACGAAGAGGGCATCTGGCGTGGCCCACCTCTGGTGCAGTGCGGCCACGAGTGCCGAGACCTTGCCGGTCGCCAGCGCATAGGGCGGATCGAGGAAGATGAGCCCGAAAGCCGCCGGCGGGTCGGTCTGCACGTACTTTTCGGCAGCGGTCCGCGCCACCGCTCCCTTGACCCCGAGCGTCGCGAGGTTCTTCTTGATCACCGTGGCCGCCCGCTGATCGGACTCGACGAACTGCGCGAACGACGCTCCGCGCGACAGTGCCTCGAGACCCAACGCGCCCGACCCGGCGAACAGGTCGAGCACGCGCAGCTCGTCGTCGAACCCACCGAGCTCGGACCTGATCGACGAGAACATGGCCTCACGAACCCGGTCGGACGTGGGGCGCGTGCCGTCACCCTTGGGGGTCTCGATGCGCCGACCGCCGTACTGGCCCGCGATGATCCGTGTCATGTGCGCTCCAGGTAGTCAGCCTGCTCAGAGCGTTCGAGCTCCTGCACCGCAGCAGCGAGCGCAGGGTGCGCCGCCAGAGTCGGGTCGGCCTCGACGATCGCGTCGGCGACTCGCCTGGCCTCCTCGATGACCTCACCGTCCTTGACGACCGACAGGAGCCGGAGGCTGGACCGTATGCCCGACTGGCGCGCACCCAGCACGTCACCCTCACGTCGCAGCTCGACGTCGAGCCGGGACAGCTCGAAGCCGTCCGATGTCGAAGCCACCGCGTCGAGCCGCTCGCGGGCCGGCGAGTCGGCCTCTGACGCCGTGACCAGCAGGCACAGGCCGGCCTCGGAGCCACGACCGACGCGACCCCTCAGCTGGTGCAGCTGGGACATGCCGAATCGATCGGCGTCCATGACGACCATGACGGTCGCGTTGGGCACGTCCACGCCGACCTCGACGACGGTCGTCGCGACGAGCACGTCGATCTCGCCGCGGGCGAAGGCGTTCATCGTCGCGTCCTTGTCGTCCGGGCTCATCCGCCCGTGCAGGCTGCCGAGCCGCAGGCCGTGAAGCGCGCCACCCTCGAGCTCCTCGCGCAGCTCGAGCAGGGACGAGGTGTCCTTCTCGCCGCCGTCGTCACCTTCGCCGATGCGCGACACCACGACGTACGCCTGACGGCCGCGGCCGACCTCCTCGCGTACGCGCTCCCAGCCGCGATCGAGCCACTGCGGCCGCTCGGCATGGGGCACGACCGTGGTCTGGATCGGCTGCCGGCCGGCGGGCAGCTCGCGGAGTGTCGAGACCTCGAGGTCGCCGAACACCGACATCGCGAGCGTGCGTGGGATCGGCGTCGCGGTCATGACCAGCACGTGGGGGGTGACCTCGGCGCGGTCGACCAGAGCCGCTCGCTGCTCGACGCCGAAGCGGTGCTGCTCGTCAACGACCAGCAGGCCGAGCTCGGCGAACTGGACGTGGTCCTGGATCAGCGCGTGCGTGCCGATCACGATGCCGGCCTCGCCCGACGCCGCATCGAGCAACGACTCCTTGCGTGCCTTGGCGCCCTGCGAGCCGGTGAGCAGGCGTACGCGGGTGGCCCCGTCGGCGCCGCCGAGCATGCCTGCCCCTCCCAGAAGGCCGAGTGCCAGGTCGCCGAGCATCGCGGTGATCGCGCGGTAGTGCTGCGCGGCGAGCACCTCGGTGGGCGCCAGGAGTGCCGTCTGTGCGCCGGCGTCGACGACCTGCAGCATGGCGAGCAACGCGACGATGGTCTTGCCGGAGCCGACCTCACCTTGCAGGAGACGGTGCATCGGGTGCGTGCGCGCCAGGTCGGCGGAGATCTCCTCGACGACCGACTTCTGCCCGGCGGTGAGCTCGAAGGGCAGCTGCTGCTCGAACCGCTCCCGCAGTCCGCCGGGAGCGATCGGGCGGGAGGCCGCCCGCTCGTGCTCGAGAGCGTTGCGGCGCTGCGCGAAGATCGTCTGGACGACGAACGCCTCCTCGAAGCGGAACCGGTCGCGAGCGCCCTGCCAGTCCTTGGCGTTGCGCGGCCGGTGGATCGCCTCGAACGAGCCCTTGAGGTCGAAGAACCCCCGTGCGGAACGCACGTCGTCGGGCAGCGGGTCGTCGAGCGGACCGATCGCGTCGAGGCACATGCCGATGCACTGCTCGATCTTCCACGAGGCCATGGCCGCGGTCGCGCGATAGATCGGGATGAACCCGCGGCTCAGCCGCGCGCCGCCGGCCGGGTCGTCCATCTTGGTGAGCGCCTCCCAGTCGGGGTGGGTCAGCTGCAGCTTGCCGTTGAACTCGGTGACGACCCCGGCGGCGAGTCCGAGCGACTCCGGCAGCATCGACTTGAGCCGCCACGCCTGCTGGAAGAACGTCAGGGTGAGATGTCCCGTGCCATCGGTGACGACGACCTCGGTGCGCGTGCGCCGGCCGCCCGGCCCGAACGAGTAGTTCTTGACCGACGCGACCCGCGCCATGATCGTGACGTGCTGGCCGACCTCGAGCTGCGACAGGTCGGTCAGCTTGCCGAGCTCGGCGTAGCGCCGCGGGTAGTGACGCAGCAGGTCCTCGACGACGACCATGTCGAATGCCTTGGTGAGCGGCTTGGTGGTCTTGTCGCCGAGGACGTTGACCAGCTTGGTCGAGAGCTCGACCATCACTCCACCGCGATGAACAACGGGTAGTTCTCCTGGCCACCGTCGTAGACCACCAGGTCGACGTCGGGACGCAGCGTGCGCAGGTATTCGGAGATCGACTCCTCGATCAGCCCTTCGGCTCCCTCACCCATCACGACGGTCAGCATCTCACCGGCCGGTGACAGGATGCGATCGATGACCTCATAGGCGACGGCGAGGATGTCCTGCCCGACCACCGCGAAGTCTCCGGCGACGACGCCGAGCACGTCGCCGACGTCGCACGGGCCGACCATGGTCATGCCGGGCTCCGTCGCGATCGTGACGGCGCCGTGCTGCGTATGAGCTGCGGCGCTCGACATCGCGACGACCACCTCGTCGAAGCCCAGGCCGGCGTCGTGCACGGCGAGCGCGGCAAGACCCTGCACCTGCGCATGCGTCGGGATGACCGCTACGCGTATGCCGTCCTGCCGGGCGGCCTGCGCGGCAGCCTCGAACTGTCGGACATACCGCTGGTTGTTGGGCAGCACGATGACCTCGTCGGCACCGGCATCGCGCAACGACGCGCTCATCTCCGCGATCGTCAGCGGCCGGTCGCGCGTGAACTCCAGCGTCTGGGCACCGGCCTCCTGGCACAGCGCGGTGAGGCCCTCGCCGGTCGTCGCAGCGATCACGACCCGACCCGTGCGCGGAGCGTGCGCCATCTGGTCGGCGAAGTGCGTGACGGCGATCCGGTAGGGACGCCCCACCGCGATGCCGGCCTCGATCGCAGCGCCGACGTCGTCGACGTGCACGTGGACGTTCCACAGCCTCTCGCCGCCCACCACGACGAGTGAGTCGCCGAGTGGCAGCAGCGCTGCGCGCAGCTCAGCGATGCGGTCGTCGTCGGCATCGAGGAGATACATCACCTCGTACGACGGGCCGTCCGCACTCAGGTCGTCCCCAGCACCCACGACGGGCACCGGGATGCTGCTCGGGGCGGGCTTGGGGATCCGTCCGGTGAGCGCCTGCTCCGTCGCATCGAGGACCACGACGAGCGCGCGTCCGCCGGCGTCGACGACTCCGGCTCGGGCCAGGAGCTCCATCTGCTCAGGCGTGCGGGCCAGCGCCTCGCGCGCGAACCGGGCAGCCTCGCCGAAGACCGTACGGCCGTCGACACCCTCCCCCGCCGACTGGGTCGCGCCCACGGCGGCCGCCTTGGCGACCGACAGGATCGTCCCTTCGACGGGCGCGCCCACGGCGGCCCACGCTGCGTCGGAGGCGGAGACGAACGACCGGGCGACGTCATCCGCAGAGACCAGGCCGCCGTCGAGGTCGAGGTCGCGGAAGCAGGCGCGTACGAGCTGGGACAGGATCACGCCGGTGTTGCCCTTGGCGCCGGTCAGCAGACCGTCGACGTACGCCTTGACCAGCTCGGCGAACGGCACGTCGTCGCGCGTGGCCGCCACGGCATCGGCGCCTGACGCGAACGTCAGGTAGGCATTGGTCCCGGTGTCGCTGTCGGGCACGGGGAACACGTTGAGGGCGTCGATCTCGGCGCGAGCCGACGACAAGGCCCCAGCACACAGCTGCGTCCACGCACGGAACGCCGTGGGGTTGAGGGTGAGGCCCATGGGGCGAGGCTATCGGTCGACACAGTGCAACCACGGGAGCAGCCGGGCGGATTCGCGTCGGCGTCGGGTCTTCGGCTATTCTTGAGCGGTTGTCGTCGCACCGTCAGGTCGCGGAGACAGCCCCATTCATCCAAGTAGTCTCAATCTTCAGGAGTTCGCCGTGGCTGCGGTCTGTGATGTGTGCGCCAAGGGACCTGGCTTCGGCCACAACGTCTCCTTCTCACACCGACGCACGAAGCGTCGTTTCGATCCCAACATCCAGCGTGTTCGCGCTGTGGTGGAGGGCACCCCCAAGCGTCTCAACGTCTGCACGAAGTGCCTCAAGGCCGGCAAGGTTTCCCGCTAACCTCTGGCTGCCTGTCGCGATGTGACCCTAGAGTCATCTCGTGACCACTGAGAGAACCACTCGCGTACACGCCTTCGGCGATGACGCACTCGGCGACCTCGACACTGTCGAGGTCGCCGCTGCTATTGCCTCGGGAACCATCAGCGCTCGCGAGGCCGCCGAGGCAGCCATCGCCCGTGCGGAGCGGGTCAACCCCGCCCTCAACGCGATCCAGCACCCCGACTTCGACCGCGGGCTCGCAGCGGCCGGACATCCAGCCAGCGGGGTCTTCGGCGGCGTGCCCACATTCGTCAAGGACAACACCGACTTCGCCGGGCTGCCGTCGGACCAGGGGTCCCTCGCGGTCAAGGCGCGCGCCGCCGTCGCGCATGCACCGTTCACCGAGCAGTTCCTGTCCGCCGGGTTCACCGTGCTGGGCAAGAGCACGATGCCGGAGTTCGGCTTCAACGCCACCACCGAGTACGCGACCCTGTCGCCGACCCGCAACCCGTGGAACACCGGCTACTCCGCCGGGGCCTCGTCCGGCGGCGCCGCCGCGCTCGTGGCGTCCGGCGTCGTCCCGATCGCCCATGCCAATGACGGCGGCGGCTCGATCCGCATCCCCGCAGCCGCGTGCGGACTGGTCGGGCTCAAGCCGACTCGTGGCCGTGTCGTCCCGGCAGCCGACTCCGCCAAGCTTCCGGTCGACATCATCTCCAACGGCGTCGTCACGCGTACGGTCCGCGACACGGCGCACTTCATGGCCGCGACGCAGGCCTACCTTCCGGCCCCCCATCTCAAGCCGCTCGGACTGGTCGAGGGCCCGTCCGACCGCCGTCTCCGCGTGGGCCTGATCATCGACTCGGTGACCGGCACACCGACCGACGAGGAGACCCGCAAGGCGGTCCTGGCCACCACCGACCTGCTGGGATCCCTCGGGCACGAGGTCGTCGAGGTCGACCTGCCGGTCGACCCGTCGTTCTCAGAGGACTTCAAGCACTACTGGGGCCTGCTGGCGTTCTCCACCCAGCACTTCGGCCGCAGGATCATGAGCCCCGACTTCGACAAGACGCTCACCGACCCGCTCACCCGCGGCCTCGCCCGGAGGTTCATCCGGCAGGCGTGGCGCACCCCCGGCGCCATTCGGGGGCTGAAGCGGTCGGAGCTGCGCTATCGCGCTGCCTTCGCCGACATCGACGTGATCGTGTCGCCGACGCTCGGGCACGCCACCCCCGAGCTCGGCTACCTCTCCCCTGCCGTCGAGTTCCCGGTGATGTTCGAGCGGCTGATCCAGTACGCCGCGTTCACCCCGCTCAACAACGCCGCCGGCGGGCCAGCGATCTCACTGCCGCTCGGCCGGTCGTCGGCGGACATGCCGATCGGCGTGCACTTCTCGGCCGATCACGGCGACGAGCAGACCCTCCTCGAGCTGGCGTACGAGCTCGAGGCCGCCCAGCCGTTCGCGCAGATCCAGCGTTGAACCTGCAGCTGCGCCGCCTGGCCCTCGATGACCAGGCGGACGTCGTCGCCGCTGTGGCCGAGTTCGATGCCGAGGGCGGCCACTGGTCGTACCGCTACCGGCCAGACCTCGACTGGCCTGACTACGTCGCGTTGGTGCACGGCTGGGAGCACGGTCGCAACCTGCCTGCGGGCTTCGTCGCCAACGCTGACCTCGTCGCCGAGGTCGATGGTGTCGTGGTGGGCCGGTCCTCGCTGCGCTTCGAGCTCAACGAGTTCCTGCGCACGCTCGGCGGGCACATCGGTTACGCCGTGCGTCCACAGTTCCGTGGCCGCGGGTACGCCACGGAGATCCTGCGCCAGTCCGTCGACCTGCTGCGGGCCCGCGGGATCAGCCCGGTATTGGTGACCTGCGACGACGACAACGCCGCGTCGGCCAAGGTCATCGAGGCCAACGGCGGCGTCCTCGAGGACATCGTGCCCGGTGTCGCCGACATGCCCAAGCGCCGCTACTGGATCAGCTGATCCTCAGCGGAAGTGCTGGTGGCCTGCCGCGCCCTCGTACGCCTTGCCGCCGACCGTGAGGCCCGTCCCCTCCGCCACCGTGCCGATGCGGGTCCAGCCGTCGGGCAGTGCTGCCTGTGAGCTGAACGTCGCAACGAGGGCATAGTCGTCGCCCCCGGTCAGCATGAACGCCAGCGGGTCGGCGCCGAGCGCTTCGCTCACGGCCGCAACAGGTTCGGGGACCACGAACGCGGACGGGTCGAGGTCGATCGCCACCGAGCTCGCCTCGGCGACGTGGCCCAGATCGGCGAGGAGGCCATCGCTGACGTCCGTCATCGCCGTGGCACCCGCACCGGCGGCCTGCGGGCCCGCGGCGTACGGCGGGTGGGGCACCCGGTGGGCGTCGACGGCGGCCTTGGGCGAGCGGAAGCCGCGACTCAGGGCGGCGAACCCGGCGCCGGCCAGGCCGAGCTGTCCGGCGTACGCCACCACGTCTCCGGGCAGTGCACCGGAGCGCAGCACCGGCCGCGCGACGTCACCCATCGCGGTCACGGCGATGATGATCTTGTCGGACGCCGTCACGTCACCGCCGACGATGTTGGCGCCGACGTGCGCGCACTCGACCTCGAACCCTCGTGTCATCTCCAGGACCCACGACACCGGCAGGTCGGCCGGCGCGCCGAACCCCACCGTGAGCGCCGTCGCGACTCCGCCCATGGCGTTGATGTCGGACAGGTTGCACGCGGCGGCCTTGCGGCCGATGTCGTGAGCCGACGACCAGTCACGACGAAAGTGGCGGCCCTCGACGAGCAGGTCGGTCGAGACGAGGAACGTGCCGTCCTTGGTCGAGACGTGAGCGGCATCGTCGCCCGGACCGAGCAGGACGTGCCGGTTCTCGCCGATGTGAGCTCGTACTTGGTCGATCAGGCCGAACTCTCCGATGTCGCCGATCGTGGATTCGTCCGGAGCACTGGTCGCCATACGCGCCATTGTGTCGCAGGCGGCGGCGCATGTGAGGAGGCGCATCGGGTAGCGTGGCACAGTCCGGTCAACCGAAGGAGTTTCACGATGGCTGTGCAGGCATACATCCTCGTCCAGACCGAGGTCGGCAAGGCCGCCGAGGTCGCGACCGCGATCGCCGCCATCGATGGCGTGACCCTCGCCGAGGACGTGACCGGCCCCTACGACGTGATCGTTCGTGCCGAGGGTCCGAGCGTCGACGAGCTCGGCGCCCTCGTGGTCACGACGATCCAGAACGTCCCGGGCATCACCCGTACGCTCACCTGCCCCATCGTCCGCATCTAGGCTCGCCTCACGTGCCCCGGTGCGCGCTCCTCGCCGTTGCGCTCTGTGCGGCGCTCCTCACGACGGCATGCGGATCCGAGCTGTCCGTCGATGAGTACCCGACCGAGACCGGCACCGCGGTCAACTGCAAGGGCTTGTTCGCCGACCGCCCGCTGAAGGTCGCCGGGCAGGAGAACCGCATGGTCAAGGGCGGGAACGCCTCGGCCTGGGGCGATCCCCCGATCATCCTGCGGTGCGGTGTCGAGAAGCCCGCGGACCTCGGACCGGCCTCACGGTGCGACATGGTCGACGACGTCGGCTGGTTCAGCGAGTCGACGTCCGACGGCTACCTGTTCACGACGATCGGCCGCGAGTTCTACGTCAGCGTCGAGGTGCCGCACGACTACGCGCCGGAGGCTGACGCCCTCGCCGACCTGGCCGACTCCGTGGCCCGGCACGACCCGGTCAAGAAGCCCTGCGTCTAGCGAAGACCTGTTTCGCGGCTGAGGGCGAGCTGGATCAGCCGGTCGACCAGCTCGGCATACGACATCCCGCTCGCCTGCCAGAGCACCGGAAACATCGAGTAGGGCGTGAAGCCCGGCATCGTGTTGATCTCGTTGATGACGAGACCGTCGTCCGTGAGGAAGAAGTCGACGCGGGCGAGCCCCTCGCAGCCCACCGCCTCGAACGCCTGCACGGCATACGTGCGAATGCGCTCGCTCAGCGTCACCGGGATGTCGGCCGGGACGACGTTGAGACTCGTGCCGTCGAGGTACTTGGCCTCGAAGTCGTAGAACTCGTGGGCGGAGTCCTCAGCGACGCTGATCTCGCCGACGACGCTCGCGATCGGCTTGCCGTCGGGGTTCTGGATGACGGCGCACTCGAGCTCGCGCTTGCCCTTGGCGCCGGCCTCCACGATGACCTTGGGGTCGAAGTCGCGGGCCTTGTTGATGGCGCTGTCGAGCTCCTCCCACGTGTCGACCATCGTCACGCCGGAGCTGGAGCCGGCGCGGGCGGGCTTGACGAACACCGGCAGCCCGAGCGCACGAATGCGCGCCTCGACGCGGTCACGCTCGCCCTTCCACTGCCACGGAAGCACCGTGACGTACGGAATCTGTGGCAGCCCGGCAGCGGAGAAGACGGTCTTGGTGAATGGCTTGTCCATGCTGACCGCGCTGGCAAGCACGCCCGCGCCCACGTAGCGGACGTCCACCATCTCGAACAGACCCTGGATCGTCCCGTCCTCACCCCATGGGCCGTGCAGCAGCGGGAACGCTGCGTCGAAGTCGCGCAGGTCCTCCCAGAGGAATGCCGGGAGGTCGTCGCGTACCTCGGGAAGCTGTCCGGGCGCCAGCTCCGGCCACTCCGCGGTCTCCTGGACCCAGGCCCCTGCCCGGGTGATCCCGATCGGGCGTACGTCGTAGCGTTCCGTGTCGATCGCCGCGATGACCTCGCGGGCGGTCAGGCACGAAACCCCGTGCTCACTGGAACGGCCGCCAAAAATGACAGCAAGTCTTGGTTTGCCGACTGAGGTGTCCACCGAGAGGCTCATTGCCGAGCACAATACCGGTCAAGGCATGATGTCCTCATGCCCGGACACGAACTCTCGCCCTCCACCATCGCCGTCGGCGCTGGGCGGCCGAATCGGGTCCCGGGAGGCCCGCTCAACGCCCCCATCACCCTCGCGAGTGCCCTGATCCCAGGCGGCCAGTCGGAGTACGGCCGCCACGGCAACCCGACGTGGGACTCGTTCGAGACTGTGCTGGGCGCGCTCGAGGGCGGTCGCGCCCTGGCCTTCGCATCCGGTACCGCCGCCACCAGTGCCCTGTTCGACCTCGTCCCCGCCAAGGCGACCGTGGTCGCGCCGCGGCACGCGTACTACGGCACGCTCAACCAGCTGCAGGAACGCGCCCGCCGCGGTCAGATCGACCTGAAGCTGGTCGACATCGACAACACCCAGCTGGTCATCAACGCCGCCGAGAGCGCGGCCCTGGTGTGGATCGAGTCGCCGACCAATCCCTCGCTCGAGATCGCGGACATCGCGGTGATCTCCCAGGCGGCATCGCGCTCAGGCACGGCCGTGGCGGTCGACAACACGTTCGCGACCCCGCTCCGCCAGAAGCCGCTCGAGCTGGGTGCCGACTTCGTGGTCCATTCGGCATCCAAGCTCCTGTCCGGCCACAGTGACGTGATCCTCGGCGCCGTCGTGACCAACAGCGACCGGGCCTTCTCCGCGATCGAGAAGCGCCGGTCCGTCCTCGGCGCGATCCCCGGTGCGATGGAGACGTGGCTCGCCGCCCGCGGCATGCGTACGCTCCACGTTCGGCTCGACCGGGCCGAGGCGAATGCCAAGGAGCTGCACAAGCGCCTCTCGGCCTCCAGCCGCATCGTCTACTCCCGCTATCCCGGGTTCGGCACGATCATCGCGTTCGAGGTCGCCGGCGGGGCGCAGGTCGCGCAGAAGATGACCGAGCAGAGCGACATCATCACGTACGCGACGAGCCTCGGCGGCGTCGAGTCGACCTGGGAGCGTCGTCGCCGGCATGCCGGCGAGCCGGAGTCCGTGCCCGAGGGCCTGATCCGGTTCTCGGTCGGCATCGAGGACGTCGAGGACCTCTGGATCGACATCCAGAACGTTCTCGCAGCCTTCGCCTGACCGCGCTCGCGTACTAGACGGTCTCGGGCTTGGCCTGACGCGAGATCAGCGCCGCCACGAGCTCGTCGGGGCTCATCTCGCCGGCAATCAGCGCCGCCACGTGCTCGACGATCGGCATCTCGACATCATGCAGCTTGGCGAGCTCGCTGACCGATACGCAGGACTTGACCCCCTCGGCCACCTGGCTCGTCTGCGCCGCGACCTCCTCGACGCTCATGCCCTGGCCGAGCTTCTCGCCGAACGTACGATTGCGCGACAGCGGCGACGAGCAGGTGGCGACGAGGTCGCCCATGCCGGCCAGGCCCATGAACGTGACCGGGTCGGCGCCGATCGCCGCGCCGAGCCGCGCCGTCTCGGCGAGCCCGCGGGTGATGACCGACGCCTTGGTGTTGTCGCCGTAGCCGAGCCCGACGCACACGCCGACCGCGAGTCCGATGATGTTCTTGGCCGTGCCGGCGAGCTCGCACCCGATGACGTCGGTCATCGAGTAGGGGCGGAACGCCGCGGTGTGGCACAGCTTCTGGAGCCGTTCGGCCACGCCTTGGTCCTCGCACGCCACGACGCTGGCGGCGGGCTCACGATTGGCGATCTCGCGGGCGAGGTTGGGGCCTGAGACGACCGCGATGCGCTCAGGTCCGGCGCCCGTGATCTCGGCGATGACCTCGCTCATGCGCTTGTGGGTGCCGAGCTCGACGCCCTTCATCAGGCTGACCATGACGGCATCGGCCGGCACGTGCTCGCTCCATGACTTGAGGTTGTCGCGCAGCTGCTGCGACGGGACCGCGAGCACGACGACCTCGGCGCCGGCCATCGCCTCGGCCGGGTCGTGCGTCGCGGTGATCTCCTTGGGCAGGTCGATGCCGGGGAGGTAGTCGGAGTTCTGGTGCTTGGAGTTGATCGCCTCGCACAGCTCAGGCCGCCGCCCCCACAGGCGTACATCGTTGCCGGCGTCGGCCAGCACCATGGCAAAGGCCGTGCCCCACGACCCTGCGCCCATCACGGCTGTCTGCGCCATTCACGAATCCAATCGCTTGTAGTCGGTCCCCGGCTTGTAGTTGCTCCGTGGCTTGCTCAAAGTATGCACATCGATGCGAGGTGTCGAGGGCAGCTCGCCCCGTACCTCGGCCATCATGGCAGTCAAGGTGTCCATCAGCCGATCGGTCGCCGCATGGAGGACCTCCTCGGTGAGCTCCTTGCCCTCGAACTCGGACAGATCCACCGGCTTGCCGACGCGGATGTGAATCGTCTTGCGGGGGAACAGGCGCAGCTTCTTGGCGTACGGCCACAGGATCTCCTGGGGTCCCCACTGCATCAGCGGGACCAAGGGCTTGCCCGTGCTCAGGGCAACGCGTACGGCGCCCGTACGCCCGCTCATGGGCCACGCAGCCGGATCGCGCGTGATCGTGCCCTCGGGATAGATCGTGACCACGTGGCCGGCCTCGACGGCGGCGGCGGCCGCGCGCAGCGACTCGGCGGCGCCCTCGGTGCTGCGGTAGACCGGGATCTGCTCCGCGGTCCGCAGGATCCAGCCATAGCCCTTGGCGCCGACCAGTGTGTCCTTGGTCAGGAAGCGCGGAGCGATGTCGTTGTCGAGCATGAAGTGCGCGATCAGGAACGGGTCGGTGTGCGACACGTGGTTGGGCGCGAGGACGAATCCGCCCTCGGGCAGGTTCTCCATGCCGCGCCAGTCCCGCTTGGTCGTCAGCATCAGGATCGGCCGGAGGAAGAACTTGATGACCCTGATCGTGAGGGGAACGGGACGCTTCGCCATGTGGGCGAGCCTAAACCTTTCGCTCCCGACTAGGGTGACTGCCATGCAGGGCACCGTTGCGAGCTTCGACCCGTCCACGGGGGCCGGGAGCCTCCTGACCGATGACGGCATGCCGTTGGAGTTCCCCGCCACATCGCTCGCCGAGCACATCCGGCACCTCCGCATGGGTCAGCGCGTCTTCGTCGAGACCGACTCAAACGGCACCGTCACGTCCATCAAGATCTGGACCTGACGCTGACGGGTCACTTGTTGCCCATCGACGGGTCACTTGTTGCCCATCGACGGGTCACTTGCTGCGCGCGCTTGCACCACGACTGACCCGTCAGCGGGCCAAAACTGACCCGTCAGCGGGGCAAAAGTGACCCGTCAGCGGGGGTGGGTCAGAGGGTGGCGGGCTTGAAGCTCGGGCGCGACTTCTCGTAGGTGACGATGTCGTCCTCGTGGCTCAACGTGATGCCGACATCGTCGAGGCCCTCGAGCAGGCGCCAGCGGGTGTAGTCGTCGATCGTGAACGAGTCCTCGATCGCGTCGACGCCGTCACCGGCCTTGACCGTCCGCGACTCGAGGTCGATCGTGATCGACGCGCCGGGGTTGGCATCGAGGTAGTCCCAGAGCCGCTGGACGACCTTGTCGTCGACCTGCGCAGCGAGCAGCCCCGCCTTGCCGGAGTTGCCGCGGAAGATGTCGCCGAAGCGCGGCGAGATGACGACCTTGAACCCGTAGTTCTGCAGCGCCCACACCGCGTGCTCACGCGACGAGCCGGTGCCGAAGTCGGGCCCGGCCACCAGCACGGTGGCGTCCTTGTAGGCGTCCTGGTTGAGCACGAACGACGGATCGCTGCGCCAGGCCGAGAACAGGCCCTCTTCGAACCCGTCGCGGGTGACCTTCTTGAGCCACACCGCGGGGATGATCTGGTCGGTGTCGACGTTGCTGCGACGCAGCGGAGCTCCGACACCGGTATGACTGCTGAACTTCTCCATGGGTCAGGCTCCTGCCTTCTCGAGCTCGGCGAGGTCGGCAGGCCCGGCCAGGTGGCCCAGGATGCCGGTCGCGACGGCGACGTCGGGCGACACCAGGTGCGTACGTCCGCCCTTGCCCTGTCGGCCCTCGAAGTTGCGGTTGGACGTCGAGGCGCTGCGCTCCCCCGGCGTGAGCTGGTCGGGGTTCATGCCGAGGCACATCGAGCAACCCGCGCCGCGCCATTCGGCGCCGGCGTCCTTGAAGATCACGTCGAGGCCCTCCTGCTCGGCCTGCAGACGTACGCGCACCGATCCGGGCACGACCAGGATCCGGGTGTCAGCGGCGACCTTGTGGCCCTCGATCAGGTTGGCTGCGACGCGCAGGTCCTCGATGCGACCGTTGGTGCACGAGCCGATGAACACCGTGTCGACCTTGATGTCACGCATCGGCGTGCCAGCCTCGAGGCCCATGTAGCGCAGGGCGTTCTCGGCGGCGATGCGCTCGTTGTCGTCCTCGAACGACGCCGGGTCGGGCACGTTGCCCGACAGCGGCACGCCCTGGCCGGGGTTGGTGCCCCACGTGACGAACGGCGTGATGGTCGACGCGTCGATCGTGATGACCTTGTCGAACTCGGCGTCGTCATCGGTGACGAGACTGTCCCAGTACGCCACGGCGGCGTCCCAGTCAGCACCCTGCGGCGCATTGGGCCGGCCCTCGAGGTAGTCGTACGTCGTCTGGTCCGGCGCGATGAGCCCGGCCTTGGCGCCCCACTCGATCGACATGTTGCAGATCGTCATGCGGGCTTCCATCGACAGCTTGCGGATCGCCTCACCGCGGTACTCGACGATGTAGCCCTGGCCGCCACCGGTGGTCTCCTGCGTGATGAGCGACAGGATCAGGTCCTTGGCGGTCGAGCCGACCGGCAGCTCGCCGACGACCTCGACGGCCATCATCTTGGGCTTGGCCTGCGACAACGACTGCGTCGCGAGGACGTGCTCGACCTCGGACGTACCGATGCCGAACGCGATCGAGCCGAATGCGCCGTGCGTCGAGGTGTGCGAGTCGCCGCACACGATCGTCATGCCGGGCTGCGTGAGGCCGAGCTGCGGGCCGACGACGTGCACGATGCCCTGGTCGATGTCGCCCATGGGGTGCAGGCGTACGCCGAACTCTGCGCAGTTGCGGCGCAGCGTCTCGACCTGCGTGCGCGAGACCAGGTCGGCGATCGGCTTGTCGAGGTCGGTCGTCGGGATGTTGTGGTCCTCGGTGGCGAGCGTGAGGTCGGGGCGGCGCACGGTGCGCCCCGCAATGCGGAGCCCGTCGAATGCCTGTGGACTCGTCACCTCGTGAATCAGGTGGAGGTCGATGTAGAGCAGGTCGGGCTCGCCCTCGTGGCTGCGTACGACGTGCTCGTCCCAGATCTTCTCGGCAAGAGTCTTGCCCATGGCGCTCTCCTCAGCTGCGTATCAGTGCCTCGCGGCACCACCACCAGTATGCACTTGCGTCTCACAATGCGATACGGCAGTATCAAGACATGGACAACTCTAGCGGAGTCGGAGTTCTCGACAAAGCCGCACTCGTGCTTGCCGCGCTCGAGCCGGGACCGGCAACGCTGGCCGGTCTCGTGGCGAGCACCGGGCTGGCGCGGCCGACCGCTCACCGTCTCGCGGTGGCACTCGAACATCATCGGCTTGTCGCTCGCGACATGCAAGGACGCTTCATCCTCGGCCCCCGCCTCGGCGAGCTCGCTGCTGCCGCCGGTGAGGACCGCCTGCTCGCGGCCGCCGGTCCCGTCCTCGCCCGCCTGCGCGACATCACCGGTGAGTCCGCACAGCTGTTCCGCCGCCAGGGCGACTTCCGCGTGTGCGTCGCAGCCGCCGACCGGCCGACCGGCCTGCGCGACTCGATCCCCGTCGGCGGTCAGCTGACGATGAGTGCCGGCTCCGCCGCCCAGGTCCTGCTGTCGTGGGAAGACCCCGAACGCATGAACAAGGGACTCCTCAAGGCGACGTTCTCGGCCGCGGAGCTGTCAGCCGTACGCCGCCGTGGCTGGGCCCAGAGCGTCGGCGAGCGCGAGACGGGCGTCGGCTCGGTGTCCGCACCGGTCCGCTCCCCCTCCGGCAAGGTCGTCGCCGCGGTGTCCGTGTCGGGCCCCCTGGAGCGCCTGACCCGTCAGCCCGGCCGTATGCACGCGCCTGCGGTGGTCGCCGCCGCCGAACGCCTCTCGCAGAGCCTCCGCCGGTCGAACTGACCCTCCGGCGCCGGAGGGCAACGACGGTTACCTCGACATTGGAGAAACGAGGATCAGGCCACCGTCAACATCGCCCTTGCCCCACTGCTTGGCCACGGCCGTGTAGGGGAACTTGCGTTCGACGGCGAGCGGGTCGTCGTAGTAGTGCTCGCCCCGCTCGGCGACGATGACCGAGTCGGCCTGGTTCGGTGCGGTACTGCGCCGCGCGGAGACCGCGTATCCGTCCAGGACCTTGTTGCCACACGAGGCGCCGGCCTTGAGGTTCACGACGGTCGTGCGCTCGCTCCTTTCGTCGGAGAACTCAGGCGCTGCAGCCAAGATGGCGCGCTGCCCGGCGCAGGGTCGAGTGAAGCCGACGGCCTGACCGAACTCGTCCTGTGCCTCATTGGAACCGGGGATCCCCGCAGTGTTCTGGTTGAAGGCCCCGGCGGCGGTCGTCGTGGTCCCGTTGTCCTTGAAGTAGGTGACCATGCCGGCGTCCTTCACCGAGCCGAGGTCCTCGCCGGGGAGGCCGACGGCGATGTGACCTTCCTCAATCGCGACCGATTCACCGAAATGGTCCCCGACTTCTGCGGAACCCGGAACGCCCGTCGTGTCCTGGTGGATGCCCACGCCGGTGAAGGACGTGGTGCCGGCGCGCCGGAGGACGTGGATCATGCCGGTGTCGTTGGCCTTGGTCGTGTCCTCGCCTGGCGACCCGACGACCAGCGTGCTGCCCTCGGCGTCGATGGATACTCCGAACTCGTCGCCGGTCTCGTTGCTCCCCGGAATGCCGTCCGAGTTCTGGCTGATCAGTTGACCGGGCAGTGTCTTGCCCGCTGGGGTGACCGGAATGGCATAGAGCGCGCCGGAACTCACGCCGTCAACCGCCGCGTAGGTCGAGACGACGATGAGCGGCGTCGGCTTGGTCAGGACGGTCAGCGCGCCTCCGCCTTTCGGGATCTCGACGCGGTCGATCCGGTCGAGTGTCAGGCCGTCGGCCGATCCCAGCGCGATGAAGAGGTAGCTGTGGTCGGAATCAACACCCCTGCCAGTGACGAGGACATCGGCGTACTGGTCGCCGTTGAGGTTCGCGACCTCGGTCGTGCGTCCGAATTGCGGATCATGCAACGGGGGGTCAGGGAGGGGGTAGCCGAAGGCGTGCTGGCCCTTGAACGACTGCGTCTGACCATCGCCGTAAGCGATCGTGAGCTTCCCGTTGTCCTCGTCTGAACCCTTCCCATCGGAGGAGTAGACGACGTCGAGCAGGCCGTCGCCGTCGATGTCGTTGATCGTCGCCGGTGCGGCCGCGGCGGCTGGTGTGGCCACGGCCAGGCTCGCGATCAGTCCCGCGACCATCAGGCCGCTCAATACCGTTCTCATCACGCTGTTCCCCCATAGGTCATTGCTTCGCGACAGCCTATGCCGAACCGCGGCCGACGGCATAGTCGATTCGCGGCAGCTCGACCAGACAGGCTTCAGGCAGCAAGGTCATCGGGTGACATCACCCGCAGGACCGAGTCGTCGGCGGTGTGGATCGGCCAGTCGCCGAGCGAGTGCGTCCTCGAGACGGCGGTCATCGCGCGTACCCATTGGATGTCGGACGCGCGGGTGCCCGCTGGGGTCGGACGCGCCCAGAGCATGGCGATCGAGCCATCCGGATCAGCCTCGTCAAGCACGGTCCGCAGTGACCGCGCCAGGTTGACGAGCATCCGGCCGTCGGGAGCGGCCGGACAGTCCGTGACGTTGACGATCGACGGGTGCACCTGACCGCCGCGACCCAACAGGATCGCGAAGATCTGCCGGCTGCCGAACCCCAGAGGTTCGATCAGCCGGCGCCATACGGCCTCCAGGTCGGCCGGGGTGCGGACGTCGGGGATGTCAGGTGAGGTCATGCCCCACGATGTGCGCAGCAACCCGTTGCCGTCGAACCCGCTGTCCACAGCGTCTGTCCTCAGATCAGCTGCGCAAGCAGCTGGTCCTTGCGCATCCGCGAGTAGCCGGCGACGCCCTGCTCCTTCGCCGCCTCCCGCAGCTGCGTCACGGTCCAGGTCGGCTGCGGCAGCCGAGGGGCGTCCATGAGAGCCAGTGGCTCGGCGCGAGGGTGATCAGCGATCACCTGACGAGCCCGGGCCTTGGCCTTCTTGCGCTTGGCGTTGGCCTCCGCGATGGCCTTCTCAGCCTTCGCGCGCACCTTGTGGACTCGCGACTTCTGCTTCTCGGCCTGCTTCTTCCATGCCTCCGACTCGGCCTCGAGCACCTTGACGCGCGTTCGGAGCGCCGCGACCTCCGCAGTGAGCTCCTCAACTGTCGATGTTGCCGCAGCCAGCAGCGTGTCCGCGTTGCCGGGTCCGCGCGCCTTCTTGCCAGGCTTGTTCGCCATCATCACCTCCGGGTACGGGTGCCCCGACCATGCCCCAACACGGTGAACGGACGGCGAACGCGCAGGTCAGAGTGCGCGCACTCGGTTGTTGCGCGGATCGTGAGTGAGCTCGACGAGTCCCAGCGCCTCGAGCAGCGGCGGGAGATACATCCCGAATCTCCCCCGATAGCCGTTGCGCAACCCGTACCAGCCGCCGACCGGGTTGGCTGGGTCACGACCCCATGCTTCGACAGTGCCGGCCTTGGCGGGCTTCTTCTCGTCGGCGGCGCCGAGGTCGACCCAGTCACCCTGCTCCCGCAGCCAGGCGTGCAGGTCCTCGATCGCCTCGAGTCGATAGGCGAGCCACGTCGTGCCGACCTGGCACCTCAGCTGCGGCGGATCGGAGTCCTCGAGACGAAACATCTCGTACGTCGAGGAGCCCGGTGCCGTCGTGAGTCGCCAGGGGTCGTCCTTCGTGCCTGTGCCGTCGGCCATGATCAAACCTTTCTCGGATGATGCCCTCCACACAGGATGCACCCGCCGAGGTCCAGCTCAGAACAAGCCCGGCTGCTCCAGGTCGAGCAACGTCCTCTTGCGCTCAAGGCCGCCGGCATAGCCCGTCAGCGAGCCGTCCGAGCCGATGACACGATGGCAAGGCACCACGATCGGGATCGGGTTGGCGCCGTTGGCCGCGCCGACCGCCCGGGAGATCACCGGCTCGTAGCCCAGTCGCCGGGCGATGTCGCCATAGCTGGCCGTCTCGCCGTAGGGGATGCGCTGCAGCTCGGCCCACACCTTCTTCTGGAACTCCGATCCCTCACTCGCGAGCGGCAGGTCGAACTCGGTGCGCTCACCCGTGAAGTACTCGCCGAGCTGCTGCTCCGCGAGATCGAGCAGCGGGTTGCTGGCTCGGCTCTTGCGCGGATTGGTCGCGGCGAAGTCGATCGCGGTGATCAGTCCGGCCGAGGCGTGGATGCGGAGCCCGCCGATCGGCGACTCCATCCAACGTGTGGTCATTTCGCTGTCCCTTCGACATCGACGCTTGCGCGCCAGAGATGCATGGCGGCGTATGAACGCCATGGCTTCCATCGTTCGGTCCGGTCCGGCTCGACGCCGTGGCGCTCGAGCATCCGGCGGATGATCAGGTCGGTCTCGAGCATGACGTCCGGGTGAGCGAGCGCCCGCATGCAGATGTAGTCGGCCGTCCATGGCCCGATGCCGGGCAAGGCGACGAGGTCCGCGCGTACGGCGTCACGGTCGGCGCCTGGGTCAAGCTCGATCTTGCCGTCGGCGACCGCCTGGGCCACGCCGATCAGTGCCCTGGCACGGCTGCGCGGCATGCTCAACGCCGTGTCGTCGGCTTCAGCAAGCGCCTCGGGCGTCGCGAAGGCGTGGGTCAACCCGTGCGCGGCAGCGAGGTCGAACGTCACCTGCGTGCCGTAGGCCTGGGCGAACCGGCCGAGGATCGTACGCGCGCCGGCGACCGAGACCTGTTGACCGACGATCGCCCGGACAGCCACCTCGAACCCGTCGACCTGGCTCGGCAACCGCAGGCCCGCCGCCGACGCCACGAGTGGACCCAGCAGCGGATCCTCCGAGAGGACCTCATCGATCGCCAAGGGGTCGGCGTCGAGGTCGAGCAGGCGTCGGCAACGCTGCACCGCCACGGCGGTGTCGCGCAGGTCGGCGAGCTCGAGCTCGCAGGCGACGTGGTCATCGTGCAGCGTGAGCTGTACGGCGCCGAGCCCGTGCGGCAGCCGCAACACCCGGGCATAGGTGCGACCCTCGATCCGCTCGACGCCCGCGATCAGGCGACCGCCGAGGAACTCGAGCAACCCCTCGGCGTGGAACGGTTGACGAACGGCGAGGCGCAAGGTCACCCGACCCGTCGGAGTGCTGCGGCGACGCCCGCGCATCTGGGTCGGCGACAGGGCGTAGACGTGGCGAACGGAGTCGTTGAACTGGCGGATCGAGGCGAAGCCGGAAGCGAACGCGATGTCGGACATCGGCATGTCGGTCGTCTCGATGAGGACCCGCGCAGCGTGGGCCCGGTTGCTGCGTGCCAGTGCCAGCGGACCGGCGCCGAGTTCTTGGGTCAGCATCCGCGTCACGTGCCGATGGCTGTAGCCGAGGCGGCTCGCCAACCCCTCGACGCCCTCGCGCTCGACGACGCCGTCAGCGATCAGCCGCATGGCTCTGCCGACCGCGTCCGCCCGGACATTCCATTCGGGCGAGCCGGGAGTCGTGTCGGGGCGGCACCGGCGGCAGGCGCGGAAGCCAGCGTCCTGCGCCGCGGCCGCCGAGGCGTAGAACGTGACGTTCTCCTTCTTCGGCGTCATCGCCGGGCAGGACGGACGACAGTAGATGCCGGTCGTCTTGACGCCGACATAGAAGACACCGTCGAAGCGCGCATCGCGTGACGATGCGGCTCGGTAACAGCGTTCGTGATCGGTGTGCATACGTCCATCATGAGGCCCGACGCCGACACTTACCGGCGGGTTTCAGACATGGACGCAGACCGGATCAGGGGGTCTGGAACGCTCCGATGATCGCGCCCATCAGCGTGAGCCCGATGATGACGTATCCAGCGTTGATCGCGAAGAACCTGACGGACTTCGACTCATACACGTAGTTCTGCGCGAGGATCGCCGCACCGATGCCGGCGCCCACGCCGAGTCCGATCTTGAGGCCGTACTCCACGCTGCTCGCGCCGATGAGCTTGGCCAGGGTCACCGCGATGATCAGCGCCACGAGAACCGACCACACGAACATGACCGGGTTGGGGCTCATGCCCGCGGCCTCTTCCTCCGAGATGCCCACCTCGGCGCGCCACAGCTTGCCGAACAGGACCGTGTACCAGACGCCTCCGAGGAGGAAGAAGGCGAGCGCCGCGATGATGATGCCGACTAACGAGATGTCATCCATGCCCCGAAAGTATGCCCATCAGTCGCGGCGGGTCCACGAAATGCAAAGACCCGGACCGAGGTCCGGGTCTTTTCCATGGTAGCCCCGACGGGATTCGAACCCGCGCTACCGCCTTGAGAGTGGAAAAGAGGCCTGGTGGGTCGGCGATGACCACTGCTGTTTTTGACTGATATTTCGGTCTTTTCTCGATCTGTCATTGTTGGAGATTTTGTCGCGAATAGCGGCAACTTTCTGGTTCCGGTGTTGCCCCAGCGTTGCCCGAGTGCAGTTCGCCCGCTCATCGCAACCAGGCTATGGCGACGTCTGATCCAACAGACTGATGAACTCGTCGGCCATTTCCAACTGCCGGGCGAGCTCTTTGCGACGCTCCTCGGCATCGGCCTTCACCTCCGACAGATGCGCCACGGCCGCCTCGCGCATGACAGGGGACGCTGTAGGGTCTCGAAGATTCTCGAGACTCGACATCGCCGCCTTCATCTCGTCCAGGCTGAATCCGAGCGGCTTCATGCGCCGGATGACGAGGATCTTCTCGACGTCGTCCTCCGTGTAGAGCCTGAACCCGCCATCGGTGCGTCCAGACGGTTGAAGCAGGCCGACCTCTTCCCAGTGGCGAAGGCTTCGGAGGGACAACTCGGTGCGGGCTGCGACTTCTCCGATGTGCATCGCCCCGGCCGTCGGATGGTCCCCTGGTGTCGTGTCGCCAGCCACGTGACCTCACTCACTCGATCAGGGTTCGAACTCTACCCTTACGTAACGGTAGAGTTAGCTACAGACTTCCGCCGGCGACCCACGTCGGCACGCGAGCCCGCGGGCCGCACCTGACCAATCAGGTCAGCCTGGGCCCACGAGCGTGCTCACACAGCGGCCGTGTTCCTCGCAGTCGAACGGAGCCACCCTTGAACAGTTCTGCCCGCGAAACTAGCAGTGCCCGCGTGCCGCTCGAGTCGACCGTCCGCAACGCGCTGCGGTCACCGAAGATCCTGCGCACAGAGGTCCTCGCTGGCCTGGTTGTCGCCCTCGCTCTGATACCCGAGGCCATCTCGTTTTCGATCATCGCCGGCGTCGACCCGCGGGTCGGCCTCTTCGCCTCGTTCACCATGGCGGTTGCCATCTCATTCCTGGGCGGACGCCCGGCCATGATCTCGGCCGCGACCGGTGCCGTCGCGCTCGTCATTGCCCCGGTGATGCGAGACCACGGTTATGACTTCCTCATCGCCACCGTCCTGCTCGGCGGAATGATCCAGGTTGTGCTTGCTCTCGCCGGCGTGGCGAAGCTCATGCGGTTCATCCCACGGTCGGTGATGGTCGGATTCGTCAACGCACTGGCGATCCTGATCTTCGAAGCCCAGATCGACCACGTCCTCGACGTGCCCTGGGCCGTCTATCCGATGATCGCCATCGGGGTCGCCGTCATCGTCGGCTTCCCCCGCATCAACCAGGTCGTCCCGGCCCCGTTGGTTGCCATCGTGGCCCTCACGGCGTTCACGATCATCGGTGCAATCAACGTCCCGAACGTGGGCGACCAGGGCGACCTGCCCGACAGCCTGCCGTCATGGTTCCTGCCAGACGTGCCGATCAACCTCGAGACATTCAAGATCATCGCCCCGTACGCGCTGGCGATGGCGTTGGTCGGCATCCTCGAGTCGTTGCTGACCGCCAAGCTCGTCGACGACATCACCGACACGCACTCGGACAAGACCCGCGAGGCCTGGGGCCAAGGCCTGGCCAACGTGATCACCGGGTTCTTCGGCGGTATGGGCGGTTGCGCCATGATCGGCCAGACGATGATCAACGTCAAGGCATCGGGCGCGCGCACCAGGATCTCGACCTTCCTCGCCGGCGTCTTCTTGCTGGTCCTCGTCGTGGGGTTCGGTGACGTCGTTGCCCTCATCCCGATGGCCGCTCTTGTGGCCGTGATGGTCATGGTCTCCGTTGGCACCTTCGACTGGCACTCCATTCAGCCCAAGACCCTGCGCCGGATGCCCAAGAGCGAGACGACCGTCATGGTCGCGACGGTGGTCGTCACCGTGCTGACCCACAACCTCGCCGTCGGTGTCGTCGTTGGAGTCCTGGTTGCCATGACCCTGTTCGCCCGGCGGGTCGCCCACCTCACTGAAACCGACCGCGAGCTCACCGAGGACGCCGACGGCAATGTCACCGCGGTCTACACCGTCACCGGAGAACTGTTCTTCGCCTCCAGCAACGATCTCTACACACAGTTCGACTACGCCAGCGACCCCGAGCAGATCGTCATCGACCTCTCCCACTCCCACATCTGGGACGCCTCGACCGTCGCCTCTCTGGATGCCATCACCACCAAGTACGAACGCAAAGGCAAGGCCGTGCGAATCGTCGGCCTCAACGACACCAGCGCCGACCGTCACGAACGCCTCACCGGGCAGCTGAGCGGCCACTAGTCTCCGCTGCTGATCCGCCATGCCGACAACCACCAGCGTCGTCCGCCAATAGCGCGAACCCGGACGTTGGCCACAAAGGACGCAGGTCCTGATGTTGGGCAAGAGATCTGGCGCGCGAGTTCCCGACGGTCGCGTTGGAGATCGATGCGCTGGACGCCGCACGACTGCTGGCGGAGCACCGACTGCCAGGACTGATCGTGCTCGATGAGGCGGACCAGCCCTACACGATCCGGCCCGGCTCACAAGTGCTCCGTTTCATCGTGCCGACGCACGTGCAGGACGATCCGGCGCTGGCCCGGGCGTACGACGAGAAGTCGGCCGACGCGATGTGCACCAAGCTTCCACAACGCAAAAGACGCATTGGACCTGCCGATCGCGGCACCGGGCGCGACTGCGATCGAGGTCGCCGCCGTGTTGGCCAGCATGCGCAGCCCGATTGTCGCGGTCGTTGACGACTCGACACTGCTCGGTGCCGTCACGGTCAGCTCGCTCTTGTCGCACCTGCGTCACCGGACCGTCCGTGACCACAGGTTGGTGATCGCGTTGACCGGAGTGGCCGCAATGGTGACCCTAGGTGTCGTCGACGCCCACACCGCGTTCTTCAGCACGGCTACGACCGCGAGTGCGCGGCGGCCATCATGGAGCTCGACGAAATCGGCATCGCTCCCCGCAACGGTCAGAAGACTCTGGCACTTCACCAAGTACGGCCTTCTTGTGACGATCCGCACTACCTGGGGTCTACTTCTGGATCCGATACTTTCGCATTCGCCTGAGACGACCACCGTCCGAGAGGCTGAGTCAGTCGACCCCATCGCGCAGTGCGGTCCCGATCGGGCCTACTCGCCCCCTCGGGGCCGCCACTTCCTGAGTGCGCGGTGATGGGAGAGCGGCCGCGTAGGCTCGGACGCATGGAGCCCGCCCTGAGGACCGTGACACGTGTCGTCGTGGCGGTACTTGCCTACGGGCTGGCGGCGGCGACAGTGAGTGCGCCGATCGCAGCCGAACGTGCCGTCGAAGGAGTGTCGTTCCGCGATCGACTGGGCACTCTGCCGGTCCAGGTGTCGTTGGCGCACAACGGCGTCACGACCCTCGACACCGGGATCCTGGGCCGTTTGTACTGGGAGAGGACCGGTGCCGGCGGATTCGGTGCCTCAGTCAGGGCCACCGGCCCTCCGGAGGCCGGCGGCAGCCTGGCGTCCTACGTGAGCCCGAGATTCGTCGAGACCAACGCGCAGTTCGTGAATGATCCCGACGAGGTCGCACGTGTCTACGGTGACGAGTTCCGCAGTCAACTGTGGCGACGATTCCTTCTCATCGAGCTTTGCGCCTTGCTGCTCGGGGGTACGGCTCTGTGGGCCGCTTTCCGAGGGCGGCCGCCGTTTCCAGCAGGCCTTCGGTTGAGCACACGACTCGGCCTTGGTGCACTGGCCGTTGCGTTGAGCGTCGCGGCATCAGCAGCTGTCGCGGCGTGGCTCTTCGGGCGCTGGGACGGCAGCGTCGAGCCCCAGGAGACGTATCCATTGCCCGGGGTGAGCGAGCTTTCGTTCAGCAGTCCTCAGACGCTCGAGGTCGCCCGTCAAGTTCAGCCGTTCATCAAGAAGAACACCGATCGCATCCAGAAGCGGACAGCCGCCTACGAGGCCGCGGCCGAAGCGTCGCTACGAGCCCAGCTGCCGCGGCACATCGAGGCACTGCAACCTCGATCGGGTGAGCGAATCGTGATCGCCGAGGCCGACCCCCAAGGCAGCCTCGTGGGTACGAAGGTGCGAACGGCGTTGTACGCGTTGCTTGGCGATCACCTGGGCCAAGACACTCTCGCGGCGCGGACCATATCTGGCGACATCACCTCCAACGGCACCCTCGCCGAGGAAGGGTTCGTCGCGGGTGAGTCCGACGCCAGCCCCGACATTCCAACTGCCGCGGTCAAGGGTGACCACGACACCGACATCACCGTCCAACAGCTCACCGATCATGGCGTGATCAATCCCGACTTCGACATCGCCGAGGTCGCTGGCCTCAACCTCCTCGCCGGCAATGACCCAGCCTTCAAGGAGCTCTTCGGTGGTTTGATCACCAACGAGAGCGGCGTCACGGAGACCGAGCTCGGCACCGGGCTGCGGCAGAAGGTTGGGCGCACAGACGCGGACAAGCCCCTCATCGTGCTGTTCCACCAGCCACGATCGGCCGCGGGCTACATCGGCGTCGATTCCGTCCATGACCTGGACGACGCGGTCGGCCGCGAGACTGTTCCCCGCGACGACGGCATTCCCGATCTGCCCCCGGGGATCATCAACTTCGGCCACCTGCACGACTTCTCGCCGCCCAGGGTGATCTGGAACACCGACGGCGACAAGGTCACATGGACGGTCGTGAACCAGCTCGGCACGTCCGGGGGTGTCGAGGAGAGCCCGACCTTCAACCGGTTCTCAACCCCGTTCTCCTCCCCTCTGAAGACGCTCAGCGTCCAGCTCCAGTACGTGAACGCCGACACCGGCCTGCAGACGGGCTACGCCCGGATCGACATCGCCCGGGATGGCACTGTCACCATCACCAACCGCGTCGACCTGGGCCTGCCAGATGGGCAGCCGGGCGATCCAAGAACCATCTCCGGCGACTGAACCGGTTCGGACGGTCAGACTGTCAGAACTAGGGCGATGCCCGTCGCCGTGACTGGCTGCGCCGCGGACTCCTGGGGCATCAACGCAATGTCCGACCAGAACCTCGTCGGTGGGATCGGCTGAGCCTCGGCCGAGCTGCCCACTCTCTCACGGTGCTGGGCGTCATCTACGCGACGTGGTTCGGGAGACGCTGGCCCCCCACGCGCCCCAGCGTGCTGAATGGCTACCACTCACTGCCTCCGACGGCGTTGCAGCGCCTGAGCCAGCAGGGTCAACAGCGTGGCACCGACGACAGCCGCGATGATCGCGACTTGTGAGTCCGCGAAGAGCGAGTCGCCGACGATGCCAATGGTGGTGTAGGTCACTGACCACAGGAGCGTCGCCAACACGGCCGCCACCATGTAGCGCTGCCACGGATATCCTCCAAGCGCTGCTGCGACGAGTACCGGAACGCGGCCGCCCGGCACGAGCCGCGACACCAGCAGTGTCCTGACCTCGTGCTGGTCCATGCTGTTTCGGATCCGTCGGAGCGCTGCCTGAGGGTCGTCCTTCTGGAGCCAGCCGATGCGTTGCGCCAGCGGGGCGCCAGCCTGGTGCAACACCCCGTACGTCACGACGTCCCCGGCATACGCGCCCGCTGCTCCGACAGCTACGACAAGCACAAGCTCCCAAGGGTGCTCGGCGCGAGCCAGGACGGCAGCGCCACTGACTGCTGCGCCGGTCGGTACGACCGGAATGATCGAGCCGAACGCGACGAACCCAAACAGGATGAGCAACCCGACCAGCCCGATCCCCTCAGCCATGAAGCACCACACGACGGCCGTGAACTGGCACGACAGCGGTCGTCGGAGACTGCGACATCGCGTCGGCGAAGCGTGACCCGGGAGCCTCGAAAAGACGCTGGTGACTGGTGCGGTTGAGGACGCGCATGCCAACGGGCCAGAACGTGCCGTAGTGGACCGGGATGGCCCAGGTAGCCCCCACACGCTCCACCGCCTCGGCTGCTTGCTGTGGATCGAGGTGCCGATCACCCAACGTCGGTCCCCAGCCGCCAACCGGAACGACCGCCAGGTCCACGGATCCCACGTCAGCCATTGCGTCATGTGGTCCGGTGTCTCCCGGATACCAGAACGAACCCGACTGCCCCTCGACCCGAAATCCGATTGCCGGCGCATGCCGTCGTCCCAGCGGAAGGCGACGACCATCGTGACGAGCGGGGACCACGTCGATCCGCACCTCGGCCCGCTCCAGCCGGTCCCCTGGTTCGACCTCAATGACTTCCCGACCCGGCAACGAATGCAGCAGATCAGATGCTCCACGCGGCACGACGATCGGCGCTTCTGAGGACACCCGCCCGAGCGACGGGACGTGGAAATGGTCCCCGTGCAAGTGCGACACGAGCACCAGGTCAAGCTCTGCTGCAATCGGGCCGGGAGTCGGCGCGTATCGACGCAGGTGCATCAGACGATCGACCAGCAACGGGTCGGTGCCGACGCGCGTCGATCCCAATTCGACAGTCACGGACGAGTGACCCCACCACGTCACCGCCAAGGCGCTCACGACGGTCCAACTCGGAGCCCGAGCTGCTCGAGCCGCTCCAGCAGAGCTCGATGCACCTGTGACCCTGTCAACGACTCGCCCGGCACGGTCCACTCGGACGGATGAATCAGCAGTGCATCGGTCTGGCCGCCGCCGAGACCACCGTGCGATCCAACCAGCTCCTCGAACGCAACCACCTCACCAAGGGACGGGTCGAACCGGCCAAGAATGATCAGATCGCCGACATGGTGCCGTTGGTCGAGGGACGCGACGTCTGCGGCCGCGTTGGGGCCGAAGACGGCCAGCGGATCGTCGCCCTCGCCACCTGACGCTGCACCGTTCACCAGCTCGCGCCATCCCGTTCCACCGATGGCGACAAGGATCCCGTCCGCGCGGCGTACGACGACGGCGCCGATCTGCGGATGCGAGGCGAGGCCGGCGACCAGTCCGTGGAAGCGTTCATCGATCGTCTCCCACGGGACACGCCCCGGCTCGTCGGTCAGGTAGATGTGAGCAAGGCTCCCAGAGGCCGCCACGACCAGACCACTGGTCTCGGGCACCGTGCCCGGCTCGCGAGAAACCTCCCGACGCCTCACGGCACTACGTGCCGCGGCGCCCACGACCCAATCAGAGCGACTGGCACTCGTCAGGAGGTTGTTGACCGGTCCCCACGGCTCAACCGGTTTGTCATCCTCGCGCGCAGGAACCGGCTGCGCCGCAAGCTCGTGAACGAGGTCCGACAACGTACGACCGGCGATCTGCTTGAACGTCATCCCTTGAGCCTGGCCATGGTCAGAGACGACCACCAGCTCGTAGTCCCGGCGCACTTCGTCGGCCAGCTCGTCGAAGAACTGGAGGACGCGGTCGAGACTCTCCAATGTCCGCATGGACTCCGGACGACTGGGCCCGGCGTGGTGCGCGACCTCGTCGTAGTCGACGAAGTCCACGAAGATCACGGGTGCCCCGCGGGCCATGTGCTCCGCAACGATCGACACGTTGAGGTCCCGAAGGACGACAGTCGTCAGACCCCGGAGGAACACGAACACGCCACCGCGTCGTACGCGCGGACTCACATCCCGCCGCCGTTGACGGCGCCCTTGGTGCAGCTCAGTCACCATCTGCCCGACGAAGAGCACCGCAGACCGGACGAATCCCGTGCGCGCCACCGCGAACGATGCGGCACCGCGCTCGGACGACGGCATTCGCGCATCGCTCATCGTCAGGACACGGTGGGGTGCGTCACCCGAGAACAGGTTGGAGACACTCACCCCATCGTCGGCCAGCAGACCGCGACCGTCGCTGAAGGTTGCCTCGATGTCGGCCAGGTCGTCGGGCTGGCTCGCAACAACCAGGCGGCTGCGCTTCTTGTCGTACCAACGGAAAGAGGGAATTGCGGTGACATCACCGTGCAGGAGGACGGACTGGCCCGCTGGGGTCGTTGCCGGCAGGCCGGTGTGCCAGCCCCGTAGAACGTGGCTGCCCGACCGGAGCCATCCCGAGACTGTCGGCGTGGCCCCACTCGTGATCGCCTGTCGCATGAGCGGCTCGCTGACACCGTCGAGCTGGACGATCAGTAGTCCCGGTCCCGTTCTGCCATGCCGAAGAGTGACCCGAACGGCGTGGCCGAGGACCTGGCCGAAGAACGCTTCGTCGCTGCTCGTGTCGAAGATCCAGTTGACGGCTGCCGCCGCTGCTGCCGCCGCCCACGAGGCCACGAAGATCTCGCCGAGCGAGAAGGGCCGTACCGTGGGCACGAGGTTGAGAGCGATCCCGAGAATCAGTGCCTGAGCCAGCAGCCCGGCGACCAGCAGGCCGACAGTCCCTGTCAGTACCGTCAGTCGCGTGAGCAGCGGCCGGAGCAAGGCCCCCACCCCGAGCACGACGACTGCGAGGGTCGCGACTGACTCCGAACCACGATTCACCTGCACGCCCGGCAACAACCAAAGGCTGAGCGTCAGGGCCAGGAATGAGACGATGAACGATCGGAGCGCGCTCAACACCCAGCTCCAGTCCGGTCGCCACCGAGCTGTGCGACGGCCGACCAGGCGGACACGGCGCCAGATGGCTGAGGACGGACTCATGCCGCGGTGTCGGTGTCGTGGGCCGCGGCATGCACGTCTCGAACTCTAGCGATCGCAGTCACTGCGGCTTCCGTAAACTCGTGCCATGGATGACCCCCGAAGACCCAAGTCCGACACGAGTCCGCCCGATTCCGGCCAGATCGGACGCAGCATCTGATGGACGTCAACACGATCATCAACCTCGCGCTAGTCCTGATCTTCGTCCTGGTCGGCGGAGTGTTCGCCGCCACCGAGATGGCTCTGGTGTCGCTGCGCCCGAGCCAGCTGGCGCGGCTCGAGCAGGAAGGCGCGCGTGGCGCCAAGGTCGCCTCGCTCGCCCGGGACCCCAACACCTTCCTGGCTGCCGTACAGATCGGCGTCACCGTTGCCGGATTCCTGTCCGCCGCCTACGGCGCGTCCACCTTGGCGCCCGACGTCTCACCGGCCCTCACGGCTGTGGGGTTGTCAGATGGTGCAGCCGACAACGTCGCCCTCGTCCTGATGACCCTGCTCATCGCGTACCTATCACTGGTGCTCGGAGAGCTCGTCCCCAAGCGCTTCGCTCTTCAACGTTCCGCCGGTCTTGCCGTCGCCGTGGCGCCGCCACTGTCCAGATTCGCGACCGTCATGAAGCCCGTCATCTGGTTCCTCTCGATCTCGACGAACGCCATCGTCCGGATCCTTGGTGGTAATCCCCACGCGACCAACGAAGCCATGTCCGAGGAAGAGTTGCGCGACCTCGACCGCCTTGAGAGGGCGGCGTGCTAGGCCGCTACACAACGGGGCCATGGGTGGTCTTGCGACCGCACGAAACCCTACCAAAGCGTGCTCGGGAGCTGCCCGGAGGGTTTCGCTGGGATACTAGGACTCGAACCTAGAATGGCGGTACCAGAAACCGCTGTGTTGCCAATTACACCATATCCCAATGGCTGCGAGCGGGGCCCGAGCCGAGGTCACACTTTACCCGACCGGACCTCCCGCGCCCAAACCGGGACCACCCCTCACGAGGCGATCGCAGCCGAGAGCCGCGCCAGGGTGACGTCCCTGCCGAGCAGCTCGAGCGACTCGAACAGCGGCGGCGAGATCCGGCTGCCCGTGACCGCAACGCGTACGGGCCCGAATGCCAGTCTCGGCTTGAGCCCGAGACCCTCGATGAGCGCCGCTCGCAGCGCCTCCTCGATCGGCTCGGTCGACCAGTCCGAGACCTCCGACAGCGCCTCATGGGCAGCACGGGCGACACCGAGGCCCCCCTCGTTCGAGGTTCTTGGCGCGATCGGCCTCGTCGATGGAGAAGTCAGACTCGTCGATGAACAGGAACCGCAACATGTCGACGGCTTCGGTCAGCAGCGTCATGCGCTCGTGGACGAGCGGCGTCGCGGCCTCGAGCGTGCTCAGCTGAGCCGCCGTGGGCTCGTCGTCGATCAGATCAGCCGCCTGGAAGTAGGGCACCAGGCGATCGCGCAGGTCATCGGGCGACAGCAGGCGTACGTGCGAGCCATTGATCGCCTCGCACTTCTTGATGTCGAAGCGCGCCGGATTGGGGTTGACCCGGCCGATCTCGAAGGCCTCGACCATCTCGGGGATCGAGAAGATGTCGCGGTCCTCGGCGATCGACCAGCCCAGCAACGCCATGTAGTTGAGCAGCCCTTCGGGCAGGAACCCCTTGGGCTTGTAGTCGAGCAGGTTGGACTCGGGGTCACGCTTGGACAGCTTGCGGTTGCCCTCCCCCATGACGAACGGCAGATGGCCGAACTCGGGAGTGAAGCCGCCACCGATGCCGATCTCCGCGAACGCCTCGTAGAGCGCGATCTGACGCGGCGTCGAGCTCAGCAGGTCCTCGCCCCGGAGCACATGCGTGATGCCCATCATCGCGTCGTCGGTCGGGTTGGTCAGCGTGTAGAGCGGCTGGCCGTTGGCGCGGACAAGCACGTAGTCCTGCACGTTGGCAGAGTCGAAGGTGATCTCGCCGCGCACCAGGTCGTTGAACGTGTAGGTCCGCTCGGGCATCTTGAACCGGATGACGGGCTCGCGGCCCTCGGCCTCGTATGCCGCGATCTGCTCGGCGGTGAGGTTGCGGTGCAAGCCGTCGTAGCCGCTGGGCTTGCCGGCGGCGCGGGCGGCGTTGCGGCGCTGCTCGAGCTCCTCGGCCGTGTCGTACGCCTTGTAGGCGAAGCCTGCGTCGAGCAGCTGCTGCGCGACATCGGCGTAGATGTCCATCCGCTCGGACTGGCGATAGGGACCGTTGGGGCCGCCGACTTCTGGCCCCTCGTCCCAGTCGAGGCCCAGCCAGCGCATGACGTCGATCAGGAGCTGGTAGGACTCTTCGTTGTCGCGCGACGTGTCGGTGTCCTCGATGCGGAAGACGAACTTGCCGCCGTGGTGGCGGGCGAACGCCCAGCTGAACAGCGCCGTGCGGGCCATGCCGACGTGCGGGTTGCCGGTCGGCGACGGGCAGAACCGCGCAACCACCGGGCGGGCGGAGATGTCACTGCTCACGGGAGACCACACTGTTCGTCAGGGTGCCGATGCCTTCGATGGTCACGCTGACCTCGTCGCCGACGACCATCGGGCCGACACCGTCGGGCGTACCGGTCAAGATCACGTCACCGGGCAGCAGCGTCATGAACGACGAGACGTACTCGATGATCGCGGGGACGCTGAAGACCATGTCGGACGTGTTGCCGTCCTGCTTCACCTCGTCGCCCAGGCGAGTCGTGACCTGGACCTTGGACGGGTCGAAGTCGGTCTCGATCCACGGACCGAGCGGGCAGAACGTGTCGAAGCCCTTGGCCCGGGTCCACTGGCCGTCCTTCTCCTGCAGGTCGCGCGCCGTGACGTCATTGCCGATCGTGTAGCCGAAGATCACCTTGGCAGCGTCCTCCGCGGAGATGTCGCGGCAGATCCGGCCGATCACGACCGCGAGCTCGCCCTCGAAGTGGACGTTCTCACTCTGGTCCGGATAGAAGATCGGCTCCCCCGGCCCGATGACGCTGGTGTTGGGCTTGAGGAAGGTCAGCGGCTCGGTCGGCAGGTCGTTGCCGAGCTCGGCGGCGTGCTTGGCGTAGTTGCGGCCCACGCACACGACCTTGCTGCGCGGGATCACCGGCGCCAGCAGGCGTACGTCCGCGAGCGGGATCTTCTGGCCGCTGAGGTTGAGCCCCGCGTAGAGAGGATCGCCGTTCAGGACCGCGATGGTGGGGACACCGTTGTCGTCCCCTATGACTCCGAAGCGGGGATCATCGTCCCCCGCGAACCTGGCAATGCGCATATGCGCCAGCCTATCGGTGCGTTCCCGCCGCCGACGCGGCGGAACGACGCCCGAGCGTCCCGGTCAGCGCCACAGCCCTCCGAAGGACGGCAGCGGCTGGGTGAGGATGCGGCCGGCGTCCTCCAGGATCCGGCCGGCCTCCTCGGCGACCTCTCCCGTGGTTTCGGCAACCTCGTTGACGACTCTGCCACTGGTCTCCACCACGTCATCGACGACGCGGCCGCCAGTCTCGACAACCTCGTTGACCACCCGGCCACCAGTGTCAACAGCCTCGTTGACCACCCGGCCGCCAGTCTCGACAACCTCATGCGTCTTCTCGACGATGGGATCGACCACGGCGTGGACGCCCTTGTCGCCGTAGTAGATCGCCTCCCGTGCGGCGTAGTCCGTGAGGTACTCGTTGGCCGGCTGCGTACGTCCGCCGATGACGTCGGGGTCATGGCCGACCGTGATGTCGGCGATGTTGGCCAGCGACTGACTGCTCGGCGCGAAGTACGACGTGTGGTTCTCCAGGCCCTGCCCACCGATGTCGGCAGCGTGGAAGTCCTCTCCGTTGCCGACGTCGATCCGGGTGGCCCCGAAGGACGCCTGCGAAGGATCCGGCCCGAGCCCGAGCGGGGTGTCGTTGCCGAGCCACGTGACGAAGTCGTTGTCACGCGAGCCCACGTAGACGCTCCCCTCAGGCATGTTGAGGTCCCCGACATCGTTCGCCTCACCGCCGGCGCCAGGGCTGCCCAGCAGCACCAGGTTGTCGGCGTCGAGACCATCGTGCGCCGCGTGCGCGACGGTCGTCGAACCGTAGCTGTGACCGATGACCGTGAGGTGTGACTCGTCGCCGGTGTCGGAAGCACGGAGCCCGTCGACGAAATCGGACAACCGCTGCCCGCCGTTCTCCGCGAACATCTCGTTGGTGACCATCCCCATGTCGAGCGCGTTGACGGGGTCGGCGAACTGGCTGGGGTCGAAGTCTGGCGAGTCGTATCCGATCCACGCGATCGTCGCGTTGGACGTCCCGGGTGCCGCCAGGTTGGCCTGGCGGAACAAGTCGAGCGCGCTCGCGCCGTTGTCGCCGACCGATGCCATGGTGTTGAGGATCCCCGGCACCACGATCGAGGTGTTGTCGGCGGTGTCCGGATTGCCGTAGGCCACGGCGGCGGCGCCATCGCCATGGAGTGACGCCGGTTGGTAGAGCATCAGATTGCTGTCGACCGGCAGGCCGGTGCTCGGATCGGTGACGGCGTTGCCGTGGTCGAGCGCTGCCCGCGCAGCCTCGACGTTCTTGAGCAGCTGCTGCTGGTCGTCGGGCAGCTGGCCCTTCGCCTCGAGGTCACGCAGACGATCGAGGTCACGAGCCAAGGCGACGCGGTTGGCTTCGTCGCGGTCGTCGACGGGCAGTCCGTTGACGTTGCCGACGACGTCGGGGTTGTCGATCTTGAGAGCTTCGCGCTCGGCCGCCGTGAGGCTGTTCCACCAGGCGTTCGCGGCCTGGGGATCGTCCCTGACCTCGTCGAGCTGCTGATTGAGTGCATCGAGATCGGGACGGCCAGCAGCCTGACTGAGCTGGTTGCCCTCACGGACTTCGTCGGCCGATGCGAACGCCGCGATCAGCGCGTCCTCGTTGTCGGCGACGCGCCGCCGCCAGGCGACCTCTCGGTCGTCGAGTCGGTCGACCCGCGCCTGGAGCGCGTCGGCCTGTCGCTGCAGCTCCGCTTCTTGATCCGTGGTGGCCGCACGCGCCGTGGCCACCAGCGCCTGGATGTCGCTGTTGACGGCGGTCTGGTCCTCGACGATGTCGAGGCGTTGTCCCGCGAGTGTCGCCAGTGTCGTGACGTAGGTGTCGCACGCGGCCGCGACAGCGGTGAACGCTGCGGTCACCGTGTCGGTCGCGGCGCTGAACTGGGTCATGGCGTGAGACGAGGCCTCGGAGGCATCGCCGGTCCAGTCGGCCGGGGCGCCGTTGTCGGCCGTCCAGCTCGTCACGTCCGCGGTCTTGGTGCCGGTCGCACGGAGCTGATCGGTCACCGCCTTGGCGCCCTGGTCGACCTCCATCTCCTCGAGGAGGGTCACCTGGTCAGGGATCACAACGGTCACGACGGCGGACCTCCGTAAGACCCGCCGTTGTAGGAGGTGCCGTAGGGGTTACCGCCGTACGGGCTGTACGCCGGCTGCGGCCGGAGCTGCCTCTGGTCCCATGGCAGCAGCTCTTGCATGCTCTCGACCGTGGCGCTGTCGACCGCCTGATAGCTACGCGCGCTGGCCCGGAGCGCATCCGCGTGTGCCTCAGCCTCTGCGACCCTGGCCCTGAGCTGCGTGCGCCAGGTCTCGAGGAATGCCGAGGCCGACGGGGCGACACGGGTCCCGAGTGCCGATGCCTCGATGCGGTTGAGACTCGACAGTGCCTGGCCCAGCGCTTCAGCCTGTTCATCCCATCCGTCGGCGGCGTCATTGAGAGCCATCGGCCACACATGGATGTTCATCGGTCGCCCTCGCGAACCGCGTCGATCGTCTCTGGTGCCGCGAGCACCAGGCTCGACTGGATCCAGAGATCGACCGATCCGGCGACCACCTCTGCCCCGAGCAGGTGCCGGCCGTCGCTGGCCAGCAGCTCGGGCCTGCTGGAGCTCACGCCCCGCGCGTCCCATCCGCGGGCGAGCAGGGCATCGCCGATCTCGCGGAGCAGCGGTACGGCCGCGTCGTGAGGCAGTTCGCGAATCGCCGTACGAATGAGCAGCCTGCGCGCGACCGGTGAGTCCTCGAAGCGCCAGGCTTCGTGGCAGGAGTCCGGCTCATGGTGTCCGACTGCCTGCAAGATCTCAGCGAATGCCGATCGGGTGGCGGCCGCCGCCCTGCGAACGTCGTCGGCCGATGCGAGCGGCTGGTCAGGGTCCGGGCTGTCGATCGGGGGAAGGATGACGAGATCGACGTCAGGGTGCTGCTCGTGCAGGACCCTGAAGAACGGCTCACCCCCGAGGACGCCATCATCGGCGCGTCTCATGGTGGGACAGTAACAGGCTCTCTCGTCAGGCGTGTGTCAGGACGCTCCAGTGACCGGCGAGCCGTAGTCCTCGATCGGGATCTTGTCGATCTTGTCCGCATCACCGCCGGAGTACACGCGGCACGAGGTGTCGATCGAGAGTGTGCGGAACGTGAAGGCCTTGCCTTGCATCACGTTGGGGGCGACGACCACCTCGATGTCACCGATCGTGCCCTTCACGGTGAGGTCGTCGTCGATCGTGGCTTCGACGCCCGCGTCGACGAGGACCGCACGGATCTTCTCAGCGGCCGCAGCGTTGTCCGTGAACGCCGAGTGCAGCTCGCCCCTGACGACGTACTTCTGGCTGTTGGGCCCCACGCCGCATTCATTGAAGCTGCCGCGCACGGCGGGGAACTTGCCGTCCAGGGCACCAGCCATGGCCGGAAGGATCTTTGCCGCCAGGTCATCGACGGAGCTCTTGACGCCTTCGAACTTGCCACCCTTGGTGGTGCCACCCTCAGACGACGAGCACGCGCTCGTCAGAAGCAGGACCCCGAGGACGCACACCATGACCCGTCTCATGTCCGCGACATTAACAGCCTGTCCGTCGGGCGCTGCCGCAGCGCTGTCGAACGCTGCGCCGTCCTCAGGCGCAGATGCGTGCTTCAGGAAGCCCCCGTCACGGGCTTGCCATAGACCTTCGGTTTGATCCGGCTGATCCGCTCGAGATCCGCCTTGGAGAACGGATGGCAGCGGCTCGCGACCGCCAGCGGACGGATCGCCACCACTGAGTTGGGCGCCACGACACTGGGCTCGACCACGATCGTGAGATCACCGGTCTCGGCCCTGACTTTGGAGTCGCGTTCGAGGCTGGCCTTCACGCCCGCGTCGGCCAGCGTCGCGCGGATCTCGCGCGCTGCTGCGGCGTTGTCCGGGACCTCCGCATGCAGCTCGCCTGACGCCACGTAACGCTTGACCTCGGGCCCCGCGCCACAGCCGATGAACCTCCCCTGTGCGAGCGGGAACTCGCCGTCGAGCGCCTTCGCGAGTGCCGGCAGGATCTTCGTCGCCAGATCGTCGACCGATGCCTTGACCTTTTCGGGCGTCGGCCCCTCGTCTTGTCGGCCACCGGACGAGCATCCACTCAGCAGCACCAGCGTCCCGAGGACGCACGCCAGGACCTTGCTCATGATCGCGACTCCGCTGTCCGTCAGGCGCTGCCGTAACGCCGGTTGCGGGCGGCGTACTCCTCGATCGCCGCCCAGAGGGCGCGGCGGTCGACGTCGGGCCAAGCGATGTCGGAGAACACCATTTCAGCGTACGCGGACTGCCACAGCAGGAAGTTGCTGGTGCGCTGCTCCCCCGAGGTGCGCCAGAACAGGTCGACGTCCGCCATGTCGGGCTCGTCGAGATAGCGGGCGAACGTGCGTTCGGTGACCTTGTCAGGGTTGACCTTGCCGGCGGCCACGTCGCGGGCGAGAGCTGCCGCGGCATCGGCGATCTCGGCCCGACCGCCGTAGTTGACGCACATCGTGAGCGTCAGGACGTCATTGTGCTTGGTCATCTCCTCGGCCGTCTCGAGCTCCTTGATGACGCTACGCCACAGTCGCGGGCGACGCCCGGCCCACCGCACGCGGACGCCCAGCTCGTGCATCTCGTCGCGTCGACGCCGGATGACGTCACGGTTGAAGCCCATGAGGAAGCGCACCTCGTCGGGCGAGCGCTTCCAGTTCTCGGTCGAGAACGCATAGGCAGAGATCGCCTTGACCCCGATCTCGATGCCACCCTCGACGACGTCGAACAGCGCTGCCTCGCCCATCTCGTGGCCGGCGGTGCGCGGCAGGCCGCGCTGCTTGGCCCACCGACCGTTGCCGTCCATGACGATCGCGACATGGCGCGGCACCTGCTCGGGCGGGACCGGCGGAGGCTTCGCGCCGGAGGCGTGCGGAACCGGCTGGCGTACGGAACGTCTCATGGCTATCTGTCCACGTGACTCAGGGAGCGCAGGCCGCGCTCGAGGTGCCACGAGAGATAGGCGCTGACGATGCTGCTGGCCTCGCGGCGGGACCGGTCGTCCGACGTGCCGACAGTGGTCCAGTCGCCGCTCAACAGGCCGGCGAGGAGCGTGACGGTGAACGGAGACGGCGCAGCAGAGCCGGCCACGCGGCAGTCATCGCACAGCATGCCGCCCGATGCGGCGTGGAAGTTGCGGTGCGGACCCTCGGCAGCGCATCGGGCACACGTGTCGAACGTCGGCGCGTAGCCCGCGATCGACAGGGCGCGCAGCTGGTAGGAGTCGAGGATCAGGCTCGGGGTCATCCGGCCCTCGGTGAGCGCCCGCAGCGCCCCGACGAGCAGCTGGAGCTGCGGCACGGCGGGCTCGCCGTCCTCCTGCACGAGCCGTTCGGCGGTCTCGAGCATCGCGGTGCCTGCGGTGTATGCCGCGTAGTCGCCGCCAAGATCCTTGGCGAACGCGTTGATCGTCTCGACCTGCGTGATGATGTCGAGCGAGCGGCCCTCGGCAAGCTGGAGGTCGACGTGCATGAACGGCTCGAGCCGGCCACCGAAGCGTGACGTGGTCTTGCGGATGCCCTTGGCCGCGGCGCGGACGATGCCGCGGTCACGCGTGAGGAGCGTGATGATGCGGTCGGCTTCGCCGAGCTTGTGGACGCGCAGCACGATGCCGGCGTCGCGGTAGAGGCTCACCTGTCCATTGTGCCGTGCCGGACTGACGATTGTGCCTCGGCACGCGGCGCGACCAGCAGCCTCGGCGCATGGCGCGAGTGGATCTGCCCGGCTAGTCGAGGCAGAACTCGTTGCCCTCAGGATCCTGCATCACGATGAAGATGCTCTGCAGGTCCTCGCGCACCTCGACCTTGGTCGCGCCGAGGGGCGCAAGGCGGGCGGCCTCTGCCTCGAGCGCCGCGAGCCGGTCGTCGCCCTTGAGACCGGGCGCTGACCTGACGTCGAGGTGCACGCGATTCTTGACGGTCTTGCCCTCCGGGACGCGCTGGAAGAAGATCCGCGGCCCGTTGCCGTCAGGGTCGATGATCGCCGACTTGCTGTTCCACTGGTCCCGGGGGACGCCCCACGCGGTCAGCGCATCGGGCCAGCTGTCGAAGCCCGGAGGCGGGCCCTGCACCTCGTAGCCGAGCGCCTCGGCCCAGAAGCCGGCGAGGGCTCCGGGATCGGCGCAGTCGAACGTGACCTGGATTTCTTTCGCCATGGGCCCACTCTCCCCTGCGCCACTGACAGGTGCCAGTGCAAGGATCTGGGCATGACGGTGCTGGGCGTTGACGGATGTTCGGTGGGCTGGGTCGGGGTTGCCTGGGACGACCGGGTCACCACGTTCGTCGCTCTCGACATCGAGCAACTGGTCCTGCAGGCGACACGCCGGCTCACGATCGAGGCGGTCGCGATCGACACGCCGATCGGGCTCTCGTCCGACGGCGACCGGGCGCCTGAGGCGTACGCGCGCAAACGCCTCCCGGGCCGCGCGTCAACGGTGTTCAGCTCACCCGCGCTGAGTGCGCTTCGCGCCAAGACGTACGACGAGGCCAATGTCGCCAACCGGGCCGCACTGGGCAAGGGGCTCAGCCGGCAGGCATTCGGCATCCTGCCCAAGATTGCCGACGTTCACGACTGGCTGGCGACCAGCCCCGACGTGCCCGTCATCGAGGTGCACCCGGAGGTGTGCTTCGCCGCGATGAACGGTGCCGTCGTCAGGGAGCCCAAGCGGACGCCGGCCGGTGCCGCCATCCGCCGGCAGCTGCTGGAACGTGAGGGAATCGTCGTGCCGACCTCGCGCGTGCGTGGCGCGGCACCCGACGACATGGTCGACGCGGCGGCTGCTGCCTGGACGGCGCGACGCTTCGCCGACGGCGTCGCAGAGCGCCTGCCGCCGGAGCCACGCGATCAGGTGGCTCCGGCGATCTGGGCCTGAGGGTCAGACGAACTCGACGCCCTGGGCCAGCGGGAGCTCGGTGGAGTAGTTGACGGTGTTGGTGGAACGGCGCATGTAGGCGCGCCAGGCGTCGGAGCCCGACTCGCGGCCGCCGCCGGTCTCCTTCTCACCGCCGAACGCGCCGCCGATCTCGGCACCGGAGGGGCCGATGTTGACGTTGGCGATGCCGCAGTCGGAGCCGACGACCGACATGAACTGCTCGGCCTCGCGGACGTTGAGCGTGAAGATCGACGACGACAGGCCTTGGGCGACCTCGTTGTGCAGCGCGAACGCCTCGTCGAGGTCGGTGTAGGTCAGCACGTAGAGCAGGGGCGCGAAGGTCTCGGCCTTGACGATCTCGGTCTGCTTGGGCATGTCGATGATCGCGGGGTGGACGTAGTGCCCGTCGCCGCCGACGTCGGCCGCAGTGCCGCCGGTGACGAGGTCACCGCCGTCGGCCTTGGCCTGCTCGATGGCTGCGCCGAACGCGTCGAAGGCCGGCTTGTCGACGAGCGGGCCGACCAGCGTCGAGGCCTCGAGCGGCGAGCCGATCGGCAGCGTCTCGTATGCGGCCTTGAGCCGCGCGACGAGGTCGTCCTTGATCGACTCGTGCACGATGATGCGCCGCAGCGAGGTGCAGCGCTGGCCGGCCGTGCCGACCGCGGAGAACACGATGCCCCGCACCGCCAGGTCGAGATCGGCCGAAGGCGCCACGATCGCAGCGTTGTTGCCGCCGAGCTCCAGGAGCGTACGTCCGAGACGGGCCGCGACGCGGGGCGCGACCTGCTTGCCCATGCGGGTCGAGCCGGTGGCCGACACCAGCGGCACGCGCGGGTCATCGACCAGCACCTCACCGATCCGGTAGTCGCCCAGCAGCACCGCGGACAGCCCCTCGGGCACGCCGGCACGACGCGCAGCCTCGGCAGCCAGCGCCTGGCAGCCGAGCGCGGTCAGGAGCGTCTTCTCCGACGGCTTCCACACGACCGCGTCACCGCAGACGAACGCCAACGCCGCGTTCCACGACCAGACCGCGACCGGGAAGTTGAACGCCGAGATGACGCCGACGACACCCAGGGGGTGCCACTGCTCCATCATCCGGTGACCCGGGCGCTCGGTGGCGATCGTCAGGCCATGCAGCTGGCGCGACAGGCCAACGGCCAGGTCGCAGATGTCGATCATCTCCTGGACCTCGCCGAGTCCCTCGGACACGATCTTGCCTGCCTCGATCGACACCAGGGCACCGAGATCGTCCTTGTGCTCACGCAGGAGCTCGCCGAGCTCGCGGACGAACTGTCCACGTACGGGCGCCGGCACGCTGCGCCACTGCTCGAACGCCGACTGGGCGCGGCCGATGACGTCGGCTGCCTCGTCGGCGGTGTGCGAGCGGAGCCGGCCGATCTCTGCGGCGTCGATCGGTGACCGGCAGACCAGGTCGCCATCGGCGACGAACGGGTTGCCCGCACCGAGGCGGTCGAGGATGTCTTGCGTACGGATGGCGATGTCGGTCATGTCAGACCTCTCCCTGCTCGGCGAAGTGGCGCCCGGCCTGTGTCGAGAACAGCTGCTCGAGCGTGATGTCTTCCTGCTTGATGAACCCAGTGTGCGGGAGCGTGCCATCGGCGACGAGCTCGACCACGCTCACCGCTGAGGCCGCCGTGGTCCACGAGATGGCCCGCCACACCCGGCCGGAGATGTCGAGCGGCTTGTAGGCGCGCACGTGGTTCTCCCGGAACGGGTGACCGTTCTTGACCCCCTCGACGGCGGCGTGGATGAACACGACGTCGTCGTTGACCGGCGGCTTGGAGTCGACCAGCATCTTGCCGACGAGCTCGCGCTGCTCCCGCAGGTTGAGCTCGTCGAACAGGAAGTGCATCTGGTCGAAGTGGCCGGGGTAGCGCAGCGTCTTGTAGTCGAGGCGGTGGACCCGTCCTTCGTATGTCTCGCACATCGTGCCCAGCCCGCCGGACGTCAGAGCGGCCTCGAGCTCGATGCCGCCGATGAAGACCCGCTCCTTCTCGGTCATCGCCGGGACCATCTGCCGGTTGCCCGAACGCAGCACCTCGCAGTCGTTGAGGTACTCGTTGACGACACCCTCGGGTGACCAGTTGATGGCGTAGCCGAGCAGACCGGTGGGGTTCTGCGGCAGAGCTCCGACCTTGAGCTCGATCGAGCGGATCTCGTCGAAGGTCTTCGCGATCGAGGCACCGATGATGCCGATCAGCCCGGGAGCCAGGCCGCACTGCGGGGCGAACGCCGCGCCCGGGCGCTCGGACGCCAGCTCGATGACCCGATTGGTCGTCGGCACGTCCTCGGTGAGGTCGAAGTAGTGGGTTCCGGCGTCGTAGGCAGCCTCGGCCACGTCGATGTTGAGGTGATAGGGCAGGCATGACACGACAGCGTCGACGCCGCGCAGCGACTCACGCAGTCCGGCGGTGTCCTGCACGTCGAGCGGTTTGACCTCGAACCCGAGGTCGTCGCGGGGCGCTGAGTCATAGCCGATGACCTTGAAACCCGACTCCCCCAGCATGACGGCGACAAGCTCGCCGACCTTGCCGAGCCCGAACACCGCGACCTGGTTGATGATGCGCGCCACGAATCCTCCTCACGACCGGGGTGGGTCTCACCGCGGTACGACACAGCGCCGAGGGTGTTCGGCGTCCCCTCGAGCGTATCGCGAACGAGGCGCATTTACTGTACCGGCCGGTGCAGTGATCTGCGGCACGCCGGGAAGTCGGCGACGACCCATCCTGTTGACTTCGGTCATGGCATCCCTCACTGGTGGTCGCGCGTTCGCGGCCCTGGCATACACGTTCGCGATCACCATGATGGGAACGACGCTGCCGACCCCGATGTACGTCATCTATCAGGAGCGATTCGGGTTCTCGATCACGATGTCGACGGTGATCTTCGCGATGTACGCCTTCGGGGTCCTCGCGGCACTGCTGGCATTCGGTCGTTGGTCCGATGCGCTGGGCCGACGGCCGCTCCTGCTCGCGGGTCTCGCGGCGGCCATCGCGAGTGACGTGGTCTTCCTCATCGCCGAGAACACCGGCACCTTGCTCGTCGGCCGCGTGTTGTCGGGTCTGTCCGCCGGCATCTTCGTCGGCACCGCCACGGCTGCGGTGGTCGAGGCGGCGCCGGCGGCATGGCGCTCGCGGGCGGCGCTGCTTGCGACCGCTGCGAACATCGGCGGACTGGGTCTGGGACCCCTCACCGCCGGCGCCTTCGTCGACTGGCTCCCGTGGGATGTCCACCTGGCGTTCATCGTGCATCTCGTGCTGTCCTTCATCGCCGTGGCGCTGGTGTGGCGAGTCGCCGAGACCGTGGACGTGGTGCCGGGCGCCCGACCGTCATTCCAGCGTCTCGCGGTGCCGGCCAGCGTACGCACGACCTTCATCGGCGCCGGGATCGCGAGCTTCGCCGGTTTCGCGGTCATGGGCCTGTTCGTGGCGGTCTCCCCGCGCTTCGTGGCGCAGGCACTCACGAATCCGAGCCCTGCGTTCGAAGGACTTGTCGTCTTCGCCGTGTTCGGCGCGTCCGTCGTCGCCCAGGTCGCGCTCAAGGGCGCTTCGACGACCCGCGCGCTCAATGCCGGGTGCGCGCTCCTGGTCGTCGGCATGCTGGTTCTCGTGTGGGGCCTGCAGGCTCAGTCGGTGCCCCTGATCGTCCTCGCAGCGGTCACCGCCGGCGTGGGCCAAGGCCTGTCGTTCAGCAAGGGCCTTGCCTCCGTCCTGGCCAAGGTCGATCCGCACGAGCGCGCGGGCGTGACATCGGCGTTCTTCGTCGTGGCCTACATCGCGATCTCGGTGCCCGTCATCGGCGAAGGTGTGGCCGCGCAGCACCAGGGCCTGACTTCTGCCGGAACGTCGTTCTCGGCCGGGGTCGCGGCGCTCGCGGCGCTGGCCCTGATCACGCTCGTGATCGACCAGCGCCGCGACGCGAGGACCTAGACGCGGACCGAGACCGGTACGACGTCCGCCGCGCCCTTGCGCGCGGCGTCGGCGGTCTCGTCGTCCGGCATGGTCTGGCTCTCCCGTTCGGCCTCGACACGCTTGAGGTAGTGCTCGACCTCGTTCGCCCGTTGCGCGTCATCCCAGCCGAGCACCCGACCCATGAGGTCGGCGACCATCGGCGCTGCCGCCACGCCCCGGTCGAACTCCTCGAACGAGACGCGGGTGCGTCGGGTGAGCACGTCGTCGAGGTGACGGGCGCCCTCGTGCGAGGCGGCGTAGACGACCTCGACGCGGAGGTAGTCCGGTGCCCCGTCCAGCGGAAGACCGAGGTCCGGGTCGTCCGCGACGAGGGCCAGCACCTCATGGATCAACGACCCGTAGCGACCCAGCAGATGGGTGATTCGCTCGTCGTGCAGCCCGCTGTCCCGCGCCAGGAGCTGGCGCTGGTTGGACACGGCGTCCCATCCCTCCGCGCCGAGGAGCGGGACGTGCTCCGTGGCGCACGGTGGCACCTGCCGCTCGAGCTGCCCGGCCAGGGCGTGAGCCACCTCGTCGATGACGTCCTTGGCCATGATCCGGTATGTCGTGTACTTGCCGCCTGCCACGACGATCAGTCCTGGCGCGGCGTGGGCCACGGCGTGCTCGCGGGAGAGCTTGCTGGTGGCCTCGTCCTCCCCGTGGAGCAGGGGCCGGAGACCCGCGTAGACGCCTTCGACGTCGTCGTGGGTCAGCGGCTGCTCCAGCACGGTGTTGACGTGGTCGAGGAGGTAGTCGATGTCGCTGCGACTCGCCGCCGGATGATCCTTGGACAGCGACCAGTCGGTGTCGGTGGTGCCGATGATCCAGTGTCGGCCCCACGGGATGACGAACAGCACCGACTTCTCGGTGCGCAGGATCAAGCCAGACTCGCTACGGATGCGGTCGCGCGGCACCACCAGGTGCACGCCCTTGCTCGACCGGACATGGAACTGACCACGCTCTCCTGCGAACGCCTGTGTCTCGTCGGTCCACACCCCGGTGGCGTTGACCACTTGACGCGCCCGAACCGTGATGGTCCGGCCGGACTCGAGGTCGCGCACCTCGGCGCCGACGACGCGGCCGCCCTCCTTGACCAGCGACATGACCCTGGCGCGGGTGGCGACATGCGCCCCGTACGCCGCCGCGGTGCGGGACAGGAACATCGTGTGGCGGGCGTCGTCGACCTGCGCGTCGTAGTACTGCAATGCCCCGACGAGTGCGTCCCTGCGCAGCGACGGGGCGATGCGACGCGCTCCCCTGCGGGTCAGGTGCCGGTGCAACGGGACCCCGGCTCCATAGCCCGACGCCTTGCTCATCGCGTCGTACAGAGCGACGCCCGCCCCGGCGTAGAACCGCTCCCACCCGCGATGCTGCAGCGGATAGAGGAACGGGATCTCGCGGACCAGGTGAGGTGCCAGTCGCTGCAGGTGGAGACCGCGCTCCTTGAGTGCCTCGGCGACCAGGCGGAAGTCGAGCATCTCGAGATAGCGCAGGCCGCCGTGCATGAGCTTGCTCGAACGGCTCGACGTGCCCGAGGCCAGGTCGCGCGCCTCGACCAGCCCGACCGACAGACCCCGGGTGGCGGCGTCGAGGGCCGATCCTCCCCCGACGACGCCACCCCCGATCACCAGGACGTCGAGCGTCGTGGCGGCCATTGCCTCCAGTGCTTCCTCGCGGGATTGCGGGGACAGTGGTGCTGACCTCATGCTCATACCTCTCGACTTCGTGGTGTGCGGGTTCGGGCAGATCCGGCTAGCTGACGTCGACCCAGTCGAGCGTCCTGGTGACGGCCTTCTTCCACTGGCCGTAGCCGGCCTCACGCTGCTCGTCGTTCCACTGCGGCTCCCAGCGCTTGGACTCGTTCCAGTTCTCGCGCAGCTCGTCCGTCGAGCCCCAGAAGCCGACTGCGAGCCCGGCGGCGTACGCGGCACCGAGCGCTGTGGTCTCCGCGACGACCGGACGGCTGACCGTGACGCCGAGAACGTCGGACTGGATCTGCATGCAGAGCTCGTTGGCGGTCACCCCGCCGTCGACCTTGAGCACCTCGAGCACGACTCCGGAGTCCTTCTCCATGGCCTCCGCGACATCGCGCGACTGGTAGCAGATCGCCTCGAGCGTCGCTCGCGCCAGATGGGCGTTGGTGTTGAACCGCGACAGCCCGACGATGGCCCCGCGCGCATCCGAACGCCAGTAGGGCGCGAAGAGTCCCGAGAACGCCGGTACGAAGTAGACGCCACCGTTGTCGTCGACCTGACTCGCGAGCGACTCCGACTGGGCCGCGCCCGAGATGATGCCGAGCTGGTCGCGGAGCCACTGCACGGCCGACCCGGTCACCGCGATCGACCCCTCGAGGGCATACACGGGCTTGTCCTCGCCGAACTGGTAGCAGACCGTCGAGAGCAGTCCCGCGTTGCTGCGGACGAGCTCGGTGCCGGTGTTGAGCAGCATGAAGTTGCCTGTGCCGTACGTGTTCTTGGCCTCGCCCGGAGCGAAGCAGACCTGCCCGACCGTTGCCGCCTGCTGGTCGCCGAGGATCCCGGTGATCGGCACCTCGCCGCCGAACGGCCCGTTCTCGAGGGTCGAGCCGTAGGGCTCCTTGGTCGAGGACGGCTTGATCTCCGGCAGCATCGCGCGCGGGATGTTGAAGAAGCCCAGCAGCTCGTCGTCCCACTCGAGGGTCTCCAGGTCCATCAGCATCGTGCGGCTCGCGTTGGTCGGGTCGGTGACGTGGACACCACCGTTGCGACCGCCCGTGAGGTTCCAGATGATCCAGCTGTCGGTGTTGCCGAAGATCGCCTCACCGCGTTCGGCCGCCTCGCGCACTCCGTCGACGTTCTCCAGGATCCACTGGATCTTGCCGCCGGAGAAGTACGTCGCCGGTGGCAGCCCCGCCTTGCGCCGGATGGTGTCGCCGCGCTCGTCGCGGTCGAGAGCACTGGCGATCCGGTCGGTCCGGGTGTCCTGCCACACGATCGCGTTGTAATAGGGCCGGCCGGTGTTCTTGTTCCAGACGACGGTCGTCTCGCGCTGGTTCGTGATGCCCAGAGCGGCGAGATCATTGGCGCCCAGTCCGGCCTTGGTCAGCGCGGTCTGGATGACCGCGGACGTACGCTCCCAGATCTCGGCCGGGTTGTGCTCCACCCAACCGGCCTGCGGCATGATCTGCTCGTGCTCGAGCTGGTGTCGAACCACCTCGTTGCCGCCGTGGTCGAAGATCATGAAGCGGGTGCTGGTCGTGCCTTGGTCGATCGAACCTACGTATTCAGCCATGGTGATGCCTTTCGGTGATGTGGGAATGCCTGTCGATGTGCGAGCCGGCGGTCAAACGAGGCTGTCCGCGTCCGCGCGGGACCGCTCGGGAATCGGCTCCTCCACGGGCTCCGAGACCGTGATCTCCTCGGGCTCGTCGGGCAGGTGCCGCTCGATGAGGTACTTGAACATCGCGCCACCGATCAAGCCACCGAGGATCGGAGCGACGATCGGCAACCAGAAGTAGAGCGGGTGGCTGCCGCTCGTGCTCCACCACGCGTCGCCGTAGCCGGTGAGCCACGAGGCGAGCCGCGGACCGAAGTCACGGGCCGGGTTGATCGCGTAGCCGGCGTTGCCACCGAAGGCCATGCCGAGAGCGACGACCAGGAGGCCGACGACCACCGGGCCGATGTTGGCCATCGGCGGGTTGTTTGTCGCGGTGGTCAGGGCGAAGATGACGAACACGAGGATTGCCGTGCCGACGACCTGGTCGAGGAAGGCCGACGGGATGGAGACGCCCGCGGTCGGCGAGGTCGAGAAGATGCCTTGCGTGGCGTACGTGTGGCCGGGGTCGAGCTTGCCGATCAGGTCGGCGTACGTCGCGCGGATGATCAGTGCGGCGATGAACGCGCCCACCACCTGGGCTGCGATGTAGGGCGCCACCTTGCGCCACTCGAATCCCTTGAACGCTGCCAAGGCGATCGTCACGGCCGGGTTGAGGTGCGCCCCCGAGATGCGCGCCGCAACGTAGACGCCGAGCGTGACACCGATGCCCCAGGCCCATGCGATCGAGTCGTGGTCACCGGCTGCGCCGTCACCCGTGACGACCTGCGCCACGACGCCGGTGCCGAACAGGATGAGCACCATCGTGCCGAGCATCTCGGCGGAGAGCTCACCCCAGAGAGAGTTCTTCTTCATGTTGTCGTACCCCCATGTGTCGGGCGGCTCGTGCCGCCTCGAGCGACGCTAGGACCGGGTATGACGTGGCTCAAGGCCGACCGTTCGACATCGTCGAACGATCGGTCAACACGTGTCACCACATCCGCGCTAACGTCGACGATGTGCCGGGGGCCATTCGATCTGTCGAGCGTGCTGCAGCGGTGCTGCGCATCCTCGGCGGCGCGGGTCGACCGCTGCGACTGTCCGAGATCGCCGATGCGCTGGACCTGCCGAAGCCGACCGTCTTCGGGCTGGTGCGCACGCTGCGGGACGTCGGGTTCGTGCACCAGGACCGCGCCACGTCCGACTACTCACTCGGTGACGGGGTCCGCAACCTGCACGAGTCCGGGCTCGATCCCCACGACCTGCGCTCGCACGCCATGAACTGGTCGGACGCCCTCGCCTCACGCACACGTCTCGAGGTGCACATCGGATTCCCCGACACAGAGGGGGCTCGCATCGTCCACCACGTCTTCCGACCCGGCGGCTCCGTGCAGCGGCTCCGGATCGGCGAGGTGCTCCCGTTCCATGCCAGTGCGCTCGGCAAGATCATGCTGGGATTCGTCGCCGGCACGCCGACCAGCCCCCGCCAGCTGGAGCGCTACACGCCGCGCACCCTCGTGAGCCGGGCGGCGCTGGAGGCCGAGATGCACCGCATCCGCGTTCGGGGGTGGGCGTCCGAAGGCAGCGAGCTGACTGCGGGGATCGGCGCGGTCGCGGTGCCTCTGCGCGGCTACGGCGGCATCGGCGTCGGTGCGCTGGCGGTCACCGGCCCGGTCGAGAAGGTGTTCCGCCACGCCGGTCCCCCGCTCGACTCCATCGTCAGCGCGACGATCGACACCGCCGCGTCGATCTCTCGCTCACTGGGCCTGCACGCATGAACGACACGGTCATCGCGGCCATCGACCAGGGCACCACGTCGACGCGCTGCATGATCTTCGACCGCCAAGGTCGCACCCGGTCCTTGGCGCAGCGCGAGCATCACCAGGTGTTCCCCCGGCCCGGCTGGGCCGAGCAGGACGCCGACGAGATCTGGCGCCACGTCCAGCGCCTCGTGCCCGAGGCGCTGGCGCAAGCCGGCCTCGGCCACCGCCAGGTCGCAGCGCTCGGCATCGCCAACCAGCGGGAGACCACGGTTGTCTGGGACCGCATGACCGGCCGATCCGTGGCCCCGGCGATCACCTGGCAGGACACCCGTACGTCCGACATCGTCGACGACCTCGTCGGCAGGGGAACAACCGATCAGGTGATGGCGGTGACCGGCCTCCAACCGCGTACGTACTTCGCCGGACCGCGGCTTCGCTGGCTCCTGGACCACCGACGAGGTCTGCGGCAGCGCGCGGAGGCAGGCGAGCTGCTGTTCGGCACGATGGAGAGCTGGCTGATCTGGAACCTCACGGGTGGCGTCCATGGCGGAGTCCACGTCACCGACGTCACCAACGCCAGCCGCACGATGCTGATGGACCTGTCGACCGGCCAGTGGGACGACTCGATGCTCGACCTGCTCGACGTCCCTCGCGCGGGCCTGCCCAGCATCCGCTCCAACGCCGAGGTCTACGGCCACTGCGTGGCACCGCTCGAAGGGGTGCCGATCGCCGGGGCGCTCGGTGACCAGCAGGCGGCGCTGTTCGGGCAGACCTGCTTCGAGCCTGGCGACGCCAAGTGCACCTACGGCACGGGTGCATTTCTGCTCATCAACACCGGAGAGCAACGCCCCACGCCGGGCCCTTCCGTGCTCCCGACAGTCGCCTACGCGTTGGGCGACGACTCCCCGGTCTACGCCGTCGAGGGCTCCATCGCCATGGCCGGCTCCCTCGTTCAGTGGCTTCGCGACGCCCTCGAGATCATCCCGACTGCTCCGCAGATCGAGACCCTCGCCCGCTCGGTGGATCACAATGGCGGGTGCTACATCGTCCCGGCGTTCTCCGGGCTCTACGCGCCACGGTGGGACCAGGACGCGCGGGGCGTCATCGTCGGCCTCACGTCATTTGTGACCAAGGCGCACCTGGCCCGCGCGGTGCTCGAGGCGACGGCGTGGCAGACCTGGGAGGTCGTCGAGGCGATCAGTCGCGATCTCGGCCTGACGCTGGAGACCTTGCGGGTCGACGGCGGCATGACGTCGAACCACCTGCTGATGCAGATGCTCGCCGACGTCCTCGACGTGGCGGTCGAACGTCCGCTCGTCTCCGAGACCGTGTGCCTGGGCGCAGCGTATGCCGCCGGGCTCACCGTGGGCTACTGGTCCGACCTCGCGACGCTGAGCCACCACCGACACGTCGCCGCGGTATGGCGCCCCCAGATGGAGCCGGCTGTGCGCAAGCGCGAGTCGACCCAGTGGAACCGGGCCGTCGACCACGCGCTCGGATGGGTCCTGCCGCCGGAGTGAACCGCGCGGCAGGACCCCCGAAGCGTCAGCCCGGTATGGTCTGGGCGGCAGCGCGGTTGGCGGCCGAGACGACTGCCCGAAGTGATGCCGTGACGATGTTGCTGTGGATGCCGACGCCCCACACCGTCTCGCCTGCGACATCACACTCGACGTAGGCCGCGGCGCGGGTGGTGGCACCTTCGGAGCCGGGCGCCAGAGCGTGCTCGGAGTAGTCGAGCAGATTGATGTCGGCGCCGGCCTGACGCAGGCTGTCAACGAAAGCCGCAACCGGGCCGTTGCCCTCGCCCGTGAACTCCTTGACCTCACCGCGTACGCGCAGCATCACGACCTGGTGGTCGCTGCCGTCCTCTGCGGTCATCGAGCGATAGGTCTCCAGCTCGTAGGGGTCGTTCACCTCGAGGTACTCCCGCTCGAACGCGTCCCAGATGGCACTGGGCTCGATCTCGCCGGCCTCGCCCTCGGTGAGCTGCTGCACGACCTGGCTGAACTCGATCTGCAGTCGCCGGGGCAGGTCGAGCTGGTGGTCGTTCTTGAGGATGTAGGCCACGCCGCCCTTGCCCGACTGGCTGTTGACCCGGATGACGGCTTCGTACGTACGACCCACGTCCTTGGGGTCGATCGGCAGGTAGGGCACTTCCCACGGGACCTCGTCGACGTGCTTGCCGGCGTCGGCGGCGTCCTTGGCCAGCGCCTCCAGGCCCTTCTTGATCGCGTCCTGGTGTGAGCCGCTGAACGCCGTGTAGACCAGGTCGCCGCCGTACGGATGGCGCTCCGGCACCGGCAGCTCGTTGCAGTACTCGACCGTGCGCCGGATCGCGTCGATGTCGTGGAAATCGATCTGGGGGTCGATTCCCTGGCTGAACAGGTTGAGCCCCAAGGTCACGAGGCAGACGTTGCCCGTGCGCTCGCCGTTGCCGAACAAGCAGCCCTCGATCCGGTCCGCGCCAGCCATGTAGCCCAGCTCGGCCGCCGCGACGCCAGTGCCGCGGTCGTTGTGCGGGTGCAACGACAAGACGATGCTGTCGCGCCGCGGCAGGTGCCGGTTCATCCACTCGATCGAGTCGGCATAGACATTGGGCGTGGCCATCTCGACCGTCGCCGGCAGGTTGATGATCAGCGGCCAGTCCGGCGTCGGATCGATGACGTCGATGACCTTGCTGCACACCTCGAGCGCGTAGTCGAGCTCGGTGCCGGTGTAGGACTCCGGCGAGTACTCGTAGGAGATCTTGGTGTCCGGCGTGTGGATCTCGGCATACTTCATGCACAGGCGAGCACCCTGCGTCGCGATGTCGGTGATGCCGTCCTTGTCGAGGCCGAACACGACCCGACGCTGCAACGTCGAGGTCGAGTTGTAGAAGTGGACGATCGCCTGCTTGGCGCCGACCAGCGACTCGAACGTCCGGTCGATCAGGGGCTCACGGCACTGCGTCAGCACCTGGATCACGACGTCGTCGGGGATGTGATCGCCCTCGATCAGCTGGCGGACGAAGTCGAAGTCGGTCTGGCTCGCACTCGGGAAGCCGACCTCGATCTCCTTGTAGCCCATGCCGACGAGCAGCTGGAACATCGCCAGCTTGCGCGCAGGTGTCATGGGGTCGATCAGGGCCTGGTTGCCGTCACGGAGGTCCACCGCGCACCAGCGCGGTGCCTGCGTGATCGACTTGCCCGGCCACGTGCGGTCGGGCAGCTCGATCGGCACGAACGGCGCATAGCGATGGTGCGGCATGCCGCTGGGCTGTTGCGGGGTGTTGGCGTAGGTCGTCATCTGCATCCTCGGGGTGTTTGTCTGGCTGGTGTGCGGCCGGTACGTGACAAACTCCGCGCCGAGGGGTCCGACCTAGAGGACCTCGACGCGGCAGAGAAGGAGCAGGCTCATGTTCCGCATGGTCTGACAAGGCTAGCAGCATCGCCGCCGAGGAGGACAATGCCTCGGTGGCGATGCGGCTGGTGACGCAGTTTGCTACTGGTTGTTGTCGTTGTTCCCCGGTGTCGGGGTGCAGGCCGCGACCGACTCAGATGCCAGGCACACACCCACGTTGATCGTCGGATGAGAAGCCAACGGATTGATCCAGAACGACGAGTTCCGCAACGGCGACGAGACGCTCCGCGCGATCGTCACCTTGTACTTGTCAGGGAACAGACCCGTGAACGAGTAGTGCCCATTGGCGTCGGTCACGTCGATGTCGCGGACCTCACGAGTCAGGTCGGCGCCATCGACCGGCGCACCGATGGCCGTCACCGTGACGTCCTTCTGGACCGCGCCACCATTGACCCGTGCGACCGTGCCGCTGAGCGTCTGGCCGACGTTGACCGGCGTGTTGGGCAACACGACATTGCCGCCATTGCCCGGCACCGTGTAGATGCCAGCCTTGACCTGGAACTCGTGCGAGTCGTCATCCCACTCGCTGGCGGCCGCCGCGCCGCTGACCCACGGCGACGTGTAGTTCTTGTCGCCGTTCTGACTCAGCTGCACCTGATACTTGCCCGGACGCAGACCATCGATCTTGTAGGTGCCGTCAGGGTTGACGTCCGCAGTGCCGGCCACCTCCTGGTTGGAGCCGCCGGTCTGGCCATCCTGGTAGGCATACGCCGTCGCCGTCATCGTCGACCTGGCATCAGCCAGGTTGCCCGGATTCGTGCCACCGACGACCTGACCCGTCAACGAACCAGCACCCGCCGTCGTGCGCGCCGAGATCGTCCCCGAGGTGGCGCTGCGAGGCGACTTGCTGGTGCAGTCCGCGACGATCTTGATCCGGAAGTAGTAGGTGGTCTCACCGCTGAGGTTGTAGTAGCGGCGCTTCCAGTCGGTGGCACCGGGCGGGTTGAGCGTGGTGTCCCGATTCAGCGTGTCGAGGGTCAGGCACGACGTGTAGTCGATCGACTCGAACGTGGTGCTCTTCGACCGATCGATGACATAGGCCTGGGCCTGGTCGGACTTGGCCCACCCCAAGGTGATGGCGTCGCCCTCTCGCGACACGGCCGACAGCGCTGGCGGGGTCAGCGGATAGAGACTGGTCTGGGCCCTGACGTAGGCCGCCGTGTACTCGGACGCACGATCCTCGAACTGCGGATAGCTGTCGGGCAAGGTGCCGGGCATCGATGCCGGCCCCTGGGCCGTGATCTTGAGGTAGTAGGTGGAGTTCGCTGTCAAGGGCGTCGAGAGCGACCACGAGTTGGACGTGAACGACTTCAGCGTCACCGAGAGGGTGTCGCCGTCGACCGTGCACGGCACCGGCGAGTTGGCTCCGCACACGTCGTAGAGGTAGCGCGTCTCGCCCGACGTCGTCCCCTTCTTCTGCTGGATCCGGTAAGACGTCGCCCCGGCCGATCGCTGCCACGTCAGCGTGAAGCTGTCGCTCGTGCTCGACGCCACGGCAAACCTGTAGGGCGCCGAGACGGGGAAGTTCGTTGCGACGGCGGAGCCGCCTGTCGTGGTGTAGTCGCTGATGCGGGTCGTGCCCGCCATGGCGGTGACGCGGAACAGGTAGGACTTGCCCGGCACGAACGCGCTGCACGTGCCGTTGGAGTCACAGAACTTCTTGATCGTCGCGGTGACCTTGCCGCCGGAGGTCTGGAACGACCCGGCACCAGCGGGGATCTCGTAGGAGCTGAGATAGCGCTTCGTGGAACCGTAGGTGGTCTGGACCCGGTAGCCGTCCGCGCCTGGCACGGCGTCCCACTGCACCACGATGGAGTCCTTGGCGACCGAGATCACCGAGACCGGTGGAGGCCCCGCAGTGAACGTCGTCGAGGTCGTCATGCTCGCCACCGACGAGTACGACGTCAGGAGGTAGGGGTTCCCGTCGGAATCGTTCTTCGCCTCGAGCCCGCGGACCTTGACGTAGTAGGTCGTGCCGGGGGTCAGCCCCGTCAGCGCCACCTGGTTGTCGACCGGATACAGGTAGCGGATGTCCGACGCAAACGTGCTGGACGTGGAGATGGCGACCCGATACTTGCCCGCGTTGGGCACCTCGCTCCACTTGGCCACTGCGGACGTGCTCAGGATGTTGGACAGGCCAGGCTTCGAGGGCGCCGCAAAGGCATACGCCGACGTGGTGACCTTGATCGACCTGGACCAGTCGGACGCATTGCTGCCGTTGGAGTAGGTCGACCGAATGCGGAACCAGTAGCTCTTGGAAGGCTGCAGGTCACGCACCGCGGCGTACGCCAACGACTGGCTGGTGACGCCGTCCGGCACCCGGTACTTGGGGTTGCTGAACGACGAGCTGGTGGAGTACTGGATCGCGTAGCGATTGAGCCCCGATGTGCGCTTCCAGGTCAGCGTGATGGAGGAGTTGGACTTCTCGTACGCCTTCAGGCCGCTGGGCGCGGAGTACTTGTAGGCCGCGTCGGAAGCCACCCCCACGCTCAGGACGAGCGTGAGCGCCAGCACCGTGACCAGGCCGACCATCAGCGGCACCCTGAGCACAGACCGCGGCACCATCAGGCCAGGACCGAGCCAACCGTGCGTTCCGTTCACGCGCATTTCCCCCGAAACTCCGTACCCCGGGGCCTAAGGCCCCGGCCTCACCTAGTTTGCTACTGGTTGTTGTCGTTGTTCCCCGGTGTCGGGGTGCAGGCCGCGACCGACTCAGATGCCAGACACACACCCACGTTGATCGTCGGATGCGAGGCCAACGGATTGATCCAGAACGACGAGTTCCGCAACGGCGACGAGACGCTCCGCGCGATCGTCACCTTGTACTTGTCAGGGAACAGACCCGTGAACGAGTAGTGACCATCGGCATCTGTGACATCGACGTCGCGGACCTCACGAGTCAGGTCGGCGCCATCGACCGGCGCACCGATGGCCGTCACCGTGACGTCCTTCTGGACCGCGCCGCCATTGACCCGTGCGACCGTGCCGCTGAGCGTCTGGCCGACGTTGACCGGCGTGTTGGGCAACACGACATTGCCGCCATTGCCCGGCACCGTGTAGATGCCAGCCTTGACCTGGAACTCGTGCGAGTCGTCGTCCCACTCGCTGGCGGCCGCCGCGCCGCTGACCCACGGCGACGTGTAGTTCTTGTCGCCGTTCTGACTCAGCTGCACCTGGTACTTGCCCGGACGAAGACCATCGATCTTGTAGGTGCCGTCAGGGTTGACGTCCGCAGTGCCGGCCACCTCCTGGTTGGAGCCGCCGGTCTGGCCATCCTGGTAGGCATACGCCGTCGCCGTCATCGTCGACCTGGCATCAGCCAGGTTGCCCGGATTCGTGCCACCAACGACCTGACCCGTCAACGAACCAGCACCCGCCGTCGTACGCACGGACATGATCGCCGAGTTCTCGCTCTGCGCTGCCTTGGTCGTGCAGTTGTTGACCACGCGGATGCGGAAGAAGTAGGACGTCTCGTCGTTCAAGCCGGCGAACTTGCGCTTGAACGTCGTCGTGCCGGGCGGGTTGAGCGGATCGGCGTTGAGGGTCGCGAGGTCGACGCACGAGCTCGAGTCGACTCTGGCGAACGTGGTGTCGGTCGTGCGATCGACGACGTAGGCGTTCGCCCCTGCGACGCTGGGCCAGCTGAGCGTGACCGAGCTGACGTCACGCTTGTCGGTCGACAGCGGCGGCGGCTTGAGGCTGAATGCGTCAGTCGTCGCCTTGAGGTACGCCGCGGTGTACTCCGACGCACGATCGTCGAACTGCGCATAGGAGTCGGTCACGGCGCCGGGCACGGTGGCCTGCGCGGTCACCTTGAAGTAGAAGGTCGACTTGGCCGTGAGCGGCGTCGACACACCTGTCGAGTTGGACGTGAACGACGACAGCGTGACGCTGATGGTGTCCCCGTCGTAGGTGCAGGTGACCGGCGAGTTGGCGCCACAGATGTTGTAGAGGTAGCGGGTCTCACCAGAGGTCGTCGACTTCTTCTGCTGCAGGCGGTAGGACGCCGCTCCGGCGACCCTCTGCCAGCTCAGCGTGAAGCTGCCGCTCGTCGTGCCCTTGAGCGTGAAGTCGTTGGGGGTGCTCAGCGGGAGCGCGGTGGAGATCGCGCTGACCTGCCCCGTGTAGTCGCTGATGCGGGTGTCGCCGCTCTTGGCGGTGACCGCGAAGGCATAGGTCTTGCCCGGCACGTATGCGCTGCAGACGCTGGTCGCCGCATCGCAGAACTTCTTGAGCGTCGCGGTGACGGTGTTGCCGGACTGGCTGAACGATCCAGCGCCAGCCGGAATCGTCTCGTTGGAGGCCAGGTAGCGCTTGGTGGAACCGTAGGTCGTCTGGACCCGGTAGCCGTCGGCGCCGGGCGCCGCCGTCCAGCTCAGGACGAACGTGTCCTTGTAGTTTCCGACGATCTTGAAGTTGGCCGGAGGCTGGGCGGTGTAGGTCGTGGTCGTGAAGTTCGCCACCGACGAGTAGCCGGTCAGCAGATAGGGGTCACCATTGTCGTCAGCCTTCGACTCCAGGGCGCGGACCTTGACGTAGTACTTCACCCCGGTGGTGAGGCCGGTCAGTGTGACCTTGTTGTCGACCGGGTAGACGTACGTGATCGGCACGCTCGAGGCGAACGTGCTCGAGGTCGAGTAGGCGACGCGGTACTTGCCCGCGTTGGGCACCTCGCTCCACGAGACGTCAGCGGACGTGCTCAGCACATTGGTCATCTTGGGGGTGGACGGTGCCCCGAACGCGTAGGTCGAGGTGGAGATCTTGACGGCCTTGGACCAGTCGGAGGCATTGCTGCCGTTGGCATAGGTCGACCGGATGCGGAAGTAGTAGGCCGTTGCGGGCTCAAGGTCGCGCACGGCCGCGAACGCAACGGACTGGCTCGTCACGTTGTCCGGGACGCGGTACTTGGGATTGCTGAACGACGAGCTGGTGGAGTACTGGATCGCGTAGCGATTGATCCCTGATGTGCGCGTCCAGGTCAGGGTGATGGAAGCGTTGGACTTGTCGGACGCCTTCAAGCCGGTCGGCGGCGACTTGGGGTAGCTCGCGCCGAAGGTCATCGAGGCACCCCCGAAGATGAGGGCGACGAGCAGGGCCCCAGCGAGGGTGATGAGGTGAAGACGGCGGCCGGTCATTTTGCCCCACAGTTGCTCTTGGACGCGCCCCGGGAGAGCTCGAACCATTCATGTTGATAGTCGTCATAGACCGAACGGATCGCGGTGCGAGTTGCTCCGGACGCCTTGCGTGCATCGAACGTGAGGACGTGCTCCTCGTTGTAGAGCTGGCCCGCGACCGACATGTTGAGCGTGCCGGTCAGGACGCTGCCGAGGTTGCCCGACTTGGGGCCGATCAGGATGAGCTTGCTGTGCATGCCGTCGACGGCGCACTTGTAGTCGACGCCGGCCGCCGTGAGCGTGTTGCGGACCGAGGTCGAGATCACGGTGGCACCGGCCTCTGAGGTCATCAGCATCTTGACGTCACAGCCACGGCTCTTCAGGGACTTGAGCGCTGCGGCCATCTTCTCGGCCTTGGCATCGGTCAGCTTGAACATCGCAACGCGAATCTTCTCGTCGGTGTCGCAGTCGACATTGTCGAACTGGTTGACGTAGACGTCGAAGCTGTTGACGTCGGCGTTGCGGCCGGGCGAGAACGTGACCGACGTACCGCGCCCCGCGTCGGTGGTGTGGCGCAGGATCGGGTCGACCCAGATGCGGCGGTCATCCTCCTGGATGAGTCCCAACGGGTTGGGCGGGGTGGTCGCGAGGTCCGGGTTGTTGGTGTTGTGGACCTTGGAGCTGCCGAGATAGGCGCAGGAGTTGAGCGCACAGTCCTGCATGCCCTTGAAACGCTGGCTGAACAGGTGCCAGGCGGCCTGGTCGTCGTAGACCGAGGACGCTTCCTGGCGGTAGTTGCGGATCTGGCTGCGGGCGAGGTTGGCCGAGGTGGAGATCACCAACGGGTGGGTGCCACCGGCAGTGCCCGGGAAGTCGGTGTCGCTGACGGTGAAGAACTTCTCGTGCTCGATCGCGTAGGGATAGACGCCGTAGCGCGCGGTGTTGAAGCAGCCGTTGATGCAGTAGGTCACCGTGCTGCCCGGGATCTTCGCGAACCGCTTCTCGAGCGCGGCGCGAGCCGTCTTGTTCATGATGTTGGTGCACGACTCGGTGGGTGCGCTGGTGGTGCAGGTGTTGGTGTTGTCGAGCAGGATCTCGGACTTCACGTTGCGGTTCTCGGCCAACCACTCGAGAACCCGGTAGACCGTCTCGGAATCGGACTCGGGCCGGTTGAACTCGGCCGTGTCGCTGTTGTTGGTCGCCCGGAAGAAGTAGTAGGCCGCAGTGATGTTGGCGTTGGGTGCTGAGTAGCAGAGCAGACGCGCGAACTGCTGCGCGAACTTCCAGGGTCGCTGGTCGTTCGGGTTGTAGATGCCGCGCTCCTCGACGTCGGTCGAGTTGAACCAGGCATCGACTGCTGCCGGCGCGGAGGTGTAGGGGACGATCGCCGGTCCGGGCGAGATGTTGGACACCGACGGGTCGAACTGGTTGGCGTACTCGAGGCAGCTCGCGGTGCTGGCCCCGGTCAGGCCGGTCTGGACAGCAGAGGTCGTGACGCGCGCCGGCGAAGTCTTCGCCACTGCGGGAGTGACGACGGTGGCGCCGGACGACGGCGCCGCTTCATCGGCTTGTGCTGCGGTCTGCAAGACGACGGCAACCAGCACGGTGGCAACCGCGCACAGAACTGAACGCCGGACGAGTTCGGAGATGACAGCCCCCACGGTTCGGCGACGATGGGAGTGTTCCGAGACGTCGCAGGTGATTCAGAGCAAATACGGTACCAATGTCCGAAGAATATAGCAGTTCGAACATGGTGTCGCAGACGGAATGGCCGCAAGGCGGGTGCCCGTGCCTACACTTGGAGAATGCTTTTCACCGTACGTGGCCTCGTCCTCGTCGCCCTCCTTTCAGCATTCATCACCGCTGGGGCGGGTGCCGGCTCCGCCGAGACCGGGGGTGCGAACCCTCCCATCGCCACCGTGCCAGCCGTCGGTTCACGGGTCTCGGCGGCGCCTTCATCGGTGACTCTTGCGATGCGTGACGCCGTCACCGGCCCCGCCGTGGTCACGGTCAAGGACGCGTCCGGCCGCGTGGTGAGCGAGGGCACGACGACGTTGCTCTCGACCAACATCGCCGTCGACCTCAAGACCGGCCTCGCCCAGGGCGTCTACACGGTCACCTACCGCATCGAAGGCAGCAAGACGAAGGGTCCGGAGGGCGGAGTGTTCCAGTTCGCCTACGGAGCCGGCAGTCCCCAGAAGGACATCTCGACCTGGGCCGGCTACAAGGACATTCCCAAGGAAACGCGTCTACCCGACGATGCCAAGCGTGAAGCCGCATTCGAGGCTGCCTCGAAAGACAAGGACAAGGACGACACCACGTCCAGCGCGACGCCAGGAGCTCCGAGCGCCGACGGGACGAACGGCACGGATCCGGCCAACACGGCCGACGAGACGGAAGCGGCAGACAGCTCGGGCGGCTCTGCCTGGCTGTGGCTGGTCCTGATCGCCTTGGCACTTGGCGGCGGTGGCGCGGCGGCTTACGTCGCCCTGCGCCGACGTGGTGCAGCCGCACCGGGCGACCATGGCGGCGCGACCACCGCGCCGCGCCCCGACGACGAGGCGTAACCACGAGGCCGTCGGTCCACCCCTAGGATGTCCGCGTGACCTTGAACGCGACAACGACGTCGCTGCCTGAGGGCAGCCACTATGCCGTCATGTGGGGCATCCCCGACCTGTACGCAGGCATGACCAACTCGATGCTGCACCGCTGCCGGGGGTTCGTCGAGCTCGCGGGGATCGACGTCACGATCGTCACGTACGAGTACCGCCCCGACTACGACGTCGTCCGCACCAGGCTGCACGAGCGCGGCGCGATGATCGACGGCATGCACCTGATCAATCTCTGGGAGGACATGCGGGGCTGGGACGACGACAAGCTCCGCGGAGTGTCCGGCGCGCACAAGTTCGTCGCTCCGGACGAGACCTTGTTCGTCCCGTTGGGCGAGCGCGGCGACCACAGCGACCCGCTGCGCCACACGCTGCACGACCACGCCGGGAACATCCTGCAGCTCGACTACTTCCGGCCCGACGGCACGATGCTCGCCTCGGATCGTCGTGACGTCCCGGGGCCGAAGACCCGCGCCTTCACCCTGTGCGACACGTCTGGCCAGCCGATCGGCACATGGCAGAAGATCTGGGAGCTCTACTGGTCGTGGCTCGACTCGCTGCCGCGTGACCCCATTGCATGGTTCATCGCCGACTCCAAGACCAGCGCCAACCACATGGTCGACTACCACCGTGACGACGCCGTCGTCATCCACGTCGTCCACGGGTCGCATCTCGCACCGGGCACCGGACGACCCCATGGGCAGCTACTGGAGAGCCGGCGCAAGGCATTCGAGCGGCTCGACCACTGGGACGGCGTGGTCTTCCTGACCCAGCAACAGCTCGACGAGGTCGTGGTCCTGCTCGGACCCGGTGAGAACCGGCACGTCATCCCCCATGGTCGACACGTACCGACATCGCCACCTCAGATGGATCGGTCCAGCCTCAACGGCGTCATGCTCACGAGTCTGACCAAACGCAAACAGATCGGCCACGCCATCAAGGGCATCGCTCGAGCGGGCAGGGTGGGTCGGCGCCGGCCGCATCTGGATGTCTTCGGCCAGGGCTCGCAAGAGAAGGTGCTTCGGCTGCTCATCACGCGTCACCGCGCCAACGTCGACCTCCGCGGCTACTCCGATGAGGCCACGCAGGCCTTCGACACCGCATCATTCTCACTGCTCACGAGCAACAACGAGGCATTCGGCCTGGTGCTCGTCGAGAGCATGGGGCACGGGTGCATCCCGATCAGCTATGACATGCCCTACGGGCCCGCGGAGATCATCACCGACGGGGTCGACGGCTTCCTCGTGCCAGCGGACGACATCAAGGCCCTCGCGACGGCAATCCGTCGCATCACGCGCATGAAACCTGCCCAGCTGGCACCGATGCGCGAGGCCGCGCATCGCCGAGCCCTCGAGTTCAACGACGAGCAGGTCACCGCCCGCTGGGCCGTCGCCATGCAAGCGGCCCTCGATGCGAAGCGCGCCAGGGTCTGATCGGATCGATGCGACGCAGCACCCCAGCGCTGCCCGACGGGGACCTCTACGCCCTGACCTGGGAGATCCCGGACAACTTCGGCGGGATGACCAAGTCGCTGCTCCAACGGTCGTGCCGGCTGGCCGCCCATTTCGGGCGGGACGTGCGCATCCTGACACTGGCTCACCAGCCTGACCTGCACGCGATTCGTGCTGACCTGGTCGAGCGTGGCCTGTTGGCGCCCGGCGTGACGATCCAGAACCTCTGGGAAGACGTTCTCGTGACATCGGACGCCGACCTCAGGACGGCTCCGTTCGACCCCTCGGTGTCGGAGCCTGCTCTGACCACCGACACCGATGGCGTCCACGAGGTGCATCGAGAAGACGGCTCCCTACTGGCGCGCCAGCAATGGGTCCGCAAGGGCTGGCGTCAGCCCTTGACACCCCACGGCGACCAGGTGACCCGCACGGAGATCTGGTCGAGCGACGGCACGTTCGTCGGGGGTTGGAACGGCACCTGGTCCTGGTGGCGGTGGTGGCTCAGTCGCACGCTCGCACCCGGTTCCTCCCATGTGATCGTCGACAGCGGTTTCGTTGCCGACCTCGTGGCTGTCGCGCCGCTGCCGGGAGTCCCCACCACGTACGTCGTGCACAACGGTCACGTGGCTGCTGAACGCAAGGCTCCATACGGACGGTTGGACCGCTGGCGGGCGTTCGCGCACCACCACCTGGACGGCTTCGATGCGGTCGTCTACCTCACCGAGACTCAGCGTCGCCACGTCGAGCTGCTCCTCGGCCCTCAGCCCCGAGCCCATGTCGTCCCGCATGCGATCGAGCCGACAGCCGCCGGCAGTCGTCGGACCTCACGACCTTCCGGGTCGGGCATCGTCATGGCCAAGGTGGACGCGCGCAAGCGGGTCGACCACGCGGTCCGGGCCGTCTCCCGCGCCGCCGAATCCGTGCCGGGTGTCGAGCTGAGCGTGTTCGGAGGGGGGCCCCGCCTCGAAGCGCTCGAAGCCGTCATCGAGGAGACCGGCGCTCCTGTCACGGTCAAGGGCTACACCTCAGAACCGGCAGCGGCATTCGCCGCCTCGTCCTACTCACTCCTCACCAGCACTCGCGAGGGGTTCCCGCTGGTGCTGATCGAGGCCATGGCAGCCGGAACCCTCCCCATCGCGTATGACATCCCCTACGGTCCCGCCGACATCATCCAGGACGGTGTCAACGGCTTCGTCGTGCCGCCTGGCGACACCAACGGCATGGCCGACCGGATCGCCGAGGTGGCGACCGCCTCACGCTGGCGTTTGCGTCGCATGAGGCGGGCCGCCCGGCGCCGGGCGCGCTCCCTGTCCCCCGCCGCGGTGATGCCGAGCTGGGCCGACGTCCTCGTGTCGGCCAAAACCGCCGCCGCATCACGTGAACCCGCCGAGCTCGACCCGGCGGATCTCGCTGATCGCGAGCGAGCGGCGGCTCTGTATCGGTTGCTGGACTGCCGGCTCGAAGCGACGCTGCTCGGCGTGGCCTGGAGCGGATCGTCCGCGACGGTCAGCATCTCGTGCAGCGTCGAAGGAATCGAGTCGCTGGATGACCAGCCCGTGATCGAGGCTGCGCTGGTGCATGCTCCGACCGGCTCGAAGGCTGCGGTGGCTGCCCGGCCCATCGCGTCCGCTGGCGACTCCACAGCGTCAGCTCCCACGACCACCGTCGCACTCGACATCGACACCGCGTCGCTTGCTGAACCTCTGGATCATGTCGTGATGCTCACGGCCCGAGTCGGACCCGTCGAGGTCAGCGACACGGTCGTCAACACCGCAGACGACAGATCGTGGTTGGACCTGCCGCCGGCGGCGCCCACGCGACCGGTCCTGGTGATCGATCAGCGCTCCGGGCTGCGCCTCGCGACGGCATCGCCCCACGTTGCCGCCGACGTTCGACTCGACGCCGGCGGTGATGTGGTGCTCGAGGCAACGGCCCTGACGTCTGACGCCCCCGTCGAGGCTGTCGAGGCCACCGGCCTACGGGGCTCCCCCACCGTCGCGGCGCAAGAGATCGGTCCCGGGGCGTTCAGCCTCCGACTGGCCGACGCCGGGCGATGGAACGTGCGGGCAAAGGCCGACGGCCGTTGGCGTACCGTCGCGTGGCGCGGCCCCGACAATCCGCCCGACCCCGTCGACGGACTCGCCGTGGAGCTCACCGCCAAGGGCTACCTCAGGCTCCACCGCACGGCGTGAGCCCAGGGCACATCTACGGCAGCAGAACCTTGAGCGACAGCATGTGGTGGTCCGACGGGAGGACGCCGACCTGCTTGTCGTTCGCGTCCAGGTTCAGGACCGTCTCCCACGAAAGCGTCCGCATCGGAGTCGTGAGCACGTAGTCGATGTTGCTGCCGTTCTCGTCCGGTCCGTACTTGGTCACGGTCCGATTGAAGTTGCTGTGCGAGTTGTAGTTGGCGCGGATCCGCTGCTCGGCGGTTGCCGACGATGAGATCTTCGGCGACTTGTACGTGTGGCCGAGCGGGTCGACGAACCCGCGGGCCACGACCTCGTCGTAGGGGGCGTTGGTCGGCGAGAAGTAACGCGTCGAGTTGAAGTCACCGACCACGAACGCCGGCAGGCGATCGACGTTCTTCGCCATCACCTCGACCATCATCGTGGCGGCCTGGGACTTGCGAAGTGCGTACTTGTCGCCACCGGGCTCCAGGTGGGTGTCGGCGAAGAAGAACATCTCGCCGGTCGACTTCTGCTTGAAGATGCCCCACGCGACATAGCGCTCGTTGCAGCCGGTGCAGCCGGGCAGCTTCTTCGATCCTGACGACACCTTCTCGATGGTCGCGGTGTTGAAGAAGATCTTCGTGCCCTTCGAAGCGCCCTGATCCTTGTACTTGCAGCTCGAAGGGGTCGTCGACTTCACGCAGTTGTTGCGGTCGAGATCGGTGACGTCGTACGGCGCGCCGGCCGAGCGGAGCCGGTTGCGCAGATCCTCGAACTGCGACAGCTCGATCGCCTTGCCGCCTGATTTCAGCCACCCTTGCGAAGCCTCCTGGATGCCGATCACGTCGGGCATGCGGGCCTTGATCATCTGCACGACCGTGTCGCGACGCCCGCTCCAAGGCAGCTCGTTGCTGCCTCCCGCGCTGCAGTTGGCGCATCGCACATTCCACGAGGCGATCGCGAGGGGCGTCGGCTTGGCGGGAGTCTTGAACGTGACCGCCGAGGAGTAGCTGCTGAGATTGACGCCGTCGGCCGTGATGACCCTGACCTTGGCGTAGTAGGTCTTGCCCTCTTCGAGGCCCGTGATGGAGCCCTCAGTGCTGGGGAAGCGGTGGTAGGTCGCGCCCGACATCGTCGACGAGGTCGCCAGCTGGATGCGGTAGCCGGGAGCTCCACTCACGGCGGACCAGCCCAGGGCGACAGACTCCCCGGAGACCGAGGTCATCTTGAGACCCGTCGGCGTCGGAAGGGCGGTGAACGCCTTGACGGCCGAGGAGTACGCGCTGAGGTTGCCTCCCGTGGAGGTGATGACCCGCACCTTGACGTAGTACGTCTTCCCGGAGCGCAGGCCGTTCACCGTGCCGGTCGTGCCGGTGAAACGGTGGTAGGTCGCGCCGGCCATCGACGACGCGGTCGAGACCTGCAGTCGGTACTTCGGCGCCTTCGCGACGGCGGACCACGCCATCGTCACGCTGGTCGACGTCGCGGCCGTCTGGGCGAGCCCTGCGGGCACGGGGGTGGTCGTGGCAGCCCCGGCGGACTGAGCGGACAGCAGCGGCAGGCCGAGGCCAAGGGCGATCACCGCGAGCACGGCAATGGAACGGCGAAGCAACGAGCTCACGGTGACCCCTGGGGAAGAAGTGACGGGTGTGACGAGAGTGGTGAGCAGACTCTACCCGGTTTTTCACCAGCAGGGGAAGGTTTCTGGGCGGTCGGGGAACCACGCGCGCCCTGGCCCGGGGTCGCGTCAGAGCGAGGCTGCGGTGCGAGAAACCGTCACCGGTCTCACCCCAGATGCACGTGGTGCGAGCGATCGAGGCAGCACCAGAGCCCGAAGACGCTCCACCCGCGAGGCCCCGGCATGCAGGGAGCTCATGACCCGTCGGAAGTCCTCGGTGGCGTCGAGCGACGACCCGGGACGGGCATAGCGCTCACGCTCGACGGCCGACAGCAGCCGACTGAGTGCATCGCGATCCATGCCGGGCCACGCCGCCAACACCGACGCGAACGCCCGGGGCGTCTCGGTCGCCGTGACGAACACCGCGAAGTCGCGAGCGGTCGCCTCCAGCTCCTCCCAGAGCCGGCTCGGCGAACGTACGGACCCACGCAATCTCAAGCGGCGCCGGGTCCAGCGCACCAAGGCAGGAGCAGCGAACAGGACCAGCAGCACGGCAGTGGTGATGAGAGCTGCGCGTGGTGTCGTGCGGGCTGTGGTGGACGCCGTGGCGGCGGTGCTGTCGACACCCGTGCGCTCTTCGGGCACGTCCCGGCCGGCCGAGTCGGGCAGGTTGCCGGGATCGGTGTTGGTCGCCGGTGAGCCCGGCTCCTTGAACGCCGTCGCCGAGCCGACTCCCGGAGTCGGCTCGAAGCTGACCCAGCCGGCCCCTTCGAAGTAGATCTCAGTCCAGGCATGCAGGTCGTCGGACGTCGCCTCGTACTGGTTCTGTCCGCCCTTGACCCCGACCACGTCACCGGGTGCATAGCCCACTGCGACACGTGACGGGATGCCGAGTGTCCTGGCCATGACGGCCATCGCCGAGGAGAAGTGCACGCAGTAGCCCGACTTCTGCTTCAGGAACTTCGCGATGACATTGATGCCGTTGCCGTCGTACCCATCAGCGACTGGAGCGGTCTCGGAATAGGTGAAGGAGCCGTCATTGCGGAGATAGCTCTGCAGCGCCAGGATCCGGTCGTACTGATTCGTGGCTTCTTCAGTCACGCGGCGGGCGGTGTCGCCGATGACCGCGGGCATCTTTTCGGGGAGGGCGGTCTCCTGGCGCAGCACCATGCCGACGGTGGTCGTGAGCGCCCGCATCTGGGCGGCGGTCGGCTGGAGATCGAGGCTCGTGACGGAGTAGGTCTGTCCCCGCGTGTCGTCGTCGGTCGAGGTCATCGTCAGCCCGAAGCGCTCCGGCTTCCAATTGCCCTTGAGCCCCGATACGTCGGTCATCGGATAGGGCACGGGCAACATCGTGGTGCGCAGCTGGCGGATCGTGATCGACGTCGACGCCTTCTCGACCTTGATGTCGGAATTGATCGCTGCGGCGCCCTCGTCGACGTCGAACCGCTGGCTGGATCCCGGCTTCCACGTCTTGCCCGTGAAGTCGCGCAGCGTCGCGACCTTCAGATAGGGCGCGTCCTGCAGGCCGGTGGTGTAGGTCAGCGCGGTCGTCGTGCCGTTGCGCCGGAGGTTCTGCCCGAGCTCCAGCATGGGGTTGATGCCGCGGCCGAACACGGCCGGCGGCGGCTTGCCCCACGACGTTGCCACCGCGCTGACGTCAGGCGAGATGATCGGGAACACCACCGATGCGGCGAGGGCTGCCGTGGCAAGGACCAGCGCCGGACCGCGCTGCTGGCGCGCGAGCGTACCGCCGAGAGCCGTCCTGGAGCGCAGGATCACGAGCCAGAGGGCGGCCACGGCCACGAAGAGCCAGACCGAGGGCGTGTCGCCGGAGATCAGCGCCGGTGTCGCGAACACCGACAGGAGCAGCAGCCCGATCCCCGACGCCGCTCGCCGGCGCTCGAGCAGCATGTCGGCCACGATCACCAGCAGTCCGAACGAGCTGGCGATGACCAGCACCACCGATTTGGCGGCCGCAACTGGGGCTTGTTCCTCGATGATGATGTTCTGCGCCGTCGCTGCCAGGCTCCCCAGCTCACGAACCGTGTCCATCGTCGGGATGATGCCGATGAGCGTTTCTGGCACGAAAATCAGGGAAAGGGTCAGCAGCTCGACCACCACGGCGATCGGGGCGACCCATCGAACACCGATGGCGCGCAGGACCGCGCAGGCCAAGCCAGTCAGCGTGGCCACCAGGACCGTGGTGATCCACCAGTCGGTGCCGGCGATGATGCTGCGAAAGCCCGAGAGGAGCAGCGCGAACGCCACCCCGATGATGATGTGGTCGAACCACGTGTCGCGTGCCGTGCGGGCAGCGAGCCGCTGCGTCGACGCCTCAGCCCGCAGCATGGGTACGCGCCCCGTCGAAGTCGGTCCACACGTCATTGATGTCGTCATTGGGGTGGTAGCTCACGACTCGCCAGCGGGCGTCCTCGAGGATGCCCCGCGCCTCCGCCGGGGTGGTGGCGGCCACCAGGGCCATCACGGCACGTGACGTCGACATCGAGCGGGCCCAGTGGTGGGCCCTGTCAACGCTGACGCGCCCCAGCACCATGAACGCCGCGCGCTCGGGCGCGACGCGACGATCGTTGTCGCGCTCCTCCGGCTCGATCACCGCGAGGTCGACCATGGCGTCCTCGAGGGTGGCTTGACCGTCGGCGATGAACCGGTCGATCCCCGTGCCGTTCGACTGCAGCACCACGACGTATCCGGCCTTGACCAGGTGCGAGGTGATCGACGCGGTCGCGGTCACACACCACTCGAAGACCGACGAGTACTCCCACTCCCCCTGACGATCCTGTGCGGTGCCCTGACTCAACGGGTCGCAGTCGAGGATGACCGCCGCACGAGGCGTGAGCTGCTGCTCCTCCTGGCGCACCATCAGCTCGCCCCGATGTGCCGTGGCCTTCCAGTGCAGGCGTTTCATGGCGTCCCCGGGGAGGTAGTTGCGCGCGATGACGTCGTCCTCGCCGAGTCCCACGTGCTGTGGGGCGGGCCGGGTCGCGCCGTCCTCGCTCGTGCCGCGTGGTGCGATGGGCCGCAGCTCGTAGCGGCGTGGCAGCACGGTCAGCATCTCCGGGCTGCCGAACTTGTGCCTGCGGAAGACCAGCCCGAACGGATCGAGCACGTTGACCCGCAGCGGCCCGATCGGGTGTCGGCCACGCTGCAGACCCTGCAATGCGTACGAGAAGGAGACCCGCGAGTCGGCGCCGTGGCTCCCGCCGAGCGCCGGGAGAATGCCCGTGGCGTCGCCGGAGATGCCGTGCGGCAGGTCGTCGGACCACCTCGCCTCGAGGCACGGCAGCACGGAGAGGTTGGTGATGCGCACGGTGGCGTGGGACATCTGCCCCGGTGGCACGACCTGCGGCGCGAACGAGCGCTCGATGCGAACGCGGGAGTGACCGGCGAAGACGAAGATCGCCGAGAACAGCACCAGTGCGAGCAGCAAGCCGGTGACGTAGAGCAGCGCCGGCAGCGACAGGATCGGCGCGGCGATGAAGCTGACCACAGCGGCGATCAGGAACCCGATGCCGCGTCGGGTGAGCACGACCGAGCTCGCGGCCCGCCTGAGGCGGCCTGCGGAGCCTTCGGTCGTCATGGCGGTCAGCTCGGCTGGACGGCGCCGGCCGGGACGGGTGTCTCGGCGACGATGCGGTCGACGACGTCCTCGACGCTGGAGGCGCCACGCATCGGGATCAACCGGTGCGGCAGCACGACCGGGACGAGGGCGTCGATGTCGTCGGGGAGGACGAAGTCGCGCCCTTGGACTGCCGCGCGCGCCTTGGCGGCCCGGACCAGCTGCAGCGTGGCCCGCGGGCTCGCGCCGAGTCGCAGGTCGGCGTCGACGCGCGTCGCCTGCGCGATGTCGACGGCGTACTGCTCGACGGCCGGCGAGACGTAGATCGCCCTGGCGGCAGCGATCATCGCCTGGACGTCCTCGATCGACGCGACCGGCTCGAGGTCGTCGAATGGATTCTCAGCGTCGCGGCCCTGCACCATGGCCAGCTCGGAGGCCGCGTCCGGGTAGCCCATTGAGATGCGCGCCATGAAACGGTCGCGCTGGGCTTCCGGCAGGGCGTAGGTGCCCTCCATCTCGTAGGGGTTCTGCGTTGCGACGACCGTGAACGGGGTCGCCAGCACGTACGTCGTGCCGTCGACGGTGACCTGCCGCTCCTCCATCGCCTCGAGCAACGCCGACTGCGTCTTGGGCGAGGCGCGGTTGATCTCGTCGCCGATCACGATGTTGGCGAACACCGCGCCGGGCTTGAACTCGAACTCGCGGTCGGCCTGGTTGTAGACCGACACCCCGGTGATGTCGGACGGCAACAGGTCGGGCGTGAACTGGATCCGCCGCACCGAGCAGCTGACCGACCGTCCCAACGCCTTGGCGAGAACCGTCTTGCCGACGCCGGGGACGTCCTCGATGAGCAAGTGTCCTTCGGCGAGAAATACGACCAGGGCGGCTTCAGCGGCCTCGGGCTTGCCGTCGATGACCTTCTCGATGTTCGCGAGAATGGCCCGAGCAGCTGTCTCGAACTCCATACGTGATGGTAGTCATATCTGCCCAAATCGGACTACGGCAACGTAAGGATCGAGCTCACCATGTTGTGATCGGACGGGATGACGCCGTTGATCGTCAGGGTCGAGGGATTGAAGTCGATGACGACCTTCCACTGCTTGACCGGCAGCGAGTTCGTCGCGAAGATCCAGTCGATCCCGTTGCCGACCTTGTCGTGGCGGGTCGTGTAGGAGTAGTCGACGATGCTGCGTCGATAGTCGTTGAACGAGTTGATCCAGCCATTGACCACGGCCTTGGCACGGGGGCTCCTGGGCGGGTTGACCTTGTACTCCTGGTTCATGACGTCGCCGAAGCCGGCAGCCTTCATCGCGGGCAGCATGTCCGCGGCCTCGGCGCTGAACTTCGAGGTGTTGAAGTCTCCGACCGAGACGACCGGCAGCGAGGCCGTGTTGAGCTCCCTGATCTTGGGGATGAGCTCCTGCCATTCCTTCTTCTTGACGGTCGAGCTGTTGGGGCTGAGGTGGGTGTTGGCGAAGAAGAACTTCTTGCCGGTCGACTTCTGCGTGAAGGTGGCCCACACCATGTAGCGATCGGTCGATCCGGACACCTGGTTGGCGTACCTGAACGAGCCTTGCGAGTTCATCTCAAGCGTCGCGGTGTTGTAGATGATGCGCGTCGCCTTGGAAGCGTCCCTGTTGGTGTCGGTGACCTCGAACGGCTTGCCTGCGGCATGCAGCGCATTGCGGAGGTCGGTGTACTGATTGACGCTGCCGCTGGTGTTGCCGGTGCTCTGGTAGGCCTCTTGGAGCCCGACCACGTCGGAGTTCTCGCCGACGATCTGCGAGACCACGACGGGTTTGCGCTGCGACCAGACCTGCCGGTCACCCGAGGCCTTGGAGTCGTTGTTGGCGCCGGACAGGTTGAAGGTGCCGACGCGCAGATCGGTGTCGCCGGGCGGCGGAGTGACTGGCGCCTTGGCGGTCGTGGTGGAGGCGTACTTGCCGTAGTAGGTCAGCCGCGTCTTGTTGTCCGCGTCATAGCCCACGACCTGGAAGTAGTACTTGGTGTCGGGCAACAGGCCCGAGATCGTGCCGCTGCGCGCGCTGGACCCGAAGCTGGCCGGCGTGGGTGCCGGATCGAAGTCGCTCCTCAGCGACCACTTGACCCGATAGGTGCCGATACCGGAGATGCCGGCCCACGAGACCTTGACGCTCGACGACGTGACGTCGGACAGGGTGGGAGCCGCAGGAGCCGGTTTCAGCGACGTGCCGGTGGTCGAGGTCGAGGCCTTGGCGGTGGTCACCGTGGCGTACTTGCCGTAGTAGGTGAGCCGCGTCTTGTTGGCGGCGTCATAGCCGACGACCTGGATGTAGTACTTGGTGTCGGGCGACAGTCCCGTGATCGTGCCGCTGCGCGCGCTGGACCCGAAGCTGGCCGGTGTCGGCGCCGGATCGAAGTCGCTCCTCAGCGACCACTTGACCCGATAGGTGCCGACGCCGGAGATGCCGGCCCAAGAGACCTTGACGCTCGACGACGTGACGTCAGAGAGCGTCGGAGCCGCTGGCGCCGGCTTCAACGAGGCGGCTTGCGCCGGCACGGCGGCGAGGATGCTCACCGTCACCAATCCAGCGATCAATGCAGCTACGTGCCTGAACCCGAGAGATCCGTACATCCTCCGAGCGTAAGCCACCATGTCACGATTGGGGCCAAAATCGTCTAGTGAGGCTGGTGCGGCTCGCGTGCTTGGTCGGGCGAGCGACAATTCATCACGAGCGTGCGTCGGCCGAACGTCACTCTCACAGCGCTACTGATGGAGTGATCATGACCGTCCCGGACTCCCTGCCCACGCTCTCCCACGGAGCCCACGATGCCGACGCGGGCGAGGCCTGCGTCATGGAGTACGTGTCCCTGCTCGCGGGCGAGGAGTGGAGCGACCGCCCCGAGTGCACCCATCCGATCCTCGCTCACGAGGCTCGGACCACCAATGACCTGCTGCTCGATCACGACCGTCCGGGCCTCGTGCCACTCGTCGGTCGGCTGTTCGGCACCACCGAGGACTCCCCCGAGCTCCGGGCCCGCCTGCGGATCGCGCAAGCTCGCCAGGTGATCGCCCTGCTCGATCCGGCCTCGCGACCTCGGGCGCTCGCCGCCGTGACCCGCGCCGAGTCGTGGCTCGATCGGGAGGGCCACGACCACGACGTCCGCCAGGCGTTCACCGATGCGATGGCGTTCCCGGTGGTCTCCGGTGACCTCGATCCCGAGCATCTGGGGTTCCACGAGAACGCCTCGCGGATGTTCCCGTTCGCGATGTCACCCGACCTGGGCGCCGCCGAGGCGTACGCCCTCACCGCCCTGGTCGTCGCTCATCGGATCGCTGCCTCGGGCGAGTGCCTCGCTGACTGCGGCAACGGACCGGCACGCGCCCGCCGCATGGTGAAGGACCTGGCCGGCCTGATCGACGTGTACGACGAGGTGACCGGTCGGATCACCGCCGTGACCGAGTCGGACGTTCGCGAGCTGGCTGACAGCCTCGGCTAGCGCTTGGCGTGCGACCACTCCAGCAGGCGTTCCACCGGCCAGGTCGTGACGATGCGCGACGCGGGCACCTTGTTGGCCGCTGCCCGCTCAGCGCCGTAGTCGAGGAAGTCGAGCTGCCCTGGCGCGTGTGCGTCGGTGTTGATCGCGAACAGGCAGCCCTGGTCGAGCGCCATCTGGATCAACCGGCTCGGCGGATCCTGGCGCTCGGGCCGCGAGTTGATCTCGACCGCGACATCGAACCGCTCACAGGCGGCGAACACGATCTCGGCGTCGAAGCGGGACTGCTCGCGACCTCCGCGTGATCCTGCGACGAGCCGACCGGTGCAGTGGCCGAGCACGTTGGTGTGCGGGTTGGCGATCGCGTTGACCATACGGCGCGTCATGAGGTCGGAATCCATCTTGAGCTTGGAGTGCACGCTTGCGACGACGACGTCGAGCCGCCCCAGCATCTCGCCGGTCTGGTCGAGGGCGCCGTTGTCGAGGATGTCGACCTCGATGCCGCTGAGCAGCCGGAGGTCGGCATGTGCAGCATCGACCTCGGCGATGACATCCAGCTGCTCGGCCAGTCGCTCGGCTGAAAGGCCGTTGGCGATCGTGAGTCGCGGCGAATGATCCGTCACGACCTGGTACTCCCGGCCCCGCCACACAGCCGCTCGCGCCATCTCCTGGATCGATGAGCCGCCGTCGGACCAGTTGGAATGGCTGTGCAGGTCGCCGCGGAGCTTGGCCCGCAGCTTCGCGCCGCCCGACGCGAGCGGTGTGGCGCCGCGTTCCCGCAGGTCAGCGAGATAGCCGGGCACCTGACCGGCAACCGCCTCCCCGATGATCCCGAATGTCCGGTCGCCGATGCCCTTCAGGCGCTTGAGGCTGCCGTCCCGGACCTGCCGCTCGAGCTCGCCCGGGGAGAGCTGCTCGATCGCCGCGGCGGCCTTGCGGAACGCCTCGACCCGGTACGTCTTGGCCAGCTCCCGTTCGAGCCAGAAGCCGATCTCCTTCAGCGCCTCGACAGCATCCATGGGGTCGTCCTACCCCCAGAGACCCGGTCGCACCAGCGCTGCTGGGATCTTCGTACGCACGTCGCCTCGCCCTGAGTTGACCTGGGCCTGGGTGAGGAACAGGCTCCCGGTCAGGTCGGCGCCGCGGAGGTCGGCGTCCCTCAGGTCCGCGCCGATCACGTCGGCCAGGCGCAGGTCCGCGCCGCGCAGGTCAGCGGCGATCAGCAACGCCCCGCGAAGATTGGCACCGCGGAGATCCGCCTTGGCCAGCTTGGCACCGATGAGGTCCGCGCCACGGCGCTCAAGGCCCGGGTGCGCCGCCCGGACGAGCTGGCTCGTTCGCTGCAGCAAGGGATCGACACCGGCTCGGTGGAGCGGGAGGTCCAGCTCGGCGAGTGCGCCGGCGTCCGTACGAGTGAGGGCCTCCGTCGCGGTGTACGCCTGCTCGAGCTCGGGGTGGAGTGCGTTCGACGCGGGCAGGCTGAGTGCCTCGGCGAGGTACCAGAGCATCTCGTGCAGTTGCCGCATGACCGGCAGCACCGCGAACATCGCTGGCGAGGTGTCCGGGGCGTCGCGCCAGCTCACGCCGCCGAACGTCACCTGGGCAACCTGCTGCCCCGCGCCGAAGCAGTCATACACGGCCGAGCCTCGGAATCCCTCCTCGCGGAGCCGGTCATGGATGCCGCACCCGAAGTCCTGCTGCAGGTTGCGGCACGGCTCGCCGGCTCCCTTGTCGATCGGGAAGTCCGCCGACCTCTCGAATGCCAGCGCGACGCAGCACAGCCCGAAGCACTGGCTGCAGTCAGCGACAAGATCGAGGCGGCGGTCCACGCCCGGAGCCTAATACGCTGGAGCGATGATCCGGAGGCGCGTCGTGGTGAGCGGAACGGTGCAGGGCGTGTTCTTCCGCGCCTCGTGCCAACGCGAGGCCGCTCGGCGTGGAGTCGCAGGCTGGGTCTCGAATCGGCCCGACGGCGCGGTCGAGGCCGTGTTCGAGGGCGAGGATGCGGCCGTCGACGCTTTGGTCACCTGGTGCCGGCAGGGCCCACCGCATGCGGTGGTCTCAGACGTGGATGTGAGCGACGAGGAGCCCGAGGGAGTGTTCGGTTTCAGAGTTGACTGAATCCAGGCTCCGACATCCCTGAAGTGCGGGAGGATCTACTGCACCGGCGGGTTCGCCGTCGCACGATCCAAAGGACTCCGCATGCCCAAGACGACGTTCACGGTCCACACGAGCCTGTCGCCGAGCGACGTTCTGAGCCTGCTGACCGACTTCGGCCCCGAGCGTCCCGATCTCTGGCCCAACATCGATGATGCTCACTTCACGGTGCATGAGCTCGGCCCCACCTCCGCCGACGTCACCGAGGGCACGGCGATGGGCTGGGAGCGCAGCCACTACGCGTGGGACAGCGCTGCCGGGACCGTCACGGTCGACACCGTGGAGTCGAACCTGTGGGGGCCGGGCAGCGGGTGGCTCTACACGCTCACGCCTGCCGACGGCGGCACCGACGTCCACGTCACGTTGACCCGGGTGGCGAACTCCGTGCGGGGGCGACTCATCGGCGCGCTGATCCCGATCGTCGGAGCCAATGCGCTCGGAAAGCAGCTCAAGTCGGTGCTCCGCAAGGCCGAGACACGCTGATCTCTCTGGCTGCGTGGGGCAGGCTCCGGCCAAGGAGTCAGAAGCCGAGCTTGCGGAGCTGCTTGGGGTCGCGCTGCCACTCCTTGGCGACCTTGACGTGGAGATCGAGGTAGACCGGGGTGCCCAGGAGCTTCTCGATCTGCGAGCGCGAGTTGGTGCCGATCTCCCGCAGGCGGGCACCTTGCTTGCCGATGATGATGCCCTTCTGGCTGTCCCGCTCGACGTAGACGTTGACGCGCACGTCAGTGAGAGGGGAAGTCTCGGACCTCCCAACCCTGGCCACCATCTCGTCCACGACGACGGCGATCGAGTGCGGGAGCTCATCGCGTACGCCTTCGAGTGCCGCCTCGCGGATGATCTCCGCGATCAGCGTCTCCTCGGGCTCGTCGGTGAGCTGCCCCTCGGGGTAGAGCGCCGGGCCCTGCGGCAGCGTGCCGATCAGCAGGTCGGCGAGCAGGTCGACCTGGTCGCCGGCCACAGCCGAGACCGGGATGATCTCCCGCCACTGCAGGCCTGCGTCGATCCCGGCCTGCTGGATCTGCAGGAGGTGGTCGCGAAGCTTGTCGGGCTTGACCAGGTCGGTCTTGGTCGCGATGGCGAAGACCGGCTTGCGGCGGATCTGCGCCAGCTCACGGATCAGGAACTTGTCGCCCTCGCCAACGGTCTCGTTGGCCGGCAGGCACATGCCGATCGTGTCGACCTCGGACCAGGTCGAGCGGACCAGAGCGTTGAGGCGTTCGCCGAGGAGGGTGTGCGGCTTGTGCAGGCCCGGGGTGTCGATCAGGATCAGCTGCGCGTCGTCACGGTTGACCAGCCCACGGATCGCGTGACGTGTGGTCTGCGGCTTGGACGAGGTGATCGCGATCTTGCCGCCGACGAGCGCGTTGGTCAGGGTTGACTTGCCGGCATTGGGGCGGCCGACGAAGCAGGCGAAGCCGGACTTGAACTCACTCATGCTCTCGCTCATGACTCCTGCACCGACCCGACCGAGCCGCTGGGGTCGGCCACGAAGACGCTGACCCCTGAGCCACCCAGGTCGCGTACGGCTGCCGAGTCGACCGCAGCTGCATCGGACACGACCGCGGCACCCTCGAGTCCCTTGGCGCCGGACGATGCGGCCATCGCGACCGCGAGGTCGAGCGCGGCAACCTGCAGCGAGTCGAGCGCGACGGTCGAGGCGGCGTAGGTGCGCCCGTCGAGGTCACGCACCGCTGCACCTTCGGCGGCGCCCGTGCGGGCTCGCGAGGAGCGCGCGAGCGTCACCAGCTTGGCGTCCTCAGGACTGAGTTCCATGGTCCGAACCTCTCGATGCAGTGGTGTCAGTGGGTTGATCGATGCGGCTCACGAGGACCCGGCCGATCCGGTTGCGGCGTCCCGATGGCCCTTCGGCCTCGAACCGCAGGCCCTCGACCTCGACGACACTGCCGCGGATCGGGACCTTGCCGAGGTGCTTGGCCATGAGCCCGCCGACGGAGTCGACGTCCTCGTCCTCGATCGGTATGTCGAACAGGTCCTCGAGGTCGTCGACCTCGAAGCGTGAGCTGAGCCGCCACGAGCCGTCCGGGAGCAGCTCGCTCTCCTCGGGCTCGGTGTCGTACTCGTCGGTGATCTCCCCGACGATCTCCTCGACGATGTCCTCGATCGTGACCATTCCTGACGTGCCGCCGAACTCGTCGACCACGATCGCGACGTGCGTGCGTTCGGCCTGCATCTCCTTGAGCAGGTCGTCGGCGTGCTTGGTGTCGGGCACGAACAGGCACGGCCGGGCGATCGACTCGATGCGTTCGGTGGTCTCCGCGACGTGGTTGTCGAAGACCCGCTTGGTGATGTCCTTGAGATAGGCCATGCCGATGACGTCGTCGAGGTTCTCGCCGACGACCGGCATACGCGAATAGCCACTACGCAGTGCGAGCGACATGGCCTGGCGCAGGGTCTTGTGGCGCTCGATGAACACCAGGTCGGTGCGCGGCACCATGACCTCGCGGGCGATCGTGTCACCGAGCTCGAACACCGACTGCAGCATCTTGCCTTCGTCGGACTCGATGACCGAGCTCGCGGCAGCGAGATCGACGAGCTCACGCACCTCGACCTCCGACGCGAACGGCCCCTCACTGAAGCCCTTGCCCGGCGTCACGGCATTGCCCAGCAGGATCAGCAGCTGCGGGATCGGGCCGAGCAGCCGGGTCAGGCCGATGACCGGGAGGGCCGACGCGAGGGCGATCGACTCGGCATGCTGACGGCCGAGCGTACGTGGGCCGACACCGATCAGGACGAAGCTGACGACGACCATGATGCCGACGGCGATCAGCAAGCGCTGCCACAGTCCGTCGACCTGCTCGGCGACGAACAGCGCGACCAGCACCACGCTCGTGGTCTCGGCGACGACCCGGACGAGCAGCACCGAGTTGAGGAACGGCGCTGGGTCCTCGAGGATCTGCGCCAGGCGCCCCGCTCCCCCGCGGCTCTCGTCCTCGAGCTCCTCGGCGCGCGCCTTGGAGAACGCCGAGATCGCGGCATCGACGCTGGCGAGGGTACCCGCGACCAACGCAAGGGCCACCGACACGAAGACCGGCACCCAGCTCATCGTGGGCTCGTCACGGTTGTTCGGGGTCCTTGCCCTCGGCGGCCTGCTGCCACTCCAGGAGCAGGCGACCCTGGATGCCGAACATCTCCTTGTGCTCCTCCGGCTCGGCGTGGTCGTAGCCGAGGAGGTGCAGGATGCCGTGCACCGTCAGCAGGTCGACCTCGTCCTGGGTCGTGTGACCCGCGGCGGGCGCCTGCTGCTCGGCGACCTGCGGGCACAGCGCGATGTCGCCGAGATAGCCCTCCGGGCTCTCGGCGTCGTCGCGCCCCGGTGTGAGCTCGTCCATCGGGAACGACAGGACGTCGGTCGGACCCTTCTTGCCCATCCACTGCTCGTTGAGCGTCGTGATGGTGTCGGGATCGACCAGTCGGACGGTCAGCTCGGTCGCGGGGTGCAGGCGCATACGCCGCATCGTGAAGCGGCACAGACGCGTGAGGCCGACGACGTCGACGTCGGCGCCGGACTCATTGAGTACGTCGACGTTCATGCTGCTCTGCACCCGCCTCGGCGACCCGGTTGCGCTGAGGCTTGTCGGCCTCGAACGAATCGTAGGCGGCAACGATGCGTCCGACGAGCTTGTGGCGGACGACGTCGGATGCGGTCAGCTGCGAGAAGTGGATGTCGCGCACGTCGTCGAGGATGTTCTGGACGACACGCAGGCCGCTCTTGGTGCTCGTGGGCAGGTCGACCTGGGTGACGTCGCCGGTGACGACGATCTTGGAGCCGAAGCCCAGGCGCGTCAGGAACATCTTCATCTGTTCCTGCGTGGTGTTCTGCGCCTCGTCGAGGATGATGAACGCGTCGTTGAGCGTGCGGCCGCGCATGTAGGCCAGCGGAGCGACCTCGATGACGCCTGACGTCAGCAGCTTGGGAATCGACTCAGGGTCGATCATGTCGTGCAGCGCGTCGTAGAGCGGGCGGAGGTAGGGGTCGATCTTCTCGCCGAGGGTGCCGGGCAGGAAGCCGAGGTGCTCGCCGGCCTCGACTGCCGGGCGGGTCAGGATGATGCGGGTGACTTCCTTGGCCTGCAGCGCCTGGACGGCCTTGGCCATCGCGAGGTAGGTCTTGCCGGTGCCTGCCGGGCCGATGCCGAACACGATCGTGTGCTGGTCGATCGCGTCGACGTATCGCTTCTGGTTGACGGTCTTGGGCCGGATCGTCCGTCCGCGGTTGGACAAGATGTTGAGGCTGAGCACCTCGGCCGGCTTCTCCTCGGTCTCGGTGCGCAGCATCGACACGCTGCGCTCGACCGTCTCGCGGGTGAGGTTCTGACCTGTGCGCACGATCGTCACGAGCTCGTCGAGCAGCCGCTCGACCAGGGCGGCCTCAGCCGGCGACCCGGTCACCGTGATGGTGTTGCCGCGCGCGTGAATGCGCGCCTCGAAGGAGTCTTCGATGACGCGCAGGAACTCATCTGCTGGCCCAAGCAGGGCAACTGCCGGGACGCTCGACGGAATAGTGAACGTGTGGGCAGGCGTGGTGTCTTCAGTCATGTGGTCTCAATCGTACGCAATCGCGGTGACAGCGTGCCAATTCAGCACTGCCGCTCAGCCGGGCGGCCAGCCCAGCTCGCGGCCGGCCAGCACGTGCGCGTGGCAGTGGAACACCGTCTGATGAGCGTCGGCGCCGGTGTTGAACACCAGTCGGTATGACCCGTTGCCCTCGGACTCGGCGATCCGTCTCGCCTGGGAGAGCAGGGTGATCGTCGCGTCAGCGTCAGCCGCGGCGAGGCTGCCGATGTCCGGCTCGTGGCGTTTGGGGATCACGAGCACGTGAGTCGGCGCCTGCGGATCGAGGTCACGGAACGCGACGGTGTGCTCGGTCTGCGACACGATCTCGGCCTGGATGTCGCCTGCGACGATCTTGCAGAACAGGCAGTCCGGGTCGGTGGCCGTCACTTGAACGCATCCTTGATCTTGCCGAAGACGCCCTTGTGGTTGTTGGCGATCAGCGCCTCGGGTCGTTCCTCGTCGCGGAGCCTGGCCAGCTGGACCAGCAGGTCGCGCTGCTCGTCATCGAGGCGGGACGGGGTCTCGACGATGACCTGGACCTTGAGGTCACCGCGACCCGAGCCGCGCAGTCGCGGGACGCCGTGGCCCTTGATCGTCAGCGTGTCGCCGGACTGGGTGCCGGGAGCGACGTCCAGCTCGACCGTGGTGGCGCCTGAGGGCGGCTCCGGCAGATCGGCCTCGAGAGTCGGCAGGTCGAGGTGCGTGCCGAGCGCGGCCGCCGTCATCGGGACGGTGATCTGGCAGAGCAACTGGTCGCCCTTGCGCTGGAAGACCGGGTGCCGCGCGACGTTGATCTCGAGATAGAGGTCACCGGCGGGGCCGCCTCCGGGGCCGACCTCCCCCTCGCCGGACAGCTGGATGCGAGTGCCCTGGTCGACACCTGCGGGGATCGTGACCGAGATCGAGCGGCGCGAACGTACGCGGCCCTCGCCGGCGCACTCGGGGCACGGCTCGGGGATGACGGTGCCGAAGCCGTGGCAGGTCGGGCACGGCCGGGACGTCCGGATGTCGCCGAGCAGCGAGCGCTGCACGTGCTGGACGTCGCCGTGACCGTGGCACGTGCGGCAGGTGACGGGCTGCGAGCCGTTGGCCGCACCGCTGCCCTCACATGTCGTGCAGGTGACCGCCGTGTCGACCTTGATCTCGTGCGTCACGCCGAACGCCGCCTCGGCGAGCTCGACATTGAGCCGCAGGAGGGCGTCCTGGCCCCGCTGCATGCGTGGACGGGGCCCGCGGCTGGCGTTCTGGCCGAAGAACGCATCCATGATGTCGTCGAAGTTGAACCCCTGGCCACCGAACCCGCCGCTGCCGTGGGCGCTGAGCGGGTCGCCGCCCCGGTCGTAGGTCGAGCGCTTCTGCGGGTCCGACAGCACCTCGTAGGCGACCGTGACCTCCTTGAAGCGATCGGAGGCGTCCGGATCGCCGTTGACGTCGGGGTGCAGCTGGCGCGCGAGCTTGCGGTACGCCTTCTTGATCTCGTCAGCGCCCGCGTCGCGTCCGACGCCGAGTGTCGCGTAGTAGTCCTGGGCCATCAGTGGTGGGTGTCCTTGATCACGTGGGTTCAGTTGTCGGCCAGCATGCGGCCGACGTAGCGGGCGACGGCGCCGACGGCGGCCATCGTTGCGGGATAGTCCATGCGGGTCGGCCCGACGGTGCCGAGGGTCGCGAGTGCCTGGTCATCAAGACCGTACGCCGACGAGACGACAGCCGTGCTCGAGAGACTCTCGTTGCCGGTCTCGGTGCCGATGCGGACGGTCAGGCCTCCGGTCGCCTCACCGAGCAGCTTGAGCAGCACGACCTGCTCCTCGATCGCCTCGAGGACGGGCTTGATCGACGTGTCGAAGTCGCTGCCGAAGCGAGCCAGGTTGGCGGTGCCACCAACCGCGATGCGCTCGTCGGACCGCTCGTTGGTGAACGTCTGCGACAGCGTCGTCACGATCGAGGTGACGATCGGACGGTCGTTGGGCGCGAAGGTCTCGATCATGTCGGCGAGCCGGAGCGATGCCTCGGGGAGCCGCTGGCCGACCGTCGCATGCGTGATGCGCGAACGGATGTCGCCGATCAGGTGCTCGGTCGGGGTCTCGACGAGCTCGATGATGCGCTGCTCCACCCGGCCGCTGCTGGTGATGACCACGAGCAGCACCCGGGCGCCCTCCAGCGCGACGACCTCGATGTGTCGGACCGTCGAACGGGTCAGGGAGGGGTACTGCACGATCGCGACCTGGTTGGTCAGCTGCGCCAGCACGCGTACGGAACGCTGCACCACGTCGTCGACGTCGACCGCACCGGTCAGGAACGTCTCGATCGCCCGGCGCTCGGCCGGCGACAGGGCCTTGACCGTGGCGAGCCGGTCGACGAACATCCGGTAGCCCTTGTCGGTGGGGATGCGACCGGCACTGGTGTGCGGCTGCATGATGTAGCCCTCGTCCTCGAGCGCTGCCATGTCGTTGCGGATCGTCGCGGGCGAGACGCCGAGCTGGTGACGGTCGAGCAACGAACGGGAGCCGACCGGTTCCTGGGTCGCGACATAGTCCTCGACGATCGCGCGCAGCACATCGAGGCGGCGATCGTCAGACATACAATCCCCTCTCCGCGAGCCTGCTGGCACTCTCCCTGGTCAAGTGCCAGTCTAGCGATGTGCGGGGAATCCAGACGAATGCCGATGGCGCGATCGTGGTCGAAGGCGCTGAGCGTTCCCTCACATTCACACCTCGACTGGTGACGCTCGACGACGGCACGACGGTCGCCCATGAGTCTCAGGGCGGCGAGATGTCCTCGGTATGGGCGGCCGATCTGGGCGGCGACTGGTTCGTCGAGGTGGCACACCTCGGCGACGGGCCGGTCGGCGGCGAGCTCGTCATGACGGTGACCCACATCGGTCTGGACGAGACGGTTCGCTACGTCACGATCGGCGACCTGTGGGCCGACGACCTGCCGGCACGCGTCGCACCGAGCTGGCCAGTCGCGGTCGACCTCGCCCTGGGGCTGATGGAGGGCGAGGTCCAGATCCTCGGTCCGGACATCACCAAGGACGACGTCGAGACGCTGCATCAACGACTTCTGGGGGCACTGCATGGTTGACCGTTACGGCACGGACGTCCTGTCGAGCGACTGGCGCAAGCCGCCTCGAGGACGCACGGTCGACGTCGTCGTCGAGCACGGCATGGTCGTCGAGGACGCCACGACCGGCTTCTGCGGCGAGGTCATGATCATCGAGAAGGATCTCGGCATGATGATCCTCGAGGACCGCCGCCTCGTACGCCGCTCGTTCCCGTTCGGACCTGGCTTCCTGCTGGACGGCAAGCCGGTCAACCTGCGGCCGCCGTCGGCCGCGACCAAGGCCACCTCCGGGCGTACGGCCTCGGGCTCGCGTGCCGTCGCCGGCGCCAGGGCGCGCGTCGCGCTGCCCAGCCGGATCTACGTCGAGGGGCGCCACGACGCCGAGCTCGTCGAGAAGGTGTGGGGCGACGACCTGCGCATCGAGGGCGTGGCGGTCGAGTACCTCGGCGGCATCGACGACCTCTCGTCGATCGTCGACGAGTTCGCCCCCGGCCCGGACCGACGCCTCGGCGTGCTGGTCGACCATCTCGTGCCGGGCTCCAAGGAGACCCGCATCGCACAACAGGTCTCGGGTCGCCCGCACGTGCTCGTCGTGGGTCACCCGTACGTCGATGTGTGGCAGTCGGTCAAGGCCGACCGCCTGGGCATGGGGGCATGGCCGGTCATCCCGCGTGGCACGGACTGGAAGCACGGCATCTGCGAGGCGATGGGCTGGCCGCACCGCGACCAGGCCGACATCGCCCGCGCGTGGAAGCACATCCTGAGCCGGGTCGACTCCTACGCCGACCTCGAGCCGGAGTTCCTCGGCCGGGTCGAGGAGCTCATCGACTTCGTCACCGCACCGTGAGATAGATCGTCCTGCTGCTCGCGGCGTATGCGGTCGAGCCGCGATAGAGCACGCTGACGGCCCACGTGCCCTTGCCCTGCTTCGGCAGGGTCACGGTCTGCTGCGCGCCGCTGGTCATCGTGACCTTCTTCAGGAGGGTGGTGCCTCGCATGATCTCGACGGTCCCGCTCGCCTTGGTCGGCGCGAGGCTGACCTTGACCTTGGGGCTCACCGTGCGCGTGATCGACGCGTCCACGAACGAAGCGCTGGTCGTCGACGTCGAACGGATCGTCACGTCGCGACGTCCGAGCAGGGTGTCCCTGCCGGCCGTGCCAGAGGCGTTGACGGCATACAGGTACATCATGGTCGGGCCTCGGGTGCCGACATGGTGGATCCGGTGGAACCGGAAGAACTCGCTCTGGAACGTGAACGTCTCGGCACCCGGGGTGCCGCGCGGCCCACCCAGCGTCACGACGTACGTCCGATTGGCGTCAGTCGCGTCCGGGTCCATCGCCGCAGCCCAGAAGTCGAGCTTGCCTGCACCGGGTGACGTCACCGAGGTGAACTCGCCGGCCGGCGACCCGTCCGACGCTGGATAGTGGATGAAGCCTGACGGCCAGGTGCCGTCGAGCCGGGTCAAGAGCCGCCAGCGGAAGTCGCCACGCAGGTTGTCCTCCGAGACCAGCACGCCACCGGGCACGATCGCCTCGACGTACGCGACGTGTCCCGACGTCGCAGACGCCCCCGCGAAGCCGGCGTCCCACCACGCAACAGCGCCGACGGCCGGGACGTCGTTGACGGGCACGCCCGCCGCCACTGCCGCCGGGCCCCACGTCAACGCGCTGTCGGTGCCCGGCGGCCGCGCGACGAGTCGGCCGTGCGTCAGACGGTAGGCCACGTAGTTGGTGCAGTTGTGGCCTGCCGTCATGTTCCAGAACGACTGCTGGAAGACGTCCCCGTAGCCGCCGTCCGTGCGTGCGACCGCGGCGCATCCGGCGAACCCGGTGCACACCACCTCGGTCGACGACGCCCGTGCCGGCGTGGCCAACAGTGTCGTGACGAGCGCGGCGACTACTCCCCATCGTCGCGCCAGCCCATGCGCGTTGCGCATAGCTCCCTAGCCGTTCTCCCCCGAGCTCCCAAAGGTCCACTCCCATAGACCTGCTCCCAGATCGGAGCGTACGCACAACCCAGCGTTTGCGTCAGGCGAACGCAATTATTCGACGAGCTCGCGGATGACGGCGTCGGCCAGAAGGCGTCCGGACGGGGTCAGGACGAGCCGGCCGCCCTCATGCGTGGCCAAGCCACGCGACACGACCCCGGGCACCGCAGCGCGGGCCTTCGGGGACAGCGAGTCGACGCCGAGGCCCGTGCGCAGCCGGGACTCCAGCATGACCCGCTCGACGCGCGCGGTGGCGGCGTCGATCGTCTCTCCGTCGAGCCGCGGCGACTCGCCCGCCAGGAGCCGTCCGGCGTACGCCGCGGGGTGCTTGACGTTCCACCACCGCTCACCGCTGACGTGCGAGTGGGCGCCGGGCCCGATGCCGAACCAGTTGTCGCTGCGCCAGTAGAGAACGTTGTGCCGACACCGCGCTGCTTCGTTGCGCGCCCAGTTGGACAGCTCGTACCAGCCCAGTCCCGCCGCGGAGAACAGCTCATCGGCGAGGAGGTACTTGTCTGCCGTCTCGTCGTCGTCGGGCATCACGACCTCGCCGCGCCTGACCTTGCGCGCGAATGCCGTGCCGTCCTCGACGATCAAGGCGTACGCACTGATGTGGTCCGGCTCGAGCGCGATCGCCTGGTCGATGCTGGCCCGCCAGTCGTCCATCGACTCGCCCGGCGTGCCATAGATCAGGTCGACGCTGAGCTGCTCGAAGCCGGCTTGCCGCGCCCACCGCACGGCTTGCGGAACTCCTGCGGGGTCATGCGTACGTTCGAGGGTCGCGAGCACATGAGGCACGGCGGACTGCACGCCGTACGAGATCCGGTTGAAGCCGCCCTCACGCAGCACCTCGAGCGACGCGGGTGTGACGCTGTCGGGGTTGGCCTCGGTCGTGACCTCGACGCCGTCGGTGAGCCCGAAGGTGCGGCGGATCGCGTCGAGGATGCGCACAAGGTCTGCCGATGGCAGCTGCGTCGGCGTGCCGCCCCCGAAGAACACCGTCTCGACCTGGGGCGCGTCGGCGAGCTCACGCCCCGCACGCTCGATCTCGAGGATCGCGGTGTCGGCGTAGGACGCCCTCGTGGCACCCTCGCCGAGCTCGTCGGCGGTGTAGGTGTTGAAGTCGCAGTAGCCGCAGCGCACCGAGCAGAACGGCACGTGCACGTAGAACCCCAACGGTCGCTGCGCCCGGACCGCGAGAGCCCGGGCGTCCTGCTGGACGACCGGGCTCTCGGGAAGGTTCACTGCCTAAGCGTAGAAGGCGTCGAGGAGCTCCTTGTTGTTGGCTTCGACGACGTTGCGCTTGACCTTCATGCTGGGCGTGATCTCGCCGTTCTCGACCGTGAGGTCGTGGTCGAGGATCGCGAACTTCTTGATCGTCTCCCAGCGGTTGAGCTTGGCGTTGAGCTCGTCGATCTGCCCTTGGATGACGTCATGCATCTCAGGTGAGGCGACGACCTCGGCGTACGACTTGCCGGCCATGCCGTGGTGGGCGGCCCACTCGGCGACCCCGTCAGGATCCAGCGTGATGAGGGCCGAGCAGAAGTTGCGCTCGTTGCCGTGCACGACGATCTGGCTCGTCAGCGCGCTGATGCCCTTGAACATGCCCTCGATGTGCGGCGGCGCGACGTACTTGCCGCCGGAGGTCTTGAACAGCTCCTTCTTGCGGCCCGTGATGAACAAGAAGCCGTCCTCGTCGATCCGACCCTCGTCGCCGGTGTGCAGCCAGCCTTCGCTGGTCAGCGACGACGCGCTCTCGGCGTCGAGGTTGTGGTAGCCCTGCATGATGTGCGGGCCCTTGATGAGGATCTCGCCGTCCTCGGCGATCTTGGCCTGGCTGCCCGGGAACGGCGTGCCGACCGAGCCGAGCTTGAACGCGGCCGGCTGGTTGACGAAGGCGCCCGCTGACGTCTCGGTGAGTCCGTACCCCTCGAGGATCAGGACGCCTGCGGCGTGGAACCACTCGGCGATCTCCGGCGACAGCGCCGCCGCGCCGGAGATGAAGAACCGCACCCGGCCGCCGAAGCGCTCACGCACCTTGGAGAAGACCAGCTTGTCGGCGACGGCGAACTGGGCCTTGAGGATCGGCGAGACCGGCTTGCCGGCGCGCACCGCGCGCGAGTGCGCGAGGCCGACGCCCTCGGCCCACTTGAAGATCTTGAGCTTGACGCCGCCCTCGGCCTCGGTCATGCCGACGATGCGTCCGTACGCCTTCTCGAAGATGCGCGGCGCAGCGCCCATGAAGGTCGGCTTGATCACGGCGAGGTTGTCGACGATCTTGGGGACCCGGCCGTCGATGGCCGTCGGGAAACCGATCGCGATCTGCGTCGACAGCAACACCTTGCCGAACGAGTGCGCCATCGGCAGCCAGAGGAACTGCAGATCGTCCTCGCTGAGGAAGCCACCCGAGAGGATGACCGCGCCCTCGTACGTCCAGCCGTCGTGGCTCAGGCGCACACCCTTGGGCCGTCCGGTCGTGCCGGACGTGTAGATCAGGGTTGCGAGCGAGCTGGGCTTGGTCGCGGCCACCCGGTCCTCGACGATCGTGGGGTGCTGCTCGAGGTACTGCTCGCCGAGCTTCTCGAGATCATCGAAGCCGATGACCCACTCACCGTCAGTCGTGCCCTCGAACACCACGACCTTGACGATCGACGGCAGCTCAGAGTGCTTCTCGCGGAGCTTGGCGACCTGTTCGTCGTCCTCGGCGAACACGATGCGGCTGTCGGAGTCGGCGAGGATGTAGGCGACGTCGTCGGACATCGTCGACGGGTAGACCGTCGTCGTGGCGGCACCTGCGGCGACGATCGCCAGGTCGGCGAGGATCCACTCGAGCCGAGTGCCGGACGCGATCGCGACCCGCTCCTCGGGCTGGATTCCCAGGGACACCAGACCGGCCGCAAGCCGCGTGACACGGTCACCGGTCTCGGTCCAGGTCAGCGAGTGCCAGTTCTCGTCCTCGTCCGGATAGCGATAGGCCTCGCGCGGACCGGATTGCTCGACTCGGGAGAAGAATGCGGCGCCCATGCTCGGGGCCCGGTCATTGACGATCTCAAGTTGTTCTGGGGTGGCGACGGTGACGGTCATCAGGGGGTCCTTCGGCGCTGACATACGGGTGGGGGGCTGTGGTGCGGATCACCCTAACTTACCTCCGAGTCACCTCGCTGTGTTGTTGCTGCGCGCACCCAACCGACGCTCCACGAACGCGTCCAGGCGAGGCTCCTCGGCCAGGCGCGGCATGAGGTCCCGCTCGGTCGTCAGAGCACGGAACAGCAGGTCAACCGTCACATCGTGGTCACGCTGCTCGACGACCTCGATGCGATCGCCGGCCTCGACCGCGCCAGCCTCGATCACCCGGAAGTAGGCGCCGGGCCGGCCCTCCAGGGTGAACCGCTTGACCCACCGCTGCTCGTCCATGAACCCCTGGAACACCGAGCACGGGATCCGTACGCCGGAGAGCTCCAGCAGCGTGCCGCCGATGCGCCACCGCTCCCCCGCCCGGGCTGCGTTGAGGTCGATGCCTTGGGTCGTCAGGTTCTCGCCGAACTGGCCGGCGCCGAGCTCGCGCCCCAAGATCCCCTCCCACACGCGGAGATCCTCACGGGCGTACGCATAGACGGCCTGAACGGGCCCGCCATGGTGCTGGAGGTCCGCGATCTCGTCATGACCGACGCCGTAGTGGTGCACGTGCACCGGCCCGTCGACCGGACGCTTGTCGATCGCCGTCCGCTTGAGGTGTCCCCACGGCACGTCGATGGTCTGGCCGACGTTGACGGACTCGACGAGAGACATGCGCCAGAGGCTATCGGCTCAGCTTCCCCGGGTGGCTGGCTACTTGTCGGAGTCGCCCGTGGAGAGGGCGGCGATGAAGGCTTCCTGGGGGACCTCGACGCGGCCCACCATCTTCATGCGCTTCTTGCCCTCCTTCTGCTTCTCGAGCAGCTTGCGCTTGCGGGAGATGTCGCCGCCGTAGCACTTGGCGAGCACGTCCTTGCGGATCGCGCGAATGTTCTCGCGGGCGATGACCCGGGCGCCGATCGCGGCCTGGATCGGCACCTCGAACTGCTGGCGCGGGATGAGCTCCTTGAGCTTCGAGGCCAGCGAGACACCGTAGGCATACGCGTTGTCGCGGTGCACGATCGCACTGAACGCGTCGACCACCTCGCCCTGGAGCAGCACGTCGACCTTGACCAGGTCGGAGGCCTGCTCGCCAGTCGGTTCGTAGTCGAGCGAGGCGTAGCCCTTGGTGCGGCTCTTGAGCGCGTCGAAGAAGTCGAACATGATCTCGCCCATGGGCAGCGTGTACTTGATCTCGACGCGGTCCTCGGAAAGGTAGTCCATGCCGATGAGCTGGCCGCGGCGCGCCTGGCACAGCTCCATGATCGTGCCGATGTAGTCGGTCGGGCTCAGCACCGTGGCGCGGACGACCGGCTCGTAGACCTTGTCGATCTTGCCGTCCGGATACTCGGACGGGTTGGTGACGAGGTGCTCACTGCCGTCCTCCATGTCGACGCGGTAGACGACGTTGGGCGCGGTCGAGATGAGCTCGAGGTTGAACTCTCGCTCGAGGCGCTCACGGACGATCTCGAGGTGCAGGAGACCCAGGAAGCCGATACGGAAGCCGAAGCCCAGCGCGCCGGACGACTCAGGCTCGTAGACGAGTGCCGCATCGTTGAGCTGCAGCTTCTCGAGCGCGTCACGCAGCGTCGGGTAGTCGTCGCCGTCCATCGGGTAGAGGCCGGCGAACACCATCGGGTTGGGGTTCTTGTAGCCGCCGAGCGGCTCGGTCGCGCCGTGGATGTTGGAGGTCACGGTGTCGCCGACGCGGGACTGACGGACCTCCTTGACGCCGGTGATGAGATAGCCGACCTCGCCGACGCCGATCTCCTTGGCCTTGACCGGTTCGGGCGAGATCACGCCGACCTCGAGCATCTCGTGCACGGCGCCGGTCGACATCATCTTGATGCGGTCGCGGTGCGACAGCTTGCCGTCGACCACGCGGACGTACGTCACGACGCCCCGGTAGGTGTCGTAGACGGAGTCGAAGATCAAGGCACGTGGCGGCGCGTCGGGATCACCCTTGGGCGGCGGCACTTCGTCGACGATCAGGTTGAGCAGCTCTTCGACGCCCTGGCCGGTCTTGGCCGAGACCCGCAGCACGTCATCGGGGTCGCCGCCGATGATGCCGGCGATCTCCGCGGCGTACTTCTCAGGCTGGGCGCCGGGCAGGTCGATCTTGTTGAGCACCGGGATGATGTCGAGGTCCGCGTCGATCGCAAGGTAGAGGTTGGCCAGCGTCTGCGCCTCGATGCCCTGCGCCGCGTCGACCAGCAGGATCGCGCCTTCACACGCCTCGAGGCTGCGGCTGACCTCATAGGTGAAGTCGACGTGCCCCGGTGTGTCGATCATGTTGAGGATGTAGACCGTGCCGGCGTCGTCACCGCTGGTCTTGGTGAACGGCATGCGTACGGCCTGGCTCTTGATCGTGATGCCGCGCTCACGCTCGATGTCCATGCGGTCGAGATACTGCGCCTTCATGTCGCGGCCGTCGACGACACCGGTGTGCTGCAGCATGCGGTCGGCCAACGTCGACTTGCCGTGGTCGATGTGCGCGATGATGCAGAAGTTGCGCAGGACCTGCGGGTCGGTGGCCCCGGGCTGGGGAACGGGGCTGGTGCTCATGATGGCTCCATTGTCCCATCACCCGGGGCGTGCTCGTGCCACCCGCCCTCACGCGACGATTTGAGGGGGCGGCCCGCTCACTGATAGAGTTGGCGGTCGCGTGCCTCGGCATGTCCAACAACTTTTTCGCAGCATTCACACATTCGAGAGAAACAGGTTTGCCCCGTGGCGAATATCAAGTCGCAGATCAAGCGCAACCGGCAGAACGAGCTGGCTCGTGAGCGCAACAAGTCCGTGCGCTCGGCCCTCAAGACCGCCGTCCGCCGCTTCGAGGAGGCCGTGACGGCCGGCAACACCGACGACGCCAAGAAGCTCGCCGGCGAGGCCACCAAGAAGCTCGACAAGGCGGCCTCCAAGAAGGTCATCCACAAGAACCAGGCGGCCAACCGCAAGTCGGCCATCGCCAAGAAGGCCGCGTCTCTCTGACGTACGCCACGAACTGAGCCGCCCTTCGGGGCGGCTTTTTTCATGCCCGGTCGCGCCTGCCCCACACCGACACCCGGCGCATGAGCCATTCGAGCGGTCCCTTGCCGATGAATCGCCGCCACAGCGTGGCGGCGAGGCACAGCACGACGACCTGGAGGAGCCAGTCGCGGACGCTGCCGTCGCTCCAGGCGCCGTCGTGGTCGTTCATGTAGTCGACTCGGAGACGCCAGGCCCACAGCACGTGGATCGTGTAGAGGGTCAGCGTCATCGCGCCGGCCGCCCTCACCGGCGCGAGGACGATGCGAACCCACGGCACCCGCACCAGCAGCGCACACACGCCCACCACGAGCACGGCGGAGCCGATCGCGCTGACGACGTTGAGCGGAGTCGAGGTGTGCGTCCCGACGAGCAGCAGGTCGTTCCAGTGCGCCGGGTCGAACGGCCACTGGCGCTCCTCGAACAGCTGCCGCCAGCCGAGGTCATTGGGGTCATCCAGCTGGCCAGTGCGGATCAAGACCCATCCGGCCAGCAACGCCAGGACAAGCAGCATGGCGCCGTCGGTGACCAGCCGCCACGCCGCAGTCGTACTCCGCAGGTCGAGGCGACCGATCCCGAGGCCGACCAAGACGTACGCGAACCACACCAACGCCGGATAGGTGCCCCACACCAGCAGCTCCATGAGCAGGTCGATGGGGTGCTTGAGGTCGGACCACTCGGCCTGTCCGACCTCGACGAAATCGTGGCCGACCCTCGCCCAGTGCAGGATTACCGGCGCAGTCACAGCCCAGACGCCGGCAAGGATCCACAAGGCGCGTGTCGGCAACCGCCGGAACGGCAGGGCCGCCACGATCAACAAGCCGTAGAACGCCAGGATGACGAAGACCGGCATGTCGTGCAGCGATCCGAGGCCGAGGCCGATCGCGATCAGCAGGACAGCGCGGATCACGGTCGCGCGCGTCGAGCCGGCCCCGCGAGGATCGCGATCGTGGACGAGCGAGAGCGCGACGCCCGCGAGCAGTGCGAAAAGGGGTGCCGCCCGGCCTCCGGCCACGATGTGACCCACCGGCGGATTCTTGTCGAGCCAGTAGGAGCTCAGGTGCACCAGCATCATGCCGATCAGCGCCATGCCGCGCGCCAGGTCAACGGCATCGACCCGACCCGTGCGGGACTTCGACGTGCGCGGCGAGCCGACCTCCGTCGCCGGACCCGGCGGGGAGCCGTCGTGCGACGTCATCAGCGCCGACGCTGTGCAGCCACCTGGAGCACCATCCGCTCGATGGCGTAGGCCGGGTCGGCGGAGCCGCCCTTGACGTCGAGGTCGGCCTTGGCGACGGCACTGAGCGCGTGCGCCAGTCCGTCCTGCTCCCAGGACCGGAGCTGCTGTCGCATCGACCGGATCTTGAACGGCGGGGCGCCGATGTGTGCCGCCAGGTCGTTGTCGCGCATGCCAGCCGGGGCACTGGCCAGCTTGGCCAGCGAACGCAGTCCGCTGGCGAACGCACTGGTGATGAGCACGGGGGCGACCTTGGCGGTCTCGGCCCAGCGCGCTGCCTCGAGCGCGACATTGATGCGGCCGTCGATCGCGGCGTCGGCGATCTCGTAGCCGCGGACGTCGGCGCGCCCGCCGAAGTACTGGCGTACGAGCGACGCGCTGATCTCGGCGCCCTTGTCGAGGTTGGACACGAGCTGATCGGCTGCGCCGGCCAGGGCCCGGAGATCCTGGCCGACCGCCGCCACCAGCAACGTGGCGGCCTCCTCATCGATGCGCGCACCGAGGTCGCGGATCTCGGTGTAGACCCAGCGAGCGTAGTCGCGCTCATACTTGGGCTGCTCGAGCTTGACCTCGCTCACGGTGCTCATCTTGCGCAGCTTGTCGAGCAGGCTCTTGCCCTTGGTGCCGCCGCCGTGGACCAGCACGACAGCGATGTCCGGTGATGTGTCGGCGGCATAGGCGAGCAGCTCGGTCTGAGCCACGTCGGGGAGATCCTGCAGATCGGTCAGCACGAGAGCGCTGACATCGCTGAACAGCGAGGGACTGGTCAGCCCGGCCAGCTCACCGGGCTGGAGGCCCGACGCGCTGGATTCGGCGACCTGGCACTCCGGATGCTCACCAGTGACCGCCTTGACGGCACGCGCGCGGGTGCGGTCGGCGAGGAACTCGGCGTTGCCGGTGATGAGCAGGATCTTGCCGAATGCCGTGGCCACGGACCAAGACTAGTCGCGAGTCACGACGAGAAGGTGGCCGTCGCGCTCGACCACCGCGATGTCGCCGTCCGTGTCGGTGCGCCACCAACGAGTGCCCCCGGCGCGCAGCAGCGAGAGCGCCGCAGCGGCGGGATGACCGTAGTCGTTGCCCTCCCCCGTGCTGATCGTCGCGAGCCGCGCCCCAACGGCATCGAAGAACTCCTTGGACTGGCGGGCACTGCCGTGGTGCGGCATCTTCAGGACGTCCGCGCCGAGGTCCGGGTGCTCGCGGAGCAGGTCGTCCTGGGCCTCGGGCTCGATGTCGCCCGCGAGCATCAGACGTGCGCCGCGGACCTCGGCAACAAGGACGACACTGGCGTTGTTGGCGGTGGAGCCCTCGCCGTCTGAGACCCGCATCGGACCCGTCGCCGATGGCCACACGACCGTCGCCGTGACGTCCCCGACCGTGAACGCCTCGCCGGGGGTGACGACGTGCTGCGGTGTCGCGGGACCGCCTGGCCCACCGGTCGGCCCGACGGCGATCTGGTCGACCCGCCTCCCCGCCTGCACGCCGGGCCAGCCGTCGACGTGATCGGCGTGTGCGTGACTGAACACCATCAGGCGTACGCGATCCACATGGAGCCGGTCGAGGCAGCGATCGACCGAGGTGGGATCTGGTCCCGCGTCGACGACCACGGCCGACCCGTCACCGGCGTTGAGCACCGTCGCATCACCCTGCCCCACGTCGCACGCGACCATGACCCATCCCGCTGGCGGCCACCCGGTCTGGGGTGGCCGCCAGACCGCGATGAGCAGACCGGTCGAGAGGCCGACGAACAGGATCGGTCGGGTGGAGATGACGAGGATCGCAGCCGTGGCGAGCGGGACGAGGACGAGCAGCCACTGCCACGGCGAGCGCCATTCGAGCGAAGCGGCATCGAGTGCAGCGGCCCGGTGACCCACCGTGAGGATCCAGCTTGCGCACGCGCCGGCGACGATGCCGGCGACATGACTGAGCGGCACCGAGACGAGCGCGACGAGTCCGCCGACCAAGCCGGCCACCGTCGCCGGCGCAACGGCCGGGGCCGCCAGGAGGTTGGCGACGACCGCCACGAGTGAGATCTGTCCCGAGATCGCGGCGATGGCCGGCGTACAGACCAGCTGGGCGGCGATCGGGACCGCAATCGCCAGCGCACACCACCGCGGCATCCATCGTTCGAGGCGGCGAGCGAATGGCGGAGCGAGCAGCAGGATTCCGGCGGTTGCGGTCACCGAGAGGATGAAGCCCGCCGATCGAGCGAGCCACGGATCCAGGAACAGCAACCCGACCACAGCCCACGCCAGTGCGCGGACGCCCCCACGAGCGCCAAAGCCCAGCGCAGCGACGCCGACGGCACCCATGGCGGCGGCTCGTACGACGCTGGGATCCGGCCGGGCCAGCAGCACGAACGCGACGATCGACAACGCACCGAGCACCCAGAGCCCGCGCCGCCGCACGCCGGCGGCTCGTCCCACCGCCATCACGACGGCGAGCACGATCGTCAGGTTGGTGCCGGAGACCGCCATGAGGTGGGTCAGGCCGCTGCGACGGAAGTCCTCCTCGACCTTGTCGCTGACCCGCCCGTCATCACCGTCGACGAGAGCCGGCACGAGGGCCTCCGGCTCGTCATCGACCGGCGACACCGCTTGGCGTACGCCCTCACGCACGTGCTCCGAGGCTTCCCACCACCAGGTCGCGCGGTCCGCGGGCCCACGGCGTACGACGTCGATCACGGCTGCCTCATCCGATGCATCCGAAGGGGCGAGCCGGCCGATGGCAGTGAAACGGCGCCCCACCACAAGATCGTCCGCGTCGCCATCGAGGAACGCGGTCGCGTGGTCCCGTGTCCTGATGTCGGCATCGCGGCTGACCGCGCGGCGGACGAGCACCTCGACGACGACGGCCTCGTGGCCGTGATGGGTGAAGGCCCGGGCGTCGCGGCGGACTTCGAGGTCGAGCGTGGCCACGCGGCGCTCCGCGGCCAGCCCAGTGAGCGGCGAGTGCTCGATCGTCGCGAGCCGCCAACCACATGACGCCGCGATTGCCGCCAGGCAGACCGCGGTCAGCAGCCACATGAGCCCGTGGCGCGGTCGCCAACGGGTGAGCGCACCCGCGCTGACCACCGCTCCGACTGCCACGGCCACCGCAACGTACGAGCCGGCCGTGACGAGCCACGCCGCGGCGCCCCACGCGAAGAGCGCCGGCGGCGCCATGCGCAGGTCGTGCATCACACCGAGACGTGGTCGCGGAGCTCCGCGAGTGTCGCGTCGCCGATGCCCTTGACGTCGAGCAGGTCCTCGACAGCGCCGAATCTGCCGTTCTTCTGGCGCCAGTCGAGGATCGCCTGGGCAGTCACCGGGCCGACGCCCGGCAGCGTGTCGAGCTGCTCGGCGGTCGCCGTGTTGAGGTTGACCTTGGCTCCGGCCGGCGAACCCGACGCCCCCTCCGCCGGGGCGGGCGCGCCAACCGGCTCGATGCCGACGAGAATCTGCTCGCCGTCGGCCAGCACCCGGGCCATGTTGAGCGACGCGGTGTCGACGCGGCCCTTGAGCCCACCCGCGGCCTCGATCGCCTGGTAGACGCGGGATCCCTTGGGCACGGTGACGATGCCTGGCTTGCGCACCTTGCCGACGACATCGATGATCAGCTCAGCAGCCGGCGCCTTGGCGGACCCAGCGGTGCCGGCGTTCCCAGCGTCCTGCGGCGCGGTCGACTCGGCGAACGCCAACGGAGCGGCGGGTTCGCTGGTCTCGGGCCGACCGGACAGCAGCCACCACACCAGCAGCACCGATGCGGCGACCGCGATCGTCGCGAGCACCTTGACGTGCGGGAGCTCGACCGTGCGCCGTACGCGGACCTGCTCGGGCTCGTCGACCGGCGGCAGCTCGGCGTCGAACGATGCGGCGAGCTGAGCCAGCCTGCGCCGCGCGATCTCCGCACGCGTCTCGTCGGGTTGATCTGGGCGCCTGGGTCTCACGCCTCGACGCTAGGCAGGGCGGCGCACGGCTGGGCGGTCCCGGAGGGCAGCTGTGGACAGGCGTCGACGGCGTACGTCCCGTGGACAACCTGCCGTCTCGACCGTGAGCGGTGACTTGGCGTCCAAGATCGAGCGGCAGAAGTGGACGCCAGGTCACCGCTCGAACGGTCGGGGGTCAGCAGCGGGGGGTGACGGTCACCGAGATCATGCCGGGGCCGACGTGGGCGCCGATCGATGCGCCGACCTCGTCGACGCCGATCGACTCGAGCCCGAGCGCTGTCGCGAGGCGTTCGGCGACAGCGGTCGCCACCGTCAGGCTCGAGAGGTGCTGGACACCGATGTCGAAGCCCTTGTCGCAGGCCTGCGCCTTCTCCACCGCGAGGGACTCCAACCGGCCGAGCGCCTTGGCCTGCGTGCGTACACGCTCCAGCGGCACGACGAGCCCGTCGGTGATCGTGAGGATCGGCTTGACCGCGAGCGCTGATCCGATCAGGGCGGCGGCGGCACCGACACGTCCGCCCCGCTTGAGGTACTCGAGCGTGTCGACGTAGAGCAGCACCGTCGAGGACTCGCCGGCCCGACGAGCCGCTTCGGCCACGCCGACCGCGTCCTCCCCTGCGTCCCGTGCGCTGGCCGCGCGGCCGGCCGCGAAGCCCGTCGCGATGCCGACCTGCGTCGAGTCGATGCACGTCACGGGCACTGAGGCCTGCTTGGACGCGAGGACCGCTGAGTCGAGCGTGCCGGACATCTTCGAGCTGAGGTGCACCGAGACGATCGCTTCAGCTCCCTCGGCCGCGAGCCGCTCGTAGACCGCGAGGAAGTCGTCAGGGGTGGGGCGGGAGGTGCTGACCGGGACGAACGAGGCGAGCGCCTCGGAGATCATGTCGGCCGTGACGTCGACCCCCTCGGTGTAGGTCTCTGCGCCGATGATGACCTGCAGCGGCACGACGACAATGCCCTCGCGCTCCGCATCGGCGGGCGACAGCGAGGACGTCGAGTCCGTGACAATGCCGATGGTCATGCCGCAGATGCTATCCGGCCGGCGCCGCAACCACCGGGCGAGCAGCGCCGCGGGTCTCAAACGACGATGCTGACGAGCTTGGGCGCCCGGACGATGACCTTGCGGATCTCGCGTCCGTCGATCGAACGTACGACGTTGGGCTCGGCGAGCGCGAGCGCGGTGAGCTCGTCGTCCGAGATGTCGGGGCTGACCTCGATCTTGCCGCGCACCTTGCCCAGCACCTGCACGACGCAGGTCACCGACGCAGCCGCGAGGTGCGTCGGGTCGGCGACCGGGAACGGCTCATGGGTCAGCGACGCGGAATGACCCAGCCGCGACCACAGCTCCTCGCCGAGGTGCGGGGCCAGCGGGGCCAGCATCAGGACGAGCGGCTCGAGCGCCGCGCGGCTGCGCACACCCACCTTGGTCAGGTGATTCGTCAGCTCGATCAGCTTGGCGACGGCGGTGTTGAACCGCATGCCCTCCATGTCACCGCGGACGCCGTCGATCGTGACGTTGAGGACATGCAGCGTCGCGGCATCCAGCTCGGCGTCGTCCACCAGCAGCTCGCCGGAGTCCTCGTCGACGAGCAGTCGCCACACCCGCTGCAGGAATCGCTGGGCGCCGACGACCGCCCGGGTCTCCCAGGGGCGGGACACGTCGAGCGGGCCCATCGACATCTCGTAGACCCGGAACGTGTCGGCGCCGAAAGCGTCGTACATCTCGTCGGGCGTCACGATGTTCTTGAGGCTCTTGCCCATCTTCCCGTACTCGCGGTTCACCTGGGCACCGTCGAACCAGTACGTCGGGTGCCCCGCGTCATCGAGCCGCTCCTCGACCTCCTCGGCCGGGACATACGACCCGCGGGCATCGGTGTAGGCGTATGCCTGGATGTAGCCCTGGTTGAACAGCCTGTGGAACGGCTCCTCGCTCGACACGTGGCCGAGGTCGAACAGCACCTTGTGCCAGAAGCGGGCATAGAGCAGGTGCAGGACGGCGTGCTCCACACCACCGACGTAGAGGTCGACGCCGCCGGTCTCCCCCGCCTGACGGGGTCCGAGCCAGTAGCGCTCGTTCTCGGGGTCGACGAGCTTCTCGGTGTTGTGCGGGTCGGCATAGCGCAGCTCGTACCACGACGAACCGGCCCAGTTGGGCATCGTGTTGGTCTCGCGCCGGTACGTCTTGGGGCCGTCGCCGAGGTCGAGCACGACGTTGACCCACTCCGGTACGCGCGCCAGTGGCGGCTCGGGGTTGCTGGCAGCGTCGTCCGGCTCGTAGGTCTTGGGCGAGTAGTCCGGCACCTCTGGCAGCTCGACCGGCAGCATCGAGTCGGGCAGCGCGATCGGCTGGTCGGCCTCGTCATAGACGATCGGGAACGGCTCGCCCCAGTAGCGCTGACGGCTGAACAGCCAGTCCCGCAGCCGATAGGTCGTGGTGCCTTCGCCCGCAGCGCGCTCCTGCAGCCAGGTGATGACGGCGGCCTTGGCGTCGTCGATCTCCATCCCGTCGATGCTGAGCTCGTCGTTGGTGGAGTTGATGACGACGCCCTGGCCGACGTAGGCGCCCTCGTGCCCCTCGGGCGGCTGAACCGTGTGGATGATCGGCAGCCCGTACGTCTCGGCGAACTCGTGGTCGCGCTCGTCGCCTCCGGGCACCGCCATGATCGCGCCGGTGCCGTATCCGGTGAGGACGTAGTCGGCGATGAACACCGGGATCCGGGCGCCGTTGACCGGGTTGATCGCGTAGGCGCCGGTGAAGACGCCGGTCTTCTCCTTGTTCTCCTGGCGCTCGAGATCGGTCTTGGCCGCCGCCGTCGCCCGGTATGCCTTGACGGCCTCGGCCGGAGTCTCGACCCCGTTGGTCCACGTGCGGGGCGTCTCGTCGGGCCAGGCCTGCGACGTGATCTGGTCGACGAGCTCGTGCTCAGGTGCCAGCACCATGTAGGTCGTGCCGAAGATCGTGTCGGGTCGCGTCGTGAACACGTCGATCGGCGTCGCGACGCCCTCGACGGGGAAGCTGATCCGCGCGCCGTGGGAGCGACCGATCCAGTTGCGCTGCATGTTCTTGACCGACTCCGGCCAGTCGACGCGCTCGAGGTCGTCGATCAGCCGGTCGGAGTAGGCCGTGATCCGCATCTTCCACTGGCGCAGGTTGCGGGTGAAGACCGGGAAGTTGCCGCGTTCGCTGCGCCCCTCGGCGGTGACCTCCTCGTTGGCGAGCACCGTGCCGAGCCCGGGGCACCAGTTGACCGGGGACTCATCGACGTACGCGAGCCGCGCCGAGTCGATCAGGACGCTGCGCTCGATCGGTGTCAGCTCGGCCCAGGCTGTGCCGTCAGGCGCCGTGCGCGCGCCGGACTCGTAGTCCGCGCGCAGCTCGCTGATCGGCCTCGCCCGGCCCTGCTCCTCGTCGTACCAGGACTCGAAGATCTGGACGAAGATCCACTGCGTCCAGCGCATGAACTCCGGTTCGATCGTCGCGAAGCTGCGCCGCGGGTCGTGCGCCAGGCCGAGGCGCCGGAGCTGGCGCCGCATGTTGGCGATGTTGGACTCGGTGTTGGTCCGCGGGTGCTCGCCGGTCTGTACGGCGTGGATCTCCGCCGGCAGCCCGAACGCGTCGTAGCCGAGCGCGTGCAGCACGTTGTCGCCGCGCATACGGCGGTAGCGCCCGACGACGTCGGTGGCGATGTAGCCCAGCGGGTGGCCGACGTGGAGCCCCGCGCCCGAGGGGTACGGGAACATGTCCATGATGAAGTACTTGTCGCCCACGACCTCGCCGGCGAGGTCGCCGACCGGGTTGGGCGCCTCGAACGTGCCCTCGGCGTCCCAGCGATCCTGCCAGCGCTGCTCGATCTCGCCTGCAAGCGCGCTCGTGTAACGGTAGGAAGCGGGGGGCAGGTCAGGCGTGGTCACCGCCCGAATGTTACCGGTCGGGTGCGGTCTCCCCTGCGGCGAGCCACGTCTCGAAGTCCGGCCCGGCCGGCTACTCCTCCACGTCGTCGGGAACGATCACCGGCCGGAGCCTGGCCCACAGGATGAAGGCCGCACCGACGACGAGCATTCCGAGACCGGCCCAGAGGTTGATGTTGAGACCGTCGCCGCGAGCGAGCTCGGCCTCGCTCGTGTCGAACAGCCCCAGGAACGTGAGGATGACTCCATAGAGCGCGATCAGACCACCGATGATGAAGCGGATGTCGAACACACCCACCGTCTTCTTGCTTGATGCAGCCATGTCCAGCTCCTATCGGAAGACCACGTTGAGGATGATGACGAGCACGAGCCCGATCCCGGCCAGCTTCGGTGGCGACTGGTACCACGGCAGGTGCACCTCGTCGGGGTCAACGAGGGACTCCTTGGGCGTCAGCGAGTAGACGAGCCCCTTGAGGTCGGCCTCGGCCCTCGGTCTCGTGAACGACGTGACGACGACGCTGACCACGATGTCGACGACGAAGGCCGCGCCGGCCGCGACAAAGCTGGCGCCCTGGCCGTCGACGCCCAGCCAGCCCAGGCTCGCCGAGCCGAAGGTGTCCTCGCTGAGGAATGCCACGGCAACCGCGGCCACCGTGCCGGACACCAGGCCTGCCCAGCCGGCGGTCGCGGTCATCCGCTTCCAGAACATGCCGAGGATGAACGTCGCAAACAGCGGAGCGTTGAAGAACCCGAACAGGGTCTGCAGGTAGTCCATGAGGTTGGAGTAGTTGGAGGCGATGCCCGCGGTGCCGATCGCGATGACGGTCGCCCCGACGGTCGCGATCCGGCCGACCCGCGTGTAGTAGGAGTCCTCCTCGTCCTTCTTGACGTACTGCTGCCACAGGTCGTACGAGAAGACGGTGTTGAACGCCGAGATGTTGGCGGCCATGCCGGCCATGAACGAGGCAAGCAGGCCCGCGATCGCGATGCCGAGCATGCCGTTGGGCAGCAGGTCGCGCATCAGCAGCAGCATCGCGTCGTTGTACTTGACGTCGCCGGCGGGTTCGCCGGCCTTGAGGTCGACGAGCTCCGGCACGACGATCGCCGCGATGACGCCCGGGATGATCACGATGAACGGGATGAACATCTTCGGGAACGCACCGATGATCGGAGCCCGTTTGGCCGCCGAGATCGAGTCGGACGCCATGGCCCGCTGCACCTCGACGAAGTTCGTCGTCCAGTAGCCGAACGACAGCACGAAGCCGAGACCGAACACGATGCCGATGACCGACAGCAGCGGGCTCTCAATGCCGGTCAGGTCGGTGCCGGGCCACGAGGAGAGCTGCTCCTGACCGGGCTGAACCTTGTCCTTGATGCCTTCCCAGCCGCCGACCTTGTGCAGCGCGACGATCGTGAGGGGCAGCAGTGCCGCAACGATGACGAAGAACTGCAGCACCTCGTTGTAGATCGCCGCGGAGAGCCCGCCGAGCGCGGTGTACGTCAGGACGATCGCCGCGGCGACGACGAGGGACACCCACAGCGGCCAGCCCAACAGTCGATTGACGATCGTGGCGAGCAGGTAGAGGTTGATGCCGGCGATGAGGAGCTGCGCCACGGCGAAGCTGATGGCATTGACCAGGTGCGCGCCGGTGCCGAACCGGCGCCGCATGAACTCGGGCACGCTGCGCACGCCGGACCCGTAGTAGAACGGCATCATCACGATGCCGAGGAACAGCATGGCCGGCACGGCACCGACCCAGAAGTAGTGAACCGTCGCCATGCCGAACTCGGCCCCGTTGGCCGACATGCCCATGATCTCGACCGCGCCAAGGTTGGCGGAGATGAACGCCAGGCCGGTCACCCATGCGGGCAGCGAACGGCCGGAAAGGAAGAAGTCGAGGCTGGTCGACACCTGGCGGCGCGCCACCAGGCCGATTCCCACGACGACCACGAAGTAGACCCCGACGATGAGGTAGTCGACCGCGTTGGCGTCGAGCCTGAACGTGCTGTCGGCAGTGTGAATCACGGAAGGTCTCCGTTCCAGAAAGGTCGTCACCCACCCCCTGGCGGGTCCCTCACGGGACGTTACCGCCGGTTCAGCAGGCGCGCATGTCGATGCCGGCTGCGTCGATCGACTCGCCGAGCTTGCGCAGCAGGCCGGCGAGGGTCTCGCGCTCTGCCGCAGTCAGACCCCTCAGCAGCCGCGCCTCGTTGGCGACGTGATCGACGACCGCCTCGTCGACGATCCGCCGACCCTCGGCGGTCAGGCGGATCAGCCTGGCCCGCGCGTCGGTCTCACTGACCCGGCGGGTGACGAGCCGTGACCGCTCGAGGCGATCGATCCGCTTGGTGACGGCGCCGGACGTCACCATCATCGACGCACCGAGATCGCCCGGCGACAGCTCGAACGGCTCCCCTGACCTCCGAAGCGTCGCCAGGACGTCGAACTCACCGTCGCCCAGTCCGCGCGACGTGAACACAGGCGCGAGGAGCGGGTCGAGGTCGGCGGCGAGTCGGGAGATCCGCCCGATCACCTCCATCGGGCTCACATCGAGGTCGGGGCGTTCGACGTTCCATTGCGCGACGATCATGTCCACGTTGTCCATGCTTGCATATTATCTTCCCGGGAAGGTATTATGTCTTCCATGGAAACTACCTCGTGGAGCTGGCGGACTCCGGCCATCACCGTCGTGGCGCCCGTGGCCTGGGGCAGCACGTACGTCGTCACCGAGAACTTCCTGCCGCCGGACCGGCCACTGTTCTCGGCCGCGGTCCGCGCCCTGCCGATCGGCCTCGTCATCGTGGCAGCCCGTGGTCAGCTCCCCCGCGGCTCGTGGTGGTGGAAGTCGTTCGTCCTCGGCACGTGCAACATGGGGCTGTTCTTCGCCTTGCTGTTCACCGCGGCGTACCGGCTGCCCGGCGGCCTCGCGTCGACCGTGACGGCGATGTCCCCCCTCGCCGTCATGCTGCTGGCCGCGCTGCTGATCCGCGAACGCCCCACCGTCGCCGGGATCGGCGGTGGCATCGTCGGGGTCGCGGGTGTCGCGCTCCTCGTCCTGCGAGCCGACGCGGCGGTCGACCCGATCGGGCTGCTGGCCGCGATCGGTGCCGTGCTCGTCTCTGGGGTCGGGTTCGTCCTGGTCAAGCGCTGGGAGCGTCCGGCGGACCTCCTCACGGTCACCGGATGGCAGCTCACGGCGGCGGGTCTCGTCCTCGTGCCGATCGCGCTGATCGTCGAGGGCCGACCGCCTCAGGTCGACGCCACGAACATCACGGCCTACCTCTATCTCGGCACCGTCGGCACCGGACTGGCGTACGTCTGCTGGTTCCACGGCCTGAGCCGGATGACGGCAGGCTCGACCGCGTTGGTCGGGCTGGTCAACCCCGTCGTCGGGACTGCCCTCGGCGTCGCCATCATGCACGAGGCGTTCGGCCCGGCCCAGCTCCTCGGCGTCCTGCTCGTGCTCGGCGGCGTGCTCGCCGGCCAGCCAGCAGCAGTCTCAGCGCTCCGTCGTCAGGTGCGACCTCGTCGGGCTCACGGCAGCGCGCAGAAGGCCTCGACCTTGTTCGTCGGGCCCGAGACGATCAGCTCGTCGGACTGCGCAATCGAGGTTTCGGGCCGGGCATAGGTGAAGTCCTCACCGCGGGTCTTCACGCCGACGACCGTGATGCCGTACTTCTGGCGCAGCGCCGACTCGGCGAGGGTCTTGCCGCAGGCCACCTGAGGGGTCCTCGTCCGGGCGAGCGCGAAACCGTCGTCGAACTCGATGTAGTCGGTCATCGTGCCGGTGACCAGGTGCGCCACCCGCATGCCCATGTCGGCCTCAGGGCGTACGACATGGGTTGCCCCGACCCGCTCGAGGATCGCGGCGTGCTTGCCGCTGATGGCCTTGGCCCAGATCTCGGCCACGCCCAGGTCGGACAGGCTCAGGACCGTCAGGACGCTGGCCTCGATGTCGGTGCCGATGCCGACCACGGCTCGCCGGAACTGCTCGGCGCCGATCTGCCGCAGTGCTTCGGTGTCGGTGGTGTCCGCCGAGACGACGTGGGTGAACTCGCCGGCGAACTTCTGGACGATGTCCGCCCGCTCATCGACGGCAAGCACCTCGTGACCCAGCCGCACGAGCGACTTGGCGACGGACGAGCCGAAGCGCCCCAGGCCGATGACGATGACAGGAGCAGTCGGGGATTCTGCGCTCTTAGCCAATGATCGGTTGCTCCTCGGGAAGGTGGTACCTCGGGACGCGCTGTCGGAGGACAAACGCGGACGCAGCCGTAATCGTGCCCACTCTGCCCAGGAACATCAAGACGATGAGCACCATCTGCGCATCTGCCGGCAGATCCGGGGTGATGCCGGTGCTCAAACCCGCCGTTGCGAATGCCGACGTGCACTCGAACAGCGCATCGTCGAACGCGACGTCGGTCATGAGCATCACGAGCAAGGTCGTCACCGACACCAGCATGACCGCAAGCAGGGCGATCGTCAGTGCCGACCGGATGACCGCGGCGCTGATCGAGCGATTGCCGACCGTGACGTCGGGATCACCACGCAGCTCGGCGAGGATGACGTACGCAAGCAGGAGGAATGTCGTGATCTTGATGCCGCCGGCGGTACTCGCGCTGCCGCCGCCGATGAACATCAGGACGACACCGATGTTGAGCGTCTCGGGTCGCACGGCGCCCCAGTCGAAGCTGTTGAGCCCTCCCGAGCGCGGCATGATGCCGCCCTCGATGCCGCTCACGATCTTGTGACCGAATGACAGGTTGCCGAGCGTGTCGGGATTGCTCCACTCCAGGACCAGGAAGGCGAGCGCACCGAGGACGAAAAGCCCGATCGAGCCCCACACCGTCAGCCGGGTGTGGATCGTCCAGTGGTCGGGAGTGCGCCACTCCTGGAACAGCTCCGCGAGCACCGGGAACCCGATCGCACCCACAAACACCGCGATGCAGATCGGGATGATGATCAGCCCGTCGCCGGCATAGCCCGTGAGGCTGTCCCGGTTGAGCGAGAAGCCGGCGTTGTTGAACGCCATGATCGAGTCGAACACGCCGTGCCACAAGGCGGTCGGCAGCTCGTCGAAGTAGTGGGCTCGGTAGCGGGCCGTCAGCACCGCGGCCGTCACGGACTGGAAGAAGACCATCGTGACGGCGACCCTGCGAAACAGCGGGCCCACCTCGCCGAGGCTCACGACATGCATGTCGGCCTGCGCTACCAAGCGCGTGCGCAGCCCGAGCCGACCGCCGATGAACAGGCCCAGCACCGTGGCGAGAGCAATGATGCCGAGACCGCCGATCTCGACGAGCGCGAGCACGATGCCCTGCCCGGCAGGTGTCCAGTACGTACCGGTGTCCACGGTTGCGAGGCCGGTGACCGTCACCGCCGAGGCGGAGGTGAAGAACGCCGGCATGAAGCTGGCCGATCCGTCGCCGGAGCTGGCAAATGGCAGCAGGAGCAGGAGCGTGCCGACCACGATCAAGGTCAGGAACGTCAGCGGAAGCAGACGAACGGGATGCGCAATCGAAGCGGGGATTCGGAGGCTCCGGGGGCGGTGCACGCGACGACGTTACCGCAGGGAACGGCGCGGACCACGTGATAACTTCGACGACATGGTCGCCTGTTCGTGCCGCTCAGGCCGAATGCCCTGGATGGGAGGCCGTCCAGCCCGGTCCACGACTGCGAACCCGACGTCGCGTGTCCACGAGTGATGAGGTGACCGGTCAGCCAAGCCGCCGCGTCCAGGCCTCCGTCCTCGCCGTGCTGGCCGGCTCGATCACCCTGCTGGTCCTCGCCCGGCTGCTGTTCTGGTCCGAACCGGCCGGCAAGGATGAAGCCGGGTTCCTGATGGTCGGCGACGCCTGGCACGACGGCAGCTCGGTCTACGGCGACTACTGGGTCGACCGGCCACCACTGCTGATCTGGATCATGCAGCTTGCCGGTGGACTCCCCACGTTGCGCGTCATCGGACTGATCGCCAGCGTCGTGACGGTGCTGGGTGTGGCGCGGGCCGCGTATGTCGCGCGGGGCCCTGACGCGGCCCGGTGGGCAGGAGCCGCCGCCGCGCTGTTCGGCGCCGCGCACTGGCTGGGAACTCCCCGGGTCAATGGGGAGATGCTCGCGGGCGCGTTCGTCGCGTGGAGCTTCGCCCTCACCTTGCAGGCGGTTCTGCGACCAGGACCTCGCAGCAGCCTCCTCGGCTTCACCGCCGGGGCCCTCGCCGCCTGCGCCATGCTCGTCAAGCAGACGATCGCAGATGGCGTTGTCCTCGCGGTCGTGTTGGTCCTGGTGCTTGTCTGGCAGCGGTCGGACGACCGGCGGACCGCGACCCGGATCCTCGGTTGGGGCGCGGCCGGCGCCGCGTTGGCAGTCGGCGCCGGTCTGACGGGTGCTGCCGCCCGTGGCACGTCGCCACCGGAGCTCTTCGACGCGTTGGTCGTGTTCCGCTTCCACGCCGGCGAGGTCGTCCGTACGTCCGCAAGCGAGGCAACGACCCAACGGCTGTGGCTCCTGCTGGCGATCTGGCTCGTCAGCGGACTCGCGGTCATCGCAGGGCTGGCAGCCTGGCAGGCCGCCCGGACCCGCGATCCGGTGCTCCTTGCGGCCGTCGGTGTGATCGGCGTGGACTCGGTTTTGGCGCTGCTCGGCGGCAGCTACTGGGTCCACTACCTCCTCCAGCTCGTACCGGCGACGGCTCTGGCCGCCGGGCTGCTCGCAGATCGCGTGCGCCCCAGGCTTCGTACCGGCGTCGCGGCGGCGATCGTCGCCGCGACGCTGGTCAATGTTGGATGGGCGGCAGTGACCCGACCGTCGGACGACGTCGAGGCTGAGACCGTGGGGCGCTGGCTTCGCGACTCCGGGCGCACGGGCGACACTGTCGTCGTGGCGTACGGGCAGCCCAACCTCGTCCGAAACGCCGAGATGACCAGTCCCTACCCCTACCTCTGGAGCCTGCCGGTGCGAACGCTCGACCCGAAGCTGCACGACCTCGCGACCGTGCTCGAGGGGCCGGACCGGCCGACCTGGTTCGTCGACTGGTCCGGGTTGCAGTCGTGGGGCGTCGACCCGTCGCGACTCCTCGTCGTGCTCGACGAGCGCTACCGCGAGGTCACCGACCTGTGCGGCCGAACGATCTGGCTGCGGCAGGACGCGTCGCGCACCCTGGCCGCGCCCAGGAGCTGCTCATGACCGTCGACGTCGAGCAGCTCACCGAGACCCCGTGGCGCTGGCGCGCTCCGGCGATGTCGGTCTACGCAGCGGCGCTGATCGCCTGGATCGTGCTGATGGGCGTGCCGACCGACCCGTTCCAGGCGTTCGCGTGGCTCTGGCTCGCGACGATCGCGTGGAACATCCGCGCGCCGCGCCGTTCACACCTGCGGTTCGCCCGCGACTGGGGGCCGGTGTTCGCCGCTCTCGTCGTCTATCTCTACAGCCGCGGCCTCTCAGACAACTTCCTCCCGGTGTCGGTGCACTGGACCTTCCCGATCCGCGTGGACGAATGGCTCGGCGGGGGCGAGCTTCCCACCGAGCGTCTGCAGTCGGCGTGGTGCCACCAGCCGTGCACCGCCAACACGGATCCGCGTTGGTACGACGCCGTGCTCACGACGGTCTACTTCAGCCATTTCGTCGTCGGCCTGACGATCGCGGTCGTCCTGTGGTTGCGCAGCCGCGCCGCGTGGGTGCCCTGGATGCGCCGCTATCTGGTCATCAACTTCGCCGCGCTCGCCGTCTACATCACCTACCCGATGGCCCCGCCGTGGCTCGCGTCCGAGGAGGGCTACATCTCCGAGCACATCCCGCGCCTGACCGGCCGCGGCTGGGATGACCTTGGCCTCGGGGGGTTCCACGTCCTGCTCGCCGAGGTCGGCAACCCGGTCGCGGCAATGCCGTCATTGCACGGCGGCCTGGCCATGCTCGTGGCGCTCTACGGCATCAGCCGGCTGCGGAGCGTGTGGCGCTGGTTGCTGCTGGGCTATCCCGCGATCATGGCCGTGGCGCTGGTCTACTACGGCGAGCACTACTTCATCGACCTGGTGGCGGGCTGGTTGCTGGCTGCTGTGGTGATGCTGGGTTGCGGCTGGTGGGAGCGCCACCGCGAGGAGAGGGCGGCAGACGACTCGGCCACGTCACACCGCTGAGCCCGCGTCGTACCTGTCGACGCGGGACGGGGCGCAGAGTGGCCCGCGTGCCACAATTGGGCCGACCATGGCCAGTTTCACCTTCGGGAGCGGCAACAGCCGCAAGCTGCTCGGAGTCCCCCTCTACGCGCTGACCGCCCTCGCCACGGCGATCATTCCCCGCAGCAACCGCCTGTGGGTCTTCGGCTGTGGCATCGGGCCGGGTGAGGGTGCGCTGCCGTTGTACCGGGCAGCGCGGAACCGGCTCGACGAGCGAACCCGCCTCGTGTGGATGGCCCGGTCCAGCGACGAGCTCCAGCTGGCGCGGTCATTGGGCCTCGACACCGTTCGCAAGGGCGGGTGGAGGGGGTTCTGGCTCACCGCCCGCGCCCGCGTCATCGTCGTGACGCACGGGTTCGGGGACGCCAACCGCTACGGGACACGTGGCGGCTTCGTGGTGCAGCTGTGGCACGGTGTGCCGCTCAAGCACCTGCACCTCGACTCGCCGTCGACCTACGCCGTGTCGTTCCTGCCGGACCATGGGATCGTCCGCCGACTCGTCGGGTACGCCTACCGCCGAGCGGGTCGTGGGATCTCGATGTTCCCGGTGGCCGGCCCGTCTGTCGCGCCGCACATCGCGTCCGCCTTCGGCGTACCGCCCGAGCGGATCGTCGTCACCGGCGACATACGGGATGACGTCTTGCTGGCCGGCAGCGAGGAAGACCGAAAGGCGGCCGCTCACGAACTGCTGGCAGCGGCCGCACCTGACCTGCCGGCCGGATCCCGCGTCGTGCTGTTCGCACCGACATGGCGCGATGGCCACGCCGATCCCACTGTGCCGACCGCCGAGGAGTGGCAGTCGATCGCCGGGTGGCTCGAGCGTCACGACGCCGTCCTGCTGGTGCGGACTCATCCGCTCGGTCGCGGTGACTTCGGCGAAGGGCCGCGGGTCTCGTCCCGCATCCGGATGCTCGACCTCGACGCGCTGCGCGAGCTCAACCACGTGCTGTGGGCCGTTGACGTGGTCGTGACGGACTACTCCTCGGTGGTGTTCGACTTCGCCCTCGTGGGCCGGCCCGTGGTGTTCTTCGCGCCCGACCTCGAGGCGTACGCCAGGAGTCGCGGGTTCTACCGGTCGTACGCATGGTTCAGCGGCGGGCGCAGCGTCGCGACCTGGGCGGACGTCCTGGTCCACCTCGGCGAGGCGCTCGATGAGGACGCTGGCGGCACCGGTCATCGCCACGCACAGGCGATCCGCCGCGAGATCTTCCAGCACCGTGACGGACGAGCCGCCGACCGGGTGCTCGACGAGGTGGTGCGTCAGGTCGGCGCAACGGCGTCACCACCGCCGCAGTCCTCAGGTCCGGCGCTCGAGGCCTGCACCGCCGCGGGCGACGCCACCGGCATCCACGTCCGGTTGCGCTCGGCCGGCAGCATCCAGCGCGCGCGTCTCGTCGGTACCCGTGCCGCCGTCGATGTCGAGCTCGACCGCGACGGCGATCGAGTCAACCTCGCGGTGCCGCTGCTGACCTCGCGGTGGGGCAACGGTCCACTTGCCCTGCCGTCGGGGTCCTACCGGCTCGAGCTCGACGACGGTGCCATCTGGCTTCGCGGCGCTGCGGAGCTACCCCCACTCCAGCTGCGGCATCCCCTCTTTCGGGCCGACGTCTCACTCCACGCCGGCGACGTCACCCTGCAGATCGGTCCCCCGCTGACGGACGACGAGCGCAGCCGCCGCGGCCAACGAAGACTCGAAAGACGGTATCGACGCACCGACGCACCGCTGGAGGATGCCGTCTTCCTCGAGAGCTTCTATGGCAAGAGCGCCGCCTGCAACCCGTTGGGCATCGACGCGAGTCTGACGGTGCTGCGACCGGCGACCCGGCGCTACTGGAGTGTCATCGACGGCTCGGTTGCCGTGCCCCAGGACGCCATCGCCGTCGTGCAGGGAAGCGCAGCGTGGTGGCAGGCCCGCGCCACGTCGCGGGTGCTCGTGGTCAACGACTGGCTCCGCCAGCGCTATCGACGTCATGGCGAGCAGCGCGTGTTGCAGACCTGGCACGGGACGACCCTGAAACGTCTGGCCCGCGACCGCCCGGATGCCGGCTGGCGCAGCCGCATCGCCTCGCGACGCGAGGGTGCTCGCTGGGACGCGCTGCTGGCGCAGAACGAGTTCAGCGTCCCGCACCTGCGGTCCGCTTACGCGTTCACCGGCCCCGTGTGGGTCGACGGCTATCCGCGCAATGACGTGCTGGCCCATCCTGACCGGGCCGCCGACGTACGTACGCGGCTCGGGATCCCCGCAGACGCCCACGTCGTCCTCTACGCACCGACCTGGCGTGAGGACCGCGACACGATGATCGACGTCCTCGATCCCGCGACGCTGGCCAGCAGCCTGCCGCCCGGCGGCGTCGTCCTGGTCCGCGGTCACTCCCGCACCCAGCCACAGCCGGCCCGGTCGGCCGCGCCGGAGGTGCTCGACGTGAGCGACTACCCCGACATGGCCGACATGCTCCTGGTCGCAGACGTGTTCGTGACCGACTACTCGTCGTCGATGTTCGACTGGATGTCGACCGGCCGGCCCATCATCTTCTTCGTACCGGACCTGGCTCGGTATCGCGACGACGTGCGCGGGTTCTACGCCGACCTGCTGGCCGATCCACCCGGGCCGGTCGTCAGCAACGTCGACGGCCTGATCGACGCGGTCCACCACGCCGCGGGACGCGCGGCGGCCTACGCCGAGGTCGCGGCCGAGTGGCGCCGGACCTACGCGCCGTTGGACGACGGCGAGGCCGGTCGCCGCGTGGTGGAGCGGCTCATCGCCGAGGGCTGGCTGGACTGAGTCCAACCCCGGCCTACTTCTGCCGGGTCCTCGAGGTGTCGACCGCGTGGCCGGCGCCACGGAGCATCCCGATCAGGAAGCCCGTGCCCCAGCTCAGGTGCATGGTCGCCAGCACGGCGGAATAGCGCAGCCGGTCCAGCACCGAGCCTCCGCCTGACAGCGCGGCGGCGACCAGGACCAGAAGGTACGCGGCCGGGCCGGCATAGATGAGGGAGGCGACCAGTGCGGGCCACCCCGACAGCACCCCGGCCAGCTGCAGCAGCCCGACCACGATCGACAGTCCGAGGACCACGACCAGCGCTGGCGGGGCCAGGAACCGAATGGGATTGCGGGTGCCGAGCCGGCGACCGAGCTCGCCACGCCACGTGCCGGTCGCCAGGAACTGCCGGGCCAGTCCGCTCCAGCTGTCGCGCGGCCAGTAGGTCACGCTGAGCGTGGGATCGAGCCAGATCAGATGGCCTTGTGCCCGCAGACGGAAGTTGAGCTCCCAGTCCTCGCCACGGCGCAGGCTTTCGTCGAAACCACCGACCGATCGAACGACATCTGCCCGCATGACACCGAGGTAGGCAGATTCGGCCGGGCCTTCGACCGCGTGCGCCGCGTGATAGGCCCCGCCGCCGAGGCCGAGCCGGCTGTTGTAGCCGCGGGCGATGGCCGCCTGCACGCCGGGCTTGCCGACCGCGCTCATGATGCCCCCGACGTTGGCGGCACCCGTTCGCTCGAGCGTCTGCACCGCGCACGAGGTGTAGTCCGGCGCCAGCGCGCTGTGGGCGTCCACGCGTACGACCACGGGATGGCGTGCCGCGGCGATGGCCCGGTTGAGACCGATGGGGATGTCGCGGTCAGGGTTGTCGACCACCTGGATGCGCTCGTCCGATCGTGCCAGCTGGTGGACGATCTCGTCCGTGCCGTCAGTCGATGGCGCCAACGCGACCACCAGCTCCACGGGCCCGTCGTAGTGCTGGGACAGGACGCTGTCGATCGCGGCCTCGACGTATCCGACCTCGTTGTAGACCGGCATCACGAACGTCACGCCGGGACAGTGTTCGCGCGCCGATCCCATTCCCGCAGACTATCAACCGGGTTCGAGACGAGACGGTAGGATATGCCCGACTACGCGCGGAGGGAATCAGCAAACGATGGTGCAGCGGCGGGATCACGTCGCGTCGCGCCCACTCCGGCGTAAGGTCCGAGGGGCCAGACGACGCCGACGCCGGTCACGATGGAGGCCCGTCCTCGTCGTGGCGATCGCGCTCGCGATCCTCGTCCCGGCCGGCGCATGGTTCCTGCAGGAAGAGCCGGCCCAGGCACTCGCGGCGCCCGGCGACGCAAGGGTCGACGAGACCGCAGCCACGATGCTGCGGGTCTCGTGGATTCCGGTCGCCCGCACCGACTACTACGAGGTCGCGCTGATTCCAGCCGGCAAGAAGAGTTCCCGCAAGACCATCCGTTCCTCCACCCCCCAGGCCCAAGTGCCGGCCCTCGAGGCCGGCGTCGACTACACCGTGCGCGTTCGCGCCGTGGTCGGCGCCAAGAAGCCACGTGACGTGACGCCCTACTCGAGGCCGGTCAAGGCACGTACCGAGGACCCCGACCAGTCGGCGCTCCTCGTGCCGCGGGCCTTCACCGTCTCGGCACCCAAGGCCGGCCAGATCGACGCGCGCTGGGAGAAGATCGAGAGCGCCACGGGCTATGAGTTCCAGTACTCGACGCGCGCGGACTTCCGCGGAGCAAAGGTCGCCACCTCGGACGAGCCACGCGCCTCGGTCAGCAAGCTCGATGGTGGCGTTCACCTCTTCGTACGGGTCCGGTCGACCGGGCCTGACGGTGCCCGTAGCGCCTGGACGACAGATGCCGAAGTGACGACGGTCGTGCCGGACACGCCGCCGCCGGTCCGTGTCGCGTCGTTCAACGTTCGCTGCCACAGCTGCGGAGGCGGCTCGTGGAGCGCTCGGCGTGGGCCCGTGGCCGCCCAGATCGACGCGCAAAGCCCCGACGTCGTCGGGCTGCAGGAGGCACAGCAGTCCCGGCCGAGCGGCCTCGGCACCTCCCAGTTCGCCGACATCGCCAACTCCGTGAGCTCCCTCGGCCCGGCCTACCGCGTCACCGACCCGGCGATCGGCGCGTCCAAGGGCACCAAGATCATCTACAAGCCGTCCACGCTGGTGCTCCTCAACAAGGGGGCGATCCGCTACTCCAGCCAGCGAGGCGGCGCCACGGCTCGCTACGCCGCCTGGGCGATCTTCCGGCAGCGGTCGACCGGCAAGGAGTTCGCGTTCTTCTCCACGCATCTGGAGCCCAAGAGCTACGGTGTCCGGCTCTCGCAGGCCCGCCAGCTGGCCGGCTCGTTGAAGGGGATCGCCGGCAATCGTCCGGTGGTCGCCGTCGGCGACTACAACGCCTCGCAGTACCACTTCTACGCGATCCATCGAGCCATGACCGGCGCCGGTCTGGTCGACGTGATCGGCGTCCAGGCCAGCTCGCGCCAGCCGGCGGCGAACGCCCCCGCTGAGAAGCGGATCAACGCCCACTTCGACAGCTTCCAGGACATGCGCCGGACTCCCAAGAGATCGGCGAGCCCGAATCTCAACGGCGTCTACCTCGACTACATCTTCACCTCACCCATGCGAGTGCTGGAGTTCGAGAACGTCATGCGGCGCGATGCGGCCGGCCGCATCGCCGGCACCATCCCGTCGGATCACAACATGCTCCGCGCCGACGTCGTGCTCCCCTAGCCTCGCCGGCTACGACGGTCAGTTCGGCTGGTCGGACCGGAACAGCGCATCGGTCGCGCGACTCGCGGCCTTGCCGTCGTCGTGGTGGTTGAACATGCCCTGCCACTCCCGATAGCGGTCCGAGAAGCCTGCGTGCCAGCGCATGTCGTCGAGGAGCAGGTCCCGGACCTCGTCCTGCGTACGCACGACAGGTCCCGGAGCGAGCGACTCGAGGTCGAAGTAGGTGCCCCGCACCCGGTCATCGGTGTACTGATCGATGTCCGGTGCGAAGAAGACCATGGGCTTGCCGGTCACGGAGTAGTCGAACATCATCGACGAGTAGTCCGTGATCAGCACATCGGCGACCAGGAACAGTTCGCTGACCTGCGGATATGTGCCGACATCGATCACGCCGGGGGTGTCGACGGCATCTGATCGACCGAGCGTACGGACGTGCCCGCGCAGCAGGACGAGCCACTCCGGACCCAGCTCCCCCGCGAGGCGCGGAAGGTCCACCAGCAACGCATCGCTGCCGTCGAGGGCGGCCGGGCGCCACGTGGGGGCATACATCGCCAGTCGCAGGTCGTCAGGCACCCCGAGTCGCCGGCGAATGTCCGCACGCCGATCTGCATCGTTGTCGTGCAGCTCGTCGTTGCGGGGGTAGCCGATCTCGAGGATGTCGTGGGCGTCGAAGTCGTACGCGCTCTGGATGATCGGCGTGCTGGCGCTGTTCTGGGAGATGAACATGTCCCAGTTGGACCGCTCCTCGCGCAGCAGGCGCTGGTGGCGACCGTTCATGTCACGGTCGAGGCCGATCTTCTTGTACATCGAGCCGTGCCAGGTCTGCAGCACGGTCTGGAAGGGCTGCTTGCGGAATGTCGTGCGGAGCCACTCGTTGGTCACGACCCAGCGAGACGTGGTGCGAGCCTTCCACCACTCGGTGGTCCCGGTCACGACCGCCTGAGCACCTTCGGGAACAGCGATCGAAAGGTCGTCGACAGCCCAGAACCGCGGCAGGTCAGGGTGACGTCGCGCGATCTCGGCATCGATCGCCCGCGGATTGCACGTCGCGTTGCGGCCGAAGAAGCTCTCGAAGAAGACCGCGTTCCTGGGTTGCGCGTGATGGTTGTGCGTCCGCTGCAGCTGCGCCTGGTTGAACGAGCCGTACTCGGTCGGACGGCGCGGCCGGCCGACCTGGAGCCGCATCTGGTCACGCCGATCGAGACCGATCCGGAGCCGGTGCTCCGCCGTGTCGTGCAGCAGCGGCAGGGCCTGGCACAGGTCGCGAACCACGAATGTGGCGACAGGCTCGTCCTCGACCCGCGCTTGCAACGCGTAACCGTCAGCCTTGGGAGGCAGTTCCGGTCCGCCCCACGCGGACACGCGGAGGTGGGCGCGCGCCGCGAACCGGTCGCCGTTGCGCTCCGTCACCTCGACCGGAATGGTGGACCTCCGCCCCGCCAACGTCAGCGAGCAGTCGGGGCCCGCCATCGTGCCTTCGAAGCACACGAGGGTGTCGTTCTCCAGCCACGCCCGGTCGACCTCGACGAACACCGGGACGTCGACGACCTCGAGCTGCAGCTGATCGTCGCCTCGGATCATCAGGCCGCTGCGAGCGTCGGGCCGCCGTTCGAGGTCAGCGTCGGTCAGCCGAACGGGACGGGCACGTCGGCCCGGCACGACCTGCAGCGTCCACGACGCCGGTAGCACCCGTCCGGTGGTCTCATCGTGGACCGCGACACGGTCGGGGACACGTCCCGTCAGCGTGGCACCATCTGCCGTCGGTTCGACGTCGAGCTCGACGACCTGGTCGCCGTTGCCGACCAGCATCGCGCGGCGAACCGACCGGTCGATCGTGACCTCGATCGATCGACCGTCGGCGGCGACGGCCGTGGCCGCCGGGCCGGCGGACTGACGAACGACGAGCAGCCCGCGCCGGGCGTTCCACCGCGGACCCACGACCGATCCGTCGTCGTCGCGCCGCAGGCGCATCGTCGCCGCAGAGCCGAGGGCGTACCGGCGGCGAAGCGGACCCCAGAACCGGCGACCTGACCCGGTGACCTGCACCCGGACCTGGCCGACCGAGCCGCGACCGAGGCTCTGCAGCACAGAGGGCTCCCAGCGTGCCTCGAACCCGGTGTTGGCGTAGTCGAACTCGGCCCGCCGCGCACCCCGCACGTCCGGATCAACGAGTTGCGTGACCGCCGCGGGTATCCGCCGCAGAAACAGGCGCCGGTGCAGCCAGACCTCGATCTTGGGTGGATCGTCGTAGCCGGTGCCTCGCGTGTAGGCCCATCCACGGATCGACAAGCCGCCGTCGTCGTCCCAGCGCACCTGCCGGAGGCTGGAGGTCCAGCCCAGGTGCAGGGCCGGGATCGTCCGGCCCACGAAACGATAGGTCGCCCGCAGCAGGGCGAACAGTCGCCGGATCCAGTCCTTCTCGGAGCTGTTGGCTCGCCGGGCAGCCCGAACGATGAGGTCGCGCGGCATGATGGTCGAGATTCCCACAGGCACTCAGCTGAACTGCGCAGCGTCGGCGCGAGCCGACTCGATGACATCGCCGATCCAGGCCGACTCCGACGGACGCAGCTTGAACGTCTCGCGATAGCCGCGATTGATCATGGCGCTGAACTCGGCGATCTCGTAGCGCAGACCGTCGCCGTCGAACTTGTAGTAGAACTTCTTGTTGTCCGACTGGTTCTCGAACCGGACCTCGAAGTACTCGGTCTTCCACCAAGGTGCGGGCACGTAGATGTAGCCCTTGGTGCCGGCGACGATCAGGTCGCCCTCGGACTTGACTCCCAGGCCGGTCGTCGCGCTCGCGATGGCGTGCTTGTAGCGCAGATCGATGCGCGAGAAGGTCTCGACTCCCAGCTCGTCCGACCACAGCGAGGAGGCGCGGATGTCGAGGTGCTCCATGCCGAGCAGCTTGACGATCGCCAGCAGCGGATAGCTGCCCAGCTCGGGGATGCTCCCGCCGTCCTGGGACTTGTCGAGCTCACGCGAAGGCGGCGTGACGAGCTTGGTGAACGTTGCCTGGACCGACCGGATGTCGCCGATCGAGCCGCTGCGGGCGACCGCGACCATGCGCTGGAATCCCGGCGAGAACGCGGTCTTCATGGCTTCGAGCAGCACCACGTCGTGCTCGCTGGCCAGCTCGTGGAGCGCGCGCGTACGATCGCCGCTGAGCGTCATCGGCTTCTCGCACAGCACGTGCTTGCCGGCTTCGATCGCTTGTCGTGCGTACTCTTCATGCGTGCCGTGCGGTGAGGCGATGTAGACCGCGTCGGTCGCATCGAACAGGTCCTCGAGGCTGCCTGCCGCCAGCTCGAGCTCGTGGCTGTCGGTGAACTCGCGAACGTTGTCGGCGTTGCGCGACCAGGCGCCCTCGATGTCGATGCCGCTGACGAAACGGGCCTCGTCGACGAAGCGATTGGCGATGCGCCCGGTTCCGATGATGCCGAGGCGCAGGATGCCTGCGGACTCGTTGCGCAACATCGTGCTCGAGACGCCCTTGGTGCGCTCCAGGTAGACGACCTCGCAGTAGTCGCGGAGGTAGTCGAACTTGCCCAGCCAGTCAGAACCAATCGCGAAGATGTCGATGTGGTGTTTCTGGATGTCGTTGATCTTCTGGCCTTCGTACTCCTCGATGATCACCTCATCGGCGATGCCGGAGTCCTGCACGTTGCGGATGCGATCCATCAGGCTCTGCTGCACGTTGAGCTTGCCACGTGCATCATCGAAGTTCTCGGTGGTCACCGCGACGGTCAGGTGATCCCCCAAGGCCTTGGCCCGCTCCAACAGGCGGCGGTGGCCGTCGTGGAAGAGATCGAAGGTTCCATAGGTGATGACGCGCATCAAGCTCCTTGACGGTGCGGGGGTGACGCTTAAGACTACCTGTTCGCGTCTGAGGCCAGCACCACAGCAAGGGCCAGGTCCGACGGAGTGGTGACCTTGATGTTGGTCTCCTCGCCCTCGACCATGCGCACCTCGATGCCGGGGAAATAGTGGCGAACGAGCCCGCAGTCGTCCGTGGCTTCGTCGTGGCCGTCCGCCTCGGCCCGGGTGTGGGCTCGCCGCAGCACGGCCAGCTCGAACGCCTGGGGTGTCTGTGCCCGCCGGAGCGAGGCGCGCGGCAGCACGACGTCGAGCCGGTCGTCCGCCGAGACCCGATAGATCGTGTCCGACGACGGGAGAACCGGTACAGCGGCCTCGTGGGTGCTCAGCGCTTCGACACAGCGGCTGATCAGTGACCCCGACACGAACGGGCGCGCCGCATCGTGGACCAGGACGTTCCGGACGTCGTCGTGAAGTCGTTCGAGCGCGGCCAGGGTGGTCGCCCTCCGGCTGGCGCCACCGACGGCGACGTCGGTCACCTTGGCGAACGCGGCGAGCTCGATGATCTCCCGCACCTCGGCGACGGTGTCCTCGCTCGCCATGACCACGATGCGATCGATCAGCTCGTGGTGCTCGAACGCTTCGACGGCCCGCTCCAGCAACGTACGACCCGAGATCTCGAGCAGCTGCTTGGGACGCCCGACGCCCATGCGCAGCCCGGCACCACCGGCGAGGATGACGGCGACAGTGCTGGTTCCGGTCACCCGCTCAGGCTACTGGTCGCGCTCGCCGGTTGATCAGAACCCGGATCATGGAGCCGGCCGCATGACCGCGTCGTTCTGCGCCGACTTCCACTCACGGAAGCCCTCTTCGGTCGTTCCGCGCCGCCAGTAGGCCGAGACCGAGGCATCTGCGCGGGCCACGCCGCGGTCGTTGAGCACATACGGCCGCACGCTCTTGAGCAGCGCCGACTCGCCGTGGATGAACGCCTGGGCGCGTCCGGGGCGCCAGTGCCACGCGCGTACGGCGTCGTCGAGCAGCGTCGTCGTGCCGGCTGGGGCGTCGCCGCGGTGCAGCCAGTGCATCTCGAGCTCACCGACCGTCGCGATCGCGATCTCGTCGTCCGGTCCCCCGATCTCGACGAAGGCGACTGCCTGCGCACCGGTGGGCAGCGCCTCCAAGGCGGCGGAGATCGCCGGCAGGCCGGCCTCGTCGCCGACGAACAGGTGCCAGTCCGCAGTGGGGTCAGGAGCGTAAGCCCCGCTCGGTCCGCGCAGGTGAAGGACGTCACCCGGCTCGGCGCGAGCCGCCCACGGGCCGGCCACGCCCTCGTCGCCGTGCACGACGAAGTCGATCGCGAGCTCCTTGGCCTCGGCGTCCAGCCAGCGGATCGTGTAGGTCCGCAGGACTGGCCAGGCCTGCTGCGGCATCGACTCGCGCACCACCGACAGGTCGAGCGGCTCTGGATAGTCGAACCCGTCGACCAGGAAGACCAGCTTGACGTACTCGTCGGTGAACCGGCCGCCGTTGAGCGCCACATGGCGATCCAGGAACTCCGCGAACCCGTCGCCCCCGAACACCACCCGGCGCATCGCAGGCGCCACGAATTCGGTCCGGATCACGGTCAGTTCAGCGGGATGCGTCTTGCTCACCTGTGTAGCCTACTGGCGTGACCCACGGCATCGACATGACGCAGTTCGACCTGTCCATCCGCGTTCAAGACGACCTGTTCCGGCACGTCAACGGCCCTTGGCTGCGCACTGCCGAGATCAAGCCCGACCGCGCCACCGCCGGCTCGTTCGTGACCCTCGTCGATGAGGCCGAGGCCAAGGTCCGCGAGATCATCGAGACCGCCAGCAAGGCGCCCGAGGACGACGAACAGCGCAAGATCGGCGACCTCTACGCCAGCTTCATGGACGAGGAGCGCGTCGAGGAGCTCGGTGCCGCACCGCTCGAGGGCGAGCTCGCCCAGGTCGACGCCGTCACTGACCTTCCCGGCTTCATCACCACGCTCGGCACCCTGGACCGTCAGGGCGTCGGCAGCGTCTTCGGCATGTACATCGGCCCTGACAGCGGCCAGCCCGACCGCTACGTGACGCACCTCGGCCAGGGCGGCATCGGCCTGCCCGACGAGGCGTACTACCGCGAGGAAGGTTCGGCCGCGATCCGCGAGGCGTACGTCGGACACCTCACGACGATGCTGGGCCTCGCCGGGCTCGACGACGCCGCCGACCGGGCGCAGCGGATCATGGATCTCGAGACGCGCCTGGCCGCGTACCACTGGGATCGCGTGGAGTCCCGGGACGCCCAGAAGACCTACAACCTGCTGGCCCTCGACGGTCTCAAGGCCCTCGCCCCGTCATTCGACTGGACTCGCTGGTCCGACGCCGCCCAGATCCCCGCGCCCGTGATCGCCGAGGTCGTGGTCGCCCAGCCGTCATACCTCGAGGGTCTCGAGACGCTGCTCGTCCCGGGCGAGCTCGATGCCTGGAAGGACTGGCTGCGCTGGCAGGTCATCCACAGCGCCTCGCCCTATCTCTCGTCGGCCTTCGTCAACGCCAACTTCGAGTTCTACGGCAAGACCCTCAGCGGCACCGACGAGCTGCGTCCCCGCTGGAAGCGCGGCGTGGGGTTCGTCGAGGGCGCGATGGGCGAAGCGGTCGGCAAGATCTACGTACGCACGGAGTTCCCGCCCACGTCCAAGGAGCGGATGACCGAGCTGATCGACAACCTCCTCGAGGCCTACCGGCAGAGCATCTCGGCCCTCCCCTGGATGAGCGACGAGACCAAGAAACGCGCCCACGACAAGCTCGACACGTTCAACCCCAAGATCGGGCACCCCGACGAGTTCAAGGACTACTCCGCGCTCGAGACCGCTCCGGACGACCTGCTGGGCAACGCCCGCCGGGCGATCGCCGTGGCGACGGACCGTGAGCTCGCCAAGATCGGCTCGCCGATCGATCGCGACGAGTGGTACATGACGCCACAGACCGTCAACGCCTACTACAACCCGACGATGAACGAGATCGTCTTCCCGGCCGCGATCCTGCAGCCCCCGTTCTTCCACGCCGATGCCGATGACGCCGTCAACTACGGCGCGATCGGCGCCGTCATCGGGCACGAGATCGGCCACGGCTTCGACGACCAGGGCTCCCAGTACGACGGCACCGGCGCGCTGCGCAACTGGTGGACCGACGAGGACCGCGAGTCCTTCGAGAAGCTCACGTCGGCGCTCATCGCCCAGTACGACGCCCTGTCGCCCGAAGGCGCCGACGGTCGTACGGTCAACGGCTCGCTCACGATCGGTGAGAACATCGGCGATCTCGGCGGCCTCGGCATCGCCTACCAGGCATTCCGGCTCACCGAGCCTGACGACGCCGAGATCGACGGACTCACCCCCGATCAGCGCTTCTTCATCTCGTGGGCGCAGGCCTGGCAGTCCAAGGTTCGCCCGGCCGAGACCGTACGCCGACTGACGATCGACCCGCACTCCCCGCCTGAGTTCCGTTGCAACCAGGTCGTGAGCAACATCAGTGCGTTCTACGAAGCGTTCGGCGTGACGGCCGAGGACGAGCTCTGGCTCGACCCGGAGGATCGCGTCACGATCTGGTAGGCCGCGCGACTCCGTCGCTCCAGCGGCTCGTTCCTCGCCGCTGCCGGGCTTCGCCCGGGCGGCTGCCTTCGCTCGCTGCCGCTCGCTCGGCCTAAGGTCGGGGACGATAGGTTGCTTCGGTGAATGACACCGCGTCGGTAGACCCAGCTCAGCGCAAGATTGTCTCTGTTCTCTCGCTGGTGCAGGTCGTCGGCGGGGTCGGCAACGGTGCCGGGCTTGCGGTCGGGGCCCTGGTGGTCAAGGACGTCAGTGGGTCGTCCGGCTGGGCAGGCATGGCCGTGGTGATGCTGACGCTCGGCGCAGCAGCCTTCACGATGCCCCTGTCCTCAATCGCAGCACGTACGGGGCGCCGACCCGCGCTGACGCTCGGCTGGCTGTTCGGGGCGAGCGGCGCCGGTGTCGTGATCCTGGGTGCGGAGACCCGGTCGCTGCCGACCCTGCTCGTCGGCCTCCTGCTGTTCGGCGCCAGCACGGCGGCCAACCTGCAGTCGCGGTTCGCCGCCGTCGACCGGGCCCGACCTGCCCAGGTCGGCTTCGCGCTCTCCCTCGTCGTGTGGTCGACGACCGTCGGTGCCGTCATCGGCCCCAACCTGACCGGTCCGGGCGCATCTGTCGCCGGTGCCGTTGGCATACCGGATCTCGCCGGCCCCATGTTGTTCTCCGCCGGCGGCTTCGCACTGGCCGGGCTGCTGACACTCGCACTCCTGCGCCCCGACCCGTTGGTGCGAGCCGTGGGCGCCAAGCCCGCCGCGCGGGGCATTCGCGCCGCGCTCCCCCACGTCCGCGGCCGCGCCGCGACCGCGATCCTGTCGATCGCGGCATCACACGCCGTGATGGTGTCCGTCATGGCGCTGACGCCGGTGCACATGAAGGATCACGGCTCGAGCCTCAACGTCATCGGCCTGACGATCAGCCTGCACATCGCCGGCATGTTCTCGCTGTCGCCGCTCATGGGCGTTCTCAGCGACCGTTGGGGCGCCGACCGCACGATCCTGCTGGGACAGTCCATCCTGCTGCTCGCGGTCTTCATCGCTGGGACCTCCGGGCACTCCGAGCTGCAGATCACGATCGGCCTGACATTCCTCGGCATCGGCTGGTCCGCGTCGGTGATCGCCGGCGCAGCGATGCTGACGACATCGCTCGATGCGGCCGACCGGCCCGTGGTTCAGGGCTTCTCAGACCTCTCGATGAACCTTGCCGGAGCGCTTGGCGGCCTGCTGGCCGGCATCGTGGTCGCCATGAGCGGTTTTGGGACGCTCAATGCCGCGGCTGCCGTGCTGACGGTGCCGGTCATCGCATTGGTGCTGGCCGGCCGCCGCGTCGCTGCGTCGGTCGCCTAATCCGCCTGCCTGGAAACCAGGCTGGGTTCCTTGACTCGGCTGCCCGGCAGCTTCTCGACGATCGGGTCCGTCACGTCCCAGAACAGGTCGGCGACGGGCCGCAGCTTGTCGCGGATCCACCGGTCGAACAGGATGAACGTCGACGTGCTGACGAAGATCGCGTCGAACGCGATCATCGACAGCGAGAACCATGGCAGCGCCATGAGCACGGCGATCGACAGGTGGAACATGATCGCGCAGAAGATCGCGACTCGGCGGGCAATGGGGTGCAGCAGCGCGAAGCCGAAACCGATCTGCACGATCATCGCGACATACGTCGACAGCCCAACCATCACGCCAAAGTGCGTGAACGCGTCGGTCAGGAACGGGAATGGCTTGTACTCCTGCAGCTGAAGCGGGTAGTAGAGCGCGGTCCCGTGGAACCACAGCTCACCTTGCGCCTTGAACCAGCCCGCCGAGAAGTAGATCATGATGAGCTGCCACGCCAAGGCGATCAGGATGACGTTGTGGACCCCGTTGGTGAACCAGAGCGGAAGCACCCGATGGCTGTTGTAGAGGTTCTTGACGACTGCACCCAGACCGCCTGCCCCATTGCCCATGGGCTCGGCAGGGTGCCGCGACCGTCTACGGGCGTCGAGGGACCAGTGCTCACTGGTGTGCATGAACATCAGCAGCAAGAGCCCAATACGCAGGATGTTGTCACCCTGGTCGCCGAGCACCGGAATGCGCTCGATGATCGAGACGTGGCCGATCAGCATGAGCGGGCCGACCAACCGCGTGTGCCAGCCCAGGACGAACAGCAGAGCCACGAAGATGACCAACAAGTAGTAGAACAAGAACGTCGTATTGCCCATGTGACTGACGATGAGTCGAGGTGGCCAGTACATGTCGGCATTGTTCTCTTGGAGTGGCCTGTTCCAGATCGAGCCCTGGCCGAACAAGAGGTTGCGCACGCGGAAGTTGGTGATCAGGATGCCCATGACCGCGCAGCCCGACAGGATGCGGGCCAGCGAGGCACCGTAGAGCGATCGCTTGTCGGTCAGGATCCACGACTCGAAGCGGTCATATGCGTCGTTGACCAGGTCGAGGCTGCGGGACGCGAGGGACGGTTGCGACATGACTACTCACCGTCCTTCGACGAGTTCTCGGACTTCGTGGCGGGCGCCTTGTTCACGTAGCCGTCGAACGCAGCCTGCGCATCAGCGTTGCCTGGCATCGCCTTGCGGATTCCGACGCGGTAGTAGGTGAACGGCACGTCGAGGAAGTCGACCTCGTTGCGCTTGCTGAAGTTGGGCACCGAGCGGTGTCCCACCTGGAACTCCACGGCCGTGACGCCCTTGCCCCAGCGCGCGGTGGCGTACATCGTCCCGTAGCGGGTCAGCATCTCGTCGTTGTCGATGTACTGCTTGATGTTGGCCTGACCGACCAGACCCTTGGTGTTGAACTTCACCAGAAGCTTGGTGAGAGCACTGCGCGGCGAGGTGTAGACCGGCCTGGAGACCAGCAGCCGCTGCCGCTCATTGAACTGCCCGACAGTCGAGTTGATGTTTCCGCCGAGCCTGCGTGTCGCGGAGTGGAACCGCGACGGGTTGACGAGGTACTTGATGCGCTGGTCCTCGTCGGCCGTGATGTCGTACCACTCGGTCACCCGGGTGTCCTTGCCACCGGGCTTGCCGTAGTAGGCACGGACCTTGACGTTCTCGCCGCCCCTGCGGGGTGTGGGAGCGAACACGGACCACGACTGCTCGAACGGGAACACGTTGTTGTTGATGTAGGTGCTGAGGTGTTCGCCACCGACCGCATCACGGAAGGGGTTGTTCGGCTGGATCCAGATCGTGATCAGTGCCGTATGGATCGCGAGCACCACCCCGAAACCGATGATGACCACGCGGCGGCCGATCGACGGCATGGGTATCGCGTGCGGCGATGCTTTCGGCTCTTCCACTGTCAGATGTCCTTACGTGCCAGACGCTGTCCACGGCTACGCCGAAGCGTAGCCATGGACAGCGCCGGATGCTGAGTTGTCAGGCTCGTGGTGCTCGTCGGACTCAGACCTGCTGGCGGCGACGTGCACCGAAGATGACCGCGCCACCTGCGGCGACGAGGACTCCACCGGCTGCAAGCAGACCGAGGTTCGAACCACCGGTGTCCGGCAGGGCGTCGTCGTCGCAGTCGTCCGAAGCAGCCTTGAACTGCGTCGCGCTCAGGACGCTGGCCGTGCTGGTGCCGGCGATGGCCGTGGTCAGGAGTCCGTCGAGGGCGCCAGCCGTGGCGACCGCGTCGAGGTCCGTGTTGCCGGTGACCGAGTCGGTGCTGGCGACCGCGTCGATGTCGAGCGAGGCCACTGCCTCGCCATCGGTCTCGGTGCCGGTGGCCAGAAGACCTGCCGCGCCGATCGAGTTGGGGCTGGCGACCGCGGAGATGTCGATGCCGGTGTCGATGAGCTCCCCGTCGGTTGCCGTGCCGGCGCCGTTGACGGCTGCGTCAGCGGTGACGGCCTCGAGGCCTTCGACGCCAACCGCATCGTTCGCGGTGGCCGCATCGAGGTCGAGGCCCGCGGCAACTTCGCCGTCGGCCTCAGGGCCGGTCGTGCTGGTCACTGCCTGGATGCCCTGGACACCGATCGAGTTGGTCGAAGCGACCGCGTCGGCGTCGGTGTTGGACGTGACGAGCTCGCCGGTGGTCTGCGTTCCGGTGACGGCCTCAAGGCCCGTCGTGCCGTCGACGTCCGCGGCGACCGCGTTGGTCGCGGCAACGGCGTCGAGGTCGATTCCGGCGGCAACTTCGCCGTCGGTCTCGGCACCGGTCGTGCTCGTGGCAAGGAGGCCGTCAAGCGCGGCGGAGTTGGTCGCGGCGATCGCATCGACGTCGGTGTTGGACGTGATGAGCTCACCGTCGGTCTCGACAGCGGTCACGGCCTGGATGCTCTCCTCGCCGGCGACGTCGGTGGCGATCGAGTTGGTCGAGGCGATGGCGTCGGCGTCGAGGCCGGCAGCGACCTCACCGTCGGTCTGGGTGCCGGTGGCGAGCACACCGTCGGCGATCGTGGAGTTGGTGCTCGAGATCGCTTCGACGTCGGTGTTGGTCGTGACGAGCTCGCCGTCGGTCTGCGTGCTGGTGGTGAGCACGCCGTCGGCGTTGATCGCGTTGGGGCTCGAGACCGCGACGCCGTCGATCAGCGTGACGAGCTGGCCGTCAACCTCAGTGTCGGCGTCGGCATCCGCGTCGGCGTCAGCGTCTACATCAGTCGCGTCGGTGTCGGTGTTGGCATCCGTGTCCGCGTCGGTGTCGGCGTTCGTGTCCGCGTCGGCATCCGTGTCGGCGTCGGCATCCGTGTCCGCGTCGGCATCCGCGTCGGCGTCCGTGTCGGCGTCTGCGTCGGTGTCGGCATTCGTGTCAGCGCTGGTGTCCGCGCTGTCGTCGACACAGCTGTCGGCGGTGACGAGGCTCGCCGGGGCAGCGCTGGCACTACCAGCGAAGCCGATCGACGTGCCAGAAGCCAGGACCAGGGTTCCGAGCGCCATGGTGGCTTTGCGGATCTTCATTTGTTTCCTCGTCATTTCTGCGTGTTCACGGGAGTTCCGGACCTACGTACGCCGCGCCGAAGTCTCAGGGCGACACGAGCGATAGAAAAATATCACACGCAGGTCGGTTCCGAGACATTCCGTCGCTACAAGTCGATCGAAATCCACCTGAAGAGCCGTACTCGCTGAACAACGAGTGGCCTCGCATGGAGTTATTGCGCTGCGGCGACGATTTCGACCTGCTGCGCTACCTGCAATCGGATGGCCGTCTCCATGGTTGCCAGGCGCTGAAACAGCTTGACGGGACGGTCTCCCAGCTGGAAGAAGAACGCCTTCTGCTCGTCGATCTTCTTGGCGCCGTCCTTGGTCGTCGAGATCATGTCGCTCGCGTAGGTCATGAGGTCCACCTGCAGGAGCTCCGAACCCTTGGGGGTGTCCTGCTTCTTCAACGCGTCGCGCGCCTTCTCGTACGCCGGCAGGACCCGCTCGCGGAGCGGGAGTCCGCTCAGCACGGGGTCCTTGCCGAGCAGGGTCCCGGGCCGCAACGCCACCAGCTTCTTGCCAGCTGCGATGAACTTCGAGTCTGGAACCGCCCGTGTCCGTAGATAGGCCTCGAGGTCCTCGAAGGGTGCGAGCGCGGCCGAGCGGCGTTCCTCGGTATCCAGGTAGTCGTCGCTGTGCTTGCGGCCGTAGGGCGTCGTGCCTGCCGGGCTCAGCCGCGGCGCGTCCTCGATCTTCTTCTTGGTGAGCTTGAGCAGCGCCGAGTAGCCGTCCTGATCCGCATCATGCTTGCTCTTGATCTCCTCCGCAGCGGAGGTCGTGTAGCGCTCGATCTTCGCGTCGAAGCGTTGGGCAGCACGATCTGCCGTCCTGATCTGGTCGCGCTGCTCGGGTGACTTGGCCACGACCGAGCCGATGCCCGCCAGGACCAGGCCGACCACGAACGTCGCCGCCATGGCGCGCCGCAGGCGCGACCTCACGGCGCTGGTGTGCGGCGACCTGGAGCCCTTGCCCCGTCGTGGCGCGCGCCGCGCGCCCGCCCTACTTTCTGTCATCACAGGTCACCGGTCCCGTAGGCGCCTCGTGGAACACGAGGTAGCGGTCGACGACGCGGTCCACACAGGCACTGCCGACGCCGTAACCCGTGTGCCCGTCACCCTTGCGGGTCACGAGGACACCGGATGTGAGGTCCTTGGCCAGTGACCTGGCCCATGCGAAGGGTGTGGCCGGGTCGCGGGTCGAGCCGACCACGACGATCGGCGCGGCGCCCTTCGCATCCACGGCGCGCTGTGAATGCTTCGATTTCGCCGGCCAGTCCTGGCACTCGGCCGCGGACCAGGCCATCACTCCGCCGAACACGGCTGACGCTTCGTGGTACCTGCGCAGGCGGCCGGCGATCTCCTCGTCGCTCGGTGCCTTGGGGAAGTCGAGGCATCGGATCGCGAAGAACGCCTGCGCGCTGTTGTCCTTGTAGGTGCCGTCCTGCCGACGGCCGTAGTACTGGTCGCTCAAGGTCAGCAGGACGCTGCCGTCGCCGAAGCCGGCCCGTACGAGACCGGTCGTGAGGACGCTCCAGCTGTCCGGGTCGTACATCGCGTAGGCGATGCCGTAGATCGCGGCCCCCTCGGTCAGCTCGCGGTCGAAGCGGGTCTTGATCGGTTTGTCCTGGAGCGCAGCGAGCAGCTCGAGGATGTTGTCGTTCGCGGTCTTCTGGTCCTCGCCGAGCGGGCAGTTGCCGTCCTCGAGGCAGGCGGCGATGTATGACTTGAGCGAGCGCTGGAAGCTGTTGGCCTGGTCGAAGCCCTGCCGCTCCTTGGTGCGCGAGGGGTCGACCGCGCCGTCGAGGATCATGGCTCCGGTCCGCTTCGGGAACAGGTCGGCATACGTCGCCCCGAGTTGCGTGCCGTAGGACGCCCCGTAGTAGTCGAGCTTCTTCTGACCCATCAGGGCGCGCAGGATGTCCAGGTCACGCGCTGCCTCCTCGGTGGAGACGTGCGAGGCCATCGCACCGGACTTCTTGACGCATCCCTTGCCGAACTTGCGGAAGCCGTCCTTCAGCTCGTCGACCAGCTCGAGCGTGTCCGGGTTCGGGTCGAGGGCGACGAGCTTGTCGAACTCCTCGTCGGACTGGCACGTCACCGGGTCACTCTTGCCGACACCCCGTGGGTCGAAACCGACGATGCCGCTGTTGCGGCGTACCTCGCTGGAGGTCAACGACGCGAACGTGTCCACGAACCGAACGCCCGAACCGCCCGGGCCGCCGGGATTGATGAAGACCGTGCCCGTCGGCTTGTCTGAGGACGCCGGCCGGAACTTGACTCGCAGGCGGATCGTCTTGCCTGCCGGCTTGTCGTGGTCGAGCGGAACCTTCACCCAGGTGCATTGCGAGCGCCCGCACACCGTCCAGTCGAGCTTCTGGTCGTAGAACCGGGCGAGACCGGCCGGTGCCTTCTCGCCGGTGGCAACGGGAATCAGGCTGCGCTCGGCCTCTTGGCTGTCGATGTAGATCGCGAGGACCATCACCCCCACCATCATGGCGGCAATGCCGAGGCTGATGCGGGCGAGCACGGGTGGCGGGGCCTTCCTGATTCGACGTGGGCGAGGACCAGCCTAGGGCGTGGTGGCACACCAGCGGCTCGCGACGCACGAACGCCCCTCCGTGGGACGAAGGGGCGTGCGGTGTGGCCGATCCTGTGGAGCATAGGAGATTCGAACTCCTGACCTCTTCCATGCCATGGAAGCGCGCTACCAACTGCGCCAATGCCCCGCTGCAGCCCGTGTGTTGGGCCTCGCCAATGCTAGCCGTTGACCCCGCTCAAGCCCAAACCGGGTCACTCGTCGTCCGAGAGCACAGGCTCGGGCAGCGTCCCGGCGTTCCATTCTGTGAGCCGCCACTTGGACCAGTCCTTGTGGCTGGCTTCCTCGAGCACCGACCATGCACAGTTACCGAGCCCGCCGAAGGTGGCCCAATGCGACTCCGGGATGTCGAGGAACGCGCACGCGCCGGTGCGCAGGACCGCTCCGTGCGCCACGACGACCATGACTCCCTCGGGCGGCAGGTCGTCGAGCAGGTCGTGCAGGGCGGCGCTGAACCGCTCCCCGGCCTGGCGGTGTGTCTCGCTGCCGGGTATCTGGGTCTCGTCACCGTCGACCCACGCCTGCATGGCGTCGGGGAACTTCATCCACGCCTCACGCCACGTGAGACCTTCGCGCTCGCCGAAGTTGAGCTCGCGCAGACGGGGGTCCAGCTCGACCTTGCTGCCGGTCACCGCTGCCAGCGCCTGTGCCGTGTCGGCGGCGCGTACGAGGTCGGAGCTGACGATGCGATCCGGTCTGAGTGCTGCGAGCCGCGAAGCAGCGGCCTTGGCCTGCGCACGACCGACGTCGTCGAGGGGGATGTCACTGTGGCCCTGGACCCTGCCTTCGACATTCCACCGGGTCCGGCCGTGACGCCAGAGAACCACCTGGCGAGTGGTCATGTCAGGGGTACGACCGGGCAGTCGCTCCACAGCCGCTCGAGCGCGTAGAACACGCGCTCATCCTGGTGCTGGATGTGCACCACGATGTCGGCGAAGTCGAGCAGGACCCAGCGGCCCTCGCGTTCGCCCTCGCGGCGTACGGCCTTGGCGCCGAGCTCGATCATGCGTTCCTCGATGGCGTCCTGGACCGCCCTGACCTGCCGTGGGCTCGACGCAGAGCAGAGCAGAAAGATGTCCGTGATCGCCAAGAGCTCGGAGACGTCGAAGGCAATGACGTCTTGAGCGAGCTTGTCGTCCGCGGCCGCGGCCGCAGCCTTGGTGAGCGCGACGGCACGTTCGGTGGCAGTCATGCCGGGGCCTTCCGGTAGAGCTCGTGCTTGCCGATGTACTGCACGACGCCGTCGGGCACGAGGTACCAGACCGGCTCACCGCTTTCGACGCGATGACGGCAGTCCGTCGACGAGATGGTCAAGGCAGGGATCTCCACGAGCGTGATGCGGTCCTTGGGCAGTCCTTCGAGGCTGACGTCGGTGAGCTCGTGCCCTGGGCGTGTGCAGCCCACGAAGTGAGCGAGCTTGAACAGCTCCTCGTGGTCCTGCCACGTCAGCAGCGCGGCCATGGCGTCAGCACCGGTGATGAAGTAGAGGTCGGCATCGGGATGCAACGCCGTGAGCTCGCGCAACGTGTCGATCGTGTAGGTCGGCCCGCTGCGGTCGATGTCGACTCGACTGACCTCGAACCGTGGATTGGCGGCCGTCGCGATGACGGTCATCAGATAGCGGTGCTCGGCGGGCGACACGTCACGGTCTGCCTTCTGCCACGGCTCACCAGTGGGGACGAAGACGACCTCGTCGAGGTCGAACCACGACTGGACCTCACTCGCGGCCACCAGGTGGCCGTGATGGATCGGGTCGAACGTGCCGCCCATGATGCCGATGCGTCGACGCTCGTCCCCCTCGCCGCGGGACCTGCCCATGCGATTCAGGAGTGCTCGCGACCCTTGCCGAAGGACAGCAGCGCAAGCATCAGGATGACGAGGATCGCCAGGGCGATGCCGCCCACCGCATAGGGGTCGATGCCGATGTCGCGAAGGGGCTCTTCGGCCGTCACGAGGTTCGAGAACATGGCGTCAATCTATCGCACGTGCCCGTCACCGGTGACGACGTATGTCGTGGTCGTCATCTCGGTCAGGCCCATGGGCCCCCGGGCATGCAGCTTCTGGGTCGAGATGCCGATCTCGGCGCCGAACCCGAACTCGCCGCCGTCGGTGAAGCGGGTGGACGCGTTGACCATGACCGCAGCCGAGTCGACGCCCGCGGTGAACCGCGCCGAGGCCGCAAGAGATGAGGTCACGATGGCTTCGGTGTGTCCGGACGAGTACGCGCGGATGTGCTCGATCGCATCATCGATCGAGTCGACCACGCGGGCCGAGATGTCGAGCGAGAGGTATTCGGCGGCATGGTCCTCGTCGGTCGCGGGCACGATGTCCGACTCGACCGCGCAGAATGCCTCGTCTCCGTGGATCGTGACACCCGCGTCCTGCAGCGCCTCGACGACGCGCGGCAGGAACGCGTCGGCGACGGCCTTGTGCACGAGCAACGACTCGGCAGCGTTGCACACGCTCGTGCGGTGGGTCTTGGAGTTGAGGACGATGTCGAGCGCCATGTCGAGGTCGGCGTCGGCATCGACGTACACGTGGCAGTTGCCCACGCCCGTCTCGATGACCGGCACGGTCGACTCCTCCACGACGGCCCGGATCAGGCCGGCCCCGCCGCGCGGGATGACCAGGTCGACCAGGCCGCGAGCCTGCATGAGAAGCGTCGCCGACGACCGGTCGTCGGCAGGAATCATCTGGATCGCATCGGCCGGCAGGCCTGCGGCGACCAGTGCGCCGCGCATGACCTCGATGATCGCCGCGTTGGAACGGGCCGCGGATGCCGAGCCGCGCAACAGCACCGCGCTGCCGGCCTTGAGGCAGATCCCGGCGGCGTCGGCGGTGACGTTGGGCCGGCCCTCGTAGATCATGCCGATGACGCCCATCGGCACCCGGATCTGCTGCATGCGCAACCCGTTGGGCAGGGTCGCACCGCGTACGACCTCACCGACCGGGTCCGGAAGCGTCGCGATGTCGCGGAGCCCGTCGGCGAACGCCGCAACGCGCGCCGGATCGAGTCTCAGGCGGTCGATCACGTTCTCGCCAGTGCCGCCGGCGCGGGCGGTGTCGACGTCGATGTCGTTGGCGAGGACGATCTCGTCGGTGGCAGCCACGAGCGCATCGGCGATGGCGTGCAGCGCGACGTCCTTGCCGGCACGCGGGGTGACCGCGAGGGTTGCGGCGGCGATGCGGGCACGACGTGCGGCGGTGTGGACCTGCTCCTTCATGCGGCAATCCTAGGAGTCATCGTCAGATCACCATCATGTCGTCGCGGTGCACGACCTCACGCTCGTACTCGGCTCCGAGCTCAGCGGCGAGGTCACGCGTGGACCGACCGAGCAGCGTGGGCAGCTCGGTGCTGTCGTAGTTGACGATGCCGCGAGCGATCACCACGTCGTCGGGGCCGATCAGGTCGATCGGGTCGCCGGCCACGAACGTCCCGGTCACGCCGGTGATGCCGGCCGGGAGCAGGGATGCCTTGCGGGTGGTGAGCGCGCGCACGGCTCCCGCGTCAAGGTGCACCCCGCCCTTGGTGTTGCTGGCATGAGCGAGCCACAGCAACCGCGTCGGGCGGCGACGACCCGTGGGGTGGAATCGAGTGCCAACCGCCTGGCCCTCCAGGGCGGCGGCGGCCTGAGGCGCCGAGGTCAGCACGACCGGGATGCCGGCACCGGTCGCGATGCGGGCCGCCTCGATCTTGGTGACCATGCCGCCCGTGCCGATTGCCGATGCGCTCGGCCGGACGATGTCGAGCTCGGCGATGTCAGCCTCGCCATGCACGTGCGCGACGACGCGCGCACCCTCGCGCCGGGGATCACCGTCATAGAGCCCGTCGACGTCCGACAGCAGCACGAGCAGATCGGCATGGACCAGATGCGACACGAGCGCGGCGAGCCGATCGTTGTCGCCGAACCGGATCTCGCTCGTCGCCACGGTGTCGTTCTCGTTGACGATCGGCACGACGCCGAGCTCCAGGAGGCGTGCGAACGTCTGGTAGGCGTTGCGGTAGTGACTGCGCCGCGTGACGTCATCAGCTGTCAGCAGCACCTGGCCGACGACGAGCTCGTGACGCGCGAACCGTTGGGCGTAGCGGGCGATCAATGCACCCTGCCCAACACTCGCAGCTGCCTGCTGCGTCGCGAGGTCGCGAGGACGGCGCGCCAACGCCAGCGGTGCGAGCCCGGCGGCGATGGCACCCGAGCTCACGAGGACGATCTCGTCGCCGCGGGCCCGGCCGGCGGCGAGCGCGTCGACCAGGGCGTCGACACGCGCCCCGTCGAGACCGCCCTGGGCAGAGCTCAGCGACGAGGATCCGACCTTGACCACGATCCGGCTCATCAGCGCGGGTCCTCGTCGGCGTTCTCACCGTCCAGGGCAGCACCGTCGGCAGAGTCATCGGCAAATGCCGGATCGTCCTCGGGGAAGCTCCAGTCGGCACCGCGACCCTCTTCGCGGGCTTCCCGCTTCTCGGCCTCGTACGCCCGTCGGGCCGCAAGCTCCTCGCGCCGCTGGACGTTGGTGCGGCGATCCGACTGGTCGATGCGCAGGTCCTCGCCACGACGCCCGAGCACTTCGGCGCCGGCTGGGATCTGGGGATCGAAGTCGAACATGACGGCGTCGGTCTCGTCGCCGATGATGACGTCGTCTCCGGCCTTGGCGCCGAGCTTGAGGAGCTCGTCCTCGACACCCAGGCGGTTGAGCCGGTCAGCGAGGAAGCCCACGGCCTCGTCGTTGCTGAAGTCGGTCTGCCGTACCCAGCGCTTGGGCTTGTCACCGCGGACGATCCACTGCCCGTCGCGTTGCGTGATCGTGAACTCGCGGCCCACGCCGGCTTCGGCCTTGGGCCGCAGCACGATCCGCGTGACCTCGGCGACCGGTGTGGCGGCGCGGCGCGACGCCACGATCCCGGCCATCGCGAACGAAAGCTCACGCAGGCCTGCGTGGCTCGCCGCGGACACATCGAACACGTCGAGTCCGCGGGCCTCGAGGTCGGCGCGGACGAATCCGGCGATCTCCTGGGCGTCGGGGACGTCGGTCTTGTTGAGCGCGACCAATCGCGGCCGGTCCTCGAGCCCACCGTAGGCGGCCAGCTCGCGCTCGATGACATCGAGATCGCTCAATGGGTCGCGGCCCGGGTCGACCGTCGCGCAGTCGATGACGTGCACGAGCGCAGCGCACCGCTCCACGTGGCGGAGGAAGTCGTGGCCGAGACCGCGGCCCTCGCTGGCGCCCTCGATCAGCCCGGGGACATCGGCGACCGTGAACGTCGTCGAGCCGGCCGTGACGACGCCGAGGTTGGGCACGAGTGTCGTGAACGGGTAGTCGGCGATCTTGGGGCGTGCACGCGACAGCGCGGCGATCAGACTTGACTTGCCGGCACTCGGGAAGCCGACCAGACCGATGTCGGCCACGACCTTGAGCTCGAGCGTGAAGGTCAGCTCGTCGCCGGGCTCGCCCTTGAGCGCGAAGCCGGGAGCCTTGCGCTTGGACGAAGCCAGCGCCGCGTTGCCGAGACCACCGCGGCCGCCGGCCGCGATGACGAGCTCGGTGCCAGGGCCGACCAGGTCGGCCAGGACCTCGCCCTGCTCGTTGCGGACGACGGTGCCGTCGGGCACGCGGAGGACGAGGTCCTCGCCGTTGCTGCCGCTGCGGTTGCTGCCGGCGCCAGGCGCTCCGTTGGTTGCCTTGCGATGGGGCTCGTGGTGGTAGTCGACGAGGGTCGTGACGTCGGCCGCGACGCGCAGGATGACGTCGCCACCGTGGCCGCCGTTTCCGCCATCAGGCCCGCCGAGCGGCTTGAACTTCTCGCGGTGGACCGAGGCCACACCGTCGCCACCGGAGCCGGCGGTGACGTGGAGCGTCACCTTGTCGACGAAGCTGGGGACAGCCACCGGTCGCTCCTTTCGTGTGGGCCCCTACGGGCCGGAAAATGGAAGAAGGGGCAGCCCGCAGCTGCGGACCGCCCCTTCGACCTGAATCTAAGAAAGTGTGTTCGCTGGGTTACTCCGCCGGGATGCCGGGGACGATGTTGACGACCTTGCGACCACGACGACGGCCGAACTCGACCGCGCCTGCGGACAGCGCGAAGAGCGTGTCGTCGCCACCACGGCCCACGTTGGTGCCGGGGTGGAAGTGGGTGCCACGCTGACGGACGATGATCTCGCCGGCGTTGACCAGCTGACCGCCGAAGCGCTTGACGCCGAGGCGCTGTGAGTTGGAATCGCGGCCGTTCTTGGTGGAGGCTGCGCCCTTTTTGTGTGCCATGTGCTCAGTCCCCTACTTCTTGATCCCGGTGATCTTCACCTGGGTGTACTTCTGACGGTGACCCTGACGCTTCTTGTAGCCGGTCTTGTTCTTGTACTTCTGGATCACGATCTTGGGACCCTTGGAAAGGCCCAGGACCTCGGCGGTCACCGTGATCTTCGCGAGCGAGTCCGCGTCGGCCGTGACGGTGTCGCCGTCAACGAACAGCACCGCGGGAAGGGACAGCGTCTCGCCCTCGGCCTGTGCGACCTTGTCGATCTGGATGACGTCGCCGACGGCTACCTTCTGCTGGTTGCCGCCACTGCGGACGATTGCGTACACCACGGGATTCCTCACTCGTTTCAACTCTGGGGGCACGACCACTCGATGAGCGGGACGCGCGAGAACGGCACGCAGAGCGCACCGAAGGACTAGTTTACGGAGCCTGACCCTCGCTGGTCAAAACGGGGCTGTTCCCGTCCTGACCTGAAGGCTCAGAAGTCGTGCTGCTGGACGGTGCGGACGGGTTGTCCACGGGCGGCGGCGGACCGGCCGGCTTGGACGCTGAACCGCGCTTGCGCGGGGTCCTCTTGGCCGGCGCAACAGCCTCGACGTCGGGCGAACCCGCTGCAGGAGCCTCCGGGGCCCGGCCATCGTTGGACGTGTCAGCAGGCTTCTCGTCGGCCGGCTTGTTGTCAGCCGGCTTCTCGTCAGCAGGCTTGTTGTCAGCCGGCTTGTTGTCAGCAGGCTTGTTGTCGGTCACGGGGTCGCTCTTGCCTGACTCGTTGGCACCCTTGGCGATGCCGCCCTGGTTGTTGTTGCCACCGTTGTTGTTGCCACCGTTGTTGTTGCCACCGTTGTTGTTGCCACCACTGCGACCACCACCACCGCCACCGCCGCGCGCGCCTCGCCCACCGCGACGCTGCTCTTCCTTCTTGGGCTCGACCGGCGCCTCCTGGATCATGACGCCTCGGCCGTGGCAGTGCTCACACTCGTGGCTGAACGACTCCAGCAGGCCCGTACCGATGCGCTTGCGGGTCATCTGGACCAGGCCGAGTGAGGTGACCTCGGCGACCTGGTGACGCGTGCGGTCGCGGCCGAGGCACTCAACGAGTCGTCGCAGGACGAGATCGCGGTTGCTCTCAAGGACCATGTCGATGAAGTCGACGACGATGATGCCGCCGATGTCGCGCAGCCGGAGCTGGCGGACGACCTCTTCAGCGGCCTCGAGGTTGTTCTTGGTCACGGTCTCCTCGAGGTTGCCCCCGGAGCCCGTGTACTTGCCGGTGTTGACGTCGACGACCGTCATGGCCTCGGTGCGGTCGATCACGAGGGATCCGCCGGAAGGCAGGAACACCTTGCGGTCGAGAGCCTTGTGGATCTGCTCGTCCAGCCGGTAGGCCGTGAAGGCGTCCTTGCCGTCCTTGTCGTCCCAGCGCTTGACCCGCTCGGCGAGGTCGGGGGCAACGTGGTCGATGTAGCCCTTGATCATGTCCCAGGCGTCGTCACCCTCGACGACCAGACCCTGGAAGTCTTCGTTGAACAGGTCGCGAACGACCTTGATCATGAGGTCGGGCTCGGAGTAGAGCAGCTCGGGCGCCTTGCCGGCCGCCACCTTGCCCTCGATGACCTCCCAGCGAGCCGACAGCGCGGTGACGTCACGGGTCAGCTGCTCCTCGGTCGCTCCTTCGGCGGCGGTGCGCACGATGACGCCGGTGTCGTCGGGCAGGACGTCCTTGAGCAGGGTCTTGAGGCGTGCTCGTTCGTTCTCGGGCAGCTTGCGTGAGATGCCGCTGGTCTGGCCACCGGGCACCAGGACGAGGAACCGGCCAGGAAGGCTGATCTGGCTCGTCAGACGAGCGCCCTTCTGGCCGATGGGGTCCTTGGAGACCTGCACCAGGATCGTCTGACCGGGCTTGAGCGCATCTTCGATCTTGCGCTGCTTGCCGTTGCCGAGCGTCGTCCAGTCGACCTCACCGGCGTAGAGCACGGCATTGCGGCCCGCGCCGATGTCGACGAACGCAGCCTCCATGCTGGGCAGCACGTTCTGGACCTTGCCGAGATAGACGTTGCCGATGATCGAGATCTGCGACTCGCGGGCGACATAGTGCTCGACCAGGACGTTGTCCTCGATCACCGCGATCTGCGTGTAGTCATCGCGCTGGCGCACGACCATCTCGCGCTTGACCGACTCACGACGGGCCAGGAACTCGGCCTCGGAGACGATCGGGGCGCGGCGGCGTCCGGCCTCGCGGCCCTCGCGGCGGCGCTGCTTCTTGGCCTCGAGGCGAGTCGAGCCGGCCACACCGGTGATCTCGTCCTCTGCGGTGCGACCGTTGCGCACGCGGACGACGGTGTTCTCGGGATCGTCGGGTGAGGCGTCCGCGCCTTCACCGGCGCGGGCGCGGCGGCGACGCCGGCGAGTGCCGCCGTTGCCGTCGTCCTCGGAGTCGTCGTCGCCTTCGGGGTCGTTGTCGGTCGAGGACTCGTCGCCGTCGTTGTCACCCTTGCGCCGACGGCGGCCTCCCCGACTGCGGCGCCGGCGCTTCGGAGCGTCCGGATCGTCGTCGTCCTCGTCGTCCGTGTCGTTGTCGGAGTCGGCCTGGACGGGCTTGGGGCGTGCGGGCGCGAGTCCGGGCTCGGGCGCCTTGAACATCGCGGCGGTCGCGGAGACGGGCGCGGCCTCTTCCGCTGCGTCGGCGTCGTCCTTGGCCGGAGCGCTCTTCTTTGCTGCAGTCTTCTTCGCAGGGCGCTTGGCCGGCGCCTCTGCCTTGTCCTCGGGGGCCGGCTCGTCCTTGGCCGGGGCACTCTTCTTGGCGGGTGCCTTCTTGGCGGGCTGCTCAGCCGGAGCCTCGTCCTTGGGCGCCTCCGCCTTGACAGCGGCCTTGGCCGGTGCGACGGGGGCGGAGAAGCTGACCGCGGCGGGCGGTCCGGCTGGACGGCCGGCGGCCCTGCGACGTACGGGCGGTGTTTCGGTGGTGGATTCAGCAGGTGTTTCGTTGTCGTCGAGCATGTGCTCTCCTTCGCCCGAGGCCGATCACGATCGGCCTGGGCACGTCTGCGGCCCGGCAAGCGGGCCTTAAGCCTTCGGTCAACCCCAGCGCCACGCGCCGGGGTGTTGACGGCGAACTTCGGTTTGTCACATCAGCTCCCACATTCACCGCCGCGGTCGACATCCGTCAGGATGCGTCGCGGTCGAAGGCAAATGGATCGCCCACCGAGCCGGTCTCCTTGTCCAGAGGACCTTGGGCCAAGCGAGTCGCGATGGGCGTCTGCTCGAGCTCGAGGCCACCGCTGGATCGGAGTCCGGCGAGAACGTCGTCCGGTCGTATCGACGGTGTGTCGTGTCGTACAACCACAGCCAGTATCGCACATGGGCCCGGACGGGTCTCGTCGGAACGCGCGGACAGGGCCAGCACGGCGTCGCGACAGTCGAGCGTACGGAGGCCGCGCTTCATCATGCGTTCGATCAAGACCTCGGGAGTGGCGAGGAAGGCATCGACTGCTGATTGAGCGTGTTCCGGGCTGACTCCAGGCAGCGCGATCTCCCACGAGCTCGCCTGGAGACGGTCGGCCAGTGACCCGGGTTTTGCCTCGACGACGTCGACGATGTCGAGCCCGTCGGGCAATGCGGCGTCGAGCGAAGCGCGTACTTGGTCGGGTTCGCACGGGCGGGTCATGCCGATCTCGAGGTACTCCGCCTCGCTCGCCGCACCGGTCGGCGACGCATTGGCATACGAGATCTTGGGGTGCGGCGTGAAGCCGGAGGAGAAGCCGATCGGTATGCCCGCGCGGCGCACGGCTCGTTCGAAGGCGCGGGCGAAATCGCGGTGGCTCGTGAACCGGAGGCGCCCGCGCTTGGCGTAGCGGATGCGCAGCTTCTGCACGATCGGCAGCTGCGGGTTGGGGGCTTCGGGGTTCGGCGTCCCCTCGAGGGTTGTCACCCGACGAGGCTACCCGCGCATCGCGGCAGCGACGTGGGCAGACCGTCGAGCCCGGACATGCCAAGGCCCGCGACGTCGAGGCTCTCTCGATGTCGCGGGCCCGGCTGGTTCAGCAGCTGACGGGGCGGGCGGCGACAGCCCGGGTGGCGCGCGCCGTGCGGGCCAGGTGGGCGATGACCGCCAGGCGATCACCGTCGAAGCGGCGAGCGACACGCTCGGCTGCGACCCGGCGACGCTCAAGCGTCTCGACGAGCTCACGCTCGTGCTGCTGGTTGTCGACCTGTGCGATGAAGTCGGTGATCATGATGGTCTCCCTTTCTGGAGTGCCTTTCGACATGACCTACATTCGTCGCTGAGGTGACCTCCTCACATCGGACGGATGCCTTAACTTCCGCGTCGGATCTCGACCCAGGTATGTCTGAGGTACCTCAGACATACCTAGTCGGCTCAGACTCGGATGGTCGACCGCTCGGCGATCATGGCGGCCTCAGTGCGGCTCGACGCACCCAGCTTGCGCAGGATCGCGGAGACATGGACGCTCGCGGTCTTGACGCTGATGAAGAGCCGCTCGCCGATCTGTCGGTTGGTGAGGCCCTCGGCGATCAGGTCCAGTACCTGCCGCTCACGCGCGGTGAGCTCGACAGAGCCGGCCTCGTGACGGTCGGGCGCCCCGCCGAGCGGCAGCCCGGCACGATGGGCGAAGGCCCGCGCCTGCGTGGTGATCAGCCCGGCTCCGAGCGTGCTGGCTGCCTCGATGGTCTGCTCCAGGGACGTGACCGACTCAGAGCGAAGACCCGCCGCGTGCTGTGCCATCGCCAGCCTCAACCGCAGGTAGGGACCGACCTGCGCCGGGAGCGCCTTGGCTCCGTCGAGCGCACGCTGCCACGCTGCGGCGTCATCGCCCGTGCGGGCCGGTCCGCCGAGCTCGGCGTCGACCACGGCGGCCCACTGAGCTGCCGTCGGCCAGCTCGAGTCGGTCCGCAGCGCTTCACGGAGCCGCTTCTCGGCGTCATCGACGTCGACCTCAGAGGTGGCATCCGCGCGCAGACTGGCCAGTGCGCGCGCGGCCTCGGCGTAGATCGGGAGTGAGCGGCCCGGGTTGGATCGGAAGTCGTCGGCGATGACGTGGGACAGATGAGCCCACGCCGTGGCCGCGTCGTCGTGGGCAAGCGCGAGCTCGCCTGCCAGCAGGACGAACTGGAGTCGGGTCTGGACCTCCACCTCGGCCAGCGCGCTCATGTGTGGGCTCCAATGCTTGAACATCCGCTCGGCGGCATCGATCTCGCCACGCCAGAGCGTTGACCGCACCTTTGACTGCATCAGGTAGACCCGGAACGTCAAAGGCGGAGACAGCGCCATCACGCGGTCGAGCAGGCGGTTGGCGCGCTCCCACTCGCCGCGTGCGAACAGCGGGTCGATCATGTTCGACGCAAGGATGGCTCCCGAGCTTCGCTCGACGCCCAGCTCACGCGCGCGGTCGAGCCCTTCGTCGGCGACTGCGATGGACTCGTCGTAACGCCCGAGCAGGTTGAGCATGTCGGAATAGTTGACCCTGAACCGCAGCAACGCATCGGAGTTGCCCTGCGCGAGCTCCTTGGCCCGCTCCAGGTCAGCGACACCCTCCTCGACCTCCCCACGATGCGCCCGAGCAACGCCACGGATGTTCGATGCGACGGACGCCGCCTCGGGATCGCCCAGCTCGAGTGCAAGCTCGAGCGCCTGGGTGGCCATCTCGACGGCTTCGGGGTGCGCACCTTCGATCATGTGGCGCGCCGCGATCCGGTAGAGGATCGTCGCCCGAAGTGTCTCGTCGACTCCTGGCGGCACCAGCTCAAGGGCCTGCTTGAGCAACGGGATCGCCCCCAGCTTGGCGATGTTGTGCAGGCACTGCGCCTTGAGCACCAGGTGACGTGCGAGATCGGGCCCCTGGACATCGCCGATCGAGATCGCGAGGTCGATCGTGGCCAGCGCGCGTTCGGGTTCGCCGGCCGTGTTGAGGTAGACCGCGACCTTGCCCATCAATGTTGATCGCGACATACCCGCGACGGCCTCAGCGTCGTCGATCGCGTCCCAGATCTCAAGGGCACGCTCCCCCATCTGGGCCGCTGCAGCGTAGGCGTAGGCATGGGACGCGTTGCGCATCGCCGCGATCGTCGCCGGAAACGCCTTGCCGTGATTGTTGGCCGCGTGCCAGTGATAGGCGATCTCGGTGATGTCAGCCGGCTTCTCGCGCTCTGCGAGCACCACGGCGTAGCGCGCGTGGAAGCGGGTCCGCTCCCCCGGCAGCAGGTCGCCGTGCACGGCTTCGCGCACGAGCGCGTGCCGGAAGGTGTAGGCGTTGTCGTCGACGACCAGGACATTGGCCACGACGGCCGCACGGGCCGCGGTGTCGAGCTGTTGAGCCCCGCGATCGAAGACCTCCTCGACGAGCTCGTGCTCGACACGCAGGCCGCCTGCCGACACCACCCGGAGGAAGTACTGGGTCGCCTCGTCGAGCCGCTCGTAGCGGGCGAGGAGGACGTCACGGAGCGTCTCGGGCAGCACCGAGTCCTCGCACCCCACGAGCTCCTCGACGAAGAAGGGGACCCCCTCGCTGCGCTCGAAGACGCTCTCGACGAGGTCGAAGTCGGGCGCATGTCCGAGGATCGACTGAGCCTGCTTGCGCACCTGTGCGCGGGTCAGCCGGCGCAGCTCCAGTCGCTTGGCCCGGCGACCTCGCTCGACCTCGGTCAGGAACACCCGCAGGGGGTGGCCGCGATGCACGTCGTCACTGCGATAGCTCAGCACGATCATGATCTGCCCCGAGGCGACGGCACGCAGCAGGAACCGCAGCACCGTCAGGGTCGCCTCGTCCGCCCAGTGCAGGTCCTCGATCACCAGGACCACCGGGCGCTCGCGAGCGAAGTGCTCGAGCAGGAGAGCAACACCCTCGTGGAGGCGGTTCTCGCTCGCCCCGCGCGTGACGTGGTCACTGAGCTCTGGCAGCAGCACCCCGATCGTGTCCCAACCCGGTCCTGCGGCTTCGAGCACCCGGTCGGTGCCCACCTGGGCGACGAGCTCCCGCAGCACCGCTGTGATCGGCGCGTATGGCGTGGCGACCTCGCCAAGGTCGACACACTGCCCCCGCAGGACGCGAGCGGACTGAGCCGTCCCGGCGGTGAACTCCGCGAGCAGGCGACTCTTGCCGATGCCGGCCTCGCCCGCGACCACGACGGCCCTCGGCTCACCTGCCACGACCTGCGCGTAGAGCGCGTCGAGCTCGCGAAGGTCGGCGGCGCGGCCGATCAGTGCGGAGCTGGAGGGCGGGAGGTGCACGACCTCATCGTGCCACCTCCCGCCGACAGATCGACCGGGCTCAGCGCCCTTCGACTGGTGGCCTTCAACGCCCTTCGACTGGTGGCCTTCAGCCACGTGCCGGGACGTCGGAGAACAGTTCTGCCAAGCGGTGGCGCACGACGTAGGACAGTCCCCGGGCGGACCTCGTCCGACGAGCCGTCGTGCGTACGCCCTGACGCTCCAGGACGATGCGCCGGCGCTCGTTGCGACGGTTCATCTCCTGCTCACGCTGGCGGTAGAGCGCGGCCTCGACGTAGTCCGATGCAGTCATGGTGACCACTCCTTTGAATCTCGATGACTCCATCGTGATTTCTAAGGTGGGCCCCCCACATCGGGCACATGCCTTATCTTCGGGCTGACCTGCGGCCCCGCCGCCTTAGGACGGTCAGACGACGCTGAGCGGCAACAGGGTCTTGCCGGTCGGTCCGATCTGGATCTCGGTGTCCATCTGCGGGCACACGCCGCAGTCGAAGCAGGGCGTCCACCGGCAGTCCTCGACCTCGAGCGCACCGTCGGGGTTGAGCGAGTCCTGCCAGTCCTCCCAGAGCCAGTCGCGGTCGAGACCGGCATCGAGGTGATCCCACGGGAGGACCTCGGCGTACTCACGCTCGCGGACGGTGTACCAGTCGAGGTCGACCGGCTCGTCGGCCAGCGCCTCGGCGGTCTTGTCGGCCCAGCGCTCGTACGAGAAGTGCTCGCTCCAGCCGTCGAACCGACCACCGTCGCGCCACACCGCCTCGATCACCCGGCCGACGCGGCGGTCGCCACGCGACAGGAGTCCTTCGATGATGCCGGGCTTGCCGTCGTGATAGCGGAAGCCGATCGCCTTGCCGTACTTCTTGTCGGCCCGCACGGCGTCGCGCAGCTTCTTGAGGCGCTCGTCGGTGGTCTCGTGGTCGAGCTGCGAGGCCCACTGGAACGGCGTGTGCGGCTTGGGCACGAAGCCACCGATCGAGACCGTGCAACGGATGTCGTGGCGACCCGAGACCTCACGCCCGGTCTGGATGACCCGCTTGGCGAGCTCACCGATCTGCATGACGTCGTCGTCGGTCTCAGTCGGCAGGCCGCACATGAAGTAGAGCTTGACCTGCCGCCAGCCGTGCGAATAGGCCGCTGCGACCGTGCGGATCAGGTCTTCCTCGGTCACCATCTTGTTGATGACCTTGCGCAGCCGCTCGCTGCCACCCTCGGGCGCGAACGTCAGGCCCGAGCGGCGGCCGTTGCGGCTGAACTCGTTGGCGAGCGTGATGTTGAACGCGTCGACGCGGGTCGACGGCAGTGACAACGACGTGTTGGTGCCTTCGTAGCGGTCGCCGAGCTGCTTGGCGACCTCGCCGATCTCGGTGTGGTCGGCGCTCGACAGGCTCAGCAGCCCGACCTCTTCGAAGCCGGTCTTGTCGAGGCCGTTCTGCACCATCGCGCCGATGCCCTCGATCGAGCGCTCGCGCACCGGGCGGGTGATCATGCCGGCCTGGCAGAAGCGGCAGCCACGCGTGCAGCCGCGGAAGATCTCGACACTGAAGCGCTCATGCACCGTCTCGGCGAGCGGGACCAACGGGTTCTTGGGGTACGGCCAGGAGTCGAGGTCCATCAACGTGTGCTTGGCGATGCGCCACGGGACGCCGGGCCGGTTGGGCACGACGCGCTGGATGCGGCCATCGGCGAGGTAGGTGACGTCATAGAACTTGGGGACGTACACGCCGCCGGACTTCGCGAGTCGCATCAGGACCTCGTCGCGCCCGCCTGGGCTGCCCTCGGCCTTCCACTCGCGGACGACCTCGCTGATCGCCAGCACGATCTCCTCGCCGTCGCCCAGCACCGCGGCGTCGAGGAAGTCGGCGATGGGCTCGGGGTTGAACGCCGAGTGGCCACCGGCGATCACGATGGGGTCGTCGTCACCGCGGTCGACGGCGTGCAGCGGGATGTCGGCGAGGTCGAGCGCCGTCAGCATGTTGGTGTAGCCGAGCTCGGTGGAGAACGAGATGCCGAACAGGTCGAACGCCTTGACCGGACGGTGCGCGTCGACCGTGAACTGCGGGATGTCGTTGTCGCGCATGACCTTCTCCATGTCGGAGAACACCGCGTACGTGCGCTCGGCCAGGATCCAGTCACGCTCGTTGAGGACTTCGTAGAGGATCTGGACGCCCTGGTTGGGCAGCCCGACCTCGTACGCATCGGGATACATCAGCACCCAGCGGACCTGGGCGGCGTCCCAGTCCTTGCTCGTTGCGTTGAGCTCGCCGCCGACGTACTGAATCGGCTTGCCGACAGAGGGCAGCAACGGTTCCAGGCGCGGGAAGACTGACTCGACGGACATGCCCTCTAGGTTAGGCGCTCGGCCCCATGGCGCGAAAACGTCGTCGGCAGCGGACCGATCTTCATGCGTTTGCGTCGTCCGGACCGATCTTCATGCGTTCGCGCTGCCAGAACGACTCGAACGCATGAAGATCCGTGGACATCCACAGCACAACACTGACCAGGCACGTTCCACAGATCGGCATTCGTGACGAGCGGAAACCCGATGCCGGCGAGCACGGTCGGTGCATGGAGAGGGTCATGCGAGTCGCCCAAGCGAATGCCGAGCACGGCGTGGGGTTCGTCCGGCACCAAGTCGCTAGGGGGATGTGGCAGAGACCGTGCCGCGGTGTCATTGTCACCCACAACGGCCCACTAACCCACGATGAGGCGTGGGCCGTCGCGCTCGCGTCGGCTCCGCCACGATCGGCGCTGGCCGGCCCGTCCGCGCTTGAGGTGCACGGCATGGTCGGTTTCGGGGCCGATCGCATCCACGTCGTGATCCCTGCCGGCGGGCGCTCCCCTTCCTGCGAAGGGCTCGTCGTCCACGAGAGCACCGAGCTCACCGATGCCGATGTCCACCCGGCTCACGAGCCGCGAAGGACGCGCGTCGCACGAAGCGTCATCGACCTGGCCAGCTGGTGCGACAACGACCGCTACGCGCGTGCTGCCGTGATTGCAGTCCTGCAGCAGGGTCTGGTCAACACGGCACGCATGCGTGATGCCCTGACCCGCCGCGGGCCATGCAGGAGACGCGGGCTGATCGTGGAGTCGATCCTGGACGCCGCGGGGGGTATCCAATCGCTGCCGGAACGCGACTTCGACATGCTGTGGCGGGCCGCCGGGCTACCGCGGCCCACGCGACAGCGGCGCGTACGTGGCAAGGACGGGCGCTACTACCTCGACGCATCGTGGGAATCGCTCGGCATGTCCGCCGAGATCCACGGCATCCCCCATCAGGCGGTACGTCAGTGGGACGCCGATCTTCGACGCGCCAACGAGATCGTCATCGGGGGCGAGCGGCTCCTGATCTTCTCGTCATACGCGATCCGGCACCAGCAGGTTGCCGTCGCCGACCAGCTCTTTCGCATGGCCAAGGCATGCGGGTGGACCGGTCCCGAGCCCGATCTCCATGCATTGCGGGCGCTCCAGCAACTCAAACGCAGGAAGTTCCCTCGGCGCCGGGCCGGGGGCTGACTGAACTTCATGCGTTCGCGCTGCCAGAACGACGCGAACGCATGAAGATCCGTCCCAACCTGGACGCAGCGGCACGGAGTGACGTCATAGGCTCGATGGTGTGAGACGCAAACCCCGACAGCAGCGCCCGTTCTCCCTGAAGTACGCGCCCATCGCCACCGACGGTGGCCCCGACCAGGTCCTCACGATCGAGAACCACACCGACGTGTCGGTGATCCCGACGCTGACCTTCACTCCACTCGACGCCTACGGGCGGGAGCTGCCGCATGTCGTGACCCAGACGGTGCATGGGTCCCACCGGGGCGGACCACTGCTGCCTGCTGGCGGCTCGTTGCGTGACATTCTCCGTTTCGACGGCCAGGGCAACCGCCAGGTCCGGGATGTGCGCGTCGAGCTGGCCGCCGTCGAGGAGGTCGACCACCCGGCTCTCGAGAACCCGACGCGCAGCGTCATGATCGATCTCGAGCAGAAGGCGACCGACATACCGGAGGAGTTCTGGGGCATCGGGCTGGTCAACCCCAACCCGTTCGGCGTGACCGTCCGGGTGTCGCTGTTGGAGTTCGAGGAGCGCGAGCGCGACTTCCCCCGCCAGGTCGTCGACGTCGTGACGCTGCAGGAGGACGTCGACCTGGCCTCGGAGTCCAACCACGTCATCTGGCTGCCCGAGGACGTACGCGGACAGTTCCACGAGGTCGAGCACCACCTGCGGCGCCCGACGTACGTCTGAGGCTCAGGCCGTCAGGCCGTCAGGCCAAACGCGATCCCCAGCGCGATGAACACGCCGATCCAGACCCACGAGCCGGTGACGGTTGAGACGACCACCCCGATGAGAATCGAGGCGATGAGCGCGTTCGACTTGGTCATGCGTTCGACCGTAGCAACGCGCCCCGTGCGATCAAGGCGCGCTGATGATCCAGTTGTAGTGGAAGTCGCGACCTCCGCGGGCCGACATCAGGCCGATCCACACCGGCATCATCATCTCGGTCATGACGGCGGTCTCGATCCCTCCGAGGTCGACCATCTGGGGGTCGCGCCAACCCAGGAGCGCCAAGAACTCCCGCACCCGCGCCTTCGCCGACTCGTCGTTGCCGCTGAGGAACACCACGTGGTCGCCCGGAACGATCGAGGGATCGACCATGACGTCGCAGTTCATGGTGTTGAGGCACTTGACGACGTACGTCTCGGGGAACGACTCCTGGAGCCGGCGACCGATCGAGCGATCCGGAGCGGCGAGCCACGGCGGCCCGGCCCGAGTGTGGTCGAGCTCGTTGGACAGGTCGACCACGGTCTTGCCGGCCAGCACGTCGGCACCGATCGACTGCAGGACGCTCAGCGAGTTGATCCCATTGGTCGCGTTGACCAGCAGGTCGGCATGCGCGGCGACATCCGCGAACGAGCCCGTACGGACCTCCAGCTCGGTGAACGGCGCCAGACTCGCCGAGTCCGCTGACCGCGCTCCGACCAGGACCTCCTGGCCCAGACCTGAGAGCCGTCGCACGAAGGCCTGCCCCACCATGCCGGTGCCGAGGATCCCGATCGCGCTCATGGCAGGAGCGTAACCACGTCCGTGCTCAGAGGTGGGGGAACCAGAGCGCGATCTCGCGCTTGGCGGAGTCCTCGGAGTCCGAGGCGTGCACGAGGTTCTCGCGGTTGGACAGCGAGAGGTCGCCACGGATCGTGCCGGGCGCAGCCTGCCGGCCGTCAGTGACGCCATTCAGCAGGCGTACGACGGAGATGGCCTCGTCGCCTTCGAGGACGAGCGCGACGAGCGGGCCCGAGACCGCGAACTCACGCAGCGGCGGATACCAGGGCTGCTCGACGTGCTCGGCGTAGTGGGCGTCGGCCTGGGCGGCATCGATCGTCCGCTGCTCCAGCGCGACGATCGTGAGTCCCTTGGACTCGAACCGGGACAGGATCTGGCCGGTCAGGCCGCGGCGTACGGCGTCGGGCTTGATCAGGACGAGGGTGCGTTGCGACATGGCCAAAACCTATCCTGCGGCCGTCGCACGCCCGACGTGGACGCCCGTTCGGTGTCCTGCGTACGTTGGGTGCGGCGCCGGTGCGGTGCCCGGAGGGAGGCGGACATGGCAGGCTCGGCCGAGCAGTGGTGGCGCGACGCGGTGATCTACCAGGTCTATCCGCGGTCCTGGGCCGACTCGAACGGTGACGGCGTCGGTGACCTCCCGGGCATCACCGCGCGACTCCCCCACCTCGCGCAGCTGGGGGTCGACGCGGTCTGGCTCTCGCCGTTCTACACCTCGCCCCAGCACGATGCCGGCTACGACGTCGCCGACTATCGCGACGTCGACCCGGTCTTCGGCGATCTCGCCGCATTCGACACCATGCTGGCCCGGGCGCACGACCTCGACCTGAAGGTCATCGTCGACATCGTTCCCAATCACTCCTCGAACGAGCACCAGTGGTTCACCGAGGCGCTCGCGTCATCTCCCGGCAGCCGCGAACGTGCGCGCTACATCTTCCGGGACGGCCGGGACGGCGGCGAGGTGGCGCCCAACAACTGGCAGAGCCTGTTCGGCGGACCAGCCTGGACCCGGATCACCGAACCTGACGGGTCCCCCGGCCAGTGGTACCTGCACATGTTCGACACGACCCAGCCCGACTTCGACTGGACCAACCCCGACGTACGGGCCGAGCTCGAGGATGTCCTGCGATTCTGGCTCGATCGCGGCGTCGACGGCTTCCGGATCGACGTCGCCCACGGGCTGGTCAAGGCCGATGGGCTCCCCGACGCGGACCTCAGCCACGATCGGCACGCCGACACCACGGCACTGGCCCCGATGTGGGACCAACCGGGCGTCCACGACATCTACCGCAGCTGGCGAGCGATCACCGATTCGTACGCGGTCGAGGGTGAGGACGCCGACCGCATCCTGTGCGCCGAGGCCTGGGTGCTGCCCGCCGAGGCCCTCGCGAAGTACGTCCGCGAGGACGAGCTCCACCAGTCGTTCAACTTCGAGTACCTCATGACGCCATGGCTGGCCGCCGACCAGCGCGCGACGATCACCCACTCGCTGGCCCAGGCCGAGGCCGTCGGTGCGCCACAGACCTGGGTGCTGTCCAACCACGACGTCGTACGCCATGCGACCCGGCTCGGCTACCCGCAGGAACCGGGCCTGCAGAAGATCGAAGGGATCGGCGCCGAAGATCCGCAGCCCGATGCCGCGCTGGGCCTGCGCCGAGCCCGCGCCGCGAGCGCCGTGATGCTCGCACTGCCGGGGTCTGCCTACCTCTACCAGGGTGAGGAGCTGGGCCTGCCAGAGGCAACGCACCTGCCCGACGAGGCGCGTCAGGACCCGACATTCGCCCGAACCCATGGCGCATCCACAGGCCGCGACGGGTGCCGGGTGCCGGTGCCGTGGGAGGGCGGCGTGCCGTCCTACGGGTTCGGCCCGGGTGACCGGTCCTGGCTCCCCCAGCCGGTCGAGTACGGTCTGCTGGCGGCCGATCGCCAGCGGCACGTCCCGGAGTCGACTCTCGAGCTCTACACCAGGCTGTTGGCGGTCAGGCGCGAGCTGCGGCTGGGGCGCGGCACCCTGGCCTGGCTGGATGGTTTCCCCGACGACGTCCTGGCGTTCTCGGTGACCTCCGCGGAAGGCTCGGTGGTCGTCCTGGCCAATCTCGGCGACACGCCGCTGCCGCTGCCTGACGACGCCACCGTCCTGGTCGCGAGCCAGCCACGGGAGCCAGGGGCGCCGCTCGCTGGCGATGAGACGGTCTGGCTTGCTCCCTGATCTCCCCCGGTTGCGCTCCCCCGGGGAGGCAGTTACGTTCGATGCGTCCCTGTGACCCGCATCACGCGCGAGCCAGGTGAGGGACGCGGTTGGGGGAGGAATGATCGTACGTCCGGTTCGGCGAGTAGTCGCAGGCATCGCTGCCGCGGCGCTGTCCATGAGCGCGCTCGCCGCGTGTGGCGGTGGGAGCGGCGGCAAGGCGACGCTCAAGTGGTACATCAACCCTGACGGTCAGGTCACGCTCAACAAGCTGGCCAAGGACTGCAGCACCGACCAGTACAACATCGAGATCAACCTGCTGCCTGCAAGCGCGACCGACCAGCGCACCCAGCTGGCCCGGCGCCTCGCGGCCAAGGACAGCTCGACGGATCTCATGAGTCTTGACCCGGTGTTCGTGCCCGAGTTCGCCAACGCCGGATGGCTGGCCCCGTTCGAGGGCGAGCAGGCCGACCAGGTCCTCGACGATGACGTCCTCAAGGGCGCCGCCGAGACCGTCCAGTGGGACGACAAGGTCGTCGCAGCGCCGCAATGGGCCAACACCCAGGTGCTCTGGTACCGCCGATCGCTGGCCGAGGCTGCCGGGCTCGACATGACGCAACCCGTCACATGGGACCAGGTCATCGAGGCGGCCTCCGACAACGACGGCACCGTCGGCGTCCAGGCCAACAAGTACGAGGCGTACGTGGTCTGGATCAACGCCCTCGTCCAGGGTGCCGGCGGCAACATCCTCGACCCGGCCACGGTCGAGAGCGGCCGCGACGCGAAGGTCACGATCAACTCCCAGGCAGGCAAGGACGCGGCGTCCGTCATCAAGAAGCTGGCCGACTCCCCCGCTGCCCAACCAGACTTCACCACCTCCAACGAGGGCACGAGCCTCGGCCAGATGTTCCCTGCCGAAGGTCCCGGCGAGTTCATGACCAACTGGACGTTCGTCTACAAGAACTACGAAGGACTGATCGGCAAGCCTGGCGGGCCCAAGGACGACCAGGGCTTCGAGGACCTCGGCTGGGCGCGCTACCCCGCGACCGTCGAGGGCGAGGAGTCCAAGCCACCGATCGGCGGGATCGACATCGGCGTCGGCGCGTTCTCCAAGAACCTCGAGTTCGCCCAGGAGGCGGCGGTCTGCGTGACGAACGCCGAGGCCCAGACCCAGCTTGCCGTCAACGAAGGTCTGATGCCGTCGCGCCAGTCGGTCTATGACTCCGCGGAGCTCAAGGAGGCCTACCCGCCCGACCTGCTCACGCTCTTCAGCGAGAGCGTCGACGGCGGCGGACCGAGGCCCAAGAGCGCGTTCTACAGCCAGATCTCCAGCGCGATCCAGTCGCGGTGGCACTCGCCCAACTCGGTGAGCCCGAACAGCACGCCCAAGAAGTCCGCCGACTTCCTGACGGCAATCCTCGAGGGGAAGGCACTGCTGTGAGCACCACATACGTACAAAACGCGGCCGCCGACGACGCACCGCCAGCTGTCGACTCCGACCGGGCCCGTGCGGAGACGTCTCTGGCGCGCAAGCTGGTGGCACCAGCCGTCATCCTGATGCTGCTGGTCACGGCCTTCCCCATGCTGCGGGCGCTCTACCTGTCAATGTTCGACTACTCGCTCACCGCGCCCGACGACAAGGAGTTCGTGGGGTTCCAGAACTACTGGACCGCGTTGAGCGATGGGCTGTTCTGGCGTGACACCGTCACCACCGTCGTGATCATGATCATCACCGTGGCGTTCGAGCTCGTCATCGGCTTCGTGTTCGCGATGGTCATGCACAAGGTGATCTTCGCCCGGGGCACGATCCGCACGTCGATCTTGATCCCCTACGGCGTCATCACCGTGGTCTCCGGCTTCGCCTGGCAGTTCGCGTTCTCCTACAAGAACGGCTTCGTCAACGGCTGGCTGCCGTTCATCGGTTCGGATTTCGACTGGTTCTCCGAACGGAACTCGTCGCTCATCGCGATCATGGCCTCGGAGATCTGGAAGACCACACCGTTCATGTCACTGTTGCTGCTGGCCGGCCTCGCGCAGGTCTCCGAGGACATGCTCGAAGCGGCCAAGGTCGACGGCGCCACCTGGTGGCAGCGGCTCTACAAGGTGATCCTGCCCAACATGCGGGCGGCGATCATGGTCGCCGTGCTGTTCCGCGCGCTCGACGCCTATCGCATCTTCGACAACATCTTCGTCATGACCGCCGGCGCCAACGCGACCGAGTCGATCTCGTTCCTGACCTATCGGCAGGTGATCGAGCAGTTCCAGCTGGGCATCGGCTCTGCGCTGTCGGTGCTGCTGTTCCTGTCGGTGCTGATCGTCGCAGCGGTGATCGTCAAGCTCTTCAAGGTCGACCTGTCGGCCGCACGGCAGGAGGACTGAGATGCAGAAGGAAGCTTCCAACCGCATCCTCACGGGAGTCGGCGTCCTGTTCATCCTGCTCTGGTGCCTCCTGCCGGTGGCCTGGATCATCTCGCTGTCGTTCAAGTCCCAAGACGCGGTGACCAACGGCAGCCCCGGCTTTCTCCCCTCGGACGGCAGCGGCGCCGGCTGGCAGAACTACAAGGACGTGATCCAGGACGACCAGTTCGGGCGGGCGATCATCAACTCGATCGGCATCTCCCTGATCGCGACGGTCCTGTCAGTCATCCTGGCGACGCTCGCGGCGTACGCGATCGCGCGGCTCGAGTTCAAGGGCAAGAAGTTCGTGCTGACCACCGCTCTCGTGATCGCGATGTTCCCGGTCGTGTCGCTGGTCGGCCCGCTGTTCGACATGTGGCGCACGTTCGGCATCTACGACACCTGGCTGGGGCTGATCATCCCCTACATGTCGTTCACCCTGCCGTTGGCGATCTGGACGTTGTCGGCGTTCTTCCGCGAGATTCCGTGGGAGATGGAGCAGGCCGCCCAGGTCGACGGCGCCACATCGTGGCAGGCGTTCCGCAAGGTGATCGTGCCCTTGGCCGCGCCCGGCGTCTTCACCGCGGCGATCCTCACGTTCTTCTTCGCGTGGAACGACTTCGTCTTCGGCATCTCGCTCACCTCGACCGAGCGTGCTCGTCCCATCCCCGCCGCCCTGTCGTTCTTCGTCGGGGCCGATCCGTTCAACCGGCCGGCATCACTGCTGGCCGCAGGTGCCGTCGTCGCCACGGTGCCGATCATCGTTCTCGTCCTGTTCTTCCAGCGCAAGATCGTCGCCGGCCTGACCGCCGGCGCAGTGAAGGGTTGATCGCATGGCCACCATCGAGATGAAAAACATCGTCAAGAAGTACGGCGACGGCTTCCCGGCCGTCAACGACGTCAGCATCGACGTCGCCGACGGTGAGTTCCTGATCCTGGTCGGGCCGTCCGGCTGCGGGAAGTCGACCCTGCTGCGGATGATCGTCGGGCTGGAGGACATCACGTCGGGCGACATGGTGATCGACGGCAAGAAGGTCAACGACCTCGCCCCCCGCGAACGCAACCTGTCGATGGTGTTCCAGAACTACGCGCTCTATCCCCACCTCACGGTCTACGAGAACATCGCGTTCCCGCTGCGGCTGGCCAAGATGAACAGCAAGGAGATCGACGAGAAGGTCCGCGACGCCAGCAAGACGCTCGACCTCGACGAGCACCTGCAGCGCAAGCCCGGCAACCTCTCGGGTGGCCAGCGCCAGCGAGTCGCCATGGGCCGCGCGATCGTGCGCGAGGCCAAGGCGTTCCTGTTCGACGAGCCCCTGTCCAACCTCGACGCGAAGCTTCGCGGCCAGATGCGCACTGAGATCGCGCGCCTGCAGAAGCGGCTCGGCATCACGACGGTCTACGTCACGCACGACCAGACCGAGGCGATGACGCTCGGCGACCGGGTGGCGGTCATGAAGCGCGGCATCCTGCAGCAGCTCGCCACACCGCGGGAGCTCTACGAACAGCCGGTGAACCTCTTCGTCGCCGGGTTCATCGGCTCGCCGCCGATGAACTTCCTGCCCGCCACCGTCGAGGGCAACGAGGTCACCCTCCCGTTCGGAAAGTTCCGGATCCCCGACGCCAAGGCAGAGAAGACCGCGGGCAAGGGACTGCTCATGGCAGGCATCCGCCCCGAGCACTTCGAGGACGTGTCGGTCATCGACCCGGCCAAGGTCGACACCGATCGCACGTTCCAGGCCCACATCGACGTCCGCGAGTGGCTGGGCGACCAGCAGTATGCGTACGTGCCCTATGAGGCCGAGGCGGAGGTGCAGGGACAGCTCAAGGAGCTGGCACGCGAGGTCGACAGTGACTCGCTGCGCACGCAGCTCATCGTGTCCCTGGACTCGGACAGCAAGGTCAAGGAGGACGACGACGCGACGTTGTTCATCGACACCGACAAGATGCACCTGTTCGACCCGACGAGCGGAGACAACCTCACCGTCGGGTTGTAGGGATCAGCGCTGGGATCAGCGCTTCTTCTTGCCCTTGCGGGTCACGGCATCCATGACCTCCGCGTTCCATTCGTGCTCTCGGATCAGTCGATAGCGCTCGCACGCCACGCGTAGGTAGGCCTCGGCCGGCCGTTCGTCCTTGCCGCGGACCCCCGCGTCCTCGATCATCTGGACGACCGGCTGGAACTCCTCGGCATACCAGCGCTGCGCCATCGTCGTCTTGTCCATGTAGGCGCCCTCGGCGTGCATCATGCGCGCAGCCCAGGCTTCGACCGTCTCGGCGATGACGCCGTAGTCGAACGGGTTGTTGACGGCGACCGCCGCCCTGGCCTCTCCCGTGAACGGGACGCGCTGGAGCATCAGGCGCCGCCAGTACTTCAGCTCGAGATCGGACCGCGCGTCGATGCCGACCGGCGCGAGGAACGTCTCGATCGCGGTCACCTGAGCCTCGATGACGTCGAGGCCGAGACTCCGGGCGACCGACACACGATGATGCCCGTCGCGGACGAAGTAGTAGTCGCCGATCTGGTAGACATCGATGGGCGGAATGGCCTCGCCGGTCCGGCTGGCGCGGGAGAGCCGCTCCCAGCGCTGGCGGCTGACGGTCGACGTGGGCCGGAACCGGCGGTCGAAGTCGCGGACCTTGTCGACCGACCCCACGATCGCGTCGAGCGGGATGACCTTGGTGCCGCGGTAGCTCTCGGCCTTGCGTCCCAGCGCCTCCACCACATCGTCGAACGACATCGACTGGACGACATCGACGGTGTCGTTGCGCAGGCGGGCGGCCAACCCTGACAGGACCTGGTGCCGCCTCGCGCGCATGAAGTCGCTCTCGGCGTCGACCCGCGCTGAGCCGGAGTCGCCCATCATCTCAACCCCACCTCCTCGATCCGGCGACCGCAGGCGTCGACACCGGCTCCACCTCGAGCACGTGCCACGGGATCACGTTGCGGATCGTCGTGGAGCCGAGCTGCCGGTCGGGCTTGTGCATGCCGTACGGATGGATGTGGCCGTGCAGGTGCCACGTGGGCCGCAGCGCCTCGATGACGCCGTGCAAGGCGGAGATGCCGACGTGACACCGGTCGTCCTCGTCGCCGAGGCCGAGCGGCGGCGCGTGGGTCAGGAGAATGTCGACCGGTCCAGACTTGCGGGCGTCCTTGACCAGTCGGCGGGCGCGGCGGTCATACTCACGCTGCGTGTACTGGTGCAGACCGTCGTTGTAGCGGACGCACCCGCCGAGCCCGGCGATTCGTAGCCCACCGATGGTCAGCACGCGACCGTCGAGATTGTCGAGGCCCTGGGGCCCCACGCCATCCGCTGTGCTCGGGTCGTGGTTGCCGGGCACGAAGGCCGCCGGAGCGTCCACCATCGAGACGAGCGTCTCGAGATAGCTCCACGGCAGGTCACCGGCCGCGAGCACGAGGTCCACGTGCAGGTCGCGGACCCGCGATGACATCGCGGAGACCTCCTCGTCGGCGACCACCAGCACGCGCACCATGCTCTCGACCCTAGCGCGGGTCGCGCCGGGTCACACGGCTCAGCCGTCGCCCGCCTCTCGAGCCCAACGAGCCTTGTCCTCCTCGATCCGCTTGCCGAGGAAGAACGCGCCGAACCACAGCGCCGCAAAGATGGCGTCGATGAAGAACATGATCGTGACGAGGAAGCCGAGCCCGATCGCGCCGACCTGGATCACGTGGCCGACGAGGTATGCCTGAGGGCGCCTCAGTGAGCCTGCGGTCAGGACGCACAGCAGCGCCAACCCGAGACCGGACGCGAGAGCCAGCGGCTTGCTGACCCCCTCGACCGAGATCATGACCGGCACGGCAAGGGCCAGGATCACGGCCTCGAGCATCAGCATCGTGGCGCACATACCCCTCATGCGCAGAGCCCTCTCACGCCGGAGTGCCCCCGAACAGCACCCGGGCCTCACCGACGGTGATGACCGATCCGGTGACCAGGACGCCACCACTGCCGATCGCGTCCTCGTTGCTCTCGGCAGAGTCGGCCATGCCCACCGCTCGCTCGATCGCATCGTCCAGGCGCGGCGCGAGGATCACGCGCTCGGCGCCGAAGATGTCCTCGGCGAGCTCGGCCAGCTCGGCGGCCGGCATCGACCGCGGCGTGCTGTTCTGCGTGCACACGATCTCGGCCATGACCGGCTCGAACGTCCGCAACATCTCCTCGACGTCCTTGTCCGCCATGACCCCGACGACACCGATCAGCGGGCTGAACGTGAACGCGTCCTGCACCGCCTCCACCGTGGCCCGGGCGCCGTGCGGGTTGTGTGCCGCGTCGAGCATCACGGTGGGGCTGCGGCGTACAACCTCCAGCCGCCCTGGCGAGGTGACTTGGGCGAACGCCTCGCGGACAAGGTCCGGATCGAGCTCCTTGGTTCCGGTGAACGCCTCGACGGCTGCCAGCGCGTATGCCGCGTTGTGAGCCTGGTGCGCGCCGTGCAGTGGCAGGAAGATGTCGGAGTATGCCGAGGCGACGCCCTGCAGGTCGATCTGCTGACCGCCGATCGCCGTGGTGCGATGGTTCACGCCGAAGTCGACGCCCTCGCGCAGCGCGATCGCACCGACCTCGACCGAGCGCCGCATGAGGACGTCCATGACGGCCTCCTGCTGCTCCGCGATGACGACGTGCGAGCCGGGCTTGATGATCCCGGCCTTCTCGACCGCGATGATCTCGGGACGATCGCCGAGGTAGCGCTCGTGGTCGACGCCGATCGGCGTGATGACCGAGACCTGGCCATCGGCGACGTTCGTCGCGTCCCACGATCCGCCCATGCCGACCTCGATCACCGCTGCATCGACGGGGGCGTCAGCGAATGCCGCGAACGCCATCGCCGTGATCGTCTCGAAGAACGACAGCGGGTGCTCCGACGAGTCGTCGACGATCTGGGCGTACGCCGCCACATCGGCGAACGCATCGACGAACAGGCCTTCGGACAGCGGGACGCCGTCGAGGCAGATGCGCTCGGTCATCGACTGCAGGTGTGGACTGGTGAAGCGGCCGGTGCGCAGGTCGAGGGCACGCAGCAGCGCGTCGACCATGCGACTCGTGGACGTCTTGCCATTCGTGCCGGTCAGGTGGATGACCGGGTAGGCCCGCTGCGGGTCTCCGAGCAAGCGGCAGACGGCAGCGATCCGGTCGAGTGACGGCTCAAGACGTGTCTCGGGCCACCGGCCGAGGAGCGCGCGCTCGACCTCCGCGTAGGTGGGTGTGGTCATCGCCCCCATTGTCGCAGGGCCTCAGGGGCGCCTCAGGGTTGCCACCCATGGCGCTTTTGTCGGTGCATTACGAGATGATGTAGTCACCGTGTCTTCGCGCCTTCGCGGGCGCTCTTACGAGGAGTTGCGCATGAACCGCCAGATCGCAGGATGGGTCACCCACCACTGGGCCAAGTGGGTCACGCTGATCATCTCGCTGCTCATCATCATGGGCACGGGATCACTCGGCGCCAAGCTCGCCGACGTCCAGGAGAACGACATCGCCGGGTGGCTGCCCGGTGACGCCGAGTCGACCAAGGTCATCCAGCAGTCGCAGCAGTTCTCCGATCCCGACGCCGTGCCGGCGGTCGTGCTCTACGTGCGCGACTCGGGCGTCACACCCGCCGACTTCGCGAAAGCCGAGGCCGACGGTGCCGAGATCGCCAAGATCGGCGGCGTCCAGGACAACATCGTCGGACCGATCCCGTCCAAGGACGGCAAGGCCCTGCAGATCATCGCCACGATCAACATGGGCAGCGATGGCTGGGACAAGCTGCCTGGCGCCGTCGAGGACATGAAGGACATCGTCGAGAAGGGCGGGGGCGGGCTCGACGCGCAGCTGGCCGGGCCGGCAGCGCTGGGCGCCGACCAGGCCAAGGCGTTCGAGGGCATCGACGGCATTCTCCTGCTGGCCGCCCTCGGCATCGTCTTCGTCATCCTGCTGATCACCTATCGCAGCCTGCAGCTCGCAATCCTCTTCCTGTTCTGCGGCGTCGGAGCGGTCTTCACCGCCCAGGGCGTCGTCTACCTGCTCGCCAAGTACGCCGACCTCACGGTCAACGGGCAGAGTGCAGGCATCCTCAGCGTGCTGGTCCTCGGCGCCGGCGTCGACTACGCACTGCTGCTGGTCGCCCGCTACCGCGAGGAGCTGCACAACTACGAGGACCGGCACGAGGCGATGGCGCACGCGCTGCACCGTGCCGCTCCTGCCGTGATCGCCAGTGGGGCGACGGTCATCATCGGCCTGCTGTGCCTGATGTTCGCGCAGATGAACTCCACGAGCAGCCTGGGTCCGGTCGGTGCGGCCGGCATCGCGATCGCCCTGCTGGTCATGCTCGTCATGCTCCCCGCACTGCTGGTCATCGTCGGCCGTTGGATCTTCTGGCCGTTCGTGCCCCGCTTCGGCGACCCGGTCAAGAGTGAGACCGGCATGTGGGCCAAGGTCGGCCAGCGCATCACCAAGCGGCCCCGCGTCGTGTGGGGCGTGACCAGCATCGTGCTGCTCGCCTTGACGCTCGGCATCACCCAGCTGGGCGCCAACGGCCTGACCAACGAGGAGAGTTTCACCAAGGCACAGCCCTCGGTCGCCGCGGAGAAGGAGCTCGCCAAGCACTTCGCCGGTGGCGCCGGGTCACCCATCGCGGTGGTCGCCAAGACCGAGCGCGCCGATGCGGTGGTGAAGGCCCTCGCTGACGTCAAGGGCATCGATCCCGAGACCGTCGAGGTCAAGGACGCCAAGGGCGGTGTGTCCTACATCGAGGGGACGCTCACCTCGGCACCCGACTCCACCGCAGCGTTCGACACCGTGGAGGCGGCACGCGATGCCGTGCACGCGGTCGATGGAGCCGACGCCCTCGTCGGCGGCAACACAGCGGTCAACAAGGACGTCCAGGACGCGTCTTCGGCGGACAACAAGCTGATCATCCCGATCATCCTGGTCGTCGTCCTGCTGGTCCTGGCGTTGCTGCTGCGCTCGATCGCCGCACCGTTGATCCTCCTGGTGACGGTCGTCCTGTCGTTCGGTGCGGCGCTGGGCATCGGCGGATTCGTGTTCAAGCATGTCTTCGACTTCGCGGGTACCGATTCGTCCTTCCCGCTGTTCGCGTTCGTGTTCCTGGTGGCGCTCGGCATCGACTACAACATCTTCCTCATGACGCGAGTCCGGGAGGAGGCGCTGAAGTTCGGCACCCGTCGAGGTGCGCTCATCGGCCTGGGCGCGACCGGTGGGGTCATAACGTCTGCCGGGTTCGTGCTCGCAGGTACGTTCGCGGCGCTCGCGACGCTGCCGGTCGTGTTCCTCGCCGAGCTCGGGTTCATCGTCGCCGTCGGCGTCCTGCTCGACACGATCATCGTGCGTTCTGTGCTCGTGACGGCGCTCAACCTGGACATCGGGCGCCACATCTGGTGGCCGAGCCAGCTCGCCAAGAAGGAGGACGTCCCGGTCGGCCAGGCCGGCGACGACACCATCAAGTCCTCCGTCAACGCATAGCGCCAGCCCTCGGCGTCGTGGGTCACTTCGGTGGCCCGCGACGCCGATGCTGCGTGCTGCACGCCCCCACCTAGACTTGCCTGCTGTGAACACAGTCCCGGAGAAGCCCGTCCTCGAAGGCCTCGAGGCCACCTGGTCCGCCCGCTGGGCTGAGCTCGGCACCTACACGTTCGACCGCACGAAGACTCGCGAGGAGATCTTCTCGATCGACACTCCCCCGCCGACCGTCTCGGGCTCCCTGCACGTCGGCCACGTGTTCTCCTACACGCACACCGACCTCATCGCCCGCTATCAGCGCATGCGCGGCAAAGAGGTGTTCTACCCGATGGGGTGGGACGACAACGGACTGCCGACCGAGCGCCGGGTCCAGAACTTCTACGGCGTCCGCTGCGACCCCTCGCTGCCGTACGACCCCGACTTCACGCCGCCTGAGAAGCCCGATGCCAAGCGGCAGCTGCCGGTCAGCCGGCGCAACTTCGTCGAGCTGTGCAACGAGCTCGTCCAGGAGGACGAGAAGGTCTTCGAGCAGCTGTGGCGCACGCTCGGCCTCAGCGTCGACTGGTCGCAGCAGTACACGACGATCGGCGACGAGTCCCAGACCGTGTCGCAGCGCGCCTTCCTGCGCAACGTCGCCCGCGGCGAGGCGTACCAGCAGGACGCACCGACCCTGTGGGACGTGACCTACCAGACCGCGGTCGCGCAGGCCGAGCTCGAGGCGCGCGAATATCCCGGCGCCTATCACCGCGTGGCCTTCCACGGCCCGGAGTCCCCCGTCATCATCGAGACGACCCGGCCCGAGCTCATCGCGGCGTGTGTCGCGCTGATCGCCCACCCGGACGACGAGCGCTACCAGTCGCTGTTCGGCTCGACCGTGACCTCGCCGCTCTACGGCGTCGAGGTGCCGGTCGTCGCGCACGCGCTGGCCGATCCCGAGAAGGGCTCAGGCATCGTCATGTCCTGCACGTTCGGCGACCTCACCGACGTGCAGTGGTGGCGCGAGCTGCAGCTGCCCAACCGCACCATCATCGGCCGCGACGGTCGCGTGCTGCGCGAGACACCGTCCTGGGTCACCGGTGACGGTGTCACCCGATACGACGAGATCGCCGGCAAGACGACGTTCTCGGCCCGCGAGGCCGTTGTTGCAGCACTGCGCGAGAGCGGTGACCTCGACGGCGAGCCGACCCCGACCCAGCGGATGGCCAACTTCTACGAGCGCGGCGACAAGCCGCTCGAGATCGTCTCGACCCGCCAGTGGTACATCACCAACGGCGGCCGCAACGCCGACCTGCGCCAAGCGCTCGTGGCGCGCGGCGACCAGATCGACTGGGTGCCGGCCTACATGCAGTCGCGCCTGACCAACTGGATCGAAGGGCTCAACGGCGACTGGCTGGTCTCGCGCCAGCGCTTCTTCGGCATCCCGTTCCCGGTCTGGTACCGCCTCGATGCCGACGGCGAGCCTGACTATGACGACCCGATCTTCGCCGACGAGGCGAGCCTGCCGATCGATCCTGCCTCACAGGCGCCTCCGGGATTCATGGAGTCGCAGCGTGGCGAGCCCGGTGGGTTCCTGGCCGACCCCGACGTCCTCGACACCTGGGCGACGTCGTCCCTGACGCCGCAGATCATCTGCGGCTGGGAGCGCGACCCCGACCTGTTCGCCCGGACGTTCCCGATGGACCTGCGCCCCCAGGGCCACGACATCATCCGCACCTGGCTGTTCTCGTCGATCGTCCGCGCCCACCTCGAGCACGGTGTCGCACCGTGGACGCACGCGGCACTGTCGGGCTTCGTCGTCGACCCCGACCGCAAGAAGATGAGCAAGTCCAAGGGCAATGTCGTGGTCCCCGACGAGATCCTCGACAAGTACGGCGCCGACGCCGTCCGCTGGCGTGCCGCCGGGGCTCGCCCCGGTGCCGACTCGCCGTTCGACGAGGCGCAGATGAAGGTCGGCCGCCGCCTCGCGATGAAGGTCCTCAACGCGAGCAAGTTCGTGCTGGCCTCCGAGGAGGCGTACGGACTGGGCGCCGGCGCGGCTGACCTCGACCCGTCCCGCGTCACCGAGGCGATCGATCTCGCGATGCTCAGCCGCCTGCGGCTCGTCGTCGACGAGGCGACGGCTCGCTTCGACGACTACGACTACGCCACCGCGCTCGAGGTCACCGAGCGGTTCTTCTGGGACTTCTGCGACGACTACCTCGAGCTCGTCAAGGACCGCTCCCGGCGTGACGACGACGCTGGCCGTTCCGCCAGGAGTGCCTTCGTGCTCGCGCTGTCGGTCCAGCTGCGACTGCTCGCCCCGTTCCTCCCCTACGTGACCGAAGAGGTCTGGTCGTGGTGGCAGGAAGGGTCGATCCACCGAGCCGCCTGGCCGGACAATGACGTCGACCTGGTGACCGGCAGCCACGACCCTGCACTCCTGAGCTCCGCCGCCAAGGTGCTGGCCGACATCCGTGGTGCGAAGTCGATCGCCAAGGTCAGTCAGAAGACCGAGATCAGCAGCCTCACGATCAGCGCCGCCAAGGCACAGCTCGACCTCGTACGCCTCGCGATCGCTGACGTCCTGGCCGCCGGCCGCGTTGTCGCCGAGCCGACATACGTCGCCGACGAGGCCGTCGACGGCTTCACGGTCGACGCGACACCCGCTCTCGTCGACTGATCGTCAGCCGAGCACGCGGGCTACGGCCTCGCGGGCCTCGGCGGGGCCGGCGGCCTCCAGGGCGGCATTCGCGGCCGCCCGGCAGACTTCGAGCGTCACGCCCGCCAAGGTGGCGCCCACGAGCGGCGCTGCTGTTGCCGCTGACGACAGCGAGCTGACGCCAAGCCCTGTCAGGACACAGCCGAGCCGAGGGTCCGCCGCTGCCTCTCCGCACACGCCGACCGGCTTGCCGGCGTCCAGACCAGCGCGTGCCACACGTTGGATGAGCGTCAGCAGCGCGGGCTGCCATGGGTCGGTCAGGTGCGACAGGGCGGCAGTCATCCGGTCGGCAGCGAACGCATACTGGCTGAGATCGTTCGTGCCGATCGACACGAAGTCGACGTGTCGCAGGATGCGGTCGGCGAGCAGAGCGGCGCTCGGTACCTCGATCATGACGCCCGGCACGAGGCCACGTGCGCGCACCTTGGCGCCGAACCACGCCGCCTCGTCCTCAGTCGCGACCATCGGTGCCATGATCCAGACGACGCCAGCGGAGTCCTTGGCGGCCAGCGCGATGGCGTCGAGCTGCCGGTCCATCAGCCCCTCGTCCCGGAGGCCGAGTCGCATGCCGCGGACGCCGAGCGCGGGGTTGGGCTCGTCCTTGATCGTGGCGAAGCTGACGGGCTTGTCGGAGCCCGCGTCGAGCGTACGGATGACGACCTTGCGCTCACCCATTGCGACGAAGACCTCGCGATAGATGGCCGCCTGCTCCTCGACGGTGGGCTCGATGTCGCGGTCGAGGAAGCACAGCTCGGTGCGGAACAGCCCGATGCCCTGGACGTGCGTCTCTGCCGCCTTGCGTGCGCCGGCACCGTCCTGGACGTTGGCGAGGATGTCCACCCCGTGGCCGTCGGACGTCGCGCCGGGCCCTTGCCACGACGCCGCAGCGGCACCGACTGCTGCGGCCGCCACCGTACGATCGCGGGCGACGTCGGGATCGGGGTCGACGATAACCTCGCCTGTCGACCCGTCGACCAGCACGCGGGTCCCCTCAGGGACATCGTCGAGGCCCTCGATTCCCACAACACAAGGGATGCCCAGCTGGCGGGCGATGATCGTGGTGTGGCTCGTTGCCCCGCCCAAGGACGTGGCGATCGCCAGGATCGCGGTCGGGTCGAGACCCGCGGTGTCCGCAGGCGCAAGATCGTCGGCACACAGCACGGACGGCACTTCGGGCGACGGGATTCCGGGTTCCGGCTGGCCTGTGAGCTCGGCGACGATCCGGTCACGGATGTCGGCCAGATCCGTCACGCGCTCGGCCATGACCCCGCCGGCCGCGCTGAACATCGCGCTGAGCTCGTCTATGGCTCCGGCGGTCGACGCCCCGATGCCGAGACCGTCGGTGAGACGTTTCTGCACGAGCGCGGCAAGCCCCCGGTCGCGGGCGAGTGCCGCGGTGGCCGTCAGGACCTCAGCGGCCGGCCCTGCGGCTCTGGCAGCGCGGTCCGCAAGCCGATCGGCGACAAGATTCGCCACGGCACTGAACTGCGCAGCACCGGCGTCCGGCTCGAGGCGTGGCTCATCACGCGGGACGACGGGGCGTGGCATCGGCCGCACGACCGGCCCCACACCGATGCCCGGCACCACGCCGTGGCCATGGAGCGCGGGAACGGGCATGAGTTCTCCTGAGCGACAGACACGACACACGGTTTCGCCCGACTCTACTCGTGACCGGGCGCAAAGCCATAGGATCAGTGCTCAAAGCCACACAAAACCACGTCGCACCCAGGAGATCCCGTGTATGCCGCAGAACGCCAGCAGCTTCTCGCCGAGCGTCTTCAGCACGACGGGCGCTTGGCGGTCATCGACCTTGCGGAGGAGCTGAAGGTCAGCAGCGAGACGATCCGACGCGACCTCGCGGTGCTTGAGCGCGAAGGGGTCGCCCAGCGGGTTCATGGCGGCGCCGTCGCGACCCGCGCCCTGACGATCCTCGTGCCCAATCTCGCCGAGCGTGAGGTCGTGCATGCCGAGCAGAAGCGCCGCATCGCCCGCGAGGCTGCGCGCTTGCTGCCCGATGCCGATGGCAGCATCGTCCTGGACGCCGGCACCACCGTGAGCGAGCTCATCGACGCCTTTCCCCTCGATCAGTCGCTGACCGTGATCACCCATGCGATTCCGGCGGCCGCCAAGCTCGTCACGATGCCGTCGGTCACTCTCCACCTCCTCGGCGGGCGCGTCAGCGGCGCGACCGCGGCGGCGATGGGTCAGGCCACGGTCGACGCACTGGCCGGGCTCCGTACCGACGTCTGCTTCCTCGCAACGAGCGCGGCATCGACGGCTCACGGGCTCAGCACGCCGGATCCGGACGAAGCTGCCGTCAAGCGAGCCCTCGTACGTTCGGCCCGCACGGTCGTGGCGGTCTTCGACTCGTCAAAGTTCTCGCTCGACCACGTGTTCTCGTTCGCCTCGTACGACGATCTCGACGTGGTCATCACGGACACGGATGCCAGTGACCACGACGTCGACGACCTGCGCGCCCACGGCGTCGAGGTCATCCGCGTCTAGTGCGACTCGGTCCAGCGCTCGGTCTGGGTCAGCCAGAACAGGTAGGCCAGCGCCGGAACGACGATGACACCGGCGAGACCGACGACCACCAGCAGGCCGGCCAGCGTCGCGTCGGCGCCTGCTGCCGCCGAGATCGTGACTTCGTCGACCAGCATCCACGGATACTGCGCCACACCCCAGCCGATCACCACTGCAGCGACCGCGGCGACGGCGGCCATCCGCGCAGGTGCGTAGCGCCGGCGATGCAACAAGACGAGTGTCGCGAGCCCCGCGAGGGCGGACACGACGATGAGCGGCGCAGCCGGTCCGAGCAACCGGTCGCTGAGCGTCGGTGAGTCCTGCTTGATCGGCACCAGGGCCGCGAACACGATGATGCCGGTGACGAGGCCGACCCCGATCGTACGAAGGCGCAGCGTCTCGCTCAGGGCATCGTGCTTCGAGCGCGCGGCGTCAGCCGTGAGGAAGACACCTGCGAGGAAGGCACACGTGCCGACGGCGATCAGCCCGCCGAACAGCGAGGTCGGGTGGAGCCACGAGCCGAGCTGGTCGCCGTTGCCCTCGGCCGGCACCCGGCCCGAGGCGACCGCACCGGCGGCCGCACCGAGGAAGAACGGCGTGATCAGCGAGGAGCCGGCGAAGACGATCCCGAACAACCGGGCCTGCGCGAGCGTCGCGGAGTACTTGCGGAACGCGAAGCTCGCCCCGCGCAGCACGATCCCGACCAACGCGAGCGCAAGCGGCAGGGTGAGCGTCGTGGTCGCCGCCGCGAACGTCTCGGGGAAGCCGGTCCACCAGATCACCAGGATGTAGATCAACCACACGTGGTTGGCCTCCCACACCGGACCGATGCTGTGGTCGATCAGGGCACGCAGCTCGCCGCCGCGTTCCGATCCACCGGCCGTGAGGTCGAAGAACCCGGAGCCGAAGTCGGCGCCACCGAACAGGGCATACAGCACGATGCCCGCGAACATCGCGATCGCCACCACGACTGCCAGGCTCATCGGGCCCCCGCCTCGTCGACGGCGGCCGACCCGGGGCCGTACGGGCTCGGGAGGTCCTCGTCGCCAGCACGCCATCGCCGGGCCATGGAGCGCAGGACGATGAACGCCCCGATCGTCATGCCGATGTAGACCACGACCGCGGCCGCAAGGCTCCACCACAGCCCCGCGCTCTGGCTGGCCGCATCCTCGGTCCGCAGGATGCCCCAGACGACCCACGGCTGACGACCCACCTCGGTGGCGATCCAGCCGGCCTCCATCGCGATGATCGCGAGGGGCCCTGCGACGACCGCCCCGCGCAGGAACCAACGCTTGCCCAGCAGGTCGTGGCCACGCCAACGCGCCAGCCAGAACAGCACCACGACGATCGCCAGCAGCGTGCCGATGCCGACCATCGACTGGAATGCCAGGTGGGTGATGTTGACCGGCGGTTGGTCGGCTGCCGGAATCGTGTCGAGCCCGGGAACTGGTTTGTCGAACGAGTTCCGGGCGATGAGCGACCCGATCCTGGGGATGTCGATCGCACCGTGGACCTGCCCGTCGATCAGGACTCCGCCGAGGCGCAACGGGGCCGGCTGCTCGGTCGTCGTCGCGAGCTCGAACGCCGCTAGCTTCGACGGCTGGGTCTCACCGACCCGGAGGCCCAGCACGTGGCCGATGAACGGCTGCACGATCGCCGCGATGGTCGCGAACACGAACGGCACGGTGAAGCCGAGCCGGTGGTGCGCGTCCACGCGACCCTTGAGCATTCCGGCGGCATAGACACCCGCGACCACGAAGCCGACCACCATGAACGCGGCGAACCACATGTGGGCGAACTGCAGCCACACGCCATCGTTGAACATCGCCCGCCACGGGTTGACGTCGGTGACCTCACCGTCGACGATCCTGAAGCCTGTCGGGTTGTTCATCCAGGCGTTGACCGAGATGACGCAGAACGTCCCGACGACACCTGCGATCCCCATCGGGATCAGCATCGCGAGGTGGCGGCGGGGCGGCATGCGATCCCAGCCGTACAGATAGATGCCGAGGAAGATCGCCTCGACGAAGAACGACAAGCCCTCGAACGCGAACGGCAGGCCGAGGACATCGCCGAAACGGCCCATCAATCCCGGCCACAGGATGCCCATCTCAAAGCTGAGGACCGTGCCGGAGACCGCTCCGATCGCGAACAGCACCGCCGAGACCTTGGCCCACCGCTTCGCAAGGCCGAGCGCAACCGGGTCGTCGCGCACGATGCCGCGACGGTGGACGACGTAGATCATCGTCGGAAAGGCCACGCCGAAGCACGCGAGGACGATGTGCCAGCCCAGGGACAGCGCCATCTGCTCACGCGCCGGGAGGAGCCCTGGTGGGGCATCGCTCGAGGTCAGGACGTGGGTGATGGCTCCTGCGAAGTCCATGTCTTCAGCCTAGGCGTGTGATGCCGCCAAACCCCGCCGCCGGAGTGTGAGATGGTCCGCGGACGAATAGATCACATCGTCAGTCGGCGCTGACGGTCCTGAACGTGATGCCTGCCTTCTGCAGGCGTTCGATCAGCGGATCCCCCATGGCCACGGCCGTCGTGGTCTGGCCAGCGACCTTGGGCACGTCGTCGTACGCCAGGCAGAGCGCCGACTCGCCGAGCATCTTGGACGTCTCGGTGTAGCCCGGATCGCCACCCGTGACCTCGGCGTGGACCTTCTTGCCGCCGCCCTCGGCGAACACGCTGAGCTTGAACCACGACTTCTCGCGCTTCTCCTCGGACGGCCCGGCGCCCGGGTCCTTGAGCTTGAGGAGCAACGCGCGCGTGGGCGGCAGCTGCGCGCCGGCGAACGCGACACCGAGCCCGATGCCTGAGGCGGCCAGCATGCGGCGGGTCTTGAAGTGCGCGAAGTGCGAGTAGGTGAACTCAGGGCCGTACCGCTCAAGGGATCGTGCTGAGCGCAGCACGATCTGCGGGTCGATCGTCGGCACCGGGACGCCCCAGCCGCCGAGCTCCGGCGCCTTGCCGAGCTTGCCGGCTCCGCGCACTCTGCGACCTTCCGGTCGGGGCTCGGCCTTGCGACGGGCTGCGGCGATCTTGCCGGACGCGCGCATCGACGAGAACTGGTTGATCGCCGAGTGGTAGGTGCCGCCGGACGCCTCCGCGTTGGCCCGGATGTAGCCCCGGACCTGGATCGGTACGTCCTCGGGCAGCTGCTGCACGGCATAGAGGACGCCGAGGTCGTACGGGATCGAGTCGAAGCCGCAGGCGTGGATGATGCGCGCACCGGTCTCCACGGCACGCTCGTGGTACTTGAGCCACATGTCGTCGACGAACTGCGGTTCCCCCGTCAGGTCGACGTACGCGATGCCCGCCTCGACGCTCGCCTTGACCGCTGCCTCGCCGTACTGGAGGTAAGGACCGACGGTGGTGACCAGCACGCGGGTGCTGCGGGCGAGCGCGGCCATCGAGTCGGCGTTGCCGATGTCGGCCGAGATGATCTCGGGCCGGACCCCGCCCAGCTGCTCGATCCGGTCGGCCACCGCTTCCAGCTTGCCCTGGTTGCGACCCGCGATGGCCCATGACCCTCCGGGCGGCAGGTGGGCGCCGAGATAGTCAGCAGTGAGGCCGCCGGTGAATCCGGTGGCGCCGAGCAGGGCGATGTCGACTGAGGTCATGGCCCCAACCTACCGACGGTACGTGCTGGAGGCCTAGGAGGCCTTCTTGGCCACTTCGTCGTGGGTCAGGATCGTCGGGCCCTCGGTGCCGGCAACGGTGGCTTCGGTCACGATGACCTTGGCGACGTCGTCGCGGCTCGGGATCTCGTACATCACGGGCTCCAGCACCGCCTCGATGATCGAGCGCAGTCCGCGGGCTCCGGTGCCACGCGCCAGGGCGAGGTCGGCCATCGCGGCGCTCGCGTCGACGCTGAACTCCAGCTCGACGCCGTCGATCTCGAACAGCCGGACGTACTGCTTGGTCAGTGCGTTGCGGGGCTCGGTGAGGATGGCGACGAGCGCTTCCTTGTCGAGGTTGTCGACCGCAGCGATGACCGGCAGGCGGCCGATGAACTCAGGGATGAGGCCGAACTTCAGCAGGTCCTCGGGCAGCACCTTGGAGTAGAGCTTCTCGGGTGCGACGGCCTTGCCGATGTCGACCTGGCCGGTGTTGAACCCCAGGCTGGTCTTGCCGCTGCGCTGCTCGATGATCTGGTCGAGACCGGCGAACGCACCGCCGACGATGAACAGCACGTTGGTGGTGTCGATCTGGATGAACTCCTGGTGCGGGTGCTTGCGCCCGCCCTGCGGAGGAACCGACGCGGTCGTGCCCTCGAGGATCTTGAGCAGCGCCTGCTGGACGCCCTCGCCCGACACGTCGCGGGTGATCGAGGGGTTCTCGCTCTTGCGCGAGATCTTGTCGACCTCGTCGATGTAGATGATGCCGGTCTCGGCCTTCTTGACGTCGTAGTCGGCCGCCTGGATGAGCTTGAGGAGGATGTTCTCGACGTCCTCGCCGACATAGCCGGCCTCGGTCAGGGCGGTCGCGTCGGCGATCGCGAACGGCACGTTGAGCATGCGGGCCAGGGTCTGCGCGAGATAGGTCTTGCCGCAGCCGGTGGGACCCACGAGCAGGATGTTGGACTTGGCCAGCTCGACCTGGTCGTCCTTGCTCCGCGAGCTGCCGACCTGCGCCTGCACCCGCTTGTAGTGGTTGTAGACCGCCACGGCCAAGGACTTCTTGGCGCCGTCCTGCCCGATGACATAGCCGTTGAGGAAGTCGTAGATCTCGTTGGGCTTGGGCAGCTCACCGAGGCTCAGCTCAGCACCCTCGGCGAGCTCCTCCTCGATGATCTCGTTGCAGAGGTCGATGCACTCGTCGCAGATGTAGACGCCTGGACCGGCGATGAGCTTCTTGACCTGCTTCTGGCTCTTTCCGCAGAAAGAACACTTCAGCAGATCGGCGGTTTCACCAATGCGTGCCACGTGGAGAGTCCTTCCTTTGGACGACACAGTCGAAGACTGCGCGCTGTGAGCCGAAGCCGGCCCGTGACCGAGATAGCAATATTTTCACCCTAGCGGCGAATGTGGTCTGCGTCTCGGTCACGAGGCCGTGTGTCATGGGCGGGTTTAGACGGCCGGGACCTTGAGGGTCTCGAGAACCTCGTCGATCAGGCCGTACTCGAGCGCCTGGGCTGCCGTGAGGATCTTGTCGCGATCGACATCGCGGCTGACTTCCTCGACGGGCTTGCCCGACGCATCGGAGATCATCTTCTCCATCAGCTCGCGCATGCGCAGGATCTCGTTGGCCTGGATCTCCAGGTCGGAGATCTGGCCGCCGGTGCCCTCGGTGTAGGGCTGGTGGATCAGGATGCGGCTGTTGGGCAGCGCCAGACGCTTGCCCGGCGTGCCCGCGGCGAGCAGCACCGCAGCAGCCGAGGCGGCCTGGCCGAGGCAGATGGTCTGCACGTCCGGCTTGAGGTAGCGCATCGTGTCGTAGATCGCGGTCAGCGCCGTGAACGAGCCGCCGGGGCTGTTGATGTAGATGCTGATGTCGCGGTCGGGGTCCATCGCCTGGAGGCACAGCATCTGGGCCATGACGGCGTTGGCGACATCGTCGCTGATCGGCGTGCCGAGGAAGATGATGCGATCCTCGAACAGCTTGGCGTAGGGGTCGATGCGGCGGAAGCCGTACGACGTGCGCTCTTCCCACTGCGGGATGTAGTAGCTCATTTGACGTCTCCTGCGCTCTTGACCACGTGATCGATCAGTCCGTACTCCTTGGCCTGGTCCGGCGTGAACCACCGGTCCCGGTCGGAGTCGAGCTCGATCTGGTCGACGCTCTGGCCGCTGTGGTGGGCCTGCAGCTCGTTGAGCTGCTTCTTGAGAAGCAGGCTCTGCTGGGCCTGGATCTTGATGTCCGACGCCGAGCCGCCGATGCCGCCCGAGGGCTGGTGCATCATGATGCGCGCGTGCGGCAGGGCGTAGCGCTTGCCGGCCGTGCCTGCGGCGAGCAGGAACTGGCCCATCGAGGCGGCCAGGCCCATGCCGAACGTGGCGACATCGTTGGAGATGAACTGCATCGTGTCGTAGATCGCCATGCCGGAGTCGACCGAGCCGCCCGGCGAGTTGATGTAGAGGTAGATGTCGGCCTGCGGGTCCTCGGCGTTGAGCAGCAGCATCTGGGCGCAGATCGCGTTGGAGTTGGAGTCGCGGACCTCGGAGCCCAGGAACACGATGCGTTCCTTGAGCAGCCGCTGGTAGATGTGGCCGTCGAGATCCGAGGGGCCGGCCTCGCCGGCCATTCTCGGCGACATGGGGCTGGGGGTATCCGGTGTGTTCACGTCCCCAAACCTAGACGGCCGGGCGATCGAACACACGCGAAAACACGGCTGTTCGCTGACAGCGTGAACGGGTCAGTCGTACGCACCGGGAACCACCTGGTCCCAGTCGATGACCGACCCCGTCACGACGCCACTGCGTTCAGACAGCAGGAACACCACCATCGCGGCGATCTCATCGACCTGCCCGAGCTTGCCCATCGGCTGGGATGCCGCCGCCTTCTCGAGCCAGTCGTCGCCTGCACCGTGGAACTCACGCTGCACGTCGTCCTCGCCCTCGGTCTCGGTCCACCCGATGTTGAGGCCGTTGATCCGCACCCGGTCCCAGCGGTGCGCGTGGGCGGCGTTGCGCGTCAGCCCGGCAAGTCCCGCCTTGGCCGCCGCGTACGGCGCGAGGTAGGGCTGGCCGCCGTGCGACGTCATCGTGATGACATTGACGATCGTGCCGCCACTCCCCCTCCCGACCATGTCCGCGACGGCCGCCTGCATCAGGAAGAACGGCGCTCGCAGGTTGACGGCGACATGCGCGTCGAAGAGCTCCGGCGTCGTGTCGAGAAGCGTGCCGCGGCTGGTGAGTCCGGCCGCGTTGACGAGAGAGTCGATGCGCCCGTGCTGCTCGATCGTCTCCGCGACGGTTCGCCGGGCTTGATCGACGTCGCCCACGTCGGCCTGGACGAACGTCGCGCGGTCGCCGAGCGCGTCGACGAGCTCGGCCCCGCGGCCGGTGGTGCGTCCGCTGACCACCACCGAACCGCCCTCCTCGACCACGGCACGGGCGATGCCCGCGCCGAGCCCCTGCGTGCCGCCACTCACGAGCACGACACGGCCCTCCAGCAACCATTCAGCCATGTGTGCGCCGACGATCGGCGTATGCGTCGAGGGCACTGTTTGTCCGGGCGGTGTCCCATCCCTCGTCCAGCGCCTGGTGGATCAGCTCGGCCTGGGCGAGCGGCGTCAGGCCATTGACGTTGGCGTCGCGATCGAGGTTGGTCGGGAAGGGATAGCCCTCGGCGGATGACGCGATCGCGTTGGTGAGGAACTCGTCGGTCGCGCCGGCGGCCTTCCGGGCAGCCAGCACGGGGTAGACCGCCTTGGACGTGCGCACGCGGTCCACGGTCTCCATCGCGCGGCCGAAACCGGACGAGACCTGCAGCAGGTTTGCCATGCGCTGGACGTCCGCCGAGACGTTGTTGCCAGCGCCGTGGAACAGCGCGGGGTTGAAGAAGCCCGCATCGCCCTTGGCCAGCGGCAGCTGGACGAAGTGGTCCGCGAAGTACGCGCGGAACTCGGGCAGGCGCCACGCAAGATAGCCCGGGACGTACTTGTGCGAGTGCGGGAGGTACATCGTCGGCCCGCTCTCGACGGGCATGTCCGAGTGGGCCACGGCACCCTGCAGTGTCAGGACCGGCGACAGCAGGTGCACGTGCGCTGGATAGCGCTCGACGACGTCGTTCGCGAGGAAGCCCAGGTGATAGTCGCGGTGAGGGTCCTGTGCGACGCCGCCGGGACGCACCACGTTGACCTGTGACGTCACCTGGTAGCCCGGGCCGAGCCAGGCGCCGGAGATCAGGGCGAGGATGTCATTGGCGTAATAGTCGACGAACGCCTCGGGGTCGCGCACCGCCAGCTTCTCCAGCGCGTTCCAGACGCGGCTGTTGGCTCCCGGCTTGGCGAAGTGGTCGCCGGGTGCGGTGCCTTCGGCGAGCTCCTCCGCGATCATCGCGTCGAACGCTTCGGTCACGCGGTCCACGACATCGAGATCGTCGAAAGCCCCCTTGAGCACGACGAGCCCAGGGCCGTCTGTGAGGGCCCGGACGAGCTCGCCCGCGACCTCCGCATGCCCGTCGGCGCTGACGACGGCGCGACGCAGCGCAGCAGAGTCGTACACGAGGACGCCCTGCTCGACGCTGTCGGCGTGCGGGAAGTCTGCGATGTCGGTCGTCGCCGAGACGACTTCGGCGAAGTCGGCAACGCTGCAATCGGACTCCTTGAGGCGTACAGGACGGGAGACGTTCGTCGAGAACGTGGCGGACATGGGGGATCTCCTCAGTGTGCGTGGATTTTCCTCGACGCTAGTGCGGTGAGCGCCCTCGTATGATGGTCAGAACACCTCAAAAACACCTCAGAGTGAGACACGCCACATGCCCCATCCGTACCGAATGCGCGAGATTGCCCAGCAGTCCGGCCTGAGCCTGGCGACCGTCGATCGTGTGCTCAACCGGCGATCGGGCGTGCGGCGGAGCACCGTGGCGGAGGTCGAGCAGGCGATCGCCGAGCTCGACCGGCAGGCGAGCCAGCTGCGAATCGGTGGACGGACGTTCCTCATCGACCTCGTGATGCAGACGCCACCACGGTTCTCGTCGGCAGTGAGGGGGGCGCTCGAGGCGGAGCTGCCGCACCTGCGACCCGCGGTCATCCGTTCTCGGTTCCACTTTCAGGACACCAGCTCGCCCGCCGACATCGTGCGCACCCTCGTCGGCATCGCTCGCCGCGGTTCGCAGGGCGTGATCCTCAAGGCCCCGGACGCGCCCGAGGTCAGCACGGCGGTGGACCAGCTCGTCGCTCTCGGCATCCCGGTGGTCACGCTCGTCACCGACGTGCCGGACAGCCGACGCGTCGCATACGTCGGCATTGACGACCGTGCCGCGGGTGCCACGGCCGCCTACCTCGTCGACCAGTGGAGCGCTGGCGCGACAGGCTCCGTGCTCGTGACGCTCAGCAGTGCGGACTTCCGCGGGGAGGGTGACCGCTGGCGAGGTTTCCGAAGCACGCTCGCGGAGCTGTCGCCGGTACGGACAGTCCGCGAGGTGGGTGGCACCGATGGGCTGGACGCCACGATGCTCGACGCCGTCGCCGTTGCGCTCGACGCCGATCCCGCGATCGATGCGGTCTACTCGATCGGTGGTGGCAACATCGCGACACTGGAAGCGTTCCGGCTTGCAGGACGCGTGTGCCGGGTCTTCATCGCGCACGATCTCGACGAGGACAATGCCTTGCTGCTGCGGCAGCGCCGGCTCTCGGCCGTCCTCCACCACGACCTGCGCGACGACATGCGGCGCGTGTGCCGCGTCATCATGCAGGCCAACGGCGCGGTGCCCGGTCCGATCCACTCGCTTCCGTCGCCTATTCAGGTCGTGACACCGTTCAATGCCCCGAGCGCGTTCCTCCCCCATCGCTGACAAGAAGCCGCCCCCGAGGGCCAGTGCCGAACCCCGGATGGCGACGTCAGAGCGTGAACGCCTCGCGGAAGCGCTCGAGGGCAACAGCGGAGTCGCCGCTCGCGTACGCCTCCATCGCGACGGTCCCGTCATATCCGGCATCGGCGAGGACACGCGCGACGAACGGCCAGTTGACCTCTCCCGTGCCCGGCTCACAACGACCGGGGACATCCGCGACCTGCACCTCACCGAGGTGTGGAGCGGATCGACGGATCAGATCGGCGAGGTTCCCCTCGCCGATCTGCGCGTGATAGAGGTCGAGATTCATCTTGAGGTGGGGGCTGCCGATCGCGCTGACAAGGGCCAACGTGTCAGCGGCACGGCCGAACGGCGTCCCCGGGTGATCGACCTCGGTGTTGAGGTTCTCCAGCACGAACGTGACGCCGTGCCGCTCCCCCAGCGCAGCGATGCGAGAGAGCGTACGTACGGCAGCCAGCCACATGTCACCCGTCACGACCTCGACAGGGCGTACGGGAATGCCACCCTCGCCGAGGCCGGTGCCGTGCAGGTTGAGCGACGGGCAGTGGATCGCCTGCGCGAACGGGATCGACTGCTCTGCCGTGCTGAGCAGGTCGTCGGCGCCGTCGGGAGTGATCAGGTCACCCGTCACGTAGCCGGTCATCGAGGTGAACGTCGCACCGGTCGCCGCCAGCGCGGTGGCGTCCTTGTCGGTCCAGCCCCAGATCTCAGCGGCGAACCCGGCAGCATGGATCCGCTCGATCCGCTCCAACAGCGGCAGCTCGGTGAACACCATCTCGGCGCACACCGCCAACTCGAAGGTCATGCGTAGAGGCCCGGGCGCTCCGGTACGTCGACGGGCTCGCGGACGCCAGAGCCGAGGGCGCGTACGCCCGACGCCGCGACGAGATTGGCGACGTAGCCGTCCCACGCACTCGCGCCGACAACTGTCCCGGCGAGCGAAGCCTCGGCCCACGCCGCCAGCTCGAGCCGGTAGGACTCGATGAAGTGCGCCACGAAGTCGCTGCCGATCGTGCTGCCGCCCGTGCCCGCGATCCGGCGGACCACGGGGGTGCGCGGCTCCAGCGACGCGGATCCGCCCGTGCCGACGACCTCGACACGTACGTCGTAGCCGTAGCCCGCGTTGACGAAGACCTCGGCCGTGATCATCTGGCCACCGCTGGTCCACAGCGTCGCGACCTGCGGGTCGCGGAATCCGTCGACGATCGGCGACTCGACCCGGATGCCCACGATCTCGCCGTCGAGCAGCCAGCGGAACGTGTCGAACTCGTGGATCATCGAACCGGTCACGAGTCCGGCATCGTCGGTGCTGGTGGAGTTGGACGCGTTGCGGTGGATCCCGTGCACGACACGGACCTCGCCGAGCGATCCATCGTCGACAGACGCCTTGAGGTCGAGGAAGCCCGGGTCGAAGCGGCGGTTGAAGCCGACCTGCACGACCCGGCGACCGGACGCCACTTCCGCGTCCACGACGCGGCGGGCTTCGTCCGCCGTGACAGCCAGCGGCTTCTCGCACAGGACCGGCTTGCCGGCCGCGATGCAGGCCAGTGCCAGGTCAGCGTGCGTGAAGTCCGGCGACGCAATGACGACCGCGTCGATCTCGGCGTCCGTCACGAGCGCCTCGGCGGAGTCGGCGACCTCCGCGCCGACGGCCGCGGCGACCTCCTTGGCGCGCGCGGTGTCCATGTCGAAGACCCGCGTCACCTGGGCTGCCGGCACGCCTGCTGCCAGCGTTGCGACATGGGACGCACCCATCGCACCGGCACCAATCACGCCCACTCTCAGTCGCTGGTTCACAGGGAGACCCACTTTCGTTCGTCGGCCGACGCGATCATCGCGTCGACGGTGCGCGCGGCGATCAGCGCGTCATGGATGGTGGCCCCATGGGGCTTGCCGTCGGCAATGGACTGCACGAGGCGGCGAGCCTCGATGACCTTGAGGTCGTCGAAGCCCATGGGGTTGTTGGCACCGGGCTGGAAGGCGGCGAGCTCACCGTCGCCCGGAGTCGCGAACTGCGTCGCATAGAACGCGTTCTGGTAGTCCTGGTCGACACACACCTGCAGCTCGTTCATGCGCCGGAAGTCCCACTTCAGCGCACCCTTGGTGCCGTGCACCTCGAAGCCGTACGTGTTCTGCTCGCCGACGGCCGTTCGGCTCGCCTCAAGGATGCCCCGCGAGCCACCGGCGAGCCGCAGGAGCGCGGAGACGTAGTCCTCGTTCTCCACGTGCCCCATCGCGCCCGAGCCGCGCTCGTAGTGCATTGCCCCGGGCCGTGCCTCGGGACGCTGCGGGATGAACGTCGCGCGGTCGGCGATGAGCTCGTCGATGTCGGCCACGACGTAGCGGACCAGGTCTGCGGCATGGCTGACCAGGTCGCCGAGGACACCGCTGCCGGCGAACTCGTTCTCGAACCGCCACGACAGTGCACCTTCGGGATGAGCCGCATAGTCCGACACGAAGCGTACGGACGTGTGCTCGACCTCGCCGAGTCGCCCCGACGCCACGAGCTCACGAGCCAGCTCGACGGCCGGAGCGTTGCGATAGTTGAAGCCGGCTGCGGTCTGGACGCCCGACGCATCGACCGCGGCGACGATCTCGGCGGTCTCGGCGGCGTTGCGACCTGCAGGCTTCTCGACCCACAGGTGCTTGCCGGCCTCGGCGGCGGCCACGGCCACGTCGCGGTGGATGAAGTTGGGCCCCGTCACGCACACCAGGTCGACGTCGTCACGGGTCACGAGCTCGCGCCAGTCGGTGAGCTGGTGCTCGAACCCGAACGCCTGCGCAGCGCGCTCCGTACGGTCGTCGTCCGCCGTGTCGGCCACGGCGACGAGCCGTGGCCGCAACGGGCTGTCGGTGTAGTGCTGCACGAGCCGGCTCAGCGCCCGGGCGTGGACCTGGCCCATCCAGCCGAGCCCGACGATGCCGACGCGGAGCTCACCTGTCACGTGATGTCTGCCTTCAGGTCCTGCGCGATCGCCGAGTCGGCTCCCATCGTCTTCTCGAGCTCGTGGGCGAGCGACTCCAGCTCCTCGCCGCCGGCCATCATCGAGGTGAGGTCCTCGAGGGTCAGCTCCGATTTCGGGAAGTCGCCCATGCTCTTGCCGCGACGCAGCAACATGAACCGGTCGCCGACCGGATAGGCGTGGTGCGGGTTGTGCGTGATGAACACGACGCCCAGACCGCGCTCGCGGGCCTTGGCGATGTACTTCAGCACGACGCCGGACTGCTTCACGCCGAGCGCCGCGGTGGGCTCGTCGAGGATCAGCACGCGGGCACCGAAGTAGACCGCGCGGGCGATCGCGACGCACTGCCGCTCACCGCCCGAGAGCGTACCGATCGGCTGCTCCACGTCGCGCAGGTCGATGCCCATCGCCGACAGCTCGGACTTCGTCGTTGCCTTCATGAAGTCGATGTCGAGCTTGCGGAACGGGCGGACGCCCCTGCTGATCTCGCTGCCCAGGAAGAAGTTGCGCCACACCGGCATGAGCGGGACGACCGCGAGATCCTGGTAGACCGTCGCGATGCCGAGCTCCAACGCTGCGCGAGGACTCGAGAGGTGCTGCTCCTCGCCATCGATCAGGAGCTGGCCATCGGTGTGCTCGTGCGCACCGGCCAGGATCTTGATGAACGTCGACTTGCCGGCGCCGTTGTCGCCGAGCACGCAGGTGACCTCACCGGCGCGGACCGACGTCGAGACGTCGCTCAGCGCGATGATGTTGCCGTAGCGCTTGCCGATGTCGCGCACCTCGATGATCGCGGTGCCGCGCGGCGGCGGGGCGTACGCATTGGTGACCGGGGAAGCTGCTTCCACCGTTTCGTTGTTGTCGTTCATTTTGCCGCCTCCGCCCGCTTGCGAACCCATTCGTTGAGGAGCACCGCTCCCAGCAGCATGATGCCGAGGAATGCCTTGAGCCAGTTGTTGTCCCAGCCCGAGTAGACGATGCCCTGGTTGACCATGCCGTAGATCAATGCGCCGAACGCCGCCCCGATCGCCGAGCCGTAGCCGCCGGTCAGCAGGCAACCGCCCACCACCGCGCAGATGATGTAGATGAACTCCTGGCCGACGCCGGTGTTGCTCTGCACGGTCGACGTCGTGAAGATCAGCAGCATGCCGACCAGCCAGCCGGCACCAGCGGTCGTCATGAACAGCGCGACCTTGGTCTTGAACACCGGCACACCGACCTGCCGCGAGGAGACCTGTGCCCCGCCGACGGCGAAGATCCAGTTACCGGTCCGCGTACGCAGCAGGACCCACGTTGCCACCAGCGTGACGCCGATCCACCAGAACACCGAGGCGTAGATCTGCCCGCCCGCGCCGGTGCCATTGATGTCGATCGACGAGCCGAAGACCTTCTTGGCCTGGTCGTAGTAGGGCACGTCGGTCATCCCCTGGATCGCGACCTGCCCGATCAACGCCTTGGTGCCGGCCAGATCGATGCCCTGCAGCACGAAGAACGTGCCGAGCGTGACGATGAAGCTGGGCAACCCGGTCTTCATGACCAGGACGCCGTTGATCGCCCCGATGCCGAGCGCGAGCGCGAGGGACACGACGATCGCGGCCCAGATGTTGAGCCCGTACTCCGTCGTGAGGACGCCGACGACAAGGCCGGTGAAGCCGGTCATGGCGCCGGCCGACAGGTCGAACTCGCCGCCGATCATGAGCAGCGCAACCGCGACCGCCATGATGCCGATCGTCGAGGCGCCGCGGAGCCAGGTGCTGGCGCCGCTGCCCGTGGCGAAGGTGTCGGTCGTGACCGCGAAGAAGACGAAGATCACGATGGCCGCAACGAGTGCGCCGATCTCCGGGCGTTTCAAGAGCTTGGTGAGTGTCGACGTACGCGCAACGCGTTCGTCGTCCAACGTGGCGGTGGTCATGATGGCTCCGTTCCTCGACGCTCAGGTGCTCGTCGAGCCTGCAGTGAGTGAGGATGAGGCCCGGGGGCCCGGCGGTCGCCGGGCCCCCGGACAGCTCAGCGTGTTCCGTTTGCTGCGTACTTCAGGACGTCGGCCGCGTTGTCCTTCGTGATGAAGGCGGGGCCGGAGTTGATCGGCTGTCCGCCGCCGATGTCGTTGCCGTTGATCGACTTCAGGTAGAGACCCGTGACACCCAGGAACCCCTGGACGTACGGCTGCTGGTCGACCGCGAACAGGATCGTGTCGTCCTGGATGCCCTTGAGGACGTCCTCGGAGAGGTCGAACGTCGCGATCTTGGCGCTGCTGCCGGAGTCCTTGACCGCGCCGACGGCGTCGATCGCGTACTGGCCACCGAGCGTCAGGACCGTGTCGATCCCCTTGTCCGACTGGAGCTTCGACGTGATCGTCGACTGAACCGCGGCATCGTCCGTGCCGTCGACCTGCAGGTTCTCGACCTTGCCGCCGAACGTCTTCGCAACCGCGGCGCAACGCTCCTCGAGGCCGATGTTGCCGGCTTCCTGGATGACGCAGATCGCGTTCTTGAGGCCTTCGCCCTTGAGCCGCTCGCCGACAGCCTCGCCGGCGATGGTCTCAGTCTGGCCGATGTGGGTGATCGCGCCGAAGTCCGTGAACTTGTCGACTCCGGAGTTGATCGAGATGACCGGGATGCCTGCGGCGACGGCCTTCTTGACGCTGTCCTCGATGCCGTCCGGGTTGGCCATCGACACCACGATGCCGTTGACCTTGTCGGCCACCGCGCCGTCGATCAGTTGCGACTGCTTCGCTGGGTCGCCGTCCGAGCTGTACTCGACCTTGACTCCGTAGTCCTTGCCCGCCTGCTCTGCGCCGGACTTGACCCTGTCCCAGAACGCGTCGCCGGGCGAACCGTGCGTCACGACCGCGTAGGTGTAGTCCTTGTTGGCGGTCTCGTCCGTGCCTTCGTCCTTGCCAGTGCCACTGCATGCGGCGAGCAGAACGCCGGCGGCAGCAATGGCGCCGACAATCTTGATCTTCTTCATGTGATGGTGTTCCTTCTCTTCAGGGGGCCCGGCGCCATAGGACGGTCGGGGTTAGTGTGCCGTCGGGAAGTTCAGCTGGGCGAGGGATTCCTCGCTGATGTGCGGCCACCGGGTGGTGACCACCTTTGCCTGGGTGTAGAACCTCACTCCTTCGGGACCGTGGATGTGGTGGTCGCCGAACAGTGAGTCCTTCCAACCTCCGAAGGAGTGGAAGGCCATGGGGACCGGGACCGGCACGTTGATGCCGATCATGCCCACATGGACCTTCCGTTGGAAGGTACGTGCCACCTCGCCCGAGGAAGTGAACACCGCTGTGCCGTTGCCATATGGGTTCGAGTTGATGAGCTCGATGGCCGCGTCCAGCGTCGGAACCCGCAGCACGGTGAGCACGGGTCCGAAGATCTCGTCGGTGTAGACCGACATGTCGGTGGTGACCTGGTCCAGGAGGGTGGGGCCGACGAAGAAGCCCTCTTCGTGGCCCTCGACGACGAGGTCGCGACCGTCCACGACGACCTTGGCACCGGCGTCCTCGCCCTGGCCGATGTAGTCGACGATGCGATCGCGCGACGCAGCGGTCACGACGGGTCCCATCTCGGCGTCAGGGTCCGTGCCGACGCTGACCTTGAGGCCAGTTGAGCGCTCGCGGATCTTGTCGACCAAGGTGTCGGCCGCAGGCCCGACCGCGACGACGGCGCTGATCGCCATGCACCGCTGCCCCGCGGAGCCATAGCCCGCCGCGACGATGTGGTCGGCGGCGAAGTCGAGGTCGGCGTCGGGCATCACGACGGCGTGGTTCTTGGCGCCGCCGAGCGCCTGGACCCGCTTGCCGGCGCGTGAGGCGTTCTCGTGGACATACTGGGCGATCGGCGTCGAGCCGACGAACGACACCGCGGCGATGCCGGGGTGCTGCAGGATCGCGTCGACCGAGACCTTGTCGCCGTGCACGACGTTGAACACGCCGTCGGGCAGCCCGGCCTTCTGGTAGAGCCGCGCCACCAGGTCGGACGCACCGGGATCGCGCTCGGACGGCTTGAGGATGAAGGTGTTGCCGCACGCGATCGCGACGGGGTGCATCCACAACGGCACCATGATCGGGAAGTTGAACGGCGTGATGCCGGCGACAACGCCCAGCGGCTGGCGGAACGTGTGCGAGTCGACGCCGCCGGAGACCTGGTCGTTGAACTCGCCCTTGAGCATCTGCGGGATGCCGGCGGCGAACTCGACGACCTCGCGGCCACGGACGACCTCGCCCTTGGCGTCGTCGAGCGTCTTGCCGTGCTCGGAGCTGATGATCGCGGCGAGCTCGTCCTCGTGCTCGACGAGCAGCTGGCGGAAGTCGAACATGACGCGTGAGCGGGCCGTCACCGACGTCTCACCCCACGTCTCGAACGCCTGGGCCGCCGCCGCGACCGCGGCATCGACGTCACCGGCGGTCGCCAGGCGTACCTGGGACTGGGGCGCGCCGACCGCCGGGTCGTAGACGTCAGCGAACCGGTCGCTCTCGCCCGGCACGCTCGCTCCGGCGATCCAGTGGTCATACGTCGTCATGCTTGGTCCTTCTGGTTGTCGGTGGGCGCGAGATGGCTGCGCTGGTGGGTCTTGTGCTCGTCGTACGTCGTGCGGGCCTGCTGGGTGGAGTCCAGCGCGGAAACCTCGGCCACCGGGACGTCCCACCATGCCGGACTGTCCGGAGCCGGCACGAGTGGGTCGGTCTCGACGTGGATCACGGTGGTCCGGGTGGACTGCTTCGCCTTGAGCACCGCCGCGCGGAAGTCCTCGATGCTGGTGGCCGACAGCACGTCGGCGCCCAGGCTTGCCGCGTTGGCGGCGAGGTCGACCGGCAGGCGGTCACCGTCGAGCCCGGTCTCGGTGCGGTAGCGATACTGCGTGCCGAACCGCTGCGACCCGAGTGACTCGGACAGCGCGCCGATCGAGGCGAAGCCGTGGTTCTGCACCAGGACGACGATGATCTTGACGCCCTCGGCGACCGCGGTCACCAGCTCGGTGTTCATCATCAGGTAGGAACCGTCACCCACCATGACGAACACGTCACGTGCGTCCTGTTCGTCGAGGGCCGCAAGCTTGACGCCGAGGCCGCCGGCGATCTCGTAGCCCATGCAGGAGAAGCCGTACTCGACGTGATAGCCCTTGCGGTCGCGGGTGCGCCACAGCTTGTGCAGGTCACCGGGCATCGACCCGGCGGCACACAGCACGATGTCGCGCGGGTCGGAGAGCTCGTTGACCGCCCCGATCACCTGGGACTGGGCCGGCAGCGGAGCGTTGTCGCGGTCGTACGCGGCCTGCACGATCGCGTCCCACTCCCCCGCGAGCTGGGTCGCCCGTGACGTGTACGCGGAGTCCACCGACCAGCCCTTCGAGCGCTGCGGCCAGTGCCCGAAGGCCCTCACGCGCATCTGCCACGAGGCTCGTCGCGGCAAGCTTGTGGGAGTCGAACGCCGACACGTTGAGGTTGACGAAGCGCACGTCGTCCGCCGCGAACACGGTCCGTGATGCGGTCGTGAAGTCGCTGTAGCGCGTGCCGACTCCGATCACGAGATCCGCCTCGGCGGCGAGCGCGTTGGCGGCCGTCGTGCCGGTGGCGCCGATCGCACCGACGGACTGCGGGTGGTCGTACGCCAGCGCGCCCTTGCCGGCCTGCGTCTCTGCGACCGGAATGCCCGTCGCCTCGGCAAACGCCCGCAGCGCGTCGTTGGCGCGGCTGTAGGTGACCCCGCCGCCAGCGACGATCAGCGGCTGGCTCGCCGAGCGGATCGCGGCCACGGCGCGGTCGAGCGCAGCCGGCTCGGGCACCGGACGCGCGACATGCCACACCCGGTGAGCGAACAGCTCCTCGGGCCAGTCCCACGCCTCGGCCTGTACGTCTTGCGGCAGCGCCAGCGTCACGGCGCCGGTCGCGGCCGGATCGGTCAGCACGCGCATCGCGTGGAGCAGCGCCGGTGCGAGCTGCTCAGGGCGGTGGACGCGGTCGAAGTAGGCCGACACCGGCCGGAACGCGTCGTTGACCGAGATGTCACCGTTGGCCGGATCCTCGAGCTCCTGGAGGACGGGGTTGGCGACCTTGGTGGCGAACGTGTCGCCGGGCAGCAGGAGCACCGGCAGGCGGTTGATCGTGGCGAGCGCCGCGCCGGTGATCATGTTGGTCGCGCCGGGGCCGACCGAGGCCGTCACGGCCATCGTGGCGAGCCGGTCGCGCTGTCGGGCGTACGCCACAGCGGCGTGCACCATGGCCTGCTCGTTGCGGCCCTGGAAATAGCGCAGGTGAGATGGGTCACCGGCGACCTCGCGCTCGAGCAGGGCCTGGCCCACACCGGCGACGTTGCCGTGGCCGAAGATGCCCCAGCACCCCGCGAAGAACGCGTTCTCGACGCCGTCACGCTCGACGTGCTGCGCCTCGAGGAAGCGCACGAGGGCCTGCGCGACGGTCAGACGTACGGTCATGCTGCTCCTCCGAACGGCAGGCGGGAGTCGACGGTCTGGTCGGCCCAGGTGTCGCGGACCCAGGCGTGCGCCGGGTCGTCGCAGATCAGCCAGGCCCGCTCGGCGCCGGGCCCGGCCATGACGTTGAGGTAGTAGAGGTCGTAGCCGGGTGCCGCGATCGACGGCCCGTGCCAGCCGTGCGGGATCAGCACGGCGTCGCCGCTGCGAATCTCGGTGGTGACGTCGATGTCGGCACCCTCGTGGCCGTAGACGCGCTGGAAGCCGATGCCGGGACCGGCGGGTCCGTCCGCGACCTCGAAGTAGTAGATCTCCTCGAGGGCGGTCTCGCCGTCGCGCTCCTCGTCGTGCTTGTGCGGCGGCCACGACGACCAGTTGCCACCAGGTGTCAGCACCTCGCACGCGATGAGCCGGTCCGCGTCGAGGACGCCGGGGATGCCGAAGTTGTTGACCTGCCGGCTCGACTGGCCGGCACCGCGCATCTCCACCGGCACGTCGGCCTTGGGCAGGTATGCCGGCGCGAGCCGGTTGTCGCAGCGCGACGACGCGAGGGCGAAGCGGCCTCGCGCGCCGCTGGTGATCGTCAGCTCGGCGTCGCGGGGTGCATACACGACATCGCTCGGGCCGGCGAAGACGTCGGGTCGGCCCTCGAGGGCGTACGTCTGACCGTCGACGGTGACTTCGCCGGAGCCGCTCAGCGACAGCACGACGTACTCGGAGCCCTCGGTGGCGATCGTCTCGCTCTGACCGGCTGAGAGCTCGATGATCCGCAGCCCGCTGTAGCCCCAGCCGGCACTCTCGGGAGTGATCTCCAGAGCGCCGTCCGTCGAGTGCAGCACTGCCGTCATGAACGAATCATCTCCACCGTCGCGTCGACAGCGGCCTCGACGTTGCCGTCGGGCGGGAACAGCAGCGTGCGACCCACGACCATGCCCCGGACGTTGGGGCTGGCCAGCGCCTTGGACCAGGCCGCGAACTGGGCTTCCTGGTCAGATGACACCTCACCGCCGAGCAGGACGACCGGCAGCGTCGTCGCCGCCAGGACCGCGTCCATGTGGTCGACCACCGGCAGCTTGAGCCAGGTGTACGCCGAGGTGCTCGCGAGTCCTGCTGCCACCGTCGCCGAGCGGATGACCGCCTCGGTCGACAGGTCGTTGCGGATGCGTCCATCGGCGTCACGTCGGGAGATGAACGGCTCGACCATCGCCATGACCTGGTGCGCAGCGAGCTCGTCGACCGCGTGGGCGCACGCCTGCATCGTCGCCGGCGTCGCGTGGTCCTCAGGGTCGATGCGAAACAGCATCTTGCCGCCTTGGTAGCCCGCGCCCGCAATCGAGCGAGCGTCGTAGCCCGTGAAGCGGTCGTCGATCTCGAACACCGTGCCGGCCAGGCCGCCGCGGTTCATCGACCCGATGACGACCTTGCCTTCGAGCGCGCCCAGCAGCAGGAGGTCCTCGATGACGTCTGCGGTGCCGAGCACGCCGTCGACGCCGGGCCGCTCGAGCGCGCGGACCATACGGCTGAGCAGCTCGGCGCGATCACCCATCGCCAGCGCGTCGGAGCCGGCGCGCAGCGCACCGCGGGCCGGGTGGTCGGCCGCGACCAGCAGGAGCCGTCCGGTCTCGCCCACGAGGCCGGTCGGCTGCCGGCGGCTCGCGGCGAGCTCGGCGATCCGCTCGGGATGGAGCGCACGCGTCGCCACGACGCTCGCAATGCTCTCGGCGTTGACCGTGGTCATCAGACCTTCCCCCGTTCGAGCACCGCGACGACCTCGTCGGCGGTGGGCATGGCGTCGGCGCAGGACAGCTGTCCTGCGACGTAGGCACCCGCGGCATTCGCGAACGCCAGAGTGGTGTTGAGGTCCCAGCCGCGGAGCAGCCCGTGGACGAGTGACCCGCCGAAGGCATCGCCGGCGCCGAGGCCGTTGACGACGTCGACCGGGACCGGCGGCACGACGACCGACTCGTCACCGCGCACGCCCAGCACTCCGGCCGGGCCCTGCTTGACGACGGCGAGCTCGACGCCCGCCGCACGCAGCGCCTTGGCGGCGGCCTGCGGATCGGTCTCGCCGATCGCGACCTCGCACTCCTCGCGGTTGCCGACGGCCACCGAGACGTATGGGAGGGCGGCCTGGATCTGGGTGGTGGCCGCCTCGGCGGACTCCCAGAACATCGGCCGGTAGTCGAGGTCGAGCACCGTGATGCCTGCCTTGCCGCGGGCCTCGAGTGCGGCGAGATGCGCTTCGCGGCTCGGTTCCTGGGACAGTCCGGTCCCGGTGACCCAGAAGACGTCCGCAGCCCGGATCGCGTCGAAGTCGAGCTCGTCGACGTTGATCTCGAGGTCCGGTGCCTTGGGCTCGCGGTAGAAGTAGAGCGGGAAGTCGTCCGGCGGGAAGATCTCGCAGAACGTCACCGGCGTCGGCAGGCCGGCGACCGGGGTCACCCACGTGTCGTCGACGCCGAAGCCCTGCAAGGCCTTGTGGATGAAGCGGCCGAAGGGATCGTCGCCCGTACGCGTGATGGTGGCGACCCGGTGGCCGAGCCGCGAGGCTGCCACCGCGACGTTGGTCGAGCTGCCGCCGAGGAACTTGGCGAACGACGTGACGTCCTCGAGGTGGACGCCCACCTGCTCGGGGTAGATGTCGACGCCGACGCGACCCATCGTGATGAGCTCAAATGAGGTCACGCCAGGACAGCCTTCACGTAGTCGAGGCTCGCCCGCACGTCGGCGATCGGGCCTTCGCCCTCCGGCTCGCCGTCCTTGAACATGACGTCCTGCTCCAGGACGTACCAGCCGTCATAGCCGGCGCCTTGGAGCGCCTCGATCATGGCGCGGATGTCGACGTCGCCCTCGCCCAGGACCTGCCACATCCCGTCGGCGACCGCGTCGGAGAAGGTGACCTCCTTGGCGACGACCTTGGCGGCCTTGGCGGCGTCGACGTCCTTGAGGTGGACGTGCTTGACCCGGTCGAGGTTGGCGAGCGTGATCGCGACGGGGTCGGCGCCCGCAGCTGCGAGGTGACCGGTGTCGATGCAGAACCCGATGTGCGAGCCGTCGACGACGCGCTGGACATCCTCGGCGGTCTCGACGAGCGTGCCGATGTGCGGGTGGATGACAGCCGTGACGCCGCGCTCGGCAGCGTGATCGGCGATGCGGTCGAGGTTGGTCAGCAGCGTCTTCCACTGGACGTCATCCAGCACTGGGCGGTCGTCGTATCCGTCGACGCCGGTCGCGGCGGCGAGCACGACGACGCCGGCGCCGGTGGCGAGGCAGGCATCGATGAACGTGTCGACTTCGCCCATCGGGTCATGCGCTGCGTCGTGCAGCACGACAGGCACGAAGCCGCCCACGGCCTGGAGGTTGTACGTCCGGAGGAATGCCTTGCGGGCCTCGGGCTCCTCGGGGAGGAATCCGTCAGGTCCGAACTCGGTGGCGGTGAGTCCCAGCCGTTCCATCTCGGTCATGACGCGCTCAGGCGGCATCTGGTAGCCCCAGTCCGGCACCTCGCACACCCCCCAGGAGATGGGGGCACCGGCCACTCGGGGGCCGGTCTGGCGCAGGTCGCTCGAGGTCATGCTGTTCCTTTACGGGTTTGTGCTGACAAACTATCAAGGTCGAGTGTGTCGCCACTCACACGCGGTGTCAACCCTTTGTCCTGACATATTGACGTCTAGTCATGAGTGGATAGATTGTCCGCATGCCAGGCCCCAGGTTCACTCTCGACCGATCGAGTCCCGTCCCGTTGTACTTCCAGGTGGCTGAGCAGTTCGAGAGGGCGATCCTGACCGGGGAGATCGCACCGGGTGAGCGCATCGACAACGAGATCTCGCTCGCGAAGGACCTTGGCCTGTCCCGTCCGACGATGCGTCAGGCGATCCAGGTGCTCGTCGACAAGGGCATGCTGGTGCGCAAGCGCGGCGTCGGCACCCAGGTCGTGCACGGGAAGATCCGGCGTTCGGTCGAGCTGACCAGCCTGTTCGACGACCTCAGCGCTGCCGGTCAGCAGCCGCGTACGGAAGTCCTCGCCGTGGGCAAGGTCCCCGCCGAGGAGGACGTCGCCCACGAGCTGCAGCTCACCATCGGAGATGACGTGTGGTCCCTCGAGCGACTGCGATTCGTCGGCAAGCAGCCCTTGGCCCTGATGCACAACTTCATCCCGGTCGACGTGGTCGACCTGGACGCCGTCGATCTCGAGCAGACCGGCCTCTACGCGCACATGCGCTCGTCGGGCATCCTCATGCGGGTCGCCCGGCAGCGCATCGGCGCACGCGGTGCCGACGCCAACGAGGCGGCCCGGCTCGGTGAGAAGAAGGGCGCTCCCCTGCTGACGATGGCCCGCACGGCGTACGACAACGCCGGCCGCGCCGTCGAGTACGGCCGCCACGCCTACCGCCCGGACCTGTACGCCTTCGAGCTGACCCTCGTCGACCGCTGACGGGTCACTTACTGCCCGGCGACGGGTCAGTTGTCGCCCGCTGACGGGTCACTTACTGCCCCGTGGCGGGTCACTTCTGATCGAAACGCGGTGTCCGAAACTCGCTGGCCCGCGCGGTCACGCCAGCAAGCGACTCCTCACCGCGAAACAACTGACCCCTCACTGGGGAACAACTGACCCGTCACCGGGGAACAACTGACCCGTCACCGGGCAATAAGTGACCCGTCAGCGGGCTTCGACTTCGGACTTGATCGCGGCGAGCGTACGGTCCATGCCGTCGCACAGCTCGGAGTCGTGCGCGTCCGCGCCGCCAAGGGCATACCGCGCCGTCAGACGTACGCTCAACGACGGGTTGGGCAGAGCCGTGCGCCGCTCCGTGAGCACCGTGCCGCCGTCAGCCGGCTCGATCTCGTACGACCAGTCGACGTTCGTCGGCCATACGTGGAACCGGAACGCGCCTCGCCCGTTGTCGTTCCCCGGCGGCTTCCATTGCGTGATGCGGCTCAGCGTCGGCCACATGAAACCCTTGCGGCGGTTGAGGTTGACGCCGCGGCGTCCCACCTTCGGCTTGCCGAACAGCCACATGCCGACGAGCTCCGGACTCCGGCGCGACATCGCCTTGACGTCCGACACCGCGGCCCAGACCTCGTCAGGCGTCGCCGCGATCTGGGTGGTCGACTCGAGCGGGGGTTGCCCCATGGATCAGCCTTTCGGTAGGTGCCTGGCTCAGGCGCGCCGCGGTGCAGCGGGAAGCGCGCGCTGGTTGCGCGCCCGGGAGTTGAGCCACTCGACGAGCCAGTCCCCCACACGCGGGTGGTTGAGGAGGGCGAAATGATGCGCGCTCGGCAGGTACTCGAACGTGGCGCCGTCGACGATCGGCCCCGCGCGTCCGACACCGGTGGCCGACGAGAAGTGCACCAGCAGGTCGCCGAGCACAGCGCTGAGCGGATGCCGGTGCGAGGCCCCGAGCGTGGCCGCGACGAAGTGGTACTCCGCATGCGGCAGGGGCGCCGCAGCAATGCGGTCGAGGCCCCATTGGCCCGTGAGGTCCTGGCCCTCCCACTCATCCTTCGTGATGTACCCGTGGCGCAGGTCGACGATTCCGGCTGAACGGCTCTCGAGGATCGAGCTGAACGGCGTCGATTCCGGCCAGAACCGCAGCAGCCGCGAGCCGAGATGAGCGACCTTCTCGAGGTTGGCGCCCGCGTGGGGCGTGCCGAGGCAGACCACGTCGCGTACGAGGTGCTGCCAGGTCTGGCCCGACGCCGTGGCGTGATTGGTCGCCGCACGAGCCACGAGGCCACCCATCGAGTGCCCGACGAGGGTGATGCGCGTGACCGGCACGGGCCAGGACTCCACGAGGCGCTGGAGCAGCACGTCCAGGTGCTTGCCGTTCTCGGAGATGTGCAGGCCGGTGTTGTAGCGGACCATGACCGGCGTGCCGTCGGTCTCGGCGACGATCCGCTCGGCGTACGTCGTGCCGTGCACCTTGGCGCCGTTGGACCACGACTCGTCGTTCTCGCACAAGCCGTGCAGGAACACGACCGGGTGACTCGTGCCCTCACGGAAGGCCTCGGCGAGCGGCCACGACGTCGCGGGCACGTCCTGCCCCTCGTGCCGGATCGCCATCGTGATGGCCTGAGGGTCGTCGAGCATCCGCAGCTCGTCGCCGATCAGCCCGTTGACGGCGGCCACGACGAGCCTGCCGCGGCGGGTGTCCTCGATGGGTCGGCCGACGCCCCGCGTCGCCAAGGCGCGCACGGAGCCGCTCGAGACCCGCAGGACGCCTGAGACCGCGCCATACACCGACGTCACGACGGCATCGTGCAGCGATTCGGGCACGTGACCGCCGATGACCCGAGTCGCCTTGAACATCCGCGACGCGACGGCCGAGTGCAGCTCGCGGACGGTGCCGACGATCAGGCGGTCGCTGTAGTCGAGAGCCAGCGCAGCGACATCAGTCGTCCGTGCGGGTTCATCGGGCATGACTACATACTGCCGGTATCCGAACGGAAAATGAACTCCCACGCGGGGAGTCATGCATCACGCTTCGGCGGGAGCCTCTGCGTCGTCGGCCTCGTCGGCGTAGGTGCCGTCGGCACGCAGCTTGGAGAGCTCGATGACGTTGCCCGACTTGTCGGTGACCTTGGCGGACTCCACCAGCGACGCGAGCGCCTTGCCGCGCAGCACCTCGCTGACCATCTCGGGCACGTGGTTGTGCTCCATGATGTGCTGGATGTACGAGTTGGGGTCCTCGCCCGACTGCTGGGCACGGCGCATGATGTGCTGCGACAGCTCGGCGTCGTCGATGCCGAACTCCTCGTTGGCGACGATCTGGTCGAGGACGAACTGGGCGATCAGCGAGTCGCGCACGCGCTTCTCGAGGTCGGCCTCGAACTCGTCGATCGTCTGCTTCTCGTCGTCGAGGTAGGTCTGGAACTCGACGCCCGCCATCGCGAGCTGCTGCTCGATCTGCTGGCGGCGGCTGTCGATCTCCTCGGTGACGAGGTTCTCGGGCAGCGGCGCGTCGATCTTGCTGACGATCTCGTCGAGGACGAGGTCGCGGGCCTCGTTGGCCTGCTCCATGCGCTTGCCGCGCGTGACGCGGTCGGTCAGGTCGGCGCGAAGCTCCTCGACGGTGTCGAACTCCGACGCCGTCTGGGCGAACTCCTCGTCGAGCTCGGGGAGCTGCTGCTCCTTGACGTCCTTGACCGTCACGGTCACGTCGACGTCCTGGCCAGCAAGCTCGCCACCGACCAGCTGCGTCGTGAACGTCTTGGTCTCGCCGGCCTTGAGCCCGGTGACAGCCTCGTCGAGGCCGTCGAGCATCGTGGCGCGGCCGATCGTGTAGGGCATGCCTTCGGCCTGCGCGGCTTCGATCTCTTCGCCGTTCTGCGACGCGGACAGGTCGATCGTGAGGAAGTCGCCTTCAGCGGCGGCGCGGTCGACCTCGGCGAACGTCGCGAAACGCTCGCGGAGGGCGGTGAGCTGCTGCTCGACGTCGTCGTCGCTGACGGTGGCGTCCTCGACCGTGACCTCGATCGTCGAGACGTCGGGGAGCTCGAGCTCGGGGCGGACGTCGAGCTCGGCGGTGACCTCGATCGGCTCGCCGTCCTCGAACTTCGACAGGTCGATCTCGGGCTGGCTCAGCGGCTGGATCTTGGTGTCCTGCAGGGCCTGGCTGTACCAGCCGGGCAGTGCGGAGTTGATGGCCTCGTCGAGGACCGCGGTGCGACCCACGCGCTGGTCGACGATCGCCGCGGGGACCTTGCCCTTGCGGAAACCGGGGATGGTGATCTGCGAGCCGATGGTCTTGTATGCAGCGTCGAGGCTGGGCTTGAACTCCTCGAACGGCACCTCGATGGTGAGCTTGATCCGGGTCGGGCTCAGTGTCTCGGTGGTGCTCTTCACGTGACTGACTCCTGCATGATCTCGATGCTTGGCGGTTGGGGGCTGAGGCCGACATACGTACGGCGAATACAGCGACGTACCAGTCTCTCATGAGCGGCAAGAAGCCCCGAATCGAGTCTCGTCCGGTCACGCCCCGAGCGGCCGGCTCACCGCCTCGACAGCGGCGCTGCCTGACCTGACCGCCCAGGACGCGAGGCGCCGTTGGCCCGAGCGCGGGTCACGCCGGTCCTCCACGGCGTACCAGTCCATCTGCAGCCGCGACTGGGTCACGTCGAGCACGCAGTAGCCATGGTCGTCGAGGTTCACGAACCGTACGTGAGGGTTCTCGCCCTGGATGGCGCCCTCGAGCGCCAGCGAAACCGTGCGCGGACGAGCACCGATGAAGTCGTCGACGTTGTTGCTCGTGATCGAGCTGCAGACGAACTCCGACGCCACCACGCTCCCACTCGGACCGGGCACCTCATTGGCCCACGCCGTGTGCACGTCACCGGTCAGGAAGACGACGTCGCGGGTCCCGTCCTCCTCGATGCCACCGAGCAGCCGGCTGCGGTCGGAGGCATACCCATCCCACTCGTCGGTGTTCGGCGCGGCAGACCGCGACGGCGTGAAGCTGACTGTCTGGCTCAGCGCGAACTCCTCGATCGCGGGCCGTGGCGGCAGCCGGACCGGCGCGATCATGACCGGGTTGCCGACGAGCTTCCACCGGCACGGCGACGTCGCGAGGTTGCCAGCCAACCAGGCGAGCTGGTGCCCGCCGGTGATCGTCCGACCGGGGTCGTCGATCGCCGGATCGTCTTCGGCGACCCGCTTGCTGCGGTAGCTCCGCAGGTCGAGCATCGAGAGGTCGACCAGCTGCCCGAACTGCAGCCGTCGGTAGATCTTCGACCCGTCGCCCGGTGTCGCGGTACCCGATATCCGCACCGGCATCCACTCGTCGTACGCCTGCTGTGCCGCACGCACGCGACCGGTGTAGTCCCCCTCTCTCGACGACTGGTGCTCGTACGCTCCGTGCGCCCAACTGCCGTCCGCGACCTCGTGGTCGTCCCACGTGACGATGAACGGCACGGCGGCGTGCAGCGCCTGGAGGTCAGGATCGGTCTTGTACTGGGCGTGCCGGCGGCGATAGTCGAGCAGGCTCACGGTCTCCCTGGGCGGGTCGTGCCGCCGGATGTCCTCGTTGAGACGCCCGTACGAGTACTTGCCCGGCTCGTACTCGTACAGGTAGTCCCCGAGGTGGATCACCGCGTCGAGATCACCGCGTTCGGCCAGGTGCCGGTACGAGCTGAACCAGCCCGCCTGCCAGTTGGCGCACGACACCACCCCGAAGCGCAGCCGCCTCGGGGAGCTGCCCGGAGCGGGAGCGGTGCGCGTACGGCCGACCGGCGACTTCTCGTCGCCGATCGCGAAGCGGAAGAAGTAGTCGCTACCCGCTTCGAGCCCGGTCACGTCAAGCTTGACCGTATGGTCTCGCGTGGCGTCGGTCCGGAAGCTGCCTGTGCGGGCCACGTGGGCGAATGCCTCGTCGCGGGCGACTTCCCAGCTGACCGTCACGGCAGGGCCCTGCCCCGATCCGGGCATCGCCTGCTCCGTCGGCGTGACCCTCGTCCACAGGACCACGGCGTCGGGAAGCGGGTCTCCCGACGCGACACCGTGCCGGAACGGCGACACGGTGGACGAGGAGGCCGGGGTCGCCAGGATCTCCGACCCGAGGACGCCCAGCCCTGCGGCGAGGCCGACGCCGCTCAGCAGGAACTGCCGACGCCCCGGGAGCGCCGGTGTTGCGCTGGTTCTCACACAGCCATTGCGGCAGGCCCTGCGGAACCAATCCTCCAGTCGAGGGTGAACGTCACGCGTCGGTTGGACGTACGTTCAGGTGCATGTTGCGATAAGTCGGGATGACAGGATTTGAACCTGCGACCCTCCGCTCCCAAAGCGGATGCGCTACCAAGCTGCGCTACATCCCGTAGCCGCGCCAGTCTAGTGGACACTTGCCCCGTGACATCGCATCGGTATGACGACATCGTCGCTCTCATCCGCGAACGGCAGCCTGCCTGTGGCTCGACGACCGTCGTTGCAGTCGACGGGCCAAGTGGATCGGGCAAGACGAGCCTCGCCAACCAGCTCGCCGACGTCGCGGATGCCGCGGTGCTCCACCTCGAGGATCTCTACCCGGGCTGGCACGGTCTGGCAGCGACTCCCCCGATGGTCGCCCACGGCATCCTCGATGCGATCGCTGCGGACCAGATCGGGTCAGCGTCCCGATGGGACTGGGTCAACGACCGCCCCGGACCGACTCTGCTCGTGCCCCCGGCGCCGTTGCTGATCGTCGAAGGCGTCGGCAGTGGCGCAGCCATCATCCGCCCGTTCCTCAGTGTCCTGATCTGGGTCGATGCCCCCGTCGACGTACGCAAGCGACGTGCGCTGGCGCGCGACGGCGGTGCGTACGCGCCGTTCTGGGACATCTGGGCGGCTCAGGAGGCGGCTCACTTCAGCGTCGAGGAGACCCGCCGCCACGCCGACGTCGTAGTGCGCACCCACGCCTGATCCGCCGAGGCCGTGTGGCAAGATGGATGTCGTTGCCGCAAGGCTTCGCGGACGTAACTCAATTGGTTAGAGTCTCTGCCTTCCAAGCAGAATGTTGCGAGTTCGAGTCTCGTCGTCCGCTCCATCTCGCGTAGCCGTCCGTCTGCGAACGACGAGACTCATGGGCCCCTCCCTCGCGCCGCAGGCGCCCTCTAAGGGATCGTCGTCCGCTCTCATCTACGCGTAGCGTCCGTCTGCGAACGACGAGACTCATGGGCCCCTCCCTCGCGCCGCAGGCGCCATCAAAGGGATCGTCGTCCGCTCTCTTCTCGGCGCAGCCGTCTGCTGACGGACGACGAGACTCATGGGCCCCTCAGCGCGGCGCAAGCCCGCCTCGATCTGCGCTGCTCCATCGCGAACGCGTGAATGCCCCGCGAATTGGGTACTCCGAGCGCAAGCCTCCCCGCGAGGACATTCGCGCACCCGCGCTGCAGGACAGGAGACCGCCATGATCTGGAACAGGGACAAGGGCGAGCACGTCGAGACCGACAGCGACACCCGCACGCATGCCACCGAGTCCGCGGACCGCACGACGTACGACGGTCCTGAGGACCAGGCCGCCGACGTGCAACAGGCGCGTGAGGAGAAGTGGGGCGGCATGCACCTGGGCGCGGGATTCTTCGGCTGGCTCGTCGCGGTGGGCATGGCGGTCCTGCTGTCGAGCATCATCGGCGCCATCGCGGCGGCAGTGGGAGATGCCAACGACGTCACCCAGTCACAGCTCGACCGTGAAGCGGGCAAGATCAGCGCCGCCGCCGCGATCGTGCTGCTCGTCGTGCTGCTGATCAGCTTCTACGCGGGCGGATACGTCGCCGGCCGGATGTCCCGGTTCGACGGTGCGAGGCAGGGCTGGGCCGTGTGGCTGATCAGCCTCGTGGTCGTCGTGATCGCGGCGATCATCGGAGCCGTCTACGGCGCGCAGTACGACATCATGAACCGCGTCGACATTCCCGATGTGCCGATCCCGACGGAGGACCTGACGCTGGGCGGTGCCGTCACGATCGCCGCGTCGATCTTCGCCACGTTGCTCGCAGCGTTGGCCGGTGGCAAGGCCGGCACGCGCTACCACTCCAAGGTCGACCGCACCTGGTAGGTCAGTGCAGGGTCTCCCCGCGCTCGAACATCGAGACGAACTTCTCGATGCGTCGGGCGCGGGTCTCGGGCCGCTTGGCGTGATGCAGCTGGTAGTAGATCGCGAACGTGTTGCGCTTGTTGAGGGTTGCAAAGAACTGCTTCGCCGCCGGACTCGCCTCCAACGCCTCGAGGAAGTCCGCAGGCACTTCGGCCGTTGAGGGGCTCGCGGTTGCCGCCTCCCAGCGGCCGTCCTGCTTCGCGCGCTCAACCTCGGCCAGCCCGGCCGGACGCATCCGGCCCGCAGCCGTCAGGGCAGCGACCTTGTCGACATTGATCTGCGACCACGGGCTACGCGCCCGCCGCGGCCCGTACGACTGCAGGTAGGCCTGGTCGTCGAGCGATCGGCGCTGACCGTCGATCCAGCCGAACGCGAGGGCGAGGTCGAGCAGCTCCGCCAACGTCGGCGTACGCAGGCTCGAGCCCTTCTTGGCGATCACGAACCACGCTCGATCGGTGTCTGCATGGTGCGCTTCGTACCAGGCCTCGGCCTCACCAACATCGTCGAATCGTATGGGCTCGGGGTCGTCGGCCATCTTCGTATCGTAATCGCGATCCCGCGGCCATACTGAGCGTCATGACCGATCGCACCCGCACCGTGCTCATCACCGGCTGCTCGTCCGGCATCGGCGAGGCCACGGCCGCCCGTCTCGCGCGGTCCGGCTGGTCCGTCTTCGCGACCGCCCGCAAGCCAGAGACGCTCGACGGCCTGGCGGCGGCCGGCTGCCACACGTTGGCGCTCGACGTCACGAACGAGGACTCGATGTCGGCGGCAGTCAACGCGGTGCTCAGCGAGTCCGGCCGCATCGACGCGCTGGTCAACAACGCCGGCTACTCGCAGTCCGGCGCCGTCGAGACGCTCGACCTGGATGACGTGCGCCGACAGTTCGAGACCAACGTGTTCGGACTGATGCGGATGTGCCAGCTCGTCCTGCCGTCGATGCGCGAGCAGCGCGCAGGGCGCATCGTCAACATCTCGTCGATGGGCGGCCGGCTGGTGTTTCCCGGTGGCGGCGCCTATCACGCCACCAAGTACGCCGTGGAGGCCCTGTCGGACGCGCTTCGCTTCGAGGTCGCCGGATTCGGCGTCCAGGTCGTGCTCGTCGAGCCCGGGCTGATCACGACCAACTTCGAGAACGCGGCGGTCGCGTCGATGGAAGGCAACGACGACGGCCCGTACGCGGAGTTCAATGCCGAGGTCGCAAAGACCACCAAGGAGGTGTACGCCGGGCCCATGCGCCGGCTCGGCGGCGGTCCGGAGTCGGTCGCCAGGGTCATCGAGAAGTCGCTGACCGCTCGACGGCCCAGGATCCGCTACACCGTGACGCCGTCGGCCGCGCTGTCGATCCGCAGCCGCAACCTCATGGGAGCACGGGGTTGGGACGCGATGTTGAAGACCCAGTTTCCTCAGCCAACCGGGCCGGCACGCCGGGATGGCTGAGGATCAGCACGGCGCGGTCGTCGTCTCCTGAGCTGACCAGCTTGAGGATGCGCCGCGGCGCGTGGTCGAAGCCGGTCGAGACGATGGTTGCCGCCTCGGTGCGCAGCCACTCGATGCCTGCGGTGAAGTCCACGGTTCGCGACTCGACCACGCCGTCGGTGTAGAACATCAGGGCATCGCCGACGCCAAGCCGCCCCGTGGTCTGGTGGAAGTCTGGGCGCTTCATGATTCCGAGCGCCGTGCCGCGGGCGCCGTCAATCTCCCACACCGAGGTCGCGGAGTCCCAGCGAAGTGCCGGCGGGTGCCCGGCGTTGATGATCGAGTAGTCACCCGTTTCCAGGTCGAGCAGGACATGCACGGCGGTGGCGAAGCCCTCGTCCCAGTTCTGGCGGATGAGGAAGTCGTTGCCGGCAGCGAACAGGCCGAGCGGCGGCAGCGCGCCGATGAGGCCGCCGAGCGCGCCTGCGAACTGCAGGGACTGGGTGCCGGCAGCCACCCCCTTGCCGCACACGTCGACCAGGATCATCTCGAGCCTCGTCTCGTCCTCGGAGAGGTTGGCGACGAGGAAGTCCCCCGCGAACTTGGCGCCGCCGGCCGGCAGCATCGCCGACTGCGACTTCCAGCCCTCGGGCAAGGGCGGCACGACACCTTGGGCCTGGAGCCGGTCCTTGAGGTCGACCAGCATCGCCTCGCCGAGGGGGCCCGGAAGGCCGCTGCGGTGACGGCTGGACTCGAACAGGACGAGGATCGCGACGAGCGCCATGACCACCAGAGTGCTGGCCCGCCCCGTGCTCATGCCGCTCTCGAGCGACTCCTTGGTCACCGTGATCGCCGTCGCCACGACGATGAACAGCACGAGCGCGAGCAGGGGTTTGTAGCGCAGGGCCATCGTGCCGAGCAGCATCGGGATCACGAACGAGGCGGCCGGGAACGTGTTGTAGCTGAGCAACGACAGCAGCAGGATCCCGACCGACATGAGCAGCAAGGCACCCAGGACCGCTGCCTGCCCTTCGCGTGTCCCGGTGCGCCACCGGACGATGCGCTCGTCGATGTAACGCGCCACAGTGGGCAGCGCGCGTCGCAGCGGTGTTGTCACAGCATCGAGCCTATCCACGTTGCTGGCATGTGGGGCACCAAAACAGGTTTCGGCCGGCGAGAACGCGTCTGCGTACGGGGGTGTCACACACGAGACAGCCTTGCTGCTCGCGGCGGTAGACGTACACCTCGCCACCGTGGTCATCGGCTCGGGGAGCGCGTCCCATGGCCTCGGGCTCGTGCTCTGGCCTCACGGTGTCGATCCGGCCCGTTCGCACACCCTCGCGCATCAGCTCGACGAGGTCGGCCCACATCGCGTCCCACCGCTTGCGGCTGATTCGGCGACCCGCGGTCATCGGTGCGATGCCGTTGCGAAACAGCACCTCGGCGCGATAGACGTTGCCGACGCCTGCCAGCACCGCCTGGTCCATCAGCAGCGCGGCGATCGGCACCGTCGAGCGGTGGATCCGGTGCCAGGCTCGGTCCGGGTCGGCGTCGAGACGCAGCGGATCCGGACCCAGCCGGGCGATCCGCGCGTCGACCTCCGGAGGCGTGAGCAGCTCGCAGGCGTTGGGACCGCGAAGGTCCGCCGTCGAATCCGCCTCGACTCGCCAGCGCACCTGCCCGACGACCGGCCGGCCCGCGCCGTGGCTCACGACGAACGTGCCGTAGAGGCCGAGGTGGACATGCACCTGCTCCGGCACGTCGACGAACGACACGAAGACGTGCTTGCCCCATGCCTCGGCACCTTCGAGCACGTGCCCGTTGATGCGAGCGGCCTCGGCGGCGAACCGGCCCTGCGGACTCGTGGAGGTGACGGCACGACCGCCGAAGACGGTGCGGAGCTCGGCCGCGAGCCGGTGGAGCGTGTGCCCCTCAGGCAAGCTCGCCGGTCTCCTCGTAGGCGAGGAGCATGTCGATGCGGCGCTGGTGGCGCTCGGCGTGGCTCCACGGGGTCGTCAGGAAGGTCTCGACGATCGCGGTTGCCTCGTCAGTGGTGTGCATCCGCGCACCGACTGCGATGATCTGCGCGTCGTTGTGCTGACGCGACAGTGACGCCGTCTCGGTGCTCCAGCCCAGGGCCGCGCGGGCGCCCTTGACCTTGTTGGCGGCGATCTGCTCGCCGTTGCCGGATCCGCCGATGACGACCGCGAGCGAGCCGGGCTCGGCGACCGCTGCGGTGGCCGCGTCGACGCAGAACGGCGGGTAGTCGTCCTCGGCGTCATACGCGTGGGCCCCATGATCCACCGGCTCGTAGCCGTTGTCGGTGAGCCAGGCGATCAGGTGGGTCTTGAGCTCGAAGCCGGCGTGGTCGGAGGCGATGTGGACGCGCATGTGCTCAGTGTTCCAGTTCGTATGCCGGCGTGTTCAGGCGCCTCGCACCTGCTCAGCGGCTGCGGGCGCGACGGGCGTCGAGCAGCGCGCCGACCATGGTCACCGTGGCCTGCGCGGCGTCGAAAACGGCGGGCTGTCGCCAATAGGAGTGCACCATGCCGAGCGCCCGGAATGCCGTCACGTCGACGCCTGCCTCAGCGAGCTGGGCGGCGTAGGCCTCGCCCTGGTCCCGCAGGAGGTCGTGCTCGTTGGTCACCACGAACGCCGGCGGATGCTCCGCCAGGTTGGTCGCGTTGACGACCGACACCTCGGGCAGGTCACCGTCGGCGCCCGGGGCGTACGACTCCCAGAACCACTCCATCGCGGACCGTTCCAGCGCGGAGTTGTCGTCGGGCCCGTCGAGGTCGGCGCGACGGTCGACCGGTGGATACATCAGGACCTGGAAGTCGATCGCTGACGGTTCCCGCACGGCCAGTCCCGCCACGAGGTTGGCGCCCGAGGAGTCTCCGATCGCCGGCAGGAACGACGCGTCGATGCGATGCTCACGGTCATGCGTACGCAGCCATCGTGCTGCTGCCTGCACGTCGTCGAGTGGCGCTGGGTAGGGGGCCTCCGGCGCCCGGCGATAGTCGACAGCCAGCAGCGCCCACCCCGTGGTGTGAGTGAGATAGCGGCAGAAGCTGTCATGCGTCTCGAGGTCGTGCAGCACCCAGCCGCCTCCATGCACGTAGAGCGCGACCGGAGCGCCCTGACGGGGGCGGTAGAGGCGGCACGGCACGCCATCAGCGTCGACGTCGCTGATGTGGTCAAGGCCGATCCGGTCGGTGCTGGCCAGAGCTGCGGCCCGCGCCGTCGCCCGGACCTCGGCGTACGTCTCGCCCAACGGGCCGTACGCCGAGGGTCCGAGCGTGTCGAGCAAGGTGCGAGACTGCGGATGAAGACTCATGCGACGAGCCTAGTGATCCGCAGCCTCGGTGCCAGCGTCAGTTGAAGGCGAGCTCGCCCTTGCGGGTGCGCTTGAGCTCGAAGAAGTCCGGATAGCCCGCGAGCAGCCGCGCACCGTCGAACACCGAGCCGGCAACCTCGCCCCTCGGGATGCTCTGCAGGACCGGACCGAAGAACGCCGTGCCGCCGATCGAGATCACCGGGGTGCCGACCTCCTCGCCGACCCGTTCGATGCCGTTCTGGTGCGAGGCGCGCACGGCGTCGTCGAGCGACTCGTCCTCGGCGGCGTTCGCCAGGTCGAGCGGCAGGCCGATCTCCTCGAGCACCTCTTCGTACAGCGCCTTGTCGAACTCGCGTCCCTCGTTGTGGTGCTTGGTGCCGATCGACGTGTAGAACGGTCGCAGCGCCTCGGTGCCGTGGGCCTGCTCGACGGCGATCGCCAGGCGTACCGGGCCCCAGCCCGTCTCCAGCATGTCCCTGTAGCGCTGGTCGACGTCCTTGTCGGCGTTGAGGACCGAGAGGCTCATGACATGGAACGTCGTATGGACGTCGCGGACCTGCTCGACCTCGAGCATCCAGCGCGAGGTGATCCAGGCGAACGGGCACAACGGGTCGAACCAGAAGTCGACCGCCTCGGTGGAGGCGGTCGCGGACGTGACGGAAACGGTGTCGGTAGAAGTCATGGAAATTTCAACAACGGGCGACCCGCGCGCATTTCCTGCACGAGCGATCCAACGACAGCGTCGAGCTCGCCGCCATGCATCGCGGCGACGCGGCGTTGGCGCTGGTAGGACGCGCCGCCCGCGATGATGTCGTGGATGCCGCCGAGCTCCTCGGTGCACTTGAGCCGTTCGGCGACCGGCGCGAGCTCCTCGAGGACGCGATGCAGATGGGTCGTGACGAGCTCCTCCTCCGCATGCCTGTCGAGGATCAAGATGGCGTCCATCCCGTATCGGGCGGACCGCCACTTGTTCTCCTGGGCGAACCACGGTGGCACGGTCGGCAGCTCGCGGCCGGCGTCGAGCTCGGACGAGAAGTGCTCGACGAGGCAATGCGTCAGCGCCGAGATGCTGAGCAGCTCGGCCATCGACGGGATCCCGTCGCACACGCGTACCTCGAGCGTCCCGAACTTGGGCGACGGTCGAAGATCCCAGCGGATCTCGTCGAAGACGTCGATGACGCCCGTGTGCAGCATGTCGTCGACGTAGCCCTCGAGCTGGCTCCACTCCTCGAACTGGAACGGCAACCCGGCGGTCGGCAGCTGCTGGAACATCAGCGCGCGGTTGGAGGCGTACCCGGTCTCCTTGCCGCCCCAGAACGGCGACGACGCGCTGAGCGCCTGGAGGTGCCCGTAGTAGGTCAGCAGTGCGCGGCTGATCGGCAGCACCTTGTCCCGGTCCTCGATGCCGACGTGGACGTGGACGCCGTAGATCAGCATCTGCCGGCCCCACCACTGCGTACGGTCGATCAGGGTGGCGTAGCGCTCCTTGTCGGTGACCTTCTGGTGGTCCCAGGCGGCGAACGGGTGCGTGCCCGCGCACATCAGCTCGACCCGCAGCGGATCCGTCACCGTGCGGATCTCCTCGATCGCTCGCTCGAGGTCGGCGCCCGCGTCCCGCACGGTGTGGCACACACCCGAGACCACCTCGACGGTGTTGAGCAGCAGCTCCTGGCGGATGTGCGGATGCTCGCCGCCGCCGGCCGGCGAGACGGCATCGAGGACGGTCTGCGCGACCTGCCGGAGGTCGCCGGAGTCCGAGTCGACGAGCGCGAGCTCCCACTCGATGCCGACGGTCGAGCGCTCCGACTGAGCGAACGGGATCGTCATGGCTCGCTCGCTGCTTTGTTCATGTCTCCATCCTGCCCGAGATCTGTGTCTCGGCCCCCCTCGTCCCATGAACGGTCGCGTGAAAGCATGACGAACATGCCTGGTACCAATCTCACCCGCGAAGAAGCCAGCGAGCGCGCCTCCATCGTCTCCACAGAGACGTACGACGTGCAGCTCGACCTCACCCTCGACTCCGACACCCGCTTCGGGTCGACCACCACGATCCGGTTCGGCGCGACCCCCGGGGCCGCGACGTTCGTCGACCTCGTCGACGCCGAGATCTCCTCGATCACGCTCAACGGCGCATCGGTCGACCCCTCGGCCTACGTCGACAACCGCATCGCCCTGACCGGCCTCGCCGAGACGAACGAGCTCGTCGTCGAGGCCACGTGCGCCTACTCCCGCTCCGGCGAGGGCCTGCACCGGTTCGTCGATCCCGTCGACCAGCGCGTCTACCTCTACACGCAGTTCGAGGTGCCGGATGCGCGCCGCGTCTTCGCCACGTTCGAGCAGCCCGACCTCAAGGCCGTCTTCACGTTCCACGTGACGGCGCCGTCGGGCTGGGCCGTCGTGTCCAACTCCCCCACACCCGAGCCCGTCGCCGCCGGTGAGGGCACCTCAACCTGGCACTTCGCGCCGACCAAGCGCATGTCGACCTACATCACCGCCTTGATCGCCGGTGAGTACGTCTCGGTGACCGACTCCTACCGTGGGGCGTACGACGAGATCCCGCTCGGGATCTTCTGCCGCCAGTCGATCGTCGAGCACCTCGACGCCGACGACATCTTCCTCGTCACGAAGCAGGGCTTCGAGTTCTTCGAGGGCGCGTTCGAGATGGCCTACCCCTTCGGCAAGTACGACCAGCTGTTCGTGCCGGAGTACAACATGGGCGCGATGGAGAACGCCGGCGCCGTCACGTTCCGCGACGAGATGATCTTCCGCAGCCGGCAGACCGTTGCAGCCTACGAGCAGCGAGCCAACACGATCCTGCACGAGATGGCGCACATGTGGTTCGGCGACCTCGTGACGATGAGGTGGTGGGACGACCTGTGGCTCAACGAGTCGTTCGCGGAGTTCGCCGCATCGCACTCCGCGACCAACGCGACGCGCTTCACCGACTCGTGGACGAGCTTCACCAACGCCCGCAAGAACTGGGCCTACCGCCAGGACCAGCTGCCCTCGACGCACCCGATCGCCGCCGACAACTATGACCTCCACGCCGTTGAGGCCAACTTCGACGGCATCACGTACGCCAAGGGCGCGTCGGCGCTCAAGCAGCTCGTGGCGTGGGTCGGCGAGAAGGACTTCTTCGCGGGCCTGCGGGCGTACTTCGGCAAGCACGCCTACGGCAACACCGAGCTGACCGACCTGCTGGCCGAGCTCGAGGAGGCGTCAGGGCGTGAGCTCGGCGCCTGGGCCGAGGAGTGGCTGCAGACCTCGGGGGTCAACACGCTGCGGGCGCAGTTCGAGACCGACGACAACGGGTTCTTCACGTCGTTCTCGGTCGAGCAGACCGCGATCGACGCCTACCCGACGCTGCGCCGCCACCGCATCGCGATCGGCCTGTACGACCAGGTCGAGGGCAAGCTGGTGCGCACCGAGCGGGTCGAGACCGACATCCGCGGCGCGTCCACGCAGATCGCCGAGCTGATCGACACCAAGCAGCCCGACCTGATCCTGCTCAACGACGACGACCTGACCTACGCCAAGATCCGGCTCGACGAGCGCTCGTTCGCAACACTGATCGAAAGCATCGCGACGTTCGAGGAGTCTCTCCCCCGTGCGCTGTGCTGGGGATCGGCGTGGGACATGACCCGCGACGCCGAGCTGTCGTCGTCGGACTTCGTCACGCTGGTGCTCGCCGGTGTCGGTTCGGAGACCGACCTGACCGCTGTCGGCTCACTGCTGCGGCAAGGGCTCAGCGCGGTCAACCTGTTCACCCCGGACGCCGCTCGCCCCGAGCTCAAGGAGCGCTGGGAGTCCGGCGTACGCGCGCTGATGGAAGCGGCGGAGCCCGGCAGTGACCACCAGCTCGCACTCGTACGGGCGTACGCGTCGGCGGCCTCCGGTCCTGAGCGGCTCCGCGAGATCCTGGACGGCTCGCTCGAGGGCCTCTCGGTCGACACGGACCTGCGCTGGACGATCGTCACGGCGCTCGCCCGGCTCGGTGAGGCGGACGAGGCCGAGCTCGCCGCCGAGCTCGAGCGCGACAACACGATCTCCGGCAAGGAGAACGCCGTCGCCGCCCGCGCGATCCGCCCGCTCGCCGAGGCGAAGGCCGAGGCATGGCAGATCGCGGCGATCGATCCCTCGACGCCCAACGAGACCCGGCGCCAGACCGCTCTGGCGTTCCAGGTCGCGGGCCAGGCCGAGGTCCTCGAGCCGTACGTCGACCGCTACCTCGAGATGGCCTCGACGATCATCGACGACATGGGCGTGTGGATCGGACAGGTCGCCTTGATCTACCTGTTCCCGTCGGCCAACCCCTCGCAGGCAACGCTCGACAAGGTCGATGCGTGGCTCTCGTCGACGTCGGCCAACCCGGCGGCGCAGCGTTATGTCTCCGAGGGCCGTGACGACCTCGCCCGTGCCCTGAAGGCCCAAGCAGCCTTCTAGCTCACATCCCCGCTGGGAGTGACGCTTTTGATGCACGCTTCGGCGTGTCGCCTCAAGAGCGTCACTCCCAGCGTCAATCCCAGAGTCGACCGGGCTCCCACCCGAACCACCACTCGGGCTTTTCGGTCGTCCAGAGAGGCTCGACATCCCGCCTCGACGCGTGCAGACGCGCCTGCTGCAGCCGCTGGACCAGCGCCGCCTTGTCGCGATGGTCCCGTGCTCCGACGCGTGACACAAAGAGGTTTAACACCTCGAAGCTTTCCTCACGCACGTTGTCCTCCGAATGAGTGACTTCCTCGCGATGCCCTGAGCCGTCGGACTCGATCACGAGGCCTGCCGCACGATCCAGCAGATCGGCGATCCCGACCAGAGCTCCGGAACAGTCGAACACAGGCACGTTGACCTCGAGGCCGGAGAACCCGCACATCGTCTCTGCGACGAATCTCGTGCGGCTTTCCCAAGGGCTTGCCGACCGCGTGGACGCCAGTGCCACAGCCTTTCGGGCCTGCACGATGCCGCGCGTCTTCTTGTGCTGCGCGATCAGACGCGCAATGTTGCCCAACGTCGTCCGACCCTGCCTGATCACGGTCGACACGCACATGTCGATGGCCACGACCGCCTCGCACAACGTCGGCGCATCCAGCGCGGAGTCGTACGCCGCTCGCGCGAGGGTGGCCGCACGCGTCGATCCGATGCGAGTGATCTCGTGCTCGTGCACGGCTCGCCGGGTCGGGCCCAGACCGTCTTGTCGACGATGTTGCCCACCGGCTGTCGAGATCATCGTGACCGGCGTCGGCCGGTAGTAGCGGTCGCGCCCGTCGGCGTACCGGACGCCGTGTCCACGGGCCGCCGCCCAACCCGTCAGAAGATCCGACGGTGTCATGAGGGCGATCGCGTCGCCGATGCGGACGTCTGGATCCTCAGGGTCCATCCCAGCCGGGCGCACGCATCCCCGATATGGGTGCTCCCAGGCACCAGCGCGTAGGTCCCACTCGGTCACGCCGCCGGCGATCGCCTGTCGATAGGTCGTCGTCCACACATCAGCCACGGCACGATCCTGAGGCCGCACCGGCGGCCGGGGGCGCCGCTGATGTGTCCCTTGTGGATCAGTTCACGTCGTCCACAGACGGCGGCCCGCTCTGAGCGTGACGCTATTGAGCCGACACGCCGAGGCGTGCCTCAAAAGCGTCACTCCCAGCGGGGGCGCTCCCCAGGATCAGTGGTGCTGGGTGGGAGATGTGTCCGTGCGGACGTGGATCTCGCTGCCGGGCGCCGGGGGCACGTAGTTCTTGCGGGCCGTCAGCAGGGCGAACAGCGTGATGATCACGAACAGACCGACCGTGCCACCGCCGAAGACGACCAGCAGCCAGAGCACACTGCGCTCCTCGCCGTCGGGCCAGGCGCCACCGGTGGGCTCGTCGGCAAAGGCCGCAGCCGATCCGGCGAAGAACGTGACGACGAAGGCAAGCGCAGGTCCGAGCAGGCGGGCGGGAGTCCTCATGGGCCCCATCGTATCCACCCGTAGGCTGGGGCAATGCCCTACCTCGATGTGAACTGGAAGCTGCCCGAGGGCAAGGCGTACGAGAACTTCGTCGCGACGCCGGCCTCAATCGTGCTGATCATCGTCGTCGGCATGGCGTTCCGCTGGTTCGTGAACCGCGCGATCGACCGGCTGGTGTCACGTGCGATCAAGGGCACGGTCCCCGGAGTCATCGCCAACACCAAGGCAGGCGAGTTCCTTGCCGACCTGCGTCCCGGCTCGAGCGAGCGACGCAAGCAGCGCGCCGAGACGATGGGTTCACTGCTCAAGAGCATCGGCACCGGAGTCATCCTGGCCATCGTCAGCGTCATGGTGCTGGCCCAGCTCGGCGTCAACATCGCCCCGATCATCGCGAGCGCCGGCATCGTCGGCATCGCCCTCGGATTCGGCGCGCAGAACCTCGTGAAGGACCTGCTGTCCGGCATCTTCATGATCCTCGAGGACCAGTACGGCGTTGGTGACGCAGTCGACCTCGGCGAGGCAACCGGCACCGTGGAGGCGGTCGGCCTGCGTGTCACCCGCCTCAGGGACGTCAACGGAACGGTCTGGTACGTCCGCAACGGCGAGATCCTCCGCGTCGGCAACCAGAGCCAGAACTGGGCCCGCACGGTCCTCGACATCACCGTCGACTACGAAGCCAACCTCGACCAGGTCCAGAGGGTGCTCGAGGAGGAGGCCACCGCGATGTATCAGGACGAGCGTTTCCACGACGTCATCATCGAGCAGCCCGAGGTATGGGGCGTCGAGCGCTTCGACAAGGACGGTGCCGTCGTACGCGTCGTCCTCAAGACCGCGCCGCTGCAGCAGTGGCTCGTTGCCCGGGCGATGCGCCAGCGGGTCAAGGCGCGCTTCGACCAGGAAGGCATCCGCATCCCGACCACGTTCCGCACGATGACCGACGAGGAGCCGGCCCCGTGAACGAGCGCCAGCGAGTGAACCATGAGGCAGTGATCACGTCGTTGTCTCCGTATCGTGGGTTTTTTAGGGAGACAACGCCGTGACCGACGAGCAGACACAGACGTTCTACGACGCGATCGGCGGGCACGACACGATCAAGCTCATCGTCGACACGTTCTACGAGGGCGTCGCCACCGACGAGGTGCTGCGCCCGCTCTACCCCGAGGAGGACCTCGGCCCGGCGGCGCACCGCTTCACGATGTTCCTCGTTCAGTACTGGGGCGGCCCCACGACGTACTCCGACCAGCGCGGACACCCCCGCCTGCGCATGCGCCACGCGCCGTTCGCCGTGACCCCGGAGGCCCGCGACCGCTGGCTCGTGCACTTCCGCGAAGGCCTCGACCGCGCCAAGCTCTCCCCCGAGCTCGACGCGCAGTTCTGGGCGTACGTGCAGCACGCGGCCAACTTCATGGTCAATCAGGCTGGCTGAGCGACGCGAGCGCCTCGCGCTCCTCGTCGGAGTACGGCCTCGAGCGCTGCGTCTCCTGGTCGAACCCGATCAGCACCGCGCTGGCTCGCGCACGCACCACCCCGTCGCGCATGATGTCCGACTCGATCGTCGCCGACGACGTGCCGAGCCGGCTCACCCCCGACACGACGTCGTACGGCTGGCGGTGCCACGACAGCCCCACCCCGTACGCCACGTCGACCCGCCCGACGACGAAACGCCCAGCCGACATCGCCTGGAGCCGGTTGGCCATGAACAGGATCCGTGCCTCCTGGAACAGCTCGAACACCTTGACCGGGGTGACCAGCCCATCGGGACCCAAGTCGCTGCGCCTCACTCGGCACGGCACCGACTCGTCATGTGCAGACCCGGCGGCCAGCAGCTCCGGGGCGCCCAACGTCGTGACGACGCGCGCGAACGGCGCAACGTCTGGCAACGGGCGGATCTCCTGCACCAGCTCCTCGCCGTTGACCGTCGAGGTGACATGCACCGGCCGACGGCTCAGCAGGAGCGGGCGCAGGAAGTCCACGACGACTCGGCGGACCGGCAGGTCGGCGAGCAGGCCGTCCTCGACGAGCATCGCCCGGCTCTCGGCGGCGTAGTCGAGGTAGACGACGTTGTTGACATGGTTGAGCGAGTCGAGATCGGCCCAGCGCATGGGCAGCTGATGGACAACGGGAGCAGTCACCCGCCGATGATGCCAGACGGGTCAGGCGTGACTCTCGTCGATCTCGATGAGCGGGTCGCCCTCCTGGACGATCTGCCCGACCTCGACGAGGACCTTGCTGACGAAGCCGGACGCCTCGGCGTAGACCGGGATCTCCATCTTCATGCTCTCCAGGACGGCCAGCACGTCGCCGACACCGACCTGGTCACCCTCGCGGACGACGATCTTCCAGACGTTTGCGACGATCTCGGCGCGCGCAGCGAACATCAGTGCGACGACTCGTGGGTCAGCATGCGCAGGGCGGCAGCCATGCGGTCGCGGGTTTCCTCAGGCAGGATCACGTCGTCGACGATACCGGCTTCGGCGGCGATGTAGGGACGCGCAACCTCTTCGCGATAGACCGCGGCGAGCTCGTCGCGCAGCTTGGTCGGCTCCTCGGCTGCCTTGAGGGCACGACGGTGCAACAGGGCGACGGCGCCGCCGGGACCCATGACCGCGATCTCCGAGCCCGACCAGGCCCAGTTGACGTCAGCACCGAGCGAGGCAGCGCCCATCGCGATGTACGCGCCGCCGTACGCCTTGCGGACCACGACAGTCAGCTTGGGCGACTTGGTCTCGACGTACGCCTTGAGGAGCTTCGCGCCATGCGTGATGACGCCGCGGCCCTCCTCGACGGTGCCGGGCAGGAAGCCGGGCACGTCGACGAACGTCAGGACCGGGAGGTCGAAGCGGCCGCAGAACTCGACGAACCGAGCGGCCTTGACCGACGCCTTGGCGTCGAGGATGCCGCCGCGGGCGTTGGGCTGGTTGGCCAGGATGCCGACCGCGTGGCCGTCGAGACGGCCGAACAGCGTGAGGATGCTCGGGGCGTGCGTCGGCATGAGCTCGAGGCGGGCACCGTTGTCGAGCACGCCGTCGAGCAGGGCGTTCATGTCGAACACGACGCTCGACTTCTCGGGCACGAGGCCGGGCAGGCGCTCGACCGCACCGGGGTTGGCCGGCACGGAGCTGTGGCGCTTCTGCGGTCCGCCCTTGTGCGTGGGCAGGAACGACAGCAGGAGGCGTGTCGCGTGGAACGCCTCCTCCTCACTGTCGACCTCGAGGTGCGCGACCCCGCTGACCTTGGTGTGCAGCGCCGAGCCGCCGATGTCCTCCGCAGTGGCGTCCTCGCCGGTGGCGGCCTTGACGATCTCAGGACCGGTCAGGAACATCTGGCCCTGCTCCTTGACCATGATGGTCCAGTCCGTCAGCGCCGGTGAGTATGCCGCGGCGCCCGCGCACGGGCCGAGAATCAGCGAGATCTGCGGGATCCGCTGCTGAGCCTCGATGTTGTTGGCGAAGATGCCGCCACAGCCGTGCAGCGCGAAGATCCCGTCGTGGATGCGCGCGCCGCCCGAGTCGTTGATGTAGACGATCGGGTAGCCCTTGTCGATCGCGAACCGCTGGGCCTTCATGATCGCCTCGGCCATGACGGCGCCGATCGCACCGGAGGCCACGGCCGCGTCGTGCGAAACGACGACGACTGCGTGACCATCGGTCGTACCCCATCCGGCGACGACGCCGCTGCCGGCGCCTCCGCCCGCCGTGCGCAACGGCGTCATCTCGACGAAGGAGCCATCGTCGACGAGCATCTCGGCGCGCTCACGCGCCGTGAAGACACGCTTGCCCTTGGGCTCGACCCGGGCGAACCGATCCTGTCGGCGCTGCGTGAGCGTCGTGCGGTGATCGGCCTGGTCCGGCGCTGCCACCGAGGGGGTGTCGAGCTGCGTCACAAGGACTCCTAAAACATGAGGTTTTCCTCAACTATACACAAACATGAGGAATCCTTCATCTTCCCCGCCGGCAATTTCGGAGGTGATCTCGCACACGCGGGCTCCGTGCGATAGCGTGCGGAAGGAATCAACTAAGCAAGCGCTTAGGCGCCAGTCGAAGGAGCAAGTCGTGACCGAACCCCGTACCGCGATCGTCACCGGAGCCGCACGTGGCATCGGAGCCGCCGTCTCACAACGACTGGCTGCAGACGGCTTCCAGGTCGCCGTGGTCGACCTCGACGAGGCCTCGTGCGCCGGCACCGTCGATGCCGTCACCGCCGCCGGAGGCCAGGCCCTGGCCGTCGGCGCCGACGTGAGCAACGAGGAGCAGGTCGCCGCCGCGCTCGAGCGCATCACGAGCGAGCTGGGTGCGCCCACCGTGCTGGTCAACAACGCCGGCATCATCCGGGACAACATGCTGTTCAAGATGACCGTCGACGACTGGGACGCAGTCATGAACGTGCACCTGCGCGGCGCATTCCTGATGACCAAGGCCACCCAGAAGCACATGACCGAGGCCGGCTTCGGCCGCATCGTCAACCTGTCGAGCACTTCCGCGCTCGGCAACCGGGGCCAGGCCAACTACTCAGCCGCCAAGGCCGGCATGCAGGGGTTCACCAAGACGCTGGCGATCGAGCTGGGCAAGTTCGGCATCACGGCCAACGCAATCGCGCCGGGCTTCATCCAGACCGACATGACCGCGTCCACGGCCGAGCGCATGAAGATCCCGTTCGACGACTTCATCACGTGGAACGCCGAGCAGATCCCGGTCGCCCGCGTCGGTCAGCCCGAGGACATCGCCCACACCGTCTCGTTCCTCGTCAGCGAGGGGGCCGGGTTCGTGTCAGGCCAGGTCATCTACGTCGCCGGCGGGCCCAAGGACTGACATGACGAGTGATCCCAAGGGCCTGGACCTCGCGGCGCTGCAGAACTGGCTCGAGCGCGAGCGCCCCGAGCTGGTGACCGGACCGCTGACGGCGAGCCTCATCACGGGCGGCAAGTCCAACCTGACGTACACGCTGAGCGCCGGCTCCCGCGACTACGTCGTACGCCGCCCGCCTTTGGGCCACGTCCTCGCCACCGCTCACGACATGGGGCGCGAGTACCGCGTCATGGCAGCGTTGGCCCCGACGAACGTCCCGGTGCCGCAGATGATCGCGAACTGCGAGGACACCGAGATCGTCGGTGCGCCGTTCTACGTCATGGAGAAGGTCGCCGGTACGCCCTACGGCCGCGCGTCCCAGCTCGAGCCGCTCGGCCCCGAGCGCACCCGCGCCATCTCCGAGCGGATGGTGGACGCGCTCGTCGCGCTCCACGCCGTCGACTACGCCGCGGTGGGGCTGGGCGACTTCGGGCGCCCGGACGGCTACCTGGGGCGCCAGGTCGCCCGCTGGAAGAAGCAGCTCGTGGCATCGACCAGCCGGGAGCTGCCGGGCATGGACGAGCTCGTCGACCACCTGGAGTCGAACGTTCCCACCAGCGACGACGCGACGATCGTGCACGGCGACTTCCGGCTCGACAACCTGCTGGTCGACGCGGATGACCAGGTCACAGCGGTGCTCGACTGGGAGATGAGCACCCTCGGCGATCCACTGACTGACGTCGCGGTCCTGCTGGCGTACCAGCAGCTCGCCGAGGTCGCTCCCCCGCCGCGTGAGGGATCGGCGTTGGTCACCGACGCCCCGCTGGCCCCCGGCTACCTCAGCCGCGACGAGGTGTTGGCGAGGTACGCCGAACAGTCCGGTCGTGACGTCAGCGACATCGGCTTCCACCTTGCCCTGGCGTTCTTCAAGCTCGCGGTGATCCTCGAGGGCATCCACTATCGCCATGCGCAGGGGCAGACCGTGGGGGCGGGCTTCGACGGGATCGGCGACATGATCGTTCCACTGATCGACGCGGGGCGCGCCGCTTCAAGATAGGGTTGCGCCCGTGACGGCCGAGATCCTCGAACCCCGGCGCCGCCCGACGCAGGAGCGTAGCCACAAGAAGTTCGATCACCTGTTGCAGGTGTCGCGCGAGCTGCTGCTCGACGTCGGATTCGAGTCGTTCACGTGCGAGGAGGTCGCCCATCGGGCGGGCCTGCCGATCGGCACGCTCTACCAGTTCTTCCAGAACAAGTACGTCATCGTGTGCGAGCTCGACCGGGTCGACGCGGTCGCCGTACGCCAGGAGCTCGCGAGCTTCGCCGAGGCGATCCCGACGCTCGACTGGCTCAAGTTCCTCAACCGGCTCGTCGACCACATGGCGGCGTTGTGGGTCAACGATCCGTCACGCCGCGCCGTGTGGCTCGCCGTGCAGTCGACGCCCGCGACCCGCGCGACAGCGGCCGTGACCGAGCGTGAGCTCGCCGCCGAGGTCGCCCGTGCTCTCGCACCGCTGACCCCCGGCACCCCGCGCGACCGCCGCCAGATCATGGCCGAGGTGCTGGTGCACGTCGTCTACTCGATGCTCAACTTCTCGATCCGCGACGGCCAGGAGCACAGCGAAGCCATCATCGAGCTCAAGCGGCTCGTCACGGCATACCTGCTGAGCGCCGAGCACGCCTGACCTCCTGATTCCCAGCAGGTGCTGGGAATCCAGCACCTCACCCCTGTTGCAACGGTGGTGCGGTGCAAGATTCCCAGCAGGTGCTGGGAATCTAGGGACGGGTGAGGACGACGTACGCGATGGCGTAGTCGCCGTCGTGGCTCAGCGAGACCTCGAGGGTATGGCCGTCGAGGCGCTTGGCCACCTCGCCGTGCAGGCGTATGCGCGGGCGACCCCACGCGTCGGCGACGACCTCGATGAGGTGGTGCACGTGCTCGTCCATGACCGGCGCCTCGCCGTAGAGCGACGCCGACCAGGCCTTGATGACCGCCTCCTTGGCGGCCCAACGCACGGCGAAGTGACGCGCGGCGTCAGACGTACGACTCCGCGCGTCACTTCGCTCACCGGGCAGGAATGCCGTGGCGAACGTCGTTCCGGGTTGGTCGAGCTGGTCCGCGAACGTGGGTACGTGGACCAGATCGACACCAACACCGACGATCGTCACTGGCAGGACGCTCCGAAGTACACGTCGTCCTCGCCCAGCCGTGCCTGCGGATCCAGGAGGAGTCCAGCCTCCCGTGTCCGCACTCCCTCGCTGCCGAGGCGCCGATCGGCAGGACGCTCGTACAGCGAGGGACCGCCGTACATTGCCCTGACGAGGCGCATGCGGCCCTCGATGAGCCGTGCTTCCGCACGGGCGGCGTAGGAGTCGCGCTCTTCGCCGCTCAAGGTCGCAAGGAATGCCTGCGGGTGCGCCAGCGCGATCAGGCCCGCGACGTGGCCGAAGCCGAGGCTCGTGAGGATGCCCGCCTTGAGCTGCCCCGTGGCCAACGGCTTGCGGAGCCACACCAGGTGCTCGTGCTCGGCCAGATCGTCCATGACGCAGTCGAGACTGCGGTTCGGCGGGATGACGCCACCGGACAGGACCTGGCAGAGCCCGACGATCTGGAATGCCGCGGCGCCGCCCTTGGTGTGGCCCGTGATGCTCTTCTGCGAGATCACGTAGAGCGGGTTGCCGTCGCTGCGGCCGATCGCCGCGGCGAGCCGCTCGTGCAGCTCTGACTCGTTGCGCTCGTTGACGCCGGTCGACGTGTCGTGCTTGGACAGCACGCCGATGTCGTCCGCGGTCAGGCCGAGCGTGCTCAACGACTTCGCCAGGGCGGACTCACGACCGCCGAGACCTGCCGCGAGCGCGCCCATGCCCGGAGCCGGGATCGACGTGTGCACACCGTCGGCGAACGAGCCGGCGTACGCCACGACGCCGAGGACCGGGAGGCCCATGCGCAGCGCGAGGTCACCGCGGGCGAGCAGGATCGTACCGCCACCCTGTGACTCCACGAAGCCGCCGTAGCGACGGTCGTTGGCCCGGCTGAAGTAGCGATCCTCCAGGCCCTTGGCGCGCATCGCCGCCGAGTCGGCGGTCGCGGACATGTCGGCGAAGCCCACGATGCCCTCGACGCTCAGGTCGTCGAACCCGCCGGAGACAACGAACTCGGCCTTGCCCAGCTTGATCTTGTCGACGCCCTCCTCGACCGAGACGGCCGTGGTGGCGCAGGCGGCGACCGGGTGGACCATCGCGCCGTACGAGCCGACGTACGACTGCACGACGTGCGCGGCGATGACGTTGGGCAGCGCTTCCTGCAGGATGTCGTTGGGCTTGCTCTCGCCCAGCAGCGTGTCGAGGTAGAGCGATTGCATCGACTGCATGCCGCCCATGCCGGTGCCCTGCGTGTTGGCGACGAGCGCAGGATGGACCCAGCGCATCAGCTCGGACGGGTTGAACCCGCTCGAGAGGAAGGCGTCGACCGTGCAGATGAGGTTCCACAGCGCCACGCGGTCGATCGACTCGACCATCTCGGCCGGTACGCCCCACACCGTGGGGTCGAAGCCGGTCGGGATCTGGCCACCGACCGTGCGGGTCAGCGCCATGCGGCGCGGCACGCGGATCTCGGTGCCGGCCTTGCGAGTCACGGTCCAGTCGCCATCAGCCGTCGCGGAGATGACCGTACGCTCGGGGTCCGCGTCGCGGAGAGCCTGGGCTTCAGCTTCGCTCGAGACCGTGAACGACAGGTCCTTGTCGAGGAAGACCGACGTCAGCAGCGGTGCCGAGTTGTCGACCATGTTGCCCTCGTCGACGTAGCGGCGGATGCCGACCGCCTCCCGGACCTTGTCCTCGTAGCGCTCCACGAGATCGGCCTCGTCGACCTTCTCCTGCGACTCGGTGTCGAACCAGCCGCCACCCTGCTCGTCCCAGCTCACGAGGCCTGTCGTCCAGGCCAGCTCGAGGACGCCGGCGGCCGACAGCTCGTCGGACACCTCCATCTCGAAACGCGTACGGGATGAGCCGTAGGGGCCGAGCTCGCCGGCACCCACGATGACCACGAGGTCCTCGGGCCTGGCGTTGACCGGAGCCCAGTCGAGCTGCTCGACGCGGTCGAGCTGCGCCGGCGAGGCGGCGAGTGCCGCGATCGTCGCGCTCTCGTCCTCCTCGACGGCGGCGGGCCGCTCGACGCCCTCGGCGAGGGCCTTCATGTCGAGCTTGATGCCTGCGAGCCCGCCGGTCAGGTCGACCGTGAGCGGCTCGAGCTTGGCGGCAGCGCGCGCCTCGCCCGTGGCGGTCTCGAGCAGCGCCTCAGCCATCTCGGCCGGCGACCACGTGCGGACGCCGCGCGCCTCGATGGCCTCGACGAGCGGGTCGTTGCCGCCCATGAGGCCCGTGCCGCGGACCCAGCCGATGATCGCGTGGCTCAGCGTGACCCGATCGGCCCACGTACGCTCTGCGGACCAACGGGTCACGACAGCGTCCAGTGCCGACTTGGCCTCACCGTATCCGCCGTCGCCACCGAACATGCCGCGGTTGGGCGAGCCGGGGAGCACGACGTGCAGCGTCGAGGTCAGGTCGCGATCCTGGATGTTGGCGGAGAGACGCCCGATGAGGCGCTCGACGGACCACAACAGGATGCGCATGTCGATCTCGGTGCGGCTGCCGGCGTCGGTGAGGTCACCGGCGACGCGGCCTGCGGCGAACGGGAACAGCAGCGTCGGCGTCATGGCCGGCTTGGACACCGTCGTGACACCCGCCCGCGTCTGCGTCTGCTCGCTGGTGATCCAGCTCGTCAGCGCGTCGACATCGGCGTACGACGCCATGTTGGCCGGGACGATCCACAGGGCTGCCCCGTTGACGGCGTGCGTGCGGTAGAGCTCCTTGTAGAACGCAAGGCGCTTCGGATCCAGGCCGGACGTGGTCGCGACGACCGTCGCGCCACCGGCCAGCAGCTTGCCCGTGACACCAGCGGCGATGGACCCTTGGCTGGCGCCGGTCACGACCGCGAGCTCTCCGGACCAGGTCTGATCCGTGGCGCTCAGGGCGTCCTCGGCGATCCGGGTGAAGCGCTCGGACAGCCGCGGGTCGGAGTGATCCGCGTGCCAACGAGCCTGCGCTGCCACGACCTCACCGGCGCCGACGAAGCTCGCCTCAACGGTCTCGCCTGCGGCGATGCGGGCCAGGTCCTCGCGGGCGCTCGCCCAACGGTCGTCCAGCACGACGGCCTTGAGCGGGTCGAACGCCGGAGCGGTGAGCTTGGCCCAGTCGCTGCCGAGCTCGGTCTCGACGCGGGCCAGGATCTCGGCCTCCGCCTCGTCCGTCTCGACGACAGCCGGTACGTCGATGAGTCCCAGCTGGTCGAGGACCAGACGGGCCGAGGACGCCAGGACGCCGTCAGGACCGGTGATCTGGGCGGTGAACTCACCGAGGGCGGCAGCATCGATCGTGGCGCCCTCTCCCCCGCCGGTGGACGGCAGGTCGACGCTGACACCGTGGCGTGCGGCGACTGCCTGCACGCTCGCGTCGATCGCGGCGTCGACGTCGGCACCGGAGGCGAGACCGCTCAACGAGCCGTACTCACCGCCGCGGACGCTCGAGCCCTCACGGCTCGACAGGGCGAGCTCGACGAGTGCGTGACTCGCCCAGCCCGGTCCGAGCTGCCAGACGTCGGTGACGCGCTCCGCAACGGCGGACTGGCGCTTGCCGGTGGGTCCGAACACCTTCTTGAGGTGGTCGCCGAGGGCTTCGGTGAGCACGGGACCGAAGGCCTTGTAGCCGCGGGCCAGGCCCTTGACCTGACCGGACAGTGTCGGCAGGTCCGCGTCAGCGGCGCCATCGATCGCGCCGAGCCCGAGCTCGCCACCAAGGTCGACGAGCAGCTGGTTGCGGCGCGAGGACGCTCCGTCGCAGAGCGACTCGATCGTGTCGGCCGCACCGATCTGGTCGAGGCGCATCTTGGTCCACCAGGCGATCAGGACGGTCGTCGCGTCAGCCGCGTCGAACGTCAGGTCCGCCGGACGCGGTCCGCCCGAGCTCGCCGGTGCAGCGGCGGGTGCAGCGGCCGGAGCCGAGGCCGCAGGCGCAGCAGACGCCTCGGGGGCGATGTCCTCGTCCTCCTCGACGACGATCTCCTCGTCGGTCGCGAAGACCGCGGCGCCGTCGCGCTCGAAGTTGAGCACCTCGACGGGTCCGCCGAAGCGACCCGGCAGCTTGAGCGTCGACGACGCGAGGTTGGCCACGGTGGGGGCCTGACCGACGCCGACCTCGATGAACCGCTCGACACCGAGGTCGCCGAACAGCAGGTCCTGCGTCTCGATCCAGCGAACCGGGCTGGCGAACTGCCACGCGAGCAGCTCGATCAGCACGACCCGGCAGAGCTCGCCGGGCTTGGCGGACCAGGTGGCGAAGTCGGCGAGGACCGCGTCGAGCGGCTCGGACGGCACGAGATCAGCGATCTCCTGCAGGAACGCCCGGTCGAGCGAGAAGGGCTTCGGCACGAGGTTGGGGACGTAACGGCCCTCGAGGATCGCCGGGTCGATCGTCGTCGGCAGCAGCTCCGTCAGGCGGTCGCGGAAGTCCGGGACGCCGTCACGCAGCACTGTGGAGTGGAACGGCACATCGATGCCGGGCACCAGGATGTAGGCAGCCTTGCCGCCGAACTCCTCCCGGCGACGGGTGATGTCCTCCTCGAGGACCTCGAGGCCGTGGACCGTGCCGGCGATCGCGTACTGCGAGTCGCGCAGGTTGTAGTTGACGATCTGCAGGAACTCGCCGGACTCCTCCGCGATGCGGTCGACGTACGCCGTGACGTTGTCGTCGTTGAGCCCGATCTGCGCCGGACGGATCGCGGCGAGGCGGTAGTTGCTGCGGCCAGCGGCGTCGCGGGGCACGAGGGTGTGCATGACCGAGCCGCGCTGGAAGACAACCTCGACGACGGCCTCGAGCGGGATGACGCCCGAGACGGCGGCGAGCGCGTTGTACTCACCGACCGAGTGGCCCGCGAGGATCGAGCCCTCGACGAACGCGCCGGACTCACGCAGCTCAGCCATCTGGGCAGCGCCGAGCACCGCCATGGCGACCTGGGTGAACTGGGTCAGGAACAGCACGCCGTCGGGGTGCTTGTGCGTCACACCGTCGGTCACGAGGACCGTCGGGTTGTCGCGGACGACGGTGAGGATCGAGAAGCCAAGAGCCGTGCGGGTGTGCGCGTCGGCGCGGTCCCAGATCTCGCGGGCGGCCTTGGAGCGCTGGTACGCGGCCATGCCCATGCCCTGGTGCTGGATGCCCTGGCCCGGGAAGGCGTACGCCGTGCGGGGCGCCTCGAGGCGTGCGGTCGCCGACATGACGACCTCGCCCTCGGCGCGGCACGTGATGTCGACGAGCTCGGCGCCGTTGTCGAGGCCGATGCGGTCGGCCTTGACGTCGACCGTGACTCCGGGGCGTACGGGCGCGAGGAACCGCGTCGTCCAGCCCGTGATGCGACGGCCGGACAAGACCTGCTGCGCAGCAGCGGAGACCCACATGCCGTGCACGATCGGCGCGCCGAGGCCGGCGAGGCGCGCAGCGGCGACGCTGGTGTGGATCGGGTTGTGGTCGCCGGTGACGGCGGCGAATCCACGCAGGTCGGTCGGCGCCGTCAGCGTGGCAGCACCGCGGGTCTTGCGCGGCGTGTCCTTGACGTCGCTGCCGATCGCTCCACCGGCGCGTGCCGGGTCCGCGAGCTCGCCGGCACCGGTACGTCCGCGGATCGCGAAGCGCTCGCGCAGGGTGGCGACCTCGCCTGAAGCCGCGGACACCGTGACGTCGACCGCGACGACGCGACCGAAGCCGGTGTCCTCGATCGACTCGACGGCCGATGAGATCGTCAGCGCGGCGGGCGCAACCGGCAGGGTGCCGGTCAGCGCGATCGCGTGATCGAGGTGAACCAGGTCGAGCATGCCCTCGATGACGGGGATGCCGTTGTGGGTCTTCGCCTCGCCAAGCACGGCGAACACCGACGGCCAGGCGAGCCCGACGAGCACGTCAGGCACGGGGTGGACCGGGGTGTGCGCGCCAGTCACGCCGGCGTGGTCGGCGATCAGGTCCGGGTCCCAGTCGACGTTGACCGTTGCGCGGCCGCCCGTCACGGGCGGTACGTCGCCACCGGCGGCGCCGGCGACGAGCGAGGACATCGCTGCTGCGGCGACCTCGGTCGACACGACCGGTGCAGCACCGGCGAGCACGGCGTCGTCGACCTGGATGCGCAGGGCGAGCGGACGTGCCAGCGGCACCTGCAGCTCGGCGGTGCGATCGTCGACAGCCACGAGCGCAGCGCCGGTCTCAGGGTGCTCGGCGCGCTGCGGGTCGACGATGACCCACTCCGCACCGAGACGGTGGACGGGGTTGCGGACCGTGCGACCGGCCCACACCAGGTCCGGGGCAGCCAGGACGAGCGAGAGGACGTCTCCGGCCCCCTCGACGCGGCGACGGCCGGTGACGCGCTGGGCGGCGCGCCCAGCGGCGAGCAGACCGTCGATCGTCGCGTCCTCGAAGCGGCGCAGCAGGTCCGCGACCGGCTCGTCGACCCGGTCGATGCCGGCGACCGAGACGGTGCCGGGGATGATGCAGACCTCGTCCGCGGCATAACGCGGGTCGTGCGCCTGCCACAGCGAGTCCGAACGCCACCAGCGGCGTACGTCCTGGTCGAGCACCGGTACGAAGTTGACCGGCTTGCCGGGCGTACGGCACTGCTCGACGAAGAACAGCACGTCGGCCGGGTGCAGGATGACGCCTTCGGCGCCCGGGTATGCCTCGAGGAGGGTGGCAAGCGCCTGCGGTCCGTCGTCGACCAGGGAAGCGTCGGCGAAGAGCGTGGGGATCTGGCCACGGTCGGCAGCGTTGAGGCGAGCCTCGGCGCGCTGCAGCATCGCGTGGAAGCGGTCACGCAGCGTGACGTCGAGCCAGTCGGGGGTGCCCGAGAGCTCGAGGAAGCGGCGGAGCCACTGGGCGTACGTCATGGTCTCGACGTCGCCGAAGTAGGGCTTGGCAGTGCGGTTGAGCGCCTCGATGATCTCGTCGCGACGGGCGGCGACGGCCTTGGCATCGCCGGCGACCTCGTCGAGCAGGCGACCAGTGCGCGACGCGGTGTTGTCGATCTCATGGATGTCGGCGCCGAGCTGGCTGCGGCCGGAGGCCATGCCGCCCTTGGCGCTGCCCGCGCCGACCCAGGTGCCGGTGCCGCGGGTGTCGACGAGGAGCTGCTTGACCGCCGGAGCCGTGGTGGCCTCGAGCGTGGCCATCGCGGCGGTGCCGACCAGGATGCCGTCGAGCGGCATGACGGGGAAGCCGTGGCGGCGAGCCCACTCACCGGTGAGGTACGCCGAGGCGACCTCAGGCGTGCCGATGCCACCACCGACGGCGACGACGACGTTGTCGAGGGCGCGCAGCTCGCCATACGTCGCGAGCAGCAGGTCGTCGAGGTCCTCCCACGAGTGGTGACCGCCCGCGCGGCCGCCCTCGATCTGGACGATGATCGGCGTCGGAGCGACAGCCTTGGCGATCGCCAGCACTTCGCGGATCTGCTTGACCGTGCCCGGCTTGAACACGACGTGCGTGATCTCGGCGGCGCGGAGCTCCTCGACGAGCGCGACGGCGTCGTCGAGCTCGGGGATTCCTGCAGTCACGATGACCGCGTCGATCGCTGCTCCGGCGGCGCGAGCGCGCTGCACGAGGCGCTTCTGGCCGAGCTGGAGCTTCCAGAGGTACGGGTCGAGGAACAGTGAGTTGAACTGGTACGTCGAACCGGGCAGCAGCAGCTCGTCGAGCTCGGCAACGCGGTCGGCGAAGATCTCCTCGGTGACCTGTCCGCCACCGGCGAGCTCGGACCAGAAGCCGGCGTTGGCCGCGGCCGCGACGATCTTGGCGTCGACGGTCGTCGGCGTCATGCCGGCCAGCAGGATCGGCGACTTGCCGGTCAGGCGCGTGAAGCGGGTCTCGACATGCAGCGTGCCGTCAGGCAGCGTCACGACCGTCGGAGCGTACGCGGACCAGGGCGTGGCCAGGCGCGGCGCAGCACCGGCGGCCGTGAGCTCACGGTGCCCACGGCGGGTCGTGGTCGCGATGACCCCGGCCCCGCGGCTGCGCAGCTCGCGCGCCGACAGACGGGCGGCGATGTCGGACGGTCCGAGATCGAGGATCCAGGTCGCGCCGGCGTCGAGCGCCGACTCGAGCGACTCGACCCAGTCGACGGGGTCGACGATCGAGCGCATCGTGAGCGTACGGGCGCGGGCGGCGTCGAAGCCGCAGGCCTCGGCCCAGGTCGCCACAAGGTCAGCAGCCTCGGCCAGGTCGGGGTGGTGGAACGCCAGCTGGGCCGGCAGCGGCTCGAGGACGGGCGCGAATGGCGAACCGCCGGTGACCTTGCGCTCACGGTCGGACTTCTCGGCAGCCGCGACCTCTTCGAGGCGGGCCTCGACGACGCGGAGGCTGTCGGCCGGGCCGGAGAGCACGACGCCACGGCGACCGTTGCGCAGGCGTGAGACCACGCGAAGCGATGCGGGAAGCTCGGCCAAGATGGCGTCGATGCGCTCGGGCACGACGTTGGAGACGCTGAGCATGGTGGAGCCCAGGAGGCCACGGCGACGGCCGACGAGCTGCGCGGCAGCACCCATCAGGCGGGCGAGGGCGAGCAGCTCGACATCGTCGACGCCGGCGAGAGACTGGGTGGCGAGGTCACCCTGCGAGTGACCGATGACCGCGACAGGAGCAACGAGCTGGGTGTCGACGCCCTGGCGCCGCAGTGCGTGGAGACCGGCGAGCTGCGTGAGCAGGATGCCGGGTACCGAGGCTCCGGGTGTATCCAGCACCGCGGAGCTCGGCAGTTCAGGAGCGTCGTCGTCCTCCGCGGACTCACCGACCGCGATGACGTCGGCCCACTCGAGAGGCGTGAAGGTCACCCCGACGCGGGCGAGCTCGGCAGCGACCGGAGCAAGGCGCTCCTCGGCCTGCGACACGAGGGTCTCGAGCTCGGACTCGAGCGCAAAGTCACGAATCAGCCCGGCGAGCGGCTCGAGCCACGGTGCACCTTGGCCACCGAACGCCACGGCGTACGGCGTGCCGGCAGAGATGCGATCGACCAGGGCGCCGCGGCGCTCGGTCGGCTGGATCGTGGCAAGCGGGGTGTCGATAGTCGTCACGTGGAATCCCTCGGGGTACTGCCGTCGCTGGATCGACGGGCGGTCTCACCATCATCGCAAAACATGAGGGGTTCCTCAAGTTTAATGCGAGGGTTTCCTCATGTTTTCTGCGAGATGTGGCTCACATGCCCGCGAAAACTGCCCGGCGCATTCGCCCTGCGACGCCGCTAGAGTGACCAGAGGGGGACGAACATGGAGATCGAGACGCGCCATCTTCGGATGGTCAAGGCGGTGGCCGACGAGGGCAGCATCACGCGAGCCGCCTCCGCGTTGGGCACGACCCAGCCGGCCTTGACGCGCCAGCTGCGCCGCATCGAGGACAACCTCGGCGGTCCCCTGTTCCAGCGCTCGCACTCCGGGGTCGAGCAAACCCCTCTCGGCCGCCTCGTCGTGGGTCGCGCCACCGCGGTCCTCTCGGTGCTCGACACGTTGCAGACCGACGCTTCGAGCCTGCGCACCGCGCCGGCACAGGTGCGGATCGGTGTGCGCTTCGGCAACGCGCTCGTGGGCCTGATCCGCGGGTTGCGCGCAGCCCTGCCGAGCACCGAGATCGTGACCGAGAGCGAGACGCGCATCGACGGCTTGCTCGACCTGCTCGGCTCGCATCGCATCGACTTTGCCGTGATCCATGAGTACGTCGGCAACGAGATCCCGCTCGACCCGCGGCTCCTCGTACGCCCGGTCGGCTGCGAGCCCGGCTTTGTGCTGATGTCGACCGATCACCCCCTCGCGGACCGCGGCGAGCTCGAGCTCGCCGACCTGGCGGACGAGACCTGGCTGCTGTCACCGCTCGACGTCGACCGCGAGGCCGACTGCATGACCCGGATCTGCTGGGACGCCGGGTTCACCCCCAAGATCGGTCACTACCTCAGCGACGGACTCAGCGTCGAGCTGATCAGAGCAGGTGAAGCCATTGCCCTCAGCACGCCGACCAACCGCGACTCCGGCATGGTCCTCAAGCCGCTCGTCGGCACGCCCATGCAGGTCCGGCGGCTGCTCCTGACCGAGCGCGACAACCCGTTCGCCGAGCACCTCGACAAGCTCGCCCGGTTCACCGCCGACGTCTTGACCGAGACGCTCGAACGCCAACCCGTCTACCAGGCCTGGGTCTCGCGCCACGGTCCCCTCGCGGCCACTCGACCACACACCTGACGTACGCCCCTGCAGGGCCTTTTCTGCCCCCGATGGCATGGCCATGTGGCATGACCCAACGCCGCTCGATGTGACTAGCGTCACGCCTACGTCAATCGAGAGGACAACTCATGAAACACGTCTTTGCCATCGGAGGAGCAACCCTCCTCGTGGCTGGGCTGGGCGTCGCAACGCCCTCGCTGAGCGCAGCGGCCGAGTCCAGCGGCGATCCCGCTGTCGTGGCCAAGGGATACATCCAAGAGCATCCGGGCAAGGTCGAGGGCACCTCGAAGGATGCCTACCAGGTCGTTGACACGGTCGAGTCGACCGACGGGGCGACTCACGTGCGGTTCAACCGTACGTACGCCGGTCTGCCCGTGCTCGGTGGCGACCTCGTGATCCATCTCGATGCCGCAGACAAGCCTGAAGGCCAGTCCGTGGCGCAGAGCGCACCCGTCAGCGTCAGCACGACGCCCAAGGTGCCTGCCGCTGCGGCCGCCGATCGGGCCCGCGACGAGTTCGCGGGACGCAGCGTCACCAAGACGGGCTCGCCGAAGCTCGTGGTCGACGCCCGCCAGGGCAAGGCCGTCCTCGCCTGGCGCTCCACCGTCACCGGGGTGCAGGCCGACGGTCAGACCCCGAGCCGGCAGATCATCGTGACCGATGCCATCACCGGCAAGGTGCGCAGCGCCGAGGAGACGATCCTGACGCCGATCAAGATCGGCACCGCGACGGACCAGAAGGCCGCAGCCGCCAGGCCCGGTGTCGCCGCGACCGGCTCCGGTCGCGGGATCTTCGTCGGCACGGTCTCGATCAGCACGACTGGCAGCGGCAGCAGCTACTCGATGGTCGACGCGACCCATGGCAACGGTCGGACGTGCGACATGAAGAACCGGACCTTCGGCACGTGCACGACGTTCACCGATGCCGACAACGCATGGGGCAACGGCAGCATGAGCAACCGCGCCTCGGCTGGAGTCGACGCGCACTATGGCGCCGCCAAGACATTCGACTACTTCAAGACGAGCTTCGGCCGCCAGGGCATCTTCAACAACGGCAGCGGCGTCCCGTCACGAGTCCACTACGGCAACAGCTACGTCAACGCCTACTGGGATGGCAGCCAGATGACGTACGGCGACGGTGCGGGCAACCAGGCGCCGTTGGTCGAGCTCGATGTCGCCGGCCACGAGATGGCCCACGGCGTCACCGAGAACTCCGCCAACCTCGCCTATTCCGGGGACGCCGGGGGGCTCAACGAGGCCACCAGCGACATCTTCGGGACGATGGTCGAGTTCTACGCCAACAACCCCAACGACACGCCGGACTTCCTGATCGGCGAGGAGATCAACATCAACGGGGACGGGACGCCGCTGCGCTACATGGACGATCCCCGCCGCGACGGCGCGTCGTACGCGTGCTGGAGCAGTGCGGTGCCGCGATCGGACCCGCACTACTCCTCCGGGGTGGGCAACCACTTCTTCTTCCTGCTGGCCAACGGCAGCGGCCAGAGCACGTACGGCAACAGCCCGACGTGCAACGGCTCGACAGTCACCGGAATCGGCCGGGCCAAGGCCGCGGCGATTTGGTACAAGGCGCTCACCGAGCGCATGACCAGCACCGAGACGTACGCCAAGGCGCGACTCGACACCGTGGCCGCCGCGACGACGCTCTACGGGGCGAGCAGCGCGGAGGTCGCAGCCGTGAAGGCCGCATGGTCAGCGGTCAGCGTCAACTGACCCATCCGCACACGTGCGGCCCATCTCCTCTCGGGAGGTGGGCCGCGCCGCGTTGTGGATCAGACGCCGCCGGTGAGCGTGAGCCCGCCGTCGATCGTGATGGTCTGGCCGGTGACCCATGCGGCATCCTCGGACAGCAGGAATGCCACCACCGAGCCGATGTCGTCGGGGACGCCGAGCCTCTTGAGCGGGTACGTCGCCGCGACCTCGTCCTCGCGACCCTCGAACAGTGCCGTCGCGAACTTGGTCTTCACGACGGCCGGTGCCACCGCGTTGACCCGGATCTCTGGTCCCAGCTCGAGCGCGAGCTCCTCGGTGACGTGGATGACGCCGGACTTGGACGCGCCGTAGACACCGATGCCCGGCGCGGGCTTGAGGCCGGCCACCGAGGCGACGTTGACGATCGCACCGCCGTTGGCCTCCATCCACGCGCGGTAGACCTTCTGCGCCCAGGCGATCGACGAGATCACGTTGACCCGGAAGGTCTTTTCCGCGGCACCCAGATCGACGTCGATCATGCGCCCGTACGTCGGGTTGATCCCCGTGTTGTTGACCAGGAAGTCGATGCGCCCGAACGCGTCCATCGTCGCCGCGACTGCTGTGTCCTGATGGTCCGCGTCATCGGCAGCACCAGCCACGAAGATCGCGTTGTCGGACCCCCCGAGCGACTCGACCGCCTCGGCAAGGGCGTCAGCCTTGCGAGCCGTGATGCACACCCGCGCGCCGTCGGCGACGAGCCGTTCGGCGACGGCGAGTCCGATCCCCCGACTCGCGCCGGTGACGATCGCGACCTTGCCGTCGAACCGGCCCGTCACGCTCTGGTCGCTCAAGACAGGCGCTCGAGGACCATGGCCATGCCCTGGCCACCGCCGACACACATCGTCTCGACGCCGAACTGCTTGTCGTGGTGCTGCAACGAGTTGATCAGCGTGCTCGTGATGCGGGCGCCGGTCATGCCGAACGGGTGGCCGATCGCGATCGCTCCGCCGTTGACGTTGAGCTTGTCGATGTCGATGCCGAGCGCTTGCGCCGAGCCCAGGGCCTGGACCGCGAACGCCTCGTTGATCTCGAACAGGTCGATGTCGTCGATCCCCATGCCCGCGTGGCCGAGCGCCTGCTTGACCGCCTCGACCGGACCGAGGCCCATGATCTCGGGCGAGAGACCCGTGACGCCTGTCGACACGATGCGGGCCAGCGGCGTGAGGCCGAGCTCCTTGGCCTTGGTGTCGCTCATGATGACGACCGCTGCAGCGCCGTCGTTGAGCGCGCAGCAGTTGCCGGCCGTGATCGTGCCGTCGGGCCGGAACACCGGCTTGAGCTGCGACACGGATTCGTACGTGACTCCCGCACGGGGACCGTCGTCGGTGCTGACGACCGTGCCGTCGGGCAAGGTCACCGGGGTGATGTCCTTGGCCCAGAAGCCGTTCGCGATCGCCTTCTCGGCCAGGTTCTGGCTGCGGACGCCGAACTCGTCCTGCTCCTGGCGACTCATGCCGATGAGCTGCTGCACGTTCTCGGCGGTCTGGCCCATCGCGATGTACGCGTCGGGCAGGCTTCCGTCCTCGCGGGGATCGCGCCATGCCTCGGCGCCGCCCTCGGCGCGCTTGCCGGTGCGCCCGACGGCCTCGTCGAAGAGCGGGTTGTGGGCAGCCGCGATGTCGGCCATGCCGTTGGCGAACCGGCTGACGGTCTCGACCCCGAGTGACAGGAACACGTCGCCCTCGCCGGCCTTGATCGCGTGGAACGCCATACGGGTGGTCTGCAGGCTCGACGAGCAGTAGCGGTTGACCGTCACGCCAGGCAGGTGGTCCATGCCGGCCTGGACCGCAACGATGCGTCCGAGGTTGTTGCCCGACTCGCCGGCCGGCTGGCCGACACCCAGGTGCAGGTCGACGATGTCACGACGGTCGAGCTCGGGCACCTTGGCCAGCGCCGCCTCGAGCATCAGGACCGACAGGTCGTCGGGACGCATGTCCTTGAGCGATCCCTTGACGGCTCGGCCGATGGGCGAACGTGCGGTGGAGACGATGACTGCTTCGGGCATTTCGTTGCCTTCCTGATGGGTGGTCCGGCCTCAGAATCCGAGGTCGCGGCCGATGAGCTCTTTCATGATCTCGTTGGATCCGGCCCAGATCTTGCTGACCCGGGCGTCTCGCCACGCACGCGCGACGCGGTACTCGTTCATGAATCCGTAGCCGCCGTGCAGCTGGACGCAGTGGTCGAGGACGTCGTTCTGGATCTCCGACGACCACCACTTGGCCTTGGCCGCGTCGATCGCGGTCGCCTCGCCGTTGGTGTGGGCCAGCACGGCCTGGTCGACGTAGGCCTCGGCGACCTCGATCTTGGTCACCAGCTCGGCGAGCAGGAACTTGTTGTGCTGAAGACTGCCGATGGGCTGCTTGAACGCCACACGGTCGTGGGCGTACTGGATCGTCTCGGCGAGGATCTGCTTGGCGTGCGCGATGTTGGAGACCGAGCAGCTCAGCCGCTCCTGCGGGAGGCGCTCCATCATGTAGATGAAGCCGCGGTCGACCTCGCCGAGGATGCGGTCGTCGCCCACCCGGACGTTCTCGAAGAACAGCTCGGACGTGTCGGCCTCGCCCTGTCCGACCTTGTCGAGCTTGCGGCCGCGGCTGAACCCCTCGTCGGTCGCCTCGAGGCCGAACAACGTGATGCCCTTGGCGCCCTTCTCGGGCGAGGTGCGGACCGCCGTCAGCACCAGGTCCGCCGAGTAGCCGTTGGTGATGAAGGTCTTGGAGCCGTTGATGACCCACTCGTCGCCGTCGCGGACCGCGGTGGTCTTGAGCGCGGCGAGGTCGGATCCGCCGCCGGGCTCGGTCATGCCGATCGCCGTGACGATCTCGCCGCTCGCACATCCGGGGAGCCAGCGCTGCTTCTGCTCCTCCGTGCCGAGATCGACGATGTAGGGCACCGCGATGTCGGAGTGGATCGCGGCACATGACGCCAGCGCTGCATTGAGCTTGCTGAGCTCCTCGGCCCACACCGCGTTGAACCGGAAGTCACCGGCCTCCGCGCCGCCGAACTCCTCGGGGATCTCGAGGCCCAGGAAGCCTTCGGCGCCGGCCGCCAGCCAGAAGTCCCGGGGCAACGCCTTGTCCTCGAGGTACGTCTCGAGATGGGGCGTCACGTGCTTGGCCAGAAACGCCGCACACGAGTCGCGGAACGCGTCGTGGTCCTTGTCAAAGATCGTCCGCTGCACAGCTCTGCCTTCGTGATCAGGAATCCAGGAGGGGAAACGCGCGCTAAGCGCTTGCTTAGCATGCAAGCCCTCCGTCATGCTGTCAACCGAAAGAGGAGTGAACATGACGACCATCACGGCACGTGAGCGGCTCATCAACGCCGCGATCGAGGCGTTCGCCGAGAAGGGCTTCGCCGGGACGACCACCCGCGACATCGCGTCCCGCGCCGGGATGAGCCCCGCGGCGGTCTACGTGCATCACGACTCCAAGGAAAGTCTCCTCTTCACCGTCAGCCTCAACGGCCATCGCAGCGCGCTCGACGTCATCACGGCCGCGGCCGGCTCCAGCCCCGATCCCATCCAGCGTCTTCGGGCCATGGTCTACGACTTCAGCCTCTGGCACGCCGACAACAGCCGTGTCGGGCGCATCGTGCAGTACGAGTACCACGCCCTCACCGCCGAGCACCGTGCCGAGGTCGCGACCTACCGGCGGAGCATCGAGAAGGCCATGCAGGACGCCCTGGCCGACGGAGTCGACCAGGGCGTCCTGGATGTTGATGACATTCCCGGGACAGCGTTCTCGGTGCTGTCCCTGGGCGTCGATCTGGTGCGGTGGTTCGAGCCGGGCGGTTCGCGCTCCGGCCACGAGCTGGCCAGCCTGCATGCCGATCTGGCGGTCAGGATGACCCTTCGGACCACGCTCTAGGCACCGCGCAAGGCACTCAGGCCTGGAGAACGGCCTCGGCGTTGATGTGGATCGAGATCTTGTCGCCGACCATGACCTTGCCGCCCTCGAGCGGGATGTTGAAGTCGATGCCGAACTCCTTGCGGCTGATCTCGGCGGTGGCCTCGATGCCCACGCGCGTGCCGCCCCACGGGTCGCCGCCCTCGCCGAGGAACTCGGTCGCGAGCTCGACAGGCTTGGTGACGCCCTTGATCGTGAGGTCGCCGGTGACGACGAAGTCGGTGTCGCTCTTCTGGACGACGCCAGTCGAGACGAACGTCATCTTCGAGTGGGTCTCGACCTCGAAGAAGTCGGCCGAGCGCAGGTGGTTGTCGCGGTCGGCGGAACCGGTGTTGATCGAGTTGAGGTCGACCGTGACGGTGGCCGTGGCGGCGGTGAGGTCCTCAGGCGTGACGATGGTGCCCTCGAAGCTCTCGAACTTGCCGCGGACCTTGCTGACCAGGTGGCGGACCGAGAACCCGATCTCGGTGTGGCTCGGGTCGATCGCCCAGGTGCCGGTGCTGACTGCTGTTGCTGTGCTCATCAAATCTCCTCGAAGTATGTAGTTGATCCTTCAACAAGATAGACTCTAGCACGCTGTTGAAATTTCAATCAACAGTCTCACAGAGTAGGATAGGTCACATGGAGACGACGACCACGACCCCGTGGCTCACCGAGGAGCAGCAACGCATCTGGCGCTCGTTCCTCGGCGGCACCACGGTGCTGATGGACCGGCTCGATCGCGACCTGCGAGCGGCGCATGGACTGTCGATGCCCGAGTACGAGATCCTGGTCCGTCTGTCCGAGGCCCCGGACCGGTCGATTCGCATGGCCGAGCTGGCCGACGCGGTCGCCCATTCCCGCAGTCGCGTGACCCACACGATCGCCAGGCTCGAGCGGGAGAACATCGTCATCCGTGGACAGTGCACCGAGGACGGCCGAGGGGTGTCCGCCGTGCTGACCGACCACGGTTTCAGCGTGCTCGAGGCCGCTGCCCACACGCACGTGCGAGGCGTCCACGACTACCTGATCGAGAACGCCGACCCCGCGGACTTCGCCGCCATGGGCCGCATCATGCAGAACGTCATCGAGAACCTGCACGGCAAGAAGTTCTGAGCCTGCTCAGTCGCGGGTCAACTTGCGGTAGGTCACGCTGTGCGGACGCGCGGCTTCCTCGCCGAGCCGCTCGACCTTGTTGACCTCGTAGTCGGCGAAGTTGCCCTCGAACCAGAACCAGCGCGCCGGCGTCTCGGCATTGCCCTCCCACGCCAGGATGTGTGTCGCGACGCGGTCGAGGAACCAGCGATCGTGCGAGACCACCACGGCGCACCCGGGGAAGTCGAGCAGGGCGTCCTCGAGTGACTGCAGCGTCTCGACGTCCAGGTCGTTGGTCGGCTCGTCGAGCAGCAACAGGTTGCCACCCATCTTGAGGGTCAGCGCGAGGTTGAGCCGGTTGCGCTCACCGCCCGACAGCACGCCGACCTTCTTCTGCTGGTCGGGCCCCTTGAACCCGAAGGACGCGACATAGGCGCGGCTCGGCACCTCGTAGTTGGCGACCTTGATGAAGTCGAGCTCACCTGACACGAGCTGCCAGATGTTGAGGTTGTTGTCGATGCCGCCACGGCCCTGGTCGACATACGAGATCTTGACGGTCTGGCCGACCTCGAGGGAACCCTCGTCGGGCTTCTCCTCCCCCACGATCATGCGGAACAGCGTCGACTTGCCGACACCATTGGGGCCGACAACGCCGACGATGCCGGCCCGCGGCAGGTCGAACGTCAGGCCGTCGAACAACTCACGGTCGCCGAAGCTCTTGTGCAGGTCCTTGGCGTTGAGGACGACATCGCCGAGCCGTGGCCCTGCCGGGATGTTGATCTCCTCGAAGTCGAGCTTGCGGCCGCGCTCTGCCTCGGCGGCCATCTCTTCGTAGCGGCTCAGACGCGCCTGGTTCTTGACCTGGCGAGCCTTGGCGTTGGAGCGCACCCATTCGAGCTCCTTGGCGAGGATCTTGGCGCGCTTGGCGTCCTTCTTGCCCTCGACCACGAGTCGGGCCTGCTTGGTCTCCAGGTACGTCGAGTAGTTGCCCTCGTAGGGGTGCGTCTTGCCGCGGTCGAGCTCGAGGATCCACTCGGCGACGTTGTCGAGGAAGTAGCGGTCGTGGGTGATGGCCAGCACAGCGCCGGGATAGGACGCGAGATGCTGCTCGAGCCACAGCACGCTCTCGGCGTCCAGGTGGTTGGTGGGCTCGTCGAGCAGCAGCAGGTCGGGCTGCTCGAGCAGCAGCTTGCAGAGGGCGACGCGGCGGCGCTCACCACCGGAGAGGTGGTCGACGAGCTCGTCGGGCGGCGGGCAACGCAGGGCGTCCATCGCCTGGGCGAGCCGGGAGTCGAGGTCCCACGCGTTGGCGTGGTCGAGATCGGTCTGCAGCTCACCCATCTCCGGCAGCAGGGTGTCGTAGTCGGCATCGGGATCGGCGAGCTCTTCGCTGATCTTGTTGAATCGGTCGATCTTGGCCTTGATCTCGCCGACAGCCTCCTCGACGTTCTCGAGCACCGTCTTGCCCTCGGTCAGCGGGGGCTCCTGGAGGAGGATGCCGACCGACGCGTCAGGGTCCTTGATCGCATCGCCGTTGTTGGCCTGCTCCATGCCGGCCATGATCTTGAACAGGGTCGACTTTCCGGTGCCGTTGGGGCCGACGACGCCGATCTTGGCGCCGTGGAGGAACGACAGCGTGACATCGTCGAGAACGACCTTCTCGCCGAGCTTCTTGCGGACGTTGCGGAGGGTGAAGACGTAGTCGGCCATATGCCCAAGCCTATAGATCGCGACCCAGACGGACGAATCGGATCAGGCGGCAGGCGCCTCCGCCGCCTCGCCCTCGAGCTCGGCGAGCGCGGCCACGGTGTCATCGCTCTTGGCCATGGTCGGCGACAGCCGCTCGACCCGCCGCAGCTTGGTGACCCCCCACGTGAGGTCGTGGCCGATCAGGTTGGCCTCGAGCACGGTGCTCTCGCGGGGCTGGCCGTCCTGCGTCGTCCACTTCTCGGTGCGCACCTTGCCGATGACGACGATCGGATCGCCCACCTCGAGCGACTCCGCGACGTTCTGCGCGAGACTGCGCCACGCCTTGACCGAGATCCAGATCGTCTCGAGGTCGCGCCAGGTGCGCGTCGCCTGGTCGAAGTAGCTGGGCGTCGACGCCACGCGGAACAGGACCCACGGGACGCTGCCTTCGCGCAGCTCGACCTTGGTGCCGACCCGGCCGTGAAAGGTCATGGTGTTGTCGTTGGACATGGCTGGACTCCTTCGGTTGAGGAGCTCCAGACTCTCGGAGCGGCCGCGACACCACAGCCCGTACGACATCCGCTGTGGACAGCCGCCGACGTCGAGGAGACCTGTGGATCAGGACAGCGCGGCGAGGATCCCTGCGCGGTAGGCGGCGTAGGCGTCGAGCTCGGCCTGGATCGGCGAGACGATGCGCTCGGCGATCACCCGGTCGATCGCCTCGCGGAGCTGGCGGTCGGCCCGCTTGGCCTTGCGGCGGCCGCCGATGCGCGACGCCAAGCTCGACAAGGCGCCGAGCACGATGCCGCCGACGAGCGAGCCGCCGGCCACGATGGCGGCCATCGGGACGCCACCGACCTCGCCGAGGTCAGGCAGGTCGAACGAGACGAGCTGCCGGATGCCCTGAGCGGCGAGCCACCCGAGGCCGCCCACCATGCCGAGGAACAGCAGCAGCTGGATGACCTGCACCATGCGCCACCAGATCGCCGGGCGGGCCACGCCGAGACTGGTCTCGTGGATGGCCCGGTCGAGCGCGTCGATGATGTCGTCGCCCGGCGGGTTGGACGCATCGCGGATCGCATCGCGCCACGGCCGCTCGAGCCCGATCGAGGCCTTCTCAGCGGCGTCGCGGATCGCGAGCTCCGCGTTGGCGCGCTGGACGTTTCCGGTCTCGGGGACCGCGGCACGTGCCAGCGACGACATCGACAGATCGTCGCCGAGTCCCAGCTCCTTGAGCGGGTCCTTGCGCAATCGACGGAGCCACCGGGCGACCGGCCAGCCCGTGCGCTGCGCGGCTCGCCTGCGGGTGGACCACGACACGGCATCGACGATCTGCGGCACGCCGGCACATTCGACCAGCGCCTCGTCGAGCGCCTGACGGTCGGCCGGCGCCAGACCGGGGGCATCGCTGGAGCCGCCGACCTGGGCGATGACGCCCGCGGCGGCGGAGATGTCCGAGGCGAGCCTGGACCTTGCCGAGGACTTGGCCCGGATGCGGGTCGCCATCTCGCGCTTGAGGTCCTCGACACCATCGCCGCGAGTCGCCGACACGCCGATGACCGTGACGTCGGGCAGACCCTCGTCGGCCAGGATGCGCTTGACGTCGGCCAGCGCCCGTTCCCGCTGCTCGAACGGGATGCGATCGATCTGGTTGAGCACGACGAGCGTGACATCGGCGTAGGAGGCCATGGGCCGGATGTAGCGGTCGTGAATCGCGGCGTCGGCGTACTTCTGCGGGTCGAGGACCCACACCAGCAGGTCGGCGTACTTGATGAGGCGATCCATCTCGAGATGGTGCGAGACCTCGGTCGAGTCATGGTCGGGCAGATCGAGCAGCACCAGACCGTCGAGCTTGGTGTCCTCAGCGGAGTGGTCGAGCATGCTCATGCGGGACACCTGGTGGCGAGCCGGGATGCCCATCCACTCCAGCAGTCCCTGTGCACCGTCGGGTCCCCAGGCGCACGCGAGCGCCCACGACGTCGTGGGCCGGCGCACGCCGACCCCGGCGAGCTCGAGGTCGGTGAGCGCGTTGAACAGCGAGGACTTGCCCGACCCGGTGGCGCCGGCCAGCGCGACGATCGTGTGGTCGCCGGACAACGTGAGGCGCTCAGCCGCCCGGCCCGACAGCATCTCGGCGGGCGCGAGGATCTCGGCATCGATGCGACCGCGGCTGTTCTCGACGGCCTTGGTCAGCCCGTCGAGCCTCGTGGCGACATCGTTTCGGCCGCCGCCGAACACTACTTCGGCGGCGTCGCTCGGCGCAGTCATGACGTCGTCTCTCCGTTCAGGAAGTCGGCATGTCGAGCGTATTCGGCCTGACGTGCAGATTCACGGAGGACAGCCTGGTGCGCCTTGATGGTGTCGGGAGACTCAACGAGGTCGAGGAAGCGCTGCATCTCGCCCTCGAACAGCGCAGCGACGCGCGACTCGAGGTCAGCTTGAGCGCGGGCGGACAAGGTCTCGACGACCTCTTCGCCGAAGATCGCGTCGAGGAGCTTGTGGCCCAGCGCCGCGGTGCCGCCGGCCTCCTTGCCCTGGCCGTTGCGCGAGAACATCACGATCATCAGGGCGACGCCGATGCCATTGACGCCGAACGCGAGGAAGCGCGCGGTCATGCGCTTGTCGGCACCTTCGACGCGTACGAGCTCGAGCACGGCCTGGCGCCAGTCGTGCACCATGCGCTGCGCGCGCACGCGGAAGTCGCGGGAGGCTCGGTCGATGCCGCGATTGGCATCCAGGAGGGTACGGCCGGCCGGCGTTGTGGCCCAGGCCCGCGAGGCAGCCTCGGCCGCCGCCTCGGCGTGCTCGACCAGCAGCATCTGGACGCCGGTCTCGATGGCCTCGACGACCTCGGTCGAGCGCGTACGCTTGCCGGTCACACCGTCCACGAAACGGTCGCGGATGCGGCTGACCTTCTCCTCGACGGAGCGCAACAGCTCGCCGGTGCCGACGAACTCCTGCCAGCGGGCGAGGACCTCACCCTTGAGAACCGTGCCGTCGGTGACCTGGACGCCGAACGTGTCCATGGCCTTGCGATAGGTCGTGTCGATCTCGCCGTGCAGGACCTCTGAGGCGGCGATCTGGACGTTCATCGCGTCGGCGACGTCATGCGTGCGCAGGACGACGTGGCGCACCGCGCCGTCGAGCGTACGAGCCATCACCATCTTGCGGGCGGCCGGATCAGCGGCGAGCTCGTGCAGCCAGACCACGATCGGCGAGACCGCATCACGCGGCAGCAGTCCGTCGGCGTCGACGCCGGACTCCGGGACCGTGAACAACGGCGAGTCCGACAGGCCTCGGGACGTCATCATCCGTGCGAGGTGACCACGCACCTCGATGACGGCCTCTGACGTCGTGCGGTCGAGCACGACGGCGACCGACGTGCTGCGCTCGGCTGCCTGGCGGAGGTAGTCCCACGGCACCTGGTCGGCATAACGCGCCGCCGAGGTGACGAAGAGCCACAGGTCGGCGGCGGCGAGGAGCTGGGCGGCGAGCTCTCGGTTGCCCCGGTCGATCGAGTCGACGTCGGGCGCGTCGAGGATCGCCAGACCCCGCGGGATCTTCGCGGACGCCGCGAGTCGCAGCGCGTAGGTGTCGTTGGTCGGCACGTCGGTGCGAGGCAGGTCGGGCAGGATGCGGTCGGGCAGGAACCACTCGGCGTCATCCGGGTGATGCACCAGAACAGGCGAGCGAGTCGTGGGCCGCAGGACACCGGACTCGGTGACCCGCTCCCCCACCAGCGAGTTGACCAGCGTGGACTTGCCGGCACCTGTCGATCCGCCCACGACGGCGAGCAGCGGGGCGTCGAGCTGCACGAGGCGCGGCAGGACGTAGTCGGACAGCTGATCGGCGACCTTGGCCTGCGTGCCTCGAGCCACGTCGACGTCGTCGACCTCGAGCCGCAGCGTGACGTCTCGAACACTCGTCAGGAGCTTGCTCATCGCGCCAAGGAGCTCGGCCGAAGCGTGTTCGCTGGCCACTGGGTGCTCCTCTCGTTGACGGTGAACTGTGCGCATGGGTGTCTGAGCACAGATTAGTGGACGTGGGGGCACTTCGCCGCCACGCCTCGTGCTGCAGGGGGGTCAGGAGTGACGGGAGGTGCTTTGGAGAGCGGGCGGGAATCGCAACATCGGCCGCAACTCGTACATCGCATCGAGCAGCGCATACGTACGCTCGACGCCTCGCGGGATCGTCCGGCCGCTCATCAGGCCGTCGTGGAGGAACGCCATCTCGGTCGCGAGGCGCTGGTAGCGCGTGACGATCTTCGCCGCGACCGGGCCACCGTGATCCTTCGCATACCGGCGGGCCGCCTTGCGATGGCCGAAGCGCGACAGGTAGGGAATCTCCGCCGGGTGGATCCAGCCGCGCTGTGCGACGTACGACAACGACCGCTCGAGGATCTTGACCTGGCGGTTGCGAACGATGATCGCGAGGACGGCGATGGCGACCAGCACGGCGGCGAGGGCGAGGTAGGCCAGGACGAAGCCCGCGCCACCGCCGTAGCTCAACGAGCCGTTCCACAGACCGTGGAGGCCGGCGCTGACGAGTAGGCCGACGAAGCAGATCAGGACCTTGAGCGTCTTGGACCGGCGGCCGGCGGCGAGCCCGATCGCGATGCCGAAAGCCGACGTGAACAGCGGGTGGGCGAACGGGCTGAACAGTCCGCGAACGATGAACGTCGTCGTCACACCCTCGGCGCCGGCGACCTGGATGTCGGGGGTGCCGGTGTAGCTGCTGACGTAGTAGCCGATGTTCTCGATGAAGGCGAACCCGATGCCGACGATGCCGGCGAAGATCAGACCGTCCAGGAAGCCGTCGATGACTCGTCGCGAGCGCAGGAACGTCAGGGCCAGGAACAGGCACTTGGCCGGCTCTTCGACCAGCGGCGCGACGAACGATGCCGCCTGCTTGTCGCTCAGGTCCCACGTGTCCTGGATCCACAGCTCCAGCACGATCGCGATCACCACGGCGATGACGCCGCCCCAGACGAATGCGGCGAACTTGTAGCGGCGCGGCTCGGGCTCGTAGCGGTCGAGCCACCAGTAGACGAACCACAGGAGGGGCAACGGGATGATCGCGAACAGGATCGACAGGCCGGACCCCGCCGCGTCACCCTCGCTCCCGCGCCAAGCCATCCACGCCGCACCCACGACCCCGAGGATCGCGGTGATGATGAAGAAGACGAGCAACGCAGTGCGGCCACGCTGGCGGATCGCCTCGCGGTACTTGGGCAGGGCGGCTGGAATCGCGGGGGCAGTCGCATCTGTCACCCGCAAATCGTAGGGCATGGGCCTCCTCGGGGTGCAGGTCCGCGTACGGGGCGACGTGCGCCGATAGGCTTGGGTCGGGTTTCACGACCCGAGCGCCCGTAGCTCAGCCGGATAGAGCAAGAGCCTTCTAATCTCTAGGTCGCAGGTTCGAATCCTGCCGGGCGCGCCGATGCAAAGCGGGATGCTGCGACGACTCCCGGCGTCCAGGATTCGGGGAGGAGGGCGCCCAGCGCCCGACGGAGTCCTGCCGGGCGCGCCGATGCAACGCGGGATTCAATTCCAACTCCCGGCGTCCAGGATTCGGGGAGGAGGGCGCTCAGCGCCCGTTCGAATCCTGCCGGGCGCTGCACCCCGGGCAGGCGTATCGTTGACGGCACGAATCGGGGCTGAGGCGGGCTCCATGGACGTGCGGCTGGTGATCGACATCCACCGGCACTTCGACGCTCCGCGGGACCGCGTCTATAGGGCGTTCACTGACGCCGACGAGCTCGCTGCCTGGTTCGGCCCCCTCGGCGGCTGGGTCGTGCCCGGCACCGTGACGATCGATGTCCGGGTCGGCGGCCACCGGCGGCTGACGATGGCGACCTACAGCGGCACAATGACCTGGACCGTCGAGACCACGTACACCGAGGTCGTCGAGAACCAGCGTCTGGTCGGGTACGAGTCGGTGACCGGCTTCCCCGCGTTCGAGGGGGTCGCCCCCTTCATGGTCAGCGTCGAGTTCCTCGATGAGCTCGGCGGCACCCGGGTCGAGCTGCGGGTCGACCCGTGTCCGCGTGAGGCGGAGCGAACCAGCCGCGAGTTCTGGATGCAGTCGTTCAGCAAGCTCGACGCGCTCCTCGCCGGCCAGGACACCGCCGCCGATTGATCAACCAGTACAACCTACTGGTTGTGCAAAGCAGTGGTTGTGGATAGAGTCGCGACATGACGGTGATCGAGGACGACCTGGACCTGGTGTTCGCGGCGCTCGCGGACTCGACAAGGCGGGCGATCCTCGAACGCCTCGCCGAGGGCGATGCGACGGTCAACCAGCTCGCCGAACCATTCGCGATGACCCAGCAGGCGGTTTCCAAGCATCTCAAGGTGCTCGAACGCGCCCGTCTGATCTCGAGAACGAAGGAGGCCCAGTCCCGGCCATGCCGGCTCGATGCCGAACACCTCGCGGACGCGGTCGGCTGGATCGAACGCCATCGCCGGGTCTGGGCCGACCGTCACGACCGGCTCGGCGAGCACCTCGCGACCTTGCCGGACGAAGACCGGAGCACGACATGAGCGAGACCGGCGAGATGACGTTCCGTCGCGTGCACCGGGCGTCGCCAGCGCGGCTCTTCGACTGCATGACGACACCGAAGCACCTGGCCCGTTTCTGGGGACCGACCGGCACGAGCACGCCGGTCGAGAACATCACGGTCGACCTGCGGCCCGGCGGCGCCTTCGAGACCACGATGGTCGGCGAAGCCGGGGGCGGCACGTACACCATGAAGGCGGTGTATGCCGAGGTCAGCCGGCCCGACCGGCTCGTCTGGATCGAGGCGGGCGTCGAGGGCGGCATGCGCACCGAGGTCACCTTCATCGACCTGGGCGACGGACGCACCGAGGTCGTGACCCACCAGACCAATGTGCCGGCGGCCTACCTCAGCGCCGAGGCGCAGGCCGGGTTCGCGACGAGCCTCGACCGGTTCGACACCTATCTCGCCTCCCTTGACCCCGAAGAATGACACGAAACGGAGCCTGACCATGCCACGTCTCACCTCGCCCGACGGGACGCTCATCGCGTACGACCGGATCGGCGACGGCCCGCCGATCGTCCTCATCGACGGCGCGATGTGTTACCGGGGAGCCGGACCCATGGACGGCCTTGCACCACTCCTGTCAGCGCACTTCACGGTGTTCACGTACGACCGGCGCGGCCGGGGCGACAGCACCGACACCCTCCCGTACGCCGTGGAGCGCGAGGTCGAAGACCTCAGTGCGCTGATCGACGAGGCGGGCGGTGAGGCGTCCGTCTATGCCATGTCGTCGGGCGTGGCACTCGCCCTGGCCGCGGCCGCCGCAGGTGCGCACATCGGCCGGCTGGCGCTCTTCGAGCCGCCTTTCGTGGCGCAGTTCGAGGAGCCCGGACGGGCTGAGGAATACTCGGCGGACCTTCACCAGCTGCTCAAAGCCGGTGATCGCGGCGGCGCGATCGCGCGGTTCATGACCCGAGTCGGCGTCCCGCAACAGATGATCGACGGTGCGCGCTCCAGCCCGGCTTGGGCCAGGTTCGAGGCGATCGCGCCGACCCTCGCGTATGACAACCGGTTGGTGGCCGGTGGCGAGGTGCCAGGCGACGTCGCGTCGCGGGTCACGGTTCCCGCGCTGCTGCTGAGCGGCGGAGCGAGCCCCGAGGGCCTCCAGCAGGCAGCCAGGGCAACCGCAGACGCGTTGCCCAACGCCGAGCACCGGACGCTCCAGGACCAGACGCATGACGTGGCGCCCGAAGCGATCGCGCCTGTGCTGATCGCGTTCTTCAGCGCATCAGTCGCGGCGTAGGCCGAGGGTCGACAGCGCCTTCGGCGTCAGCGCTCCCCCGGCCTCTCCGCGGCTGACCGGCGTGAGGAAGCCACGCTTGCGGGACTCCGCGACCCGGTTGGTCCAGGTCGCGGCTGCCCCACCGAACGCCTCGGCGAGCGACTTGGACGGCGTGCGGACGCCCGACTCCACCAGCGAGACGTACTCGAAGGCAAGCGCAGCCAGCGCATCGTCGCCGCTGCCGAACCGCCCGCCGTTCTGCTCGAGAAGCTCACCCAGCCGCAGGCGCGGGGCCGGGGGCGGAGAGGCGAGCGAGTCCTTCGTCGCGAGGCGCTTGGCCTCCGACAGCAGCGCGCCGAGCGGCAGCTCGCGTACGTCGTTGCCGCTGATGCTCGACTCAGCATCCATGATCCGCAGCGTGACCTCTCGGACGTTCCACTGCCGATGCGTGCCGCGGCGGTGCAGCCGTACGCCGACACCCCAGTCGTCGGCGAGGCGAAGGGCGACGAGGCGGTCACCGTCCTCGTCAGCCATCACGGCGTGCGGCTCGAAGAGATCGTCGAGCATCTCCTCGAGGCTCATCGCCGCTCCTCAGTGGTAGTGACTTGACGTTACCACTGAGCGGTTCTCACGTCAGGTGCTCAGCTGCCGCTTCCCGGATGGCTCGCGCGGTCATCTCGAGCGCGGGCGTCTGCAAGGACCACTGCTGCCAGTAGAGCGTGACGTCGACATGACGGCCCGGATCGACGTTGACCAGCAGACCGGCATCCTCCCGCTCCTCGGACTGCTCCTTGGGCAGCATTCCCCAGCCCAGGCCAAGGGCGATGGCATCGGCGAACTGCGACGAGGCCGGAATGTGCTGCCGCGGCGGATTGAGTCGCCGACGGCTCCGCCGACGCAGGTACGCGTCCTGGAGATCATCGTTGCGGTCGAACACCACCACCGGCGCCACGGCAAGACTCGCCGCGTCCGCCCCGTCCGGGAACCACTGCGCGACGAACTCCGGACTCGCCATCGGGCGGTATCGCATCGTCCCGAGCCGCGTCGCCCGGCAGCCCTGCACCGCCGCTGCGTCGGACGTGATCGCGGCCATCACGGTTCCCGAGCGCAGGAGGTCCGAGGTACGCCCCTCGTCCTCGCGACGTACGTCGAAGTAGGCCGCGCCTGACAGCGCCGCGAGCGCCGGCAGGACCCATGTGGCCAAGGAGTCGCCGTTGACGGCCAGCGGGATGGTCGGCGGACGCTGATCATCGGGGTCCACCTCGACACGCGTGTCCTGCACCAGGGACTCGATCTGGCGAGCCAGCCGCAGGTAGGAGTGGCCGGCCTCGGTCGGCTCCGTGGGCTTGGTCCGACGCACCAGGACCTGGCCCGCGGACTGCTCCAGCGCCTTGATCCGCTGGCTGACCGCCGACGGCGTGAGGTGCAGGGCGGATGCCGCGGCGTCGAACGACCCTTCGTCGACGACCGCCGCAAGGGCCCGGAGCTGGGACATGTCGATGTCAGGCACATCAGCGATGCTAATGCATCATTCGAAACATGATTTGGCCTTCAGCATCCATCCCCCGTTGAATGGCGGCATGGATCACGCCGCCCTCATCGCCACCCTTGCGGGAGTGGGCTTCGGCCTCTCGCTCATCATCGCGATCGGGGCCCAGAATGCGTTCGTGCTGCGCCAAGGCCTGCGCGGGGAGCACGTGCTCGCCGTCGTGCTGATCTGCGCGGTCTCCGACATCATCCTGATCGCCCTGGGCATCGCCGGTATCGGCAGCCTCCTGGATCTGGTGCCATGGCTGGTGGACGCGATGCGGATCGGCGGCGCCGCCTTCCTGCTGGCGTACGCCGTGATCGCCGGCCGACGCGCCTTCCACCCCGGTGAGCTCGACGCCGAGACCTCGGGGGCGCCGACATCGCTGTGGCCCGCGGTCACGACCGCCATGGCGCTGACCTGGCTCAACCCGCACGTCTACCTCGACACGATCCTGTTGCTGGGATCGGTCGCCGGCACGCACGGCGACGATCGCTGGTGGTTCGGCGCCGGCGCCGCAACCGGGTCGATCGTCTGGTTCTCCGCCCTCGGGTTCGGCGCGCGTCTGCTTCGGCCGATGTTCGCGAAGCCGGCCGCATGGCGGATCCTCGACGCGCTGATCGCGATCATCATGGCGGCGATCGCCTTCAGCCTGCTGCAGGGTCTAATGGAGGGGTGAGGTCCTTCGCTCTCGTCGCCGTCGGTGGCGCTGCGGGCACCCTCGCCCGGCATGGCATCGCCGAGGCCCTCGACGCCGACCGGCTCTTCCCTGTGGCGACATTCCTGGTCAACGTCACAGGGTCATTCGCCCTCGGGGCGCTGCTGGCCGTGCTGCTCGTACGCGATCACAGCGAGCCGGCAAACCGCATGCGGCTGCTGCTCGGCACCGGATTCCTCGGCGGCTACACGACATACAGCGCGCTCGCGGTCGAGACCGACACCCTCCTCCGTGGAGACCACGTCGCGTTGGGCCTCACGTATGCGGCGGGCAGCGTCATCGCGGGGCTGTTGGCGGCCTGCGCCGGGGTCGCCACCGCTCGTGCGGTCGGGCGATGACGACGCTGCTCATGGCTCTCGCCGGTGGCCTCGGCGCCGGCACGCGCTACTCGCTCGATGCATGGATGCGCCCCCGGGTGTCGTCCCGGCTCCCCTGGTCCACCCATCTGATCAACGTCAGCGGGTCGTTGCTGCTCGGGCTGATCGTCGGCCTGGGCGCAGACGACAGCTGGCACACGATCCTGGGCACGGGTTTCCTCGGCGGCTACACGACGTTCAGCACCGCGAGTGTCGAGTCGGTGCACCTGGCGCTGGACCGCCGCTATGGCGCAGCGACGGTCAACGCCGTGGCGATGCTCGTGGTGAGCATCGCCGCAGCGTCAGTCGGGTACGCCCTGGGCCGCAGCGTGCGCTGAGGTCAGGACTTCTTGGCGGCGTCGATCGCCTTCAGCAGCACGTCCGGAGTCGGCGACTCGACCTTCTTGCCGCCCACCATCACGGTCGGAGTCGCGTTCACACCGAGCTTCGCGCCGGCTTCCTTGGCCGCGTCGACCCACGGCACGAACCGCTCCGTCCGTACGCACGAGTCGATGCCCGTGATGCCGATACCGCCGAGGGCCGTGATCAGCTCGGCATTCTCCGGTCCCGGCGTCCGCTCCTCGGGCTGGTTGGCGTAGAGGTAGTCGTGGACCTTGACGTAGTCGTCGATGCCGCCCTGGTCGAGGGCGCAGAGCGCAGCATTGGTGGCGCGATGCGAGTACTCGTTGGGGCTTCCACCGTTCTCGTCGAGGAAGGAGAACGGCCGGTAGGTGATCGTGATGGCACCGCTCTTGACCTGGTCCTTGAGGAACGCGCCGCTGGCCTGCTCGAACGACTTGCACACCGGGCACTGGAAGTCTTCGTAGAGCTCGACCGAGACCGGCTCGGCGCCGGACGGGACCTCGCCGCCCGCGTCGGCGGTCGTGTAGGGGATGCCGAAGTCCTTGGTCGTGTTCTTGGGGTTGATGACCTCGGTTTCCTTCTTGTTCTTGTCGTTCTCGCTCTTGACGGCCCACCCGCCAACGGCGACCAGGGCAATCACGACGACGACGATCCCGACAGTGATCAGGTTGCGCTGCTTGCGGTCGGCCTTCTCGCGTTCCTTGCGCATCTGCTCGGCGCGGGCGGCACGCTGCTGACGTTCGTTGCTCACTGATTTCTCCTGGGTCGGGCGGTCACCATGTGGACCAACGCGGCTCACTCGTTGAAGGTTCCATCAGACCCTACCGGCCCGCACGAAGGCCGGTGTCCGTGTGTCGCGTCTGCAGGCCGTACTAAGGTTCAGCGCGTGAACGACAAGTTGGTGTGGATCGACTGCGAGATGACCGGACTCTCGCTCGAGACCGATGCATTGGTCGAGGTGGCTGCCCTCGTCACCGACTACGACCTCAACGTCCTGGGCGACGGGATCGACCTCATCGTCAAGCCCCCGCAGGCCGCGCTCGAGCAGATGAACGACTTCGTCCGCGAGATGCACACGAGCTCCGGGCTGCTCACCGAGCTCGACGCCGGCCTGAGCCTCCGCGACGCCGAGGAGCAGGTGCTCGCCTACGTCCGCGAGTTCGTCAAGGAGCCCGGCCGGGCCCCGATGGCCGGCAACACGATCGGCACCGACCGGGCCTTCCTCGCCCGCGACATGACCGAGCTCGAGAGCTGGTTGCACTACCGCGTCATCGACGTCTCCTCGATCAAGGAGCTCGCCCGCCAGTGGTTCCCCCGCGCCTACTTCGCGGCACCGGCCAAGGCCGGCCATCACCGCGCACTGGTCGACATCCAGGAGAGCATCGAGGAGCTGCGCTACTACCGGAGGGCCGTTTTCACCCCGGATCCCGGCATCGACACCGAGACCGCCAAGACCATCGCGGCAGAGGTCGCCGGATCGTTGACCGGTGGAGCCCAACCTACGGTCTGAGCACCCAGAGTGGCTGCGTTAGACTGACCGACGCCGTGTCGGGCGCATGCCCGGCACGCGTGGTGGGCGTAGCTCAGTTGGTAGAGCACCGGCTTGTGGTGCCGGTGGCCGCGGGTTCAAGTCCCGTCGTCCACCCCACGAAGACCCCCGTTCCGCAAGGACCGGGGGTCTTGTCATTGGTTGGCCAGATTGATGTCGCCGCTGTCGGTGATCGCGCGGACGAAGCCCTTGCTCGCGTCCGCCACCGACAGGGAATCCGTGACGTCACCGTCGAGCGAGTTGGCGATGTCGCCGGACTTGGACGAGGCCACCACGGCGTACTGCCGCTTGCCCGCGGGCAAGGTCGCGCGGATGTCACCGGTGTTGGTGTTCGCCTTGAGCCCGAACGGCTGCGTCGCGAACGTCGCGTTGATGTCGCCTGAGCCCGTGCTGGCGTCGAGCTCGTCGACCTTGAGGTCCGCCACGGTGATGTCACCGCTGGCCGATCTGACCGTGAGCGAGCCCTCGACGAGCGAGTCGGCCTTGACGTTGCCGGTCGTCGACTTGACGACGACCGGCAGGCCCTTGGGCACCTCGAGCGTCGCCGAGACCCCGCAACCGGGCGACAACCACGTCTTGCAACCCGAGACGATCTTGATCTCCTCGTTCCTGCGGCCCAGCTGATAGGTGGTCTTCTGCAGTCCGGAGGTGATGCGAGAGCGGATCCGCACCATGCCGTCATCGCCCTCCACCAGGTGGACGTTGGCTGCACCCGCGTTGATCACCAGCTGCGAGACCTCGCCGAGCTCGACGTCGGCCGTCGCCACCCGGGTGTCGCGCTTGATCAGCGACGCGCCGAGCACGAGTCCGCCCAGCATCACGATGGTGGCGATCGTGCCGATCACGGTCAGCAGGGTGCGCGATGCCGGTGAGCGTACGTCGTAGTCCGCAACGGTCTCCTGGGCCATCAGGCGGTCTTGGCCTTCGACGACGTGGTCGCGACCGGCACGACGTCCTCGGCACCCATGCGTGCGGCGTCAGCGGTCTCGTCGTCCGGCATCGTCTGACTCTCTCGCTCGGCCTCGACTCGCTTGAGGTAGTGGTCGACCTCGTTGTCCCGCTGAGCGTCGGTCCAGCCGAGCACCCCCGCCATCAGCTCGGCGACCTCGACGGCGACGTCCGTGCCGCGGTCGAACGTCTCGATCGAGATGCGCGTACGGCGCGCGATGGCGTCGTCGAGGTGTCGAGCACCCTCATGCGTCGCGGCGTAGACGATCTCGGCGCGCAGGTAGTCATCCGCCCCGGTCAGCGGCTTGCCGAGGTCGGGACGATCGGCGATCAGGTCGAGCAGCTCCAGCGTGAGCGAGCCGTAGCGGTGCAGCAGGTGCTCGATGCGCCCGACGCCGAGGCCGCTCGACGAGGCGAGCATCTGACGCTGGTTCCACACGGCTTCGTAGCCGTCGGCGCCGAGCAGCGGCACGTCCTCGGTGCACGAAGGCGGGATCCTGCGGTCGAGCAACGTCGACATCCCGTGCACTGCGGCGTCGACGGCATCCTTGGCCATGACCCGGTATGTCGTGTACTTGCCGCCTGCGATCACGACAAGGCCCTTGACGCTGGTGCCGACGGCGTGCTCGCGGGAGAGCTTGCTGGTGGCCTCGTCCTCGCCGGCGAGCAGGGGCCGCAGGCCCGCGTAGACGCCTTCGACGTCGTCGTGGGTCAGCGGCTGCTCCAGCACGGTGTTGACGTGGTCGAGGAGGTAGTCGATGTCGCTGCGACTCGCCGCCGGATGGTCCTTGGACAGCGACCAGTCGGTGTCGGTGGTGCCGATGATCCAGTGCCGGCCCCACGGGATGACGAACAGCACCGACTTCTCGGTGCGCAGGATCAGGCCAGACTCGCCGCGGATGCGGTCGCGCGGCACGACCAGGTGCACGCCCTTGCTCGACCGCACGTGGAACTGGCCCCGCTCGGAGGTCAGCGCCTGCGTCTCGTCGGTCCACACCCCGGTCGAGTTGATGACCGCCTTGGCGTGGATGTCGAACTCGCGCCCGGACTCCAGGTCCTTGACCGTCGCCCCGGTGACACGGCCGCCCTCGCGCAGCAGCCCGATGACGCGCGTACGACTGGCCACGTGCGCGCCGTATGCCGCTGCCGTGCGGGACAGGAACATCGTGTGCCGAGCGTCGTCGACCTGGCCGTCGTAGTAGTGGAGGGCCCCGATCAAGGCGTCCTTGCGGAGGGCCGGCATCAGCCGGCGCGCTCCCCTGCGGGTCAGGTGGCGGTGCAGCGGGACGTCCTGGCCGTAGCCCGACGCCTTGCTCATCGCGTCATAGAGGGCGACGCCGGAGCCGGCATAGAACCGCTCCCACACCCGATGCGTCAGGGGGTAGAGGAAGCCGACCTCGCGTACGAGATGGGGCGCGAGCTTCTGCAGGCTCAGCCCACGCTCCTTGAGCGCCTCGGCGACGAGGCGGAAGTCGAGCATCTCGAGGTAGCGCAGGCCGCCGTGCATGAGCTTGCTGGAGCGGCTGGACGTGCCGGACGCGAAGTCGCGTGCCTCGACCAGGCCGACCGAGAGTCCGCGGGTCGCGGCGTCGAGGGCCGCGCCGCCGCCGACCACACCGCCGCCGATGACGAGGATGTCGAGCGGGGTCGCCGCCATCGCATCGAGAGCGGCTTGACGGTTCTCAGGTGACAGGGCTACCGATCGCATGGGCCCTAGTCAATCATCCTGCGTCGAACCGCCGGTCGAGGTGCAGAGGCCCAGAGGTCAGTCGACGTCGATCCACCCATATGTACGCTCGACGGCCTTCTTCCATTGCGTGGCAGCGCTCTCGCGCTCCTCTTGCGTCGAGGTGGACTCCCACCGCTTCGACTCGTGCCAGTTGGCGATGAGCTCCTCGGTGCTGGCCCAGAAGCCGACCGCCAGACCGGCCGCGTAGGCCGCACCCAGCGCCGTCGTCTCCGCCACCACTGGCCGGCTGACGGGTACGCCGAGGATGTCGGCCTGGATCTGCATGCAGAGCTCGTTGGCGGTGACGCCACCGTCGACGCGCAAGATCTTGAGGTCGAGGCCGGCGTCGGCCACCATCGCGTCGACGACGTCGCGGCTCTGGTGGCAGATCGCCTCGAGCGCGGCGCGCGCGATGTGGGCCACGGTGTTGAACCGCGACAGCCCGACGATCACGCCGCGTGCGTCGCTTCGCCAGTAGGGGGCGAACAAGCCGGAGAACGCCGGCACGAAGTAGACGCCGCCGTTGTCGTCGACACTCTCGGCCAGGCTCTCGGAGTCCGCTGCGGCCTTGATGATGCCGAGCTGGTCCCGCAACCACTGGATCGCCGAGCCGGTGACCGCGATCGAGCCCTCCAGGGCGTACACGGCCGGCGCATCCCCGAACTGGTAGCCGACCGTGGTGATCAGCCCATTGGTCGACTTGACGATCTCGGTACCGGTGTTGAGCACGAGGAAGTTGCCGGTGCCGTAGGTGTTCTTGAGCTCACCGGGCTCGAAGCAGACCTGCCCGACCAAGGCGGCGTGCTGGTCGCCCAGGTCGCCCGCGATCGGCACCTCGCCGCCGAACGGGCCGTCTGCACGGGTGTGTCCGTAGACCTCCGACGACGAACGGATCTCGGGCAGCATCGCCCGCGGTATGCCAAACAGGGCGAGCAGCTCGTCATCCCAGTCGAGCGCCACGAGGTCCATCAGCATCGTGCGACTCGCGTTGGTCACGTCGGTGAGGTGCAGGCCGTCATCTGGCCCGCCGGTGAGCCACCACATCAGCCAGCTGTCGGTGTTGCCGAAGATCGCGTGCCCCGCTTCGGCGTCCGCCCGAACGCCGTCAACGTTCTCGAGGATCCACTGGATCTTGCCGCCGGAGAAGTACGTCGCGGGCGGCAGGCCGGCGCGGCTGCGGATCAGGTCACCGGCACCGCTCTTGTCGAGCGCGCTGGCGATCTTGTCCGTGCGGGTGTCCTGCCAGACGATCGCGTTGTAGTAGGGCTCTCCGGTCCGCCGGTCCCACACAACGGTGGTCTCGCGCTGGTTGGTGATGCCGACAGCGGCCAGCCCGTCGGCGGAGATGCCTGCGCGACTGAGCCCGGCCGAGATGACATCCTGGGTCGCCTCCCAGATCTCGTGCGGGTCGTGCTCGACCCAGCCCGCCTGAGGCAGGATCTGCTCGTGCTCGAGCTGGTGGCGGGCGACCTCGTGACCGTCGTGGTCGAAGACCATGAAGCGGGTGCTGGTCGTTCCCTGGTCGATCGCGCCGACATACCTCGGCTGAGCTTCGGTTGACATGCGCGAGAGCCTAGCGATGTGGCGCCGCCTAGGCTCGTGACATGCGCTTGATCCTTGTCCGCCACGGCCAGACGCCCGCGAACGTCGACGGCATCCTCGAGTCGACGGTCCCGGGCCCAGGACTGACCGCGCTGGGCCATGACCAGGCCGAGGCGCTCGTCGAGGCGCTCGCCGACGAGAAGATCGACGCGATCTTCGTGTCCTCCATGATCCGGACGCACCTGACCGCCGCTCCCCTGGTCGCCGACCGGGGCATCGAGCCGGCCGTACGCGACGGTCTCCGTGAGATCGCAGCCGGCGACGTCGAGGGCAAGACCGACGAAGCCTCGGTCCATCAGTACGTCCACACGCTCCTCGAGTGGTGCGCGGGAGAGCTCGACGTCCGCATGCCCGGGGCCGAGACGGGCCACGAGGTCATCGCCCGGTTCGACGAGGTCGTCGGCGAGGCGGAGGCCCTCGGTGTCGACAATGTCGTGCTGGTCAGCCATGGAGCGATGATTCGCGCGTGGTGCGCCGCCCGGACGGGCAACGTCGACCTCGACTTCGTCAGCAACCACTACGTCGTCAACACCGGCATCGTCGTCGTCGAGGGGTCGAGCGAGACCGGCTGGGAGGTCGAGTCGTGGCTGGGCGAGAGCGTCAGCGAGGCCGCTGCGATGGGCGTCTCGTCCGACCACAGCCCGGCGTCGGAGCCGCTGGAGGACTGAGCGCCGACCGCCGGCCGGCTCAGTCCTGCAACATCTCGCCGTGGACCTCGGCGTGCGGGACGGTCGGGATCGAGCCCAGACGACCCTTCTGGAAGTCCTCGAACGCCTGCATGACCTCGGCCTTGGTGTTCATGACGAACGGCCCGGCCCACGCGATGGGCTCGCGGATCGGCAGGCCGCCCAGGAGGACGACCTCGAGCGCTGGATGGCGGCTGTCCTGGTGCTGTGCCGCGCCGACCGTGATGGTCTCGCCGTGGCCCAGGACGGCGAGCTGGCCCGACTCGATCGGGCGGCGCTCGCGGCCGACATAGCCGGTGCCGCTCATGACGTAGACCAAGGCGTTGAAGTCCGTGCGCCACGGCACCGTCATCTCGGCCCCGGGCAGAACGGTCGCGTGCACCATGGCCATCGGCGTGTGCGTCGATCCCGGGCCCTTGACCCCGTCGACCTCACCGGCGATGACGCGCAGCAGGGCACCGGCGTCCGGCGTGGAGCCCAGACCCACGTCGCCGCCGCGGATGTCCTGGTAGTGCGGAGGGAGCCACTTGTCCGCCTTGGGCAGGTTGACCCAGAGCTGCAGGCCGTGGAACAGGCCGCCCTTGACCACGAGCCACTCCGGCGGGGACTCGATGTGCAGGAGGCCGCTGCCGGCGGTCATCCATTGGGTGTCGCCGTCGGTGATCGAGCCACCGCCACCGTGACTGTCCTGGTGGTCGAAGACGCCGTCGACGATGTAGGTCACGGTCTCGAACCCGCGGTGCGGGTGCCACGGGGTGCCCTTGGGCTCGCCCGGCGCATAGTCGACCTCACCCATCTGGTCCATGTGGATGAACGGATCGAGCTTGCTGGGATCGACCCCGGCGAACGCCCGGCGCACCGGGAATCCCTCGCCCTCGAAACCTTGCGGTGCCGTGGTCACGCTCACCGGCACCCGGTCCTCGGTCTGCGTCGGCGCCGCGATCACGCGGGGCAGGACGCTCCAGTCGGCAACAGTCACAGCTGGCATCTCAGGCTCCTTCGTAGATCTCCAATCTAGTTTAATGTTCAATCAGAGTCAAGTGTTCCCGTATTCTGCGGCCATGAGCGTCGCTCCCCTGCTCTCGGCGATTCGCGATGCGCTGCGCGAGGCTGCAGACGCCACACGCGCACCGGGCATGCAGGCCTACATGAAGTCGACGATGCCGTTTCGCGGGGTGCCGGTGCCTGCGGTTCGCTCGATCGTCACGGCCGCCGTTCGTGCTCACCCACCGCTGACGCTGGACGAGCTCGAGACCGCCGTGCGTACGTTGTGGGATGAGGCGGAGTTCCGCGAGGAGCGCTATGCCGCGAGCGCGCTGCTCGCCACCAAGGTGGGCCGCGGCCGGCTCGAGCTCGTGCCGCTCTACGAGCATCTCGCCACCACCGGCGCTTGGTGGGACCACGTGGATGACCTCGCGCACCGCATCGCCGACCTGCACGACACCCACCCGGCCGAGACGGCGGCGATCGTGCGCCACTGGAGCGCGGCGGCGGACCTCTGGCTGCGCCGTCTCGCGATCCTCAGCCAGCTCGGCCGCAAGGACCGGGTCGACCCGGCGCTGCTGGCCGAGGCCATCGAGCCGAGCATCGCGGACCGCGAGTTCTTCATCCGCAAGGCGATCGGATGGGCACTGCGCGACTACGCACGCGTCCAGCCTGACTGGGTCCGTACGTTCGTCGCGGATCATGACGACCTCAGCGGTCTCTCCAGGCGCGAGGCTCTCAAGCACCTCTGACTCAATCCGCCGCCGAGCCAGCGACCTGCAGGTCGGCGACCAGTCCGTCGAGCCCCTCGCGCCACTCACTGCGATCGCGGAGGCGGAGCAAGGCTGAGGGATGCGTCGTGATGACGACCTGCGGCCCGTCAGGCTCGGCCGGCGCGATCCTCCTGGTCTCCCGGCTGCTCACCCACGAGCACGATCCGCGCGGCGGCCCGCCCCCGCGAGAAGACCAGCTGCGTGGCGTCCTGCCACAGGTCGCACCCCCGGCATGCCTCAGCAGCCTCGCCACGCTACGGGTCGAGGGAACCCAGCGCTCCGAGCCCTGATGCTCCATGAGGGCGACGTACCCACGGGCCGGCAAGCACAATCGGTCCTACTCTGGGGCCATGGAACGAGCAACCGAGAAGCACGACGTCGTGATCGTCGGCGGCGGCCACAACGCGCTGGTCGCCGCGACCTACCTCGCCCGCGCCGGTCTCAGCGTCACGCTCCTCGAGCGGCTGGCCCACGTGGGTGGGGCGGCGATCAGCGCTCCGGTGTTCGACGGGCTCGACGCGCGGCTGTCGCGCTACTCCTACCTGGTCAGCCTCATGCCGCAGGCACTGATCAGCGAGCTCGGGCTGGACCTGGAGCTCAGGTCCCGCGACACCGCGTCCTACACGCCGTACGACGGCGGCGGCCTGCTCGTCGAGACGACACCCGGCGAGGCGACCGAGGAGTCCTTTCGTACGCTCACCGGTTCCGACGGCGAGCTGGCGGCGTGGCGGCAGTTCTATGCCGAGGTGGCGACGGTCGCCGACGCGATCGCCCCGACCCTGCTTCAGCCGCTCCCCCACATCGGCGAGCTGCGTGACCAGGTCGAGATGGCGATCTGGACCGACCTGGTCGACGAGCCCATCGGCAAGGCCCTCGAGCGCCGGTTCACCAACGACCTGGTGCGCGGGGTGGTCGGGACCGACGCACTGATCGGCACGTTTGCATCGCTGCACGACCGCACTCTCGTGCAGAACCGTTGCTTCCTCTATCACCTCATCGGCAACGGGACCGGCGAGTGGCGCGTGCCGGTCGGCGGCATGGGCGCGGTGACCGCCGAGCTCGAGCGCGTCGCCCGCGAGGCCGGCGTGGACATCCGCACCAACTGCGAGGTCGACGGGATCGATGCCTACGACGTCGGTGCGACTGTCTGCGGCGACGGGTTCGTCATCGAGGCCACATGGGTCCTCAGCGGGGTTGCCCCGTACGTGCTGGCCCGCCTGCTCGGCAAACCCGCACCGCCCAAGCCCTCGGGCTCGCAGTTCAAGATCAACTTGCTGGTCTCGCGCCTGCCGCGGCTCAAGTCCGGCATCGATCCGGCGATCGCGTTCGCCGGCACGTTCCACCTCGGCGAGTCGATGAGCGAGCTCGAGGCGGCGTGGGCGCAGGCGGCCTCAGGATCTCTGCCGGACTTCGCCTCAGGCGAGCTCTACTGTCACACCTTGACCGACCGGACGATCCTCGGCGCCGACCTCGCCGACTCCGAGGCGCAGACCCTGACCTATTTCGGGCTCCACACCCCGTACGAGGTGCTGCCCGACGAGACGGCCGCAGCACAGGCGTACCAACAGTTCCTCGCCGCGATCAACACCCACCTCGACGAGCCGATCGAGCCACTGATCCTCGGTGTCGAGCACAAGACCCCGGCACAGATCGAGGAGGCGTTGGCGATGCCGGGCGGGCACATCTTCCACGGCGACCTCCAGTGGCCATGGCTCGAGGAAGACGAAAAACCCCGCCATCCCGCGGAGCGATGGGGCGTCGCGACAAGCCACCCGAGGGTCCTGCTCTGCGGCAGCGGCGCCCGCCGCGGAGGCGCTGTCAGCGGCATCGCGGGACACAATGCAGCCCGGGCGATCCTCGATTATGAGGGACCGAAGCTGGCTGATAATGTTGCACCCGCTTCGCGGCATTAGCTCAATTGGCAGAGCAGCTGACTCTTAATCAGCGGGTTCGGGGTTCGAGTCCCTGATGCCGCACTGCGAAGGCCCCGTTCCTCGCCGAACGGGGCCTTTGCTTTGGCTGAGGCGAGCGAGCGCAGCGAGCGGCCCGAAGGCAGGTTGAGTCGAAGCACGCCGAAGGCGTCAGCTCATCGAAACCCCGTGAGCCGACAACGAGACGCGAGGAGGCCTCCCCATGAACGAGGACCGCGCGCGCCGTCTGCTCGACCACGAGCGTCAGGCTGCGTTGACGCTGCTGGCCACGCTCACCCGAGACTTCACCGGCATCGTCGACGCGTCTGCGGACTCGAACGCCGACGACGAGCATGACCCGGAAGGCTCGACGATCGCCTTCGAACGGTCGCAGGTCGGCGCGCTGATCCAGCAGGCCGAACGTCGGATCGCCGAGGTCGAGGCCGCGCGCGCTCGCGTCGAGGCTGGGACATACGGCCGATGCGAGGTCTGCGGCGAGCCGATCGCCGACGCCCGGCTCGAGGCGCGACCCATCGCGCGTACGTGCGTGGGCTGCGCCAGCACCTGACGGTCCGACAGGCGAGCACTGAGAAGTCGGATCGGGAACTCTTGCCCCGCCCCATGAGTTGGGCGGGGCAAGGAGGAATCATCTATGAAGTGTCCGACCGACAACGCGACCCTCGTCATGAGCGAACGCTCTGGCATCGAGATCGACTACTGCCCCGAGTGCCGTGGGGTGTGGCTCGACCGCGGTGAGCTCGACAAGATCCTCGACCGAGCGACCGCCGACGTACCGGCACCAGCGCCGGCCCAGCCACAGCAGTATGCCGAGCCGCAGTACCAGCAGCCGCGCTACGACAGTCGCCAGCAGCAGCCGTACCGCAAGAAGAAGAAGGAGCACTGGCTCAGCGAGATCTTCGACTGAACCGAGTCAGCGTGTGAACCACGTCACGAAATAGCGTCGCCGATCCCCCGGTTGAGTCAGACATGAAGATCTTGCTCACCGGGGGAACCGGGTTCATCGGATCAGCCGTCCTCGACCAGCTGGTCGCAGCGGGCCACCGCGTCACCGCCGTCGTGCGCAACCAGAAGTCGTCGCTCCAGGTTCAGGACGCGGGCGCCACCGGCATCATCGGTGACTTGTTCAACCCGGACTGGCTCGCCGCCGAGCTGCGCGGCCACGACGCTGCGATCCACACGGCAGCCGGCAGCGACGAACGCGACGTCGCCCTCAACGACGCGGTCATCGACGCCGCGATCGCCGCATTCGGCGGCACGTCGAAGCCGTTCATCCACACCGGCGGGATCTGGGCCTACGGCAACAACTCAGGCATCACCGAGGCGAGCCCGCTCGAACCCCCGGCCCTGACGGCATGGCGTGCAGCGGGCGAACAGCGACTGCTCGACTCCGGGGTCAAGGCGTCCATCGTGCAACCCGCCGTCGTCTACGGCTTCGGCAAGGGGATCCCGGCCATGCTCGCCGGCGCGATCGACGGCGGCGTCGTTCCGCTGTTCGGTACGGGCGACCAGCGCTGGACGACCGTCCACGTCGAGGACCTCGCTGACCTGTATGTCCGTGTCCTCGAGCAGGCGCCCGGCGGACGCGTCTACATCGGCGCGAGCGGGCACAACCCGACCGTGCGCGAGCTCGGCGAGGCGCTGGGTGCAGCGGTGGCGCCCGAAAGCCCCGAGGCAACCGTCGGTCGTCTCGGGGCATTCGGTGAGGCCCTGCTCCTCGACCAGCAGGCCAGCGGCCAGCGAGCCAAGAACGAGCTCGGCTGGCAGCCGACCCGGCCGAGCCTGGTCGACGAGCTGCGGGCCGGGTACGCCGAGGCTGCCTAGCCCTGCCGCTTGGCTGTGAACAGCAGGTACTCCCAGCTCATCGTGCCTGAGCCGTCGAAGTGGCGACCAGCGAGCTCGGCGAGCTCGCGGTCGAGCGCCTCGACCTTGTCGGGTTCCTCGGCAATGTTGCGATAGACCGCGATCGTGGGCCCGTAGGTGCGCTTGAAGAACTCGCGCATCTCCTCCGGGGCCCCGAAACGGTCAACCGTCAGCATCTGCTTGCGGGCCTCGACGTCGGTGACCCGATCGCCCAGCAGCGAACGTACGTGCGCCTCATCGCCCCACAGCGGTGGCGGCTGCGCACCGGGAGGGGGCGGCGGAGCGTACGGCTTCATCGTCGCGAACATCTGGCCGATGAAGCCCTCGGGCGTCCAGCTCAGCAGGCCGATCGTGCCACCGGGGCGGCACACCCGCACGAGCTCGTCCGCGCTCGCCTGGTGGTGCGGGGCGAACATGACGCCGACGCATGACATCACGACGTCGAACTCTGCGTCGGCATACGGCAGCGCCTCGGCGTCGGCCTCCTGCCACTCGAGCGTGACACCCGCGGCCTCGGCGTTCCGCCGCCCGACCTCGAGCAGCGCGGGCGCGAGATCCGAGGCGACGACGTCGGCTCCGGTCTGTGCGGCCGGGATCGCGGCGTTGCCCGACCCCGCGCCGACGTCCAGAACCCTCTGGCCGGCTGCGATGCCACACGCGGCGACGAGCGTGGGGCCGGTCGCCGGGATGACCTCGGAAGCAACGGCCGGGTAGTCCCCGAGCGACCACAACGCCTTGTGCTTGGTTTTCAGTGCGCGGTCAGCTTCGACCTCGTCCATGATGTTGCTCATTCCAGCTCCTTGATGTGGTGTTCTCTCATCCGAGGATGCAAGGGATATCGCGGCAAAACATCCGTGCTGCACACGGAAATCTGTCTAAGGTCAGGGAATGACGACCGATCGGCTGACGCGGCGCGAGAGCGCGACGCTCGATGCCGTGGCGCGCAGGCTCACCAACGGCGAGATCGCCGAGGATTTCCATGTCTCGGTGCGTACGGTCGAGAGTCACATCGCCGCACTGCGCCGCAAGCTGGGCGCCGACTCGCGTGGGGCGCTGATCGCCGCCGCGCAGCAGCTGCGAACCACGACGGTCAACGTGCCAACCAACTCGTTCGTCGGCCGCGACGACGACGTCGCAGCAGTGCGCGCATCGCTCGACCGCGAACGCTGGGTCACGATCGTCGGGCCCGCCGGAGCCGGCAAGACGAGGCTGGCCCTCGAAGTCGCGGCCTCCGGCAACCGCAGCCCCGTCGTGGTCGAGCTGGAGCACAAGACGGGTCGAGAGGTCGTCTCAGCCATCGCGAAGGCGATCGGCATGAACGGCGACAACTCCTCGGACCTGCTGACCAAGAGCGCGATCGCCATGAGCGCACAGCCCCACCTGCTGGTTCTCGACAACTGCGACCGGGTGCTCGACGAGGTCGCCGATGCCGTGACCCGGCTCCTGGCCGCAGCGGGTTCGCTGGCCACTCTGGCGACCTCACGATCACCCGTCGCCGCGCCCGGCGAGGCGATCCACACCCTGCTGCCCCTGTCGGTCGAGGACCGGTCCGCCGCCTATGACCTGTTCGTCGACCGGGCCCGAGCCGCAGTTCCCGCGTTCGCCCCCGACGACCGCGACTCGGGAAGCGTGGAGCGGGTGTGCCGGCGGCTCGACGGGCTGCCCTTGGCGATCGAGCTCGCCGCTGCGCGCCTCCGCCACCTGTCGCTCGACGAGCTCGAGGCGCGGCTGGACGTTGGCTTCGGTGCGCTCGACAGAGCCCGCCCGGCCAATCGGCACCGGACGCTCGAGACCGCGTTCGACTGGACGTGGGACCTGCTCGACGACGAGGAGCGAACGGTCCTCGCCAGTCTCGCTGCGCTCCCCCGGTCGTTCGACCTCGAGCTGGCCGAGGCCATCACGTCCCCCGGCGCAGGTGGTGTGGTGCTTCGCCTGGTGGACCGCTCGCTCGTCACGCCCGTCGGCGGCTCCCCCGCGAAGTTCCGCCTCCTCGACGCGCTGCGCGAGTTCGTCCTGGCTCGCGCGAACCCCGAGACGATCGAGACCGTCCGGCGTACCCATGCCGAGCGCTACGCCACCATGGCGGCGCGTCTCGCGACGGTCGCGCGCACGGATGACAGCCGGGAGAACGCCGAGCGGGCGGCCGCGAACTGCACTGACGTCAACGCAGCGGCCCATTGGGCGCTGCGCCACGACCCCGCACTCGCCGTCTCGATCGGCAGCTCGTTGGGCGTCGGCGCCGAGCAGTACAACCCCGACGTCGACAGCCTCGGCACGATCGCGCTCGTCGCGAGCGACTCCCACGTGCGCGACCTCGCCACGACGGCCGAGCTGCTCCGCATGGGCTTGGCGATGGCCTACTGGGACCTCAAGCTGATGTCCGAGCTCGCCGATCTGGCGCTCACCAAGGTCTCCGATCCCGTCTCGGAGCTCGAGAGCCGGGAGCTGGCCGGATATGCCGATGCCTACCAGCACCGGCCCGAGCCGGCCCTCAACCACCTACGAGAGGCCGAGCGCCTCGCGATCGAGCTCGACCGCCACTGGGACCTGGCCTTGGTGCGCCAGGGCGTTGGCATTGCGTTGCGTGACACAGATCCCGATGCCGCAATCTCGGCGTTCGAGCTGGCCATGGACGCCTACGCGGTGGCCGGCGATGCGATGCATGTGAACAACGCGCGCTACATGATGGCCGCTGCCGCGGCTGCGGCGGGGCGACGCGTCGAGGAAGCCGCGGTCTGGGCCCAGCAGTGCGCTGCGTATGCGCGCGAATGCGGCAATCATCACGAGCTGGCCCACGCGATGCTGACGAGCGCCAGCCTGTCGCCCGTCGACGACGGAGTGCTGGAGGAGACGATCGAGGAGTTCCGGACCGCCGGCGACCTGAGGTGCCTGACGCGGGCACTCATGCTGCTGGCCAGCCGAAGGCCGCTCGCGGAGCGAGCTGTGCTGTTCGGCCAGGCCCGCGACGTCGCTCTCCGCGCGCAGGACCTCGCCAGCCAGGCTGCCGCCGTCGACGGCCTGGTCACGGCCCTCTGGGAGTCCGGGGCCCGCCGTCTCGCCGTCGTCGAGCTCGGCGCCCTCACGCAGCTCGTGGGCGAGGAGCAAGCCATGCAGAGCTGCTCCGAGTCGATGCTCAGTGAGCTCCACCGGTGGGACACCACCCTTGCCGAGGGACGCGCCCGCGGGGCAAGCACCACCCCGGCCGGCAACTAGGGTCAGGCCCGCTCGATGGACAGCGCCGTGAACCGCGCAGAGAGCAGGTCGACCAGCGGGCCCAGCAGGAAGATCACCAGGAGCGTTCCAGGGCCGACCGCCGCCCCGCCCAGCCAGCCGATCAGCGCGCCGCCACCCTGGACGACGCTGTAGCTCCACTTGAACGGCACCGGCGGATCGAACGCCAGCGCCGCCGCTTCGGTCGGTCCCGCACCCGCGTCGACCGCGAGATAACCCGCGACACCCACGGCCAGCACGGGGAACGACAGCACCAGCAGCACCACGCGTACCCACATGGCGCCGGGCTCCTCGAACGCATCCAGGAGGCCCGAGACGACCACACCGACGACGAGCGGCTGGGTGATGGTGCCGAGTCCCGGCTTGAGCCCGCGCAGCCACGCCATCGCGACCAGCAGGACGCCGACGACGAGGTTGACGACGAAGAATTTCACGTCGAGGGCGATCGATAGTCCGTTGATCATCGTCGAGTAGCCGTCCGAGCCGAGCGACGCGATGAGCAGCATCGCGACGCCGATCCCGAGGATCACGCACGAGACCACGAGTCGTACGAGCTGTGACACCACGGGCACGATCTTCGCAGGCCCTGCCATGATCGAGGAATGTGGATCGGCTGGATCGAGTTCGACATCCTGCTGGGCGACGTCCATTCGCTCAAGGCCAAGCGATCGATCGTCCGCCCGCTGGTCGCCGATCTCAGGCGTACGTTCACCGTCGCGGCCGCCGAGACCGGGAGCCTCGACCTTCATCGCCGGGCCGGCATCGGCGTCAGCCTCGTCGCCGCCGACAGCAAGCACGTCATCGACGTCCTGGACGCCGTCGAGAACTTCGTCGCGTGGCGCCCGGAGATCGACCTGCTGTCCGCCCGCCGGGGCATCAGCAACAGCGACGACGCCTAGGCTGGGGCCGTGTACGTGCCCCGCTTCAACGCCATGGACGACCCCGCCGACATCCGCGCCTTCGTCGAGGCCGTCGGCAGTGCCGAGCTCGTGACCGTGGGCCCCGACGGGACACCGCTCGCGACGCTGCTGCCGATCCTCTGGAGCGCCGACACCCGGACGGTCATCGCCCACATGGCCCGCGCCAACCCGCACTGGCGGGAGATCCGCGGCGATTCACCGTGCCTCGCGATCGTGGGCGGCCCCCAGGCATACATCTCGCCGTCCTGGTATGCGACCAAGGCTGAGCACGGCCGGGTCGTGCCGACGTGGAACTACTCGGCTGTTCACCTCAGCGGCACCGTGCGGGTCCACGACGATTCCGAGTGGGTTCGCGACGCTGTCACGCGTCTGACCGATCACCACGAACAGCGACGAGAACAGCCGTGGGCCGTGACGGACGCGCCGCCCACGTTCGTCGACAAGAACCTCAAGGCGATCGTCGGCCTGGAGATGTTGGTCGAGCGAGTGGACGCCAAGGCCAAGCTGAGCCAGAACCGCTCGGCCGCAGATCGCGCCGGGGTGGTGGCCGGGCTGCGAGCCGAGGGCGGCGACCCCGCCGTGGCCGACGCGATCGACGTATAGCCACCGAGCACGCGAGAAGGGGAGCCGCCGAGGCGGCTCCCCTTCACTGTGCTGGGATCAGTGGCCTCCTCCTGCACCGTCGGAGGACCGCGCCACTGGTGCGCGGCGCACCAGGATCGTGGCGCCGGCGGCGGAGATCATTCCGCCCATCAGCAGCATCCAGATCGGAGCACCGCCGGTGTCCGGTAGCACTGCGTTCGCGTTGCCAGGATCTGCCGGATCAGACGGATCCTTGGGCGTCGGGCAGTCATGATCGTGCTTCTCGTCCCGGTCGTCGTGCTTGCGCCAGTGCGACCAGTCACCAGAGAACTCGTGCTTCATGTTCTCGAAGCGTGGCTTGTGACCATCGTGCTTGTCCCACCACTTGTGGCTGTGCTTCGCATCGGAATCTTCGCACTTCGGCGGCCGTGGGCAGTGCTTGCCGTACGACTTCTTGTGGTCCTTCCCGTCCTTGTAGAAGGTGCGACTGTCGCCCTTGTCGTCGTCGTGGGAGTACTCGTCGTCATCGTCGCGGTCATGGCACTTGGGCGCGCAGTGGCCCCACTTCGACTTCGACGACGTCCACTTGTCGTCGTGGGAATAGTCGTCGTCATCGTCGCGGTCATGGCACTTCGGGTGGCAGTAGTTGCCCTTCGAGCTCGACGACCACTTGTCATCGCACTGCGGCTGGCAATCGTGGTTGCCCTTCGAGTACGACGGCCGGATGTCATCGCACTCCGGCTGGCAATCGTGGTTGCCCTTCGAGTACGACGGCCGGATGTCATCGCACTCCGGCTGGCAATCGTGGTTGCCCTTCGAGTACGACGATCGGGTCTCATCGCACTGCGGCTCGCAGTGGTCGCCCTTCGAGTATGGCGACTGGGTTTCATCGCACTCCGGCTCGCAGTCCGAGTTCGTGTCCAGCGTCGTGAAGATAGGACAGTCGTCCGGCAGGATGAGCAACTTCTCGGAAGCTGCCCCCGACTCGTCTGAACCCGACTCGTCTGCACTCGACTCGTCTGCTGGCGGATCGGTCTCCGGTGGATCGGTCGCTGGTGGATCGGTCGCCGGTGGATCGGCCGCCGGTGGATCGGCCGCCGGTGGATCGGCCGCCGGTGGATCGGCCACGGGTGGGTCGGCCACAGGTGGGTCGGCCACAGGTGGATCGGCCACAGGTGGAGCCTCCACTGGCGCAACGACCACCGGTGGACCCAGCGGAGGTTGACCGGTGTCTTGGGAAGTCACTGGGACGTCGTCCGCGGCGATCGCTGGCTGCACCACGAACATGCTGGCCGCGACCATCGCAAGAACGAGCAGAATCTTCTTCATCGAAACTCCTCCAAACCGCCCGGATGAGCGGGTCGACGTTCATCGCCGAAGAGGATCCTCAGCGACGGCGTGGCCCCGCCTGCATGTCGTGCCTGCAAGAAAGGCCAGCCATTCCAACGAACGCCTCATCCCCAGGCCCCGCAGCGAAAGCAACCGCAACATTCCCGCAATTTCCGCAAAAGGATCGCGTGCAATCCGCCGTTGACCGTCGCAGATGGTCACATGGAACTACGAGATGTGGGCAAACCTGAGAAATCGGAGTGATGGCCGGTCAACCCCCAGATCCCGATCAGGTCACGCTGGGTTGCTCCCGGCGCAGGCGTGCCATGAGCCGCGCACCCTTGGCAGCGGCTCGGCCCCACAACGCTTGCTGCAGGGCGAGCGTCGCCCATCCGGCGAGGGCCATGCCGGTGAGATTGACGAGCAGTTGCAGGGTGCTGCCCCAGATGGCGTCGCCAGCACCGAAGGCAAGCCCGAGGGCGACGTTGCCAGCCGCCGGAACGGTCGTGACCGAGATGAAGACCCCCGTCAGGCCGCCGCCCCTCGCCGACGTGAGCGACAGGACGCCGGCAGCAGCCGCGATCACGGCGACGATGAATGACCACCGGTCCGGCGTGTAGATGAACGCGGTGCCGGGTCGCGGGCCGGTGACGTCCTCCAGCGTGATCCAGCCAAGGCCCCGGCCGATCAGGGCCGCGATGGTCGTCGCGACGATGGCGACCAGGAAGCCCGCAGCCAACGTTCGGGCCGACAGAGCGAGGAGGGAGTAACGACGACGCACCAGCGCGACGCCCACGGCGGCGACCGCCCCGAACTCCGGGCCGAGGACCATGGCACCGATGACCAGGATCTGCGAGTCGAGGATGATCGCGATGCCCGCGATGAGCGTCGCCAGGACCATGAAGCTGAGGTACGTCCAGTTGAGCTCGGACTCCTCGTACGCCCGGTTGGTGACGTCGGTCCACACGACGGCGTCGGCGCTGCTCCCCGGCGTGCGACGCTCAGCAGCCAACCCACCTTGCGAGAGCCAGGCGCGGACGGGCTCGACGTGGATGCTCCCGGCTTCGGGCACGCCCAGGCTGCGCAACTGATCAATCAGGCCGTTGGCGCCTTCCCGGGCGACGTCCGCGACCACCAGGTCGCCGACGGGGCGGACGGCCGCAGCTCTCATGACGGCCAGACTGCTGACCGCCGGATCGTCGAGAACCTTCAGCACAGCGTCGGTCAGATCGCTCGGTGAGGTGATCCGCAGGTGCAACATGCGCAACAGTGTGGCTGATCACATCTGACGATCGCGCGTTTGGCGGCTCCCGCCGAAATCTTGACGCGATCTTGACGCCAGAGGCCAGGATCGGGATCCGTCCGCAGCGCCACCCCGACCACGTCACACGACGAGCCGGTAGCCGATTCCCGGGTCAGTGATGAACATCGTCGGCTTCGACGGGTCGTTCTCGAGCTTGCGCCGGATCTGGGCGAGGTAGACCCGCAGGTAGTTGGTCTCTCGGTCATATGCAGGCCCCCACACCTCGTGCAGCAGGTCGGCCTGGCGCACCAGCCTGCCTTCACGCCGAGCGAGCACTTCGACGATGTGCCACTCCGTCGGAGTGAGACGCACGTCGACGCCGGCTCGAGTCGCCTTCCGCTCCGTGACGTCAAGCCGCACCTCACCGGACTCCACGACCACAGGCGTGTCGTCGCCGCCGCTGCGCCGGATGGCCGCGCGAACCCGGGCGAGCAGCTCCTCCATGTCGAACGGCTTGGTGACGTAGTCGTCGGCGCCTTCGTCGAGCGCCTCGACCTTGTCGTCCGACTCGTGCCGCGCTGACAGCACCACGACTGGGACCTGCGTCGACGCCCTCAGGCGCTTGAGCACGGCGACCCCGTCGAGGTCTGGCAGGCCCAGGTCGAGGATCACGACGTCCGGCATACGCTCATCGGCGATCTGCAGTGCTGAACGACCGTCCCCGGCCGTCTCGACGTCATACCCTCTGGCCCGGAGATTGATCGACAGCGTGCGCAGGATCGCTGGGTCGTCATCGACCGCCAGCACGAACGTCACGCTGCCCCTCCGTCGTGGCCGGTCCCGGGCAGTGGCAGGTCAATCACGAATGTGAGACCCCCGCCGGGAGTGTCTTCGACCGTCAACGTACCGCCCATCGCCTCGGTGAGGCCGCGCGCGACCGCGAGCCCGAGCCCGATGCCTTCGCCTCGCGGCACGTCGCCCAGCCGCTGGAACGGCTCGAACAGCCGATCCCGCTGATCGAGCGGCACCCCCGGACCTGTGTCGACGACCCGGATCTGCGCGCGGCTGCCGCCGGCCGAGGCGTCGACGCGTACGCGGGACTCAGCACCCGCGTAGTTCAGGGCGTTGGCGACGAGGTTGGCGATGACACGTTCCAGCAGGCCCGCGTCGGCCACGACGAGCGCTGCCTCGTCCGCAACCGCGATGTCGACCCGGTCGCGTCCGGACAGCGACGACAGCGAGGAGTGGATCGTGGGCTGCACCTCGACCTCGTCGACGTGAGCGTTGACCGCACCCATCTGCAACCGGCTCATGTCGAGCAGGTTGGCCACGAGGTCCTCGAGCCGGTCGGCCCCCTCCTCGACGGTGGCGAGCAGCGACTCCTCGTCGTCCGGCGACCACTCGATCTGATGGTTGCGCAGGCTGCTGACGGCCGCCTTGACAGCAGCGAGTGGCGAGCGCAGGTCGTGGGAGACCGCAGCCAGAAGCGCCGTGCGTGTTCGATCCGTCTCCTCAAGGAGCCGTCGCTCGCTGCTGGCCTTCGTGGCGCGGCGGCGTTCGGCCAGCACCGAAGCATGCGCGGCGTACGCCTTGAGCAGCCGTTGGTCCGCGGCGGCCAGTGACCGGCCTGCGAGCACAAGGTGGGAGTCGTCGTCCACCTTGACGCTGACATCGGCTGATGCGAGGTCCGCAATCGGTGCGCCGAAGCCAACGACCACCTTCCCGTCGGCACCGAGGATGGCGGCACCGCGCATCCCGAACAGCTCGCACGCGCCGGCCAGCAGCGTTCGCATGTCGCCGGCGTGGAGCAGGCTGTGGGACAACACAGTCAATGCGTCAGCCTCCGCGCTGGCCTTCTCTGCCTGGGCGGTTCGTCGCGCGGCGAGGTCGACCACCGACGACACCCCGATCGCGACGAGGACGAACAGCACGAGCGCGAATGCGTTCTCCGGACTCGCGATGGTGAGGGAACGCGTGGGTTGGGTGAAGAAGTAGTTGAGAGCGAACCCGCTGACGAACGAGGTGAGGATCGCGGGGCGCAGGCCTCCGGTGATGGCCGTCGCGACGACGATCGCCATGAACAGCATGGACTCGGTCGGGAGGCCGTGCAGGTCGGGGGTCGCGAGCAGCAGTCCGGTCGTGGCGACCGGGCCTAGCACGCCCACTGCGTACCCGTAGACACGCCGGCGTCTGCTCAGTTCCGGCGTGCTGCGGACACTTCCGCGCTTCCTGCGTGCCTGGTCGTGCGTCACGATGTGAACGTCGATGTCGCCAGAGTTGGCGATCACGATCTCGCCGATGCCAGGATTGGCCAGCGTCGACAATCGCCCCCGCCTGCTGGCGCCGATCAGGACCTGCGTCGCATTCTCCGCCTTGGCGAACTCCAGGATCGCCGTTGCGGTGCTGTCCCCCACCACGGTGTGGAACGTCCCGCCCATGTTCTCGGTCATCGCATGCAGCTTGTGCAGCCGGGCCGGATCCATGTGCACAAGACCATCGCCGCGGGTCACGTACAGCGCCATCCACTCACCACCGCCGATGCGCGAGGCGATGCGGGATGCGCGGCGCAGCAGCACCTCTGACTCGGGGCCGCCGGTGACTGCCACCACGATCCGCTCGCGGGCCGCCCACGTCGAGTCGATGCCGTGCTCGTCGCGATATCGGTCCAGCCCCTCGTCCACCCGATCGGCGAGCCAGAGCAGCGCGAGCTCGCGCAGGGCCGTGAGGTTGCCTTCGCGGAAGAACTGCGACAGCGCCGCGTCGACCTTGTCCGAGCTGTAGATGTTGCCGTGGGCCATACGACGTCGCAGTGCCTGCGGGCTCATGTCCGAGAGCTCGATCGCGTCGGCCTGGCGCACGATCTTGTCCGGGACGGTCTCCTGCTGCCGTATCCCCGTGATCGACTCGACGACGTCGTTGAGCGACTCCAGGTGCTGGATGTTGACGGTCGTGATGACACAGATGCCGGCGTCGAGGAGCACCTCGACGTCCTGCCAGCGCTTGTCGTTCTGGGCGCCCGGGATGTTGGTGTGCGCCAACTCGTCGACCAGGACCACCTCGGGATGCCTCACGAGCACCGCGTCAAGGTCCATCTCCTCGTGCACAGTCCCCTTGTGCTCGATGAGTCGACGTGGAACCACCTCGAGGTCGCCGATCTGCTCCTCGGTGTGCACGCGTCCGTGCGTCTCGACGTATCCGACGACGACGTCGGTGCCGCGGGCCGCTCGCCGGCGTCCCTCGTCGAGCATGGCGAACGTCTTGCCGACGCCGGGAGAGGCACCGAGGTACACCCTGAGGATGCCTCGCTGCCTCGCCTCGTTCTGCACTCCTTCAGTGTGCACCCAGCCCCGTCCTCACTGGCGTTCGAGCGCCAGGTTGAGCCTCAGGACATTGACCTTCGGCTCCCCGAGGAATCCCAGCTGGCGCCCGGAGGTGTACGTCTCGACGAGCGCCTTGACCGTCGCCACCGACAAGCCGCGTTCCCCCGCGACCCGGTCCACCTGCAGCGCGGCGTAGGCCGGCGAGATGTACGGATCGAGACCGGATGCCGATGCCGTCACGGCGTCTGCGGGAATCGCCGCAACATCGACCCCTTCGGCCTTCGTGATCTCCTGCTGTCGCTCCTTGATGGCGTTGAGCAGGTCCGGGTTGGATGGGCCGAGGTTGGACGGAGCCGAGGCCAGTCCGTCGTACTCCGAGGCCGAGGGCCGGCCGTGGAACCACCGGGGGTCCTTGACCGAGAAGTTCTGGCCGATGATGGCCGAGCCGACGTCCTCGCCGTCTTGCGACACGACCTGGCCGTTCGCCTTGTCGTGGAACGCGACCTGTCCGACGCCCCACACGGCTGCGGGGTACGCGACCCCCAGCACGACCGTCATGACGATCAGGACCTTGAGGCCGACGAGGCTCTGGCGGATGAAGTTCTGGTTCATGGCTATCCGATTCCTGGAATGGTGGAGACGATGAGATCGATGAGCTTGATCCCGATGAACGGTGCGACCATGCCACCGACGCCGTAGACGAGGATGTTCCGGCGCAGGACCGATTCAGCCGATGCGGCGCGAAACTTCACCCCTTTCAGCGCGAGCGGGATCAGCGCCACGATCACCAGGGCGTTGAAGATCACGGCGGACGTGATCGCCGAGGTCGGCGTTGAGAGGTTCATGACGTTCAACGCATTCAACGAGGGATAGGCCGCGAGGAACATCGCCGGGATGATGGCGAAGTACTTGGCCACATCGTTCGCGATCGAGAACGTCGTCAGCGCTCCGCGAGTGATGAGCAGTTGCTTGCCGATGGCGACGATGTCGATCAGCTTGGTGGGATCGGAGTCGAGGTCGACCATGTTGCCGGCTTCCTTGGCCGCTGACGTTCCTGAGTTCATCGCGACGCCGACGTCGGCCGCAGCCAGCGCAGGAGCGTCGTTGGTGCCGTCGCCGGTCATCGCGACGAGCCGGCCGCCCTCCTGCTCCTTGTGGATCAGCTTCATCTTGTCCTCGGGGGTGGCTTCGGCGAGGAAGTCGTCCACACCGGCCTCGCGAGCGATCGATGCGGCCGTGAGCGGGTTGTCGCCGGTGATCATGACGGTTCGGATGCCCATCCGACGCAGCTCCGCGAAGCGTTCGGTCATGCCCTCCTTGACGACATCCTTCAGATGCACGACGCCGAGAACCCGGGGATCCGCGCCGTTCATCTCGGCCACGACGAGCGGCGTCCCGCCACTGCCCGAGATCTCGTCGATCGTCAGGCGTACGCCGGGGTCCATCTCCCGGCCGACCCATGCGGCGATCGACGAGCCTGCACCCTTGCGGACGGTACGTCCGTCGGCCAGGTCGACACCGGACATCCGTGTCTGCGCCGTGAACTCGACGAACTCGGCGCCGGAGGGTAGGTCGTTGTCATCGGCGCCCTCGGCCAGGGCGAGCTCGACGATGGAACGACCTTCGGGCGTCTGGTCGGCGAGGCTCGAGAGCCGGGCCGCGTCTCGCATCTGGCTTGCGGTCACCCCCTCAGCGGGGACGAACCGCGAGGCCTGCCGGTTGCCATACGTGATGGTGCCGGTCTTGTCGAGCAGCAACGTGCTGACGTCGCCGGCTGCCTCCACGGCACGACCCGACATGGCCAGGACGTTGACCCGCACGAGCCGGTCCATGCCGGCAATGCCGATGGCGCTCAACAGCGCGCCGATCGTCGTGGGGATCAGGCACACCAGCAGGGCGATCAGGACCAGCGTGCTCTGCGGCGCACCGGCGTGGTCGGCCATCGGCCGCAGCGTCGCCACGGCAAGGAGGAACACGATCGTCAGGCTCACCAGCAGGATCGACAGGGCGATCTCGTTGGGCGTCTTGCGGCGCGATGCGCCCTCGACCAGCGCGATCATCCGGTCGAGGAAGGTCTCACCCGGGGCCGACGTGATCTCGACGACGATCTGGTCCGACAGCACCTTGGTGCCACCGGTGACCGCCGAGCGGTCCCCGCCCGCCTCCCTGATGACGGGGGCAGACTCGCCGGTGATGGCCGATTCGTCGACCGACGCGACACCCTCGACGACATCGCCGTCACCGGGGATGACCTCGCCGGCCCGGACCAGCACGCGGTCACCCTTCTTGAGCGCCGTGCCGGCAACCTTGGTCTCGGTCCCGTCCGGGTTGATCCGAAGGGCGGTGACGTCGGTACGAGCGGCCCGGAGGGAAGCGGCCTGCGCCTTGCCTCGCCCCTCCGCAACGGCCTCGGCGAGGTTGCCGAAGATCACCGTGAGCCAGAGCCAGACCGTGACCGTCCAGGCGAACACGGTCGGATCGGTGACCGCGATGACCGTGGTCATCACCGAGCCGATCCAGACGATGAACATGACCGGGCTGCGCCACAGGTGGCGTGGGTCGAGCTTGCGCAGAGCCTGGGGCAGCTGCGACAGGAGCGATTGGAGCGTCATGAGAGGGCCTCCGCGAGGGGTCCGAGGGCGAGCGCCGGGAAGAACGTCAGGCCGGTGATCAGGAGGATCACGCCGACGAGCAGACCGGCGAACAGAGGGGTGTGGGTGGACAGCGTGCCGGCCGTGACCGGGACCTTGCCCTGCCGCGCCAACGAGCCGGCCAGGGCGAGGACGAACACGATCGGGATGAACCGGCCGAGCAGCATGGCCGCGGCAAGAGACAGCTGGAAGAAGTCCGAGGTCACCGTGATGCCGCCGAACGCGCTGCCGTTGTTGTTGGCGGCCGAGGTGAAGGCGTAGACCACCTCGGTGAATCCGTGGCCGCCAGGATTGCCCATGACCTCCGGCGTGCCGGGACGGGCGATCGCCGCACCGATGCCGACGAGGACGATGGCCGGCACGCTCAGGGTGTAGAGCGCAACGTACGTCATCTCCTTGCGACCGATCTTCTTGCCGAGGATCTCCGGCGTACGGCCGACCATCAGTCCGGCGATGAACACTGTCAGGATCGCCATGATGAGGATGCCGTAGATGCCGGCGCCCACGCCTCCGGGCGAGACCTCGCCCAGCATCATGTTGACGAGCACCGTGCCGCCGCCGACCGGCGTGAACGAGTCGTGTGCGGAGTTGACCGCACCGGTCGAGGTGCCGGTGGTGAACACTGCGAACATCGATGACAGCCAGGTGCCGAACTGCGTCTCCTTGCCTTCCATCGCACCACCCGCGAGCTGGGCGGCCTGCGAGTGCCCGCCGACCTCGGCCCACGTGGTGATGGCAAGCGCTGCGCCGATCAGGAACGTCATGGCGCCGAGGATCGACAGGCCCTGTCGCTTGCTGGCGACCATGACGCCCAGCGTGCGGGTCAGCGAGATCGGGATCACCAGGATGAAGAACATCTCGAGCAGGTTGCTGAACGGCGTGGGGTTCTCGAACGGGTGCGCCGAGTTGGCGTTGAAGAACCCGCCGCCGTTGGTGCCGAGCTCCTTGATCGCCTCCTGGCTGGCCGCCGGCCCACCTGGGATGACCTGCGTCCCGCCCGAGATCGCGTTGACGGTGTGATCGCCGAAGTTCTGGATCGCGCCCTGCGAGATGAGCAGGATCGCGCCGACGAAGGCGACCGGGAGCAGGATGCGCAGGGTGCCCCGCACCAGGTCGACCCAGAAGTTGCCGAGCTCGCCGCTGCGTGAGCGCGCGAAACCGCGGATGAGGGCGACCGCCACGGCGATGCCCACGGCAGCCGAGAGGAAGTTCTGCACCGCGAGCCCGCCCGCCTGGGCCGCGAAGCCCAGCGTCGACTCACCACCGTACGACTGCCAGTTGGTGTTCGTGACGAACGAGATCGACGTGTTGAGGCCCATCTCCCACGGCATCCCGGACAGGCCTCGGTCGAACGGCAGGAGGCTCTGCCCCACGAGGATCACGTAGAGCGCGATGATGCTGACGAGCGAGAAGCCGAGGACGCTGAGTGTGTACGAACGTGAGCTCTGCTCCGAGTCGGGGTTGACGCCCACCAACCGGTAGAGGCGCTTCTCGACCCGCCAGTGCGACGGCGTCGTGAAGACTCGTGCCATGTAGTCGCCGAACGGGACGTACACGACGGCGAGCAGGGAGATGAGGACGGCGAGCGTGAGCAGGCCTGAGACGGTGTCATTCATGTGCGGCTCAGAACTTGTCGGGCAGGATCAAGGCCGCCACCAGATAGGCCAACAGGCCGATCACGATCACCAGCAGGACAGCGGAATCAAAGGTCATGTCCTCATCGCACACCCGGAAGTCGGCGGGCTGGCTCTCCTTGACGCAGCGCTAGCGGATGTTGACGCGATCTTGACGCCGAGCGAGGTGTGATCCCCGCCCTAGTCGCTCACCTGCACGAATGGACATACTGAGAGAAGTTTTGACCTCTGCAGACTCTGCCTTGTGAGAGAAGAGATGTGACCCGCGTGCGCAATCCCCGAGCTTTTCTTCGCCCTCTGGCCGTCGGAGCACCCGCCCCCGCGGCGGACATCCCGTTCCGCCCGAGCCGGATGATCCACTTCTTCGACCCGAGCAACGAGAAGATGCAGGCGAAGGTCCCCGAGATCGCGACCAAGGTCGACATCATCCTCGGCAACCTCGAGGACGCCATCAAGACCGAGAACAAGGAAGCCGCACGGCAGGGCCTGGTCGACATCGCCAGGAAGACCGACTTCGGCCAGACCCAGCTGTGGACCCGCATCAACAGCCTCGACTCCCCGTGGGCGCTCGACGATCTCATCACGCTCGTGACCGAGATCGGCGACAAGCTCGACGTCATCATGGTGCCCAAGGTCGAGGGGGCACAGGACATTCACTACATCGACCGGCTGCTCGCGCAGCTCGAAGCCCGCGCCGGACTGACGCGACCGATCCTGGTCCACGCGATCCTCGAGACCGCCGAGGGCATGACCAACGTCGAGGAGATCGCCGGCGCCAGCCCCCGCATGCAGGGCATCTCGCTCGGCCCGGCCGACCTCGCCGCGAGCCGCCGGATGAAGACCACGAGAGTCGGCGGCGGCCACCCCGGTTACCTGGTGCGCCAGGATCCCACCGGCGACGACCTCTACCAGGGCCGCACCACGTACCAGCAGGACCTGTGGCACTACACGATCGCGCGCATGGTCGATGCCTGCGCCGCCAACGACATCCTTCCGTTCTACGGGCCGTTCGGTGACATCAAGGACGTCGTCGCGTGCGAGGACCAGTTCCGCAACGCATTCCTGCTGGGCTGCGTCGGCGCCTGGAGCCTGCACCCCGTTCAGATCGACATCGCGCGCAAGGTCTTCTCGCCCGACCCGGCCGACGTCGCGCACGCCAAGGAGGTCGTCGAAGCGATGGGCGATGGCTCCGGCGCCGTCATGATCAACGGCAAGATGGAGGATGACGCGTCCTGCAAGCAGTGCATCGTCATGCTCGACCTCGCCAAGGCACTCGCCGAGCGTGACCCCGAGCTCGCCGCCGCCTACGACCTCTAGGAGCCCCGTATGACTCAGTCCCACCTGCGGCCCCGCCGCTCGGTCCTCTACATGCCCGGCGCCAACGAGCGAGCACTCGAGAAGGCCAAGGGCATCGACGCCGACGCGCTCATCCTGGACCTCGAGGACGCTGTCTCCCCCGACGCCAAGCCCGAGGCACGCGACCGCGTATGCGCTGCGGTGACCTCCGGCGAGTACGGCCACCGTGAGCTCGCGATCCGCATCAACGGCATCGGCACCGAGTGGCACGACGCCGACATCGCCGCCGCTGCCAAGGCCGGGCCCGACGCAGTGCTCGTCCCCAAGGTCAACTCGGCCGCCGAAGTCCTCCAGCTCGTCGCCGCGCTCGAGGAAGGCGGCGCGCCCGACACGACTGCACTGTGGGCCATGGTCGAGACCCCGATCGCGCTCCTGCAGGCTGCCGAGATCGCCGCCGCCCACGACCGGCTCACGGTCATCGTGATGGGCACCAACGACGTCGTCAACGAGACGTACGGACTGCACGTGCCCGGCCGCAACCCGGTCGTGCTGACGTCGCTGTCGATCGCACTGCTCGCGGCGCGCGCGGCCGGCAAGGTCATCCTCGACGGGGTCTACAACGACGTGAAGAACCTCGAGGGCTTCGACGCCGAGGCTCGCCAGGGCCGCGAGATGGGATTCGACGGCAAGACCCTGATCCACCCGAGCCAGGTCGAGCCCGCCAATGCGATCTTTGGCCCGTCGGGCGACGAGGTCGAGCACGCCAAGGCCATGATCTCGACGTTCGAGGAGGCCAAAGCCTCAGGCCAGGGCGTCGTGACGTTCAACGGGCGCATGGTCGAGGAGCTGCACGTGCGCGATGCGCGACGCATCCTGGCGCTTCACGACGCCATCGCCGGGCGCTGACGGGCCGACCCATGATCGAGTTCACGGGAGACCAGCAGCTCGCCGCGCAGCAGCGTGAGGAGATCGTTGCCGCCTGCTATGCCCTGGCACTGGCCGAAGGCTTCGGCGCCGTGACCTTGGAGGCCGTGGCCACCCGGGCGGGTATCCCGCCCGAAGCAGTCCTGAAGCACTTCGACGAGCCCGACGAGCTCATCGAGTACCTCATCGTCGGGGAGGTCGGCCAGGTCATGGCCGAGACGGCCGTCCTGTTCAGCAGCGGCACGTCCGCAGCAGAAGTTGTCGTCGAGGTCTTTGCCTACAGCTATCGGCGGCTGTCCGACACCTTGACGTTCCGGGAGCTCCTGGGACCCGACCGTGCCCGCCTCATGGCCCACCTTCGCGGCGACCGTCCCGAGACCTTGATCCTGTCCATCGACTTCCTCTCCGAGGAGCTGCGCACCCTCGGCGTACGGACCGGCACCCCACTGGATGACGCCGACGCGGCTGCAGAGCTCTACATCCGGCTCCTGCTCTCGCTCCTCGTGAGCCCTCAGCTCGGCCCCGACCTGTCGGAGGACGGCGTCGTCGAGGCGCTCGCACGCCGGTGGTTGCTGCCCGGCATGTTCCCGCGTTAGGTGCGGGAGACGACGAAGCGGCGAGCGGGGATCGCTCCTCACTCGCCGCTCCTTCATCTGGTGTCTGGCTCAGCGCATGCTGCGCAGACGGTAGATCTCGTTCTGGATCGCGAGGTTCTGCTTCTGGACCTTGCGGCGCTGGCGCACCGACTCCAGGAGCACGACACGGTCGATCTCTGACATCTCATCCCAGGCGCGCTTGCGACCCTTGCGAGAGTTGAGGATACCCACGGCCTTCACCCCCTCTCCATCAGTTCCTGTCGTCGGATGGAGATCGGTCGGGTTCTGTGCGGGCATGAGTCGTGTATCGGGCTTCGTGGTCATAGCGCGCCTCCTTTCTGGAAGGTTGGATGTGTGGAGTAGGTGGACGGGTTCGGACAAACAAAAAACCGCTTCGGATCGAGATCCGAAGCGGTAGAAGTGCCAACAGGTGTGGGCTACTTCAGATGCACTGCTTCGGAGGTCGGACCGGCAAAGGGCGCGACGGCATCGCGCCAGGTGTGCGCGAGAGTCGTCATGTTGAGCTTCTTCATGGGTCCACCTCCTTCGACAGTTCGAGCCCCTTGCGGAGCAGTTTGAGAAACGTATCGCATCCGACGACAGGTTGTAAACCGATCGTCGTGCCGCGTCTGCCGGAGGCCCTGTGCGGGTCGGAGATGGACGGTCGCAATGTCTCATGACCGCAGGACATACGGCCCGGATGAACCCCGTCTGAACGCCACACAGCGGCCGGATCAACGCTCACTCCGGTGCGCGTGCCCGTCGCCTGGCTCAGTGCGTGACCTCGTCGTCTCACGAGGTTTCGATCAGCTGACGCCTTCGGCGTGCTTCGACTCAACCTGACTTCACGCGCGCTCGCAGAGCTCGCTTGGCTCAGTCAAACTCGAGTCGCTCGTCGATCTCGTCTCGCGTGTAGCCGCTGGCGTAGAGCAGGTCGGCGGCCAGCGAACGCACCTGCGCGGCGATCGCGGCACTGTTCATCGTCATGGCGTCGGGCAGCGCGGCCGATGCCATGTGCGCCGCCTCGACGAGCTCTTGCCGCGCTTCATCGAAGTCCTCGTGCTCCGACAGGTCGTCGGCGAAGATTCCGATGGCGTTCGCCAGCGCATCGACCGCGCGGTCCATGTTGGGCGGCACCACCTCGCCGCGGCGCAGGAGGGCCGAGGTCTTGCGGGCCAGCACGCGGGCGTCGCGGACCGCGTTGTCGAGGTCGCGGACCGTTGCGACGTACGTCTGCACGTGGTCCCGCTGTTTCCAGCGCATCGGCGACATGCGGGCGATCTCGCTGACGTTGGCGGCGGTCGACGTCATCGACTCGACCTGCGGCTGCATCGACCTGGCCTCGGCCAGGGCGAGATCGGCGAGCGAGGCATCGACCGTGCGCAGCGCCTGTGCCGTACGACTGAGCACACCCGCCAACCGCCGGAGGAAGCTTTGAACCTCCCGATCGATGTCGCGGATCGGATTGCGCGGGATCAGCAGGACCATGGCCAGGCCGATCGCACCGCCGACCAGCGCGTCGAGGAAGCGGGTCACCGCGGGGTTGCCCGAGCCAGCGAGCGGGATCACCGTGGCGAGCAGCACCGAGGACGTCGCGGCCTGGGTCAGCGCGAGGCCCTTGAGCCCCACGAGCGTCCCGGCCACGACGGTCAACGTCACGATCAGGGCCATCTGCCACGTGCCACGGCCGATCCCCAGGATCAGCAGCTCCCCCACCAGCACGCCGAGCGACACCCCGGCAACCAGCTCGTAGGACGTGCGGCCCCGCAGGCCGGCGCCAGCGATCAGCACGATGATGCACGCGATGGGGGCGAAGAACGCCTGACGGTGGTCGAGGACGTGGGTCGCGATGAAATAGGCGAGCGCCGTGCCGAGGCTCAGCCGCAGCAGGGTGCGCCAACGGCGGCGCAGGATGTAGAGCCGGTCCCTCAGCGTGTCGGCCGGCCTGAGCACCCGGAGGCGCCGCAGGGGGATGTCGCGCGCCGGGCTCATGAGTCAGGACGACACATGAACGTACGCCTCCATGATCAGCGCACGAGCCGGCGGATGACGATGATCCCTGCCACGACCGCCACCGTGCCACCGACCAGCGGAACGATCGTGCCGAGCTTGGGTGACCCCGTCTCGTCGACGAACCTGGATCGGAGGTTGTAGAGGCTGCGGCGAGCGATGTTGCGGGGGTTGGTGCGGTCGATCAGCGCATCAACGGTGTCCGCCAGGCGCTCACGGATCTCGTCGATCTCATGGACCATCTCGTCGGGTTTGGCCTTCGCCACGTCGTGCCTCGCTCACCTGGGTCTGCGGAGGGTGCAGGCCACTCACCTGCACACGTACGTCAGGATAGTGCCCATGACGACCCGCCTGCAGCCCGGAGACAAGGCACCCGACTTCACGCTGACGAATGATGTCGGCGATGACGTCACCCTCTCGGACCTCGCGGACCAGAAGGTCATCGTCTACTTCTACCCGGCGGCCATGACGCCCGGTTGCTCCAAGCAGGCCTGTGACTTCAGCGACTCGATCGACCGGCTGCAGGCCGAGGGCTACACGGTTCTGGGCATCTCGCCGGACAAGCCCGAGAAGCTCGCGAAGTTCCGTGAGCGCGACGGTCTGACCATCACGCTGTTGTCGGATCCGGGCAAGCAAGTCCTGCAGGAGTGGGGCGCATTCGGCGAGAAGAAGCTCTACGGCAAGGTCGTCGAAGGAGTCATCCGGTCGACGTTCGTCGTCGAGGACGGCAAGATCGCCCTGGCGCAGTACAACGTCAAGGCCACCGGTCACGTGGCGAAGCTCCGCAGGGACCTCGGCCTCGGGGCATAATCGAATCGCTCGCCGGCGTGGTGGAACTGGTAGACACGCAGGATTTAGGATCCTGTGCCTTCGGGCGTGCAGGTTCAAGTCCTGTCGCCGGCACTTCACACATCGTTCGTCGTCACGACGCTTCACAGGTGGTTTGCGGCCGTCATCGCGGGGTAATCCTGAACTTCCGGTTCCCGACATGGGGGCCACCAGAGGGAGGCAGTCCGATGCCGAACGTCGTCACACCGTTCAGCCGCAAGCACAACACCACCGCACGGCAGTCAACTCCGCAGCCCCGTCATCGCCGCGACGGCTACTTCGACGACAAGGACCAGTGGCACGACGCCACGGAGGCAACGGCCTCCAGCAACACCCACGCCAGCGCCTGAAACCTCGTCCGGCTGCTCAGCCGCTCCGCGACTCCAGAAGCATGGTCGTCGCGTGCGCGAGGTGCTGTCGCACCGCCGCTTCGCCCGTGCGTTGAACGTCCGTGAGGTAGGCGTGGTGCTCCGCGCACAGCAGCGCACCGTCGTACTGCGAGCGCAGCTGTCGTAGGAACAGCAGCATCTCGGTGTCGAGCCGCTCGTAGGCCTCGGTGATCCGCGGGCTTGCGGCCGACGCCACGAGGGCACGATGAAACTCCGAGTGGGCCTGCTCGGGCGACGGATCCGTTCGCAGTCTTTCGGCGGCGGCCACCAGCGGCGTGAGCAGCTCCTCAGGCCAGGACCCGCCGTGCTCGGCCCGGATCAGCCGGATCGCTTCGGACTCCAGCGCCGTTCGCAGCTGTTGCAGGGCGATGACGTCGGCGTCCTTGAAGGACGTGACGCGAACGCCGCGGAACGCCTCTGACACCAGCAGACGCTGGGCCACGAGCCGCTCGAGGGCGCGTCGCACCGTGTGCCTCGACATGTCGTACTCCTCGGCCAGTGCCTCCTCACGAAGCGGCGAGCCGGGCGCGAGCTCACCGGACAGCACACGTAGCCGGAGCTCGTCAGCGAGCCGGTCGGCGCCCGTCACTCGCCCCGTCATGCTGCGACCGGCACGGCGCGACGACCGGGAACCGCCAGCAGGGTGACGCCGGCCAGCAGCACGACGAGCCCGACCCACCCCGGCGTCGACAGTCGCTCGCCGAGGAGCAGGAGACCGAGAAGGCACGCCGTCATCGGCTCGACCAACGTCAGGGTCGACACGGTCGACGCCCGGAGACTCTTGAGGCCGACGGCGAAGAGCACGTACGCGAGCGCGACCGTGACGGCGGCCAGCCACGTGACCATCGCCAGCCCTGAGGCTGAGCCGAGCCAGGACAGGTCGACGACCAGCAGCAGCGGGACGCCCAACAGCGCCGCCGTGCCGAAGACACTGCCGATCGCCGTGGTGGCGCTCGCGCCGTCGTCGAGGAGTCGCTTGGTGGCGAGCGCGTAGACCGCGTATGACAACGCGGCGCCGAGTGACCCGGCGATGCCGCCGAGGCTGATGCCAGCGTCGGCCCGGTCGACCATCCCGCCAAGCAGTGCCACCCCGACCACGGCGCAGCCGGTGGCGATGAACCACCGCTGCGACGGACGCCGCCGGGTGACCAGCCACTCGAGCAGGCCCGTCAGCGCCGGTGCGGCACCGAGCGCGACGACTGTACCGACCGCCACACCGTTGAGCCGGACCCCCGCGAAGAACGTCGGTTGATAGGCCAGCACCGCCGCTCCACCCAGCAGCACGATGCCGTGAGGCAGGCGCGTCGACGAAGCTCGTACGTCTGAGCGTGCGGCCACCCACCAGGCGATCAGCGCGAGCAGGGCACCGCCCGCGACAATGCGCATCAGCCCGACTGCCGTGGCCGAAGCAGCGTTCGGACCGTATGCCTGGGCCGTGCCGGTGGTGGCGAAGCACACGGCGGCCGCGATGACGAGCAGACGAGGATTCACGCCATATTGTTACACAATCTGACGGCGTCAGGGAGTGAGCTTACGAAGTCCCTTCGTGAGCGACGACGAGATCGCCTTGCCCACCAGCGCTGCCATGCCGGGAATCGCCAGGTCGAACCCGATCGTGTAGTCGAGCTCGGTGCCGCCGTCCGCGGTCGGCGTCAGCCGCTGCACTCCCCAGTGATTGCGGAGCGGGCCGCCCTTGCTGATCTTGTACTCGATCACCTGGTTCGGCTCGGCCTTGGTGACGGTCTCCTGGAACGCCGGCAGCGGCCCGATCTTGAGGGCACGCGTCGAGCCGGGTCCGTTGCGCGACGTGTCGCCGTCGCAGATCCGGGTGACCCTGGCGCCGAAGACGGGGCCGAGGTTCTCATGCTCCGACAGCTTCTCGAAGACCGTGGCGGGATCGGACGTGTAGGTGTGCGTCACATGGACGCGCTGCGGGGAGGCCATAGCGGGTGAGTCTAGGGTGATTCACCATGGACCGGCACTGCATCGTCTCGGGTCGCGGATGAGCCGCTCGGAGCTGCAGCAGCCGGTCAGCGCCGGGATCATCGCCATGGTCGTCGGCTACACCAGCTCGTTCGCCGTGGTCCTGACCGGGCTGGCCGCGGTCGGCGCCGACCGGCACGAGGCCGCGTCGGGGCTGCTGGCGCTGTGCCTGACCCAGGCCGTCGGCGTCATCTGGCTGAGCCGTCGCCACCGAATCCCGATCGTCCTGGCCTGGTCGACTCCCGGCGCCGCACTGCTCGCCGGCATGAGCGTTGTCGACGGTGGCTGGCCGGCCGCGGTCGGCGCCTTCATGTTGACCGGCGCCGCGTACGTCCTGACAGGCTTCTGGCCGGCGCTGGGGCGACTGATCGCGCGGATCCCCTCCCCCATCGCCCAGGCGATGCTCGCCGGCGTCGTCCTGGAGCTGTGCCTCGCACCGGTGAAGAGTCTCGTCGACAACCCTGGCGCGATCGTGGTGATCGTGCTGGTCTGGCTGGTCGGCGTCCGCCTCGCCCCACGCTGGGCCGTGCCGGCGGCGTTCGTGGCCGCCGGCGTCGTGATCGGCATCGACATGATCCGCCGCGGCGAGGGCATCGCGGCGTCCTCCCTGCTGCCCGAGCTCGCACTGACCTGGCCGACGCTGACCTGGGAGGCGGTCGTCGGCATCGCACTGCCGCTCTACATCGTCACGATGGCGTCTCAGAACGTGCCAGGCGTCGCGATCATGAAGTCGCTCGGCTACGACGTGCCGTGGCGCGACACGATTGTCACGACGGGCGTCGCCACGGTCGCCGGCGCTGCCGCGGGTGGGCACTCGGTCAACCTCGCCGCGATCAGCGCCGCCCTCGCGGCCGGCCCGGACGCCGGACCCGACAAGAGCCGGCGGTGGATCGCGTCGCAATCGGCCGGAGCCACGTACGTCGTGCTGGCCGTGGCCTCGGCCGCACTCGCGGCGCTCGTCGCGGTCGCCCCCGCCGGCGTCATCGCGACGGTCGCCGGGCTGGCATTGCTCGGCACCCTCGCGGACTCGCTCGAAGGCTCGATGTCGCAACGCAAGGGCCGCGAGGCCGCGCTCGTGACCTTCCTCGTCGCCGCCTCGGGCATCAGCGCGTACGGCATCGGGTCCGCGGCCTGGGCGATCGTCGCCGGCCTCGTCGTCCACCTCGTGCTCGACTGGAGCCCAAGGGGGCGTCGCTGACATGTTCCGGATCCTGTTCTACGAGCCGCGCATCGCCGGCAACACCGGTGCGGCGATACGACTCGCCGCCGTGACGGGCGCCGAGCTCCACCTCGTCGAACCCCTGGGGTTCGACCTCGAGGAGTCCAAGCTCAAGCGCGCGGGCCTCGACTATCACGATCTTGCCGTGGTCTCGGTCCACCCCGACCTGGACACCGCGCTCGCGGTCATCGGCCCAGCGCGCGTGTACGCGTTCACGGCCGGAGGCGACGAGCTCTACACCGACATCGCCTATGAGCCGGGCGATGTGCTCCTGTTCGGCCCAGAGCCCACCGGGCTGCCCGCCGACGTGCTCGACGATCCGCGCGTGACGGCCCGCGTACGCCTGCCGATGCTGCCGGGCCGACGCTCGATGAACCTCGCCAACACCGCGTCGGTCGCGGTCTTCGAGGCGTGGCGCCAGCAGGCATTCACCGTGCCCGAGTAGCCCTTTGCGTCAGGTTTTCATGAACCGTTCGGATGAGGTTTGGTGACTTTTGGATTGACTTCGGCCATTTGGCCGAGTCAGACAGCAAGTTCCACCTAGAGTTGCGCTCTCAACAGCAGAGAAAGCGCATGCATGACGACTCCCAGGGTGACCTCGCGACGGTCCGTGGTTCTCGCCATCGTCACAGCGCTGTTGATCGCACCCTTCATCGCCTGGCAAGGCGCATCCGGCGATGAGCGCGTGTCCACCTCATCCCCCCTCGCCCCGCGCGGGATCGTCGTGGTGGGCGACTCCATCACGGCGCGCTACAACGACGAGCCGGGCGATGACTTCCAGGGCTGGTGGAGCATGGCCGGCCATCACTTCGACGCGACCGTCACCCGCTATGCGCAGTCGGGCTCGGGCTACCTGCGTCCGGGTCACGCCTGCTCCGGCAACACGTTCATCGACCGACCCGATGCCTACACCGGGCCCGCGCCGTCATTGCTGATCGTCGAGGGTGGCCGCAACGACTGGGCGACGTGCGAGGACGGCCAGTTCGTCCCGGCTCCGGACGACGTGATCACGCATGCCGTGGACCGCTATCTCGACACGTTGCAGACGTTCCTGCCGAAGTCGACGCGCATCGTCGTGCTCGGTCCGCCGTGGGGCCCCCTCGACCCCGTCAACCAGCAGCGCGTCACCGCGATCATCCGGGCGCAGGCCCAGCAGCACGGCGTGGAGTTCATCAGCACGCAAGGCGCCCTGACCGCCGATCGCGTCCTCGATGGCGTGCACCCCAACCGCCAGGGCAGCCTGGCGATCGCGCGGCGAGTCATCGCCGCCCTCGACAAGACGGCTTAGGTCAGAGCCTCGACCACGGTGGGCGCGATCGCAGCGAGCGCCTTGCCACGGTGGCTGATGCGATCCTTCTCTGCGGCTGGCAGCTCGGCAGTCGAGACGTCATAGCCGTCGGCGGCGAACAGCGGGTCGTAGCCGAACCCTCCGCCGCCGTGCTCGGCTCGCAGGATGCGGCCCGGCATCTCACCCAGCTCGATCGCCTCGGCGCCGTCCGGCGTGCACAGCGCGACGGCACAGCGGAACTGCGCCGTGCGGCGTTCATCGGGTACGTCCGACAGCTGGCTCAGCAGCAGCGCATTGTTGGCGGCATCTCCGCCGGCATCCTTGGCCACGCCCGACCACCGGGCCGAGAGGACACCCGGCATGCCGTTGAGCGCGTCGACGCACAGACCCGAGTCGTCCGCCAGCGACGGCAAGCCTGTGGCGGCAAGGCAAGCACGCGCCTTGATCAGCGCATTGCCCTCGAACGTCGGCTCGGTCTCGGCCGGCTCGTCGTACGGCGTCACGTCCGCCAGCCCCAGGACCTCGATGCCAGGCACCAGCGGCTCGAGGATGCGGCGAAGCTCGGCGAGCTTCTTGGCGTTGTTGGACGCCAGAACGACCGTTGTCATCGCGTGAGGGCGTCGTTCTGGAGCTTGGTGAGGTCGGCGCAGCCCTTGGCGGCGAGCTCGAGCAGCGCGTCGAGCTCGGGCTTGTCGAACGGTGCGCCCTCGGCCGTGCCCTGCACCTCGATGAACTTGCCGCCTCCGGTCATCACGACGTTCATGTCGGTCTCGGCGCGGACGTCCTCGACGTAGGGCAGGTCGAGCATCGGGACTCCGTCGATGATGCCGACACTGATCGCTGCGATCGACTCGACGAGCGGCTCACCGATCAGTGCGCCCTTGGAGCGGAGGTGCTCGACGGCGTCAGCCAGAGCGACGTAGGCCCCGGTGATCGCCGCGGTGCGCGTGCCGCCGTCGGCCTGCAGCACGTCGCAGTCGATCGTGATGGTGTTCTCGCCGAGCGCCTTGTAGTCGATCGCGGCGCGGAGCGAGCGGCCGACGAGGCGGGAGATCTCGTGCGTACGCCCGCCGACGCGGCCCTTGACCGACTCGCGCGGCGAGCGGTCGTGCGTCGCCTGCGGCAGCATCGCGTACTCAGCCGTGACCCAGCCGAGGCCCGAGCCCTTGCGCCAGCGCGGCACTCCCTCGCTGGCGCTCGCTGCGCACAGCACCTTGGTCTTGCCGAACTCGATGAGGCAGGAGCCTTGCGCGTGGTCGAGCCAGTTGCGGGTGATGGTCACGGGACGGAGCTGATCGGCACTGCGGCCATCTTCGCGGGTCATGCCGCGAGCCTATCTAGCCGAGCTGACAGGTCGAGCCGGCGGTCACCAGCTCGTAGGGGCCGTCCCACGTCGACTTGACGTCCGACTCGACCTCGGCCCGGTCGGTCCACGCGGGGATGTGCGTGACGAGCAGCCGACCGACGTGGGCGCGCTTGGCGTACGCGCCCGCCTCGGCACCCGTGAGGTGCAGGTTGGGTGGGTTCACCGCGGACTCGACGAAGGACGCCTCACACAGGAAGAGGTCGGCATCGGCGGCGAGCTCGACGAGCGCCTCCGTCGGGCCGGTGTCACCGGAATAGACCAGCGAGTGGGCGTCGGTGGCGACCCGAATGGCGTACGCCGGAATCGGGTGGTCGACCCGGACCGAGGTGACCGTGAACGGCCCGAGCTCGACGGTCCCGCCGTCCCGCCAGTCACGGAAGTCGAACTGCTCGGTCATGCCGACGGGCTCGCTGATGCCGTAGGCCGTGGCGAGGAAGTCGCCCGCGCCGGCCGGCGCCAGCACCGGGATGCGGTCGAGCGCGCCGCCGGGGTGGTACTTGCTGACGACATAGAAGCCGGACAGGTCGAAGCAGTGGTCGGCATGCAGGTGCGACAGCGCGATGGCGTCGATGTCGCGGAGGTCGCACACCCGCTGCAGGTTGCCGAGAGCGCCGGAGCCGAGGTCGATGAGCAGCCGGTAGGTGCGGCCCTCGAACGGCGCCTCGACGAGGTAGCAGCTGGCCGGCGAGTCCGGTCCCGGGAACGATCCGGCGCAGCCGATCACGGTGAGCCTCATACCGCGCCGACCCACGAGAACTGGCGGGCCGACTCGACCTCGGGGCCGAGGAACCGACGGGCGAGCGTCGCGAACTCGTCGGGCCGGCCGGTCGTCAGGAACCCGTGCTCCGGCTCCGGCAGCTCGAGATCGCGCTCGAGCCCCTCACGCACCAGCAACGCGTAGACGTCCTTGGCCGTCTCCTCAGCGCTCGAGACCAGCGTGACGCCGTCGCCCATCACGTAGGACAGGGCACCGGTGAGCAGCGGGTAGTGCGTGCAGCCGAGCACGAGCGTGTCGATCTCGAGCTCGACCAGGGGCCGCAGGTAGCCCTCGGCGGCCGCGAGCAGCTCGGGGCCGCTCGTGATGCCGGCCTCGACGAGGTCGACGAACGCGGGACACGCCTGGGTGTGCAACGTGACGCCCGGATTGGCGGCGAACGCGTCGTCGTACGCCCGGGAGGTGGCGGTCGCCTCGGTGCAGATCACGCCGATCGAGCCGTTGCGGGTGGCGCTGACGGCACGACGGGTGGCCGGCACGATGACCTCGACGACGGGTACGTCGTAGCGTTCGCGGGCATCGCGCAGCACGGCGGCGCTCGCCGAGTTGCAGGCGATGACGAGGACCTTGACGCCCTGGGTGACGAGGTGATCGAGGCACTCGAGCGCGTACTCACGGACCTCGCTGATGGGCTTGGGGCCGTAGGGCTGGCGTGCCGTGTCGCCGAGATAGAGCACCGGCTCGTGTGGCAGCTGGTCGAGAACGGCGCGGGCGACGGTCAGGCCGCCGAAGCCGGAGTCGAAGATGCCGATCGGTGCGTTGCTCACAACCGCCAAGGTTACGGGGGTCCAGTGTTACGGCAAAGTGAACAGGCCGCAGATCACACGTGATCCTCGGCTCCCCCGCTCAGCCGCTCCACTGGGTGCGACCCCACGCACGGCGTGGCTAGAGCGGCAGCTTGGGCTGCGGCGGGGCGTGCGCCGGGTCGACGCCGTCGAACAACGACGAGACCGACTCACCGGCGTGGATGCGGGCGATCGCCTCGGCGAACAGGTTGGCCACCGACCGCACCTGCAGCTCGGGCCAGTCGGCCGGCGGCGGCACGGTGTCGGTCGTGACGACCTCGGTGATCGAGGGATGGTTGCGGAGCCGCTCGACGGCCTTGCCGGTGAAGAGCCCGTGCGTGCAGGCGACCGATGCCTCGGTGCAGCCCTCCTCCTCGAGCTTCTGCATCAGCTCGACGATCGACCCGCCCGTCGCGATCTCGTCGTCGAGCACGATCGCCGTCTTGCCGGCCACGTCGCCGACGATGGCATCGATCACGACCTTGTCATCGGCCTGCCGCTGCTTGCTGCCGGCCGCCACGGGTACGCCCAACAGCCGGGCGAACAGCGACGCGGTCTTCGCGTTGCCGAGGTCGGGCGACACCACGACGGTGTTGGTGAGGTCACGGTTGCGGTAGTAGTCGGCGAGCTCGCCGATCGCGGTGAGGTGGTCGACCGGGACGCTGAAGAATCCGTGCACCTGGGGCGCATGCAACGTCATCGTGACGACCCGGTCGGCGCCGGCGGTCATCAGCATGTCGGCGACGAGGCGGCCGCCGATCGAGATGCGTGAGGCGTCCTTCTTGTCCGAGCGGGCATACGCGTAGTGCGGGATGACCGCGGTGACCGAGTCCGCGCTGGCGCCCCTGGCCGCATCGATCATCAGGAGCAGCTCCATCAGGTGATCCTGCGTCGGCGGGACCAGCGGCTGGATGATGAAGACATCCTTCTTGCGGCAGTTCGCGAGCAGCTGCACCTGGAGGCAGTCGTTGCTGAAGCGGACCGTGTCGGACGCCGACAGAGGTTGACCGAGCTCGGAACAGATCTTCTCGGCGAGGGGTCGATGAGCAGTTCCGGAGAACACCACGATCTGGCTCACGGGACGAGGCTAACCGACGGTACGCAGTTGCGATACGGGGCTGCGCGAGACGATCTCGCCCGGGTTCGCTCTCGACGGGCTTCCCTTGCCGGACTACCGTCAGAACATGCGGATCAGGAGGTACGCGACGCAGCGAGCTCGCGTTCCTTCGTACGCCTGCTGTGACGGCGAAGAGCCGGTTTCGAGCTGACGCTCCCAGAGCGCTGTCCGCCCGAATTCCGATCTCGATGAAAAGAGCACAGCTTTGTCCGCACGTCTCAGTGTTCGTCCTGCCCTCATGCTCGTGGGTGCCACCGCCTGTTGGGGATTCGGGACCGTCATCAGCAAGCACGCGCTGGACACCGTCGAGCCGTTCCTGCTCCTCGCCGCACAGCTGCTCACGAGCACGATGTTTCTGTTCCTGCTGATTCGCATCCGGCGGCTCCACGTCACGTGGACTCCAGAACTGCGTCGCCTTGCCGCGCTCGGCGTGCTCAACCCAGGGCTCGCGTACGCGCTCGGGCTGCTGGGTCTCACGACCATCAGCGCCAGCATGTCGGTCCTGATCTGGGCGACCGAACCCGTCCTGATCGTGCTCCTCGCCGCGATCGTCCTCCGTGAGCATGTCTCTCCCGGGATGCAAGCCGCACTCGCGATGGCCGTGCTCGGGGTGTTTCTGGTCGTGTACGAAGCGGGAGCCGGCGGAGCAGTCTCCGGAGTACTCCTGACCTCCGCGGCCGTGGGAGCATGCGCGATCTACACCGTGGCAGCTCGTCGGCTCCTGGCCGACGACACGTCACTCGTTGCGGCTGCGGTTCAGCAGGCCACCGCGCTGGTCTTCGCGCTGCTCCTGCTCGCAGTCGCCGAGCTCGCACGGCCACAGGACGACTCGTTCGCCTCGGTGGGCGTCACGACCTGGATGTGGGCAGCCCTCTCCGGCCTGCTCTACTACGGGGTCGCATTCTGGCTGTACCTCAGCGGGCTCACCAAGATGTCTGCATCAGTCGCCGGTTCGTTCATTCCCCTCACTCCGGTTTTCGGTGTGGCAGGAGCACTGTTGATCGGCGAACAACTCTCCGGTCGACAGTGGTTCGGAGCGGCAGTCGTGGTCAGCGCCGTGACACTGATCGCCCTCACGAACACCCTCAGGACGCCGCTCGACCCTCCCGATGGGTCTGGCGTGCCTCAGCTCGGAGGCTGACGGCGGTCCGCAGGATCAGGCCCAGAGCTGGCCGTCGAGCTTGTCCTCGGCCTCGTCGAGGGTGCCTTCGTAGGCTCCCGTCGAGAGGTACTTCCAGCCGCCGTCGGCGACGACGAACGCGATGTCGGCGGTCTCGCCGGCCTTGACGCACTTGGTGGCCTGGGCCAGCGCGGCGTGCAGGATCGCGCCGGTCGAGATGCCGGCGAAGATGCCCTCGGTCGCGATGAGCTCACGCACCCGGCGTACGGCATCGCGGGGACCGACGCTGAAGCGCGAGTCGATCATCGCGGCGTCGTAGAGCTCAGGGACGAAGCCCTCGTCGAGGTTGCGCAGGCCGTAGACGAGCTCGCCGTAGCGCGGCTCGGCGGCCACGATGCGTACCTCTGGCTTGTGCTCGCGGAAGAACCGGCCGACGCCCATCAGGGTGCCCGTCGTGCCGAGGCCACCGACGAAGTGAGTCACCTCGGGCAGGTCGGCGAGGATCTCCGGCGCCGTCCCCTCGTAGTGGGCATCGGCGTTGGCCGGGTTGCCGTACTGGTAGAGCATGACCCAGTCGGGGTGCTCGGCCGCGAGGCCTTTGGCAACGCGCACGGCCTCGTTGGAGCCGCCGGCACCCGGCGACGGGATGATCTCGGCGCCCCACATCGTCAGCAGCTGCGTGCGCTCGATCGAGGTGTTCTCCGGCATGACGCAGATCAGCTTGTAGCCGCGCTGGCTGGCCACCATCGCCAAAGAGATGCCGGTGTTTCCGCTGGTCGGCTCGAGGATCGTGGCGCCGGGCGTGAGCCGCCCGTCCTTCTCGGCGCGCAGGATCATGCTCAGCGCCGCGCGGTCCTTGATCGATCCTGTGGGGTTCTGGTCCTCGAGCTTGGCCCAGAGGCGTACGTCCGGGGTCGGCGAGAGGTTGGGAAGCCCCACGAGGGGCGTACCGCCGACCGAGTCGATCAGGGAGTTGAAGCGCACTCTGGATGTCCTAGAACCCGGAGACAGCGCCGCCGGCCACGGCCGGCAGGATCACCACGGTGTCGCCGTCGGCGACCGCGGTGTCGAGACCACCCGTGAACCGGATGTCCTCGTCGTTGACGTAGATGTTGACGAAGCGGCGAGCCTCGCCGTTCTCGAGCAGGCGCTCCTTGATGCCGGGGTGCTCGACCTCGAGCTTGTCGATCAGCTCGGTGACGGTCGCTCCGCTGCCCTCGACGGCACGCTCGCCGCCGGTGTAGGTGCGCAGGATCGTGGGGATGCGGACCTCGATGGCCATCAGTGTTCTGCCTTCTGTTGGGTTGCTGCTGCATCTGTTGTTCGGTCGTCTGCATAACCGTCGACGACCCGAACTTCTTCCTCGGTGACCTCGCCGTCGATGATTCGGTAGGACCGGAACTCCACCGGCCCGCCCTGATCCGCACCGTCGCGGGTGGAGACGAGGACGTAGTGGGCGCCGGGCTCTCCGGCGAGGTTGATGTCGGTGCGCGAGGGATAGGCCTCGGTCGACGTGTGCGAGTGATAGATGACGACGGGCTCCTCGTCGCGGTCGTCCATCTCGCGGTAGAGCTTGAGCAGGTCGCCGGAGTCGAACTCGTAGAACGTCGGGGACATCGCGGCGTTGAGCATCGGGATGAGGCGTGCGGGCACGTCGGAGCCGATCGGCCCGGCGACGACGCCGCAGGCCTCGTCCGGGTGGTCGCGTCGCGCATGCGCGATGATCGCGTCATGCGTGGCTCGGTCGATGGTCAGCACCTGCAGAGTTTATCGGCCCGCGCCGCAGCGTCTCAGCGAAGGTCATCCGCTGAGACGCCGGCAGTCGACACGAAAAGTACGACCGTGCTATAACTGGAGCATGTCCAAGGGCGACGAGACGCGACACGCGATCCTGACCGAGGCGACCGCAGTCGCCGCCAAGGTCGGGCTCACGGGCATGACGATCGGGCAGCTCGCCGCGCACACGGGGATGTCCAAGAGTGGGCTTTACGCGCACTTCGCCTCCAAGGAGGCGTTGCAGATCGAGATCCTGCGACACACCCGTGAGCGATTCGTCGACCAGGTCGTACGCCCCGCACTGCAGTCCCCGCGCGGAGTGGCCCGGCTCCGGATCCTGTTCGACTCGTGGGTCACCTGGTCCGAGTCCTCCGCAGACGGCGGTTGCCTGTTCGTCGCGGCGTGCTCGGAGCTCGATGACCAGCCCGGACCCGTGCGTGACGCCTTGGTGCGCGACGAACGCGACTGGCTCGAGATGATCGCCACCGTCGCCGGCACCGCGGTCAGCGAAGGCGAGTTCCGCGCCGACCTGGACACCGAGCAGTTCGCGTATGAGGTTCACGCCCTCACGCTCGCGCACCAGCACGCCTCACGGCTGCTGCGCGATCCCCATGCCCTCGACCGCGTACATCGCGCGTTCGACTCGCTCGTCACTCACGCCGGCCAGCCGGCCTGAACCCATCAAGGAGTCCGTCATGGCACAGCCAGCATCTCAGAAAAGCACGATCGTTCGGCCTTCTCAGCGCCTCATGCGCGTGGCTTTTCGCACCTTGGAGCACACTGCGCCTTCGATCGGCGCCCGTTGGGCAGATCGCTGGTGGTTCAGGCTGCCGACCTCCCCGATCGGCGACCTCCCGCACGGCAGCACCCCGTTCGAGGTCGAGTCCCAGGGCCGCACCATCCGCGGACATCGCTGGGGCTCCGGGCCGGTGGTCTACCTGGTGCACGGCTGGGGCGGCAACGAGACCCAACTTGCCAAGCTGGTGCCGCCCCTCGTCGCGGCGGGATTCACCGTGATCACGCACGACGCGCCGAGCCACGGCACGTCAGACGCCGGCGCGGTCGCCGGGCAGAGTCACGCGGTCGAGATGGGGCACGCGCTCGATGCCGTTGCCGCGGTCCACGGCCCGGCACACGCCGTCGTCGCCCACTCGATGGGTGGTCTCGCGACCGGGCTGACCCTCCGCTACGGGTGGCTCGGCACTGATCGGCTCGCCCTGGTCGCACCGATGGTCCGCATCGGTGATCACCTCCCCGTGCTCGAGGCCGGGCTGGGCTTCGGTCCCCGCATTCGGGAGCAGCTCAAGCGTCTGGCGTACGACCGCGTCGGCCTGGCCGTCGAGGACGTCGACTTCGTGCGCCTCGCGAGCGAGATCGATCGTCCGGAGCTGCTGGTGATCCACGACCGGAACGACCGCTCGGCGAGACATGCCTCCGCGGTGCAGCTCGTCGAGAGCTGGGACGGTGCGCGGATGACGACCACCGAGGGTCTGGGGCACCGACGGATCCTGCGCGACGATGCCGTCGTGCGGCAGGTCGTGGCGTTCGTCATCGCCGGCGAGCTGGACGAGCTGGAGCAGACTGCGTGAGGGGGCTCAGTCGAGCGCGGCGATGAGGGTCTCCTGCACGTAGCCGAGCCAGTCGTAGATCTCAGACATCGCGGCGATCGCCTCGTCCTCGGACTGAGCGACCAGCAGGATGTCGTCCTCCTCCTCGATGCCCAGGCGCACGGCGAGTGACAGGCGTACGTCGGTCAGGGCCCGGAGCCACGCCTGCACCTGGGCGTCGTCGAGCTCGATCTCGATCGGTTCCTCGACGTCGTCAGGCGGTGTGCCGAAGGTGAGGCCGCCGTCGACGAGTGAACCGATCAGCGCCTCGGCATTTGCCACCTTGGCCGATGTCAGAGAACGCTCGGTGAAGCGGCGGAACTCCCCCGCACCCTCCGCGTCGTCACGGTAGGCGTCGGGCAGCAGTCGCTGGAGAACCGGATCCTCCGGCGGCATCGAGGGCCCACCCATGCCCAGCTGGGCCGCGAGCGGGTCGGCGGTCGACTCGTCCGCGCCGTTGCGGTCACGCAGCAGCTCGACGACCTGACCTGACAGGCTCGCCAGCAGGTGCGCCTCCCCCGCCTCGAACGTCGCGGAGATGCCGCCGCGGCGGCGCTTCTTGAAAGGCTTCATGCGGCGCCTGACTCGCTGCGCTCGCCAGACCAGCGACTTCGTCGCTGCCGGGCTCCGCCCGGGCGCCCAGCCTCGCTTCGCTCGGCTCTTCGACTGTCAGTCATGCGTCCTGCCGCTCCAGCGTTGCCCACAGGCCGTACTCGTGCATGGCCTGGACGTGGCGCTCCATCTGCTCGCGGCTGCCGCTCGACACGACGGCCTTGCCGTCGTGGTGCACCGCGAGCATGAGCTCGTGCGCCTTCTCCTCGGTGTAGCCGAAGTAGTTGCGGAACACATACGCGACGTAGGACATCAGATTGACCGGATCGTTCCAGACGATGGTGACCCACGGATCCTCGAGCTCGACGATCTCATCAACGTCGGGCTCCGCGATCTCAACGGGCGACGGTGTGGTCATACGGCCATTGTGTCTCAGCCGCCTGACGAGGCGAAACCGAGCCGTACGCTGGAATCGTGAACGCCTTTGCCAGCACGGCGCTGCTGACCGACCGCTACGAGCTGACGATGCTGCAGGCGACGCTGCGGGACGGCACGGCGCACCGCCGATCCGTGTTCGAGCTGTTCGCACGCCGGTTGCCTGAGGGCCGCCGCTACGGCGTGGTCGCCGGCGTCGGGCGGCTCCTCGACGCGCTTGACGACTTCCGCTTCGACCAGGCCGAGCTCGACTGGCTGCGAGAGGCGAACGTCGTCGATGCCGACACGATCGCGTGGCTCGCCGACTACCGGTTCACCGGCAGCGCCTGGGGCTATCCCGACGGCGAGCTCTACTTCCCCCAGTCGCCCGTCCTGGTCGTCGAGGGCACGTTCGCCGAGTGCGTGATCCTCGAGACGTTGTTCCTCTCGATCCTCAACCACGACTCCGCGATCGCCTCGGCCGCCGCGCGCATGATCGCCGCCGCAGGTGACCGGCCCTGCATCGAGATGGGCTCACGGCGGACGCACGAGGCCTCAGCGGTTGCCGCCGCTCGTTCGGCGTACATCGCGGGGTTTGCCGCCACGTCGAACCTCGAGGCCGGGCGGACGTACGGGATCCCGACCACCGGCACCAGCGCGCACTCGTTCACGCTCCTGCACGACACCGAGCGCGAAGCCTTCGAGGCGCAGGTGCGAGCACTGGGGCCCGGCACGACGCTGCTGGTCGACACGTACGACGTCCCTGAGGCCATCCGGACGGCCGTCGACGTCGCTGGTCCCGAGCTGGGTGGCGTACGCCTCGACTCCGGCGACCTCGTCGAGCTCGCCCATGAGGTCCGCAAGCAGCTCGACGACCTCGGCGCCACGACGACCCGCATCACCGTGACCAGCGACCTCGACGAGCATGCCATCGCGGCACTCGCCGCCGCCCCCGTCGACGGGTATGGCGTCGGCACGGCCCTGGTGACGGGATCCGGCGCCCCCACGAGCGGGTTCGTCTACAAGCTCGTGGCACGTGAGGGCGAAGGCGGCTCGATGGTGCCGGTCGCCAAGAAGAGCAAGGACAAGATCTCGGTGGGCGGCCGCAAGTCCGCACTGCGGCGCCGAGGCGCTGACGGCACGGCCCAGGCGGAGGTCATCGGCATCGATCTCCAGCCGGTCGACGATGGCGACGACCGCACGTTGCTGGTCGAGCTCCTGCGCGACGGCGCCCGGGTGCACAAGGAGACGCTCGACGATGCGCGCGAGCGCCTTCGGACATCGCTTGCCGAGCTGCCATCCACGGCGATGCAGCTCATGCGGGGCGAACCCGCGATCGACACCGTCTATGAGGAGAACCCGGCATGAGCAAGGCACTGATCGTCGTCGACGTGCAGAACGACTTCTGCGAGGGTGGGTCGCTGGCCGTCTCCGGTGGCGCGCAGGTCGCGGCGGACGTGGCCGACCTGCTGGCCACCCAGGCGTACGCCACGGTCGTCGCGACCCGAGACCACCACATCGATCCGGGCTCGCACTTCTCGGACCAGCCCGACTTCGTCGACTCCTGGCCGCGGCACTGCGTGGTCGGCACGCCGGGTGAGGAGTTTCATCCGCCGCTCGAGCCGGCACTGTTCGACGAGATCTTCTACAAGGGCGAGTACGCCGCCGCCTACTCGGGGTTCGAGGGCGCCTCCTCGGGCGGTGTGCGCCTCGCGGACTGGCTTCGCGATCACGGCATCGATGCCGTCGACGTGTGCGGCATCGCCACGGACCACTGCGTACGCGCGACCGCCCTCGACGCCGCCCGTGAGGGATTCGCGGTGCGGGTCATCGAAGGGCTGACTGCCGCGGTCTCGCCCGCCAACCTGCCCGACGTGCATCGCGACTGGGCGGCTGCGGGAGTCACCACGGCCTGAGACGCCGGAACAAGCACTTCGCCAGGCAAGCCGCCACTTCTCCCGGCACATCTGCCTGGGGAAGTGGCGGTTCACCAGGTTCTCCTGGTAAACCGCGACCGCGGTGGCGATCAGGGGCGGTCCGGCACGAGCACGGCTGCGAGCGAACCCGCGACGACGCCGGCGACCGCCGGCCCGGCGAGGAACCGCAGCACCAGGGACCAGCGCGACGGAAGCGTGATGTCTGACATGCCTCGCACGATGCCGGGCTGAGCGAACCACGGGCTGACCTCCACGTGAACAACATGGGATCAGCCGGCGTCGGCTTGTCTCACGACATGGCTAATCTGAGGCAATGGGCCACGACCACCTCGACCTGCCGATCGACCCCACGTCACGCGAGCGACTCGCCGCCGACGGGCTGCGGCTCGAGCTTCTCGACAACTCCGACAAGCAGGCATACGCTGCCTGGTCGCGTGCCGAGTCGCGCGGATTCCACAGCGACATGCAGACCGAGGAAGCGATCGAGCAGCGCCGCGGCTACGTCGCAGCCCGACGGACGACCGGGGTGTGGGACGACTCGCTCCCGGTTCCGGACGAACCAGTCGCGACCACCGAGGTGTGGCCGGCCGATCTCACCGTCCCCGGCGCACGCTCGGTGCCTTCGTGGGCCATCAGCGGCGTGACCGTCGCGCCGACCCACCGACGGCGCGGGGTGGCTCGCGCCCTGCTCGAGGCCGAGCTGCGCACCGCACAGGCCTATGGCGCGCCGATCGCCACGCTGACGGTGTCGGAGTCGACGATCTACGGGCGCTTCGGATTCGGGCCGGCAGCACTGGCCCGCGACCTCACGATCGACACCCGACGCGCCACATGGACCGGGCCGCGACCCGATGGCCGGGTCCACTTCGTCACCGGGCGACAGCTGCTCGAGGACGGACTCGCGCTGGTCGAGCGCGTACGCCTTGAGACGCCCGGACAGATCGCATATGACGGCATCCTCTGGGACCGCCAGCTCGGCCTGATGATCGGCGACGAGGACGCCAAGAAGCAGCGCTTCGTCCGCTACGACGACACGACCGGGCAGATGCAGGGATTCGCGTCATACAAGCTGACCGAGAACCCTGATGACTTCACCCAGCACCGGCTCGACCTGCTGCACCTCGTCACCGCGACCGACGACGCGTACGCCGCGCTGTGGCGCTTCGTGCTCGAGATGGACCTCGTGTCCGAGGTCAAGGCGCACCTGCGCCCGGTCGACGAGCCGGTGCGCTGGATGGTGTCGGACTTCCGCGCGGTCAGCGTCGCCGAGCTCGACCATCTCTGGATCCGCATCCTGGACGTCCCGGCTGCACTCGAGGCGCGGTCCTATGCCGCGCCCGGACGCCTGGTGCTCAGCGTGAGCGATCCGTTCGGTGCGTGCGACGGCTCGTGGGCACTCGAGGTCGACACCACAGGCCAGGCGACCGTCACTCCGACCGATGAGCCGGCAGACGTGTCGATGACGGTCGAGGAGCTCGCGGCGATCTACCTCGGCGGCGTCTCGCCGCTGATGCTGGCCGCCTCCGGGCGCATGAGTGGCAGCGTGGCGCAGCTCGAGGTGATGTTCCGGTCGCCGGTCGCGCCCTTCCTCAGCATCTGGTTCTGAGCGTGCAGATCCGCGAGTTCGCCGACCGCGACTGGTCACAGGTCTGGCCGATCCTTCGCGAGGTCGTGCGCGCCGCCGACACGTTCACCTACGACCCGGTCATGACGACCGAGCAGGCATACGACATCTGGGTGAAGCCACCTCCAGGTCGCACCGTCGTCGCGGATGACGGTGGCACGATCCTCGCCACGGCCCACATGAACACCAACCGCCCGGGGCCCGGGTCACACGTCGCAACGGCGAGCTTCATGGTCGCGGCCGACGCGCGTGGCCGCGGCATCGGCGACGCGCTGGTTCGTGACGCGCTCGACTGGGCACGCGGTCGGGGCTACGCCGGCATGCAGTTCAATGCCGTCGCGGCCTCCAACAGCTCGGCCGTCGAGCTCTACCAACGCCACGGCTTCGCGATCGTGGGCACCGTCCCGAGGGCCTTCGAGCACCCGACCCAGGGCCGGGTCGGCCTGCACGTCATGCACGTCGAGCTTTAGAGCAGCTCCTTGGCCAGCAGCTCCAGCGTCTGCTCGCGACCCGGCGCTGTACGCGGATCCGTGCCGCGCCGCGCCGACGCAACCGGATTGACCATGACCTCGTCGACGCCGAACGTGAAAGCCAGCTCCTGGATCTGCTCGGCAGCCTGCTCAGGTGTGCCGACGACCGCGCGCGCCAGCCCGGATCCGATCATCGCCTCGACCTGCGGAGGCAGCTCCATCGCCTGGGCGTCCTCGACCAGGTCAAGGGCCGTGAGCGGCTGACCCGTGCGCAGGCGCGCCATCATCTGCAGGTTGGGCAGCATCAGCGCGGTGGCCTCCCGCTCGGTCTCGGCCACGGAGGCGTTGACCGTCAGGAACGTGACCGGCTCTGGTGCCAGGTCGCTCGGTTGGAACTCCGAGCGATAGACCTGCAGTGCCTCGGCGGTGCCCTGGCCGGAGAAGTGGTGCGCGAAGACGTACGGGAGGCCCTTCGCCGCAGCGAGATGCGCTGAGTACATCGACGAGCCGAGCAACCACATCCGCGGCTCGGTCGCTGCTGCCGGCGTGGCCTTGAGGACGTAGTTCTGCCGAGGCACCGCCACGCGTACGCCGTCGGCGCCCATCAGCGCGACGACGTCGTCGAGGTACTGCGGGAAGTTCTCGATGTCCGTGTCATCGCGTCCGGCAGCCCCGCGCAACGCCATCGAGGTGACGGGGTCGGACCCCGGAGCGCGGCCGATGCCCAGGTCGATGCGTCCGGGCGTCGCCGCCTCGAGCAGGGCAAACTGCTCGGCGACGGCGAGCGGCGCGTGGTTGGGCAGCATCACGCCGCCGGAGCCGAGCCGGATCGAGGTCGTCTGCGCACCGAGCATCGCGATCAGAACCGGCGGCGACGTCGCCGCCACGGCCGGCATGTTGTGGTGCTCGGCCACCCAGTAGCGGGTGAAGCCCAGTCGATCGGCCACCTGCGCCAGCGACACGGTCGCCGCCAGGGCGTCCCCCGTCGACTGGTCGGAGCGCACGGGCACGAGGTCCAGCACGGAAAGTCTCACACCATGGCCAACGCACGACCCCCGCGGATGCTTCCCGCGCTAGCTGATCTTGGTCACCTTGCCGGTCGAGCCGAAGGTCACGGTGCGGGTCACGGTCGAGCCGGATGAGGCCCGCGTGCAGTACGTGAACTTCGTCGCCAGCCGCGTGTGCGGCTGACCGGCCTTGAGCAGCACGCCCTGCACGCTGGTGCCGGCCGGGATGCCCTTGATGACGCTCTCCTTCTGGATGACCCCTGGATCGCGGCACGCATCGTTCGTGACGCCGACGGCACGCTCCCACATCTCGAGGTAGGCCTCCGCGCCACGGGCCATGTCGTCCGCGATGGCCTGCCCGCCTTGCTTGCGGAGGTCCTCGATCCAGTCGGGGTAGAGGCCGTAGTGCGAGACACCGTCGACGTTGATGTCGTACGTGCGCTGGCCGCTGACCTGCTTGTCGATCGTGACGCCGCCAAGCCCCGTGAACGGGTACGTCACCTTGTTGGCGGCATCGGCCCCTCGCGGGCTGCCCTGGGCGCCGAGACCGTTGATGTCCGCACCGAAGCCGAACCCGAAGTAGTAGCGCGGGTCCGCCCACGTCAGGTGCTTCTTCCACTTCTCGACGAAGCCCGAGCTGTCACCCGCGTAAGGGGCCACCACACCGCCGAGCTCGTAGATCCGCGGGTACGCATCGGGCGTCGACCACGAGTGGCTCGACACCACGCCGGGATACTTCAGCTTCTCGGCCAGGTCGAGCGACGCCTTCCGGGCCGCGACGCTCATGTGGTCGGGGTCGAAGATCATCTTGCGCTTGGCCATCTCCTCGATCGTGTGGTCGCCGAGGCTCGTGAGGCCACGGGCGTTGCAGTGCGGCCCCGAGGCGTACAACGGGAGCTTGATCGGGAGATAGAGCCCCGCGATCGCCCCGAACAACGCATCCTGCTGCGGGGCGACCGACGGCATCGCGAGCTGGTCCTGGTCGTGCACCTCCGGGTCGCCGCCGGCGGCGCATTTCCGCATGTCCCAGAACGATCCGGTCTCGAGGAAGTTGGCCGCGTTGATCAGCGGCGCCGCTGTGCCGGTGTCGCCGGCGACACCCGCCAGCGCGTTGTCGAACTTGTTGACGAGCTCCATCTGCCGGACCCCGAGTGCGTGGACCTCGTCGAGCTGCTTGTCGATCGACGCGGGCGTGCACTGCGGGATGTCGAGCTTGCTCGAGCAGCCGAACACCACGCTGGTCTCGATGCCCATCACGACGGCGAGCTTGCCCTGGTTGATGACCTGGCGGGCCTGGAACGGATCCGTGACGATCCGATACCAGCCCTTGCCCGGACCGCCGCTCTGCGCGTCGATGTAGCGCTCGAGCTTGCGCATGTCGGCCGCCTGCAGCCGGATCGAGTCCATGTCGTTGCAGGAGTTGCGCTTGAGCGGGTAGAGCGTGCAGAGCTGGTTGTTCTCGACCAGCAGGTTGACCAGGATCCGCTGGCCGCCGCGCCACGACCGCTCGATCCACTTGTGGTACGTACCTTCGTGGGTCAGCGAGTCCGGAGCCGGCCAGTCCTTGAAGGTCGGCCAGCCGACGGTGTCGTGCGGCTCGATCGTGCCGCCCTTGAGGAAGTTCTCGAGCACCGCGCCACTGCCGCCGGTGAGCTCATGGTCGGGGCAGTCCTTGAGTGCGTACGCCACCCCGTACGGGTGCCAGGGGCGACCACAGTGGACGTCGCCACCCAGGAACTCGAAGGCCATTCCGTGGGTGTGCGCGTCGAGGTAGCCGCGGACCTCCTGGAAGGGTGTCGCGCCCGCGAACGGCTGGCCCTTCACGTTGACATCGACCTCGGGCCAGGCTGCGCAGCCGGTCGTCAGCTTGAGGTTGAAGGGCGCCGGCGTTCCATTGACCAGCAAGCCCGCTGACGAGCTGCCGAGTGAGATCTTCTTGGCCGGCAGCGTGAACGTGAACGTCGAGCCGCTCTTGGTGACGGTCCAGTCCGCCATCGCGCTGGGCTGGGTGTGCGGGCTGGGAGGTGCCGACGAGCTCGCGCCGAGGAAGGTCTTGTCAGGTCCGAAGAGCAGGTACGTCCCGAGGTCGGTGGCCTGGAAGTGGAACGGCAGGGCAGCGGTGATCGAGCCGGCCGTGGCGCCGTAGCCACCACCCTCACGCACGACCCACTTGCCGGTCGCCGCGGACTGCATGGCGTAGCAGCCGCCGGCCATGGCGTAGCGGTCCTGCGGCACCGACGCACGTGCCGCCGGCGAGGCAGTCGGGACGAGCTTGGGATCAGGCTCGCTGCGCTGGGCGATGACACTGCCGGAGTGCGCGATGGCCTGGGTGAACGTCGTCGGGTCAGCCGTGTCGGCCGTCTGCGGGGCTCGCGATATCGCGTTCTTGGTCGCCGCGTCGTTGTGGGTGTGCGGCTTGGACTCATCGACGACCGGTGCAGCGCTCGAGGTCGCAGGCGGCTTGTCGTGGAACTGCTGCACCCAGCTCGCGTACGCCGGGAACGTGCCCATCGTGACGGCGAACGCCGTGACGACGATCGTGACGGGCAAGAAGTGACGGTGGCGTGAGACCGGCCGCATGGAGCCTCCCAAGTTACTTGGAGGTCACAACGAGACGCGCGACACGAAGTCACGCGATCGTACGAGTTCAGGCGCGGGACTCGTCCGCCATCTCGGGCATCGTGGCGGGGAACGTGCCGAGCCGCTCGACCATGAACCCACCGGGATAGGTCTTGATGCGCTTGAGGTCCTTGGCATGCCTGGGTCTGCGCCGCGGTGGCATGAACCGCACGATGCGCGCGCGCAGTCTGAGGACGCCGCGGGACAGCGTCACGACGAGCGGCGACGGCTTCTCGAACCCGAACGCGCTGAGCAGGGCGTCGTCCATCAGCGCTCGACTGAACAGGTCCACGGGCGTGGCCAGGATGCGCGGATAGAACGAGACGAGCAGCTCGAGCGTGGCCTCGGCCACGGCCCGGGTCTTGGGGTCTGGCGCGAAGTGCTGCGCCTCGTACGAGTCCATCAGGCCCTCGAAGGCGGCAAGGTCGCCGGGAATGTCCTTGATGCCCATCAGCGCACCGAGCCGCTGGTAGTAGCGCACCGCCGCTGTGACCTCGGCCTCGGTGGTCTTGCGCCAGCCGTAGTCCCGAAGCCAGCGGTGCGGGACGACGACGAAGGTCGCCAGGACATAGCGCATGTCGTCGTTCGAGATGTCATAGCTGCCGTGCATCTGGTTCATCCGACGCACCGCTGCCCGGCCACCCGGCGACTCCGCGCCGTCGACCAGCACCGATTCGAGCACCAGGGCGGTGTCGTCATGGCGCTTCTGGGCACGCTCGGTGAACTCCCCCGTGTCGAACAGCAGCCCGCCGATCGACGGCACGGCGTACGTCCTGAACAGCGCGAAGCTCAGCGCCTGCTGGTAGTCCCACGGGAACTCGTGGTAGAACGCCAGCCGGGCAATCTCCTCGTACTGGGTCTCCGGATCGAGCTGGGCGATCTTGCGCTGCCAGTGGTCACGTCGCATGGCGCGACACTACCGTGACACCAACGCTGTCACCATGGTTCAGAGCGTGCGGGCGAGGAAGTCGACGACGTCGTCGAGCGCACGGGTGGCGACGGGTACGACGCCAGGCAGACTCATGAACCCGTGGATCGCGCCTTCGTACTGCGTGTAGCGCACCGCCACGCCATCGTCGAGAAGCGCGTCCCGGTAGCGCGCACCGTTGTCGAGCAGCGGATCCAGCTCGGCGGTCAGGATGAACGCCTCGGGCAGTCCGGCGTGGGACGCCGCCCTGATCGGCGAGGCGCGGAAGTCCTCGTCGCCGTACTGCTCGCCCATGTAGAGCCGGGCGAAGGCGCGCATGTTCCTCGACGTCAGCACCGGCGCGTCGGCGTGACGATCCTCCGAGGGCCACCGGTCGTACATCTCGGTGCCGGGATAGATCAGCACCTGTGAGCGGAGCTCGGGGCCGCCGGCATCCCTGGCCAACAACGCCGTGACCGCAGCGAGATTGCCTCCAGCGCTGTCACCCATGACCGCGATGCGAAGCGGATCGACGCCCAGCTCGTCGGCGTGCTCGACGATCCAGGTCAAGGCCGCCCAGCAGTCCTCGACGCCGGCCGGAAACGGCTCCTCAGGCGCCAGCCGGTACGACGGCGAGATCACGACGGCATGGTTGCGCACCGCGATGCGGCTCGCCAGCCAGCCGGACTGCTCGGGGTTGCCCTGCACCCATCCGCCACCGTGGAAGTTGAGCACGCACGGCAGCGGTTCGACGGTGTCCGCCGGACGATGGACGAGCGCCCGGGAGCCGTTGCCGATCGTGATCTCCTCGACCGCAGCCCCGGTGTCGGGTCGGCCGAAGACGAGCTGGCCCGCGAAGGTGCGCTGCAGCTTGATCCGCTTCGCGCGATGCGACGGGAGGTCGACGATCTCGTCGATGCCCTTGTCGGAGAGGCGGAGCAGGGCGGCGAACACCCGCGTGCGCAGTGCCATGGTGGAAGTCACGCCCGCGAGCGTAGCCAACCCCAGCTAGCCGGAGGCCTTGAGCGCCCAGGCCCGGATCGCGTCGATGCGCTCCTGCAGCTGCGCCGCCGAGGCCTGCGCTGCCGGGGGCCCGCCACACTGCGACCGGAGCCGGCTGTGCGTCACGCCGTGCGGCGCGCCCGTGCGGTGGTGCCAGGCGCCGACCAGGGCGTGCAGCTCGCGACGCAGCTCGCTGCGCTTCTCGTGCGCGACGTCGGCCTCTGGCGCAGCCGCATCCTTGCCCTTGAGCTTGGCCCGCTTGGCCCGTGAGGTGCGCAGCAGCTCGGCAACCTGATCGTGGTCGAGCAGTCCTGGTATGCCCAGGAAGTCCAGCTCACCGTCGTCATCGGACAACGCGTCGTAGCCGAACTCCCCACCGTCGTAGACGAGCCGGTCGAATGACGCATCGCTGCCGAGGGCGCGGTACTCCCCCAGCTGGTCCGACGCACCCTGGTCCTCGTTGGCCTTGGCCATCAGCTCGGCCTCGGCGGCGAACAGGTCGGCCTCGTCCTTGACCGGCCGGCCGATGACGTGGTCGCGCTGGGCCTCGAGATCGGAGGCCAGTGCCAACAACCTCGGCACGCTCGGCACGAAGATCGACGCTGTCTCGCCCTTGCGTCGAGCGCGGACGAAGCGTCCGACGGCCTGGGCGAAGTAGAGCGGGGTGGCGGTCGTCGTCGCGTACACGCCAACCGACAGCCGCGGAATGTCCACGCCCTCGCTGACCATGCGCACCGCGACCATCCACGGCGTCATGCCTGCCGAGAAGTCGGCGATGCGCTCACTCGAGGTGGACTCGTCAGACAGCACGACGGTCGGCTTGGTTCCGGTGATCTCGGCGAGCACCGCGGCGTAGGCCCGCGCCGAGTCCTGGTCGCTCGCGATCACCAGTCCGCCGGCGTCGGGCACGTCGCGGCGCACCTCCATCAAGCGCGTGTGCGCGGCGGTGAGGACCTCCGGGATCCACGACCCGTTGGGGTCCAGCGCCGTCCGCAATGCCTGCGCCGTCGCCGCGCGATCGAGTGGTTCACCCAGGCGCGCGGCGACCTCGTCGCCCATGCGCGTACGCCAGTGCATCTGGCCCGAGTACGCCATGAACAGCACGGGCCGGACGACGCGATCCTTGAGCGCGTGCCCGTAGCCGTAGGAGTAGTCGGCGACGCTCGACATCGTGCCATCGTCCTGCGGGGCGTACGTGACGAACGGGATGGGGTTGTCGTCGGAACGAAACGGCGTGCCGGTCAGTGCGAGCCGCCGGATCGCGGGCTCGCACGCCTCCTGCACGGCGTCTCCCCACGACAGCGCGTCTGCTGCGTGGTGCACCTCGTCGAGGATCACCATCGTCGCGCGGTGCTCGATGCGGGCGCGGTAGGCGTTGGGATTGACGGCAAGCCCCGCATACGTCACGGCGAAGCCCTGGAAGTCCGAGCCCAGCACCCCCTGGCCGGCGAGCGACGGGTCCAGCGTGATGCCGATGCCCGAAGCGGCAAGGGCCCACTGGGTCTTGAGGTGCTCCGTGGGCGTCACGATGACGACGCGCTCGACGATGCCGCGGGCGAGCAGGTCCGCGGCGATCGTCAGGGCAAAGGTCGTCTTACCGGCTCCCGGCGTGGCGACAGTGAGGAAGTCGCGCGGTTGAGCGCGCTGGTAGAGCTCGAATGCCTCACGCTGCCAGACCCGGAGGTGCTGGCTACGCGTCACCCGAGGGGTTCCCCTCGTCGCCGTCGTTGAGGCTCTCCCAGATGTCCTTGCACTCAGGGCACACGGGGAAACGCTCCGGGTCACGGCTGGGGACCCACACCTTGCCGCACAGCGCCACCACGGGGTGGCCCATGATCATGGCCTCGGTCAGCTCGTCCTTGGGGACGTAGTGCGAGAACTTCTCGTGGTCACCGTCTTCGGTGCGCATGTCGGTGCGCTCGTCGACAACCGTCTGAGTACCTCGCCCGAAGAAAGCCACGTCGCCAGTCTAACGAGTCTCGCCGACACTCACGTCAGTTGGCGGTCGGGTCTTCGGGGAATGTGGTCCAGAACCTCACGTCGTTGTCCTGGCGCCGCAACACCTCGCGCCACAGCGTCTCGGGCTGCGGTGAGATGAGGTCGGCGTCGAGGGCTTCGACGACCAGCCAGGCGCCCTCTTCGAGCTCGGCCTCGAGCTGGTCGGCGCCCCATCCGGCATAGCCTGCGAACACCCGGATGCCGGCGAACTCCCCGTTGCCGGGCAGCGGGCCCTCGAGATCCACGAGGCCGACCCGACCGGCCATCTGGCGCCAGCCGATCGGCGGTGCCACGTCGGCGATGACGCCGAGCGCGAGCGCCGAGTCCATCGCCACGGGGCCGCCGTCGAACAGGCACACCGGAGCATTGACGAGCCCGGCCCAGTCGGGCAGCACGTCGTCGACCTCGGAGTCGAGTGGTCGATTGAGGATCACCCCGAGGGCCCCGTCGGCGTCGTGGTCCAGGACGAACACGACGCTTCGCATGAACGGGCCGGACTCGATGGCCGGCGTAGCCACCAGGAGCCTCCCTCGCAACGTGTCCATGCATCCATGATGCCCCCTGCCACCCCACCGCGCCCGGAATGGGAGGGACCTATGATTCGGGCATGTCAGAGGACACCGCGGACGGCGAGGAATACACCGTCGACGAGCTCGCTGCCCGAGCCCAGATGACGGTTCGCAACGTACGCGCGTACGCCGGACGAGGGCTGATCGACGCCCCGCGACTCGAGGGTCGTACCGGCTACTACAACCGCGATCACCTGCAGCGGCTCCAGCTGGTCCGGCAGCTGATCGAGCGTGGGTTCACGCTTGCGGCCATCGAGAAGGCGATCCTCAACGCGCCGCACGCCGCCGGCCACACGCTCGACCTCATCACGATCCTGGATCAGCCCGACTCCGCGGAGCCGGAGATCATGTCGCGCGACGCCCTCGCAGCGCTGGCCGGAGTGCACCGGGACGACACGCTGATCGAGTCACTCGTCGGTCTCGGGCTCGTCGAGAAGCTCGACAGCGACCAGGTGCGCCTGATCCAGCCGTCGGTCGTACGTTCGGGGGCCGCGGCCGTGAAGCTGGGCCTGGCGCCGGAGACCGTGATCGCCTTGTTTCCCCTCCTCAAGACTCACCTGCGGACGATCGCGGACGCGTTCGTCCACGAGGTCGTCAAGGAGCTGGTGCAGCCCTTCATCGATGCCGGGCTCCCGGAGGATGAGTGGCCGCGCGTGCTCAGCGTCGTGGAGAGCCTGCTGCCGATCGCGAGCCAGGTGACCCTGGGGATCTTCCGTTCGGAGTTCCGCGAGGCGATCGATGTCGAGGTCGGCGAGCAGATCACGGGTCTGGCTTCCAAGCCCGAAACGAAGTAACCCCGCCCGGCACCAGAGGGAGGGAGGTGCCAGGCGGGGTGGTCTGCGACCGGATACTTCCTAGGCAGCGATGACGCTGCGCAGCTTCGCGACGAGCCCGTTGCGGGGCCCCTCCTCGAGGCTCTCGGTTCCGGCAGGTTCGGCGACGACCACGGACTCGCGAGCGGAGTCCATGATGCGGCGGCCGTGAAGGGTGAGATCCGGGTGATTCGCCGGCACGCCGGCGGTGGCAGCCAGGTAGGCCTGCTCCTTGGCGAACGCCTTGGCGAGTGCGGCCTCGTGGCGGTGGGCGTCGAGCAGGGTCCGTGCGCCGGGCATCTCTGCTGCGGTGTTGACCCATGCCGTGACGGCCATCAGTTCGGGGGTTTCGACGCTCTCGGTGACGAGGCGGTCCATCTGCCCACTCAGGCGCTGGAACCAGGCCATCTGCAGGTCGAACAGGAGCTCGGTCTCGTTCGCGAAGGCTTCGCGGCCCTCGTCGACCGTGTCGAGCAGTTCGGTGAGCGTCAGGTCGCGGCGCCGGTCGGCGATCGCGAGCAAGTCACGGAGTGTTTCCTTGCGACGGTTGTAAGCATCCCAGGTCATGGTGTGCTCCTTTCTGTTCCGTCGATTCGAGAGTTCCATACTCTCGGTACGTACTCTCAGTATGTTACGTACCGACGCCATTAGCAAACCCTCGGTATGTGATTCGCCCCACCCGAGCCTTTGCGGCCTAGACTGGTGGGCATGCCACACCATGCACGCGTGACGAAGAACGTCCTGCGTACCGCGCGCAAGACCACCCGGCGCCAGGACTACTCCTCCAGCACGAAGCGCGCCCTGCTGGACAGCGCGACGACGCTGTTCACCGACCACGGCTACGCCGGCACCTCGCTCGACGAGGTCGTGGCGGCGGCTCGGGTCACCAAGGGCGCGCTCTATCACCACTTCCCGAGCAAGCTCGCGTTGTTCGAGAGCGTGTTCTTCCGGGTGCAGGAAGCCACGACCAACGACGTCGAGAAGGCGATCAACGCCTCCAAGGATCCGTGGGAACGCGCCCAGATCGGCCTCGAGAAGTTCCTCGAGGTCTGCCGCGAGCCGCAGTTCCGCCGCATCTGCATGCAAGAGGGTCCAGTCGCCCTCGGTCACGAGCGCTGGGCCGAGGCCGAGCGTGCGTCGTCGTTCGGCATCGTGCAACGCACCGTCGACGACCTGCTGGCCGACCTCGGCGGCGGTGGCGAGCTCAACGAGGCATTCGGCGCGGTGTTCTATGGAGCGATTCGGTCAGCGTCGGAGTTCGTCGCCGACGCTGAGGATCCGGACGCCGCCAGTGAGGCCGTGCAGAGCACGATCGGCACGATTCTCGCCGGCCTGCGCCTGCTGCCCGCGATCGACTGACTGCCCGAGTCAGCCGAGGTCGACGCGTCCGTCGCCCTCAGGCGCGAGCTCGAAGAACACCTTGCCCGGGTCGATCGTGAAGGGCTTGCCGTCCTTGGTCGAGAACGTGATTCCCTCGTCGAGGCTCGGCTTGAGCCACTCCACCTCGGTCACGGTGTCGCCATGGAACACCATCGCGCGGCCCTTGCCCTCGAGCTTGGTCTCGGGCACGGGATTGCCCGCGGGGTCCCGGTAGCCGGCATCCTCGACCCGGCAGAACATCACGACCATCGTGTCGGCCTTGAAGTCCTGGCCCGCGGCGGCGTGCCCGTTGGCGCGCTGCCAGGTGTCACCGACGAGCTTCCAGTTGGTGGTCGTCGAGTTGGAGAAACGTACTGAGGCGCTGGTCGCCTTCTTGGGCTCCGTCGTCGGCGCTGCCGTGCTGTCGCTCGGTGCGGGCGTCTCGGTGGCCGACTTCTCGGGCGTCCACGGCAGGTAGGAGCCTCGGATCTTGGAGGCCTTGGCCTTCTTGGCAACGGTCTGCAGGTTGATCAGGCGGTTGTAGGGCCGCACCTTCGCAGGATTGCTGCTGAACCCCGGCGCTCCACCGTCCTCCGAGAAGATCGTGATGCCTGAGCGCTCCACACGGTTGTACGTACCGGTGGCGCCGCCGGACGCCACGACCTGACCATCGACCGGCTTGGCGATGCCGATGTCGGTGTCGCGCAGCGAGCGGACGTGTCCGACCTTGGTCGGCAGGTCGGAGTAGTAGAGCGCTGCGAGCCTGGTCAGGCCACCCTCGACGAGCTCTTCCATGACCATGTCGGCCTTGTTGAGCCCGTACTGGGGGGCGCCGCTGGCGGTGTTCTCGATCTTGACGACGAACACCGGGCTGTCCGGCCGACCGTTGGGCATCGGCAGGCCCGTGAGCGGGGAGACCTCCACGAGCTTCTTGGCGCTGCCCTTCGACGCCTCGGGCTTCGTCGGCTCCTTGTCGTCCGAGGATGAGCAGGCGGTCAGGGTGAGGGCCGCCGCGGTCACCGCGACGAGCAGACGCAACTTCATGCCGCCAGCATGCCTCATCGGTAGCGCCGCCCGGCGCACCGCCACGGGCCTGTCGCGGAGGTCTCGCAGCCTTGAGCCGGCGGCGACAGGCACATGTCAGTGCCTGCTGGGACGATGGGTCAATGACCGCGCTCGACCGCTTCGCCCCTGCCACCCGGCGGTGGTTCGACGCGTCCTTCGACGCGCCGACACCTGCCCAGCTCGGCGCGTGGGACGCCGTAGCAGGCGACGAGCACGTCCTGGTCGTGGCTCCGACCGGCTCCGGCAAGACGCTCGCGGCGTTCCTGTCCTCGATCGACCGGCTCATGCACGCCGGCGAGTCCGAGGGCACCCGCGTCCTCTACATCTCGCCGCTCAAGGCGCTGGCGGTCGACGTCGAGCGCAACCTCCGCTCTCCCCTGGTCGGCATCACCCAGGCAGCGGCGAGGCGTGGCGACGAGTTCCGCGAAGTCAGCGTCGGTGTACGTTCCGGCGACACCCCCCAACGCGATCGCCGGGCGCTCGTGACCCACCCGCCGGACATCTTGATCACGACGCCGGAGTCGTTGTTCCTGATGCTGACGTCGGCCGCGCGCGAGACCTTGCGCACGGTCGAGACCGTCATCGTCGACGAGATCCACGCGGTCGCGGGCACCAAGCGGGGCGCACACCTGGCCCTGTCGCTCGAACGGCTCGACGCCCTGTTGCCGACGCCCGCCCGCCGGATCGGACTCAGCGCGACGGTGCGCCCGCACGACGAGGTCGCTCGTTTCCTCGGCGGTGCCGCACGGGTCGTCGGTCGTGGCCCCGGATGCGGCGACGCGGCTGGCGCTCGAGGTGGAGGTCCCGGTCGACGACATGACCAGCATTCCTGCGCCGCCACGCGACGAGGGCAGCGCCGGTCGCGCCCTGGACGACGACGAGCAACCCCGCGGCAGCATCTGGCCACACGTCGAGGATGCCGTCATGCGACGGGTCCTCGAGCATCGATCGACCATCATCTTCGTCAACTCCCGAGGCGTCGCCGAGCGACTCACGGCCCGGCTCAACGAGGCATACGCCGCACACATCGGCGCCGAACCCGTCCCTTCGGGGTCGAGCCGGCCCGCCGCGCAGCTCATGGGTGGCAGCGCCCAGACCCGGACGCAGAGCGCCGGCACCGAGGCCGTCCTCGCGCGGGCGCACCACGGCTCGGTCAGCAAGGAGCAGCGCGCCCTGATCGAGGACGAGCTCAAGACCGGCCGGCTGCGCTGCGTCGTCGCGACGTCGAGCCTCGAGCTGGGCATCGACATGGGCGCGGTCGATCTCGTCATCCAGGTCTCCTCGCCACCGTCGGTCGCCAGCGGGCTGCAGCGCGTCGGCCGCGCAGGGCACCAGGTCGGCGAGATCTCCCAGGGCGTCACCTTCCCCACATCGCGGCAGGACCTTCTCGGCGCAGCGGTCGCCACGTCGCGCATGCAGCAGGGCCTGATCGAACGGCTCGACATACCGGCCAATCCGCTCGACATCCTGGCCCAGCAGACCGTCGCGGTGACGGCCCTCGAGCCGATCGACGTCGAGGAGTGGTTCGACACCGTACGCCGCAGCGCCCCGTTCGCGACGCTGCCTCGGTCGGCATACGACGCGACACTCGACCTGCTGGCCGGCCGCTACCCGTCGGACGAGTTCGCCGAGCTGCGGCCGCGGCTCGTGTGGGACCGCGACGCCGGCACGCTCACGGGCCGGCCCGGTGCCCAGCGGCTCGCCGTGACCAGTGGCGGCACGATCCCCGACCGCGGCATGTTCTCGGTCAATCTCGCCGCCGGCGCAGACGAGTCCGGCGGCAGCCGCAAGGTCGGCGAGCTCGACGAGGAAATGGTCTACGAGTCGCGCATCAACGATGTGTTCGCGCTCGGCGCGACGAGCTGGCGGATCCAGGAGATCACGCACGACCGCGTGATCGTCACGCCGGCCTTCGGCCAGCCCGCACGCCTGCCGTTCTGGAAGGGCGACGCAGTCGGTCGGCCCTACGAGCTCGGCGAGGCGATCGGAGGCTTCGTGCGCGAGGCCGCCAACCTCTCGCCGGCCAAGCTGGCCGAGCGCACGTCCGCATTGGGACTCGGCCGGCGGGCGTCGGACAACCTGGCGTCCTATCTGCGCGACCAGAAGGACGCGACGGGTCAGGTGCCTTCCGATCGCACCCTGGTCGTCGAGCGGTTCCGCGACGAGCTCGGCGACTGGCGAGTGGTCCTGCACTCCCCGTTCGGCCGCAGGGTCCACGCGCCGTGGGCCCTGGCCGTCGGCGCGCGCATCGTCGAGCGGTTCGGCATGGACGGCTCGGTCGTGGCCAGCGACGACGGCATCGTCGCCCGCATACCCGACACCGAGCTCGAGCCCCCCGGCGCGGATCTCTTCGTGTTCGACACCGACGACCTCGACAAGATCGTCACCGAGGAAGTGGGCGGCTCGGCGCTGTTCGCCTCACGCTTCCGCGAGTGCGCCGCGCGCGCGTTGCTCCTGCCACGGCGCAACCCCGGCTCCCGCGCGCCCTTGTGGCAGCAGCGGCAACGCTCCGCACAGCTGCTCGACGTCGCGCGCAACCACCCCACGTTCCCGATCCTGCTCGAGACGGCCCGCGAGTGCCTCCAGGACGTCTATGACCTCCCCGCCCTGATGACGCTGACCCGGCGGTTGGCCTCACGAGAGGTCCAGATCGCCGAGGTCACGACCGAGCGCGCGTCGCCGTTCGCGCAGAACCTGCTCTTCGGCTACGTCGCCGCCTTCCTCTACGAAGGTGACACCCCCCTTGCCGAACGCCGCGCCTCGGCGCTGACCCTCGACCCGACGCTCCTGGCCGAGCTGCTCGGCCGCGCCGAGCTCCGCGAGCTGCTCGATCCGGCGGTGATCGAGCACACCGAGCTCGAGCTGCAACGGCTGACCGAGGATCGCCGGGCCAAGGACGTCGAGGGGGTTGCCGACCTGCTGCGCATGCTGGGCCCGCTCACCACCACCGAGGTGGCCGCGAGGCTGCAGCCCGACGTCGCATCACAGGCCGCGACCTGGCTCGGAGAGCTGCAGGAGGCCCGCCGCGCGATCGAGGTGGCGATGGCCGGCGAGGTGCGGTGGGCCGTGGTCGAGGACGCTGGCCGGTTGCGCGATGCCCTCGGCGTCGTCGTCCCGATGGGCGTACCCGACGCCTTCCTCGAGGTCACCGCAGACCCATTGACCGATCTCATCTCCCGCTACACCCGCACCCACGGCCCCTTCACGACCGACGAGGTCGCCGCCCGCTTCGGCCTCGGCAGCTCGGTCGCGCTCCAGGTGCTGCGCCGGCTCTCGCGCGACGGCCGGCTCACCGAGGGCGAGTTCCGGCCGCAGGCCACCGGCACCGAGTGGGTCGAACCCGGCGTCCTGCGCCGGCTGCGATCGCGCTCTCTCGCAGCAGCCCGGCACCAGGTCGAGCCCGTCGACCCGCTCACCTATGCCACGTTCCTCCCGTCGTGGCAGGGCGTGGGCGGCACGCTTCGCGGGGCCGACGGTGTGTTGACGGCGATCGACCAGCTGGCCGGCCTCGCACTGCCGGCGTCCGCGTGGGAGTCGCTGGTCCTCCCGGCCCGCGTACGCGACTACTCCCCCGCCATGCTCGACGAGCTGACGACGGCCGGTGAAGTCATGTGGTCGGGTGCCGGCACGCTCCCCGGCAACGACGGCTGGGTCCAGCTCCACCCGTCCGACCTCGTGCTGCGCGCCGCCGGCACGGCGCCGCCGGAGCCTGACTCCGTGCAGGCCACGATCATCTCGGCCCTCGACGGTGGGGGCGCGTTCCTGTTCCGCCAGCTCGCCGACGCCGTCGGCACCGACGACCACGGAGCACTCGCCGAGGCACTGTGGGACCTGGTGTGGTCCGGACGCGTCAGCAACGACACCTTCGCTCCGGTCCGTACGCTCGTGGGCCGGGGCGGCGCGCACCGCACGACGCGACCCACGCCCCGGGCCCGCATCCACGGTCGGCGAGCCAGGTCGCCCCGCGTGGCGCTGCAGGGCCCGCCGACCGTCAGCGGCCGTTGGTTCACCCTGGCCGAGACCTCTGGCGACCCGACAAGCCTCCAGCTGGCTCGCACCGAGTCGTTGGTCGGCCGCTATGGCGTGGTGACCCGCGGCTCGGTCATGGCCGAGCAGACGCCGGGCGGTTTCGCCGGCATCTATCGCGTGCTGCGCGAGCTCGAGCAGACCGGTGCAGTCCTGCGCGGCTACTACATCGAGACGCTGGGGGCCGCCCAGTTCGCGGCTCCCGCGACAGTCGATCGGATGCGTGGCCACGTCAGCGACGACGACCGGCCCACTGACGCCGCGGCCCTGACGCTCGCCGCGACCGATCCGGCCAATCCATATGGCGCGGCGCTGCCCTGGCCCGAACGCGGCGAGGACTCGGCGGGGCACCGGCCGGCCCGCAAGGCCGGATCTCTCGTCGTCCTGCACGACGGCCGGCTCGTCGCCTATCTCGAGCGCGGCGGGCGCAAGGTGCTGGTGTTCGACGACGATCCGGCTCGACTCGCCGCTGCTGCCACCTCGCTCATCGCCACGGTGCGCGCCAAGCGGATCAGTCGGCTGACGATCGAGACGGCCGATGGCCGGCCCGTCGCCTCGACCCCGTTCGGCGATGCGCTGCTCGAAGCCGGCTTCGAGCGCACGATCAAGGGCCTGCGCATCGATGCCTGAGGGCGACACGGTCTGGCGCTCGGCTCGCCACCTGCACGAGGCGCTGGCCGGCCGTGACCTGACGCGCACGGACTTCCGGGTTCCGGCCTACGCAACGGTCGACCTGAGCGGTTCGCAGGTCGATGAGGTCGTCAGTCACGGCAAGCATCTGCTGATCCGCACACCAGAGCACTCGATCCATTCGCACCTCAAGATGGAGGGCGCGTGGCACGTCTACCGGCTCGGCTCGCCGTGGCGACGCCCCGGCCACTCGGCACGAGCGGTCCTGGAGAACGACGAGTGGCAGGCCGTCGGCTACTCGCTGGGCATCCTCGAGGTGCTGCCGAGGTCCGACGAACAGTCCGTCGTCGGACATCTCGGCCCGGACCTGCTCGGCGCGGACTTCGACCTCGACGAAGCAGCCCGCCGTGTGGCCGCCGACCCTGCCCGTCCGGTGTTCCTGGCACTGCTCGACCAGCGCAACGTCGCGGGGTTCGGCAACGAGTACGCCAACGAGCTGCTGTTCCTCATGGGCTTGTTGCCGACCCGTCCGGTCGGCGAGGTCGCCGACATCCGCCGGGTCATCTCCCGAGGCCAGCGCATGCTCGACCTCAACAAGTCACGCGTCGACCGCTCGTTCACCGGCAGCGCCCGCTCCGGCGAGGAACGCTGGGTCTACAACCGCGAGCGATCGCGGTGCCGTCGCTGCGGCACGCCGCTGCGGCACGGCACGCTCGGAGATAGACCGACGACCGAGCGCAACACGTTCTGGTGCCCGAACTGCCAGACCTGATGCCAAGCGGGGCCAACGCCTCGAAGTTGCCACAGGACCTTAGGATCACGGTTATGACCGAACTGATCGACGACGTCGACACCGCGGATGAGGGCACCCACGCAAGCCGGGCCCTTGGTCTTCTGCTGACGATCGGCGGCGCGATCGGACTGCTCTCCGCAGCGATCCTGATCATCGAGAAGATCCACTTCCTCGAGGACGAGGCGGCCGGCCGGCCCACGACCCTCGGCTGCGATCTCAACGCGTTCGTGAGCTGCGGCGGCGTCATCAACACCGACCAGGCGTCGGCGTTCGGCTTCCCGAACCCGATCATCGGTGTCGCCGGTTTCGCCATCGTGGTGACGATCGGCGTCCTGGTGCTGACGCGGGTCACGCTCCCCACCTTCGTCTGGGGCGGGCTGCAGGCCGGTGTGCTGTTCGGCATCGCCTTCGTCACCTGGCTGCAGTACCAGAGCATCTACGACATCCAGAAGTTGTGCCCGTGGTGCATGGTCGTCTGGGCTGTGATGATTCCGATCTTCATCTGGGTCACGGCTCGCAACCTGCGGGCCTACGCGCCGGGCAATCCCGTCTCGCGGTTCGTCGGCAACTGGACGCTGCTGATCAGCATCCTTTGGTATGTCGCCGTGATCTCCGCGATCTGGTTCACGTTCGGCGAGAACCTCTGGGCCTAGGCCGCGGCCGCTGCCTGCTCCCGTTCGTCCTTGGCGCTTGGCCCGAGCAAGTACAGCGGCGGGATGATGAACAGGTTGACCAACGTCGCGGTCAACAGCCCGCCCAGGATCACCACCGCCATCGGGTGCTCGATCTCGTGACCGGGGATGCTGCCGGCCGCCGCCAGCGGAAGGATCGCCAAGCCGGTCGCCAACGCCGTCATCATGATGGGTGCCAATCGCTCCGACGCACCCCGCAGCACCAGCTCGGGGCCGAGGGCCATCCCCTCCTCGCGCTCGAGGTGCTGGAAGTGGGTGATCATCAAGATGCCGTTGCGAGCCGCGATGCCGAACACCGTCAGGAAGCCGATCAGCGATCCCAGCGACATCAGGCCATCACCGAAGAACACGACTGCGAACACTCCACCGGCCAGTGACACCGGGAGCAGCAAGAAGGCCAGGCCCGCGAGCCGGACGCTGCCGAATGCCGCATGCAGCAGCAGGAGGATCACCAGCAGCGCAGCGAGACCATAGAGGGACAGCGTGTTCTGGGAGTTGGACAGCTCCGAGGACTCACCCAGCACCTTGACGCTGTATTCGGGCGGCAGGTCCAGCGCAGCAACCCGGCGCTCGACCTCCTCGACCACCGCACCAAGGTCTCCGCCCTCCTTGATGTTGCCCTCGACATCGATCCGCCGCGACTGGTCGTCGCGCAGGATCGCGTTGGGGCTCGGCGCGAAGCGGACATCCGCCACATCGGCAAGCTTGACCTTCTCGCCGGCCGGAGTGTCGATCGGCAGGTTGCGGATGTCCTCGAAGCTGTGGCGGGTCTCGGGCAGCGACCAGATGTGGACGTCGTACGCCCGGCCACCGGCGAAGATGTCAGAGACTTCCTCACCCGCGATGTAGACCGACGACTGGCGCCGAACGTCGCCCGGCTTGAGGTCGTGCTCGCGGGCCTTGTCCAGGTCGAGCTCGATCTCGATCTGTGGGATCTCCTTCTGCGTCGCAGCAGCGGCCTCGATCAGACCAGGCGTGTCGCCGATGGACTTCAAGGTCTGGTCGGCCAGCTTGGTGAGCGTGGCCGGGTCCGGGCCGAAGATACGCACGACCACTGCGCCACTGGAGCCGGTGAGGACCTCCTTGACCCGCTCGCGCAGATAGGTCTGGACGTCACGCTGCATGCCGGGATAGCTGTCGACGGTCTTGGTGACCTCCTCCAGCGTCTTGTCGTAGTCGACCTCGTCGGACACGCTGATCCAGTTCTCGCCGAAGTACGCGCCATAGACCTCGTCGCTCAACAGCGCCTGGCCGATGTGCGAGCCGCAGTTGCGCACGCCGGGGATCTCGCGCAGGTCCTGGCACGCAGCGACCGAGACCTTCTTCTCCTCGGTGATCGACGTCGACGGCTCGGTGAGCCAGTGCATCAGGAAGTCGCGTTCCTTGAAGTTCGGCAGCAATTGCGTGCCGGTCGACATGTAGGCCGGCACGCCGAGGGCGAGGACCAATCCCGCCGAAATGACCGCCGGAGCGGGGAAGTTCACCACACGCTTGAGCGCTGCGCCGTACCACCGCTTCAGCGCGCGGAGGACCGGCGACTCCTTGTCGCGCAGGCCGCCGCGGTGCAGCATGAGCAGGCAGAGTGCCGGGGTCACCGTCATGGCGACGAGCATCGAGATCAGGACGGCCAGACCGTACGAGAGCACGAGTGGCTGGAAGAACGAACCGGACAGTCCCTCGAGGAAGAGCACCGGGACGATCGCCACGACGTTGATGACCGTTGCGTAGGTGATCGCACTGCGGATCTCGACCGAGGCCTCGAGCACGATGCGAGGCGTCGACTCGGTGCGACCCTCGGCCCGGGCTTGTCTCAGACGTCTGACGATGTTCTCGACGTCGATGATGGCGTCGTCGACCACCACCCCGATCGCCACCACCAGCCCGGCCAGGACCATCACGTTGATCGTCACGTCTCTGGTGTCGAGGACGTAATAGGCCGCGAGCAGCGACAACGGTATGGAAACCAGACTGATGAAGGCCGTGCGGAAGGTGTAGAGGAAGCCGGAGATGATGACGATCACCAGCAGCACACCGATGAACAACGCCTTGGTCAGGTTGCTGATCGAGTCGTCGATGAAGGTCGCCGGCCGGAAGATCGTGGTGTCGTACTCGACGCCCGGGAGCCCGGTGGCCATCTCGGCCATGGTCTCCTCGACGTTCTCGGTGACCTCCTTGGTGTTCGCGCCGCGATACTTCTGCACGATGAGCATCAGGCCGTCGCCGTCGTTGATGACGCCCTCGCCCCACAGCTGCTGGCTGTCCTGCTTGACCGTGCCCAGGTCGGACATCCGCAGGACCTTGCCGTCACGCTCCGCGACCGGCACCTTGGCCAGCTCTTCGGGTCCAGTGATCGGTTGCACGTTCTCGATGTTGAGCCGCTTCTGGGCGGTCTCGACGAAGCCACCTTGTCCGACGGTGAAGCTCTTGGCGTACTGCAGCACGCCGGCGTCGAGCGCCTCGGATCCGGCTTCCATGACGGTGTCGATCGGGATGTCGTACTTCTCCAGCAGGGCTGGATCCACCTGCACGTGGCGCTGCTTGAGGCGCTCACCATAGATGTCGACGCCGGCCACACCCGGGACTCTCAGCAGGTGCTGGCGGATCTTCCAATAGGAGATCGACGACAGCTCGATGAGGTCGAGGTCCTCGGACGTCAGGCCGATCTTCATGATCCGGCTTGTCGCGGAGAGGGCCGGCATCATCCACGGAGGGCTGGCCCAGGTCGGGATCTGCGGTGCGACCTGCGCGACCCGTTCCTGCACGAGCTGGCGAGCACGCGCCTCGTCGGTGCCCTTCTCGAAGATCAAGCGAATCGACGACAGCTGGGCGACGGACTTCGAGCGCATCTCCGCGAGGCCCGGCAGGCCGTTGAGGGCCTCCTCGATCGGCACGGTGACCAGGGACTCGACCTCCGACGTGGAGTTGCCCAGCGCGATGGTCTGGATCTCGACCTGCGGTGGCGCGAACTCGGGGAAGACGTCGACCTTCGAATGGGGAATCTCGGTGATCGAGAACGCCATGAACGTCGCGGCCAGGAACACGATGATCCAGCGGAAGTGCAGGCTTCGCGCCACGATCCAACGCATGTCAGTACGCCCCGAACTCGAGCTCGGCCCCGTGAACCTGTGGCAGCCCGTCAGTCACTACCTGGGTGCCGTCCTCAGGGCCTTCACTGATGTCCACCGTGCCGCCGGTGATTCGCTCGATCGTGATGTCCTCGCGATGGAAGGTCAGCCCCTTGACGTTGACGAAGACGTAGGGCTGACCGCCAGCGTCATACAGCATGGCCGTGTAGGGGAGGCTTCTGTTCTCCACCGGCCTCGTCTTGAGACCGATCTGGTCGGCACCGAGCTTGGTGAGCGTCACCGTCGGGTGCCCGCCCTTCTCCTTGGCGGGCGTGACCTTCGCGGGCTGGTAGTGCTCGGCCTCAGCGGCCTCGGCCTGCTTGCACGCCGCGGAGGTGGCTGCCAGGAGCAGGACGACGGCGACCGCTGCCATGCGGTCACGTGACCGGGTCGCGGTGCTCATCGGTTCGCCGACTCGTGCGCGCCCGACCCCGGAGGCGCCGGTTCCAGGATGTCCAGGTCCTCCTGCCGCTTGGGCGCAGGAACCGCCAGGCTCAGCGCCGGGAGCACCAGGAGAGCGTGCACGACGGTGGTCACGAGACCGCCCAGGATGACGATCGCCATGGGCTGGAGAATCTCCAGCCCGGCGCCCTGGCCCAGGATGGCGAACGGGAGCATCACCGCAGCGATCGCGACACTGCTCGCCAGGACGGAGCCGAAGCGCTCCTGGGCTCGCTCGACCACGGCATCCCGGCGCCCGGAGGCACTCGCGGCCTCGTCGGAATCGACCGGTTCGAGGGCCGTGAGCGTGTAGCGCACGGCGAGGGCGAAGACCGCCAGGAGCCCGGCTCCGGTCGCGATCGTGAGCCCGTCGCCCAGGATCAGCATGGCCACCACGCCGCCGAGCAGCGCCGCCGGCAAGGTGAGGTACGCGATGCCGGCCAGCCGCCAGCTGCGTACGGCGGCCTGCATGAGCAGCAACACCGCGAGCAGCACAGCGATGGTGACCGAGATGCTCTGCCCCCGGTTCATCTCGTCGCCAACAGTCCGATCGAGCACCTTGGCGTGGTACTCGAGGGGCATCTTGAGCTCCTGCAGCCTGCTCTCGAGCTCATCGGCGACCGCCTCGACGCTGCGGCCGTTGACGTTCATCGTGATGTCGAGCTTGCGCGAGACCTCATCGCGCTGGATGACGGTCGGCGTACTCCCTCGACGGATGTCGGCGACGCTGTTCAATCGCACGTGACCCCCATCGGGCCGGTCGAGAACCAGGGACTTCACCGCTTCGGTGTCCTTCGCGATGGCCGGATCGCCCTGCACGATGACATCGAAGACCTTCTGGTCCTGGAACACGCTGCCGACCAGGATGCCCTGCAGGAGAATGGCCTCGGCGCGTCGCACGTCGCCCGGCTTGATCCCCACCTCCTGCGCCTTGTCAAGGTCGACCTCGATCTCCAGGGTGGGCTGCTCCTCTGGTGACTCGACACGCGTGTCACCCACCCCGTCGATCTGCTGGACGATCTTCTCCACCTTGGCGGCCTGCGCCTTGAGCACCCGCGCATTCTGTCCATAAACACGGACCGTGATGGGCTTGTCCGTGCCGATGAAGACGTCGAGTCCGTCGCCGCGCACCGAGTTCGTGCCTGACATCAGCGCGCCAATCGTCTGGACGCGATCATCCAGGTACGTCGACACGGCCGCCGTTGCTCCCTCAACGGAGTCGCTGGTACGCCGGATGGCTTCGAGGGTCTCGTCGTGATCGGCGTCGGGATCGACCTTCACGATGATCTCGGCGGAGTTCACGTCGACGATGCGGTCTCCCGTGACAGCCCGGCCGACCGATGCGGCGACGTTCTCAACCCCATCGACGTTCCTCAGCTGGCTGGTGAGCTCGGTGGCGGTCTTGGTCATCGCGACGTTGGACGTCCCGGTCGGGCTCTCCAACCGCACCAGCACCGCCGGGTCCTCCAGATGAGGAACGACGGAACGAGACACCCACGGAAGGACCAGCGCCACCAGCACCGCACCGACCAGCGCTGCCACCACCACCGGCGCACCAAGCAGCTTGGGCAACAGCGAGCCGTACTTCGTGGCCAGGGACCCGCGGCCGGCCGGTTCCTCCTTCGGGGACAGCAGGGCGCCCAGCGCAGGCGTGAGCGTCAGGGCGACGACCATCGCCGTGAACGTGCCTGCGGCGAAGGCGGTCACGAGCGGCTCGATGAACGCGCCCGGCCTGCCCTCGAGGACGACGACCGGAAGGATCAGCAACAGCATGATCAACGTGGCATAGACCGCAGGGCGGGCGGCAGCCCTGGCTGTCGCCGCGACACCTCCCGATCGCGACATCGCAGCAGCGCCGCTGACGGCTGCGTCGACCACCACGGTGAGGGCCAGCGCCAGACCTGCGATCGAGATGGCATTGAAGCTGTGTCCGGTCCAGTGCAGCGCCAGAGCGGCGGAGACCAAGGAGGTGGGAATCGCCACGGCGGCGATGATCACCTGGCGCCAGCGGCGAACGAACCCGATCAGGACCAGGAGGAGCAAAGCACCCGCGATGCCTGCGACGAGGCCGAGATTGTCCTCCGCCTCGGCGACGTAGTCGGCCGGTCGGAAGATCGTGGTGTCGGTCTTCAGGCCCTCCAGTCCGGGCGCCAGACTGGCGAGCTCGGCCTCGACGTCCTTCGTGACCTGCTCGGTGTCGGCGTTCGGGAACTTCTCGATGACGAGGATGAGACCCGAGCCGTCGTCGACGACCGCGTCGCCGATCATCGGCTGGTGCGCCTCGACCACGTTGGCGACGTCGGTCAGGCGCAGGCGGCCGGCGGTGTCCTCGACCGGGACCTTGCCCAGTGCCGCGGGGCTGGCGATGTTGTCGAAGACGTTGCGGATCGGCAGCCGCTGCGAGGGGGTCTCGATGAATCCGCCGGTGCCGGGCACTGAGGCCTCGAGGTAGCTGACCGGCGATGCGATCTGCGCGTTGCCGGCAGTGCGGATGACTTGATCCAGCGTGACCTTCTCCTGGCGGAGCTTTTCAGGGTCGACCTGAACCTGGATCTGCTGGTCACGCATTCCCCACACGGCGACGTTGGCGACACCTTGGACGCCCATCAGCCGGGGACGAATCGTCCATCGAGCCATCACCGACTGCTGGATCGGGCTGAGGTCGTCCGACCTCAGGCCGATCATCATGAGTCGGCTGGACGACGAGAGCGGAGGCAGCATCGTGGGCGGCTTCGACACGTTCGGGAAGGCGGCGCCGCCGAGCTGGGTGAGGCGCTCCTGCACGAGCTGGCGTCCCTTGTAGACGTCAAAGCCCTGCTCGAAGACCATCACGATCGACGAGAGGCCCGGCGTCGAGGACGACCGGATGACCTCGACACCCTCGACGCCGTTCAACAGGTCGGCTTCGAGAGGCACGGTCAGGAACTGCTCGACCTCCGCGGCCGAGAGCCCGAGCGACTCGGTCTGGATCTCGACGTAGGGCGGGGTGAACTCCGGGTAGACGTCGGCCGGTGCCTCCGGCAGAGTCGCGATGCCCACCACGAGGATGGTCGCGGCCAGGCCGACGATGAGCCCGCGCAGCTTGATGGAGCCGCTGACCAGCGCGCGGATCATCGGGAGCCTTGCGCTGCGTCGAGAACCGTACGTGCGGGCCGAGGTTGCGTCATCGTGGACTCCCTGAGAGAGGCGTGCCGGACCGTGGGAACGACCGGCCACTTAGACGCAAGTTAGACCCATACTGAGAGAAATGTGAGAGAACGCGCGAAAATCCTCAGAATTTCCAGACCGCTGAATTCCTGACATCTGTGCCTCGAATTGCCCGGCATCTCAGCACATTGCTCGACCAGCTATGCCATGGCGGCGGCGATCCGCTCCAGGACGTTCGCCAGCTGGATGTCGCGACCCGTGACTCCACCGACATCGTGGCTGTTGAGCCGGATGTCGACGCGGTTGTAGACGTTCGTCCACTCGGGGTGGTGGTTCATCTCCTCGATCGGTCCAGCCGCACGACTCATGAAGTCGAGCGCAGCCTTGAAGTCGGTGAACTCGTACGTCCGAACGATCGCCTCCCCCTCCTGTGACCAGCCGGGCAGCGACTCGAGGGCTTCTTCGATCTGGGCATCGGTGAACGTCGACATGCCTCGACGATACGTCGGGGGCCCAGTTGTCAGTAGCCCCCGCCACCACCCGTGCTCGCGGTCCTGGTGATCTTCTCGCCAGCCGGCGAGACGACCCACCAGATGCCGCCCTTGCCCTGACCCTGGGCGTCGCCGACGTCGCTGTCATCGGCGTACGTGTAGAGCGGCATGCCCTCGAGCGTGACCTGCATCGCGCCGTCAGCGCCCTCGATCGTGCCCACCTCCCCGGTCACGCCGTCGACCTTCGGCGTGTCTGCCGAGGAGGTGATCGCCGGCCACTCCGCCGCGCACGCGCCGGTGCATGCGCTGGTGCCGGACCCCGGCGTGTCCTTGTCGAACACGTACGCGGTCATGCCCTTGCCGTCGACGACGATCTCGCCGAGCGAGCTCGACGATGCGCCCAGGTCGGAACCTTTGGCGGGGAGCTCGCCCGACGAGTCCCCGCACGCGGTGAGGACCATGACTGCCAGCGAGGTGCCGGCCGCGGCGAGTGTGAGCCTGCCCATGGGGATCAACGTCCTTCGGTCGGAGGCACGGGCGTACGTACCTGTAGTGAGGACGAGATGGACGCCCGGGGCGTTCAATGGATGACGAAGGTTGAACGATTCGGCCCCGCGCACCGTTGTATGGCCTGGAGGACTGATGCCCGAGGACCAGGACGAGCTGCTGCGTGCACTGCACGACACGCACGCGCCTGCCCTCCTGCGTTACGTCACCCGGTTGACCTACGACCCGGCCTTGGCGCAGGACGTCGTGCAGGAGGCACTGTTCCGGGCCTGGAAACGGCCGGCGATCCTCGAGCAGGGCGACGCCGCCTCCCGGGCCTGGCTCTTCACCGTGGCGCGCAACCTCGTGATCGACGATCGCCGCAGTGCCCGCCACCTCCACGAGGTCACGACGGAGCGGATGCCGGAGAGGTCGCGGTCCGACGGAACCGACGCCACGCTCGACCGGTGGTTGGTGGCCGACGCGCTGCAATCGCTCTCCGCAGAGCACCGCCAGGCAGTCGTCAACGCGTACTACCTCGGCCGATCCGCCGCCGAGATCGCCCGCGAGGACGGCATCCCGGAAGGCACCGTTCGGTCACGCATGCACTACGCGCTCCGCGCCCTACGACTCGCGATGCAGGAAAGGGGGGTCACCCGATGAGCGACGATCCGTTCCACGACTGGGACGCCGCGTACGTCCTCGGGCTGCTTGGACCCGACGACCGGCGAGCGTTCGAGCAGCACCTGACCACCTGCGCAGCGTGCTCGACGGCGGTGGCCGAGCTGGCCGGCATGCCGGGAATCCTGGCTACGCTCACCAAGGACGAAGCCGTCGCGCTCCTCGACCCCGTCGACGAGCCCGCCTCCGACGGTCTCGTGACCCGCCTCGCTGTGGCGGCCGCGCGGCGCCGCCGTCGCGTACGCCTGGCGGTCGCGGGTGCCGGCGTCGCCGCAGCACTCGGCCTCGGCATCGGCGGATACGTCGTGGGGTCCGCGAACGAACCCACCTCGACGGGGCAGTTCGTCGCGATGGACGAGGTGCAGCCGAACACCATGACGGCCAGCCTGCGGGTCGAGAAGAAGGACTGGGGCACCCGCCTCGACTGGAACTGCAGCTACCCCGCCACGGGTGGCTATGGCGCCAGTCGGACGTACGAGCTCGTCATCACCGACACCGCTGGTCGCGAGACCGTCGCGGCCACGTGGGTCGCCACGAGCTCCGAGGCGGTGTCCCTGTCGACCATCAGCGCCGTGCCCAAGGACCGGATCCGTCGTGTCGACATCCGTCTGGCCGGCTCGGAGAAACCTCTGACGGAGATGGAGCTGTAGGAGCTGGCTCAGGCGTTTCCGGGTCAACGCGAGCTGCGGGGATCCCTTCACGGGCGGCTTCGCCGCGTGTCAGGGGCCCACTCGATTCACTCTGCTGGTTCACGAGCTGCGGGGATCCCTTCACGGGCGGCTTCGCCGCGTGTCAGGGGCCCACTCGATTCACTCTGCCGGATTGACGAATGACAGAGCCCCGCTCGCCCAAAACCGGGGCGAGCGGGGCTCTGTCATTCGTGGAGCTTGCGGAGGCCTATTCGAAGCAGGCACACCTAACTTCTCGGTGGCAGCGAATCGCCGACTACAAGTTGCCCATGAAACCGCGGCAGGTCACGCACGTGGTGCCACGCAAGCTGTCACAGCGTCTAGCAGCGCAGCAGATTCAGGAAATTCTTGATGGCTACGCAGCAGGTCTAAATTCTCGCCAGCTCGCCGATCAGTTCGGGATTTCGCCGCCGAGCGTACTTCGACTGTTGCACCGCAACGGTGTCAAAGTTCGACGCCGGGGGGCGTAGTTCCCGGTCAAGCAATCGCGGCAAAGCGTCGGACTCAAAAACTTGCCTTGACGATCGCTGTCTGACGAAAGGTCGCAGGTCCAAACATGCGGCTAGTCCTCGCTCCAACTAAGCGGAACGCCCTTCTAGCGCTCAGTTCTTTTACCGCTCGGACGACGAGCGTGAACGCATGGTCGAGAGGTAGGAGTTTGATCTGAGCAATCGCGCAGTCGCCGCGGAATTCGGGATCGGACCCTAGCTACGTCACTAGACTGTGGGCATGGCTCCGGACCCAGCGCTGATTCGTTTGAGCTCCTTGATCGAGGAAGGGACAGCCTGGCCCCGTCCGCTCTGCCCAAACTGTCTCGCCGGACACCTTCGCTTCGCGAGTCCAACACAGGTCGAGCATGGACAGTCGAAGAAGGCGCACAAGCATCCCGCTTGGGACCCTGATTGGATCCACGGTGTGTTCACTGCTTCCGCTTTGTGTGAGAACCCTGATTGTGGACAACCGGCGGTGGCAACCGGAGAATACGTTGTCGGCTGGAGCGACAAGCATCAGGATGATGACGAGTCCCCTCGTCCCCCGTACTCCATCTTCTATACGATCAAGCAAATTCATCCGCCACTTGTGCTGATGCAATTCCCTGAGACAACACCGGTCCTGGTCCAGGAAGGCGTAGCCCGCGCTTCTGCTGTATTGCTCACCGATCCCGGACTTGCCGCCACCGCACTTCGACTGGTGGTAGAGCAGTTCTTGAGCAGCGAAGGCATACCCTCGACCCGCCCCACCGGCAGCTTCATCAGCGCAGACGAACGAATCAAGATATGGAAGACGACCGGGAGTGATCGGGATCGCGTCGCCGGGCTGCTTCTCGCAGTGAAATGGATCGGCAACGCCGGAACGCATAGCTTGTCCAAACTGACAATCAGAGAAGTGCTCGACGGTGTCGAGATCCTCGATGAGGCGTTCCATGCCCTTTTCGTTGGCCCCGACATCGATGCTCGGGCACGGGCCGTCAACAATGCCCGGGGCCCGGCCTAACGTCCGAGGTCCGGGGCTCTCAACGCCGACGCCACCAATTTCTCGAGCCATGCAACACAAGGGCGACCAACGAGAGAATCGCGACCGCAGCCCCAAGAGTAGTTGCGAGCCGCGTCAGGAATGACGGCTCCAATCCGGCGGAAACAGCGGCAACGACAAACCCAATGGAGACGGATTTCGCCAGGATCGACCACGTGCGATCCCCGGAGATGGCCTCCGTCAGCACAGTCCAGTTGAAGAACGACCCGAAGGACTGAGCGTCCAAATCAGCGTCGCCTACGTCATACTCATCGAAGTCGTCCCTAGCCATGAACTGCTCCAACGCTCGACGATTCGGAAGTCCGACAACAGTCCATGCCTGGAGGGACCGGACGCGCTCAATCGTAGCCCCTAGCTGTACCCGACCATCAGGTACGCATCGCACTAGCTCTCGACCTCACCCCTTCCTCGCGCGACGGCCGCGGAGCCACAGGAAAACGACGGCGACTACCCAAGCCAGGAGACTGATAATGGACAAGAGTCCGAGAAGCTCGATGAACACGTGCTTCCCTGAACCATCCGAAGTGCTCCGTGAATAGATGGTGATTTGAGGGCTCGAGATCGGTGCGACAAACAGAGCGATCGTCGCAACGAGCCAAAGCAGCATCGCAACACGCATTCTGCTCGCTCTCGTGTTGGAGACCGGTAGGGCAGCATCTGACGGCGATGCGGGCGAGTCCTGTGGGTTCACGCCTGGATCCCTCTCATGCTCGCACCGACCATTTCTTTACTTCTCGGCTGGAGTACACCTTGAGCCAGGGGTAGTCCTCCCACCATCCGAGCTTCTTTCTTGTGAATCGGTAGTAGAACCGCTGGCTCGTCTGGATGTAGAAGCTCATGAGGGTACGGAAATGCGTGGCATATCGGTACTTGTAGTATCCCCTGGCGCTACCGCGGAATCGGTACTCATACCTACTTTCAATCTCGTAGGTGAACTTTGACCGTTGCCGCCAGCAGCCGCACGCATACTTGTGCCATTTCGTCTTGACCTTCGTCACCTCGTATGTGAACCACGGGCTGAATACCTTGGTGATCAACCCAGTTGTATCTGACGTGTTGATCGGATCAACCGAGTACACATAGGCATTGTCGTTGCCTCCCGGGATCGGGTCACGTGAGAGGAATCGCCCCGTTCTCGGGTTGTACAGTCGAGCGCCCATCAACGTCAGCCCGCCAATTGCGTCCGTCGACCTGGCATAGGAGCCAAGCCAACCGTAATTCTGACCCAGCGCAACTGAACCAGCACGCGGGACACCGTACTCATTCGTCTCCGCATAGTTCGACAGCGCAGACAACGATGTCGAGTTAGGCACGGTGGAGACAATGTCACCGTGGAGGTTGGTGATCTGAATTTTCGCGGACCCGTCCGATGACTGGATCATCCCTACACCACCGTCTGGATCCTGGATGTTGCGAGTCCACGCACTCGCCCAAGCTGTCGAGGAGTTCGGGCGGGTGTCTTCGGATATCCAGGCTGGCGTATCGGTGTCGTCACCGTAGTGATTGACCGTCTTCCTCAGCTCGACACCGGCGGACTTGTATGACATCGCTCCGATGCGCCCCATTGCGTCGGGCGTATAGTTCTTCTCGACCACCGCACCTGTGGTTGCCGGCACCTGTTGAGCGATTCGCGCAACCATGTCGTTGGCGTAGTAGGCGATCGCCGCCACACTTCCGGACGTTTGATCGGTGTCAGCGGCTGGCACGTTACGTGTGCGACCAAACTGATCATAGATGTAGCCAGTGTCGCCCACCCTGTCGTCGCTGAAGTACCCCGGCGAGACCGTCGTCGGAGAACTGGTGGAGCACTCGCCACCAGCACCGGGACCCGAGGTCGCAACAGACGTTCGGTTCGAGTCCAGGCTTAGCGTGTACTGACGAGTCGTGCACCCAGCACCTCCAACGTTCTCGAGAACCGATGTCAAGCGGTCGCGACCGTCGTAGTTGTCCCATTCGGCGGACAAGGGAGTTACGTTGAAGCGGGTTCGGGATTCTGTATCGACCGCACGGCTAAATGCCGCAATCTGGTTGCCATTGTTGGCGTAGGTGCGGGTGAGTTCAGTCCCCACCGCATCCCTCGTTGTGTCTGCAGTCATGCCGTTCGGGTAGGTAACGCGTCGCGTCTGGCCGTTCCCATCGTAGGCAACCGCAAACTCATCGGGTCCGGACGCGAGGCCCACGTCGACCTTCGTCACAACACCTCGACGCTCCGTTCGACCGAGCGCATCCGTTCCGTTGTAGGTGTAGGTATAGGTGCCTTTGCCATCATTTAGCGTCTTCACCCTGCTTGATCCGTCATAGGTCGTCGCCGTGGTGTTGCCAGCTCCGTCGGTCTGAGAGGTGACTCTTCCCCAGGTGTCGTATCCTGTCGTGGCTGTGGCGCCTCCCGCTGATGTAGCTGTCAGTAGACCGTTCGACGAGGAGTACGTGAAGGTCCTGTCGTCAACTGGTTTGTCACTCGAAGGCGCCCCCGCCATCACTGTGCTCTCAGCTGTCCTTCTTCCCGATGGATCGAAGGCAGTCACAAACGTCCGCGTCATCGGCGAAGAGGTTTCTTCAACCCTGGTCGGATTGAGCAAGTAGTCGAATCCCTTGTTCGTGGACGTCGGGGTCGACCCAGTCGGCGATGCGAGCCCAGACTGGCAAATAAGTCCTAGCCATTCAGCATGGTTGCGGCATGCCGCAACGGAACTCGAACCGTCTGCAGTGAAATAGGTGTTGATTGTCGATCGTGTATCTGATCCGGCCCCATCGACTGAGGCGACTCCCTGCGGAGTACGTGTCTCTAGAACCTTCCCTTCTGAATCAAACCGAGTGAGTGCTGTCGACCAACCGGATCCGAGGCTCGTGGAAACCCTCGTGGGGGTGCTCAATGCCCAACCATCGCCGTCCGTGGACACGACCTTGTCGTAACGGTTGCGAGTTTTGTGTGGGTCATACGTGGTCCCGTTGCCGTCCACAACCATGTCTCGTTTTTCCACCACGAGATTTGGCTTCGGAAGGTCTGGGTCAGAGCTGGGGGTGGGACGACCTGGGACTGGAACGCCTTCCGAAGCTGCCTCATCGTCGTACACATAGTCGGTCCGGGATCGCCCTGAAAGGGTGCCGTAGTTCTCCAACACAACTGTCCTAGTCGGGCCAAGCTCGGACTCAACGCGCGTGCCGCTCGAGTTGTACACCGTCGAGGAACCAAGCAGATTCGCCAGTGCCGGGCCATCTGACCCCGCGGCAGCTGCAGTCGCACGGTTGCCAGGAGTTATCGACCAGACGATGTTGCCCTTGGTGTCATAGTTCGCAGCATCGAATTGCCACGCGTCGCCGCCGAACATTGCCTCGTTGGTGATGCGGCCCTCCTTCGTGAAATAGGAGATAGACGCATAGCTCATGTCCGTGGTGTTTGGGGCCTCGGGACCGAAGATCGCTGTGGCGTCATCCGGAGCGGCGGCTTGGCCCCACTGCTCCACTGTGGCTGGCTCCAGATTCGGCAGGCCAGACCCGGAGAGCGGGACGGAGTAGCTAACTGTCCATGTGGCGTCTCCGCCTCCAACCGCCGAGTCCTGCTGGCGAGTGAGGGTTCCCAGCCGGCCCGAGCTATCGACACCAAAGTTCCATGCCTTCTCACCAGGGCGGGTGAGGGAGGCGAGATACAGGTTCGACGCGACGGTCTGATACGTGTAGCTCGTCTTTAGAGGCTGCCCAGCGGTAATGGTTTTGCGTGGGTCCCATGCTTCGATGAGACGGCCGTTCGAGTCGTAGGCATATTGCTGAACGACTATTGATTCCATGGCGGCGCTCGCACCAGATTCACCAGCGGAAGTTGGCTTTGGGTTCCAAATCTTCAAGTTCACGCTGGTCAGGCGCTGCTGGCCCCCAATTGCCGTGTAGTTCAGCAGCAGCGCTCGGCATCCCTTGTCCTGGGTCGTCGCGTTGCAAGTTGCACCGGGCGCTGCGCTATAGATGCCTGTGACGAGACCTCCACTGTAGGAATACGTTTCGTCGGGCGCGGTGGAAGCGTCGTCTACATCGCTGACAGTCCACGTGTTTGATCCTGCGTAGTTCCAGGATGTGATCGTCCCTACAGGGTCGGTGAGCTCGAGCGTCTTAGGGGAGCCAGCCTTGATCTCCAACTTCTCGTTGCGGGTCGCTGCCTCTCCTTGACCCTTGTACACCCCAACCGCTTGAGCGGTAGTTCCGCCAGTTGCGAACAGGTACGTCGAGGTACTTCCATCGTCGTCGATTAACGAGATCGTGCCGTTCGTAGCTGTCTTGTCGACTACCTGCGTTCCAGCCATGCCCTCCTCGGGACCCTGGAGGTTCGCGATCCACCCAGGCCCGAAGACTCCCTGAGCCGGAGATGCAGCGTTTCCGAACGATTGGTAAGTGCGGGTCAAGCTGAGCGTTCCGTCGTACGAAGGAACGCTGACGTCGCTCTCTACGGTCTGGAACTCTCCAGACATCAAGGCCACGGTGGCCGGGCCCACATCAGCATTGGGGAACGAATCGCCAAAGGCGTGCGGCACCAGATTGACTTGACTCACGGCGGTACAGCGCTGCGCTGGGCTTCCTGAATAGTTGAAGCACACGCGAGCGTCGAGCGCCGATGGATTTGCCACACCAGTCTCGGCACTCGCCTGCCACGTCAGGTCGCCCGTGGTGGACATGTTTCCGCTTGTCGTGGGAAGCCCGAGCCAAGTCACGATTCCCTGCTGGACGTGAGTCGCGGTATTCCATGTTGTCGTGCCAGCCAGTCGCCACTGAAGCGCAGCCGTGGTTGCACCAGACTTTGAGGTGGCATTCACCACAAACGAGTTTGAGGACCGCGCAGAACTCACGGGAGCCGTCAGAGCTCCGTTACCGATGCCAAAGGTGTAGCTCTTCTCGGCCGGATTACCGGCCTTGTCTCTGGCGACAACCTTCAGATCGAACATGCCATCGTCGGGCAGTGTGAAGGATTTCGAGGTCGCACCTCCGGACAATGCCGGGAAGGTGACTCCGGCGCCGTTCAGTGTCGCGGTGATTGCCTCGGTCCCAGACCCCGCCGTCACAGTGCAGGTCGTGCTGCTCGCAGGTTTGGTGTCATACCACTGGAGATTCGTAGTTGATGGACACGAGATCGTCGGTGCCGGCGGCGGAGTTGAGTCGACGACAACACTGAGAGGGTCTGTCCAGGCAGAGGTGGCAATCCCATCGCTCACCTGCCATCTCACCTCGTATGTACCGTCTGCCAAATCGCTCGGGACCTTGCGCGAAGCGACAGAGCCCGAGGTGACCGTGGGGAGCGTGGTCTCCTCAACCGTCGTCGCGCCTTGCGTGAGTTTGAACTTCGGAGTCAGCGTGCCGCCATCAGGATCGGTGACAGATGCGCTGAATGTCGGTCGCTTAGCTGGTGTCAATTGATTTGAACCATCGGTGGTTGACGGCGCAACGGCTGAGGCCGTCGGGGTCGCTGGCGCGGTGTTGTACGTAACGGTCAGTCGGGGAATCTTGGTCGCCATGCCAGAGTCGTTGGCTCGGAATTTGCGCCACCCAGATGCCGCAGTCTCGTTTGTCGCGGCAACACGAACGCCCAAGTTGGTCGAGCCGCCGACCCATGATTCGAAGATCGTCTTGACGTCGAACGAGACATCCGTCTCTGTCGCACAGCCTGTGGTTCCGAAGGAGCCGCTGGAAGTTGCGGCACCTGTCGCGGTGACCGCTGGCTGGTTGGCCCACGTGACCGAGTTGGTGAACCAGCCGCCAGTGACTCTCGAGACTTCAGTGTTAGTGCCCGTGCAGGACCCTGTCTCGAAGTTTGAGAGCGCCAGATTAGCCGACTGGACGGTGAATGTCTGCATCGAGGAGATGAATGCGAGGTCGAAGTAGATGAAGCTTCGAGCCTTGGTGGTTCCGCTGTCATTCGAGCCGACGCGCAGTTCCGGCGAGGTGAGCTGGCTGGAGGTATCTCCGGTGCTCTGCACCCAGGTGTCGGCCGCGGGAGTGATCACGAAGGATGGATCGATAGTGAGGGGATAGGTGGTCGTCGGGTCTTTCAGGAAGTCCATGTCCGGCTTCAGGACGAGCGTCGTGTCACTGCCTGTGCCCTCGATCGATGTCTCGATCGGCGTGACCTCACGGTCAGCCTCATCTACGTTGTCAGTGTCGGAGTTCTCGAACATGACCGGCGCCGGGGCTGACGCCACCAGATCCTTGCCATCCTTGATCTGAATCGCACCATCTTCACTGACGGACGCCTTCGCACCGTCAAGGCCGAGCGGGAGTCGCAACTCGAGCGGCTCATCACCTGTCGGAGCCTGCCGCAAGACGACATCGTGGCTGAAGCCCTCCGCATTCGTGGTGACGACCAGATCGCCGCCATCGACGGCGTCCGGGTAGGTGGCGACGTTGCCGTCGAGCGTCGGCTTCTTCAACTCAGTGGGCCACCCGAACTTCAGCTTGTGCCCATCAGCCGATGTAACGCGGGCAAACGTCTTGTCGCCGCCATTCGAAAACTCCATCGGCAGCGCCGACGCCTTCGGGCTCACGCCGTCCTTACCGTTCTCAAGCTCGGGATCGAGATCCACCCAGTCGCCGCCCGCGCCTTTCGTGCGGATTGGTGCCGTGTAAGTGTCCAGAGTCCATGATCCGTCGGGATTCGCGTAGGACGATGTTGTGGGTGTGCGGGCAGAAAGATCCTCGACCCGGGACTTTTGTGCCTGCGCCGTCGACATCGCCGACACCCGATCTGGCCGTTCCTTAACCTTTGTATCTGGCGTATCGTCAGCCGCCGGATCAGCGGCGGACGCGCCCGAGGGAAGCATTGTGATAGTTAGAAGCGCCGCGACAATCGCGGCAACCAACGTGAATGCCAGGCGCGGGATCTTGATTCCGGCACGCGTCAGATACAGGTCCACGGGGACTCCTGTCAGAAAGAATGCTTGGACTCTGACAGACAGTCAGCCAACCTGTCGACGATTTTCTGAAAACTTGTTGAAAATTCTTCGGGAATCTGAGGTGCCTCGGGTCCGGCCTGCTTGGGCGCGGCGTTTCGAACCGATTCGGCGGGTGCTGCTGCTCACACCTCGGAATTGCCGGGGTTCCTGTCCGGGGAGATGGCTTTCGTGGGAGTGTTCGGGGTCAACCAAGCTTCACCGCCCACGAGTCTGTCTGGAGAGAACAGAATGAGAAGAACTTTCATGGTGGCCGCGCTTCTTGCGCTCGGGACCGCAACGGCCGCCTGCAGTTCGGATGACGGTCCCGACAGCTCCTACTGCAAGGATCTGGCGAGTTCACGCAAGACGCTGGAATCGCTGCGCGCGAATGATCTCAATGCACTAGAAAAGACCTTCGAAGCCTTCAAGCGTCTAGACGATAAAGCTCCTGACGAGGTCAAGAAGGACTGGGAGCGCATCGCTGGCGCCACTGGGAAGGTGGAGGCAGCGCTGAGCGCCGCGGGTTTAAAGGCAAGCGATCTTGGCGCAATTCAGAAGGGCGATGGCCCACGGGGCATCACCGCAGATGACCTACAGCCGGTCGCCAAGGCCATGGGCGCTATGAATTCGACGAAACTCTCGACGGCGCTGGCAAACATTGAGAAGCACGCGAACTCGGTGTGCGAGGTTCCTCTTGACACGCTCTGAGACGACTCCGCCTCCAACGGAGAGGGGTGCGTCACAGACTCCTGAAGCTGCCTCCTTCCCGAATACATCTCCTTACTACCGACACTGACGTTTCGACACAAGGCGTCAGACAGGTCGAGATGGCTGGCAGGTTCGAGGTCTATGAGGATTCGTCAGGCAGTTCGGGATCTGTCGAGCCTACCCAACGGCCAGATTGTGGGCTAGTGGCGACGCCCGCAAGAGTGATCGTCGGGACTTAGGCAGTGCATCTCGGAGCGGCGGAGAGACAGTGGACCGACCGACTGAATTGCAATTGAGGCCGGTCTAAGCCTTTGCGACATAGGCATTCGCCAGCATCAGCAACAGTCCCGTGGCCAGAAACAGTTTGCCGCCGTTCATGTCCTTGAAGGCTGCCGCGATCGCTTCGGCGATGCCCTTCGGCTCAATCGCTTCGGTCGTGATCCCGTCTTGATTCGAATCTTCGCTGGCGACGAACGTTTCCATGACGTGCACGCCGACGCCGAATCCAAGAAGGGCAAGACCCGGACCCATCAGAAAGATACTGATGGTCTCCGCTGCCGTGAGATCACCATCCCGTCCGACCAGGATCCAGGTGAACGCGACGGCGGCAGCAATGCCGAGCAGCGTGAAGAATGCAGCGATCCACCATATGACCTTCCGAGGCAGCTTGGGCGGGTTGGCGGCTGGAGCGCTCGGCGTTCCGGTGGGAGGTGTACCGAGAGCCGAAAAACACAGGACGCCCCGGCCGAGTGGCCGAGGCGTCTGCGTCTGAATCAGTAGTCAGTAAATCTTTGCCGTTCCTACGAGACCTCTTTGTGACTCGCGGTTCGAATACGGATGCTCTGGTGAAGGCCAGGGAAACCTATTCGATTCAAACCACGGACAAAATCCGTGGTTCGAATACGGCGTCATTCGTGGAGCTGCGGGGAATCGAACCCCGGTCCTACGGCGCTGAGTCAGGGCTTCTCCGGGTGCAGTTCGTCTATCGCTTTTCTCGGCCCCGACGCTCGGACGAACGCGTCGCCGACAGGCCCAGTCGCAGAAAAGTCCCGATCACACGCTGCGACGCCGTGTGATCAGCAAGTCCCCTAAATGAGACTGGCGATCCGGAGCGGGAACGCCCCCGGGCCAGCCCTTCACCTATCGCTTAAGCAGCGAGGGCGAAGTCAGTGCGCTTTGAATCGGCACTTGTTGGTTTCCAGAGATCGTTAAAGAGATAACCCTGGATCCTCTACCCGCTTCACCTGAATCGAACGACCTTAGTCGAAACCGATCAGCCCCTCTTGAGTTTTCAAACGCTGCCGAAGCAACGTCACCATCCTACTCCTGTACAACCGTGGGACCGATCCGGGAATTCCCGGCGATGTCGCTACTCCTCAGCCAGCAACGCTTCGGGGCTGACCGCGCGACCATGGATCAGCGCGGCCGCACAGGCACCCGCAACCACCAGCATCCCGACGCAGATCAGCGTTCCCGTGCGGAAGCCAGGCCCGAACACCTCGGGATCGGCGAAGTCCTGACCGGCGATCCCCGCGATCGGCGGAATTGCCGCGACCGCGAGCAGCGACGCCGTGCGTGCGACCGCATTGTTGATGCCGGACGCGATACCGCTCTGCATGTCCGGTGCGGCCGCCAGCACGGCGGTGGTCAGCGGCGCCACCAGCATCGTGAGGCCGATGCCGAACACGACCGCACCCGGGAGGACGTCGATCCAGAAGTTGGCGTCCTCATCAATGCCGAGCCACATCAGCAGGCCACCGGCCGCCACCACGGGGCCGATCGTCATGGGCCAGCGAGGCCCGATGCGGGTGCCGAGCGCGCCGGCCTTCGACGAGAACAGCAGCATGAGGACTGTTGCCGGGATCGTCGACAGCCCAGCCTCCAGCGGCGAGAAACCGGCGACGTACTGCAGCTGGAGGACCAGCAGGAACCCGGAGGCCGCCAGGGCGCCGTAGATCGCGAACGTGCAGATGTTGGCCGCCGTGAACACCCGGTTGGCGAACAGCTCGAGCGGCACCATCGCGTGGGGCGTCATCTTCTGCTGGATCACGAACAGCACCAGCACCACGAGGCCGGCGGTCGACCACATCCACAGCTTCTCGACCAGCCCATATGTCAGGAAGGCCAAGCCTGCTGCCGTCAGCGCAGTGCCGCCGAGGTCGAGCTTCTTCTGCTCGCCGGTGGTCTCTGGCACGTGCTTGATCGACAGCAGGACCACCACCGCAGCGAGCGGCAGGTTGATCCAGAAGATCGAGCGCCAGCCGACCATGTCGACCAGCGATCCCCCGACCAATGGCCCGATCGCGGTCGTCACACCAGCCAGACCGGACCAGACGCCGATCGCGGGACCACGGTCCTCAGGGACGAACGAGGCCGAGATGATCGCCAGGCTGCCAGGAGTCAGGAGCGCGGCGCCGACACCCTGCAGGCCACGAGCCGCGACCAACACCTCGATCGTCGGTGCCACTGCGCACAGGGCGGACGCTGCCGCAAACCACGTGACACCGACGACGAACACCTTGCGCCGGCCCAACCGGTCGCCGAGAGAGCCGCCGACCAGGATCAGCGCGGCGAGGGTGAGCGTGTACGCGTTGACGGTCCACTGCTGACCCGGCAACCCGCCGCCGAGATCGCGGGTGATCGCCGGCAGCGCGAGCCCCACGATCGAGCCGTCGAGGAACGCCATGCCCGAGCCGAGGATCATCGCCGCCAGGAGCCACTTGCCCTGTGCGCTGGCCAGCCTCATCGAGGCTCAGCTCCGGACTCGCGTACGTCGAACAGCGCGGCACCGTTGCCCCACAGGACATCGCGCATCCAGTCGTCCCCGAGGTCGAGTCGCTCGAGCGCCTCCACCTGGTGGGCGTACGCATAGGGGATGTTGGGAAAGTCCGTGCCGAACAGGATCCGGTCCTGCAGCGCAGCCAGCCGGGGCACGACACCATCGGGGACAGGCAGCCCCCAGAAGTCGACGAAGGTCATCGTGGTGTCGAGGCGCACATTGTCGTAACCGTCGGCAAGATCAAGGAATTCCGAGATCTCCGGCATCCCGAGGTGCGCGATGATCAAAGCGAGGTCCGGATGCCGCGACAAGACATCCTCGACATTGGCTGGCCCGGTGTGCGTCCCAGGCGCCGGACCCGACCCGGCGTGCAGGACGATCGGCGTGCCACTCTCGGCAAGCGCGCCCCACACCGGCTCGAGCAACGGGTCGTTGGGCGCGAAGTCACCGACCTGCACGTGGACCTTGAACAGCTCAACGCCGTCGGCGATGAGCTTGGGCACATACGTCGCAGCCTCCGGCTCGGGATAGAACGTCGCAGAGCGCAAAGCGTCGGGCGTGCGGGCGGCGAACTCACCGGTCCAGTCGTTCATGAACCCGGCGATGCCCGGCTTGTGGGCATAGGACAGCGCCGAGAACCGCTTGACGCCCATCGCCCGCAGCTGGTCCACGCGCTCGTCGTCGCTGCCGCGATAGGTCACCGGCCACGGCCGCCCGAGCAACGGGCCGGCCGAGTCGAAATAGGCCCACACCTTGGCGAGGATCGCCGGTGGCATGAAGTGGGTATGGACGTCGACGATCCCGGGGATACCGAGCCGCTCGACGTATGCCGGCAGGTCAGCGTCCTCCAGGACCACCGCTACATGCCTTTGAGTCGGCGTCCGAGGTCGCGTTCGGCCTCGCGCGTCGCGTCGCGCTCGGCGATCGCGTGCCGCTTGTCGTACGTCTTCTTGCCCTTGGCGAGTGCGATCTCGACCTTGGCCCGGCCGTCCTTGAAGTAGAGCGAGAGCGGGATGATCGTCAGGCCCTTCTCGGACGTTCGTCGCTCGATCCGGTCGATCTCCTGCCGGTTGAGCAGCATCTTGCGTCGCCGGCGGGTCTCGTGGTTGGTCCAGGTGCCCTGCGTGTACTCGGGGATGTGGACGTGCAGCAACCACGCCTCGCCACGCTCGATCTCGCCGAAGCCGTCAACGAGGGATGCGCGACCTGCGCGCAACGACTTCACCTCGGTGCCGGTGAGGACCAGCCCGGCCTCAAAGGTGTCTTCGATGTGATAGTCGTGGCGCGCCTTCTTGTTCTGCGCAACGAGCTTGCGCCCGGTCTCCTTAGCCACGTCACCATGGTCTCACGTGAGATGTGGCCGGGCAGAGCCCGTTTACAGCCAGCCCATCGGGTTCACGGTCGAGCCGTTGGCGATGACCATGAAGTGCAGGTGGCAGCCGGTGGAGTAGCCGGTCGTGCCGCTGTAGCCGATGGTCTGGCCGCGGTTGACGTGCTGTCCCGGCCGCACGATCCAGCGGGTCAGGTGGTTGTACGTCGTCACGACGCTCGCGCCGCGCATCCGGCCGTTGTTGAGGATCACCCGGTTGCCGTAGCCACCGTTGTAGTAGGTCTGCATGACCGTGCCCGCCGCCGCCGCGCGGACGGGTGCGCCGCAACCGGTGCCGAAGTCGGTCCCGTCGTGCAGCTTCCAGACGTGAAGCACGGGGTGGAAGCGCCTGCCGTATGGCGAGGTGATCGGGCCGGCTGCCGGACGGGACAGCGTGCCACCGCCGTCGCCGCCGGCGTCCTGGACCTGCTTGGGCGTGAGCGCCCGGATCTGGTTCTCGAGCCGTCTGCGGTCTGATTCCAGCGAAGCCAGCTGCTTCTTGTCCTCCGCACGAAGCTTCGCCGCGGTGTCGCGCGCGCCCTTGCGGGCCGTGACCAGCTCGGCGACCTCGGACGCCTGCGACTCGGCGGCCGCCTCGAGCTGCTGCTTGCGGACCAGGTTCGCCGCGGCGGCTTCGCGCTGGTCCTTGACCCGGTCGCGCAGCTTCTGGACGCGGTCGCGGTTGACCTCGAGGATCACCCGGGTGGCGGCGAGGCTCTGCATCGTCGCGAGCTGGTCGTCACTGACCGCATCGTTGAGGCTCATCTGCTCGGAGTACTCGTTGGGGTCCTCGCCGCGCAGGAGGTCGCTGAACGCTCGCATGCCCGGGTCGCCCTGCTCGATGTTGCGCACCGCGAACTGCTCGACCTTGGCCTCGGAGCTGCGCAGCTCGGCCTTGCCCTTGCTCAGCCGGGCCATCGCTGCGTCGAGCTCTGCCTCGGTTGCCGCGAGCTTGGCCTGCATCTCGGCGTCCTGCGCCTTGGCGGTCGCGAGCGCGCCGCGGGTGTTGCTGAGCTGGGACTTGGCGGCATCGAGCTTGCCCTGCGCGGTCTTGAGCGCGGCGACGGCGTTGGCGTACTTCTTGCTCGAGAGCTCGAGATCCTTCTTGGCGTCGCCGATCTTGCCGCTGACGCCTTTCTTCTGCTTCTCGAGGTCATCCTTCTTGTCGGCGAAGGATGGCGTCGTCAACGCGGCGATCAGCGCTGCAACGAGCAGCACCGTCGTGGTCGCCTTGCGGGTGGTGAAAAACATGGACCTCGACCTCTGGGGAAGATCCTCCCGAGGGAGGAGTGTCGGTTGTCTCCCCCGCACCTTACGTCACACGAGTCACACCGTGGAGCATTTCCTCGGCGCGGCAGCGGTCAGACGTCGAGGTACTTGCGCGTCATGACGAGCGTCGGGATCAGCGCCAGCACCAAGGCCAGCGCGGCGGTCATGCCCATCACGACGATCGCCTCGTGCCATCCCACCCACGTCGTCAGCTGGCCGAGGGTGTTCCGCAGATAGCGGTAGACCACGAAGTACATGAACGCGGCGAGGCCGGTGGCAGCCAGAGCAGCTGAGAGGAGCGCCGCGATCAACGATTCGAGGACGAACGGGAGCTGGATGTGCCAGCTCGACGCACCGACGAGTCGCATGATGCCGATCTCGCGCCTTCGGGCATACGCCGTCATGCGGATCGTGTTGGAGACCTGCAGGATCGCCGCGACGATCAACAGGCCGGCGACCCCGAGCGATCCCCACTTCATCTTGTCGAGGAACTGGAACAGGGGTCCGAGGAGCTTCTTGAGCGAGTTGACGTTGCCGACGCCATCCATGCCGGACACCTGGCTGACCACGCCGTCGTACTTGTCAGCGTCCTTGAGGGTCACGAAGTAGGACTCGGGGAACGACTCCGGGCCGAGGGTCTCGAGCTGCTTGCGGCCGGTGTCGGACTGGCCCAGCAGCGCGCGGGCGCGCTCGTAGTTGTCGCTCGGCGTACGGACGTCGAACGACTTGACCTCGGGGTTCTCGCGCAACGCCTGCTGGACGGCAGTCTTCTGGTCGTCCGTCGCGACGCCACCGATGCAGTTGGAGCTCGGCGAGTTCTTGGTGCACAGGTTGACCTGCAGCTGGAGCTTGGAGCCGAAGTACTTCTCGGTGCGGTCGGCCTGTTGCTGAATCAGCAGACCGAGCGCCACCAGCAGCAACGACACGGTCATGGTGACGACCAAGGAGATCGTCATGGACTTGTTGCGGGACAGGCTTTGACGCAGCTCACTCAGGGTGCTTCGCATCGACGTCTCCTAGTTCTGGTAACCGTAGATGCCGCGGGCCTCGTCACGGACGACCAGTCCGTTGTCGAGCTCGATGACCCGCTTGCGCATCTGGTCGACGATCGACGAGTCGTGCGTCGCCATGACCACGGTGGTGTCGGTGCGGTTGATCCGGTCGAGCAGCTTCATGATGCCGACGCTGGTCGCGGGATCGAGGTTTCCGGTCGGCTCGTCGGCGATCAGGATCATCGGCCGGTTGACGAACGCGCGCGCCACGGCGACGCGCTGCTGCTCTCCACCGGAGAGCTCATCGGGCATACGGTGCCCCTTGCCTTCGAGGCCGACCATCTCGAGCGTCTCGGGAACGACCTTGTTGATCTCGCTGCGGGACTTGCCGATGACCTGCAGAGCGAACGCGACGTTCTCGGTCACGGTCTTGTTGGGCAGCAGCCGGAAGTCCTGGAACACCGTGCCGACCTGGCGGCGCAGCTTGGGCACCTTCCAGCTCGAAAGCTTGTTGATCTCCTTGCCAGCCACGTAGACGCGGCCCGTCGTCGGGCGAGCCTCGCGAAGGATCAGGCGCAGGAATGTCGACTTGCCCGAACCGGAGGAACCGACGAGGAAGACGAACTCGCCCTTCTCGATCTCCAGGTCGACGGCGTCGAGCGCAGCGCGCTTCTGGCCGGGGTAGGTCTTGGTGACCTTGTCGAATCGAATCACCCGTCGAGTGTAGGTGGGGCACCCCACCGGGCGTCGGACGTGGTCGTCTAGGCCGTTTGCGCCGCAGCGTGTCTCGCGACGTAGTCGTCGACGGCGTTCGGGGCCAGGACCGCATCCAGGACCATCGCGCTGGCGCCGAGGATGCCGCCCCTCGTGGCAACCGATGTGCTGACGATCCGCAGGTCATGTGTCGCCAAGGGCAGTGAGCGTTGGTAGACGACCTCCCGCACCCCGGCCAGGAGGTACTCCCCCGCCTCGGAAAGCTTGCCGCCGATCACGATGACCGACGGGTTGAGCAGGTTGACGCACGTGGCCAGCACCGTGCCCAGGTCGCGACCCGCGGCGCGTACGGCTTGAAGTGCGACGATCTCGCCCGCGATGACGGCATCGACGATGTCCTGTGAGGTCTCGACCTCGAGCCCACGCTCGCGCAACTTGGCGGCGATGGCAGGACCGGCCGCAACCGCCTCAAGGCAGCCGGTGTTGCCGCACCGGCACACCACGTCGTCACTGGCCCCGGCGACCTGTACGTGTCCGAGGTCGCCGGCCGAGCCGAGGGCCCCGCGCATCAGGCGGCCGTCCGAGACGATGCCGGCGCCGATGCCGGTGGCGACCTTGACCAGCAACAGGTGCGGCGCCGACTGCCACGACGTGACGAACTCCCCCAGCGCCATGAGGTTGACGTCGTTGTCGACGAGCACCGGCCCGACGAACGTCCTGCCGAGGTGGGCCGGGATGTCGAAGTCGTGCCAGCCGGGCATGATCGGCGGGTTGGCTGGACGGCCCGTCGAGTGCTCGACCGGTCCCGGCACACCGATGCCGACTCCAGCGACGTCGCTGACAGGCCGGTCGATCGACCCGAGGAGCTCGAGACCGATCGCGGCGACGCGGTCCAGGACCTTGTCCGGCCCGTCGGCGATGTCGCTCTTGACCATCTTCTCGCCGAGGACCCGGCCCGAGAGGTCGGTGACCGCAACGCTGGCGTGGGACGCGCCGAGATCGATCGCCAGCACGACCCGATTGTCGCGATTGAGCGCGAAACGCGTCGGCGGACGGCCTCCGGTCGAGGCGGCTTCGCCGACCGGCGCCAGCAGGCCTGAGGCGAGCAACGCGTCGACCCGCGCTGTCACTGTCGACCGCGCGAGGGAAGAGAGCTGGGCGAGCTCAGCTCGCGTGCGGGGTGTCCCGTCACGCAGCAACTGGAAGAGCTCCCCCGTGCCGGCCAGGGTCGGCGGCAGCGCGGCGGGCACAGTCATGGCCATGAGTAAACCATGCCCCCTTTCACGACCGGCGTCGACCAAGTATGTCACCAATCCGCCGACTTTTGCTTGACGAACGACAAAACATGTGACTAGCATCACCGCCATGCCACAGGCCTTGCTGGAGATGCGCGGAATCGTCAAGGAGTTCCCCGGCGTGCGCGCTCTCGACGGTGTCGACCTCGTCGTACGCGCTGGGGAAGTGCATTGCCTCCTCGGCCAGAACGGCGCCGGAAAGTCCACGCTGATCAAGGTCCTGTCCGGCGCGCACGATGTCGACGAGGGAACGATCCTGTGGGAGGGCGAGCCGGTCACGTTCGCCAATCCGCAAGCGGCGCTGGCGACCGGGATCGCCACGATCTACCAGGAGCTCGACCTCATCGATGGGCTGAGCGTCGCCGACAACATCTACCTCGGGCACGAGAACGCGCGCGGCGGCATCACCCGCGACGGCGACATGAACCGCTCGGCACGAGAGCTCCTCCACCGGCTCGGGCATCCCGAGATCCGCCCCACCCGCGAGGTCGGCAGCCTCTCGGCCGCCGGCAAGCAGATCGTGTCGATGGCCCGCGCCCTGTCGCGCAACGCCCGCGTCATCGTGATGGACGAGCCTTCGGCGGTCCTGGACCCCGACGAGGTCGACGGCCTCTTCCGGGTGGTCGACGACCTGCGAGCCTCAGGCGCGGCGATCATCTACATCTCGCACCGGCTCGAGGAGATCCGCCGCATCGGCGACCGGCTCACGGTGCTCAAGGACGGCCGGACCGTCGCCTCGGACCTGCCCGCGCGCGACACCCCGACGTCCGAGCTCATCACCCTGATGACCGGGCGCACCGTGTCGTCGGTGTTCCCCAGGCGTACGACACCGCTGCCCGACGAGGCTCCTCTGCTCATGGTCGACGGGATCAGCCGCGCCGGTGAGTTCTCGGACGTGTCGTTCGGCGTACGTGCTGGCGAGATCATCGGGATCGCGGGCCTGGTCGGCGCCGGTCGCAGCGAAATCCTCGAGACGATCTACGGGGCCCGCCGGGCGAGCCACGGCACCGTCAGCGTCGACGGCCACGCGCTGCGCAACGGCTCGGTGCCCGCCGCAGTCACTGCCGGCCTCGGCCTGTGTCCTGAGGAGCGCAAGTCGCAGGGTCTCGTCCTCGACGACGCGGTGTACCGCAACATCTCACTCGCGAGCCTCGACCGGTTCGCGCAGTACGGCATCTCGCGCGAGGGTGCTGAGCGCAAGGCCGCCCATCAGGCAGCGCGGTCCGTCGACGTACGGCCCGACGATCCCAACCGCATCATCCGGACGCTCTCGGGCGGTAACCAGCAGAAGGTCGTGCTCGCCCGTTGGCTACTGCGGTCGTGCAAGGTGCTGCTGCTCGATGAACCCACCCGCGGCGTCGACGTCGGCGCGCGGGCCGAGATCTACGCGTTGATCCGCGAGCTCGCCGACTCCGGCGTCGCCCTCGTCGTCGTCTCCAGCGACATCGAGGAGGTGCTCGGTCTCTCCGATCGGGTCCTCGTCGTCGCGGACGGCCGCGTCGTGCACGACGGCCCGAGCGACGCCATCGATCCCTCCGGCGTGCTCGACCGGATCCTCGCCGTGCACGACTCCACCACCGACAAGAAGGACGACGTTGCATGAGTGAGCGCCAGCGAGTGAATCAGACAACCATCACGCCGACGCCTTCGTATCGTGGGCTCTTCTCGAAGGTGGCGGCATGAGTGACGCCCTGAAACACGACCCGTCGTTGACCGTCCCCGCGCCCGAGGCAGCGCCGTCTCGCGGTGACCGAGGCGGCAACCTCGGCTTCGCCCGCAACCTCGGGCTTGTCATCGCGCTGATCGTGTTGTGCGTCGTCGGCGTCATCACGGCGGGCGACCGGTTCGCCAGCACCGACAACATGGTGACGATCCTGCGCCTTGCCGCTGTGCTCGGCGTCGTCTCGATCGGCATGACGTTCGTCATCACCGGTGGCGGCATCGACCTGTCGGTCGGCGCGATCCTCGCGTTGGCGTCGGTGTGGGCGACCACGACCGGCACGCAGGCGATGGCCGATGACATCGGCTGGATCGCCATGGTGTTCTCGGCCGTCGTCGTCGGAGCTGGTTGCGGACTGGTCAACGGTGCGCTGATCGCCTACGGCAGAGTCGTGCCCTTCATCGCAACGCTCGCGATGTTGGCTTCGGCCCGCGGCCTCGCCGAGCTCCTCGCTGACCGCAAGACGCAGATCATCACCAACCAGGGGTTCACCGACTTCTTCGGCGCAGAGCCCCTCGGCATCCCCGTCATCGTCATCATCTTCGCGCTGGTGACGCTCGGCGGATGGTTCCTGCTCAACCGCACGACGTTCGGCCGCCGTACGTTCGCCGTCGGCGGCAACCCCGAGGCTGCGCGCCTGGCCGGCATCAAGGTGCAGCGGCACACGGTCTACCTCTACACGCTGCTGGGCGCGACCTGCGGCATCGCCGCAGTGATGCTGATGTCGCGCACGACGACTGGCTCGTCGACGCACGGCACGCTTCTCGAGCTCGACGCGATCGCCGCCGTCGTCATCGGCGGCACGCTGCTCAGCGGTGGCCGCGGCACGGTCGTCGGCACGCTGTTCGGCGTCCTGATCTTCACGACGCTGACCAATGTCTTCACGCTCAACAACCTCTCGACGTCGACCCAGAACGTCGCGAAGGGCGTGATCATCGTGGTCGCTGTGCTCCTCCAGCAGCGGATCGCGAATCGCAAGACCTGACTTCTCCAACCTGTCCGCCCCCACCACCACAGGAGTCCACATGTCCACCATCCATCACCGTCGTCGTCGCGGCCTCGCCCTCGTGGGCGCCTTCGCGGCCGCCACGCTCGTGCTCGGCGCCTGCACCAACGGCTCGGGCGACGACGACTCGAACTCGAACGTGTCCAAGAGCAACACCGACAACGACAAGAACGGCGAGAAGGTCGTCATCGGCTTCTCGGCGCCGGCCGCCGACCACGGCTGGATGGGTGCGATCACCAAGGCTGCCGTCGCCCAGGCCAAGCAGTACGACGACATCGACCTCCAGGTCGCCGAGGGCACGAACGACGTGAACCTCCAGATCTCGCAGGTCGAGACGTTCATCAACGACAAGGTCGACGCGATCGTCCTCCTGCCGTTCGACGGTGCAGCAATGACCGCGGTGGCCCGCAAGGCCATGGATGCCGGCATCGTCGTGATCAACGTCGACCGTGAGTTCAACTCACCGTTCGCCGCACGCAGCACCGTGCTGGGTGACAACTACGGCATGGGCGTCTCGGCGGGCACGTTCGTCTGCGACGACGCCAAGGGCGCCAAGGGCAAGAAGGTCGCCGAGATCGCCGGCATCGATTCGCTGCCGTTGACGCAGGATCGCTCCAAGGGCTTCGCCGACGCGCTCAAGAAGTGCGGCCTCAAGGTCGACAACCGGGTCGCCGCCGAGTTCACGGTGGAGTCGGGCGAGAAGGCAGCCTCCAACCTGCTGCAGGCTGCGCCCAAGATCGACTACCTGTGGAACCACGACGACGACCAGGGTGTCGGCGTCCTCGCGGCGATCAAGAACGCCAACCGTGACGAGTTCGTCATGATCGGCGGCGCCGGCTCGGCCAACGTCATGCGTGACATCAAGGCGGACAACTCGGTGCTCAAGGCGACGGTCATCTACCCGTCGACGCAGGCTGCCGACGGCATCAAGCTCGCCCGCCTGATCGTCCAGGGCAAGTCGATGTCCGATCTCGCCGAGATCGAGGTGCCGCGTCAGATCAAGCTCGCTGCTCCGGTGGTGACCAAGGAGAACGTCGACACCTACATCAAGTCGGCTTTCGAGTCCTGACCGGTCGGGGGTCCGCGGCCGACGCCGCGGGCCCCCTCCAGCCCCACCCTTCACGCTGAGACCAACCCACGAGAGCAGGGACATGACCGACACGCATACCGAGCTCGGAATCGGCATGGTCGGCTACGCCTTCATGGGCGCTGCCCATTCCCAGGCCTGGCGCACGGCCCCCGCATTCTTCGACCTCCCGCTGCATCCGCAGATGCGAGCGATCTGCGGCCGCAACGAGAGTGCCGCCGCGGACGTCGCGCACCGGTTCGGCTGGGAGTCGGTCGAGACCGACTGGCGCGCGCTGCTGACCCGGGACGACATCGACGTCATCGACATCTGCACGCCGGGCAACACGCACGCCGAGATCGCGATCGCTGCGCTGGAGGCCGGCAAGCACGTGCTGTGCGAGAAGCCGCTGGCCAACACCGTCGAGGAGGCCGAGGCCATGGCGGCGGCAGCGGCCGAGGCCGCGAAGCACGGCGTACGCGCCATGGTCGGCTTCACCTATCGCCGTACGCCCGCCGTCTCGTACGCCCGGCAGCTCGTCGCCTCCGGGCGTATCGGCCAGATCCGCCACGTCCGTGGTCAGTACCTCCAGGACTGGCTGTGCGACGAGAACACCCCGCTGAGCTGGCGGCTCGACAAGTCGCTGGCGGGTTCCGGCGCGCTCGGGGACATCGGAGCCCACATCATCGACATGGCGCAGTTCGTCACCGGCTCATCGATCACGTCGGTGAGCGGGCTGATGGAGACGTTCGTCAAGACCCGCCCCATCGCGGGCGAGAGCGCGACGCTCGGCGGCACCTCCACCGCTGACGCGGAGCGCGGGCCGGTGACCGTCGACGACGCGGCCGCCTTCACCGGCCGATTCGCCGACGGCGCCATCGGCGTCTTCGAGGCGACCAGGTTCGCGACCGGCCGCAAGAACGCGCTGCGGCTCGAGGTCAACGGCACGCTCGGCTCGCTCGCGTTCGACTTCGAGGACATGAACGTGCTCGAGCTGTTCGATGCGACGGAGGATCCGGCGAACGCGGGCTTCCGCCGCATCATGGTCACCGAGGCCACCCATCCCTACGTCGCGGCCTGGTGGCCGCCGGGCCACGGCCTCGGGTACGAGCACGGGTTCACGCACCAGGTCGTGGATCTGGTCACCGACATCGCCAAGGGTGCCGATCCGGTCCCCTCGTTCGCCGACGGTCTCGCGGTGCAGCGCGTGCTGGCCGCGGTCGAGGCGAGCGCCGCCGACGGCACCACGCACACGACAGGAGCGCAAGCATGACGCGACCGATCACGTTGTTCACGGGCCAGTGGGCCGACCTGCCGTTCGAGGAGGTCGCCAAGCTCGCGGGCGACTGGGGCTACGACGGGCTGGAGATCGCCTGCTGGGGCGATCATTTCGATCCCTGGGCTGCGGTCGAGGACCCCGGCTACGTCCAGACGCGTCACGACATCCTGGAGAAGAACGGGCTCAAGGTCTATGCGATCTCCAACCACCTGACTGGGCAGGCCGTCTGCGACGACCCGATCGACGCACGCCACCAAGGCATCCTCTCGTCGCGGATCTGGGGCGACGGCGACCCCGAGGGCGTACGTCAACGAGCGGCCGAGGAGCTCAAGAACACCGCCCGAGCAGCCAAGCTCCTCGGCGTCGACACCGTCATCGGCTTCACCGGCTCGGCGATCTGGAAGTACGTCGCGATGTTCCCGCCGGCGTCCGAGGAGATGATTGCCGCCGGCTACCAGGACTTCGCCGACAGGTGGAACCCGATCCTCGACGTGTTCGACGAGGAGGGCGTGCGATTCGCCCACGAAGTGCATCCCAGCGAGATCGCGTACGACTACTGGACGACGCACGCTGCGCTCGAGGCGATCGGCCACCGCGAGGCGTTCGGGCTCAACTGGGATCCGTCGCACTTCGTGTGGCAGGACCTCGACCCGCTCGGGTTCCTCTGGGACTTCCGGGACCGGATCTATCACGTCGACTGCAAGGACGCCAAGAAGCAGGTCGGCAACGGCCGCAATGGCCGGCTCGGATCCCACCTGCCGTGGGCCGACCCGCGGCGTGGCTGGGACTTCGTGTCGACGGGCCGCGGCGACGTGCCGTGGGAGGCATGCTTCCGGATGCTCAACACGATCGGCTACGACGGGCCCATCTCGGTCGAGTGGGAGGACGCCGGCATGGACCGCCTGCTGGGCGCGCCCGAGGCGCTGGCGTTCGTCAAGGCGAACCTCTTCGACGCCCCGACCGCCGCCTTCGACGCAGCCTTCAGCTCGGGAGACTGACCCTGACCGGGAGCGGTGACTTGGCGTCCACTCTGAGCTGCCGAGTGGACGCTGAGTCACCGCTCAGCGGGCGGCACGAGGCGGTGTTGGCTAGCGTCGAGGTATGAGGCTTCCGCTCGGCGACCCGCGCGACGCTCTCGCATTGATCGGTCGTGGGCCGGCGCTCGTGGAGCAGGCGTTCGCGCTGGTCCCCCGCGCTCTCGCCCTGCTCGACTCCGCCGAGGCGCTCCTCAAGAGAGCCGACGCGCTGATCGACCGTATCGACGAGACCCGGCTCGCCGCCGACCACCTGGTCGAGCGGACCGGTCGGACAGTCAGCGACGCTGACGCGCTGATCGTCCGGACCGCGGGAACGGTCGGCAGTGTCGAGCCGACGATCGAGCGCCTTCAGGCCCTGCTCGACTCCTTTGCGCCGTCGCTCGAACGCCTGCAGCCGACGCTCGCGCGCCTCGCGGAGACCACACACCCCGACGAGGTCGATGCGATGGTCAAGCTCATCGACCAGCTGCCGGACCTGGTGGAACGTCTCGAGTCAGACATCCTCCCGATGCTCGTGACGCTACGAACCGTCGGTCCTGACGTGCACGACCTGCTCGACATCACCCGGGAGCTCAACCAGATGCTGGGCAAGCTGCCCGGCATGGGTCGGGTCAAGCGGCGAGTGGAGGAGCAGAAGGAGCAGGACCGCCGCGAACCGGACTAGGAGTCCTGGCCCCTGCGCCAGCGAACGCCGGCCTCGATGAAGTCATCGATCTCGCCGTCGAGCACGGCTTGGGTGTTGCCGGTCTCGAACTCGGTCCGCAGGTCCTTGACCATTTGGTAGGGGTTGAGGACGTAGTTGCGCATCTGGTCGCCCCATGACGCCTGCACGTCTCCGCGCAGCTCGTCGAGCTGGGCCCGCTCCTCAGCCTTCTTGAGTGCGAGCAGCTTGGCCTTGAGGATGACCATCGCGCTGGCCTTGTTCTGCAGCTGGCTCTTCTCGTTCTGGCAGCTCACGACCGTGCCGGTCGGAATGTGCGTCAGGCGTACGGCCGAGTCCGTCGTGTTGACGCTCTGGCCGCCGGGACCGGACGAACGGAAGACGTCGACGCGGATGTCCTCTTCGGGGATGTCGATCTCGTCGGTCTCCTCGAGCACCGGGACGACCTCGACCGCGGCGAACGACGTCTGGCGCCGGCCCTGGTTGTCGAACGGCGAGATGCGGACCAGGCGGTGGGTGCCGGCCTCGACCGAGAGCGTGCCGTAGGCATAGGGCGCCTTGACCGCGAACGTCGTCGACTTGATGCCGGCTTCCTCGGCGTACGAGGTGTCGTAGATCTCGACGCTGTAGCCGTGGCGCTCGGCCCAACGGACATACATACGCTGCAGCATCAGTGCGAAGTCGGCTGCGTCGACGCCGCCGGCGCCGGATCGGATCGACACCAGCGCGTCGCGCTCGTCGTACTCGCCGGACAGCAGCGTGCGGATCTCCAGCGAATCTATGGCTTTTTGTATGCGAACCAATTCGGAGGCGACTTCAGCCGAAGCGGAAGCATCCGCTTCCTCGGTTGCCATTTCGTGCATGATCTCGAGGTCGTCGAGGCGCTGGCGCAGGCCAGTCACGCGCTCGACCTCGGCCTGCAGCGCGGACAGGCGTCCGGTGACGCGCTGCGCGTTGGCCTGGTCGTCCCACAGGTCGGGGGCGCCGACCTGCTGCTGCAGGTCGGCGATCTCCGCACGGATGGAGTCGAGATCGAGAACCTTCTCGATCGACGTCAGGGTCGCGTCGAGGGCCTTGGTCTGCTCTGCAAAATCGGGTGTCGCCACCCGTCGAGGTTACAGGGCAGGGTCAGATGCTCTTGCGCCGGAACTCGGGCGCCTGCGTCGGGCCGTTGGCGCCGTGCGACTTCTCGCTGCCGTCGTGCTCAGCGCCCTCGGCCGTCGCGTGGTGCTTGCCCTTCTTCTTCTCCAGCGCCTCGCGGAACTTGGCCTTCATGTCGGACTTGTTGTCGGTGCCTTCTGTTTCAGCCATACGCCCACCCTATGCCCAGATGTGGTGAGATCGAGCCATGGATGCGGACTGCCTGTTCTGCGGGATCATTTCCGGCACCACGCCGGCGACGATCGTGCTGGAGACCGACGAGGTGGTCGGCTTCCTCGACGTACGCCCGGTGTTCAAGGGGCACACCCTGCTGGTGCCGCGGGAGCACGTCGTGACGCTCTCCGACCTGCCCGAACCGCTCATGGTGCCCCTGTTCGGCACCGCCCAGCGAGTCGCCGACGCGATCACCTCAGGACTCGGCGCGCAGGGCACGTTCGTCGCGATGAACAACGTGGTCTCGCAGAGCGTCGCGCACCTGCACGTGCACGTCGTACCGCGGACCAAGGGTGATGGGCTGCGCGGGTTCTTCTGGCCACGCACGAAGTACGCCGAAGGCGAGGCCGAGGAGTACGCCGCGAAGCTCCGCGCCGCGCTCGAAGGCTGAGTACGCCAGGTCACTTGTCGAAACGCCTCAACGGGTTCACCCTCGAAGGATCGGGGGCCGACGAAAGAGGCAGACAATGGCACCCGACTATGACGCAATCATCGTCGGCGCTCGCTGCGCGGGATCGCCGACTGCAATGCTGCTGGCCCGCATGGGGCATCGAGTCCTGCTCGTCGACCGGGCGGAGTTCCCCAGCGACACGCTCTCGACCCACTTGATCCACCCTCCGGGCGTCGCGGCGCTTGATCGCTGGGGACTGCTCTCCCGCGTGAAGGCCACCGGGTGCCCGCCGATCGAGCGCTACTCGTACGACTTCGGGCCGTTCACGATCAAAGGGTCGCCGCGACCGTACGAAGGTCACTCCATCGGCTACGCACCCCGGCGCACGGTCCTCGACAAGATCCTGGTCGACAGTGCCCGTGAGGCCGGGGCCGAGGTGCGCGAGCACTTCAACGTCGACGAGGTCGTGATCGAGGACGGTGTCGTGGTCGGGATCCGTGGTCACGGCGAGGATGGCGAGCAGGTGCTCGAGCGAGCCCGCGTCGTCATCGGCGCAGACGGGCGCAACTCGCACGTCGCGAAGGCGCTCGACACCGAGGAGTACAACGAGAAGCCTCGATTGCAATGGAGCTACTACACGTACTTCAGCGGTCTGCCGGTCGACGGGTTCGAGGTCCGCATCCGCCAGACCCGCGCCTGGGCTGCCATCTCGACGAATGATGGTCTGACGCTGGTGGTCTGCGGCTGGCCGTACGCGGAGGCCGGGACCTACAAGGCGGATGTCGAGGCCAACTACCTCAAGACGTTCGAGCTGGCGCCGGAGTTCGCCGAACGGGTGAAGGCCGCCAAACGCGTCGAGCCGTTCAACGGGGGTGCCGTGCCCAACTTCTTCCGCAAGCCGTACGGCCCTGGGTGGGCTCTGGTCGGCGACGCTGGCTACAACAAGGATCCGATCACGGCGATGGGGATCACGGATGCGTTCAGGGATGTGGAGCTCTGCGCCACGGCCACGGATGAGTCCCTCACTGGTGCCCGGCCGAACGACGACGCGATGGCGCACTATCAGCGCACGCGGGACGCCGACGTCGAGCCGATCTACGAGTTCACCACCGACCTGGCTCGGCTGGAGCCTCCGCCGCCGGAGATGCAGCAGCTGCTCGGCGCCGTCCACGGCAACCAGGAGGCGATGGACGACTTCGTGAGTGTCAACGCCGCGACCCTCTCCCCTGCCGAGTTCTTCGCTCCGAACAACGTCGGCCGGATCATGGCCGCTGCCACGTCGAGATGACCGTCTCATCAGCCGATCCGGGGCCAGGCCAGGTCAGGGAGATCCGACGGGCGGGTCTGCCGGCGTTTCAGAGCGCCACGGCGCGCGCCACTCTGCCGCCTCCCACCCGTCCATGATGTAAATCCGCTCATGAGCGATCTTGTCGCCCCTGAAGTACATGAGGTTGACGCTGAACATCCACGGCTGTCCGTCGTAGCTGATCAGGTTCTCGGCCACCACCACGTCGTCCCTGCGGGTGATGCTGCGAGTGTGGAACTTCAGCTCAGCGGGATACATGGCCCGCCATTCCTTGAAGTTCTTGACGCCCTCGAAGCGTTCACCGGATTGTGGGAACTCGAGCACGGCGTCGTCGTGATAGATCTCTTGCTCGACAACCGGGTCCTTGCCGCCGGCAGCATCCCAATGTCGCTGCAAGGCGTTGAGCAGGGTCGCCTCATCCATCATCGACCCAATGTACGCCGCCCGACTGAAGGGGTACCAGACCAGACGGTCGTCACTCACCGAGCCGCAGCTGGGAGGTCGCTTCGGACACGATCGTGGTCTGCGACGTCCAACCCGGCGGCGCGAGCGCCAGGTTGACGGTGCGCTCGAGTCGTACGTGCACCTGATCGCCGTCGGTGCTGACCGCGACCACCCGAATGCCGTCGCCGGTGACGTACTGCCCGATCAGCCGCTTGGCCTCGGCGTCGTCGACCCTGACCTCCCCGCGGCGGTAGAAGTCGGCTCGGCTCAAGCCGTCGGCGGCAGCGAGCGCTGCACCGTCGGCGACGTTGTCGAGCTGTTGTCGCTGCAGGAACGCCGCCGAGGAGTTGACGACCACGATCGCGAGCAGGCCGAGGAACACGAAGAATCCGATCGTCATGACCGTGATCTGACCGTCCTCACGCCTCATCGCTCGCTCCGGAACGTTCCGTAGGGCTGGGTGTGGGTGCTGTCGACCGTGATGCCGCCGAGCTGGGACCCGAGCGCGCTCGGGGTGAGCGGCAACGGCTGTGTCGTGCGGACGACGATGCGGACCGAGGAGCCCGGCTGGAGGCAGTCGGACGGTGACGGCAGACAGGTGATGCGTACGCTCGCCGACTCGAGTCCTTGGTCGTCCAGCGCGACCCGCGCCGCAAGCCGCGCACGCTGCTCCCCCGCCGCAACGTCGGGCGCCTGGAGGAAGGCCCGAGCAGCAGAGCGGCTCGCCGTTGAGACCCCGTAGGACGCACGCTGGGCGTCGAACACGGCGACGAGGATGTAGACGAAGGGCACGAGCAGGAGGATCGAGAGCCAGACGAACTCGATCGTCGCGGTGCCGTCCTCGCGCTTCATGGCTCCACGTCGCTGACGGCGTGGCCTCGTACGGTGATCGGCACGGACGGGCCGAACAACCCGAGTGCCGGGACCTGAGCGCGTACGACGACCTCGGTGCCCGGGGCGCCGCCGACTGAGGTGCGCCTGGCCGTGACGTCCTCGGCATACCGATCAGCCAACGCCGCTCGGATCATGCTGCGGGTGCGTGCGGCTCCGTCGGCGGGCGTGGCCCCCAGCGGCGCCGACGCCCGAGCGCCCTCCGACGCAGCGGCCGCGGCCGTGTTGCGTACGTGGAGCACGAGCGCCACCTGGGCGACACCGAGCACGAGCGGGACGAGCAGCACCATGATCAACACGAAGTCGACAACCGCCGCGCCTCTGTCGTGCGCGGCGCCGGAGCATCGCATGGTTCAGCCGCCGACCGCCGACAGCGCCTGCGTCAGCATCTGGCGCAGCTGCGGCCCGGCGACAGCTGACAGCACCGCCACGAGTCCTGCGCTCATCACGGTGATCATGACCCAGCCGGGCACGTCGCCCCGCTCGTCATGGCGCGGAGATCGCACTTGCCACATATGAGTTCCTTCCTACATTCCCGAGGTCAGATGAAGTCCGATGTAGCCGGGGAAGAACGCGAAGACGACGGTGACCGGAAGGATCAGGAACACGACAGGGACCATCATCGCGACCTCCTTGCGGCCGCCCGCCTCCATCAGGTCGCGCCGGCCGGCCTCCCGCACGTCAGCGGCCTGCGCGTGCAGGACGTCGACGAGCGGCGTGCCGCGCTCGATGGCAATCGCGAGGCCTTCGGCGAAACGCGCGATGCTCGTGACGCCCGTGCGCGCGGCGAGCGCGTCGAATGCCAATGCCATCGGCGTCCCGGTGCGGATGTCGGCGACGACCCTCGCGAGCTCATCGGACAGCGCGCCGTGGCAGACCTTCATGATGCGTTCGAGGCCCGCGACCGGGCTCTCCCCCGCTGCGACCGCCAGCGCCAGCAGGTCTGCGACAACGGGGAACTCAGCCTGCAGCTGCTGCTCGTGGGCGGTCACCCGGCTGGACAGGTTGTTGTCGCACAGCAGCACTCCAGTGACGAAGCCGATGACGCAAATGACCAGCAGGATCGGGACCCCGGTGCCCCGCTCGGACCACAGCAGGGCGGACGCACCGATCGCCGCGACGAGCCCGGTGACTCCCCACAGCACCTGTCGGATGCGAAAGTCCTCAAGGGTCTCGGTCGATCCGAGACGGACCAGCCGTCGAGACACACTCGCGGACCCGCCAAGCAGGTCACCCACGAGCTGTCCGGTCCTGCGGATCGACGGTCCGAACACCGCCTCAACCGGCCCGTGCGATCGTCCAGGCACCACGGCGTAGGGGTGCACGTCGCGTACGTAGGGGGTCAGCCGCTGCTCGAGCGAGGGACGCCTCGTGCGGGCCCAGCCCGAGACCGCAAGCAGCAATCCGCTGGAGAGCATCAAGCCGATCATCGCCCCGGTCATGCGAGGATCCGTCTCTCGGTCGGCAGCCGGCCGATCCACATCATGAGTCGATAGGCGACGACACACAGCACGGCGCCGCTGGCGAGAACCAGGAGTCCGGCCGTCGTGGCGAAGCGCTGAACCACGTCTTGCTGGAGGCACATGAACAGCAGGACGCCCCACGGCGCGCCGACCGCGAGCCGGGCGCCGTTGACGGTCCACGACTGGCGGGACTCGAGCTCGCCGCGCGTACGGAGGTCGTCGCGCAGGAAGCCCGACAGCGACCGCAGCATGCGGCCCAGGTCGCCGCCGCCAACCTCGCGGGCGATGCGCAAGGCCTCGATGACCCGGTCGCCGACCGGATCTGCGAGCCGCGCCTTGAGCAGGTCGAGCGAGTCGTGGAACCGACCGGTCGCCTGGTAGTCGCGACCGAACTGCCGGAAGGGCGACCGCAACCCCTCGGGTCCCCGCTCACCCAGCTGCATCAGGGCCTCCGGCAGCGACAAGCCGGCACGCACCGCGGACGAGAGGTTGTCGACGGCGTCCGGCCACAGCGCGGCATGCTCGCGGGCTCTGCGCAAGGCGCGCCCCCGCAGCACCGAGATGGGCAGGGCGGCCGCCATGAGCCCGAAAATGACTCCGATGGCGGCCACGCCTGATGCGGCCGTCAACGCGACCGCGGCCAGCACGAACGCGACGCCGCACATCGCCACGACCTGTGCGGGCGACACGCCCTCGACCCCCGCGCGAGCCAACAGATCAGCGATCCTCCCGGTGCGTCGGCCGGATCGCCGGGCCGGCCGCCAGCCTGGTTCGGCGAACGTCCAGACGATCAGCAACAGGCCGATTCCCGCCATCAGCCCGATCAGTGCACCCATCGGCCCGCTCCCAGCACGGCATCAAGATCGATGCCGACCTGTTCGTAGGCGTCCCGCCTCAGCGGCACGCCGTGCCCACGCTCGAGGCGACCGGCACGGCGTACGAAGACCGGCTCGGACTCGATCAGGTCGTTCTCGACTCGGCCGGTGACTGCGACGATCTCGCGCACGGCCCGCGATCCATCGGCAGCGATTCCGGTGTGGACCACCAGGTCGACCGAGGAGGCGACCGTCGGCACGACGAATCGCGAGCCGATGTTGTCGCCGGCCAGCAGTGGCAACGTGCACATCTTGACCAGGGCCTGCCGCGCGGAGTTGGCGTGGATGCTCGCCATACCGGGCAGGCCGGCGTTGAGGGCGAGCAACAGGTCGAGGCACTCCGCTGCTCGCACCTCACCGACGATGATCCGCGAGGGGCGCATGCGCAGCGCTTCCTTGACGAGGACCCGCAGCGAGATCTCGCCGGTGCCCTCCAACCCGGCCTGGCGTGTCTGCATCGCGACCCAGTCGGGGTGCCCGCACTGCAGCTCGAACACTTCCTCGACGGACACGAGTCGCTGCGAGCCGGGGATCGAGGCCGCGAGGCAGTTGAGCAGGGTGGTCTTGCCCGCCTGCGTGCCGCCCGAGACCACGATGTTGAGCCCCGCCGCGACGCTCGCATCGAGAAACGCCGCACTCTGCTCGTCGAGCGTGCCCAGCGCGACCAGGTCGCCCAGCGAGTGCGCGCGGGCGACGAACTTGCGGATGTTGACCGCCGCGAAGCCGCGCGAGATGCCGTCGAGCACGACATGCAGGCGATGCCCGCCGGGGAGCATCGCGTCGACGAAGGGCTGGCTGATGTCGAGCCGCCGACCCGATGAGCTCAGCATGCGCTCGACCAGCTCACGTACGTGCTCCGCGGTGAGGATCAGCGAGGTCAGCTCATGCCGGCCGCCGCGCGCGATGAACACGCGCGACGGATCGTTGATCCAGATCTCCTCGACCGTGTCGTCGTCGAGGAACTGCTGCAACGGGCCGAAGCCCGAGACGTCGGCGACGATCTGGCCGATCACGAGCTCGGGCTCGTCGAGCGACCGAACGGCTCCGGTGAGGCTGCGCGACTCGTGCTCCGCGATGACGTCGAGGGCTGCCTGGCGTACGGACACCGCGTCGGTGCGCGGGTCGATGCGGCGCTGGCGTACGAGATCGCGTACGCGGTCGGACAGGGCCGACGTCGACGATTCCACTCCCAAACCTCTTCCCCCGAAGAAGTGACTGGCTAGTGATAGTGCCGAACCTCGGTCCGTTTGGGAAGAGCCTGTCGCCACGAACTGTGGAAAGACCTGCTTGACGCCGCCCCGGCGCGGCGGGACTCTCGAGGTGGGGACGGATGCGGAGGTCTCGCATGAGCAGGATGAGGCACTGGATGAAGCACGCCGGGGGCCAGATCGGCGTGTGGATGTACAAACGGCTGGACGGCCGGCTCTCGAGCGGGAGCAAGAACGTCCACGTCCTGATGATCACGACACCGGGGCGGCGCACCGGCGTCCCGCGCTCCACGTGCGTTCGCTACCTGGAGGTGCCCGAGGGATACGTCGTGTGGGGCACCGGATCAGGCTCGAAGACCGACCCGGACTGGTTCCGCAACCTCCGCAAGGCTCCTGTGGCCGACGTGCAGGTCATGGCCGACCACCGGAAGGCCCTCCCCCGCGAGCTCATAGGTGCAGAGCGCGACGCGGTGTGGCGTGACGTCGTGCTGGCGCAGGCGCCCGAGGTCGAGAAGTACGCCCGGAAGGCCGGCCGGACGATCCCCGTGGCTGTCCTGGAGCCGGTCACACGCCCGACGGCGTCACCCTGATCACGAGCTTGCCGCGGGCGTTGCCGTCCTCGAGGTGCTGGAGGGCTTCGGCGACGCCCTCGAGCGGATACGTACGCTCGACGGCCGGCGTGACCGCACCGGCGACGATCAGCTCGGCGACCTGCTCGAGCTCCTCGTAGCGTTCCTTCGACGCCAGCATGACGAACCGCTGACGTACGAAGGACGACCGCAGAGCAGCCCGCATGGCACGGCCGATGCCGCCGGTGACGTTGCCCCCGCCTTCGCCGCCGACGAACACGATCGTGCCGGTCGGTGTCAGGGCTCTGCGGAGGCGGCGCAGGGCCGTGTTGCCGCCAATGTCGACGATGAGGTCATACCGATCCGGCAGGTCCGCAGCCACGGCGTAGTCGACGACGTGATCGGCACCGAGCGAGCGTACGAAGTCGAGCTTCGCCGCGCTGGCGACGGCAGTGACCTCGGCGCCGTGGGCCTTGCCGAGCTGCACGGCGAACGACCCGACGCCGCCGGAAGCGCCGTTGACCAGGAGCTTTTGACCAGGCTGCAGGCGACCCGCGAGATGCAGCGCCTGGTGGGCCGTGCCGGCGGAGATCGGCACCGCGGCCGCCAGCTCGTACGAGAGTCCGGCCGGCTTGATGGCGAGCTTGCTCTCCTTGGCGGCGGCGAGCTCGGCGAACGAGCCGCGGCTGATGCCGAACACCTGGTCGCCGACACTGAATCGGGTGACCTTCGCGCCGACGGACTCGATCGTGCCGGCGACGTCGAGACCGGGCACGCGGTTCTTGGGCCGGCGGAAGCCGAAGCCGATGACCCGCATCAAGTAGGGCCGGCCGGTCATGAGGTGCCAGGTGCCGCGGTCGACCCCCGCCGCGTGCACGCGAATCAGCACCTCGTCGTCGGCGATCACGGGCACATCAGCGCGCGCTGTGTGGAGCACCTCGGTCGAGCCGTACTCGTCTTGCACGACCGCCCGCATCGTGTCGCTGTCCGTGGTCTGAAGTGCTGCATCCATGTCTGCTCCTTGAGTGACCTCGACCGTACCGTACTTAGTACGGTTCCGCTAGAGTGCGGATATGAGCACCCGCGAAGGCGCGACCAAACGGACTCCCCTGACCCGCGACCGTGTGCTGCAACAGGCCGTGGCGATCGCCGACGCAGACGGGTTGGCCGCGCTGACGATCCGGGCACTCGCGAGCGGGCTCGACGTGAAGCCGATGGCGATCTACCACCATGTCGCCAACAAGGAGGAGATCCTGGACGGCATCGTCGACAGCGTCTTCAGCGAGATCGAGCTGCCGGGCCCGGACGACGACTGGCAGACCGGCATGCGCCGCAGAGCGCAGTCGGCGCGGGCGGCGATGGGCCGACACACCTGGGCGATCGCCCTGATGGAGACGCGTACGAGCCCCGGCCCGGCCACGCTGCGACACCACAACGCGGTCATCGGTGCGCTGCGTGGAGCCGGCTTCTCGATCCCGATGGTCGCCCACGCCTTCGCGCTGATCGACGCGTTCGTCTACGGGTTCTCGCTGCAGGAGGCGACGCTGCCGATGAGCGGGCCGGAGGACGTTGCCGAGGTTGCCGGGCCGATGCTGGAGCGCATGTCGCCCGAGGCGTATCCACACCTCGTCGAGTTCGCGGCCGAGCACGTGATGCAGCCGGGGTACGACTTCGGCGAGGAGTTCGACTACGGCCTCGAGCTGATCCTCGAGGGGCTGGCCGCATCCAACGCGTGACACGATCGGGCGTATGACCTGGACCGTCCCCACGCCGACCCCCGCGCCCGAAGGACCGATGACCGGCCCCGACCGGCCGTTGCTCGAGGAGATGCTGGCGCACCACCGCGCCACCCTGCTCAACATCTGCGCCGGCCTGACCGCCGAACAGCTCGCGGCTCGGCCCATCCCCTCGACGAGCCTGACGCTGCTGGGCCTGCTCCGACACATGGCCAAGGTCGAGCGCATCTGGTTCCGCAAGCGGCTCGCCCAGCAGGACATCGAGCACCTGCACAACTTCGAGGCACGGGACGACACCGACTTCAACGTGATCGATCCAGCGGATGCGGAGCATGCGGTGGAGCAGCTCCTCGAGGAGCAGCGGGAGGCCGACGCGGTGGCTCGCGGACTCGACTTCGACGTCGCGTTCGACAGCCACGGCGAGGACATGTCGCTGCGCATGCTCTACATCCACATGATCCAGGAGTACGCCCGGCACAACGGCCACGCCGACCTGCTCCGCGAGGCGATCGACGGCGAGACCAGCCGCTAGCCACTCGCGTGGAGCGTCGGCGCCGATGGCGACCGTCGGCGGAGTAACTCCTTGTCACCTTGGATCGTTGTGACCTGCAACACAATCCAGCAGAGGGAGCAGCCGTGCGACGTCGCGCCGCCATCACCGTCTTCAGTGTCCTGGCAGTCGGCGCGGCAGCGCTGCCCGCCCACGCCGCCACGACGGTCCCTTCCCCCACGACCGCCGACTCGTACGGGACGGTCCGCAACATCGTGCCGGCCGGTCAGCGCGGGACGATCAACGCGTTGCAGCTCGTCCAGGTGCTCACCGGCGGCGGGCTGACGGCCGTTGACGGCAAGAACGCGCCGCCCAACTACGCCGACCAGCTCGAGATGTACGACGACCTCGCGAAGTACAAGCCCGGAACGATCACGGACGCCGTGGTCGACAAGGACTACAAGAAGGCCGGCTTCGTCCCCGAGAAGGTGGTCAGCACCGAGACCCCCAAGACCGGCGTCACGATCGTGCGCGACGCGTACGGCGTCCCCTACATCACCGGCAAGACCTACAACGACACCATGTTCGGTGCAGGGTTCGCCGGCACCCAGGACCGCATGTTCCTGATGGACGCCCTGCGCCACCTCGGCGCGGGCCGCGGTGCGGAGTTCGTCGGCGGCACCCCGGGCAACATCGCGATGGACCGCGCGCAGCTGCGGTCGGCGTACTACACGCCCAAGGAGGCGGCCGACCAGCTCGAGATCATCGCCCAGGAGCACGGGGCCGAGGGCCAGCGCCTGCTGGATGGCGCCGACGCCTACCTCGCCGGCATCAACGCGGCGCAGGAGCAGATGTGCCCACTCGGGCTGCCGACCGGCGTCAGCTGCCCGGCCGAGTACGTCGCGCTGCAGAAGAAGCCGACCCCGTGGACCCGAGCCGACCTGACCTACGTCGCCTCGCTGGTCGGCGGCATCTTCGGCAAGGGCGGCGGACAGGAGTACGCCAACAGCATGTTCTACGGCCAGCTCATCAAGAAGTACGGCACCGCCAAGGCCGACAAGATGTTCGCCAGCCTCCGGGAGAAGAACGACAAGGAAGCGCCGACGACATCGACGCTGTCGTTCCCGTACGACAACAAGGCGTTCAACCCGCACCAGGCCGGCGTCGCGATCCCCGACCTTGACGGCGCACACGGCACGGGCTCGGGCGACGACGTCGGCAGCACCAACCCCATCGAGACCCTGCTCGACGCCCTCAAGCTCGGACTGACCGGCGTACCCGACGAGGTCGAGACGCCTTCGGGAACGATCGACCTCAGCAGCCTGTTCTCGGCCAACGGCATGAGCAACGCCCTGCTGGTGGGCGCCAACAAGACCACGACCGGGCACCCGCTCGTCGTGTTCGGCCCGCAGACCGGCTACTACAACCCGCAGCTGCTCAACGAACAGGTGCTGATGGGTCCTGGGGTGTTCGCCCGCGGCGTCTCGTTCGCCGGCACCAACCTCGTCGTCGAGCTGGGCCACGGGGTCGACTACGCCTGGTCGGCGACCAGCTCGGGCAGCGACAACATCGACACCGTGATCGAGAAGCTGTGCAACGCCGACGGCAGCGCACCGACCGTCGACTCGACGTCCTACCGCAAGGACGGCGGCGCGTGCGTACCGATGCAGTACAACGAGCACAAGGAGACGGTGATCCCCAACATCTCGGCTCCCACAGCGCCCAAGACGCTCAAGATGCAGGTGTGGCGCACCAACCACGGCATCGTGCAGACCCGCACGACCGTCAAGGGTGTGCCGGTCGCGGTGGTCATCGAGCGCAGCACGTACGGTCGTGAGGCCGCGTCGATCCTGGGCTTCTCCCGCTTGAACAACCCCGACTTCGTCAAGAACGCGACGACGTTCAAGCAAGCGGCCCATGGCATCGACTACACGTTCAACTGGTTCTACGCCGACGACCGGGACATCGCGTTCTTCTCGTCGGGTCGCCTCCCCGTGCGGGCAGCGGGCACCGACACCGACATGCCCCGCTGGGCCGGCAAGAAGTACGAGCCGAGCGGATGGCTCAGCGCCGCCAAGCATCCGCAGCAGGTCAACCCGTCCACGGGCTACCTCGCGAGCTGGAACAACAAGCCCGCGCGCGACTTCGCCGCAGCAGACGACAAGTGGTCCGACGGCTCCGTTCACCGCTCGCAGGCTCTCAGCCGGCGGACGACCAAGGCGATCTCGGCCGGAAAGGTCGGCCGGGCGCAGCTGGCCGGGATCGTCGAGGACGCCGCGACCGAGGACGTACGAGCCAAGGAGCTCCTGCCCGAGCTGCTCAAGGTGCTCGGTGACGATCCCCAGACCGCCGAGGCGCGCTCCCTGCTGTCGGCATGGCTGGCAGACGGCGCGCACCGCGTCGACTACGACCGCAAGGGCACGTACGCGCACCAGGCGGCGATCCGCATCTTCGACACCTGGTGGGAGGACGGCGACACGTCGCTGGCGTATGACTTCGTCACCACCGGCCTGGGTGCCGATCTCGCGCGGACCTTGCCGCAGCCGCTCGATGACCACCCCCGCGGTGGCGGCGGATCGGCCTGGCTCGGTTCGCCTTGGTACGGCTACATCGACAAGGAGCTGCGCCAGCTGACCGGGGCCTCGGTGCAGAGCCCGTTCGCCTACCGGTTGTGCGGCACCCTCGCGACGTGCCGCACGACGCTGCGGGCATCGCTGCTCGACGCCGTGCAGCGGGCGCAGGCTGCCCAGAAGGTGACCAGCCCGAGCCAGCTGACGTACGACAAGTCGATCGACTTCATCCGGGCCACCACCGGTGGGGTGGTCAGCGTCAGGCCGATCGACTGGCAGAATCGGCCGACCTTCCAGCAGGTCGTTGACTACCGCACGCACCGGACTCGGTGATACTGGCTGGCATGAGGCGCACTCCGGTCCTGGCCATCGCGTTCCTCCTGCTCGTCGCGGGATGCAGTGGCTCAGACGGGTCGGACGAACCGTCAAGCGAACCCACGAAGGCCACGACCCCGTCGACCCTGATCGACTACGGCGATGACGGGGTCACCGTGGCGACCGCGGCTGACGCCGAGCGGCTGACCGGCGCTCCCGGTGACTTCAAGTCGTTCATCGTCGCCGACCTGCAACGGCAACACGACAGCAAGGACGAGAGTTGCACCGAGCAGCCCGAGATCCGTGTCGCGAAGGTCGACACCCGTGGTTGGGCTGCCGGCGGGAGCTTCATCCCCCAATGTGGTGGCAACGCCGCGCTGTGGGCCAAGGTCGGCGGAGGATGGCGGGAGGTCTGGGGCGGGCAGACGCTCCCTGACTGCGCGGTCCTCGAGAAGTTCCGCTTCCCGGCGAGCGTCGCGGGCACCGAGTGCGGCACCGCAGACGGCACGACGCGGCGCTATCCGTCCTAGGCCGACGGGGTCCTGATGGCCGTCACCAATGGCTCGATCAGCCGCAGGAAGCGGTCGGGGGTGGCATCGGGGTTGACGACCTGCCGGATGGCGAGGCCGATGACGTAGTCGACGGCCGCCTCGGCCAGCACCTCGAGCGTCTCGTCGTCCATCGTGTCCGGCGGTACGAGCGAACGTACGACGGCGACCGCCTGCTGGATCGAGGCGGTCTGGCGTTGGGTCTGCGCCGCTGCCAGCCGCGGGTCGTGCATCGTGTCGAGCAGCAGCTCGAGCTCCAGCCGCACCCAGCCTGACGCCATGGCGGCCGCGGCCCACTCCCGGACCTGGTCGAGCACGTCGCCGGACTCGGCCGCGTGCTCGACGCGTTCGCCCAGAGCCCGGATCTGCTCGGCCTGCAGTCGTTCGAGCACACCCAGCGCCAGGTCAGCCTTGCTGCCGAAGCTCGAGTAGACGATCCCGGTCGTGAAGCCGGCTTCCATGGCGACCGAGGCCAGCGACGTCGCCACATAGCCGTCACGCAGGAACGCGTCACGCGCGACCTCGAGGACCGTCTCGCGATTGCGGTCCTGCACCTGCGATCGGGTGAGCCGCGTCATGCAGCCAGCGTAGTGGCGCTCCTGGCTGTTCGACGCGTTCCCCGGCGCGGCGGGTTGCTGCGGCCTCATCGTCGACCGGGGACCGCGACCCGGTCTTCACAGACTGCTCACAGGGTGTTCTCACGCATCGGCATGCTGCGCCCTCCACACTGGTCGCATGGCTTCCACACTGACCCGGGCCGACGGATCTCCCCTGCGCGTCCTCGTCGTCGACGACGAGGTCAACATCGCCGAGCTGCTGCAGATGGCGCTGCGCTACGAGGGCTGGGACATCCAGATGGCGCACACCGGGCGCAAGGCCGTCGCCGCCGCCAGGGAATTCATCCCGGACGCCATCGTCCTCGACATGATGCTGCCGGACTACGACGGCATGGAGGTCCTGCGCAAGGTGCGCGCCCAGTCCCCGGAGATCCCGGTGCTGTTCCTGACCGCCCGCGACTCCGTCGAGGACCGGGTGGCCGGACTGACCGCAGGTGGCGATGACTACGTCACCAAGCCGTTCAGCCTGGAGGAGGTCGTGGCTCGTCTGCGCGGGCTCATGCGGCGCGCCGGCGCGATGGACGCCAAGCCCAACTCGGTCATCACGGTCGGCGACCTGACGCTCGACGAGGACAGCCGCGACGTCGAGCGCGATGGCCGGGAGATCGAGCTGACCGCCACGGAGTTCGAGCTGCTGCGCTTCCTCATGCGCAACCCCCGGCGCGTGCTGTCGAAGGCGCAGATCCTCGACCGCGTGTGGGACTACGACTTCGGGGGCCAGGCCAACGTCGTCGAGCTCTACATCTCCTACCTGCGCAAGAAGGTCGACGTCGGTCACGAGCCGATGATCCACACCAAGCGCGGCGCCGGCTACGTCCTCAAACCGGCAGAGTAGGTCCCGTGCGCAAGCTCCTCCCCTCCTCGCTCACTGGGCGCCTGATCGCCACGGTGGTGACTCTCGTTGCTGTGACGAGCCTGCTCGTGGCCGGTGTGGTCACGCTGGTGATGAGCAACTACCTGACCGACCGTCTGGACGAGAAGCTCAGCCAGTCGATGGGCCGGGCCCAGCACGCGCCGCCCCGCGGTGTCATCGATCAGGAGGGCAAGCGCCCTGACCCCGGCCGCGGCCAGGACGTCGGGCTCATCATCGTGGTGCCCGGCTGGCCCGGGACGATCGTCACTGAGGACGGCGGAGCACCCGAGATCTCGACCGCAGCGCGCGACCTGCTCGCCGGGGTGACGCCAGACGGCAAGCCTCGCGACATCGACCTGCCGAAGTACGGCTCCTACCGGGTGCTCGCTGCGGAGGGACCCGGCGGGTCGATATGCATCGTCGGTCTGCCGCGGGCATCGGTCGACAACACCATCGGCAACCTGATCTGGTGGGAGGCCCTGCTCGCGCTCGGCGCGACCGGGGCTGCCGCGGTTGCCGGCCGCACACTCGTACGTCGTCAGCTCCGACCGCTGCGCGAGGTCGCCGCCACGGCCCACCAGGTCGTCGCCATGCCGTTGTCGTCGGGACAGATCGGCGAAACCGTACGCGTGCCGGCCGAGCTCACAGATCCGGCCACGGAGGTCGGGCAGGTCGGCGAGGCGCTCAACCAGCTCCTGGGCCACGTCGAGGAGGCGCTCGACGCCCGGCACGAGAGCGAGCAGCAGGTCCGCCAGTTCCTCGCCGACGCGTCGCACGAGCTGCGCACTCCCCTCTCGACGATCAAGGGGTACGCCGAGCTCAGCCGGCGTACGGGCCGCGACGATCCCGACCAGATCCTCGCCAAGGTCGAGTCCGAGGCCGGTCGCATGTCGACGCTCGTCGAGGACATGCTGCTTCTGGCGCGGCTCGACTCCGGCCGCGAGGTCGACCGTCGCCCGGTCGACCTGACCCGGCTGCTCGTCGAGGCCGTCAACGACGCGCGAGTCGTCGATCCAGAACGCCATTGGACGTTCGACGTGCCCGATGAACCCGTCATCGTGACCGGCGACGAGCAACGACTCCACCAGGCCGTCACCAACCTGCTCACGAACGCCAGCTGCCACACGCCGCCCCAGACCACGGTGGACCTGCGCCTGCGGGCCGACGACACGGTACGGATCGAGGTCCACGACGACGGGCCGGGCATCGACCCCGAGCTCGTCCCGACGATCTTCGAACGGTTCGTCCGTGGCGACTCGTCGCGCACCCGCGCATCGGGCGGAGCAGGACTCGGTATGTCGCTTGTGCGCGCGATCATGCACGCGCACCACGGCACGGCCAGCGTTGCCAGCACGCCTGGCAGCACGACATTCACGCTCCCGACCGCGGTTACCAGGAACCTGCGACCTCCCGGCCTCCTGGCGGACCCCACGCGCCTCACAGAGGTGGCACAGAGTGACCACACGGTGGTGCCAGTCCGGTTTCGCACCGTGGAGGCATGAACCAGACGACCCTCATCGCGCCGGCGGCCGAGCGCCGCACCCCGGCGCCACAACCTGACCGCATCCATGCTGCCCCCTCATGGCACCTCCGTCTCCTGCGCGGGAAGCCCGACGACTCCCCCCTCGTACGCCCGGCGCTGCTGACGCTCCTGCTGGCGACTGCGCTGCTCTATCTCTGGGGCCTCGGGGCCTCCGGGTGGGCCAACTCGTTCTATTCGGCAGCCGTGCAGGCCGGCTCGGCGTCGTGGAAGGCGTTCTTCTTCGGCTCCTCGGACGCGTCGAACTCGATCACGGTCGACAAGACGCCCATGTCTCTGTGGCCGATGTCGCTGTCGGTCCGTCTGTTCGGGCTGTCGTCGTGGAGCATGCTCGTCCCGCAGGCGCTGATGGGAGTTGGCTCGGTTGGCCTGCTCTACGCCACTGTCAGGCGTACGACTCGCCATGCGTGGGCCGGGCTCCTCGCCGGCGCGATCCTGGCGCTGACGCCGGTCGCCGTCCTGATGTTCCGCTTCAACAACCCGGACGCCCTGCTCACGCTGTTCCTGATCGCATCGGTGTATGCCACGATCCGCGCGATCGACTCCCCAGAGCAGGCCGTACGGTGGCTGGTCCTCGGCGGCGCCTTGGTCGGCTTCGCCTTCCTCACCAAGATGCTGCAGGCATTCCTCGTCCTGCCGCCGCTCGCGCTCGTCTACCTCGTCGCAGCCAAGCCGACGATCGGCAAGCGGTTGGGACACCTGCTCATCGCGTTCGGCTCGATGATCGTCGCCGCCGGCTGGTGGATCGCGATCGTGGAGCTGTGGCCCGCGTCGAGCCGCCCGTACATCGGCGGTTCGCAGAACAACTCGATCCTCGAGCTCACGCTCGGCTACAACGGCCTCGGCCGGCTCAACGGCAACGAGGTCGGCTCCGTCGGCGGCGGCGCCAACGGCGGTGGCGGCAACTGGGGATCGACCGGACTGTTCCGGATGTTCGGCTCCGAGATCGGCGGCCAGATCGCCTGGCTGCTCCCGGCGGCGATCGCGCTCCTGGCGCTCGGTGCCTGGTTCCGGCGCAAGGCCGGCCGCACGGATCGCCAGCTCACCGGCCTGGTCGTGTGGGGCGGATGGCTGATCGTCACGGCGCTGACGTTCAGCTTCATGGCCGGCATCTTCCACGCGTACTACACCGTGGCGCTGGCACCCGCGATCGCCGCGCTCGTCGCAATCGGCGCCAGCATCCTGTGGGAGCACCGCGAGTCCACCGTGGCCGCGCTCGGCGCTGCGTTCGTGCTCGCGACGACCGCGACGATGAGCTTCGTGTTGCTTGACCGCGCCGACAGCTTCGTGCCGTGGCTCAAGTACGTCGTTGTGGTCGCCGGCCTCGGTGCCGCGTTGCTGATGGTGATCCACCGGTTCCTCCCCCGGCGCGCCATGCTCGCTGTCGCCGGGGCTGCGGTCATCACGATGCTCGCCGGGCCCACGGCGTACGCGGTCGACACCGCCGCCACGCCGCACACCGGCTCGATCCCGTCCGCCGGTCCGAACAGCGGTGGCGGCATGGGTGGCGGCCCAGGCGGCGGCCCAGGCGGCGGTCGCAGGGGTGGCCAGATGGGCCAACCGCCGACGCAGAACGGCACGCGCCAGGCACCAGGCGGCACGCAGGGCACGACCGACGGACCGGGTGGAGCCGACGGCGGACCTGGCGGGCTGCTCAACGGCTCGACCTCGACCGACGCCATCGATGCCCTGCTGACAACCGATGCCAGCTCCTACACGTGGGCTGCCGCAGCGATCGGGTCCAACACCGCATCGGGCTACCAGCTTGCGACCGGGCTGCCGGTCATGGCGATCGGTGGGTTCAACGGCTCCGACCCCAGCCCGACGCTGGCACGGTTCAAGCAGTACGTCGCTGACGGCGAGATCCACTACTTCATCGGCGGCGGGCGCGGAGGCGGCCGCATGAGCGCCGGCGGGAGCACCAGCACCGAGATCTCCACCTGGGTGTCCGAGAACTTCACCGCCAAGACCGTCGACGGCGTGACGCTGTACGACCTGTCCGGCGGCATCCAGTGACCGCGGCAGCGGCATATGCCGAGCACGCTCCGGTGGGCACGGCCGTGCTGGACATCGTGATCCCGGTGCACAACGAGGAGCGGGCGCTGGTCGAGTCGGTCGAGACCGTGAGGAAGCACCTGCGGTCGCTGCCGTACGAGTCGCGGGTGACGATCGCGGACAACGCCAGCACCGACGGGACCGCCCTGCTGGCCCACCAGCTGGCCCACCGCTACCCGGACGTGTCAGTGGTGTCGCTGACCCAGAAGGGTCGAGGCCGCGCACTCAAGCAGGCCTGGTCACGTTCGGACGCGGAGGTGCTGGTCTACATGGATGTCGACCTGTCGACCGACCTCAACGCACTGCTGCCGCTCGTCGCGCCGCTGCTGTCCGGGCACTCTGATCTCGCGATCGGGTCCCGCCTGGCGAGGACGGCGCGGACGACCAGGGGCCCGAAGCGGGAGCTGATTTCCCGGACGTACAACGTGATGCTTCGTGGTGCGCTGCGGGCCCGGTTCTCCGACGCCCAGTGCGGCTTCAAGGCCATCCGTCGCGATGTCGCGGACCATCTCCTGCCGCTGATCGAGGACGACGAATGGTTCTTCGACACCGAGCTGCTGATCGTTGCGGAGCGTGCCGGGCTGCGAATCCACGAGGTGCCGGTCGACTGGGTCGACGACCCCGACAGCCGGGTCGACATCGTGCGCACGGCAGCCGCCGACCTGCGCGGCATGGGCCGGCTCGGCTGGGCGCTCCTGCGCGGCCGGGTGCCGCTGGCCGAGGTTGCCGGAGCCCTCGGGCGTACGACCGCCCGCAGCGCCGGCGGCCGGCTCAGCGCCCAGATGGTCGTCTTCGCACTGATCGGAATCCTGTCGACCCTCGCGTACGGCGTCCTGTACGTCGCGCTGCGTGGTCGCCTGGGTGCGCAGGAGGCCAACGCGATTGCCCTCGCCACCACTGCGATCGCCAACACGGCGGCGAACCGTAGGTTCACGTTCGGGTTCCGAGGGTCGCAAGGTGCACTGCGGCACCAGCTGCAGGGCCTGCTGGTGTTCGCTTGCGGACTGGGTATGACGAGTGGCGCGCTGTGGACGCTGCGTGCCCTGCGCGGCGATGGACACCCTCTGGTGGAGGTCGTGCTGCTGACGGCGGCGAACCTGTTCGTGACCGTCATGCGCTTCGTGCTGATGCGGGTCTGGATCTTCCGCGGGCAGCGCTCAGAGGAGGAAACCGCGGTCGGACGGGTGGTCCACCCCGAAACCGGTTGTCTGGACCCCCTCGATGGACCAAGATCGACGAGAGACGACGAGAATTCCTGACAGAGAGTGACGACCATGGCTCAGAAACAGTCCATCCTCGGGCGCATCGGACAGTTGACGCGCGCCAACATCAACGCCCTCCTCGACAAGGCCGAGGACCCGGAGAAGATGCTCGACCAACTGGTGCGCGACTACACCAACTCGATCGCCGAGGCCGAGGACGCCGTCGCCCAGACCATCGGCAACCTGCGCCTTGCCGAGGCGGACCACGCCGAGGACGTCGCCGCGGTCAAGGAGTGGGGCGCCAAGGCGCTGGCCGCCTCGCAGAAGGCTGACTCACTCCGCGCCTCCGGCCAAGCGGCTGAGGCCGACAAGTTCGACCAGCTCGCCAAGATCGCGCTGTCGAAGCAGATCGGCTTCGAGACCGAGGCCAAGCAGGCCGCCCCGATGATTGCGTCGCAGAACGAGACCGTCGAAAAGCTCAAGGTCGGCCTGATCGGCATGCAGGGCAAGCTCGGCGAGCTGCAGACCAAGCGCGACCAGCTGGTCGCCCGCGCCAAGATGTCCGAGGCGCAGGCCAAGGTCCAGGACGCGGTCAAGTCGATCGACGTGCTCGACCCGACCAGCGAGCTGGGTCGTTTCGAGGACAAGGTTCGTCGCTCCGAGGCCCAGGTCGCAGGTCAGGCCGAGCTCAACGCGGCGACCGCCGATCCATGGGACGAGCTCGAGGCGTCGTCCACCGACGCCGAGGTCGAGGCGCGTCTGTCGGAGCTCAAGGGCATCGGCGCTGGCGCTCCCAAGGCCGAGCCGGTGGCCGAATGAAGCTCAACGAGTCGTTCAGCTACGAGGGTGCCGACGTCGAAGCGGTCTACGCACTGATCACCGACCAGGCGTTCCGCACCGAGTCCTGCGCCAACCAGGGGGCGACCGACTACGAGGTCACGGTCGAGCCGGACGGCGACGGAGCGACAGTCACGGTCGTACGCACGCAGGACGCCGACATGCCGGACTTCGTCAAGAAGCTGACCGGCAGCACCGTCAAGGTCAAGCAGACGGAGGTCTGGAGCGGCCCCGACGCCAGCGGCAACCGCCGCGCCGACGTCAAGGTCAGCATCATCGGGCAACCCGCCGAGATGACCGGCAAGGCCAACCTGACCGCTGACGGTGCGGCAACGGCGTTCACCCTGGACGGTGACGTCAAGGTGTCGATCCCGTTCATCGGCAAGAAGATCGAGCCCGAGGTCGCCAAGGCGATCCGGTCCTCGCTCCGCGAAGAGGTCGAGTACGGCCAGCAGAAGCTCTAGGGACGTCTCACGACGCCGTGCTGGGCCCCGCAAGGGTGCTGAGCACGGCGTCGATCTCTTGGGTGGCGAACCATGCGAGGTCGCCCGTGCCGTCGATGTCGAGGTGGAACGACACGACGTCGTCCAGCGTCACCGGGCCGTCGGCGTCGTCGACCTCCGCCGCGGCGACCACAGCCGCATGCTCGGATGCCTCTTCGAGCGCCGCGAGCTCGTCCTCCTCGTCCTCCGAGGCGGCCACGAACGCCGGTGCGTTGATCGCCCCACCGGAGGCCAGCGCGGTCAGCTCTTCGCGGCCGACCGCGAGATAGACCCTCATCACTTCGCCGGCCTCTGCCGACCGCGGGGCGCGCGGGTGCGCCGCCCATCGACGGACTCGACGAGCTCCAGCAGCGCGTCCTCGATGCACTGCGCCAGCACGTCGACGTCGGGTACGGCCTCGCGATCGGCGACGATGCCGAAGAACACCTTGCTGTTGTAGGACGTGACTCCGATCGAGATGGCGCGGCGGCCGCTCAGCGGTATGCACGGGTAGACCTCGCTGACCGCCTCCCCGGCCATGTAGACCGGCTCCTGCGGCCCTGGCACGTTGGTGATGACGATCTGGTGGCCGCGACCCGCCTCGGCGTCCGCGACCCGGGCACCGACCGCGTGGAAGGTCGAGGTCGCAAAGCCGGGCAGGTTGGCCAGCTTGTTGGCGGCGACCGCCGAGCCGGTCTCGCGGTGGTCCTTGAGCGCGTAGGAGACCTGGTGCAGCCGCACGACCGGGTTGGACTCGCCGACCGGCAGCGACAGCAGGTGCCCACGCACCTTGGAGCCCAGCGAGGTCGGCAAGCCGTCCTCGGCGACGACCGACATCGGCACCATGGCACGAAAGCTCGTCTTGGGGGTGACCGGTTCTGCGCGGGTCAGCATCCAGCCCCGGATCCCGCCGGCGATCACCGCGAGGATCACGTCGTTGACGGTGCCGCCGTGCTCTTCGCGGACGCGGCGGAAGTCGTCGAGCTTCGCGGCGAGCGACGCGAACCGGCGATGCCGCGACAGCTCGGTCGACAGGACGCTGTTGGGCGGTTGGCCATCGACGCCGATGACCGGCAGGCGGCGGGCCAGGCGGCCCAGGTTGAGCTCGGCGACTCGCAGCGCCTCACCGGGGTGGCGCAGGTTGCGGTTGATCGTGCCCACCACGAGCTCCGCGGTGTTGGGCTCCGAACGCGGGTTCCACTCCTCGTGGGGGATGTCGCGGTCGTGCGCCGTCTCCTCGAGCAGCACCTGCGCGAGATCGACGGTCTCGGACCCGTCGACCAGTGCCTGGTGCGCCTTGAACAGCAACGCGACCCGCCCTCCGGACAGGCCCTCGATCAGGTAGAGCTCCCACAACGGCCGATCGAGGTCGAGTCGCCGCGCGATCAGCCGGCCGACGAGCTCGTGCAGCGCGGTGGTCGTGCCAGGCCGCGGCAGGGCCGAACGGCGTACGTGCAACGAGATGTCGAAGTTCTCGTCGTCGAGCCACACCGGGGTGCCGAGGGACGCCGGGACCGTGCGAGGGACCTGACGGTAGCGCGGGACGAGGTCGATGCGCTCGTTGATCACGTGGATCAGGCGGTCGTAGTCGAGAGGGTGCTCACCGGGCTCGAGAATCGCCAATGACGCGATCTGACGTGGGACGGTCGGGCTGTCCTGCTGCAGGAACATCGCATCCAGCGGGCTCAACCGTTGCATGACTCTCCTCAGGGACGTCCTGCACAGAAGTTATCACCGGGTCATGGTGTGGCGGGCGAGAGCACGCCGGAGGTGATGACCTGTGACACAAGACTCTTCGCCAGGACCTCGATGCGGGTCACGAACGGTGACGACGGGGCCACCTCGCGCGGCGCCCGCCCGCTGACCGCGGCGAGGTCGAGGCCGGACTGGTCGAACGGGAGGTAGGCGGTCGGCACGATGCCCGTGAGGCGCCGCAGCGTCGCGTCGATCTCACGCTCCCGCCAGCCCAAGGACGTACGCGTCATGTTGACCACGAGCGTGGGCACGCAGCCGGGGACGGTCTCGGCCAGGTCGTGCAGGCCGCGGACCAGCCGGGCCAGGCCGACCGGGTCGGGGCGGCCCACCACCACGACGGCGTCGGCCTGAGCCAGCACCTGGAGCGTCGACTGGTTGCGGTGCCCGGCGTGCCCTGTGCCCGGCTCGAGCGAGAACCCGCAGTCCACGACGAGCAGCTCGGAAACCTCGCGCAGGCGCGCCAGCACGAGCTCGAACGCTCCGGTGCGCACCTGCGGCCACATGTCGGCGCGCGGCACTCCGGTGAGCAGGCGCAGGTTGGGGTCGATCGCGAGCAGGTGATCGGCGACCTCCGTGGCCCGTCCGGTGTTGGCAGCGCGGCACGCAGCCACCAGTCCACTGACATCGTCGAGCACCGACAACATCTGGCCCAACGACCCGCCATAGGTGTCGGCGTCGACCAGCACGGTGTCGCCACCTTGCGCCGCAGCAGCCGAGGCGAGCCCGAGCGCGACGGTGCTGCGGCCCGGGGCGCCGGCCGGGCCCCAGACGGCGATCAGCGGAGCACGCTCCTCCTGCGGCGCGGGGCGTGGCACGGGCGCGTCGCGGGCGACGACGTCGAGCGACCCGAGGCGTACGGTGCGTTCGATGCCCAGGGCACGGCACAGCTCATCGTCGGACTCGACCGCGGCAACGCGTACGCCGGCGTGCTCGAGACGGTAGACCGCATCGGCGTCGAGGCCGGCCAGGTCGGCAGTGACCAGTGCGGCGGCCGCCAGGTCGGTCTCCGCCACCGCGAGAAGATCCGCGACGTCGACGCAGCGGCGCACGAGCCTCAGCCCTGCGGACCCCTCGATCTCGCGGATCGCGGCCGCCTCCCACGGCGCCCCGCCCGCGGCAAGGACGACGTCCATCAGGACACCCTGACGAGCGTCACGTGACCAGCCGCCACGGTGCTCACGACCGAGCCGCCGAGCTGAGACCGGTCGACATCCACGAGGACCGTTTGGGCGAGCGAGCCGGCCCGTGCGGCTGCGTCGTCGCCCGACTCGATGACCCGCACGGATTCGAGCACGAGCTTGGCCTTGCCCGCCGGCTCGTCGCCCGGGCCCGGACCGACCCAGACGTCGACCAGGTCACCCCGGCCCAGATCGCCTGGCGCGGCACCGTCGGCAACACTGAGCGGCAGCTGGCTGCGGGTCGTGGTCGAGCGCGGCACGAGCGAGTTCTTGTCGACCAGTGACCCTTCGGAGACTCCGTGGGCCCAGACCAGCTCGTCGAGCGGCGCCGCGAACTCCTCGTCCGTACGCATGTAGTTGCCCTCGGTCGCCGACGACAGGCGTACGCGGGTCGCCTGCAGTGAGTCGCGGGTGACCGGGTCGCCGGGCGCGACGGCGGCCCTGACCGACCAGTACTCGACCGTGTCGTCGCTGGCTGCCGCCAGGCGGGCTCCCAGGATCGTCGCGCCCAACACGAGCAGCAGCCCGATCAAGAGCCGTGGGTCCCGCCACGGTCGGATGCGCAGTCGCTGCGCCGCTGCCCTGCCTGATTCCCCAGGCCCCCGCCAGTTCGTCATGCATCGGTTGTACAGAACCCGCCGGAGTTCGTCCATACCCGGGTGGGGTTGTCCACAGAGAACCCGAACCGGGGGCGGCGATGACACCGGGTCGTGGGAAACTGGGGTCATGCCACCCACCAGCCCGCGGTTCCTCACGCTGGCCGACGTCGCGGAGGTTCTCAACGTCACGGTGCGTCAGGTCTATGCGCTGGTTCGCTCCGGCGACCTGCGCGGCATCCAGATCGGTGGCCGCGGCCAGTGGCGCATCGAGAACGACCAGCTCGAGGACTACATCGCGCGACAGTACGCGCGGGCCGACGCGCCTGACGACGCCGACGTGTCCGCCGACGACGACGTCACGTCCGACCGCTGACGACCGCGATCGCCTCGAACGGCACGACCTGATCGCGCCCTGACCCGGTCCGAAGACGTACGAAGTCTCGGCCGGCGACCACCACCGAGCCGTCCCGAACCGTGCCGTCGACGAGTCGCACGCGGATCTCCTCGCCCGCTTCGCGCAGCGCACGGAACACGTGGCCCCAGCCGAGCGCATCGCCCACGTTGGTGGCCGCGTCCGCGCGTCGCTCGCTTGACTGGACCGTCATCACCGCGGCGGCGCTGACCACGTGATTCATGGCGTCACCGCGCAGATGCACCATACGGTCGTTGACCAGGGTGACGTCGCCCTCGACCCGGTCCGCACCGCGCACCGCCAGCACGACATGGCCACCGAGCAGGTGCCGCCACGAGGTCTGGGCCCAGTCGCCGTCCCGCAGCTCATCGACCAGCGCATCGCGTTCGTCCAGCTCGAGGTCCGCGGCCCGCGCCTCCAGGTCCTCGAACAACCGCTCCCACCGCATGCGCGAACGCTATCCCAACAGCGTCAACGCGCGACAGGACCCGCGAACCTGTGCACATGATGTTGACAGCCGCTCTCGAACGGACTTGTCTGTAGTCAAACGTCATCAAACGTCATCAACTGTCGATCGGGGGGTCGCATGCTGTCTCGCGCTGGATGGACGCTGACCGGCCTGGCCGGGTCGAGCGTCGGCCTGCTGGCTCCGGGAGTCGACGCCGCGCTAGCCGACCTTCGCGGACCGAGCTTCTCGACTGCTCTGCTCGGGCTCGGTTGCCTCGTGCAGCTCCTGCTCTCCACCTGGGTCCTGCTGACCGTCGCGCTGGCTCTGGTGAATGCGCCGGCACCACTCGTGCGTGCGATCACCCCGCGGCTCCTGCGTCGCGCACTGTTCGCTGGTGCGGCCGGCGCGCTGGTCCTGTCACCCGTGCAGGCCGACCGGGCGGCCACGCCGGCTCATCACGACCTCGCCGGGCTGCGGCTCCCCGACCGCCCGCTCGCCGCTCCCCTGCTCCCCGAGGCGGGCCCGTCGGCCGTCGTCGTACGCCCCGGCGACACGTTGTGGGCCATCGCCGCCCGTGCACTGCCAGACACCGCGACAGACGCAGAGATCGCCGACGCCTGCGTCCGGTGGCACGCCACCAACCGAGAGGTCATCGGCGACGACCCCAACCTCATCTTCCCCACGCAACGCCTCATTCCGCCGCCCGGGAAGGACCCCACATGAAGACCGCGACCGCCCTGCTCGTCCCCTCACTCCAACCGTCGTTCGCCGGCCCCGTCGAGCCGGCTCCCGGTCAGATCCCGCTGCCGTTCCCCGGGCTCAGCCCAGTGCTGCCGGTGCCCGTCGAGCGGGGCGACGCACAACCGATGCGGCAACGCGCGGCCCGGTTCATGCAGGCGCTCGTCGAGGTCCTGTCGGGCGAACGGGCGGCTCGGCAGATGGCGGCGTGGATGGCTCCGGACGTCTACGACCAGCTGACGAGTCGCCTCGCCGCGCACGCCCGAGTGCCGTTGCGGTCACGCTCAGGCCATGGAGCTCGCATCGCCTCGGTGCATGTCGCGATGGTGCACGACGGTGCGGCCGAGATCGCCGGGCGCATGGTGCACCGTGGCCGGTCGCGCGCGCTGGCCGTACGCCTCGAGCTGCAGACGACCCACCGCGGCGACCAGGTCTGGAAATGCACTGCCCTGACCTGGGCCTGAGAACCAGCACCCAAGGGCCGAGCGAGCGCAGGCAGGCGCCCAGGCGGAGCCTGGCAGCGGCTGGGGGTCCCCCCACGAGCTTTCGAGTGGGGGCGGGACGAGCCGCGCGCCTCAGCGGTTGTTCTTGCGCGACTTCCGCTGCTGCTTGGCCTTCTGGCGAGCCTTGTTCTTGGCGTTGGCCTGGCGGCGCGCCTCCGACTCCGGCGTCTCCTCGACCGCGGTCTCGCCACGCACCTCGGCCTCGCCGCCCTCGCTGGGCGATGAGTAGGACAGCGCCTGCGGCTTCTTCTCCGCGGACAGCCCCTTGGCGGTGAGCTGCGGCTCGGCCTCAGCAGCCTGCTCGACCTGGACGTCCAGGTTGAACAGGAAGCCGACGGACTCCTCGGCGATGCCCTCCATCATGGCGTTGAACAGGTCGTAGCCCTCGCGCTGGTACTCCACGAGCGGATCGCGCTGCGAGTACGCCCGCAGGCCGATGCCCTCGCGGAGGTAGTCCATCTCGTAGAGGTGCTCGCGCCACTTGCGGTCGAGCACGCTCAGGACGACACGACGCTCGAGCTCACGCATGACCTCGGAGCCGAGCTCCTCCTCACGCTTGGCGTATGCCGCCAGGGCGTCCTCGGCGACGACCTCCTGGAGGTGCTCCCGCGACAGCGCCTCGCGGCCACCGACCTCAGCCTCGACATCGTCGATCGTGATGCCGATCGGGTAGAGCGTGCCGAGCGCGGTCCACAGCTGCTCGAGCTCCCACTCCTCGGGGAATCCCTCGGTGGCGCCGTGGACGTAGGCGCCGGCGACCTCGCTGATCATCGACGTCACCCACTCGTGCATGTCCTCGCCCTCGAGGACCCGGCGGCGCTCGGCGTAGATGACCTCACGCTGACGGCTCATGACGTCGTCGTACTTGAGGATGTTCTTGCGGGTGTCGAAGTTCTGCGCCTCGACCTGCGCCTGCGCCGATGCGATCGCACCGGTGACGCGCTTGTTCTCGATCGGCACGTCATCGGGGATCTTCATGGTCTGCAGGACCCAGTTGACCCAGTCGGCCTTGAACAGTCGCATGAGGTCGTCCTCGAGCGACAGGTAGAACCGGGTCTCGCCCGGGTCGCCCTGGCGACCGGAGCGGCCTCGCAGCTGGTTGTCGATGCGACGGGACTCGTGCCGCTCGGTGCCGATGACGGCCAGACCGCCGACGGACGCGACCTCGTCGTGCTCGGCTGCGACCTGCTCCTCCATCTGCTTGAGCGTCTGCGGCCAGGCGGCTTCGTACGCCTCGGAGTCCTCGAGCGGGTCGAGACCCTTCTGGCGCAGGGCCTGGTCAGCGAGGAACTCGACGCTGCCGCCGAGCATGATGTCGGTGCCGCGGCCGGCCATGTTGGTGGCGACCGTGACCGCGCCCTTGTGCCCGGCCATTGCGACGATCGCGGCCTCGCGGTCGTGCTGCTTGGCGTTGAGCACCTCGTGCGGGACGCCACGCTTCTTGAGCTGCTTGGAGAGCCGCTCGCTCTTGGCGACGCTCGTCGTGCCGACGAGGATCGGCTGACCGGCGGAGTGCCGCTCGACGATGTCCTCGACCACGGCGTCGAACTTCGCCTGCTCGGTGCGGTAGACCAGGTCGGGCTGGTCGACGCGGGCGACCTCACGGTTGGTCGGGATCGGCACGACGCCGAGCTTGTAGATCTTGTCGAACTCGGACGCCTCGGTCAGCGCCGTACCGGTCATGCCGCTGAGCTTGTCGTAGAGGCGGAAGTAGTTCTGCAGGGTGATCGTGGCGAGGGTCTGGTACTCCTCGCGGATGCGGACGCCCTCCTTGGCCTCGATCGCCTGGTGCAGGCCCTCGTTGTAGCGGCGCCCGTCGAGGATGCGGCCGGTGTGCTCATCGACGATCAGCACCTCGCCCTCCATCACGACGTAGTCCTTGTCGTTCTTGAACAGCTCCTTGGCCTTGATGGCGTTGTTGAGGAAGCTGATCAGCGGCGTGTTGACCGCGTCATAGAGATTGTCGATGCCGAGCTGGTCCTCGACCCGGTCGATGCCTTCCTCGGTCACCGCGATCGTGCGCTTCTTCTCGTCGACCTCGTAGTGCTCGTCGATCTTCATGGCACCGACGATCTTGGCGAACTCGGCGTACCACTTGACCTCTTCCTCGGTGGGTCCGGAGATGATCAGCGGCGTGCGGGCCTCGTCGATCAGGATCGAGTCGACCTCGTCGACGACGGCGAAGTTGTGGCCGCGCTGCACGCACTCGGCGATGTCGTCGGCCATGTTGTCGCGCAGGTAGTCGAAGCCGAACTCGTTGTTGGTGCCGTACGTGATGTCGGCTGCGTAGGCCTCACGGCGCTCGTTCGGGCTCATGGTCGGGAGGATCATGCCGACGCTCAGACCGAGGAAGTGGTGCACGCGGCCCATCCACTCCGCGTGGTACTTGGCGAGATAGTCGTTGACCGTCACGACGTGGACGCCGTCGCCGCTCAGGGCGTTGAGGTATGCCGGCAGGGTCGAGACGAGGGTCTTGCCCTCACCGGTCTTCATCTCGGCGATGTTGCCGAGGTGCAGTGCCGCGCCGCCCATGATCTGGACGTCGAAGTGGCGCTGGCCGAGCACACGCAGCGCAGCCTCACGCACGGTCGCGAACGCCTCGGGCATCAGGTCGTCGAGCGTCGCGCCCTCCGCGAGTCGAGTGCGGAACTCCTCGGTCATGCCGCGGAGCTCGTCATCGCTCATGGCGTGGAACTCGTCCTCGAGGGCGTTGACCTGCTTGGCAACCGCCTGGAGCTGCTTGAGGATCTTGCCTTCGCCCATGCGAAGGATTTTGTCGATGACCTTGGGCACGAAAATGCACTTCCTGGTACGGAGTCTGCGAAAAAGTTTGAGAGCCTGTTCAGTCTAGGTGACGAGCAAGCGATGCCGTGAGTTCCCCGGCCAGATCACCCTTGGCCGGCGGGGTGACCGTTTCGAGCCCCAGCCACCCGGCCATGAGTCGCAGCTCCGCCGCGAGCTCGTCGGCCGTCTCCGCGGGGGCGTGGGACTCCGCCCATGCGCCGTGCACCAGCAGCGCGCTGCTCTGGCGGTCGGCCTTGAGGTCGACCCGGGCGACGAGCCGGTCGCCCAGCAGGAACGGCAGCACGTAGTAGCCGTGGATGCGTTTGTGCTCCGGCACGTAGATCTCGATGCGGTAGCGGAAGTCGAAGAGCTGCTCGGTGCGGGTGCGCTCGAACACCAACGGATCGAAGGGGCTCAGCAGCGCCCGTGCAGCCACCTTGCGGGGCCGGACGGCGTCGCGATGCAGGTATGCCGGACGCTTCCAGCCCGCAATCGTTGCCGGGACCAGCTCACCGGACTCGACCAGCTCGTCGATCGCCGCCTTGGTCGGCTCGGGCGCCATGCGGAAGTAGTCGCGCAGGCACTGGGCGGTGCCGACGCCCAGCGCACGGGCCGCGTGGCTGACCAGCACCCGGTGGGCCTCGGCAGGATCGAGCGGCTGCGCGTCCAGCTGTGATTGCGGGATGACCCGCTCGGGCAGGTCGTAGACCCGTTCGAACGCCGAGTTGCGGCGTGCGGCGGTGACGTGCCCCTTGTAGAAGAGGTACTCCAGGGCCATCTTGACCTCGGACCAGTTCCACCCCCAGTTGTCCTGGTCGCGCGGAGCGTCATGCTCGACCTCGCGAGCAGTCAACGGTCCCTTCTCACGCACCTCGTCGAGAACCCACGCGACGAACTCGGGCTTGTCCTGGATGATCCGCGCCATGTTGCCCCACATGCGAGCACCCGAATCCATGCGGAACTGGAACGCCTGCCACAGCTTGACGTCGACGAGGGCGGCCTCGTGCGCCCAGTACTCGAACAACCGCCGTGGCCGGCGCGAGGCAGCCCGGTGCAGCAGCTCCCGGTCGTAGGGGCCGAGGCGGGAGAACAGCGGCATGTAGTGCGCACGGGCCAGCACGTTGACCGAGTCGATCTGGAAGAACCCGAGCCGCTCGATGACCCGATTGACGTGGCGCGAGGCGACTTCGCCGTCGAGCCCGGGACGTGGGCGGGTGAACCCCTGGGCGCCGAGCGCTATGCGACGCGCCTGCGTCGTGGTCAGCTGCATGGACCCGATCGTGGTCTAGTGGTCTGACATTAAGGGATGTCGTCGACGAGCTTGCTGCGCACGGCGTACATCGCCGCTTCCATGCGCGACTTCATCTGCAGCTTCTCGAGGATGTTGCGGATGTGGTTCTTGACGGTGTTCTCGCTGATGAACAGCTCTTCGGCGATCTCGCGGTTGCTGCGGCCCCGGGCGACGTGCCGCAGGACACCGAGCTCACGCGGGGTGAGGTTGGTCGTCGGCGCCGGGCTCTTGGACATGTGGACGAACTCGTCGAGCAGCTTGGTCGCCATGCTGGGGCTGATCAGCGACTGGCCCGAAGCAACCAGGCGTACGGCCTCGGCGACCTGCTCGTAGGTCGAGCCGTCCTTGAGGAGATAGCCAGAAGCACCGCTGCGGATCGACTCGTAGAGATCGGACTCGTCGTCGCTCGCGGTGAGCATGATGATGCCCGTCGTCGGCGAGATCTCCTTGATCGAGGCGCACACCTCGACCCCGCTGCGGCCCGGCATGCGGACGTCGAGCAGCACGATGTCGTAAGGATTCTCGGCGACCATCTCGAGCGCCTTGTCGCCGTCGTCGACCTCTTCGAGCTCGAGAGCGTCGTCGGAGCTGAGCACCATCTTGACGCCGCGTCGGAACAGCTCCTGGTCGTCGACCAGAAGCACCCGAATGCTGTCACCCCGAGAAGTCACATCACGATCATGCCACGGGATGGGCCAATTCGCCGTCTAGCCTCACTCGGTGACGTCGAGGTGAATGACTCCATAGTCGTAGCCTTTGCGCAGGTAGACCACGCTCGGACGCATCGAGTCCTTCTCGAGGAACAGGTAGAAGTCGTGGCCCACGAGCTCCATCTCGTACATCGCCTGATCGAGGGTCATCGGCGGGGCCTGATGCGTCTTCTCGCGCACCACGATGGGGCAGTCGCCCTCGGACGCGATCGGCGAGGACTGATCGGTCGGGAGGTCAGGGTCGGGCTCGTCGGAGCCCAGCCCGTCCAGCGGGAGCTCGGCGGCGGCCGCCGACAGTGACGTCGGGGTGTGCCGGCCGTGGTGAATCCGGCTGCGGTCGACCGAGCGACGCAGGCGCGACTCGAGCTTGTCGATCGCGGCGTCGAGTGCCGAGTGCTGATCGGTGGAGGCGGCCTCGGCCCGGACGGCCGGGCCCCTGGAGCGCAGTGTCATCTCGACCTTGGCCGCGGTGTCCTGCTGGCGGGGGTTCTTCTCGTGCGTGACCTCGACCTCGACCCGACTGATCTTCTGGCGGGAGTCGTACTTCTCGAGCCGGAGGAGCTTCTCCTCGACATGCTCGCGGAATCGCTCGGAGATCTCGCTGTTGCGACCGTTGACGACAATTTCCATGGGAACTCCCTTGTCTCGGTGTCGCGCCCGAATTCAGCGCAGCCTTCATGCCATACCTGTGACGGTAGACCGCCCTCCAAGGAATCACCAGAGCGGCCGACAAACTCATCAGCGATGCTCAGGAAGTTCCTCGGTGGCGCTCTGGAATGCGAGGGGTTGCCGCGACGACGGCCACGCCGACCGGCCGGTGACCGGCCGCGCTGAGCACCCGCACCGCCTCCGAGACGGTGGCCCCGGTCGTCAGGATGTCGTCGACCACGATGACGTCTCGGCCGCGCAGCAACCGACTGCTGCGCATACCGAAGGCTCCGTGCAGGTTGCTGGCCCGCTGGGCCGCACTGAGCCCGACCTGGTCGATCGTCGCCCGTGACGGGCGGAGCGCCTGCGAGACGCGCGCCTCGATCCCGACCTGACGCAGCAGGCAGGCCGCTGACCGGGCGAGCTCGTCGACGAGGTCGCAGCCCCGCTCTCGCTTGCTGCGCCGCGAGGTGGGCACCGGGACCAGCGTGACGGGCCGCTGCGGGCCGGCGTGCTCGATCACCGAGGCTGCGAGGAGGTGGTCGAGCACGGCGGTCAGTCTGGTGTTGCCCGCCTCCTTCCACGCCACCAACACACGGCGCAGCACGTCGGCATTGCTGCCGCCGGCAGTCGGGGTCACGGAGGTGGGGCGCCGCAGGGCTCGCGGGCAGGGCTGCGGCCACGCCACGGCCGGGGCTGGGCGGATCGCCTCGCCGCAGCTGCGGCACAGCGCCAGGGCGGGCCGCCCGCAGCCTGCACATTGCGCGCCGAGGAGGAGATCGGCGGCCGGCAGGAGGAGGTCACGCATGCATCGAGCATCCCGTCGTCGCAGGCCTCCGGCACTCCCCTGGTGGCCCGCTGTGGACGTCAGCGGCCGTACGTCAGACCTGTGACCTCGATGTCGGGCAACAACCGCCAGGACCCGCCGGGCTCCAGGAACCACAACCGGTTGCTGGCGTCCGTGGCGTAGCGGTTGGGGGTGGGTCCCACGCCGGTCACCAATGTGCCGGGTCGGACGTCGGGCAGCAGGGCACCCCCGCGGGACAAGCCGCCGGAGGTCGAGGACCCGTCGATCGCCGTGGTGTAGACCTGACGGCCGGACTGGCTGTCGGCGAGGTAGCTGAGCTCCGTTCCGGACGACCAGGACACCGATCGTGGCGCCACGGCGGAGGTGTAGACCTCCGACGGATCACCGAGCCCGAGGATGCGGTCCTTGGCGTCGCGTCTGACCCAACCGACCCGGATCGAGGTGCCGGCTGCATCCCGCACGGTCGCGGAATAGCGCGAGCTGTCAGGCGACAGCATGAACGATGTCACGTCGAGATCGGCCAGGCGCCCGCCGGCGAGCGTACGGATCCGATCGCCGGTCACCAGTCGGACGCGGGTCCGCGAACCTTGGCGGTCGAGCAGCCAGGCGTTGCCGTCGCCGTCCCACTGCGGGGTGAGGAATCGCGAACCGGCAAACGTACGCGCGTCCGCGCCCTCGCGGTTGGTGACGCGGACCGCGTTGCGACCCTTGAGGACGCCGGCAACGCCGTCCTCGGACACGCCGACCGACACGGCACCTCGGGCATCCCTCCCCCAGGCACCCGAGAGTCGTGTGACCGCGTTGTCGTCGATCTGCACGACGTGGCCGTCGCTGATCGCGTATGCCCGACCGCGCGCGATGCTCGGCCCGTATCCACCCCATGAGCCGATGTCCTGCGGCCCGTCGCCCTCACCGGACAGCACGCTCGACGAGCCGGCCAGCCGCACCGACGTCACCTCCGGGACCTGACGAAGGGTCCACACGATCTGGGCCGACAGGTGGTCCTGCACCGACTCGGTCATGGTGGAGAAGTTCGTGCTGAACTCCACGTCCGCGACGCCGCGGCTCGACACCGGCACCGAGGGTCGCAACGAGTCCAGTGGCGGCAGATAGGTGCGCAGGGCCCCGTCGGTCGATGGATCCACCCCTCGCGCAAGGCTCGTGACCAGGCCGGTGGCGAGCTGGTCCCCGACCAGGACGTGCACCGGGTCAGGCACGAGCCTGCGGCCCGGTCGGTCGAAGTGGTAGATGTTGAACGGACGGAAGTAGTCCTCGAAGAACTTGCGGCTCACGAGCATGCCGGCCTGGGGGTTGGCGATGCGCCACTCGCTGTCGACCCGCTCCAGCCGGTAGGTGAGCTCCGCGGGACGCGCCCGTCGCGCGTAGTGACCCTGCTGGTCCAGCTCGGCGTCGACGGCCAGGCGTACGTCGATCTCCACCGGGTTGCGCGTCTTGTCGGTCGTCTCGCCATCGTCTCCCGCAGCCAGGGTGGGGCCGGAGAGCCCGAGCGAGGAGTAGATGCGCACCCTGGCGGACGGGCTCCATCTGGAGGCGCCCTCGGGCGTCAGGAACGCCGTTGCGGTGCCGGACGACGTGGGATAGGCCAGCATCGCGTCGAGATAGCCGCGGACGATCTGTTGCGGCGAGGCGCCTACCGCGGGGCGGGCCGGCGCGTAGCGCACCGTGCTCTCACCGAGACCGCCGTCGTCGGCGACCTTGGTGACGGGGCCCGACGACGGGATCCCGGCACACGCCGACACCGCGAGGAGCATCGCGACGACGAGGCCTCGGGTCAACGTCGCGTTCCGGGTCGTCATGCGTACACCGACCCGATCGCGGGGAACTTGGCCGTGCCCTCAGGCTTGGGGATGGTCAGGATGAACTCGCTGCCCTCACCGGGCCGGCCCCATGCCTGCAGGGTGCCCCCGTGCAGGGCGGCGTCCTCACGTGAGATCGCGAGACCGAGCCCTGTGCCACCTTGAGTACGCGCGGGGTCGGCGCGCCAGAACCGGTCGAAGACGCGGAGGTTCTCGTCGCCGGACAGGCCGACGCCGAAGTCGCGCACCGCCAGCGACACGCAGTGCTCGTTCTGGGCAACCTCGATCTCGACGCGCGACGATCCGCTGTACTTCGCGGCGTTGGTCATCAGGTTGCGCACGATGCGATCGATCCGCCGCACGTCCGCCTCGACGATCGCCGGCTCGTCGACACCGATGAGCCGCACCTCGATGCCCTTGCGTGCCGCAGTCGGGTCGTCCGCGAAGTTGCGCGCGATCTGGGTGAGGTCGATCGTGTCGAGCTCCAACCGGGCTGCGCCCGCGTCGAAGCGACTGAGGTCCAGCAGGTCCGACAGCAGCGACTCGAAACGGTCGAGCTCACCCTTGAGCAGCTCTGCCGATCGGGCGGTCTGCGGGTCGAAGCGGTCGCGGGAGTCATAGAGGACCTCGCTGGCCATCTGGACCGTCGTGAGCGGGGTGCGAAGCTCATGCGAGACGTCGGAGACGAAGCGTTGCTGCAGCCGGGACAAGTTCTCCAGGCGACGGATCTGGCTCTGCAGGCTGGCCGCCATCTGGTTGAACGACGAGCTCAGCCGGGCGATGTCGTCCTCCCCGCTGACATGCATGCGCTGCTCGAGGTTGCCGCTGGCGTAGCGCTCCGCGATGCGACGCGCGAGGCGTACGGGATCGAGCACCTGCCGCGACACGAGCCAGGCGACGCCACCGACCATCAGCACCATCGCCAGCCCGCCGAGCAAGAGCGCCCGGCGTACGAGGTCGAGCGTCTGTTGCTGGTCCTCCATCGAGAACAGGTAGAACAACGCGTAGGTGTCGCCCGTGCCGGGTGCGCGCAGCTGGCTGCCGATCACGACCGAAGGGTCACGATCCGACGAGCCGAGCAACGCCAGGTCGGAGTAGCGCCAATACGTCCCCGGGCTGGCGCGGACCGCCTTGTCGAGGTCCGCTGGCAGCGAGCCCGGCTCGATCGCCGTTGACGAGCGTACGGGGACCTCACCGTTTCCGGTCAGCAGCGGACCCTCGAGCACCAGCTCATACGTACGTTTGGCGCCGCGGGAGGTCGTGAGCGAGTCGACCATCTGCGTCAGGGCCTGGGACTGGGTCGCGGGCTCGGTCTCGACGGTCGCGTCGAGCTGGGTCTGCGCATAGTCGAAGCCGGACCGCGCCTCGGAGATCGCCGCGATGCGGCGGCTGTCAGCCAGCCCCCCGGCCACGTCGCGCAGGAGCGCCCAGCCGGTCAGGGAGATGACGAGGGCGCTGAGCACGATCGTGCTGGTCACGACCCGGGCCTGGATCGACCGTCGCCAGATGCTGGTCAGGCGCCGCATCGGGCACCGCCGGACGGGCGTTGCGGGGTCATGCCGGCGGCGTTATCGCCTGGTAGCCGACGCCGCGCACGGTGCGGATGATCTGCGGGTTCTCGGCGTCGTCCTCGATCTTGGACCGGAGGCGGGTCATGTGGACGTTGACGAGCTTGGTGTCGCCCGGGTGGTGATAGCCCCAGACCTTCTGCAGCAACGTCTCGCGGGTGAAGACCTGCGCCGGATCGCTGAGCAGGCACGCCAGCAGGTCGAACTCCAGCGGAGTGAGCTCCAGTGGCTCACCCTTGCGCGTCACGGTGTGGCCGGCCGGATCCAGCACGATGTCGCCGAACAGCAGCGGCTCGGCCAGCTGATCGGAACGGCGCAGCCGGGCGCGGATGCGCGCGACCAGCTCGGTGTTCTTGAACGGCTTGGTGATGTAGTCGTCGGCACCGGCCTCGAGCCCGGCGACGACGTCCGGGGTGTCCGACTTCGCCGTCAGCATGATGATCGGGACGGCGGACTTCTCGCGGATCTGGCGGCACACGCTCATGCCGTCGAGGCCCGGAAGCATCAGGTCGAGCAGCACCACATCGGGCTTGAACTGGCTGAACGCCGCCATGACCCGATCACCCGACCGACACACGGCGGCCGTCAGGCCTTCGCCCTCCAGCACGATCGTGAGCATCTCGGCGAGTGAGGCATCGTCGTCGACGACGAGCACTCGATCACGCTTCGTACGCCGATAGCTCATGCGGTCCCCTCCACCAAGAAGCCCACCGTACGGAGACGACCGCATGAACCCAGCCACATGACTCGCTCGCTGCGCTCGCTCATGCGGTCCCCTCCACCAAGAAGCCCACCGTACGGAGACGACCGCATGAACCCAGCCACATGACTCGCTCGCTGCGCTCGCTCATGCGCCAATAGTACGGAGGAGACAGCAAGAGCGGGCGCCACGGCTCATACCGTGACGCCCGCTCATCGCTGGTGGGAGCTCAGTAGCGGTAGAGGTCCGACTTGTAGGGTCCCGCGACGTCGACGCCGAGGTAGGCGGCCTGCTCCTTGCTGAGCTCGGTCAGCTCGACACCGAGGGCGTCGAGGTGCAGGCGGGCGACCTCCTCGTCGAGGTGCTTGGGCAGGACGTGCACGCCCAGCTCGTACTGGCTGGCCTTGCTGTAGAGCTCGATCTGCGCCAGCACCTGGTTGGTGAACGAGTTGGACATCACGAACGACGGGTGGCCCGTCGCGTTGCCGAGGTTGAGCAGACGGCCCTCGGACAGCACGATGATCTTCTTGCCGTCGGGGAAGATCCACTGGTGGACCTGCGGCTTGATCTCGTCCTTGACGATCCCGGGGATCTTGGCGAGACCGGCCATGTTGATCTCGTTGTCGAAGTGGCCGATGTTGCCGACGATCGCCTGGTGCTTCATCTTCTCGAAGTGCTCGACCCGGATGATGTCGAAGTTGCCCGTCGTGGTGATGAAGATGTCAGCCGTCTCGACGACCGACTCGAGGCGCTTGACCTCGTAGCCGTCCATCGCGGCCTGCAGCGCGCAGATCGGGTCGATCTCGGTGACGATGACGCGTGCACCCTGGCCGCGCAGCGACTCAGCTGAGCCCTTGCCGACGTCGCCGTAGCCACAGACGACGGCGACCTTGCCGCCGATCATGACGTCGGTGGCGCGGTTGAGCCCGTCGATCAGCGAGTGGCGGCAGCCGTACTTGTTGTCGAACTTGCTCTTGGTGACGGAGTCGTTGACGTTGATCGCCGGGAAGAGCAGCGTGCCCTCACGGAAACGGTCGTAGAGGCGCAGAACGCCAGTGGTGGTCTCCTCGGAGACGCCCTTGATGTCCTTGGAGATGTTGGTCCAGTGCTGCGGCTTGTTGGCCACCGAGCGGGCCAGCACGCGCAGCACCTCCTTGAACTCCTCGTTGTCGGTGCTGTCCTGCGAGGGGACGCTGCCGGCCTTTTCGTACTCGACGCCGAGGTGCAGCAGCATCGTGATGTCGCCACCGTCGTCGAGGAGCACGTTGGGACCGCCCTCGGCGAAGTCGAAGACCTTCTCGGCCTCGTCCCAGTACTCGGCGAGCGTCTCACCCTTCCAGGCGAAGACGGGAGTGCCCTTGGGGTCCTCGACGGTGCCGTCACGGCCGACGACGACTGCCGCCGCGGCGTGGTCCTGGGTCGAGAAGATGTTGCAGGTCGCCCAGCGGACATCGGCGCCGAGGTCCACGAGGGTCTCGATCAGCACGGCCGTCTGGATCGTCATGTGCAGCGAGCCGGCGATGCGGGCTCCAGCGAGTGGCTTGTCCTTGCCGTAGCGCTCGCGCATGGCCATGAGTCCCGGCATCTCGTGCTCGGCGAGGTCGATTTCCTTGCGACCGTAGTCCGCGAGGGACAGGTCTGCGACGTTGTAATCCATGTCGCACAGCGTACCGGCGGGTTGGGACTCCCACCGAATCGACACAAGTGAGAAGTGTCGTCACGTACGCCCGTAACCTTTGTCGGGTGCGGTTCGGGCGGCCGCTAGGCTGTCCGAACCATTGCAACCTGCAGCCCTCGACGCCGCGATCGAGGCGTGCGCCACGGCGAACCTCGAGGATCCCGACAACCCCGGAGTGCTGTTGCCCAACTCGGTGCTGACCTGCACTGTGCCGGACGGTGAGTGCACGATCGTTCCCGACTCGGACCACGCGATCTTGCCCGCGCCGAGCCTGCGCTGACACCCCGAACGACAGGCGATAGGTTGGTCACAGGCGTGACGTGGGTCACGCCGAACTGACTGGGGGGTCACGTCACATGCCAGATCACACACCGCCGGGCAAGGGCCCGCTGATCGGGGCGGGAGTGGCGCTGGCTGTTGCCATCGTCGTGCCGCTGCTCGTCTGGACGTACGCCAAGGCCGAGCCCGAGCTCTGGGGCATCCCGTTCTTCTTCTGGTACCAGTTCCTGCTGGTCATCGGCTCAGTCGTCCTGACGACGATCGCCTACAAGCTCGTGATCGACCACGAGCGCAAGCGGCGCCTCGCTGAAGGCCGTACGAACGGGGACCAGCGGTGAACGACATCGATCCGGTCGCTTTCAGCATCTTCCTGTTCTTCTTCCTCCTCGTCACCGTCCTCGGCTTCCTCGCCGCGCGCTGGCGCAAGGCCGAGACGCTCGACAACCTCGACGAGTGGGGCCTCGGCGGACGCAGCTTCGGCACGTTCATCGCCTGGTTCCTGATCGGCGGTGACATCTACACGGCATACACGTTCATCGCGGTGCCGGCGCTGCTGTATGCCGGCAATGCCACGGGATTCTTCGCGGTGCCCTACACGATCATCCTCTACCCGATCATCTTCATCTTCCTCCCGCGGCTGTGGTCGGTCTCGCACCGCCGCTCGTACGTCACGCCGGCCGACTTCGTGCAGGGCCGGTTCGACTCGCGCGCACTGTCCCTTGCAATCGCCTTCACCGGCATCCTGGCGACGCTGCCCTACATCGCGCTGCAGCTCGTCGGCATCCAGGCGGTGCTCGACGTCATGGGGCTGGGCGGCGGCGAGGACGCCAGCTGGTTCCGCAAGGACGTCCCGTTGTTCGTCGCCTTCGCCCTCCTGGCGGCCTACACCTACTCGTCCGGACTTCGCGCACCCGCGCTGATCGCGTTCGTCAAGGACACGCTGATCTACCTCGTGATCATCGTCGCGGTGATCTACCTGCCCACGCAGCTCGGTGGTTGGAGCGGCATCTTCGACTCGGCCGGCAAGGCGTTCGACTCGTTCAACCAGGACAACGCCGACGCGATCGCGGCCGGCGAGGCGAGTCCCAAGGGACTGATCCCCGGCATGGGCGTCTCGCAATGGGCGTATGCCTCGCTGTCACTCGGGTCGGCGCTCGCGCTGTTCATGTACCCGCACTCCGTCACCGCGGTGCTGTCGACCAAGAACCGCAACATCATCCGGCGCAACGCGGCTCTGCTGCCGGCGTACTCGTTCCTGCTCGGCCTGCTGGCACTGCTCGGCATCGCAGCGGTCGCAGCCGGCATCCAGGTCACGAACCCGCAGCTGGCGATCCCGCAGCTGTTCGAGCAGGAGTTCTCGCCGTGGTTCGCCGGCGTCGCGTTCGCAGCGATCGTGATCGGCGCGTTCGTGCCGGCCGCGATCATGTCGATCGCCGCCGCCAACCTGTGGACCCGCAACATCTACAAGGCGTTCATCAACCCGGCCGCGACGGACGCGCAGGAAGCCAAGCAGAGCAAGCTCGCGAGCCTGCTGGTCAAGTTCGGCGCACTGCTGTTCGTGCTGGCGCTGCCCAAGGACTTCGCGATCAACCTGCAGCTGCTCGGCGGCATCTGGATCCTGCAGACTCTGCCGGCGATCGTCATCGGGCTCTACACCCGCTGGTTCCACCGGTACGCGCTGATCGCCGGTTGGGCGGTCGGCATGGTGTGGGGCACGATCGCGGCCTACAACAAGGAGGTCGTCGGCGACCCGGGCTCGCACTTCGGCGGTTCAGTGGGCCCGCTCGAGGTGTTCGGCATCCAGCTGAGCGACAATCTCATCTACTTCGGGCTGACCGCGCTGACGCTCAACCTGATCGTCGCCGCTGCCGGTACGTTCATCTGCCGTGCGCTCAATGTCGATGCCGGTACGGACGACACGCACCCGACGGACTACCTCGCCGATGCCGGGGACCCGGACGTCGTCGACCGTCTCGACCCGCTGTCGACGCCGCCCGTGGACTAGCGGCACCGCGAGAACTGTCGGCGGTCGCTGGGAGGGTCGGGGAGTGCAGATCCCTGATCGACCCGCCCTCTCAGCGTCGCTGACCGGTGCCGAGCTGACCCGCTGGTACTGGCTACGGGCCGAGCTCGCCGGTCTGGCACGCGAGCTCGGCACATCCGCGACAGGCAGCAAGGACGAGCTCACTGCCCGGTTGGTGGCGGTCCTCGACGGCGTACGCCCATCGCCGCCGAGCAAGCGCGCGGCACCCGCTCCCCCGCTCGCCGAGCCGCTGAGTGGCGCCACCCTGATCCCTGCCGGTCAGCGGTGCACGGAGCAGTTGCGTGGGTGGATGATCGAGCAGGTCGGACCGGGCTTCCGGTTCGACGGCGCGATGCGCGATTTCGTCGCGTCTGGTGCGGGTCGCACACTGGCCGATGCCGTCGAGCACTGGCACGCGACGCGTGGACGACGCACCGACGAGATCGCCAGCCAGTTCGAGCTCAACCGGTTCACCCGGCAGTGGCACGAGGACCATCCGGGTGGCACGCGCGACGAGCTGCTGACCGACTGGCGCACCTACCGATCGCTGCCGTCGGACGCTCGCCGACGCGCCTAGTGGCTCGGGGCGCTCGGCGCTTCAGGCCGCGGGTCGGCCACGTGGTCAGCACGGAACACGTCCGGCTCGAGGTAGACCTGCTGGGCCATCGGCTCGGCCGCCCGCACATTGCGCTCAGCCGCGTCGATGATGGCCGCGATGTCTTCGCCGGTGGCGTCGGCCTCGATGCCGATCTTGACCGCGACGAGGAGCTCCTCGGGCGCGATGTGCAGCGTCTTCATGTGGATGATGCGGGTGACCCCGGACGTGGACTCGATCGCCGATCGGATCTTGGCGATCGCGTCCTTGCTCGCCGACTCACCGATCAGCAGGCTCTTGACCTCGATCGCGAGGATGGCCGCCACGACGATCAGGAGGACACCGATGAAGGCCGTGCCGCCGACGTCGAAATACGCGTTGTCGGTGAGCAAGGACAGACCCACTGCGAGGAATGCGGCGATGAGGCCGACCAGCGCGGCGAGGTCCTCGAGCAGGATGACCGGCAGCTCGGGCGACTTGGCACGGCGGATGAACGACCACCAGCTCTGCGCCCCGCGCACCTTGTTGCTCTCGATGATCGCGGTGCGGAACGACAGCGTCTCCAGCACGATCGCGATGCCCAGCACGACGAGCGGGACGAGGCGCCACTTGCTGTCGAGTCCGCCACCGTGACCGTCGTGGATCTCGTGATACTTGTGATAGGCCTCGTAGAGCGCGAACAGTCCGCCGACACTGAACAGCACGATCGACACGACGAACGCGTAGATGTAGCGCTCGCGGCCGAAGCCGAACGGGTGCTCCTCGGTCGCCTCACGCTTGGAGCGCTTGCCGCCGACGAGCAGCAGCACCTGGTTGCCGGCGTCGGCGAGCGAGTGGATCGACTCGGCCAGCATCGACGAGAAGCCCGTCAGCAGGAAGGCGATGAACTTGGTGACCGCGATGCCGGTGTTGGCCAGGAGTGCAGCGATGACCGCCTTGTTGCCGCCTTCGGTCGCCATCAGCCGATGTTCCGGGCTTCGTCGACGAGCATCACGGGGATGTCACGGCGGACCGGATAGGCCAGCGCGCAGGCAGAGCAGACGAGCTCGCTGGCCTCGTCGTCGACCGCCAGGGTGGCCCGGCACTGCGGGCACACCAGGATCTCGAGCAGGGCGGGGTCAAGATTCATGCTCACACCCTACCGACGGATCACACCGAGAACCTCGTCGCGTACGCGGCTCATGGTCTCCTCGTCGTCACCCTCGACGTTGAGGCGCAGCAATGGCTCGGTGTTGGAGGCCCGGACGTTGAACCACCAGCGGTCGGCCGTGATGGTCAGGCCGTCCAAGGTGTCCTGCGGCAGGTCGGCGTATGCCTGGGACAGCTCGTCGAGGATCGCGGGACCGTCGTCGACCGTGCTGTTGATCTCGCCCGAGGACGCGTAGCGCTCGTACTGCGCCATGAGCTCTGACACCGTTCCGTCGGTCTCGGCCAGTGCGGCCATGACGTGCAGGGCGGCGATCATGCCGGAGTCGGCGAGGAAGAAGTCCTTGAAGTAGAAGTGGCCCGAGTGCTCACCGCCGAACACCGCTCCGGTGCGCGCCATCTCGGCCTTGATCAAGGAGTGACCCACCGGCGTACGTACGGCGGTGCCGCCGTTCTCGGTGATGATCTCCGGCACGGCCTTGGACGTGATGACGTTGTGCAGGATCGTCGCACCGGGCGTCGTCAGCAGGGCCCGCGAGGCGATCAGGGCCGTGATCGCCGAGGGCGAGACGACGTCGCCGCGCTCGTCGACGACGAAGCAGCGGTCGGCGTCGCCGTCGAACGCCAGGCCGATGTCGGCGCTGGTCTCGCGAACCTTCGCCTGCAGGTCGACCAGCGTGCTGTGGTCGAGGGGGTTGGCGTCGTGGTTGGGAAACGTCCCGTCGAGCTCGAAGTACATGGGCGTCAGCGCGACGTTGAGCGTCGCGAACACTGAGGGCACGGTGTGCCCGGCCATCCCGTTGCCCGCATCGGCGACGACGTTGAGGCGCCGCCGGTCCGGGATCGGCACGATCTCGTGGAGGTATGCGGCGTAGCGGCTGAGCGCGTCGAGCTCCTCGTAGGTGCCCGTCGGCTCGGGCAGCTCGGTGCGGGCCAGGAACGTGGTGGCCTGCTCGGCGATCGCCGACAGCCCGGTGTCGTAGCCGATCGGCTTGGCGCCGGCACGGCAGAGCTTGATGCCGTTGTAGGCCGCCGGGTTGTGGCTCGCGGTGATCATCGCGCCGGGGAGGTCCAGGTCGCCGGATGCGTAGTAGAGCAGATCCGTCGAGGCCAGTCCGATGCCGATGACGTTGCCACCCTGCGCGCGTACGCCGTCGGAGAACGCCTGCACCAGCAGCGGCGACGTGTCGCGCATGTCGTGGCCGATGACGACCTTGCCACCTCCGGCGACGCCGGTCTCGAGGGCGAAGGCTTCGCCGAGTGCGCGGGTCAGAGTGGGGTCGAGCTGCTCGGGCGAGCGGCCGCGTACGTCGTACGCCTTGACCACCTCCGCCAGACGGGGGTCGATCAAGATTCGGGCCTCACGAGTCGAAGGGTTGGTGGTCCATCAGGAGTGGGTGTCGGGGGCCGGCCGGCCTCGCGGACCGCGTCGGCCAGTGCCAGCAGGTCGTCGCGGCTCGGCTCGACGGCAGCAGGATCCGGCGCGAGACGCAGGACGTTCCAGCCCTGGGGTGCCGACATGCGCTGCGAGTGCTCCGCGCACAGGTCGTACGTATGGGGCTCGGCATAGGTCGCGAGCGGTCCCAGCACCGCGGTCTGGTCCGCATAGACATAGGTCAGCGTCGCCACTGCCGTCTGGGAGCACGCAGAACGCGTGCATCGTCTCACCGCACCCACGTGGTGAGGCTATCCCCCACGTCCCACCGCGCGCGTTAGGCTCACCGCATGGATCATTTCGGCGGTGCCGTCAGCGGTCCGCGACCCGGCCGCATGCGCGACCGGCGAGGCCGTGGTCCACGGGGCCCGATGGCGCTCCCGGGGCCGCTGTCGCCCCGCAGCGTTCCGGTCCACCGTCCCGCCCGCGCGGCATTCGACCTGCTGGTCGGCGACGTCGTCGCTGCGCTCGAGCCGCACTTCGCGGTCGAGCCTGACCGCGTCCAGGTCGTCGTCGAGGAAGCACCGCTGCTGCCGCCGGAATGGACGGATGACGTGCCCCTCAGCATCGTCGCGTCCGACCCCGAGGGCGCCCGCGTCGTGCTGTTCCGCATCCCGATCGCGCAGCGCTGCACGAGCAACGACGATCTCGAGGACCTCGTGTGGTCCGTGGTCCTCGATCGCCTCGCCGAGGTCTGGCACATGTCGCCCGACGACCTCGACCCCCGGCCGCGCTAGGACCTAGGAGACCGGCCGCACCTGGGGGCTGAGCACCGTCACCGGCGCAGGCGTGAGGGCGAGCGAGCTGATGCCGTCACCCTTGACGTACGTCGCGGCTGCCACGACCTTGCCGCGAGGCCTGACGACGAAGTAGGCAGCACCGGAGGTCTCGAGCCTGGCCCACATCGTGGTGCCGGCCTTGATCTTGAGGGTGCTCGACGCGAGTGGTCGCATCGATGAGTCGTACGCCTGCACGTCGGCCGTCGCCGCGGCACCGGGTGCCGACAGCACGAGCCGCGGCGCATCGAGCTTGGTTCCCACCTCGACGGGGACGATGGCCGGCCCGGACAACGCCGGGACCGCCTCGGCATACGCGTAGTCCTTGGAGCCAGGTGCCATCCGCACGGTCGCGGAGACCGGTTGGTCGGATGCCAGCTGCAACGCCTGGGCGTCGGAGCCGGCCGACTTGGGCATGGTGATCGACCGGGTCGTTCCTGCCCCGACCTTGATCTGCTCGAGCCCAGCCGGCGTGAACGTGTTCTTGGCGCCGATGACCTTGACGTTGACCCGGGCCGTTGTCCGGCCCGGGTTGAGGATCATGAGCGTCCGGCCCTGGCTGCCCTGCACGAGTCCTCCGACGACCTGGCTCCGTCGGGGCGACAGGGTCGCGGTGACCGGTTCGGTGCCGCTGAACACCGCCGACGTGCTGTCGCTGACCACGGCCGACAGTGAGCCGCGGCGACGGTGGACGTGCATGGCGAGCTCCAGCTCGCCGGCTGCCAGCTCGTCCAGCCGGATCCGCCGGACCGACGAGGGCTTGACCACGATGCCTTCGGATCCGACGGCGTCGATCTTGCCCTTGGGACCCCACAGCGAGATGTCGACCGCAGCCGGCGTGTCCGCCAGGTTGGTCAGGATCAGCGTCGAGAAGTGCTTGCCGCCCGAGCCGAGACCCAGCAGCCAGGCGTCGTCCACGACGCCGGGGCATGACCCGACCGCGAGTCCGCCGCCACCGCTCCTGGGTGCCGTCCCGGCATAGAACCCGACAGGCCCTGAACCCCGGCCGCTCTGCTGCACCATGACGCCCGAGCCGTTGACCTGGGACGTACGCCAGGCGGATGTGTCCTCGAGCCTGGCGTCGCGGTCGCGGCCGGGGAACACGCGGGCGGTTGCACCGGTGCCGGCGCGCACCTGCCCGGACGCCACGGTGATGACCGAGCCGGAGGGACATGCGTAGGACGCCTCGGTGACCGTCACCCGAGACGGCAGACGTGCCGACTGGGAGCTGGACGGGGCCACCAGTGCCAGCGTCACGAGGAGCGCCGCAGCGACCGGGAGCACCAGGACGCGCAGGTCCTTCAGACCGTTGCTCGCCGCTCGCCTACGCGTGGTCATGCGGTCACCTCCGCGTCGTCCTGGTCGGCCAAGGGTTCGGGGGCGGCACGTCGGCGCACCGGCGCGGTCAGCACGATCGCCACGAGCCAGACCAGCGCCTGGACCGCGATCAGAGCACGGTGCCACCAGGGCGTCGAGGCAGAGTCGTTCTCGGGTTGCGGCGAGAGCGTCCAGACGCGCGAACCGGGCTGGTCGCTACCGGCCGGCGAGAGCCGCGGCGCGGCGTCGATACGACGACTCACTTCCGGGTCGGCCCGAGGCGCATAGATCGAGTCGATGCCGAGCTTGCCCAGCGCATCGACGTCCGCGGCCGTCGCCTGCGCGAGGAAGCGGCGCACCACGGCCGTCAGCGGCGCGGACTCCGACGATGACGCGGTCACGGCCTCCTGGCCGAGGAACGGCCCGTCGCCGGCGATGACGCGGTAGTCGACGCCGTCGTCGATGCTGCCGGTCAGGATCAACGTGTCGCCCGGACGTTCGGCAAGGAACACCGGCACGACATCGGTGCGACCGGCTTCCAGCGGGTCGGCGGCCCCGCGTACGAGCCACCAGCCGGCCGTGCCGACCGGCAGCACGAGCGCGATCACGACTGCCGCCGTCAGGGCGGGCCGGGGCCAGCTGAGTGCGGCCGGAACGGCGAGCAGCACGGCGGTCAGGAGACCGCCCAGCCACAGGACGGTCGGGACGCCGACCCACGGGGTGATGTCTGCGGGCCCCGCGTGGGTCGAGTAGGTCATGAGAGTCCCGGCAAGTGCGGCACCGAGCCCGAGGAGAGCGACGAGCCACGCCAGCTGCACACCGGTGCGGGTGCGGCGCGGCACCAGAGCCACGAGCGCCAGGGCGATCACACCGACGGTCAGCCACTCGGGGGCCGCACCGGGGCCGCCGGCGCGGCCCAGCACGATCTCGCGCACGGTTGCCGAGCCGGGCACGGGATAGCCCGCCTCCCACCATGCTCGCCACGGGCGGAGCGCTCGCTGGGCCAGCCACGGACCGAGCAGGACGAGCGGCACCACGGCCGCGACGACGAGCTGCCGACGGACCCAGCGACCCTCGGCGTACCAGAGGATCAGGAGGCCACCGAGGCTCAACGGCAGGACGATGGGGGCGAACGCAGACGCCAGCGCCACCCAGATGCCGAGCCGGAGGGCAAGCTGCCAGCCCGGGTTCTCAGCGATCTGCCACGCCGTGTTGGCGATGATCGGCAGGATCACCAGGGCGACGACCGTGCCGAGTCGGCCCTGGCTCACGGCCCCGATCGCGACGACGCTCAACGCGTACGAGATGGCCCAGACCATGCGAGGTATGCGATGCGGGCTGATCTGACGGCCGAAGCGATGTGCGGTCAGGGCGGCGAGCGGCACCGAGAACACCATGACGGCCGTGACCACGAGCCCGGGGTGGAACCACGCGGGCGTGGAGAGGACCGCGAGGGGCAGGGCGAAGATCGGCGGGAGCGTCTCGCTGGGCAGCCCGACGTCGTGGCGGCCGCCGAACAGCAGCTGCCACCAGCCCGCCGATGACTCCGGCGCAGGCAGCAGCGCGCCGCCGTGCAGAACGCCGCCGAACAGGCCTCGACCCGCGACCACCGCAAGCACGATGAGCACCAGCACGGCCGCCAGCCACGGGCGGCGCTGCAGCAACGACGGGCCGTCGTCGAGGTCCTCTGCCTCGTCGGGTGCCTGGTCGAGCGTGGTCGACCGCCGGCCGACCGTCTCGACTGCCTCGGGCTTGATCAGTGCGGTCGCGGTGTCCCGCACGATGTCGAAGCCGTGCTGGTACGGCAGCCAGAACGGTGCCAGCAGATGCCGGATCTCGCGGTGGGAGCGCTTGGCACTCGCCCGTCGGCGCCGCCTTGCCTTCATGAGCTTGAACGGATGCGCGTATGCCGAGCGCAGTCCCAGGAGCTCGTCGCTGGCGGCCTCGGGGTCCTTGCCGATCAGCATGCCGGCGACCCGCAGAAGCGATCCGCAGAACAGCCGGACGTACTGCCAGAGGAAACGTGGCATCGGGGTGTTGGCGAGCAGTGTGTAGATCGCTGCTCGGCGCTCCTCCCAGTGCGGCACGTCCCCTGCCGTGCGAATGCGGGTGCCGCGGCGGCTCGACTCAGCGTGGAACATCACTGCGCTCGGCGCCGTCATGGTGCGGTAGCCGGCTCGGGCGACTCGCCAGCCGAAGTCGATGTCGTCGTAGAACAACGGCAGGTTGGGATCGAGCCCGTTGAGCTCGTCCCACACGTCGCGGCGGATCAGCATGCCCGCCGTGTTGACCGCGAGCACGTCGCGCGGCCGGTCGTGCTGGCCGGCGTCCGGTTCCCCGGTCTCGAGGCCGGTCTCGCGCGAGCCGGTCGCCGTGACCGTCAGGCCGACCTCCAGCAGGCGACGGAGCGAGGGCCACTCACGGATCTTGGGGCCCACGGCCGCGATGTCGGGTGCAGAGGTCGCCGTGTCGAGCAGGCCGGACAACGTGCCCGGGAGGACCGAGGAGTCGTCGTGCAGGAGCCAGATCCAGTCGGTGCGCGGCATCGACTCGAGGCCCAGGCGGACGGCCTCACCGAACCCGGTGCCCGACGGCGCATACGTGATGCGCTCGGCACCGAACGAGTCACGCAGGAGGTCCGCGCTGCCGTCGGTCGAGCTGACGTCGACGACCCGCCAGGTGGTCGGGGCGTAGAACATCTGGGCGAACGAGACGAGAACCTTGGGAAGCCAGCTGGCGCCGTTGTGGGCCACGAGGATGGCGCCGACAGTGGGCGGATCATCGAGCCAATGGCGCGTCGTGCTGGTCTCGTCCACGAGGATCAACCCTAGTGGACGAGCGAAACGGGGTTCTCTATGCCCGCTTCTTCAGCTTGCGACGTTCACGCTCGGACAGACCGCCCCAGATGCCGAACCGCTCATCATGTGCCAGGGCGTACTCGAGGCATTCTCCACGGACATCGCACGTCAGGCACACTCGCTTGGCCTCACGTGTGGATCCGCCCTTCTCAGGGAAGAACGCCTCGGGGTCCGTCTGAGCGCACAGCGCGCGCTCTTGCCACATGAGTTCTTCATCGAGCTCGTGCGGCAGACCCAAATCGAATGACATACATGGAATTACAGTCCTGTCACCTGTCACAAGTCAAGCCGAATGGCAAGATTCATGAAATCCCCGGCGTGTCGCCCCCGTGCCGGACGCCTTCTCAGGCAAGACACAATGGCCGACATGCGGATCACGGTCATCATCGGCGCCGACGGCGCGCCCTTCGTGCACGACCTCGCCGGACGCCTGGAGCCCGGGGACGAGCTGGTCGCGGTCGCCCCCACGATGCGTGACCGCTGGGCCGCGGGCCTCAAGGTGTGCCCCGACCTCGATGCACTCCTCGCCGTGCCCGGGGTCGCCACGACACACGCGGTCGCCGATGAGCTGATCGCGATCGGCTACTCCCCTGCCTGGCAGCGGCCCAGCGACGCAGACGTCGCCGGCCAGCTGATCCGCACGGAGCTGCTCGGCGCCGGCTACACCCTGACCGAGGCCACCACCGCGGCCGCAGCCCGGCGCGGCACCGGGTTCACCCTTCTTCCCGCCAGCGACGACCGCGCCGAGCTGCATGTCGTGGTCCCGGCCGCCGAGGGCGTACGCGCCGTGCACGTCGCCGAGGTCCTCGCGGACCCCGGCTCGCACGACATCCAGGACCTGGTGCTGGTGGCGGAGACCTGGTCGGCGTCGCCTGACGTGCGGGCGGCGATCGAGGCGTCGGACGTGGTCGTCCTCGGCCCCAGCAGCCGTACGCTCGCGATCGATCCCGTGCTCCGGGCGCCGGGGATGCTCGAGGCGTTCCGTGATGACGTACCGGTCCTTGTCGTGGAGCACGAGGACCCGGCGCCCGCCGAGCTCGTACGGATCGCCGGCCTGCGCGAAGCCGATCCCGGCCGACCCGAGCCCGTGCCCGCCGACGCGGCCACCGTGCTCGACCGCGCGCGAAAGGTCGTGACGGCATGAGAGCCCTCGACCAGCTGCTCCGGACAGCGAGCGACCCCTCGCAACCCTTGGTGACCTACTACGACATGGCGACCGGCGAACGCGTCGAGCTGAGCACGACGACGACCGCCAACTGGGTCGCCAAGACCAGCAACTTCCTGGTCGACGACCTGGACGCCGCTCCCGGCAGCCGCATCCGTATCGGTCTGCCGAGTCACTGGCTCACGACGGTCTGGATCCTGTCGGCGTGGAATGTCGGCGCGGCCGTCGTCGATTCCGCCGCGGACATCGGGCTCAGCGGCCCCGACCTCGTCGCCGACGAACCCCTCCGCGTCGCCGCCTCCCTGCGCCCGCTCGGCGGCCGGTTCCAGGAGGCGCCGGCCGGCTTCCTCGACCTGGGCGCCGAGGTGCCCGGCCACGGCGACCACTTCGTCGCGCTCGATCCACCCGAGCCCTCGACCCTGGCTCTCGACCTCGACGGAACCGCCATCACCCACGCCGATCTGCTGGCGTCGGTCACGCCGGACAGCGCACGTCGGCTGGTGACCCCTGGCAGTATCCGGCGGGACGCTGAGCTGATCACGGCCGCATGCCTCGGTGGCGGCTCACTCGTGATCGTGGCGTCCGCCACGTCCGAGCAGATTTCTCGCGTACGGGCGCAGGAGGCAGCCGATCCCGGGTAAGCCGATCCACTACACTCAACGATGCCTCGACGCCCCGCGTCTGGCGCACCTGACAGCCCGAGCAGTAGGGACACCACACGGATGACAACCGCCGAGGACGCGGCGCGCCTGGGCCTGCACAAGGTGGGCGGCCGTCCCCCGCTGGGCGCGTATGTCGCGGAGGTCTGGCGGCGCCGGATCTTCATCTACTCGATGGCCCGGTTCCGGATCGAGTCGGAGAACCAGCAGAACTCCCTCGGGATGTTCTGGGTCATCCTCAAGCCGCTGCTCAACGCCCTGGTCTACGGCCTGATCTTCGGGTTCCTGCTCGGCAGCGCAGGTCGGCCGGAGCACTTCGTCGAGTTCCTCATCATCGGCGTCTTCATGTTCGAGTTCTTCGCCCAGTCCTGGACCGCCGGCGGCAAGTCGATCACCAACAACGCGGCGCTGGTGCAAAGCCTGGCGTTCCCCCGCATGGTGCTGCCCCTGGCCGCCGTCACGCAGCGCTTCCTGCAGTTCCTGCCGACGGTCGGCATCATGCTGGTCTTCCTGCTCCTCAACGGCAATCCCCCGGACTTCCACTGGTTCCTGATCGTGCCGCTGTTCGTCCTCTACTACCTGTTCAACTGCGGATTGGCCCTGGTGACGGCGCGGCTCTCGGTGCACTGGCGCGACCTCAACAACTTCCTGCCGTTCCTGACCCGATTCTTCTTCTACACGACCGGCATCTTCTTCAGCATCGAGGAGCGTTTCAGCCCGAGGCCAGAGGACAACTACGCGGGCCATCCATGGGTCCTCGACGTGGCGGCGGCCCAGCCGATCCACGAGTTCTTGACCCTCGCCCGCTCTGCGCTCCTGCAAGGGCCGGACTATGGCCTCGAGGGCAGCTTCTGGCTGTATGCGACCGCGTGGTCGCTCGGCCTGCTGGCATTCGGCACGTGGTTCTTCTGGCGCGCCGAGGAGAGGTACGGCCGTGTCGACTGACCACGACCACGTGGAGCCGGCCGCGCCCACCGATCGCAAGCCCGTCGTGATCGTCGACGACGTGCACGTCGAGTACAAGGTCTTCGCAACCGGCAAGCGGGCCAGTGCCGCAGACCGGCGCGGGATCAAGCTCGCCCGCACCAAGCAGCTGCGCACCGTTCACGCACTCAAGGGCGTCTCGTTCACGGCGTACGAGCAGGACAGCATCGGCGTCATCGGCACCAATGGTTCGGGCAAGTCGACGCTGATGCGCGCGATCGTCGGCCTCACGCCGACGAGCCGAGGCGCGATCTATGCCTCGTCCCGTCCCAGCCTGCTGGGTGTCGGCGCGGCACTCATGAGGGACCTGTCGGGTGAGCGCAACATCATCCTCGGCGGCCTCGCCATGGGCTTCACGATGGACGAGATCGAAGCCAGCTACGACGACATCGTGGAGTTCTCCGGCATCGAGAAGTTCATCGACCTGCCGATGCGTGCCTACTCCTCCGGCATGACGGCGCGGCTCAAGTTCGCGCTCGCGAGCGTGCAGACGCACGACATCCTCATCGTCGACGAAGCCCTGGCCGTCGGCGACCGCAAGTTCCGGGCCCGCAGCGAGGCGCGCATCCGCGAGATCCGCGACAACGCCGGCACGGTGTTCCTCGTCAGCCACTCGATGCAGTCGATCAAGGACACCTGCAGCCGGGTCATCTGGCTCGACCAGGGCACGCTCGTGATGGACGGCGAGCCCGACGAGGTCATCGCTGCCTACAACGAGTCACAGGACAAATAAGTGCGCGTTGCTCGTTCCCAGCCATGGGCCGAGCGAGCGCCAGCGAGCGAAGGCAGGCGCCCAGGCGAAGCCTGGCAGCGGTGAGGCACGAGCCGCTGATGCGGCGAGGGACGAGCCGCGCGCCCTAGCAGACGGCAGCGAGGTCGTCGGTCTGGTTGGCGGCGCGGCCGGGGTCCGTCCCGGGCTTCTTCGTCGGCGGTGCGACGGTCGACTCGGACTTGTCGATAGCCTTCTGGATCGCCGCGTGGATCGCCGGGAAGTCCGGTGTCACGGTGTTGAACTCTGGCGGCACCACCGACACCGTGCGGATCTTCTGACCCCGCGTCTTGAGGGCGAGGTCCACGAAACGGCCGAGCTCCTGTTCCGGGAGGTTGGTGCTCAGCAGCTCCTTGCCGGAGTTGGCGATATCGGTGGCGTTGAGCAGCACGGTCTGGGGGTTGAGCTGGTTGGCCATCGCGGCCATCATGCACTTCTGCCGACCCATCCGGGTGTAGTCATCGGACTGAAAGCGGCTTCGGGTGTACCACAGCGCTTTCGTGCCGTTGAGCTTCTGCTCGCCAGGCTCGATCCAGCGGTCCTTCCACGAGTCATCGTGGCCGAACATCGCGATGCGGGTCTTGACGTCGACCGTGACCCCACCGACGGCATCCACGAGTCCGCGGAACCCCTGCATGTTGACCATGATGTAGTAGTTGATCTTGAGGTTCGTGACGCCCTGGATCGCATCGATCGTGGCGTCGAGCCCCGGATCCTCGCTGCCGGGATAGAGGTCAGTGCGATTCTGCGCCGAGGTGTGCACGGCGTTGAGCAGGCACTCGGATCCGCAGTTGTAACCGTTGGGATAGAGCTTGCGCATCGGCGAGCCCTCGGAGAACGGGACGTTCTGCAGGTTGCGCGGGAGCGAGATCAGCACGACCTTGCCGGTGTCGGCGTCGATGCTGGCGACCGTCATCGAGTCGGGCCGGATGCCGACACGGTCCTTGCCGGAGTCCGAACCCAGCAGCAAGATGTTGAAGCGACCCTTGAGCGGCTCGGACGTCTCGGTCGCCTTGAACACGACCTTGACGGTGTCGCGAGAGACCTTGATGAGCTGTGAGGCGTACGCCGTGGAGCCGGCGACCCCCGCGATGATCGCGAGATTGAGCACCGTGATGAACGCCGCCCGCATGAAGTTGAGCCGGAACGGCGACGCGAGGCGCCACGCATCGAGGAACAAGATGCCCCACAGGACGGCCACCGCGACGATGCCGGCCCTGGCGAGCAGCAGCACATCGGTGTCGGTGAACCAGGTCAGCACCTGAGCGCGATCAGTGCGGAACTTCCAGAGCAGGAAGCCACCGCCGCAGAGCACACCGACCCACATCGTGACGGCGAACCAGCCAACCACGCGCTTGCCGACCGCGATGTGTCCCGAGCCGGGGATGATCACGGTCATCAGGCACAGCATCAGGGCGCGACGGAATCGGACGCGCGGCGAATCCAGATGGTTGTCCTGATAGCCGCGGCCCAAGAGACTCGCGCGATGCGACATGAGATCCCTTACGAGTGGCCGACGAAGCAACCATTATCACCGACGCGTGGAGCATCCGTGACATCGCATCCGTGATCTCAGCGACAACTCAGGTCGTCAGCAGGAGGCGCCGAGGTCCGAGCTCTGGTTGGCCTTGCGCGGATCCTTGTCGCCGTCGGCGGGCTTCGGCAGCGACAGCGAGGCCTTCGTGATGCCGCCGGGGATCGACGAGCGGCCTTCGGCCTTGTCGATGGCCTCGTCGATCAAGCGCCGGACCTTCTTGAAGTCGGGGCTTCCCGTATAGATCACCGGCGGGACCAGCGAGACGGTCGAGACCTTCTGGGTCTTGGCCTTGAGCGCCAGGTCGACGAAGACATCGAGGTCCGACTTCGGGATGTTGGTGGTCAGCAGCGCCTTGCTGGAGCTCGCGATCTTCTCGACGTTGAACAAGACCTTCTGCGGGCTGAGCTGGTGCAGCATCGCGTTCATGACGCACTTCTGCCGGCCCATGCGCGAGAAGTCATCGTTCTGCACGCGGCTGCGGGAGTACCACAGCGCCTGGTTGCCGTTCAGGGTCTGGTCGCCCGGCTCGATCCACCCGCGGACGGGCGCACCGATGCCGCCGATCGCCGTGCGCTCACGGACATTCATGCGTACGCCGCCCACGGCATCGACGAGCTTGGCGAAGCCGTGCAGGTTGACCATCGCGTAGTAGTTGATCTTGAGGCCGGTGATTTCCTCGACGGCCCCCATGGTGGCCGTGAGCCCCGGGTTCTTCTCCTTGAACAGCGACGCGTGGTCGTTGGCCCAGGTGTTGATGGCGTTGAGGTACTGGCCCTCGCCGTTGAAGCCGTCGGGGAACTCCTTGGCCATGACCGAGCCCTTGGGGAACGGGACGTCCTGCAGGTTGCGGGGCAGGCCGATCAGCACGGTCTGGCCGGTCTCCTTGTCGACGCTGGCCACGGTCAGTGAGTCGGGACGCAGGCCCACACGGTCAGACCCGGAGTCGCCACCGAGGAGCAGCACGTTGTAGCGACCTTGCTCGGGCTCGGACACATCGTGCGAGACGAACACGCTGTTGACGAACGAGCTCTGGACCGCGACGAGGTGCGCGGCGAAGAAGAGCGCCCCGGCGGTGACGAAGCACAGGGCGCTGTTGATGCCGGTCATCCAGAGGCGGTGGTTGCGGCGCAGCTCGAGCGGGCGACCCAACCGCCATGCGTCGATGATCAGGGCGACCCAGGCGATCGCGCCGGCGATCAGGACCCAGCGGCCGACCGTCAGCAGCGGGGTCTCGAGCGCCAGGGACAGCAGCTGCTTGCGTGAGTTCATCGCCAGGAACATCAACACGGCGCCGACGACGAGGAAGCCCAGCCACACGCGTACGGCGAGACGGCCGATCCGCTTGTTGCCCATCACGAGCTGGGCGGAGCCTGGCATCACCAAGGTCATCGCCGTCAGGGTCAGTGCGCGGCGGAACTGGATGCGAGCGGAGGTGTCGGCCGGGTGGGCGTACGAGCCACCCAACACACTCGAGCGAACGTCAGACATGGTGTCCTCACGTGGGGAAGAGGCTGAGGCGTTTCTCAGTATCCACACAAACTCTCGAGTTGAGGTTGAGGGCGCGCCGAGGGACGCGGGGGAATTTTCGGCGGTCGCAGGTGCGGTTCGCGGGCGCATGAGCCGAGGTCAGGTACGGTCTTGCTCATGTCAGACCAGCGCCCCGACGGCGACTACGGGTGGTTGTACGGCGAGGACCAGCCCACCCGCCCGGTGCCGCGACCGGCTGCGTCCGACGACCTGCCGCCGCCGAACCTGCCACCTCCGGGTCGCCGGACCGCCGACATGCCTCCGGCCGGACCCAGGAAGCCCAAGAAGCGCCACAACGGGCGCCGCATCTTCGGATTCATCGTGCTGGCGTGGATCGTGTTCCTGGTCGCCGTCCCCGTGTGGGCGTGGGGCCAGATCGAGAAGGTCGACGCCTCCCCCGACTCCGATCGCCCCGCCGACCAGCCGGGCACGACCTACCTGCTGGTCGGCTCCGACAGCCGCCGCGGCCTGACCCCGGAGGAGCAGAAGGAGCTGACGACCGGCGGTGACTCCGGCGGACGTGGTCGCACCGACACGATCATGCTCCTGCACACCGGCAGCGGCCCCAGCATCCTGATGTCGCTCCCCCGCGACTCGCTCGTCGACATTCCCGGCTACGGGCGCAACAAGATCAACGCCGCGTACGCGTTCGGTGGTCCGCAGCTGCTGGTCCGGACAATCGAGGGCAGCACCGGCATCCGCGTCGACGACTACATCGAGGTCGGCTTCGGCGGACTCGTCAAGGTCGTCGACTCACTCGGCGGCGTTGAGATCTGCCCCAAGACCCGCATCAAGGACAAGGATTCGGGCCTCGACGTGCAGAAGGGGTGCCAGAACGCCGACGGCAAGACCGCCCTCGCCTACTCCCGCAACCGTCACTCGTACGCCACGCAGGACATCCAGCGCGTGCAGAGCCAGCGTGAGGTGCTGGGCTCGATCAGTGCCGAGGCCAAGTCGCCATGGACCGTGCTCAACCCCGTCCGCTACCTCAGCGTGGCCAAGGGTGCTTCCGGTTCGCTGCGCATCGGTGACGACGTCAGCCCCATCGCGCTGTTCAGGTTCGCCCTCGCGCTGTCGGCCTCGATGGGCGGCGACGGACTCAACTGCACCGTGCCGCTGCGGGACTTCGCGGTCAACTGGGACCCGGAGCGAGCCCCCAGGATGTTCGATCTGATCAAGCAGGACCGCACCGACCAGATCGGCAGCCTGTGCACCAAGGACGGCCTGCCGAAGCGCTAACGCCGCCCCGATAGGTTTGGGGCATGACTTCTGCGGATCATCCCGGCGCGTACGCCTATGGCGTCGCCACGCTGACCCTGGACGGCACGGTCCTCGACGTCTGGTACCCCGAGCCCCGGCTCGGCGCCGCCCCGGAGGGCGAATCCGAGCCTCCCGAGCTGACCCCTCTGGCCGGCCAGGACGCGATCCGCGAGGTGCACAAGGCCGTCGTCCGCACCGTCATCGACGACCTCCAGCAGCCGCCGACCGACGCGTACGACGTCTACCTGCGGCTGCACCTGTTGTCGCACCGACTCGTCGCCCCGCACGGACAGAATCTCGACGGCATCTTCGGGCTGCTGAGCAACGTCGTCTGGACGTCGCTCGGTCCCTGCCCCGTTGACGGCTTCGAGGCGATCCGGGCCCGTGCACGTGGCGCCGGCCTGCACGTCCAGGTCACCAGCATCGACAAGTTCCCTCGCATGACCGACTACGTCGTCCCGTCCGGTGTCCGGATCGGCGACGCCGACCGCGTACGCCTTGGCGCCCACCTCGCCGAGGGCACGACCGTGATGCACGAGGGCTTCGTCAACTTCAACGCCGGCACACTCGGCAACGCGATGGTCGAGGGTCGCATCTCGGCCGGCGTCACGGTCGGCAACGGCTCTGACGTCGGCGGTGGAGCCTCGATCATGGGCACCTTGTCGGGTGGCGGCAAGACGGTCATCACGGTCGGCGAGAACAGCCTGATCGGTGCCAACGCCGGCATCGGCATCTCGCTCGGCAACGACTGCGTCGTGGCAGCCGGTACGTATGTCACTGCTGGCTCCAAGGTGACGATGCCCGATGGGGCCGTCATCAAGGCGTCCGAGCTGTCCGGCCAGGACGGCATCTTGTTCCTGACCAACAGCCAGAGCGGCGCCATCGAGGCTCGGCCGCGCGGAGAGCGTACGGGCATCGAGCTCAACGCTGACCTCCACGCGAACTGAGAGCACGCTCTCGTGCGGTTCCGCTGGTTCGTCGTCCTCGCGCTCCTCACCGCCACGGTGATGGTCGCGGTGGTGCTGCGCGACCGCGAGCCGCTGCGCAGCGAGTCGTGCGTTGCCACGGTCGGCGAGGTCAGGGCCGAGATCGACCTCGAGCAGGCCCGGTGGTCGTCGTTGATCGCAGCGATCTCGCAGCGTCGCAACCTGCCGCCGCGCGCCACGACGATCGCGATCGCCACGGCGTTCCAGGAGTCCAAGATCCACAACATCGACTTCGGTGACCGTGACTCGGTCGGCCTGTTCCAGCAACGTACGTCGCAGGGCTGGGGCACGATCGAGCAGATCAGCGACCCGTACTACTCGATCGGCCGGTTCTACGACGCCCTCGTCAAGGTCAAGGGCTACGAGTCGATGGAGATCACCGTCGCAGCCCAGAAGGTCCAGCGCTCGGCGTTCCCCAGTGCGTATGCGAAGCACGAGGACTACGCCCGCGCGCTCGCATCCGCGCTTCGCGGCTACAGCCCTGCGCAGTTCAGCTGCCAGATCAACCCCAAGGGCAGCGGGACGATCGGCCGGGTCACCCAGGACGTCACGATGGCCTTCGGCACGATTCCGGTGGCGACCGATGGCGACGACGCCTCATACCCGCTGACCGGCAAGGCCTCCGACGTCAAGGCACGCGGTTGGGCGCTGGCCCACTACCTCGTCGGCAACGCGTCGCGCCTGCGGATCACCGACATCTCGTTCGGCAACCGCGAGTGGCGCGCTGAGCAGTCGGACCAGGGCTGGACGGCGCGCTCCGGCGATGACTCCGACACCGTCAGGGTCTCGACGAACTAGCGCTCAGGCGATGAGACGGGCGACGGCTTCAGCGACCCGTTCGTCGGTCGCGGTGAACGCCGCGCGCACGTGCTGCGAGCCGGCGGCACCGTAGAAGTCGCCAGGCGCTGCGAGGATGCCGCGCTCGGCGAGCCAGTCGATCGTGTCGCGGCACGGTTCGCCGCGCGTCATCCAGAGGTAGAGCGCCCCCTCGGAGTGCTCGATCGTGAAGCCGGCCGACTCGAACGCCCGGCGCAGGTCCTGGCGCCTGGCGGCGTAGGTCTTGCGCTGCGCGTCGACGTGCGTGTCGTCGGCGAGGGCTGCGGCCATGGCCGCCTGCACGGGCGTCGGCAGCATGAAGCCGAGGTGCTTGCGGACCTCGAGCAGCTCGCTGACGAGCGCCTGGTCCCCCGTCACGAATGCGTCGCGATAGCCAGCAAGGTTGGACCGCTTGGACAGCGAGTGCACCGCAAGGATGCCGTCGAACGAACCGCCGCAGATGTCGGGGTGGAGGACCGAGTAGGGCTCGCCCTCCCAGGCGAACTCGAGGTAGCACTCGTCCGACACGACCAGGGTGCCGCGCTCGCGGGCCCACTCGACGACCTTGCGGAGGTGGTCAGGGGGCAGGATCCGCCCGGTCGGGTTGGCCGGCGAGTTCAGATAGATGATCGCGGGCACGCGCGGACCGAGTGACAGGGTCGAGTCGGTCGCCACGACCTCGCAGCCGGCATAGCGGGCGCCGACCTCGTACGTCGGGTAGGCCAGCTCAGGCACGACGATCAGGTCACCAGCGCCGAGACCCAGCTGCGTCGGCAGGTTGGCGATGAGCTCCTTGGAGCCCACCGTCGGGAGCACCTGCGAGGCGCTGAGCCCGCTCACCTCGAAGCGACGCTCGATCCAGTCGACGGCGGCCTGGCGCAGCGACTCGGGGCCGAACACCGTGGGATAGCCCGGGGCATCCGCCGACGCGATGAGCGCGTCGCGAGCCACGTCAGGAGTCGGGTCGACCGGCGTACCGATCGACAGGTCGACCAGCCCCCCGGGGTGTGCCGCCGCGCGCGCCTTGGCACCCGCGAGGGTGTCCCAGGGGAAGTCCGGGAACCTCGCCGAGACGTGGCCCCTGGCGCCGCTCATTCCTGGGACTGCGGGGGCAGCGCGGCGATCAGCGGGTGGTCCTTGTCGATCACGCCGAGCTTGGCCGCGCCACCGGGCGAGCCGATGTCGTCGAAGAAGTCGACGTTGGCGGCGTAGTAGTCCTTCCACTCCGGCGGCGTGTCGTCCTCGTAGAAGATCGCCTCGACCGGGCAGACCGGCTCACACGCACCGCAGTCGACGCATTCGTCGGGGTGGATGTAGAGCATGCGGTTGCCCTCGTAGATGCAGTCCACGGGACATTCGTCCACACAAGCGCGGTCCTTGAGGTCCACACACGGCTGGGCGATCACGTACGTCACGAGCATTTCTCCTTCAAGGGGCTGCCACTAGTATCACGCCTCCGCTCCACCTCCCGCACATGAGGTCCACCTCATGACATGGAAGTGTTGAGCCATGACTCTCGACGCGAGCTGCGTGGGGCTGCGCATCGTCGTGCGGTACGCCATCGGCGGCACCGGTCCGTCGGGCGGGCCCGCGTTGAGCGACGTCATCGGTCGGGTGCGGGCCGTCGATGACTCCACCGTGACGGTGGAGCGTCGCGACGGGCGTACGCAGACCGTCGGCCTGGCGGACGTCGTGACCTGGAAACCCGTCCCCGAGCGGCCTCTTCGCCGTCGCCGGGCGATCGACGTGCGCGCCGCCGACCTGACGCGCATCACGTCGCGGGGCTGGCCGGCGATCGAGTCGGTCGCGCTCGGCGAGTGGGAGCTGCGTACATCTGGGCGGTTCACTGGGCGGGCCAATTCCGTCGCGGTGCACGGCGATCCCGGCCTGCCGTTTCCCGAGGCGCTGGATCGCGTCCGCGAGTTCTATGCGGCGCACGGCTCCCCGGCACTCGCGCAGGTCGTCGTGGGTTCGGCCGAGGAGCGCGCCTTCGCCGATGCCGGATGGGTGCCGATGACCGGTCACCACGGCGGCGCCGTCGTCCAGGTGGCCGATCTGGACCCTGCCTACCAAGCCGATCCCGCCGCGCGCATCGCACCGACAGCGGACGACGACTGGCTGGCCAACTACGGCCGGGTCAACGACCCGGTCGCGGCTCGCGCGGTGCTCGAGGGCCCTGACACCGTCGGATTCGTCTCGATCGGCTCGCCTGCGGTGGCGATCGGCCGCATCGTCGTGACCGGCGAGTGGGCCGGCATCGCCGGCGTCGAGGTTTCGCCCGACCACCGGCGCCAGGGGCTGGCTCGCCGGATCGTCGAGACCTCCCTCGCGTGGGCCGTCGAGCACGGCGCCGACAAGGCCTACCTGCAGACGATGCACTCCAACCAGGCTGCGCTCGCGCTCTACAAGCCATACGGGTTCGTCGATCACCACGACTATCGCTACCTCGAGCCCGGGGACACAGACTCTTCACAGTGACGCCATGGCGGTCACCCAGCCGGCGTTCGTACGGTGGTGCCATGAGCCACGATCACGACGGACCCCACGAGCACGACCTCGGACTTTCCCACGACCTGCCTGCGCTGCTGAATCGGCGCCGCGCTGTGGGCCTCCTGACCGGCGCCGGGCTGGCCGCCGCGCTGGCCGCCTGCAGCGGAAGCGACACTCCAGGGACGTCGGCCACGACGAGCACGCCGTCATCGCCCTCGACCTCAGGTAGCACCACGGCGACGGTCGACGGCGAGGTGCCGGAGGAGACCGGCGGCCCGTTCCCCGCTGACGGTTCGAACGGGGTCAACGTCCTGACCGAGAGCGGCGTGGTGCGCAGCGACATCCGGTCGAGCTTCGGCGGGACCAGCACGACCGCCGAGGGGGTCAAGACCACGATCGAGCTGACGATCTTCGACATGAACGGCAGCGACGTCGCACCGTACGAGGGTGCAGCGGTCTACCTGTGGCACTGCGACCGCGAGGGCCGCTACTCGATGTATGACTCGGAGATCGGCGACGAGAACTACCTGCGCGGAGTGCAGGCGGCCGACGCCGACGGCAAGCTGACGTTCACCTCGATCTTCCCGGCCGCCTATCCGGGGCGGTGGCCGCACATGCATTTCGAGGTCTACAAGACCGCCGCCGATGCCCAGAAGTCAACGGGCAAGCTGCGCACGTCGCAGATCGCTCTGCCGGAGGACGCGTGCAACCGGGTCTATGCGAGCGCCGGCTATGAGCAGAGCGCCCGAACGATGACGCAGACGACGCTCGACTCCGACATGGTGTTCACCGACGGTTACTCACTTCAGATGGCCACCGTCACCGGCGACATCGACAACGGCCTGACGGTCAAGCTCAACATCGCCGTCTGACCCCCGCTGACGGGTCACTTCTTCCCCAGCTGACGGGTCACTTCTTGACCACTGACGGGTCACTTCTTGCTGAACAACGGGGCCAAAACTGACCCGTCGGGGGGCAAGAAGTGACCCGTCAGCGTCATTCGGTCTTGGGCTTCTTGCCGCAGATGACGTGGTCGGCGGCCTGGTACCTCGCGGTGTCGGTCTCGGTCTTGACCTTCTTGCCGCCCTGGTAGAACGTGCGGTAGATGTCGATGTCGAAGCCTTGGATCGGGCCCTGCGGCACGCACCGATCGGTGTCGTCATACTGCTTGCCGGGCGTCCGACCATTGCGGCGGGCCGACTGGCCGGCCTTGATGTCCCAGACCTTGGTGCTCCACAGCTCGACGTGCATGATGCCGGCCGACGATGGCGTGCTCTTGACGACGTATGCGCGGATCAACACCCCGTACTTCGTGGGGTTCTTGAACCGCAGGTCGAGATTGCCGTAGTAGACCGTCGCCTCGCGTCCAACCGGGTAGCGGTCGATGTAGAACGCGTGGGGGTGGTGCTCGACGTCGTCCATCCCGCCGAAGAATCCGGCGTTGTAGGTCGTCGTGGCCACCTGGGAGACCCCGCCACCGAGCTCCTCGCGGAAGACCCCGCCGTTGATCACGGTGCCCATGACGAAACCGTTGGCGGTGGTGCGCTCGCCGACGGTGTTGTTGAAGCTGAAGGTCTCGCCCGGCTTGAGGATCGTGCCGTTGATCAGGGCGGCGGCACGGCCTTGGTTGGTGTTGCGGTAGGGCGCGTAGGGGAAGCGCGTCTCGAAGCTGCTGATCCGCTCCTTGATCTTGAGCCCTTCGGCGTCCTTGGTCGTGAACAACGGCTCGACGACCTTGGCCTCGACCTCGACCGACCGCTTGGAGCCCGACTCGGTCAGCGCGGGCAGCAGCTTGACCGCCATCTCCTGGGGCTGCAGCCCCACGCCCTTCTTGCCTGGCACGACGACCGGCTTGTTGTTGACGATCTTGACCGTGGCGTCGACGGCCTTCTTGCCGATCCCGGTCGTCGAGCTGGTCAGCGGACCGGCGAGCTTCTTGTGATCCAGGTAGGGCTCCAGCTTGTTGTCCTTGACGCGGACGACGAGCGCGGGCGCGTATGCCGTCACGGGCAGGGACACCTTCTTGTCCCCCACGCGGATCGTGATCGGGCCGCTGACGGCCGGCTCGGCGATCATCTTCATCGCGTCCGCCAGGCCGTCTGCGTCGACGGCCGGCTCGACGGTCGCCATCGGAACCTTCACGGGCTTGTCGCTGACCAGGTATGCCCCGCGGATCGCCTCGGCCGCATCCGCTCGGGCGATGACGCGACCGGCCTTGGGCTCACGCGGCTCGGGCTTGCCCTTGGGGAAGGTGATCTGGGCCTCGACGACGTCGCGGTTGACGGTCTCGCCGATCGTGCCGATCGAGCTCTGGAGCTTGGCGTCGTCGACATTGAGGGCCGGAGCGGTCTCGTGATCGCCGAAGAACAGCCCCGCCATGTCGGACGGATTCCAGCTGCGCTCGCCGCCGGCGTTGCTGATCGTCTGGTCGAGATCGAAGGCGAGTCCAGCAGCGTCGGGCTTGATGCGGAACTCGGTCTTGCCGTGCTCCAGGACGACCTCGCGGTCGACGTTGGGGGTCAGCGCCTTGTCGACGGCATCGCGTGCCGCCGAGGGAGATTTGCCGCTGACGTCGACGCCACCGATCGTGGCATTGGCCGGCATCCGGGCCCCGGTCAGGAAGTAGCCGCCGACATAGAGGACGCCCAGCACCAGGACGAGTCCCAGGAGGATGCGTCGGCCCAGGTGGTTGGATCCGCCGTCATCGGTCTCACCCGGATCGGCCGGCTGCATACCGGTCACATCACCATCGGCGTCGTCCGCTTCGGGCTGCCACTCGAGCGACGTCGCCAACGCCGCCTCGAGCTGCGGATCGAGCTCGTCGTCGCGGTCGTGTGGCAGCGCACCTTCGTGAAGAACCCCGTCCTCGTCTGGCTGCAGCTCGTAGGCCGGTTCGACGTCAGGGACCTCGTCGAGCTCGATCTCTTCGTCAGGCTCGACGACCAGCCCCGGCTCGACGACGCCTTCATCCTCGTCAACCAGCTCGGACTCGGCCGCCGGCTCGGACTCGGCCAGCTCGTCAAACTCGGCCGGCTCGTCGGGCTCGACCACGGGCTCGGCGTCCTCCACCTGTCCCGGCAGATCGATCGGTGCATCGTCGGCCAACGGGTCCTCCGCCGGCGACTCGTCCGGGGTGGGGTGATCGTCAGGCTTGTCGGTCATGAGTTGCTCCCGTAGACGGTCTTCTCTGAGGCAGGCAGGCGCACGATCGTGCCGTAGTGCGAGCGGTAGTAGAGCAATGGATCGTCGATGTCGTCGCGGACGGCCGCATCTGTGACCGCTCCGACCAAGATCGTATGGTCACCACCGTCCGTCACAGAAACCGTGGTGCACTCCAGCCAGGCGAGCGAGTCGTCGAGGCGCGCGGCACCGGACTCGCCGCGATGGAACGCAATCCCCTGCAACTGGTCCTCGAGGGGCCGGCCGCGATGCGCGAACCACGCTGACGCCTCGATGCCCTCCTCGGCGAGGATCGACACCGCCCAGAAGCCTGTGTCGAGCACCGCTTCGTGGAATCGACTCGACTTGTGCGAGCACACGAGCACGAGGGGTGGATCGAGTGACACGGAGGTGAATGCGCTCGCTGTCATCGCGTGATCGACACCGTCCTGGACGGTCGAGACGACCGTGACGCCGCTGGCGAAACGGGCCAGTGCGCCGCGAAAGGCGTGCTGATCCACCGGCCCCGTCATCGCTCCAGCCTAGGAGTCCGCACGACCCCCACGACGATGGCCCCCAGGCAACCGATCGTGAACGCCCACCCACGCCAGTCCGAGGCGATGAGATAGCTGCCCCCGGGCGAGAACTGCTGTGCCAGCAGGACAATCCCCCAACCGAGCCCGAACCACGCACCGCCGACGCGGGTGACCCGGTCGGCGGCGAGGACCATGGCGTAGGTCGCGGCGATCGCCAACAGCAGTCCCCACGGCCAGTCGACACCCCATGATCGCCACGTGTGCAGGTGGACGATGGCGCCCATGACGCCGACATAGGCCCCCAGGACGACGAGTGCTGCGCGTCTCACCTCAGAGGCCGGCGAACAGGTCTTCCTCGAGACCGTCGGGTCCGACCGGTCCGCGCTCGCCCTTGGCGAGCCGGTAGAACTCGGTGCCCCACACCTGCGATCCGACGTTGTTGGACAACGCGAAGAACGGCCCGTCGACGGCGATCTGCGAGGCGTGAGCCTTCATGGCGTCCATCTTGGTGTCGGCGTAGTCATTGGCGTCGACCTTGGCGTCGAGCTCCTCGTCGGTCTGGCCCCACGGCAGGTTGTCGGGGTCCCAGCCCTCGAAGGTCGTCTCGTCGCCCGCCTCGCGAAGCTTGCGGATGCCCTCGGCCATCTGCGACTTCGACATGGCATCCCAGTAGATCTTGGGAATGTCCCACGCGTCTCCGAGCTCGGGCCGGTATGACCGCACGGCGGCGAGCGACGCGGCATAGGTCGCGACCCGATGCGCCTGGATGTGGTCGGGGTGGCCGTAGCCGCCGAACTGGTCATAGGTCACCAGGACCTGCGGCCGGGTCTCGCGGATGATCTCGACCAGCAGATCGGCCGCGACAGTGAGATCGGCGTGCCAGAACGTGTCGGGGCGGGTCTCGTCGGCGACCGTCGCGCTGCCGTCGTCGGCCCACTTCATGCCCGAGTCGCGGAAGTGCCCGGGGCCACCGAGGAACCTGTGATCCGTGACGCCCAGGACCTTCATCGCGGCAGCCAGCTCCTCGACGCGGTGGGGGCCGAGCCCGTCCTCGCGATCCGCCGCGAGGTGCTCGATCTCGGGTGTGAGGATCTCGCCCTCCTCGCCGGCCGTGCACGTGACGAGCGTGACCTGCACACCCTCGGCGGCGTACTTGGCCATCGTCGCGCCGTTGCCGATCGACTCGTCATCGGGGTGGGCATGGACGAGCAGGATTCGGCGGTCGCTCAGGGTCATACGTCAAGGTTACTGACCGGCGCCGACAGGACGTCACCCCTGTGGGAGGGCGTGGTTGGATCGGACGCATGACCGTCTCGTATCCCCGTCTGGCCGCGCGCACCCTCCGCTTCACCCTTGGCATCCCCCGCAACATCACGGTCTCGCCCGACGGCCGCACGGTGCGCTTCATCCGTACGCCTGACGGCGTGACGCGCACAGGTCAGCTGTGGGAGTACGACGTCGCGAGCAGCACCGAGTCCGTCCTGGTCGACCCCGTGGCGCTGCTCGGCCAGGCCGGCGAGCAGCTCTCCGCCGAGGAGCGGTCCCGGCGCGAGCGCAGCCGCGAGTCCGCCGCCGGACTGGTCGGCTACGACACCGACAAGACCGGCCGGTGGGCCTGCTTCGCCCTGTCCGGCCAGCTCTGGGCCGTGCACCTCGGAGCCAAGGCGGTGCACTCGCTGCCGAGCGTCGGGGCGGTCATCGACCCGCACCTCGACCCGACCGGGCGCCTGATCGCGTACGCATCAGGTGGCGCGCTGCGGGTCATCGACGTCGGTGGGCGCGACGAGGGCGTGCTCGTCGAGCCTGAGTCCGCGACCGAGGTCTGGGGCCAGGCCGAGTTCATCGCGGCCGAGGAGATGGATCGCCATCGCGGCTTCTGGTGGGCACCCGACGGCCGCTCCCTGCTCGTCGAGCGGTACGACGAGGCACCCGTCCAGACCTGGCACATCGCCGACCCAGAGCACCCTGAGCGCGAGCCCGTCGCCCAGCGCTACCCGGCCGCCGGCACGCCCAATGCCGAGGTCACGCTCTGGCACGTCCGCCTCGACGGCAGCCGCGTCGAGATCGAGTGGGACCGCACGGCGTACGAGTATCTCGGACGCGTCAGCTGGACGCCGCATGGCGCGCCCGTGATCCAGGTCCTGAGCCGCGACCAGAAGTCCTCCCAGATCCTCTCGGTCGACGTGGAGCTCGGGCGTACGAGTGTCCTGCGCGACCTCTCCGACCCGGCGTGGGTCGAGCTGTCGTCGGCACCTCGGTTCGGCCCCGACGGATCGCTGATCACCGTCGAGGACGCCGACGGCTGGCGCCGGGTGCTGCGTGACGGCGTCCCGGTCTCAGGCGACGGCTGGCAGGTGCGCGGCATCATCGACGTGTTCGAGGACTGCGTCGTCGCAGCGGCGTCACAGGAGCCGACCGAGGTGCACATCGTCCGCTTCGGCTTCGACGGCAGCGTCGGCGAGATCACCACGGGCGCGGCCGTCCACGGCGCCGTGATCGGCGGGCCGACGACGGTCATCGTCCGGTCCGGCCTCGACGCGGTCGGCACGACGGTGGTCGTTCATCGCGAGGACTCCGAGCCGGCTCCCGTCAGGGTGCTGGCCGAGCCGGCGCCGCACGAGCCCGTGATCACGCTCGTCGCCGCGGGCGAGCACCAGCTCCGCACGGCGATCCTCTTCCCGTCCGGCCATGTGCCCGGATCGCGCCGTCTGCCGGTGCTGATGGATCCGTACGGCGGCCCGCACGCACAGCGGGTGCTCGCCTCGGCGCGGGCGTTCCTCGAGGCGCAGTGGCTCGCCGACCAGGGATTCTGTGTCGTCGTGTCGGACGGCCGAGGCACCCCCGGGCGGGGCCACGCGTGGGAACGCTCCGTGCTGCACGAGTTCGCCACCGTGACCCTCGACGACCAGGTCGCCGCCCTTGAGGCCGTCGTTGCGGCATACCCCGACGACGTCGATCCTGCCCGCGTCGGGATCACCGGCTGGTCGTACGGCGGCTACCTCGCCGCCCTCGCGGTGCTCAAGCGGCCGGACGTCTTCCATGCCGCGGTCGCCGGCGCGCCGGTGACCGAGTGGCGGCTCTACGACACGTGCTACACCGAGCGCTACCTCGGCGACCCCACCACGCAGGCTGAGGTCTACGACCGCAACTCTCTCCTGCCACTGGCGCCGGGCCTCGAGCGTCCGCTGATGATCATCCACGGGCTCGCCGATGACAACGTCGTTGCGGCCCACACCCTGCAGCTGTCGTCCGCCCTGCTCGCCGCCGGCCGGCCGCACACCGTGCTGCCGCTGTCCGGGGTCACCCACATGACCCCGCAGGAGGTCGTGGCCGAGAACCTCAAGCTGCTGCAGGTGCAGTTCCTCAAGGACCACCTGGGCGCCTGAGGGGCGTCAGTCCTTGAGGCGCTTGGGTCCGCCCGGAAGCTCGGGCGGGTCCGTGGCCAGGCGATCGTCTCCGGGCAGCCACCCGCCGTAGACGTCGACCATCTCCACGACCCGGTCGTCGAACGGCTCGACCAGCAGGACCCACGCACGGTCCTCCCAGTCCTCCTCACCGGCGAACGCCTCACGCCTCAAGGTGGTCGAGTAGCCCTCGCTGTCGAGGGCCTTGACCAGCTCCTCGGCGTCATCGTCGGAGTCGAAGAAAATCGCAGGCATGCCGCCTAGCGTATGATGGTCGCCACGCATCCCCGAAGGAACAGGTAGCCGGTCCGTTGAAGCTCTGAGGTCAGATCCGCGCAGCAGCTCACAGTGGCCTGCGCACCCATCGACCTCATGGAGCGCACATGCGTGCATCACTGTCTGTCAACGACCTCTCCTTCTCCTGGCCTGACGGCACTGCCGTCCTCGACGGCCTCGATCTCGGAATCGGCCCCGGCAGGCACGGCCTCGTCGGACTCAACGGCTCCGGGAAGTCCACACTGCTGAGGCTGATCGCCGGCGAGCTCACGCCACAGCAGGGCTCGATCGGCGTCGACGGCACCGTCGCCTACCTGCCGCAGGATCCCGGCGCCGACCCCTCCCGGACGGTGGCGGACGTGCTCGGCGTCGCCGAGACGCTGGCTGCGTTGCAGCGTGTCGAAGCCGGCTCGACCGCGATCGACGACTTCGACGCGATCGGCGACCGCTGGGACATCGCCGAGCGTACGTCCGCCGAGCTCGGCCAACTCGGGCTCGGCCACCTCGAGCTCGATCGCCCGATCGCGTCGGTGTCCGGCGGCGAGCTCGTGCTGCTCTCCCTCGTCGCGCGGCTGCTGACGCGCCCGTCCGTCCTGCTGCTCGACGAGCCCACCAACAACCTCGACAACGCGGCGCGGGAGCGCCTCATCGGGATCGTTGCCGGCTGGAAGGGCACGTCGCTCGTGGTCAGCCACGACCGCGAGCTGCTCAACGCGATGGACGACATCGGCTCTCTCCGGGGCGGCACCGTGCGCTGGTACGGCGGAGGGTTCGACGACTACGAAGCGGCCGTCGCGGTCGAGCAGGACGCCGCCGAGCGGGCAGTGCGCGCGGCGGAGGCTGATCTGCGCGCCCAGAAGCGTGACCGGATCGAGGCCGAGTCGGTCCTCGCGACCCGCCGCAAGCAGGGCGAGAAGGCCTGGGCCGAGAAGCGGATGCCCAAGATCGCCATGGGCAACGACAAGCGCCGGGCCCAGGTGTCCGCCGGCAAGCTCCGAGGCGTTCACGACGACCGGGTCGTGGACGCGAACGCCCGGCTGGCCGAGGCCGAGGAGCTGGTCCACGACGATCGCGAGATCCGGGTCGACCTCCCGAAGACCGCCGTCCCGGCCGGTCGCGATGTCCTGCTGCTCGACGGAGTCCGTCCGGCGTACGGGAGCCTGACCGTCGACCTCGAGATCCGCGGACCCGAGCGCATCGGGCTCACGGGCCGCAACGGCACCGGCAAGACGTCGCTCCTGCGGGCCATCACGGGTGAGCTCGCACCGGCGGTCGGCAGCGTACGGACGTACGTGCCGATCCGGTACCTGCCGCAGCGGATGGACCTCCTCGACGGCGCACTGACCGTGGCGGAGAATGTCGCGAGCATCGCGCCCAGCACGACCGAGAACGAGCGGCGGGCCCAGCTCGCCCGGTTCCTGTTCCGCGGACGGGCGGCGGACCGGCCGGCGTCGACCCTGTCGGGCGGCGAACGCCTGAGGGCGACGCTGGCCTGCCTCCTGCTCGCTGAGCCCGCGCCGCAGCTCCTGCTGCTCGACGAGCCGACGAACAACCTCGACCTGCCGAGCATCCGCCACCTGGTCGAGGCGCTGGAGTCATACCGCGGGGCCTTCATCGTGGTCAGCCACGACACGCGGTTCCTCGACGACCTCGGGCTCACCCGAAGGATCGCCGTGTGAGCCGCCCAGCACACTGGTGACATGACCGGAACCAACTGGGCGGGCAACCTGACGTACGGCGCAACGGCACTGCTCGAGCCGGCCTCGGTCGACGAGCTCTGCGAGATCGTCGCCACGGAACCGCTCGTGCGCGGTCTCGGCAGCCGGCACTCGTTCAACCGCATCGCCGACACGACCGGCGTGCAGATCTCGACCGCAGCGCTGCCGGCGTCGATCGAGATCAACACCGGCGCTCGGGAGGTCACGGTCTCAGCAGGCCTGCGCTATGGGGAGCTGGTCGAGGAGCTCGACCGCGCAGGCTGGGCCCTGCACAATCTCGCGTCACTCCCCCACATCTCGGTCGCCGGGGCAATCGCAACCGGGACGCACGGATCTGGTGACCACAACGGCAGTCTCGCCAGCTCGGTCGCGGCGCTGGAGCTCGTCACCGCGGACGGGTCGGTCGTGAGCACACGGCGCGGCGATCCGGACTTCGCCGGCATGGTCGTGTCGCTCGGCTGCCTCGGCGTCTTCACCAAGGTCACGCTCGACCTCCTGCCGACATTCCAGGTCCGTCAAGACGTGTACGAGGGCGTGTCGTGGGATGCGATAGCGAGCAACCTCGACGCCATCACCGCCAGCGCCTACAGCGTCAGCATGTTCACCGACTGGGGTGCCGCAGGTGCGCAGCAGGCGTGGCTGAAGTCGCGCGCCGACGTCACCCCGCCTGCCGACTTCTTCGGCGCGGCACCGGCGACTCGTGAGCTGCACCCGTTGCCGGAGGAGTCAGCTCAATTCACGACACGCCAGCTCGGTGCTCCTGGTGCGTGGTGGGACCGGCTGCCGCACTTCCGGCTGGGCTTCACCCCGAGCAACGGCGAGGAGCTGCAGACCGAGTACCTCATCCCACGCTACGACGCTCTTCCGGCGATCGACGCGGTACGTTCGCTGGCTCCGGCCATCCGCCCGCACCTGTTCATCAGCGAGCTGCGCACCATCGCCGCCGACGACCTCTGGCTCAGCCCGAGCCACGACGTCGACTGCCTCGCCATCCACTTCACCTGGCGCATGCACGTGCCCGAGGTGACCGCGCTCCTGCCCGCTCTCGACGACGCCCTGGCGCCATATGCGGCCCGGCCACATTGGGGCAAGGTGTTCCAGAGCAGCCGTGACCGTCTGGACGCGGCCTACCCACGCCTCGCCGACTTCCGCTCGCTGACCGCCCGCCTCGACCCGGCGGGCAAGTTCCGCAACGACCAGACCTCCGAGTGGCTCGACCGCTGAAATGTGACGTAGTCGTTGCCGTTGCAGGTCCTCAAGGACGACTTCCAGTGCCACACTGGGAATATGAACACGTTCAAAACCCTGCCGGCCGAGCTGGTCGGACCGCGCCTGATGAGGCAGGACTGGACGCGGCTCACTTTCATCCACTGGGCAGTCGATCCAGCCGTGGTGGCGCCACTGCTCCCGGCCGGCACCCGACCCGATGTCCTGGACGGCGTGACGTACGTCGGACTGATCCCGTTCGAGATGCGCCGCTCAGGGTTCGGCCTGGGCCCGGCGGTGCCGTACTTCGGAGACTTCGCCGAGACCAACGTCCGCCTCTACTCCGTCGATGACGAAGGCCACCACGGCATCGTGTTCCGATCACTCGAGACGAGCCGGCTCCTCGTCGCACTCGGGGCACGGATCGCGTTCGGCACGCCGTACACGTGGGCACGCATGCGGATCCGTCAGGACGGCGCTCGCATCGACTACACGACGCGCCGCCGCTGGCCCGGCCCGCGGCGCGCAGGCGCACGCATCTCCGTCACCGTCGGCGACCCCATCACGCAGCCGTCGGCGGTCGAGGAGTTCGTCACGGCCCGATTCGGCCTGCACACGCGCTACCTGGGCCGCACGCTCTGGATCCCCAACCACCACGCACCCTGGCCGCTGCGGACCGCCACCGTGGAATCGCTCGACGACGAGCTGGTGGCGGCCGCCGGCCTGCCTGGCATCGTCGACCGCGCCCCCGACCTGGTCATGTACGCCGACTCGGTACGCACCGAGTTCGGAGCCCCGGTCGTCGTGCGCTGACCTTCAGGCTGCGGCCGACGACCTGATCCGGCGCGACAGGGCATAGCCCCACACGGCGGCGAACGCGAACATGAACAGCGAGTAGACCGCCGCGGGAACCGAGATCTCGGTGCTGTCGAGGACCTCGACGGCGACATAGATCGCGAGTGTCCCGTTGTGCACACCGATCTCCATCGACGACGCGATCGCCTGGCTCTCGACGACGCCGGCGGCCTTGGGAATCACGTAGCCGACGACCAGGCTCACGGCGCAGAAGAGAGCCGTCGTCAGGCCCACGTCGGCGACGTAGTCGGTGAAGTTCTCGCGTTGATCGACCAGGATCGCGACGACCAGGATCGCCAGGATGACCGCCGAGCCGATGCGCACAGGCTTGTCCATGCGCGCGGCGAATGCCCGGCGGCGAGCCCTGACGAGCATCCCGAGGAGCACGGGCAGCAGGACGACGGCAAACACCTCCACGACCTTGCGGAACTGCAGCGAGACCGAGTCCTCACGGTCGAACCACGCGATCGCGAGGTTGGTGATGATCGGCAACGTGAAGATCGCGATGACCGAGTTGATCGCGGTCAAGGTCACGTTGAGCGCCACGTCACCGTGGAACAGGTGGCTGAACAAGTTGGCGCTGGTGCCACCCGGCGATGCCGCGAGCAGCATCATCCCGATGCCGAGCAAAGGCGGCAGGTCGAACAGCAGCACCAGGCCGAAGCACACCGCCGGCAGCAGGATCAGCTGGCAGGCCAGCGCCACGACGACCGCCCGAGGATGTTGGCTGACCCGCCTGAAGTCATCTGGGGTCAGCGACAGGCCGAGGCCGAACATGATGATGCCGAGGGCCAGTGGCAGGCCGACGGTGCTGAGCGCGGAGTCCATGCCTCACTCTAGGCGTGACGCAGGTCAGCTCAGGCGAGCTCGAAGTCATCGAAGTCGAAGCCTGGTGAGACCAGGCAGCTGACGAGGGCGTCGTCCTCGGAAGGACGCGTGCGCTGCCACACTCCCGCCGGCACGAGGACCTGGGGCAGCTCCCCGGCGTCCAGGTCGAGCCCGACGACGTGGGCCACGCCACTGCCTGGCACCTCGTCGAACCCGCCGAGCTCGACGACGACGGCTCCATCGTGAGCGAGCCACAGCTCGTCCGATGCCACCCGATGCCAGGCCGACGCCTCGCCAGCCGGCAGCAGGAAGTAGATCAGCGTCGCGGTCGGGCGTACACGGCCGTCCGCCAGCGTGACCGAGACCGGCGAGGACCAGGTCTGCCGGAACCAACCGCCCTCCGGATGGGGCTCGAGGCCCAGCGCATCGGCCAGCGGCGGTCGCGTCACAGTGCGGCCTCGATCGCCGGTATGCGCTCGCGGAAAGCGGCGACCCGGTCGCGGGTGCGCTGCGGCTCACCGAGCTTGGCGAGGTTGCGGAGCCCCTCGTCACCGCGAGCCTGGCCGGCCTCGATGCGGTCACTCGCAGACGTCATGCGCTCGACGACGGCATCGAGCACCGTCATCGGCCCCCACTCGCCGTAGGCGTCGACGAGCAGGTCGAGGCGGCGAACGACGTCCTCGATCGGGATCTCGCGGTAGAGGGGAATGCCGGTCCAGGCGAGGAACGCGAGATCCTCGATCGGGCGTCCCGGTCCAGCCATGTCCCAGTCGACCATGGCCACGAAGTGGCCGCTCTGGATGATCCAGTTGTAGGCACCGGGATCGTGGTGACAGATGATCTGGTCGTCTGCGAGCTCGACCTCACCGCCCCGCCAACGGCGTACGCCGTCGGGCCGGAAGCCGTCGACGAGATCATGGAAGTCCCGCAGCCACGTGACCGCCTCGGCGAGCACGGTGTCGAGGACGACCTCCTGGTCGACGGGGACGCCGCGCCCCTCGACGTACTCCAAGACCTCCCGGCCCTCGTCGTCGAGACCGTGGAGCTCCGGAATGCCGCGCAACCCGTTCTCGTGGAGATAGGTCAGGAGCTCGTGAACGGCCGGGGTCCACGCGCCGGTGGGGCGCCGGACGGTACGCCCGACGCGCGTCGCCCCGCCCACCGCTCCGGGCAGGTGCTCAGGCTGTGTGTCGTCACGTGGCACTCTTTCATCGTGGCACATTCTCATTCGCATGCCGTGGCCGACTACGGACCTCCCCGACGCGGTCTCGCCGCCACCCTGACGGTGGTCGTTCTCGCGATCGCCGCCATCGCCATCGCCGCGATGGTCGCCCTCTGGCCAGAACCGGACCGGGTGCCCCGCGACAAGAACCCCTACGGCGGCCAGGGCGTCACGACGGTCAACGCCAAGGTCACCGGCGTCGACCCGTTCAACTGCAACAGCGGCGGCGAGGGGCCTGACGGGCTCCCCCAGGTCGCGGGCGACTGCGCGCACATCACCGCCACGATCGACGAGGGCACCGCGACGTTCGACCTCGACGCCGCGCGTTACAAGGCCGGCATCAAGGCTGGTGACGAGGTCAAGATCCTCCGTATCGCGCCCCAAGGGCAAGCGGTGTCGTACGAGTTCCTCGACTTCCGTCGCGGGTTGCCGCTCACGGCTCTTGCGGCGATCTTCTCGGTCCTCGTCGTCGTCGTGGCCCGATGGCGTGGCCTCTTCGCCCTGGCTGGCATTGCGGTGACGATGCTGGCACTGACCAAGTTCATCCTCCCGGCGTTCCTGGCTGGCGAGTCACCGCTACCGGTCGCGATCGTCGGCTCGACGGTCATCATGATCGTCGTGCTCTACCTGGCGCATGGGATATCCATCCGCACGACTTCGGCCTTGTTCGGGACGTTGGTCGGCATCGGGCTGACCGGGATGCTGGGGCTGGGCGCGACGGCGTGGACGAGCCTGTCGGGCGTCGGCTCCGAGAACGACCAGATCCTCATCGCCACCGTTCCCGGGATCCAGCTGTCAGGGGTGGTCGCCGCCACCATGGTCATCGCCGGCCTGGGTGTGCTCAACGACGTCACGGTGACCCAGGCGAGCGCCGTGTGGGAGCTCCGCGCGCTGCAGCCGACGATGCGGCCCGGCACGTTGTTCGCATCCGCGATGCGCATCGGCCGCGACCACATCGCGTCGAGCGTCTACACCCTCGTCTTCGCGTACGCCGGCTCGGCGATGACGGTGCTGCTGCTCATCACGGCCTATCAGCAGAGCTTGGGAACGATGGCCACGACGGAGGAGATCGGCACCGAGATCGTCCGTACGATCGTCGGTGCGATCGGGCTCGTGCTCGCCGTCCCGATCACGACGGCGTTCGCGGTCATGATGGCGCCGAAGGGCGAGGACGAGCACGACGACGGGCACGCCTCACCGCGACGCGGCAGCCACGCGGGGGCGGCCGGCGCCTGAGGCTCAGTCCTCGCTGCCCGGACCGCCCGCCTGCGGCGCCAGGTCGCCCGGCCGCTCGCCGGTGTCGCTGACGTCCTCGGGTTCTGGCGGGACGGGCCCCGGGTTGGCGAACTCGCCGTCCTCCTGGGGTGTCTCGTCGTCGGTGTCGTTGCGCGCTTCCTTGGGATCACTCATGCGCTGGGCGTACCCCGCCGCCCCCGGATCAAGCGGTCGACGTCGACACGCTGAGGCGAGGTGTCGACTCGATCGTCTGGAGCACGTCGAGCTCCTATGCGAGACGTATCTCCCGGAAGCCGACGGACGCCTCCTTGTCGACCGCGAGCGTCCCACGGAAGTCGAGGTCGCCCTCGGCGGTGATCGTCCCGCCGCGGACGTCGGCTGCAGGATGCCGTCCAGCGGCAGCCATCGAGCGGCCGGTGTCGAGCGAGCAGCTCACACCCTCGCCGAGGTGGCCTGACGCCCTCAGGGTGACGACCGCTGATTCCGGGGCCTCGCGACACTGCTGCTCGAGCGGTTCCTGGACGGCGCGCAACGTGATGTCGGTCATGTCTGAGCGTGGCGAACCCCGAAGATCCGCGACCGATCTGAGATAGATCCGCTGGTGGGGCATGTCGCCTTGAGTCTCGGCATGAGCCGGGGTACATGTGGGTAAGTACGTTTTCGCCTCAAGCAGATGGGCCGGTCGTTCCGATCGTCACCTGCTTCCCCCTGCCGAGGAATGGTTCCATGATCGACCTTGTCGTCCGCCCGCTTGCCGGACTCCTGTTGTGCGTCGCGTTCGCGGCACTACTCCTGTTCCTCCCCACGATCATCCGGCACGTTCGCGCGTGGATCGCGCAGATCCGCGAAGGCAACCTGCCGGCCCCCGTCCTGAGCCTCATCAGGCAGCGCGAAGAGCCAGCAGACGAGCCGGCCGCCGAGCGCAAGGCGTCGTGAGCCTCAGCGCTTGAGCGCACTGCCTGAGTAGACGTACGTCCAAGGGCGCCCGACCTTGGGCCCGGGGAGATAGCGCTCCTCCAGCCCGGTGATCTCGAATCCGGCCGATGCGACAAGATCCTCGATGTTGCGAGTCAGGTGACATCCTCCGGCGACGGCCTTCTGGACCGGCTCCATCCGCCGCTGCCAACGCACGACCCCCGGCTCGGGGGCGAGGCCGTGCTCGAGGAAGGCGAACGTCCCGCCCGGACGGAGGACCCGACCGACCTCCCGCAGCGCCAGCTCGACGTCGGGAATCGTGCACAACGTGAACGTCGACAGGGCCGAGTCGAAGGTCGCGTCGGGCTCGTCGAGCGCCTGACCGTCCAAGCCTGAGCGCGAGATGGGCGTACGCGACGCCGTGCGCCGATCCGCCGACATTCGCCATGCCGTGTCGGACGGCTCGACGGCGGCAACGGAGTCGACGGCCTCGGGATACAGCTCGGAGTTCAGACCGGAGCCGAATCCGATCTCGATGACCTGCCCCCGCAGTTCTGCGCAGACGAACTCGCGTTCCTGCATCACATCGTCCGACGACAACGCCTTGTCGACGATGTGCGGCACGACGCGCTCGCTCCAAAGGCCCATGCTCGATCGTAAGTCCGAGCCCGGTCGGGCGGCGGTGAGCGAGGAGGTGGCAGAACAACTTCTGGGAGCTGTCGTTCCCGGTCACGTTGGCCACCGGGGAACAATCCGGTTCTCGTCCGAGGAGCTGCCAACACTGCATGACTTCCACGCTTGCCCACGCAGATTGGTGGGTATCTCGCCTGGGTGACTACTCCGACGCAGGAGCTGGCACCCGCTCTGGACATCGACGCCCCCCTCACCGAGATCGAGCGCAGCGTCGAACCTGCTGCTCAACGTCACGCCGGTCAACGCCGCGCAGGCGTGGGCGACTTCGAACGCAGCGACTTCGGAGCTGCCCCACGCTCCGGCTCAGACCGCTCGAGTTCGAGCCGGACCTGGTGCGCCGCGACCTCTACGAGCTCGAGATCGAGAACGTCACCGATCCTGCGCTGCACACGTTGCTGCGCGCCAAGCGCGACGAGATCGCCCGCCAGATCACCGCTCTGGAGGACCGCGACACCGCCCGGTTCGTGTACGGATCGCTGCAGCTCTACGGCGGGATCAGCCGGCCTCTCGTGTCGGATGCGGAGGAGCTGCTCGAGACCATCCCCCACCAGCCGCCCAGCACCGAGAGCGTCACGGCGGGCGTGTTCGCGGATGCCGCTCGTGCAGAGTGTGAGCGGTACCGCACCGCGTATCCGGACTTCCCCTCCCTCATCGACGTGCGGGAGGACGTCTCGGAGCTGATGGTGTCGTTCGGCCGGCTGCTCATTCCCGAAGCCGCCACCTTCAGGGCCGACCGTGTCGAGCCCTTGCTGCATCACGAGATCGGCACTCACGTCGTGACGTACCTCAACGGCGCCAGGCAACCCCTGACGCTGCTCGACGGTCGGCCTGCCCGGCTACGACGAGACCCAGGAGGGCCTCGCCATCCTCGCCGAGTACCTGATCGGCGGACTCGGACCCGCGACGCCTTCGCGTGCTCGCGGCGAGAGTCGTGGCCGTCGCCGAGATGCTCGACGGTGCCGGATTCCTGGAGATCTTCGATTCGCTGCGCACTGACCATCGGATCCCGCGCGGACCGCGTGGTCCATCGCCATCCGGGTCGTCGTCGGGGCGGTTCCGTCAAGGACGCGATCTACCTGCGCGGCATCGCGCGCCTCCTCGAGTTCTCGCGGAGGGCATCAGCCTCGACGCGCTGTTCGTCGGCAAGCTCGCGCTGGACCACATCCCGTTGATCCAGGACCTGCTCGATCGCGAGGTGCTGGTCGGCGCCATGGATCCGGCCACGCTGGCTGGACGTCCCCGGGGCGCAGGAGCGCCTCGACCGACTGCGCGAGGGAGCGTCGGTGAGGGATCTGTACGAAGGAGAGGGAGCGTATGAGGATCGCATTCTTGGTCAACGACGTGATCACCGAGGTCGATGAGTACACCACCACGCGGCTGGCGAGGGCAGCCGCGCAGCTCGGGCACGAGGTCTGGTACGTCGGAGTCGGCGACGCCGAGCTCTGGGGTGACGGCGAGCTCGCTGCGCGGGCTCAAGCCGCGGAGCTCCACCAGGGCGACACGCTCGAGGACTTCATGGAACGCATCAAGGAGCGCGACGCCGAGCGAATCGTCATGGACGACCTCGATGCCGTGTTCCTGCGCAACGAGTCGCTCGACGACCTGCAGGAGCGCCCATGGGCCAGCCCACTGGGAGTGGTGCTCGGTCAGGTGCTCAAGGCCCGAGGCGTGACGGTGGTCAACGATCCGATGTCGCTCGTGCGCGCCAACAGCAAGCTCTACCTCGAGGAGTTCCCCGAGAGGATCCGGCCGCGGTCGCTCGTGACGCGCGACCCAGAGGCGATCGAGCGGTTCGTCGCCGAGATCGGCCACTCCGTCGTCAAGCCTCTGTACGGCGCCAAGGGCCGAAACGTGTTCATGATCGAGGACGAGGGCGAAGCGAACCTCGCGCAGATGACTGAGGCGGTGCTCCAGGACGGCTACGCGATCGTCCAGCAGTTCGTCGACGGCGGCGAGGACGGCGACGCCCGGATCTTCGTGCTCGAGGGACGAGATCCTCGAACGGGACGGGAAGCACGCCGCGTTCCGGCGAGTGCCCGACGGCAACGACCCACGGGCCAACATCAGCGCAGGCGGACACCCGGTCCCCCTCGAGGTCGGCGACGTGGAACGCGGACATCGTCAAGCGATGAGCGCACAAGCTCGTCGCCGACGGCATGTTCCTCGTCGGCATCGACGTCATCGGCGACAAGGTGGTGGAGATCAACGCCGAGAGTCCCGGACGGGATCCAGAGCCGTCGAACGGCTCTACGAGGTCGACGTCTGCCTGACCGTCATCGAAGCCCTGGAGCGTCGCGCGGCTCGACGTCCTGAGCCAGAGCACCTGGGTCGCGCCTCACTGGCCGAGAGGCGAGCGTCCATAGCCTTGCGGACTGTGGCTATTCGACCGTTCAACACCATCGACCGACTGGGGATGTCACGATCGTCGGATGACCCATACGCCCCGCGCCGTCGCAGGTTGGTATCCGGACGCGCAGGGTGAGATGCGCTACTGGGACGGTCAGGCGTGGACCGTACATACCGCAGCCAACTACGCACACGCGGGAGAGCGCGACGAACCGACCTACCCCGCAGTCCCCGTTGTCCAGGAAACCCCCACGAGGCCGTGGTCCCGCAGATGGCAGTTCTGGTTGGTCATCGCGTGCCTGACCTTCCTCGGGATCGGTGCGATCGGAAATGCCACCACTCCCGAATCCACCGACGCCCCTTCCAGCCAGTCGACGCCCAAAGCAGATCCAGGTCAACCCTCAGATGATCCGGCTCCCTCCACGGAACCGACTGACTCGCCGCTCGTGCTGCTCTTCGTGACGGACCAGAAGGACGGCGACTCCTGGGTGGCATCGGATGGCAAGGAATACCGACTCGGACTCATCAACACACCTGAACGAAGCGAGAAATGCGGCGCTGAGGCACGTGCGTTCACTGCGCAGTTCGTCCGCGGCGGATTCGTGGCAGACACCTACACGACGGACACTCACGGCCGAAGCGTCGCCGAAGTGCGCGACAAGGCAGGTGACTCCCTCAACGTGGCGCTCGCGAAGAACGGGCTCGGAGACGACAGGTACCTCGACGAGTTCCGCCACGAGAACGAGGCCCTGGCTCGTCGCCTGGACACAGCTCTCGCCTCAGCCGCGAAACCCGGTTGCAAGACGATCACCAAACCCGTCCCGCTCGTCGACAAGCCCAAGGCACCGAAGCCCGCCAAGAACTGCATGACCGGATACACGCCATGCCTCCCAGTCGTCGCCGATCTTGACTGCGGGGAGATTGGCCACCCGGTCACGGTCACCGGGAGCGATACCTACCGCCTGGACCGAGATGGCGACGGGATCGGCTGCGACTAGCGCCGCAGGTACTCCAGCACCGCGAGCACACGGCGGTTGCTGTCAGAGTCGGCTGGCAAGCCCAGCTTGATGAAGATGCTGCTGACGACGGGCTCGACCGTCTTGATCGAGAGGTGCAGGCGCGCGCAGATCGCAGCGTTCGACAAGCCCTCCGCCATGAGGTCGAGCACCTCGTTCTCGCGGGGAGTGAGCCCTTCCAGCCGACCCGCCTCGGTCTGCTGCTCGATGACGCGCGCCAGACTCAACCGATGGATGGCCACGCCAGCGGCGACCGGGATCAGCGTGGCGGTCAGGATGCCGGCCCGCGGCGACCCTGCCACGCCGAGGCCGACGACCAACGCCACCGCCGACAACGCGACTGCTGCGAGCATCACCGTGAGCTGGCTACGTGCGGAGCCGCTTGACTGGCGCCAACGGACGACGACAGCCACCACCCAGAGCAGCTGGAACGCTGCGTAGGTCGAGTGTGCGAGCGCTGACCAGACCACGTCGGCAGCGTCCCCACCACCCAACGAGAAGGGGTGCGGCGTACGTACGCCGGTCTCTGCGTACTCAACCGGCCACAGCGCAGACAGCAGCGAGCACACCATCGCGACCGCGACGACCCCGCCGCCCACCCATGCCCAACGGCGGGAGAGGAACCGGCCTTCGGGGAAGCACAGGACGCACCAGGTCACGGCTCCGAGCGTGATGGCGAGAGGCCACACTCCCAGCCACCCCCACCAGCGGTCGCCGTACGCCGACGAGTCGTGGCCGATCTGGCGGCCGACGAACATCACCGCCTCGAGCGTGCCGGTGGCCAGGAAGAGCAGGCCCTCACGTTGACCCGGACGACCGAACAGCACCGCGGCACCCGACGAAGCTGAACGCGAAGGCCAGCAGCCCGTTGTGGAGGTTCGGCAACCACACGCCGCGGGAGAAGCCGACGGCGACGAGAGCGACGACGGCGCACAGCGCGAGGAGCGGCAGCGGAGCCCAGTCGCGGACGCGGGGTTCGGCGCTCATGACCGGAATCATGGCACGCGGCCGGGCTGCGGCCCCCGGGGTTTTCCCTGAATCTGCGGTCTCCAGGGTTGACCCCGTATCGGGCGGGTCGGCGTGCGGCGAGAGTCGATGCATCCACCACCCGAGAGGAACTCGCCATGTCCACGACCTCAACCACACGGAAGAGCAACCCCACTGACCAGCTGCTCACCGCATCGCTCATCGTCGCACCGCTGATCTACCTCGCAGCCGACTCCACGTACGCCGCTCGAGGCTGGGACAGCGGAGGTGCCGGCGTCCTCCACGTCCTCGGCGCGATCGCGTACGGGCTCGTGGTGCTGCGGGTTGCCACCTGGCTACCGAACACCTCGATGCTCAAGGCAGCGATCGTGGTGACCGGCGTCGTCGGCATGGCCGGCAACGTCGCGTACGGCTTCGAGGCGATCCACATGTCGCTCGGCGATGTCCAGCTCGTCGATCAGCCGGGGGCCGCGAACCTCATCAAGCCGCTCGGGCTGTTCTTCCCGCTGTCGTTCGCGTTGGTCGCTGCCGCACTGTGGAAGCTCGGGCACCGCTTGCAGTCGGCCCTCGTCCTCGTGGCCATCGTCGGATGGCCCGTCGCCCATGTCGGCAACATCGCGGCCGTCGCGATCCCGGTCAACGTCATCCTCGTGGTTGCCTTCGGCAGCCTGCTCTCAGAGCGCCACGAAGAGTCTGAGCTCAGACGTTGAAGCGGATCGGAAGTGGGGGTTTCGACAGCCGTTGAACGTGTTTAAACCGTTGAAAAACAGCGCCTGACCTGAGGCCCTCAGACCTTCTTCAACCCCAGAAGATCGGGTCGCCGCCATCGGCAATCCAGTCGAGGAGCTCCTGGACATTCTTGGTCGGGCGCTTGCGTTCGTATTCGTGAAACTTGAGGTTGCGATCGCGCCAATAAATCGCCCACTGCCCGGTGATCTTCGTGTAGCGCAACCGGGCGACCGGTTCGCGGATGGGTTCTCCCACACCGTCCCAGGGCGGGCGCACCTCGACGATGTCGACATGCCTGTCGGCAACGTCCGCCTCGACCTTGACCTCGTCCCACATGTGCTCCGGCCACTGCTCGCGCGCCCACAGGCGGATGCGGTGCAAGTCAGTCTCGGGCAGTGCCATCAAATCCTCCTGTCCGCGCCAGGATGCTGGTGCGCTACGTGTTCAGCCGTTCCACCGCCTGGCCGGTGAGATCTGCGATGAGCTCGAAGTCCTTGTCGACATGGAGCACGATGTGGTGGTTGATCTCGGCGGTGGCGGCGATCAACAAGTCAGGGATGGACGGCGCGCGGTGGTGCCCTCGCTCCGCGAGGCGCCGTTGCACCTCCATGGCCCGGTCTTCGATGGCGGGTGCTGAGTACTCCAAGGGCATCGCCGAGACAGGGGCGGTTGCCAGCAGGGTGGCCAGATCCGCGCCGGACCTGGCCGAGTAGCCGACCTCGAGCATGGTGACCGTGGTGATGTGGACCAGACCACGTTCGATCCGGTTTGCCCAAGCCTCGACATCTGGGCTGACGCCTAATCTGACGAGCGCCGACTTGTCGATGATCCAGCTCGACTCGCTCATGACCAGGCGTCGGACATCACGGCATCATCGGCGAGGTCGGCAGCAGCTGCGCTGAATCGCGACAGGTCGGCTGCAGTGACCCTGGTGGCCGTGCGACGGGCCTCTTGGTGCAGCTGGCGGCGCAGGAACTCGGTTCGCGAGACTCCCAGTCGAGCGGCATGCTCGTCCAGCAGCGCGAGATCCTCAGCTGGGAAATTACGAATCAACAGGTCAGGCATCTCGGTCCACCTCCTGATATCAGACGATATCAACAGAACCCAATGTTTGGTAGGAGTGGGACTGTTTGCGGACCGCTGGCGTCGTTTGAAGCATCAGACGGCGTTCTGACGTAGCACCAGGGTCCTGCCAATCCTGCCCCAAAGGTCCGTAGCTTGGAGGGACACGCCACTGAGGGGCCGGCCACCTGGTTCTCAGCGTCAACGGTCTCACCAAGCTGGCGGACCACCGAATCGCGTCCGCTAATCGCGGACATTCCTGCGCGGAATGCTTGCGCTGCTTCCCGACCTCCGCTAACGTCTCTCGCAACGCGGAACTAACTATCCACCATACGGATATTCTCGTGAGCGAGGGCCACCATGTCATTGTCCAATCCGCCGTCGGGCGCCAAGCGTCAACGGCGCGTGAAGCACCCCGTTGACGAGATTCTGCCGCCACAGAAGCTGGCGGTCTACGGAGCGCAGCATGTTCTCGCGTTCTACGCGGGGGCGGTCATCGTGCCCATCCTGCTCGCCGGGGCCATCGGGCTGAGTGACGAGCAGCTGATCCACCTCATCAACGCCGACCTCTTCACGTGCGGCATCGCCTCGATCATCCAGTCGGTGGGCTGGTGGAAGATCGGCGTCCGTCTTCCGCTCCTGCAAGGCGTGACCTTCACCGCGGTCGCGCCGATGATCGCGATCGGCACGGCCGAGGGCGGCGGGAAGGAGGGGCTGACGACGATCTACGGCGCCGTCATCGTCGCGGGACTGTTCACGTTCTTCATGGCCCCGTACTTCAGCAAGCTCCTGCGCTTCTTCCCGCCGGTCGTCACCGGCTCGGTCATCGCCATCATCGGCATCTCCCTGCTGCCCGTCGCGATCAATGACGCCGTGGGATTCGACGAGCCGATCCGCAAGGACTTCTTCTACGCGATCGGCACCCTCGCGCTCATCGTGGTCATCCAACGCGTGTTCAAGGGCTTCATGGCGACCGTCGCTGTCCTCGCCGGGCTGGTGATCGGGACCGCCGTCGCCTTCATCCTGGGTGACGCGACCTTCGACTCGGTCGGCAGCAGCGACTGGACGGGCGTGACCACGCCGTTCTTCTTCGGCATCCCACAGTTCTCGGTCACCGCGATCATCTCGATGATCGTCGTCATGATGATCACTGCCGTCGAGACGACGGGTGACGTGTTCGCGACCGGTGAGATCGTCGAGAAGAAGGTCGGCAACGAGGACGTGGCCCGCGCGCTGCGCGCCGACGGGCTCGCAACGACCTTGGGCGGCGTCCTGAACTCCTTCCCCTACACCTGCTTCGCCGAGAACGTCGGCCTGGTCCGACTCACCGGCGTCAAGAGCCGCTGGGTCGTGGCCACCGCAGGCGCCTTGATGATGGTCATCGGCGTGATACCCAAGGCCGGCGCGGTCGCAGCGAGCATCCCGCACTCGGTCCTGGGCGGGGCGGCCCTCGCGATGTTCGCCACGGTGGCGGTGGTCGGCATTCAGATGCTGAGCCGGGTCGACTTCAACGACCATCGCAACGTCGTCATCGTCTCCTCCAGCGTCGGCCTGGCCATGCTCGTGACGATGAAGCCCACGCTCTACACCGTCATTCCCGGCGGACGCTGGAGCGAGATGATCTTCAACAGCGGCATCACGCTGGGCTCGATCACCGCGATCCTGCTGAACCTGGTCTTCTTCCACGTCGGCAAGAGCTTCGGCCCCGGCGTCGCGGGCGCACCCGGTCGCGGGGTCATCCGCCTGGACCAGGTCAACTCGATGAGCAAAGACGAGTTCGCCGAGACGTTCGAGGGGTTGTTCCAGGGGTCACGGTGGGCGGTCGACGCCGCCTATGCGCAGCGACCATTCGCCGACACGCAGGCCCTGCGTGAGGCAATGCAGGACGCCCTGTTCTCCGGCAACCTCGAGCAGCAGGCCGCCCTGCTGGAGGCCTTCCCCTATCTCGGGTCCGACCAGCTCGAGCGCAAGGAGTCGACCCGCGACCAGTCCGAGCTGGGTCTCACCCATCTCAACGACGAGGACTACGACGAGTTCGCCGAGCTCAACCAGACCTACCTGGACCGGTTCGGCTTCCCGCTCATCATCTCGGTGCGCGACCTGCAGAAGCGGGGCGAGGTCCTGGCCCGCGGCTGGGAACGCCTGGACAACTCGGTGTGCCAGGAGCGAGCCACGGCGATGATCGAGGTCGGCAAGATCGTCAACCACCGGTTCGACGACCTCGTCGCCGGAGCGAACCCGATCCACAGCGCGCGGACGCAGCGATATGACCAGCTCGGGCACTGACACCGAGATGACAGGACCCGCCGGAGAGGACACCGTGGACATCGACGAGTTCAACACCAGCAGCGACGATGCAGTCGAAGCGCTGCTTGCATCGTGCCTGGGCGTCCCCGGCTGGATCGAGGAGGTCATGGCCGGAAGGCCGTACGACGACGTCGCAGGACTGCTGTCCACGGCCCGGGCGGCGGCCGCATCGCTCGATGCGGGGCAGGTCGAGATCGCACTGGCCCGGCACCCCCGGATCGGCGAGAGCGCCGGTGACGGTCACGACAGGGAGTTCTCCACGCGGGAGCAGGCAGGATTCGACCGCGACGACTCCGACCTCGTCGCCGCGATGAGCCGCGGCAACGCCGCCTACGAGCAGCAGTTCGGCAGGGTGTTCTTGATCCGCGCGGCCGGCCGGGACGCCGACGAGATCCTGGCCGAGCTACGACGCAGGCTCACCAACTCCCCCGACGCCGAGCTGCTCGAGGTCGTGCGCGAGCTCGGCGAGATCGCGGTGCTGCGCCTCGGCCTCCTGGTCGTCGACAATGGCCAGGACACCGCGCCGACGCCGACCCAAGGGAGTCCTGCATGAGCTCGATCAGCACCCACGTACTCGACACGAGCCGAGGCCGTCCGGCCGAGGGCATCACCGTGCGGCTCGAGCTCGGGTCCGCGCCGGGGCAGGCCCTCGCCACAGCGGTCACCGATGCCGACGGTCGGGCGGGCGACCTCTTCTCCGGGGAGGTCGTGACCGGAACGTATCGGCTCGTGCTCGACACGGCCACGTACTTCGCCCGGACGGGGACCCCCACCTTCTTCCCGACAGTCGAGGTCGCCTTCACGGTGTCGGACCCCGGGCAGAACCATCACGTGCCGGTGCTGCTGAGCCCCTTCGCGTTCTCCACCTACAGAGGAAGTTGACCCACATGAGCATCGTGCTTGGACCCAATCAGTACGGCAAGGCCGAGAACCGCCTCGTGCGGATCTATCGCGACACCGACCGTCACGAGATCAGGGATCTCAACGTGTCGACGTCGCTGCGCGGCGACTTCTCCGACGCCCACCTCGAGGGCGACCAGGCCCGCGTGCTCCCGACGGACACGCAGAAGCAGACCGTCTACGCGTACGCCAAGAAGAAGGGTGTCGGAGCAGCCGAGGACTTCGCGCTGGAGCTCGCCCGGCACTTCGTCGACGACACCGAGCCGGTCGACCTGGCGCAGGTCAGGATCGAGGAGTTCCTGTGGGAGCGCATCGTGGTCGACGGTTCCGAGCACGACCACAGCTGGGCGCGGCGCGGCCAGGAGACGCGCACGACCGTCGTGACCGTCGACGGCAAGGGCGGACCGGCGTCGGTCGTGTCGGGCCTGCAGGACCTTGTGCTGCTCAAGTCGACCGGCTCTGAGTTCCACGGCTTTCTGGAGGACGAGTACACGACCCTGGCGCCGACCCACGACCGGATCATGTCCACGTCCCTGACAGCTCGCTGGCGCTACGTCGGTACCGACGTCGAGTGGGACAAGACGTACGACAGCATCCGGCAGATCCTCCTCGAGCGCTTCGCCGACGTGCACAGCCTGGCCCTGCAGCAGACGCTCTACGAGATGGGCAAGGCAGTCCTGGAGGCACACGAGGAGGTCGCCGAGATCAAGTTCTCCGCCCCCAACAAGCACCACTACGTGTATGACCTGTCGCCCTTCGGCCTGGACAACCCCAACGAGGTCTTCCAGGTCGGTGACCGGCCCTACGGCCTGATCGAGGCAGCGGTGCTGCGCGACGACGCTCCGCCGGCAGGTCTCGCGTGGGACGCCATCCCAGGATTCTGCTGACGTGCGTCAGCGCAGGTCGTGGGAGAGCGCAGCGCCGGCCTTGTCGAGCAGGGGCACGGCCCGTTCGATGACCCCGTCGGTCATGCGCTCGGCCGGCCCGGACACCGAGATCGCGAGCCGGGAGGACACGTTGGGCACCGCAACGGCGACACAGCGGACGCCCACCTCCTGCTCGCCCTCGTCGACGGCGTAACCGTGGCTCGCCGTCCACTCGAGATTCTTGGCGAACTCGTCGAGGTCCGTGATGGTGTTCTCGGTCTGCTTGGGCGTGCCGGTGCGATGGAGGATCTCCCGGACGTCCTCGATGGGCATCTCCGCCATGAGCGCCTTGCCGACCGCTGTGCAGTGGGGCAGGACTCGACGGCCGACCTCGGTGAACATCCGCATGGAGTGGCGCGACGGCACCTGCGCGACGTAGACGATCTGGTCGCCGTCGAGCATCGCGAGGTTGGCGGACTCGCCGAGCTCGTCGACGAGCTGGGCCAGGTGCGGACGGGCCCACAGGCTGAGCATCTTCGAGGAGCTCTCGCCGAGCCGGATCAGCTTGGGCCCGAGGACGTAGCGGCGGGAGGACTCCTGGTGCAGGTAGCCGAGCTCGACCAGGGTGCGGGCCAGCCGATGGATCGTCGGCAGCGGCAGGCCCGACTCGGTGGCGAGCTGCGACAGGCCCATCATCCCGCCATGGTCCGCAATGGTCTCCAACAGACCGAAGGCACGGCCCAGCGACTGCACACTTCCGGAGCGGGGCTTGGCGTCCGGCGGGGGCGAAGCGGGCATCGGCTCTCCTCGGGGTCAAGACTTTCGTATGGTGAAAGTTTAGAGGTGGTGAGCGGAACGACGCCCCGGGGGTTCGCCGCCACGATCTTCCGCCTGATAGACATTAACATCCGGCATGCGATATATCGATGAACGACGCGAGAAGGGTGGAACGCCATGGACATCCGAGTTGAAGGTGGCCGCATCCCAGGTGACGACCGCATCCTGACCCCCGACGCGCTGGATTTCGTGGCGTCCCTCCACAGGACGTTCGCCGGCCGTCGCGACGAGCTGCTCGAGGCTCGACAGCTGCGCCGCGAGCAGGTCTCCCGCACGGGTCGGCTCGACTTCCTCGCTGAGACCGCGCACATCCGCGAGAGCGACTGGCAGGTCGCGCCGGCCCCACTGGACCTGGTCGACCGCCGCGTCGAGATGACCGGACCGACCGATCGCAAGATGACCATCAACGCGCTCAACTCCGGCGCACGGGTGTGGCTCGCGGACATGGAGGATGCCAGCACGCCGCACTGGTCCAACGTGGTGGGCGGCCAGATCAGCCTGTACGACGCGATCCGCCGGGACATCGAGTTCACGTCGCCGACGGGGGCCCACTACACGCTCACGCAGGACCAGCGACTCCCCACCATCGTCATGCGACCCCGAGGATGGCACTTCGACGAGCGGCACCTCACAGTCGACGGCAGCCCGGTCGTGGGAGCGCTGGTCGACTTCGGCCTCTACTTCTTCCACAACGCCGCAGCTCTCCTGGCAGCAGGCAGCGGTCCCTACTTCTACCTGCCGAAGCTGGAGAGCCACCTCGAGGCGCGCCTGTGGAACGACGTCTTCGTGTTCGCGCAGGACGCGATCGGCATACCCCAAGGCAGCGTCCGCGCGACCGTCCTGATCGAGACCATCCCGGCCGCGTTCGAGATGGATGAGATCCTCTACGAGCTGCGCGACCACGCCTCGGGCCTCAACGCCGGGCGCTGGGACTACCTGTTCAGCATGATCAAGTACTTCCGCGACTCAGGTCCGAAGTTCGTGCTGCCGGACCGGGCGGCGGTCGGCATGAAGTCTCCCTTCATGCGAGCGTACGCCCAGCTGCTGGTCAAGACCTGCCACCGGCGTGGTGCGTTCGCGATCGGTGGCATGTCGGCGTTCATCCCGAGCCGGCGGGACGAGGAGGTCAACACTCGCGCATTCGCCAAGGTCCGCGAGGACAAGGAGCGGGAGGCCGGTGACGGCTTCGATGGTTCGTGGGTCGCGCACCCCGACCTGGTCGCTGTGTGCCGCGAGGTCTTTGACGGCGTGCTGGACGGCCGCGACAACCAGCTCGATCAGAAGCGCGACGATGTCGTGGTGACAGCGGATGACCTGCTCGATGTCGCCTCGACCCCCGGCGACATCACCTTGGCGGGCCTGCGCGGCAATGTTGAGGTGGCCCTGCTCTACCTCGAGTCCTGGCTGAGGGGAAGCGGCGCGGTGGGTATCAACAACCTCATGGAGGACGCCGCCACGGCTGAGATCTCGCGGTCGCAGATCTGGCAATGGGTGCGCAACGGGTCGACTCTCGACGACGGGACCGTCATCACCGAGCAGCTCGTGCGCAAGGTCCTCGACGACGAGGTCGCAGCGCTGCGGGACACGATCGACGACTACGACGAACGCCCCTTCCAACGGGCGCGTGAGCTGTTCGAGCAGGTCGCCCTCGATGACCACTTCGCCGACTTCCTCACGCTGTCGGCGTACGACTCGGTGGTCGCGACGTGACCGATCTCGAACAGCTCTCGGCCGAGCTCGACGTTCGACTGGCCGCGGCGGACGCCGACCTGGCGGCACGCTATCCGGGTGACCGAGCCGCGCGGCAGCCGGTGCACACCGTCTACGTCCCCGCTGATCGGTACTCCCCCGACCTCGTGGCCGACTGGGGTGCCGAGGCGCGGGAGACACTGACGCGCCATGGCGGCAGCATCGAGGAGCTGGGCGCCGTCCTCGGCCAGCCGCGCATCGACGGCGCCGTCCACGACCGTGTCCTCGCCAAGCTGGCCTCCGAACCGATCGAGGACCTGCGCGTCGACTTCGAGGACGGCTACGGCAACCGGTCCGACGAGGATGAGGACGCGGCGGTCATCGCCGCGGCACGGACGATGGCGGCATCCGTGAGCGCCGGCGAGGCGCCACCGTTTCACGGCATCCGGTTCAAGAGCTTCGAGGCGCCCACACGACGCCGTGGCCTGCGAACGCTCGGCCTCTTCGTCGGCGAGCTGGCCAAGCACGGCGGCATCAGCGACGGCCTCGTCGTGACCCTGCCGAAGGTGACCTCTGTCGATCAGGTCGAGGCCATGGTGACGGCCTGCGAGCGACTCGAGGAGGAGCACAGGCTCCCGGCCGGCACGCTGGTCTTCGAGATCCAGATCGAGACGCCCCAGTCGATCGTCGGCGCAGACGGACGGGTACTCGTCGCCCCGATGATCCATGCGGCAGCCGGCCGCTGCACGGGTCTGCACTACGGGACGTACGACTACTCCGCCTCGTGCGGCATCGCTGCGGAGTACCAGAGCATGGAGCATCCGGCCGCGGACCAGGCGAAGGCCCTCATGCAGGTGGCGGCCGCCGGTACCGGTGTGTTCGTCTCCGACGGCTCCACCAACGTGCTGCCGGTGGGCGATCGCGACGCCGTCCACGCCGCCTGGCGGCTGCACGCCCGGCTGGTCCGCCGATCGCTCGAGCGCGGCTTCTATCAAGGCTGGGACCTGCATCCCGCGCAGCTGCCGACGCGGTACGCGGCGACCTACGCGTTCTACCGGGACGGGCTTGCCACCGCCGCGGCCCGTCTGCGCGCCTACACCGGTGGTGACGACTCGGGCTTCCTCGACGAGCCGGCGACGGCAGTCGCCCTCGCCTCTTTCGTCCTGCGCGGCGTGGAGTGCGGGGCGGTCGACCGCGACGAGGTCGACCGGTTGATCGGCATCGACCTGCCCCACCTCGGGCGCCTGGCCCGGAGACGCACCGAAGCCTGATCACTCGCTGATCCGCCGAGCCCGACGTCCTTGACGGTCGGGCTCGGCCTCGTCTACGCTCTCTCTTAGCGGAAAAACTTTTCCGCACTATGGAAAGTGAGAGAGTGATGGATCACCGCCTCCCCTACCTGGCGAACTGCTCGATGCTCTTCACCGAGCGACCGCTCCTGGAGCGCCCGCAGGCCGCGAAGGACGCAGGATTCAATGCGATCGAGCTCTGGTGGCCGTGGCCGCACCAGCCGGTTCCCGCCGACGCGGACGTCGCAGCGCTCGTCACTGCAGTGCGCGACGCCGGCGTCCAGCTCGTCGGCCTCAACTTCTTCGCCGGCGACCTTGCCGGCGCCGACTGCGGAGTCCTCTCGATCCCCGACCGGGCCGGAGAGTTCCACGACAACATCGACGTCGCCATCGGCATCGGCGAGCAGCTCGGAGTCGCGGCGTTCAACGCCCTGTACGGCAACCGGGTCGACGGCGTCGCCCCGCAGGCGCAGGACGAGCTGGCTCGCGAGCAGCTCGGTCTCGCAGCCAAGGCCGCCGAGCAGATCAACGCCACAGTCCTCGTCGAGTCGGTCAGCGGGCCCAAGCCCTACCCGCTGCGCACCGCGGCCGACAGCGTCGCCGTCGTCGAGGACGTCCGCCGGGACGGGCACACCAACATCGGTTTCCTGTGCGACCTGTTCCACCTCGCCAACAACGGCGACGACGTGAGCGCAGCCATCGCTGCGCACGCCGACGTGACAGCCCACGTGCAGATCGCCGACTGGCCGGGGCGTGGCGAGCCCGGGTCGGGCGAGCTGCGCCTGGACCAGCTGCTCGGCGAGCTCGCCGACAGCGGCTACGGCGGCTGGGTCGGCCTGGAGTACAAGCCGACGACCAGCACCGAGGACAGCCTCGCCTGGCTGCCCCGGCAGCGCCGCGCCACCCACTGACCACCACCCGACCAAGCACAAGGAGCACACACGATGACCACCACCACGATCGCCTTCATCGGCCTCGGCGTCATGGGCCAGCCCATGTCCGTCCACCTGCAGGACGCCGGCTACGACGTCTGCGGCGTCAACCTCGACCCCGACCGCCTCGAGCCGCTCCTGGCGGCCGGCGGACGCGGCGCGGGCTCGATCCCCGAAGCAGTGAAGGGTGCCGAGATCATCGCCCTGATGGTGCCGGACTCCCCCGACGTCGAGCAGGTGCTGACCGGCGAGGACGGCGTCTTCGCGCACGCCGAGCCCGGTGCACTGATCATCGACTTCTCCAGCATCCGTCCGGACGTCACAGCCGACCTGGCCGAGGAGGCACGGAAGCACGGCTTCCGGATCATCGACGCCCCGGTCTCCGGTGGCGAGGCGGGCGCCCGCAACGCCGCGCTGTCGATCATGGTCGGTGGCGAGCCGGCCGACTTCGCCGAGGCACGGCCGATCCTCGACGCGGTCGGAACCACGATCGTCCACGTCGGTCCCAGTGGTTCCGGTCAGACGGTCAAGGCGGCCAACCAGCTGATCGTCGCCGTCAACATCGAGGCGGTCGCCGAGGCACTGGTGTTCCTCGAGGCGTACGGCGTCGACACCGAGGCCGCGTTCGAGGTGCTCGGTGGCGGACTCGCCGGCTCGAAGGTCCTCGAGCAGAAGAGGACCAACATGCTGAGCCGGACGTTCGAGCCCGGCTTCCGCATCGACCTGCACCACAAGGACATGGGCATCGTCACGTCCGCCGCGCGTGAGGCCGGCGTCGTGCTGCCGCTCGGAGCCCTCGCGGCCCAGCTGGTCGCGGCGAGCCGAGCCCACGGCGACGGCGGGCTCGACCACTCCGCGCTCCTCCGGGGCGTCGAACGACTGTCCGGCGTCACGACCGACACCCCCACGAGCTGAGAGCGAGAACACGACATGGCACGGATGACAGCGGCCCAGGCGGCAGTGGAGATCTTGAAGAAGGAAGGCGTCAGCCACGTCTTCGGCCTGCCCGGCGCAGCGATCAACCCGTTCTACAAGGCGATGGAGACGAACGGCGGCCTGCACCACACGCTGGCTCGTCACGTCGAGGGCGCCTCGCACATGGCCGAGGGGTACACGCGGGCGGCAGCGGGCAACATCGGCGTCTGCGTCGGCACGAGCGGGCCGGCCGGGACGGACATGATCACCGGGCTGTACTCGGCGAGCGCCGACTCGATCCCGATCCTGTGCATCACGGGCCAGGCGCCGGTCGCCAAGCTGCACAAGGAGGACTTCCAGGCCGTCGACATCGCGACGATCGCCGGGTCGCTGACGAAGATGGCCGTCACGGTCCTCGAGGCCGCCCAGGTCCCCGGGACATTCCAACAGGCCTTCCACCTCATGCGCTCCGGTCGCCCCGGCCCAGTCCTGATCGACCTGCCGATCGACGTCCAGATGACCGAGATCGAGTTCGACATCGCGACGTACGAGCCGCTGCCGGCTTGGAAGCCATCAGCAACGCGGGCGCAGATCGACAAGGCCCTCGACATGCTCGCCGCCGCGGAGCGCCCCCTGATCGTCTCGGGTGGCGGGGTCATCAACGCCGACGCGGCGGACCTGCTGGTCGAGCTCGCCGAGCTGACGGGAGTCCCCGTCGTGCCGACGCTGATGGGATGGGGAACGATCCCCGATGACCACGAGCTGCACGCCGGGATGGTGGGACTGCAGACGTCGCACCGCTACGGCAATGCCACGATGCTGGCCTCCGACTTCGTCCTCGGCATCGGCAACCGCTGGGCCAACCGGCACACCGGAGGCGTCGACACCTACACCGCCGGACGTACGTTCGTGCACGTCGACATCGCACCGACCCAGATCGGACGCGTCTTCGCGCCGGACTTCGGCATCGTGTCCGACGCCCGCGCGGCGCTGGCGTTGTTCGTCGAGGCCGCGAAGGAGCGCAAGGCTGCCGGAATCCTGCGCGACCGCACCACGTGGGCGAGCGAGTGCCGGGAGCGCAAGCGCACGATGTGGCGCAAGACCCACTTCGACGACGTCCCCATCAAGCCCCAGCGCGTCTACGAGGAGATGAACCGCGCCTTCGGCAAGGACACCCGCTACGTCAGCACGATCGGGCTGTCGCAGATCCAGGCGGCCCAGCTGCTGCACGTCTTCGCGCCCAGGCACTGGATCAACGCGGGCCAGGCCGGGCCACTGGGCTGGACGGTGCCGGCAGCCCTCGGTGTCGCGACCGCCGATCCGGAGGCCACGGTCGTCGCACTCTCGGGCGACTACGACTTCCAGTTCATGATCGAGGAGCTCGCGGTCGGGGCGCAGTTCAACATCCCGTACATCCACGTGCTGGTGAACAATGCCTACCTCGGACTGATCAGGCAGGCCCAGCGTGGTTTCGAGATGGACTACTGCGTCCAGCTCTCGTTCGACAACATCAACTCCCCCGAGGTCGAGGGCTACGGTGTCGACCACGTCAAGGTTGCCGAGGGACTGGGCTGCAAGGCGATCAGGGTCTCCGACCCGGCCGACATCCTGCCCGCGCTTGAGCAGGCCAAGAAGATGATCGTCGAGCACCGGGTGCCGGTCATCGTCGAGGTCATCCTGGAACGGGTCACCAACGTCTCGATGGGCGTGGAGATCGACAACCTCACCGAGTTCGAGGAGCTGGCGGACCATGGCGACGACGCACCCACGGCTGTCTACGCCAACCTCGACTGAGCCGACGACATGACGGCCCCTCGTGTGCTGCTCGCGCCCGACAAGTTCAAGGGCACGCTCACGGCCGAGGACGTGGCGGCTCACCTCGCGAGCGGAATCCGCTCGGTGCGGCCCGACGCGGAGATCGTCGTCGTCCCCGTCTCGGACGGGGGCGACGGCCTCCTCGTTGCAGCCCGTCGGGCCGGCTTCGAGCCGGTCCGCGTCCGTGCTGCCGGCCCCACCGGCGTCGTCGAGCAGACGATGTACGTCCGCCGGGGTTCGGAGGCGGTCGTCGAGCTGGCCGAGGTGTGCGGCCTCGGCCGGCTGCCCGGCCGGCTGCCGGCTCCGGCGACCGCGTCCAGCAGAGGAGTTGGTGAGGTGGTCGCAGCGGCGCTCGACGCCGGGGTCGGCCGGATCCTGCTCGGCATCGGCGGCAGTGCGTCCACCGACGGTGGCGCGGGCATGCTGCGAGCCCTCGGCGTGCGCGTGCTCGACGCTCACGATCAGGAGATCGGTGAGGGTGGCCTCGCCCTGGAGCGCGTCGCCCGGATCGACCTGGACGGGCTGCGCCCCGACCTGCGATCCGCCACGATCACCGTCGCCTGCGACGTGGACAACCCGCTGACCGGGCCCGCAGGGGCTGCCTCGGTCTACGGCCCACAGAAGGGTGCCGACCCCAAGACGGTCGCCGCACTCGACCGGGCCATGACCGCCTGGGCCGACGCGGTCGCGGACGCTACCGGGCAGGACCACCGCGAGATGCCGGGGGCCGGGGCAGCGGGCGGGGTCGGCTTTGGTGCGATGTCCGTGATCGGTGCCGAGCTGCGGCCGGGCGCGGAGCTCGTACAGCGACTGACCGGCCTCGACGAGGCACTGGTCGGGGCCGACATGGTGATCACCGGGGAGGGGTCGCTGGACGAGCAGACCCTCAACGGCAAGGCGCCCGCCGGCGTGGCGTCAGCTGCCCGGGCAGCGGGTGTACCGGTCGTCGCGGTGGCCGGCAGGTGCCTGCTGAGCGGCCCGGCTCTCGCCGACGCCGGAATCACCGCGGTGCACACCCTCGAGGACGAGGCGTCCTACCCAGACGAGTCGTTCACGGCGCCTGGGCCGCTGCTCGAGCGCATCGGTGCCCGCATCGCGGCGCAGATGCTGGGGCGACACCAGGAGGATGCACGATGACGTCGCCCCCCGTGTCCCCCACCATGGGAGGTATGGCGTCCACCGACATCGACCTGCTGGTCCGGGCCCGTCGCGCCGTCGTGGGCGGTGAGGAGATCTCCTGCTCGGTCGCCGTGGCGGCCGGTCGCATCGTCGCAGTCGGGGCGTACGACGACGAGCTGGAGGCCGGTGCCACGCTCGAGCTCGCGGACGACGAGGTGCTCCTGCCCGGTCTCGTGGACACGCACGTGCACGTCAACGAACCGGGCCGCACGGAGTGGGAAGGATTCGCCTCCGCCACCCGTGCTGCGGCGGCCGGCGGGATCACCACGATCATCGACATGCCCCTCAACTCGATCCCGGCCACGACCACGGTCGAGGCGCTGCAGGTGAAGCAGGAGGCCGCTCGCGACCAGGTAGCGGTCGATGTTGGCTTCTGGGGCGGCGCCGTGCCCGGCAACCTGCGCGACCTGGCCGATCTGGACGGGGCGGGCGTGTTCGGGTTCAAGTGCTTCCTGATCCATTCCGGCGTCGACGAGTTCAAGCACCTCGAACCCCGCGACTTCGCGGCGGCCATGGACGAGACCGCACGGCTGGGCGCGCTGATGCTGGTGCATGCCGAGGACGCCCATTTCGTCGACGACAGCCGTGCTGTCGGGTCGACGTACGCGGGGTTCCTCTCCTCCCGTCCGCCGGAAGCCGAGACGTCGGCCATCGAGCTGGTGATCGCCGAGGCCCGGCGGACCGGTGGTCGTACGCACCTCCTGCACCTCAGCAGCGCCGAGGCGCTCAGTGCGCTGCACGATGCGAGGACGGACGGCGTGGACCTCACGGTCGAGACCTGCCCGCACTACTTGTTCTTCGATGCCGAGGACGTGCCCGACGGCGCCACCGAGTTCAAGTGCTGTCCTCCCATCCGGGAGTCCGGCAACCGCCAGCGGCTGTGGACCGGACTGGGCGCCGGCGACATCGATCTCGTGGTCTCCGACCACTCCCCCAGCACGGCGGATCTCAAGCGAGCTCCGGGCGGCCCCGCGGGCGGCGACTTCGATCTCGCGTGGGGTGGCATCGCCTCGATACAAGTCTCGCTCCCAGCTGTGTGGACGGCCGCGCGCGACCGCGGACACGACCTGGTCGACGTGGTGCGGTGGATGGCGACTGCGCCGGCCGACCGGGTCGGGCTCACCCACAAGGGACGCATCGAGGTGGGCGCCGACGCCGACTTCTGCGTGCTGGCGCCCGACGAGGAGTTCGTCGTCGACGTCGCCGCGCTCCAGCACCGCAACCCCGTCTCGGCCTACACGGGGCGCCGCCTCGCGGGGGTCGTACGACAGACCTGGCTCCGCGGCGAGCCCGTCGACATCACCGGCACGCCCCGCGGCCGGTTCCTACAGAGAGGGCAACGATGACCAGCTACTACGCGCCGCAGGGCGGTCTGCCGCCGCAGACGCGACTGACCACCGACCGGGCACGCTTCACCGACGCCTACATGGTCCTGCCACGCGGATCGGTGACCGACATCGTCGCCAGCCTGTTGCCGTTCTGGAACGAGACCAGGTTGTGGGTCCTCGCACGTCCACTGTCGGGATTCTCCGAGACCTTCAGCCAGTACCTCATGGAGGTACGGCCCGGCGGGGGCAGCGACCGGCCCGAGTCCGACCCCAGCGCGGAGGCCGTGCTGTTCGTGCTCAAGGGCGAGCTGCAGCTGACCATCGACGGTGCCGAGCACTCACTCGTACCCGGCAGCTATGCGTTCCTGCCTCCTGGATGTGCCTGGACCGTACGCAACACCGGCGCCGACCCGGCGAGCTTCCATTGGCTCCGGAAGGCGTACGAGCAGGTGGACGGCATCGACGCGCCCGAGGCGTTCGTCGTCAACGAACGGGACGTCGAGCCGATCGAGATGCCGGGCACCGACGGCGCCTGGAGCACCACACGATTCGTCGACACGTCGGACATCAGGCATGACATGCACGTCAACATCGTCAACTTCGAGCCCGGTGGGACGATCCCGTTCCCCGAGACTCACGTCATGGAGCACGGCATCTACGTGCTCGAGGGCAAGGCGGTCTACCTCCTCAACGAGGACTGGGTCGAGGTCGAGGAGGGTGACTTCCTCTGGCTGAGGGCGTTCTGTCCGCAGGCCTGCTACGCCGGTGGCCCTGGGCGGTTCCGTTACCTGATCTACAAGGACGTGAACCGCCACATGGGCCTGGGGCGACCTTTCGGAGGCCGGGCTCAATAACTCGTCAATTATCCGACTAGCGGAAAAACTTTTCCGAAAAGGGTTCCATTCGGAGAAGCTGCCGGGTTACAGTCGTGAGGTAGACCACACGCACGGCAGTGAGGGGCAGCAGGCGCATGAGCACATCGGGAGCAACGGTCAACGGACGCACCCGGGCCTTCGGAGAGATCGCTCCACACACCACGGCCCTGGAGCTGGCTGCGCGACCAGCGGCTGACCGGCGCCAAGGAGGGTTGCGCCGAGGGTGAGTGCGGCGCGTGCGCGATCATGGTGGCGCGGCCGGCGACGACGGGTGACGGGTCCACCGAGTGGGTGGCGATCAATGCGTGCCTGATCCCCGCGGCCGGCCTGGACGGTCAAGAGGTGCTGACCGCCGAGGGCCTCGGCACGCCGACCGCCTTGCACCCCGTCCAGCACGAGATGGCGGTGCGCGGCGGGTCGCAGTGCGGATACTGCACCCCGGGCTTCGTCTGCAGCATGGCCGCCGAGTACTACCGGAGCGGTCGTTGCGGGTCGGCGGGATCGACCGACCATCAGGAGCCCAGCGCGGACGCAGAGCACGGCGCCAACGGCTTCGACCTGCACGCGCTCAGCGGCAACCTGTGCCGGTGCACCGGCTACCGGCCGATCAAGGACGCCGCCTTCTCGCTCGGCGAGCCGGCCGACGACGACGTGCACGCCGCGCGTCGGGACCAGGCTCCGCCCCAGGCTCAACCGACTCGCATCCGCTCCGGCGGTGCGGAGTTCGTCCGGCCGACCAGCCTCGACGAGGCCGTCCAGGTCCTGGCCGAGCACCCCGACGCACAGGTTGTCGCCGGGTCCACCGACTGGGGCGTCGAGGTCAACATCCGGGCCTCGCGGGCTGCTCTCGTCGTGGCGATCGATCGACTTCCCGAGCTGCGCGAGCTGGTCGACGACACCAGCGAGATCCGGCTCGGCGCCGCGTTGACCCTGACCGAGATCGAGCGCCGGCTCGCCGGTGGCGTCCCCCTCCTCGCCCAGATGCTGCCCCAGTTCGCGTCCCGGCTGATCCGCAACGGCGCCACGCTCGGCGGCAACCTCGGCACCGGCTCACCCATCGGCGACGCGCCGCCCGCGCTCCTGGCGCTCGACGCCCAGCTGGTGCTGGTGTCCGTCACCGGCGAGCGCATCGTGCCGCTGGCCGACTACTACACCGGCTACCGGACGAGCGTTCGCGCACCCGGCGAGCTCATCAAGGAGGTCAGGATCCCCCGGCCTCTCGCCACGCTGACGGGATTCCACAAGATTGCCAAGCGCCGGTTCGACGACATCTCCAGCGTGGCCGTCGGGTTCGCGTTCGACGTGTCCGACGGAGTCGTGCAGCGCGCGCGCATCGGCCTCGGGGGTGTCGCGGCGACGCCCATACGCGCCCTCGACACCGAGGCGGCGTTGACGGGTCAGCCGTGGTCACCCGAGATGGTCCGCTCGGCGGCCGAGGTCATGGCGGGCGAGGGCACGCCGCTCGACGATCACCGCGCGAGCGCTTCGTACCGCTCGGCGATGCTGGGCCAGGCACTGCTCAAGCTCCACGCGCAGCACCCGACCGCCCCGAATCACCAGGGAGTCCCCGCATGAGTCACCTCTCGGAGCGTCCCGAGGTCGCGGAGGTCGGCAAGGCGCTGCCGCACGAGTCCGCCGCGCTGCACGTCACGGGCCAGGCGCTCTACACCGACGACCTCGTCATCCGCACCAAGGACGTCCTCCATGCGTGGCCGGTGCAGGCGCCGCACGCCAAGGCCCGCATCCTGCGGCTCGAGGTCGGTCCGGCGTACGACGTCCCGGGCGTCGTGCGCGTCCTGACCGCGGCCGACGTGCCAGGCGTCAACGACGCCGGGGTCAAGGACGACGAGCCGCTCTTCCCCGACGAGGTGCGCTTCTACGGCCACGCCGTGTGCTGGGTTCTCGGTGAGACGCTCGAAGCCGCCCGGCTGGGAGCCGCCGCCTGCGAGGTCGACTACGAGCCGCTGCCGTCGCTGATCACGGTCAAGGAGGCGATCGCTGCCGGCGAGTTCCAGGGCGCACAGCCGACCGTCGCGCGCGGCAACGTCGCGACAGGCTTCGAGGCCTCGGCCCACGTCTTCAGCGGCGAGCTCGAGTTCGCGGGCCAGGAGCACTTCTACCTCGAGACGCATTGCGCGCTGGCCCACGTCGACGAGGGCGGGCAGGTGTTCGTCCAGAGCAGCACCCAGCACCCGTCCGAGACGCAGGAGATCGTGGCGCACGTCCTCGGACTGCACAATCACGAGGTCACAGTGCAGTGCCTTCGTATGGGTGGCGCCTTCGGCGGCAAGGAGATGCAGCCGCACGGCTTTGCCGCGATCGCGGCGCTGGGCAGCATCCTGACCGGGCGTCCGGTCCGATTGCGGCTGAACCGGACCCAGGACCTCACGATGACCGGCAAGCGGCACGGCTTCCACGCCGACTGGCGGGTCGGCTTCGATGCCGATGGCCGGATCGAGGCGCTGGAGGCCACGCTCACCGCAGACGGCGGCTGGAGCCTCGACCTGTCCGAGCCCGTTCTCGGCCGCGCGCTGTGCCACATCGACAACGCCTACTGGATCCCGCACATCCGGGTGTCCGGGCGGATCGCCAAGACCAACAAGACGTCCCAGACGGCCTTCCGCGGGTTCGGCGGACCACAGGGGATGATCGTGATCGAGGACATCCTCGGCCGCTGCGCCCCGCAGCTCGGGGTCGACCCGGCCGAGCTGCGTCGCCGCAACTTCTACCGCTCCGTCGACGGCGTGGAGCAGACGACCCCCTACGGTCAACCGGTCCGACACTCCGACCGGCTCGCTGCGGTGTGGCAAGGGGTGCTCGAGTCCGGCGACATCGACCGTCGGCAGGACGAGATCGCCCGGTTCAACGCCGACCACGACGACCGCAAGCGCGCGCTCGCGATCACTCCGGTCAAGTTCGGCATCTCGTTCAACCTGACGGCCTTCAACCAGGCCGGTGCCCTGGTGCACGTCTACAAGGACGGGTCGGTGCTGATCAACCACGGCGGCACGGAGATGGGACAGGGTCTGCACACCAAGATGCTGCAGGTCGCTGCCACCACGCTCGGCATCCCGCTGTCCAAGGTCCGCCTCGCCCCGACCCGCACCGACAAGGTTCCCAACACGTCGGCCACGGCGGCGTCGTCAGGCGCCGACCTGAATGGTGGCGCGATCAAGAACGCCTGCGAGCAGATCCGATCGCGCCTCGAGCAGGTCGCGGCGACCGGCCTGGGCGTGTCGCCCTCCGACGTCCGCTTCGTCGACGGTGAGGTGCGGGCCATCGGCCAGGCTGGCCCTGGGCTCCCCTGGGACGAAGTGGTCCGGACGGCGTACTTCCAGCGGGTTCAGCTGTCTGCAGCGGGCTACTACCGGACCGAGGGCCTGCACTGGGACTCCACGGTCATGCGCGGCTCGCCGTTCAAGTACTTCGCCTACGGGGCCGCTGCGGCTGAGGTCGAGGTGGACGGATTCACCGGGGCGTACGAAACCCGCCGGGTCGACATCGTCCACGACGTCGGCGACAGTCTCTCCCCGCTCGTCGACGTCGGCCAGATCGAGGGCGGGTTCGTGCAGGGCGCCGGGTGGCTGACCCTCGAGGACCTCCGCTGGGACGAGAGTGACGGACCCACGCGGGGCCGGCTCGCGACGCAGGCCGCCAGCACCTACAAGCTGCCCAGCTTCTCGGAGATGCCGCAGGACTTCCGGGTGACCCTCCTGGAGCGCGCCCACGAGGACGGCGTCGTCTATGGCTCCAAGGCCGTGGGCGAGCCTCCGCTGATGCTGGCGTTCGCGGTCCGCGAGGCACTCCGGGACGCCGCTGCGGCCTTCGGCCCGGCCGGCACCAGTGTCGACCTGGCTTCACCGGCCACCCCCGAAGCGGTCTGGACGGCGCTCACCGAGGCGCGTCTCGGACACGACGCCGGACATCTGGTCGAGGGCGGGCTCGGCGAGGTCCCGGACCATCCCGACCCGGAGGCGCCGTTGCGGCTGCCCGACTCCGAGGTCGAGCAGGTGCCCCCGCGCCTGCCCGATCCGCACCAGCTGAGCGAAGCGTAGGAGGATCCCATGCAGTGGCTGCAAGCCGTAGAGCGCCTCCGCTCCCGCCGCGAGGCCGGTGTCCTCGTCACCTTGACCGACGTACGCGGGCACTCACCGCGTGACAGCGGCGCCAAGATGGTCGTCTCTGCCCATGACAGCTGGGGCTCGGTGGGAGGTGGCAACCTCGAGGCCACCGCGATCGACAGGGCCCGCGAGATGCTCGCCGACCCATACGCCGGCCCGACAACGTGCGCCGTGAGCCTGTCGGACAAGACTCTGGGCACGCACGGCATGCAGTGCTGTGGCGGTGAGGTCGCGCTCCTGCTGGAGCCCCTGCCCGTGCTGCCGGCCGTGGCGATCTTCGGCATGGGGCACGTCGGCATCGAGCTTGCGCGGATACTCGCTCGGCACGACCTCGATCTCCATCTGATCGACTCGCGTCCGGAGCAGCTCACCGAAGAGGTCCTGAGCGTCCTCGACGACGCCAATGCCCTCGTGCACCCGCACCACGTCCCGGTCCTGCCCGAGCTGGTCCTGGCCGAACTGCCGAAGGGCACCCACGTGCTCATCATGACCCACGATCACGCCGAGGACGCGGCACTGTGTGACGCTGCTCTGCGGACCGAGGGCCTGGGGTCGATCGGGCTGATCGGATCGAGCGCGAAGTGGACGCGCTTCCGCAAGAAGCTGGCCGACGAAGGGCACGACGAATCGGCGATCGCGAGGATCACCACTCCCATCGGGCTACCCGACCTGGCTGGCAAGGAACCCGCCACCATCGCGGTCAGCGTCGCTGCCGCCCTGATCCAGGCGTTCGACCAGGAGTCACCGGCCCACCGACGCCCCTCGGCCGTCGACCGATGACCGTCTTCCGCGGCACCTTCCTCGACACCCCCACCGATCCGAACGAGGGCGGCGCGCTGCGCTCCGAGGTCGACGGGGGTATCGCGGTGAGCGACGGCGTGATCGTCGACCGAGGCACGTACGCCGACGTCCGCACGCGCCAACCTGACGACGATGTCGTCGACCTGCGGGGCGGGCTGGTCCTGCCCGGATTCGTCGACACCCACGTCCACTACCCGCAGGTCCGGATGATCGGCGCCCTCGGCATGCCTCTGCTCGAGTGGCTCGAGCAGAGCGCACTGCCTGAGGAGGCTCGGCTGGTCGACACCGCGTATGCCCGCGCGGTCGCCGTCGACTTCCTCGACGGGCTCACGGCAGCCGGCACCACCACGGCACTGGTCTTTGGCGCACATTTCGCCTCGGCGGTCGACGTGCTCTTCACCGAGGCCGCCGAGCGAGGACTGCGCATCACCAGCGGCCTGGTCGTCAGCGACCGGATCCTTCGTCCCGAGCTGCTCACGACGCCGCAGGTCGCGTACGACGACGGGGTCGCGCTGGCGAAGCGCTGGCACGGCGTGGGACGCAACCGATATGCCGTGATCCCCCGCTTCTCGCTGTCCTGCACCGACGACATGCTCGACTCGTGCGCGGCGCTCCTCGGCGACATCGACGGCGCGATGTTCACGTCGCACGTCAACGAGAACCTCGCCGAGGTGGCCGCGGTGTGTGACCTGTTCGGAGGCAGCGAGGACTACCTGACGACCTATCACCAGCACGGGCTGGTCGGTGGCCGCAGCGTCTATGCCCACAACGTGCACGCAACGCCCGCCGAGCTCGAGATCCTCGGCAACCAGGGCGCAAGCGTGGCCCACTGCCCGACGAGCAACGCTGCACTCGGCAGTGGGCTGTTCCCGCTTCGCGAGCACGTGGAGCACGGCGTGCGCGTGGCCCTGGGATCCGACGTCGGGGCCGGGACCGGGTTCTCGTTGCTGAAGGAAGGGCTGCAGGCGTACTTCATGCAGCAGCTGCTCGGGTCGGCGGGACTGTCGTTGACCTCAGCGCACCTGCTGCACCTCGCGACCGCCTCGGGCGCGGCAGCTCTTGGTCTGTCCGGCGAGGTGGGCGACTTCGAGGTGGGCAAGCAGTTCGACGCAGTCTGGATCAATCCAGACACCGGCTCGACGCTGGACGTCGGCCTGCGCCATGCCCAAGGTCCGGATCAGGCCCTGTCGAGGACATTTGCCATGGGAACGCCGGCCGACGTCGCTGCGGTGTGGATCGCCGGGGAACGGACCCGTTGCAGGGGTCATGTGCGATCGACCGCAACTAGACGTTGAAGCGGAACTCCACGACGTCGCCGTCGTGCATGACGTAGTCCTTGCCCTCCATGCGGACCTTGCCGGCGGACTTGGCCGCAGCCATCGTGCCGGCTGCGACGAGGTCGTCGAACGAGACGATCTCGGCCTTGATGAACCCGCGCTCGAAGTCGGTGTGGATGACGCCGGCGGCCTGCGGGGCGGTCGCACCCTTGGGGATCGTCCAGGCGCGCGACTCCTTGGGGCCGGCGGTGAGGTAGGTCTGCAGGCCGAGGGTGTCGAACCCGACGCGGGCCAGCGCGTCGAGACCGGGCTCCTCGACGCCCATGTCGGCGAGCATCTCGGCGCGCATCGCCTCGGCTTCCTCGTCGTCACCGAGCTCGACGAGCTCCGCCTCGGACTTGGCGTCGAGGAAGATCGCCTCGGCCGGCGCGACGATCTCGCGCATACGGGACTTGAGGTCTTCGTCGTTCAGCTCGTCGGTGTCGCAGTTGAAGACGAACAGCTGGCGCTTGGCACTCAGCAGGTGCAGGTCGCGGATCGCGTCGAGGTCGAGCCCGGCCTGGAACGCGCCCTTGCCACCCTCGAGCACGGCCTGGGCCTCCTTGGCCGCCTCGAACGCCGGAACGAGCGACTTGTCCTTGCGGGACTCCTTGTCGAGGCGCGGCAGCGCGTTCTCGAGGGTCTGCAGGTCCGCAAGGATCAGCTCGGTCGAGATCGTCTCGATGTCGTCAGACGGCGACACCTTGCCGTCGACGTGCGTCACGTCCTCGTCGCGGAAGACGCGAGTGACCTGGCAGATCGCGTCGGACTCGCGGATGTGCGAGAGGAACTTGTTGCCGAGCCCCTCCCCCTCGGAGGCGCCGCGGACGATGCCGGCGATGTCGACGAACTGGACCGTCGCGGGGAGCTGACGCTCCGAGCCGAAGATCTCGGCGAGCTTGCCGAGCCGGTGGTCGGGCACGCCCACCACGCCGACGTTGGGCTCGATCGTCGCGAACGGGTAGTTCGCCGCGAGGACGTCGTTCTTGGTCAGTGCGTTGAAGAGGGTCGACTTGCCCGCGTTGGGGAGTCCGACGATGCCGATGCTGAGAGCCACGAGGATCAATCGTACGGGCTTGTGCCGGAGTCGCGGTCCGCGGTCGGCTATCCGGCCAGGACGGCGTCGATCATTCGATCGATGATCGTGTCGACCTCCTCACGCGTCTTGGCGGACCCGTCGGAGCGAGCGAGGTAGATCGCCGCTTCGTCGAGTGCGCCGATCATCACGTGCGCCAGCGGAAGGACCGGTTGGCGCGGGACGCGGCCGGTCTCGATCGCGTTCTCGATCAGCGCCTGCACCATGCCCATCCCATGTCGCATGCTGACCTCGCGCCAGCGTTCCCACCCGAGGACCGACGGCGCCTCGATCAGGACGATGCGGGACACCGCTGGCTCGGCGCAGGCATCGAGCCAGAGCCGCGCACCGACCTTCATCACCTGGACGACGTCGTCCTGCTGGGTCTCGGCGATCCCGTTGCTGATCCGTTCCATGACCTCGCCCTCGATCACCTCGAGCACGGCGGCGTACACCTCGGTCTTGTCGGCGAACTGGTGGTACATCGCGCCACGGGTCACGCCGGCCGCGCGAGCGATCGCCTCGGCACTCACGCCACCGAAGCCGTCGGACGCGAACAGGGGACGCGCCGCTCGTACGAGCGCGTCCCTGGTGGCCGCCGACCGGTCGGCCTGCTTGCGCGGTTGATCTTTCATACAGTCTGTATGTATGTTAGTTGGAGCACGTTCTCACGGTACCCGCGAAGGAGCATCATGGCGACCATCGACACAGCGTTCGGCCAGATCAACTACCGGGTTGCCGGGCCGGAGGACAGCGGCGCCCCACCCGTGGTGTTCGTGCACGGACTGCTCGTCAACCACGAGCTGTGGACCGGTGTCGCCGACCGGCTCGCGGTCCACGGCATCCGCTCGTATGCGCCCGACCTCCCACTGGGCTCGCACCCCATCGCCCTGAACGATGGCGCCGACCTCTCCCCCAGCGACGTGGCGCGGCTGATCAACGACGTCCTGGCTGCGCTGGACCTGACCGATGTGACCCTCGTGGGCAACGACACCGGCGGCGCCCTGTGCCAGTTCCTGATCGACACCGACCACTCGCGCATCGGGCGGCTCGTGCTGACCAACTGCGACGCGTTCGACAAGTTCCCGCCCGCACCGTTCGGCCTGATCGTCAAGGCCGGCCGGAGCCCGATGCGGCTGCGCGCCATGATGGCGACGATGCGTCCTCGCGCGCTACGCCACTCGATGCTGGGCTACGGCGGGCTCGTCGGCAAGGCCCTCGACCCCGAGCTGAGCGCTCGATGGATCGCCCCGTCACTCCGCGACGCGGGCGTGCGGCACGACGCCGCGAAGTTCCTCCGCGCCGTCAAACCGGCCGAGCTGCTCGACGTCTCGACCCGGCTCGGCGCGTTCGGCAAGCCGGTCCGGTTGGTGTGGGGCAACGCCGACCGGTTCTTCAAGCTCGCCGACGGCAAGCGGCTGCGCGCCGCGTTCGGCGACAACGCGGATCTCGTCGAGGTCGCGGGCGGGCGTACGTTCCTGCCGCTCGACGAGCCCGACCGCGTCGCGGACGAGATCCGGACGATGTCCTACTCGCGCGGCTGAGTCAGGCGAAACGCCCGGAGCTCCTGGTCGTACCAGTCGGTCCTGAGGCCCAGATCCGTCATCCCGACGCGTCGGCAGACGGCCTGTGAAGCGGCGTTGTCCGGGTGGGTCACGGCATAGAGCTCGGGTATGCCCGCAGCGAACGCCCGGTCGACGAGAGCGCGCGCGGCCTCGGTCGCATAGCCGTTGCCCCACGCATCCGGGAGGAAGTGCCACCCGATCTCCATGTCGTCGCGCGAGACCCCTTCGCTGCCGGGGATCGGCACCAGCACTGCCATGCCGACCGGCGCCTCGGCACCATGCGGGACGACCGCGAAGATGCCGGCGGCCGGCTGGGCACCGGCACGTTCGGGCTGCCGGGCGATGCGGGCGACCGCCTCGTCGCGATGCTTCATGGGTGCGCCCTGACCGCTCCATCGCGCGACCTCGGGACGCCTGAACATGTCGAACAGGAAGTCGGCATCGTCGGGCACGAACCGGCGCAGCGTCAGCCGCTCAGTCTCGATCACGCTGGTCACGACTCGGTTCTATCAGTCCCCCAGAGATCAAACACCCGGTCAAACGCAGTGACGTTTCGATGTACGTCAGAGAGCCTGCACCGATGCCGGCTCACGAGGGAAGGAAACGACAATGGGGCTTTTCATGGACGTCCACAACATCGAGGGCGGCGTATCAGCGACCGACGTGGCCGGCGCGCACCAGGCCGATCTCGCGACGCAGGGGGCGTACGGGGTCGACTACCTGCGCTACTGGGTCGACGAGGAGGCCGGAAAGATCTTCTGCCTCGTCGAGGCGCCGGATGCCGAGACCGCCCACACCGTGCATCGGGAGGCTCACGGCCTCGTTGCGGACGAGATCTACCCGGTCGCGGAATTCGCCTGACCACAGAGAAAAACCGGCGGAGGACGGCGGTGCGTGACACGATTATCCGTGACATGAGCACCGTCGTCCACCTCCTCGGTCGGCCCAAGATCATCGGGCCGACGGGCGACGCGTACCAGTTCAGAAGCCGCAAGAGCTGGGCGATCCTGGCCTATCTGATCTTGAGCGAGCAACCGCCGACCCGGAGCCAGCTCGCCTCGTTGCTGTTCGACGAGGCCGACGACCCGGTCAGGGCCCTGCGCTGGAGCCTCTCGGAGATCCGCCGTGGGCTGGGTGAGGGCGGGTCCGTCGACGGTGATCCGGTGGTGCTCGAGCTGCCCCCGGAGGCCGTCGTCGACGTTGAGGTCGTGGTCCGCGGCTCGTGGCCGGACGCTGTCAACCTGCCCGGTCTCGGGTCAGAGCTGCTGGAGGGCATGACGATGCGAGGTGCCGCGGCATTCGAGACGTGGCTCCTGTCCAAGCAGCGCCGAGTCGCGGCAGCGTCGGAGGCGATCCTCCACGAGGCGGCGCTGGGTTGCATGTCGCGTGGGGAGCTCAGTGCCGCGATCGACCACGCCGCCCGCGTCGCCGCGATGTGCCCGTACGACGAGAACCACCACGTGCTGCTGATCCGCCTCTACCGGCTGTCGGGTGACGAGGATCGGGCGGCGCGCCAGTACGCGGCTTGCCGCGAGACATTCCAGCGTGAGCTGGGTGTCGAGCCCAGCCTCGCGCTCGAGCAGGCGATGCGTGAGGCCGTGCCCGGCCAGGAGACCGTGGCGAGCGAGACAACCATCGACGCCCTCGTCGAGTCCGGCGCTGCTGCCGTTTCCGCCGGTGCGGTCATGGCCGGTGTGCAGTCCTTGCGAACGGCCGCCCGTTTCGCTGATGCAGCAGGAGCGGGACGCCTCAGCGTGAGCTCGCGCCAGCTTCTCGGCGAGACCCTGATCCACTCGCTCGGCGGACTCGACGAAGAAGGCGTCGCCATGCTGCACGAGGCGAACGAGACCGCGATCGACCACGGACTGAACGACGCCATCGCCCAGGCTCGGGCCGAGCTCGGCTACGTCGACTACCTCCGCGCGCGCTATGACCGCGCAGAGGTCTGGCTCACCGAGGCGCTCCAATACGCAGATGGCTCCCCTGCCGTGACCGCGAAGGCCACCACCTATCTCGGCTGTGTTGAGTCCGACCGGGCCAACTATCGCAACTCGCTCAAGCACCTCGAGGTGGCCGTCGAGCTCTCAGCGTCGGCCGGAACGCCCCGTATGGGAGCGTTCGCGCTCTCGATGCACGGTCGTGTCCACCTCCTGCGCGGAGAACTCGACCTCGCTGCTGAGCGCCTCGAGGCGTCGATCCGACTCGCCGAGCAGGACCACTGGCTGGCGTTCCTCCCGTGGCCGCAGGCCTTGCTCGGAGAGGCCCTCGTCATCCTGGGCGACTTCGATAGTGCCGCGACGCTCCTGGAGCAGGCGTTCGCCCGCGCCTGTCAACTGGGCAACCCGTGCTGGGAGGGCATCTCTGCGCGTGGTCTCGCACTCGTTGCCGACAGCACGGGCGACAGCACCCGTGCCTTCGACATCCTGGCCGACGCGTTGTCACGCAGCGACCGGCTGGCCGATCCCTACATCTGGCTCGGTGGATACATCCTTGACGAGCAGTGCCGACTCGGCCTCGAGCACGGTCGCGCGGAGACACCTGCGTGGGTCGAGGCGATGCAGAAGCTGACTGCTCGGACCAACATGCGCGAGCTCGGCGTCCGGTCCCTGCTCCACGGAGCAGCTCTCGGCAACGACGGAGACCTCGTCGCCGCACGGCTGCTCGCGGCCGACATCGACAACCCGGCGCTCACGCAACTGCTCGACGTCGTACGTGCGTGAGCCGGCCGACGCGACACCTGCCGCAATGACGGCTCCCGGCCAGTGGGTGAACTACCGTCAGTTGTATGTCGCAGGCGGTGTCGCGCACACCCGCAGCCATGGCCCGGCGCGATCCCAGCGCCCGCCAGGCGATCGTCGTCGCCTGCGTGTCGATGGCCGTCGTGATCGGCCTCGACCTCATGGACGGCCGCCTCGGCCTGCTGTTCTCCGTCGGCTTCGTGCTGATCGCCGTGACGGTGCCGCTCGCGGTCGACACACGGTCGCTGTTCCCCGCTGGTGTCCTGCCGCCGGCGCTGCTGATCGGCAGCCTCCTGGTCGTCTGCTTGTTCGCCTCGTCAGCGATCCACATCGACGGACTCGCCAAGGACGCCACCCTGGTCGGCCGGTTCATCGCCACGGTGATCGACCACGGACTGACACTGGTGATCGGGCATGGACTCGCGCTCGGCATCATCGCGCTGCGCATCCTCGCCGACCGCGACCGCTGACGGGTTGATCAGCCGTTCGCCTGGTCGATGAAGCACCAGCGCCACGCTTCGCCGGGCTCGAAGCTGCGGACCACCGGGTGGTTGGAGTCGCGGTAGTGCTTCGTGGCGTGCTTGCCCACCGACGAGTCGCAGCAGCCGACGTGGCCGCAGTCCATGCACAGCCGCAGGTGCACCCAGGCGGCACCTTCGGCGAGGCACTCCTCGCATCCTGTCGGCGTCACCGGGTTGGGCACCGCGCAGGCGTTGGCGAGGTGCTCGCACGCCGCACCGGGATCCGCGGGGCGCAGGTCCTCCTCGCGGTTCGCGGTCGTCTCGTCCTGAGAAGCGACGTCGAGAATCGACTCCTCCACGTCGAGCGCGTTCATGACCTGGGCCAGGACGACCTGGTCGACCGTCCCGAGCTTGCGTATGCGCAAGAGCTCGTCGCGTTCGCGCTTGATCATCTCGCCGCGGATGCGGGAGTACTGCGCGCTCGGCGTCTCCGTCCCGCCGAGACGCTCCCACACGGCGTTCGTACGGTCGATGGCCCGCTCGCGCAGCCGGTGCATCACAGCGTCCGACACCCCGTCGTGGACCTCGTCGTCGAGGTAGGCCATGCCCGCGTCGGTGACGGACTGCAGCACGGTGGCCTCCTGCAGGTGATCCTCCTGGACATCCGGGCCTGACACCTTGAGCCACCGGACGAAGGCAGGGATCGTCAGGCCCTGGATCAGCAAGGTCCCGACCGTCACGACGAACGCCATCAGCACCAGGACTTCCCGCTCGGGGGTCTCCTCGGGCAGCAGGAATACCGCTGCGAGCGTGACGACGCCGCGCATGCCGGTCCAGGCGACCAGGAACGCTGCCTGCGGGGTCGGCCGCGCCTCCGCTGCGGCGATGCTCGGGATCATCCGTGGGATGTAGGTCGCGGGGAACACCCAGATGAACCGCAGCACGATGACCGTCAGCAGCACCGCGATGCACGACCAGGTGATGCGTGACGTCGACAGGTCGCTGCGACTGAGGTCATCGACGATCGACTTGATCTGCAGCCCGATCAACAGGAAGACGGCGTTCTCCAGGACATACGAGATCGTGGTCCAGTTGGTGCGCTCGAACAGCCGCGACGACGCGGACTGGATGCGCGGCGACTTGTGCCCGAGGATCACCCCGGCGACCACGACCGCCAGCACGCCTGAGGGGTGCGCGTCGATGCCGGGGATGTGGATCTCCTCGGCCGGGAGGTACGCGATCCACGGCGTCAGCAGCGACACCGCCACGTCGGTCACGTCGTCATGGATGAGCCTGCGGATGTGGCCGACGACGAACGCGACTGCGAGGCCGACCAGGACCCCGCCGACAGCCGACACGACAAAGGCACCGCTGGCCTGCCAGACGCTGACCGTGCCGGAGATCGCCGCGATCGAGGTCCGCAGCGTCACGATCGCTGTTGCGTCATTGACCAGGCTCTCACCCTCGAGGATCGTGATGACCCGCCGCGGAAGGCCCACCCGCCGAGCGATCGCGGTGGCCGCGACGGCGTCCGGCGGAGCCACGACGGCGCCGAGCGCGAAGCCCACGGCCAGGGGCACGTCGAGCAGCGTCCAGACGACGAGACCCACGCCGACCGTCGTGAACAGCACGAGTCCGATGCTGAGCAGGGCGATCGGCCGCCGGTATGTCTGGAAGTCGATCAGCGACGTGCGGATCGCCGCGGCATACAGCAGGGGCGGGAGCAGTCCCAGCAGGACGATCTCGGGCGTCAGCTCGAACTCGGGCACGAAGTCGAGGTAGGACCCGACGATCCCCACGACGATCAGGACCAGCGGCGCCGACAGGTTCATCCGGCCGGCCACCGCACTGACGGCGACGACGATGGTCAGCAGGGTCACAAGCGTCAGGGCAGTGTGCACGGCATCATTCTCTCAGGGGGTTGCACGGCTTCGCCGCGCCAGCGACTTCGTCGCTACCTGGGCTCCGCCCAGGAACCCTTGCCTCGCTTGGCTCGGCCCATGGCTGGGCGCTGTCAGCGCACCCACTGCAGGCTGGCGTCGCGCGCCGCTTCGACCTGCGAGCCGGTCTGCCTGCGGGCCATCCGGCGTAGCACCATCGGCGTGACGATCGCACCGAGGATGGCCCAGGCGCCGAGCACACCGAGCGTCTCCCACTGGCGCCAGCTGTCACCGACCTCCAGCTTGGCTGCCTCGTCGGGCAGGAACGCCGACCGCATCCCCAGGGCGAGCCAGTACATCGGGAACACCTGGGCCACGATCTCGACCCAGTCCCACAATCGCTGGATCGGGTAGAAGATGCCGGAGATGCCGGCCAGGAACATCACCGGCAGCATCCCCCACGTGCCGACCTTCTGGGTGCTGGGCACCAGGGCGCCGATCACCATGCCGATCGGCATCGTCGCCAGCAGTCCCAGCGCCAGCACCCACGCCACCGTGAGCCATCCCGCCGGATCGGCCATCAGGTTGTCGAACAGCAGGAAGCTCGGGACCAGGACGACCAGCAGCTGCGGCATCAGTCCGAGGGACTGGAACAGCAGATGACTGGTGAAGTAGCCACGCAGTCCGTGCGGCACCGCCTTGTAGCGCAGCAGCGTGCCGTCCTCCTTCTCCATGGCGAGGGCGTATGCCGGGCCGATCACGACGCCGAAGGCCACGAGCCCTCCGAGGATGCTCGGGAGCGCGACCGACGGCAGCAACAGGTCGGTGCCGGCGACCTTGGAGTCGCGCCGGAGGAACAGATAGCCGACGACCAGAGCGGCCGTGAACAGGTAGTAGCCCTGGTCCTGGCTGCTGCGGACGCTCTGGGCGAACTCCGTCCAGCCCCGGCGCAGGCCCAGCCGGATCGCATGAATCATCGGGTTCATCGGGTTCATCGGGTGACCTCCGTGAAGAGCTGAGCGGCGGCATCGCCGTGTCCGGACTCGTGCTGCTGGACGAGTGAGAGATAGGCGTCCTCGAGGCTGGCGCGGCGCACCTCGAGGTCGGCCACGTCATCGCCGTGCTGCTCGAACAGCCGGCGTACGAATGCTGTGGCGTCGGCGACGGACTCGCTGTGGCGTACGCCGGCGGTGGTCCACCGCACCTGCGCCTCCCCCTCGACGCGATGGGCGAGCCCGTCGACGGTCTCGTCCGCCACGATTCGCCCGCCGGCCAGCACGACCACCCGGTCGGCCAGCTTCTCGGCCTCGTCGAGGTCGTGCGTGGTCAGCAGGATCGTGGTGCCCTCGGTCTCGGCGAGCCGGCGGACGAGATCGTGGAACTCCCGCCTGGCCTGGGGATCGAAGCCCGCCGTGGGCTCGTCGAGGAACAGCAGCTCCGGCCGTCCGACGATGCCGACGGCCACGTCGAGGCGGCGACGCTGCCCGCCGGAGAGCGTGGCGATCTTGCGGTCCGCGAGGTCGGTCAGCCCGACGGTCTCCAGGAGCAGGTCCACGTCGTGGGGCCGGGTGCGCTCTGGCGTCGAGTAGGGAGCGAAGTAGCCGCCGAGATGGGTCAGGAGGCGCCGTGGGCTCCAGCGGGGGTGGTCCCGCCACGACTGGAGGACCACGCCGGTGCGGGCCCGCCAGTCCTCATCGGCACGGGCGGGATCCTGGCCGAGGACGTCGACCTCGCCGGCTGACCTGATCCGGAATCCCTCGAGAATCTCGATCGTCGTGGTCTTGCCGGCACCGTTGGGTCCCAGCAGGCACACGACATCGCCGCGGTGGATGTCGAAGTCGACACCCGTCAGGACGTCGTTGTCGCCGTATCGCATCCGTAGGTCGCGCACGGTCACCACCGGGGTCATCGAGCCTCCTGAAGCAGTTGAGTGTGATGTCCGAGGCCACCGTAACGCGGGCACGAGACAACCTGACCATGATGTGCCCGCTCCTCACCCGATCCGGTGCACAGGCTCGGTCCGGCCGGTTGATGTATGGCCAGATCTCGGCGCCACGCTTACCGTGAGAGGACGCCAACGACTTCCGGGGGAAGCCATGACCAAGCTTGTCGCACACGTCCGTCCGCACCGCCGCATCGCCGCGGGTCTCGCGGTCGCGCTCACCACCGGCACCCTGCTCGCGGTGTCATCCAGCCCGCCCAGCGTCGCGAAGGGCAGTGGCTCGACGGCGTACGGACATGGCGGCGCCGTGTCATCCGTCGACGCCAATGCGAGCAAGATCGGGCTCGAGGTGCTCCGCAAGGGCGGCAACGCGGCCGACGCGGCGGTCGCCACGGCCTCGGCGCTCGGCGTGTCCGAGCCCTACAGCGCCGGCATCGGCGGTGGCGGCTACTTCGTCTACTACGACGCCCGGAGCCGCAAGGTCAGCACGATCGACGGCCGCGAGACCGCCCCGGCGGGCATGACCCACGACGCGTTCATCGACCCCGCGACCGGCAAGCCCTATCGGTTCACGCCCGAGCTCGTCTCCTCGGGTGTCGCGGTCGGTGTGCCCGGCACGCTGGCGACGTGGGACTCGGCGCTCAAGCGGTTCGGCACCCGCTCCCTGGCTCGTACGCTCGCCCCGTCGATCGACCTGGCCCGAAAGGGATTCGTCGTCGACGACACCTTCCGCAGCCAGACGCTCGACAACAAGGCGCGCTTCGCCGCGTTCCCCGACACCGCCAAGCTGTTCCTCCCCGGCGGTGACGCCCCCAAGGTCGGCACCCGGTTCCGCAACCCCGCGCTCGCCGACACTTTGAGCCGCATCGCGAGACGTGGTCCTGACGCGTTCTATCGCGGCCCGCTGGCGACCGAGATCGCCGATGTCGTCCAGCACCCCGTCAAGGACCCGGCCTCCACGCTCCCAGCACCTGCCGGATCGATGACGGCCGCGGACCTCGCGGCATACCGGGTCAAGAAGCAGGACCCGACCCAGGTGTCCTACCGCGGCCTCGACGTCTACGGCATGGCGCCGTCGTCATCCGGCGGTACGTCTGTCGGCGAGGCACTCAACATCCTCGAGAACTACGACCTCGGCGGCGGCTCCCAGCTCGCGCAGAGCCTGCACCTCTACCTCGAGGCGTCGGCACGGGCGTTCGCGGATCGTGGGGCGTACGTCGGCGACCCCGCATACGTCGACGTGCCGACCAGGACGCTGCTGAGCCAGAGGTTCGCCGACTCGCGGGCCTGCACGATCGACCCGGATCACGCCTCGACACGCCCGGTGGCCGCCGGGGCGCTCGACGGGTCGGGCTGCACGACGACCAGGCACGAGGAGAAGGCCGACACGGAGAATGTCTCCACGACCCACCTCTCGGTCGTCGACAAGTGGGGCAACGCCGCGGCATACACCCTGACGATCGAGCAGACCGGAGGCTCGGCGATGACGGTGCCCGGGCGCGGCTTCCTGCTCAACAACGAGCTGACCGACTTCACCGCGGTCTACGACCCCAAGGACCCCAACCGCATCGAGCCCGGCAAGCGCCCGCGATCGTCGATGTCGCCGACGATCGTGCTCAAGGACGGCAAGGTCAAGTACGTCCTCGGGTCTCCGGGTGGCGCCACGATCATCACCACGGTCCTGCAGATCCTGCTCAACCGCGTCGACCTCGGCATGTCATTGCCCGAGGCGGTCGCGGCGCCCAGGGCGTCGCAACGCAATGCCGCGACGACACCGGCCGAGCCGGAGTTCATCACGGCGTACGAGGCCTTGCTGGCACCGTACGGCCAGGCGCTCACGCCGTCGGGCGACCAGTTCACCTCGGCGGCGGAGATCGGTGCGGCGGCGACGATCGAGGTCGGTCGCCACGGTCAGCTCATCGCGGTCGCGGAGCCGAGGCGCCGAGGCGGCGGGACGGCGTTGGTCGTCAGACCGTCGCGGTAGGGGTCTCGATACGCCTCCCTCGCAGAGCTCGGTCGGCTACTCGACCAGCTTTACCCACGCTGGTCGAGTGCCCGCGAGGAACGAGCGGTGGGGGTCCCCCCACGAGCTCTGCGAGTTGGGGGCGTATCGAGACCGGGTCAGGCTTGGGCGGCGGCCTTCATGTCGCGGCGGAGCTCCGGGGGCAGGGCGAAGATCAGGCTCTCGTCGGCGGTGCGTACGGCCTCGGCGCCCGGGTGACCGCGTTCGGCGAGATAGCCCAGCACTTCCTGCACGAGGTCGTCAGGCACGGATGCGCCAGACGTGACGCCGACGTTCTCGACCCCGTCGAGCCAGCGCTCGTCGATCTCGGAGATGTCGTCGATGCGGTAGGACGCCTTGGCGCCGGCCTCGAGCGCGACCTCGACGAGGCGGACGGAGTTGGAGGAGTTGGCCGAGCCGACGACGATCACGAGATCGGCGTTCTTGGCGATCTCCTTGACCGCGACCTGGCGGTTCTGGGTCGCGTAGCAGATGTCGTCGCTGGGCGGGTCCTCGAGCTGCGGGAACTTCTCGCGCAGCCGGCGTACGGTCTCCATCGTCTCGTCGACGCTGAGCGTCGTCTGCGACAGCCACGACAGGCGCGTGCCTTCGGGGAACTCGAGCGCGTCCACGTCGTCGGGGGTCTGCACCAAGGTGATGTGGTCGGGCGCCTCGCCGGCGGTGCCCTCGACCTCTTCGTGTCCCTCGTGCCCGATCAGCAGGATGCGGTAGCCCTCGCTGGCGAAACGGCGGGCCTCGTGGTGCACCTTGGTCACCAGCGGGCAGGTCGCGTCGATCGTCTTGAGGCTGCGCTCAGCGGCCTCGGTGTGCACCATCGGCGAGACGCCATGCGCGGAGAACACCACGGTCGCGCCCTCGGGGACCTCGTCGAGCTCCTCGACGAAGATCGCGCCGCGTTCCCGCAGGTTGTTGACGACGTGCTTGTTGTGCACGATCTCCTTGCGGACGTAGACCGGCGCGCCATAGAGGTCGAGCGCCTTCTCGACCGTGATCACGGCGCGGTCGACACCGGCGCAGTAGCCGCGCGGGTCGGCCAGCAGCACGCTGCCTCCGACGGGGGGCATGCCAAGCTCGATCGTGGAAGACATGTGGACGAGTCTAACGGTGTCGGTCGAAGACCCTAGGGTGTCGGTATGGCCCTGGAGACGAGCGCGGACACGCCTGCGCCGCTGCGGCAGATCTCCCAGCTGATCGACGGCTACATCGGCCGGCTCGGCGCGGTCTGGGTCGAGGCCGAGATCGCCCAGCTGACCCGCCGCCAAGGGGTCTGCTTCCTGACCCTGCGCGACCTCGTCGCCAAGATCTCGATCGATGCGACGTGCCACGCCAGCATCCTCGATGCCTCCCCCACGCCGATCACCGAGGGCTCGCGCGTGATCGTCCACGCCAAGCCATCGTTCTACCTCCCTCGCGGCCAGCTCGCCCTCGAGCTGCGCGAGATCAGACCGCAGGGCGAGGGCCAGCTGCTCGCCCAGCTTGAGCGCCGCAAGCAGCTGTTGGCCGCCGAGGGCTTGTTCGACCCGCGGTTCAAGAAGTCCTTGCCGCTCCTGCCCCACGGCATCGGCCTGATCACCGGCAAGAACTCCGCCGCCGAGCGCGACGTGCTCCAGAACGCCCGGCTGCGCTGGCCGGACGTACGCTTCGTGGTCCGCCACGCGCTGATGCAGGGCAACGGCTCGGCGCTCGACGTCATGCGCTGCCTCAAGGAGCTGTCGGGCGACACCTCGGTCGACGTCATCGTGATCGCCCGCGGCGGCGGCTCGGTCGAGGACCTGCTGCCGTTCTCCGACGAGGCACTGATCCGCGCCGTCCACGCCTGCCCGACCCCGGTGGTCAGCGCCATCGGCCACGAGCCCGACAGCCCGATCCTCGACCTGGTCGCCGACCTGCGCGCCTCGACACCCACCGACGCGGCCAAGCGCATCGTGCCCGACGTCCGCGAGGAGCTGGCCGGCCTTGCCGCGATACGCCGGCGCTCGTCTCACGCGATCCGCGCGATCGTCGGCCGCGAGATCCAGGGCCTCGCGGCGATCCGGTCTCGCCCGGTGCTGGCCAACCCGACCACGCTGGTCGACGCCGAGCAGGGCTTGATCCACGAGTCCCGTGACCGGGCCCGGCGCTCACTGGGTCACCGGCTCGACCGCGCGCACGACGAGGTCGGGCACCACCTGGCCCGCGTACGCGCGCTGTCGCCGCTTGCCACGCTGGAGCGCGGCTATGCCGTGGCCCAGCTGGCCGACGGCACTGTCGTCACCTCGATCGACCAAGTCACTCTCGACGACGAGCTCACGGTGCGACTGTCCGACGGCACCGTCGGCGTACGCACCCAGACCAAGGAAGAGATGCCCCATGGCTGATGCACCCTCCGACCCCTCAGCACAGACCCCCGAGCTCCCCTACGAGCAGGCCCGCGACGAGCTCATCTCCGTCGTGCAGAAGCTCGAGGTCGGGGGCACGAGCCTCGAGGAGTCGATCGCTCTCTGGGAACGCGGCGAGGTGCTCGCCGGCATCTGCCAGCAGTGGCTCGACGGCGCCCGCAGCCGGCTCGCCGCTGCAGCCGGCATCGATCCCGAGGACGACGCCGGCGAGTGACCTCCGGGCCGGCAAACGCCGGCCTATCATCGTGACTCCACGCGGATAGGGGGTCAGGCATGACGATCGACGCCCTCGACCTGTTCGGTGACCCGTCGATCCTCAAGGTGTCCGCCACCGACATCGCCTCAGCCGGCTCGTGCCCTCGCCACCTCGCGCTCAAGGTTCGTCCGGACGTGAAGTCCCGCCGCTGGCGCCGTTCGTTCGGCTCCGAGAAGACCTTCGTCCTCGGCATCGTGACCGACCTCGTGCGGGCGGCGCACTCCTCGGAGTGGGCACATGACCCCCAGCACCTGGCCGGCTGGATCGCCCAGGAGCTGGAGCGCCGCCGCGTCCACCGGCTCCTGCGCCCGTACGCGACCGTAGCCGTGACCAACATCCTCGAGGCGCACTGGGACATCGAGGACGACATCGGGCCCCTGCAGCTGTTCCAGAGCGACCCGACGATCGGGACCGTCGAACGTACGCTCACGGTGTGGGGTCCGCTCTATCGCACGGACGCCGGCGTGCGCGAGGTGCGGCGCTACCGGCTCGGCGCAGCCCACCCCGAACCGACACCTGAGGACCTGCTCTGGGCCCATACGGCCGCGCAGGTCGCAGCCGGATACCCGTCGCGCGACACCCCCGTACGCATCAGGGTCGTCGAGATCGGTGCCGCCGATGGCAGCATCGCGGTGCTCTTCGACGGGTCTCCCGACGACGCCGACGCTGCGTTCTCGGCCGAGGCCAAGCACGTCGCCGGCAGTCTCGGTGACCTCGGACAGGCCATACCGGGTCGCGAGTGCGCGAGCTGCAAGGTCGCCGGCGCGTGCGAGGCACTGATCCCGGTGCCAGAGGTCCTCGGTCAGGCGATCAAGGGCTACGCATCGCGTTCCGTCGCCCCGTCCGAGCTCGACCGCTATCGACGCTGCCCGGCGCAGTGGTTCCTGACCACCGAGGCCAAGGTTCCACGGGACGCGGAGTATTCCGGCGCCCAGACACGCGGCTTGCTGGTCCACACCTGGCTCGAGGCCGCGCACGCCCGAGGAGTCGGCTGCGGCGAGGCCGACCTGCCCGCACCGGGCGGCGACATCGGCCTGGCCGCGACGGTCATGGACGCCGCTGACTACGCGATCGCGCACCCGTACCTCCGGCAGCACGTGGCGAGCTGTCCGCTTGCCACCGACGGCGTCGAGTACGTGGCCAGCGAGACCGCGATCCACGGCTTCGACCACGATGCCGAGGTCATCGCGGTCACCAAGCCGGACCTCGTCTTCCGCGTCGGCGACCGGCTCGTGGCCCGCGAGGTCAAGACCACCGCGACACTGCCGGCCGGCGGCGCCGACGAGATCTATGCCGACAACCTGCAGGTGCCGTTCCTGCTCTCGATGCTGGCCGCGGGTGTCGCCGAGGCGCATGGCTGCACGACCGCCACGGTCGAGGTCGAGATGCTGACGCCGGACGCCGGCGAGGTCCATGCGTGGGACCTCGAGGAGCCGGGACTCGCCGACGCCGTCAGGGCCGATGTCGCCGCCGCGGCGGCCGACTGGCACGTCGACGCCGAGTGGCGCACGCGACCTGGTGCGCACTGCGCGTGGTGTCCCGTGCGTCAGTGGTGCCCCGACCGCCAGGTCCACGAGAACGCAGAGGCCGCCCCTGCCGCCCCGGTGGACGACGAACCGGCGCCGTTCTAGGAAGTCGAGAGCGAGGAGATGTAGTCCTCGATCTCCGAGCGCGACGTGGTGCCCACGACCAACGTCGTGACGTCACCGTCACTGCGTACGTAGGTCGTCCGCTCCAGCGGGCCCTTGCGCACGCTCCACGTCTCACCATCGACCTCGGCGGTGCCATCGGGCTTGCTGCCATCGGCGAACCGGTCGACGGCCCGGTCGACGCTGCCCTTGATCTGCTCGAGGCCGATGTACTCGTCGTCGTCGGTGAGCACACCGAGATGCCACCACTCGATGTTGAGGGTCGCCGAGGTCGCCTTCCAGCCCTTCGGCAGGCTGGTCGGGGCCAGCAGGTCGAAGCCGGCCGCCGGGCGGGCCTGCTCGACGATCGTGGCGTAGTCGATCGCGTTGACCGGGCTCTCGGGCTCCTGGGTGAAGAGCTTGCCGAAGGCGTAGAGCCCCAGCACGATCAGGCCGATCACGATGACGGATCGGACGATGTCACCCATCGCCGGATTGCCGCGGCTCGATCGTGGGGCGCTCATCACCCCCACTTTACGGGGCGGCATCTGCGCAAACTCGACCGGCTACGGACGTCCAGCGGCGGGTACGATGACCGCGTGAACAGCCTTCAGCCTGCCGCGCAGGCACCGGACCGCAACCTCGCCCTCGACCTGGTCAGGGTGACAGAGGCTGGAGCCATGGCGGCCGGCCGCTGGGTGGGACGCGGCGACAAGAACGGCGCCGACGGCGTCGCGGTCAACGCGATGCGCACCCTGATCAACACCGTGCAGATGAATGGCGTCGTCGTGATCGGCGAGGGCGAGAAGGATCACGCCCCGATGCTGTTCAACGGCGAGCAGGTCGGCGACGGCACCGGACCCGAGTGTGATGTCGCGGTCGACCCGATCGACGGCACGACGCTGACGGCCAAGAGCCTGCCCAACGCCGTCTCGGTGATGGCTGTGGCGCCCCGCGGCTCGATGTATGACCCGTCGGCCGTGTTCTACATGGAGAAGCTCATCGTCGGCCCCGAAGCCGCCGACGTCGTCGACATCCGGCTGCCCGTCGCGGAGAACATCGCCCTGGTCGCCAAGGCCAAGGGCATCCGCAACAGCGACGTCACGGTGTGCGTCCTCGACCGGCCCCGCCACCAGTCGCTGGTCGATGAGATCCGCGCCGCGGGCGCCCGCATCAAGTTCATCATCGACGGCGACGTCGCCGGCGGCATCACGGCAGCGCGACCCGACACCGGCGTCGACCTGCTCGTGGGCGTCGGCGGTACGCCCGAGGGCATCATCACGGCGTGCGCGATCAAGGCGATCGGCGGCACGATCCAGGGCAAGCTGTGGCCGATCGATGACGACGAGCGCCAGCGCGCGATCGACGCCGGCCACGACCTCGACCGCGTGCTCTACACCGGCGACCTGGTCAACGCCGACGACTGCTTCTTCGTCGCGACCGGCATCACCGACGGTGAGCTGATGGCTGGCGTGCGTTACGGCGCCGGCAAGGCATACACCGAGTCGATCGTGATGCGTTCGCGCAGCGGCACGATCCGCAAGATCACGAGCGAGCACCAGCTCGCCAAGCTCAAGGCGTACTCGACGATCGACTACGAGTCCTGAGCATGACCGGGTCGGGGGAACAGTTCGCGTCGCTGCCGTCGGGCATCGACATCTGCTTCGAGACGTTCGGCAACGCCGAGGACCCGGCGATCCTGCTGGTCATGGGCCTCGGCGGACCCATGGGCTGGTGGACCGAGGACTTCTGCGAACGCCTCGCGGGGCGTGGCTACTTCGTCATCCGCTACGACAACCGCGACACCGGCCGCTCGACCAAGCTGCGCCAGCACAAGGTCGGCCGGCTCGACCTGGTCCGCGCCTTCGCCGGCATGGGCAACCCGCCGTACGGCATCAGCGACCTGGCCGATGACGCGTTCGGCGTGCTCGACCATCTCGGCATCGAAGGCGTGCACCTCGTCGGGGTCTCGATGGGCGGCATGATCGCCCAGACCATGGCGATCGCCCGGCCCGAGCGAGCGATGTCGATGACGTCGATCATGTCGACGACCGGCAACCGCCGGGTGGGCTGGCAGCACCCCAGGATCATCCCGACCTTGCTCTCGTCGGCCGGCTCGACCCGTGACTCCTACGTCGAACGGTCGCTGCGTACATCCGCGATCCTCGGCTCACCGGCATTCCCGGGCGACGAGGAACTGGCGCGGGCGCGGGCCTACGAGACCTACGACCGGGGTTGGACGTCGAGTGGTGTCATCCGCCAGATGCTGGCGGTGCTGGCACAGCCTGACCGCACCAAGGATCTGGCCAAGCTCGACCTGCCGGTCACCGTCATCCACGGTCTCAACGATCCGCTGGTGCACCGCTCCGGCGGCAAGGCTGTGGCCAACGCCGTGCCGGGCGCGGAGCACCTCGAGATCGCGGGGCTCGGCCACGACCTGCCGGCGCAGCTCTATGACACGTACGTCAACGCGATCGTCCGCACCGCGGAGCGCGCTGTCTCACGCTGATTCCGCATCTGCGGCGCGGGTGCTGCAATTCATCCGCACGTGATGCTCTAGAGTTCGTCACATGTCGCATGTACGGATTTCCGATGCTGCCCGGTTCCTGGGCGTCAGCGACGACACCGTACGCCGCTGGGTCAGCGCCGGCAGCCTGACCTCCGTGGCCGACGACGCCGGTCGCATGGCGATCGAGGGCCGCGAGCTCGCGAAATTCGCCAAGGCTCACGCCGGGTCGCCGGGCGATGCGGGATCGGCCAGCTCGGCGCGCAACCGGTTCGTCGGGCTGGTCACCGCGGTCAAGGCCGACACCGTGATGGCGCAGGTCGAGATGCAGTGCGGACCGTTCCGCGTCGTGTCTCTCATGAGCAGCGAGGCGGTCGACGAGCTGGGCCTCGAGCCCGGCTCCGTCGCCGTGGCAGTCATCAAGTCCACCAATGTCATCATCGAGACGCTGGAGGGCGCGTCGTGAGGCGCATCATCGGCACCCTTGCAGCAGGAGTGCTCCTCTCCACCGGCGCAGCCTGCGGATCGTCGGGTTCGGGCGGAGCGAGCGAGGAGACCACGATCATGGTGTTCGCGGCTGCCTCGCTCAAGGGCACGTTCTCCGAGATCGGCAAGCAGTTCGAGGCCGCGAACGACGGCGTCACGGTGAAGTTCAACTTTGCCGGCTCGTCAGACCTCGTCGCCCAGATCGCGCAAGGGGCACCGGCCGACGTGTTCGCCTCCGCCGACACCAAGAACATGGACAAGGCGACGGCTGACGACCTGGTCGAAGGCACCCCGGTGAACTTCGCCAAGAACTCGCTCCAGATCGCGACTCCCCCGGACAACCCCGGCAAGGTCGACTCACTCGACGACCTGACCCGCTCGGACGTCAAGGTCGTCGTGTGCGCGGCCGAAGTGCCGTGCGGCGCGGCGGCAGTTGGCGTCGAGAAGGCTGCCGGGATCGACATCAAGCCGGTCAGCGAGGAGCAGTCCGTGACCGATGTGCTCGGCAAGGTCATCTCGGGCGAAGCCGATGCGGGTCTGGTCTACGTCACCGACATCAAGACGTCCGGCGACAAGGTCCACGGCGTGACGTTCCCGGAGGCGGCCGACGTCGTCAACACGTACCCCGTCGCCGCACTGTCGGGCAGCAAGCACGCAGATGTCGCCGAGGCGTTCGCCGCATACGTCGCTGGGCCGACGGGTCAGGCGGTTCTCGCGGCGGCAGGATTCGCGAAGCCGTAGATGACCACCGCGCAGCACAGCGGCGTCCCCCGCTGGGTTCTCCTGCCGGCAGCTCTCGGCGCGGCATTCATCGTGCTGCCCCTCGTCGCGCTGGCGACACGGGTCGAGTGGTCCGACTTCTTCGCGCTGATCACCTCGGACTCGTCGCGCGCGGCGCTGTCGCTGAGCCTGCGCACGTCCGCCGCCAGCACCCTGCTCTGCATCCTCCTGGGCGTACCGCTGGCGCTGGTCCTCGCCCGCACGAGTTTCCGCGGGCAGTCGCTCCTGCGGTCGCTGGTGCTCCTGCCGCTGGTCCTGCCGCCCGTTGTCGGCGGCATCGCCCTGCTCTACACGTTCGGCCGCAAGGGCCTGCTCGGCGAGACGATCGACGTGCTCGGGCTGCAGGTCGCGTTCTCGACCACAGCGGTCGTCATCGCGCAGACGTTCGTCGCGCTGCCGTTCATGGTCGTGAGCCTCGAGGGCACCCTGCGCACGGCCGGAGAGCGGTACGAGGTCGTCGCGGCGACGCTCGGCGCGCGGCCCACGACGGTGCTGCGGCGGGTGACGCTCCCCCTCGTGCTGCCGGGACTGGCAGCCGGCGCCGTCCTGTCGTTCGCGCGGGCCTTGGGCGAGTTCGGTGCGACGATCACGTTCGCCGGCAGCCTCGAGGGCGTGACCAGGACGTTGCCGCTCGAGATCTACCTACAGCGCGAGACCGACCCGGACGCCGCGGTCGCGCTCTCGCTGGTCCTGGTCGTGGTCGCCGTGCTGGTCATCGGGCTGGTCCGCGGGTCGAGGAGCGATGCGCTGTGAGCCTCCGCTTGGACGCGACGCTCAGTGAGCGCGACGTCGAGATCTCGCTCGAGGTCACGCCGGGTGAGACCGTCGCGCTGCTCGGCCCCAACGGCGCGGGCAAGTCGACCGTGCTCGGCGCCATCGCGGGAGTCCTCCGGCCCAACGCGGGAAGGGCCACCCTCGACGACGAGGTCCTGTTCGACCTCGGTGCCGGGGTGTGGCAGCCGGCCCATGCCCGCCGCACGGCATTGCTCGCCCAGGATCCGCTGCTCTTCCCACACCTCACCGTCGTCGACAACGTGGCGTTCGGGCCGCGCAGCGCGGGGCGTACGCGATCGCAGTCGCGCGCCGACGCCGCCACCTGGCTCACGGCCGTCGACGCCTCCGACCTCGAGCACCGTCGGCCGTCAGAGCTGTCCGGAGGCCAGGCGCAGCGGATCGCGGTTGCGCGAGCGCTCGCCGCAGAGCCGCGGCTCCTACTGCTCGACGAGCCGATGGCCGCGCTTGACGTGACGGTTGTCCCGGCGATGCGGCAGGTCCTGAAGCGGGTGCTGGCGGGACGCAGCGCGATCATCGTGACGCACGACGTGCTCGACGCGCTGCTGCTCGCCGATCGGGTGCTGGTCATGGAGCGCGGCCGGATCGTCGAGGAGGGTCCGACCCGCGAGGTGCTCGAGCGGCCGCGGAGCACATTCGGTGCCGGCATCGCCGGGCTCAACCTGATGCGCGGGCGGGCGGCCGCTGGTGCCGTGCGTACGCCGTCGGGTTCCACCGTCGCGGGGCTTGCGGAGCAACCCATGGCAGAGGGCAGTGCCGCGGTGGCCGTGTTCAGTCCGAGTGCAGTGGCCGTGTACGTCGAACCGCCCGCCGGCAGCCCCCGCAACGTGTTCGCGTCGACGATCCGCGAGCTGGAACCGCGCGGCGCCCAGGTACGCGTACGTACCGATGAGCTCAGCGCCGACGTGACCCTGCCGGTTGTCGCGGAGCTCGACCTCGTGCCGGGCAAGGACGTCTTCCTCGTCGTCAAGGCCAGCGAAGTCACGATCTACCCGGCCTGACTTCTAGGGTGGAGTCATGACCGGGCCGACGTTGCGGCGCCGCGACGACGGCGCGCTCGAGCTGCGGGTCAACGGCGTGTTCGTCATGGATGACGCCGAGACGTCGTCGGAGCAGGCACTGGCTCGTACGGTCATCGCCCTCGGGGCGCGCGAGATCCTGGTCGGCGGCCTCGGGCTGGGCTACACCTTGCGCGGTCTGCTGGCATCGCCGCAGGTCAGACGCGTCGTCGTCGCGGAGCTGCACCACGAGATCGTCGGTTGGATGCGCGACGGCACGATCCCCGGCGGCGATCTGCTCGCTGACGAACGCACGCAGGTCGTGGTCGGAGACGTCCGCGATGTCGTGTCGGCGCAGTCCCCTGCGTCGCTCGACGCGATCGTGCTCGACGTCGACAACGGACCGGACTTCCTCGTGCACGGCGACAATGCCGCGGTGTACGGGCCGGACTTCGTCGGGGTGTGCGCATCGCGTTTGAGGCCCGGTGGCCACCTGCGGGTCTGGTCGATGAATGACTCCGAGCAGCTGCGCCGGGCGATCGGCGACCACCTGACGGACGTACGGGCTGAGGCCGTCGCGGTGCAGCTCCAGGGACGGGACGAGCGCTACTGGATCGTGTCTGGCACTCGCCGCGCCGATGTCGTCGGACCCGGCTAACGTCGTCGGCATGATGCCGCTGGACCGCGACGAGTTCATCACCGCCTGCCGCACCGCGTTCGACCTCGCGAGCTCGGCCGAGGTCGCCGAGGGGTGGGACACCGAGAGCGCGTGCGCAGGCATGACGGTCGGTGGTCTGACGCACCACCTGCTCCGCCAGGTCTGGCACGTCACCGGCCTGCTGTCGGGGTCACCCGGCCCGGATGCACCGATCCCGCTCCTCGACCACTATGCGCAGGCCGCGTGGGTGACCGCCGATCCGGAGGACGAGGCCAACGCGTCGATCCGGGACGGCGGCAACGCGGGCGCGGCCATCGGGCACGCAGCCGTGCTGGCGGAGATCGCACCTTTGATCGACGGCTTGCCCGACGTGCTGAAGGCACCGCGCGAGCCCGACACGGTTCTCATACCCTGGCAGGGCTGGGCTCTCACGACCGACGACTTCCTCGTCACGCGGTCGATGGAGCTCATGGTGCATGCGGACGACCTCGCCGCGAGCGTCGGCCTGCCCACGCCGGACTTCCCGGAGACGATCGCCGCCCACGTCGTCGACCTGCTCGGCCGCGTGGCCATGCGTCGTCACGGCCAGGCCGCGGTCGTGCGCACACTGAGCCGCCCGCAGCGCGCACCCGAGTCCGTCTCAGCCTTCTGACGTACGCCGGCCGGCGGGAGCGTTCCTACCGGGTGAGTGCGTCGAGCGGAACCGTCTCCCACACCTCAGGCAACTCAGCGAAACCCTCGTCGCCGAGGAAATGACCTGCACCGGGAACCGTGCGCACCTCGGTCCCGATCCGCGTCGCCAGCGACGCGCTGTGGGCCGGCGGTACCAGCTCGTCGTTGTCCGAAGCGAGCATGGCGCGATGACGCACCCGGGCCGCGGTCCTGGCGATGTCGGGCGCCTCGACCCCGATGAAGGCGTCGAGCTCCGGCAATGCCGGAAGCGGATCGGCGAACCCGGAGACCATGATCAGAGCGCCCATCGACCACTCCTGCTCGAACGCGTCCAGGGCGTGCAACGCGGTCAGGCTGCCCAGGCTGTGGGCCACGACCAGGAGATCGTCCGAGGGCTCGCCGATCGCCTCCGTCGCCGCGGCGACCCATGCGTCGCGATCGGGCGCGGAAGACCGCGGCAGGGCCGGGACGACGGTCGAGACATCGGCAGCGGTGAGCCGTTCGGCCAGCCACGCAAACCAATGATCATCGGGGGTGGCGAGGTAGCCGTGCAGGATCACGGCGCGAGTCAACGTCATGACGACTGCCAACACGTCGTCGTTCGCACGTATTCCAGATGCTGCCAGCGAAGCTCCCAGACCGCAGCGATATCGTCGGAAGCATGACCGAATACCGCATCGAGCACGACACCATGGGCGAGGTCCGCGTCCCCGCCGACGCCCTCTGGCGAGCCCAGACCCAGCGCGCCGTCGAGAACTTCCCGATCTCCGGCACCCCGATCGAGCCCGCACAGATCCGCGCCCTGGCCCAGATCAAGGCCGCCTGCGCCAAGGCCAACGCCGAGCTCGGCATCCTCGACCAGGACATCGCCGACGCGATCGTCGCCGCTGCCGAGGAGGTCGCGTCCGGTGCGCACGACGCGCAGTTCCCGATCGACGTGTTCCAGACCGGCTCGGGCACCTCGAGCAACATGAACACCAACGAGGTGCTCGCGACGATCGCCACCAAGTCGCTCGGCAAGGACGTCCACCCCAACGACCACGTCAACGCCAGCCAGTCCTCCAACGACGTCTTCCCGACGTCGATCCACGTCGCGGCCACCGCTTCGGCGAGCAACGAGCTGATCCCCGCTCTCGACCACCTCGCGACCTCGCTCGAGGCCAAGGCCAAGGAGTTCGCCGGCGTCGTCAAGTCCGGGCGTACGCACCTCATGGACGCCACCCCGGTCACGCTGGGCCAGGAGTTCGGCGGTTACGCCCACCAGATCCGTCGCGGCATCGAACGCGTCGAGTCCTCCCTCGCGCGTACGGCCGAGGTCCCGCTCGGCGGCACCGCGGTCGGCACTGGCATCAACACGCCGATCGGGTTCCCGCAGCGGGTCATCGAGATCCTTGCCGAGAACACCGGCTTGCCGATCACCGAGGCGACCGACCACTTCGAGGCGCAGAGCGCTCGCGACGGCCTCGTCGAGATGTCGGGACAGCTGCGCACGATCGCGGTCAGCCTGACCAAGATCTGCAACGACCTGCGCTGGATGGGCTCCGGCCCCCGCACGGGTCTCGGTGAGATCGCCCTGCCCGATCTGCAGCCCGGCTCGAGCATCATGCCTGGCAAGGTCAACCCGGTCCTGCCCGAGGCCACGCTGATGGTCGCCGCGCAGGTCATCGGCAACGATGCGACGATCGCGACTGCTGGTGCTTCCGGTTCGTTCGAGCTCAACGTCATGCTGCCGGTCATCGGCCGCAACATCCTGGAGTCGATGCGCCTGCTCGGCAACGCCTCGCGCGTGCTCGCCGACCGCTGCATCGACGGCATCACCGCCAACGAGGAGCGCTGCCTCGAGCTCGCCGAGTCGTCGCCCTCGGTCGTCACCCCGCTCAACCGGTTCATCGGCTACGAGAACGCCGCCAAGGTCGCCAAGACGTCGGTCAAGGAGAAGAAGACGATCCGCCAGGTCGTCGTCGAGATGGGCTTCGTCGAGCGCGGCGAGATCAGCGAGGCGGACCTGGACAAGGCGCTCGACGTCATGTCCATGACCCACCCCTGACCCACCCCGCTGACGGGTCACTTTCCACCCCCTGACGGGTCACTTTTCGCCCCGTGACGGGTCACTTTCCACCCCGTGACGGGTCAGTTCTTGCCCGCTGACGGGTCACTCCTTGCCCCGCGAGCCGCGTACAACTGACCCGTGAGTGGGTCACAAGTGACCCCTCGGCGGGCCACAACTGACCCGTGAGTGGGTCACAAGTGACCCCTCGGCGGGGCATAAGTGACCCGTCAGCGGCGTTTGGCGAGGAGGTAGCCGTCGCGGTCATAGACCAGCTCGTACGTTCCGCCGTGGGTCCGCTCGGCGTACCCGACGACGTCGACCGGTGAGCCGATGCCGGCGCCGGCGTCGAACAGGACGTATGCCGGCTTGACCCGCGTGCCGATCGTGCCCCACCAGTAGACGGTGTGATCGGTGACGAGGTGGCTCATCATCGCGATGTCGGTCTCGACCGTCGCTCCGTCGGGCACCGCTGCGATGACCTCATGCGCGGCCGCAGCCCGAGGCGCCTCGTCGTACGTCTCGGAGTCGAGCAGCGTCGAGAGCGGCGAGTTGACCAGCGTGAACGCCGTCACTCCAGTGGCAGCGATCGTCGCCCACCGCAGCCGGGGCCATCGCCGCATGGCATCGATCATCGCCACGAACACGATGGGCATCAGCAGCAGCGAGTAGTGCCACTCCGTGCCCCAGTAGTACGCGTTGTCGCCGGCGAAGCGCCACGCGAACGTCGGCAGCACCAGCAGGATCCACGGCGACGCCAGCGCAGCGAGCCCCGTGATGCCCAGGGTCAGCGCGACCGTCGCGAGCTTGCGGCCGGGCTCGTCGAACAGCGTCGTCAGGATGCCGCGATCACCGCCGAGCGACGAGGTGTACGCGTACGAGTCGCCGGGATTGAATGCCGGCACGAACACCAGCACGATGAACGCCATCGCGACCAGGCCGATCCCCGCGAGCTGCACGCCGCGCCGGCGCTCCCCCGCAAGCCACAGCACCCCGCCGATCACCGCAACGGTGAGCCCGAGGTCCTCCTTGACCAGCAGCAGCGGCAACGACCAGGCGAGAACGGCACCGAAGCGCCGGTCGACGTACGCCGCCCCGGCCAGCGCCAGCAACGGCGCCCCGAACGCCACCTCGTGGAACTCCGCCTCGACACCGGACTGCAGCCCGAACGACAGCCCGTATGCCACGCCGATCACCGTGCCGGTCACGGTCCCGAGGTGCCGCATCGCGACGAGGGCGATCACCGCGACCGAGACCGCGATCAGCACGACCTGCACCAGCAGGATCGTCTGCGCCGACGGGAACAGCCGATAGAACGGTGCGATCAGCGCGTTGATCGGCGAGAAGTGGTCACCGAGGATGTTGAAGCCCGGACCCTTGACGTCGACGATCGGCGCGCCGGGGCGGGCATACCCCTTGACGGCCTGCTCGAAGATCGCGTGGTCCCACGACGAGATCGTGAAGCGCCGATAGCGCAGCAGCGTGAGAACGCCGTACGCAGCGCCGACCGCGACGGCGATCAGCGCTGCGACGAGTCGCTGGCCCCGGGTCGTTGAGGTCATCGCTCAAGCGTGAGGTTCTCACCCGTCTCGGGGTCGAACACGTGCACCCTCTGGCGCGGTATGACCACACGGATCGACATACCGGGGCGCAGCGTGCTCTCGGGGGCGAGCTCGGCGACCAGGAAGTTCTGGAACAGGTCGAACTCGAGCAGGTCCTCGACCTCGTTGAGCAGGTCCTCGACCTCGGGCGCGATCTCGTAGCCGAGATAGGCGAACTGGCTGCTGCCGCGCCACTCGACGTCGTCGATGCGGGTGGTGAACTCGACCCGGTCGGTGACCGTCTGACCGCCGCCACCGGACGCGTCATAACAGTGCTCGGGGCGAATGCCGGCGACCACGACCCCCCGCTCGCCGATGCGCTCCATCAGGTCGTCGTCGATCAGCATCGTCGCCAGCGGCATGACGAGCTGGCGTCCCATGGGAAACGCCGGGACGAGGTTCATCGGCGGCGAGCCGAGGTAGCCGGCAACGAACATGTCCGCCGGCCGCTCGTAGAGGTCACGCGGCGTGCCGACCTGGTGGAGGTAGCCCTGATGCATCACCGCGACGCGGTCAGCCGTGCTGAGCGCCTCGGCCACATCGCTCGTCGTGAAGATCGACGTGCGCTGGTTCTCCTGCTGCCACTGGCTGGTGACCGAGCGCACCTGCGTGCGTACGCGCTCGGACTGCTGCGAGAACGGGGCGTCGAGCAGGTATGCCTTGGCGTCGCGCACGAGTGAGCGGCCCAGCGCGACGCGTTGGCGCTGTGCGTCGTCGAGATCGGCCGGCTTGAGGTCGAGCAGCTCACCGAGAGCAAGGAAGTCGGCGACCTCGTTGATGCGCTCTGACAGCTCCTTGCGGTTGTAGCCTCGGCGCAGCGTCGCCGCGAAGGCGAGGTTGTCGAACACGTCGAGGTGGGGGTGCAGGGCGAAGTCCTGGAACACCATCGCGATGTCGCGGCGGCGCGGGCCGGCCGAGTTGACCACGACATCGTCGATCAGGATGTCCCCGGAGGTGTGCTCCTCGAGCCCGATGAGCGTCTTGAGCAACAAGCTCTTGCCGGCGCCGGACGGACCCGTGAGCGCGAGCGTCTCCCCCGAGGGCACCGTGAGGCTGATGTCGTCGAGCAGTGGTCGGCCGCCCTTGGCGGCCCTCGTGAGGTTGCGGACTTCGATCGAGGTCATCGGTAGGACCTTCCCAGGAGTTGAGTGATCCGGCGCGGGAACACGAGAAGCAGCAGGATGACCGGCGCGAGCCACAGGAGCCCGGCGGCGGCGACTGCAGAGCTCGACGTCTCGAGCTGACCCGTGGCAAGCATCAGTGTCGCCGGCAAGGGCCGCGAGTCGTCGTCGGCCGAGAGCGCGGCGCCGAGCACGAAGTCATTGCAGCCGGCGACGAACACCAGCAGCGCCGCCACGAAGACGCCCGGTAGCACGTTGGGCAGCGCAAAGCGCGCGAACGACTGCAGCCTGGTCGCACCGTCGGCACGTACGGACTCACGCAGCGACCAGGGCACGTCGCGGAAGACCGTGACGCACAGCCAGATCGCCAGCGGCAGCGTGATCAGCAGCGCGGGCGGCACGAGCGACATGCGGGTGCCGTAGCGGTCGAGCGCGATGACCTGGTCGGTGATCGGACCGCCGAGCGCGAGCAGGGGCAGCATCAGCGTCAGCGCCACCAGTCCGTATGCGAGTCGTCGCCCACGGACCGGCAGCCGGACCAGAGCGTACGCAGCGGCGATCGCGAGCGGCATCGCGACGGCAGTGGCGATGCCGGCGACGAACACCGAGGTCACCGCGGCGTCCTGGAGGATCTGAGAGTGCAGCGCCCCGTCGAAGGCGGCCCAGGTGATCTCCTGCGGCCACACGCTGCGCGGGGTCGTGCCTTGGGGCGCCGTCGCGACGGTGAACGTCCACAACAGCGGCACCAGGGTGAAGGCCGCGAACAGCTCGACGCCGATGAGCGCCCAGACCGACAGTGGCCTCCGGGTGTCGGCGAACAGGATGCCGGCCGCGCTGGTGGCCATCAGCGCGGCTGCGAGGCCGATCCAGATCCACAGGTCCGGACGGGAGACACGGATGATGCCGTAGTTGGCCACGGCGAATCCGAGGACGAACGCGATGCCCGAAGCCCAGAGGCGCGAGCGTACGGAGGGCGTCATACGACCCTCCTCACGCGGAACAGCGGGACCATGACCGCCGACATGACCAGCATGATGGCCAGCAGGACCATCGACATGGCCGCGCCGAGCCCGAGCTCCAGCGACGAGAATGTCGTGTCCCAGACCAGGAGCGGCGCCGTACGGACTTCGGCTTCCGGGCCGTCGACCAGCAACGGGCCCTCGAGGATGCGAAACGTGTCGAGCGCCCGGTAGGTCGCGGCCACCGCGATCGCCGGAGCCATGGCGGGCAGGACGACGCGGTGCGACCGCTGCCAGGCGGTGGCACCATCGGCGACCGCTGCCGCCATCAGCGAGCTCGGCACCCGCAGGAGCCCGGCGAGCAGGATCAACGCGGTGATTCCGGTGCCGCGCCAGAGCTCACCGACCGTGACGCCGACCAGCTGCCCGATCGGGCCGACGTCGCCGAGACCGAACCACTCGACCGCGAACCCCGTCGTCACGGCGTCGCGCCACACGACCGCCGAGACCGCGGCAAGCAGCACGAACGGCACCAGCACGAGGACCCGGGTGACCGGCCAGAGCACGGTCAACCGGCGCAGTGCCACGGCGAACCCCAGCCCGATCACCAGCTGCAGGACCACCACGAACAGGACGATGACGAGCGTCGTGGCGACCGCGAACCACCACGAGCGGTTGGTCAGCACGTCGACGTAGTTGTCGGCGCCCACGAACGTACGGGCGTCGGGGTTGGTCAGCGGTGCGGCGTGCAGCGACAGCCAGATGCCCCGCCCGATCGGCCAACCCGTCACGGCGAGCAGGACCAGGAAGGCCGGCGCGAGCCAGCGCCAGCCCTTCACGGAAGCTCCCCTGCGATCGCCGCGCGTACGGCCTGGTGTGCGCTCTCGAGCGTCGTGGCCTGCGAGAAGTCGCGCAGCGGCAGCAAGCTGTCCTCGAGCGCCGCCTCGGCGACCTGCCAATAGGGCGTGACGGGCACCGCCACACCCGACTGCACGGCAGGCTTGGTCACGTCGGCCATCGGGTAGGACCGCTTGACCGCCGGATCGTCGTACGTCGTCAGGCGGCTCGCGCTGTGCCCGGCACTCGCCATGATCGACGTGAGCGCGGTCGGCGAGGTCAGGCAGTTGATCGCTTGGTAGGACAGCTCGGAGTGCGGCGCATACAGCGGCACCGCGAGGCCCACACCGGACAGCGGCGCGACGCTCTTGCCGGTGACCGCCGGATAGGCGGTCCACGCCATGTCGGACGCGACGGCCGCGACGTCCGGATCGGCGATGACCGAGCTGGGGGCGAGCAGGAACCCGCCGTCCGGCGCGGCGAACTTCTTGAGCGCGTCCTTCGAGGGCCCGGGTCCGCGGTTGGCGTCGAGATAGAACCTGATGATCGTTGCCGCATTCCTGGCGGCGGCGGTGCGGAGACCGATCTTGGGGTTCCGCCCCGTGCCGTCGATGAGCTTGCCGTCGCCGCCTGCGACCAGAGCATTGACCCACTGAGCCAACCCGGAGCCGTCGTCGTCGGCCATCTGGATCGTCACGCCGAGCCGCTCGGCGCCGGTGACGAGCTTGTCCCAGCTGATCGGCTTCGTGGTGTCGAGCCCGGCCCGTTCGGCGACCTTGCCCCGGTACCAGAGCAGTTGCGGGTCGAACCACCACGGCGCCACGGCGAGCTGTCCGTCGTATGTCGCGGCGGCGAGCGCGGCGGGGGCGATGTCCTTGCTGAACGTCGCCTTGAGCTCCTCGGGCAGCGGCGCGAGGAACTGTGCGGCGGCGAACTCAGCGGTGAAGGCCGAGTCGAGGCTCAGCACGTCGATCGAGGTGTCCTTGGCCTGCAGCCGGCGAACGAGCATCGCGTGGCGGGCATTGACGTCCGCCGGAAGCTGCTGCACCCGGATCTCGTACGCACCGTCGGCGGCCGTCGTGCACGTACGCGCGAGGGCGGCGGTGTCGGCGCGGTCCGGACCGACGTACCAGGTCAGCGTGGGGGTCGCGTCGGGCTTCTCGCCGGCCGAGCCGCACGCAGCGAGGACGCACAGGAGGACAGCAGCGGACGCACGTGCCCAAAGCCTCCCTCGTGCGCTCACGATCGCAACTTTGCCACAGAGGAGGGGCCCTTCCCGGCCATACCGGGAAAGGCCCCTCCGTCACATGAGTTGACTCACGTCACAAGGTGACATCCTCAAGCATTTCGGTCACCAGTGCGGCCACCGGCGAACGCTCCGACCGGGTCAGCGTGACGTGGGCGAACAACGGGTGGCCCTTGAGCTTCTCAACCACCGCGACGACGCCGTCGTGACGACCGACTCGCAAGTTGTCGCGCTGGGCAACATCGTGCGTCAGGACGACCTTGGAGTTGGCGCCGATGCGCGACAGCACGGTCAGCAGGACGTTGCGCTCGAGCGACTGGGCCTCGTCGACGATGACGTACGAGTCGTGCAGCGAACGGCCACGGATGTGGGTCAGCGGCAGCACCTCGAGCATGCCGCGGTCGAGGATCTCCTCGATGACCGCCGGCGAGGCGACGGCACCGAGGGTGTCGAACACCGCCTGGCCCCACGGCCCCATCTTCTCGGACTCGCTGCCGGGCAGGTAGCCGAGCTCCTGGCCTCCGACGGCGTAGAGCGGACGGAAGATCACGACCTTCTTGTGCTGGCCCCGCTCCATCGTCGCCTCGAGGCCGGCGCACAGTGCGAGGGCCGACTTGCCGGTGCCGGCGCGACCGCCGAGCGAGACGATGCCGATGTCGGGATCCAACAGCAGGTCGAGCGCGACCCGCTGCTCGGCCGACCGACCGTGGATGCCGAACGCGTCGCGGTCGCCGCGTACGAGCTGCACCTCCTTGTCGGCGGTGACCCGGCCCAACCCGCTGCCCTTGTCGGACAGCAGGACGAGACCGGTGTGGCACGGCAGGTCGCGCGCCTCTGGCAGGTCGAGCGTCCCGCCTTCGTAGAGCGCGTCCAGGTCGATGCTCTCGACCTCGAGCTCGCGCATGCCGGTCCAGCCGGACTCGAGGGCGAGCTCGGCGCGGTACTCCTCAGCGATCAGGCCGACCGCCGATGCCTTGACCCGCATCGGCAGGTCCTTGGACACGATCGTCACGTCATTGCCCTCGTTGGCGAGGTTGCGGGCCACGGACAGGATGCGGGTGTCGTTGTCGCCGAGGCGGAAGCCCGATGGCAGCGAGGACGAGTCGGTGTGGTTGAGCTCCACCCGGATCGTGCCGCCCTCGTCGCCGATCGGCAGGGGTACGTCGAGCGTGCCGTGCAGCACCCGGAGGTCGTCGAGGAAGCGCAGGGCACTGCGGGCGAAGTAGCCGAGCTCTGGGTCGTGCCGCTTGCCCTCGAGCTCCGTGATCACCACGACAGGGATGACCACCTCGTGCTCGTGGAAGCGGTTGACCGCGTTGGGGTCCGCGAGCAGGACGCTGGTGTCCAGGACGTACGTGCGGCGGACAGGGGTTGTGCTCGGCTTCTTCGTGCGCGTTGCGGCCACAACTGTCTCCTCAACGAGCCCGCGCGCACCCTGCGCCGGCCCTACTCGTGGGCGGGAAATCGGGGCTCAGGGGCGAGCATCAACACACCTCGAACGTACGGCGGCAGGTCGGCGATTTTGGGCGCGACACGCTGACGGCAGGTCACAAGGGTGTGAACAGTGGGCCACAGCGCGACCATGGGCCGAGCGCAGCTGGGGTTCCCCCACGAGCTCTGCAAGTAGGGGGCGGCGTGCGCCCTACTGGCCGAAGCGGCGCTCCCGCGCGGCATACGAACGCATCGCGCGCAGGAAGTCGACGTGGCGGAAGGCAGGCCACAACGCGTCGCTGAAGTAGAACTCCGAGTGCACGCTCTGCCACAACAGGAAGCCCGAGAGCCGCTGCTCCCCCGACGTACGGATCACGAGATCCGGATCCGGCTGGCCCTTGGTGTAGAGGTGCTCGGCGATGTCGTCGACCTCGAGCGTGCCGGCGACCTCAGCGAGGTCACGACCCTTGGCTGCCTGGTCGAGCAGCAGTGACCGCATCGCATCAGTGAGCTCCTGGCGCCCGCCATATCCGACGCAGATGTTGACCCGCATGCCCTTGACGTCCGAGGTCGAGTCGGCGAGCCGCTTCATCCGCCCAGCGGACTCAGCCGGCAGCATGTCGAGGTTGCCGATCACCGCGAGCGACCAGCGCTTCTCGGCGGCGAGCTTCTCCATCAGGCCCTCGACGGCAGCGAGAATGCTGCCGACTTCCTCGGACGAGCGCTGGAGGTTGTCGGTCGACAGGAGCCACAGCGTGACGATCTCGACGCCCAGCTCGTCGCACCATTCGGCGAACTCCGAGATCTTGTCGGCACCGGCCTGGTAGCCGTTCTCGAACCGCGTCCCCGCGCCCTTGGCCCACCGCCGATTGCCGTCGACGATCGCCCCGACATGGTGCGGAAGGCGAGCGGGATCGAGGCGTTTGACGAGACGCCTCTCATACACGCCGTACGCGAGATCGCTCACTCCCATGCGGGCCAGAGTAGTACCCGCGTACGGACTACGCTGAGCGCATGACCGACCGTGAGCCCGAGGGCATGATGCACGAGGCCACGGACCGGATCCGCGAGACTGTCGACGAGATCAAGCCCAAGCTTCGCGGGTGGCTGCACGCCGTCACGCTCCCGTTGGCGTTCTTCGCGTTCATCGTGATGCTCGTGATCTCCGAGGACATCCTGGTGCGGGTCGGTGTCGCGGTGTTCATGGTCAGCTCGCTGATGCTGTTCGGGGTCAGCGCGGTCTATCACCGCGGCACCTGGAACGACCGGGTCAAGGGCTTCTGGAAGCGCTTCGACCACGCCAACATCTTCCTGCTGATCGCCGGCTCCTACACGCCGTTCTCGCTGCTCCTGCTGTCGACTGAGCACGCCGTGATCATGCTCTCCCTCGTATGGGGCGGCGCCCTGCTCGGCGTCGTCTTCAAGATCTTCTGGATCGGTGCCCCGCGCTGGCTCTACGTGCCGCTCTACCTGCTGCTCGGCTGGGCGGCGGTGCTCTACTTCCCCGAGTTCGTCGACAACGCCTCCACCGCGGTGCTGGTGCTGCTGATCACCGGCGGCGCGCTCTACTCACTCGGCGCGGTCGTCTACGGCTTCAAGTGGCCCGACCCGTCACCGAAGTACTTCGGCTTCCACGAGATCTTCCACGCCTTCACGATCGCGGCGTTCATCGTGCACTACATCGGCGTCAGCTTGCTGGCGTACCAGAAGCACTAACCGCCCGAGCGCCCCACAAGAGCCGGGTCGGTCACCGGCTGACGGCAGACGAAGCCCTCGCAGACGTACGCCGCAGGGTGGCCGTCGACCAGGTCGCGCTGCTCGAACAGCGGGATGTCGAGGCCGACGTCACCGGCGATCACGACGGCACCTGGCGAGGCCATGCCGAGTGCGGCGCGGTGCAGCTCCGTACGCTCCTCGCGCGAACCGACCACGGCGATCTCCAACGGCCCGGCCAGCACGGCCTCGGCTGCGGCGAGCGTCCAGCCGGCGAACCGCGGCACCTGCGTCGCGATGTTGGCGGCCGACGCGATGCCGGACTCGGCGGCCGCACGATAGCTGTGCTCGCCCGTGATCGCGGCGAACGACAGCAGCGCCGCGACGGCAACCGAGGTGCCTGACGGGTACGCGTTGTCCGACGCATCCTTGGGACGTACGACGAGGGTCTCGGCGTCGTCGGCGGTGTCGAAGAATCCGCCATCGGGATCCGGGAAGTGGTCGACGATCCGGTCCAGGAGCAGCCGGGCCCGATCGAGCCACACCGCGTCGCCGGTGATGCCGAGGACCGCGATGAATGCCTCGGCCACCGCGCCGTGATCCTCCAGCACCGCCGAGTTGGCGCCGGCAACGCCGTCGCGTGAGGTGCGCGCGAACCGCTCTCCGAGGTGCACGTCGACGAGCAGCTGCGCCGCCGACACGGCAGCCTCGGCGAAGTCCGGCTCGTCGAGCAGCACTGCGGCCTCGGCCAGGGCCGTGATCGCCAGCCCGTTCCAGGAAGCGACGACCTTGTCGTCGCGGGCGGGCCGGGTGCGCTCGGCTCGCGCCTGCAGGAGCTTGGCGCGTACGTCGTCCCAACGTTTCGGATCGTCGGGGTCCACGCGCAGCTGGAGCGTCGAGTAGCCGCGCTCGAACGTGCCCGGACCCGTGACTCCGAGCAGCTGCGCCGCCCATGCCCCGTCGTCGACGCCGAGCAGGCGCATCAGCTGGTTGGCGTTCCAGACGTAGTACGTGCCCTCGTGACCGTCGCTGTCGGCGTCGAGCGCCGACGCGAAGCCGCCCTCGGGCGTACGCAGCTCGTCGAGGAGGAACCGAGCGGTCTCCCGGGCGATGCGCTCACCGAGCTCGGAGCCGGTCTGCCGCCACCAGTGCAGGTAGACGCGCAGCAGCAGCGCGTTGTCGTAGAGCATCTTCTCGAAGTGCGGCACCCGCCAGAACCGGTCGACGCTGTAGCGCGCGAACCCCCCGGACAGCTGGTCATACATTCCGCCGCGCGCCATCGCCTGGCACGTCGACGCCACCATGCCGAGCGCCTGCGCCGAGTCCGTACGCGCGGCATTGCGCAGCAGGAACTCCAGCACCATCGACGGCGGGAACTTCGGGCTCGCGCCGAATCCCCCGGCCTCGGCGTCGTACTGCTTGGCGAGCTCGTCGACGGCGGAGTCGAGCTCTTTGGGCCCAAGGGCGTTGCCGACCGTGTCGGTGTTCTGCTGCAGGTGGGCCAGCACGTCGTTGCTGACCTTCAGCACCTCGTCACGGCGATCGCGCCACGCCTCTGCCAGCGCCTGCAGCACCTGGGTGAACGCCGGTGCGCCCTGCCGCGGCTCTGGCGGGAAGTACGTCCCGGCGAAGAACGGCTCGCCCGTCGGGGTCAGGACGCAGGTCATCGGCCAGCCACCCTGCCCCGTCATCGCGGTCGTCGCCTTCATGTAGACCGCGTCGATGTCAGGGCGTTCCTCGCGGTCCACCTTGATGTTGACGTAGTGGTCGTTCATGTACGCCGCCGTCGCCGGGTCCTCGAACGACTCGTGCGCCATGACGTGGCACCAGTGGCAAGCGGCGTAGCCGACGCTCAACAGGATCGGCCGGTCCAGCTCCTGCGCGACGGCCAGCGCCTCGTCGCTCCACTCCCACCAGTCGACCGGGTTGTCGGCGTGCTGCTGCAGGTAGGGACTCGTGGCCTGCGCGAGGCGATTCGGCATACCGCCAGCCTAGGCGCGCCGCCGGGCTCGTGCCTTTCGCCCATGCCTCGCTCCTCGCCTGACACAGGCTCGAGCCGGTCGACCCGCGACTGTCGGGGCTAACGGTCCTCGTCGTCCCAGGGCTGCTGGGCCTTCTTGGAGTGCTTGAGGAACGAGCGGGACAAGAAGAACGTTGCGACGCACAGAGCCACGACGATGCCGAGCGCGACCCAGCCGGGCTTGACGTCCTCGTTGGTGAAGGCCGGTTCGGCCGTGACGAGGGAGGCGATCGCGTACACGTTCATGTCTCCAGACTAGTTCCCCCAGATCCGCCGAGATTGGCGGGTGATCCACCTCGCGGCACTGATGCGTGGTGGATCTCCCGCCACATCGTGGGGCGCCAGTGTGCCGCGACGCATCATTGGGAGGACAGTGGGCACATGAGCAGCACGACAGGACGATTCATGCCGACCGGCTGGGACGAGTCCGTCATCGAGGACGTCGACGGGGAGGGTGAGACCAAGAACGGCACCTACTACCCGAGCCGCGGTGTCACGACCGCGAAGGTCACCTTCCAGTACACCGGCGACATCGAGGGCACCGGCGCGACGACCTACCTGTTCGCCTACCGCGACAGCAAGGCCTATGAGTTCACGTTGACGACTTAACGCAGACCGGCGAACAAGTCCGTCTCGGGGAGGCTGGTCTCCACCTTGGAGTCGACGAGCTGATAGTCCTCGGTCGGCCACGCCTCTTCCTGCACCTGGTGCGGGATCGCGAACCAGAACCCGTTGGGGTCGATCTGCGTCGCGTGCGCCAGCAGGGCTGCGTCACGGACGCCGAAGTAGCCGGCGCACTCGACCCGAGTCGTCAGCCGTGCCTCGTCCTCAGGCTTGCGCTCCCACGACTCGAGCCGATCGGCGAACGGGTTCTCGAGCCCGTGCTTCTTCATCTCGTCGTCGATCGCCTTCATACGGGCATAGCTCCAGCTCAGGTGGTAGTAGAGCTTGGACACCTGCCACGGCTCGCCCGCGTCGGGGTAGCGCTCCGGGTCGGCCGCCGCCTCGTACGCGTACACGCTGATCTCGTGGCACTTGATGTGGTCGGGGTGCGGGTAGCCGCCGTTCTCGTCGTACGTCGTGAGGACGTGCGGCCTGAATGAGCGGATCAGGCGCACGAGCGGTTCGGCGGCCTCCTCGATCGGCACGAGGGCGAAGCAACCCTCGGGCAGAGGCGGCTTGGGATCCCCCTCTGGCCAGCCGGAGTCGACGAAGCCGAGCCAGTCCTGCTTGACGCCGAGGATCTCGCGCGCTCGATCCATCTCCTCGCGGCGGATCTCCGAGATCAGCTCAGGGTTCTCGAGGATGCCGGGGTGCTCGAAGCCGGGATTGAGGATCGAGCCGCGCTCGCCGCCCGTGCACGTGGCGATGTGGACGTCAACGCCCTCGGCGACATACTTTGCGGTGGATGCGGCGCCCTTGCTCGACTCGTCGTCGGGGTGGGCGTGAACGTGCATCAGGCGCAGTTGGTCGGCCACGGGTCTCCTTCGAAGGCTCAAGCAAAATCCTCGCACTGTCTCCAACGCGACGCGACGCCTGGGTTGTTCCGTCGGCAATACTCTCGGTATGACAACTCCCGATGCAGTGATCGTCACCGGAGCGTCCACCGGGATCGGCAAGGCGATGGTCGACACCTTCGCGGCGAACGGCATCCGTGTGTTCGCCGGCGTACGCGACCTGGCCACGGTCGACGAGCACCCCCTCGTGACGCCCGTACGCCTCGACATCACGTCGGCGCAGGAGGTGGACGATGCGGCAGACCTGGTCGCCGGGACGCTGGGCGACACCACCAAGCTGCGGGGAATCGTCAACAACGCCGGCATCGCCGTCGGCGGCCCGTTGGAGTTCCTCGACCTCGATGACCTGCGTCGCCAGCTCGAGGTCAATGTCATCGGCCAGCTCGCCGTGACCCAGGCGTTCCTGCCGCTGCTGAGGCAGCACGGCAAAGGACGCATCGTGTTCACCAGCTCGATCAGCGGACGCATCGGTCCACCGCTCGTCGGCCCCTACGCAGCCTCCAAGCACGCCCTCAACGGCATGGCCGAGTCGCTGCGCCGCGAGCTCAAGCCGTGGGGCATCGGCGTCTCGGTGCTGGCGCCCGGGACCGTCTCGACCCCGATCTGGGACAAGGCCGGCGACGACATCGACGTCATCGCGGCCAAGCTTCCACCCAAGGCGTTCGACTACTACGGTTCGGCGTTCGAGGCGATGCGGACGATCTCCAAGGACGCGCGGCACGGCGGCATCCCGGCGTCGAAGGTCGCCGAGGCGGCGCACCACGCGGTGTTCGCACGCCGTGCCAAGGCCGAGTACCTCGTCGGCACCGAGGCCAAGATGATCGCGACCGCGTCGAGCCTGCTGCCGTTCCGGACGTTCGACAAGGCCGTACGGAAGCAGATGTTCGGCGCCTGAGACAATGGCGGGCGTGACCGACCTCAGCTCCCGCTACGGGACCCGCAACCGACCGCGCTGGTTCTGGCCGGCCGTCGCGGCGGTCGGCATCGCGATCGGCATCTCCTTCGCAGCCTGGGTCGGGTTCCAGGACGAGCCCGTCAAGGGCCGGCTCTGGGGGTATGACGTCAAGAGTGACCATCTCGTGACCCTCACGGTCGATGTGATCCGGCCCGATCCCCTCGACGTACGGTGCACGGTCTACGCGCAGGCCGCCGACCACTCGATCGTCGGCGAGAAGACCGTCGACGTGCCGGCATCCAAGGACGAAAAGACTCGCATCTCGATCGATGTCCAGACCGAGCGAAAGGCCGTCACAGGTGTGCTGAGGACGTGTGAACCTCGGGGTTGAGTGCTAACGTTGGAGGTTCACCCCGGGCGTACGCCTGGGGTGCAGCACGTAAAGGAGCGCTCAATGACTCAGCCGACAGAGACCGACACCATCTGGGTGACCCAGGAGGCGTACGCGCGTCTGCAGCAGGAGCTGGAGCACCTCAAGGGCGACGTGCGCGCCGACATCACGGCCAAGATCGCCGCCGCCCGCGATGAGGGCGACCTCAAGGAGAACGGCGGCTATCACGCCGCGCGCGAGGAGCAGGGCAAGACCGAGGCCCGCATCCGTCAGCTCGAGGACATGCTGCGGCGCGCCGAGGTCGGCGACAAGCCGGCCGACGACGGCCTGGTCGAGGCCGGAATGATCGTCACGATCCGCTTCAAGGGCGACACCGACACCGAGCAGTTCCTGCTGGGATCGCGTGAGCTGCTCAGCATGGACTCCAGCGTCGACATCGACGTCTACTCGCCGACCTCGCCGCTCGGTGCCGCGATCCTCGGCAAGCGCAAGGGCGACGAGGCGACCTACGAGGCGCCCAACGGCAAGAACCTCACCGTCGAGGTCGTCGACGCCAAGCCGTTCTGACCCGTCCCGTGCAAGGGCCCGCCCCTCCGAGCGGTGACTTGGCGTCCACCCGCATCAGCGAGCGGTGACTTGGCGTCCACTTTGACCTGAAAGTGGACGCTGACTCACCGCCCACGCACCGGAGTGGACGCCAGCTCACCGCTCCCGCAGAGGTGACGGCGTCAGACCAGCTCGTAGCCGAGGTCGACGAGGCGCGCCCGCACTTCCTCTCGATGCTGCGGGCCGCGCGTCGCGATCTGGATGTCGACGTCGACCTGACCGACGCCGAGCGTTTCCGAGGCGCGGTCGTGGTTGACGTTGAGCACGTTGACCTGCATCTCGGCGAGGTCCGTCAGCAGCCGCATGAGCTCGCCGGGACGATCGGGGATGCGCGCTCGGAACAGCAAGAATCGGCCCGCCGCGGCCAAGCCGTGCCGGATCACGTCGAGCAGCACCAGCGCATCGATGTTGCCGCCCGAGAGCACCGCGACGACCGGCCCCTCGAACGCATGGGGCTGCTCCAGGAGCGCCGCCACCGCCGCAGCCCCGGCCGGCTCGACGAGGAGCTTGGCACGCTCGAGCAGAGCGATCAGCGCACTGCTCATCGACTCCTCGCTCACCGTGAGCACCTCGTCGCACAACGACTCGAGGATCTCGTACGGGATGTCGCCCGGCATCGCGACCGAGATGCCATCGGCCATCGTGATGCCCATCGGCGAGGTCACCGGCTTGCCGGCCGCGAGCGACGCCGGGTAGGCCGCCGCATCCTTGGCCTGCACCCCGACGACTCGCAGGTCAGGACGCTCCGTGCGCAGCAGCGCGATGCCTGCGGCGAGACCACCGCCCCCCAGCGGGACGATGATCGTCTTGACGTCAGGCCGCTGCTCGAGGATCTCGAGGCCGACGGTGCCTTGCCCCGCGATGATGTCCTCGTGGTCGAACGGGTGGATCAGCACGGCGCCCGTACGCTCGGCGAACTCCCGAGCGGCCACGAGCGCTTCGGTCACGCCGGTGCCGTGGAAATGGATGTCGGCGCCGTAGCCCTCGGTCGCGGCGACCTTGGGCAGCGCGGCGCCCACGGGCATGAAGATCGTCGCCTTGATCCCGAGCAGCCGGGCCGCCAGCGCGACACCCTGCGCGTGATTGCCTGCGCTCGCCGCGACGACGCCGCGCGAACGCTCCTCCTCGCTCAGTCGCGAGATGCGGACGTACGCACCACGGATCTTGAACGAGCCCGCGCGCTGGAGGTTCTCCGCCTTGAGATAGATCTGCGTCGAGGTCTTCGAGCTGAGCCAGCGCGAGTGCGCCATGGGCGTCACCTCAGTGACCCCTTCGAGTAGCTGGCGGGCGGCCCTCACATCATTCAGATCCACCTCACCAACGTAGTGGTTGTGCTGGGCCGAAGGTACGTTCGTGCCCATGGTGACCGACGACGACCTGCGACACCTGCGGCGCTGCCTCGAGCTGGCAGCCGAAGCCATCGACGCCGGTGACGAGCCGTTCGGCTCGGTGCTCGTCGGCGGCGACGGTGCCGCGCTCGCCGAGGACCGCAACCGCGAGACGTCCGAGGGCGACCAGACCCGCCACCCCGAGTTCGCGCTCGCCCGCTGGGCGGCCGCGAACCTCGACGCGGCGGCGCGTGCAGCGGCGACCGTCTACACCTCCGGCGAGCACTGCCCCATGTGCGCTGCTGCGCACGGCTGGGTCGGCCTGGGGCGCATCGTTTACGCGAGCTCGTCGGCCCAGACCAGCGCCTGGCTCAGCGATCTCGGCGTCGGTCCCTCGCCCGTACGCGCCATCCCGATCCAGGACGTCGCACCCGGCGTCCTCGTCGAGGGACCGGTGCCGGGGCTCGACGAAGAGGTCCACGAGCTGCATCGGCGCTACCGTCAAGGCCGGTGACGCCCCATCGGCCTCCAGGACGTCGTGGCTGTGCCAGAATCTCCGCCATGTTTCCTCAGGTTCACCGGTCCACACATCAGGGAGTTCCGGTCTTCTGGGCCGACCTGCCCGGCCCGTTGACCGGAACACTGATATTCGGGGTGGGATCGCGCGACGAGCCTGCGCCGCTGATGGGGATCACGCACCTCATGGAACACCTGGCATTTCGACCCCTGGAACCATTGGTGATCCGACACGGCGGTGTCGTCGACGATCAGACACTCGCGTTCTACGCGACGGGTCAACCGGACCAGGTCGCTGCATTCCTCAATGGCATCACCCGTGGACTGACGGCGTCCGGCAAGGTCACCGAGGAGGACCTGGCTCGCGAGAAGGCCGTGCACCATGCCGAGCACCCATGGACGTACGAAGAGCCGGACGCCGGGCTCCTGACCTATCGCTACGGAATCGGCGGCCTGGGGAATGCGAACGCCAACGACCCAACGATCTCGGCCATCACGGCGGCCGAACTCGGTGACTGGAGCCAGACGTGGCTGACCGCCGAGAATGCCGCGCTCTCCTTCACCGGCCCGCCGCCGGCGGGCTTGGACCTGTCGCTCCTGCCCGGCCCGGCACCTCAGCACCGTGAACCTGCCCAGATGGGCCAGACGCCCTGCCTGGTGGAGTCCGCCAAGCAAGGCGTGGCGCTCTCGCTGCTCGTTCCTTTCGAAGCGGCTCATCTGCTGGGCGACGCCATCGAGTTCGACCTTCGGCACCGCCTGAGACACCAGCTTGGCCTCATCTACTCCATCGACGTCTTCTTCACTCGGGTCGATGAGCAGACGATTCAGCTTGACATCGTCCTTGATCCGTTGCCGGACCAGATCGTCACGACGGTCGAGGAGTCCGTCGCGCTGGTACGACGCGTCAGCACAGGTGGATTCAGCGACCACGCCATCGACCACGCTCGATCGGAGATCGTCACATCCTTGGCCTGGGTCAACGCGACCATCGCGGACTACGTCGACGCACTGGCCACTGGACACGTCACGGGTCGGATGCCACCTTCGCCGGAATTCCTGCTGGACAGCGCACAGCAGCTCGAACCCGCCACCCTCGCGCGCATGCTCAACGAGGCACTGCCGAGCCTGATCGTCGCCTTCGACGACGACGCTGAGCTCGACGAGAAGTGGCTTGAGTCGTCGGGCCTTCCGGTTGACGCATTCGACGCCTGGCAGACCGACACCGCTGAGCCGCGACACCGCCGCGCCCGCAAGGGCACGGTCTGGAGGGCGCGCCGGCGAGGCGACGTGTCCGGGACAGTGGGCGATCATCACCGAGGACTCGCTCAAGACACAGGCGAAGGGCGTGACCGGCAGCATCCGGTTCGACGACATCGCGGTGCTGGGCAAACGAGAGTGCGGATGCCTCACTGTGGTCGATTCACGGGGCCGGAGCGCCACGGTCGATCCGGATGATTGGGTGCGGCGAAAGGACCTCGCCGACCGGATCACTGCCCGCGTACCAGCCGAGCTTGTCCGTACGTTCCCCTCACACTGAGCCATTTGGTTGCAACACACAACCTGTTATATGGTTGCAGCATGCAAGCACAGCCCACGGAAACCGCCACCGCGGCCGAGGACGCATTGATGCACCTGATGCTGGCTCTCGGCCGGCGGTTTCGCATGCGCAGCGACGAGGACACGGTCGACCCCTCGCAGGCTGCGCTTCTCTACACGCTGAAGTGTCACGGCGCGATGCGGATGGGGGACATCGCCGAGGCGATGCAGCTCGACGCCTCGACCGTCAGCCGCCACGTCCAACAACTGGGCGAGCGCGGCTACATCGCCCGCGAGCCCGACCCCGTCGACGGCCGCGCCCAGATCATCGCGCTCTCGCCCGCGGGAGCCACGAGCCTCAAGAAGTCCTTCGACCAACGCCGCGCCTTCATCACCGCAGCCCTCGCGGAATGGGACGACACCGAACGCGACCGCCTGCGCCACGACCTGACCCGCCTCACCGCCTCTCTCGGAGCCACCTCATGACCGACACCACTCCGGCCACCGCCGCCCCCACCTACCTCTCGCACCGCCAGATCCTGGTGATCCTCGGCGGCCTGATGACCGGCATGTTCCTCGCCGCACTCGACCAGAGCATCGTCGGCACCGCCCTCCCCCGCATCACGTCCGACCTCAACGGTCTCGACAAGCTGAGCTGGGTCGTCACGGCGTACCTGCTCGCCTCGACCGCATCCACCCCGCTGTGGGGCAAGATCTCCGACCTCTACGGCCGGCGCATGATCTTCCAGATCGCGATCGTCACATTCCTCGTCGGCTCCCTGTTGTGCGGCTTCTCGCGCAACATCGAGGAGCTCATCGCGTTCCGCGCCCTCCAGGGCATCGGTGGCGGCGGCCTGATGGCACTCGCGTTCGCCACGATCGGCGATGTCATCCCGCCGCGCGAACGTGGGCGCTACATGGGCTACATGGGCGCGGTCTTCGGCACCTCCAGCGTCGCCGGCCCCCTGCTTGGTGGGTGGCTCGCGGATGGTCCGGGCTGGGAGTGGATCTTCTGGCTCAACGTGCCGATCGGCGGCGTCGCGCTGGTCGTCACGTCGTATGCCCTCAAGCTGCCGCACACCCGCCGCGAGCACGTCATCGACTGGCTGGGGGCCGGAGTCCTGGTCGCCGGCGTCTCCTCGATGCTGCTGTATGTCTCGTGGGCCGGCCCGGATCACGGCTGGAGCTCGCGCCTCGGCCTGAGCCTGCTCGCGGGTGCGCTCGTCCTCACCGCCGTGTTCATCGTGGTCGAGCTGCGCGCCAAGGAGCCGATCATTCCCATGGAGCTGTTCCGAGGCTCGATCTTCCGCACCACCAATGCGATGTCGATCGTGATGGGCATGTCGATGTTCGGCGCCATCATCTTCGTGCCGCTCTACCTCCAGATCGTCATGGGCATGTCCCCGACCAAGTCCGGCCTCGGCATGCTGCCCATGGTCACCGGCCTGTTCTGCACCTCGATCCCGTCGGGCAACTGGGTCACCAAGACCGGTCGCTATCGCCCCTTGCCGATCGCGAGCACGGTGGTGGTCGCCGCAGCGTTGCTGGTGCTGTCGACGGCCGACGCAGAGAGCTCCTACTGGCGTGTCGGCATTGGCATGTTCATCCTCGGCGCCGGCCTCGGCCTCACGATGCAGCTGCTGACCGTCATCGTTCAGAACTCGGTCGATCCGCGGCACATGGGCATCGCGACCTCGACGATCACGTTCTTCCGAACGCTCGGCGGTGCGTTCGGCGCCGCGATCTTCGGTGCGGTGCTCAACACCCGACTGACGCATCACCTCGCCGCCACCGTCGGCGGCGGCTCCGGCGCACCCACGATCAACACCAATGACGCCTCGGCGATCCACGCCCTGCCCGAGCCCCTGCAGACCAAGGTCATCGAGGCCTTCGCCGACTCGCTGCATGACGTGTTCCTCGCCGCGCTGCCGATCGTCGCGATCGCGTTCGTGATCTCGCTGTTCATCAAGGAGATCCCGCTGCGCACGCGCGACACCCCGGTGCCGACCGAGGCAGCGGAGGTCTAGGGCCGGTCGCGGGCCGGGAGGTTGTCGACCACCAGGTCGTACGAGTCCTCGACGAGCTCCGCGACCAGGCCGTCGGGTAGAGAGCCGTCGACCTGAACGGTGATCCAGTGCTTCTTGTTCATGTGATAGCCGCGGGTGATCGAGTCGTACGTCTCGACGAGGCCAGTCACCTCCTCGGGCTCGGCCTTGAGCGTGACGTGGGTCGGGGACTCGGCAGCGGTGATGGCGAAGACCTTGCCGCCCACCTTGAAGACCGCGGTCTCCTCACCGAACGGGAAGGTCAGCATCGCGCCCGGCAGCGCGAGGCACACCGCGTGGACGTCGGTCATGCCAGTCCCGGCAGGGGCTGCATCCCGTCGTCGGGCGGCTCGTCCTCGAACTCCTCGGCGACCGTGGCGAGGTGCCGGACGACCCCGTTGAGACAGGCAGCGAGCGGCACCGCGATGAGCGCCCCCACCACACCGGCGACGACGACACCGGCTGTGATCGCGAAGATGATCGCCAGCGGGTGCACCGCCACCAGCCGGCCCATGAGGAACGGCTGCAGCACGTGCGACTCGATCTGCTGGATCGCGATCACGACGAGCAGCATGAAGAGCGCGGTCCACGGGCCCTGGGCGACGAGCGCCACCAGCACCGCGACCATGCCCGACAGCAGTGCACCGATGATCGGGATGAATGCGCCGAGGAACACCAGGACGCCGATCGCGAATGTCAGCGGCACGCCCAGCACCCAGGCGCCGAACGCGATGCCCAGCGCATCGGTCAGCGCGACGATCACTGTCGCGCGTACGAACGCCGTCAGCGACGCCCACGCCGTGTGACCCGACGAGTTGACCCGCTCACGGGAGGCACGCGGGAACAGCGCGACGACCCAGCTCCAGATGCGGTTGCCCTCGTAGAGGAAGAAGAACGTCGAGAACAGCGCGATGAAGAATCCCGCAAGGAGGTGGGTCAGCGTGTTGCCGACCTCACCGACGCGGGTGATCAACGAGGTGTCGCTCGTCTGGATCGACTCCTTGGCGTTGTCGATCCAGGTCTGGATCTGGGCGTCGCTGAGCTTGAGCGGGCCGGTCTTGGCCCAGTCCTGGATCTTGGAGATCCCGTCGACGACGCTCGTACGCAGGTCGTTCGCCTGGGTTGCGAGCTGCTGGCCGACCAGAGTCAGCATGCCGAAGAACGCGACGAGCCCGGTGATCACGACGATGAAGGTGGCGGCGAGGCGAGGGATTCGGCGCGCCTCGAGCCAGTCGACAGCGTTGACCGTCAAAGCCGTGACGAGCACCGCGATCGCGATCGGCACGGTGATCTCGGAGAAGTAGCGCAGGAAGAACACCCCGAGCAGCACCGCCGACGCGATCACCAGGATGCGCCAGGCCCACTGTGTCGCGATCTCCATGCCGATCGGCACCTGGTAGCGCTCCCTCACGACCCAAACCTCATGCGCAGGAGCCTAGGCCATCTCCGCGGAACATCCGGGCCACATGTGGGGTTGTATGGGGTGCATCGGTCGTGACGAGACCCGGCCGATCATGAGAGGTGGAAACCAGATGATTTTCAACCGCAGCAAGACCGAGCTCCCCGGCTCCGACAGCGCCCTTCCCGGCCGTGAGGGCCGGCCCTACCAGGTGGGCGGCACCCACCTGACCCTCGGCAACCCGGTCGAGACCCAGGCCCCCGAAGGGTTTGGTGTCGCCGTCTTCGGACTGGGCTGTTTCTGGGGCGAGGAGAAGACGTTCTGGGAGGTTCCTGGCGTGTGGTCGACCTCTGTCGGGTATGCCGGCGGCGTCACGGCCAACCCCACGTACGAAGAGGTCTGCACGGGTCGCACGGGGCATGCCGAGGTGGTCCGGGTGATCTTCGACCCGGCCAAGGTGACGTACGCCGACCTGCTCAAGGTCTTCTGGGAGAACCACGACCCGACGCAGGGCATGCGCCAGGGCAACGACCGCGGCACGCAGTACCGCTCGGTCATCCTGACGACCACGTCCGAGCAGCAGGCCGAGGCCGAGGCGTCCCGTGAGGCCTACCAGCTGCGCATGACCGAGGCCGGCTATGGCGAGATCACCACGTCGATCCTGCCGCTCAAGACGTACTACTACGCCGAGGACTACCACCAGCAGTACCTCGTCAAGAACCCCTTCGGCTACTGCCCGCTGCACGCGACAGGCGTCTCGTACGCCTGACACTGCGGCGGGGGCGGTGACTTGGCGTCCATTCGCGTCCCTGGGTTGGACGCCAAGTCACCGGCGCCGTTCAGGTGACCGTCCTCCGGACTCAGACGCTCGCCCCTGACGGGGAGTAGACCGGCACCGGAAAGTGCACGCCCTTGCACTGCACCTCGCCGCACGGCTCGCAGGAGATCCGGTCCTTGATCAGGTGCCAGCTGTAGTCGCTCAGCAGGATCCGGCCGGGCTCGCACTGCGCCTGGATGCGGGCTGCGATGTTGGTGTGCAGTCCGATCGCGGTGTACGTCATCCGCCCTTCTGACCCGAAGCTGCCGACGCTCAGGACGCCGGTGTCGATGCCGATCCGCATCCGCATCGGCGCGATCACACCGAGTCGGTTCCACTGGGTGTTGAGTGACGGGAACCGATCCTGCATCGCCTGAGCCGCCCGCACCGCGCTCACCGCCTGCTCCTCGACCTCCATCTCGTCGGGCGCCCCGAACAGCGCCATCAGCCCGTCCCCCGCGAACTCGTTGACGAGCCCGCCGTGCTCGTCCACGAGCTGACTCATCGTGGTCATGTAGTCATTGACCACCTGCGTCAGGATCTCGGCCTCGACGCGGTCCGCGAGGTCGGTGAACCCGACCAGGTCCGCGAACAGCACGGTGACCCGCCGGCGAGTGGGCACATCGATGCCGACGGTGTCGCCGTTGACGATGTGCTCGAACACGGCGCGGGGCACATAGCGCCGGATGGTCTCTCGGCTGTGGCGCAGCTCCTTCTGCTGGGCCTCGATGATCTGGTCCTTGCAGAATGCCCGCCGCTCGACGATCTCGATGACGATGCAGACCAAGAGACAGCCCAGATAGGCGATCCATTGCGCGGCCGCCAACGAAGCGGCCTCCACGCCGTTGAGCTCCTGCCGGTTGTATCCCTGGAGCAGCTGATAGGAGCCGAAGGCGGCGTACGGGGTGATCGCGGCCATGGCCACACCCGGCGAGATGCGAAAGACCGCGAAGCCGAAGAACATCACGACGATCATGCCGGCAGTCATGACCCCGGCCCGGGTCTGGCTCACCTCTCCGGTGAGAGCGACAGCAGAGGTCAACCAGACGACCAGGAATCCGGCCAGGCAGTTGGCCGCTGCCGCAAACGGCATCACCGTGGGGCGCAGCCTCGGCGGGATGGTGAGGGCGGTGAGCACCACCAGTAGGACGATCCACAGCACGACCCAGACTGCTGCCTCCTGCGCGGCGCCCGGATCCAGGACGATCATCGCGATCAGCAGCAGGATCCAGCTCGGCGCCGACCCGATGTAGCCGATCCGGGCGAACGGCGTGACCGTCTCGGCACGCCATCGCCGGTAGGCCCGTTCGGTCTCGCGCCTCTCGAAGCGCAGGCCGAACAGTCGCTGCGGGTGAAAGGGATGGGCGGGATCGCGTCCGAGGTGCATAGCGTCCCCTGCATGGTCGCCCCGAACGATTGCGGGCCAAGGTGCGACCCACGCTCCCTACACCCCATGAAAGCAGTGAATTCGGCACCCGTCAGGAAAACCGGCGACCTTTTCGCGTACGCAGAATGGCGGGCGACGGCCCAGCGGCGGGGCTCAGCGAACGGTCTGTCCTGGGCAGTCAGGACTCGGCTGCCAGTCGTCCCCGTTCGCCTCGATCGTCGAACGCGCCCGTGAACGGCCCAGGTTCCACTCCAGCCAGTCGTCGTGCGTCCGGGCCTTGGGTGACATCGCGCACTCGACGAGGTTCGACGGCAGCGTCGAGAGCACCGGGACCGCGTCGTCGGAAAGAGTCTGGAGGTATGACCAGTCGACCTTGCCCGACGTCTCGAAGCGGTCGATGTTGTGCTGGGCGATCCAGGCGTCGGGATTGATCGCGGCCAGACCGAGCAGCAGCGCCGCGCCGCTGAACAGCGCGAACCGCGGCAGCCACACCGCCCGGAGGGCGACACCGCCGACCAGCGTCGCCAGCACCAGCACGCCCAGCCAACCCTCGAACACGTCGACCAGCAGCCGCAGCCGGGTGAAGCCGTAGGCATCCTGGTAGACGTGCATCCGGTAGAGCGCCGAGGCGACGACGACCAGCGTCAGTCCGCAGAGCACACCGAGTGACCCCCGGATCCAGGCCCGGTCCGACGACGTCTCGCGAGGCGCCTTGCGCGACGCCGCCCATACGACCAGCAGCGTCAGTGCGGTCGCCACGGTGAGCTGGCCGAACCCCTGGTGGACGTACTCGGCATATGTCAGCCCGGTCGTCCGCCGGAGGTAGTCATGACCACCGAAGATCACCGCGGCCTGTGCGACCAGGAACACCGTGAACACCGCGTCGACCACCAGGACGGGCGCGAGCCACTCGAACCGGTGCGCGACCGGACGGGCGGGGCGCTCAGCGCGATTGACCTGAGGCGGGTTGAGCGCGAGGTACGCACCGGCCAGCACGATGCCGCCGACGAACACCGCGACGAAGACCCGCAGAGCGAAGTCGGCCGATCCGATGTCGGGGACGATCGCGCCCACCCACTCGGCGAACAGCGCGTCGGCCGAGGCGAACAGCAGCGCGAACACCGTGACGCCGACGACCGAGATGACCATCGTGCGTACGAGAGCCGCGCCGCCGCCCCTGCCGGTGATGTGCCGCAGCGTTCGCCCGAGCCACGGCATGCCGCGCAGGCCGGCGAGAGGCCAGGCCAGCCCTGTCAGGACGAACGACATGACGTTGCGCCCGCGAGCCAACCCGATGGCGCACAGACCGGCACCGGTCAACAAGCACAGCGCGACGATCCACTCGGCGTCCCTGACGAGCACGACCACCGCGAGCGCCAGGCACATCGCGGCGCACGCCAGGGTGAACGGGTCCCGGCGGTTGCGGCTGGCGGTGAGCAGCAGTCCGCCGGCCGCGACCAGCACGATGAACACGCCGAGCCCGTGATCGCGGAACGGGAGCAGCGCACCGGCGAGCACGCCGACACCCAGAGCGCCGAGCAGCACCCGGACGTTGCCGGGCACGCCGTCATCGGGCCAGAAGTCGCCAAAGGTGCTGTCGGTCAGGGACGGCGGCGCGGGGAGATACGGCGGCAGCGGTTGCGTGGTGGGCCGCGCCGAGGCGGTCGAGTCGGACATCGGGGTCTCCTTCGGACGTACGAGTGTGGGGTCGCGCGGCAGGTCGGCCAACACGCGAGCGCCGGACTCACCGGGCTCGGGGTTCGCGAAGCCGATCGATCCTCCGTGCAGGTCGACGACCCAGCGGGCGATCGCCAGTCCGAGGCCGGTTCCGCCACCCCCGTCGACGTCGGACAGCGTCCCGAACCGCTCGAAGGCACGCTCGCGGTGCGCCGGCGCGACTCCGGGGCCCTGGTCGGCGACCACCAGATGCCAGTGATCGCCGAAGACGTCGGCGCGAATCGTCACGGTCCCGCCGGGCGGGCTGTGCCGTGAGGCGTTGTCGAGAAGGTTGGCGACGAGCTGCCGCAGCCGGGCCGGATCGCCCTGCACCACCAGGTCGGGCGGACTCACCCGCACGTCACAGGTCACGTCGCGGCCGCTGATCCGGAGCTCGGTCACGGCGGCGTCCAGCAGAGACCCGACCGCGATGCCCTGCAGGTCGAGCGGCGCCTTGCCGGCGTCGACGCGCGACAGGTCGAGCAGGTCGGTGACCAGTGCGGTCATCCGCTCCCCTTGGTCCAGCGCCGCGCGAAGCGTCGCAGGATCGGGATCCGCGACACCGTCGGCGAGGTTCTCCAGCAGCGCGCACAGCGCCGCAAGCGGGGTCCGCAGCTCATGGCTGACGTTGGCGACGAGCTCCCGACGTTGCCGGTCGACCCCGGCCAGCTCCTCGGCCATCCGGTTGAACGCGCGGGCCAGCTCCCCGATCTCGTCGCGCGACGTGGCCGCAACGCGTACGGAGTGGTCACCGGTCGCCATGCGCCGGGCAGCCGCGGTCATCTCACGCAGCGGCGAGGTCATGCCGACAGCGAGGAGCTGGGTGACGGCCAGGGCGAGGGCGATCGTGACCGGGATGCTGAGCCAGATCGGGACTCCTCCGCCCGAGCCGATCGTGGCCAGCACCGAGGCGACGGTGACGCTCGCCCCCACGAGCAGCCCCAGCTTGACCTTGACCGACCGCACCTGGTCGAGGGGTCGCGCCGTCATCGCCCGCCCCCGGACTCGAGGGCATAGCCGACGCCGTGGACCGTACGCACCCGGTCGGCGCCGATCTTGGCCCGCAGGGCCTTGACGTGACTGTCGACCGTACGAGTGCCGGAGGCGTCGGGCCAGCCCCACACCTCGGCGAGCAGGTGCTCCCGGGTGAGGACGACTCCGGGGCTGGCGGCGAGGCACAGCAGGAGGTCGAACTCGGTCGGCGTCAGGTGCACCTCCTCGTCGGCGATCCACACCCGCCGGGCGCCGGGGTCGATACGCAGGTCGCCGAGGTCGGCGATGCCCTGGCCGGCGAGCTCGGCAGCGCGGTCGACGCGGCGCAGCAGGGCGGCGACCCGCGCGACGAGCTCACGCATGCGGAACGGCTTGGTGAGGTAGTCGTCGGCCCCCACCGCCAGACCCACCAGGATGTCGGCTTCGTCGTCCCGCGCGGTCAGCATCAGCACCGGCACCGGCCGGACCGCCTGGATGCGCCGGCACACCTCGTGCCCGTCGAATCCGGGCAGCATGACGTCCAGGAGCACCAGGTCAGGGTCGTGCGCGGTGAACGCCTCGACCGCACCGGGGCCGTCCCACGCCCGCACCACGTCGTAGCCCTCGGCGACGAGCCGATCGGTGACCGCTCCGTTGATGATGGGCTCGTCCTCGACGACGAGGATGCGGCGGGATGCGGTCATGTCCTCAGCGTAGGAGCGCCGCTGGTCGGAAATCGGGGTCGACTCGTGAAGATCCTGTGCAGGTTGACTCCTGCCGTCCCCGCCTATGCCAGCGCGGCGGAGATCACGACGATGATCGTCCCGATGGCCAAGAAGGTCAGGAAGAACACCAGAGCCGTCCAGCGTGAGCTCGACATGAGATCTCCTTCCCGCCGCTACGAGGGCCGGGTGCCTCGTACGTCGCTGACGTACCCCGGCGGTCGATGGCTCAACCCGGCCGCCTCAAGCGCTCGCGCACCGCGTCGGCGGCCCGGCGTTATCGACGTACGCTCGCGGGTACGGCAGCGACAAGCACCGACACCAGGAGGATCCATGACAGTCCCACCTGAAGCACCCGAGCCAGGGAGCGAGTTCTCGGAGGAGCTGAGCGACCCCGCGGACTTCGTGCCCGACGGGGACCTGGCGGCGCAGACCGAGAACGCCTGGCCTGACGACGAGGACCCGGACATCGTGCCGGACGGCGAACGCATCGTGCCTGACCTCGACGAAGGCTGAGGCCCAGCCGAGGTACGTTCACCCGATGCGGTTCACTCGCGCCGAGCTGCTCTCGTACGCCGGCCGCTCGATCCCCGACCTGGTCGGCGACGACCTGCGGCTGCTGTTCGTCGGCATCAACCCAGGACTCGTGAGCGCCGCCACCGGACTGCACTTCGCCCGTCCCGGCAATCGCTTCTATCCGGCGTTGCGCCTCGCCGGGATCATTCCTGAGGACGCCCTCACGCCGGAGGATGCCCGTCCCGCGCTGCTGGCCCGCGGCATCGGGATCACCAACATCGTCGCGCGAGCCTCGGCACGAGCCGACGAGCTGGACGTCGCCGAGCTCGTGGCAGGACGTGCGCGCCTCGAGGCATTCGTCGCCGAGCACCGCCCGCGGGTCGTCGCGATCGCCGGCATCACGTCGTACCGGGTCGCCTTCGGCCGCCGCGTCGCGCGGGCCGGCCGCCAGGAGGAGACGATCGGCGACGCGCAGCTGTGGGTCGTGCCCAATCCGAGCGGGCTCAACGCCCATGAGACGCCCGAGTCGCTCGCGGCGGCCTATCGCGCGGCGGCCGAAGCCGCCGGCGTCATCTGACCGCGGTCAGGCGGACTGCGCGCGGGCCGTCATGACGTCGGGCATCACGCCATACAGGGCCAGGATCAGCGACTTCACGGCCTCGGCGACCTTCTCCCCGTTCGGAGTCAGGCGGTAGTCGACATGCGGCGGCAGGGTCGACTGGACGTGCCGCTCGACCAGGCCGTCAGCCTCGAGGGCCTTGAGGGTCTGCGACAGCATCTTGTCGCTCACCCCGTCGACACAGCGTCGGAGCTCACCGAACCGCGCCGGCTCCGGGCTCAACGCCGCGAGGGTCAGCGAACCCCACCTGCTCGTGACGTGCTCGAGCACCTCGCGTGACGGGCATGCGCCACTGAACACGTCGAACGGTCGTCTCGGATCCTGAGCCATGGTGCATCCTCCTGTTACCTCATGCTAGCACTTCGTTAGTACTAACCCTAAGTTTGCACTTTCATTTGGTTAGTGTACGGTCGGAAGCACCGCCAACCGGAAGGACCACCCAATGACCATTGCCGTCACCGCCGCCACAGGACAGCTGGGCACGCTCGTCGTCGACGCGCTGCTCCAGCGGACGACCCCCGACCAGATCGTCGCGATCGCCCGCGATGCCGCCAAGGCCGAGCCGCTGGCCGCCAAGGGTGTCGACGTACGCATCGCGAGCTACGACGACCCGACCGCCCTCCAGTGACGCCCTCGCCGGCGTCGACCGGGTGCTCCTGATCTCCGGCAACGAGTTCGGCCAGCGGGCGCAGCAGCACCGCAACGTCATCGACGCCGCGATCGCCAACGACGTCGCCCGCATCGTCTACACGAGCGCCCCGCAGGTCGACACCTCGACGCTTCCGGTCGCACCGGAGCACCTCGCGACCGAGCAGTACCTCGCCGGCACAGACGTCGAGCACGTCCTGCTGCGCAACAACTGGTACACCGAGAACTACGCGTCGAGCATCGAGACGGCCGCCGCCACCGGCTCGGTCCTGACCAGCGCCGGCGACGGTCGCGTCGCGAGCGCCGCGCGTCAGGACTTCGCCGAGGCCGCCGCCGTCATCCTCACGACTGATGGCCCGGTCAAGCAGGTGTACGAGCTGGCCGGCGACGTCGCCTGGACCCAGAGCGATCTCGCCGCCGCGCTTTCCGAGGTTCTCGACAAGCCCGTCGAGGTCGCCAACGTCTCCGCCGACGAGCAGACGGCCATCCTCACGTCCGCTGGTCTCGACGCCGGCCTCGTCGGGTTCATCGTGGGAGTCGACGCCGGGATCAAGCAGGGTGACCTCGAGCTCTCGACCGGTGACCTCAGCGCCCTGATCGGCCGTCCGACCACGCCGATCGTCGAGACACTCCGCACCCTCGCCTGACGCGTTGCCGGGCCCGGCGCACGTCCGGGCCCGGCGCTAGCGTGGTCGGCATGGAACAACGACTCAGCTTGATCACGCTGGGGGTCGCCGACCTCGCCCGAGCGCGCCGCTTCTACGAAGGGGGCCTCGGCTGGACCAGGGGCAACGCCGAGGAGGAGGTCGCGTTCTACCAGCTCAACGGGTTGGTGCTCGCGCTCTGGACCCGCGCCGACCTCGCCGAGGACGCTCGTCTGCGCGACACCGGCGCGACGTTCAGCGGCATCAGCATCGCCTTCAACACCCGCCGCCACGACGAGGTCGACGAGGTCCTCGCCCAGGCCGCGCAGGCCGGCGGAACGATCCTCAAGCCGGCCGAGGAGCAACCGTGGGGCGGCTACTCCGGCTACTTCGCCGATCCCGACGGGCACCCGTGGGAGGTCGCCTGGAACCCGGGATGGTCGATCGACGACGCCGGGCACACGTCACTCGGCTCGACCTGATCCGACCGCTCGCCGCTCGCCGCGCGCCGCAGGCGTACGCGGCCGGAGGTTCAGCTCGAAGCCTTTCGGCATCAGCGTGAGCCGCTCGGCGATCTCGAGCTCATAGCCGGGATCACCCGTGATGTCGTAGCGGTGCAGCATCCGCGCCAGCACCAGGACCGCCTCATGCAGCGCGAACTGCCGGCCGATGCACGACCGCTCCCCCGTGCCGAACGGCTTGTAGGCGTGCGGCTGCCTGCCGCGGGACCGCTCCGGCAGGAACCGGTCGGGGTCGAACTCATCGGCATCGTCGCCCCACACGGCCGGATCACGGTGCACCATCGGCAGGACGACGATCGCCCAGTCCTCGGGGCGCATGGTGTGTCCCGTGCTCAGCACCGTGGTCTCGCGGGGGCTGCGGGTGAACGCCGGCGCGGTGGGCCACAGCCGCAGGCCCTCGTCGAGCACCCTGCGCAGGTAGCGGAACTTCGGGACCTGCTCGAACGTCGGCTCCACATCCCGGTCCGGTCCGAGGACCTGGTCCACCTCTGCTTGCGCCTTGGCCAGGACCGCAGTGTCCCGCGACAGGTAGTAGAGCGCGAACGACAACGCCCCCGACGTGGTCTCGTGCCCCGCGACGAGGAACGTCAGGATCTGGTGCCGGATGTTGAGGTCGTCGAGCCGGGCTCCGGTCTCGGGGTGTGGCGTGTGCAGCATGATGCCGAGCAGGTCACTGTCGTCGACCACATCCGCGTTTCGGCGCTCGGCGATGATGCCGTCGACCAGGGAGTCGACGTACGTCTGGTGGTGCGCGTTCTTCCTGTCGATCCGCTTGGCCATCAGCCCAGCGCCCGGCATCGCGTTGAGGGTTCCCTTGCGCTGACCGGCCTGCAGTGCCGCGATCATCGCCGGGATGAACGGGTGCGGCTCGGCCCGGCTGAACGATCCGAAGTCGGTGCTGAACGCCGTGCGGCTGATCGTCTCCATCGTCAGCTTCGTCATGTCCGCAGAGACGTCGACCCGGCCCTCGCCGGCGTCCCACGTGTCGAAGAGCTCCTTCGCCGCGGCCAGCATGACCGGGTGATAGCGCTGCATCGCGGCCTTGGTGAACGCCGGCCGCAACAGGTCGTGCGCCAGCACCCAGTTGGTCTCGTCGTTGTACGCCGTGAACAGTCCTTGACCGGCGAACTCGCGCAGTGCGATCAGGGCTGGCGACAAACTCTTGGCGAAGCGGGACTCGTCGGCGAGCTCGGCAGCGAGCTCCGCCCCCGCCACGAAGACGAACTTCTGGTCGAAGATGTGCAGCTCGAAGATCGGCCCGAGTCCTGCAGCGCGCCGCATCGTGCTCTGCAAAGGCTCACGCGCGTCCGCGCCGAACACGTCCCCCGCGACGGGCTTGCGTCCGGGCGGGTGGGGAAACGCTTGACCTGACCAGTCGTTGCGCACCGCGGCCTCCTATGTGGACGACATCTTCTACCGGCCCGCCCTGCCGGAGGGTACCCACCCTCGGCGTCGGCAGACGTGGCGTGACTAGAGACCGTTGCGCCTGCTGAACGCCGTGACGGCGCGCTGGTAGCCGGAGCCGGTCAGACGTACGAACTTGTCGAGCACCCACGCGTCGGCGCCGATCAGCACGCGAGCCTTGTTGCCCTCGACCCCCTTGAGGATCACGGCGGCCGCCTTCTCGGGTGACGTGTGGGCCATCTTGTCGAACGAGCTCGCGAGCTTGTCGTGGTCGCGACCCTCGACCTGCTCACCGTTGCGGGCGATGTTGGTCTTGATGCCGCCAGGATGCACGCAGGTGACCTTGACCGGACGCTGGTTGAGCGCCATCTCCTGGCGCAAGGACTCGGTGAAGCCGCGCACCGCGAACTTCGCGGCGTTGTAGGCACTCTGGGTCGGCACCGAGAACAGGCCGAAGATGCTCGAGATGTTGACGACGTGACCTTCGCCCGAGGCGATGAGGTGCGGCAGGAACGCCTTGGTCCCGTTGACGACACCCCAGAAGTCGACGTCCATGACCCGATCGATGTCCTTGAACGACATCTCCTCGACGTCGCCGGTGAAGGCGATGCCGGCGTTGTTGAACACCAGGTTGACCCGCCCGAAGCGGGCGACCACGTCATCGGCATAGGCCAGCACGACCTCACGCTGCGACACGTCGAGGTGGTCGGCCATGACGTCGGCCCCGGCCTGCTTGACGAGCGCCTCGGTCTCGGCGAGGCCCCGCGTGTCGATGTCGCTGATCGCCAGCTTCGCACCGCGGTGGGCCAGCTCGACGGCCAGCGCCCGGCCGATTCCGGAGCCGGCGCCGGTCACGACGGCGACCTTGTCGGTGAAGTGGTTCATGGCATCCTCTCACATACAGATACCGTCGGTATCTGAATGGGGAGACTATCAGATAACGGCATTAGCCGGGAAGCGGCTGATCGGCAACGCCCGCGTCGAACTGGGTGCGATGCAGCTCCTCGTAGCGCCCGCCCTGCGCCAGCAGCTCATGATGCGTGCCCTGCTCGACGACCCGGCCGTCTTCGATGACGAGGATCCGATCCGCCGCCCGTACGGTCGACAGTCGGTGCGCGATCACGACGGACGTACGCCCTGCGAGCGCGACCGCCAACGCCTCCTGGACGGCCGACTCAGACGTCGAGTCGAGGTGGGCGGTCGCCTCGTCGAGGATCACGACGCGCGGGTGCGCCAGCAGCAGCCGAGCGATCGTGAGTCGCTGGCGCTCCCCGCCGGAGAGCCGGTAGCCACGCTCACCGACGATCGTGTCGAGACCGTCCGTCAGCGAAGCCACGAGATCGTCGAGACGGGCGTCGCGAAGCGCGGCCCACAGCTCGTCTTCGGTGGCCTCCGGGCGAGCCAGCAGGAGATTGGCGCGGACGGACTCGTGGAACAGGTGACCGTCCTGGGTCGCCATGCCGAGCGTGGCGCGCAATGATGCCATCGACAGATCGCGCACGTCGACCCCGCCCAGACGCACCGAGCCGCTGTCGACGTCGTAGAGGCGCGGGATCAGGCTGGCGATCGTCGACTTGCCGGCGCCCGACGTGCCGACGAGTGCCACCATCTGCCCGGGCTCGACCCGGAACGAGACGTCGTGCAGGACGTCGACGCCGCCGCGGTTGTCGAGCATCGCGACCTCCTCGAGCGAGGCGAGGGAGACCTTGTCGGCGGACGGGTAGGCGAACGTCACGTGCGAGAACTCGACCGAGACCGGCCCGTCCGGCACGGCAACGGGATCGGGCTTCTCGCGGATCAGCGGAGCGAGGTCGAGCACCTCGAAGACCCGCTCGAAGCTGACCACGGCGCTCATGATCTCGACCCGGGCACTCGCCAGCGCGGTCAGCGGGGCGTACAGCCTGGTCAGCAGGAGTGCGAGCGCGACGACGGCGCCGGGGTCGAGCGAGCCCTTGAGCGCATAGAACCCGCCGAGGCCGTAGACCACAGCCAAGGCGAGGGCTGAGACCGTCGTCAGCGCGGTGACGAAGACCGACTGCAGCATGGCTGACTTGATGCCGATGTCCCGCACACGCCGGGCCCGAGCGGCGAACTCCACGGACTCCTCGTCGGGCCGGCCGTAGAGCTTGACGAGCGTGGCACCCGGCGCCGAGAAGCGCTCGGTCATGCGAGTGCTCATGACGGCGTTGTGGTTGGCGGCCTCACGCGACAGGGCGGCCAGCCGGCTGCCCATGCGGCGCGCCGGCACGACGAAGACCGGCAGCAGGATCAACGCGACGACGGTGATCTGCCACGAGATGCTGATCATCACGACCAGCGTCAGCGTCAGGGTCACCAGGTTGCTGACGACGCCGGAGAGCGTGCCGCTGAACGCCCGCTGCGCCCCCAGCACGTCACTGTTGAGCCGGCTCACGAGTGCTCCCGTGCGCGTACGCGTGAAGAACGCGATGGGCATGCGCTGCACGTGGTCGAACACCGTCGTGCGCAGGTCGAGGATCAGTCCCTCACCGATCGTCGCCGACAGCCAGCGCGTCCAGATCGCCAGGGCAGCGTCGGCCACGGCGATGAGCGCGATGAGGCCCGCGATGCCGAAGACCGTGCTGCGGGAGTCGCCGTCGACGATCGCGTTGACCACTCTGCCGGCCAGCACCGGCGTGGCGACTGCGAGGCACGCCGACACGACGCTCAGCACCAGGAACTGCACCAGCAGTCGCTTGTGGGGAGCGGCGAAGCTGCCGATGCGCTTGAGCGTCTCCTTGGTCAGCCGTTGAGGACCGTCCTGCGTGTTCATCACGCGGTGCAGCGAGTTCCATGCTGCGGCGTCCATGCTCATGTCGTCCTCCTGGATCGGCGTACGCCTGCCCAGTCTGCTCCTCGGGCAGGACAAACCTAGGACCTCAACCCGAGTTGAGGTCAATCCGGAGGGGTCAGGGGACGGTGCGGCGTCTCGGCTTGAGCCGGATCTCCGGCATCGGCGGTGCGGGGATGCGCTGACCGTCGTGGCCGACGACCTCACCGAACCTCTCGGCGCCGCCTTCCCAGTCGAGCCGCGCCTGCACGATGTCATCGTGCGACCGCCCGATGAAGTTCCACCACATCACGAGCTCCTCCTGGAACGGCGTGCCGCCGATCAGCAGAAGCGTTGTCGCGGCCGGCACGAACAGCTCGACCTCGTCGCGGCCGGGCGCGAGGTAGCGCATCTGCCGGTGCACGATCTCGGTGCCGGCGACCAGCGCCTCGCCGTCGACCGCGAGGACTGCGTGCTCGAACTCCGGCCGAAGCGGCACGACCGCTCCCCCAGGGCGTACGGACAGCTCGGCGCCGACCATCGGCGAGTGGGTCGTCGCCGGTGACGCGGCGCCCGCGAGCTCGCCCATCAAGACCTTGGCCGACCAGTTCCTGCCGTCCGCGACCGGGAGGTCCGGGTGATGCTCGAAGCCTGCGACGCCCGTGCGACGAAGGTTGGGCAGGGCGACCCACAGCTGGAGACCGTGCATCGGGTCGTCGGTGTCACCGACCGAGAACTCGGAGTGGGCGACCCCGTCGCCCGAGGTCATGAGGTTGAGCTCACCGGGCTTGAGCACGACATCGCTGCCCAGGTTGTCGCGATGGCGGATCTCGCCGGCCAGCGGCCACGTCACGGTCTGCAGACCGGTGTGAGGGTGCGGCAGCACGTTCATGCGCTCGGTCGTCGGCCCGAAGTGATCGACGAAGCACCACGGACCGACGGTCGGCAGACCGCGATGGGGAAGCGTGCGGTGCACTGTGATGCCACGAACCCCGCCGAGCGGGACCTCCCGCGCATCCAGTGAGAGGTCGAGCGAGGTCATGTGAGAAGCGTACGACGCAGCTGTTCGATCAAGTCGTCATTGCCGCCGATGCTGACGAACCAGCCGTGCACGCCACCCTCGTGCGCGTCCCACACGTCGAGCACGCCCTCGATCGCTTCGACCGGCAACGCGAGGAACTCCGGCGGCAGCGACGCGCGATGGTGCCGGCCGGGCATCTTGCGAAGCCGCGAGGCGATGGCCTGCTCGGCGTGCTGCGTCTCGAGGAAGTCGGCGATGACGTCCTCGCGGGAGACACCCAGGAGCCGCAGGAGGAGAGCGATCGAGATCCCCGTGCGGTCCTTGCCTGCGGCGCAGTGGATCAAGGTCGCTCCGCGGGCCGTGCCCACCTCGCGTACGAGCTCCACGAGGTACATCGACGCATGGTCGAGCACCAGGAGGTAGAGGCCGGCGAGGCTCTCGGCCGGCGCCGTGCCGGGGCGCAGGGCGCTGAGCAGCGGCAGGTTGACGATGCGCGCGCCGGAGCGGGCGAGCGGGTGGATGTCGTCCGACTCGTTGGCCGATCGCAGGTCGATCACGAGCGCCGGCGGCCAGACGATGTGTTCGGGTGCCTGATCCTTGTGGGACGGCATCGCGCTGCGCAGCACCCGGCCGCGTTGGACGGTCTGGCCGTCCGAGGTTCGCACCCCACCGACGTCTCTGAGGTTGGGGACGAATTCGCGCACGGACCCACCCTAAGCGCAAGCAAGGACACACTGCTGACCGGCTGTTTTGCGTGTTTCCGTCGTGTGGGCGGCGTAAAATGACAGTGTGCCTCGCCCCCGTCGTATCGCTGCCGCCACCTTGATCGGCGGCAGTGCCACTCTCTCGGGGTTCTACGGATTCCTGGTCGGCGAGGCGATCCTCGCCCGCCGCGCGATCGGCACGACCGACGAGCGGCCGCCGTCCCCTGACGGCATCTACGGCGACGACCTGCCCGGTCGTACGATCCGTGTCCTCGTGCTGGGCGACTCCGCGGCCGTGGGCTATGGCGTGCAGCGCGCCGACGCGACGCCGTCGGCGATGATCGGGGTCGGCCTCGCTCACGTCATGGACGCGCCGGTCGAGGTGCAGTGCCGCGCCGTCGTCGGCGCGCAGACCTCGGAGCTCATGGCGCAGATCGACCTCGACCCCGACTGGCATCCCGACGTCGCGGTCATCGTGGTCGGCACCAATGACGTGACGCACCGGGTCACCCCCCAAGCGTCAGCGCGCCTGCTCAGCAAGGTCGTCCGCCGGCTCGAGGCCGATGCCTGCGATGTCATCGTCGGCACGTGTCCTGATCTCGGCACCGTGCAGCCGATCCCTCAGCCCTTGCGCACCGTCGCCCGACGCCTGAGCCGCGCCCTTGCCCGCAAGCAGACGATCGCGGTGGTCGAGGCCGGCGGCCGCGCGGTGTCGCTCGGCGACCTGCTCGGCACGTTGTTCACCGAGAAGCGCGACGTCATGTTCGGCGCCGATCATTTCCACCCGTCGGAGACCGGCTACGCCAACATGGTGTCGGTGCTGATCCCGGCCATCTCGGCGACGTTGCGACAGAAGCAGACCGAGTACGCCTATGCCGGACACGTGCGCGATCTCGTCTCGGTCGCGGATGCCGCCGCCGTGTCGGTCGACAACCCCGGCACCCAGGTCGCACCTGATGCCGGCCCCGGCGGCCGGTTCGCCTCGGTGCTGCGTCGCCGCCGCGCCTCCTGACCGTCCTCAGACCAGAGAATCGGGTTTTGTCCGCCTATGCGCGGACAAAAGCCGATTCTTCGGTCCACTCACGACGAACGGCCGACCCCCGGAGGGATCGGCCGTTCGTGTGTCTAGCGCTGGAGGTCAGTCGCCACGCAGGATCGCGAGGATGCGCAGGATCTCGATGTAGAGCCACACGAGGGTGACGGTGAGACCGAATGCGGCACGCCAGGACTCGCGCTCCGGCAGGCCGGCCGCGACACCCTGCTCGACGTAGTCGAAGTCCATGATCAGCATGAACACGGCGAGCACGACGAGGGCGCAGGAGACCAGGAGGCCGAGCGTGTTGAACCCACGCAGGCCGCCACTCTCCAGGACACCGGTGAGGCTCAGGATCCAGTTGACCATCAGGACGCCGAACACGCTGAACATCGCGATCGTGACGACCTTGCGGAACCTGGCGGTCACCTGGATGTTGAAGAACTTGTAGGCAGCCAGCGTGCCGAAGAACGCGATGACCGTGCCGAGCACGGCCTGGAACACGATCGAGGCGTCGCCGACGAAGGTCGAGATGATCTTCGAGAAGGCGCCGATGAAGACGCCCTCGACCACGGCATAAGCCAGCACCAGGGCCGGGCTGATGACCTTCTTGAACGAGTTGACCAGCGACAGACCCAGTCCGATGAGGGCGCCACCGGTGGCCAGCATTGCGGCTGTGCCGAACGCGGCGTTGTCTTCCGAGACCACACCTGTGTTGAGGTCAGGGATGACGAACCAGGTGACGGCCGCAGCCAGCGTGAGCAGGCCGAGCGTGATGGCGGTCTTCTCGACGACCGAGTCGATCGTCATCCGGCCGGTGCCGGTGCCGCGCTCGGTGTGCGTGGGCGATCCGTTGACGTCGATCTGCCACTGGGACGGGTCGTTGGCGACTGCCCCGCCGCGGCCGTTGAACTCGGCGCTGCGGGCGAAGACGGGATTGCTGCTCTTCATGATTCCCTCCGTGGGATGGCTCCGAGATGGAGTCGTTGTCCTTCACCCTATCCAACGTTGCAGACAAGCGGTTTGATCCCGGGTTACTTGTCGGACTTCGCCACTTTCTCGGGAAGCTGCACAGCTGGCACCTTCGCGTACGGCGGATCGCGATCCTCGGCCCGCGCCGTCGGATCCGGCTTGTCCTCGCCGGTCTGCTCGTCGAAGACCATCTTGACCATCCGCATCGGGAAGACGTTCCACGCGGTCTGACCAGACTCGAGGACTGACGGCGTCCACGCACCCGTCTCGTTGCAGTCAGGATCGAGGCAGCCATTGCCGCCTGGCACGGACGTCGCCAGAGGTTTGCCGTCCTGGTCGAACAGCTGGATGTTCTCAAGCCGTTTTCCGGTGGAGTCGTAGCCGAAGATGTTGGTCACCTCCGAGCCGTTGAGATAGACGCCCGTCAGGTCCTGCGTCGCCGCCGGCTCGGTCTCGTAGAAATGGTGCTCGCGGTCATCGAGCGCGTAGGCCAGCACCGGGATCGCGACGATCGCCGCGACGAGATTGCCGACGAACAGCACCGGCCCCATCCCGCGCGGCAGGTGCCAACGCCCCCGGCCCCACTGCACGCTGATGACGACAAACGCGACGAACACCAGCCACCAGTCACCATCGAACCCTTGACCACGTTGGAAGCCGAAGAACGCCGCGACAAGCCACGCCGCCAGCCAAGCACGCGTGATCCACCAGACCGGACGCAGCGAGACGAGGAAGTCGAGCGCACTCGCGAGCGCCGGGTTGCGGCGGATCGCGACCTTGAGATCAGCGCGCGTGTCCTTCCAGCCCTTCGACAGACCCGCGAGCACACCTGACTTCTCACCCTTGGCGCGTTGCGGCAGACCTGCCGCCGACCTCAGCTCGGTGGCGTATGCCACAGGGTCGGGCAGCTCCCGCTGGAGGTCCTCGGCGTAGGCCTCGGCGAGGTCGGCCTCGAGCCCTTCGGTCAGGTCGTCGACCTCCTCGGCGGGCAGGTCGGCCAGCGCGGCGCGGACGCCTTGGGCGAACTCGACGATCTCGGGCGTGACGGTGGACGTGGTCATGCTGCCTCCCCTGGCTGGGACGAACTGGTGAGCAGGTGGTTCATGGTGGTGGAGAACTCGGTCCAGACCTTGCGCTGGAGATCGAGCATGGCCCTCCCCTGGGCGTTGATGCCGTAGTACTTGCGGTGCGGCCCTTCCTCGGACGGCACGACGTACGACGTGAGGGCGCCCGCGGTGTAGAGCCGGCGCAGCGTTCCGTAGACGGAGGCGTCTCCGACTTCCTCGAGGCCGGCGGCGCGCAGCCTGCGCACGACGTCGTAGCCATATCCGTCCTCGTCCTCGACGACCGCGAGGACCGCGACGTCGAGCACTCCCTTGAGCAGCTGGGTTGCATCCATGGATGGGACAGTACCACGCAATACGCACTAGCGCGGGTGGCGCAACACAGCCCCGGCGTGTCGGAGTCAGGAGATGCGGTGCGTGCCGGCGTACGCGTTGAACCCGCCGCCGCGGCTGAAGCCGACCAGCGTCAGGCCGGCGGACTCGGCGTGCTCCACCGCGAGGGAGGATGGCGCCGACACGGCGGCGAGCACCGGGATGCCGGCCATGTGTGCCTTTTGCACGAGCTCGAACGACGCGCGCCCCGAGACCTGCAGGGCGGTGCCCGCCAGCGGGAGCCGACCCTCGCGCAGCGCCCACCCGATGACCTTGTCGACCGCGTTGTGCCGGCCGACGTCCTCGCGCAGGCACAGAAGCTCTCCGGACGCGTCGAACAGACCGGCGGCGTGCACTCCCCCGGTGCGGTCGAAGACCTTCTGACCCTCACGCAACCGGTCGGGCAGCGATCCCACGAGAACCTGGTCCCAGCTCGTGTCGTCGTCGAGCCGGCCGAAGTGGGCGGCCTTGTGCACGGCGTCGATCGAGGCGGTCCCGCAGATGCCGCACGAGCTCGACGTGTAGACGTGGCGCTCCAGCGAGACGTCGAGCGGTGGCGTGTCAGCACTCAGCTCGGCGTCGATGACGTTGAACGTCTGCAGGCCGTCGTCGTCGGTGCCGGCGCAGAACCGCATCGAGACGAGCTGGTCGGCCGACCAGATGACGCCCTCGGAGACCAGGAAGCCCGCGACCAGGTCGAAGTCGTCTCCGGGCGAGCGCATCGTCACCGACAGCGAGGTGCCGCCGACACGTATCTCCAGCGGCTCCTCGACCGCGAGCGCATCCTCGCGGACCGTCGCGGGTCCGTCCGGGGTGAACCGGGTGACCTTGGTACGCCTCGTCAGCCGGCCGGCCATCTAGTCCGCTTCTTCCTCGACCCGTTCACAAAGGGCCGTGGCCGTCTCGATCGCATCGCGCAGGTCAGCCTCGGATCCCCCCGCCATGCCGGCGGCGAGGCCGGCAAGGAACGTCGTGAGGGGTGCCGCAGGGCGTACGACGGCATGCGCCGCGACGGCCGCGAGGTCGAGCACCGACTCGGTGTCGAGGTCGAGCTCCTTGATGCCGAGCTCGGCAGCAACCGTGACGACCCAGTCGTCGAGCGCGGTGATGTCAGCCATCGTGGTTCCCTTCTGCGAGCGCTTTCTCCTGATCGTGCCACGTGTCGATGTCGAGCGCTGCCCGGGCCGGGACGGCAATCTCCATGAGCTCCAGCGGCGCGAGCAGGGCCCGGACCGAGAGGTCGACGAGAGTGGCCTGGGTGGCGATCGAGGCCCGAGAGCTGCCGCATCGAGGACGCTCATGAGGTACTGGCGGCGCCCGTCGCCGTCGATCGCGATGACGCCGTCGCCGGATGCCTCGTCGAGCAGGAGATCGACGGCGTCGGCAAGGTAGGGATGGTCACAGCTGGCGAGGAAGACGTATGACTCACGGACCTCCGCCATGGCCGCACCGATCGCGGCGGCCGGGCCGGCGAATCGGGGTTCTTCCTGCACGAGGATCGTGCCGTCGGGCACCGGCCTCGGGTCGCCCGCGACGATGACGCGCTCGGCGCCTCCGACGGCGCGAAGCGTACGGGCGAGCAGTGGCTCGCCGTCGAATTCGAGCGACGCCTTGTCGACGCCGCCGAGCCGCGAGCCACGACCGCCCGCCAGCACGATCGCATCCCAGTCGGCGGTCGGCGGCACGTCAGCCTCGGACGTCGTGGAGATGGTGGGCGATGTCGTGGAGGTAGTACTGCGCGAGCGTCGCGATCGTGAACTCCGAGCCGTTGCTGCGATAGCCGGTGCGGTCCCACGCGTCGTCGGGAACCGAACGGAGGATCTCGATCATGCGCTCGCCGGCGTCGACGAGCTGGGCCGCGACGGTCGCTGAGTCCTGCGACGCGTAGTCATCGGCGATCGCGGTCTCGTCCTGGTCCCAGTTGGGAAAGCGGGGCGCGTCCTGCTCCAGCATGAGCTGGATACGTTGGCCGAACAGGGTGTGGACGTCGCGGACGTGGCAGGCGTACTCGGTCGGCGACCACGTCGTCGGCGAGGGTCGCTCCCGCGCATCGGGGCGCTCCAGGACGGCGGCCCAGCGCGGCAGCTCGGCCTGCACCCGATGGGCGATCTCCGTGGGTGGCACATTTCCGGCAGCCAGGCCGCACTCGGGGCACGGTTGGTCGAGCACCCAGGTCCAGTCCTTGGTGTCAGGTTCGATGTCCACGCGTCTACGCTAGCGCGAGTGGAGCCGACGCCGTACAGAACCGAGCCGGTCTCGTTCACCCGACGCGGCGGACGCCTGACCGAGCGCCAGCAGAGCGCCTGGTCCGAGCTGTCCGGGACGTACGTCCTGGACGTCCCGCGGCACGGTCCGAGCACGTCGGTCGACCCGGCGTACGTCCTCGACCCCCGCCAGGTCTTCGGCCGGATCGCGCCGCTGGTCGTCGAGATCGGCAGCGGCCGCGGCGAGGCGATCGTCCAGGCCGCAGCGGATCATCCCGAGCTCGACTTCCTGGGCCTCGAGGTCTACGTGCCCGGGGTTGCGCAGACGCTCGTGACGATGCGCCACACCGGCGTCACGAACGTACGCCTCGCGGTCGTCAACGCGGCCGAGGCGCTCACCACGATGCTGGCGCCGGGATCCGTTCACGAGCTCCGCGTGTGGTTCCCCGACCCGTGGCACAAGAAGCGGCACCACAAGCGCCGCCTCGTCACGCCCGAGTTCGCCCGGCTCGCCGCCCGCGTGCTCGAGCCCGGCGGGGTGTGGCGACTCGCAACCGACTGGGAGGACTACGCCGAGCAGATCCGATCGGTCATCACGGAGTCACCCGAGTTCGACGGCGGCGACTGGGGACCCCGCTTCGAGGGACGGCCACAGACCAGGTTCGAGGGCAAGGGCCTGGGCGTGGGCCGGACGATCCGCGACATCACCGCCGTCCGGCGGGACACCTAGGATGAACGTATGACCGAGACGACCAACGCCGAGAAGCTCCGCATCGGCGACGGGTTCGTCGTGTGGATCATCGGCGCGAGTGTCGAGGAGACCTCGCTGCTCGATCCGATGCCCGAGGGCGCGGAGACGATCGAGGAACGCGACGAGGACGACCCCGACAACGTCGACGCGGCCATCATGGTCAGCGACAACCGCGCGGCACTCGCCGAGGACTTCGACGAGGTGCTCCCCCAGCTCGGCTCGATACCCATCGTCTGGATCACCTATCCCGTCAACGGTCACTCCGACCTCGACGAGGACACCCTGCAGGAGCTGCTCAGCGACTACGGCTGGAGCGCGGTCGAGAGCATCGCCCTCGACGAGACGTGGGCCGCGATGCGCATCCTCCAGAGCTGAGGGGCCGAGCTACTACCCCGCGCGGCGCAGGCGGGTGATCCAGATCCCGGGCGGGACCTCCTCGTCGCCCTCGACGCTGAACCCGTGCTTGGCGTAGAGCGAGACGGCAGGCGTGTTGGCACGACCGGTGGCGACCACGATCTCCCGCCCGAGCGTCCGGTCCAGCACCTGACCCAGCAGCGCACTGGCAATGCCGCGGCGCATCGCCGAGGGGCTGACCATGACCTTCTCGATCTCGACCCGTTCGTCACTCTCCCACCACGCGATCGCGCCGACCAGGTCGACACCGTCCCACGCGGTGAGCCAATGTCCGCGCCACGCCGTGAGGTCGACCTCGTCCTGCTGCAAAGGCGGAATGCGGTCGTCGCCGATCAGCTCGGCCTCCACGGGCGTACGCGCTCCGTTGCAGCCGCAGCAACGCCACCGCGAAGTAAGGATCGCTCGCCGGGTCGGGCGACGAGAAGATCATCGGGGCCCAGCCAGGGCATCGAGGCCGGCTGCGGCCAGCCGCCCCCACTCGTCCGCCTCCGTGACTGGTACGGCGACCCACTCGCGGAACGGCCGACCCTTGCCAGACGGGTCGAACAGCGACGCGCCGTTGAGCTCCAGTGCTGCAGCCTGCGCCGCAGTGCCTGCGCCGAGCTTGACCGCAAGGTGGTCATTCTTGAGGCACGCGAACGCCGTGCCGTCCAGGGTCAGCGAACGAGCCCCGAACATCGCGCCGGGCAGGACACCGCGAGGCGCCAGGTCATCGACGATCTCGTCGAATCGAGCCTCCGCGTCCATCCTCACCTCACTGCGCGCCAGCCTAGACCGTCGAGTCGGTCCACGGTGAGAGCTCGAGGCGCTTGCCGGTCCTGCCGTCGCCGGATGAGCGACCCATCAGACGTCGACCGATCCACGGACCTCCGAACCCGGCCCACCACCTCAGCTCACCCACGAGGCGGGGGACGGCACTCAGTGCCGGTGACGGGGCCACCGGCTCGTCCCATGCGGACGACGTCGGCAGACCGAGGGTGTGCAGCATGGCCAACGCGAACCGGCTGTGACCCAGAGGTGAGAGATGGAGGCGATCGCTGCTCCACGCAGCGGGACGCCCGAACACCTCGCGGGGCGGTAGCGGTGCGAGCAGGGCGCCTCGCTCACGCGCCACCTCTGCCAGTATGCCGTTGAGCGCGTCGACGCGACCCTTGATCCTCGCGCCGACGGGGAGGAGTCCAGTCATGTCCGGCATCGGGGCCAGGACCGTGACGACGCCTGCGTCTGCCAGCTGGTGAGCCATGTGATCGAGGTGGCTCCCCACGGAGTCGAGATCGACACTGACCCGCATGAGGTCGTTCATCCCTGCGGTGATGCTCACCAGATCGGGGCGAGCTGCGAGCGCGACGGGCAGCTGCGACTCGCGTACCTGTGCCGCCTTCTGCCCACGGATCGCAAGATTGGCGTAGTGGATCGGGCGGCCGGCCTGCATCGTGAGGTGCTGTGCGAGACGGTCGGCCCAGCCACGAGGGACGTCTCCGGGCCACGGAGTGTCACCCAGGCCTTCGGTGAGACTGTCGCCGATGGCGACATACCGAGTGAACATGCAGGACTCCTAGGGTTCGGGGACCGAGTCCCAGGTGGCCGCCTACCAGCGCGGGTGGATTGCCTCGCGGAGGAAGCGGTCGTAGATGTCGTGCACCGTCGCGTCGAAACCGTCCGGGAGCACCACGTCGGCGGCTGCCGAGTTGGAGCGTGACTGGTTGACGTTGCGCGCGCCCGGGATCGCGGCCGTGACGCCGTCCTGCGCCAGGATCCACGCGATGGCCGCCTGCGCCGGGTGCACGCCGTCGGGGACGGCCGCCGAGAACTCCTGCGCAGCGCGCACGCCGGTCTCGAAGTCGACGCCGGAGAACGTCTCGCCCACGTCGAACGACTCGCCGGACCGGTTGTAGGTGCGGTGGTCGTCGGGGGCGAATGTCGTGCTGGTCGTGTAGCGGCCCGACAGCAGTCCGGACGCCAGCGGGACCCGCGCGATGATGCCGACCCCGGCCTCCTTCGCCGCCGGGAGCACCTCGTCGAGCGGCTTGAGGCGGAACGCGTTGAAGATGATCTGGACGCTCGCAACGTTGGGCCGGGCGATCGCGGTCAGTGCCTCGTCGACCGTCTCGACGCTGACGCCGTACGCCGCCATGACCCCCTCCTGCACCAGCAGGTCGAGCGCGTCGTAGACCTCGTCGTCGGAGAACACCGCGGTCGGCGGGCAGTGCAGCTGGACCAGGTCGAGGGTGTCGACGCCCAGGTTGGCCCGCGAGCGGTCGGTCCACGCGCGGAAGTTGTCGAGGGTGAAGTGGACGGGGTCCTGCTCGGCACGGCGACCCATCTTGGTGGCCACGAAGACGTCGAGCTCGGGCCGCTCACGGAGGTACTCGCCGATCAGCTGTTCGCTGCGGCCGTCGCCGTAGACATCTGCGGTGTCGAAGAACGTCACGCCGGCCTCGGTCGCGCTGTCGAGCACCGCGATCGCCTCGTCGTGGGTCACGTCACCCCAGTCGGCGCCGAGCTGCCACGTCCCGAGGCCGACAACCGAGACCTCACGTCCTGTGCGACCCATCGTCCGTGTGTCCATGCGCGCTCCCCGGTCTGGTCCGATCGTTCCAGAAGTCAGCCTAGATGCGGTCTGCCGGACTCTTGTCGCGGGGTACGTGCGCCGGTACGCTGAAAGCCCTTGGTGCGTATCACGAAATGAGTTGCACAATGCGCAACGCTTCCACGAAGACCGAAATGCGTCGCCTGCTGACGAACGCCCGCTACGAAGTGTTGCCCACGGCCACGATCGAGGAGAAGATCGTCGCCGCGGTCCAGCCCGGTCACACCTTCACGGTGACCGCCTCGATGGGCAAGGGTCTGCCTGCGACGCTTGACCTGGCCGAGCGCCTCGTCGGGCACGGCTACCGCGCGGTCCCCCACCTCGCAGCGCGCATGATCAGCGGGCGCACCGAGCTCGAGGAGATCGTCGCGCGGCTGCTCGAGAGCGGGATCGACAGCGTCTTCGTGCCGGCCGGGGATGCCGATCCGGCCGCGGGAGCATACGCGGGCTCGGTCGACCTGCTCCGCGACCTCAGCGACATGGGCCGGCCGTTCGCCCACGTCGGGGTGACCGGCTACCCGGAGTCACACCCGACGATCAACGACGACATCACCGTGCAGGCGATGTGGGACAAGCGTGAGCACGCCACCACCCTCGTCAGCAACCTGTGCTTCGACCCGGCCGTCGTCAGCACGTGGGTCAAGCGAGTCAGGTCACGTGGCGCCGTCATGCCGCTGCTGATCGGCATGCCCGGCCCCGTCGAGCGCACCAAGCTGTTGTCGATGGCGACCAAGATCGGCGTGAGCGAGTCGGCCCGCTTCCTGGCCAAGAACAAGTCCGTCTTCGCCCGGATCGCCACGCCGGGTGGCTACAGCCCCGAGCGGTTCATCGAGCGGATCTCGCCGACGACGCGCGAACCCGCGTCACATGTCGACGGTCTGCACCTCTTCACGTTCAACCAGGTCGCCGAGACCCACACATGGCGCGACAACCTGCTGGCCGAGCTCGACTCGCACAGCACAGCCAAGGGATAGCTCGGCTCAGAGGCGGTCGCGCAGCCAGGCGAAGTCGGCCTGGTGCTCGGCCGGGCCGCCCGGTGTCTCGCAGATCACCGGAGCGCCGGCCGCGCGCACGACACCGGTGAGCTCGTCGGCGTCGAGCTGGCCGCTGCCGAAGTTGGCGTGCCGGTCAGCACCAGAGCCGAACGCGTCTCGGCTGTCGTTGGCGTGCACCAGGTCGATCCGTCCGGTGATCGAGCGAATCTGCTCGACGGCGTCGCCGAGGGAGATGCCGCTGGCCCAGGCATGACACGTGTCGAGGCAGAAGCCGATCTGCTCGGCGCCGTCGGCGGCGGAGATCGCCGCCCACACACCCTCGATGCGGTCGAGATGACGGGTCATCGCGTTGTCGCCGCCCGCGGTGTTCTCGATCAGGACGGGCAGCTTGAGGTCGGTCGCCTCGACCGCCTTGCGCCAGTTGTCGAAACCGACCGCCGGGTCATCGCCCTTGTTGACGTGGCCGCCGTGGACGATCAGGCCCTTGGCGCCGATCTCGGCGGCGGCATCGACGTGCTGCTGCAGCAGCTTGCGGCTGGGTATCCGGATGCGATTGTTGGTCGTCGCGACGTTGACGATGTAGGGCGCATGGACGTAGAGATCGACCCCGGCCGCCTCCGCATCGCCTCGCAGCGCTTCGGCCCCGCCGGGATAGCGGACCTCGGGGCCCTTGAAGCCCTGGGGGTCGCCGAGGAAGAACTGCACCAACGTCGTGTCGCGGGCCTTGGCCTCCGCGATCGGGTCGGCCTGGTCGACGTGCGCTCCGATGCTGATCGTCATGCACCCAGTCTAGGAACCGGCGAGGACACACCCCCGCCGCTACAGGTCGAGCAGCTCGCGCATCGAGTCATCCAGGCCTTGCAGGCCGACGTCGAGCACCGTCAGCGGCAGGCCGAGCACCGCGGCCGCCTCCTCGGCGAGGCGCTGCAGCTCGTCGTCGGGATCCTGCGCGAGCCACACCACCCGGGTGTAGTGGCGGAAGTAGTCATCGCGCAGCTCCGGATAACGATCCAGCCCGAGCTCCTGCACGACGGTGCGACGGAACGACTTCACGAGGAAGTCGGTGAGCACGTACGTACCGGGCTGCTGCTCGAGCATCGTGCGCATGCGCTCGGCTCCCCCGTAGACGTCGTAGCAGTGCAGCCCCTCGAGCCGCCGTACGCCGTGTCGTGTGCACACCTCGTCGAGCGCGCCGTACGTCCCGCAGTCGGCGTACGCGATCGCCACGGTGTCGTACGAACCGGCCAGCGCCACCACGAGAGGTTCGACCTCGCCGGCGATCTGCTCAGGATGGTTGTGCAGCAGCGGCGGCAGCGGATGGATGTCGACCGACCAGCCATGCCGCTCCACGACGTCGGAGATCGGCTGGGCGATCGCGCCGCACGCGATGACCGCGAAACGAGATCGGCCCGGGGCTCCGTTATCCGGGGAAGGCGAGGAGATCGACGAATCGGTCGTTGAAGTCCTTGCGATCGGAGAGCTCGACATAGGACACCTCCTTCAGCAGTGCCTCGGCGCCCGCACGTTCAGGCTGGCTCAGGAGCGTCATCTTGGCACCCTCACCGGCGACATTGCCGGCGCTGACGATGCGCAGCACCGGGAGCTTGGGCACGAGGCCGATCCGGACCGCGCTGGCCGGGGACAGGTAGGAACCGAACGAGCCGGCGAGCAGCACCTGCTGCACGTCTGCCTCCTCGACGCCCATCTCCTCGAGCAGCAAGGTCCACCCCGTCGAGATCGCAGCCTTGGCGAACTGCAGCTCACGGACATCGCGCTGGGAGATGTAGGTCGACTGGCTGACGTCGCCCTCGGTGCCGGCCCAGTGCAGGACGAAGATCCGCTCCTCGCCCACCTTGGTCAGGCGGCTCGCCAGCTTGGGCAGCAGCTCCTGGGCGGCTTCCTCGGTGATGAACCGGCCACTGTGGTCGAGCAGCCCAGCGCGTACGAGCTCGGACACGGCGTCGACGAGACCCGAGCCGCACAGACCGATCGGCTCGACATCGCCGATGACCTGCAGCTCGACCCCGTCCTCCGTCAGCGACACGACCTCGATCGCGCCATCGGCCGCGCGCATGCCGCAGCGGATCTGGCCGCCCTCGAACGCCGGACCGGCCGGGGCCGCGGTCGAGAGCAGACGCTCGCCGTCGCCCAGGACGATCTCGCAGTTGGTGCCGACGTCGATGAAGAGCCGGAGGCGCTTGTCGCGGTCCATGCCCGACGCCAGCGTGCCGGCCACGATGTCACCGCCGACGTAGGCGCCCAGCGACGGGAGCACGTATGCGGGTGCCGCCGGGTGGATCGGCACTCCGAGATCAGCGGCGCTGACGGTCGGGGTGAGCCGCGAGCTGAGGATGAACGGCGCGACACCGATCGGTTCGGGGTCGATGCCCAGCAGCAGGGCCACCATCGTGGCGTTGCCGGCGAGCGCCATCTCGTAGATCTGGGTCGGCTCGATGCCAGCCTCGGCGCACACGTTGCCGGTGAGCTCGGCGAGGGTTTCCTTCGCGAGCTGGGTCAGCCGCGGCAGGGTCTCGGGATCCATCATCGTCGCGCTGATCCGGGTGATGACGTCACCACCGAAGGGCTGCTGCTTGTTGAGCATCGACGCGACGGCGACCGGCGTGCCGACGGATGTGTCGAGCAGTGTCGCCACGACGGTCGTCGTGCCGAGGTCGAACGCGAGAGCGTGGTGCGTCTCGGTCGTGTCGCCCGGCTCGATGTCGATCAGCAGCTCGTCGACGATGACGGCGGTGACCTTCCAGCCCGCTGCGCGGATGACCGACGGGATGCGGCGCAGCGCGTGCAGGTCGACCTTGAGCTCGAGGTCGTCGATCGCGGCCAGCAGCCGTTCGACGTCGGGCACCTGGTCGTGCAGGGTCGGCTCGGACAGCTCGACGTAGCGCTTCATGATGGCCGGCCGCAGGATGACCTGGCGGCCGACCCCGACGGTGGCCGCCTTGGGACGCGTCGTCAGCGGCGGGATCTCGATCTTGAGATCGGTGTGGACCGAGGCGAGGCACGCCAGGCGCCAGCCCTCCTCGAGCTGCTCGGGGCCGAAGGCGCGCTGGTCCATCGGCGACACCGGGATCGTGCCGTCGAGGATCTTGACCTTGCACTTCTTGCAGGTGCCGTGACCGCCACACGTCGAGTCGATCGCGATGCCGTTCCAGCTCGCAGCGTCGAACACCGACACCGCCGGAGGCACCCGGACCTCACGCTCAGCCGGTGTGAAGCTCAGCTTGAGGCGGCCCGTCCCGTCCCATTCGGGATTGGCCGCATACTCGGCTTCGGCATCGACGTGAATCGCCCGTGAGCGGCGCGGCTGATCGGTCATCAGGCTGTTGCAGCCTCCTGGGCCGCCTTCTCGGCGGCTTGCTGCGCACGGAAGTCACCGATCCAGGCCATGCCCCACTCGTCGTTGCCCATCACGACGTCGGCGGCCTTGACCGCCTTGACCATGCGCGGGCTGCGGGCGTCCATGATCGCGGACGTCAGCCCCGCGGCGATCGCCATCGGCAGGAACGACGCACCGAGGTCGTCGCGACCCGGCATGCCGAACGAGTTGTTGCCCGCGCCGCACGTGGTGTTGATGCCCCAGCGGTCGCGGATGCCGGACACAGTCTCGAAGAACGACCGGCCGACCTGCGGATCGGCGCCGATCGGCATCGCGAGCGGATCGATCACGATGTCCTCGAGCGCGATGCCGTACTCCGTGGTGGCGACGCGCACGATCTTGTCGACGAGCTCCAGCCGCTTCTCCGGCTCCATCGGGATCTCGTCGTGATCGTTGGGCAGTGCGATGACGGCGGCGTTGTACTTCTTGACCAGCGGAAGGATCGCCTCCATGCGGTCGTCCTCGGCCGTGATCGAGTTGACCAGAGCCCGGCCTTCGTATGCCGCGAGGCCGACCTCGAGCGCCTCGACGACGGACGAGTCGATGCAGATCGGCAGGTCCGTGCGGCTCTGGACGAGCTTGATGGCGCGACCGAGAAGGTCCGGCTCGTCGGTCAGCGGCACGCCCATGTTGACGTCGAGGACCATCGCTCCGTTGGCCACCTGCGCCGCGACGTCGCGCTCGATGGCGGACAGGTCCCCGGCCCGCAGCTGCTCCTGGAAGATCCGGCGTCCGGTCGGGTTGATGCGCTCGCCGATGATGCAGAACTTCTGGTCGTGACCGATCACGACTTCCTTGCTGGCCGAACGGATGATGGTGTGCACTGAGACTCCTGGTTTGCTGGGTTTGGGGGTTAGACGCCGACGGCCGCTTGGCGGCGGCGCATGATCAGGTCCTTGGCCTTCTTGACCGTCGCCGAGGCGTCGGGCGCATAGGCGTCGGCACCGACCGCGTCGGCATACTCCTGGGTGACCGGTGCACCGCCGACCATGACGATGACCTGCTCGCGCATGCCGGCCTTCTCGAGTGCATTGATGTTGGCCTTGAACATCGGCATCGTCGTGGTGAGGAACGCCGACATGCCCACGATGTCGGGCTTGTGCTCGTTGATCGCCTCGACGAACTTCTCCGGCGGCACCTGCACGCCGAGATCGATGACGTGGAACCCGGCACCCTCGAGCATGATGTTGACGAGGTTCTTGCCGATGTCGTGCACGTCGCCCTTGACGGTGCCCATGAGGAACGTGCCAACGGTCTCCGCGCCGGTCTCCGCGAGCAGCGGCCGCAGGACGTCGAGCGCCCCGCTCATCGCCCGGCCGGCGATCAGCATCTCGGGGACGAAGAAGTCACCCCGCTCGAAGCGTGCGCCGACCTCCTCCAGGGACGGGATCAAGGCGTCGAACAGCAGCGTCTCGGGGCCCATGTCCATCTCGATGCCGAGCTTGGTGAGCTCGAGGACGCGGGGCGCGTTGCCGACGAGCGTCTCGTCGTAGAGCCCTTGCAGGATCTCTTCAGGAGTCATTGCGGGATTCCTTTCGTATGCGACGAGCGAGCAGTCGGGTCAGCTGTTGTGTCTCGGTGATCAACAGTTCACCGATGCTGTGGAGGGAGTCCTCGATCCGGAACGCAGGACCGGAGACTCCCAGGGCGGCCATGATGTGACCATCGCCGCCGAAGACGGGCGCGGCGATGCCGTCCAGTCCCTCTTCGAGCTCACCCCGCGTGATGGCGAAGCCCCGCTCGCGTACGAGCTCGAGCTCGGCCTCGAACGCAGCCTGATCCGTGATGGTGGCCGGCGTGCGACGCTCCAGGTCGCCCTTGGGCAGCGGCAGCGCGCCGAAGGCGTACATGACCTTGCCCAGCGACGAGCAGTGCGGCGGCACGTCGATGCCGACCCAGTTCAACGCACCGATCATGAACGTCGAGTCGATCTGCGCGACCTGCACGACGGTGTCGCCGCGCGCGACCGCCAGGTTGACCGTCTCGCCCGTGGCCTCGGCGACGCGATCGAGATTGGGCTGTGACGCAGCAACCAGTGCCTCGACGCGGTCGAACTTGTTGGCGTAGTGCGCGAACAAGGCGCCGCCGCGGAAGGCTCCGTCACGGTCGCGCTCGAGCAACCCGTTGCGCTCGAGCCCCTGCAGCAGACGTGATGCCGTCGAGCGCGCCAGCCCGGTCTGGCCGACGATCGCGGTGTAGGAGATGGGTTCTTCGGCACGCACGATCAGCGACAGCAGCTCGGCTGCTCGATCGAGGGACTGGGTGCCGTTGCTCATCGATCCACGCTTTCTCGGGTTCGGCAGAAATTGGGGGCAGGTGCGCTCTTCACAAGACCGCCAGAGTTCCATAGTGTGGAACCGTTATCCCACGATATGAGGGTAAGATCCCGAAACGTTGGGGTCAAGCATTGCGGGCAGAGCAGTTTCCGGGCCCGTCACTTTTACGGTCTTTTTGGAGGTCCGATGTTCGAGAACAAGATGCCGCGCTACGAGATCCTGTCCGAGGACGCGATGGCATCGCTGGAGGCCGCTTGGCGACGCCTCATGACCGAGGTCGGCGTCGAGTTCATGCATGAGGACGCGCTCGAGCTGTTCCGCAAGGCAGGCCAGAAGGTCGTCGACAACACAGTCTTCCTCGATCCGGAGTTCGTGCTCGCCCAGGTCGCCAAGGCGCCCAAGGAGTTCGACGTCCAGGCCCGCAACCCGGCCAACAACGTGCACATCGGCGGCAACATGATGGCGTTCAGCGGCGTCTACGGTCCCCCGTTCGTCCGCGAAGGTGCCGTCCGCCGCGACGCGATGATGGACGACTTCCGCAACTTCACCAAGCTCGCGCAGGGCTACGGCGAGCTCGACTCGGCCGGCGGCATCATCTGCGAGCCGTACGACACGCCGCTCGACTCCCGGCATCTCGACATGATCTACGCGTTGCAGACCCTGACCGACAAGATCTACATGGGCAACGTGGTGACGGGTGAGAACGCCCGCGACACCATCGCGATGGGCGAGATCATGTTCGGTGGCCGCGAGGCGATCGAGAAGACGCCGGTCTCGATCTCGTTGATCAACTGCAACTCGCCGCTGCGGTGGGACGACCGCATGTTGGAGTCCCTGCTCGAGTACGCCAAGGCCGGCCAACCCGTCGTCCTGACCCCGTTCATCCTGATGGGCGCGATGTCGCCGGTCACGATCCCTGCCGCCCTCGTGCAGCAGATCGTCGAGGCGCTGTCGGGCATCGCCCTGGCGCAGCTGGTGCGTCCCGGCACGCCGGTCATCTTCGGTTCGTTCCTGTCCAACATCGACATGCAGTCCGGCTCGCCGACGTTCGGCACGCCCGAGTCCGGCATCGGCCTGCTGTGCACCGGACAGATCGCGCGACGCTTCGGTCTGCCGTTCCGTTCCGGTGGCGGGCTCACGTCCGCCCACCAGGCCGATGCGCAGGCCGGCTACGAGTCACTCATGACGCTGATGCCGACGTTCCTGGCCGGCGCCAACTGGGTCATGCACTCCGCCGGTTGGCTCGAGGGCGGGCTGGTGGCCGGCTACGAGAAGTTCATCATGGACGTCGAGCTGCTGCAGATGCTGCGGGCCGAGTTCACGCCGCTCGAGATCGATGAGGGCTCGCTCGCGTTCGACGCTCACGTCGAGGTCGGCCACGGCGGTCACTTCCTCGGTGCGGCGCACACCATGGACCGCTTCCGCACCTGCTTCCACCGGCCGTTCCTGTCGAGCTCGGACAACTTCGACAAGTGGACCCGCAACGGCTCGCTCGACACCAACGAGCGCGCCGGGGTCATCTACAAGAAGCGGCTCGAGGAGTACGAGCAGCCGCCGCTCGACGAGGCCATCCGCGCAGAGCTCGAGGACTACGTCAACCGTCGCCGGACCGAGCTCGGCGACTGACACAACCCGACGCGAAGAGGCGCCTCCATGGTGATCGTGGAGGCGCCTCTTCATACGTCAATCAGGAGCTCAGTCGCTCCGCGGTCTCGACGACGTTGGCCAGCAGCATCGCGCGGGTCATCGGACCCACCCCACCAGGATTGGGTGAGATCCACCCCGCCACCTCGTACGCCTTGGGGTCGACATCGCCCACGATCCCGTTCTCGTCACGACTCACCCCGACGTCGAGCAGCGCCGCACCGGGCTTGACCATGTCGGCAGTGATGATGCCCGGCACACCGGCCCCCGCAATCACGATGTCTGCACGGCGCACCTCCGCGGCCAGATCGCGGGTGCCGGTGTGGCACAGCGTCACCGTGGCGTTCTCGCTGCGGCGAGTCAGCAACAACCCCATCGGCCGACCCACCGTGATCCCCCGACCCACCACCACCACATGCTGGCCCGCGATCGGCACCTCATGACGCCGCAACAACTCGATGATCCCCCGCGGCGTGCACGGCAACGGCGCCTCCTTGCCCAACACCAACCAGCCCAGGTTCGTCGGATGCAACCCATCAGCATCCTTGACCGGATCAATCCGACCGATCACCGCGTTCTCATCCAAACCCTTGGGCAGCGGCAGCTGCACGATGTAACCCGTGCACGCCGGATCGGCATTCAACTCATCGACCGCAGCCTCAACGTCGGCCTGCGACGCCGTCTCCGGCAGATCGATCCGCAACGACTCGATGCCCACCTGCGCACAGTCACGATGCTTGCCCGCCACATACCACTGACTACCCGGATCACTGCCCACCAGAATCGTGCCCAACCCGGCCGTGACACCCCGTTCGCGAAGGGCATCCACGCGTACGCGGAGCTCGTCCTTCATCGCGGCCGCAACCGCCTTGCCATCAAGAATCTGCGCAGTCACGTGATCGAGTCCCATCTGGTCTGGTTCTTGGCATCGTAGATTCGCTCACCCTGCATGAATAGCGCACGAATCTACATGAAATCGTGCAAAACTGGTGCATGATCGATCACCGGCTCCATGTGCTTCGCCTGCTCGCTCACCACGGCACGGTGACCGCGACCGCCGAAGCGCTGCACTACACGCCATCTGCCGTGTCGGCCCAGCTTCGTTCGTTGTCGGAGCAGCTCGGGGTCACCCTGCTGGTTCCCAAGGGCCGGGGGGTGAAGCTCACGCCTGCTGGGCGCCTCCTGCTCTCCCGCGCCGACGACCTGTTCGAGCGTTGGGAGCAGATCCGGGCCGAGCTGGTCGCCGGTGCCGACGAGACCATGGTTGAGCTCCGCATGTGCGGCTTCTCCACTGCCGCTGCCGCACTGCTCCCTCCAGTCGCTGCGCGCCTGCTACGGACCTACCCGAACCTGGACGTCCGCATCATCGAGGCCGGACCCGTCGAGTGCTTCGACCTGTTGCTCGCCGGCGAAGCTGACGTCGCGGTGGTGGCCGTAACGCAGGAGATCCCGCCGGCCGCTGATCCCCGCTTCTACCAGCAGCAACTCCTGAACGACCCGATCGATCTGCTGCTGTCGACCAACCATCGGCTGGCAGGATACGAATCAGCGTCCTTCCACGAGGTGGCCACCGAGCGCTGGATCGTCGACCGCGTCGGTCGTCCGTACCATCAGCTCTTCATGACCGCCTGCGCGACAGCCGGCTTCGTGCCGACGATCGCGCACGAAGTGGTCGAGTGGGAGACAGCCGCTGCGCTCGTCGGAGCCGAGCTCGGCGTCGCGTTGATCCCGCGGTTGGCACGAATACCCGCTGGCTATCCCGTCGTCCGCGTCCCGCTCCACGGCGATCCCAGGCCCACCAGGCAGATCCTCACCGGCATCCGGCGAGGCAGTCGCGGGCTCCCGATTGTCTCCGAGGCGATCCGGGCGCTCAACGACGTCGGCCCGGCCGCGCTCGCTGCCGTCCAGCTGCCTGCGGACGACAGTAGGCACCCGTAAACTTTTCGTGCACCAGATTCGCACGTTTTCATGCATATTTGTGCGCTATTCATGAAGAGTGGACGATCCTAAGATTCGGCTATGGACGCTCGCCTACTGGATCCCGTGCACAAGCTGGACATCGCCACGCTGGCGGAGCGACGAGAGCCCGGGCTGAGCCTCGAGGCACCGTTCTACACCAGCGACGAGATCTACCAGGCAGACATCGCGGGCATCTTCTCGAAGCACTGGATCTTCGTGGCATCGGAAGGCGAGATCCCCGACGCAGGCGACTACGTCACCATCAACCTCGGCACGTACTCGGTCATCATCGTCCGCGACGACGACGAAGAGGTTCGCGCCCTCCACAACGTGTGCCGGCATCGAGGCGCCCGAATCCTCACCGACACCCAAGGCTCCGTCGGCAACATCGTGTGCGGCTATCACCACTGGGCGTACGCCACGGACGGTCGGCTCCGTCACGCCCCCACGCACGGCAAGGACTTCAACATGTCGTGCTTCGGCCTGAAGCAGGTCGCACTGCAGGTCGTCAGCGGCCTGATCTTCATCTGCCTGGCCGACGAACCTCCCGAGGACCTCGCCCGGGTCTCCGACGTCATCAGTCCCTACATCGCTCCGCACCAGCTCGGCAGGACGAAGGTGGCGGCCCAGGTCGACCTGGTCGAGGAGGGCAACTGGAAGCTGGTGATGGAGAACAATCGCGAGTGCTACCACTGCGACGGACATCCCGAGCTGGCGTGCTCCCTCTTCCCCACCTTCGGATACGGCTCATCGGACATCCCTCCCCATCTCCAGCCCGCCCACGATCGCTATCTGCTCGCCCAGGCGGAGCTGGAGGCAAAGTGTGATGAGCTCGGCCTGCCGTACGCCGCCATCGAGGAGCTCAAGACGCGCGTCTCCGGCTTCCGCATCCAGCGTGAGGCGCTGGACGGTGCCGGCGAGTCATTCAGCGAGACCGGCGAGTCGGTCTCGAACGTGCTGCTCGGTGAGCTCGAGCACCGGCGTCTGGGGCGGCTGTCGTTGCACCTCCAGCCCAACGCCTGGTTTCACTTCCTCAGCGACCACTCCGTGACATTCGCGGTCCTGCCCTTGAGCTCGGGAAGGACTCTCGTACGCACGACGTGGCTGGTGCATGAGGACGCCGAGGAGGGCGTCGACTACGACCCCGAGGCACTGACGAAGGTCTGGAGAGAGACCAACGCCCAGGACGCCGCCTTCGTGGCCCGCGCACAGCTCGGTGCGGCCAGTCCCGCCTATGAACCCGGCCCCTACATGGCCAGCGAATACCAGGTCGAGGCGTTCTGCACCTGGTATGTCGCCCGGTTGCAGGAGCACCTCTCGTCATGACGATCACGACCCAGGCATTCAGCGCGATGCTCACACAGGACCGCCGGCCGCCCCGCATGTGGGATGACAGCGCTGAGGAGATGCTGGTCTGTCGCGGGATAGTTCCGGTGACAGAGGAGATCAGCACGTTCGTCTTTGAGGCGGCGGAGCCGCGATTCTTTCGCCACCTGCCAGGCCAGTACCTCACCCTGACGGTCGACGTCGAGGGGCAGCCCGTCAGCCGCTGCTACACGATCTCCTCGCCGGCGACGCGCCCGTACTCGTTGAGCATCAGCGTCAAGCGCGAGCCAGGCGGCCTGGTGTCGAACTGGCTGCACAACGAGCTGCGGGTGGGCGACCGGGTACGCGCCACGGGTCCGCTCGGATCGTTCACGCTCGCCGAGTATCCCTCGGCCAAGTACCTGTTCCTCTCGGCAGGGGTGGGGATCACTCCCTCGATGTCGATGATTCGCACGCTGCACGATCTCGCGGAACCAACTGACGTCGTGCTCGTGCACAGCGTTCGCAGCCCGGAGCACATCGTGTTCCGGTCCGAGCTCAACCACCTGGCCGCGTCAGACCCCAATCTCCACGTGGCCGTCATCTGCGAAGACTCCCCCGACGACAGCTGGGACGGACGGCGCGGACGACTGACGGCGGACATGCTCGCCGAGATCACCCCAGACCTGCACGAACGCGAGATCTTCGTGTGCGGCCCCGCTGCCTACATGGCCGCTGCTCAGGAGCTGCTCAGCGCGGCAGGAGTCGACTCCTCCCGGATCCACACCGAGTCCTTCGCGTTCGAAATCGCGGAGGCTCCCCCCGAGGATCCGACTGGCACCGAACCAGCTGCCTTCACCGTGCAGTTCACGCGAAGCAATCAAACGGTCCAGTGCGACACGAACGTCAGCGTGCTCCAGGCGGCCATCGCTGCCGGGATCCGGGTCCCGTCCTCCTGCGGCGGAGGGATGTGCGGCACCTGCAAGACCACCCTCATCAGGGGTTCGGTCGACATGAATCACGATGGAGGCATCCGGCCGAAGGAGATCGCACAAGGCAAGATCCTCCTGTGCTGCTCCAAGCCGCTGGAGGACCTGATCGTCGAGGCTTGATCGAGTCTCAACACTCGACGACATTGACGGCGAGACCGCCGCGGGACGTCTCCTTGTACTTGTCCTTCATGTCGGCGCCGGTTTCGCGCATCGTCTTGATCGCCTTGTCGAGCGACACCTTGTGGCTGCCGTCTCCGTGAAGGGCCAGCCGTGCGGCATTGATCGCCTTCACGCTCGCGATGGCGTTTCGCTCGATGCACGGGATCTGCACAAGTCCCCCGACGGGATCGCAGGTCAGGCCGAGGTTGTGCTCGATGCCCACTTCTGCAGCGTTCTCGACCTGTGTGGGCGTGCCGCCCAGCACCTCGCACAGCCCCGCAGCGGCCATCGAGCAGGCCGATCCCACTTCACCCTGGCAGCCCACTTCGGCGCCGGAGATCGAGGCATTGATCTTGAACAGGATTCCCACGGCCGCCGCCGCCAGCATGAACCGCACGACGCCGTCGTCGTCTGCACCGGGCACGAACTTGACGTAGTAGTGCAGCACGGCCGGAACGATTCCTGCGGCGCCGTTGGTGGGTGCCGTGACGATCCTGCCGCCGGCAGCATTTTCCTCGTTCACGGCGAGCGCGAAGAGATTGACCCACTCCATCGCGAGCAATGGATCAGCGGGCGGCTGACTGGCGGGGTGACTCAGCGCAGCGGCCTCGACGCTGGCCGCCGAGGCAGTCAGCGTCCGGAACAACGACGGCGCCCGCCGCTTCACCTTCAACCCGCCGGGCAGGATGCCGTCACTCGCGCAGCCGTTGTAGACGCATTCACGCATGACGGCCCACAGCGCCAAGAGCTTCTCCCTGAGCTCGGTCTCGCTGTGCCACACCATCTCGTTGGCGAGCATGACGTCAGAGATCGACATGCCCTGGCTCCGGCAGATCTCCAGGAGCTCATCGGCCGTGGTGAAGGGATAGGGCAGGACAGTCTTGTCGGCAACCACCTTGTCGGCACCGTCGGCATCGCCGTCCACCACGAACCCGCCGCCGATGGAGTAGTAGCTACGTTCGCGGAGCACCACACCGGCGTGGTCCAAGGCTCGGAAAGTCATGCCGTTGGGGTGCGCTGGGAGTGACTTGCGTCGGTGCAGCACGACGTCTTCGTCCCAGTTGAAGTCCACCCGGTGCCCGGCGACCCAGAGCTGAGCATCGAGCACCGCCGCCGCCACCTGGTCATCGGCCGTCGCGGTGTCCACCGTCTCGGGGTCGAGGCCCTGCAGCCCCAGCACGACCGCCTTGTCCGAGCCGTGACCGCGGCCGGTGGCTCCCAGCGAACCGAACAGCTCGGCCTGGACACGGACTGTGGCACCGAGCTGGCCGGAGCCCGCCAGGCCCTCGGCGAAGCGCTTGGCAGCCCGCATCGGGCCGACAGTGTGTGAGGACGAGGGCCCGATACCGACCGAGAACAGGTCCAGCACGCTCAGCGCCATCAGCCGAAGTCCTCTACCCCTGATTTCAGGTGCGGGTACAGCGGGAAGGTCGCGGCGAGTGCGCTGACCCGTCGGCGCAGCTCGAAGGTGGTGGCCTGATCCAGCTCCCCCTCAGCCGTCGATCCGATCAGGGCCAGCGCGATGATGTCCGCGACCTCGGTGAACTCCTCGGCACCGAAGCCGCGGGTGGCCAGGGCGGGGGTGCCGATCCGAAGTCCCGACGAAACCATCGGCGGGCGAGGGTCGAACGGGACGGCATTGCGATTGACGGTGATACCGATGCGGTGCAGGCGGTCCTCGGCCTGCTGTCCGTCGAGCTCCGAGTCGCGCAGGTCGACCAGGACCAGGTGGACGTCCGTGCCACCGTTGACCACGGAGATCCCGGCGGCGGCGACGTCGTCCTGCAGCAGCCGCGACGCCAGGATGCTCGCCCCTTCGAGCGTGCGTCGTTGGCGTTCCTTGAAGCCGTCCGAGGCCGCGATCTTGAAGGCCACGGCCTTTGCGGCAATGACGTGCTCCAGCGGACCGCCCTGCTGTCCGGGGAAGACGGCGCTGTTGATCTTGCGGGCGTACTCCTCCTTGCTCAGGATCACTCCGCCACGGGGACCACCGAGAGTCTTGTGCGTGGTGGTGGTGACGACGTCGGCGTACGGCACCGGATTGGGGTGCAGACCGGCGGCAACGAGTCCGGCGAAGTGCGCCATGTCCACCATGAGATAGGCATCGACGAGGTCGGCGATGCGGCGGAACTCGGCGAAGTCCAGCTGCCGTGAGTACGCCGACCAGCCGGCCACGATGAGCTTGGGCCGGTGCTCGAAGGCCAGCGCCTCCACCTCGGCCATGTCCACGAGGTGATCGTCCTTGCTGACGTGGTAGGGAATGACGTTGTAGAGCTTGCCGGAGAAGTTGATGCGCATACCGTGCGTGAGGTGCCCGCCGTGCGCCAGATCGAGGCCCATGATGGTGTCTCCGGGCTCCAGCAGCGCGAACATCGCAGCCGCGTTCGCCTGGGCACCCGAGTGCGGTTGCACGTTGGCGGCCTCAGCCCCGAAGAGCGCCTTGACGCGGTCGATCGCCAGCTGTTCGACGACGTCCACGTGTTCGCAGCCGCCGTAGTAGCGCTTGCCCGGATAACCCTCGGCGTACTTGTTCGTCAGGACCGAGCCCTGCGCCTCCATCACCGAAGCCGGCGCGAAGTTCTCCGACGCGATCATCTCCAGCGTGGACTGCTGCCGGTTGAGCTCTTGGGCGATCGCGTGATCGACTTCTTCGTCGACGTCCGCAAGGGTCTGGATCAGCTGGTCTGACATGGCACTTCCTCGGGGTCCTGGTGTCGCACGGATGTTGCCGGTCGCCGTCAGCCGAGGCGGCGACGCAGCTCCTCGTTGATCGCCGGGACGATCTCATGCAGGTCGCCGATGACCGCGTAGTGCGCCTTGGTCACCATCGGGGCGTCCGCATCCGTGTTGATGGCCAGGATCGTCTTCGCGCTCTGGCAGCCGGCCCAGTGTTGGATCGCGCCACTGATGCCGCACGCGACGTAGAGGTCGGGCGAGATGCGACTGCCGGTCTGGCCGACCTGCTCGTGGTGCGGTCGCCAGCCGAGGCTCGTCACGACACGCGAGACGCCGAGCGCCCCGTCGAGCAGATCGGTGAGCTCGAGCAGGTCGTCGAATCCTTCGGCGCTGCCGGCACCTCGTCCGGCACCGACGACGACTCGCGCGCTGGTCAGCGCGCCGGTGTCGCCTTCTTCCTTGACCTCGGTGCGCACGACCCGGGTCAGCAGGTCGGCGTCGGTGAGCACGGGACTGTACGCACGCAACACCGGGCTCGTCGGCGTTGCAGCCGGCAGGGCGTCGACGGCGTGGCCCGCGACGCTGAGCGTGGCGACCTGGCCGTCGAGGCGCATCTCCTCGAAGACGCCACCCCCCATGACCTGGCGGGACACGATCAGCGGTTCGGTGCTGTCGACACCGATCACATTGGCGGCCATCAGGGCGTCGAGCCGGGTGGCCACGTGGGCGAGGACCTCATTGCCGCGGGGCGAGCCGGAGGCAATCACGAGCCGGGCCGACTCTGATGAAGCCACATCGACGACGGATGCGGCCCACGACGCGGCGCCGTACGACGTCAGTCGCTCGTCGTCGGCGTGGTGCGCGACGGCGACGGCCTGCTCACCGAGGTGGGCCAGGACGAGCGGGCGCTGCTGCTCCGAGAGCGGTCCGACAACGACCGCTTCCAGTGCGTCGTCGGCGAGGCTCTCACCGAGTGTGCGGGCGAAGCTCAGCGCTTCCCGTGAGGTCAGGGTGACGCCGTCGGCGTCGGTCTCCACCAGGACGAGGATCATTTTGCAACCACTCCGATCTTGATCAGCATGTCGACGACTGCACCGGCGGCCTCAGGTCCCTTGCCGAGGACCTCGACCGAGCTGGGCTGCTCCGGCGGTGACTTGAGCTTGACTCGTTGGGTTGTGGGTGCGATGTCGGTCTCGATGACCTCGATCGGGGTCTTCTTGGCCTTCATGCGTCCGACGATGGACGGGTAGCGCGGTGACACGCCTCCTTCGGAGATCGCGATGACCGCCGGCGTGGGCAGCTCGAAGATCTCATCGCCCTCAGGGCCGGCACCGCGTGCGGTGACGGCGTCACCGACGACGGAAAGGTTGGCGATGCCGGTCAGGACGGGTCGCTGGAGTGCGTACGCGAGCCGGACGCCGACCTGGAAGTCGCCGGTGTCAGCCGCGTCGGTGCCCACCAGCACCAGGTCGACCGGGTCGGCCTCGGAGCTGATGAACTGCGCGATCGCGGCGGCCACGTCAGCCGGTCCGAACTGCTCGGAGTCGGCCTCGATGTGGACAGCGCGGGTGCAGCCGACCGCGATGGCGTCGCGGAGCTGATCCTCGGCATCGCCGGGGCCCAGCGTCAGCACGGTCGCGGAGCCGCCGGTTGCTTCGGCGGTCTGGACGGCGATCTCGACGGCAGCCTCCTCATGAGGGCTGGTCGTGTGCCCCACGTGGCGTGCGTCGACGCTCATGCTGTCCTCGGACAGCAGGACCTGGCTCGACGTCTCGGGCACTCTCTTGATGCAGACAAGGACGTTGGTCATGTCATCAGCCTCGGATTCGTGCGTTGTCGGGATCGAACAGTCCGGTCGCGTCGGCCGAACCGACGGTCACCGGATAGCGGTGCTCCATGTAGTCGACCGCCAGCTTGGTGCCAACCTTGGCCTGCTCCGGGGGCAGGTATGCCATCAGGAGGTGCTTGCCGAGCGACGGCGCGGACCCGGCCGACGTGACGTAGGCGCGGTGCCCGTGTCCGTCGATGAGCGGCTCGCCGTCAGGCGTGAGGACGGGCTCGCCGCCCAGCATGTAGCGCTTGGTGCCGTCGGCCGACGTGTGGTCGTCGACGGTCAGCGTGCACATCACGGCCGCGGGGTCCTCGGAGCGCTGCTTGACGTACGCCTCGCGGCCGATGAAGTCCGCTTCCTTGACCTTGGGTCGCTGCATGCCGGCCTCGACAATGGTGCGCTCGCTGTCGAGCTCGGCGCCGTAAGCGCGGTAGCCCTTCTCCATGCGTCCGGTCGTGCCGTAGACGCCGATGCCGACGGGCACGAGCCCGTGCGGGTCGCCGGACTCGCGGATCAGGTTCCACAGCTTCGCGCCACTCTCCATCGGGACGTAGAGCTCCCAGCCGAGCTCGCCGACGTACGAGATGCGGGAGGCGAGCACGTCGAGCGAGCCGAGCTCGATCGACCGGCACGTGCCGAACTTGAATGCATCGTGGCTGATGTCGCTCTCGGTCAGGTTGCCGAGGATGTCGCGCGCCTTGGGTCCCCACACGCCCATCGTGGTGAACGCCGAGGTCTGGTCGACGACCTGCGCCGAGCCGTCGGCCGGCATGTGGTCACGGAACCACTTGCGGTCGAGGTTGCCGTGCGCGCCGCCGGTGACGACGCGGAAGTGGTTGTCACCGAGCCGCATGATCGTGAGGTCGGCGCGGAAACCACCGCGGCTGTCGATGATCGGCGTGTAGACGACGCGGCCGGGCGCGACGTTCATCTGGCCGACCGCGAGGCGCTGCACCGCGTCGAACGCGCCCTTGCCAACGACGTCGAAGATCGAGAACGCCGTCAGGTCGACGATGCCCGCACGCTCGCGCATCGCGAGGTGCTCGGCGTTGATGATGGGCGACCACCAGCGCGAGTCCCACTCGTTCTCGCGCGGCATCACGGCATCGCCGTACTCACCCAGCAACGACTCGTTGGAGGCATACCAGTGCGGCCGCTCCCAGCCTGCGGTCTCGAAGAACTGGGCGCCCAGCTCCTTCTGGCTCGCGTGCATCGGAGCGAGGCGGGCCTGGCGATCACTCTCGTACTGCTCGGACGGGTGCACGATGCCGTACGTCTTGATGAAAGCCTCGCTGGTGCGCGCTGCGACGTGCTGCTTGGTGCGCTGATGCGGGTAGAAGCGGGCGATGTCGGACTGGTGGATGTCGATCTCGGGGTTGCCGTCAGTCATCCACTCGGCGACTGCACGCCCGACACCCGGCCCTTCCTTGATCCAGACCGCCGCGGCCGACCACAGGCCCTTGACCTCAGGCGTCTCGCCCAGGACCGGGTTGCCGTCAGGCGTCAACGACAGCAGGCCGTTGATGGCGTAGCGGATCTCGACCTCGGGGTTGCCGAGGACCTCGGGCATGAGCTCGAGTGCTTCTTCGAGCTGCTGGTCGAAGTCGTCGGGCGTGAACGGCATCTCAGTCGGTGACAGCTTGGACTGCTCGATCGACGGGATGTCGTCGGGGTCGTGCAGGATCGCACGGTGGGCGTACGAACCCACCTCCATGTCGCCGCCGTGCTGGCGCTCGTAGCAGAACGTGTCCATGTCGCGGACGATCGGGAACGAGATCTCGCCGACCGTGCCGGAGAGCTGCGGCACCGGTCCGACGCTGATCATCTGGTGCACCGCCGGCGTCAGCGGGATGTGGGCACCGGCCATCTTGGCGATGCGGGGGCTCCACACGCCGCAGCAGATCACCACGGTCTCAGCTTCGATGTCACCGCCAGTGGTCCTGACCCGGCGGATCTTGCCTTCCTCGACGTCGAGGCCGATGACCTCGACGGTCTGGACGACCTGGAGCGCGTCGAGCTCGAGGGCGCGCTCCCGCATGATCGTGCCGGCGCGCAAGGAGTCGACGACGCCGACACTCGGTGTGTAGAACGCACCGATGATGACGGACGGGTCGAGGAACGGGACCTTCGCGACAACCTGCTCGGGCGTCACGATCTCCGAGGGGATGCCCCACGCCTTGGCCGACGACATCCGCCGGCGCAGCTCCTCCATGCGCTCCTCGGTGCGGGCCACCTCGAATCCACCCGACTCGGTGAAGACGCCCATCTCCTTGTACTGCTCCATGCTGTCGAGCGTCAGATCCGTGATCTCCCGGGAGTGGTCGACCGGGAAGATGAAGTTCGACGCGTGCCCGGTCGATCCGCCGGGGTTGGGCAGCGGGCCCTTGTCGATCTGGACGATGTCCCGCCAGCCCAGCCGGGCCAGGTGATAGACGAGGCTGTTGCCGACGATCCCGGCACCAATCACAACAACGCGTGCACTACCCGGCACATCTGGCATGGAAAGCTCCGTTCATCTGTTGCGTAATTCGCAACCCAAATCGCTATCTGAAACACTCTTCGTCAATGGTCGCCGCCGATCACGTGAGTGTCAAGGCGTGCGGCCGCTCGAATTTCGACCCGCATGGCGTACGCCCCGAAGGCCGGAGCCTTCGGGGCGTACGAACGTTCGCGCCGGGTGGCGCAGACGGGACTACTTGACCCAGGCGTCGACCTTGTCCGGGTTGTCCTTGATCCACTTCTTCGCAGCGTCGTCGGCGGACATCTTGTCCTCGGCGATGTACTTCGCGACGATGTTCTGGTCGTCGTTGGTCCACGTGAAGTTCTTGACCACGTCGTACGCCGGGCTACCGGACTCGGCGAACTTCGTCGCGACGATCTTCTTCAGATCGGTCTTGGCGTAGTCGCACGCGACCTTCTCGGCGTCGGCGTCACAACCCTCCTTGTATGGCGGGAGGTTGACCTTGACCAGCGGGACTTCCGACAGGAACCACTGCGGCTCGTAGAAGTAGCCGATCAGCGGCTTCTTGTTCTTCTCCGCCTGGCGGAACCCCGTGATCAGGGCCGCCTCGCTGCCGGCGTAGACGACCTTGAAGTTCAGCTTGAGGTTCTTGACCAGCGCCTCGTCGTTGGTGACGTAGGACGGGTCGCCGTCGAGCAGCTGACCCTTGCTGCCGGACTCCGACGTCTTGAACAGGTCGGCGTACTTGTTGAGGTTCTTGTAGTCCGTGATGTCCGGGTACTTCTCGGCCATCCACGGCGGCACGAACCAGCCGATCTGCCCGACGTTGCCGTTGGGGCCTGCGTCCATCGCGGTCTTGTCGCCCTCGATGTACTTCTTCTCCAGCGCCGGGTGTCCCCAGTCCTCGATGACGACATCGACGGTGCCCTTGCCGAACCCCTGCCAGGCGACTTCTTCCTTGAGGTCCTTGTAGTCGACCTTGCAGCCGAGCTTCTGCTCGATGACCTGACCCACGACGTGCGCCGATGCCTCGTAGCCGACCCAAGGGTTGATGGCCATGTTGACGGTCGTGTCACACTTCTTGTCGCCGCCGGCGCTGTCCTCGATGCCCCCGCCCCCACAGGCGGACAGCGCCAGCAAAGCCGTGGCCGCAAGTGCTGCGGTCAGGCTCGCCCTACTTCTGAGTGCCTTCATTAGTACTCCTTCATGTGATGCCATCGTCAGCTCACGAACCAGTCGGTCGTGAGAAGAACTTGCGTTTTGTTGCCGTGGCTTGGCGGGCCGACGTTCCTTGTGCCATCCGGTCGAGCATGATCGCGAGCGCGACGATGGCGATCCCCGCTGCGAGTCCCTTGCCGAACAACTCGGCCTGCGTGAAGCCGGCGTACACGAGGTAGCCGAGCGCACCTGCTCCGACGAGGCCGCCGATGACGACCATGGAGAAGACGTAGAGCATGCCCTGGTTGGTCGCGAGTGCGATGCCCTTGCGAGCCATCGGCAGCTGGACCTTCGTGATGAGCTGCCAGCGGCTCGAACCGGCGGACTGGGCCGCCTCGACGACCGTCGGCGAGACCTCCCGGATCGCGTCGCAGACGAGCTTGATCGCCACCGGCGCTGCATAGACCACGGCCGCGACGATCGCCGTGAAGCGGGTCGCGCTGAACAGCGCCAGGGCCGGCACCAGGTAGACAAAGGGCGGGACGACCTGTGCGGCGTCAAGGATCGGCCGCACGATCAGGTCGACGGCACGGCTCTGAGCCATCCAGACGCCGAGCACCAGCGCGAGGATCATCGTGAGGATCGTCGCGACGAGGGTCATGGTCAGGGTGATCATGGCGTCCTGCCACAGGCCGACGCCCAGGATGACGCCGATGCAGACGATCGAGGTCACGAATGAGCGCATCCCGCCGATCAGCGCCGACAGCGCCAACAGCACGATCGAGACGAGCCACCACGGCGAGTCGGCCAGCACGCTCTGCAACGGGTTGAGCAGGCCGTACGTCAGCCCGTCCTTGATCGCGTTGGTGGTGGTCGCCGCGTTGTCGGTGAAGAAGGTCGAGACGCTGTCTGCCGCCTTGGCGAACGGCGTGCCGAGATCGGGATTCTCAGGGAAGCTCGCCAGGTCGAGGTACTGACGTGACGCCCACACGCACACAATCGCGACGACGCCGGAGGCGCCCAGCCCGATCCAGCGGTTGCGACGGCCGTGCTCGGACGGGATCGCCTCGCTGCGCTCGCTCGCCGCCGTGGTGACCCGGTCGAGCATGATCGCCATGAGCACGATGCACAGGCCCGCGGTCGCAGCCCGGCCGACGTCGAGCGACTCGAGCGCCTTGATGACCGGCCCGCCGAGGCCGGGGCCGTCGACGAATGCCGCGATCGTGGCCATCGACAACGCCGCCATGATGGTCTGGTTGACGCCGACGATGATCGTACGTTTGGCCATCGGCAGCTGGACCTTGCGCAGCATCTGCCCGCGGCTCGTGCCGAGCGACTCCATCGCCTCGATGGTCTCCGACGAGACCGTGCGGATGCCGTGTGCGCTGATGCGGATGACCGGCGGGAGCGCATAGATCAGGGTCACGATGACGGCGGCGGCGACACCGATGCTGAAGAATAGCGTGATCGGGAGCAGGTAGACGAACGACGGCAGGGTCTGCAGGCCGTCGAGGATCGGGGTGATCGCGGCGGTCGCGCGTTTGCTCCGTCCCATCCAGATGCCGATCGGGATGCCGACGATGAGGCAGATGGCGACGGCGATGAACGTCACGATCAGGGTGTCCATGCTGTCGGCCCAGTAGCCGAGCATGCCGAAGAGCGCGAAGCTCGCGCCGGTCAGCACGGCCATGCGCCAGCCGGCGATGGCCAGCGCGATCCACACCGCGATCGCCAGGACACCGAGCCAGCCGATGTCGGGGACCGGCCGGGGGAACGCGGGTTGACTGATGAGCTCCTGCAAGAACACCGCGATGTTCTCGAGGGCGGCGCTGACGTTGTCGAGTCCTTGCAGGATCGCGCTGGAGCTCTGGGCGGACTCCAGCTTGTCGCTGAGCTCACCGAGCCACTTCTGGAAGTCGGTGAGGTCTGAACGGGCCAGCGGGAGCGTCGCGACGTCTCGGAACGGGAAGCTGAGGAGGACGAACACCGCAAGGATGCCGGCGATGATCCGTCCGCGATAGGACTGCTGCTCCGGCGCGGGAGGTGGTGCCTGCTCCTTGGACGGCGGTGGCGTCGCCGTTGCGGTCGTCATGCCGGCTCGCTCGCCTTTTCCTCCGCGACGATCACGCGAAGGATCTCGTCCTCGGTCACGACGCCAAGGAGCTCACCGTTCTCGACGACCTTGATCGGCTTTTCGGAGTCGAGCACCATCCGTGCAGCATTCTGGACGATCGTGCTCGGTGGGAGCTCAGGCCCGTCGAGGGCGTCGTCGGGCTCAGCCGGCCGCATGACCCACTTCAGCGTCAGGACGTGCGACTTCGGGACCTCGCTGACGAAGTCGCGTACGTACTCATCCGCGGGTGCGCCGACGACCTCGTCGGGCGTGCCGACCTGGACGACTTCGCCGTCACGCATGATCAGGATGCGGTCGCCGAGCTTGAGCGCTTCCTGGAGGTCGTGGGTGATGAAGATCATCGTCTTCTTGACCTCGTGGTGGAGCCGGATGACCTCGTTCTGCATGTCGCGGCGGATCAGCGGGTCGAGCGCCGAGAACGGCTCGTCGAACAGCAGCAGTGACGGGTCGACGGCAAGCGCGCGTCCGAGTCCGACTCGCTGCTGCATGCCGCCGGACAGCTGATCGGGGTATGAGGTGGCGTTGCCTGTGAGACCAACCAGGTCCAGCACCTCCTGCGCCTTGGCGTGGCGCTCGGCACGGCCGACGCCCCGGACCTCGAGGCCGTACGCGATGTTGTCGATGACGCGGCGGTGCGGCAGCAGGCCGAAGTGCTGGAACACCATGGCCACGTGGGTGCGGCGGAGGTTGCGCAGCGCCGACTCGGACATCTTCAGGACGTCGTTGTCATCGATCATGACCTCACCCGCGGTCGGCTCGATGAGCCTGGTGAGGCACCGCACCAGCGTCGACTTGCCCGAGCCGGACAGACCCATGACAACGAACACCTCGCCGCGCTTGACCTCGAAGCTGACGTCCTTGACGCCCGCGACGCAGCCGGTCTTCTTCCGGAGCTCCTCGCGGGACAGCTCCCCTTCGGGGCTGCCCGGTATGCGAGCGGCCTTGGGTCCGAAGACCTTCCACAGATGGTCTACCTTGACGGCGGTATCGGTCATGACTGCTCCACTCCTTGGGTGTGGGAGGCATTGCGCGGATCGCCCGGAGGGTACAACGGTGTGCCCTCGCGGTAGCGGTAATACGGAACGTCGGTGGCGGGCTCGAGTGGCGTGTTGCCGAGGATCAGGTCGGCTGACTTCTCGGCGAGCATCATGATCGGCGCGTAGATGTTGCCGTTGGTCACGTACGGCATCGACGAGGCATCCACGACCCGCAGGCCGTCGACGCCGTGCACCCGCATGCTCGTCGGATCGAGCACACTCATGTCATCGGTGCCCATCCGCGCCGTGCACGACGGGTGAAGGGCGGTCTCCGCGTCCTTGGCGACCCAGTCCAGGATCTCCTGGTCCGTCTCGACCGACGATCCGGGCGAGATCTCCCCGTCGTTGAACGGCTCGAACGCCGACTGGTTGAGGATGCGCCGCGCGGCGCGGATCATCTCGATCCACTCACGGCGATCCGTCTCGGTCGAGAGGTAGTTGAACCGCAGGGCCGGGTGTTCCTTCGGATCGGTGGACTTGATCTTCACGGTGCCGCGGCAGTCGGAGTACATCGGACCGATGTGCACCTGATAGCCGTGCTCGGCCGCCGGCTGCGAGCCGTCATACCTGATGGCGATCGGGAGGAAATGGAACATCAGGTTCGGGTAGTCGACCAGGTCGTTGCTGCGGACGAAGCCGCCGGCCTCGAAGTGGTTGGTCGCGCCGACGCCCTTGCGGAGGAACAGCCACTCCGCTCCGATACGGGGCTTGTGGCGATGCTTGAGCCACGGCCCGATCGAGACGGGCTGCTTGCTGGCGTACTGGATGTAGACCTCGAGGTGATCCTGGAGGTTCTCGCCGACTCCCGGCAGGTCGACGACCGACTTGATGCCGAGGGCCTCGAGCTCGGCGGCATTGCCGATGCCCGACAGCTGCATCAGCTGCGGTGAGTTGATCGCGCCGCCGCACAGGATGACTTCCTTGGCATCGACGCTGCGGTGCAGCTTGCCGCCGCGCAGGTAGTCGACGCCGGTGACCTTGGTGCCTTCGGTGCGCAGCCCCGTGACGTGTGCGAGCGTCTCGACCCGGAGGTTGGGCCGGTTCATGACGGGGTGGAGGTACGCGCGGGCGGCACTGAGCCGGCGACCGCGATGCAGGTTGCGGTCAAAGCGCGCGAAGCCCTCCTGCCGGTAGCCGTTGACGTCGTCGGTCAGCGGATAGCCGGCCTCCTGCGCTGCCTCGAGGAATGCGCCGAACAGGGGATTGGTCGCGGGTCCGCGCTCGAGGATGAGCGGTCCTGACCCGCCGCGCCAGTCATCGGCGCCGGCCAGGCAGGTCTCCATGCGCTTGAAGTAGGGCAGACAGTTGGCGTAGCCCCACGACTCCATGCCGGGATCGGAGGCCCAGCGCTCGAAGTCGAGCGGATTGCCGCGCTGGAAGATCATTCCGTTGATGCTGCTCGAGCCGCCGAGGACCTTGCCGCGCGCGTGGAAGACCTTGCGGCCGCCCATGAACGGCTCGGGCTCAGACTCGTACTTCCAGTCGTACAGCCGGTTGCCGATCGGATAAGGAAGCGCGGCCGGCATGTGGATGAACGGGTCGAGCTTGGAGTCGTTGCGACCCGCCTCGAGGACGAGGACGCTCGTCGACGGATCCGCGCTCAGGCGGTTGGCGAGCGCTGAGCCGGCCGAGCCGCCGCCGACGATCACGAAGTCGTAGCTCTTCTGCTTCTTCATGCCGTCGTCTCCCTCATCAGCCCTGGACTCCGTCGAACCAGCGTTGCGGGGCGGGGTCGATGTTGTGCCAGATGTGCTTGGTCTCGCGATACTCCGCCAGGCCGTCGAGGCCCAGCTCGCGCCCGAAGCCCGACTGCTTGTATCCGCCCCACTCGGCCTGCGGCACGTATGGGTGGTAGTCGTTGATCCACACCGTGCCCATGCGCAGGCGCGCGGCAACCCGCTCGGCACGGCCGGCCTGGGACGTCCAGACCGCGCCGGCGAGACCGTAGATGCTGTCGTTGGCCTTGGCGATCGCGTCGTCCTCGCCGTCGAACGGCTCGACCGTGAGCACGGGGCCGAACGACTCGTCACGTACGACGCTCATGTCGGCGGTGCACCCGGTGAAGATCGTCGGCAGGTAGTAGAAGCCATCGGCCAGGGCCGGGTCGTCCGGCCGGGCACCCCCCGTGCGCAGCTGAGCGCCCTCGGCGATGCCCGCCGCGACGTAGGCCTCGACCTTGTCGCGGTGACCGGCACTGATGAGGGGCCCGGTCTCGGCCTTGTCGTCGAACGGGCCGCCGATGCGGATGAGCTCGGCCCGGCGTACGAGCTCGTCGACGAACTCGTCGTGGATCGACGACTCGACGAGGAGCCTCGCTCCGGCCGAGCAGACCTGACCGGAGTGCAGGAAGACGGCCGTGAGCGCGAAGTCCAGGGCGGTCTCGCGATCGGCGTCGGCGAACACGATGTTGGGATTCTTGCCGCCGAGCTCGAGAGCGACCTTCTTGACTGTCGGGGCCGCAGCGGCCATGACCCCACGGCCCGTGACGAGTCCGCCGGTGAAGGAGACCAGGTCGACCGCCGGATGACCCGTGAGGGTCGGGCCGACGTCGGCCCCGGCTCCGAGCACGAGGTTGGCGACGCCGGAGGGCAGGCCGGCCTCGTCGAGTGCGCGCATCAACCAGATCGCGGTGGACGGTGTCAGCTCGCTCGGCTTGAGCACGAAGGTGTTGCCCGCTGCGATGGCGGGCGCGACCTTCCACGCCGTCTGCAGCAGCGGATAGTTCCAGGGGGTGATCAGTGAGCACACGCCGATGGGCTCGTGCACGATCCGGCTGACGACGCCCGGTCGTCCGGTGTCGACCACGCGTCCGGACTCGGCGCCGGCCAGACCGGCGAAGTGTCGGAACACGCCGACGATGTCATCGACGTCGTAGCGCGACTCGATGATGCGCTTGCCGGTGTCGAGCGACTCGAGCCGCGCGACCTCCTCCTTGTCACGCTCGAGGAGGTCGGCCACCCGGTGCAGCAGGGCGCCGCGCTCGAGCGAGGATGTCGCGGGCCATGGGCCGGAGTCGAAGGCCCGGCGTGCTGCCTCGATCGCGAGCTCTGCGTCCTCGGGCCCGGCCTCGGGCACGGTGGCAACTGGACTGCCATCGGCGGGACACCGAATCTCTCGGACGCCGCCGTCAGCCGCCTGCTGCCAGACACCGTCGATGAAGAGGGCGGACATCTGCATCTCCTCGCTCTGGAACGATCGTAGTTAAGAACCCGCCCGACTCAGATTGTTGCGCATTACACAACTGGAACTACGTTGCGCAACAACTGTCGCGCCAAGCGGACGCTACGTCAAGAGTCAATCTCGCCATTCAGTCGTTTGGTGGCACGCCAACCCAGCCGTTCGGACACCTCCTCCGCGGCCTCGGTGACCTGTCGAATTGCAGCTTTTACCTTGCCGTCATCGAAGCGAAACGTGGGCCCGGAGATCGACAGCGAGGCGATCACGTCGCCGTGCGCGTTGTGCAACGGCGCCGCTATCGCGGTGAGCCCCATCTCGAGCTCGTCGACCACCACGGCATGCCCGGCCTCCCGAACCACGTCGATGTCGACGAGCAGCTTCTTGATCGACGTGATCGTGGCGGGCGTGTATGCCCGGAAGCGCTGACCGACTTCTGTCGCGATCTGGTCGGAGGTGAGCCCGGACAGCAGGACCTTGCCGTTGGCGGTCGCGTGCAGCGGTATTCGCTGGCCGACCCAGTTGTGGGACTGCAGGGACGAGCTGCCGGCGATCTGGTCGACGTACAGCGCAGCACCTTCGGAGCGGACCGCGATGTTGACCGTTTCGCCGGTTTCCGCAGCCAGCGCCCGAGCCAGCGGTCGCGTCTCCTGGACCACGTCGAGTCGCGCGGTGGTGGCGCCGGCGAGACGGAGGACGCCGACCCCGAGGCGGTACTTCCCGCGTTCGAGGTCCTGCTCCACAAGTCCACGCTGCTCGAGGGTGGCGATCAGCCTGAAGGCCGTGGACTTATGGACGCCGAGCTCCTCGGCGATCTTGGTGACGCCGGACTCCCCGTCGTGGGCGAGCATCTCGAGGATGCTGACGGCACGGTCCACCGACTGCACGTTGCTCGTGGCGGCCTTCGCCCCTCCAGAATTGTTCAAAGAGTTGTTGCTCATAGCACGACTGTATTGCACAATTCACAACACGGTCGGCCGGCAGCGGAGTCGGGCCGAGTGTCACCCCGAGGCAGGAACCCATGGCTTTCGAACAAGATCATCCACCTTCCTACGTGCTTACACTGGCATGCCAGGACCGCCCGGGGCTGGTTTTCGCCGTGTCCTCGTGGCTCATGGACATGGGCGGGAACATCCTCGATTCGCAGCAGTTCGATGACCGCATGGGCCACAACTTCTTCATGCGGGTGCACTTCGAGGCCGCGGAGGTCGACCTGGCTGGGCTGCGCTCCTCGTTCGAGCAGGTCGCCACGGTTCATGGCATGGACTGGCAGATGTTCTCGGCCGTCGCGCCGTACCGGACCCTGGTCCTGGTGTCGAAGTTCGGCCACTGTCTCAATGACCTGCTGTTCCGGCAGAGCACCAGCTCGCTCAACATCGTGATCCCCGCGGTCGTGTCCAACCACCGCGACTTCGAGCGCCTCGCCGCGACATATGACGTGCCGTTCTACCACGTGCCGGTCACCCGAGACACCAAGGACGAGGCCGAAGCCAGGCTGCTCGAGCTCGTCGACGAGCTCGACATCGACCTGGTCGTCCTGGCCCGCTACATGCAGGTCCTGTCCGACGAGACGTGCAAGAAGCTCGAGGGCAAGGTGATCAACATCCATCACTCGTTCCTGCCGAGCTTCAAGGGCGCCAAGCCCTATCACCAGGCACACGAGCGCGGCGTCAAGCTGATCGGTGCGACGGCCCACTACGTCACGGCAGACCTCGACGAGGGACCCATCATCGAGCAGGACGTCACCAGGGTCAGCCACCGGATGACCCCCAGCGAGATGGTCCAGGCGGGTCGCGATGTCGAGGCCCAGGTCTTGTCGAGGGCCGTGCGCTGGCACACCGAGCAGAGGTTGCTGCTCGACGGCTCTCGTGTCGTCGTCTTCCCCTGAGGAGAGATGGTTGAGCCCTCGAACCAGTGGGTAGATCCCTTCCGCACGGATCAATTCCTCGGAAGGAACGCATCATGACTGAGACTCGAGGTGGCGTCACCGACGCTCACCGGTTCGCCAAGGCTGCTGCCGCAACTGTCGGCGCCGTGTTCCTGCTGGTCGGTGCCCTCGGATTCATCCCTGGCGTCACGACCAACTACGACACCATGACCTTCGCCAATCACCACAGCGAGGCCGAGCTCCTGGGCATCTTCCAGGTGTCGGTCCTGCACAACATCGTCCACCTGCTGTTCGGCGTCGCCGGTCTTTGGGCCGCAACGCAGGCTCGTCTGGTCCCACCGGTCCTGCTCGGCAGCGCCGCGATCTACGGCGTGCTGACGATCTACGGAATCTTGATCGACCACGACTCGAGCGCCAACTTCGTCCCGGTGAACTCGGCCGACAACTGGCTGCACCTCGTCCTGACGGTTGCGCTGGCAGGGCTCGGCCTCTACGTCAAGAAGCGGCTCGACGACGATCGCGGCGCCTCAGGTCGCGCCGCCTGACCCGTCAACGCAGGTCACGCCGCATCAGGACGCGGGGGAAGCCGTCGACCACCGAGTCGGTGTCGGCGGCCCACTCGAAACCGGCGCGCTCGAACAGCCTCCGCGTGCCGACGTAGGCCATCGTCTGGTTGACCTTGCGATCGCCGTTGTCGACCGGGTATGCCTCGACGGCCGGCGCCCCTTTCGCCCGTGCGAAATCGACGGCGCCGGCCACGAGCGCGTGCGAGATGCCCTCGCCGCGGTGCCCCGGGCGTATCCGCACGCACCACAGCGACCAGACATCGAGGTCGTCGACGTGCGGGATCTTGCGGTGGCGAGCGAAGCTGGTGTCCGCTCGGGGGTGCACAGCCGCCCACCCCACGACCTCGTCACCCTCGTAGGCGAGCACGCCGGGCGGCGGATCCTCGCGCAACAGCTGGGCGACCCGGTCGCCGCGCGCGGGCCCTTGCAGCGCGAGGTTCTCCTTGGACGGGATGCGATAGCTGAGGCACCAGCACACGTTCGCGTCCGGCCGCTTGGGGCCGACCATCGTGCGTACGTCGTCGAAGTCGCGCGCCGGCCGGATCTCGATCGCCATGCCGTCATCGTGCCACCGACGACCGACAAGGACGGCTCCTCAGACTCGGGTGATCGTCGCCTCGACGTCGATCCGCGCGAGTTTCGCTGGGTTGCGGACGGCGTAGATCCGGCTGATCCGGCCACCGTCGATCACGAAGCTGACCGCCGTGTCGTGTCCGTCGTCCGTGCCCACGATCCGCGCTCCCACCGCGCCGTTGAGGAATGCCGGGACGATCTGGGCTCCCGGGGCCAACCGGGTGAACGGTCGGAGGAGATTGGCGACCCGCTTCGCACCCATCACCGGATTGAGGACGGCCTGGGCGACCCCGCCACCGTCCGCCACCAGCACGACGTCGGGCGCCAGGACATCGAGCAATCCCTGGAGGTCGCCGTTGGTCACTGCGGCGAGGAACCGATCGACGACCTCCTGCTGCTCCCGTCGGCCCACCTCCATCCGTGGCCGACGCGCCTCGACGTGCTCTCGCGCTCGATGCCCGATCTGGCGCACCGCATCGGCCGACTTTCCCACGGCGTCGGCTATCTCTCGATAGGAGAGGTCGAACACCTCGCGCAGGACGAAGACTGCGCGCTCGGTGGGCGTCAGTGTCTCGAGCACGGTGAGCATCGCCATCGAGACGCTCTCGGCCAGCTCGACGTCGTCGGCCACATCTTTCGCGGTCAGCAGAGGCTCCGGCAACCACTCCCCGACGTACTCTTCACGGCGCCGTGCGTTGGAGCGCAGCCGGTCAAGTGCCTTGCGGGTCACCATCCGCACCAGGAAGGCGCGCGGGTCACGTACCTGGGCCCGTCCGTCCTCACCGATCGCGTCCCACCGGAGCCAGGTGTCTTGGACGACATCCTCGGCGTCGGTGGCCGAGCCGAGCATCTCGTACGAGACGGTGAAGAGGAGTCCGCGATGAGTCACAAAGGGGTCGTCAGTCGTCACGCTCACGACCCTACGGTGGTTCGCTGCGCGAGTGGCTTGAGTCCGCACGCCGCGGCGAAACCGTCCGACTCGATGCCGAGCGCGACGTTCGGGCGGGTGGTGAAGTTGGCAAACGCGATCACCGCCGTGAGCTCGACCAAGGCGGCGTCGCCGAGCTGGGCGCGCAGCGAGGCGACCATCTCGTCTGTCACGGTCGGCTCGGTCACGGTCATCGCTTCGGAATAGGCCAGCACCTCGCGCTCGAGCGGGGAGAACACCACTGATTCATGCCAGCGTGGGATCTCCCGCGCCTTGTCCATGTCGAGCTTCTTGTTGTGAGCCTCGAAGTAGTTGAAGTCCAGGCACCAGCTGCAGCCGACCTGGGCGGCAACCGCCATGTGCGCGAATGACTTGAGCTGCTCGTCGCAGGCGTCCCACTTCTGGACCTTGCCGCCGACGCCGGCCATGCCCATGAGCACCTTCTGGTTGTGCCAGTAGACGCCGAGCGATGTCGGCACCTGTCCCAGCGTCTTCTTGGCGAACCGCTTGATGATCGCGCCCTTGAAGCCGGTGATCTCGGCAGCGGGGATACGAGGCGTTCCAGTCATGTCGTCCTCCTGTGTGAGTCGGTATGACATCTAGACGACCGCCAGCGGAGAAATGTGACACGCGGCGACCCGTACGCCGTGGACACAGACCTGAGTGCTCCCGGTGGGGGTCGACCCTGTTCGCGCCCTGTGCGGACCTGCAGCGATGGCGATTTGTGCTGCGATTCCGGTGAATGCGTCTCACACGGATCATGGCAATCGCAGGTAGATCATGCGTTCTCACCATGTGCTCACGATGTCTCCGCCGGCTTCCAGCCAAGGCGGAGACGCGTGTCATGTCATCAGTCGTCGTCCAGGCTGCAGCCCCTTCTGAGGCGCGCGCCTGAGGCTTACCGTCGTCAGGTCGTTGGCTCGTTGATCCGCTTCGCCTCGTCGAGGGTGGAGTGCATCCTGAGGACCTGGTCGAGGCCGGCCATCGAGAACATTCGTCGGACCCGGTCGACGAGCCCCACCAGGTCCAGAGTTCCACCATGCGTGACGAGGGCCTTCTGCACGAGGATGAAGGCGGACAGCCCGGACGAGTCGATGAACGATGTCTGGTGCATCTCGACGATGAGCTTGCGATGGCCGTCCTCCATCGCCGCGAAGGCGGCGTCAATGAACGCCGGAGCGGTGAAGAGATCCATCTCACCTGCGAGGGAGAGAATGCGCCACGGCCCGTCGTCGCGAGACTCCAACGTCATGGGCGAAGGCTCCAGCCCTTCGCTGTCGCCGGCTTCGACCCGTCTGGGCTGCTCGTCGGCCGTCGGCAAGGCTTGCTGGTCGACGACCTGCTGCGCGATGACCGCAAGCTTGACGTTGATGGTCTGCGAGTAGCGGCGCAGGACGTCGAACGCGCGATCGCTGTCGATCTTGAAGCGCTCCATCAAGATGCCTTGCGCCTGACCGAGCAGGTTGCGGCTGTCCGCGGCGATCTTGAGGTTGAAGATCTCCTCGCTGGAAGCCAAGGCGGTCGACGCGTGGCGACCGAAGGTCAAGCCGACCGCCACGTCGCTGTTCGTGAACGAGTCCGGCGAGACGTTGTAGAGATTGAGTGCACCGTATGTGCGCTCCTCCGTGTGGAGCCGGATGCTCAGGACGGACCGGAATCCGAGCAGTGCCACGCGCTCGGACCAGCGTGGCCAGCGGTCATCGCTCAACGTGTCATTGATGAGCACGTGCGCTGAGTCGTCGCGCACGTCGACACCGGGCCCCTCACGGAGTGATTGCTGGAACTGATCGGCTCTGCGCACGACCATCGACGTCGATGCCGCAGTCTGGAGCTTGCTACGTCTCGTGAGAGTGACGCCGGCCTCGTCGCACTGGATCGACGCGCGAGCGTACGCGACGACCAGATGGACGGTGGCCTGGGGAAACTTCTCGTGATGGAGCGTGAACGCCATCCGCGAAAACATTTCGGACTGTTCGTTTCGCATTCACACCCCCCGCCGGGTACGTCGCTTGGGAATCTCGCAGACCATGCTCCCACAACAGCTTTCCTTCACCGCGCGGGTCTTCGTGCCGCCGGAAAAGCCGCAGAAATTCGCGACAGTCACCGTGCCCGAAACTTCCGATAGCCTTTGGCGGTGGATCCCATCACCAGGCACAACGTCGTCCTGAGCGGCATCGACGGTGCGCAGACCATGATCTTCGCGCATGGCTTCGGTTGCGATCAGCACATGTGGAGGCACGTGACACCCGCGTTCGTCGATGACTTCCGAGTGCTGACTTTCGACTATGTCGGCGCAGGCGCATCGGACGTGTCGACGTACGACCCGAAGCGCTACGCAACGTTGGGTGGATACGCCGACGACGTCATCGAGATCCTCGATGCCGTCGGTGCACGGAATGCGGTGTTCGTCGGTCACTCGGTGTCCGCGATGATCGGCGCCTTGGCCTGCGTCAAGCGCCCGGAACTGTTCGCACGTCTGGTGATGGTGGGCCCCTCCGCGCGATACATCGACGACGCCGGCTACGTCGGAGGGTTCTCGTCGGCCGACATCGACGAGCTGCTCGCGTCGATGGACAACAACTATCTCGGCTGGTCGAGGGCCATGGCGCCAGCCATCATGGGCAACCCCGATCGTCCAGCACTCGGGGACGAGCTGACCGAGAGCTTCTGTCGGTCCGACCCGGAGATCGCGCGGCGCTTCGCTGAGGTGACGTTCAGGTCTGACAACCGCGAAGACCTGCGCCACGTGAAGGCACCGACTCTCGTCCTGCAGTGCCAGAACGACATCATCGCCCCGCACTCGGCGGGCGAGCTGGTCCGCGACGAGCTTTCGGATGCCACCTATGTCGTGCTTCAGACAAGTGGGCACTGCCCTCATCTCAGTGCACCGGCAGAGACCATCGCGGCCATCGCGTCGTTCGTCCGCTAACCGTGCCTCTCGACGCAGCCGACCTGTTCGACAACGCACCGTGCGGCTACGTCGAGTTGGCTCCGGACGGCACGATCATCTCGGCGAACGCCCGATTTGCCATGATCGTCGGTCGACCGGCACATGACATCATCGGCACCGAGTTCACCACCTTCCTGTCGGTGGGCGACCGCATCTACCACGAGACCCACTACCGCCCGGCTCTCCAGATGCACGGCGAGGTGCACGAGATCGCCTTCGATCTCGTGCGTCCCGATGGCGGCACGACCCCCGTGCTCGTGAGCTCGAACCTGGGCGGCTCGGCCGACGGTCCCACCATTCGTACCGTCGTCTTCGAGGCTCGCGAGCGTCGGTCCTACGAGCAGGAGCTCCTGATCGCGCGTCAGGAGGCCGAGCGGGCCGAGGCTCGATCGAGCGAGCTGGCCCACACCCTTCAGCAGACGTTCATCCCGCCTGCGCCACCGGTCATCGACGGGCTTGACGTGGCGGCGGAGTACCGGCCGGCCGGCGACGGGAGCGAGGTGGGCGGAGACTTCTACGACGTCTTCCAGATCGACAACGAGGAGTGGGTGATCGTGTTGGGTGATGTCGTCGGCAAGGGTGTCGAGGCCGCCGCGGTGACCACCTTGGTCACCCACTCGTTGCGCGCCGTCGCGATGCAGACCAAGTCTCCGTCAGCCATGCTGACCCTCCTCAACCGCGCGCTCATCACGGCTGAGCGCGACCGGTTCTGCACTGCCGTTGTGGCGCGACTGCTCCGTCAGGACGATCAATGGCTCGGCACGGTGAGCGTGGGGGGCCACCCGCTGCCGATCTTGCGCAATCGACACGGCGCCGTCCGCGGGGTGGGAGCTCCGGGGCCGCTCGTCGGTGCATTCGAGGAAGCGCGTTTCGAGGACGACGGGTTCGTGATGCGGGATCACGACTCCATCACGTTGTTCACCGATGGGGTCACGGAGGCTCGCCGCGGGGCTGACTGGTACGGGGACGAACGCCTGTCCCAGATCGTCTCCACCCTGCCTGACAGCCGCAACGTGCCGCGTGAGGTCCTGCTGGACGTGATGCAGTTCCAAGGGCCTGCAGCACGCGACGACATCGCGATCCTCTCTGCCATCGCCACGTCCGCGCGCGGCGACTCATGAAGGCGCACTAGAAGGGCGTCTCGCCGACGGGCCGGCGTCTGGCGATGCTCCACCGTGCGCCGGTCGCACCAGTGCCGTCTAATGAGGTATGCAGTGGTTGGCGACGTGAAGATCCTGGTGACCGGCGCGACCGGCTACATCGGGGGTCGTCTGGTGCCCCGGCTGCTTGAGCGCGGCCACGACGTGCGGACCACGACGAGCAATCCGGACCGTGAGCCACCGTGGTGGGGCGACCGGGTCGAAACCGTCGTGATGGATGCGCTGGACAGCGTCCAGGTCGCGGCCGCCTGCGAGGGGGTGGATGCGGTCTTCTACCTCATCCACGGCATGGGTGGCGACGACTTCGCCGAGACCGATCGCAGGGCTGCCGTGAATCTCGCCGAAGCGGTCGCTGCCCATGAGCTCGAGCGCATCGTCTACCTGTCGGGGATCGTGCCAGACGTTGCTGATGAGGAACTCTCCGAGCACATCACGTCGCGGCGGGAGGTCGAGCGCATCCTCAGCGGCACGTCGGCCACCGCCGTCACGCTGCGTGCCGCTGTGATCCTGGGCAGCGGGTCCACCTCGTTCGAGATCATTCGACAGGTCAGCAAGCGGATGCCCATCCACGCCGTGCCGACCTGGATGAACTCGATGGTCCATCCGATCGCGATGGTTGACGTCCTCGAGGCGCTGATCGGCGCACTCGACTACGCCGGGCCCTCACGGCACTTCGACGTCGGCGGACCGGACCAGTTGCGCTACGGAGCGCTGCTGAAGGCCTACACCACGCACGCAGGGCTCGATCGACTGCAGGTCGGCGTTCCGCTGTTGCCCACGGCGCTCGTGGGCACGCTCGTGGGCAGCCTCACTGACGTGCCCCGGTCCACGGTCGAGGCCTTGGTCGAGAGCCTCCACCACGACATGGTCGCCGCTGACGACGACTTCCAAGAGTCGCTTCTTCCCCCGCACCATCAGCTCGTCGAGCTCGACGATGCCTTACGGCGCTCACTCAGTCCCTACATGGGAGACCCTGAGAAGGCGGACCCGATGGGGCCGTTGCCGCAGGACCCGGTCTGGGCCAACGGCGGCAACGATCGGCCTCCCTTGGCCAAGGTGATCGACGCGGTGAGGGACATCCTGCCGGGCGGACGCTGAGGTCACAGCCGCGCGACGCGTGTGGAGTCGCGCCTCAGGCAAGCCCGTGTTCAGAACACCTGACCGATTCGCCGACCAGCCGTACGTCCGACAGTTGGGGTCGCTCCCATCGAGTCTCAGCCGCTCCTCACATCCCGCATGGGCGCTGCAATAGCAGAGCAAATCCGACACCTGTCCAGGTGCTCCCGGTGGGGGTCGAACCCTATTCGCGCCCTTTGCCGACCTGCGGAGATGTCGTTTTGTGCTGCAATTCCAGTGAATACGTCTCACGTGGATCACGGCAATCGCAGGTAGATCACGAGCGTTTGTGCTCAAAATGTGCTCACGAATGTCGTCTGCCGAGGATCCATTTCAATCGGCAGTGCGCGCTTCAATGACGGGCACATCCCCAGCTCAGTTGAGGTGAAAATTGCTCCTCACTACTAGTGACTTCGGATTGAGTTTTGCCCGTTATTTCAGTTGCGCTGCTGCTGCTGGGACCGCTGATCTCGCTGCGGGGGTGCGCCGGGGCACACGCATGTCGCGCCGACATGAGTTCCAGCGGCACGCGCAGAGTCCGTCCACTGACACCAAATCCTCATGGTCGCGAAACATCACCGAAACAGCAGCCCTGTCTACTGATGGTAGACAATGATTCACTACAGTGGATCGTGAAGAGGCTGAGGCCTCGCGCCCGAAGGAGTGAGCCCGTGTGAGCGGAACCGAGACGGCCGACCTGGCCACCCTGGCCGAGAAGGCCGGCACAACATTCATTCTTGCGCTGTTCGTCGACATGACGGGCAAGCCGTGCGCGAAGCTGGTACCGGTCGAGGCCGTGCACGAGCTGCAAACCAATGGCGTCGGGTTTGCCGGCTACGCTGCGGGCGCAATGGGGCAGGAACCCAAGGACCCGGACATCATGGCCATCCCGGATCCGTCCTCTTTCACGCCCATCCCGTTCATCAAGGAAGGGCTGGCGCTGGTCCACTGCGACCCCCATGTCGAGGGTGTCCCCTGGAAGTACGCGCCGCGGGTGATCCTTCGCAAGATGATCGAGCGCGCGGCCGAACGCGATCTGTCAGTGTTCGTCGGCGCAGAGGTCGAGTATTTTCTCGTCGACAAGGACGCCGAAGGCAACCTCGTCACGGCCGATCGATCCGACAATGCAGCCCGCCCCTGCTACGACGCCCGTGGGTTGACTCGTATGTTCGAGCATCTCGCCGCTGTCTCCACCGGCATGAACGATCTCGGGTGGGCCAACTACGCCAACGACCATGAGGACGGCAACGGCCAGTTCGAGCAGAACTTCGCCTTCGCCGACGCCCTCACCACGGCTGACCGCGTCGTCACTCTGCGATACCTGATCTCGATGCTGGCCGAGCAGCGCGGGATGACGGCGACCTTCATGCCCAAGCCGTTCAGCGATCGCACGGGCAGCGGCCTGCACATGCACCTGTCCCTGTGGAACGACGACCAGCCGCTGTTCCCGTCGGACGCCGACGATCGCGGTCTGGGACTCACACCGCTGGCCTACTCGTTCATCGCGGGTGTCCTCGAGCACGCCGGTGCCTTGCAAGCGGTCATCGCTCCGACGGTGAACTCGTACAAGCGGACCGGCGCCGTCTCCACGACCTCGGGTGCCTCGTGGGCGCCACGGTTTCCGACCTACGGCGGAAACGACCGGACGCACTACGTACGCGTTCCAGACAACAATCGCATCGAGCTGCGCGGCGGCGACGGCTCAGCCAATCCCTACCTCGCAGCGGCCGGCGCGATCGGCGCCGGACTGGACGGCGTCGAGCGCGACCTCGACCCGGGGACCCCCGGTGGCGACAACGGCACGACCCGTTCCGCGCTGCCGTTGACGCTTCTGCACGCCGCCGAGGCGCTCGAGGGAGACGCGGCCCTGAGTGGCGTCCTCGACTCGGTCGGGCCCGGCGTCTCAACGTATTTCGCAAATCTCAAGCGCGAAGAGTTCTTCACCTGGCACAGCCAGGTGAGCGCGTGGGAGATCGACCACTACCTCACGGCATTCTGAGCCGGCGAGCAAGAAGGAGAACTACATGTGCGGCATCGTCGGTCTACATCTTCGGACGCCCGACCTCTATCCCCGGCTCGGTGAGCTGCTGACCGGAATGCTCTGCGAGATGCAGGACCGTGGCTCTGACTCGGCCGGGGTCGCGGTGTACGGCGACCCGCGATGGTCGCCCTCCGGCCACGCCACGGTGTCGATCCTCGACACCCCGTTGGCGGCCGCTGACCTGGCCACAGCCATCGGTGCGGTTCTGGGTGAGCCGGTTGAGGTCATCGACGCTTCCCCCACTTTCGTGGTCAACGCTGCGGTATCGGTCGAGTCGCTGCGGTCCGCCGTCGCGATCGCCGTACCGGAAGCCCTCGTGATCGGCTTCGGCGAGGACCTCGCCGTGCTCAAGGGCGTCGGGCACCCTCGAGACCTGGCCACCCGGTTCGGGCTGGAGCAGGCCGAGGGCTGGCAAGGCGTCGGGCACACGCGCATGGCGACCGAGTCGGCGGTGACTCCCGCCGGCTGCCATCCGTACGCCGTTGGACCGGACCAGTGCATGGTCCACAACGGCTCGTTCCACAACTATCCGACGATCCGCCGCGACCTCACGGCCCGTGGCATGACGTTCGACAGCGAGAACGACACCGAGGTCGGCGCCCGCTTCGTCGCGCAGTGCCTCGAGGACGGCATGGACATCGAGACATCCCTCAAGGAGCTGTGTCGCACGTTCGACGGCTTCTACACCTTGCTGGTCTCGAACAGGGACTCGTTCGCGGTGGTGCGTGACGCCATCGCCTGCAAGCCGGCTGTCATCGCCGAGACCGACAACTGGGTCGCCATGGCGTCGGAGTACCGGGCGCTGGTCGGCCTTCCCGGCATCGAGTCAGCTCGCATCTTCGAGCCCGAGCCCGAGCAGGTCTACGCATGGACACGCTGACTCCCACAGACGCAAAGGACACCACGATGAGCGACACCCTGGAGTTCGACCTCGCCGCGACGAGCCTGCGCGACGTCAACTCGCAGCTCCACGCTCCGGCCCTGGCCGCCACTCAGGTGACGATCAAGAACCCTGCCGGCAAGCACAGCGTCGCGGTCGGGCTGAACAAGCCGATGTCCGTCACGATCGACGGTCATGTCGGCTACTACGCGGCCGGCATGAACCAACAGGCCGATGTCGTCATCAACGGCAACGCGGGCGTCGGTGTCGGCGAGAACATGATGAGCGGATCCGTTTGGGTCAAGGGCAGTGTCTCGCAGTCAGCGGGCGCCACAGCGCACGGCGGCCTGCTGGTCATCGAGGGCGACGCGGCAGCCCGTTGCGGCATCTCGATGAAGGGGGTCGACATCGTCGTCGGCGGCAGCATCGGCCACATGAGCGCTTTCATGGCGCAGGCCGGGACCCTCGTGGTCCGTGGCGACGCCGGCGACGCACTCGGCGACTCGATCTACGAGGCACGCATCTACGTACGGGGAGCCGTGGCCTCGCTCGGAGCGGACTGCATCGCCAAGGAGATGACCGCTGAGCACCACGAGCAGCTGGCTGGACTGCTCAAGGCCGCCGGGCACGACGACGACACCAGCGAGTACACCCGGTACGGGTCATCCCGCAGCCTGTATCACTTCCACGTCGACAACGCTTCGGCGTACTGATCGCGAGAGACACCACCATGACTGAGCACTCCACACCCCAGACGCCCCGCCAAACCGGCTTGCGTGAGTCGGCGACCTTCGACCGCAACGCCATCAAAGAGATCCAGCGAGCGGCCGACACGGGCATCTACGACATCCGCGGCTGGGGCGCCAAGCGGGCGCTGCCCCATTTCGACGATCTGCTGTTCCTCGGCGCGAGCATGTCGCGCTACCCCTTGGAGGGCTACCGGGAGCGCTGCGGGACCGACATCGTCCTGGGCGACCGCAACGCGAAGTTCCCGCTGCATCTCGACACTCCCGTCACGATCGCCGGAATGAGCTTTGGCGCTCTCTCCGGACGAGCGAAGGAAGCGCTCGGTCGTGGCGCTAGCGAGGTGGGCACCTCGACAACGACAGGCGACGGCGGCATGACGCCGGAGGAGCGCGGGCAGAGCAAGCACCTCGTCTACCAGTACTTGCCTTCCCGCTACGGCATGAACCCGGACGATCTCCGCAAAGCTGACGCGATCGAGGTCGTCCTCGGTCAGGGAGCCAAGCCGGGGGGCGGCGGCATGCTGCTCGGTCAGAAGATCACGGAGCGGGTCGCCGGAATGCGTACATTGCCGCAGGGCGTCGACCAGCGCAGCGCCTCGCGTCACCCCGATTGGACCGGGCCCGACGACCTGACGATCAAGATCGCCGAACTGCGCGAGATCACGGACTGGGAAAAGCCGATCTACGTCAAGGTCGGTGCCACCCGGACGTACTACGACGTCAAGCTCGCGGTGCACGCAGGAGCCGATGTCATCGTCGTCGACGGCATGCAGGGCGGCACTGCCGCGACGCAGGAGGTCTTCATCGAGCACGTCGGCATCCCGACACTTGCCGCCATTCCCATGGCCGTCCAGGCACTGCAAGAGCTCGGCGTCCACCGCAAGGTGCAGCTCATCGTGTCCGGCGGCATCCGCACCGGCGCAGACGTCGCCAAGGCGATGGCCCTGGGCGCCGACGCCGTGGCGATCGGCACAGCCGCGCTCATCGCGCTGGGCGACAACGACCCGAGGTGGCAGGCCGAGTACGAAGCCCTAGGATCGTCGGCCGGCTTCTACGACGATTTCCAGGACGGCAAGGACCCGGCCGGCATCACCACCCAGGATCCAGACCTGCAGATGCGGTTCGACCCCGTCGAGGGCGGCCGCCGGTTGGCCAACTACATCCGAGTCCTGACGATGGAGGCGCAGACGATCGCCCGGGCCTGTGGCAAGGCGCACCTGCAACACCTCGAACCAGAAGACCTGGTGGCGATCACGATCGAGGCATCCGCGATGGCACGTGTTCCTCTCGCGGGTACGTCATGGATCCCCGGTTGGAACAACGGGGGTGTCCTGTGACCGGCGCGAAGGCGGTCGTCATCGGCGGCGGCCTCATCGGCCTCTCGATCGCGCGGGCGCTCACCGAGCGTGGCCTCACTGATGTCCTCGTCCTGGAGCGGCACCAGCTTGCCGGTGGTGGTACCGGCAAGTCCAGCGGCATCGTCCGTGCCCATTACGGTGTCCCGTCGATCGCGGCGATGGCGTGGCGCAGCGTGCCCGTCTTCGAGGAGCTCGGCGCCGACGTCGGATTCCGGCAGGTCGGCTACTCGGTCATCGTCGGCAAAGAGAACGTCGAGCCGCTCAAGGCCAACACCTCCATGCATCAGGCGCTCGGCATCGAGGTCGATCTGATCGACAATGATCGGCTCGCGGCCATGTGGCCGATGATGAACGTCGACGACGTCGCTTTGGCGTCGTACGAGCCGCGCGGAGGATTCGCCGACGCGACCCAGCTGGCCCTCCACTACGGTCAGCGCGCCCGTGCGAACGGAGCGAAGATCCGGCAGAACACGCCTGTCGCACGCATCCTCACCGAGGGCGACAAGGTCACCGGCGTCGAGCTCGAGGACGGAGAGGTCGTCGAAGCCGATCTGGTCATCGTGGCGTCGGGCTGGTGGTCGGCGAAGCTGCTGGCCGACCTCGGCATCGACTTCCCGATCGAGGCCTACCGGTCCGAGCTGCTGATCGTCGACGCGGGCGTCCCGCTCCCTGACCTCCCGGTCGTCTCGGACCTCGTGTCGCTGCAGTACTGCCGACTCGAGGGACAGGGCCAGTTCCTGGTCGGCAACAGCGACCACGGCGACTTCGACAAGAAGTTCGTCGACCCCGACAAGTACTCCAACATCGCCGCCGAGGCGAGCATCATGAAGTACGCGGAGAAGCTGATGCACCGCTTCCCCGGCTTCCCTGACCCATCGGTCACACACAGCTACGCAGGTGTGTACGACGTCCCGCCGGACTGGAACCCAGTGATCGGACCGGTTGGCGGCATCGACGGCCTCGTCCTGTGTGCCGGATTCGCGGGACACGGCTTCAAGATCAGTCCGGCGGTCGGCGACCTCCTCGCTGACCTCGTGCTCGAAGGGGACAGTACAGACGCAGACATCCCCCTCTCGGATTTCCGCCTGGAGCGATTCGCAGAGGGCAACCTCCTGAGCAGTAGCCACCCGTACGCGGGTGCAGGCGAGATGCGCTGATGATCGACCCCGACGAGGCCGAGGCGATTCCCTGGCGAAACGGCGCCGGCACGACCAGGGAGGTGGCGTTCTCGATCGACGGGGACGGACGGACCTCGTGGCGGATCAGTGTCGCTGACCTCGATCGCGACTCGCATTTCTCCCTGTTTCCCCACATGGACCGGATCTTCGTCCCACTCGCTCCGCTGACACTGACCGTCGACGGGGTCGTGACCCACCTTGCGACGGGTGATCAGACACGGTTCGCGGGAGAATCGGCCGTGTCCGTCAGTCTTGTTGCGCCCACAAGGGCATTGAACGTGATGACTCGCAGAGGACAGTGTCGTGCCGAGGTCGACCTCCGTGACATCGGCGCTCCGGCCCGGACCGCTGCCTACGCGAGCATCAACCTGGGTACCAAGGCAGCCGACGTCTGGCTGCTTCCTTCCGCCGGGGACACCGATGGCTGAACCCACAGCAACGGTTGCACAGCTCCTCGAAGACATCCGCGACGTTGGGCGAGACAAGCAGCGCGGAGGGTACTCACGGTTTGCCTACGCGCCGGCGGAGCTAGAGCTGCGCGAATGGTTCGTGGCTGAGGCGAGCCGCCGGTCCATGAGCGTCGAGACGGATCGCAACGGCCTCATCTGGGCTTGGCGTCCAGGTCCAGGAGGCTCCCTCGAACAGGCGATCGTGACCGGAAGCCATCTCGACTCGGTGCCCGGAGGTGGCGCCTTCGACGGACCACTGGGCATCGCTTCGGCGCTGGCGGCGGTCGATCTGTTGGATGAGCGCGGCGTTGCCTCCGACCGGCCGTTGGCGGTCGTAGCCTTTCCCGAGGAGGAGGGCGGGCGGTTCGGGCTGGCCTGTTTGGGATCCCAGCTGATGACCGGGGCGGTCACCCCCGACCGCGCGCGGAGTCTCCGCGACGCCGACGGCAACTCGTACGCGGACGCCTTCGCGCGAGCGGGCCTGGACCCGGCCCACATGGGCCGCGACGACGAGGCACTCGGACGCATCGCTGCGTTCGTCGAGCTGCACGTCGAGCAGGGCCGCGGCCTCATCGACCTGTCGCAGCCGGTGGCGATCGGGTCATCCATCCTGGGACACGGCCGCTGGCGTCTCACCGTCACCGGCGAGGGCAACCATGCCGGTGCCACCCGCATGGCCGATCGTCGCGACCCGATGGTCGCGGCCGGAGCCATCATCGGTGCCGTGCGAGACGTCGCGACGACCTATCACGATGCACGCGCGACGGTCGGCCGCATCCAGCCAACGCCCGGCGGCACCAATGTGATCGCGTCACGTGTCGACATCTGGCTGGATGCTCGTCACCCCGACGATGCCGTCACAGCCGCGCTCGTCGCGGAGATCCACGACCGCGCCCGGGCGATCGCCGCCGCTGAGGGGTGCGAGGTCGTGCTGGTGGAGGAATCGCTCAGCAGCTCGGTCCACTTCGATCCCGACCTGCGGGTCCAACTGGCATCAGTCTTGCCCGACGCACCAGTCCTCGAGACAGGTGCGGGACACGATGCGGGCGTGCTCAGCTCCGAGGTGCCCACAGCGATGCTCTTCGTACGCAACCCCACCGGAGTCTCCCACTCACCGGAGGAGTACGTCGAGGACGACGACACCGAGCTCGGGGCGGCGGCGCTGGCCGACGTGCTCTCCGACCTCCTCGCTAAGGACCGCGGATAGGGTTCACCCATGAGCGTCGACGACCCCCTGATCCGCAACGCTGCGGGCAGCGCGCGGGACCGCAACCGGTCCGAGCCGATCCAGTCGATGCAGCTCGAGCACGTGATCGGCCTCAATGTGCGCACGTTGAGGCTGGCCTCGGGGCTCTCGGTGGCCGACATGGCCGAGAGGATCGGCATCTCCAAGGCCATGCTGTCCAAGATCGAGAACGCCCAGACGTCGTGCAGCCTGGCGACGTTGCAGCGACTCGCCGTCGGCCTGGATGTGCCGGTGACTGCACTCGTCCGAGGCGCCGACTCCGAGCGGGAGGCCGTGTTCACCGCGTCAGGGTCCGGCCCTCGGATCGCTGCGCAACGGCACGCAGTCCGGCCACGACTACGAGCTGCTCGGCGCGCTGCGCGGGCAGCACAAACGCCTCGAGTCGCTGATGGTGACGCTCAACGAGGACAGCGAGAGCTACCCGCTCTTCCAGCATCCCGGCACGGAGTTCATCCACATGCTCGAAGGCGAGATGGTCTACGGACACGGTCAGGAGTCATACCGACTGCGGGCTGGCGACTCGCTGCAGTTCGATGGCGAGGGACCGCACGGACCGGTCGAGCTCGTCGAGCTGCCGATTCGGTTCCTGTCGGTCATCGCGTTCCCCGACAGCACCCTCTAGCTCACGGACCCACCGCTGGCGCCGCCCACATCGTGGCGGCGCCAGCGGTCGGTGTCACTCGTCAGACGAGGTCGTACGCCTTCTCGCGGTGCATCGCGTTGTCGAGGCCGTCCTCCTCATGCTCCACCGAGACGCGCAGCCCGATGGTCTTCTTGAGGGCGACCGCCAGGACGTACGTCACGATGAACGAGTAGGCCATGACGGCGAACGCGGCGACAGTCTGGACCCACAGGAGATGCAGCCCGCCACCGTAGAAGAGACCGTCCTGACCGCTCGGGGCGTCGGCGGTCGCGAGCAGACCGATCAGCAGGGTGCCGACGACGCCACCGACGAGGTGGACTCCGACGACATCAAGTGAGTCGTCGTAGCCAAAGCGCTCCTTGAGCCCAAGGGCCAACGGGCACAGTGCACCGCCGGCAAGACCGATGAGGACGGCGCCGAGCGGGGTGACGGCTCCGCAGGATGGGGTGATGGCGACCAAGCCGGCGATCGCGCCTGAAGCGGCGCCGAGTGTCGTCGAGTGACCGTCGCGGATCCATTCGACCGCGAGCCACGCCAGCATTGCGGCACACGTCGCGACGAACGTCGTCAGCATGACGATCGAGGCGTTGTGGCCAGCGGTGAGCGCCGAGCCACCGTTGAAGGCGTACCAGCCCGACCACAGCAGGCCTGCTCCGAGCAGGGTCAGCGGGACGTTGTGCGGCCGGGCAGCCTCTCCCCAGGTCATCCGCTTGCCGAGAACGATGGCGACAGCGAGTGCAGCTGCGCCAGCATTGATGTGCACTGCGGTGCCGCCGGCGAAGTCGACGGCGGCGAGCTTGTTGGCGATCCAGCCGCCGATCGTCGAGCCGTCGGCCGAGTCGAAGGCGAAGACCCAGTGCGCTACGGGGAAGTAGACCAGAACGGCCCAGATGCCGGCGAACACCATCCAGCTGCTGAACTTCATGCGCCCGGCGGCCGCACCCGAGATGAGCGCGACGGTGATCGCTGCAAACAGGGCTTGGAAGAGCGCGAACAACGCGAGTGGGAGTGCAGTGTCCTTCTCGGTCACGCTGGCGCCGAGTCCGGCGAACTCCTTGACGTTGCCCAGGATGCCCGCCCCGCCGTACGAGTCGCCGAACACCATCGAGTAGCCGAACAGCACCCAGAGGATGCCCACGACGGCGACGGCTCCGAATGTCATGACCATCATGTTGAGACTGCTCTTGACGCTGACCATGCCGCCGTAGAACAGCGCGAGTCCCGGGATCATCATGGTGAGCCCGATGATGCAGCTCAACATGAACGCGGTGGTTCCTGTGTCCATTTCGTCCTCCTGCCCATGCACCTGGCCCGGTAGCCGATGTCTACGCTCAGTAGAAATCGTTTACTTTGCTGAACCGTCTCGCCCATGTAACAACCGGATGAATCCGCTCGCTATCCACTTGACAAGTTCTGCGTTGCCGCTCATTCTGAGGAAGGGGCAAGGCTCTGAGACTCGGAGGAACTGCGGATGACAACAGCATTGAGCTCTGAGACGGTGGACGCCGGTGACCGGTTCGAGGCATACCGCCAAGCGGTGACGGAGACGTTCGTGCCGCTCGCGCCGTCCCCATCGACTGCAGGCGGGCCGTTCGACTGGAACATGACCTCCTACAGCCTCGGGCTGGTGCAGGTCAGCACGATCGAGGCAACTCCCCACACCGTGGCCAGGACGCCCAGGGCCGCGCGGCACGCCGACGAGGCGTACTTCAAGCTGGGGCTCCAGATGGAAGGACATGCCCACCTGCGCCAGGACGGCCGTTTGGCCACATTGGCTCCAGGGGACTTTGCTCTCTACGACACCACACGCCCCTATGACATCTCGTTCCTCAACGACTACCGCATGCTCGTCGTGATGTTCCCGCGAACGATGCTGCGCCTACCCACCGGTCGCGCGCAGGAGGTCACCGCCCGGCAGATGTCCGGACGCAACGGATTGGGCGCTCTGCTCTCGCCGGTTCTCGCCGGCCTGGCAGACGAGACGACGCACGGGCTGGAGGCACGCGTCCATCTCAGTGACGCAGTGCTTGAGCTCATCGCCGCCTGCTTCTCCTCCAGCATCGAGTCGCCGTTCACGGGTTCGCGACGGGACACCCTCCTTGCGAGCGTGAAGTCCTACATCGACTCACACCTCGACGCTCCCGAGCTCGACGCCTCGTCGATCGCACGTGCTCACCACATCTCGGGAAGCTATCTGCAGAAGGTGTTCGCGGGCGAGCCGTTGAGCGTCGCCGCGTACATTCGCGATCGGCGATTGAGCGAATGTCGCCGCGACCTGACCGATCCATCGAAGGCGAGCAGGTCGGTGGCAGCTGTCGGAGCACGGTGGGGGTTTCAGGATGCTTCTCACTTCTCCCGCTTGTTCCGGCAGGCGTACGACATGACCCCCGGCGAGTGCCGCGCTGCCGCCTTCGCCATGGCTCCGACGCAGTCCTGACGGTTCTGGCCATGGCGGCGACATCGCTCGCCTGGTGTGTGCAAACGGTCAACACCAGTGCCGATCCGTCCGATGCAACTGTCCCGATGCGGGCGGATCGTAGGGGCAGAGCGTGACGCTGGTCACGATCGGCGAAGGCTTGCGAAGCTCAGGCCCAGACGAAAGTTGCACATCATGTCCCTTGACGACACAGACGCCGCAGCGGTCACTGCACTGAACGACGCCGGGAGCACCCCATCGGCATCGGGCGGCCTGGCCCGCGACAAGCTCGGCGTGGTGGCCATCGCCTTCTTCGTGGTCGCCGCGGCTGCGCCCATGGCGGCCCTCGTCGGCGCATCTCCGGTCATCTTCGCGTCAGTCGGGCCGGCCACCCCCCTGGTCTACGCGATCGTTGCTCTTCTGGTCGCCCTGTTCTCGGTCGGCTACCTCCGTATGAGTCACTACGTCACGAACGCCGGAGGTTTCGTGGCCTACATCGCCAAGGGCCTCGACCGCCGTTGGGCCACCGGTGGCGCGGGTCTCGCGATCGTCTGCTACCTGAGCCTGCAGTTCGGCCTGTGGTCCCAGTACGGGTTCTTCGCCCAGACCCTGGTCAAGGACCTCTTCGACATCGACATTCCTCCGATCGTCTGGATTCTCGGCACCCTGCTCGCCACCACGGCGTTGATCACCCGAGGCGTCGACGCGAGCCTGAAGGTTCTCGGCGTGCTGATCGTCGCTGAGACTGTCATCATCGCAATCCTCCTCGTGTCACTCGTGGCCGACCACGGCTTGTCTGTCTTCTCGGTCAACGGGTTCACGACCGACAACCTGTTCAGCCCTGGACTCGGGATCGCGCTCCTCTTCGCCTTCTTGTGCTTCACCACGTTCGAGGCCACGGTGGTCTTCTCCGAAGAGGCACGCGAGCCGCGAAAGACGATTCCACGCGCGTTGTACCTCGTCATCGCGTTCGTCGGTCTCTTCTACGGCCTTTCCACGTGGGTGATCGGCGGTGCCATCGGCGTGGACAAGGTGCAGGGGGCGGCGGCCAGGGACCCCGGAGGCCTCATCTTCAACCTTGCCGAGACCAGCGCCGGGCACGCGACGAACATCGCCATGCAGGTCCTGGTCGTCACCAGCTTCATCGCGATGCTCCTGGGAGTCGGCAACATGTTCGCCCGCTACGTCTTCGCCCTCGGACGCGCCGGCGTACTGCCGGCTCAGTTCTCCACCGTCACTGACAAGGGCGCGCCGGCCGCTGCCGGCATCGCCAACGGCGTCATCGTCGGCGTCGTCCTGGGGGTCTCGCTGCTCGCCGGAGCCGACCCTATCGTCACGCTCTTCGCGTGGTTCAGCGCGTTGGGGACAGCGGCATTCATGGCGATCCTGATCCTTGCGTCGGTGTCCATCGTCGCGTTCTTCGCCCGAAACTCGGTGGAGACGAACCGTTGGGTGACGGTCGTCGCCCCCGTCCTGTCCATCGTCGCCTTCTCGTACGTCGGATATCTGGTACTCGACAACTACTCGCTCCTGAGCGGCACCGACTCCACCGCCAAGTGGCTCCTGCTCAGTCTTCCGGCGGCCATGATCGTCGGCTTCGTCCGAGGACACCTGAAGCCGTCCATCGACTACCACGGCCCCGCCTTCAGCCCGGATCTCCCGTCCCGCTAGGTCGCCGGCAACGTGCACGGCCCGCAACCCTTCTGAGAGGCAGATCATGGTTCCGCAGCACTCCGATCCGGCGAGCGAAAACCCCGTCGTCATCGTCACCGGTGGTGGATCGGGCATCGGGGCGGCGACAGCCGCCGCCCTGGCCTGGGACGAATGGTCCGTCGTCATCTGCGGACGACGTGCCTTGCACCTTCAGGCAGTGGCCGACGCGACCGGCGCCCACCCGATCCCAGCCGACGTCACCGCAGTGGGCGAGCCCGAGCGCGTGGTGGACGAGACGATACGGCGCTTCGGTCGCCTGGACGGGCTGGTCCTCAACGCGGGACGGTCCGTCCAGGTGCCGTCGGCGACCTGGCCGAGGCCGACTGGGCGGCGATGATGTCACTCAACCTGACGTCTCCGTACCGGTTCCTGCGGGCGGCACTGCCGCATCTGGTCGACGTCCGCGGGTCGATCGTCGGCGTGGCATCCGTGAGCGCGATTCGGGCATCCGCCGGAATCGCCGGCTACAACGCCACCAAGGCGGGCCTGGCCATGCTGCTGCAGTCGGTCGCCATCGACTACGGGTCCGCAAGGCGTCCGGGCCAACGTGGTGTGCCCGGGCTGGACCCGGACGGAAATGGCGGACGACGAGATGGCGGTCCTCGGCGAGGAGAACGACCTGGACACGGAGGGTGCGTACCGCCTCGCCACCGCCATGGTCCCGCTGCAGCGACCGGCCGCAGCCGACGAGGTCGCGACGGCGATCGTCCACCTGCTCTCACCAGCAGCCTCCTACATCACGGCAGCCGTCGTACCGGTCGACGGCGGACACTCAGCCGTCGATGCCGGCACCCTCGCTTTCGACCCGCACCTGACCATCCAGCCCGTCTGACTCGAACAGGAGGGGACACCAATGGACCTACAGCTCAAGGATCGGGTCGCGCTCGTCACCGGCGGCGCGTCCGGAATCGGGCGCGCCTGCGTTGATGCACTCCTCGCTGAGGGGGCACGCGTCGCCGTGGTGGATCGCAGTCCGAACAGCGCGTCTGCTGTAGACCTGCTGCGCCGCGATGGCCACGACGTGCAGTTCGTGCACGCTGACGTGACGATCGAGCACGAGGTCGAGGCTGCCGTGAAGACTGTCGTCGAGCAATTCGGTGCTCTCGACACGGTGCTCGGGTGTGCGGGCGTCTCAGGTCCTGTCGGCAGTGCGGTGACCGACGTGACTGAGCACGATTGGGACCGAGTCATGGCGGTCAACGTCAAGGGCAACTTCCTCGTGGCCAAGCACGCGATCCCGCACCTCGCGAACAGCGAGGTCGCAACCATGCTCCTGATCGCTTCGGACGCCGCACTGGCTGCCTTCGAAGGCATGGCGCCCTACAGCACCTCCAAGGGCGCGGTCCTGATGCTGACTCGATCGCTCTCGGTGGATCATCCGGAGATCCGGGTGAACTGCCTGTGCCCTGGCGTCGTCGACACTCCGATGGCTCGGGCCGACCTTGGTCGCCCGCAGGGATTCGCCGACGCAAACCTGCCCGTCATGCAACCCCAACAGCTCGCCCGCCATGCGGCGTTCCTCGTCTCACCTGTCAGCGCGCCGATCAATGGCACGTCCATCGTGTCCGACTTCGGCTTCGCAGCACGGTCGGCGTTCCCCGCACTCGACTTTTCCTGACCACCCAATTCATCCACAGCACACCACCGAACGGAGACAAACAAATGACCACAGAGACCAATGAGTTCAGCTGGTCCAAGGACGACTGGGCACCGCTGACCGAGATGGTGGACGGGTTCGATGAGTACCGTCCATCCCTCTCCCCCGCACTCGTGGGCCAGCGCATCGAGCTCCGCGGTCGCGTGCCAGGCGCGTCAGGTGCGGAGCAGACCCTGATCCACGAGTTCGAGGCCGAGACCCTTCGCTGGACGCTTCTCGACGGCGACGGCACCACCCGGGAGGGAACCGAGACCTATGAGCTCTTCGAGATGCAGCCAGGACTCTTCTTCCTCCACTACCAGCGCAGCGGCGAGGACCATCCCGTGGTGGTGACAGGGGCGCTCGACCTGCTCTCCGGCCAGGCCACCTTGGCGGTGGGCGAGCTCGGTCTTCAGCCCGATCCCCACCTCGCCCGTCAGAAGTGGTTCCAAGGCCAGATCGCCAGCTCCGAGGCGAGCCCCGACGGGGCACACCAGCGAACCGACGAGCTCATCGGCCGCCGGGTCCGGTATGCCTACAGCCGCGACGACGTGTACGACCACATCTATCTCAACCAGAATCTCTTCACCTGGTCCTGCTATGGCGGCGCCGAGATCGGACTGGGCGACACGGACCGGTGCACGTACTGGAAGCTGCGGGACCAGACCTACCTGTTCTCGTGGCTGGAGAAGAACGTGGGCGTCGAAGGCATGGTGCTGGTCGACCTCGCGGCTCTGCGCACAGTGGGGATCCAGTTCGGGCTCGATCAGCAAAGCGGTGAGCTCATCAACATCACCATGGGGGCCTATGCCCACACGTTCGAGCGTGCCGCCGGAGTCGACGAGGTCATGCCTGGCCCGACCGTAGACGCATGACTGGTTCTGGCCGATGAAGACGCGCTCCGACACCGCTCCCGTCGACGCCGATGTCGTCATCATCGGGGCGGGTTTCGCTGGCGTGACTGCCGCAAGGGAGTTGAGTCATCGCGGGCTCACGGTGGTCGTCCTCGAAGCCCGTGACCGTGTCGGCGGCCGGACCTGGACGTCGCCCGCCCTGGGACACGACCTCGAGCTGGGAGGCACCTGGGTCCATTGGATCCAGCCTCATGTCTGGGCCGAGCTCACCCGCTACGGCCTCGCCACGACGCCGTCGCCCACGCCATCCGTCGCGCACTGGATCGCCGGCGACCGGCTCCGGCACGGGTCGGCCGAGGAGCTCCTCGACCTCATGGACCGGGGCATGGCCGTCAGCACCGCGGAGGCGCTTGACTACTTCCCCAGTCCATACCGTCCGCTGGAGAACCCAGCCGTCGCGGCCATCGACCACGTGTCGATGCGGGACAAACTGGACACGCTCGGTCTTCCTCCAGACGAGTACGACGCTGTCAGGAGCATGTGGGCCACCAACTTCAACGGTCCGACTGACGCCGGCGCCTACACGCAGGGCCTTCGTTGGTGCGCGCTCGCCGGTGGGAGCTGGCAGCTCATGTTCGAGGCCTGCGCCAGCCACAAGATCGTCGGCGGCACTCGTGCGCTCATTCAGGCGATGCTGGATGATGCTCACGCGGACGTGCGGTTGGGCACAACCGTGCAACGGGTCTCCCAGATCGCCGACGGAGTCGAGGTGTCGACGGCCGACGGCGCCGTGCTCAGGGCACGCACAGTGATAACGACGCTGCCCCTGAACATTCTCAACTCGGTCACGTTCGACCCGCCGCTTCCGGCTGCGTCCCAGCATGCCGCCGCCACCGGCCAGACGAGCCGGGGGGTGAAGGTCTGGGCCAAGCTGCGCGGGAACCTCGAGCCGTTCGTGGCCCTGGCCCCTGAGGACCATCCGTTTACCCTGGTCCAGCTCGAGTACGCCGGGGACGACACGTCCATCGCCGTCGCCTTCGGGCCAGCCCACGACCGCATGGATCCGACGAGCGTCACCGAAGTCCAAGCGGCGTTGCGCGCCTGGATGCCCGACGTCGAAGTGCTGGAGGTTGCGTCTCACGACTGGGTCGCAGATTCGCTCTCCGGCGAGACCTGGCCGATGCTGCGCGCAGGGCAGCTCACTGGGGCCCTCGGCGAGCTCCAGGACCCTCACGGTCGCTTGATCCTGGCGGGCTCTGACTATGCCAGCGGTTGGACCGGGTTCATCGACGGCGCCATCGAGAGCGGGATGCGTGCCGCACGAGTGGCCGCAGACCTGGTCAGCGCGAGTGATGCGGTACAAGCCGAGCAGGCGTCACCGGCTCTCACCACGACGGTCGCGTGATCAGCCAAGCACCTCATGTTCAGGCCAGAAACCACCAATGAGAAGGGAAACACCATGCAGCACTTCACCGAGTTCGTCCGCGTTCGCGTAGCAGAAGGCGCCGAAGAGGAGTTCCTGGCCAGCCGGCCCGGAGCCATCGAAGGGGTCCGGCGGGAGATCGTCGGCTTCGTGGATGCACCAGTGATCGCCAAGGTCGGCGATCGCGAGTGGGTCGACGTCTGGATCTACGAGACCGAAGCACAGGCGCAGGAAGCCATGGAACGCGCAGCCGACATCCCGGAGTTCATGCGGATGGCGACGGTCAGCGAGGTGCTGTCGATCGAGTACGGGATTTCCACACCCATGTGATCGGCGCTACCCGGCTGCCCTGTCTGCTTCCGGTACTTCCCGGCAGTACTCGACAAAGGCTTGCGATCGGCGATTGAGGCGCATGGCCTTCGGCCAGCCCACGACGATGCGGGATTCGCCGACCGGCTCGGCGATCTCCTTCACAACGACACGATGTCCTTCGTACGTTCGGTCGTTCGCCGGCCGTTGGACAAGCAGGGCGTAACCCATGCCATGGCCGACCAGGGCCCGCGTGAGCTCGAACGTCGTGGGGCGGTAGCGCACGTCCGGAGTGATCCCGAGAGTCTCGAAGATGCGCAACGTGTTGTGCGAGCTGGGCGGCGCATCCAAGAGCACCATCGGCTCGTCCGCGAGCTCTGCGAGTGACACCGATGGTTGGCGCGCAAGGCGATGCTTCGCGGGCAGCAGCACGTGCGGCTTGGTCGTGGCGATGACAACCCTCCGGATCTCGGGCAGGAGGTCCATGTCGTACATGATCGCCAGGTCGAGCTTTCCCGACTGCAGTCGCTGCTGCAGGACGTCCTGCGTGCCCTCGGTGAACTCCATGGACAGGTCAGGATGGAGCGCCGAGAAGCCCTGAAGCAGAGGAGGCAGCGCCGTGGGCGCCAAGGTGACGTAGCAACCCAGCGACAGCACGCCACCGAGGGCGTCTCCCCCAGACGCGGCGCTCTCCAGATCTTCTGCCCTGCGAAGGAGGTCCCGAGCCAGCTGAAGGACCTGGAGCCCGGTCGGTGTCAGGGTCACGCCGTGTGCCTTCCGGCGAACGGCCAGCTGCACGTCCAGTGCGCGTTCGAGATCCGTGAGTGACTGCGAAAGGCCAGGTTGCGACACGTGGAGCCTGCGAGCCGCCTCGCTGAGGGTGCCCGAGTCGGCGACGGCGACGAAGTACTCGAGCTGACGCATGGAGAAGCGAAGCCCCTTCATCAGTTCTCCTTATATCGAATCAAGATTACTTGTCCTTTTCCAACATTATGGCCGGTGTCACACTCAAAGGAAACCCGGCCCCGAAAGGACCCATCATGGCTGCCAAACCCTTCGCATCTGCCGCCGATCTCGGTGAGAAGACCGAGACCCTCGAGGTGCTCGCCGACGGCGTGTACGCCTTGACGGCCGAGGGCGACCCCAACGTCGGCGCCATCGAGGGAGAAGACTTCGTCGTCGCGTTCGAGGCGCGAGCAACACCGGTCGCCGCTCGCGACTGGCTCGCGCAACTTCGTCAGCACACCGACAAACCGGTGAAGTACCTCGTGCTCTCGCACTACCACGCAGTCCGTGTCCTGGGCGCCTCCGCGTTCGACGCCGAGGTGATCATCGCCCACGACAACACACGGAAGCTGATCGCGGAGCGCGGCAAGCAGGACTGGGACAGCGAGTTCGGCCGCATGCCTCGCCTCTTTCGCGACCCGGAGTCGGTTCCCGGCCTGACGTGGCCCGACCTGACGTTCTCCGACCGGATGACCATCGACCTGGGTGGTGACCGCGGTGACCTGGTGCTGCAGTACTGCGGCCGCGGACACACTGCCGGCGACATCGTCGCATGGCTGCCCCGCCAGAAGATCCTCTTCGCCGGCGACCTGGTGGAAGCCCAGGCCGCGCTCTACACCGGTGACGCCTTCCACACCGACTGGTCCACCGGCACCTTGGACCGGGTCAAGGAGTTCGGCGCGGAAGTTCTAGTCGGCGGTCGCGGTGCGGTCCCGCGTGGTCGGGAGGCCGTCGATGCAGCCATCGAGCAGACGCGCGACTTCCTGCTCGTGATGCGGGACAAGGTCGGGGCCGTGCACGCTCGTGGAGGCACCTTGAAGGAAGCCTTCGAGGCAACCCACGAGGCGCTGTCGCCACAGTTCGGCGCATGGCCGATCTTCGAGCACTGCCTGCCCTTCGACGTGTCCCGCCTTTGGGACGAGTTCGAGGGCACCGACTGGCCGCGGATCTGGACCGCAGAGCGTGACCGCGAGGTCTGGGACGAGCTGCAGGGATGACCGTGCCAGCCGCACCCTCGTACGCGGGCTTGCCCGTCGCGGTCATCGGCAACGGTCCGGTCGGCCAGACCACCGCCCTGCTCCTGGCCCGCTGGGGGATTCCGGTGGTCCTGCTCGACACCCGGACCGAGCGGGACGTGATCGGCTCCAAGGCCATCTGCCAGCAGCGCGACGTCCTCGACATCTGGTCAGCCGTCGGGGCAGACAGCATCGCTCGCGAGGGTCTGACCTGGACGACGGCGCGAACCTTCTACCGGGACCAGGAGCTGTTCCACTGGACGTTCGCCGAGCGTGGACACTCCCCTCTGCCGCCGTTCGTCAACGTCTCGCAGTGCCGCTCCGAGCAGGTGCTCGACGGGCAGATCGAGGCCCAGCCGCTTATCGATGTCCGCTGGGACCACGACGTCGTCGACATCCATCAGGGGCCTGGACACGTCCTGCTCACATGCGCCACGGGCTCGGGCCGCGCTGAAGTCGAAGCGGCATACGCCGTCGCCGCCGGAGGCGCCCGCAGTGACGCGATCCGGCAGATGCTGGGCGTCACGTTCGAAGGTCAGAGCTTCGACGACCGGTTCCTGATCTGCGACATCCGCGCCGACCTGCCCTCATGGGAGACCGAGCGGCGCTTCTACTTCGACCCCGAGTGGAACCCCGGCCGGCAGGTCCTCATCCACCCGTGTCCCGACTCGACCTTCCGCATCGACTGGCAAGTACCCGCAGACACCGACCTCAACACCGAAGTCGCAAACGGCACACTCGACCGCCGCATCCGCGCCATCATCGGCGACCAGCCGTACGAGATCGTCTGGAAGTCGATCTACCGTTTCCACGCCCGCTGCGTCGACCGCATGCGAGTAGACCGCGTGCTGCTGGCTGGTGACTGCGCCCACCTGGTTGCACCCTTCGGTGCTCGCGGGCTCAACTCGGGCGTTGCCGATGCCGAGAACGCGGCCTGGAAGCTTGCGTTCGTGCTGCACGGGTGGGCCCCCGACACACTGCTCGACAGCTACGACGCCGAACGGCTGGCCGCGGCTCGCGAGAATCTCGAGGTCACCAGCCACACCATGCGGTTCCTGGTTCCGCAGGACGAGACCGAACGGGACTCCCGCCAGCGCCTGCTCGAAGAAGCGGTCGCGACCCCGGACGCACGCGCCCACGTCGACTCGGGCCGCTTCGCCGAGCCGTACTGGTATCTCGACTCACCTCTGACCACGACAGACCCCAGCCGACAGTTCGCCGGTCGCCCACCGCGGGGCGAGATGCCCACTCCGGTTCCCGGCGTACTCGTGCCCGACGCGCCGGTCCTGATTGCCGACCGACCGGACGTCACCCGAATCCGTGAGCTCGTTCGAGACGGTCTGCTCGTCCTCACGACCGACGGGGTGGACGCCATCGAGACGACTGCGGTCCTGAGAGAGACGACCCAGGCGCCGGTGCAGGTCCTGAGCCTGTCCGCCATCGATCCGGACGGCACCCTCACGGGCGCGCTCACGGCTCGTCCCGGCGAAGCGTGGCTGATCCGACCCGACGGCCACATCGCCGCAGTGCTGACCCCCACCGACGACACCGAGCTGGCGACGGCCGTCCGCCGTTCGCTCGGCGACCACGGCTGACCCATCACGAGAAGAGGAGATCACCATGCCGTTCTACCGCTCCGTAGGGCACATCCCGCAGAAGAGACACACCCAGCACCGCGCGCCGGACGGCTCGCTGTACTTCGAAGAACTCATGGGTGAGGAGGGGTTCTCCTCGGACTCGTCGCTGCTCTACCACCGACACATCCCCTCGGCCATCCGCGAGTACCGGGTCTGGGAGCTGCCGGACCAGGCAACGGTGCCGAACCACCCACTGGTGCCGATCCACCTGGCCACGCACCAGCTGTTCAGCGACAGCACGGGTGCCGTGGACGCGGTACGCGGACGACGCCTGTTGCTCGGGAACGCCGACGTCCGGCTCTCGTACGTCGTGGCCGATCAGGTGTCCCCGTACTACCGCAACGCGATCGGCGACGAATGTCTCTACCTGGAGGCCGGCGAAGCAGTCGTCGAGACCGTGTTCGGGGACCTCGAGGTCGGTGAGGGCGACTACGCCGTCATCCCCCGCGCCACCACCTACCGAGTCGTCCCGCGTGGCACCGCACGCATCTACGTGATCGAGGCGAACTCCCACATCACGCCGCCGAAGCGTTTCCTCTCTCGGTTCGGCCAGCTCCTGGAGCACGCTCCCTACTGCGAGCGAGACCTTCGAGGGCCAACCGCTCCCACGATGGTGGACGAGGAGGATGTCGAGGTCTACATCAAGCACCGTGGACCGGGCCCCGGAGGGATCGCGGGCACCGTCCACGTCCTGCCCCAGCACCCCTTCGACGTGGTCGGCTGGGACGGCTGCCTCTACCCGTTCGCCTTCAACGTCAACGACTACATGCCGCTCACCGGCAAGGTGCACCAGCCACCCCCGGCTCACCAGGTCTTCGAGGGGAACAACTTCGTGATCTGCAACTTCGTCCCGCGCAAGGTGGACTACCACCCGCTGGCCATCCCCGTGCCGTACTACCACTCCAACGTTGATTCCGATGAGGTGATGTTCTACTGCGGCGGTGACTACGAAGCACGCAAGGGCTCGGGAATCGCCCAGGGCTCGATCAGCCTCCACCCGGGAGGGCACCCGCATGGTCCCCAGCCGGGCGCCTACGAGCGGTCCATCGGTGCGGAGTACTTCGACGAGCTGGCCGTCATGGTCGACACGTTCCGACCGCTCGAGCTCGGCGAGGCAGCCCGAGCCGTCGACGACGGTGTCTACGCGTACTCCTGGGCCCGGGGCGACAAGGGCGAGACAGGTGCGACCGACGGATGAGAACCGCGACGAGCACGTCAGCCGACCTGCTGTTCACCCGGCTGTTCGACGACGCTGCGATGTTCCCGCCAGGGAACCTCCCACTCGAGTCAGCCGTACCAGCTCACGAGCATCACCTGCGTGGCGCACATGCACCGATGGTCGGCCCTCTCGTGATGGCAGCCAAGGACCTCGGACGTCTTGCGAGCGCCATCGCTGATCGCCCGATGGACGTGGGTGATGCGCCCCTCGACCTGGCAGTGACGGTCCCACTTGGCCAGGTGGTCGACGCCATCCTCGCCACCCGGGCGATCCCTTCCGTGCGGTTGAAGGCCCTGGAGATAGCCCTCTCACCAGAGGACCAACCGCGTGACGTCGCTCGCACGCTCCGCTCCGCGCTCGCGGACGCTGAGGTCGATTCGTACGTCGAGGTACCTCGGGACGAGCGCCGCGAGGCGGTGATCTCGGCCTTGACCGGCACGCCGTACCGCGCGAAGCTCCGCACCGGTGGTGTGCGCGCTGATCTCTACCCGGACGAGACGGAGCTGGCCGAGGCGATCCGTCTTGCGGTACGCGCCGGGTTGCCGTTCAAGACGACCGCCGGGCTGCACCATGCGGTTCGCAACACCGACCCACTCACCGGGTTCGAGCAGCACGGCTTCCTCAACCTGCTCAACGCCACGGCTGCGGCCGGTTCAGATGCCAACCAGCAGGATCTTGTCTCCTTGCTCAGTGAGCGCGACGGCTCCCGGGTCGCGGAGCAAGCCGGTGCACTCGATCCGGGAGTGCGGACGACGTTCCACTCCTTCGGCACCTGCTCGATCGCCGAGCCGGTCGGGGAGCTCATCGAACTAGGACTACTCGACGCCCACCTGAAGGAGGACCTCGCGTGACGATCTTCGATGTTGCAGATGATGACCTGTTCGGCCTGCACAACCTGCCCTACGGGGTCTACTCGACCGCCGGAGCCGAGCCACGAGTCGGTGTGCGGTACGGCGACCACGTTGTCGATCTGGCACTCCTGCTGGGTAACGACGTCTTCGCGACCGGTTCCCTGAACCCGTTCATGGCTCAAGGCCACACTCGATGGCTCGAGGTCCGACGGGCGATCACGGCGGCGTTGAGAACCGACGTTCCAGCAGCAGCGGTCCACGACCTGAGCGTGGTGCAGCTTCACCTCCCGTTCGAGGTCGCCGACTATGTCGACTTCTACGCCTCCGAGCACCATGCCGCGAACCTCGGCCGGCTCTTCAGACCCGACAACCCCGAGCCGCTGGTGCCCAACTGGAAGCATCTCCCCGTCGGCTATCACGGGCGGTCCGCCTCGATCGTGGTGTCAGGCACCGACATCATCCGTCCGGCCGGTCAGCGCAAGGCCCCGACCGACCCGGCACCGACCTTCGGGCCATCGACGAGGCTCGACATCGAGGCCGAGCTCGGGTTCGTCGTCGGCACCGGGAACCCCATGGGCGCAACCATCAGCGCCCAGTCCGCGCACGAGCACATCTTCGGGGTGGTCCTGTTCAACGACTGGTCTGCCCGCGACATCCAGGCCTGGGAGTACGTCCCGCTGGGACCCAACCTGGGCAAGTCGTTCGCCTCCACGATCTCCCCCTGGGTGGTTCCGCTCCTCGCGCTGCAGGACGCCGTGGTCGACACTCCGGTCCAGGATCCCGTCCCACTGCCTTACTTGGCGCTCGAACGCCCATGGGGCCTCGACGTCGACCTCACCGTCGAGTGGAACGGTCACGTCGTGAGCCGGCCGCCGTACGCCGCGATGTATTGGTCGCCGGCGCAGATGCTCGCGCACCTCACCGTCAATGGAGCGCCTGTGCGAACCGGTGACCTGTTCGCATCTGGGACCATCTCCGGTCCCGGGAAGGAACAGCGCGGTGCGTTCATCGAGCTCACTTGGGGTGGCGCCGAACCTGTCGAGGTGAATGGCCAGATGCGGACCTTCCTGGAGGACGGTGACGAAGTCGTGCTGCGGGCGACCGCGCCTTCCGCCGGCGGGAAGCGGCTTGGCTTCGGTGAGGCGCAAGGCCGCATAAGCGGGAACCCGGCGACCACACTTTCGGTCGGCGGTGTCTGATGGACAAGGTGATCGGCTCCGCACGCGCGGCTGTCAGCGACATACCCGACGGCGCGTCTCTGTCCGTCGGTGGATTCGGCCTGTGCGGCATCCCCTCCGTTCTGATCGAAGCCGTCCTCGAGTCTGGCACGACCAACATCGAGGTGGTCTCCAACAATGCGGGTGTCGACGACTTCGGGCTCGGACTCCTGCTCAGCGCCGGACGTCTCCGACGGGTGATCGCCTCATACGTCGGCGAGAACAAGGAGTTCGCCCGCCAATACCTCGGTGGTGAGCTCGAGGTCGAGCTGACGCCGCAGGGCACGTTGGCCGAGCGGCTGCGCGCTGGCGGAAGCGGGATCCCGGCGTTCTTCACTCCTACAGGTGTCGGCACCCAGGTCGCCGAAGGCGGCCTGCCGTGGAAGTACGACAGCCACGGCAATGCGCAGAAGGCCAGCCCGCCCAAGCAGACCCGGATCTTCGCGACGGCTGATGGAGCCAAGGAGTGCGTGCTGGAGGACGCGATCGTGACCGACTTCGGACTGGTTCGGGCCTGGAAGGGAGATCGGCACGGCAACCTCGTCTTCAAGGACTCTGCCCGCAACTTCAACCCGCTGGCCGCCATGGCAGCGCAGATCACAATCGCCGAGGTGGAGCAGCTCGTCGAACCAGGCGAGCTCGACCCCCATGCCATTCATCTCCCCGGGGTCTACGTCCACCGCGTGGTTGCGCTGCCCCCCGAGCAAGCGGCGGAGAAACGCATCGAGAAGAGGACCACCCGATGACCGAACCACTGCCGACCCCAAAACCGCCCACGCAGGAGGAATACGTGGCGGCTCTTCTCTCCACTGTGGACGGGAGTCTCGATGTCCTGGAGTCGTGAAGAGATGGCCGCACGCGCGGCCCGCGAGCTGAACGACGGTGACTACGTCAATCTCGGCATCGGCTTGCCGACCCTGATACCCAACTATGTCCCCGACGAGGTCGAGCTCGTTCTGCAATCGGAGAACGGAATCCTCGGAGTGGGTCCGTACCCGAGCGAGGAGCAGGTCAATCCCGACCTGATCAACGCGGGCAAGGAGACCATCACGGTCAGGCGCGGAGCCAGCTATTTTGACTCGGCACTGTCGTTCGGGATGATTCGTGGCGGCAAGATCGACGTCGCGATCCTCGGTGCCATGCAGGTGTCGCCTGCTGGCGACATCGCCAACTGGATGGTCCCGGGCAAGATGGTCAAGGGCATGGGCGGCGCCATGGACCTGGTCCACGGCGCCAGGCGAGTGATAGTCCTCATGGAGCATGTTGCCAGGGATGGCTCCTTCAAGGTCGTCAACGAATGCTCGCTGCCCTACACCGGGCGTCGCGTGGTGCATCGGATCATCACAGACCTGTGCGTCCTCGATGTTGGGCCCGATGGCCTGCACCTGGTGGAGCTGGCACCCGAAGTCACCCTCGATGAGGTCCGCGCTGCGACCGGACCCACGATCAGCGCCTAGCCACGACCCGCGTGTCATCACGGGCGAGCCTCGATGTGCGCGATCTGACCATCGGTGTGCGCTGCTGTCTCATGTGTCACGGACTGCGCTGACGGACCGTTGAGTCATACCTTCCATGTGACGGCTGTCACGCGAGCAAAGGCAGGACGATGGCGGAACAGACGAGCTACGAGACCCTCCTCAGCAGGATCAGCGACCCGGCCGGTCGCGAGATCTTCGACCCGGCAACCGGCGACGTGGTGGGACACGCACCCGACGGCACCGTCGCCGACCTCGACCAGGCCGTGAGCACCGCCCGCGCGGCGCAGCCCTTGTGGGCTGCGCTCAGCGACACCGAGCGGGCCGATGTTCTGCTGCGCGCTGCGGACGCCATCGAGGCAGCCGCAGAGCCCCTTGCCGAGCTGCTCTCCCGCGAACAGGGCAAGCCTCTCAACGGCCCGAACGCACGATTCGAGGTCGGCGCTTGCGCCGCCTGGCTGCGAGCGACCGCCGCGACTGACCTGCCCGGCGGCCCCGTGTTCGACGACGGGGAGGTACACGCCGAGATCCACTACCGACCCGTCGGCGTCGTAGGCGCCATCGGCCCCTGGAACTGGCCCATGATGATCACCGTGTGGCAGATCGCGCCGGCCCTCCGCATGGGGAACTCGGCCGTCGTCAAGCCGTCCGAGTACACGCCGCTCAGTGTCCTGGCCCTCGGCGAGGTGCTGAACAGCGTTCTCCCAGACGGCGTTCTCACGGTCGTCTCCGGAGACGGCGAGCTCGGTGCTCGCCTGTCGAGCCACCCCGACATCGACAAGCTGATGTTTACCGGATCCACGGCAACGGGACAGGCGATCATCCGTAGCTCCGCAGACACCGTCAAGCGGCTGACGCTCGAGCTCGGAGGCAACGACGCCGGCATCGTCCTCCCGAACGTGGATCCCGTCGCCATTGCCGAAGGGCTCTTCTGGGGAGCCTTCATCAACACCGGCCAGACCTGTGCCGCCCTCAAGCGCCTCTACGTGCACACCGACGTCTATGACGAGGTGTGCTCTGCACTCGTCGACATGGCCCAAGGGATGCCGATGGGCCGTGGGCTTGACGAACAGAACGTACTGGGACCTCTTCAGAATCAGGCGCAGTACGACGTGGTGGCCCGGCTCGTCGAGGCGGCGCAGGATGCAGGCGCCAAGATCCTCCTGGGGGCGACCCCGACCCCACTGCCGTCGGCAACTTCTACCCGACGACGATCGTCGCCGACATTGACAACACCAACCCCCTCGTGGCCGAGGAGCAGTTCGGCCCTGCGCTGCCGATCGTGCGCTACAACGACGTGGACGAGGCCATCGCGATGGCCAACGGACTCGAGGTCGGCCTCGGCGCATCCGTGTGGAGCAACGATGTCGATGAGGCCCGTGCGGTCGCGGCGCGCATCGAGGCGGGAACCGTGTGGATCAACTCGCACGGTGGCGTCCATCCGATGATCCCGTTCGGTGGCATCAAGAAGTCGGGCTACGGCCTCGAGTTCGGGACCGAGGGCTTGAAGGCGGTCGCCGTGCCGCAGGTCATCAACGGCTGACCGGGAGCATCCGGGATGCCCGTTTCGCAACTGGCCAAGTGGATAGCCTCAGTTATGCTGACCTCATGACGGTGACAACTCGTCAGCAGCGGCCGGCGTATGGAGACGGTCGAGAGGCACTGCTCGATGCGGCGATACGTGTGGTCGCGCGAAAGGGCCTGCGCCACCTGACATACCGAGCAGTCGCAAGCGAGGCGGGCGTGACGCACGGGTTGGTGGCCCACCATTTCGGTTCGCGGGATGCACTGCTGCTCGAGGCACTACGGCACAGCGTCACCCGTTCCATCGACGTCACGGAGCTACGAGCCGAGGGCGGTTCTGTCGACGAGTTCATGACGGGCTTCGCGGAGATGGTCGAGCGCGACCCCGACCTGCACGCATTCCAGTACGAGGTGCTCCTGGAGTCGCGCCGGAGCACCGAGGCGCGTCGGCACGCCGAAGAGCTCTTTGACTCGTATCGCTCTGCCGCGCGCCAAGGGCTCCACAACCTGGGAATCGACGATGGCCCTCTGGCCGACCTGGTCTTTGCCGCTCTCGATGGGCTGGTGTTTCAGCAGGTAACGGTGGGCTCGGCCGAGGTGACGCGCGACGCGGTCGAAGCACTGCACCGCCTGCTGGCGGCCGTCCGCGACAACTCCCCCGTCGCGAAATCGAGCTCGGTCCAATCCGATCCACCCGGAACTGTCTGAACTTCCGCCAGGAGCCTGGGCCCACAGGAAACCGGGCCTAATGGGCTAAGTCGCACGACCACACCGAAATGCGACCTACCAACATCCACACACCCTCTTGCATTCTCGGTGTCCCCTTGCGTCCGTACGAAAGGCCTTAGGGGGCATGAGTACAGACAATGAGCGCGAAAAGCGCGAGGGGAACCGCCGAAAGCTCGCTGGGGGAACATGCCCCCGATGCGGCAAAGATACGCAGAGGAAGCCCATCGGACGACCGCCAGTCTGGTGCTCGCAGGCATGCCGGAGAGCCGCGTACGAGGAACGCCGCGCGGCCTCGCGGGGCGCCATCGCAGTCGAGGTAGTCGACCGTGTGGAGACTCACGAGCACCCAATCGGCACGTGCGTCGACAGGACACTGGCGTCACCGGCTGGATGCCGGCGGGTTGTCTACGAGTTGGCGCGGCTGGGTCGCGAACGAACCTTGCAGTCAGACCCGCGTTGGGAGTCGACCTACAACGCCATACGCAACGGACTCATGGATGCTCTATTCACTCCGTTTGACCGACGTCAGTAGATCGCCGACCAACGTATTAGACGTGGAAGCATTTCGCCTAAAAGGCGACGCCCGCAACAAGGATGCCTATCACCGATAGGCGTGCCGGGACGATCACTTGAGTTGGCAATCGGACGACCAATAAGTTGAAAACTGCAGGTCCGATGGCAGGTTGTGCTCGCGAAAGCCGATCCGCTTACCTAGCCGACACTTCGGATCTCGAGGGCCTTTGTCCGCCATGAGTCGACGATGCTCTGGGGGTAGGTGCCAACGGCGGGGTTCCTCAACCGAACCCCTGACTCTGACGCGTTGCGCGTAGTCGCGCGCTTCCGCCGCAAGCCGGCCCGGGTAGTCGTTTGCGATCAGGAACGCTTCAACGTCGGTGGGCGGTAGGTCGTAGCCAGCCTCAGACAGCAACTTGATCGTTGACTTGATCCAGCCGTGCCCCATCGTGCCGAACTCGCCTATCTCCGCGAGGTCAGCTAGAGCGACGCGGACTACCGGGTGCAGCGTGACTGGCACCCGTCGGTCTTTCATCGCGCCACCCAAGACCTCTGCTCCCGAACTGAATGCCCATGCGCTGACCCACGGCTTCACCATCTTCGGCGCGTCCCACGGGAGCAGGCAAAGAGCCCTGACCCAGCTCGATGACGACACTTCGGCGAAGTCGCCGCTCGTTGGCCACGCAGCAAGGACGATCTGCGCTCCGAACCCTTTGCGGTTACGTTTCGTCCCGGCGGTGACGTGCGAGAGTTCTGCGAAACGACCGAGAAGCGGGTGTTCATCCAGAACGTCCATTCGCGGGAGCAGCACCAAGATGGTCCCTCCAAGCTCGCGATGCTGCGCGGTCACCCATTCGATCGCGATTGGCACGCCTTGCTTCATGTTCTCGGCACCCGGACCGATTGCTGACCGGTACGTCATGATCGGATCAGCGCCCGTCACGGTAGCCGACGAGGTTCATCGAAGGTGTGCCGCCGGGCATGGGCGTCGCTTGAGGGTCGTACGTGGCGATGACCTTCTCGACTTCAGCCTGGTCTCCGGTGTCCTCGCGGATGCGGATTTGGATCGCGGGCTTGACCAGGCGGTTCGCGTCACCAACCGAGTATCCCTTGCTCGTCAGGGCCTCGGTGATGACCTTCACGCGTGAAGCGTCAGTGATTCCGTATACGAGGAAGGTTTGAGCCATATTCCAATGAGACCAGACGGGGGCGACAGAATCTCGCGTCTTTTTCGCCGCAATAGCCAGGTCGAGATCATCTCGATTGCGGCTCAGCGGGGCCAGTCTCGGTTGCCCAGTAGATGGTGTGGCCGTTGGGGTATCGCGCTCTCTTCGTTTTCGGGTCGAAGTCGAGGGCCTGTTTGTGAAGGATCTCCGGCTTCGCGATCGCCTCGATGTCAGCTCGGTCCATCAGGGCAAGCGAGTTCTTCAATCGTTCCCTGACCGGCTCAATGGCTTGGTCCAGCAGGTTTCCTACCGTCTCGACCAGGGTGAGGAACTCGAGCATCAACCGTTGAGGAGCGGGGACAAGGATGGTCGCGGCCATGACGTCTCGAACCTCGAAAGTGGTGGGTTCAAGCACGCCGATCGCGTAGGTCACGGCGAGCTCAGATTGTGAGTGCGCGATGGTGGCGTTCCTGTAGATCCTGATCCGATCGTGAACGCCAGCGAACTCGGCGGGAAGCTGGATTTGGTCGGTCAGGCGGCGGCGTACGCTCGAATCCAGCGCCGTGCGGCAGTAGGCGATCGCCGCCAGTCCAACCAGATGTTGCGTGGCTTCGGCCAGGGTTGACCCGTCGGCAAGGCTGCGAACCGCCAATGTGAGCGCATGGTGCGCCTCTGCAAGGTCCGCGGCGTAGCTCGACAACTCGACGAAGAGACGACTGTCGGGTGTGTCGGGTAGCGGCACCATGTCGAACGAGGGCTCGCCCTCGTTGTTTGCCATCGCGTTCCGCTCAGGTCTGGGCGGCATGCGCCGGTTGAGAGTTGAGTGGGTTGTTCCTTACAAGGTCAGCTTGCTGGTGCTCACGGCGAAACTTTTTGAGCTCCCCAAGGAGTTGTTTAGCCGCCTGCCGGCTGATGTCTTCAGAACGGTGCTGCCGCAACCATGATGAGAGCTGCGCCCCGGCAATGAAGTCGACCTCCGCTACACGAGCAGCACTGGGCACGTCACGCTGGATGGGTCCCCACAGCGCGACGAGCGGGGTGACGGTGATCGAGCGGTCATCGGCTCGCCGGCGAGCTGTGAGCTCCCGCTTGAAGTAGCCGAGGTGCCGCAGCACAGATTTCGCGCGACCCGCCGCCTTGGTCGCAGCGACGGCCGCTCGGGAGATGTCGGTGCCGATGGTGTCGTTGCGCCACTTCGAATCAATGGCCACGATCCCGCCGTGCCGGGTGACAACCAGGTGGTCAATGTCGCCCCCGGAAACAGTGATGCTGTCGACCCATCCCCAGATCAGTCGGCGTCGTTTCGCCCGCTTCAGCTCGTCACGGGTGTTGGTCTCTCCCAGATCGCCTCGCATCTGTCGAACGGCGTCTTGGTCGTTGGCCAAGAACATGATGCGGAGGATGAAGTAGAAGATCGCCAACGTGGCCGCGTGCAATGCACCAAGGACGTAGGTGACCAGCGGAGCGGTGCCGTAAGAGTGCAGGAGTAGAGCCGTCACGCCAGACATGACACCGCCCTCGATCGCCACGACGATCATGAGCATGCGTCGATTCGCGCGCAGGAACCCGCTCCACTGGGAACGAAGTCGTCTGCCAGAGTAAGTCCGCGTCGACGCCATAGGGCAAATCAGACCATCTACAGAGCCTCATGACACGCGGAATGCGAAACCAGCCGAGTCATACCGCCGCCTGATCACCCCCGACTTGAGCACCTCATCGCACAGTTATTTGAGGGGTGGTACTCCCAGGCTTGTTCTGGTTGCCCGAGTTAGGTGTTCAAGCTGAGCCATGAAGTTAACGGGGTCATAGAACTCGTCCATCATGGCCACGATGCGTTGCCTAGCCCTTTTCTCCTTGTCCCTGACTCTGGCAGCTTCCCCAAAGTCCTTCACGTCGATGGCCCGTTCCTTCTCCCGCATCAGGGGCGGAACCATCACCACGTCCAACAGGTCCACCTTGTCGTCAATCCGCTCCAATGTCTGGATGACCTCGCCCAAAGCCTTCCGGCACTCCTTGTCGGCGTAGATGTACATGACAGCCTCGTGGTCCTTCAGCGGGCCAATCACGTCTAGGTGCCACAGCACTAGCCCCGCTGGGTCCTCTGCCACGCCCAGTAAGACCCGGGCTATCTGAATGACTTCTACGTGAGCCTTGGCTTTGAGGTCCCAGGACCGTGTCTCAAAGGACAACGTCTTCTCATGGCTCAACCGCGAGAAGTGCTGGATGACCCCAGCCATCAAGCTGGCGATGGCTACTAAGGAGGAGGCAACGATCGAGACAACGGCTACAGACATGCCGTCATCATGGTCCATTGTTATACCTGCGAACTAGCGGCAGCTTCATGAACCTGGCCCGCGGTCTGTACCGGGGTTGGCACGCTCTGGGGAGACTGACCGCGTATCTCCTTCCGATCTACGTTCCCCCAACGTTCCCCCACGTCTCCCGAGATGTTCCCCCCAACGTTCCCCCGATTCTTGAACGTTCCCTGGCCCTTCGAGCGCACCTGAGCGGCCTTAGGTAGGTGTGATGCCAACGGATACGGAGGAAGCAAATGACTGATCAGGTGATGGAGCGCCTCGTCGCGCCAGAGGATCTCGCCGAGCTGCTCTCGGTGACAACAGGGCAGCTGGCCCAGATGCGCTACCTCGGGACCGGTCCGGAGTACGTGAAGGTCGGCACGCGGGTGCGGTACTCGCTGTCGGATGTACGGACCTGGCTCGACGGGCAGCGACGAGTTCGAACATGAGGCGAAGGCGGCCGTCCACACCAGCCTCGGGCCACCCGCCTTGTCCACAACTCCGTGGCGCGCGCTGGTGCCGAATTCGCTGACCCCGATAGGCCGAGAGATGGGGCGGTGATCAACTATGGCGACCATCGAGTCGTACGAGACAGCGAGCGGTAGGCGCTACATGGTCCGCTACCGAAAGCCGAACCGGCGACAGACAACGAAGCGAGGATTTCGCACGAAGCGAGAAGCCGAGCGGTTCGCATCGGAGATCGAGGTCGCGAAGGATCGCGGGCAATACATAGACCCGCGCTCCGCCCGAGTGACTGTCGGCGAGCTTGGACCGCAGTGGCTGTCCCGCCAGACCCATCTCAAGCCGTCGTCCTACCGCCCGCTCGAGATCGCCTGGCGTGTTCATGTCGAGCCGACCTGGGCCGGGCACCGCCTCAGCGACATCACGCACACCGAGGTACAGGACTGGGTGTCGACGATGAGCGAAACTCGCGGTGCCACGACCGTTCAACGAGCACTGGCGGTACTCACGGGGATCCTCGACGAGGCCGTGCACGATCGTCGACTGTTTGCCAGCCCGGCCACCGGCGTGAAGACACCGCGGAAGGTCAAGAAGCCCCGCTCGTACCTGACACACCCGCAGGTCCAGGCACTCGCTCGCGAGGCCGGTCAGTACGGCCCGGTCGTGCTCGTGATGGCCTATTGCGGTCTCCGGTGGGGCGAGATGGCCGCTCTCCGGACGAAGGACATCGACCTCGCACGACGTCGCCTCAGTGTCGAGCAAAACGCTGTCGAGGTCGGGCACAGGTTCATCGTCGGCACTCCCAAGAGCCACGAGCGACGCACCGTGCCCTTTCCCGAGTTGCTCGTGGCAAGCCTGCGCGAGGCGTGCAAGGACAAGTCGCCCACGGCACTGGTCTTCCCCGCCCCAGACGGGGGCTTCATGCACAACAACACGCGCGGATGGTTCGCCGGCGCTGTCGCTCGTTCGGATGTCCCCCGACTGACACCGCACGACCTGAGACACACCGCGGCGTCCCTCGCGATCTCAGCCGGCGCGAACGTGAAGGCGGTCCAGCGAATGCTCGGACACGCTTCAGCGGCGATGACACTCGACACCTACGCAGACCTGTTCGATGAGGATCTCGACGCCGTAGCCATCGCCCTGCATGCCGCCGCAACCCCCTACATCTCATGATGCGCCGTCAAAGTGTGCTCAAAATGTGCTCACGCGAGGTCTAAGCCACTCCTCAAGCGCCGTGTAAACACTGCAATAGCAGGAGAAATGCGACACCTGTCCGAGTGCTCCCGGTGGGGGTCGAACCCACACTGTGACGGGTTTAAGCCATCTGCCTCTGCCAATTGGGCTACGGGAGCCTGAGCCAGCCTATCGGCGCGCGGGGTGGGTCCAGGTCCACCCGCAAGAGGCAGGTTGAGCCCATCGTCTCGCGGCTCCGCACCTCATAGCGTCGAAGACACCGATCCACGCCCCATCCGGGCACGACGCACCAGGAGTTCCCATGAACGACATCAACCCAGTGACCAAGGCCCTCGGCCACCTGTTCTGGCCCAACCAGATGACACCCCGACCAGCTGGAGCGCCGACCGACTGGCTCCGCTTCGCACGGTGGGGTGCCGCGGCGCTCACCGTCCTGGCCACCGGCATCCAGGTGATCGTCTGGCTGATGATCTGCATGGTCACCCAGTCGGTCGAAGAGCCGTGGTGGCTCTGGACCGCCGTGCCCGGCCTCGCCGTGACCGGCTTCCTGTCCTGGATGCTCGCAACCCGTGAGCAGCTCGGCATCGAGCCGAGCACCACGACCGATCACGACCAGCCCGTGCCGAGCCCGCTCGGGTGAGTCAGCGCCGCGGGATGAGCCGCTCGAGCTGGGTGACGTGGCCCGGCTCGAGCTCGCTCACGCTGGTGACGCCGAGGAGTCGCATGGTGCGCTCGATGTCCTTCGTGAGGATCTCGATCGTACGGTCGACGCCGCGGCGTCCGCCCGCCATCAGGCCATACAGGTAGGCCCGGCCGATCAGGGTGAAGTCCGCACCGAGCGCGAGGGCGGCGACGATGTCCTGGCCCGACATGATGCCGGTGTCGAGGTGGATCTCGACCGAGTCACCGACCGCGGCCTTGACCTGCGGCAAGCAGGTGGAACGGCACCGGCGCACGGTCCAGCTGACGGCCTCCGTGGTTGGACAGCAGCACCGCGTCGACACCGAGGTCGGCGAGCTTGACCGCGTCGTCGACGTTCTGGACGCCCTTGACGACGAGCTTGCCGTGCCACTGGTCCTTGATCCAGGCCAGGTCGTCGAACGTGACCGTGGGGTCGAACATCGTGTCCAACAGCTCGGCGACGGTGCCGGACCACTTGTCGAGCGACGCGAACGCCAGCGGCTCGGTCGTGAGGAAGTTCAGCCACCACGCCGGCCGCGGGATCGCGTTGAGCACCGTCCTCGGCGACAGCGTCGGCGGGATCGTCATGCCGTTGCGGGTGTCGCGCAGCCGGGCACCGGCGACCGGCACGTCGACCGTGACCAGCAGCGTGTCGAAGCCCGCCTTGGCGGCTCGGTCGACCAGCGCCATCGACCGCTCCCGGTCCTTCCACATGTAGAGCTGGAACCAGTTGCGACCATTCGGTGCGGCCGCGGCGACGTCCTCGATCGCCGTGGTCCCCATCGTCGACAACGAGTACGGGATGCCGGCCGCCTCAGCAGCAGTCGCACCAGCGATCTCACCCTCGGACTGCATCATCCGGGTGAACCCGGTCGGCGCGATGCCGAACGGCAGCGCCGAACGTACGCCCAGCACCTCCACGGACGTGTCGACCACCGACACGTCACGCAGGATCGTCGGGTGGAAGGTGATGTCCTCGAACGCCTGGCGCGCCCGCGCCAACGACAGCTCGGCATCGGCCGCGCCGTCGGTGTAGTCGAACGCCGCCTTGGGCGTACGCCGCTTCGCGATCGCCCGCAGGTCCGACACCGTCAACGCCCGCTCCAGACGGCGACGTGTCGGATTGAACACGGGCTTCTTGAACTTCAACAGAGGCAGGAAGTCGCGGGGCCGCGGGAATCGGCGAGTCTGGCGCGTGGCCATGGTGGTCCTTTCGGGGGCGTTCAGGGTGAGATGACGATGGAGTCGGGGCCGCGGCCCTCGACCAGGTTCTGGATCTGACGGCGCACCACGGCGTCGATGCGTGGCTGCATCGCGGTGGACATGCCGCCGACGTGCGGCGAGATCAGCACGCCGGGGACGTCCCAGAGCGGATGATCAGCGGGCAACGGCTCGGGATCCGTGACATCCGTGGCATACCGGATCCGGCCGGCCTGGCGTACGACAGCGTCGGTGTCGGCGACCTTGCCGCGCGAGACGTTGACGACGACCGCGCCGTCCGGCAGTGCGTCGAGGAACGTCGTCCGCCGATCAGCCCGCTCGTCGCGTCCGACAACGGCACCGCGACGATGACGGCGTCGACGGTCGGCAGCAGCTCGGCGAGCTCGTCGTTGCCGTGCACGAGCCCACGCTCGTCCTCACGGCGGTGACCTGCGACGCGGACGAGCTCAGCCTCGAATCCCTCGAGCCGCTTCTCGACCTCGGTGCCGATTCCGCCGTAGCCGAGCAGCATGATGCGCCGGTCGAGCAGGCTCGCGGTGAAGCGCCGGTTCCACTCCCCCCGCTCCCGAGCGAACGCATCGATCTCCCGCTGCGAGGCAAGCAGCAGGGCCACGGCGAGCTCCGCGGTCGAGCCCTCGTGCACCCCCACCGCATTGCAGCAGGTGATGCCGGCCGGCAGGACGTCGGCGACGCCGTCGTAGCCGAGTGTCTGCAGCTGCAGAACGCCGAGCCGCGACGCATCCATCTGGTCGATGCCGTCGGTGCTGTTCCGGTACGGGCTGACGGCCAGGTCGATCCGACCTTCGGGCTGGGGCGTCGAGAAGTCCCAGACGATGAGCTCGACACGGCCGTCGAGGTCGGCGAGGCGCTCGAGCCACCCCTTGTCAGGCACCGTCACACGCAGAGTTTCAGTCATGAGTCGATCATGCTCTGGGCTCGTAGCGCGCGAGATCGTGGGTGCGCGCGATGAGCGCTCGCAGGTCCTCCAGCGAGCCGGAGACAGCGCCGAGCGTACGTCCCTGGATCAGCACGTTGCCGAGCGCTGTCGCCTCGACCGGACCGGCGAGCACCGGGCGGCCGCTCCGGTCGGCGATGGCCTGGCACGACATCGCGATCATCGGCTACGACGACATCGAGTTCGCCGCCTCGGCCGCGATCCCCCTGTCATCCGTACGCCAACCGGTCCAGCCGCTGGGCTCGGCCGCGGCCACGCTGCTGCTCGACGTCATCGCCAACCCGGCCGGCTCCCAGGTCCAGCACCTCACCCTGAAGCCCGAGCTCGTCGTGCGCGCTCCACCGCCGGCGCCTGACCTCCCGCTGGGAGTGAGGGCAACGCCAACCAGGCCTCAGCCGACGATGTCCCAGGCGATGCCGTCGAGGATGTCGTGCTCGCTGACGATCATGAGGTCGGTCGAGAGCGGCACGAGGTCGACGAGCCGGTCGAGGATCAGGGCGCCGGCGCCGATCACGTCGGCACGACCCGGATGCATGAATGGCAAGGCCCGGCGATCGGCAACCGACATCTGTACGAGCGACAGACACGCCTCGCGTACGTCGTCGAGGTCGAGCCGGGCGCCGTGAATCGTCTCTGAGTCGTACGACGGCAGCGCCAGTGAGTGCGCCGCCACGGTCGTGATCGTGCCGGCGACGCCGACGAAGGAGCCGACAGGTTCGAGCTCAGCGACGACTGGTGCCAGCAGCCCGTCGAGGTGGTTCATGCAGGCCGTCACCTCGGCGACCGATGCCGGATCGCTCGACAGGAACCGTTCGGTCAGGCGTACCGATCCGACGTCGAGCGACACGGACCACTCGATGTCCTCGCCGGTGCCGACGACGAGCTCGGTGGATCCTCCGCCGATGTCGACCACGAGCGTACGAGCCTGCTCGAGGTCACGCGTCGCGCCCAGGAACGAGGCGCGCGCCTCGTCGAGGCCCGCGAGCACGACCGGGCGTACGCCGAGGATGCCCTCGATCGCGTCCTCGAAGTCCGCCGCGTTGTCGGCATCGCGGACGGCGGAGGTCGCGCAGAACCGGACCTGGTCGGCGCCGAACATCGCGATCAGCTCGGCATACTCCCGGGTGGCCTGCAAGGTTCGGGCGATGGCTTCTTCAGACAGGTGCTTCGTACGATCGACGTCCTGGCCGAGCCTGACGATGCGCATTTCGCGCACCAGGTCGGTCTTGTGGTGATCACCGACGTCACTGACCAGCAGGCGGATCGAGTTGGTGCCGCAGTCGATCGCGGCCACGCGTGTGCGCTGATCAGGCATGGGAGGAGCGTATCGGCAGCGCAGGCAACGAGGACGGGCTCCCGGAGTGATCCGGGAGCCCGTCCTCGTGGTGCCGGGTCGGTCAGACCTTGGCGGGAACGCGAACCGCCGCGTCTGGCCCACCCGCCTCGACCGCGACGGGCGCAGACTCCGCCGCGGTCACCTCGTCGTCGGTGTCGATCATCGTGGCCTCGTCGAACGGGTCCTCGCCCGACAGGACCCGATCGAGCTGGGTCCGGTCGAGGGTCTTGGTCCACGAAGCAACCAGGAGTGTCGCCACGGCGTTGCCGGAGAAGTTGGTCACCGCGCGGGCCTCCGACATGAAGCGGTCGATGCCGACGATGAGGCCGACGCCGTCGACGAGCTCCGGGCGGTGCGAGCTGAGTCCACCAGCCAGGGTCGCCATGCCCGCACCGGTGACGCCCGCGGCACCCTTCGAGGCGATCATCATGAACAGCAGCAGCGAGATCTGCTCGCCGATCGACAGCGGGTTGCCCATGGCCTCGGCGATGAACAGCGATGCCATCGTCAGGTAGATCATCGTGCCGTCGAGGTTGAACGAGTAGCCGGTCGGGACCACGACTCCTACCGTCTGCTGCGAGACACCGGCGTGCTCCATCTTGGCGATGAGGCGCGGCAGGGCCGACTCCGACGAGGACGTCGAGAAGATCAGCAGGAACTCACGGCCGAGGTACTTGAGCAGCGAGAACAGGTTGATCCCGGTCGCGAACTTCAGGATCGCGGCGAGGATGACGAACACGAACACGGCGCAGGTGATGTAGAAGCCGATCATGATCACAGCGAGCGCCTTGAGGGCGTCGACACCGGTCTCGCCGACGACACCGGCGATGGCGCCGAACGCGCCGATCGGGGCGGCCCACATGATCATCGCAAGGATGCGGAAGACGACCTTCTGGAGGTGGCCGATGCCGTTCAGGACGGGCTGGCCGGCCGAGCCCATCGCCTGCAGCGCGAAACCGAACAGCAGCGCGACGAGCAGCGTCTGGAGGATCTTGCCGGAGGTCAGCGACGAGGCCAACGTGTCAGGAATGATGTGCAGGATGAAGTCGCTGGTCGACTCCGCCTCGGTCGACACCTGGCTGCTGCCGGCATCGGCGACCTCAGGAGTGATCTTGAGGCCGTCGCCCGGCTTCAGGATGTTGCCGACCAGCAGGCCGATGCTGAGGGCGACGAACGACATCGTCACGAAGTAGCCGAGGGCCAGGCCACCGACCTTGCCGACCTGGGAGGCCTTGGCCACCGAGCCGACACCGAGGACGAGGGTGCAGAAGATGACCGGGGCGATCATCATCTTGATGAGGTTGACGAAGCCCGTACCGATCGGCTTGAGCTCGACCGCGAAGTCAGGCGCTACGAGGCCGACGGTGGCTCCCGCGATGACGGCGCCGATGACGGCGAGATAGAGGTAGTGCGTGCGGTCCTTGCGGGCCGGGCGCAGCGCATTCGTTGACATGAGTCCTCCTGGACGGTGAGGGGTTGCGTCCTCAATATGGGTCCGCGTGTGACCCCGCTCACCGTTGTGTTCGTAAAGTTCGTGATCGCGGTCACAGCACCCGCGACGGACGTCGGCCGGGATCGTGGACAATGCGGGGATGGCCCGAGCACGCGGACGTACCGTCGCACGGCAGATGCTCGTGTGGCAGCTGCTCGTCGTGCTGGTCGTCGTCGTGGGCGGGACCGCCCTCGCGTGGTTCGACGCGCGCCAGGACAGCCGGGCCGACGCACGCACCCAGACCCTGGACGCCTCGCTCGCGGTCGCCGCGTCGCCCACCGTGCTGGACGCGCTGGACGACCCGCGGCCGCGCGACGTCCTGCAGCCGTACGCCGAGCGCGTCCGCAAGGCCACTGGCACCGACTTCGTGGTCATCATGAACACCAAGGGCATTCGCTACTCGCACCCGAACCCCGACAACATCGGCAAGAAGTTCATCGGCCACATCGAACCGGCGCTCCAGGGCAGGAACTTCACCGAGGCCTTCACCGGCACCCTTGGGCCATCGGTGCGCGCGGTCGTGCCGATCAAGGACGGTGACGAGGTGCGCGGACTGGTGTCGGTCGGCATCACGACCGAGCGCGTCGATGACGCGGTGCTCGAGGTCCTCCCCCGGATCATCGCCGCCGCGCTGGCGATCGGGGTGCTCGGTGCGGTGGGCGCGGCGCTGGCCAATCGCCGGTTGCGCCGTCAGACCCACGGTCTCGGTGAGCAGGAGATCACCCGCATGTACGAGTACTACGACGCGGTGCTGAGGGCAGTCCGCGAAGGACTCCTGCTGCTGGATCCGACCGGCCGGTTGACGCTGATGAACGACGAGGCCTCGCGACTGCTCGACCTCGACACCTCGTTCGTCGGTTCGACGATCGACCGCCTCGGCCTCGAGCCGGCCCTCGTCGCCGAGCTGATGTCCGGGCGTTCGCTCCAGGACGCCGTGCATGTCGTCGGTGATCGCGTGCTGGTCGTCAACCAGGCACCGGCGCACTGGGACGGCCGCGACGTCGGCTCCGTCGTGACGCTGCGCGACCGCACCGAGCTGCAGAGCGTCACGGCCGAGCTCGACACCGTGCGCGGCCTCGCCGAGGCCCTCCGTGCGCAGAACCATGAGTCGTCCAACCGCATGCACACCATGGTGTCGCTGATCGAGATCGGCCGGACGCAGGAGGCGATCGACTTCGCGACCCGTGAGCTCGACGTCGCTCGACGGCTCACGGACCGCATGGTCGAGGCGATCGACGAGCCGGTCGTGGCCGCCCTGCTGCTGGGCAAGAGCGCGCAGGCGGCCGAGCGTGGCGTCACCCTGACGATCGAGCCGGACACCCAGGTGACGGGTCTGGCCACGACCGCGCACGAGGCGGTGACGATCCTGGGCAACCTGATCGACAACGCGATCGATGCGGCCCAGTCCTCGGACGACCGTCAGGTCTCGGTCACGATCAGCTCGACGTCCCGCCTGCTTCACGTACGCGTCGAGGACAGCGGACCGGGCATCGAGCCACAGGACCGCGAGACCGTGTTCGTGCGCGGCTGGTCGACCAAGGCCGACGAGGGCACCGGTCGCGGAATCGGGCTGGCGCTCGTCGGCCAGCTCGTACGCCGGCACGGTGGCGAGGCCACGATCGGCGAGAGCGCGCTCGGCGGCGCGGCATTCGACGTCAGGATCGGCTCATGACGGCGATCCGGGTGCTGATCGTGGAGGACGAGGCGATCGCGGCGCAGGCCCACAGGACGTACGTCGAGCGGCTGCACGAGTTCGAGGTCGTGGCGGTCGCCGCGTCGTTCCAGGAAGCCGCACGCGTGCTCGGCAGCCAACCGGTCGACCTGGTGCTGCTCGACATGCACCTGCCAGACGGTCACGGCCTCGACCTGCTGCGGCAGCTCCGCGCGACCGGACGGCCGTACGACGTGATCGCCGTGACGTCTGCTCGCGACGTGGACGTCGTACGTCAGTCGGTGTCGCAGGGCGTCGTGGCCTATCTGCTCAAACCGTTCACGTTCGCGATGTTCGAGGCCAAGCTACGGCAGTACGCCGCCTTCCGCCGCACCCTCGAAGGCGGCGACGAGTCGATCGACCAGCGTGCCGTCGACGCGGTGTTCGGCGCGATGCGGCCCGCGCCGGAGGACGAGCGGCTGCCCAAGGGGCTCAGCGCGGAGACGCTCGAAGCCGTACGCGCGACGCTCGCGGAGGCGCAGGCCGGGCTCACCGCCGGTGAGGTCGCCGAGGTGATCGGCTCGTCACGGGTGACGGCGCGGCGCTACCTGGAGCATCTCGCGGATCTCGGCCAGTCGACCCGGGCCACGCGATACGGCGGCACGGGCCGACCACACGTGGAGTACCGCGCCGTCAGGGCGTGACCGAGCTGTCAGGTGTGGCGACGCCGCAGGCGTTGCCGACCCACCACTCACCGAGCAGCTCGAGCGCTTCGTCACCCAGGGGATTGACGCCAGGGCCCTTGGCGAGCGAGTGGCCGACGAGCACGTGCAGGCACTTGACCCGGGTCGGCATCCCGCCCGCGGTGATCCCGTCGATCTCGGGCACGTGGGCGATCGCTTCCCGCTCGGCGAGGTAGGCCTCGTGGGCGCGAGCATAGGCAGCAGCCAGCTCTTCGTCCTCGACGAGCCGGTCGCTCATCTCCCTCATGAGTCCTGAGGCTTCGAGCGTGCCGATCTCGCCGGCCAGCCGGTCGCAGGTCAGGTAGAACATCGTCGGGAACGGCGTGCCGTCGTCGAGCCGCGGCTCGGTCTTGACGACATTGGGGTGGCCCGACGGGCACCGCGACATGACCGCGAGGATTCCCCTGGGCGTACGGCCGAGCTGCCCGGCGACCGCGTCGAGGTCGGCCTGGTCGATGTTCACTTCTTCTTCAGCACCTTGTCGGGATCGGTCGTCGGCTTGGTCGCCTTGGGGGTCTTGCCGGACTCCTTGACGCTGCCCCACAGCTTGTCGTACCACTCGGTCCGGGTTGTCGCCGTCGGTGGCGCGTCGAGCGTCGGCACATCGCCCTTGACGGTGCCGTCGCTGCCGATGACGCGGTAGCCGACCTCACCCGGGGTGACCCAGCCGAAGCGCTCCTTGGCCTGCTGCTTGACGTATGCCGGATCGTTCCAGCGAGCCTTCTGGTCCTCCAGCGTCAGGATCTGCTGCTTCTTCATCGCGATCTCGGCCTTGGTGGCCTGGATCTCGGCGCGCTGCTCCCACCACGCGTGGAGCGTGGACGTGTAGGAGGCGATGAGCAGCAGGACCACCGACAGCAGCACGATCGCCCGTGTGGTCAGCTGCGGGCCGGTGCCCGCGCTCGCCGTCGCGGTCCTGGGCGTACGGTTGCGCGCCGCCCCGCGTGCCCCACGCTCGGCCGGACGCCGCCCGCGATCGGGCGGCCTCCGGCCGGGGCCACGTGGGGGACGCGAGGCCATCGGTCCTAGAGCGCCAGCCGCGGGAAGGCGGAGGCGCCGGCGTAGGTCGCGGACGACCCGAGGGTCTCCTCGATGCGCAGCAGCTGGTTGTACTTGGCGACACGGTCGGAACGAGCCGGCGCGCCGGTCTTGATCTGGCCGCAGTTGGTCGCGACCGCGAGATCGGCGATCGTGGTGTCCTCGGTCTCGCCGGAGCGGTGGCTCATCATGCAGGCGAAGCCGTGACGGTGGGCGAGGTCGACCGAGTCGAGCGTCTCGGTGAGCGAGCCGATCTGGTTGACCTTGACCAGGAGCGCGTTGGCCGCACCCTCGGCGATGCCGCGCGTCAGGCGCTCGACGTTGGTGACGAACAGGTCGTCACCGACGATCTGGACGTCGTCGCCGAGGTTCTCGGTCAGCGTGGTCCAGCCGGCCCAGTCGTCCTCGTCGAGCGGGTCCTCGATCGAGACGATCGGGAAGGCCGCGACGAGCTCGGCGTAGTAGGCCGACATCTCCTCGGCGGACTTCTGCTGGCCCTCGAACGCATAGGTGCCGTCGGAGAAGAACTCCGAAGCGGCGACGTCGAGCGCGAACGCGATGTCGGTGCCGACCTTGAGGCCGGCGCCCTCGACCGCGGTCGAGATGAGCTCGAGCGCTGCGCGGTTGGAGTCGAGGTTGGGCGCGAAGCCACCCTCGTCACCCAGACCCGTCGACAGTCCCTGCTTGTTGAGGACCGACTTGAGCGAGTGGTAGACCTCGGCGCCCATGCGCAGCGCCTCGGAGAACGTCGGCGCACCGATCGGCGCGATCATGAACTCCTGGATGTCGACGTTGCTGTCGGCGTGCGAGCCACCGTTGACGATGTTGAGCATCGGGACCGGCAGCACGTGGGCGTTGGGACCGCCGACGTAGCGGAACAGCGGCAGCCGGGCGGAGTCGGCGGCGGCCTTGGCGGCGGCGAGCGAGACACCGAGGATCGCGTTGGCGCCGAGCTTGGCCTTGTTGTCGGTGCCGTCCAGGTCGATCATTGCCTGGTCGAGCGCGCGCTGGTCGTCGGCGTCGAAGCCGGCGAGCGCGGGGCCGATCTTGTCGTTGACACCGGCGACGGCGTTGAGCACGCCCTTGCCGACGTAGCGGTCACCGCCGTCGCGGAGCTCGACGGCCTCGAACGCACCCGTGGAGGCGCCGGAAGGCACCGCCGCGCGGCCGATCGTGCCGTCGTCGAGGGCGACCTCGACCTCAACGGTCGGGTTGCCCCGTGAATCCAGAATTTCCCGTGCGCCGACGGCGTCGATGCGTGCCAAGACTGCTCCTCATTAGCGGATGGACGTGCGGGTCCCAAGCCTAGTCCTGTCGGCCTGAGGTCCCGCACCGCCTCGCCAGCGTGGACACCCGCAACGACCACCCACCCTGGAGCGGTGAGTATGCGTCCACCTCCGTCGCCATCCTGGACGCCAGGTCACCGCTCCGGGGGCTGACCCAGCAGGCGTACGGCTTGGCGGAGCACCGCTTCGGCGTTCTGACCCTGCGCCCGGGCCTCTGCGACAAGCGCGAGCAACCGGGCCCCGAGGTCGTCGCCGATGACGTCGACGTCGCCGAGCCGGCTGAGGACCTTGTCGGCGTACGCCAGGGCAGGCAGCGTCGTGGGTATGCCTTCGAGTGCGGAGGTGCGCTGCTTCTCGGTGGCCTTGAGCCGCTGCCAGTTGGCGTCGACCTCCTCGGCGCTCGAGACCGTGGCATCGCCGAACACGTGGGGGTTGCGGTAGACCAGCTTCTCGGCGATCCCGGCCGCGACGTCGTCGATGTCCCAGCCCTCGCCCTCAGCAGCGATGCGCGCGTGGAACACGATCTGCATGAGCAGGTCGCCGAGCTCTTCGCGGAGGTGGTCGCTGTCACCGCTGTCGAGCGCCTCCAACGTCTCGTACGCCTCTTCGAGCAGGTAGTGGCTCAACTTCTCGTGAGACTGCTGAGCCGTCCACGGGCACTCACGGCGGAGACGATCCATGATCTCGACGACGTCGAGCAACGCCGAGCCGGGCAGGTCGTACGAGCCGAACACCACCTCGATGTCCGAAGCCTCTCCCCCGCCGGCCATCAGGTCGTCGGCGATCGTGTGGGCCCACGCGGTGTCGCCGGTCGGCGCGATCCACACGGCGTCCGGCGCGTACGACGGAGGGTCCTGCGTGACGTCGACGGCGATGCCCGAGGAGACGATCGCGCGGACATGTGGATCGTCGACGGCGGCGTGTACGACCGCAGCGTCACGCAGCGCGTCCCATGCGGCAAGCGTCAGAATGCCGGGCGCGACCCGCGGGCTGAGGACGACGATGCGCATCAGGAGCAGCGTTGCGCTGCCGGTAGCTGGCCCGGCTTGGCGTCGGGCGTGCCCGACACGGACAGGGATCCGGTCGGAGCTGAGTCGGCGCCTGAGTCGCTGAGCCCGAACCGCGGCGCGAACTCGACGTCGTTCTCCTTGTACGCCTTGGTGATCTCGGCCTGCCCCGCGGCGCCGATCTGCTGTTCAGTCTCGGCGGTCGGTGCCTGACCGGTGACCTTTTCGCCGAGGGCGAGGGAGATCGACTGAAGCTCCTGACTCTGCTCGATCAGCTTGTTGATCTCACGGAGGTTCTTCGCCTCCGGGAAGTTCTCGGCGACCTGGTCCTCCTGCGCGCGGGTCAGCTCATAGGCCGACGGCTTCGGCGTGATGCCTTCCTCCCTCGCGATCTTGCGCGCCACGACCAGCGACACCAGCGTGGACACAGCCTGACGCCGGACGTCGGCGTTGGGGATCGCTTGGGGGGCCTGCGGGCCCGCCAAAGCCAGCGTGCACAGAGCCTCGGCGGCCTGGTCCAGCGACTTCATCGAGATCGTCTTGCCGTCGACCACGGCGGCGGCACCCGGATGGACGTTGCCGCAGGCAGCGAGCGTCAAACCCGCAAGGACGAGGACAGCAGCGCGCGAGCGAGTGAGCATGCTCACACGTTATCCGAGCCCCCTCGAACCTCGACGGAGTCCCTGCGTTCTTGCCGACGGACCGGTTTGGAGTGCGGTCGACCGCGCTTCCGCGAAAACCCCGCGACCATCCGGATCCGGCCGGCGTCAGCGGAGACGCTGAGAATGCGCGACCGCGCCGTGTCGCCACTTTTCGCCGCAATAGCAACTGCTTTCTGCGCCCATCTCCTTGACTTCGCTGTGCGCAGTTCGATAGAATCGAACATACGTTCTAGCGTGATCGGGGGATCATGATCATCGAGCAGCTGTCGTCATTGGTCGATGATGCTGCTGCGCTGGAAGCGTGGTCCCTGACCGGTGCGGAGGTCCGTGAGGTCGCCAAGGCCGTGCAGCGGACCCGGACCGCGCTCGATGCGGTGATGTCGGAGCTGGCCGGTTGCGCTGACGGCATGGGCCTGCCCAAGGAGGACGGCGCGACCTCGACCACGGCATGGCTGGCGGACCTGACCGGCATGACCAAGAGCGAGGCGTCTGACCTGGTCAGGATGGCCAAGCTCAGCTCCGTGACCACTGCCGGCACCCGTGCGGCGTGGGCGGCTGGGCAGATCTCGACCGCACAGGCGTCAGTGATCATGAAGGCCATCGACACCCTGCCGGACTGGGTCGACGACGAGCCCCGCCGCGCCGCCGAGGCGCACCTGATCCAATTGGCCGGCGAGCACAACCTGGACGACCTCAAGAGGTTCGCAAATCGGATCATCGAGGTCATCGACCCCGACGGCGCCGACGAGACTGCTCGGCGAGCAGGTGCGCCGCGAGGAAGAGAAAGCTTGGGAGGCGACCCGGCTGAGCATGAAACGCAGCGGCGACGGCACGACCCGCGGCGCCTTCACCATCCCCGACACCGATGCCGACACCTTGCGCGCGGCGATCGAGGGGATCATCGCCCCACGCCGCGCCAACCTCAACGCCGCGAGTCTTGGCATGGACGTCAACGACTTCAACGCTCTCCCACGAGATCAGAAGATGGGCCACGCGTTCATCGAGCTCGTCGGCCACCTGCCGACCGAGGCGCTCCCCAAAGCCGGCGGGCTGGCAGCGACGGTCGCCGTGACGATCGACATCGACGACCTCCGCACCGGTCAGGGCACCGCCACCAACACCAGCGGCACCACCACCTCGGCCACCCACGCCCAACGGCTGGCCTGCAACGCCCACCTCGTCGCGCTCTACCTCGACTCAGAGTCCAAGGTGCTCGACCACGGGACGGCCCGGCGACTCTACGACCGCCATCAGCGGCTGGCCCTCGCGGTCCGCGACCAAGGCTGCATCTGGCCGGCCTGCGATCGGCCACCCGCGTGGTGCGAGGCTCACCACCTCAACTTCTGGTCCGAGGACGGACCCACCGACCTCGACAACGCCGCGTTGGTCTGCCATTTCCACCACTTCCTGCTTCACGAAGGCGAGTGGACGGCACGCATGGCAGACGACGGTGTCGTCGAGGTCATCCCACCAGCCCGGGTCGACCCCCAGAGGGTCCCCCGAAGACACGCCAGATTCACGAAGCAACAACCCCGAGCAGCGTGAGACTCAGCGGTGTCAGGTGGACAAGGCAGGCTTGGCAGGCCGTGGCCGTATCAAAGTTGTTGCTTCCGTCGGACGACCTGGCCTATCCCGGTCATGAGACTCAACAGGGCGAACAGCGTCAGCACACATAGCGACCGACTTCTACCCCACGGGCGCGGGTGCCGGGACGAGCGTGTCGATCACGGTGCGGGTCCACTCGAGCAGCTCGCGGCCGACCAGCGGCTTGCCACCGACCGGCGCGGTCTTGGGCCGCGGCACGAGAGCGACCTCGGCAGCGACCTTGTAGGTGCTGCGGGGATAGATCCGCTGCAGTCGCATCTGGGCCGAGTCGGGCAGCTTGAGGGGCGCGAAGCGTACGTTCGGGCCGGCGGCCGTGACCTCGGTCAGGCCGGCCTCGCGCACGCGTACGCGCAACCGCGCGACATCGAGCAGGACCTCGACGGCCTCAGGCGGGTTGCCGTAGCGGTCGAGCAGCTCGGCGCGCAGCTCGTCGACATCCGAGAGCTGGCGTACGTCGGCCAGTCGCTTGTACATCTCGAGCCGGAGCCGCTCGCTCTGGACGTACTCGTGCGGCAGGTGCGCCTCGATCGGCAGCTCGATCTTGACCTCGCGCTCCGGCTCGGCGTCGCCACGGAACTCCGCGACCGCCTCGCCGACGAGGCGGACGTACAGGTCGAATCCGACGTCCGCGATGTGGCCGGACTGCTCGCCGCCGAGCAGGTTGCCGGCGCCACGGATCTCGAGGTCCTTCATCGCCACCGCCATGCCGCCGCCGAGCTCGGAGTGCTGGGCGATCGTGGCGAGCCGGTCGTGCGCCGTCTCGGTGAGCGGCTTCTCGGGCGGGTAGAGGAAGTACGCATAGGCGCGCTCCCGCGAACGCCCGACACGGCCGCGCAGCTGGTGCAGCTGCGACAGGCCGAGGGTGTCGGCGCGCTCGATGATCATGGTGTTGGCGTTGGAGACGTCCAGGCCCGACTCGACGATCGTGGTGCACACGAGCACGTCATAGCGCTTCTCCCAGAAGTCGACCATGACCTCCTCGAGCTGGTGCTCGCCCATCTGGCCGTGCGCCGCGGCGACCCGCGCCTCAGGCACGAGCTCCTTGATCCGGGCCACCGCCTTGTCGATGCTCTGCACCCGGTTGTGGATGTAGAACGCCTGCCCCTCACGGAGCAGCTCGCGACGGATCGCGGCGACGACCTGGCGGTCCTCGTACGCTCCGACGAACGACAGCACGGGGTGGCGCTCCTCGGGGGGCGTCGCGATCGTCGACATCTCGCGGATGCCGGTGATCGCCATCTCGAGCGTGCGCGGGATCGGTGTCGCGGACATCGACAGCACGTCGACGGCGGCGCGCAGCATCTTGAGCGCCTCCTTGTGCTCGACGCCGAAGCGCTGCTCCTCGTCGACGATGACCAGGCCGAGGTCCTTGATGCGGACGCCGGGCTGCAGCAGACGGTGGGTGCCGATGACCAGGTCGATCGTGCCGTCGGCGAGGCCGGCGAGGGTCTCCTTGGACTCCTTGTCGGTCTGGAACCGCGACAGGGGGCGGATCTTGACCGGGAACTGGCCGAACCGTTCGGCGAACGTCGCATAGTGCTGCTGCACCAGCAGCGTCGTCGGGACGAGCAGGATGACCTGCTTGCCGTCCTGGATCGCCTTGAACGCCGCCCGCACCGCGATCTCGGTCTTGCCGTAGCCGACGTCACCGCAGACCAGTCGATCCATCGGCACGGTGCGCTCCATGTCGCGCTTGACCTCGTCGATCGTCACCATCTGGTCAGGCGTCTCGACGAACGCGAACGCATCCTCGAGCTCGGCCTGCCACGGCGAGTCGGGCCCGAACGCGTGCCCCTTGGTGGCCTGGCGAGCGGCGTAGAGCTTGATGAGCTCGCCGGCGATCTGGCGTACGGCCTTGCGGGCCTTGTTCTTGCGGGTCGTCCAGTCCGAGCCGCCGAGCCGGTCGAGCGTCGGCGACTCCCCGCCGACGTAGCGGCTGATCTGGTCGAGCTGGTCCATCGGCACGAACAGCCGGTCGGCGGGCTGGCCACGCTTGGATGCTGCGTACTCGACGACGAGGTACTCCCGCGCCGCACCCTGCACGACCCGCTGCATCAGCTCGACGTAGCGGCCGACGCCGTGCTGCTCGTGCACGACGAAGTCGCCGGCCTTGAGCTCGAGCGGATCGACCTCCTTGCGGCGGCGGGCCGGCATCTTGCGTTCGCTGCGGTCAGCGGCGCGCTGGCCGACCAGGTCGTCGTACGTCATGACGGCCAGGCCGAGCGGCGGCGAGACGAAGCCGTGGTCGAGGTCGCCGCACGCCACCTGCACGACACCGGGCGAGGGTGCCATGATCTCGTCGTCAAGGGCTGCGGCGACGTCGTTCTCGGCGAGCCACTCGCTGGTGCGCTGCGCCTGACCGTGGCCGGGCGCGATGAAGACGACTCGCTGACCGCCGGCAATCCACTTCTTGATGTCGTCGAGCGCGGCGGTGGTGTCGCCGCGATAGGCCGCGGCGGCTTCCATGTCGACCGCGCGGGTCTGGTCGTCAGTGTCGAGGCCGAACGGCGAGACCGTGAACCAGGTGTGTCCCAGCTCGAGGGTCTCGAGGCGTACGTCCTCGAGTGTGCGGAACGCGGCCGAGCCCAGGTCGATCGGCGCCTCGGCACCGGTGGCGGCGGCCGCCCACGACGCCTGCAGGAACTCCTCGCTCGTCGCGACCAGGTCAGCTGCGCGAGCCCGGATGCGCTCCGGATCCATCAACAGGATCGCCGACCGGTCCGGGAAGAGCTCGACGAGCATCTCCATTCCCCCGCCGGCTACGCCCTCTTTGGCGGGGGTACCCCCATTGTCGACCAGGACGGGGGTCAGCGACTCCATGCCTTCGACGGCGTGGCCCTCGGCGAGCTTCGTGAAGATCTCGGCGAGGCTCGGATGAGCGATGGCGAGCTCGGCGGCGCGGGCCCTGACCTTGTCGTCGAGCAGCAGCTCACGACACGGCGGCGCCCATACGTGCGTGACCTCCTCGAGCGTGCGCTGGTCGGCGACCGCGAACCGGCGGATCTCGTCGACCTCGTCGCCCCAGAACTCGATGCGGAGGGGGTGCTCCTCGGTCGGCGGGAACACGTCGATGATGCCGCCGCGCACTGCGAACTCGCCGCGGCGTTCCACCAGGTCGACGCGCGAGTATGCCGCCGCAGCCAGCTGACGTACGACCTCGTCGAGGGCGATCTCGTCACCCTTGTGCAGCTCGACCGGCTTGAGGTCGGCAAGTCCCTTGACCTGCGGCTGGAGCAGCGAGCGCACGGGTGCGACGACGACCCGGAGCGGACCGGTGGAGGTGTCCTCGTCGTTGTCGGCGGTCGGGTGCACCAGCCGGCGCAGCACCGCGAGGCGGCGGCCGACGGTGTCCGAGCGCGGCGAAAGGCGCTCGTGCGGGAGCGTCTCCCATGCCGGGAACAGGGCGACAGCTTCGGGGCCGAGCAGCTCGCCGAGCTGTGCCACGAGGTCCTCGCCCTCACGAGCAGTGGCGGTGACCGCGAGCACGGTCGACTGCTGCGCCAGGGCGTGCGTGAGGAACGGCCGCAGCGGCTCAGGCGCCTGGACGTTGAGCGTGCGAAGGCCGTCCGCGCGATCGCTCAGCGCCTGCTGGATCGTGGGTTCGGTGGCGACGAGGGTCGCGAGTCTCGAGAGGGCCATGTCTAACGATTGAACGCGCTCTGGGTGACTTCTAGTCCCTGCGTCATGAGGCTCTCGACCGCATCGGCGGCCTCCTCGACGTACGTCGGCAGGTCCTTGCGCTCAGCCGCGCTGTAGGGCTTGAGCACGAAGTCGTGGACGCTCTGCTGGCCGGGCGGTCGGCCGATGCCGACGCGCACGCGAAAGAAGTCGCCGGTGCCGAGCGACTGTCGGATCGACTTGAGCCCGTTGTGGCCGTTGTCGCCGCCGCCGAGCTTGATCCGCAGCATGCCGTAGTCGATGTCGAGCTCATCGTGGATCACGACCAGGTGGTCCGGCTCGATGTCGTAGAACTTTGCGAGCGTCGACACCGGGCCGCCGCTCTCGTTCATGTACGACCGGCAGCGTCCCAGGATCGCGCGTTCGCCGCCCAGACGTCCTTCGATGACGTCGGCACGGCCCGACTTGTGCTTCTTCCAAGAACCGCCGGCGCGGGCGGCGAGCACGTCGGCCACGAGGTAGCCGACGTTGTGACGAGTGCTGGCGTACGTCGGGCCCGGATTGCCGAGCCCGACGACCAACCAGGTCACTCGGACTCGGAGCTCTCCGCAGCCTCGCCCTCGGCCGATGCCTCTGCAGCCTCTTCGGCGTCGGTCGCGTCGTGCTCGATGCCGGCCTCGGCCTCGGCCTCGGCGAGCTCGGCGTCGAGCTGAGCCTCGGTGGGTGCCGCGGTGATGTTGACGATGAGGATCTCGGGGTCGACGGCGAGCGTCGAGCCGCGGGGCAGCTCGAGGTCGCTGGCGTGGATCTGTGCGCCGGCGTCGAGGCCCTCGACCGAGACCTCGAAGGACTCGGGGATGTGGGTCGCCTCGGCCTCGACGGAGATCGTCGAGTTCTCGAGGATGACGAGGTTGCCGCTGATGGCGTCGCCGACGACGTTGATGCGCACGTCGACGGTGACCTTCTCGCCCTTGCGGACGATCAGCAGGTCAGCGTGCTCGATGAAGCCCTTGAGCGGGTCGCGCTGGACCTGCTTGGGGATCGCGAGGTGCTGCTCGTCACCGAGGTCGATCGTCAGCAGCGCGTTGGAGTTCTTGAGCGCCAGCATGAGCTGGTGGCCCGGCAGCGTGACGTGCACGGGGTCGGAGCCGTGTCCGTAGAGGACGGCGGGCACGTTGTCGGCGCGACGGATGCGGCGGGCGGCGCCCTTGCCGAACTCGGTGCGCGCCTCGGCGGCGATCTTGATCTCAGCCATGGGGAATTTCTCCTGAAGAGTGTTGCGTGAAAGTCGGCTGTCACCAGGCGCTCGACACAGCACTCCGTGGAGCGCCCTGTCGATCACGGCCCACTGAGGACCCTCGCCGAGGCAACCTGACGATCTTATCGCAGCGACTCGCGTGCGAGAAATCGCTGCGATGGGACTTGGCGGTTTCCCAGCACCTGCTGGGAAACCAGCACCCAGCCCTCGTTGCAACCGGTGTCCGGTGTCAGTTTCCCAGCAGGTGCTGGGAATCATGGGACGGGAGGGGCACCCAGACGGGCGCCTCAGGACTTGAACAGCGAGGTGACTGAGCCTTCTTCGAAGACTGCCGCGGTGGCCTGGGCCAGCAGCGGGGCGATCGACAGCACCGTGAGCTTGTCGAACCGCTGGTCGTCGGCGATCGGCAAGGTGTTGGTCACGATGACCTCGCACGCCGTCGAGTTCTTGAGCCGGTCGACCGCGGGGCCGGAGAACACCGCGTGGGTCGCGACGATCACGACGTCCTCGGCACCGTCGGCCATGAGCGCCTCGCCTGCCTGCACGATGGTGCCGCCGGTGTCGATGAGGTCGTCGACCAGGATGCAGACCCGGCCCTCGACGTCACCGACGACGCGGTTGGCCTTGGACTCGTTGGGCTTGCGGGGGTCGCGGGTCTTGTGGATGAACGCCAGCGGCGCGCCGGCGAGCGCGGCGGCCCACGACTCGGCGACCTTGATGCGGCCGGCGTCGGGCGACACGACGGCGAGCGGCTTCTTGCCGTACTTCTTCTTGACGTGGCGCGTCAGGATCGGCATCGCGAGCAGGTGGTCGACCGGTCCGTCGAAGAAGCCCTGGATCTGTGCGGTGTGCAGGTCGACCGTCATGAGCCGGTCAGCGCCGGCGGCGAGGAACAGGTCGGCCATGAGCCGCGCCGAGATCGGCTCGCGACCCAGGTGCTTCTTGTCCTGGCGGGCGTAGCCGTAGAACGGGAGGATCACCGTGATCCGCTTGGCCGAGGCGCGCTTGAGCGCGTCGATCATGATGAGCTGCTCCATGATCGCGTCGTTGATCGGCGCCGCGTGGCTCTGGATCACGAAGGCGTCGCAGCCTCGCACGGACTCGTCGAAGCGCACGTAGATCTCACCGTTGGCGAAGTCATAGGCGGTGGTGGGAACCAGGTCGATCTCGAGGAGGTCGGCCACCTCCTGCGCCAGAGTCGGGTGCGAACGGCCCGAGAACAGCAGCATGTTCCGCGTGGGCGTGCGTTTGGACAAGCTACTCACCGGAGGTCTCCTCTGCCGGTTCGGATGACGCTGCGCGTGCGGCCTGGTCGGATGCGGTGTCCGGACGTTTGTCGGCCACCCACCCCTCAATGGTCCTCTGCTCCCCTGCACTGACGGCCAGCGCCCCCGGTGGCACGTCCTCACGGATCGTCGCGCCGGCTCCCGTGAACGCTCCGTCGCCGACCGTGACCGGGGCAACGAACGTGTTGTTGGAGCTGGTCTTGGCGTGCCGCCCGATCGTCGAGCGGTGCTTGTTGACGCCGTCGTAGTTGGCGAAGATCGTGCCCGCGCCGATGTTGGCACCCTCGCCGATGTCGGCGTCGCCGACGTAGGACAGGTGCGGGACCTTGGCGCCCTCGCCGATCGTCGAGTTCTTGACCTCGACGAACGTCCCGATCTTGCCGCCAGTGCCGAGCTGGGTGCCGGGCCGCAGGTAGGCATAGGGCCCGACCGTCGCGTCCTCGCCGATCACCGCATCGGAGCCATGCGTACGTACGACAGTGGCGCCGGCGCCGACCTCGACGTTGCGCAGCGTGGTGTCGGGGCCGATCGTGGCGCCGCCGGCCACCACGGTCGCACCGAGGAGTTGTGTGCCGGGGAGGATCGTGACGTCCGGCTCGATCGTCACGGCCGAGTCGATCCAGGTGGTCGCGGGGTCGACGATCGTGACGCCCTCGGCCATCCAGTGCGACGTGATGCGACGGTTGAGCTCGGCACCGATCCGGGCCAGCTGGGCGCGGTCGTTGACGCCTTCGGTCTGCCAGACGTCCTCGAGGACGTGCGCGCCGACCGGTCGCCCCTCGGCGACGGCCTTGCCGACGATGTCGGTGAGGTAGAGCTCGCCCTGCGCGTTGTCGGTCTCGAGGCTCGCCACCGCGGCGGTGAGGAACTCGGCATCGACCACGAGGATTCCGCTGTTGATCTCGTGCACGGCCAATTCTTCGTCGGAGGCGTCCTTGTGCTCGCGGATCGCTGTGACGCCGCCCTCGGGGTCGCGGAGGATGCGACCGTAGCCCGTGGGATCGTGGACCTCGGCGGTCAGGATCGTCACCGCGTGACCGGCGGCGCGGTGCGCGACGAGCAGCTCCGCGAGTGTCTGCGCCGACAGCAGCGGCACGTCGGCGTACGTCACGATGACGGTGCCCTCGGGCGGGCTGTCGAGCGACTCGAGGGCGACGTGGACGGCGTGACCCGTGCCGTTCTGCTGCTCCTGCACGGCCTGCACGATCGCCGGGTCGAAGGCTGCGATCGCCTCGGAGACCTGCTCACGGTCATGGCCGACGACCGTGACCGTGGTGCGTACCCCAGCGCCGGTGACGGCGACGAGGGCGTGCTCGAGCATGCTGCGGCCCGCGATCTGGTGCAGGACCTTGGCGCGCGCGGACTTCATGCGCGTGCCCGCTCCCGCCGCCAGCACGATGGCTGTCACTTGATCGCTCACCAGACTCCTTTGGGGGACGCGGGACGGCGCTGGCTCCCCGGGTAGGAGTCGAACCTACGTCGCTTGTCCGCATTCAAAGTGCGGCGGGCCCTGCCGGCAGACCAACCGGGGATCGTCCCGGAAGACCGGGATCGTCAGCAGCATCCCTAAGGCTACCGGAGTCCGCTCTCCAGCCGGGCAACGGCGAACGTACGCGTGAACGGCAGCACGGTCCCCCACGGCCGGGTGGGATAGGCCTCGCGCAGAGCGGCTTTGTAGTCGGTGACGAACTCGTCGCGCAGCTCGTCGGGCAGCGCCTGCAGGATCGGCCGCGCGCCGGTGCCGGAGATCCAGTCGAACACCGGGTCCTCACCGGGCAGGACGTGCAGATAGGTCGTCGACCACGCGTCGACCGTCCAGCCGAGCTCGGTGAACAGGTCGAGGTATGCCTCGGGCCGGGTGCCGCGGTTGGCGTGCAGTCCCTCGGTGTGCTCGCCGTATGGCGGTCGGGACGAGATCTCGTGCAGCAGCCGGTGACTCGGAGCGTCGTCGTTGCGCGGCACCTGCAGCGCGAACGAGCCGCCGGGTGCGACGTGACCCGCGAGACGCCGAATCACGCCGAGCTGGTCTGGCACCCACTGGAACAGCGCGTTCGACACGATGAGGTCGACCGGCTCCGCCGTGGTCCAGGCCGCGACGTCGGCCAGCTCGTACGTCGTCAGGTCGTCGGCATTGTCGGCGTTCGCCCGGTCGATCATGTCCGGCGAGGAGTCGACGCCATGGATCGTCGCCTCCGGCCAGCGGCCTCTGAGGACCGCGGTGAGGTGGCCGGGACCGCAGCCGAGGTCGACGATCGTCGCTGGTTCGACCTGCACACGAGCGACGAGGTCGACGAACGGTCGAGCGCGGTCGTCGGCGAACTGCAGGTAGCGAGCGGGGTCCCAGGTCGTCATGATCCGACCGTACGACCGCCATATCTTGATGTCAAGATACTTGACGTCAAGCGTTGCGCTTCTCGAACTGGCTGGCCAGAGACATCAGCTGCGCGTCGTCGCCGCGGCAGGCGATCAGCTGGATCGCGAGCGGCAGCCGATCCTCGGTGACGCCGCTCGGCATCGAGACGGCGGGCAGGCCGGCGTGGTTCCACTGGACCGTGTACGGATAGACCGCGTTCATCGACAGGAGGGTCGAGAGCGCACCCTTGCCGCGCCAGCGCTCGACCTCGATCGCCGGGCCGGACATCACCGGCGTCAGGAGCACGTCGACTCCGAGCGCCTCGTGCACCCCGTCGCCCCAGGCCCGGCCCGTGCGCTTGGCCCATGCGACGGACCTCGCGCCGAACGGTCGGCCGAGACGGACGATGCCCTTCGTACGCTTCTCGAGCCGGCTCGGGTCGTCCGTCCCGTCGGCGCTGTCGCGGATGCCGGCGAGGTAGCGCACCGCGAGCGACCTGGCGCCGACCGGATAGGGAATCTTGACCTCGGTCACCGTGTGCCCAGCCGTGCGAAGCGCATCGGCTGCCTGCTCGAGCGAGGCTCGTACGCGCGGGTCGAGCGGCAGCGCCTTGGTCGCGGCGGAGACGCTGAACGACAAGCCGATGCGCAGAGGTGCGGGATCCTTCGCCGCGGCGGCGACCAGCGACTCCGGGAAAGCGCCGAACGCGTCCAGGAACAGGGCACTGTCGACGACCCGTGCAGCGAGGCAGCCCTGCGTGGACAGGTCGTGCCACCCGCCGGAGCTCGGCATCGTGCCCTGGGTCGGCTTGAACCCCACGAGTCCACAACACGCTGCGGGTATGCGGATCGATCCGGCGCCGTCCGAGGCGGTCGCTATGCCCACCGCCCCGGCAGCGACCAACGCAGCCGAACCTCCGGATGACCCGCCGGTCGTGTGCCCCAGATGGTGCGGGTTGCGGGTGATGCCGTGTGCGTCGGACTCGGTGAAGCCGAAGATCGCGAGCTCGGGCAGCGCCGACTTGGCGACGATGACCATCCCGGCGGCGCGTATCGCGGAGACGAGCTCGGCGTCCTGGCTCGCCGGTAGGACCTGCGCCCTGGTGCCCAGCCCGGTGACCTGGCCCGCGATGTCGAGATCGTCCTTGACCGCGATCGGGATGCCCAGCAACGTCCCGCTCTCTCCCTCAGCTCGTCGGCGGTCCGCGTCGTCCGCGGCGGCGAGCGCCTCGTCCCGGAGGACCGTGACAGCCGCGTTGATCGCGGGGTTCTCACGATCGATGGCGTCGAGGGTCGCTTCGGTCAGCTGGCGCGAGGTCAGGGTGCCTGCGGCGAGCAGCTCACCTTGTCGTGTGGGTCCGGCGGCGACGGCCTCGGCAGGAGTCATGGCGAGAGCGTAGTCACCTCGACCGCAAACAATCTCTACATCAAGAATCTTGACGGACTAGGATGGAGCTTGTGGACGAAGACGATGTCGATCGACTGATCGCGGCGTGGCAGCGGGAGCGCCCTGACATGGACGTCTCCCCCATGCAGGTGCTCAGCCGCGTCACGCGACTCGCGCTGCACCTCGACCGGGCCCGCAAGCAGGCGTTCGCCGACCACGATCTCGAGCCGTCCGAGTTCGACGTGCTGTCGGCCTTGCGCCGCTCCGGTGAGCCCTATCAGCTCTCCCCCGGCCAGCTCGTCCACGAGACCCTCGTGACGAGCGGCACCATGACCAACCGGGTCGACCGTCTGGTCGGCAAGGGACTCGTCGATCGGCTGCCGGATCCCGCCGACCGGCGCGGCGTACAGGTCCGGCTGACCACTCGCGGCAAGAACGCCGTCGACGGCGCGCTCGATGCCCTGCTGCAGCACGAGCAGAAGCTGCTGGCAGGGCTGTCAGGAGACGAGGCCACGGCGCTCGCGACTGCTTTGCGTACGCTCTCGCTGCCGTTCGACCGCTGACGCGCAGGACTACGCGCACAGGCGGGGCGCGCCTGCGTGGTGACGTCCTCAGCCGTCACCGACCAGGGATGACGCCTTCCTGGACCGGGATGAGCTGGTCTGCGAGCAGGCCGTGCGCCTCGCGATGGACGCGCTCGGCGGCCTCAGCGTCTGGCGCCTCGACGAGGCAGAACACCTGACCCGAGTCGGCGTTGTACCAGTACTGCTTGTAGTCGACGCCGTACTGTCCCTGGATCTCGACGTCCTTGGCGTGGGCGCCCGCAACGGCCTCAGCAGTGAGCCCTTCAACCTTGTCGTGGATGTCCATGAAGAGTGCCATGAGAATCTCCTGTCGGTGAGTGGACCATTCCATCGTGCGCCCCGAAATCGCCGAAGAAAATGGTTCGGTGGAACCAGTCGGCGGCCCGCTGCGTACCAGCGCGGACCGCGTGGTCAGGGGGCGGCGCCCAGCCGCCTAGACTTCTTCGGTGGCACATCTCCTCGGCGTCGAGTCCATCGCGCTCGACTTCCCGACCAAGACCGTCTTCGAGTCGGTGACGATCGGCATCGACGAGGGTGACCGGATCGGCATCGTCGGCCGCAACGGCGACGGCAAGTCGACGCTCCTGCGCATCCTCGCCGGCCGCATGCAACCCGACTCCGGCCGGGTCACGACCCGCGGCGGCGTGCACATCGGCATGCTCGACCAGACCGACACCCTCGACCAGACCCAGACCGTGGGTCATGCGATCGTCGGCGACAAGCCCGACTACGAGTGGGCCGGCGATGCGAAGATCCGCGACGTCATCGCGGGACTCGTCTCGGACATCCCGTGGGACGCGACCGTCGGCAACCTCAGCGGTGGCCAGCGGCGCCGGGTCGCCCTGGCCGCGCTGCTCGTCGGCGACGACGACGTCCTGTTCCTCGACGAGCCGACCAACCACCTCGACGTCGAGGGCATCACCTGGCTGGCAGGACACCTCAAGACGCGATGGTCGCCGAACGCCGGCGGACTGCTCGTCGTGACGCACGACCGGTGGTTCCTCGACGAGGTCTGCAATGCGACGTGGGAGGTGCACGACGGCATCGTCGAGCCGTTCGAGGGCGGCTATGCGGCCTACATCCTGCAGCGGGTCGAGCGTGACCGGCACGCCTCGGCGACCGAGTCCAAGCGGCAGAACCTGATGCGCAAGGAGCTGGCCTGGTTGCGGCGCGGCGCTCCCGCACGTACGTCGAAGCCGAAGTTCCGCATCGACGCCGCCAACGAGCTGATCGCCAACGAGCCGCCCCCGCGTGATCCCATCGTGCTCAAGCAGATGGCGACCTCACGCCTCGGCAAGGACGTCGTCGACATCCTCGACGTCAGCGTCTCGTACGACCACGAGGTGCTCAAGAAGGTCGAGTGGCGCATCGGGCCCGGCGAGCGTACCGGCGTGCTCGGCGCCAACGGGGCCGGCAAGTCGACCCTGCTCGGCCTCGTGACCGGCGCGGTGCAACCGACATCGGGGCGGGTCAAGCGCGGCAAGACCGTCAAGGTCGTCACGCTGACGCAGGAGCTCGACGAGCTCAAGGACGTCGGCGCCGACCGGGTCAGCGATGTGGTCGGCCGACAGCGCACGGCATACGTGTCAGGCGGCAAGGAGATGACGCCGAGCCAGCTGCTGGAACGACTCGGGTTCTCCAGCGCGCAGATGGCGACACCCGTTCGTGACCTCTCCGGAGGGCAGAAGCGGCGCCTCCAACTGTTGCTGATCCTGCTCGACGAGCCCAACGTCCTGGTGCTCGACGAGCCGACCAACGACCTCGACACCGACATGCTGGCCGCGATGGAGGACCTGCTCGACTCGTGGCCCGGCACACTGCTCGTGGTGTCGCACGACCGCTACCTGCTGGAGCGGATCACCGACCAGCAGTACGCGATCCTCGACGGCCACTTCCGGCACCTGCCCGGCGGCGTCGACCAGTACCTCCGCCTGCGCAAGGAGCAGGACTCCCCCGCAGCCTCCAACCCGTCGACCGCCGGACATACGCCGGCCGCGCCGAAGCTGTCGAGCGCCGAGCTCCGCAACACCAAGAAGGAGATCGGCTCGATCGACCGCAAGATGGAGAAGCTGTCGGCGCGCATCGATGCGTTGCACGTCGAGATGGCGCAGCACGATCCCACGGATGCTGCCGGCCTCGCGGGGATGGTCAAGGCCGTCACCGAGCTGGAGCGCCAGGTCGAGGAGCACGAGCACCGCTGGCTCGAGCTCACCGAGCTCGTCGAAGGCTGACGGTCCCCGTCGGGACGGACGATGAGGGTTTCGGGTCGCTAGGGCTGCCGCAATCCCTCAGCATCCGTCCGATGCGGGACGAACGGTGAGGGATTCAGGTCGTCGGGGCAACCTCAAACCCTCATCATCCGTCCGTCCACAGCGTCGACAGGGCGGAAGGTTGTCGACAGGGCGCTGATCACGGCTTCGCCGATCGTGTGCGTCTCGTCGAGGGTCGAGTGATGCGAACCGTCATGCGTACGTCCGAGGCCGTCGCCCTTCACGGGCGCGGCACGGTGCGGCATGCCATCTCGTCAGGACGATGGCAGTCGCCGTGCCGTGGCATCGTCGTCACCCACAACGCCACTCTGTCCAAGGATGAGCTCGACCTGGTGTCGTTGCATGTCTGCGCACCGGGTTCGGCGCTTGGTGGGTTGACCAGCCTCGCGTACGACACGTTCACCGGATTCGATCAATCCGAGGTGTACGTCGTCCTTCCCGAAGGGGCGGACCGTCCCAAGGAACGCGACGGACTCATCACCCACTGGAGCACGGAGCTCACCGAAAGCGACGTGCACCCGTTCAGGGAGCCACGACGCACCCGCCCGGCGCGAAGCCTGATCGACGCTGCCAGCTGGTGTGCGAGCGACAGGTTTGCGCGCACGATCGTCATTGCAGGGATGCAGCAAGGACTTGCGAACGCCCGACTGATGCATCAGGCCATGGAGCGTCGTGGCACCTGCAAGCGACGTAGCCTGATCCGCGAGTCAGTCCTGGACGCCGAAGGGGGCATCCAGTCCTTGCCTGAGCGCGACTTCGACGAGATCCGACTCGGCGCGAGGCTTCCGAGGCCGACCCGTCAGGTACGCGTCCAAGGCCCAGACGGCCACTACTTCCTCGACGCGACCTGGGACGAGGTCGACCTCACCGTCGAGGTCCACGGCGCGCCGCACCGCGAGATCAGCCAGTGGGATGCCGACGTTCGACGCGGCAACGAGGTTGCCATCGACGGCCGGCGTCAGCTCGTCTTCACGTCGTTCGCGATCCGGCGCGAGAAGCCGGTCGTCGCCGATCAGCTCCTACGTATGTTCTGGGCGCGTGGTTGGCGTGCCGCCTGACGGACGATGAGGGTCTGACGGCTGCCGGCGCTACCGGAAACCCTCGTCCTTTGTCCCTGCGTGAACGAACGATGAGGGTTTTGGGGTGCCAGCGCTACCGGAAACCCTCATCCTGCGTCGCCCACGGTCAGCTCGTGATGCGGGCTCCGATGACGGGGCCGCGGGACTGCACGACGTCGGCGCAACCCGAGGCGCTGCTCAGGGCGAACGCGATGTCGAGGCTGTGCTGCTCGTCGGACGCGAGGAACAGCGCGGTGGGGCCCGAACCCGACAGGATCGCGCCCAGCGCACCGGCCTCGATGCCGATCTCGAGCGTGTCCTGCAGCTCAGGCCGCAACGACAGCGCCGCCTCGGTCAGGTCGTTGGAGAGCGCGGCGCCGAGCGCCTCGGCGTCCCCGGCACGCAAGGCAGCAAGCAGCGCATCGGGGACGACGGGATCCTGCACCTGCGAGCCCTGGTTGAGCCGGTCGAACTCGGCGAAGACCGCCTTGGTCGGCAGTCCTTCGTGGGCCATCGCGAAGACCCAGTGGTACGACCCGCGTGCCAGCACCGGGCTGATCGTCTCGCCCCGGCCACCGCCGATCGCGTTGCCACCGTGCAGCAGGAACGGCACGTCGCTGCCGATCTGGGCAGCGAGCTTCTCGAGCTCCGCACGGGACAACCCGGTCGCCCACGCGTCGTTGCACGCGACGAGCGCTGCCGCCGCATCCGCGGAGCCACCGGCCATGCCACCCGCGACCGGTATGACCTTGCGGATCGCGAGGTCGACGCCGCCGGTCATCCCCGTGGTCTCACGCAGCAGCCGAGCTGCCTTGACCGCGAGGTTGTCGTCGTCCTCCGGCACCAGCGCCAGCTCGACCCGCGCGTCGAGCTCGCTGTGCACGGCGACCGTGATCTCGTCGTCGTCGCGCGTCGTGGCTCGGACCTCGTCGTGGAGGTCGACGGCCTGATAGACCGTCGCCAGCGGGTGATAGCCGTCCTCCCTGACCGGGCCGACGCCGAGGCACAGATTGATCTTGGCGGGGACGCGGACGGTGGCTGAGGTCACCCGTTCAACCTAGTGGCCGCTGACAGGCTTCGCGGGCGGTGGGCCGAACTCACGGCTGCCGAGGTGGCTAGTAGGTCTGGTCGTCGACCACGTCGAGGTTGTGGAACGTCGGCGGTCCGTCGAGAAGCTCACCCATCTGCTTCGAGAACTCGTCGGTCTCGGGCATGTTCGAGTTCTCCATCGCGGACTCGTAGGAGTCGAAGAAGACCATGACCATGAAGCGACTCGGGTCGTCCCGATCCTTCGTCTCGATCGCGCGGCGGACCGTGGACTGGTCCCCATTGCGCGTTCGGAAGTCATCGACGAGCGCCTTGATCTCGTCGTATCGGCTCGTGCGCCCTTCGATGATCTGTATGAATGCCATGATCTGCTCCTTTGCAGTCGTCCTAGGGGCACGGTAGGACGCAGATCGGCGATTGACCATGGTCCGAACAGACCACCTGTCGACGTCAGGCGGGAGTCAGGAACTGGCCGAGGCGGAAGAATTCCTCGACGTCGAGCTGTTCGCCACGGGCCTGCGGCGATATGCCGGCCGCCACGAGGGCCTCTTCGGCGGCCGGGCCCGAGCCGGCGAGCTCCGACAGCGCGGCGCGCATGGTCTTGCGGCGCTGGGCGAACGCGGCGTCGACGACCGCGAACGTACGCAGGCGCTGCGCCTCGTCGCCCGGCGGCTCGCGGCGGGTCCAGGCAACCAACGCCGACTCCACGTTGGGCATCGGCCAGAAGACATTGCGCCCGATCGACCCGGCGAGCCGCAGCTCGGCGTACCAGGCGGCCTTGACGCTGGGCACGCCGTACGTCTTGGAGCCCGGCCCAGCGGCGAGCCGATGCGCGACCTCGGCCTGCACCATGACGAGCCCGGTCGTGATCGACGGGAATCGCTCGAAGAACGTCAGCAGGACCGGCACCGACACGTTGTAGGGCAGGTTGGCCACGAGCGCCGTCGGCGTCGGGCCGGGCAGCTCGGTCACCCGCATCGCGTCCGCCGTGACGAGATCGAAGTGCGCCGCCTGGTCGGGCGCGTACTCCGCAATCGTCGACGGCAGCTGCGCCGCCAGCACCTCGTCGAGCTCGACGGCCGTCACGTGTGACGCGACCTCGAGCAGTCCCAGGGTCAGCGACCCCAGGCCCGGACCGATCTCAACGACGACGTCATCGGCGCCAACCCCGGACGTACGCACAATGCGTCGTACGGTGTTGGCGTCGATGACGAAGTTCTGCCCGCGTTGCTTGGTCGGGCGGATGCCGCAGGACTCGGCCAGGCGTCGGACGTCAGCCGGCCCGAGAAGCCTGCCGGGCCTCGGGGGGGACGAGTGCGTCAGTCGAACCTCGCATGGGCGCAGCCCCACTGGCCCCAGCCCGAACGGGCCTGGAGGATCTTGGCGTACTTGATCTGCACCTCGCGGCTGTTCTGGTGCGGGAGGCCCGGGCCGCCAACGCTGCGCCACGTGGCGGCGCTGAACTGCAGACCGCCGTAGTAGCCGTTGCCGGTGTTGATGGACCAGTTGCCACCGGACTCGCACTTGGCGATCTTGTCCCAGACGCTGTCGGGCGGGGTCGTGCTGGTGCCGTGCTCCTCGATCTGGGGACGCGGCTCGGACAGCGACCGCGAGACCAGAACCTTGCGCTCACGGAGCTTGCCGTCGGCGTAGACGAGCGTCACCTTCTCGCGCGCCTCGCCCTTCTTGCCGGGCCGGACCACGGTCTTCTCGCCGACCGAAGCCTCAGGATCCTTGCGGACCTCGACCTTGTAGTTGACCGGAACGGTCTCTTCCTTGGTGACCTTCTTGATGCGCACGACGCGGAGCTCGGCGTCGGGCTTGACGAAGGCATCCCTGCCGGGCTTGACCTCGTCGTCGGAGTCCAAGGTGACGTCGGCCTTCTTGAGCACCGCTTCGACGGTCGGGGCGGACGACGTGATGGTCTGCTTCTTCTTGTCGGCGATCACGGTGAGCGACTTCGAGCTGCTCACGACGAGCTGAGCGCCCTTGCGCGGGATGACGCTCGACTTCTTGGCCGAGAGGTAGGCGCCCGCGGGGGCCTCGACGCCGAGGGTGTCGAACGCATCGCCGACCGTGCGGTCGTAGACCGTGTGATCGGTGACCTTGCCGTCGACCGCGACGGTGACGGGCTTGGCGTAGGAGACGGTGATCTTGTCACCGTCGGCGATCCGGTCGGACGCCGGCTTGTTGAGCCGGTCGGCGGGACGCACCGTGATGTGCTTGGACTTGAGGACGTCCTCGACGCTGTCGCCGAACGTGCGGATCTTGTTGCTCTTGCCGTCGACGGTCAGCGTGACCGTGTGGCTCAGCGCGCCGTAGGCGGCGGTGCCTCCTGCGACCACGAGAACGATCGCGAGGTTGAGGGCAATGAGCGGAAAAGACTTGCGATGACGACGCTTTCCGGGAGCGGGCGTCGGTGTGGCGGTTGAGTCTGGCTGCACAGAATTCCTTGACAGTCGGTGACGGGGCCGACTTTCAACCATACGGATGCCCTTTCCTAGGTCAAATCCTGTGAGGCCACTCACCACCGAATGCAGAAACCGTGTTCACATTGATGATCTGGCAGAGTTCGTCGACCGTTTTGCCTGCAATTCCAGCCATGAACCGCACCGTGAGCGGGATCAGGAACGAAGCGTTCGGGCTCCCGCGATGCGGCGTGGGTGTGAGGAAAGGCGCATCGGTCTCGACAAGGATACGGTCGGCAGGCGCAATTCGGAGTGCTTCGCGGAGGTTCTCAGCGTTCTTGAAGGTGACGGTGCCGGCGAACGACAGGTAGGCGCCGCGGTCGAGGCACTCCCGCGCGAAGTCGGCATCGCCGGAGAAGCAGTGCATGACGGTACGTGTGGGGGTGCCCTCGTCGTCGAGCACCGCCAGCACGTCGTCGTGTGCGTCGCGGTCGTGGATCACCAGGGTCTTGTCGTGCCGCTTGGCCATGCGGATGTGCTGGCGGAACGACTCGTGCTGAGCCTCCCGGCCCGCCTCGCCGGTCCGGAAGTAGTCGAGTCCCGTCTCGCCGACCGCGCGTACGTAGGGCGACTGGGCCAGAGCATCGATCTCGGCGAGCGCCTCGTCGAGGTCGCCCCGCTCGGCGTGCCGCGGCGCCTCGTTGGGGTGCAGCGCAACCGCGGCGATCACCGAGTCGTACGCCTTGGCAGTCTCGACCGCCCAGCGCGCACCCTCGAGGTCGCAACCAACCTGCACGACACGGGTCACACCAACGGCCGCCGCCCGGTCGAGCGCCTCGTCGACGGGGATCAGCAGCCCGCCCTCGACACCTTTGGCGTAGGCCCGGTGGTCGAGGTGGCAGTGGTTGTCGACGACCGGGGACGGCAGCGGCTCCGGCGCCTCCGGCCAGCCTTGGGTGAGCGTCACTCGGCCGCGGCCTCGATGCGGGGGAACAACGAGGCGGGCTTGGTGATCGTCGCGCCCCCGGGCAGCTGACCCCACGCGGCGACGGCGTCGATGCGCTGGTCGGCAAGGGCACCCAAGGTCGGCTCCGCGCCCAACGAGTCCCACAGGACCGCCGAGGCCTTGGGCATCACCGGGTTGAGCAGGACCGCGAGCACCCGCAGGCCCTCGGCGGTGGTGTTGAGGATCGTCGCGAGCCGGTCGCCGTCCGGATCCTCCTTGACGACCTTCCACGGCGCCTGCTCCGTGATGTAGCCGTTGAGCTCGTCGACGATGCGCCACACCGCGGTCAGGGCGTCCTGCGGCGCGACGGCCTCGATCGCTGCGTCTGCCTCGGCGACGGCCTCGGCGACCAGGTCGATGACCTTCTGCTCCGCGGCGGACGTGGCACCGGCAGCGGGCAACGAGCCGTCGAAGTACTTGCCGATCATCGCGGCGACCCGCGACGCGAGGTTGCCGAAGCCGTTGGCGAGCTCCGCGTGATAGCGGGCGTGCATGTCCTCCCACGAGATCGAGCCGTCGCTGCCGAACGTCAGCGCTCGCGCGAAGTAGTAGCGATAGGCGTCGGAGCCGAACGTGTCGACGATCTCGTCGGGCCGGATGCCATTGGCCTTGGACTTGGACATCTTCTGGCCACCGACGAGGATCCAGCCGTGCGCGAACACCTGGTGCGGCACGGGCTGGCCGGCCGCCATGAGCATCGCGGGCCAGATCACGGCGTGGAACCGGGCGATGTCCTTGCCGACGATATGGATGTTGGCCGGCCACAGCTCCTTGAAGCGCTCGTCGTCGACGCCGTACCCGGCAGCCGTCACATAGTTGAGGAGCGCCTCGATCCAGACGTACATGACGTGCTTGTCGTCCCACGGCACCTGGATGCCCCAGTCGAACGTCGAGCGCGAGATCGACAGGTCGCGCAGCCCGCGCTTGACGAACGCGATCAGCTCGTTGCGCACCGACGCGGGCTGGATGAAGTCGGGATTGGCGTCATAGAAGTCGAGGAGCTTCTGCTGGTAGTCGCCGAGCCGGAAGAAGTAGTTCTCCTCCGTCATGTGCTCGACCCGGCTGCCGTCGAGCTTGGAGACCTTGAACCCCTCGTCGTCGCCCTCGCCATCGGCCACGTCGTCGTCGCCGACGAACTCCTCGGCGCCGACGCTGTAGTAGCCCGAGAAGCTGCCCTTGTAAACGGCGTCGCGCTCGTACAACGCCTGCCAGAACGCCTTGGCGCCGTCGAGGTGGCGCTGCTCCGTCGTACGGATGTAGTCGTCGTTGGCGATGTCGATCGTCTTGAGCAGCGGCTTCCACTCCTCCTCGACGAGCTTGTCGACCCAGTCCTGCGGCGAGACGCCGTTCTGGTCGGCCTTGCGCAGGACCTTCTGGCCGTGCTCGTCGGTGCCCGTCAGGTACCAGACGCTCTCGCCGCGCTGGCGGTGCCAGCGCGTGATGATGTCACCCATGACCGTCGTGTAACCGTGCCCGATGTGGGGCGCGTCGTTGACGTAGTAGATCGGCGTGGTGACGTAGAACGTGGAGTCGGACACGTCCTCAATCCTAGGGGGGTGGCTTTGACGCCCTCACGAGTGCGCGGCGTCGTAGACATCCTTCTTGCGTACGCCGGTCTCGCCTGCGACCTGCTCGATCGCATCCTTGCGGCTGAGGCCTTCGGCCTGCCGGGCGACGACGAGCTCACGCAGGTCGTCCGGTCCGTACGTCCGGGTGTCCGGCGCCGCTCCGCCGACGACGATCGTGACCTCGCCACGTACGCCTTGCTCCTGGCCGGCGGCCCACTCGACGAGCTCGGTGAGGCTGCCGCGGGCCACCTCCTCGTACGTCTTGGTGAGCTCGCGGCACACCGCCGCGGCCCGGTCGGCGCCCAGCACCTCGGCCATCGCCCGCAACGACGCCTCGGTGCGGTGCGGCGACTCGAAGAACACCATGGTCCGTCGCTCGGCGACGAGCTCGGTCAACGCGCGCGTACGCTCCCCCGCCTTGCGGGGCAGGAATCCCTCGAAGCAGAACCGGTCGACCGGCAGGCCTGAAACGGCGAGCGCGGTCAGCACCGCCGACGGGCCGGGGATCGACGTCACCACCACGTCGGCGGCGATCGCAGCGACGACGAGCCGGTAGCCGGGATCGGAGACGCTGGGCATACCGGCGTCGGTCACCAGGACCACGGTCGAGCCGTCGGCCAGCAGGGCCGCGAGCTCGGGTGTGCGGCGCTCCTCGTTGCCCTCGAAGTAGGACACGACCCGGCCGGTGATCTCCACGCCCAGCTCTGACGCGAGGCGCTTGAGCCGGCGCGTGTCCTCCGCCGCGACGACGTCGGCCGTCGCCAGCGCCTCGCCGAGCCGTCCGCTGGCGTCGGCAACCTGGCCGATGGGGGTCGCCGCAAGGATGAGCATGCCGCCAGCATGTCAGGTGGGCGGCCTCTCAGGGCGCTCCCCTACGCTGGCCCGGTGACGTTGCTGGCGAGGCTCTCCCCGTTTTCGTGGCGAGACCGCGCATGGGGCTGGATCGGCCCGATCGGCGTCGCTCTCCTCGCTTTCGCCCTGCGGGTGTGGAACGTCGGCAAGCCCCGCATCTTGATGTTCGACGAGACCTACTACGCCAAGGACGCCTGGTCGCTGACCCAGCACGGGTATGTCCAGGACTTCGTCGAGAGCGCCAACAAGCAGATCCAACGGGGTGACACCAAGGGCCTGATGACGGGCGATCCGTCGTGGATCGTGCACCCCGACGGCGGCAAGTGGCTCATCGCGATCGGCGAGCACCTCTTCGGGCTCGACGCGTTCGGCTGGCGCATCGCGGCGGTCGTGGTCGGCTCACTGACCGTGCTGGTGCTCGCCCGGCTCGTGCGCCGCATCACCGGATCGACCGTCATGGGCTGCTTCGCCGGTCTGCTGCTGGCGTTCGACGGGCTGCACTTCGTGATGTCGCGGATCGCGCTGATCGATGTCTTCCTCGCGTTCTGGGTCGTGTGCGGCGTGGCCTGCCTGGTCACCGATCGCGACTGGATCCGCGAGCGGCTCGACCGCTACCGGGTCGTCCGGCCATGGCAGCTGGCTGCCGGCGTGTGCTTCGGGATGGCGTGCGGCACCAAGTGGAACGGCATCTTCGTCCTCGCGGCGTTCGGCCTGCTCGCCGTGATCTGGGAGGTCCTGGCACGCAAGCGCGACAAGGTCGACCCGGCGGCCAGGCGGCACGGCTGGCTCGGCACCACGCTGCGAGTCGGCTTCCCCGCATTCGTCTCGATCGTCGTGGTCGCCGCCCTGGTCTACCTGGCGACCTGGACCGGTTTCCTGATCCACCACGATGTCTATGAGGCCCGGTTCGGCCACGGCTACGGCGACTACTCGGCACCCTGGGGGGCATATGTCGACAAGCCGACCCCGGGCTTCCTCGGCGAGACCCGTGACGCGTTCCGGTCGCTGTGGCACTTCCACGTCATGACCTGGGACTTCTCCGCGCACGGTCTCAACACGGCCGACCACCATCCGTACGAGTCCAACCCGCTGGGCTGGCTCGTGCTGGAGCGTCCGGTCGTCGTCGAGTACCGGGGCGAGTTCCCGCTCTCGGACTGCGGCGCATCCGAGGGATCGTGCGTCCGTGAGGTGATGATCATCGGCAACCCGATCATCTGGTGGACCGGCGCACTCGCCTTGCTGGCCTCGATCGCCGCGTGGATCACGACCCGCGGCTGGCGGTGGGGCGTGCCCGTCGTGGCGGTGCTCGTCAGCTGGCTGCCGTGGTTCGCGTTCACGGCCCGGCCGATCTTCTCCTACTACGCGGTGGCGATCATCCCGTTCACGATCATCGCGATCACGCTGGTCGTCCATGAGCTCGTCCGCTCCGCCACGACGCCCCGGCACCGGTATGTCGTGGGGCTGGTCGCCGGTGGCTTCATGACTGCTGTCGTCGTGGCGTTCTGGTTCTTCCACCCGGTGCTGAGCGGCGAGATCATCCCGTACGACTCGTGGCACGACCGCATGTGGTTCGACCGCTGGATCTGAGCGCGCTCTTCGCCGTGCGCCGGCCATGCGAAGTTCGTACGATCGACTGACAGAACCCTCTGCGCAAGTCACTTTCGCGCTTCATACTGGAGAGTCCACGACGATCTTGGAGGGAGACCCGGTGAGCACCACCATGCAGCGCGCTCGGCGAGCGCTGCTGGCCGGAGCGCTGGCGCTGGTGACCGTGCCGCTGGTGAGCTGCGTCTGCCGCAGCTGGAGACTGCCCGTCCTCGGAGCTTCCGTGCGTGACCCTCAAGATCGTGGGCAAGGACATGGAGACACGGACCGAGCACGTCGTACTCACCGGCGACCACCACGTGGACAACACCTACCAAGTGCGGTCCGAGCCGGGCGAGCAGCCGACGCCCCTTGAGGCGACGGAGGTGTGGTCGATCGCAAAGGTGATTGCAGGCAACGACCCAGCTGTCGACGTGAAGTTCTCCGAGACCGACAACCCGGGGAAGTACCCCGCGGTCCTCGACAAGCCCGAGATCGACGGGGCCGGCTTCGAGAGGGGCCTCGAACCGGCGATCTACCTGGCCGACGGCAAGCTCGGCTACATTCGCCCGCTCCGCGGCCCGAACGACGTCAACGCCGACGAGGTGTTCACCCTTGGCCCGAACACACCATTGACGCTGACCCTCCACACGACCGGCCAGCTCCTGGACGTCGAGATCAAGTCGACGCCCAGCAAGATCACGACGGCCACTCCGGTGACGTTCACGGCGAGCGTCTCACCCAACAGCGACAAGCTGAGCTACGAGTGGAACTTCACCGGCGGCACCAAGGTCGAAGACAAGTCGGCCGCGCCCACGCACACGTACACCAAGAAGGGCAGCTACCCGGTCAACCTCCAGGTCCGCGACAGTGACGGTTCCTACGGCCGGGCTGAGACGAAAAGCATCAGCGTCGGCAACCCACCGAAGCCGCCCAGCGGCACGGGTGGGACGGGCGGAACCGGAGGAACCGGCGGCACGGGCGGAACCGGCGGTGGCACTGGTGGAGGCGGCGGCGGTTACACCCCGCCGTACGTCCCCAACGACACGTCGACCCCTCCGTTGGGCGACGCCCCGCTGTCGGACGTACCGACCACGCCGCTCGACGACGGCCTCCAAGAGGTCGAGGGCTTCGTGCTCGCCGGGGCCGGCGCGGAGATGGGCGACAGCATCCCCGGCGCGGAAGTCGCGAGTCAGCCGACCAAGGCGAGTGAGCTGTCCACCAGCCGCAAGATCAGCGGCGCGGTGATCGGCGCCCTCGCCGTGATCCTGCTGCTGCTACTCGGCGCCGAGATCGAGACACGATGGGTCAGCACGAGGCTGGGCCACCTGAGGAGACGCGCATGAGCGAGCGAACTGTCCTTCCCACGGAGGCTCCGGCATGACCGACGGCATCTACGACATCATCTTCCGCGTCGCGGAGGCCCTCGAGCTGCCGGTCGTGATCCTGGCGCTGCTGGCCCTCGCAGCCGTGCTCGTCGAGACCGGCATGTTCATCGTCGAGCTCGTCAAGCGCCGCCGGCGTACGTTCACGGCTCTGGCCCGGTCCGGCGCCGCGGCCCGCCAGGCGGTCGACGCCGGTCGGGCCAACGAGGCGACCGCCCTGCTGCACACGGTTGCGTGGAGCTCGGCCGTCGGTTCGGCGTTCAGCGTCATCGTCAAGGAGATCGGCAAGCCCGGCGCCGACACCCGCATCGCCAAGGAGCTCGCCGACTTCGACTTCTCCCGGCAGGGCCGCCTCTCGCGCACCCGCCTGCTGGTCCGCGTCGGCCCGGCGCTCGGCCTGATGGGCACCTTGATCCCGCTCGCGCCGGCCCTTGACGGTCTCGCCCGGGGCGATGTCGAGGCGTTGACCGAGAACCTGCGGCTGGCGTTCTCGATCACGGTGCTCGGCATCCTGATCGGCGTGCTCGCGCTGGCGCTGTCACTCATCCGTGAGCGGCTGTATGGCCAGGACTTCTCCGACCTCGAGTACATCGCCTCGATCTTGACCGACGACGGCACCGGGGCGTCCGCCGTGCATCCGGCGCCGACACGTCCACCGGCACATGCCGCCGCGCCGGCGCCGCCACCCGTGACGACTCCCCCGCAGGCACCCACGACGGTCTCGCCGCCTCCGCCCCTCGCGCCCACCACGAGCCTGCCGCCACTGTCAGGACCGACGCCGTGATCCATGTGACGCCGCGGGCGCGCATCAAGCGTGACCACGCAGGCGACCCGCTCGACGGCCTGGTCAACATGTTCGACATCGGCATCGTGCTCGCCGTCGCCTTCCTGCTCGCCGCGCTGTCGTCGCTCGGCCTCGAGGGTGCGATCAGCGACAAGGGCCTGATCAAGCCGGCTCTGGGCGAGGTCACGACGCAGCCCGGCGAAGAGGTCAAGGACGTACCGCCCAACGGCACCAAGACGATCGGTCGCGGCACTCCCGTCGGCACGGTCTATCGGCTCGCCGACGGCCGCCTCGTCTACGTCACCTCGGGCGCGGCAGCCGGCCCCACGACACCCGCGCCGACCGAGCCGACACCCACGGTCCCCACGCCGACCGTCCCGACGCCGAGCGTCCCGACGGTGCCGACCCCGACCCCGTAGCTCAGGCCGACTCGGCGCCCTTGAGGGCCATGCCGACGATCCAGGCGATGTCGGCGGCGGCCTCGTGCGGCGGCTTCGACGGCCGGGTGATCGCCGACAGCACCAGTCGTACGACGATCTCGACGGCGACCCCGAGCTCGTCGTCTGTCACCGGTTGAGGCGGGTAGAGCTCGACGACGGCCTGCTTGACGACCATCACGGCCGCCTCGACGATCTCGCCCGACTCCGTGGTCAGGATCTGCAGGAAGTCGGCGTCCTGCTCCTCGGGCAGCGAGGTCACGATCGTACGGACCAGCAGGCTCTGCTCGCCCATGAGCAGCGCACCTTCGCAGGCAGCGCGTATGCCCTCGACCAGCGTCGTCTCGGCCGCCATGCGCTCGCGCACGAGGTCGAGGAACCGGGCCAGCTCGCGCATCGCCAGCTGCTCGGCGAGGCCATGCTTGTTGCTGAACTCGTTGTAGACCGTCTGCCGGCTCACCCCGGCCCGCTCGGCGACGCGCGCCATCGTGACGCTCGACCAGCCGGTGTCCTCGATCATGGCCTGGGCTGCGTCGAGAAGGCGTTCGCGCACCGGGGCCACTGGCGCCTCGGTGGTCATGCGTCCCCCTCGAGTGCGTCGCTGAGGCGCTGACCTGCGGCGATCCACGTCGCGGCAGCACGGATGTCCCTCGGCCGGCCGATGCCGACCGCACCACGTACGACGCCGTCGTCGAGCAGGTAGGCGATGAAGTCGCGATCGGCCAACGAGCCGTGCACCACCAGCTCGTGCGACGTCTCGGGCCAGCCGGTGACCTGGAGATTGTGGCCGTACTGATCGGACCAGCACCACGGCACCTCGACGAACGGGTCCTCGCCGCCGGCCATGACCTTGCCGACCGCGGTGCCATGGTTCTGCGCGCCCTGCCAGTGCTCCACACGGTGCCGGCCGCCGAGCACACCGTTGGGCTGGTTCGCGACGTCGCCGGCGGCGAACACGTCAGGCGCCGAGGTGCGGCCGAACTCGTCGACGACGATGCCGTTGGCGACCTCGATGCCGGCGGCTTCGGCGAGCTCGACGTTGGGCTCCATTCCGACGGCGACCACGACGACCGGCGCCGACCACGTACGCCCGTCGGCAGCGCGTACGACGGTCTGGTCGCCGTCGTCCTCGATGGCCGACACCAGCACACCCGTGTGCAGGTCGGTGCCCTCGCTCTTGTGCAGGTCGACGTAGAGCTCGCCCAGCTCAGGTGGCAACAGCCGCGGCAACGGCAGTGCGGCAGTCTCCAGCAACGTGACCTCGCAGCCGAGGGTGCGAGCGCTCGCCGCGATCTCGGAGCCGATCAGCCCGGCGCCGACGACGATCACGTGGCTGCCCGGCGTGAGCTCGGCCTGCAAGCGAGGGGCGTCAGCGAGGCTGCGGAGCGTACGGACGCCGGACGCCGACCAGGGAGAACGGGCCCGGCCACCGGTCGCGAGCAGCAGCTGGTCGTAGCCGACCTCCTCGCCACTGGCGAGCCGAACCACGTGCGCCTCGGTGTCGATCGACGTGACGCTGACGCCGGTGCGCAGAGCGACGGACTGCTGCTCGTACCACTCGGGCTTCTTGATGCGGATCTCGTCGGGGGTCTTCTCGCCCCGGACGATCTCCTTGGACACCGGCGGTCGCCTGTAGGGCAGCTCGGGCTCGTCGCCCAGCACCTCGATGTCGCCTTCGTAGCCGGTGCGCCTCATCGCGGCGGCCGCGCTGACACCGGCGATGCCGGCCCCGACGATGACCGTCCGGTGGGCCATCAGACCAGCTCGAACATCGTGAAGTCAGCCTTGGCGGCACCGCAGTCGGGGCACGTCCAGTCGTCGGGAATGTCCTCCCACTTGGTGCCCGGCGGGATGTCCTCCTCGGGCCAGCCCTCGGCCTCGTCGTAGACGAATCCGCACTGCTGGCATTCCCAACGCTTCACTGGCCTTCTCCTTCAGTTGCTACGTCCGCGTCTGCCGCATCCTGCCGCGCGGCGGACTTTCGCTGCACCTCGGCCCGGGTCTCGGCCGCGATGATGTTGCCGTCCTGGTCGTTGTGCTCGAACTCCTCGATCGGCAGGAAGTCGACCTGCTCGCGTACGCCACAGTCTGGGCACGTCCAGTCGGCGTCGATCTCGGCGAACGGGGTGCCGGGCGGCCAGCCCTCGCGCGGATGGCCCTTCTCCTCGTCATACACGTACTCACAGTTGGGGCAGATCCACTGGCTCATGCCGCCACCTCCTCGTCCTTGCTCGTGCCGGCGCCATACCTCCGTACGTACGCCGGAGCGGTCCGCGGGTGCAGGTTGGCGCGGCCGATGTCGCCGTCGTAGTGACCCAGTACCCGCTGGTCCATGACCTTGCGCCAGACCTGCGGAATCCAGGTCAGGACGATCATGCCCGCGTATCCGGTCGGCAGCACCGGGGCTTCCTTGAAGTCGCGCAGCGCCTGGTAGCGGCGGGTGGGGTTCGCGTGGTGGTCGCTGTGCCGCTGAAGGTGATAGAGCAGCACGTTGGTGCCGATGTTGTTGGAGTTCCAGCTGTGGCTGGGGTTGACCCGCTCGTAGCGGCCGGAGTCGAGCTTGGCCCGCTTCATGCCGTAGTGCTCGAGGTAGTTGACCGACTCCAGGAGCCAGATGCCGGCGGCGGCCTGGATCACGAGGAACGGCAGGATCTGCCAGCCGAACGCGATCATCAAGCCACCCCACAGCACGACCGAGAACGCCCATGCGTTGAACAGGTCGTTCTTGAGCGTCCAGTGCGACTTCTTCTGGCGCGCGAAGCGCTTCTTCTCCAGTCCCCACGCGCTCTTGAGGCTGCCGGTGATCGTGCGCGGCATGAACTCCCACACGGTCTCACCGAGGCGTCCGCTCGCCGGGTCCTCCGGGGTCGCGACGCGTACGTGGTGACCGCGATTGTGCTCGATGAAGAAGTGGCCGTAGAACGTCTGGGCCAGGGCGACGCGAGCGAACCAGCGCTCGTGCTCCTCCTTCTTGTGGCCGAGCTCGTGGGCGGTGTTGATGCCGATGCCGGCGACCATGCCCAGGCCCAGCGCGAGACCGACCTTCTGCACGACGGTCAGCGGGTCATCGATGCCCGGCAGGGTGTTGCCGCCGAGGAGGTAGGCACCCCAGATCAGGCCCGCGATCTGCACCGGGATGAACGCATACGTCACCCAGCGGTAGTAGCGATCCTCCTCGAGCGCCTCGATCAGCTCGTCGGGCGGGTTGTTGGGGTCGAGCCCGGCGAGCAGGTCGAACAGCGGGATCAGGACGAACACGAAGAACGGTCCGAAGAACCACACGATCGTCGCGCCGGTCCACGCGTAGAGCCCCCACATCATCAGCGGGATCAACGGGATGATCGCCCCCATGATCCACAGATAGCGCTTCTTGTCGCGCCACTCGAAGACCTTGCCGTCGACGGTTGCCTGGATCGTCATGCTGCATTCCTCCTCGTACGCCTTGGGAGAGGCGCTTTACAAGAAAGTAGCAAATGTAAAGTCGAAGGGCAATGGTCCGGGCATGACATCGCGGACGGAGCCAGGAGCTCTCGCCCGCGATGTCATCCCGAGAAGGTCTACAACGCCTTGCCGATTCCCAGGATCGCCGGGGTCAGGATCACGATGAACAGCACCGGCATGACGCAGGTCAGCATCGGGAACAACAGCTTGACCGGCACTTTTTGCGCTGTCTCCCGAGCCCGCTGACGCCGCTTGTCGCGCATCTCCTCCGCCTGGATCCGGACGACCTGCGAGATCGGGACACCGAACTCCTCGGCCTGCACGATGCTCTTGGTGAACCGCCGTAGGTCCTCCACGTCGTTGCGGGCGGCCAGTGCGAGGTAGGAGTCTCGCCGCGGCATGCCGAGATTCATGTCCTGGACGGTGCGGACGATCTCGCCGCCAAGGGGGCCGCGGTTGTTCGAGCCGACCCGAGACAGCGCGGCCTCGAAGCTCATACCGGCTTCGATCGAGATCGTGACCTGGTCGAGGATGTCCGGCAGGTCGTACATCATCTGCTTCTGCCGCTCGGCCGCCCTGCCACCCACGACGATGTCAGGCACGAAGTACGCAACGACGATGACGACGGCGTAGATGAGCCACCACAGCGGCGACGCCATCTTCGCCACCAGTGAGTACGCCACCAGGCCCACCACCACGGGGGCGATCACCTTCATGGCGACCACCATGGGCAGCGCGGCCGGTGTCTTGCCGGCGAGCCCCAGCTGGCGTTCGATCTTCGCCACGGCTCCTCGGGTGACGAAGGCACGCAGCGCTCCAAGATCAGGGTTCTTGGCGCCGAGTGCTCGCTTCTTGTCCGACTTGTCCTCACTGACCGTGGAGGCTGCCATGGCGCGAACCCTCGCCTTGATGGACTTCTTCGTCGACGGCGCGAAGTCGAGCGCCGGCACCAAGAGGCCAACGGCCACGACCAGGCAGATCACTCCCATGATCAGTGGAATCAGGTCAGCCATCGCTACACCTTCACATTCACGATGACGCGCATCCACAGACCGCCAATGGTGAACAGGATGACTGCGGCGGCGAGGACGACAAATCCGATCGTCCCCTCGAAAAGCGGAGCCATGTAGCCCGGGTTGGTCAGCGTCATGCCGAGCCCGACGAAGATCGGCAGCACCATGAGGATCACTGCGGACATCCGCCCCTCAGCCGACAGCGTCTGGACCTCACGCAGGATTTGGTTGCGTTCGCGGATCGTCGCGCCGACGTTGTCGAGCACCTCGTTGAGATTGCCTCCGGTGTCGCGTTGGACTGCGACAGCCTCGGCGACCCACCGGAAGTCCTGGCTCGCCATACGATCCGCGGTCGTCTTCATGGCCTCGACGAGGTCACGCCCGATCCGGTTCTCGTTGACGATCCGGGCGAACTCCTCAGATGTCGGCACCGGCGCCTCGCGCGAAGCGGTGTCGAGCGCCCTCGCCAGACTGTGCCCGGCTCGCAGCGCCGAGGCAATCATCTGGAGCGACTCGTCAAGCTGCTCGGCGAATGCGGCGCGGCGTTTGCTGCCACGCCAGCGCAGCACGATCTTGGTGACGATCGGGACCAGGAATGCGCCAAGGACGCCGACCAGGACGTGGCCGCTGAACGCGCTGCCGAGCAGGAAGACGGTGAACGCCAACGCCGAGACGAAGACGACGAGCGATCCGGCAGTCATCCTCAGCGACGCCATCTCGATCTCGGACGACGGGAACGGCACCCAGCCTCGACGCCGCAAGACCGCGTCGACCAGGTTGACCAGTCCTTCAGAGACGAAGCGCAGCGGCGGCGTCGCTTCGGTGCCGGGCGGACGGCGCCGCGACAACGCGACCTTGCTGACGGTGGGCGCCATCAGGGCGAACGAAAGTAGTCCCAACGCGCCCATCGTCGCCATCACGCCCAGGGCGAGCATCATCTGGCACCGCCCATCGCCGACATGAAGCTCTCCGCCGAGTAGGGGATCCCGTACTCATCGAACTTGTCGATGAAGCGCGGCCGCAGACCGGTGAACTTCGGCACACCCAGGAAGTTGCCCTGGGCGTCGGTGCCGGCGGCGAAATCGAACAAGAAGATGTCCTGGAGGACCACGGTGTCCTGCTCCATACCAAGCACCTCGGTCACGTGGGTCACCCGACGGGTACCGTCCCGTAGGCGGGTCAGCTGCACGATCAGGTCCACCGCGGAGGCGATCTGCTCCCGCACGGCGCGAAGCGGCAGGTCCATCCCGGCCATCAGCACCAACGTCTCCAGGCGCGAGATCGAGTCTCGCGGAGCGTTGGCGTGAACGGTCGACAGCGAGCCGTCATGGCCGGTGTTCATCGCCTGCAGCATGTCGAGGCTCTCGCCTCCGCGGACCTCACCGACCACGATGCGGTCAGGTCGCATGCGCAAGGAGTTGCGGACGAGGTCACGGATCGTGATCTCGCCCTTGCCCTCGACATTGGGGGGCCGGCTCTCGAGGCTCACGACGTGGTCCTGCTGCAGCTTGAGCTCGACCGCATCCTCGATCGTCACGATGCGCTCATCCCTGGGGATGAACGATGACAGGACATTGAGAAGCGTGGTTTTCCCGGTGCCCGTACCGCCCGACACGATGATGTTGAGCCTGGCCTGGACACACGCGTTCAGGAGCTCCGCCATCGGCTGGGTCATTGACCTGAACCTGACCAGGTCGGCGACCTGGTAGGGGGTGTCCGAGAACTTGCGGATCGTCAGCGACGAGCCGTTGACGGCCAGCGGCGGGATCACGGCGTTGACGCGCGAACCGTCGGAAAGGCGGGCGTCGACCAAGGGCGAGGACTCATCGATGCGGCGTCCGACATTCGCGACGATGCGTTCGATGACCCGCCGGAGGTGCTGCTCGGAGCCGAACCTCAGGCCGCTCTCGATCAGGCGGCCGCCCCGCTCGACGTAGATCCGCTCGTGGCCGTTGACCATGATCTCGGTGACCGTCGGGTCGTGGAGCAGCCGCTGAAGGGGGCCAAGGCCGAGCGCATCGTCTTCGATGTCCCGGATCAGCCGCTGCCGTTCATCAGCCGTCAGCAGCATTTGTTCTGAACCGACGATCCGGGTCAGCTCTTCACGGACGTAGCCCTGGAGCTGTTCCTCCGTGAGGCTGGAGTCACTGATCCGGGTGCCGATGCTCTCGAAGAGTGAATTGACGGCACGGGACTTGACGGTCGCGAAGGCGTCGACCTGCGCTGGCTCGGGCTCTTCAGTGACGCGCTTCTGCACCGGGCGCTTCTGGGCGTACGACCCTTCAGTCGGTTCGACCGCCAGACGGGCCGACTCCAGGCGCTCACTCAGGCTGCTCATGAGAGCGCGACCCCCTTGTGGGCGAAGCCGCCCTTGCCGCTCGAGCCGTCATCCTCGAGCCGCTTGACCACGTTGTTCATCGCCTTGGCGGCCGGACCGCCCTTCTTCTCCATCAGCACCGGTACACCTCGGTTCGACGAAAGGGCGACCTCCTGTGACCGCGGCACGACGACGTTGACCGGCAGGCCGACAACCGCCTCCACGTCGCGGACCGAGAGACCTGACTGCCGGTCGGCAAGGTTGAGCAGGAAGTGCCGCCGCGCCGGAAGAATGTTGAGGGTCGCCAGGACCTCGATCTCCTTACGGACGTTTCGGACGCTCGCGACATCCATGCTTGAGACGAACACCGCGTCATTGGCCTCCTCGAGCGCCGCGAGCGTCGGTTCGTCGAGCCCCGATCCGGTGTCGACGATGACATACCTGAACTGCGAGGCCAGCGAGGTCAAGAGCTCTCGGACCTGCTTGGGTCCCACCTTGTCGGCCGCAGCCGGTGACTCCGAACCGCACAGTGCGTAGAAGCCGGCCGGATGGGCCGTCAAGAACGTCTTGAGCAGGAGCGTGTCGAGCCCACCTTGGCTGGCGAAGGCATCCGCCAACGAGTGTGCCGGCTTGAGGTCCAGGTGCGTCGCCACGTCGCCGAACTGCAGGTCGAGATCGACCAGCACCACGTCCTGCGGTGCCTGCCGGGCCAGTCCCACAGCGAGATTGACCGCAATGGTCGACTTGCCGACGCCACCCTTGGGCGACGCAACCACGACGACCCGGCTCTCCACCACTCGACCCTCGATCGGCTCCTCAGTCGCACGACGTACAGTCCGACGCGTGGCGTGATCGTGAGCCTTGAGGAGCATGATCCGGTATTCCTCGTCGCTGGCCTCCGGCGGCAGGACGTCCCGCACCCCTGACCGGATGGCCTGGAGCATGACGTCGGTCGTCGGCTCCGCCACCAGGACGACCGAGGTCTGAGGATGCATGGCGTCGAGCATGCTGGCGAGCGACATCGCTGTGGGCCGACTCAGCTGAGGACCAAGGACCACGATGTCGGGCAGACGATCGTCCGCCACCAGCCCACGGATGTCGAAGTCGGTGCTCTCGACGACTGCAGCTGCGATCGGCACGAGTTGGTTGCCGGGGAACTGGCCCAGTCGGTACTCGAGACCGCCATCGCCACCCAGGAGAAGGATTCTGCTCATTTGAGCACATCCCTCGAGTGGATCGGCTTCTGACCGTCGGTGTCCGTCTTTGGGTTCTGCATCGTGAGCCAGACCTTTCCGAACTCGGCTGCGTTGACGATCTCTTCGGCGTCCATCTGCTTGACGGCGAAGGTCACCAGCATCGGGACGCCGGCGTCCTCGCCGGTCGCCTTGCCGACCACCGACTCCGACACATGAGTCACCAGGACCTGGTTCCTGATGACGTTGGTGTAGCCGCCGTCGCCGCCCTTCGCGGCGTAGCTTGCGAAGATTCCCACCTTGTCGCCCGCCTTGATCTTGCCCTTGGGAGTTCGTGGCGAGCCGACCGCGATGGAGACCTCCTGCATTCCCGCGGGGAGCGTCGACGTCTTTGCCTTGCCGGCCACGACGCCGAAACGCTGACGCAAGACCTGTTCTCCCGGCACGAGGTTGGTGTTGGTCGCAAGATCCCTGACCTCGTCGAGGTTCGTCATGGCTCCCTCGGCCTTGACCGCCGTCGGCACCTTCTTGATCTCGACAGCTGAGGTGATGCGGGTTGCCGGCGTCTCGGCCGGGATGGCCGTCTTCACCACGAGAACCTCGACAAGCCTCGCGTCCTCGAAGGCGCGCTTGTCGGCGCCATTGGCATACGTGATGAGCGACACCACCCCGACGACAGCCAGCGCCGCCGCACTGAACAACGCCACCAGTTTCTTCTTCACGATCCGTTCCTTCCGTCGCTAGTTGGTGAGCCGGGTTGCGAGCTTGACGCCGCCGAGATCCGGGGCATCGTCGTCGTACGCGAAGACCTGGTTGGGGTCCTGGACCACCGACCGCACGAAGTAGCCCTGGATCCCTTGGCAGGTGAGCGTGAGGATGTTGAGGCAGCTCGGCGAGGCCGTCGCATCGTTCTTGGCGTTGCCCGGCTCTTGCCACCCGGTGATCTTGAACGGCGCGAAGCCGACGATGCGCAGGGTGATTGACGACGACAGGACCGTCAGCGGCGAGCTCGATTCGTAGATCGGCATCATCGCGATCGTGCCGAGCTTCAGCTTGTTGACGCAGGCTGTCGGCGCGATGACCGGAGTGACGGCGGTGACCAGCATCGTCGTGAAGATCTTGACCTTCATGTTGCACAGCGACATGTTGCTGATGTCGAACAGGTCGAGCGCATCGACAAGAGCCGTCAGCCAGACCGCCCCGTTGCTCATGTGGAGCGTGTTGCCCTGGCTACCGGTGCAGGTCGACGCGGGGAAGAAGTTCGTGAGCGGGATCCCCAGCAGGTTGAGGGTCGCGATCAAGCCCTTCAGCGTGGCACTGAGCAGGTCGGTCCGGATCAAGATGTGGTTGGTCGCCGGAAACGCGTTGGCTTGGTACTGGCAGTAGCCGACAGCCATCGGAAGCAGCGGATAGCCCTCCTGGGCTGCTTTGTCCCAGGTCGCAGTGGCTGAGACGGTCGCCGTCTTGGGTGCGACGCCGACGACCGAGGCGAAGGAGAACGGAATCGACTTCGTCGAGGTGACCTTGACCGAGCTCGAGCTCGCGCTGACGGTGCCGGGCACCGTGGTGGTGGCACCGTGGATGTTCTGGCTGACGACCAGGTTCGCCGTCGCAGCCCCTCCCGCCGACGTGCAGGTCGAGCGGTAGAGGGCGCAGTCCTGGGCGATGGCGAGAGCCGCATTGTCCGTCGCCGTCTGCAGACGCTGACGCTGGACGTACGCGTTGCCGACGTCCACGCTCATGCCCACGGCGGCAATCAGCGTGGTCGCCAGGAGCGCGATCATGACCGTCGTGACGCCACGCTCGTCGCGCCGTCTCAGGTGCCACTGCATCGCGCAACCGCCTTTCCAGTCACCGAGTAGGTGGTTCCGAAGAACTTCGTCGCTGTTGCCTTCGCGGGGTTGGTGATCGTCACGGTCACGTTGCCGAACGAGCCGTCACCGGCTTGGGCGCAGGACGAGTAGCCGGACGTGTAAGTGACGGACAGCGCCAACGTGCTCGGCATGCCGGCATTGACAGCTGCTGTCTTTGCTTTCGTCACGCTGTTCTCGATGGTCATCGAGCGAGCCGCGGCGAAAGCCGCGTTGTTGTACACCGCGGCTGTCCTGTAGCGCTCTCCGAAGTCAATGACTCCGCAGACCAGCAACAGGAGAAAGGGGACGATCAGCGCGAACTCAACTGCTGCGACTCCGCGCTCGTCCTTGGATCGAGGACCCATGGATCTGATGCCGAAACCACGTCGCGCCGTGAACCCGGGGATTCACGGCGCGACCAGCGCCCCGAGTGCGCTGCGTGGTTGTCCGACCTACAGGCTGATGTTCGTGAAGAGCGTGTTGATCTTCGGCCCGAGGATCGCCAGTGCGGCGACGATGATCAGTGCGATGCCACCGGCCATGAGTGCGTACTCAATGGCGGTGACGCCCTTCTCGTCCTTGCGCGCCTCGGCCCGTGCCTGGAACGTGGACAGGATCGCGAACATCTTGTTGAAAGCAGACATGAGTTACTCCCTCTAACTTTTTAAGTCGCCCGAACGAGCGACTCTCCCTGCTCAGAAGGTAGGACCTCGCTGACGTCCATGTCAGGACTTTTCGGTCGAAGTTACGGGCCATTTTTTCTAGCCCGAAAGAACTATGTGCACCCCGCCGCTTCGAGAGGATACTGCCTGGCCGCGCTGGGCGTGGTCAGGCGCCGATCGCGTTGAAGAGGGCAATCACTTTGGGGGAAAGACCGACCACTCCGGCAGCCACGAGCACCGCGATCGCGGTGGCGATCAAGCCGTACTCGATCGACGTGACTCCAGCATCCTCGCGTTTGCAACGGATCGACACTCGGCGGATGATGACGCGAACGATCTCCATGTGAACTCCCTCGTGGGGACCGACACTCCCATCGGCCCTACGGGTGCACGGTATCGCCGACGACCCGCATCCGTCCTCGGAAACGGTCAGGACTGCACGGCCGGATCGAACAGGTCCATGCCGACCAGGACCATCGTGTTGTGGCTGACGCACGTCTGCAGGACGATGTCGGCGTCCGGCAGGTCCCGCACCTTGGTCTGGTTGCGGATGCCGTGCTCGATGATCGTCACGACGTACGTGCCGTCCTGCACACCCTCACCCGCGAGCTTGATCGCCTCGCCCTTGCCCAGCTTGGGTATCCACTCGAGTCCGCCGCAGTAGTCGTGCTCCGCGACCAGCACCGGCCGGTCGTGACCGACGAAGACGGCGATGGGGCCCTTGCAGAAGTCGAGCATGAGGTCCGAGCGCTCGAGGCTGGACGCGGCATAGATCGTCCGGACGAACTTGGCCTTCGGCGGCGCCACCGGCATGCTGACCTGATTGAGCGACGCGGTCTGGAGCGCGGCAGGCTCGGTGGCGGCCGGCGGCGCGTTCGACTCGGAGGTCAGCAGGGTGACGCCGAGCATCGCGGCCGCGACGACGACCAAGGCGACGAGAATGCGCTTCATCGGGTGACCTCCCTGCTGGGTTCCATCCTACGAGCCGCTCCCCGAAGGCGACGACTTCCGAAAAAGTCCGTCCGAACGTGAGACGGTGTGGTTCGTCCGGACATGTGTGAGTAGAGACGACCGCACACCGCACAGATCGGAGCGCCGGGTGACCCCACCGACGACCATCGCCGAAGGCACCGGAGACCGCGAGCTGCTGGCTCGCGCCGCCGCCGGGGACCGGGCTGCGTTCGGCCAGCTGTACGACCGGCACGTTCGGCCGGTGTACTGGCAGGCGTACTCCGTCGTCCGCGACGCGGGCGAGGCTGAGGACGTCACCCAGGACGTGTTCATCACGACGTGGGACAAGATCCGGCACATCTCGGTGGTCGACGAGTCCGTGCTTCCGTGGCTTTTGGTCACCGCCCGCTACACAGCGCTCAACGCCCGCCGCCGCTCGCAGAAAGTGCGTGCGCGCAGCCTCGAGCTCAACACCGAGCTGGCCGACGAGTCGTCTGTCGAGGATGAGGTCATCGCCGGCCAGGTCCGCGGTGAGATCGACAAGGCGGTCGCCGCGCTGTCCCCCACCGACCGGCGCCTCTACGACCTGTGTGTCGCGGGCAACCACACGTACGAGCTGGCGGCGCGCGAGCTCGGCGTCAGCCACGCGGTCGTCCGCAACCGCATCTCGCGCCTCCGCACCCGGCTCCGTGCCGACCTCCGTTCGATGAGGGAGACATCATGAACACCCCGACACTCACCGACGACCGCATCGACGCGATGCGCTCCTCGGTCATGCACGCCGTCGACCGCGACATCACGACGCGCGGTCGCCGGACCCGTCGCACGATCGGCCTCGCTGCGGCGAGCGTCCTCGTGGTCGGCTTCGGTTCCGTGGGCATCAGCGCGCTCGACGGGATGAGCACCGGCAGCAACGACAGCGCCGGGTCCTCGGCGCCGGACAAGGTGACGGTCCAGGACGCACCCGACGGCGCACTGATGAAGGAAGGCAGCGACAGCGCATCGGGCGGGAGCGGCGACGCCGACCAGAAGGCCGTCACCCCCGAGGCCGGTCGCGAGGTCATCACGACCGGCCAGATCAACGTGACCGTCGAGGAGCCGCGCGCGGTCGCGCAGAAGATCAGTGCCTACGCCGAGTCGATCGGCGGCCGGGTCGACACCCGCACCGAGAACGGCGACGGTGACGAGGCGTCTGCGTTCGTCACGGTCCGGGTGCCGAGCACCAAGGTCACCGCGACGATCGACAAGCTCAAGACGTACGGCACGGTCAATGCCGTCACGCTTCAGAACGAAGACGTCACGGCGCAGGCCAAGGACCTCGACGCCCGCATCGACGCGCTGCGGCTCTCGATCGATCGGCTCGAGAAGATCATGGCGGACTCGGACACCAGCGCCGAGCTGATCAAGGCCGAGACCGCGCTGACCCAGCGGCAGGAGCAGCTCGAGAGCCTCGTGGCGCAGCGCAAGCAGATCGACGACCAGGTCTCGCTCTCGACGCTCTCGATCGACCTGACCCAGAAGGCGAAGGCCGACTCCGTCGAGCCCGGCGGGTTCAAGGGCGGGCTCACCGATGGCTGGAACGCCCTGGTCTCGACGGTCAACAACATCGTCGAGGTCACCGGGGCCCTGCTGCCGTGGGCAGCGATCGCGCTCGCGCTCTACGGCGTGTGGCGGCTCGTGTCGCGCCGCCGCAGGTCCAGCTAGCGTCTCACCATTCGAACAACTGTTCGACATCGTCCTCGAGATGCCGTAACGTTGTCAGTGCGCCGATCTGGAACGAAATAGGGTCGGGTGAGAACCCTTCAGTGGGCCCCAAGGTTGAGATGACTCCCTGCCCGTACGTCTGAAGGTTCCTCGTGTCTGTCGCTCCTGTTGCTTCGCTCCCGCACCCGTTGGTGTGCGGCGTTGAGGCGATCAAGGCCGCACTGGACCAGATGCCGACGAGCTCGTGGGACGGTCTGGAACCGGCGGCGATTGCGCAGTTGAGCGCAGAGCTCCTGCGGATCGAGGCACGGGTCAAGGCGCAGCAGGTCGCTGCGGCTCGGGCGCTGGACGCGTCGGGGCTCGCCAAGTCGCGGGGCGCGTCCTCGACCGGCGCGATGCTGGCGGGGTCGTTCGGTGGTGACCGGCGGGCCGGTGACCAGATGGTCGCGATGGGCAAGGCACTCGAGTCGGCGACCCGCACTGAGGAGGCATTGGCGCGTGGTGAGATCGGTCCGTCGCAGGCGGCGATCATCGCCGGCGCGATCAGCGACCTGCCCGGTGAGACGACCCCGGAGCAGAAGCAAGCATGCGAGGACACGCTGATCGGTGACGCGGGCAGGTTCAGTTTGAAGGACCTGCGCAGCCGGTCCAAGCGGATCACTGACCAGTTCAAACCCGCACCTGAGGTCGACGAGATCGAGAACGCCAACCTGGAGCGCCAGGAGAAGGACGCTTGGCGGCGGTCGGAGTTCTGGCTGGTCAACGACCGGGACGGGACCTGCCGTGGCGGGTTCCGGATCCCCGAAGCTCAGGCCGACCAGCTGATGGCCGCGATCCAGGCGATCTCCGCACCCAAACGCGATCACCTCCACGAAGACACCCCGGCGGCGGAGTCTTACTACGACAAGGACCTCGAATACCGGCACCGCCTCGGCATGGGATTCGCCGAGCTTTGCAATCACCTGCCCGGCGACTCACTCCCCGGCAAGGGCGGACTCGGCGCCACCCTCATCGTGCGGCTCGAGCACGACACCCTGATCAACGGCCTCAAGGCCGCCACCCTGTCGACCGGGACCCGGATTTCGGCTTCCCAGGCGCGGCTGATGGCCTGCAACGCCGGCATCATTCCCCAGGTTTTCGGCGGGAAGTCACTGCCCTTGGATCACGGGCACGAGCAACGCCTGTTCACCAAGGCGCAGAAGCAAGCACTTCAAGCTCGCGACGGCGGCTGCACCTTCCCCAGCTGCGACCGCCCACCCGAGTGGTGTGAAGCCCACCACTGGCGTACTCGCTGGGCCGACGGCTCCCCAACCAACCTCGACGACGGGGTCCTGGTCTGCCCCTTCCACCACCGGACAGTGCATGACCATGGTTGGGCCATCCGCATGTCACCCGACGACGGTCATCCGGAATACCGAGGGCCCGGATCCGACACCTGGACACGCAACCAACGATGGCGACCCTGACGCCGACCTGTCTCACGGCACCCATCTGCCCACTGGTGACCGTGCACGTGGTCTCAGTCCTCGTCGAGGAACTCCCGCGCCACACCCTTGGGCACGCACATCCGCCACGCATCGATCACGAGCTCCTCCATCTCGTCGAGGTCGAGCGCCGCCAGGTCGGCCACGACCCACTGGTAGCGCATGTCGCCTGGCGACGGCAGCTGGAACGTGTCGGGCCTCGAGGTGACGAGGTGCTCGCGCTCCTCACGTGGAAAGCCGAACCCCATCAGCGTCTCGTCGCGGGAGAACGCGACGAACACGAGGCTGCCGACGCGGAACTTGATGCGATCGCGGACCAGCACCTCGTAGGCGCGCGGCAGGGTCAGCGCAAGGCGACGCACGTCCTCCACCGCGACCATGCCCAGAACGTACGCCTCGGCGAGGACAGTTCGCCCCCATGGCTGACAAGATGGCGAGCGTGAATGCCAACGCCGACCGTTCGAGCTGGTCCGATGCCGCCCCCGTGCCCTACTGGCTGGACACATCGGACCGTCCGGCCGCGCGCCCGGCTCTCGAGGCCGATCTTCACGCCGACCTCGCGGTCGTGGGCGGTGGGTTCACGGGACTGTGGACCGCACTGATGGCCAAGGAGCGCGACCCCGGGCGCGACGTCGTCCTGATCGAGGCCGGCCGGATCGCGGGTGAGGCCACCGGCCGCAATGGAGGGTTCTGCTCCGCAAGCCTCACGCACGGCGAGGCCAACGGGCGCGAGCGATGGCCAGACGAGTACGACCAGCTGCATCGCCTTGGCATGGAGAACCTTGACGAGATCGCCGACACGGTCGAGCGCTACGGCATCGACTGCGACTTCCAGCGCACCGGCGAGCTCGCGGTCGCGACGCGGCCCCACGAGCTCGCCGACTATGACTCGTCGGCGCCGGACTTCCTCGACGCCGACGCGCTGCGGCAACAGGTCGACTCACCGACCTACCTCGGCGGCACGTGGGACCGCGACGGCACCGCGATGCTTGACCCCGCCCGCCTGGCCTGGGGTCTTGCCGCAGCGGCTGAGGCAGCCGGAGTGCGGATCGTCGAGCACACACCCGTGACCGACCTCAAGGCGCACGGCGAGCGGATCGCCCTGAACACCGAGACCGGGTCGGTAGTCGCCAAACGGGTCGCGCTCGCGACCAATGCCTTTCCGCCACTGCTCAAACGGCTGAGGTTCCACACGGTCCCGGTCTACGACTACGTGCTCATGACCGAGCCGCTCACCGCCGAGCAGCTCGCGTCGATCGGCTGGAGCAACCGGCAGGGTCTGTCCGACTCGGGCAACCAGTTCCACTACTACCGGATCACCGCCGACAACCGGATCCTGTGGGGCGGCTACGACGCGATCTATCACTTCGGCCGCAAGATCCTGCCCGAGTACGACCACCGCCCGAAGACGTACGCAGCGCTGGAGGCCAACTTCTTCGAGACGTTTCCGCAGCTCGAAGGCCTGACGTTCTCGCATCACTGGGGCGGCGTCATCGATACCTGCACCCGGTTCTGCGCGTTCTTCGGCACCGCTCATCGCGGCAAGGTGGCGTACGCGACGGGCTACACCGGGCTCGGCGTCGGAGCATCACGGTTCGGCGCCAACGTCATGCTCGACCTGCTCTCCGGTGGGGAGACGGAGCGCACGCGGCTCGAGATGGTCCGCAGCAAGCCGTTGCCCTTCCCGCCCGAGCCGCTCGCCTGGATCGGCATCCAGATCACCACGTGGTCACTCAAGCGCGCCGACCGCACAGGCCGCCGCAACCTGTGGCTCCGCCTCCTCGACCGGCTTGGCCTCGGGTTCGACTCCTAGCCTGCTTCCGGCTTCACACCGTTGACCATCCAGTTGATGCCGAACTTGTCGGTGAACATGCCGAACATGTCGCCCCACGGAGCTGGCTCGAACGGCACCTGCACCGTCCCACCTGCGGACAGACCGTCGAAGTAGCCGCGTAGCTCCGACTCGTCCTCCGAGCACAGACTGCTAGAAGTCCATCGCGTCCCGTGCCGTGTCGCGGAAGCTGAGGTAGGGGTTGAGAATCGTCGCCATGGCGCCTCCTCGTGGGGTCCCCATCCGAGGATCCGCCAGAACGAGCCGGAGTGGGAGAGGCCCAGGTCACCGCGGGTTCATCCCGGTCATGAACCGGCCGACCAACGGCAGCTCGGTAAGACCCTCCGCGCCCGCCATCACGACGCCTTGGGCGGCCATCGCATCCACGCTGCCGAGGACGGCGTAGCGGGGCACCCACTCTGGGTCGAACTTGGAGTTGAATCGCCAGAGCGACTCCATCTGGGTCTGCGACGCCGTCGACTGCAGCACCATTCGGGCGGCTCGACCGAGCCAGTGCTCGGCTTCGCCGCTCACGACCCTGCGGAACACGGCGAAGTTCAGGCCGACCCGGACGTAGCCGCGTTCGGAGAACTCCATGAGCGACTCGAGGACGAGATATTCGATGATGCCGTTGGTCAGTCCTGGTGCGGTGTTGCGTCGCATGACGTCGAGCGACCAGCCGCCCGCGCACGGCACCCACTGGATGAACGCCTGCGGATCGCCCATGGCGTCATACGCGACGCTGACCAGGAGCCCGTCGTCGTCGGCGTGGAACAGGCGCGACAGCGTCATGGAGAAGCCACGTTCGCACGAGCCTTGCCGGCACAACGAGGCCAGCTCCGTCAGCTTGTCGCGCAGACGCACGTCCAGCGTCGAAGGATCATGCAGCACGACCGAGTAACCCGCGCGCCGGACCCGACTTTGCGCCTGACGGGCACTGCGCAATGCACGTCCCGCCATGGTGAAGTCCCGGCACCCGATGATGGCCTCGTCACCGAGGTAGATCGGGCGCAGCCCCGACATCTTGTACGTCGGAAGCCAGTCCTCGGACGCACCGAGCACGCTGACTGACCAGCCATGCTGCTCCGCGAAGGCGGAGAACGCCCCCCACACCGCCGTACGCTCGTCAACCGGCCCGATCGGATCGGGCGACACGACGCACACGCTCCCGCGCACGCCGTACGCCACGACGCTGCGGCCGTGGAAGAACCACTTCTTGTCGTCGCGCAGGGCGAAGTACGCCAAGGTGTCACCACCGTACTCACGAACGATCGCGCGGGCCCGCAACAAGTCAGTGCTCCGGTCCTCGTTGCTCGACAGGTGAGCGCGCAGCGGGGAGAGCGACGACCACAACGTGCCGGTCAGGACGCACAGTCCCATGGCGACGAGTACCGGCGCCGCGAAGCGCCCGCCGTAGTCGAGCGGGAGCGATGTCTGTCCGGATATCCGCCGGGCTGCCTCTCCGATCGCGGCGTCGAGGTCGCTCCGGTGGAGGAGGATGGCCAGCGCAGTCGCGGCGATCAGGCACATCGCCGACCCGCCCACGGCCATGGCGATCGCCCGTCGCACGACCCGGCGGGACTGCATGACCGGGAACGCCGAGCCTCGTGTGGCCAGCCACCCCGCGCCGACCGCCGGAAGAGCACTGGCCACGATGAAGCTGCCGTGGACGATGTGCACCCCGATCGTCGCGACGAGCAGGCCAATCGCCGACAACCGGGCCCCGCGCAGTCCCCGACGCAGACCGCGAGCCATCAGGATCAAGGCGAACGAGGCAAAGACCAGAGTGACGGCGGCAGTCTCCGGAGCCAAGGTCGGCAAGAGGTACTGGATCGCGTGCAACGGGCCGCGGGCCGGGGGCGACCCAGCAGAGATCAGCCCGGCGATACCCACCAGGCACGCGCCGAACGCTGCAATCTTGCGCGTGCGTTCACGTTCTCCCCAGGAGCTGGCCGAGCTCCCCGGCCTCACGTCGGCGGGCGGCGCTACACCCGGGGCCGGAGCCTCTGGGCTCGAGGCGTCGTCCGATACGTCGGTCGCCGTGAGCGCGGACGCCGACGGCCCGAGCGCCATGGCGTTGTCGGCTCGGCGCTTCATCGCAGACTCGCGAAGATGTCGTCGCTCAGGGTGACCCCGGCCCGCCGCCCCCGCTCGATGAACCACTCGTGACCCAGCACCGGGCGAATCACGACGGATGGGAGCGCAGTCAAGAACTTGACGGTGCGCGCCCCGCCGAGGGACTGGCTGTGATGCGCCGCCAGCGCGGACTTCTTCGCCGGCACGAAGTTGCGGACGTCGACCCGGTGCGTGATCTCGGAGCGGTCGGCGTACGAATGCCGGAAATCCTCTGACGAGACGCACGGTGTATTCGGCAGGAACCGCATCAGCCGTACGGCTTTGAGCAGGAGCGTGCGGTCGATCGTGGCCTCCAGGACGACCGGAGTTCCAGCTAGGCGTGCAGCCGCAATGCCGACACGATGCACGTGCACATGATCCGGATGGCCGTATCCCCCCGCGCGGTCGTACGTCGTGAGGACGTCGGCCCGTTCTTCGGTCAGAACGTCTGCGAGCCGCCGGGCCGCCGTCCCCACGTCGATGGTGTCGAATCGGCCATCCGGGAAGCCGAGCGCAACAACACGGTGCACGCCAAGAGCCGTGGCCGCCATGTCCAGCTCGAGGAGCCGGACGGTTCCCAGCGCATCGGCACGCGTCACGTCGGCAGATGTCAGGCCGGCCTCACCGTTCGTGGCGGTCACGACGACAACGCGGTGGCCCTCCGCGGCGGCGCGGGCGAGAGTCCCGCCGGTGAGCAGAGCTTCGTCGTCCGGATGTGCGTGGAACGAAACCAACGTGTAGGTCATGGGCCGACAGTGACACCCGGAGCCCAGCCTGCGGTAACGGCTCTCAGCGTGCACTCAGCGACCACTCCGCACTCTGAGGATCAGCACCGTTGTCAGTATTGAGAGGTCACACCGTCATGGCTCACCGCCCCAGCCCGCGCCTCGTGTCCCGATACCTCTCGGTCGTCGCGTTCGCCGTGTCGATCGGGATCGTCGCCATGCTGCCCAGGTTCGTCGGGCAGTCCTGGGCCGCGGTCGGCGCCTTGATGTCCGGCGTATCAGTGCCGATCCTGGTCACCCTGGCGGCGCTGTGGCTGACCGGCCTGCTGGTGCACACCACGGTACTCACGGCGGCGATGCCGGGCCTCAGTACCCGCCAGGCGCTGCTGCTCAACCTCTCCGGCAGCGCAGTGTCGAACCTTTTCCCGTTCGGCGGCGCCGCCGGCATGGGGTTGGGCTGGGTCATGACCCGTTCCTGGCGGTTCTCCCCTGCGTCGTACGCGTCGTACACGGCGATCAGCAACGTCTGGAACGTCCTCGCCAAGCTGATGGCGGGCTCCGCGATCCTGGGCGCATCGCTCCTGTTCGGGCTCCAGCTCCCGGCCGGTTTCACCGGCATCGTCACCGCCGGGGCGCTCGGCATGTTCGTGGCCATCGTGGCCGTCGCCAGCGTGTTCGCCAGCGCCAAGATCGCCGGTCCGGTCGGCGGCGCAATCGACCGGGTGGGCGATGCCCTGTTCCTGCGTGCGGGGCGCCCACCGCGGCTCAGCGTGCGGCACTGGATCCTGCGCACCCGGGAGCAGAGTGCCACGACGGTGGCGGACGGATGGACCCAGCTGACCTTCGGCGTCCTGGCCTACATGTTCTTGCAGTTCGTGCTGCTGTGGGGATGCCTGTTCGCGGTTGGCGTCCACGCGACACCGCTTGCGGTTGCTGTCACGTTCGGCGTCGAGCGGCTGCTCAGCGTGCTCCCGTTCACGCCGGGCGGCAGCGGGCTCACCGAGCTCGGCGCCGTCGGCGTCCTCGTCACCATGGGGGTCGCGCCGGCTGAAGCAGCGGCCGGCGTGCTCCTTTACCGGCTGTACACCTTCCTGCTGGAGATCCCGGTCGGCGGCGTGGGTGCCCTCCTCTGGCTCCGGCTGCATCACCTGACAACGCACGGACGGGTTTCCGCATGAGGATCCTGCACGTCACGGATTGCTACCTTCCGCGCCTCGGCGGCATCGAGATGCACGTCAGTGACCTCGCCGCCCGCCAGCGGGCCGCCGGCCACGACGTGGCCGTTCTGACCAGGTCGCCTGGCACCGACAACGGCCCTGTGCCGGTCCGGCGGCTTCGCGGCGGCCCGCTGGCCTGGGGCCGGGGTGCGGAGATCGACAGGTTCGTCGAGGACAGCGGAATCGACGTCGTGCACGCGCACCTGTCGGTGGCGTCCCCCCTCTCGTCGGCGGCGCTGCGATCCGTGCGGGACGTCGCCACCGTCGCAACGGCCCACTCGGTGGTACCGGATGCACCGGAGCTGCTCAGGTCGGCGATGGCCGTCACGCGATTCCCCACGAGCACGGTCGCGTTCACGGCGGTCAGCGAGGCCGCAGCGGCACCGTGGCGTCGAGCTTTCGGCGACCGGATGCCGGTACGGGTGCTGCACAACGGCATCAATCCCCACGACTGGGCCACAGAACGTTTCCCAAGGGACGACTCGACCTTCACGGTCGTCTCCGTCGGACGGTTCGCTGCCAGGAAGCGCCAACGAGCCCTCGTCGACATGCTCGCTGCTCTCCGCGTGCGGTTGCCTGCCTCCACGGCGTTGCGCGCGATCCTTGTCGGGGACGGGCCCCAGCTGCTGGCCGTTCGTCACGACATCGTCCGTGCCGGACTCACCGAGCAGGTCGAACTTCCTGGCAGCCTCACACGTACGCAGATCCGTGCGGTGCTCGCCGAGGCTGATGTCTACGCCGCTCCGGCGATCCTGGAGTCCTTCGGCATCGCCGCGCTGGAGGCCCGCTGCGCGGGCCTGCCTGTCGTGGCGATGAGTCGCGGTGGCGCCAGTGAGTTCGTCCGGCACGGGCAGGAGGGGTTCCTCGTCCGCGACGACGAGGAGATGATCGAGGCCCTGCTGCTGCTGTCCACCGATCGCGGGTTGCGGAACCGCATCACCCAGCACAACGCGATCACCCACCCCCCGATGGCCTGGTCGTCGGTGCTCGCCCAGCACGAGCAGGTCTACCTCCGTGCATTGTCGCGCGCACACCAACCCGAAAGGAGCCGCCGTCTAAAATCGGTCGTGCACTCATCGTGAAGGGTCGACAAGGATGACGTTGAAGAGCCCGACCCTTCCTAATTCGGCCCGTCGGTTGACCGCGAGCGTCCGCGTTCGCTCCACCATCGCCGCCACCGCGGTCATCCTCGTCGGCTCGATCGTGGGATCCACGGTGTTGATCGTGCTCCTGCAGCGCACCCTGACCGCGACGGTGGAGTCCAATGCGGATGCGCGGGCCGCGGAGGTTGCGCGCCTGCTGACCGGGTCCGACACCGCCGGACTCGCCCGAGATCTCGAGCAGAACACCGCGGAGGGTCAGGTCGTCCAGGTCATCGACTCCAACGGCGCCGTCGTCGCGAGCTCCTCCCTCAGGGCCGCCGACCGCCCGCTTTCCGAGCTGCGTCCCGCTGCAGGTGAGTCGTTGCGTGCGACCCTTGAGACGGTTCGGATGCTTCGCACCCGGGACCCATTCGTGATCACGGCCCGCGGGGTCTCGGTCGGTGGTCACACCGAGACGATCGTGATTGCCTCGTCCGTGGCTGCCCAGAGCGAGTCCGTGGAGACCCTGCTCACCTACCTCCTGATCCTGGTCCCAGCCGGAGGAATCCTCGTGGCGATCGGGATGTGGGTCCTGGTCGGCCGGTCCCTGCGCCCGGTTGAGCGCATCAGGTCGCGGGTGGCGATGATCCGCTCCGGTCGCCTCGGTGACCGCGTCCCGGTGCCCGATTCACACGATGAGATCGCACGTCTGGCGGTCACGATGAACGAGATGCTTGAACGCCTCGACAAAAGCCAGCAGGTTCAACACGCCTTCGTCTCGAACGCGAGCCACGAGCTGCGCAGCCCGCTGGCGTCGTTGGCCGCGTCGCTCGACGTGGTCGGCGACTCACCTTCGGGCTCGCGCTGGGCCACCACCAGAGCAGTCATGACCTCCGAGGTCGACCGCCTAGCGCGACTCGTGGATGACCTCCTGCTGCTCGCGAGGACCGCGGACCTGGAACCGGAGCTACGCCTCGAGGAGGTGGACCTAGACGACATCGTCGACCAGGAAGTGCGCCGGCTGCGTGCCCACCACCAGGTCGCCGTGACGGCGACCATCACGCCCGTGCGAGTCTGGGGCGACCGGGGCCGACTGGCGCAGGTGGTCCGCAACATCGTCGACAACGCCGCACGCGCGGCGGCAAGTGCCGTGTATGTCGGAGTGGACACGATCGACGACGAGGCCCGCATCATTGTCGAGGACGACGGTGCTGGCATCCCCGAGCGGCAGCGCGACCGAGTCTTCGAACGTTTCGTCCGGCTGGACGACAGCCGCAGCCGTGACAGCGGCGGAAGTGGTCTCGGGCTCGCCATCGTCCGGGAGATCGTGGCCGGCCACGGCGGCACCGTCGTGATCGAGGACGCACCCATGGGCGGCGCGAGGTTCATCGTCCTGCTGCCGCAGGGTCAGCCGCCGGTCGGGTCGAGCCGGTAGCCCGCGCCACGCAGGGTCTCGATGCTCTGTCGCCCATACGGCGCATCGAGCTTGAGCCGCAGGTAGCGCACGTAGACCTCGACCACGTTGACGTCGCCGTCGAAGGCCGGGTCCCAGACCGAGTCGAGGATCTGGGACTTGGTCCGGACCTGGCCCGGATGCTGCAGGAAATAGTGCAGCAGAGCGAATTCCTTGGGTGTGAGCGTGATGTCGTCGCCGGCCCGCGTCACACGGCGCGTCGTCGGGTCGAGAACGAGGTCACCGGCCTCCAGCACGACCGGACGTTCGGGGGCCCCGCGCCGGATCAGGGCCCTCAGGTGGGCCACGAGAACGATGAAGCTGAAGGGCTTAGTCATGTAGTCGTCGGCACCCAGGTCGAAGGCATCCACCTGGTCGTACTCGCCGGCCTTGGCCGTGAGCATCAGCACCGGCGTCCATACCTTGCGAGCCCTCAGGTGCTTGATGACGTCGTAGCCGTGCATGCCCGGCAGCATGATGTCGAGCACCATCGCGTCATACGACTTCTCGGAGGCGAGCCACAGCCCGTCGATGCCGTTGTAGGCAGTCTCGACCACGAATCCCTGATCCGTGAGCCCGTTCTTGATCGTCTCGGACAGCCGCTGCTCATCCTCGACGAGGAGGACCCTCATCGCTGCCTGAGCAGGCGCCGTCGCGGCGCCCGTCTCGTCCGACCCGTGATCATAGGCCAAGCGTGGCCCATCGAACCTGCCCGTAACCTGATCATCGGGTGGCGTCTCCGGTCCCGCGTGATCAACCTCTGATGAGGTCCACCAGACCGCGGTCCGACGCGAACAGGGCCTCCCGGTCGTACGTCGATGTCGACGCGAGGAGCTCATCGGCACCGGCCCGGTCAACCAGCTGCTCCAGTGCACGGCGCACGGTCTGCGGACTTCCTAGAACCGCGCGATCCAGGGACGCCTCGACCCGGTTCCGGAGCTGGCTGCTCCAGTGCTGGCTGTGGATCTCAGCAATCGGCTCCAACGGGGGGAACTCGCCGGTCTGCCGCGACCGCGCCATCGCCCAGGCCTCAGGCAGCGCCAGCTCTCGGGCCGTCGCATCGTCGTCGGCCACCGTCGCGTCGAGCGACACCACGACGTACGGGCGCTCTACGCCGGGACTCGGCCGGAAGTCCCGCCGGTACGCCTCGAGCACCTCGTCGAGCCGCGACTCGGCGAGGATCGGCCCGCCGATGACGACGGGCAGCCCGAGCCGCGCGGCGATGACCGTCCCGCGGCCGGTCGCGAGGACATACATCGGGACTCTGCCGGGCACGTGCGGCCGGGCGGTGACGGCGGCGTCGCCGTCGAGGTAGGCCCGCAGGTCGCGCAGGTCGTCCTCGAACGTGTCGGCCCGGTGATCGCGGAGGGCTTCTCGCACGGGCGCCGTGAACCCCAGCGAGCGGCCAAGGCCCAGGTCCAGTCGGCCGGGGTGCAACGCCTCGAGCATGAGGAACTGCTCCGCCACGACGAGCGGCTGGTGGTGCGGCAGCATGACGCCGCCAGAGCCCAGGCGGATGCGGTCCGTGCGGGCGCCGATCGCCGCCAGCAGCACCGGCGGCGAGCCGCTGGCGATGCCCGGCACCGCATGGTGCTCGGCGACCCAGAACCGCTCATAGCCCAACTGCTCGGCATGAACCGCCCGCTCGATCGAACCGGTCAGAGCCTCCGACTCAGGACGACCAACACGCGTACGCGAACGGTCCAGGAGCGAGAGCTTCACACCTGTCTCAACTCATGTGGAAGGCCGTTGCTTCCCGTGAATCTGTCGAGCTGAACACGAACCGCTTGTAGGACCAGAAGCGGAACGCCGTGCCGAGCGCGAGGCCGACGATGTTGGCCGAGATGTTGTCGGCCAGGCGGCTCGTCAGGCCGAGCAGGTCATGCGATACCGCCAAGGTCAGCACCGAGAATCCAAGCCCGATGACGTTGAACAGCACGAACAGTGCGACCTCCCGGTGCCGCCCGCTCGAGCTCTGGCCCCGCCAGGTGACGGCGCGGTTGCCTACGTAGGTGACCACCATCGCCAACGCGACGGCAAGTGACTTCGCCACTGAGGGGTCCATGGTGCTGAGCACCGGCGCCGCGCGCAGGTAGTTGAATGCGCTGACATCGACGACATACCCGGCACCGCCGACGGCTAGGAAGCTGACCACCTCGGGGCTCAGCCTCCGGGCAATGAAGTCAGGCACCATGCGGGCGTCCGACCAAAGCGGGTGCGGCCCGGCGACCGTCGCGCACTTCATGCCAGCGCCAGGCCAGCACGCGCAGAACAGCTTCGCGGACGATCGCCCCCGACATCTTGGACTGCCCGACCGTGCGGTCGGTGAACGTGATCGGCACCTCGGTCGTCACCAGCCCGGCCCGATCAGCTCGCCAGGTGTTCTCGATCTGGAACGAGTAACCGTTCGACTGTGACTCCAACGCTCCGAGCTGCAGCAACGATTCCCGGCGGAACGCGCGGAACCCCGCCGTGGCGTCCTGGACGCCCAGCCCCAGCACCGCCCGTACGTACGAGTTGCCGGCCCACGAGATCAGGCGTCGACGCAGAGTCCAGTTGCGGACCCCACCGCCTCGGACGTAGCGCGAGCCGATCACCATGTCGGCAGTGTCGAGCGCGTCGACCAGAGCGGGGATCTGCGCCGGTGGGTGCGACAGGTCGGCATCCATCTGGACGATGACGTCGTAGGCCCGATCTACCGCCCAGGCGAAGCCGGCACGATATGCCGCGCCCAAGCCGTCCTTCTCGGCGCGACTCAACAGGAAGATGCGATGCCCGTATGCCGGGTGTGCTCGTACGAGTCGTCCCGTGCCGTCCGGACTGTTGTCGTCGACCACCAGGACGTCTACGTCTGGTGCACTCTCGAGGACTGCGTCGAGGACGGCTTCGACGCCGAGCGCCTCGTTGTAGGTCGGGATGACCACGATGGTGTTCATGGGACGAGCTCCTTCAGCTTGGTGGGCGTTGACGTCGAGCCGTGGCAATCGCCGACGACTGTGGGCACCGGCCGGTCAACGCCGGCGCGGAGGTAGATCGCGTGGCCACAAACCGCGCCGACCTTGGTGTAGTCCTCGGCGAGGATCGACTCGGTGCCGGCCGTTTCGAGTCCCCACGAGCGGACGTGGCTCCATGTGACGAACCACGTCGGCGGTGTGGGTCCGGTCAGCACCGCGTCAAGACTCGTCAGCCGAGGATCGAGTGTCTTGACGGGGAGGCTCCACAGGTGCTCGTAAGGAGAGCGCAGACCTGAGCCGTAGGTGACGTCGGAATGCCCCCAGGCCGTCACGATCGTGTCGTTCGGCTGCGCCGAGGCGGCCACAGCCTGTCCGACGGTCTGAGCGGTGCTGCCCTGATCTGCGGTCAGATCCAGGGCCCAGCAGACGGATCCGGCGACGGCAACGTACGCGACCAAGGTGCGGGCGGCGAACCCCCGGCGCGGCGCGAGCACACCCGCCGCCACGGACAGCGGCACGATCAGCTCGACGAGATAGTGGTGCCAGTAGTTGCCGCCCAGCAGGACAGACACCACGGCAAATCCGGCCATGGCGACAAGCGCGGACCAAAGCGGGTCCCGCCGCCGGTGGAGCACGACGTCCCGCGTCACCCAGAGCAGCAACAGTCCCAGTCCGCTGGCGAGCGCCGCGACGGCGAGACCGATGAGGCGCGCGACGGAGTGCTGACTCCCGCCCGCCGCCTGAACGTGGGCGGCGTGGACGCGGAACGGGTACATCGCGTCGAACACGCCAAGCAGGGAGGTGCCGTGTGCGACGGCCCACACGGCGACCACCAGCGCAGTGGCCGACGCACCGGCGACCGCACTCAAGGTCAGCGTCCAGAACCGGTCGCGTTCACGGCGCCACGACGAGAGCCCGAACGCGACCGCGCCGAACACCGCGACGTCCGCGAGGTTCTGCTTGATCAGCAGTGATGACATCGCGAGCGCGCCCGCCGCGGCCGCCGCCCGGATCATCGACCGTCGGCCTGTCGCGCGTAAGGCGAGGACAACGCCGGCGATCCCGCCAAGGGTGAACGGCGCCGCCAGGAGCTCGCCGTTCACCTCGTACCCACCCAGCAAGGGGCTGAGGCAGAGGCCGGCAGCCGTCACCGCGGCCCAGCCAGCGGCCCGGCGCCCGCCGATCAGTGTGGCGACGCGCGCCGAACCGATGACCACGAGGGCAACCGCGACGCAGCCGATCAACCGAAGGGCGGTCAGCCCGCCGAACGAAGCCGCTAGCCGAAAGATCGCGATCAGGAGCGGCGGCCGGTCGACCCAGTAGTTCCCGTAGAGCGAGCTACCGGCGCCATTCCACTGCCCGCCGACCAGCAGGAAGCCGGCCTCATCCGGGCTGGCCGCGTGCATCAGGAACGGGATACGACCGACCACCGCCACAGCGGTAGACGCCGCGACCGTCCAGGTCGGAAGTGTGGAGAGGCCGCCGGGTGTCCGGAGGGACCGGTCGGCCAAGGCTGTCATGCCGCCCACTGTTGCCTCGCGAACCTGTACGCGACCTGACTGCATCGGCATACGTGGTCCATCTTGAAGGCCCGTGGTGCACCATGGCGGCATGACTGTGGTGGGGATTTGCGAGGACGACCCCGACGTTCGTCGTGTCCTGACCGACGCTCTGAGGATGAGCGGTCATCAGGTCGTGATCGCCCGCAACGGCCGAGAGGCGGTCGACAACCTGGGCGCCGCCAGCGGCGTGGACGTTCTCATCCTCGATGTCGGTCTGCCCGACGCGGACGGCCGCGACGTGTGCCAGGCACTGCGCGCCGGAGGGCAGCACGCCCCCGTCCTGTTCCTCACTGCGTTCGACGCGGTGCACGACCGAGTGTCGGGTTTCCATGCGGGCGGCGACGACTACGTGGTCAAGCCGTTCGCGATCTCCGAGGTTCTGGTGCGGATTGACGCGCTGCACCGACGGAGCCGACCCGAGCCGGTATCCGTCAGCGGCCTGACGCTCAACCCCGACCGCCTGTCAGTGCACGTCGACGACCGTGAGGTGACACTGACGCCGACCGAGTTCCGGTTGCTCGCGGCCATCGCGGCCGAGCCGGGCAGCGTTGTGCGCCGCCGGGCTGCCGTGGCTGCGGCGTGGCCCGACGGTGCGATCGTCAACGAGAACACGATCGACTCATACGTGCGCCGGCTGCGGGTCAAGCTCGCGTCGATCGACTCTCCCGTCGAGCTGGCTACCGTGCGCGGCGTCGGGTTCACCCTGCGATGAGGACCCCCCGTCGCACGCTCATCTCCCGGATCGTCCTGACGACGCTCGTCGTGACGGCCCTCGCGATGGCTGCCATGGTCGCCACCGTCATGCTGGTGCTGTCGGCACTGACGAACGCCGACATCGACAGCCGGCTGCATGACCAGATGGCCGCCGTCTCCTCGACGGTGGACGTCGCAGGTGACGGAACCGTGATCACGCCCGAGACGCAGGACGACTCGATCGACGACACGACGTGGGTCTTCTCGAGCGACGGCAGCCTCGTCCAGGGCCCGCGCGTCGCCGAGCGGGTCACGGCGGCCGCTGCCTCGCTGTCGGGCGTACGCAAGGAGACGACGCTTGACCGATACGAGCGCTCGTTCCTGGCCGCGCCAGTCACCCGCGGCGGCAAGGTCGGCGCGGTGGTGGTCGTCTCGGCGCGTCTAGAACCGTACGAGTCGACCCGCAACCTCACCCTGCTGGGCCTCGTGGTCCTCGGGATCGCCGTGACGGGCGGGGCGGCGGGGCTCGCGTGGTGGACTGTCCGCCGCACGCTGGCACCGGTCGAGACCATGGCCCTCCGCGCTGAGGACTGGAGCGAGCACGACCTGGACTCCCGCTTCGAGGCCACCAACGCCGACGACGAGTTCGGTCGCCTCGGCCGCACGCTCAACGTCCTGCTCGACCGGGTCGCGGGCGCACTGAGGAGCGAGCAGCAGCTGACCTCGGAGCTCGCGCACGAGCTGCGCACGCCCCTGACGGCCATCCGCGGTGAGGCCGAGCTCGGCATGATGACCAGCTCAGACCCTGGCCTGCGCGACCGGTTCAGCCGGATCGTCGACGTCGTGGACCGGATGAGCACCACGATCTCGTCGCTCGTGGCGATCGCCCGCAACGCTCCTCGCCCCGACAGCCGCACCACTGTCGAGGCCATCGTCACCACGGCGCTTGAGCACCTGGACACGTCCCGCATCACCGTCTTGGTGAAGGTCGGAGACATTGGGGTCGCAGCGCCGGCCGAACTCGCCGTGCAGGCGTTAGCACCGCTCGTCGAGAACGCGCTGCGGCACGCCGCGTCGTCGGTAACGTTCACCGCAATGACGCTCGACCGGACGGTCGAAATCACGGTGAGCGACGACGGCGAGGGGATCACGACCGACGACCTCGATGACGTCTTTGTGTCAGGACACCGCGGCCCGAGCAGCAACGGTGCGGGCCTCGGGCTGGCACTCTCTCGACGTGTCGCGCGTACGCTTGGAGGCGACGTGCGGCTCACGTCCACGTCGAGACCCACGAGCTTCACGCTGTCGCTGCCTCGCAATTGATCCGCGCAGTCAGGTGCCCGTCAGGTTCCCGCCCTCACAGTGGCCGGCATGAACCACACACACAAAGTCACCTCCGATCGTCCCAGCACACACCCCGACAGCGGTGCATGGAACCGCACGTTGCTCAACAAGGTCCCTGAAGTCACGATCCTGTTCTGGGTCGTCAAGATCCTGTCCACGACTGTCGGCGAGACGGCCGCGGACTACCTCAACGGGAATCTCGGACTGGGCCTCTCGGCCACGACCGCGTTGATGGCCCTGCTGCTGGCAGGAGCTCTCGTCGTGCAGTTCTCGGTCCGCCGCTACATCCCAGCGGTGTACTGGCTTGCCGTCGTGCTCATCAGCGTGGTCGGGACACTGTTCTCCGACAACCTGGTGGACAACCTCGGCGTCAGCCTCTGGACCACGACTGCGGTCTTCAGCGCCGGCCTGCTCGTGTCGTTCGTCGCGTGGCACCGCTCCGAGCACACGCTGTCGATCCACTCGATCGTGACCCGCCGGCGAGAGGCGTTCTACTGGCTCGCGATCTTGTTCACGTTCGCCCTCGGCACGTCCGCCGGAGACCTGATCGCCGAGAAGCTCGCCGTCGGCTACTTCCCGTCCGCAGCTATCTTCGGCGGTGTCATCGCCCTGATCACGACGGCCTACTACGGCCTCAAGCTCGACGCAGTGCTCGCGTTCTGGGCAGCGTACGTCGTCACACGACCGTTCGGCGCCTCGATGGGTGACTTCCTCACGGCGTCGGACAGGGACGGCGGCTTGGGCCTGGGCACCAACGGCACGAGCGCCCTATTCATCGCCATCATCATCGCCTGCGTGGCCTGGTTCACGATCCGCGACCGGCGCGACGCCAAGGAGCCGGTCACCGTCTGACCTACGAAGTCAGGTTGCTTGCAGGTTGTGGGCTACACGATGGTTCACATGGGTCAACCCACTGCCCCGTCCGGTTCCAGCACTTCCCCTGTGAGGAACCGGGCGGGGCTTCCTCCTCGGAAGGTCGGCATGACACGCCCGCGCCTGCTCGACGCATCGATCCCGGCCGCCGTGGTCGCCGCCGCACTGGGCGGTGTCCTGGTCCTCGCGGATTCCGCACGAGAACACGACGGCGTCACGGCCAGACTCGATCCGCATGTCGCCGCGGATGTCCTCGACGTGCGCGCACCCATGCTGACCCATGCCGCCAGGCTGTTGACGCTTCTGGGGAGTGAGCCTGTCGTCGGGGCTCTTGCTCTGGTGCTCGTGGTGCTCCTCCTCGAGCGCCGCGGCCCCTTCATGGCCGGCTGCGCAGCCGCAGCCATGGCCGGCGCTGCCGCGCTGACCGTCGGCGTCAAGCTGGTGATCGGACGCGCCCGCCCGGGCCCGGTGGAACGGCTCGGCCCCCTCGACTCGTCGTACTCCTTCCCGTCAGGGCACACCCTCAACTCGGCGGTGCTGCTCGGGCTCGTCGTGCTGCTGCTCGTGCCTCTGATCGCCGACCGGCGACGTCGCATCGCCGCCGTCTTCGGCGCGGGCCTCCTGGCACTGGGTATCGGTCTGAGCCGCGTCTACCTCGGCTACCACTGGGCCAGCGACGTCCTTGCCTCATGGCTCCTCGCCATCTCGGTCCTTGCCGTCGTGCGTTTCACCATCGCCTACGTTCCCGGGATCCTGATCAGGCGGCGGTCAGGTTCGCGCGTTTAGCGTGGCTCCATGATCGCCACGCTCACGCCGTTGCTGTACTCCCTCGGGCCCGCAGCGCTGCTGCTCGTCATGGCTGTCGTCTTCGTCGAAAGCGGGTTGCTGCTCGGATTCTTCCTGCCCGGCGACTCGTTCCTGTTCATCGCCGCGGCGCTCGTGGCCTCGCACGTCATCGGTCTGCCGGGCTGGCTGCTCGCGCTCGGCGTGTTCGTCGCAGCCGTCACGGGCGACCAGGTCGGGTACATGATCGGTCGCCGATTCGGCTCCCGTCTGTTCGCCCGCCCCGAGTCGCGAATCTTCTCCCCGGCCAACGCCGATCGTGCTCAACGCTTCTTCGATCGGCACGGGTCCAAGGCCGTGGTCCTGGCGCGCTTCGTCCCGGTCATCCGCACGTTCGTTCCCGCTGTCGCCGGGATCGGCCACATGCAGCGCCGCCGCTTCACGATCTACAACCTCGTCGGTGCCGCCATCTGGTCCGTCGGCATCGTGGCGGCCGGGATCCTGTTCGGCAGCATCGGGTTCGTCGCGGCCCATATCGAGCTGATCACGATCGGCCTCGCCGGACTCTCGGTCCTCCCTGGGGCGCTCGCCTACTGGCACGGGAAGCGCGCCCGTACCGACCCCGCGGAGGGAGTGCGGGGCCGCCGCCGATCTGTGGGCGGCGGCCCCGACCAGCTCAGCGCGACAGGAAACCCAGCAGTGCGGCGTTGACCTCGTCGGCGTGCGTCGCAGCATGCCGGCCAGGGTCGTTCAGCCAACTAGACGCACAGCACCGTGCATCTGGTGATGGTCACCTGAACACCAGCTGAAGTGGTCACATTGCCGGCTGCGTCGAATGCTCTGGCGGTCAGCGTGTGGGTTCCGGGCGGCAGGTTCCTCGGCACGGTCCACGTCACGCGGTAGGGCGAGGTTGTCGCGGTGCCGATCTGGGTCCCGCCGTCCAGGAAGTATCTGACCCTTGTCATGCCGGATGCAGGGCCAGGACTGGTGCCCGTGTCGACCGCGGAAGCTGTCAGCGAAACCCGCGCCCTCTGCTTGAAGGAATCGCCATTGCTCGGACTGGTCAACGACACTGTCGGGGCTGCGGCGTCGATCCGCACCAGCCTGCTCTTGACCGTTTCGGATCTGGTCCAGTTGTCGGCGGACGACTGGTATCTCACGGTCGACGTCGACGGCAGGAGGAACGGTCCGGCATACGCAATGCCACTCGTTGCGGGATTGCTTCCATCAGTGGTGTATCGCGTGACCGCGCCCGTACCAGAAGCCGTCAGCGTGATCTGAACCGGGCTGGTGTACCAGCCTGTGGAGCAGGCGGCACCGTTGCACGCGATGCTGGTGGTGGGTATTGCCGGCGGAGGCGGCGGTGGCGGAGGCGGGGTGCTTCCGAACGCCTGGGCCACCGTGCGCACCACCGTGCCGTCAGCACTGCGCGGCGCGAGCCAGTCCAGGAACGCAGTGAAGGTAGCCGTCGTGACTGTGTTGGAATTGGTGCACTGGTTGTCGCAGATCCCGTGGAAGACCAGGGGAACCCAGCCTCCTCCGTGGGTCTCAGCATCAGTGACCATGGCCTTGAGGTCCTCGAGCGTGGTGCCGGTGGTGGTGCCTTCTGTTGTTCGGACCCGGTAGGGATCCTGGGGTGGAATGGTCTCCGCGTACGGTCCTTCGTTCCAGAGGTCGCCCACGGTTCGACCCGTGTCATAGCCGCACTCCCTGACAATCTGCTGGGCGGTGGCGTTGGCCGCCGCCTCGGGATAGGCGAAAGACGTCACTTGCGTGAAGCCCTGCGCGATCAGAGCGCTGCGGTCGTCACAAACCTCGGTACGGGCGGTAGTCGCGTCCACGTTGTTGAGGTTGACGTGGTGGAGTGTGTGGCCGCCGATCTCGTTGCCGGCTGCTGCGATGTCGTGGATCTGGGGCCACGTCATGTAGTACCCGCTGCTGCCAACCATGGCCGAGTTGATGTAGAAGGTTCCCTTGAGTCCGCGCGGTCCCATCATGGACATGGCCACCGCGTACTGCGACTCCTGCCCATCGTCGAACGTCAGGCTCACGATCGTGTTGGTGGCCGCGGCTGCAGGTGGAGGCGCAATCACAGCCATCCCGAGCAGGCCCAGCACGGGCACGATGATGGTGGCAGCTGTCTTGCGCATGCGAGTGGGCATGGTTCCTCCAGTCAACGCGCAGCTGGCGGACCGCATGTGGGGGGGCTCATGCCCCCTGGACGAATTCAATCACTTGGCGCAGCAACTATCTCCAACTCGCTGGAACATGCGGTTTCCCGCAACCGCGAGGGGAGTATGCGGTTTCCCGCAGCCGTAGGAGACTCCGTCACGCGCGATCGGGTCTGAGCCACACCCTCGTGCTCTGCGACTCCGGGAGACGCAACGCGCGCTCCTCCTCGAATCACCAGACATTCAGAACGAGGAAGAACCCAGAGCAAAGTGCGCTCTGGGTTCTTCCTCGTGGTGGAGCATAGGAGATTCGAACTCCTGACCTCTTCGATGCGAACGAAGCGCGCTACCAACTGCGCCAATGCCCCTCGTGCTGCCCGGCAACTTTATCAGGCGGGTTCAGTGGCCGACGGCGCGGCGTTCGTCGCCGGCGTCGTCGCTGCGCTTGGGCAGCTCGACGTCCTCGCCCTCGATGTGTCCCGACGTCCAGGCACCGGCCTGGCCGAAGTCGATCGTGCGGACCGTGCGGCCTGCGCGCGGCTTGGTGACGTATGTCGGCAGGGTCACCGGGAGCGGGTCCCAGAGCGCCTCGCCCGCCGTGGAGACCGACGGCACGGCGATCACGATCTGGTCCTCAAGAGCCGTCGCCTCGAGCGGAATGTCTTCCATCTGGTGCTTGCGACCGGGGTTGATGTCCTCGAACTGCCCTGACACGACGATCGTCTGTTCCTCGTCGTCGGCGGTCGACTCGGCCTTCTTCTTGTCGACCTTGGGCTGCTTCGGTGCCTTGACCCGAGCGATGCCCAGCTCGCTGCGCACCTGGACGCGGCAGGCCACGAGCCAGGCCAGGACGAGCGCGACAGGAGCGGTCACCCAATAGGCGGCGATGACCGAGGCGCCGGCCAGCCCGCCGACGACCGCCGTGGCGGTGAGCAGGGTCAGGAGCGTACGGCGCCGGCGACGCGCGGCGAGACGTGCCGCGGGCCGGTCGAGCGTACGCGCTGTGGGCGGCGCGACCTCCTCGGCGACCGGTGCAGCGGGCTCGACGAGCTCAGCGACTGACGGGGCTGGCTTGGCTGCGGGTGTGGGGCGGGCGATGACCCGCGACTGCGATCCCGCGGTCTCGACCGAGGCGTTCTTGCTGGCCTCGTCGTATCGGCGCAGCACGAGGGGCACGAAGTACGCAGCCCAGACGGCCACGACAAACGCGATGATCAACCCACTGCTCGAACCCACGTGCAAAACGGTATGCGGTGCGGGTCGACTTACCCGGCACCCATGGCCGTGTGTCGCCTGAGAACTTGTGGGGCGTGAGTGACTCAGCGCCCTCGGCGGCGGACGAACATCCCTGCGTTCGTGCCGCCGGGGCAACGCAAACGCATGAAGATCGGTCCCCGCCAGGGCTCAGGAGGGCGGTTCGAGGCGCTGCATGAGACCTCCGGGGACGTCCTCCGAGAGCACCTGGAAGATCCGGTGGTCGCGCCACTCCCCCGCAATGTGCAGGAATCGCCGCGCCAGGCCGATCTCGGTGAACCCGAGCTTCTCGACAACGCGCAGGCTCGCGGCGTTCTCGGGCCGGATCGCGATCTCGACGCGGTGCAGGCCGACGGTCCGGAGCAGGTGGTCCGTCACCAGGGCGACCGCGGTCGGGGTGATCGACCGGCCGGCATGGCTCTTGGCGACCCAGTAGCCGAGGCTGGCCCACCGAGCCGAGCCCCAGGTGATGCCGTTGACCGTCAGCATGCCAACCATCTCGTCGTCCCAGGTCAGCACGAACGGCATGGCCTGACCTGCGCGCGCCCGGCGCCGGAGCGTCCCGATCATGCCGACGTACGAGGACGATGGCGGACCGGCCTCCCGCGGAAGCGTGGCCTCCCACGGCGAAAGCCAGTCGGCGTTGCCTGCGCGCAGCTCTGACCACCTACGGGCGTCGCGTCGACGCAGCGGACGTACGCCGATCCGTCCGTGGGTGAGGACGACCGGCCAACCCGGACTCAGGACCCGCCCCCTGCGCCCGGATGGTCGCCGCCCAGCAGCTGGTCGACCGCGTGCGGCAGGACGTCGGCGAGCACCTCGAGACCATCCTTGACCCCGCCTCGGGAGCCGGGCAGGTTGACCACCACGGTCTTGCCGGCCACCCCTGCGAGGCCGCGCGACAGCATCGCGGTGGGTACGCCCTTGGCGATGCCGTGGGCGCGGATCGCCTCGGCGACACCCGGCAGCTCGCGATCCAGCAGGGGGCGGGTCGCCTCCGGCGTGCGGTCCGTCGGGTTGATGCCGGTGCCGCCGGTCGACAGGATCACCGATACCCCGTCCGCCAGGGCTGCGGTGATCGCCTCGGTCACGGGAGCGCCGTCGCCGACCACGGCCGGCTCGCCGACCTCGAAGCCCCACGCTCGCAGGGCCTCGACGATCAGTGGCCCGGTCGTGTCCTCGTAGACGCCGGTCGACGCCCGGTTGGACGCGACGACGACGGCAGCCTTCATGCTCGGGTCCAGTCGCCGCTCTTGCCGCCGGACTTGGCGACGACTTCGACGTCGGTGATGCGGGCGAGCCTGTCGACGGCCTTGACCATGTCGACCACGGTGAGCGCCGCGACGCTGACGGCGGTCAGGGCTTCCATCTCGACGCCCGTACGGTCTGCGGTCCGCACTGTGGCGGTGATCGCCACGGCATCGTCCTCGACGGCCAGGTCGACCTCGACGCCGCCGATCGCCAGCGGGTGGCACAGCGGGATCAGGTCGGGGGTGCGCTTGGTCGCCATGATGCCGGCGATGCGAGCCGTCGCGATGGCGTCGCCCTTGGGGACGCCCTCACCGCGCAGCAACGCGATGACCTCGGCGCTGACCTCGACGCGTCCTCGCGCCGTCGCCGTGCGGGCCGTGACGTCCTTGGCGGTGACGTCCACCATGCGCGCAGCGCCGGACTCGTCGACGTGGGTCAGCCGGTCGGGCATGGTCAGAACGGCCGATCGAGCACGAGCGTGCGCACCGTGTCGCCCATGTTGAGCGCGGTCTGGTCCTCACCGACGATGATCAGCGCATTGGCCTTGGCCAGCGACCCGATGAGGTGCGAGCCGTTGCCGACGATCGGGGTCACCTTGGCGCCGCGGTGGGTGACCTCGAAGACCCCGCGGACGTACTGGCGGATGCCCGGCGTCGACCGGAGATCGGCGGCGAGCACGGCGTGAACCATGGGTCGCCGGTAAGGCGTACGGCCCATCATGCGCCGGATCGCCGGCAGCACGAAGACCTCGAACGAGACATAGGCCGACACGGCGTTGCCCGGCAACGTGATGATCGGCGTCTGCTCGTCGAAGACCCGGCCGAAGCCCTGCGGCTTGCCAGGCTGCATCGCAACCTCGACGAAATCGACCGTGCCGAGTGCCGACAGCGTCTCCTTGACGACGTCGTGGTCACCCTTGCTGATGCCGCCGCTCGTCACCACGAGATCCGCGCGTACCAGCTGCTCGGACAGGACCTTGCGGAACGTGCGTGGGCTGTCGTCGACGGCGCCGACGCGATAACAGATCGCACCGGCATCGCGTACGGCCGCGGCCAGCATGTAGCTGTTGCCATCGTTGATCGAGTCGAAGTCGAGGTGGGTGCCGGGCTCGCGCAGCTCGTCGCCGGTGGAGATCACAACGACGCGGGGACGCGGCCGGGCCTTGGCGCGCGGGGCGCCGAGCGAGGCGAGCAGGCCGATCTCGCGGGGGCCGAGCACAGTGCCCTCGGCGAGCACCGTCTCGCCGGCCTTGATGTCATCACCCTTGGGCCGGATGCAGGCGCCTGGGGTCGTCGAGTCGTAGATCTCGACGCGCGCGTTGCCCCGGTCGGTCTTCTCGAACGGGATGACGGCGTCGGCGCCTCGTGGGATGGGCGCACCCGTCATGATCTTGACCGCGGTGCCGGCGCTGATCGCGAACGGTCGTCCAGAACCTGCGGCGATCTCACCGACGACCGGCAGCACCACGGGCTGCGCACGGCTCGCGCCGGCGAGATCCTCGGACCGGATCGCGTAGCCATCCATCGCGGAGTTGTCGAACAACGGCAGGTCGGACGGGCTGACGAACGCCTCGTGCAACGGGAGTCCGAGCGACTCGACGAGCGGCTGGTCGTACGCCCCCAGCGGGCCGATGCCACGGAGGATCTTCTCGAGATGGTCCTCGACGGTCAGCATGCCCTCACGGACACTGGCCGGCCGCGGGCGTGCGCCCGTCGACGCGGCAGGCTCCTCTGGCTCGGGCGACTGGTCGGCGGCTGGGTCGGTCGACGGGGCAGCGGGAGCTTGAGGCTCGGCCGGTGGGACTGGCTGCTGGGGCGCGGGCTCGGCCTCGGCCGGCTCGGCTGGCGCCGGCGGAGTCGGCACGGGCTGGGTCTGCTCGCCTTCGGAGGCCGGGCTCGAGGGGAATCCAGGGATCGGATCCAGCGGAGTGTCCGAGCCGAGCGGCAGCATGTTCTGCTCCGGCCCGTCGTCGGTTTCTCCTGGTGACATGCGAGTCAGCCTAACTGGGCGCCCGCCGGGACGCTCTGGGCCGCGCCGGAGTCATCGAGGACCACATCGCCGCGCACCGTGACTCCGCGGCCGAACCGCCAGTCACCGTGCACGGTCAACGAGCCGGCGTCGACCAGCGACGGCGACTCCGGGATTCGCGCGTCGAAGTCGGCGATCGTCGTGTAGAACCGCCGGTCGAGGTTGACCAGGGGCGCCGAGCTCACTTGGGCTCGCAGGCGGAAGTCCTCGCCGACGCCATAGACGTCCGACCGCAACAACAACAGGTCGTTGGTCGTCTTGACCGGCAGGAAGCGCGAACGGTCGACCTCGATCGCCGTGGCGCCCTCGAACACCTCGACCGCTGCGCCCATCGCCGACTCGATCTGGACGACCTTGGTCGAGGACGGGTCGGTCGGATCGACGGTCTTGGCGTTGCGGATCAGGGGCAGGCCGAGGATGCCGTCGCGGGCCTCGAGCGTCGCCTTCATGACGCGCAGGTCGAACCACAGGTTGTTGCAGTGGAAGTAGCGGTGCCGCTGCGGGTCGTCGGCCTCCGCGGCATCCTCCGGTGCCACCTGTGCGGTCTCGCGCAGCACGAGCCGGCCGTCGCTCTTGCGTACGACGATGTGCCCGCCCTTGACATCGGCGGGCGTACGCCGGCAGACCTCCGCGGCATAGGGGGCGCCCGATGCGGCAAACCAGCCCATCATCGCGGCGTCCGGGGCCGAGCCGAGGTTGTCGGCGTTGGACACCGTCGCGTAGCGATAGCCGGCCTCGAGCAGCGCATCGAGGATGCCGGACACCTCCAGCGCGGTGTAGAGGTCGCCGTGGCCCGGAGGGCACCACTCGAGGGACGGGTCGGCCGGCCAGTCGACCGGCGTCAGGTCCTCGGCGCGCAGCTTGGGCTCACGGTTCTGCAGGAAGTCGATCGGCAGGCCGTCGACCTCGAGGTCGTCATACTTCGCCAACGCCGCGAGCGTGTCGTCGCGCGTGCGGAAGCTGTTCATGAACAGCAGCGGCAGGCGTACGTCGAGGGTCTGGCGCAGGTGGCGCACCTGGCCGACGATGACGTCGAGGAACGTCAGGTCGGGGCGTACGGACAGCAGTGTCTTGGCCCGGTCGAGGCCCATCGAGGTGCCGAGGCCGCCGTTGAGCTTGATGACGGCGGTGACCGAGGCGGCAGCCCGGCACTCCTCGTCACTCAGCTCGAGCGATCCGGCGTGGGCGATGCCCTCGAGCGGATCGACGTCCGCCTCGCGGATCATGCCGCTCTCGCCCTCCTCGAGCTTGGCGTAGAACGACGAGAAAACATCGATCGCGCGCTGGGGCACACCAGCATCCGTCATGCGCTGCTGCGCCATCTCCAAACCCGACATTGCACATACGCTAGCGTCAGCGAGGTGACGAAGGCACAGGTGCGTCGCGACCTGCTCGCGCGGCGCCGCGCCATGGGCACGGAGCAGCGGACGCTCGCCGCCGAGGCGATCGCGATGCATGCGCTCGCCACCCCCGCTGTCTCGCGCGCGAAGCGGGTCGCCTGCTACCTCTCGATGCCGTCCGAGCCCGGCACCGGACCCCTCATCTCCAGGTTGCTGATCCTCGGGGTCGAGGTGATCATCCCGCTCAGCCTGCCCGACCGCACGCTCGACTGGGTGACGTACGACCCGGCCGAAGCGGTCGTCCCTACTGCCTTGGGCATTCCCGAGCACGGCGGCGAACCGATCGGCTCAGCGGCGCTCGAGAGCTGTGACCTGATCTTCACCCCGGCCGTCGCGGTTGATCACGCCGGGCACCGGCTCGGTCGCGGAGCCGGCTACTACGACCGGGCACTGACCGGCGTACGAGCCCCTTTGTGCGCGCTCGTCTTCACGCACGAGCTGCTACCCGAGGTGCCCCACGAGCCGCATGACGTCCCCGTGCAGATGGTCGTCACACCGGACGGGCTCTTCCGCGTCCCCTGACCCCGCTCAGCCGGGGCGCGAGGCGAGGTCGGGCTTGATCCAGTAGGACAGCGAGACGATCTCGACATTGCGTCCGGGGCGCGGGGCCTGGATCATCTGACCGCCGCCGAGGTAGATCGCGACGTGGTAGATCGAGCCCGCGCCACCCTTGCTCCAGAACAGCAGGTCGCCGCGCTTGATGCTGCTCACCGGGACCTTCTTGGTCAGCGAGTACTGCGAGCCCGCGTAGTGCGGAAGGTTGACGCCCGCCGCTTGGTACGCGCGCATCGTCAGGCCCGAGCAGTCCCACTTCGACGGACCTGCGCCACCCCAGGCGTACGGCTCACCGAGCTGCGCCTTCGCGAAGCTGATGGCGGTCTCGACCTTGCTGCCGGAGGCGGGCGGTGGGTCGGCGGGCGGTGGAGTCGTCGGCTTGGGCGGGGTGGGCTTCGGGGTGGTGGGCTTCGGGGTGGTCGGTCTCGGCGACGTCGGGTTGGATGCCGGTTCGTCAGGCGCTGCGGTGGCGGGCAGATCCGGGCCGGCCTGGTCGAGCCGCTCGTCGATCCTGTTCTGCTCGCGGGTGACCTCGACCACCGACGCGCCGCTGGCGTCGGCGAGCTGGCGAAGGAGCGTCTGGCGTTCCTTGCGCATCGACACGGCAGCCGACTCCGCGCGGCTGATGGCGTCGTCGATGGCAGCCCTGGCCGACCGCTGCTTCGCCGCGGCCTTGTCCAGCGCATCGACCGCCGCCTCGGACCGACGAGCCGCCGAGCGGTAGACGACCTGGCGGGCGTCGAGCTCGTCGAGCCTGGCGTTCATCGCTTCGTCGGTGCTCGCGTACGCCGAAGCGCGGTCGAGCAGGTCCTCGGTGCCACCTCCGCCGAGCATCGTCGTCACCCGCGCGGTGGTGGTGCCGGCCATGAGCTGCTCAACCGTGAGCTCGGCGACGACCTCCTTCTGGACGGCCAGCTTCTTGCGGGCACCGGCGACCTGGCCTCGCTGCTCCGACAGTGCAGCCTTCGCCTGGGTCAGCTCGTACGTCGCACCGTTGAGCCGTTCGGAAGCCATGGCCGACTGGGCGTACAAGGTGTTGAGTTGCTGCCGGGACTCGACGAGCCGCACCTGGAGCTGGGCCACGCTCGGGTCATCGGCGCGCGCACTGGTCGTGCTCGCAAGGGCAAGGACGACCCCGATGACGAGGCCGCGCCGTGCGAGGGGGAAGGCACGCATGGGGTCGAATCTAGTGCCATTTGGCCCCATCAGGAACATCAATCCCAGAAATAACTTCAGTCCCACGCGTGTCGGTGCTGGCATCCGCGGCCGGATGTCTTCACAATGCGCGCCCTCGACCCTCGCTGCGCGAGCGATCAGGCCCCTTCGGCCCGGACCAGCTCGACCTCGATCTCCAGGCGGATCTCCTTGGAGACCAGGAGGCCGCCCGCCTCGAGGGCCATGTTCCAGGTCAATCCCCAGTCCTCGCGATTGATCGTGCCGGAAGCGCTGAAGACCGCCCGCTCGGCACCCCAGGGGTCGGTCGCCTGGCCGAGGTACTCCGCGTCGAGCGTCACCGGACGGGTGACGCCCTTGATCGTCAGCTCTCCGGTCATCTGCGCCTCGGCACCAGTCGCGACAACCCCCGTGGAGCGGAACACCGCTTGCGGATGGTTGGCCGCGTCGAAGAAGTCGTCCGACCGCAGGTGGTCGTCGCGGGTCTGGCTGCCCGAGGTCACCGAAGCCATGTCGATGATGACGTGAACCTCGGACAGGTCCAGCGGCTCCCTGACGATGACGGTTCCTTCGACGCCTGTGAAGCGTCCACGGACCTTGGTGAGCCCGAAGTGGCGGCCGATGAAACCGACCTCCGCATGCCCGGGGTCGATCGCCCACTCCCCGGTGGCCGGCAGCTGGGTTTCGTCAACATATGCAGTGCTCATGGTCTCTTCCTCTGTTGGTTATGTGCGTGCGCACACACTCTACATTTGCGTGCGCCTGCACGCAAGCGTTAGATTCCGTGTATGGCCGAAGACCGGGATCCCGTCGCTGCGTGGCAGGCGGTCCTGCGAGCGCAGAACCGGGCGCTCCGCGCCATCGAGCAGGATCTCCACGATCAGGGACTCATCCCCCTGTCCTGGTATGACGTCCTGCTCGAGCTCAATGCCGCGCCGGGCCGGCAGTTGCGGATGCAGGACCTCGCCGCGCGTGTCGTGCTCTCGCGGACCCGGGTGAGCCGGCTGGTATCAGAGCTCGAGCGGGTCGGATACATCGAGCGGGTGCCTGACCCCGATGACGGCCGGGCCACGTTGGCGCGCATCACCGAGGAGGGCAGGACGGCTCGGCGCAACGCCGCGCCGGTCTACCTCGCCGGCATCGACAAGCACTTCAACCAGCACCTGACCGCGACTCAGCAGGATGCCATCGCACGGGGCCTGCAACGCGTCGTCGATGCACACGACGTCGACCCCCGCCGCTGACCCCCGCTCCCCCACCTCACGCTGACGGGTCACTTTCTGCCCGGTGACGGGTCAGTTTTGGTCCGTCGACGGGTCACTTTCTGCCCGCTGACGGGTCAGTTTTGATCTGGCGCTCGGCGACAAGTGACCCCTCGCCGGCCGACAAGTGACCCGTCGCCGGGCAGAAAGTGACCCCTCACTGGGCGACAAGTGACCCGTCACCGGGCAGAAAGTGACCCCTCAGCTGCGCTTGCCTTCGGCGGCGCTCCCGCTGCGGATCTCGCCCACCAGCTCCTCGAGGACGTCTTCCAGCATGATCACGCCGAGCACCGCTCCCGACTCGTCGGCGACCCTGGCCATGTGCGAACCGCGGGCCTGCATCGTGCGGAGGGCCTCGTAGAGCCCCGACCCGGCGACCACCGTCGCCAGCGGCCGCAGCCACTTGCCCGCGATCATCTCGAGGCGGGACGCGTCATCGGTCTCGAGGACGTCCTTGATGTGGAGGTAGCCGGCGATCTCGCCGTTCGCGTCGAGCACCGGGAACCGCGAGAACCCGGTCTCGGCGCACGCCTGCTCGACATCGACCGGCGTCGCACTCGGCGGAATCGTCACCAGCCCCGCGCTCGGCAGCAGCACCTGGTCAACCGTGCCCTCGTGGAAGTCGAGCGCTCCTGACACCAGGCCGTACTCGTCCTCGTCGAGCAAGCCCTCTCGACGCGACTCCTCGACCAGGCCGGCAACCTCGTCGTGGGAGTACGTCGAGGCGACCTCACCCTTGGGCTCGATGCCGAACAGCCTCACGATCAGGTTCGCGACGCCGTTGAGGATCACCACGAACGGCTTGAGGACGACGACGACCGCGAGCATGAACGGCCCTAGGAACAGTGCCGCCCGATCGGGGCCGACGAGTGCGAGGTTCTTGGGCACCATCTCACCGAGCACGACGTGGGCGAAGACCACGATCGTCATGGCGATGACGAAAGCCAAGGGGTGGACCGCGCCGTGCGGCACATGGAGCGCGTCGAACACGGGCTCGAGCAGATGCGCGATCGCCGGCTCGCCGACGGCACCGAGACCCAGCGAGCAGATCGTGATGCCGAGCTGCGCCGCGGCCATGATCTGGGTGATGTTCTCGATTGCCCGCATCGCCATGCGTGCCGGCCTGGAGCCGGCCTGGATGCGCGGCTCGAGCTGCGTACGCCGGGCCGAGATGAGAGCGAACTCCGACGCCACGAACAGCGCGTTGAGCGCGAGCAGCACGACCGTCAGCAGGATTCCGTAGAAGCCGTTCATGACTCCCCACCCCCGTTGGCGTCGTCGTCGACGGTCAGCGAGACGCGATCGATGCGCCGGCCCTCCATGCGTTCGACCTGCAGGGTCACGATCAGCGGTTCGGGGTCGTCCTCTTCGTCGTCGGGCGTGCGATCCAGGCTGAGCGTGATCGCGTCGCCGCGCACCGCGATGCGGCCGAGCTTCTCGTGGATCAGGCCGGCGATCGTCTCGTAGTCCTCGCCCTCGGGCAGCGCGACACCGGTCTGCTCCTCGACCTCGTCAGGACGCAGCAGCCCGGACAGCGACCAGGTGCCGTCCCGGCGATGGCGGCTGCGGGCCGAGAGCCGGTCGTGCTCGTCCGCGATGTCCCCGACGATCTCCTCCACGAGGTCCTCGAGCGTGACGACACCATCGGTCCCGCCGTACTCGTCCACGACGACGGCCATCTGCATTCCCTGCTCACGCAGCAGCGACAGCAACGGGTCGAGCTCGATGCTGTCGGGCACGATCGTGGCGGGGTCGAGGATGTCGGCGATGCGGACGCTGCGGCGGCGGACCGGCTCGATGCCGACAGCCCGCTTGATGTGCACGATGCCGAGCACGTCGTCAGGACTCTTGCCGATCACCGGGAACCGCGAATGACCCGTCTGGCGAGCCGCCTCGATGACGTCGAACGCCGTGTCGCGGTCCTCGAGGAAGTGCACGCGCACCCGAGGCGTACGTACGTCGGCCGCGGTGCGGTCGCCGAAGGCGATGCTGCGCGCCACCAGGTCGGCGGTCTCGTCGTCGATCGCGCCCTGCTGCGCCGACCGGAGCACCAGGGACCGCAGCTCGACCGGCGAACGGGCCGAGCGCAGCTCCTCCTGCGGCTCGACACCGAGCAGCCGGAGGATCGCGTTGGCCAGGCCGTTGAGCGCCCGGATCGGCCAGGCCATGGCCTTGGTGAACATCCGCTGCGGCCACTGGGTCAGCGCGGCCGTGCGTTGCGGAAGGGCGAGGGCGAAGTTCTTGGGCACGAGCTCGCCGACCAGCATCGTCACGACGGTGCTCAGCACGAGCGCGGCGGCATACGCGACGCCGCGGAGCGCACCACCCTCGAGCCCCGCGGACTCCAGCGGGTCGTGCAGCAGCTTGCCGATCGCCGGCTCGGCGAGGAACCCGATGACGAGATTGGTGATCGTGATGCCGAGCTGCGCACCACTGAGCTGGGTCGAGAGCGTACGCAGTGCCAGCAGTGTCCCTTGGGCACCGGTGTCACCGGCCTCGGCGTCGCGCTCGATGGTCGCGCGATCGACCGTCACGAAGGAGAACTCGGCGGCGACGAACACGCCACACGCCAACATCAGGAGCAACGACGTGGCCAGAAGCAGCCATTCGGTCATCGCAATGCTCCGGGAGGACGGTGTCGACGAGGACTGGCCCAACAAGGGAAGTGATCGGTCACGGTGCGGGCAACTGTACTCTTGGGGTGCCTCATCGATCGAGCGGGAGCAAGACGTGCCGAAGTACCAGTACCAGTGCAAGGACTGCGGAGAAGCGCTGGAAGTCCAGCAGAGCTTCACCGACGATGCGCTGACCGTCTGCCCCACGTGCGGCGGCGACCTCCGCAAGGTCTTCAACGCCGTCGGCGTCGTCTTCAAGGGTTCCGGTTTCTACCGCAACGACAGCCGGTCCAGCTCCTCGTCGAGCGACGCCGCCAAGCCCGCCGTCAAGGAGGGCTCGACGTCCTCGAGCTCATCTGCCTCGTCGACGTCGACGAGCTCCACGCCAGCCAAGAAGTCCGGCAAGGAATCCGCTGCCTGACGTGGCCGCTTGTGGACAGCGCTGAGCGCTTCCGTCTGGATCTTCCTAGAGTCCGGGCATGGACCGGATCCACCGCTTCGTCTTCGAGCACCGACGCCTGTTGGCCGCCGTCTGCACCGGCCTCGCCGTCCTGACCGCGCTCTCGGCGCTGAGTCGAGAACCCGAGGGCGCCGCCGTGCTCGTTGCCCGCCACGACCTTCGCAGCGGTCACGTGCTCACAGCGTCCGACCTGCGTACGGCGACGGTGCCACCAGCCGCCCGTCCGTCGCACTCGCTCGACCGGGGCGCCGCGGTCGGACGCCGGGTCGCGGGACCCATGCGGGCCGGCGAGGCGATCACCGACTACCGCGTGATGCGGGGTGACGCGCTGGCCGGGTACGCCGACGACGCCGTCCTCACGACGATCCGCGTCGACCGTGCCGACGGCCTGACCGGGCTGCATGTCGGCGATCGGGTCGACGTGATCGCCGTCGACCCGGATGGGGAGAGCAAGGCCGAGGTCGTGGCCCGCGCCGTCGAGGTGGTGACCCTGCCGCCGTTGAGCGGCGACTCCGAGGTGGTGTCGGTCGGGATCGTCACGACCGAGAAGGTCGCCCTTGCCCTGGCGACGGCGGCGCTCGAAGCCCGATTCAGTGTCATCACCTCGTCCTAGTCGCAGGCCGCGACGCCTCGCTATGGTCGAGAGGTCCGGACCCAATTCCTAGGGGGAACCATGATCAAAGGCTTCAAAGAGTTCGTGATGCGCGGCAACGTCGTCGACCTCGCTGTCGGCATCGCGATCGGCGTCGCCTTCACGACACTCGTCGCTGCCTTCGGCGACAACTTCGTCAAGCCGATCGTCGCGGCAGTCGGCGGCGACAAGAACGAAGGCTTCGGTTTCCACATCACCGACAGCGCCGCCACGTTCGTCAACATCGGCGGCATCATCAACGCCCTGATCGTGTTCGCCGTGACGATGGCTGTGATCTACTTCGCGATCGTCGTCCCGGTGCAGAAGCTTCAATCGCTGCGCAAGGCCGGGCCGGGTGCCGACGAACCCGAAGCCGTTCCCGAGGACACGGCACTCCTCCGCGAGATCAGGGACGCACTGCTGCGTCGCCCGCCGGTCTAGCCGTGGTGGGGCGGGACGTCGCGGAGGTAGTCGTCGTCGCGTGACGAGGAGTCCTTCTCGCCCCAGCCCTCGGCAGTCTCGTCGCTCGTGGTGTCCGGCAGCAGGTCCCCGAGCAGCTCTGCGGCCCTTCGCCGGCGCTCGACCTCGTGCTTGCTGAGCCTGGGTCGTGGCTCAGACGAGGTCATCGAACCAGTCCGGCGTGAGCTTCGGGTGATCCGGGTGCCAGCCCGTACGGTCGCTGAACAGCTGCGAGCTGACCCGCTGCGAGCGGGTGAGGATCTCGAGCTTCTCGCCGCCGACCCGCAAGATCCAATCCGGCAGGAACCGGCCGGAGCGCTGCCCGGCCGCGATCGCGATCGTGTCGACGTAGTCACGGCGCTTCACCGGCTCGGAGCCGACGTTGTAGACGCCGCCGGGGACGGTCAGCGCATGCACGACCGCGGACCCCACGTCGTCAGGGTGGATGACGTGCATCCAGGAGTTCTCCGCGCCGAGGCCGATCGGCCGGCCAGCCGCCGCACGACGGAACAGCCACGCGGTGTTGCGGTCGTTGCCGGCGATGAGGCCGAACCGCAGGCTCACTGCGGTGCCACCGACGTCCTCGATCGCCTTGACGTTCCCCTCAGCGACGACGACGGGCTCGGTCGCGTGGGTCACGTCGATCGGGCTGTGCTCATCGATCCAGTTGTCGTCCTGATCGGCGTACACGAAGCTGAGGCTCTGCTGGATGATGCGGCCGACGCCCGCACGCTGTGCGGCATCGGTGACGATCCTCGAGCCGTGCAGGCGGATCCGGTCGATCGCCTTGAGCGAGCCGGGACGCAGTGCCGCCGTGCCCACCGGGACCTTGGTGGCGAGGTTGGCGACGGCGTCGCAGCCTTGCAGGCCCGCGACCAGTGCGTCGAGGTCGAGGACATCGCCGAGATGCGGCGTGGCACCGGTTGCGGCGATCTGCTCGGCACTGGCCGGCGTACGGGCCAGGCCGACCACCTCATGACCCGCGAGATGCAAGGCGGCGATGGACGATCGGCCCATGACTCCGCTCGCACCCGTGAGAAAAACCTTCACGTTCTCTCCCTGGTGGAGGATCCCCCAGCACGATCTGCCGAGGGAATCTCCGGTGGCGGCCGGTAGGCCGACCGGAGATTACGAAAGAATAACAATTCTTCCCGAACGTGTATTACCTGCGGGTAACTTTCTGGTTACTGGACGAGCGGAACGATGTCGGCGATCGACTCGAAGATCTCGGTCGGGCGGAACGGGAAGCGCTCGATCTGGGCCGGTGCGGTCGACCCGGTGAGCACGAGGAACGTACGCAGGCCGGCTTCCAGACCCGACAGCACATCGGTGTCCATGCGGTCGCCGATCATGACCGTGGTCTCGGAGTGTCCCTCGATCTGGTTGAGCGCGCTGCGCATCATGAGCGGGTTGGGCTTGCCGACGAAGTAGGGCTCGACACCGGTCGCCTTGGTGATGAGCGCTGCGACCGAACCCGTGGCCGGGAGCGACCCACCGGGCGACGGACCGGTCGGGTCGGGGTTGGTCGCGATGAAGCGCGCACCATTCTCGATCAGCTGGATCGCGCGGGTGATGGCCTCGAACGAGTAGGTGCGGGTCTCCCCCAGCACGACGTAGTCGGGCTCGCGGCTCGTCATGATGTAGCCGACGTTGTGGAGCGCCGTGGTCATGCCGGCCTCACCGATGACGTATGCGGTGCCCTCCGGACGCTGCTCGCTGAGGAACTTGGCGGTCGCGAGCGCCGAGGTCCAGATCGCCGACTCGGGCAGGTCGATGCCGGCGACGCGCAAGCGGGCGCACAGGTCCCGCGGCGTGAAGATCGAGTTGTTGGTCAGGACGAGGAACTTGCGACCCGTCTCGGTCAGGCGAGCGATGAAGTCGGCCGCCCCGGGGATGGCCTTTTCCTCGTGCACGAGAACGCCGTCCATGTCGGTCAGCCACGTCTCGATGGGCTTGGTCATGCTCCTATTGTCCACCAGCGGTGTGCCGTTCGAAGAATTGCCAGATCAGGGCGCTCGCGTCGATCTCCTGCGTCATGGCCCCGGAGTCGCGCCCAGACGCAACCGCTACGCCTCCTGGCCACCGATGTCCGCCGTTGTCGATGACATACATGCTGACGACCGAGCCGTCCTGGCACTTCTTCCAGGCGTACTTGCGGACGTGCTCAGCGACCGTCGTGGCCACACTGGGCGCCGCGCATCGGTCGTGAGCCGCCCAGTTCGCCAAGGCTTCGTCAGCCGGCGGCAGCGGTCCGATCACGGTGTCGTCCCCCGCGAACGGCACGACCCTGTCGCGCAGTCCGTGGAAGTAGATGATCGACGCCGGGCCCGAGCCACGACAGGAGTCGTCCCAGAAGGGACCCGAAACTGCGGCGTACGCGGCGAACTTCGTCGTTCCGTCGCAGGCCAGCGCAAGCGTGAGCATCGATCCGTTGGAGAACCCGGCCGCGAAGGTCCGCGAATCGTCGACACACGCATCGGCCTTGACACTCTTGACCAGGTCGCGCACGAACGCCAGGTCGGACGTCGGATCCCCGATCGGCGCGCGAAAGTCCCATCGAGAGACGCGGCCGCGGGCCAGTGGCGCCACAAGGATCGCCTTGCCCTGGTCCGCGATCGTGCCCATGCTCGTCGTGTTGACGACCGCCTGCGGATTGCCCCCGACTCCGTGGAACAGCAACACGAGCGGCGTCTTGGTCGAGCCGTCATATCCGGGCGGCACATGGATGAGGTAGCGGCGCTGCTGACCGCCGGACTCGATCGTCCTGTGGGTCGTACCAGTCGGGAGGGCTCGTGCCGGGGCACAGGCATCGCGACGTTCGCGGATCGTCTCGGCTCGGCCGCACGACGCCAACCCGGCAGCAACCATGACCGTCGTCGCGGCGAGGATCATCAGCCGCCTCACTGCCCGGACCCCGCAGCGCTCAGGCTTCGGAGATGGCGGCACATGGAGCCGATCGTAGGGGTCGGACCCAAGACTGGATAACCTGAGTCCGCACGCCCTCGTAGCTCAGTCGGATAGAGCGACCGCCTCCTAAGCGGTAGGCCACAGGTTCGATTCCTGTCGAGGGCACCAGAGACGGAGGATGGGCCATGGAGAAGGTCATCGCTCTCGTACGTGCCGAGGTCCCCGACGAGGCGTGGTGCGAGCACATCCGGGGACCCGTGGCAGATGAGCTGCTGGACCTCGGCGTCGCCGGCCTCACCGTCAACGTCCGCGACAGTGCGGTTCAGCATTCGACGATGACCCTCACGACCCTGGCACCGCCAGTCGCGGCGGTCATCAGCATCTGGACCCAACAGTCGTACGGCACGCAGGTCGCCGCTGCCCTCGACCTGCTGGCACCTACCGCCGATTCCGTCGCGGCCTACCTGGTGACCGAGTCCGTCCCGATGGCACCACCTGATCAGCTCGGCGATCGCTGCCCCGGGCTGGCCAACGTGGCCCTGCTGCGCCGGCCGTCACACCTTGACCACGCCACATGGCTCGCGAGGTGGCAGCTCGATCACACCCAGGTGGCGATCGACACCCAGGCGACGTTCGGCTACACGCAGAACGTCGTGGTTCGCCCGCTCACACCGGAGGCGCCGGTGATCGATGGCATCGTCGAGGAGCTGTTTCCCGATGCTGCGACGACGGATCTGCACGCGTTCTTCGGGGCATCGGACGACACCGACCTCGAGGACAGGATGACGAGAATGGTGGCCAGCACGTCGGCCTTCGGCGCGACCGACAACATCGACACCGTGCCGACCAGTCGCTTCATGCTGAAGTCACCGTTCTCGACATCCTGATCTCTGCGGTCAGGCGGTGGCGGCGTCCCGTACGAGCGCGGTGTCGACGAACTGCTCGAACCGGACGATCAGCCCACCGCGGACGATGAAGTGATGCGCGACGCGCACGGCCAGCGGCTTGCCGGTCCCGCGGTGCTGTGCCGTGTAGCGGGCCAGGACGACGACGTTCTCACCGTCGACGACGTACGTGTCGTCGTGCGCCGTCCAGCCGTCCCAGTCGGCGCCGAGCTTCTCCATGACGTTGCTGGTGACGCCGGTGGGCGTCCGGTACGTGCCGGCGAGCGGGAACCCGGCCATCTCGGTCCACTCGACGTCGGGCGCCAAGGTGGTACGCAGCGCCTCCAGGTCACCGGCAGCGGACGCGAGGTACTGCCGGCGTACGACCTCAGCAGGCGACGACTCGTCGATCAGCCCCATGTCATCTCACCCTTGGCGACCTTGGTGCCCAGGTCGGACGCGATGACGAGGCCGGCGTCCGGATAGGCGGCGAGGAGCTTGGCCTTGGCGTCCTCTGCGGTGGCGGACTCGGTGATGGCCTGCTCGAAGAACCGGAGGTAGTCGCGAGTGTGCGTGATCGCGGTGAGGTCGGTGGGTGCACCGGCGAGGCGGTGGCCCGCGACGACGAACGTCGGGACGAGCGCCTCGAGGTCACCGAGCACGCGAGCCCATTCGGCGCGCAGCTCCGGCGTGGCCGAGTCGGCGGTCCAGACGTGCAGGCCCTCGAACAGCAGGACTCCGCCGATGAGGGACCGGGAGGCCGGATCGAACAGGTACCAGGCGCGGTCGCCGAGCAGGTCGCTGCCGCGGCGTACCTCGATCTGCGTGCCGTCGACCGTGAGGACGGTCTCGGTCAGCTCGGCGATGTGGACGAGCCGCGTCGGCAGGTTCGCGCCCAGGTGAGCCCACGCCTGGAGCTTGCCCTCGTAGCTGTGCTGGATGTGCTCGATGACGTCGGCCGGGGCCACGAACGAGGCCTCGGGGAACGCGTCGGCGATGACCTCGGCACCGAAGTAGAAGTCGGGGTCACCGGCCGTGATCACGACGCGGGTCAAGGTCTTGCCGGAGTCGAGCACCTCGGCGACGATGCGGTGCCCGTCGGCGCGGGTGAAGCCGGCGTCGACGACGAGCGCCTCGGTGTCGCCGCTGACGACGACGCTGGTCTTGTTGAGCGACTCAGGTGCCGCGTCGAGCACGGTGTAGGTGAGGGTCATGGGGTGTTCCGATCTGTGTGAGAACTAGGCTGTCACCTGTAAAAATAGGCTGGTCAGACGTCATGCACACGGTCGCTGAGGGACACAACATGGTGAAAACGGGACACGAGGGCGGCGACGCCATCCGACCGGTGCGGTTCGATCCTCCGACTCCCGAGGTCGGGAACATCGAGGTCCTCAGCTTGGAGCGGATGCGGCGCCGCAGCGGCCTGGCCGAGTTCCTCAGGCCGCAGCGACTCGGCTTTGACATGGTGATTCGGATCGACCGAGGAGCCGCCGTGCACACGGTCGACTTCACCGAGCACCAGCTGGGCCCTGGCGACGTCCTCTGGGTCCGCGCCGGCCAGGTGCACGAGTGGGGGGCCATCGCGGACATCGACGGCCCCTCCGTGCTGTTCACTCCGCACGTGATCGACGACCGCACCAATGAGCTGGTCAGGGCCGTGGGGACGAGCACGCCCAACCACTGGTCCGCCGACGACGTCGAGGGATCGCCCGCCAGTGAGGCCTGGGCGCTCCTGATCGCCTGCGGGCAACAGCGCATCGACAGCGACCGGGCTCCACTGCGGGACGCCGTCCTCGCCCACGCCCTCGGCGCCCTTCTCACCGAGCTCGCCCTGGTGCGGCCCGCGGACGCGACCGTCGGGCCGACCGCGACCCACGAGGCATACCTGTGGTTCCGCGACGAGATCGACCGCCGGTTCAGCGAGTGGCACCAGGTCACCCACTACGCAGCCCGGCTCGGCTATTCGCCTCGTACGCTCAACAGGTTGGCGCGGGCGCACACCGGGCGGTCCGCCAAACAGCTCATCGACGAACGCGTCGTGCTCGAGGCCAAGCGCCTGCTGAGCCACGGCGACGCGCCGGTGGCCGAGATCGCCGAACAGCTGGGATTCGACGACCCCTCGAACTTCTCTGCCTACTTCCGCGGCCGCACGGGCCTCACCCCCGGGGCCTTCCGCGCCGCCGGGTGAGCCGGCCTCAAGCCTCGGCCGCACCCCAGAACTCGTCCTCGCCCTGCTGGTCGGCCGAGAAGAGCCACACCTCGGCAACGCGGTCGCCGTCGATCCGGACCATGTCGACGCCGGCCATCGACAGCTCCGCCCCGTCACGCTCGGCGGCGAAGTGGACCTGCATCGCGGCGACGTCGCCATTGATCATCGGGGCGCCCTGGACGGCCAGCTCGAACGTGCCCTGGGTTGCAGCCATCATCGCGCCGAGCAGCTCGCCCACGGCCGCCGAGCCGCGGTAGGTGCCCGAGAGCTTGTGGGAGCCCGGCTGGTGCCACACGATGTCGTCGGCGAACATGCCGGCGACCGTGCCGAAGTCCTTGGCGGTGAGTGCGTCGGCGTACGTACGAGCGACGGTGGCCGTGTTGGTGGTTTCCATGGGGTTCTCCTTCGTGAGAGCGAGTGACACCCCTATACTCACTTTCGGTAACCAGTTACCTCAACGTAACCAAAAGGACGTGTGGCCCATGTCACAGCACCCCGACTTCAACGTGATGACCAAGACCTGTCCCTCACGCACGTCGCTGGCCCGGATCGCCAACAAGTGGACGGCCATGATCGTCATCGCGCTGGGCCAGGAGCGGCTGCGTTTCGGCGACCTGCGCGCGACGGTGCAGGGCATCAGCGGCAAGGTGCTGACGGAGACGCTGCGTGACCTGGAGCGCGACGGGCTCGTCGCCCGGCACGCGTACGCCGAGATGCCGCCCCGCGTCGAGTACGAGCTGACTCCCCTCGGCCGCACCCTCCACGCCCCGCTGCACGCGCTCGGCACCTGGGCCGAGGCGAACATCGAGCAGGTCATGGCCGCGCGCGAGACGTACGACGCGCAGTCCTGACCGGCCTCAGCCCAGAGCGCGGAGCCGTGGCGCCAGGTCTGTCGTGAAGAGCTCGAGGAAACGCCGCTGGTCATGACCGGGAGCGTGCAGCACCAGGTGGTTGAGGCCGGCGTCGGTGTACGGCTTGACCAGCGCAGCGACCTCGTCGGGGTCCGAGCTGACGATCCACCGCTTCGCCACCTGCTCGATCGGCAGCTCGTCTGCGGCCGCCTCCATCTCCATCGGGTCGTCGATGCTGTGCTTCTGCTCGGCGGTCAGCGACAACGGCGCCCAGAACCGGGTGTTCTCGAGCGCGACCTGCGGGTCAGGGTCATACGACACCTTGATCTCGATCATGCGGTCGATGTCATCGGTCGACCGACCGACCTTCTCCGCTCCCTCAGCGAGCGCGGGCATGAGCTTGTCCTCGTAGAGCTCCATGCCCTTGCCGGACGTGCAGATCAGGCCGTCGCCCTTGCGTCCGGCATATCGCGCCACGACCGGTCCCCCGGCGGCGACATAGACCGGGATCCCGCCGTCCGGTACGTCGTAGATCGACGCGCCGACTGTGCGGTAGTAGTCACCCTCGAAGTCGACCCTCTCGCCACTCCAGAGCTGTCGCATCAGGTCGACAGCCTCCCGCAGCCGCGCGAAACGCTCCTTGAACTCCGGCCAGTCACCGACGAACCCGGACGCTGCCTCGTTGAGCGCCTCACCGGTCCCGACGCCCAGCAGGATGCGGTCCGGGTAGAGGCAGCCCATGGTCGCGAACGCCTGCGCGACGACTGCCGGGTTGTAGCGAAACGTCGGAGTCATGACCGACGTGCCCAGTCGGATCGACGAGGTGCGCTCACCGACGGCGGTCAACCAGGCCAGCGAGAACGGCGCGTGACCGCCATCGTGCCGCCACGGCTGGAAGTGATCGCTCACCACGGCGGTGTCCATCCCGGCCGCCTCGGCGAGGACGCCGAGCTCGACGAGCTCCCGGGGCGCGAACTGCTCGGCCGATGCCTTGTAACCGATTCTCAGCTCCACGTGGCTCTCCTCACTGTCCGATGGATGAACCATGGCATGGCCGCCGGCTCACTCTGCCACGAGGTCGCCCGGCAGGACACGAGGATCGCTACGACATGCGTGCTCCGCACCCGTCACCTAGCGTGATCTCACCATGGTCCGCCTTCGCCGTACGTCCCCGAGCTCGGCGGGCTGGTCGCGGGTCCGGCACGGTCGCGGGTTCCGGTTCCTCGACGAGGACGGCCGGCCACTCGAGCCGGAGCAGGTGCTGCGGTGCAAGAAGCTCGTCATCCCGCCGGCGTGGAACGAGGTCTGGATCTGCTCGGTCGAGAACGGCCACCTGCAGGCGGTCGGCACCGACGCCGCCGGACGCCGTCAGTACATCTATCACCCGGACTGGCGGGCCCGCCGCGACACCGAGAAGTTCGAGCGGATGGAAGGTTTCGCCGCGTCGCTGCTCAAGCATCGCCTCGAGGCCCGTCGACACCTCTCCGGCGACGAGCTGACTCTCGAACGGATCGCCGCGACGGCGTTCAGCCTGCTCGACCTCGGCATGTTCCGGATCGGTTCCGAACGCTATGTCGAGCAGAACGAGAGCTACGGGCTCACGACCCTCGAGAAGCGGCACGTGCATGTCTCGGGGCGCGGCATGACGTTCTCCTATCCGGCCAAGTCGGGGCAGGTGGTCGAGGTCACGGTGCGTGACGAGCGCGTGCGCGAGGTGCTCGAGGTGCTGCGGCGCCGACGCGGCGGCGGCGATCGCCTGTTGGCATACAAGATCGGAAGCCAGTGGCGCGACCTCGACGCCAATGACGTCAACGCGTACGTCAAGGAGATCCTCGGTGAGATCTACACCGCCAAGGACTTCCGGACCTGGCGCGGCACCTCGATCGCGGCGCTGGCGCTGGCCCGCAGCGACCGCAGCACGCCGGCCCGACGCAAGAAGTCGATCGCGGCGGCGATGCGTGAGGTCTCCGAGCACCTCGGGAACACCCCCGCGATCGCCCGGTCGTCGTACGTCGACCCGCGCATCATCGACCTGTTCGAGGACGGCGTGACGGTGCGCGCCGATCATCGCAGGGTCGCACCCGGCGCGCCGATGAGTCGTACGCTCGAGCGCCAGGTGCTGCGCATCCTGCGACGCGCCTGACGATGTCCTGACCGGGTCGGCGACTCCCCGCGTGGAGGCGGGGACCACAATTGGTGAATGAGCGTTCCGACCGACCGCGAGATCGTCCGGGCCGTCACACGCGCCGAGGCCGGCAAGACGATCGACGCGCGCGAGGCCGCAGGACTGCTCAGCGCGCGCGGCGCCGAGCTTTGCCGGCTCATGGCCGCAGCGGCGCGGGTCCGCGACGCGGGTCTCGAGTCGGCCGGCCGACCGGGCGTCGTGACGTACAGCAAGAAAGTTTTCATCCCGTTGACCCGGCTGTGCCGCGACCGGTGCCACTACTGCACGTTCGCGACCACGCCGGGGCGCCTGCCCGCCCCGTTCCTGTCGCCCGACGAGGTCCTCGACATCGCCCGCAAGGGTGCCGCGATGGGCTGCAAGGAAGCGCTGTTCACGCTCGGCGACCGGCCCGAGGACCGCTGGGACGACGCCAAGGAGTGGCTCGCGGCGGCGGGCTACGACAGCACGCTGGAGTACGTCCGCGCGATGGCCATCCGGGTGCTCGAGGAGACCGGGCTGCTGCCTCACCTCAACCCCGGCGTCATGAGCTGGAAGGAGATGTCGCGGCTCAAGCCGGTCGCGCCGTCGATGGGCATGATGCTGGAGACCACGAGTCGCCGGCTGTACGAGGAGAAGGGCGAGGCGCACTACGCCAGCCCCGACAAGGATCCGGCCGTACGCCTGCGGGTCCTCGAGGACGCCGGCCGGCTCAACATCCCGTTCACGACGGGGCTGCTGATCGGCATCGGCGAGACGATCGACGACCGGGTCGAGAGCATCTTCGAGCTGCGCCGGATCGCGCGCACGTACGGGTCGATCCAGGAAGTCATCATCCAGAACTTCGTGTCCAAGGACGACACGGCGATGCGGCTGACGCCCGACCTCGAGGTCGAGGAGTACCTCGCCGCGATCGCGACGACCCGCATCCTCATGGGCCCCGCGATGCGCGTGCAGGCGCCGCCCAACCTCGTGGGCCTCGACGACTGCCGGGCCCTGCTGGATGCCGGCGTCGACGACTTCGGCGGCATCAGCCCGCTGACACCGGACCACGTCAATCCCGAGCGGCCGTGGCCGCAGATCACCGCGCTGACCGAGCTGTGCGCTGAGCGCGGGTTCACGCTGACCGAACGGCTCACGGCGCACCCGCAGTTCCTGTCCGAGCCGTGGCTCGACCCCCGCCTGCGGCCCCACGTCGACGCCCTGGTCGCCGACGACGGGCTCGCCCGGGCCGACGCGATCCCCACGGGGCTGCCGTGGCAGGAGCCCGACGGCGGCTGGGCGACGGAGGGATGGCTCTCGCGGGGTCGCACCGAGCTGCACACCGAGATCGACACCGTCGGGCGTACCGCGGACCGGCGCAGCGACTTCGAGGACGTCTACGGCGACTGGTCGGTGCTGCGCGACGGGCAACCGGGCCGTGACGCGGCGCCTGGTCGGCATCGGCGACGGCGGGTTCACGGCGGCGATGCGGGCGGCCGAGCGCGATCCGTCAGGGCTCTCGGACGCAGACGCGTTGACCCTCATGACGGCCGAGGGCGCGCACCTCGACGCCGTCGCGGCTCTGGCCGACGACCTGCGCCGGCAGGCGGTCGGCGACGAGGTCACCTACATCGTCAACCGCAACATCAACTTCACCAACGTCTGTTACACCGGCTGCCGGTTCTGCGCGTTCGCCCAACGGCGTACCGACGCCGACGCCTACACGCTGTCGCTCGACGAGATCGGCGACCGGGCCAGCGAGGCCGTCGCGTTCGGAGCCACAGAGGTGTGCATGCAGGGCGGCATCGACCCCGAGCTGCCCGGCACGGCGTACTTCGACATCGCTGCCGCGGTCAAGCGCCGCGAGCCGGCGCTGCACGTCCACGCATTCAGCCCCATGGAGGTCATGAACGGCGTGACCCGCACCGGCATGTCAGTCCGCGACTTCCTGGTCCAGGCCAAGGAGTCGGGCGTCGACTCGCTGCCGGGCACGGCGGCGGAGATCCTCGACGACGACGTGCGGTGGGTGTTGACCAAGGGCAAGCTGCCGACGTCGGAATGGCTCGACGTCATCCGCACGGCGCACCAGATCGGGCTGCCGACGACGTCGACGATGATGTACGGCCACGTCGACCACCCGGGCCACTGGGTCGGTCACCTGCGCACGCTCGCCAACCTCCAACGCGAGACCGGTGGGTTCACCGAGTTCGTGCCGCTGCCGTTCGTGCACCAGTCGTCGCCGATCTACCTCGCCGGCGTGGCCCGCCCGGGACCGTCGGTTCGCGACAATCGCGCGGTGCACGCCATGGCGCGAATCATGCTTCACGGCCTCGTCGACAACATCCAGTGCTCATGGGTCAAGCTCGGGCCCGAGACGTGCACGCAGGTGCTGCAGGGCGGGGTCAACGACCTCGGCGGCACGCTGATGGAGGAGACCATCAGCCGCATGGCCGGCTCGACCAACGGCTCGCGCAAGTCGATCGAGGAGCTGGAAGCCATGGCGGCGCTCGCCGATCGTCCCGCCGTCCAACGCACCACGACGTACGACCGCCTGTCCCCGGTGAGGGCTGCGGGATGACGGCACCGTTCACCGTTGTCATGCCGATGAAGGCCTGGGACCGCGCCAAGTCACGGCTGCACGTCGAACCGGCCACCCGCCGCGCGCTCGCCGAGGCCTTCGCCCGTGACACGCTTGCCAGCGTGCTGGCGTGCCCCGCCGTGGGCGAGGTCGTGGTCGTGACACGCGGCGACCTGGTCGTCGACCAAGTCACGAGCGCAGGAGCACGCGTCCTCCAGGAGCCGGCGAATCGGCCGCTCGACACCTTGGGCTCCGCGATCCGACACGGCATCGCGTGGGCCACCGCGCATCGTCCCGACGCTCCACTCGCGGTCGTCCCGTCGGACCTGCCTGCCATGACCGCCGACGCGCTGCAGGAGCTGCTGGCCGCGGCCGACGCGCACCCGTTCGCCTTCGTCGCGGACGCCAACGGCGATGGCACCACGATCCTCACGAGCCGCCAGCCACACTTGATGCACGCGGGATACGGTCCCGGTTCGGCCGGTCGTCACCGCGGCTACGGTGCGTTCGAGCTGGACGCCGTGCCGGGCCTGCGCCAGGACGTCGACACGCTTGCCGATCTCGTCGCCGCCCGCAGGCTGGGTCTCGGCCCGCACACCGAGGATGTGTACGCCGGCCTCGCGGACGAGCAGCCGGCGATCAGTCGCTGACGACCGCGATCACGACTTCGCGGCGCAGCGCACGAGCCAGGATCCGCAGCCGCTCGGCCAGCGCCCCTGCCTCGACGTACGCCTCGGGGGCGCCGTCGACGCTCAGCGCACGCACCTCGAGCGAGCCGTCGGCGCCGACCGTCACGTCCGCGAGGGACAGGTCGGCACCCGCCCGCGCGAGGGCGATCAGGTCGTCGTCGGGCTCGGGCAGCGGGAACCCGCGCGGCAGCTCCCCGCGCGACACCGCGGCCAGCACGGCGTCGCGTGCACCCAGCCCGAACAGGTCGCCGTCCTCGTCCCGGATCAGCGACGCCGCACCCTCGTCGTGGGGACCGAACCATTCGGCCGGCAGACCGCGAACCACGACGACCGGATGCCCGTCGAGCTTGCCTGCGACGAGGTCGGCCACGCCCGCGAGCTCATCGGCGATCGCCGGCGCTGTGACGGCCAGCAGGTTGCCGTACGCATCCTCGACCCCGGCGAACGACAGGAGTGGCGCGATGCCGGAAACCCCGATGGCGATGTCGGTCTGCCCGATCCGCCACGCCCGTCCGGCGGTGTCGCTGACGATCACGCCGAGGCGTACGCCGGTGAGCTCCTCGAGGCGAGCGCGCAGGTCACGCGCCACGCCGTCAGGGTCGGGCGGCAACGGGATGACGGTGCCGGCCTCGAGGTTCGAGGCGTCGATGCCTGCAGCCGCGAGGGTGAGCCCGGAGTGCGTGCGCACGATGCGGGTCGGCCCGCGGCGGGCCACGAGCCGGTCGGTCTGCGCGTCGAGCAGCGAGTCGCGGTCGCCCCTCGTCGCCAACCCGGCAGCCTTGCTGACGACCTTGCTCGTCACGACGAGCACGTCGGCATCGGCGAGGGGCTCGGCCAGGTGCTCCGCGATGATGCCGGCGAGGTCATCGCCCGCCGCGATCTCGCCGATGCCCTCGAGTGGCCACGCGCGCAGAGCCATCGTCAGGCCTTGGCTGCCAGCGAGTCGGCCAGGTCGAGGGTGTCGCGGGCCAGATGTGCCGTGGTCATGGCGTCCGTCATGTAGAGCGGCACGGCGCGAGCCGTGATGCCGGCAGCCTCGATGCTGTCGAGCTCGGCTGCATCAGCGAGGTCGACCAACCAGCCGTCGAGCACTCCCCCGGACGTCCTGGCACCGTGGTGGCGGGCCACTCCCGAAGCGCTGATCTCGATCCCGAGGCCGGTCAGCAGCTGGTCGGCCATCCCGCGCACCGCTGCCCCACCGATGATCGGGGAGACCCCGACGACGGGGGCCGACGTCGTACGGAGTGCCGTCGCGACGTCCGGGACCGACAGGATCGCGCCGATCGACACGATGGGGTTGGACGGTGGCAGGATGACCCGGTCGGCGCCGAGGATCGCCTCGACCACGCCCGGGCCGGCTGACGCGTCCGCTGCACCCTGGAATGCGACCTCGCGGACCGGCACCTTGGCGCCGAGGCGGATCCAGTACTCCTGGAAGTGGATCACGTCGAGCCCGTTCTCACCGTCGATGGCGATGTGGGTCTCGACCTCGTCCTCGGTCATCGGCAGCAGGCGGACGCCGGGCTTCCACCGCTCGCAGAGCCGCTCGGTGATGGCGGCGAGGCCGACCCCTTCGTGCCACATCTGGGTGCGGATGAGGTGCGTCGCAAGGTCCCGGTCGCCGAGCCCGAACCAGGTGTTGGCCGCGCCGTATGCGGTCAGCTCTTCCTTGGCGTTCCACGTCTCGTCGGTGCGCCCCCACTTGCGCTCGGGGTCGATGCCCCCGCCGAGGGTGTACATCACGGTGTCGAGATCGGGGCACACGCGCAGGCCGAACAGCCAGATGTCGTCGGCGGTGTTGCCGATCACCGTGACCTCGTCGGCCGGTCCCACGACGTCGAGGAGCCCCGACAGGAAGTTGGCGCCACCGACTCCGCCCGACAACACCGTGATTCGCATGCGCCCAGTCTGCCCGAGTCGACGCGGGGTCAGAGCGCCGACTCGATGGCCCGCCAGAACGTCGGGTAGGCGTACACCGTGTTGCGGAGCGTCGCGAGCGGGATCTCGGCACGCACCGCGAACGCCAGCGCCGACAGCGTCTCGCCGCCGGTCGGCCCAGCGCTCGTGGCACCGATGATGATGTCGCGGTCGGCGTCGATGACGAGCTTGATGAGGCCCTCGTTGCCGACGCCGTGGACGAACCCGCGACTGCTTGCCGAGACGTCGGTCAGTCCGATGCGTACGTTGATGCCCTTGTCCCGCGCCTGCGCCTCGGTGACGCCCACGCCGCCGACCTCCGGATCGGTGAAGGTGACGCGCGGGAAGCTGCTGTCGTACGCCTCCTGGGGCTCACCCAGGATCGCCCGGGCAGCCCGTTCGGACTGGTACATCGACAGGTGGGTGAACGCACCGCGGCCGACGATGTCGCCGATTGCCCAGAGCCCGTCAGCGACCTGCATGTCGTCGCCGACGGTCAGGAATCGGTCCACCTCGACGCCCACCGTCTCGAGGCCGATGTCGTCGAGGCGCGACCTGCGGCCGGCGGCCACCAGCAGCTGCTCGGCCTCGTACGTCGTGTCGCCGCAGGTCACGGCGAACCGGCCACCGTCGTGGTCGACCCGGTCGATCGTGACGCCGGCGTGCACGCCGATGCCCTCGGCCTCGAACACCGTGGCCAGCAGCTCCGACGACTCCGGCTCCTCGGGGGCGAGGATGCGCGGCGCGACCTCCAGCACCGTGACCTCGACACCGAATCGGGCATACGCCTGGGCCAGCTCGAGTCCGATCGCGCCGCCGCCGATGACGATCAGCGAGGCCGGTGCCTGTTCGGCCTTGAGCGCTTCGCGATTGGTCCAGAACGGCGTGTCGGCGAGGCCGGGGATCGGCGGGACCGCTGCGGTCGTACCGGTGTTGAGCACGACGCCCTTGGAGGCGACGTAGGTCTCGCCGTCGACCTCGACCGTACGATCACCGGCCAGGCGTCCGTGACCGCGCACGAGCGTGGCCCCGGCCGCCGTGATCCGATCGGCCGCGACGGTGTCGTCCCAGTTGTCAGTCGCCTCCTCGCGGATGCGCTTGGCAACGATGGAGAAGTCAGGGGTGACCGTCGCACCGCCTGAGAGCGTGGCGATGCGCCGCGCTTCGGCCAGCAGGTTCGCGGCACGGATGAACATCTTGGACGGGATGCAGCCCCAGTAAGGACATTCGCCGCCGACCAGCTCGGCCTCGACCGCGACCACGGAGAGCCCCGCCTTGGCGAGCCGCGCGACAAGCGCCTCGCCTCCGGGTCCGAGACCGACAACGACGACATCACACTCGTGAGCACTCATGTGCCCATCCTCTGGCATCCGCGCGGCCGTGTGCCAGAGAACCGGTGCGTCGATTTCACCCCGCGGAGGTCGCCGCGTGGTTACGCTGCGCTGCATGGATGCCGTGCCGGCGACTGACGCGGATCGACGCGGGGCGTACGACGAGCTCAAGGAGCTGCTGTCCAGCGGGCGCATCGACGCTGCCGAGTTCGCCACGCGGTCCTCCAAGATCGCGGACGCCGCGACGTTGTCGGAGCTGGCCGCCTTGGTCACCGATCATGGCCGTGCGCCCGCCACCTCAGCGCCGGCGGAGCAGTCGTTCGGCACGGTCGTGGGCGATGCGATCACGAGCCCGGAGCTCGGTCGGTCGGTCGGGCGCTTCGCCACGGTGGTCGGCCTCCGGAAGGCGCTCTTCTGGTTGGTCGGCCTGGCCCTCGCGGGCGCCGGGGCATTCGCGACATCGCTGTTCGTGTCCGAGGACGGCGGGTCGTCGTCGAACCCGCCCGCGAACCCGCAGGCGACTCCAGGCGCCAGCCCCGGCGGGACGCAGCAGACGGCCACCGCGCCGGCCGATCCCCAGCTGCTGACGAGCGACGGGTTCACCAAGCTCCGCGAGGACATGCGCGCCAAGATCGGGAGCACTCGCTACATCAGTGCCGTGATCTACCCCGACTACGCGACGATCGAGGTTCCCGTCCCGGGCGACCCGGATCACTCCCAGCGCTGGTACTACAACGGCAGCTTCCCCAACAACCCCATCGAGAGCCCACGCAAGGCCGGCTCGAAGGACGCGGACCTGCGCAGCGTCAAGGTGGAGGCGCTGGCGCGTGCGATCCAGCGTGCTCCCGCAGAGCTCGACGTGCCCGACGCCGACCGGACCTACCTGATCTTCGACAACCGCTCGGGCCTCAACGTGATGTCGGTCTACGTCATGAGCCCGTCGAACAAGGTCGGCTACTGGACCATGAAGCTCAACGGCTCGACGATCAAGAGATACCAGGCGCCGTGACCCTGTCGACTAGCGTGCGAGCATCCTGCGCGGGTTGATGACACCTGAGCCTGAGCTCGTGTCGTAGCCCCTGGCGCCGATGTCGTCGGCGGTCGACTGGATCAGTGAGCGGACCGTGGCCTGCTTGGCGCCGGAGCCCAGCTTGGCGATCTTGAGGGCCGCGGCCGCTGCCGCGTAGGGCGCGGCCATCGACGTGCCCGAGAGCGTGCAGTAGTTCGCCGGGCAGCCCAGACTGGCGTCCGGCTTCGGAATCGTGGTCGACACGATGCCGCTGCCAGGAGCGACGACGTCGACCCAGTTGCCACAGTTGGAGTACGACGCCACGCCGCCGGCGGAGGTGATCGCGCCGACCCCGAGGACCCCGTCGTAGGCGGCCGGATAGGTGCGAGGTGAGCCGAACAAGAATGCGCAACCGTCGTTGCCGGCGGCCGCCACCACGACGACGTTCTTGGAGATCGCGTACGCCACGGCGGCACGCCCCGCGCTGTCGGCCTGGGACGACGAGAGGGACAGGTTGATGACCTTGGCCCCCCGGTCGACGGCCCAGATGATGCCCTTCGCGACGTTCGCGGAGTCGCCGACACCGGCTCGGTCGAGCACTCGCACCGGGAGGACCTTGGTCTTCGGCGCCAGGCCGGCGATGCCGCGGCGGTTGTTGGAGATCGCCGTGATGATGCCGGCCACATGGGTGCCATGGCCGTTCTCGTCCGTCGCCGACGTCCCGGGCGCGACGTAGTCACGGCCCGACAGGATGTGGCCACTGAGGTCGGCGTGGCCGGCCTGCACCCCGGTGTCGATGACGGCGACGGTGACCCCGCTGCCGGTCGAGGTCTTCCACGCCGTCTCGGCATCGAACCGGGTGAGGGCCCACTGCTTGCTGCGATAGGTGTCGTTCGAGGCGTCGATGCTCACCTCGTGCGCGATGTCGACGCCGATCGTCGACGACTTCCTGAGTCCCGAGATGATCAGGTCGAGCGCCTGCGAACGGTTCGGCGCGACCTCCGTGGTGATCTGCGGTGCCCCCGAGGTGCGGGTCGTCGTGACAACCTTGAGCGGGTCGCCCGACGTCGCCGTCGCCAGGATCTTCTCTGCGGCCTCCAGAAGGCCACCGGCGGGGTCGTCAGCAGCCCCGGCATTAGTCGTGCTCGCAGCGAGCAGTGCCACCCCCAGCACCGCCGACGCGACAATCCGCCCGTCCCGCTTGCGCACTCCGATCACCTTTCGTCTGAGGAGAACAACGCCCCGGTATGCCCCAGGGTTACGGCTCTGACGGCGCCGGTCGCAGGCAAAGCGTCCGCTGCGGGCGCCGGTTCCCGATATCGTCATCGACATGGTGGCCACCCGAGCGAGTGATGCCGACCGCGACAGCTGCCTTGAGGACATCGAAGCCGCCTACGCGGACGGCCGGATCAATGACGCGGAACGCGAGGCGCGCACGCAGGCGGCGTTGCAGGCGACGACGATCGCCGAGCTCTCCGACCTCGTGGCCGACCTCGGGCCAGCGGCGAAGCTGCCGACGAAGGTCGCTGCCGTGCTGTCGTCCAAGAAGCGCCCGCCCGCCGCCGACACGCTCTCGCCACGTTTCCTCCGCACCCTGCTGCTGGGGTCGCTCGTCGCCGCTGCGATCGCCGTCGTGCTCTGGATCTCCGATGCCGGCGACGACGAGCCGGCGGCCAAGGGCACGGCCGCCCAGCAGTCCATCCCCAATGAACGACTCGAGCTGCACACCGCCGAGGGCTTCGAGCAGTTCGTGGCTCTGACCAAGGCGAAGTTCGGCACGACGGTGATCGACTCCGCTGCGATCTATCCCGACTACGCGAGCGTCGAGGTCGTCATGAAGGACAACCCGCGACGTGCAGAGAACTGGTACTTCGCCAAGGGCTTCGAGGGTGAGCCGAGCAACGGCACGCGACCGGCCGACGCGACGACCATCGACCTCGCAGCAGTCGACCCTGTGGCGTATGCCCGGGCGATCAAGCGCTCGCCCTCGGTGCTGGGCGTCGAGGACATCACCTCGACGTACGTCGTCCTCCGCGACACCGCCGACGAGCCGACGTTCTCGGTCTACGTGTCGAACAAGTACAGCGAGAACGGCTACTGGACGTTCACGCTGGACGGCAAGGAGCTCAGCCGCTACGCGTTCGAGTGACTGTTGGGTCGCGGCTCGTGACGCGGCTCGCGGTATCGAACGATGCTGTAGGCCAGCAACGCCCAGGCGGCGATCGCTGAAGCCCAGAGGCCGATCGCGGTGCCCCAGCCGTGGGCCGGGAGCTCAGGACCGAAGGCGACCGTGTGCTCGTACTCGGGGATGTCGGGGCCGAACCACCAGATGAGGCCGAGGGCCACCAGCACGCCGATCGCGGCCAGACGGGGGCGGCTCACCCGGTCGCCACGCAAGGCGCCGCGGAACCACACCGCCGCTGCAGCCGCCCAGATGATCAACGCGGTCACCACGCCGGCACCGGGCAGGTCGGGGCCGACCGACACGTCGAAGAGCTCGAACTGCGGGATGTTGGGGCTGATCCACCACACGACTCCCAGCACCAGGAGCCATACGCCACCCAGGAAGCTCACGAAGATGCGCGGCCAGGTCGCCACGCCGTACTTGGCTGCTTCGACGGCCTTGCGCCTCAGCGGATCCAGGATGCGCTGAGCCCACGCGTGGCGGCGCGACAACAGGCCGACACCGGCGACGACGATCAACAATCCGGGCCCCGGGAGCGGCATGAGGACGATGCCGAGAGGGATGAGCGTCCATCCGAGAATCTCCACGCCGATGCGCTCGAACACACTCTTGACCGAGGTCCCGAAGCCCATGGCGCAATTCTGCCAGTCGCCCTCCAACAGAATTGCCAGAACTGGGCGAGAACACCGAGAATCCGGGGCATCCCCGATCATGTGGCGGGTCTGTCTGCGGGTCGACCCTGAGGATCAGAGCGAGACGAAGACGTGAACGGCGGCCTCGGCGTCGATCTCAGCGGTCTCACCCTGTCGGGCGACCACCAGGCCGTCATGGCCCTGCGAGACGAGCACGTCGTTGCCGGGCAGCGCGCCGACCCGGCGCAGGACCGACATGACCTCGGTGTCCTTCTGGAGCTCTTCGGCGATGCGGCGGACCACGAGGCGAACGGGCTCGATCGCGCCGCTGACCGCCTTGGTCATTGGCTGGACTCCCTCGAGGAAGTCGGCGTCCTTGCCGAGCTCGCCGAGCTCGGACAGCCCCGGGATCGGGTTGCCGTAGGGCGACTCGGTGGGGTGCTCGAGCAGCTCGACGAGGCGGCGCTCGACCTGCTCGGACATGACGTGCTCCCAGCGGCAGGCTTCCTCGTGGACGTACTCGATCTCGAGGCCGATGATGTCGGTCAGGAGGCGCTCGGCGAGGCGGTGCTTGCGCATGACGCGGGTGGCGAGCTGCCGGCCCTTGGGCGACAGCTCGAGGTGGCGATCCCCCTCGACGGTGAGCAGGCCGTCACGCTCCATGCGAGCGACCGTCTGGCTGACCGTCGGCCCGCTCTGGTGGAGGCGCTCGGCGATGCGCGCGCGCAACGGGACGATGCCCTCCTCTTCCAGCTCGTAGACCGTGCGGAGGTACATCTCGGTGGTGTCGATCAGGTCGCTCACGCCGCCATTGTTCCACGTCGTGCGGCGTCGTCGTGACCGCCGGACAATGAGACACGTGACGATGTCCGTGATGTGGTTCAGGCGCGACCTCCGACTCGGCGACAATCCGGCGCTGCTCGAGGCGCAGGCGGCCGGTCCGGACGGCGTGGTTCCGCTGTTCGTGCTCGATGATCGGCTGTGGACGCCGGCCGCGTCGACCCGCACCGCATACCTCTCGCGCCTGCTGGCCGACTTCTCGCAGCGGGTGGGCGGGCTCCACGTCGTGCATGGCGATCCGGTTGACGAGGTCGTACGCGTCGCCCGCCTGGTCGCTGCCGTCAGCGTGCACGTCGCCGAGGACTTCGCACCGTACGGCTCGCGGCGCGACCGCCGGGTCGAGGAGGCGCTGGCTGGGCACGACATCCCACTCGTCCGCACTGGTTCGCCGTATGCCGTCGCGCCCGGACGCGTCACGAAGGACGACGGCACGGGCTACCGGGTCTTCACGCCGTACTTCCGCGCCTGGCAGGAGCACGGATGGCGCGGACCTGCCCCAGAGCCGGCGGACATGCCTTGGACCCGACCGGAGGGGCGTACACATCGCATCCCTCACGCGACGATCCCAGAGGGGTTGACCCTTCCGCCGCTCGGCGAAGTGGCTGCGCTGGAGCGGTGGCACTCGTTCCTGGCCGACGATGCCGCCGCCTACGACGACATCCGCGACCTTCCGGGAGCCGACCGGACGTCCCGCATGTCGGTCCACCTGAAATGGGGCACGATCCACCCGCGAACGATGCTGGCCGACCTCGCTCCCCTGCGCTCGCGAGGAGTCGCGGCATACGTGCGGGAGCTCGCGTTCCGCGAGTTCTACGCCGATGTCCTGCATCACCGGCCGGACTCGGCATTCGGCTACTACAACCCCGCGCTCGCCGCGATGCAGTACGACGAGCCGGATGCGTCGTTCGAGGCATGGAAGGCCGGCCGCACCGGCTTCCCGATCGTCGACGCCGGCATGCGGCAGCTCAAGGGCGAGGGTTGGATGCACAATCGGGTCCGCATGATCGTTGCGAGCTTCCTGGTCAAGGACCTGCACATCGAGTGGCAGCACGGCGCCAGACACTTCCTCGACCTGCTCGTGGACGCCGACCTCGCGTCCAACCAGCACGGGTGGCAGTGGGTGGCCGGGTGCGGCACCGACGCAGCGCCGTACTTCCGTGTGTTCAACCCGATCACGCAGGGCAAGAAGTTCGACCCCGACGGAGACTACATCCGCCGGTGGGTGCCCGAGCTGGCGCACGTCGACGCCGCGCGAGTCCACACGCCGTGGGAACTCGATGAACTTCCCGCCGGCTACGTCACTCCGATCCTCGACCACGCCGACGAACGAAGAGAGGCGCTGCGCAGGTACGCGGCAATTCGCTAGGTAGGTTGAGAGCGTGGTCACGATTCCCGGACAGTTCAACGGTCCCCTGCACTCCGGCAACGGCGGCTATGTCGCGGGCCTGCTCGCCCAGGAGCTCGGCGGTCGGGAGCCCGCGACCTCGACGCTGCGTATACCGCCGCCGCTCGACGTGCCGCTCAGCTGGGAGCACGACGGCAGCGACGTGCGACTCCTGACTGCGGGCGGAGCCGTCGTGGGCAGTGCGACACCCGGCGCGTTCACCCGCGATGCGCCCTCGTGCCCGTCGCCGGAGGAGGCCGCGGCCGGGCTCGCCAACTATCCCGGCTTCGAGCACCACCCCTTCGACCACTGCTTCACGTGCGGCACCGCGCGCGACGACGGCGATGGCCTGCGACTGTTCGCCGGGCCGATCGACCCCGCCAAGCCGGGCCGCACGGCAACGCCGTGGACTCCGCATGAGGCATTCGGTGGCCACGACGGCACTGTCGACCTGCCCGTCGCGTGGGCAGCCTTGGACTGTCCCGGAGGATGGGCCGCAGACTTCAGCCGCAACACGATGGTGCTCGGCCGCATGACGGCGCAGGTCCACCGGCGCCCGCGAGTCGGCGAGCCATACATCGCGGTCGGCCACCTGGATGCCCAGGAGGGGCGCAAGTTCCTGACCGACACGGCACTCTACGCCGCCGACGGCGAGTTGCTGGGGCGAGCCGAGCAGACGTGGATCCTGATCGACATCGCTGCGTTCTCCTGATCGTCTGGCGCCAGGACCCGTGGCGTAAATTCGACGCGTGACACGGCGTCCCCTTGCCCGGCTGTTCGCCGACACGCGACCGCTGCGCAACCAGCACTTCCGCCGGTTGTGGCTCGCCAACATCGTCACGGTCATCGGCGCACAGCTGACGGTCGTCGCCGTCCCGGCCCAGATCTATGCCGACACCCGCTCCTCGGCCTACGTCGGGCTCGCCGGCGTCTTCGGCCTCGTCCCACTCGTCGTGTTCGGCCTGTACGGCGGCGCGCTCGCGGACGTGTTCGACCGGCGAACGCTGCTGATCATCACGACGGCCGGCCTGATCGTGACCAGCGGGTTGTTCTGGCTGCAGGCGGCGGCGGGCAGCACCAACGTCTGGCTCCTGCTCACGCTGTTCGCGGTGCAGCAGGCGTTCTTCGCGGTCAACCAGCCGACCCGCAGCGCGCTGCTGCCCAAGATCATCGAGCCCGCACTGCTGCCCGCGGCCAACTCGCTCAACATGACCGTCGGGATGGCCGGCGGCATTGCGGGGCCGCTGCTCGCGGGCGTCCTCATCCCGGTGATCGGCTTCGAGTGGCTCTATCTCATCGACACGTTCACGCTGTTCGCGACGCTCGGCGCCGTCGTACGCCTGCCGCGGCTTCCGGTTCTCGAGGCAGCGGCGGGTGCGCCCGGGGTGCGCGCCGTCGTCGAAGGCTTCCGCTACCTGCGCACGCAGCCCGTGCTGATGATGTCGTTCGTCGTCGACCTCATCGCGATGGTGTTCGGCATGCCGCGAGCCCTGTTCCCCGAGATCGCCCACGTCGATTTCGGTGGCCCCGAGAACGGCGGTATCGCCTTCGCCCTGCTGTTCGCCGCGATCCCGGCCGGCGCCGTCGTCGGCGGCGTCTTCAGCGGCTGGGTGTCGCACGTCGAGGGCCAGGGCCGGGCCGTCGTGGTCTCGATCGCGGTGTGGGGTCTGGCCATGACCGGGTTCGGCATCGCCGTCGCCCTCGCCGACCAGTGGCGTACGCCGATGCTCGTCGTCGCGCTCGCGATGCTCGTGATCGGCGGAGCGGCGGACATGGCATCCGCGGCATTCCGGATGAGCATGCTGCAGTCGGCCGCCGACGACGCGTTGCGGGGCCGGCTCCAGGGCGTCTTCATCGTGGTCGTTGCGGGCGGGCCACGCATCGCCGACACGTTGCACGGGGCCACGGCGGCAGCCGTCGGCACGGCGGCGGCCTCGGCCGGCGGCGGCGTGCTGGTCGTCGTGGGTGTCGTGCTCGTCTCGCTGCTGGTGCCGTCGTTCGTCCGCTACCGGGTCAGCCGCCAGCTGCGCGGCTGACTGTCTGGGGCCGGCGAGCGTACTCGTCTAGTGCTGGAGGTCGCTGACCAGCGGCGAGAATCTCGACCGCCGGGCAGCGAGCTCGAGGGACGCCACGTCCGGTGCGGCAGACACCGGGCGAACGCCCACGACGGTGCGAATGATCAGCACCGGGATCAGGGCCAGTGCGAGCAGCACCAGCAACAGCCATGAGGCGCGCCCGAAGGCATCCGTCGTCATCGCCGCAAGGGCGCCGAAGACCGATCCACCTCCGACATACGCCGCCGACCACGTCGCGGAGCCCGCGAGTGATGCCGTGGCGAACCGTCGGTACTCCAGGCCGGAAGCACCGGCAGCGGCCGGCGTGAGCGTACGCACGACGGGGACCAGCCGGGTCGCGAACACGGCAACGCCGCCGCGTCGGCGCAGCAGGTCGGTCGCCCGGTCGAAGTGGCGTACGCCCAGGCGCTTGACCGCCTTGGTCTCGCGCAGCGAGTCGCCGTAGCGACGACCGAGGAGATAGCCGACGTGGTCACCGAGACTCGCCCCGAGCATGACGGCGACGCCCAGCATGACTGTCTCTGCCGGCGAGCCCATCGTCGCGGCGAGCACGACGACCGCGGTCTCCCCGGGGAGCACGATGCCGAGGCCCAGCCCCGACTCGGCGAAGGCGAGGCCGAACCCCAAGGCAAGCGTCAGCACGATTGCTGTCATGCCTCCACGGTGACGAGCCGACGTGAAGTGCAGGCCGCAACGAGGTGGATGCAGCGTGAACGTCGCACGACACTGCCAGATCGGCCCGTCGCGCAGCGAGAATCAGGGAGCGAGGCGGTCGCGGCGCCAGCCGTCGGCTGCCCTGGTGAAGCGAAGCCGGTCGTGCAAGCGGCTCTGCCGGCCCTGCCAGAACTCCACCGACTCCAGCGCGATGCGATAGCCACCCCAGACCGGCGGGCGTATGACGTCCTGGTCGTCGAAGACCTGCGCGACTTCGGCGACCCGCTCCTCGAGCACCTCGCGGCCCGCGATGACCCGGGACTGCGGTGAGGCGACGGCGCTGATCTGCGACCCTCGGGGCCGGGACCCGAAGTAGGCGTCGGACTCCGCGTCGTCGATGCGCGTGACGCCACCCTCGACTCGTACCTGGCGCTGCAGCGGGTGCCACAGCATCACCGCGGCCGCCCGCGGGTTGGCCTCGAGCTCGATGCCCTTGCGCGACTCGTAGCCGGTGAAGAACGTCAGACCCCGCTCGTCGAGCCCCTTGAGCAGGACGATGCGTACCGAGGGCTGCCCGTCGGGTGACGCCGTGGCGAGAGCCATGGCGTTGGGTTCATAGACCCCGGCGTCGATCGCCTCGTTGAGCCAACGACCCAGCAACGCCAGCGGATCGGGGCCGGCAGCCGCCTCGTCGAGGCCTTCGCGGGCGTACTCCTCACGCATCCGCGCCAAATCGGGGGTCTCCATGACTCCACGGTAACCACGCAGGGCAGAATGCAGCCTATGACTGAAGTGCACCACGGACTTGAAGGCGTCGTTGCGTTCGAGAGCGAGATCGCCGAACCCGACAAGGAAGGGTCCGCACTGCGCTATCGCGGTGTCGACATCGACGACCTCGTCGGCCGCGTGCCGTTCGAGAAGATCTGGGGGCTGCTCGTCGACGGCGCCTACGAGCCGGGCCTCCCGCCCGCCGAGCCGTTCCCCATCCCCGTCCACTCCGGCGACATCCGCGCCGACGTACAGAGCGCCATCGCGCTGACCGCCCCCGCCTGGGGCATGAAGCAGCTCTATGACATCGACGATGTCCAGGCTCGAGAGGACCTTGCCCGCGCCGCGGTCATGGTCCTTTCCTATGTCGCCCAGGCTGCGCGTGGGGTCGGCCAGCCGTTCGTCCCGCAGAGCGAGGTCGACAAGGCCGGCACGATCACCGAGCGCTTCCTCACGCGCTGGCGCGGCGAGGTCAACCCCGATCACGCCAAGGCGATCGACGCCTATTGGGTGTCGGCTGCCGAGCACGGCATGAACGCCTCGACCTTCACGGCGCGGGTCATCGCGTCCACCGGCGCCGATGCCGCCGCTGCGCTCTCCGGAGCCGTCGGTGCGATGTCCGGCCCGCTGCACGGTGGTGCCCCGGCGCGCGTGCTGACGATGATCGAAGAGGTCGAGAAGTCCGGCGACGCGACGGCATACGTCAAGCAGCTCCTCGACAGCGGTGAGCGGCTGATGGGCTTCGGCCACCGCGTCTATCGCGCCGAGGATCCCCGCGCTCGCACCCTCCGTCGTACGGCCAAGGAGCTCAACGCTCCCCGCGCCGAGGTCGCGATCGCCCTTGAGGAGGCCGCTCTCAAGGAGCTCCGTGAGCGTCGGCCCGATCGAGTGCTGGAGACCAACGTGGAGTTCTGGGCGGCGATCGTCCTCGACTACGCCGAGATCCCGCCCCACATGTTCACCGCGATGTTCACCTCGGCCCGTACGGCCGGCTGGAGCGCGCACATCCTGGAGCAGAAGCGCACGGGCCGGCTGATTCGCCCGTCGGCGATCTACACCGGCCCGGCTTCGCGCGGCGCCGACGAGGTCGAGGGTTGGGACAGCTCTTGGGCTCATTGAGCCCATCTCAAGGTCCGATCGGGAGCTCAGGTCGCTCCGATGTCGATCAGTCACGACTTCCTGCACCGCGCGTACCCTTTCACGGCGATGCGCCCCTCCCGAGCTCGGGAGGGGCGCATCGTGCGTTGTTCTACAGGACGGTCTTCGTGACGGTGCGGACGCCGACCCAGAGACCGACCGCTGCGGTGACGACCGCGGCGACGGCGCCATAGATCACGGCGCTGTCATCGAACGTGCCGGAGAACAGCACCCGCTCGGCGTCGACGATGTACGTCAACGGATTGACCTTCGACAGTGCCTGCATCCAGTCCGGTCCGGTCTCGAGCGGCAGCATCATGCCCGACAGGATCAGCAGCGGGAACAGCAAGGACTGCTGCACCGCCCAGAACGCCCACTCGTTCTTGCGGGTCGCGATCGCCAAGGCGTACGACAGGGCTCCCACGCCCACGCCGAACACACCGAGGATCAGCAGACCCACGACCACGTGTGCGGGGAACAGCTCGAAGCCGAACGGCACCGCGACCAGCGTGATGATCAGCGCCTGGACCACGAGCGGCGTCAGCTCCTTGAGCGCCCGACCGATGAGCAGGGCGGGCCGAGCCAGCGGCGTCGCGAGGATCCGCTCGAACGCGCCGGTCATGATCTCGAACTGCAGGTTCGCCCCGGTCATCGACGTGCCGAACATCGTGATCATCACGACGACACCGGGCAGGAAGAACTGCAATGTCGATCCGAAGCCCAACCCGTCCTCGCCGGCAACGCCGGACAGCAACGGGCCGAACAGGCCGAGGAACACCAGTGGCTGGATCAGCGAGAAGATCAGGGAGAACGGGTCCCGCATGATCGTGAGCGTCTCGCGGATCCACACCGCCTTGATGCCGCCCAGCAGGGAGTGATGGGCGATGCGGGCCGACGTGGCGGGGGAATCGATGATGGCGGTCATGCTTCTGCTCCTTCGCGCAGGCTGCGTCCGGTGAGGTTGAGGAAGACGTCGTCGAGAGTGGGTTGCTTGAGCGTTGCCGCCTTGACGGCCACGCCCTTGTCGCCGAGTGCGCGCAGCACGCCGGGCAGGACGACCGGGCCGGAGTCGACCCGGAACGAGATCGCGGTGCCGCCGTCCGCGGGCAGCTCCTGAACCTCTGAGCCGGCCTGCGCCACCACCTCGCGGGTCGTCGGCAGGTCCTCGGCACCGACCGTGACCGTGATGCGGTCACCGGCCTGCTCCGCCTTGAGCGCATCGGCGGTGTCGTCCGCGATGATCTTGCCGTGGTCGATCACGACGACCCGCTCGGCCATCGTGTCGGCCTCCTCGAGATAGTGGGTCGTCAGCACGATCGTCGTGCCGAACTCCTCGCGCAGGCGCAGGATGTGGTCCCACAGGTTGGCGCGGTTCTGCGGGTCCATCCCGGTTGACGGCTCGTCGAGGAACAGCAACGCCGGCTCGTGGATCAGGCCGAGCGCGATGTCGAGACGCCGCTTCTGCCCGCCCGAGAGCGTGCTGACCTTGCGCATCTTCATGCCCTCGAGGTCGAGCGTCCCGAGCAGCTCGTCGGCCCGCCGGGTCGCCTGGTTCTTGTCGAGCCCGTAGAAGCGGCCCTGCATGAGGAGCTCGTCCCAGACGCGGTAGTTGTGCCCGGCCCCGTCCTTCTGCCCGATGTAGCCGATGCGGTTGCGTACGCCCGCGGGATCGGCCGTGACGTCGAGGCCCGCGACCGTCGCGGTTCCCGAGGTCGGCGGCAGGAGGCTGGTGAGCATGCGCAGCGTCGTCGACTTGCCGGCGCCGTTGGGGCCGAGGAACGCGACGAGCTCGCCCTCGGCGACGTCCAGGTCGATCCCGCGCACCGCCTCGACGGTCTCCTTGCCGGACTCGAACGTCCGGGTCAACTGGTGAGTGTGAATCATGTGAGTCCCTTTTCCGTACGTCGTACTGAATACTGGCTATTACATCATACGGTGTACGGTGTGACAAGAACGTGACGAGGAAAAGGATCCTGATGAACGACGAGCGACCGACAGTCCCGGACACGGATCCGTCGACCTGGGGCACGCCCGAGGGCCGTCACATGATCCGGCTGCTCTGGGACCCGCCGGCCCCCGCCGGCCGCGGCCCCAAGCAGAAGCTGACTCTCGACCAGGTCGTCGAGGCGGGCATGGCCGTGGCCTCCGCCGAGGGTGTCGACAAGCTCTCGATGCGCAACGTCGCCGCGCATCTCGGGGTCGGGGCGATGAGCCTCTACACCTACGTCCCCGGGCGCGACGAGCTGTTCGAGCTGATGATCGACCGGGCGTGGGCGGCGCGCAAGCTGCCGGACCAGTCCCTGCCATGGCGTGAGCAGGTCGAGCTCCACGCCCGCGAGGCGTGGACGACCTACCAGTCGTATCCCTGGCTGATCCGCTCCAACCTGTGGCGGATGCCGCTGGGTCCCCATGTCATGGACGTGCAGGAGGACCTCTACCGCGCGGTCCTGCTCACCGGACTCCCCTACGAGGAAGTCGCCCGGGTCGCGGGCCTGGTCGAGTCGCACGTCTTCGGGGTGGCGCGCAGTGTCATCACCGACACGAGCGTGTCGTCCAACACCGGCATCACGGCTGACGAGTACTGGGACTCGCGCAGCAGCTTCTGGGGCACCTACTACTCCGAGGAGCGGTTCCCCACGATGACGGCGATCTGGGAGTCCGGGGCGTTCGAACGATCCGCCGGCGACGAGATCGAGTTCGGCCTCGCCCGCTTCCTGGACGGTGTGGAGCTCCTGATCGAGAAGCTCACCTGAGCCGGCGGAGACTTCTTCCGGACGGCGGTCGAAATCCGACGGAGCCGAGCGACGTACAGGTGAAAGCACCGACGCAAAACGACACGCTGTGGCTCGACGGCAAGGCCAGCCGGCCGTGACGGTCAGGCCTGGTCGGCCTTGCTCGGCGTCATGTGGACGAACCACGCCGTCTGGACGCCCAGGAAGACCAGGATCGTCAGCAGGAAGCCCTCCACCTCGATCGGCGTGAGGCGGAGGTCGAGATCGCCCACGACGCCGGGCCACAGCGCGACCACGATCACCAGCAGGTACAGCGGCGCCCCGACGACGGCGAACACGGCGGGCAGGATCCTGGCGTCGGTCTGCACCGACATCTCGTACGCCAGCATCAGCGTCCCGGCGATCCCGACGACCCCGGCGATCGCGAACGCTGAGCGCCACACCTCGGTCACGTCCGGTGCGACCTGCGCGAAGAGCGCGATGGTCGCCGGGACGACGAACTGCAGCGAGACGAAGTAGGCCATGCGCCGGAACGACGCCGTGCCCGACACCAGGTCGACCCGATCCTTGACCGCGACCCACCACAATCCGAGGAGGGTGAAGTTGATCCCCGACACGACTCCGTAGAACGCCGTCTGATCCATGAGCGTCACGATAGGGCGACTGTGTCGCCCGCGACCAGAGAACGGACAGACAACTCGCCTATGCTGAGCGCCGTGCGGTCAAAGTGGATCACGATGCTTGCGGGAGTCATCGCCGCTGTAGTCCTGTCCAGTGTGGCCATTGGACTGACGTCACCCGACGGCGAGGTCAGCGACAGCAAGGCCACGCCCTCGGCGAAGTCCACGTCGCCACCGACCGTGAGCCCGACGACCCCTTCCCCGACTCCGACCCCGGAGAGCACGCCCAGTGCCGATCTGGCGCCGGCCTCGGTCGCCGGGTCGTGGCCCGGGCGACCCGATGCCGTCACCGGCGACGGCTCCTCCCTCGACTGGTGCCCTGCCGTACGTACGACCGGTGCCGCGGAGGCCGAGCAGGTCTTCGGGAAGGCCGCCGTCGACAAGGCCGCCTGCACCGCAGTGGAGTTCATCTTCAGCAAGCGCTACTCGCGCCTGGCGATCCCCCGCAAGTCGTACGCCGCGAAAGACCTCGACTTCGTGCTGCCGGCGCTTGCCCCCTCGACCGTCAGCGCGTTCCGCCCCCGCATCAACGCCTTCGTGGCCTACCCCGACAGCGTCGACGTGCGCGAGGAGCTCGGACTCATCGCGCTACGCGGCGAGGGCACGCCAGCCGGTGCCAAGCATGCCTCCGCCGGCAAGGGCCGGGTCTTCTACGGCCAGGCGTTCTCGACGGACGGCTATCGGGACCGGGCCGCGTGGGTCAACCCCACATGGTCGAAGGTCACGATCAGCGTCGACCGGTCCAAGGCCGAGCCCAGGATCGTGGCGACCCTCGACGCGTCCGCTGCCATGCCGGTCTTCAACACCGCCGAGCGACGCGACGACATGCTGACGATCCCGACCCACGCGAGATTCTTCCTGCGCCCCGGCAAGGGGTCGGCGTGGAAGATCAGCGGCTGGCGGATCACGAGCGGGACCTACGACTACGCGCAGCTCAAGCTGAAGTAACGCACCAAGGCCGGCCATCCCCCCGAGATGGCCGGCCCTATGCGCCTTGGCGCCGGTCGTACAAACGGCCCGAACATCCCCCCGAATCGTTCGGACCTGACAACCTGTGACGTACACGCTAACCGAGTGCGGCCACGATGTGCAGTCTTGACATTAGCGCACAACCTAGTTAGTTAGGACTACGCGCGCCTAGTCCTTCTGAGTTACGCCCTCACAAGCAGGTTCGCTCGACGCGGAGGCACTCCCCGCCTCCGCGTTGTCATGTCCGGGCGCATCGGCCCTCGACGCGCGTGCGTCAGCGCAGCTCGGTGAGCTGCGTGAGATCGTCGGTCGGCAGCTCATCGACCACCGCAGTGACGTTCATCGACAGCAGGTCGACCCGCGCCCAGTGCTGCGACAGGAACGCCGTCTCGGACGCGTCCTGGCCGGTCGCGATACGCAGCAGGCTGCTGCGTGGCGCCAACGTCGTCGCGTCGACGACGTGCCACGCGTCCTCCACGTATGCCTCGGCGACCGCGTGGAAGTCCATCGGGTAGAGACCGGGGGCGTAGACCGACGCCAGTCGGGCCGGGACGTCCAGACCGCGGAGCAGCGCGACGACGAGGTGCGCATAGTCGCGGCACACCCCCTCGCGCGCGAGCATCGTGGCCACCGCGCCGTCGGTGGGCTGGCTGGCCCCCGGCACGTACGACAGGTGCGCACCGACCCAGGAGCTGACGGCATCCAGCAGCTCCTTGCCCTGCACGCCGGCGAACTCGGAGTTGGCGGTGGAGAACAACGTGTCGGACTCGCAGTAGCGGCTGGGCCTGCGGTACTCGATGAGGTCCAGCTCGTCGACCGCAGCCGGCTTGGCCCGGCCCACGACCTCAGCGGAATAGTCGATCGTCATGCGGCCGGCGGGACCGGTCAGTCTGTGCAGGCGGGTGCCGTGGCGCCCGGCGATCTCGTGCGCCTCGAGCTCGGCGCCACCGGATCGGATCGTGAACGTCTCGGTCAGGTCATGCCCCTCGGCGACCGCGATCGAGAAGATCAGGTCTGCCTTGTCGTGCAGGTGGAGCTGGAGGTGGGCCGAGACTGATCGTTTCACCGCCCGATCGTTTCACACGCCCGGTCGCGCTCCGACTAGGAGTCGTACGCCTCGAGGATCTTGTCGGCGGCCTCCGAGGCGGGCATCTCACCGGAGAGCACGGCCTCGCGGATCTCCTCGCGCATCGCGGCCACCCGAGGGTCGCTGCGCAGGCGCTGGTCGAGCTCGTCGCGGACCAGCGCCCACGTGAACTCGAGCTGTTGCTGCGCCCGCTTCTCGTGCAGGCCCTTGCGGCCCAGGAACTCGCGGTGCCGGATGATCCGGCTCCACACCGTGTCGATGCCAGTACCCTCGAGCGCCGAACAGGTCAGCACCGGCGGGACCCAGCCGTGGCCTCCGGCATAGACCATGCGGAGGGCGCCGGCCAGGTCCTTGGAGGTCGCCTCGGCCTCCTGCACACGCTCGCCGTCGGCCTTGTTGACCGCGACGACGTCGGAGATCTCGAGGATGCCCTTCTTGATGCCCTGCAGCTGGTCGCCGGTCCGCGCGATCGTCAGGAACAAGAACGTGTCGACCATGCCGGCGACGGTGATCTCGGACTGACCGACCCCGACGGTCTCGATCAGGACGACGTCGAAGCCGGCCGCCTCGAGCACCGTCATGGCCTGGCTCGTGGCCCGGGCGACACCGCCGAGGGTGCCGGCACTGGGCGAGGGTCGGATGTAGGCGTCGGGGCTCACCGCGAGCCGAGACATGCGCGTCTTGTCGCCGAGCACCGAGCCGCCCGTGCGTACGCTCGACGGATCGACCGCGAGCACACCGACCCGATGGCCCTCGTCGACGAGGTGCATGCCGAGCGCCTCGATGAAGGTCGACTTGCCGACGCCGGGCACGCCCGAGACGCCCACCCGTACGGCTCCGCCGGCGTCGGGGGTCAGCAGGCCGAGCAGCTCGCGCGCCTCCGCCCGGTGGTCGCTGCGGCTGGACTCGATCAGGGTGATCGCCCGCGAGATCGCCGCCCGCTTGCCGACCCGGACGTCGTCGGCGAGGTCAGCGACGTCGACCATCAGTGCTGCTGGGTCGTGCGGAGCTTGTCGAGCAGGTCGAGTGCTGAGTCGGCGATGACCGTGCCGGGCAGGAACACCGCGGCGGCACCCATCTCCTTGAGCGTGGGGACGTCGTCGGGCGGGATGACGCCGCCGATGACGACCATGATGTCGGGACGACCCATCTCGGCGAGCGCCTGCTTGAGCGCCGGCAGCAAGGTCAGGTGCCCCGCCGCCAGGCTCGACACACCGACGATGTGCACGTCGGCGTCGACTGCCTGCTGGGCGACCTCCTCCGGCGTGGAGAAGAGCGGACCGACGTCGACGTCGAAGCCCATGTCGGCGAACGCCGTGACGATGACCTTCTGGCCGCGGTCGTGCCCGTCCTGACCCATCTTGGCGACGAGGATGCGCGGCCGGCGGCCTTCGGCCTTCTCGAACGCGGCAGTCGCATCGATGACCCTGTCGATGTTGCCGCCGTGGCCGGCTTCGGTGCGGTACACACCTGAGATCGTACGGATCACGGCTTGATGGCGCCCGTAGACCTTCTCGAGCGCGTCGGAGATCTCGCCGACCGTGGCCTTGGCGCGAGCCGCGTTGACCGCGAGGGTCAGCAGGTTGTCGTCGAGCGAGCCATCGCTCGCGGAGCCGCGCTCTGCGCTCCGGGTCAACGCCGCAAGGGCCGCATCGACATCGTCCTGGTTGCGCTCGGCCCGGAGGCGCTCGAGCTTGGCGAGCTGTGAGGCGTACACGGCCTTGTTGTCGACCTTGAGCACCTCGAGCGGGTCCTCGTCGGCGAGCCGGAAGGTGTTGACGCCGATGACGGCCTGCTGGCCGGAGTCGATCCGCGCCTGGGTGCGGGCGGCGGCCTCCTCGATGCGCATCTTGGGGATGCCGGCTTCGATCGCCTTGGACATGCCGCCGGCGGCCTCGACCTCCTGGATGTGCGCCCACGCGCGATTGGCGAGGTCGTGCGTGAGGCGCTCGACGTAGTAGGAGCCACCCCACGGGTCGATGATGTCGGTCGTGCCGGACTCCTGCTGCAGCAGCAGCTGCGTGTTGCGGGCGATGCGAGCGCTGAAGTCGGTCGGCAGCGCGATCGCCTCGTCCAGCGCGTTGGTGTGCAGCGACTGGGTGTGTCCTTGGGTCGCCGCCATCGCCTCGATGCACGTACGGCCGACGTTGTTGAACACGTCCTGCGCCGTCAGCGACCAGCCCGATGTCTGGCTGTGCGTACGCAGGCTGAGGCTCTTGGGGTTCTGGGGGTTGAACCCGGCGACCAGCTCGGCCCACAGTGCGCGCGCGGCGCGAAGCTTGGCGATCTCCATGTAGAAGTTCATGCCGATCGCCCAGAAGAAGCTCAGCCGCGGGGCGAACGCGTCGATGTCGAGCCCCACGTCGAGGCCCGCGCGGATGTACTCGACGCCGTCGGCCAGCGTGTAGGCGAGCTCGAGGTCGTTCGTCGCCCCCGCTTCCTGGATGTGATAGCCCGAGATCGAGATCGAGTTGAAGCGCGGCATCTTCTGCGCGGTGTAGGCGAAGATGTCCGAGATGATCCGCATCGAGGGTGCCGGCGGGTAGATGTAGGTGTTGCGGACCATGAACTCCTTGAGGATGTCGTTCTGAATGGTCCCGGAGAGCTTCTCGGGCGGCACGCCCTGCTCCTCCGCGGCGACGATGTAGAGCGCCAGCACCGGCAGCACGGCACCGTTCATCGTCATCGACACGCTCATCTCGTCGAGAGGGATGCCCTCGAACAGCTTGCGGGTGTCGTAGATCGAGTCGATCGCGACGCCCGCCATGCCGACATCGCCGACGACGCGGGGGTTGTCGGAGTCGTAGCCGCGGTGGGTCGCCAGGTCGAACGCGACCGACAAGCCCTTCTGCCCGGCGGCGAGGTTGCGGCGGTAGAACGCGTTGGACTCCTCGGCAGTGGAGAAGCCGGCGTACTGGCGGATCGTCCACGGCTGCGTCGTGTACATCGCGGGATAGGGGCCGCGCAGGTAGGGCGCGAGACCGGGATAGGTGTCGAGCGCGTCGAGGCCGTCGAGGTCGGCGGGCGTGTAGAGCCCTTCGATCTCGATGCCCTCGGGCGCGGCCCACGGCTCCGCACCATCGGTCGCGCGGGCGTACGTGTCGGCGTCGGGCTCGTACGGCTGCTCGGGATCCAGGGGCAACCCGGCAAAGCTGTCGGGAATCATGCGCTGAGCTCCTGTCGGATCGAGCGGAGGAAGGCGAGGGCATCGAGCCCCGCCGCCGCGTTCGTGTCGGCGCCGATGTCCGCCCTGCCGGCCACGATGACGTAGGTCGCTCCGGCCTCGCGCAGCGCCGCCACGAGGTCGGCGCCCCACGCCTCGTACACCTTGTCGTTGCCGACCAAGCAGACGATCGCGGGCTTGCCCGCCTCGTCGTACGCCGTGAGGACGTCATCGACGCCATCGGTGGGTCCGGCGACGACGGTGTCGATGCCGCCGGCGGCGAGCAGGTTGGCGGCGAACGTGCCACGTGCGGTGTAGGCGGCGACGGTGCCCATCGAGGCGAGGAACACCGGAGTCGCAGCGCGATCGTCGCGCAGCGCCTCGTACTCACCGGCATACCGGTGCACGTCGACGACGTGACCGTAGGGGCGGCGCTCGGGCAGCTCCTCGTGCAGGTTGGGGAACTCCGAGACACCGGTGATGGGCCGCTTGCGCTTGGCGATGTCGAGCGCGCGGGCCGAGACGGTCTGAGCGATGGCCTCGCGGAGGAAGTCGAGCGACTCGACGAGTCCACCCTTGCCCTCGATCTCGCCGAACAGCTCCCAGGCCGCACGCGCGAGGTCGTCCGTGAGCTTCTCGACGGCGTGTGCTCCGCCGGCCGGGTCCACGACCGCGGCGACGTGCGACTCGCTGATCAGGAGACTCGAGGTGTTGCGGGCGATGCGACGGCTGAACGCCTCCGGCAGACCGAGCGGCTCGTCGAAGGGCAGCACCGTGACCGCGCCCGCTCCCCCGACACCGGCCGAGAACGCTGCGACGGTCGTGCGGAGCATGTTCACGTACGGGTCGTACTTCGCCATCATCGGTCGAGAGGTCACCGCGTGCTGCGCCTGACCCGCGGCGGCCGTCGTGACGCCGCTCAGCTCGGCGACCCGGTTCCACAACCTGCGGGCGGCGCGGAGCTTGGCGATCGTCGGGAACTGCTCGTCGGTGGCGGCATACCGGAAATCGATGAGTGCTGCGGCGGCGTCGACCTCGGCGCCGGCTGCGACGAGAGCACGGAGGTACGCGACGCCCGCGGCGAGTGAGTAGGCAAGCTCCTGGACGTCGGATGCTCCGGCATCGTGCACCGCCGTGGCGTCGACCGTGACGGCGCGTACGCCCAACGGCTGGGCCAGGGCGGCCACCTCGGCGACGATCCCGAGGTCGCTGACCCCATGGCCACGGATCGTGGCTCCGAGGGGATCGACGCCGAAGGACGTACCGGGCGCCGCCGTGACGGCCTTGTCGTCGAGCACCGCCGCCAGCGCGCGAGCCGCCTCCACCGGTTCGGCCGGGGCGTCCAGAACCACGGGGGCGAGGTCGAGGAAGACCGGCTCGAGGATCGTTCGCAGGGCGTCGACCGGGATGGCGCCACCGCCGACCGAGAGCCACAGGGAGTTGACGCCGTTCTCGAGGTCGGTGACCACGTCCTTGGCGGTGCGCTCCACGTCGGGGTCGGCGAACCACGCGCGTACGTCCCAACCCTCGAGCTCCCGGGCAGCGGTACTGCCGCGGGTGAACGGCGCCTGTCCCGGCAGGCCACCATCAGGCAGGTCGCGGCTCAACGTGGGCGTCCCCAGCGGGGTGACGGTGATGCCGTCGAGGGTCGTGGTGGCCAGCGTGCTCCACACGTCGCTGTCGGGTGCGTCGTCGGCGAGTCTCCTGGCCTTGCGCAGCACCGCAGCGGTGGCCTGCTCCCACTCGTCCTGCGTGTGCTCGAGCCCCTTGGACAGGGGGACATCGACCGTTCCGTCAGAGGCCATAAGGGGCATCGTACGAACACCCCGTGGTGGCGGCCACCCAATGTGACGAATGTGACGGGCCTGTTACGCGCCCCGATGCGTACTGGGAGAATCAGTGCGTGAAGATTCCTGCGGAGATCCTGCCCGGGGACGGACGATTCGGATCCGGCCCGTCGAAGGTGCGCGTCGAGGCGCTCGACGCCCTGGCGGCGACCGGGGACTCCCTCATGGGCACCTCGCACCGGATGGCGCCCGTGCGCAACCTCGTCGGCAGCCTGCGCGAGGGCCTCGCCGAGCTGTTCACGCTGCCCGACGGCCACGAGGTCGTGCTCGGGGTCGGCGGCTCGCACGCGTTCTTCGACGCGGCGATGTTCGGACTCATCCGCGAGCGCAGCCAGCACCTCGTCCACGGCGAGTTCACCCGCAAGTTCGCCACGGCGGTGCAACGCGCACCGTTCCTCGCCGATCCGCACGTGCTCGAGAGCGAGTTCTCGACCCACCCCGTGCCGGCCGCCGAGGCGGGCGTCGACGCCTACGCATGGGCGCACAACGAGACGTCGACCGGCGTCATGGTCCCGGTCGAGCGGGTCACCGGAGCTGACGACGACGCGCTGATGCTGATCGATGCAACGTCGGCCGCCGGCGGCCTGCCCGTGGACGTGTCGCAGACCGATGCCTACTACTTCGCGCCGCAGAAGACGTTCGCGTCCGACGGTGGGTTGTGGGTTGCCCTCATGTCGCCTGCGGCGATCGAGCGTGCGGAGCAGATCAAGGCCGGCGGCCGGCACATCCCCGGATTCCTCAACCTGCCGATTGCGATCGACAACTCCCGCAAGAACCAGACCTACAACACCCCGGCGCTCGCGACGCTGTTCCTGATCGACGACCAGGTGCGGTGGATGCTCGCACAGGGCGGGCTCGACTGGGCGGTCAAACGTACGACCGACTCCTCCACACGCTTGTACGAGTGGGCCGAGGCCTCGACGTACGCCACACCATTCGTCAGGGATCCGGCCGACCGCTCACTGGTCGTCGGGACGATCGACCTCGAGGGCGTCGACGCCACCGCGGTCACGGACGCGCTGCGCGACAACGGCGTCGTCGACCTGGCCGGCTATCGCGGGCTCGGCCGCAACCAGCTGCGCATCGCGATGTTCCCCGCGATCGATCCCGACGACATCACCAAGCTGACCCAGTGCATCGACTACGTCGTCGAGCACCTCTGACCCGCACCGTCAGATGAGCTCGGTGCCGTGGCGATGCAGCTCGCGGTGCTCCTCGTAGATCTCGGCGTTGTCGTGCAGCGTCGCGACCTCGTCGTCGGTCAGCTCGCGGCGTACCTTGCCGGGGACACCGGCGACGAGTGAGCGGGCCGGGATGACGACGCCTTCGGCGATCAGCGCCCCGGCAGCGACCAGCGACTCGCTGCCGATGACGGCGCCATTCATGATGATCGCGCCCATGCCGACCAGCACGTGGTCGCCGATCGTGGCGCCATGGATCACGGCGCCGTGCCCCACCGACACGCCTTCGCCGAGGAACACCGGCTTGCCCTTGTCGACGTGGAACGCGCAGTTGTCCTGCACGTTCGAACGCGCGCCGATCGTGATCGGCTCGTTGTCGGCGCGCAGGACCGCGCCGTACCAGACACTGGCGCCGTCGCCGATCACGACGGACCCGGCGAGGGTCGCATTGGGTGCGACCCACGCCGTGTCCGCCACCTGCGGGGTCTTGTCTCCGAGTGCGATGAGCATGCGCTCAACGTACCGATGTCCAGGTCAGCTGACCCAGCTGGTGATCGGGTCGATCGCGAAGTAGATCACGAACAGCACGCCGATCAGCCACATCAGGGGGTGGATCGCCGCGATCTTGCCCTTGACGAGCTTGATCACGACGAAGGCGATGAAGCCCGCTCCGATGCCTGCGGTGATCGAGTACGTGAACGGCATCAGCACGATCGTGAGGAATGCCGGGATCGCGATCTCCGGGTCGTCCCAGGCGATGTCCTTGACCTGGCTCATCATCAAGAACCCGACGAGCACCAGCGCGGGAACGGCCGCCTCGTTGGGAATGTGCTCGACCAGCGGCACCGCCAGCGTCGACAGCAGGAACAGCACCCCGGTCACGACCGAGGCGAGGCCCGTACGCGCGCCGTCGCCGACGCCCGATGCCGACTCGATGTAGGACGTGTTGCTCGAGACGCCGGCCGCGCCACCTGCAGCGGCGGCGATCGAGTCGACGACCAGGATCTTCTGCGCGCCGGCCGGCGTGCCGTCGGCGTCGTTGAGGTCGGCCTCGGCGCCGATCGCGGTCATCGTGCCCATCGTGTCGAAGAAGTCGGCGAGCAGGAGCGTGAAGACCAGCAACGCCGCGGTCACGACGCCCGCGCGCTCGAACCCGTTGAACAGGTTGAAGTCGCCGAGCAGCGAGAAGTCCGGCTTGGCGACGATCTTGTCGGGCCACTCCGGGACGTTGAGGTTCCAGCCCTTGGGGTTCTTGCCGTCAGGGTTGCCGCCGACGTTGGCGATCGCCTCGACGATGCCGGCGACGATGGTCGTGACGACGATGCCGATCAGGATCGCACCGGGCACCTTGCGCGTGTGGAGCCCGATCATCAGCAGCAGGCCGAAGACGAACACCAGCACCGGCCAGCCGGCGAGTTGACCGCCGAGGCCGAGCTGGACCGGGGGTGCGGCAATGCCGGTCGTCCGTACGAAGCCCGCGTCAACGAGACCGATGAACGTGATGAACAGGCCGATGCCCACGGCAATGGCGGTCTTGAGCTGGCGCGGCACGGCGTCGAAGACCGCCTTGCGGAACCCGGTCAGCACCAGGACGAGGATGATCAGCCCCTCCAGGACGACCAGACCCATCGCGTCCGCCCAGGTCATCTGCGACGCGACCGAGAACGCGACGAACGCGTTGAGGCCGAGGCCCGTGGCGAGCGCCAACGGGAAGTTGGCGACGACACCCATGAGGATCGTCAGGAGGCCGGCGACCAGCGCGGTCACCGCGGCGATCGTGGCGAAGCCGGCGCCCTTGTCAGCACCACCGCCCAGGAAGTTGCCATCCGCATCAGGGACGCCGGCGAGGATGATCGGGTTGAGGACCACGATGTAGGCCATCGTCAGGAACGTGACGACACCGCCTCGAACCTCCTGGCCGATCGAGGAGCCGCGTTGACTGATCTTAAAGTATTGCTCGAGTGTGCTGGTCATGGCACTCCTGGTCGAGGGGGACACCGGTCGCATGGGAGCATGCCAGACCCTTTGACTGGTCGTGAATCAGGTCCGTCGATGCGCGATCACGGCGATCGTCGCCACGAGCGCGACGCCGATGGCCAAGAGCCAGACTTTGCCACCGAGGCCGCCGTCGTCAGCGCTCTTCGAGTCCGTGTCCGATGACGTGGCGGGGTCGGCGGTCGCGGCCGGCGTTGCGGGATTCGCTGCCGGCTCCAGCGTCAGCGGCATGCGGATCAGGGGGGATTCCTCCCCCTCGGTGCCGATCAGGTAGGACTTCTGCGAACGCTCGATGGCGATCGACTCGCCCTGCTCCAGCGGCGGGGTCGCATCAGACCGGATGCCCTTCCAGGTCTTCGCGTCATACAGGTGGACGTCGTTGTTGGTCCGCAGCAATGCGTACCGACCGTCCGCCGACATCGCCCCGTCGGTGACCCTGCCCGGCATGTCTCGTCCGGTCGCCTCAGCCTCGTTGGGCTGTTCGCTCGAGAGCTTGGGCGGCAGCGTCAACAGCTCGCCGGCGAGCATTCCCTTGGTCACGAGGCTCTTGGCGTCGGTGCGCGGGTCGATCAGCAGCGTCTCGACGTCGGCGGGCCCGTCGGGATAGGTCAGCGGGTAGCGCGTCGCGGCGACGGAGTGCTCGCCCGGTCCCGGCTCCGGCATGCCGTACAGGGCGATGTCCGAGCGTTCAGCGTCGTTGTCGCCCGTGTCCGCGACCCACAGCTCACCCTTGCTGTCGATCGCGATCGCCTCGGTGTCGGACGGGGCGCTGCCGGTGATCGTCGTCGTCCCGACCACGGCACCCGTCGAGACCTTGATCGCGAAGACGATCGGGTCGTTGCCGGAGTCGTTGATCGTGTAGGCGAGGTCGTCGTGCTTCACGCTGAGGGCCAGACCGCTGGACTCGGTGATCCTGGAGTCGCCGATCCGGCTGACGACCTCCGGACCTGGCTCGGCGCCATCAGCCTGGCGCACGAGCGAGCCCATGAGCACCACGAGCAGCAGTGCAATGAGCAGGCCGGGTATCAGCAGACGGCGATGGCGTGGATTCATTGCAGACCAGCATGACAGCACGCGGGAAGGATCAGCAGCAGAGCACGCAAATCCACACAAACCCGCGGCGGTAGGGTGGGGCTGTGAGCGAGCGAGGCAACGACGACTGGGTGATCCGTCAGGGCGACGGTCCCGAGACCATCGAGCGCAAGATGGGCCATCGTGAGATCGCCCGGCTCGAACGCGCCGCTCGTCGTCACGAGTTCGGCCGGCCCGAGCTCACCGAGCTCGAGATCGGCCGCAAGACCCACCGGGTCGCCGAGGTCGAGCCGATGGACGTTGACGGCGTGCGCACCATGACGGTCGGGACGATCGTGTGGGGCGTCATCGCGGTCGCCCTGCTGCCGTTTGTCGGCACGCTCGACGAGAACGACCGTGCGTGGTGGCTGTGGACGGCCCTCGCCGGATTCGGGCTGGGCCTGATCGGCATCGAGTACTGCCGCAGGCGGCGCAACGCGCTGCGTCTGCAGCCCGGTCGCCGCCGCCGCGTCGACTGAGCGAAACCGCCTGCGGCTAGAAGCTGTCGACCTCGTCGACGCCGACTGTGTCGAAGACCGGCGGCGGGAGTGCCTGGCTGCTGGCCGAGCGGCTCAGTCGCGCGCCCGAATGGGCACCGCAGCCGTGATCGAACGAGACGACCTTGCCGTCGTCATTGGCCATGCCGTTGGCGCAGACGCCGAAACGGTCGGACAGCGGACCGGCCAGGCTGACCATGAAGCCGCACGAGTGGCACACCCCAGCGGCCTGCTGGGCGATGGCGGCGTCGGGGCCCTGCTCGCCCTCCTGCCAGCGGTCGGCGGCGAGCTCGCGGCCCTCGATCGAGAGGACCCATTCGCGCCCGAGCCCGACCTCGCGAGCGAAGAAGCGGTCGGGGGTCTGTTCTTCGCCGTCGCCGGCCGTCCACGAGGGGACGAGACGGATGTCGTCCTCATCGGGGGGCAGCACGTCACCGGGGCTCAGATCGCCCGGACGGATACGTTCGCGGTAGGGCGTCCACGGCGGAGCGATGATCGCTTCGTCGCCGGGCAGCAGGACCACGTCGTTGACCGTGACCCGGTCGCTGTCGGGGGCGCGGGAGATGCTGACGGACCAGTACCAGCCCTGGTAGCCACGCTTGACGCAGGTGAAGTGATGCGAGACGAGCAGTTCGCCATCTTCGACGGCGCGCACGTGCTCGCCGACCGTTCCGGCTTCGGCGGCCTCGTCGACGGCCGCGCGGGCGACGTCGATCGCGGCGGCCAGCTGCTCATCGGTGGGCATTCCCCCATTGTCGCCCATGTCCGGGCAGATGCGGCTCGCGGGGTGAGGCAGGATAGACGCCGTGGACGAGTACGGAGACGAGGACGACCGCGGGCTCGATCCGACGCGCCCTCAACCACCGGAGCAGTCCCGCCTCGGACGCTCGGCCCAGATCGCCGGCCGGGTCTCGTCGGGCACGGCGCGCCTCGTCGCCAGGGGCAGCACCTCGGCATTCACGGCATCGCGCCGGTTCACGCACTCCGGCGGGGCCGGCGAGAGCGGCCTGTCCCGTCTCCTCGAGCTCCATGCGTTCAACACCGCAGGCGATGCAGCCTTTGCCGTGTCGCTGGCGGGCACGCTCTTCTTCACGGTCCCGACGGGTGAGGCCACCGGCCAGGTGACGTTGTTCCTCGTCCTGACGATGCTGCCCTTCGCTATCGTCGCGCCACTGATCGGGCCATTCCTCGATCGCTTCCGTCGGGGCCGCCGCTGGGCGATCGGTGCCACGCTCGCGATCCGCGCGTTCTGCTGCTGGGTGCTGGCCGGCGCGCTCTCGTCCGACGATCCCCCGCCCTCGTTCTACTTCGCGGCGCTCGGCTGCCTCGTGGCCTCCAAGGCGTACGGCGTGACCCGTGCGTCGGCGGTCCCCCGGCTGCTGCCCAAGGAGTTCACGCTCGTCAAGGCCAACTCCCGGATCTCGCTGACCGGCACGGGAGCGGCCGCGATCTCGGCTCCCCTGGCCGTGGGCGCTGCGGCGATCGGCGCCGAGTGGGCCGTCCGCTACGCCGCCTTGCTGTTCGTCGTCGGCACGATCCTCGCGATCCTGCTGCCGGCCCAGGTCGACTCCAGCGAGGGTGAGGAGCAGGTCGACCTCACCAAGATCGCGACCGGCGCAGCCAAGAAGGGCATCAGCATCTCGCGCGACGTCGTCAACGGGCTGCGGAGCAACTCCGGGTTGAGGTTGCTGTCGGGCTTCCTCACGATCTTCATGGCATTCACGCTGCGCGAACCGCCCGCGTCGATGGGGTGGGAGGGCAGCGCGACGATCCTGCTGGGCTTCGTGATCGGCGGCGCCGGCGCCGGCAGCACCATCGGCACCCTCATCGCATCGATGACCAAGTCCCGCAGGCCAGAGCGGGTCGTGATCGCCGTCTTCGTGCTCGACGTCGCAGTCGTCGTCACGGTGGCGGTGTTCTTCACCTGGTGGACCGCGGTGATCCTCGGCCTCACGGTCGGCTTGTGCCAGTCCCTCGGCAAGCTCAGTCTCGACGCGCTCATCCAACGAGACGTCGCCGAGCGGGTCCGGACGAGCATGTTCGCCCGGTCCGAGACACTCCTGCAGCTATCGTGGGTCGTCGGCGGGTTGATCGGCATCGGCCTGTTCACGGTGGACGCGACCCCCCGCATCGGCCTCCTCGTGACTGCCGTCATCCTTGTCGCCTGGCTGGCGTTCGTGCTCAACCGCGCCAAGGGCCGCCCGTCGTCAGGCGAGGATGGCCGCAAGCCCGAAGAGCACGGGTATCGACAGCAGCGTGGTGACCGCGACACTGTCACGGGCCAGTAGCTCGGACCGCCGGAAACGCGACGCGTAGACGAACACGTTCTGCGCCGTCGGCAAGGCGGCCATGACGGTCAGCCCGAAGACCTCGTGGGAGTCCAGACCGAACGCGAACCGGGCCAGGACGTACGCCATGGCCGGCATCCACCCAAGCTTCAGGAGCGCGATCACGGCGATCTCCCGGCGATGCGCCGTGCCAATGGCGCCGCCGAACCGCAGCGACACCCCGTATGCGAGCAGGGCTCCGGGCACCGCCATCCCGCCAAGCAGCTGGACGGGCTCGCCGACGATCTCAGGCAGCTGAAGGCCGAAAACGGACATCAGCACGCCGCACATCGCCGCGACCGAGACCGGATTGCGCAGGCCTGACAGCGCGAGCGCTCCGAGTGTCGGCCGGCGGCCGGTCGCCTCGAGGTCGAGGACCGACAGGGCCAGCGGCGCGTAGACGATGAGCTGCAGCACCATGATCGGCACCGCGAACGCCGCGTCCCCGAGGACGTACACCGCGATCGGCAGCCCGAGGTAGCCGCCGTTGGCGTACGAGGCGGACAACGCGCCGATCACGGTGTGCGATGCGGAGCGGCCTCGCCGCAGCGCGAGCGGCACGTAGACGACCAGCACCGCGAGGATGCTGAGCCCCGCGATGGCGAAGCCGACCCCGAGGACGTCGGAGACGTCCGTGCGCGACAGCAGGTCGACCAGCAGTGCCGGTGTCGCGACGAAGTAGACCAGGCGCGACAGCACCCGCTGCGAGTCCTGGCCGAGCACCCCGGCGTGAGCCAGGCCAAGCCCGAGGGCGATCAGGATCCCGATGACCCCGAAGCCCTGGATGACCCCAGTCAGAGCTCGAGCTCGGTCGCGACCGCTCGCAGCACCTGGGCAGCCGACTTGCCCTTCTTGCCATCGGGGTGACGCCCGTGCCGATAGCCCTCGCCGATCGAGTCGAGCAGGCGGATGAGGTCCTCGACGATCACGGCCATCGTCTCGGGATCCTTGCGGCGCGCGTGCGACTGGGCCCGGGACACCGAGGTGACCGGGTCGAGGAGCCGCACCTGGAGAGCCTGGTCGCCTCGACTGCCCTGCACGATGCCGAACTCGACGCGGGCACCTGCCTTGAGCGTCGTGACGCCGTCGGGCAGCGCGTCGGAGCGCACGTGGACATCCGGTCCGTCCTCCTGGGTCAGGAAGCCGAATCCCTTGTCCGCGTCGTACCACTTCACTTTGCCCGTGGGCATGGCGCTGTCCTCTGGTCGATGGCTGCTGCTGCCCAGCCTAGTCGGACGGCTTCTCTTCTGACGGCGGTGGCTGTGGAGTTCGGTCCTCGAAGGTGACCTCGACGGACTGGAAGCCCTTGTGCCGCTGCGACTTGGCATACGCCGCGTACGCCTTCTGGTCGGCCTTGGTCAGGATCACGTTGTCGGTGAACGGGGTCAGCAGCGCACGAGGGTAGAGGTGGCGCCGCAGGACCACGTTGACCTCCAGCCCGAGCACGACCATGATCGCGGCGACGAAGATGAAGGCGATCAGACCGAGGACCAGCGCAAACGTCCCGTTCATCTCGCTGCCGTTGGCCTTGCCGATGACCTCGCGGACGTACGTGTTGCCGACCCATTGCAAGCCCTGCCAGAGCAGCGCGGTCACGATCGCGCCCGGCAGCACCGAGCGCCAGCCGGCCCGGCCATGGCTGATCAGCCGGAAGACGCTGACGAAGATCGTGACGGTCAGCACGAGACCGACCAGGCGGATCACCCAGCGCAAGGTCAGCTCGAGGTCGGCACCCAGGGCATCGGGGTTGGCCAGTACCGAGGTGGCGATCGCCAGCGCCAGGATGCCGGCCCCACTGATCGCGAGGAAGAGGATGCTGCGCAGGCGCAGGATGATCGGGTTGGCCCGGCTGTTGCGCGGCACCGACCACGCAATGTTGGCGGCGTTCTGAACCGCCTGGCCGAGCCCCATGGCGCCGTAGACCGCGACGATCGATCCGATGACGATCGCCGTGGTGCTGCCGCTCAGGCCATCGGGCCGGCCCAGCTCGTTGCCGATGATCGGGAACTGACTCAGCGCCGAGTCGAGCAGGCGGTCCCGGAGGGCGTCGTCGTCCTGCAGCACGAACCCCAGGATCGAGGAGCCGAGCAGGAGCAGCGGGAAGATCGCGATGAACGCGTAGTAGCTGATGATCGCGGCCAGGTAGGGGCCCTGGTCGTCGAAGTACTTGTAGACCACCGCGATGGGGAATCCGACCACGGGGTGTTGGCGCTGGAACGCGTCGACCGGTCCGATCGGCCGGGGCGGGCTGGTCATGGCAGGTACGGTTCCAGCGCCGCGACGACGGCGTTGAACCGTGCCTCGTCGAGGACCGCACCCTCACGGCGTACGTCTGCCGGGTCGACCGTCAGGAAGCGGTCGAGCCGCACCTCGCTGGGGCGGCCGGCCGGGTCCCACGGGCCCGTGCCGAGGTCGAACCAGAACCGGCCGGCGGCCGCTTCCTGGACCAGGTCACGGTCATGGTCCTTCGAGGTCATCGGCACCGCCACCAGGGTCGCGCCCTGTCGGGCCACGATCAGCACGGGACGGTCCTTGCCCTGGGTCGGGTCGTCCTCATAAGGGACCCACGTCCACACGACCTCACCGGGGTCCGGCCTGCCGTCCGGGTTCGGGTCGTACGCGATGTCCACGCGGCCAGCCTGCCACAGCGGTTGCGCGAGGACGTGCAGGCCGTCGCGCCACCGGGTGCGCGTCTACTCGATGGGTGGAAGCTCGCGCTTCATGACCTTGCCGGTGGGGTTGCGGGGCAGCTCGTCGAGGAACATCGTGCGGCGCGGCACCGCGAACCGCGCGACGTGCTCCTTGGCGTACGCCACCAGGTCCTCCTCGGTCAGCGACGCACCACGCTTGACCACGACGTACGCCGCGAGCGCCTGCCCGAATGACGGGTCGTCGATGCCGGTGACCACGACGTCGGAGATGTCGGGATGCTCGATCAGCGCATCCTCGAGCTCACGCGGGAAGACGTTCTCGCCGCCGGAGATGATCATGTCGTCGTCGCGGCCCGACACGAACAGCCGGCCGTTCTCGTCGAAGAAGCCGAGGTCACCGGTGTTCATGAGCCCGTCGGCGAACGCCTTGGTGTTGCCGTCGGTGTAGCCGCCGAACGGCATGTCGTTGCCGACATGGATGACACCGGTCTCGCCCTGCGGGACCTCCCGGCCGTCGGCGTCGAGGATCTTGACGAACGTGCGGAACGGTGGCGTGCCGGCCGTGCCGGGGGCCTCCCGCAGGTCCTTGGGGCTGGCGATCGTGACCCATCCGGTCTCGGTTGCGCCGTAGAAGTTGTAGACCGAGTCGGTGAACATGTCCATGAACCGGTTCGCCAGATCGCCCGCCAGGGCCGAACCGCTGCTCGCGGTGACCTCGAGGGACGAGACGTCGGTCTTCTCGACGATGACCGGGTCGGCGTCCACGAGCCGCTGCATCATGAGCGGGACGACGACGAGGACCTTCGCCTTGTACTCGTCGATGTCGCGCAGCACCTGCTCGGCCGAGAACCGGCGCCGCAGGACGTACGTCGGCGCGGTCGACAGCCCGAAGCCGAAGTTGATCAGTCCCCACGAATGGAACAGGGGCGCCGCGAGGACGACCGTGGAGTTGCCGCGATAGGGAATCGCGCCGAAGAACGCGATGAGCGGCTTGAGGTCCGCAGGCTCCTCACGCTTGGCGCCCTTGGGCAGCCCTGTCGTGCCGGAGGTGAAGATGATGATCTGGCCATGGCGGTCGGGCTTGGGGTGGGCCTTGGTGGGTTGCCCCTCGATCAGGCTCGCCACCGTCGGGTACGTCGACGGAGCTGCCTCGTCGGCCCAGCACAGGATGATGTCGTCGTCGGGGACGTCGGCGCCGACCTCGAGGAACTCCTGGTCGAGGATCACGAGCTTGGCGCCCTCGCGCTTGGACAGCTCGCCGAGCTGTGAGCGACTCGCCATGGTGTTGAGCAGCAGCACCCGACCGCCGGCCTGCATGACGGCGATCAGCGCGATGATCATGTAGCGGTGGTTGCGCGAGAGCACGGCGACCGAGTCGCCGGCCTCGATGCCTCGGTCCTTGAGTGCCTGCGTGAACTGGTTGATCTGCTCGGCGAGCTCGGACCAGGTCAGCGACCCGGCGTCATCGATGATCGCCAGCTGCTTGGGGAACCGCTTGGCCGCCGCGTTGACGCCCGACGGCAGGCCGGGCCCCCACTTGGCGAGCTGCAGCCCGGCGCCGATGAGCCGGTGCGGCAGGACCGGCTTCAACATCCCGATCTGACGAAAGACCTTCAACGTGTAGCCCAGCTCGTTCATGCAACTCCCGTTCCCGGTTCGCGTGTCCCATGACGCTAACGCGCCCGGACAGAACCACGGAAGTGTAACAACGAGTTACACGTTTGAGCAGGGTCTGTGACCCATCCGACGCAGGATCACAGGGCGCCGTCGCGGGTCAGCACCGCGCGCAGCGTGCGAACCAGGATCTTGAGGTCGAGGAGCAGGTTCCAGTTGTTGACGTACTCGAGGTCGATGCGGATCGACTCTTCCCAGGTCAGCTGCGAGCGACCGCTCACCTGCCACAGGCCGGTCAGCCCCGGCTTGACGTGCAGCCGCCGCCAGACCCATTCGCTGTACTCGGCGGTCTCCGCAGGCAAGGCCGGACGGGGTCCCACGAGCGACATGGCGCCGCGGGCCACGTTGAACAGCTGGGGCAGCTCGTCGAGCGATGTCCGCCGGAGGAAACCACCCAGACGGGTGATCCGGGGGTCGTTGGCGAGCTTGAACAGCGGGCCGGCGCCTTGGTTGTAGACCCGCAGGTCGGCGAGCCGTTCCTCCGCGTCGACGACCATGGTGCGGAACTTGAGCATCGTGAACGGTTTGCCGTCCCGTCCGGTGCGCTCCTGCCGGAAGATCGCCGGGCCCGGGCTCGTCAGCCGGACCGCGATCGCGATCGCCAGCAGCACGGGCGACAGCACTGCCAGGGCCAGGGCCGCGAGCGCCCGGTCGAGGACGGACTTGACCAGCTTCGAGACGAGGTGGTGGTTGGGCGGCCGCATCGTGAGGGTGACCTGCCCACCGACCCTGCGGGGCTGGAGGTATTCCACGTGGTCCTTCATGTCGGCGATCACGAGGCACTCGATGTGTGCCCGCTGCAGCGCCCACGCAAGGTGCCGCAGGGCAGGCGTCGTCAACGCGCGCTCCGAGGTGATCACGACCGCATCGGCGTTGTTGCGGCGCACTGATGCGAGCACGTTGGGCACGATGCCGGCCAGCGAGTTGGGCGCGTCCAACGGCACCAGCTCGGCCGAGCCCTGCCAGACACACGTGGCGGCAACGGCGACGTCACGCCGTCCGCGCCAACGCTGCTCGAGTCGGCGTACGGCCCGCTCCTCCCCCACCAGGACCGTGGTGCCCCCGCGCAGGAAACGACGATGCGCGTAGCTCGACAGTGCGAGGACGCCGGCGGCCGCCAGCAGCACGCCCACGCCCTGGCGCATGTCGGTCGTGACGGGCACTCCAGCCGCGAGCGCGGCGAGCGCGCCGGTGCCGATCACACCCAGGAACCGCAGCGAGGGCCTCGCGGAACGGGCCCGTTCGTACGCCGGGAGGGCCGCAAAGCTGTAGCCCAGCCAGGCTGCCACGACACCACCTGAGGCCACGGCGATGTCACGTGGCACCTGGAGCCGGTTGAGCAGCACGAACGTCACGGCGAGCGTCAGCAGATATCCCAGCAGCCCCTGTCGCACGACAGCACGCGTGGACGAACGGAGGCTGCGGCGCGGCCCTCGGGTGCGGGCGCTGGTCCGCCCCGGGTCGCCCTTGATCGCGGCCGACGACGAGAACGGGATCTCCGACGCCCCTTGGCTCCTGCGCGATCCGCGCTGCGGCGTCAGCGTGGTCAGCATCTTGACCGCGCCAGCGACACCGGCGGTCGGACGAGCCCTGGCGGTGCGAGACGGCACGGTGCCATCCGCGATGCCGTCAAGCAGGCGGTGCAGCTCGGCCGACGACTCGGCGACGTGCACGATACCGATGCTCGCCAGCCGACGGTTGAGCACGATCTGGTGGTCGTCGACGTGTTCCTTGTCGTTGGGGTTGCGGGGCACCACGATGGGGATCCGGCCGGCCTTGCGGGCGTCCATCACCCCACCGGCACCGCCTTGGATGACCACCGCGTCGACCTCGCGGTAGAGCTCGAGCAGTCGCGACGGGGGCAGCATCTGATGGTTCTCCGCGCCGACTATCGGCCGCGACGACCCGTGTTGGAACACCACGTGGGCGTCCCGGGCCGAGGCCCACGGCTCGAGCCAGTTGGCGAAGCGATCGAACGGATGTCGCTGCGTACCGACGCTCGCCGCGACCCTGAAGGTCTCGGTCACAGCACGAGACCGACAGTGGTTGCCCCGGACATCCGATCCGAGAGCGTGTCCCACTGCGTGAGGAACTCATCGACGAACGGGTGCACCATCCGTCCGGTCAGCGACGGCTTGTCGATGCGGTCGACGGTCTCCATGAAGATCGCCTCGGCGCCGACGGAGTGCGCCTGCAGGAGGAACGGCACGGCCACCGCAGCGCCCGTGCTGAACACGATGTCCGGGCGGTACTCCCGCAGGACCTTTCGCGCCATGACCCAGTTGCGGGCGAGGTTGGGCAGGCTGCGCTGGGTCGGGAAGTGGCACGGTATTGCCCGCTCGCGGGCCAGCTTGGCCGCGGCATCCGGGGTCGGTTCGGTGACCCACAGGCGGTCATGGCGTTCCCACCAGGGCTTGAGGGCGAGCGCCTGTGCCAGGTGCCCGCCTGAGGAGCAGGCGATGAGGATCTTCATCAAATTCCCTTTCCGAAGCGGTTGGCGATCCGCCCGATCGTGTCGGCAGAAGCCAGTCGATATGAGATGAGCACTGCGAGCCACGCCCGCAGGTTGAGCCGTTGTACGGCCAGGGCCCGGCGGGCCCAACGTCGCGCCTCGCGTCCGTCACGGCTGGCAGCGAGGGCGAAGGCGACCTGTGAGCTGATGCGGGCCATCGCACGCGGGTTGTCGCGGAACTCCGGGTGCTGATCGATCAGGTACATCAATGCCTTGGCGTACTGGCCCCACTTGCCGAAGAAGAACGACTGCCCCTGCCACCGGACGGAGACGAGGGGGCGGTTGACGACTCGCACCGGTGCGATCGCCGCGACCTTGAGCAGCACGTCGTAGTCCTCGCCGTAGCTGCCGGGCAGAGCCTCGTCGATCATCCCGACCTCGTCGATCAGGGCTGCGCGACGGAACACGAAGCTGCTCGAGTGGAGACCGGCGAGGCGGTCCTCGACCAGGGCTTCGTGGGTCACGACCGTGCTCGGCAACAGTCGATCGTGTGTGGTTCGGCCGTCGTCGACCTGCATCGCGGTGCCGACGAGGCGCGCATCAGGGTGCGCGGCGAAGACCGACATCTGGGCCGTCAACTTGTCCGGCATCCAGGTGTCGTCGTCGTCCAGGAAGGCCACGAAGTCGCGCTTGGACTGGAGGATGCCGGTGTTGCGCGCCCCGGCGAGGCCGCGGACCCGGTCGTTGACGACACCGGTCAGCGTGCGGTGCGGACCTGTCACGACATCGGGCAGCACCGGCTCACAGGCATCGAACACCACGACGATGTCGATCGTGCCCGCGTAGTCCTGGTCGATGATGCTCTGCACGGCAAGCCGCATCATGTCCGGCCGGTTGTGCGTCGGGACCACTGCGGTGACAGCAGGCGATTCGGGCGAGGTCATTCGCCGCGCTCGCTCAGGAAGGAGCGGAGCATGGAGCTCGACGTGTGCCGCGTGTACGGGAAGTACACGACCTTGACGCCGAGCTCGCCCATCCGTCGCTCGAGGCGATAGCCCTTGGGCGTGCCCTGCCAGTCGTCGCCCTTGAAGATCGCGTCGAACGGCCGCTGCTGCCACATCGCGGCCTTGTCCTCGGAGCGGTCGATCACGACCTCGTCGACAATTCCCAACGACGAAATGATGTCGATCCGCTCGTCACACGGCACGACCGGCAGTCGCCCCTTGAGGTTGTCGACGTACTCATCGCTCGCCACGCCCACGACCAGGTGCTGGCAGTGGTTGCGTGCTCGGCGCAGCAGGTTCAGGTGTCCGACATGGAACATGTCGAAGACCCCGCTGGTGTAGCCGACCCCATACTTCTTCCGTACGTCATTCAAGGCGCTTAACTTTCAGTTGGTTGTGCCTTGGGAGAGCACCGAACCAAGCAAACGTGACGGGGTCTTGACTGTGACGCTCGCAATAGCGCGGTTGCCACCGCTCTGGGGCGCCACGGAGATTGACACCACGCCGGGATTGCCGATCGTCGTCGGGGTGCCAGCACCGGCCACCGAGCTGGAGCCCTGGCTCGACCCTTGACCCGTCGCCTCGGCCGGCGCGGGCGCGGCGGCGACGCTCGGCGCCGGTTTCACGGCAGTGGCGTCGGCCGCATCGACCGGTCGAGACGTGGTCGTCCGTACGGGCGACGGCTCGGTCCCGATGTCAATCCTTGCGCCATTCGCGGGGGGCGCGTCGGCCTGCATCGTCATGGGATGGCGCGGCGGATCAACGACGTCGGTAGTCCCCGCCACCCCGACCACGGTTGCGGCAGTGACGACGACGACCGTCGCGGGCGGGGTCACCACGGCGGCAACGGCCTTGCCGGCCGCCTCGAGGTGAGCGCTCAACCAGGCCCAGGCGCTGGCAGCGCCGGCGCCCACGAGACCGAGGAGCGAGACCAGGACCGCGGCTGATGCGGCGATCGTCCCGACCTGCCGGTTGACCTCCCGGAGATCCGCATGGATCGCGACACACTCCCCGCACGTCTCCAGGTGCGTGCGAACCTGCGTCTGCTCGCGGCTCGACGCCGTGCGCCGCACATAGGCCGAGAGACTGACGCGGACCTCACGGCACTCGCGGCTGGCAGCCGGACCCTCATGATTGACGTGCTGACGCAGATAGGCCTCACGCAGGGCCGAGCGGGCCCGGTAGGCCAACGCCGAGACGCTGTTGGGTGACAGCTTGAGGATCGGCCCGATCTCCTGCGGCTTGCGGCCCTCGACGTCCAGGTGCCACAGCACGGCGCGCCATCGATCGGGCAACGACTCGTAGGCGCCTCTGATCGCGGTCTTCTCGAAGTCCTCCAGGCGACCGTTTCCGAACGGCACGACCGAGTCGATCTGGCGTTCGTCGTCGGTCGGCATGACCCGCTGGCGGGCCTTGGCCCGGCGGCCGGCCTCGTGGCGAACCGTCGTGAACAGATAGGCGCGAAACGCCCGCTCCGGACCCTTGCCGCGGCGGAACAGGTCGAGCACCTGGGCGAAGGACTCGGCGACGATGTCCTCGGACTCCTCGCGGTGACCGAGATGGCGTGCCAGTCGATGCGCGGCGTACGAGTGCCGCCTGAACAGGGCGGCGTATGCCTCGTCGTGGTCGCGACGTGCCAGCGCGAGGAGCTCGGTGTCGTCGAGCTCGTCGAGGTCGAGGCCGCCGTACGACAGGTCGACGGGGGACGGGTCGACGAGGGTCAGCTCGGCCTCGGGGCCAACAGATGTGGTGATTTCCTGCACGTGTTCGTCCTCGGATGTCTTGCCGCCCGCCAGGTCTTGGCCGGCCGCAGGTCAGTCCCCCCGGGCTTAAGGTGCGCTGCAGCATTGCAGGATCTGGGACGGTCGTCCAGCCCGCAAAAGCCCATGAATCATGACATGACAAGCCGTCGCGTTTGTCAGTTTTCGACAATTTGTGGTCTAGCCAAACAAATCCACGCGTAAATCGCTTCAACGGTCGGACTACGGAATCCGGCGTGGTCCGCTGCCAAAGTAGTTGAAATTTCTCGCGTGACTTAACTCTCAGTTACTTTCTGTGGCCTGCCGCGTCATATTCCGCGTCGTTGAGGCTCTTCCTGTTGGGCCCACCCGACCGGGGGGCCGACAACCCTTCGGTAGGTCTCCCGACCGGGGACCTGAAACTCGAGGAAGTCCAGATGGCAACCACTCCCCAACCTGTGCAGCTCACCGACATGGCGGGCCGGCTCAAACAGCACTGGCCAGTCGTCGTCATGCTGGCGATCCTCGGCCTGATGCTCGGCGTCCTGGCATCCTTCGCGATCCCGGCGAGCTACTCCGCGACCACGACGGTGTCGGTCAACCCGATGAGCTCGGATCCGCTCAGCTCGGCGGTCGACAGCGCGCGTTCGATCAACATGCCGACCGAGAAGGGCCTGGTCACCTCACAGAAGGTGGCCGATGCCGCCGCGCGCCTCCTCAAGGCCGACTCGATCGACTCGGAGCAGGTCAGGGAGTCGACGACAGTTGACATCCCCGAGGACTCGTTGATCCTCACGATCCACTTCAGCGGCGACTCGGCACAAGAGGCCGCTGCCGGCGCGAACGCGGTGGCCGAGGCTTACCTGATGACCCGGCGGTCGGCAGCCTCGGACGAAGTCGACCGCCTCGTCAAGGCCGCCACCACGCAGATCGGCGAGATCCAGGACAAGGCGGACCAGGCGGCATACAGCACCCCGATCGCCCGCCGGTCGCTCAGCATCCAGGCAGATGCGCTCGGCACCAAGCTCGCCGAGCTCAGCAACTTCGACCTCAACCCGGGGCAGATTGTCGGCAAGGCTGACCTCCCGTCGAAGCCGTCCACCCCGAGCGCCGCGTCGCTCGGACTTGCCGGGCTGTTCCTCGGAGTGCTCGCGGGCATCCCGATCGCACTGCTCCGCAAGGACGACGACAACACCGAGATCGGCAGCGTCGACGGGCTCGCCGTGCTCGGCGACCAGATCGTGCTGGACGGCACCAAGGACACCAACCGGGACGACACCTGGGACATCGCAGCATTCATGCTCAAGATCCCCGCTGTCATCGAGCTCGACAAGCCGTTCATCATCGTGGTTGACGCCGAGGCCAGCCTCGGTCGCTCGGAGATGCCTGGCGAGGAGCTCATCAACGCGTTGGCGCGCCGCGGTCGCTCAGCGCGGTTCGTCAACGCCGACGCGATCAACGAGGGAAAGATCAGTCGTGGGTGGCCGACCGCCAAGAAGCGTGAGTCGTGGGGCGGCGAGATCGTCGTCATCGACACGAGTCTCATCAGCTCCGACGCCAACAAGGTCGCGATGGCGACGCGCTCCGACGCCCTGATGCTCGTCCGGTCCACGACCGACGACGCCGCGGCACTGCGCCGCCACTACGGCCTGCTCAAGTCCGAGAACGTCGACATCGCTCTCACTGCGCTGTTCCCGCCGCGGCCGGAGATGGTCACCCTCAACCGCTGACCCAGCTGCACGATCGAAGGACCTCGCGGCACCGCCGCGAGGTCCTTCGACGTCGCGGAGTGACGCCGACAGACGCGGAAGCGGTCAGCCCCGATGCTCGATGAGCGCCACGAGACCCAATGGGCGCCGAAGGGCCCAGCTGATCGCGACGTAGATCGCACCGATCACGATGAAGGCCCCGCCCAGCACCGGCAGCGACGATCCCAGCATCACGCGAGCGGCCATGCCGAGCACGCCGACCACCGCCACTGACAGCCCTGCGGCGACGAGCAGGTGACCACCCTGGGACCGCACACCCATCAGGCGCTGGACCTGGTAGACGACGATCGCCGTGTCGACGACGATCGTGATGGCCCAGGCCACCGCCGCGCCCTCGATGCCCCACATCGGGATCAGCACCAGGTCGAGGGCGATGTTGAGCACGAGCGCCAGCGACTTGTCCGCGAGCTGCCAGCTGCTCCGGCCGCCCATCAGCAGGATCGTCTGGACCGTCCCGGCTGCGGAGGCCAGCGCCATCGCGACGCACAGCACCGCGAGGGACACTGCCCCGTCATCGAATCCGGGACCGAACAGCGTCAACACCGAGTCGCCGAAGATCGCGAGCAGGAGGAACAGCGGCCATGCCAGCCAGATCATCGCCGCGGTCACGAGACCATAGATCTCTCCCGCCGTCTTGACGTCACCCCGCGCGAGGGCGGCGCTGACCTGGGGCCCGACCGCAACCCGGGCGGCGCTCTGGATGACTTCGCCGGCGCGTGCGCAGCGGGTGACGACGGCGTAGATGCCTGCCTGCTCCGGCGAGGTGAGTGCGCCGACGAGGATGACGTCCATCCACTCCAGCAAGATCTCCACGGCGGCCGACACCCCTCGCGTCGCACTGAAGGCCCAGAACTCCGTCGACAGCCTGCGGTGGTCCGCCGTCCGTGCAGGAGCGGGCGCGAGGCCGCCCGCGTGATGCACGGTCATGCGTACTGCGACGGCCGTCGCGGCAGCCAGCACGATCGCGACCGGCGCGAGCCAGGCACCGAGGATCCCGACCACTCCCCAACCCGCCAGCACCGACAGGCCGACCCCCACCAACCGCAGGACGGGCAGGCCGATGCTCTGGAGCAGCGGGTACGCCAGGACGCCCCCGAGCCCGCGCACGATCGCGAGGATCACCGCCAGCAGTGACGACAGCACCGCGGTCGCCGCTGTCAGGACCACCAAGCTCGAGGGCAAGGAGTCGAACAGCTGGGGGTACGTGCTGACCGTCCCCGCCGCGAGCGTGACGACCAGCGCGCCCCCGACGAGAACCGGGCCGAGCGCGAGCTGCACGAGGCGGGGCACATCGGCTTCGCGGCCGCGCGCGCGGGCCGCCGACACGTAACGCACGAGGCCCGTGTCGGCGCCGAGCTCGGCGACGCTGGAGACGATCATGAACACCGCGACCACCAGGAAGTAGGTGCCGGCTCCGACCGTGCCCAGGTGGTGCCCGACGATCGCCGCCAGCAGCAGTCCGATCACCGAGCCGATCCCACCGCCGACCAGGTTGACCGCGCCGGCCCATGCGATGCCGCGCGACTCGACCTTCGTCTCAGCCATCGTTGCCGCGGCCACCCGATTCGGTGACGTCGAGACCGTAGCGGCGGCGTAGCAACATGGCCGCCACCAGCATGATGGTCAGCAGCTGCATGATGTCGAGCCCGTAGACCACGATGATGGCGCTCGCCACGACCAGGGTGCTGTGCAGCACGAGGTCGACGTCGCCCGGCGCTCGGATCGTGCGCAGGGTGGTGCCCCAGAGGAAAGCGACGAACAAGAACAGTCCCACGAACCCGAAGCTGAACATCAGCATCCAGACGTACCCCTGCGTCCCGAGTGCCACTTCGTGGGCCGGCGAGGGTCGGGGCGCGCCATAGCCGAGCAGGGGTGAGTCGAGGGTTCGCCTGAAGGTCTCCTCGTAGAGCGAGAACCTGGTCCCGGACGAGTCACCGTAGTGCTGGCGCGTCGCGATCTGGTCGAGCAGCCCGTTGCGGATCAGCACAGCGGCCCCGACGACTCCCAGGACCGCGATCGCGAGCACCGGGGCTGCCCGGTCCCGCGCGGCCAGGCGTACGACGACGTACACCGCAGCCAGCACGAGCCCGGCGAACATGCCACGGTTGCCCGTAGCCATGGCCGGCCCGATCATGGCCGCGAGTCCTCCGACGATCGCGATACGCAGGATCAGGGACTTGGACATCAAGAAGCAGGCGACTGCCACCGGGGTGAGCAGCACGATCGCGACTCCCCAGCTGTTGGCGTACGGGAACGGCGCCGAGGGACGGACGAACGTCTGCGGCGAACCCCACGGGTGCTGGATCTCCGCGAACGGCGGGAAGAACAGGTCGTGGACGTACTCGTTGCTGGTCAGCGACTCAGGCAGCAGCATGCCGACGGGGGTCGACAGGCGCACCTCGGGAAATGCCATCCCAAGCAGACCGCCGACGATCGCGACGAACCACACGAACGTCAGACCGTTGACGATCCGGCGACGACTCAGCGCGACACCGGCACTGATCGTGTAGACGAACGCCGTGCCGACGATCGCGAGGATCGAGAACCGATAGACCAGTCCGAGCAGGCGCGAGGCGGAGTCGATCATGACAGCGCACGGGATGACCCACACGACGAATGCGGTGAAGGCGTAGACACCGGGCACGAAGCGGACCGCTCGGGTGTGCGCGAGGTACGACAGCATCACGACCGTCAGCACGACTCCGCTGATGACCGTGGCACCGAGCGCCCAGAAGACCGGGAAGCCCCACAACAGGGTCAGGACCGGCCACGCCGGGAGACTGTCGCGTGCGGCCGCTGCGGCTGCCTCGGTGTCCGGGTCGTTCGCGACCGCCGTGCTCATGCGGGCTTCTTCGCCAGCGCCGCGAGCTCGCGATAGCGCCGCACCAACGTGGCGGCGAGCAGCAGGGCATTGAGGGCGCCCATGATCGCGTACGCCCACAGGAAGCCCGTCGTCAGCGGCCACAGCAGGACCACCAGGTTGAGCAGCCCGGTGTCGGCCGGCGCCTGGATCCAGGTGCCGAACCTGGGCACCGAGTCAGGACCGGCGACCGGGTCCCGACGAGCCAGCTGCTCGGCGAGGATCTGAGCGAAGAACCGGACCGTCGCAACGAGCCCGAACGCCAGCGGGATCAGCAACACCGCGTCGGACACGTCGGTGAAGCGGTGGAGCCCGACCAGGACCCCGAGGTGGAACAGCAGGTGACGGCCGGAGTCGACGACGTGGTCGAGCCACTCCCCCGCCGGCGAGCCGCCGCCGCGCAGGCGAGCCAGCTGGCCGTCTGCGGAGTCGAAGGCGAAACCGAGCTGCAGCAGGAGGGTCGCCCCGATCGCGGATGCCGCACTCGGGGTGACAGTCACCATCAGCGCGACGCCGCCGAGGAAGGAGGCGAAGCTGGCCGCGGTCATGTGGTTCGGCGTGAACCGGCCCTGCGCCGCGACCGACGCGATCGCCCGGCCGAGTCGGCGGTTGACGGCGCGCATGTACCACGGCACACCCGCACCGCTCTTCTGGGCGTTGGCCAGCTGTTGGTACGCGCCGCGCACTCCCGGCCGGCTCATGACGTCGCTCATGAGGTCGCCATCAGGCGGAGGTCCATGCTGCTGCTGGGCGTGCTCCGGTAGTTGGAGTGCACCTCGACCGCGATGCTGTTGGAACCAGCCTTGAGCAACGACACCGGAACGTCGAACGTCACCTCGTTGGCCACCGCCGTCGCCGTGCTCGGAGCGGAGCTCGCGTACGTACCGGCGGCGAGTGCGCCGGCCGGGAGGTTGGCGCGGCCGACCTCGGTGCCGTTGACATACACGGCGACGCCGTCATCTGCTCGCGTCGTGAGCTTGACGGTCTTGAGCCCGCTGGGGTTCGCGACCGTGAACGTCCTGCGGTAGTAGGACGTCAGGGCTCTGGTCTGGCCGGCCGGCACGTCGATGTTGGTCGCGATCGATCCGGTCCCCCAGCCGAGCGGAGCGGCACCGGATGCCCACGAGCCGGTGTCGGTCTTCCACGTCCCGGCGACCGCCGTGGTGTTGTCGAAGAAGTACGACCACGTGGCACCGGCAGGTACGAGCGTTGTCGTGGCCGACCCCGTCGTCGCGACCGTCACGGGCGTGGAGGCCGAGCGATTGCCCCAGCTGTCGACGGCGCGGACGAAGAAGCGGTCACCGGCCGTGACGCCGGACACCGTCGCACTCGTGGTCCCGCTCGTCGCGACGACGCGGTCGTTGCGCAGCACCTCGTACGTGACACCCGAGGCGCCGCTCGCACTCCAGCTGACCGTCGCTGCCCCGTCGGCCGCGACGACCTTGAGGTTGGCCGGCGTCCCAGGTGCCGTGTTCGGCCGCGGGGCGAACCTCACGAAGCCGCCGACCCACCCGTTGCTGCCGTTCTCCTTGACCGCCGACGTGAACGTGCCACCCGCCCAGAGGGTGCCGTCGTTCGCGACGTGCAGGGCCCAGGCCCCCAGGCTTTGTCGGGCCTTCATCTCGGGGGTGAAGTCAGGGACGTAGTCGCCAGTGCCCGGGTCCCACGCACCGACGAAGAAGATCTTGTCGGCCTGGGACCAGGAGATGTCTGTCGAGCCTGCTTTCGTCGAGTCGTAGTCCGCCGTGTCCTCGTAGACCCAGTGGAGGCAGTGGCAGCCGGCGAACACGAGCCCGTTGCCCGCCGTGATCGCCTGGATGTCGCCGCCGGACTTCGTGATGTGGGTGTTCTCGAGGGCGAAGGTGCCCTTGTTGTAGGAGAACATGCTGTGCTGGGAGCCGCCGAGCCAGACCTTGTTGCCCACCTCCTTGACCGCCTGCTGGTAGCGGGCCGTTCCGGAGGTGCTGAACGTCGGCTGCCACGTCGGCGTGATGCGGGCACCGCCGGCGGCCGTGCTGAACGCAGCGGCCCGGTCGGCCTTGACGCTCTTGGCGGTCGTGAAGTAGCCCGAGAAGTAGACCCGCGACTTGTCGGCACTCACGTCGAGCGCCGTGCCGGTGCCGTTGAACTCCGGGTTCCAGCTGCTGTCGGCGGTCCCGTTGGACAGCAGGATGCGGGCGCCGCCCATCGCGAATCGATCAGTGACGCCCGGCTTGGTGAAATGTGTGAAGGCGCCGGTCGCATAGAGGTAGGTGCCGTCGGTGTCGAGCCCGCGCACCGAGACCGTGCTGCCGCCGCCTGCCCGGTTCGCGACGTTCGTCTCCCAGCTGGTGTCGAGTGCGCCCGTCGACGGGTTGAGCACGACCAGGCCAGAGCGTGAGGCGGCGCCGACCTTGGTGAACTCACCACCCACCGCGAGCCGGCCGTCAGGAAGCGCGACGAGCGCCTTGACCTGGTTGTTGAGGACGGGCTTGAACCCCGGGATGTAGTCCCCCGTGGTCGCGTTGAAGGCCGCGAGGTAGGGCTGCGCGACCTTGTCGGAGCCCGACGCGGCGGAGCCTTTCTGCACCGTCGTGAAGTTGCCGCCGGCGTACATGACGTTGCCGATCTGGGCGAACGCCTGCACCTCGGAGGCGTTCTCGCTCGTGCCGCCGGCGCCGAGTCCGGTCACCCCCCAGGTCGAGGTCAGCGAGCCGTTCTTGGGCAGCGGCTTGATGGTCTGCGCCGGCGTGCCGGAGTTGGGAATCGCGGCGAAGGTCAGGTCACTGGTCCGCAACGTCGGCCTGATGAACACCTGGGTGAACGGCGATCCGTACTCACCGCCGTCCGCCGAGGAGTAGATGTAGCTGCTGCTCGAGGTCGAGCCTTCGCCGTCCTTGCCGAAGTTGAAGCCGCGAATGTAGCCGTTGTTCGACGACTCATACGTCCACATCCGCTTGTAGGACGAGTCCGCCGCGATGTCGTACGTCGTGACGTTCGAGACCGTCGTGCCGCCGACCGTGGCCGAGGCGAGCGGATAGCCGGCGCCGAACGCCCAGCTCCAGCGATCCCGGGAGCTGGCGCGGAACTTCCAGCGCGACTCCTGCCAGCTCGTGCCGCCCTGGTTGAGCGCGCGACGGATGCGGACGCCGTCGCTGAACGAGTCGAGGCGTCGCCCGCCGAGGAGCCCGTCGACCACTCGCGAATCGAGCTGACGTGGTTTGAATGCTGCGGTGCCGGTGACCGTGCCCGCGACCTGGGCCGGCGTGCCGTTGCCGTTGTAGGCGAGCGACCAGTTCTCGCGGCCCCGGCCGACCAGCTCCCAGCCGCCCCCGTCGGTCGTCATGTCGCAGTAGATCTGTGTGGGTACCTGGAGCTGCGGCGTCAGGATCCAGTAGACGCCGTTGTCGGCGGCCGAATCGACCTGCTTTGCCTCCCAGCAGGATGCCGCGGCCGTTGCCTGGGTCGTGCCGTCGTTGGTGACGGCAGCCTGGGCGGCGCTGCCGACCGCGACCAGCGCGCCGGTCGAGATGACAGCAGCGGCCAGAAACAGGCGGGCATGACGAAGAGTTGGAGCGTGCACGACGAAGTGATCCTCAAACTTGGCGACGATGGCCGGACTCCGACACAGCCGGGTCCCAGAGGTATAGAGGCCCAGACCCGCAGGTCATGACGAGGACAAGCGCTCAAATCCGCGAGACGTACGTCACGGACTCAGCGCGGTCAGGCGTCGCGGCGGACGAACAGCGTGTACGAGCCGGCGAGCAGCGCACCGACGAACACGGCCATGACGGCGCCGCCGGCGACCGGCCCGAACGGCACCACACCGAAGAAGCTGAGCAGGTCCGCGAGCGAGGCACGGGTGTACATCTGTCCCCCGGCGTCGTAGGGCAGGTACTTGAGGATCTGCACGAGTCCGCCGGTGCCGCGGGGATCGTCGGACAGCGACTTGATCGCCAGGATGATGGCCTTGATGATCTGCTCGACCAGGCTCGGCACCAGCATGAGCAGGGCCACCGCGGCGGTCTGGTTGCGGGTCAGCGCGGCGTACGCCAGCCCGGACAGGGCGAACAGTGCCGTGAAGATGACGGTCCCCGCCGTGAGGTTGACGAGCTCGCTCGTCGAGGGCATGTCGAGGCCGAAGCCGATCAGGCCGCCGAGGGCGATCAGGATGCAGCCGAGCGCCGCCGCCGCGGCGATGACGGCGGTCGAGATGACCTTGGCGACGAACACGTGCGTCCGGTTGGGGACCGCAGTGAGGGTCGCGCGGATCATGCCGTGGCGGTACTCGTGGCCCGTCGAGAACACCCCGAGCATCCCGATGATGTAGGCGACGAACAGCGGCGCGAGGCCCGCGGAGGCGCCGATCGTTGCGAGGATGTCGAACGCGTCGTCGCCGCTCGGCGGATTCGCCGACACCGACATACGCCACGCGATCAGCAGCGACATGATGAGCTGGAACGACCCGGCCAGGCCGAGCAGCCAGTACGTCGAGCGGATCGTGCGCAGCCGCACGTACTCATAGCGCAGGGCGTCGATCATGCGTCGTCACCCGACGTTCCACGGAACTCCTCGGACCGGCCCGTCGCCGCGAGGAACGCCTCCTCGAGGGTGGCCTGCCGGGTCGCGAGCTGGTGCAGGCGTACGCCGCCGGCATGTGCGGCGTCACCGACCTGCGCCGCCGTCAGTCCGCTCACGACCAGGACATCGCCCTCCTCGGTGAGCGTCGCGCCGAGGGCCGTCAAGGCGGGGCCCAGCAGGGCCGAGTCCGGCGTACGGACCTCGACCGTGCCGAGCCCACTGCCGGTGACGAAGTCGGCGACCGGGCCGTTCGCGATCATCTGGCCGCGACCGATCACGACGAGCTCGTCGGCCAGCACCGCCATCTCCTGGAGCAGGTGGCTCGAGACGAACACCGAGCGGCCCTCGCTCGCGAGGTGCTTGAGCAGGTTGCGGAGCCACGTGATGCCCTGGGGGTCGAGGCCGTTGCTCGGCTCGTCGAGGATCAGGGTGTGGGGATCACCCAGCAGCGCACCGGCGATGCCCAGGCGTTGTCCCATCCCGAGGCTGAACTTGCCCGGCTTGCCCCCGGCGACCGACGTCAGGCCGACCATCTCGAGGACCTGGTCGACCCGGGCGTCGGGGATGCGGTTGGGCGCCGCGAGCATCCGCAGGTGGTTGCGAGCATGCCGCGTCGGGTGGAACGGCTTGGCCTCCAGCAGCGCCCCGACGTGCCGCATCGGATGATCGAGCTCGGCGAACGTCCTGCCGTCGTACGTCGTGGCGCCCTCACCACGGTCGAGCCCCAGCATGAGCCGCATCGTGGTCGACTTGCCCGAGCCGTTGGGCCCGAGGAATCCGGTGACGCTGCCGGGGTGCACCTCGAACGACAGGTCGTTGACGGCGCGCGTCGAGCCGTAGGACTTCCCGAGGCCGTTCGCCCTGATCAGCGCCATGTGCACACCCTTTCACGCGGCACCTGAGACCCGACGGCATACCGTGCAGGTATGACTACTGAGTCCTTCCGGCCGATCGAGGACGGGGTCGCGACCGACCTGCGCGGCGAGATGACGTACGCGAGCTATCTCCAGCTGCCGACGCTCCTGTCGGCGCAGCGACCGGTCTCGGACCACCATGACGAGATGCTGTTCATCGTCCAGCACCAGGTCACCGAGCTGTGGCTCAAGCAGCTGATCCATGAGCTGCGATCCGCCATCGCCCTGATCGCGGCCGACGACCTGCCCCCCGCCCTGAAGCGGCTCGCCAGGGTCAAGGCGATCCAGCGGCAGATGTTCGAGCAGTGGGCCGTGCTGGAGACGCTGACGCCGATCGAGTACGCGCAGTTCCGCGACTCGTTGGGCAAGGCATCGGGCTTCCAGTCGCCGCAGTACCGGACCGTCGAGTTCCTGCTCGGCAACAAGAACCCGCAGATGATCAAGGTCTTCGAGCACGACGACGCACTGCGGTCGGCGTTGCAGGCGGACCTCGAGGCGCCCAGCCTCTATGACGAGTTCCTGCGGTTCCTGGCGCGCCAAGGGCACGACGTCCCTGCGGCTGTGCTGGAACGCGACGTCACCCAGCCGTACGTCGCAGATCCCGGCGTCATCGAGGTGCTCCGCAGGATCTACGCCGACCCCGACACCCACTGGGCGGCATACGAGATGAGCGAGGAGCTCGTCGATGTCGAGGGCAGCTTCCAGCTGTGGCGGTTCCGGCACCTCAAGACCGTCGAGCGCATCATCGGCTTCAAGCGCGGCACGGGCGGGTCGTCGGGCGTCAACTTCCTGCAGAAGGCCCTCGAGCTCCAGTTCTTCCCCGAGCTGCTGGACGTACGCACGCACATCGGCGCTCCCTAGCCTCGCGTCACACGCAGGCGCGTACCTACCAGCTCACGAGCTTCCATATCTCCGGCAGCCGGGTCGCCTCGTCCGCTCCGACCTCGCTGAAGAGGGCGACGGCGCGTTTGAGGTGGGCCATGGCTTCGTCCTCATGGCCGGCGGCGTGGTGGAGATCCGCGAGGTTGTTCTCGAGAGCCGCCTCCCTGTGGCGGTCGCCGTAGTCGGCGCACAGCGTGAGCGCGCGTTCGCTGAGCTCCAGCGCCGCGTCGAGCTCCCCGTCGTCACGATGCACCAGCGCGAGATTGTTGAGCGCTGCCCCTTCGGCGGGGCCGTCGCCGAGGTGCTGGGCGATCTCAAGGCTACGCCCCAGATGATCCAGCGCATCGACGGCCTCACCCCTGCTGCGCGCGAAGACGCCCAGGATGTTGTGGGCCTGGGCTTCGGCCTGGAGGTCATCCGCCGCCTCGGCGAGCTCGAGTGCTTCGTACGCGAGCTGGGTCGCCCGGCCCGGCTGGCCGCTCTGGTGCAGCGTGAGCCCGAGATCGGCCATGATGCGCGCCCGGAGCCCCGTCGCCCCAGGGGGCGCAGCGTCGAGAGCCGCCGTGAATCGGGACTCAGCGCGGTCCCACTCCCCCCGGCGATGGTGCACGCTGCCGGCCTTGTGCTCGATCGCCGCCTGCGATTCAGGCCGCCCGTACGCACTGGCCGTCCTGTAGCTCGCGAGTGCGCCGGCGTAGTCGCCCAGCAGCACCCGAACGTCTCCCATGCGCTCGTGGATGTCGCCGGCGTCGAGTGACTCCCACGCCAGTGCCGCCTCGAGATGCTCCAGCGCATCGGCATGGGCGTGCACCACGATGGCATGCTCCGCGGCGATGCGGTGCTGCTGCGCCGCGCCTTCGATGTCACCTGCCAGGCGCAGGTGCGTGGCCAGCAGTCCGGCGCTGGCGACTCCACGCCGTTGGCTTCCGATGGCGGCCGCGATCCGCTTGTGCAGCAACCGCCGGCGGGCCAGACCGGTGCCTTCGTACACCAGCTCACGCAGCTTGGAGTGGGAGAAGTCGTAGACCAGCTCGGCACCCTGCGTCTCCCGGACCACCCCCCGGACGATCAGGTTCTCGAGCGCCGACACGGCCTCCTCATCACTGCGTCCGCTCACCTGACGCACCGTCTCGAAGTCGAAAGACCGCCCGACCGCTGCTGCGGCCCCCAACACCTGGCGGGCCGCCTCCCCCAGCCCTGACAGCCGGCGGTCGAGCAGACCGCGCATCTCCTTCGCCAGCGGCGCATCCTCCGTGCCGCCTTCCGCCAGCGTGGCGAGGTATTCGGCCACGAACAACGGCAGGCCCTCGCTCTCGAGGAACACCCGCCGCGCGAGATCAGTCGACTCGCCATCGGACCGCGTCGTGCGTACGAGCTGAGCCACCTCGTCCTCATCGAGGCGAGCCGGGCTGACGATCGTGGCCTCGAGATCGACGGCCAGGCCGCGGAGGCGGTGGCCGGGGGGCATCGCCTCGCTGCGCCAGCACACGACCACGAGCATGGACCTGCCCTGGAGCCGGCGGGCCAGATAGCTGATCGCGTCCAGCGTCGCCTCGTCGGCAGCGTGGGCGTCGTCGAGTATGACGATCCCCGGGCTGGGGCCGGTACACGCCGCGGAGATGACGGCGGCGATACCCTCCATGAGGCGCACCGGGCCGCCAGGTCCGTCCAGTGGCAGCGGCGGCGGAAGGTCGGGCCTCAGCTGTGCGAGCTCGGGCAGCAGCAGCGCCGCGTCGACGAGACTCGAGTCGGGCACCGTCCGAGCCCAGTCACGTCGCCGCTGCTCCTGCACCGCCTCGCGCAGCAGCTCGACCACCGGACCGTACGGGATCCCAGCCTCGTCGTCGTGGCAATGTGCCGACAACACCACCCCGTCGGTTCGCCGCACCAGCTCGTCGGCGAGCCGGGTCTTGCCGATTCCGGCCTCGCCCTCGATCACCGCCATCACACCGTCGGGCCGCGCGCCTTCATGGGCGCCGAGCAGCGCCGCGATCTCAGCGGCGCGAGAGACCAGCGGAAGCTCGCCCGGCGGATCCGCCACGACGGGTGTCAGCACCGGCGCCTCGACGTTCGTGAGGCGGCCGGGCTCGGGCAGCGTCCCGTCGTAGACCTGTTCGAAGAGAGCCGTCGTCTCGGTGAGCGGCGACACCCCCAGCTCCTCGCTGAGCGCACGAACGCAGACGCGGTACTGCTCCATGGCGGCCGCGCGGTCGCCGCTCCACGAGAGCAGGCAGATGAGCTCGCGGTGAGCCGGCTCATGCAGCGGGTCCAGCTCGAGGCGGCGACGGGCGAGGGGCACGGCCTCCTCGACATCACCCGCCGCCACCATGGCCTCGACGAGCCGGCGCAGTGCGGATGCCAGCTCGCGATCGAGAGCAGCGGCCACACTCAGCTGCCAGTCCTCGAACTCAGGACTGTCGCGCAGGGCGAACCCTTCAAGGAAGCCGCCGGAGAACAGCTCGACTGCCTCGACAAGGCTCGGGCGTGAGGCCTCGGGCCCCGCGAGGTGGCGAAACCTCTCGACGTCGATGCGCAGATCGGCGCCGCGGCGCAGGGCGATGCTGGCCCCACTGGTGTCGAGCCATTCCTCTCCGATGCCGGATCGCAGCGCAGAGAGGGTGCGCCGGAGGGCGCCGCGGGCGTTGGCCGGGTCATGGCCGGGATACAGCAGCTCGCACAACGATTCCCGCGGGCGCGGATGTGTCGTCAGGGCCAGATGGGCGAGCAGTGCCGTCGCCTTGCGAGTCTCGAACGCCACGGGTGAGCCGTCGCGCTCGATGCGCGGCGAGCCGAGGAGTGTGACGTCCAGACCCATGGCGTCACGATAATCGCGTTCGCGCACGTTTCGTCACGATTCGGAGTTCGTAACGCAAACCGGACGGGCCTGAGCGACCCTGAATTCATGACCTCAGCGGCTGTCCGTCAGGTCGCGCCCTGGAAGGCGCGCCTTCCTTGGGTCATGCTGGCCTGCACCATCGCCTTCGTCGCTGCGATGGTGCCCTTGTCGCTGGGTGAGGAAGAGCTCTTCGACACGGTCTTCTACGGCCTTCAGGCGCTGGCGCTCGCGACCACCGGCGCGTTCGTCGCCGCGCGCCAGCCGAGCAATCCGATCGGCTGGATCTTCTGCGTCCAGGGGTTCTATGGCGGCCTGTTGGAGTTCTGGGGCGAGGGCTTGGCATACCGCGGAGTCCCGACGTCCACGGCCGGCGAGTGGATCATCCAGTGGTGGTGGGTCGTCGACGGCGCGGCCTACGCCGTGGTCTTCCTGCTGTTCCCCACCGGCCGACTGCTGTCGCCCCGCTGGCGCTGGGTCTGCTGGCTGCTGGCTGCAGCCGTGATCCTCGCGGCGCCGGGACAGAGCCTCACGACCAGGAACCCGACCAACCCCTACTCGGTGGACAGCCCCGTCGTCGAGAGCGTGCTGAACGTCGGTCTGGTGATGCTCCTGGCCGGAATCGCCGTCTCGGTGGCGGCGCTCGTCGTACGGTTCCGCCGCGCGACCGGCGTCGAGCGCCTGCAGCTCAAACAGCTCGTGTTCGCGGGTACGATCACCGTCCCCAGCATGATCCTCGCGGCGCCGTTCTACTACGACTACGTGATCGTGCAGGTGCTGATCGCCGTCTCGCTCCTCGCACTTCCGGTCGCCGCCGGCCTCGCCATCCTGCGCTATCGGTTGTACGACATCGACGTCGTCATCAACCGCACCCTCGTCTACGGCGCCCTGACCGCCACGCTCGCAGTCGTCTACCTCGGCAGCGTCCTGGTGCTGCAGCTGGCGCTCAGCAGCTTCACCGAGGGCTCAGGCCTCGCGGTGGCCGCGTCGACCCTTGCGACGGCGGCGCTGGTGCGCCCCGCTCGATCACGCATCCAGGCGCTCGTCGACAGGCGCTTCTTCCGGCAGAAGTACGACGCCGCGCAGACTCTGCAGGCGTTCGGGTCCAGACTCCGCGATGAGGTCGACCTCGACGCGGTGGAGGTCGACCTGCGTATGGTCGTCGCCAAGACCGTGCAACCACAGCACGTGACCGTGTGGCTTCGCGGGGCAGAGGCATCACGATGAGCCCCAGGTACGTGCGAGTGCTTCCGTGGGCCTTGGTCGCGGTGGCGGTGGTGCTGCTGATCTCCGCCGAGGTCCTCGCGGTCGCGACGGGAGTCCACAGCGTGTTCGGGAGCCTGTTCATCTGGGCGATCGGCCTGGTGTTCGGGGCGACCGGCGGCCTGATTGCGGCCCGCCTGCCAAGGAACCCGATCGGCTGGCTCTTCCTGGTGGCGGCGGTCTCGGCCGGGGTCGCCAGCCTGACCGGTACCTACGCGGACCACTATGTCGCCACGCGAGAGCGTCCCGAAACGCTCGGCGACGCGGCCGCCGTGTACGGCGACCTCTCGTGGATGCCCTTCATGCTGTTGCCGGCCACCTTCCTCCTGGCGCTCTTTCCCAACGGTCACCTCCTCTCGCCACGCTGGCGACCGGTTGCCTGGTGCGCCGCGATCGGCATGGCCGGCAGCTTCGTGGTCGGGTTCATCAAGCCCGGACCGATCGCAGACCAGCCCGGGCTGATGAATCCGTTCACTGTGGACAGCCCCTTGATCGACCCGCTCGAGGGTGTGGCGCTGCTGATGGTGGCGATCGGGATGATCGGCTCCGCAGTCTCCCTCGTCCTGCGGTTCCGCCGGTCGCAGGGAGAGCAGCGACAGCAGATCAAGTGGCTCACCCTGGCCGGCGTCATCGCGGTGGTCACGATCGTGGTCTGCACCTCCAGCTACGAGATCCTGGGGCAGCGAGTGGCAGACGGCCTGATGATGCTCAGCATCCTGGGCCTGCCGCTGTCCGCCGGTATCGCGATCCTGCGCTACCGCCTCTACGACATCGACGTGGTGATCAACCGCGCGGTCGTCTACGGCGCCCTGACCGCGACACTCGCAGCCACATATCTGCTCAGTGTGCTGTTGCTGCAGCTCGCTCTCGGCTCGCTCACCCAGGGCTCCGGCCTGGCCGTTGCGGCGTCGACGCTCGCCGCGGCCGCCGTCGTCCGGCCGGCGCGAGCACGTATCCAAGCGATCGTCGACCGTCGCTTCTTCCGACGCAAGTACGACGCATCCCAGACCTTGGCGGCTTTCGCAGGACGACTGCGCGACGAGGTCGACCTCGACACGGTGCAGCGAGACCTCCGTGCCGTCGTCACGGGGACGATGCAACCGGCGCACGTGTCACTGTGGGTGCCCGGAGGATCGGTCGGCTCATGACATCGCGAGTCGCGCGGTGGGCGGCCTGGAGCCTCGCCGTCGTGACCTGCCTCATTGCCATCACCCAGGTCGTCCTGGCAGTCGTCGATCCATCGTCCAGCGATTCGCGCGCCGCCAACGTCTCCGATGGTGGAGTGACCGTGGCGGCGTTCCAGGCCGTCGTGCTGATGACGATGGCCATCATCGGTTCGGTCGTGGCTGCTCGGCAGCCACGCAACGTCGTCGGCTGGATCCTGTGCGTCATCCCGTTGTCGCTCGGTGTCCTGATCCTCGCGACGCACCTCTATTGGAGTCTCCGGTTCCACGACATCGGGTCTGCGCACACGGTGGCCGTCGTGGGGTGGCTCGGGAGCTGGACGTGGGTGCCGGTCATGATCCCGACCGTCACGTTCTTCCCGCTGCTGTTCCCGACGGGCCGTGCCCTGACCCCACGGTGGCGTCCTGTCGTGTGGATGGCCGGTATGACCCTCGTCCTCGTCCTCGTCACCGAGCTGTTCCGTCCGGGCCGCCTGCAGGAGTTCCCCGTCGAGAACCCCTTCGGCGCCGACATCGCGACCGGTGTGGTGGCGTATGTCAGCGACGTGTTCTGGGTGACGACAACCGTGCTGGCGATGACGTCGCTGGTGATCCGTTTCCGGCGGTCTCACGGGGACGAGCGACAGCAGATCAAGTGGGTGGCTCTGGCGGCCCTGATGTTCGTCGTGCTGTTCGTGCTCTCTGCTGTGATCCAGGATCTGCAGGGAGAAGACGACCTGGGCTTCGCGATCCTGTTGGCTGGTCTGCTGCTCATCGCGTCCGCCGTGGCCCTGGCGGTGCTCCGTTACCGGCTCTACGACATCGATGTCGTGATCAACCGGGCGCTCGTCTACGGATCACTGACCGCGCTGCTCGCCGGGGCGTATCTGGCCAGCGTGCTGCTCCTGCAGGTCGTTCTCAAGAGCTTCACCGGCGGCTCCGGCCTGGCAGTCGCGGCCTCGACCCTAGGCACCGTCGCACTCTTCGGACCCCTGCGCACCCGTGTCCAAGGACTTGTCGACCGCCGCTTCTTCCGGCGCAAGTACGACGCCGCTCGAACGCTGCACCGGTTCGCCGCGAGTGTGCGCGACGAGGTCGAGCTCGAAGCACTCACCACCGAGCTCCGCTTGGTCATCGCCGAGACCATGCAGCCCACACACGTCAGCCTGTGGGTCCACAACCGGGAGAGTTCACGATGATCGCTCGCATGTTGGCGTGGGGCCTGTGCTCGACGACGATCGTCATCGCAGCAGCGCGACTCATCCTCGCAATCACCGATCCCGCCTCCTCGGATTCGTCCAGTGGGCCGAACGTCCCGGGCGGCGGCGTCCCCGTCGCGGTTTTCGAGGCCTGCCTGCTGGTCATGCTGGCCGTGATCGGGGCGGTCGTCGCTGCGCGCCAACCACGGAACGCCGTGGGGTGGATCCTGTGCGGCATCCCCCTGTCCCTGGGGCTCCTGGTCCTGAGCGCCCACGCGTACTGGGCCCTGTCTCTGGGAGACGAGACTCCGGGTCGGGCCGCTCAGCTGATCGCCTGGCTGGGGTGGGCCTGGGTGCCGGCGATGATTCCCGCGCTGACGTTGTTCCCGCTCCTGTTCCCGACAGGTCGACCGTTGACGTCTCGCTGGCGTCCGGTGGTCTGGGGGTCGATTGCCACCCTGATCCTCAGCGGCTTCAGCGAAGCGTTCAAACCGGGACGGTTGGAGGGCTATCCGGTCGACAACCCGTTCGGCGGCGGCAGCTGGATTCACTCGGTCAGCACCGTGAGCGCTGTCCTGATGTTCACCGCGACCCTGGTGTCATTCGCCTCGCTGATCCTGAGATTCCGACGCTCACACGGGATCGAGCGCCAACAGCTCAAGTGGGTCACGACGGCGGCGGTCCTGTTCCTGCTCACGTTCCTTCAGCCGTTCACCGGAACCGGGAACCTCAGCTTCACGATCCTCCTGTTCGGCCTGTTGATCATCGCCTCCGCTGTGGCCGTGGCAATGCTGCGCTACCGGCTGTACGACATCGACGTCGTGATCAACCGCGCGCTGGTCTACGGTTCCTTGACCGCGATGCTCGCGGGCGTGTACCTGGCCAGTGTGCTGGTCCTGCAGCTGCTCCTCGACCGGTTCACTCAGGGCTCCGGGCTGGCCGTCGCGGCCTCCACGCTCGCCACCGCCGCCTTGGTGCTCCCGGCGCGCGCCCGCATCCAGGATGCCGTCGACCGCCGGTTCTTCCGCAGCAAGTACGACGCCACGCAGACACTCGCCGCCTTCGGTGCCCGGCTGCGCGACGAGGTCGACCTCGACACGCTCACCGACGACCTGCGCGCCGTCGTGGCCGGCACCATGCGACCTGCCCACGTCCGCGTCTGGGTCCGTCCGCAGGACGTGGCTCGATGACCACGCGCCGGGTGACGTTCGTCGGGTGGGTCGTGTGTGTTGTCGCCACGGTGGGAACTCTCGTCCTTCTCGTCATGGGCATCGGCGAGGTGACCCCTGGCGACGACTTCGTCCTCGGCGCCTGGGGCGGCTTGGCGTTCGCGTCGGCCGCACTCGCCTTCGGCACCGTGGGTGCCCTCATCTCGCATCGACTCCCCGACAACCGCGTCGGCTGGATCTTCTGTGTGATCGGTCTGGCGATCGCGGTCGGGGACCTGAGCTACCAGTACGCCGACAGCGCCCTCTTCGGGGCAACCCGAGGTCTGCCAGGCGGCGAGCACGCCGCATGGTTCCAGAACCTCACCGTCCCGCCCTGCTTCGGACTCATCGCGGTGGCGTTGATGCTCTTCCCGGACGGACGTCTGCCGTCGCCGCGCTGGCGGCCGGCCGCCGCGATCGCGCTGGCCGGGTCGGCCGGCGAGATCCTCGGCTACGCCATGCGCCCAGGGCCGCTCGACGACCCGTACCTCTCGGTGACCAACCCGTGGGGAGTCGAGGGCGGCTTCACGCTGTTCGACACCATCTCCTCGCTCGGGTGGCCGGCCATGGGCCTCGGGTGCGTGCTCGCGGCGGCGGCAATGCGCTCCAGACTGCGACACGCTCAGGGTCTGGAGCGTGAGCAGCTGAAATGGGTGGCTTTCGCCGCCGCGATCGCCGGGTTGATGATCGCAGTCGACATCGCGAGCTTCTTCTGGGTCGATGCGACCGAGCTCAACGGCTTGCGCGTCGTCGCACTCGGGATCGCCTTCTCCATCATTCCCGCCGCAGCCGGCGTCGCGATCCTGCGGTACCGGCTCTTCGACATCGACGTGGTCATCAACCGCGCGATCGTCTACGGCGTGTTGACCGCCAGTCTTGCTGTCGTCTACCTCGGCAGCATCCTGCTGTTGCAGGTCGTGCTCCGCTCGTTCACCTCGGGCTCGGGACTGGCCGTTGCCGCGTCCACACTGGCGGCAGCGGCACTCGTACGACCAGGGCGAGCTCAGATCCAGGACATCGTCGACCGCCGCTTCTACCGCCGCAAGTACGACGCCGCCCGCACACTCGACGACTTCGGTGCTCGGCTGCGCGACGAGATCGACCTGAAGGCTCTGCAGAACGATCTGCTCTCCGTCGTCGCCGAAACCATGCAGCCCGCGCACGTCACGCTCTGGCTGCCCGCCGACGGCGCAGGAACCGTAACGATTTCCGGACGCGGGACGCGTAGACAGGAGACATCATGACAACCGTGACCACGCCGCGAAGGCGACGATTCATCGGACGCAGGCGCGCCGAGGCCCGAGCCGTCGAGCCGGCGCAGACCCCGGCCGATGCCGCGACGCCCGAGTCGGCGCCCGTCGACATCGCGCCGAACGACCCGTTGCTCGCCTATCTGCAGGGCGACGCCGTGGACATCGAGGCGCTCGAGCTCGACTCGCCCGCGCTGAGAGAGCTCAAGGCGGCTGGTGTGAAGCTCGCCGTGCCGCTGGTCAGCCAAGGGGAGCTCATCGGCGTGCTCAACCTCGGCCCGCGGCTCTCGGAGCAGGAGTACTCCTCCGACGACCGCAAGCTGCTCAACGACCTCGCTGCCCAGGCCGCACCGGCCCTGCGGATCGGACAGCTCGTCCGGGAGCAGGAGGCCGAGGCGGCCATGCGCCAACGCTTCGAGCAGGAGCTCGAAGTTGCCCACCTCATCCAGCAGCACTTCCTGCCCAAGGTGCTCCCGGACCTCCCGGGGTGGCACATCGAGGCCTACTACCATCCGGCACGCGAGGTGGGCGGCGACTTCTACGACGTGATTCCGCTCTCGGACGGGCGAGTCGGGTTCGTGGTCGGGGACGTGACGGACAAGGGCGTACCGGCCGCACTGGTGATGTCGGCGACCCGCAGCCTGCTTCGCGCCTCCGCGCAACGGCTGATCGAGCCGGGCCTGGTGCTCGAGCGCCTGAACGAGCAGCTGTCTCCTGACATGCCGGAGAAGATGTTCGTGACCTGCCTGTACGGCGTCCTCGATCCGCAGACCGGGCACCTGCGCTTTGCCAACGCGGGGCACGACGTGCCGTACGTCAAGACCGCCCACGGGGTGGAGGAGCTCCGGGCGCGCGGCATGCCACTCGGCCTCATGCCCGGCATGAGCTACGAGGAGAAGGAGATGACACTGGCTCCCGGCGACCGGGTGCTGCTGCACTCCGACGGCATTGCTGAGGCCCACGCTCCGGACCGCGACATGTTCGGGTTCCCGCGTCTCATGCAGACCATGGCCGCCACCCGGACCGACCAGAACCTCATCCAGCACGTGCTGGCCGTCCTCGAGGAGTTCGTCGGCCCCGGCGCCGAGCAGGAGGACGACATCACGATGGTCTCGCTCGAACGCGCCGCCGACAACCACGGACCGAACGGAACCGAGGACCCGCGAGTCCTTGCCGACTTCGAGCTCGAGAGCGCGGCCGGCAACGAACGAGCTGCCATCGAGCGGGTCGCAGCTGCAGTGGACGGGCTCGGGCTGGACGGCGCTCGCCTGGACAACCTGAAGACCGCCGTTGGCGAGGCCACGATGAACGCGATGGAGCACGGCAACGAGTACCGCGTCGACCGTCCCGTGCGGATCCGGGTGCTCCTCGAGGGAAGCGACGTACGCATCCAGGTCACCGACCACGGCGACGTCGCCGACATCCCCGACGCCGAGACACCCGACCTCGAAGCCAAGCTCGCCGGCCGCCAGAAACCTCGCGGCTGGGGCATGTTCCTGATCGAGAAGCTGGTCGACGAGACCCGGGTGACTGACGAGGGCGGCGGGCACACCCTCGAGCTCGTCGTACATCTGGAAAGGAGCCAGTCATGACAGTGCACGAGCTCGAGGTCACGGTCCGCGACCACGACGGTGTGGCGGTGATCGACCTGGTGGGCGACGTCAACTCGTCGGCCGAGAGCGCTCTGGACGCCGGGTACGAAGAAGCGTCCGCGGGCGGCGGCGACATCGCCTTGAACTTCACCGACGTGGACTACATCAACAGCACCGGCATCGCCTTGATCGTCGGTCTGCTGGCGCGAGCACGCAAGAACGACATCGAGGTACGGGCCTTTGGGCTCTCGGAGCACTATCGGGGGATTTTCGAGATCACGCGTCTCGCCGACTTCATGAGAATCACCGATGACGAAGACGGTGCCACCGGCACCGCGGAAAGGAAGTCTGATGCCTGAACAAGTCATGGCCTTCGACGTCCGTCACGCCTCCGAGGCTGCACGGGTGATCGACATCAAGGGCGACATCACCGCCCAGAGCGAGGAAGTCCTCATGGATGCCTACGGCCGAGCCAGTGCCGACGGTGCCAAGTCGATCATCCTCAACTTCAGCACCCTCGACTACATGAACAGTGGTGGCATCGGCTTGCTCGTCACCCTGCTGGTCCGGGCGCAGCGCCAGCACCAAGGGGTGCTCGCATACGGACTGTCGGATCACTACCAGCAGATCTTCGAGCTCACCAGGCTCGACGAAGCGGTCAAGATCCACGACACGGAGGCGGCGGCCCTCACGGCCGCCGGCGGCTCATGAGTGAGGAGAAGGACGCAGCCGCCCGCAAGGCCAACAACTGGGCCAAGGCGGTCTCGCGTCTCAACGTGTCACAGGTCCCAGAAGGGGCCATGAACCTCAACGTCGAGGGCCGGCGTCTCGCCTCTCCGATCCAAGGATTCGGCAAGATGTGGCAGAAGACCTATCAGGTTCGCATCCCCGCCGAGCGGGTGTCGGCGACCGAGCTGATCGAGACCTGGAAGCAACGGTTCCCGGACTTCTGGCCGAAGGGCAATTCCTTCTACGGCCCTCTGACCGGCATCGCGCCCGGCGAGGTGGCCGTGATCAACATGACGCTGCCGGGCAAGATGAAGCTGTCGACCGGCGTCATGGTGCTGTATGCCGACGACGAGTCCTTCACCCTGATGACTCCTGAGGGCCACATGTTCGCTGGATGGATCACGTTCAGCGCGGTCGAGGTCGATTCCTACACGGTCGCCCAGGCCCAGGTGCTGATGCGAGCGAGCGACCCGATCTTCGAGCTGGGGCTGGCCATGGGCGGGCACAAGCAGGAGGACGCGTTCTGGCAACAGACCCTGACCGCCGTGTCCCAGCACTTCGGGCACGAGGCTGAGATCGACACGCGTGTGGTCTGTGTCGACTCCCGCCGACAGTGGGGCCGGTGGCGCAACGTGTGGCAGAGCTCGGCGATCCGTTCGTCGATCTACATGTTCGGCGCGCCTGCTCGGGCCATGAAACCAGGCAAGCGAGCGCACTGACACGAGCTGCCCGGATCGCGATCCGGGCAGCAAAAAGAGGGGCGAACCGCCCCTCTACCACCAAGATATAGCGCAGGTGGGGGCTTGCCGCAAGACCCCCATGGTGATCCAGAATGGCCGGCCGAAGCCCAACCCACGGACACCGGAGCCGCACATGCGCGTGAGCGCTTTCCATCTTGCCGACCACCCCGCCAAGGCCGACCCCGCACTGATCGCCACCGACGAGGAGCACTTCGCGGCCATCGAAGAGACCCTCGAACGGTCGATCGCCGAGCTGTCAGAACGTCTCGAGGCCGAACGCAAGGCTCCCGGCGGAACGGGCCAGGAGGCGATGGACCGGGACATGGAGGTCCACCGCCTGACCACGCGGCTGGGCACCCTGCGCCGCTTCGGGCTGGACCTCTGCCTCGGCCGTATCGTGAGCACGGATGGCGGCGAGCCGGTGTATGTCGGGCGACTCGGCCTGACCGACAGCGATGGGCGCCGGTTGCTGCTCGACTGGCGCTCCCCCGCGGCCGAGCCGTTCTTCGGGGCGACTCACGCCAACCCGATGGGCCTTGCCAGCCGCCGGAGATTTCGCTGGACGAGGGGACAGATCAGCGACTATTGGGACGAGGTGTTCACCCCCGACGGGCTCGAAGGCCACGCTGCTCTGGATGACCAGTCCGCCTTCATCGCGAGCCTCGGCAGCAGCCGATCGCCGCGCATGCGGGATGTGCTCGGCACGATCCAGAGCGACCAGGACGCGATCATCCGCGCCGGGTCCCGCGGCGCCCTCGTGGTCGACGGCGGTCCCGGTACGGGCAAGACCGTCGTGGCGCTGCACCGCGCTGCGTACCTGCTCTACTCCGACCCGCGCCTCGGCCACCGTCGGGGGGACGTGCTGTTCGTCGGCCCCCACCAGCCCTACCTGAGCTACGTCGCGGACGTCCTGCCCAGCCTCGGTGAGGAGGGCGTGCAGACGTGCACGCTGCGAGACCTCGTGCCTCAAGGAGCCACTTCAGTCGCCGAGACTGATCCCGAGGTCGCTCGATTGAAGGCGTCCGCGGCCATGACGCAGGCGATCGAGCCGGCGGTCCGGCTCTACGAGGAGCCGCCCACCAAGCCGATGACCGTCGAGACCGACTGGGCCGACATCTGGCTGAGCACCGCCGACTGGGCCGAAGCGTTCGGCGCGGCCGAACCCGGCACCCCGCACAACGTGGGACGCGACCAGGTCTGGGACGCGCTGCTCGACATCCTCGTCGACAAGCTGCGAGACGACGTCGACGGGGACGATTGGGAGGAGGGCAGCGACGACTTCGATGCGTACGGGCTGAGCAACGAGAGCACTGCGGACAAGATCCGCCGGTCGCTGGCAGCGCACGAGGAGCTGGGCGAGGTGTTCGCGCGGGCGTGGCCGTTGCTCGAGGCGACCGACCTCGTCGGAGACCTCTGGACCGTGCCGGCCTATCTCCGGATGTGCGCCCCTTGGCTGGAGCGTGACGAGGTCGCGATGTTGCACAGGGACGACGCCCAGGCCTGGACCACATCGGATCTGCCACTTCTCGACGCAGCACTGCAGCGGCTGGGCGATCCTGCGGCGTCCCGCCACCGGCAGCGACAGGAAGCAGCTGCCGTTGCCGAGCGCGAGCGCATGGCCGATGTCGTCGCCGACCTGATCGCGACCGACGACTCCGAGATGTCGGTGATGTCGATGCTGCGGGGTCAGGACCTGCGAACTGCCCTGGTCGACACCGACGCGCGGGCGGAGACCCACCCCGACCTGTTGGCCGGGCCGTTCGCCCACATCGTCGTGGACGAGGCCCAGGAGCTGACGGACGCGGAATGGCAGATGCTCCTGCTGCGCTGCCCGTCGCGGAGCTTCACGATCGTCGGTGACCGCGCGCAGGCGAGGCATGGATTCACCGAGTCGTGGCAGGAACGGCTCGAGCGGGTCGGGCTCGACCACATCAACCTCGTGAGCCTGAACATCAACTACCGCACCCCCGAGGAGGTCATGGCGGAGGCCGAGCCGGTCATTCGTGCGGCCCTGCCCGACGCCAACGTGCCGACCTCGATCCGCAGCAGCGGCGTGCCCGTGGCGTACGCCGCTGCGTCTGAGCTGGACTCGATCCTCGACCCGTGGCTCGCCGCGCATGCCGAGGGCATCGCCTGCGTCATCGGCGACCCGTCGTTCGAGGGGACGTCCCGCGTCCGGTCGCTGACGCCGGAGCTGTCGAAGGGGCTGGAGTTCGACCTCGTCATCCTGGTCGACCCCGAGGAGTTCGGCACCGGCATCGAGGGAGCCGTCGACCGTTATGTCGCGATGACCCGGGCGACGCAGCAGCTCGTCATCCTCACCACCAGCTGACCGCGAGTGGCGCGGTCAGCGGCGCAGGGCCCTGCGGGCCAGCGCGTTGCCGGCGAACTGGCCGAGCTGCACGATGACCACGATCAGCAGGACGGCCGCCCAGGTGACGGTTGGGTTGTACTGCGTGTAGCCGTAGACGATCGCGAAGTTGCCGAGCCCGCCACCGCCGATGACACCCGCCACGGCAGACATGTCGACGATCGCGACGAAGGCGAAGGTGTAGCCCAGGATCAGGGGTCCCAACGCCTCGGGGATCAGGACCGTACGGATGATCCGGAAGCGGCCGGCGCCCATCGCGCGGGCCGCCTCGAGCACGCCGGTCGGCACACTCACGAGGTTCTGCTCGACGATGCGGCTGATGCCGAACGACGCCGCGACGACCAACGCGAAGATGATCGCCCTGTTGCCGATGCCGATGCCGACCACGGCCCGTGCCGCCGGCTGCGCCGCGGCGATGAAGATGATGAACGGGATCGGCCGGAAGAAGTTGACGATCAGGTTGAGCACGAACGACACCGGCGCGTTGGCGAGGAGCCCGCCGCGCCGGGTGACGTAGAGCGAGACCCCGAGCAGCAGGCCGCCGAGCCCGCCCAGCACGAGGGCGAAGCCAACGATGTAGAGGGTCTCCCACGTCGACTGCCAGAACAGCGACTGCAGCTCCTGGAGGCGATCCATCAGGCCACCTCCGCCGTCTCGACGCGTCCTTGCACGGCCGCAACCGCTTCGTCGATCGCTGCCGAGTCGCCGCGCAGGGCGAGGGTCAGGTGACCGAACGTCTCGCCCTGGATGTCCTCGATGCCGCCGTAGACCAGCTCGAACTCGACTCCGCGGGTGATGATCTCCGCGAACACCTGCGACTGGGACACCGAGCTGTCCCGGAACGACACCGTGATGAGCCGGCCGCTGTGCCGCTCACGCAGGCCCTCGAGCGTACGACCCGTCGGCACGTCGTCGACCAGCGTCGAGACGAAGCGACGCGTGGCTGCCTCGGTCGGACTGGCGAAGATGTCGAACACCGGGCCCTGCTCGACGACGCGACCCTGCTCCATCACCACGACCTTGTGGGCGATTGCCTTGATGACCTCCATCTCGTGCGTGATGACCACGATCGTGATGCCGAGCTCCTCGTTGACCCGCTTGAGCAGGCCGAGCACCTCGTGGGTCGTCTCCGGGTCGAGGGCACTGGTCGCCTCGTCGGCGAGCAGGATGCGCGGCGAGGTGGCGAGCGCCCGGGCGATGCCGACGCGCTGCTTCTGCCCGCCGGACAGCTGCTCGGGGTACGAGTGCGCCTTGTCGGCGAGGCCGACGAACGTCAGCAGCTCGACGATGCGTTCATGCTGCTGGCTGCGCGGGACCCCGGCAACCTGCAGCGGATAGGCGATGTTGCCGTAGACCGTGCGCGACGTGAACAGGTTGAACTGCTGGAAGATCATGCCGATCCCCAGCCGTACCTTCTGCTGCTCGCGTTCCTTGAGCGACGTGATCTCGGTGCCGTCGACCGTGATGGTGCCCGACGTGACCGGCTCGAGGGCATTGATCAGGCGTACGAGGGTCGACTTGCCCGCGCCGGAGTAGCCGACGATGCCGACGATCTCGCCGGCGTGGATGTCGAGGTCGACGCTGGCGACAGCGTGGACCGGTGGTGCACCGCGACGGCTCGACGGAAAGACCTTCGAGACGTCGCGCAGCTCGACGAGAGCCATGGCGTTCCTTCCTGACAGGCGTGCGGGCCGGCCACGAGGATCGCCCGCGGCCGGACCAGCACACCCGAGATGGGTACTACTTCTTGTTGGCGGCGGTGTCCGCCTCGACCTTCTTGAGCGAGGTGACGAGGTCGGCGACGGGGGTCTTGACCGGGACGGCGGTGTCGCCCGAGACCTCCTTGAGGCCGTCGATGACCGGCTTGCTGTCCTGGAAGATCGCGACGAGCTTCTGGTACGTCTTGTTGTCCTTGTCCTCAGGTCGCACGGCGAACACGTTGACGTACGGCAGGGCGTTGGGGTCCTTGGGGTCGTCCTGCGCGATGGCGTCGGAGAACTTCAGACCGGCCTTCTCGACGAAGTCGTTGTTGATGATCGCCGCGGCGAGGTCCTTGAGCGAGCTCGCCGTCAGTGCCGCATCGAGCGCCTTGACCTTGACCTTGGAGGCCTTCGTGTCGATGTCGCTGAGGTCGGAGAAGATCGTGCCGCCGTCCTTGAGCGTGATCAGCCCGGCCGACTGCAGCACGAGCAGGCCGCGGGCCTGGTTGCTGACGTCGTTGGGGACCGCGACGGTCTCGCCTGCCTCGATCTGGTCGACCGAGTCGTACTTCTCGGAGTACAGCCCGAGCGGATAGATCGCGGTGGCGCCGATCGGCGTGAGGTTCTTCTTGTTGGCGACGTTGTAGTCGGCGAGGAACACGATGTGCTGGAACTGGTTGATGTCCACCTCGCCCTCGGCGAGCGCCGGGTTGGGCTGGGTGTACGCCGTGAAGTTGACCAGCTTGATGTTGATGCCGGCGTCCTCGGCCTCCTGCTTGTACGTGTCCCAGTAGGGATCTGCGGCGCCGACGACGCCGACCTTGATGGTCTTGCCCTTGGCGTCGCTGTCGCCTCCGCCGAAGATCAGGAATCCGGCGACGACGGCGATCGCGATGACGGCCGCGACGAT
>CAWBNN010000002.1:0-222970 GCA_963790145.1 uncultured Actinomycetota bacterium | reverse complement strand
GACCCCCGAGGCGCAAGCAACACCATCACTATCACCGCGAAAATAGGAGCACTCTCATGACGGAAACGGTCAGCGGACCCTCGGGGTCCTCGCGCAAGACTGCTGGCAAGAAGGGCAACGCCGCCCTCAAGATCCAGCGCGTCTACACGACCGAGGGGGTGCACCCGTACGACGCCGTCACCTGGGAACGACGCGACGTCGTGCAGACCAACTGGAAGACCGGCGAGAACGTCTTCGAGCAGCGCGGTGTGGAGTTCCCCGACTTCTGGAGCGTCAACGCCTCCACGATCGTCACGACCAAGTACTTCCGCGGAGCCGTCGGCGCCCCCGATCGTGAGACCGGCCTCAAGCAGCTCCTCGACCGCGTCGTCCTGACCTACACGCAGGCCGGCCGCGACCACGGCTACTTCGCCACCGAAGAGGACGCGACGATCTTCGAGCACGAGCTGACGCACATGCTCCTGCACCAGGTCTTCAGCTTCAACAGCCCGGTGTGGTTCAACGTCGGCACGTCGAGCCCGCAGCAGGTCAGCGCCTGCTTCATCCTCGCGGTGGATGACTCGATGGACTCGATCCTCAACTGGTACAAGGAAGAGGGCCTGATCTTCAAGGGTGGCTCCGGTGCCGGCCTCAACCTGAGCCGCATCCGCTCGTCCAAGGAGCTGCTCCGCTCCTCGGGCGGCACCGCTTCGGGCCCGGTCTCGTTCATGCGCGGCGCCGACGCGTCCGCCGGCACGATCAAGTCCGGTGGCGCCACGCGTCGTGCGGCCAAGATGGTCGTGCTCGACGTCGACCACCCCGACATCCAGGAGTTCGTCGAGACCAAGGCCAAGGAGGAGGACAAGATCCGCGTCCTCCGCGACGCCGGCTACGACATGGACCTCGGCGGCGCCGACATCACCAGCGTCCAGTACCAGAACGCCAACAACTCGATCCGCGTCAACGACGAGTTCATGCGCGCCGTCGAGTCCGGGCGGCGAGTTCGGGCTCCGCGCCCGTACGAACGGCGAGATCATCGAGACCGTCGACGCCCGCAAGCTGTGGGAGGACATCGCGCAGGCTGCCTGGGCGTGCGCCGACCCCGGCATCCAGTACGACGGCACGATCAACGACTGGCACACCTCGCCCGAGGCCGGCCGCATCACGGCGTCCAACCCGTGCTCGGAATACATGCACCTCGACAACTCGTCGTGCAACCTCGCCAGCCTCAACCTGCTGAAGTTCCTCAAGGACGACGGCTCGTTCGACACCGAGACGTTCGTCAAGGCGACCGAGTTCATCATCACCGCGATGGACATCTCGATCTGCTTCGCGGACTTCCCGACCGAGGCGATCGGCGAGACCACGCGGGCCTACCGCCAGCTCGGCATCGGCTTCGCCAACCTCGGCGCGCTGCTCATGGCGTCGGGCCTGGCCTACGACTCCGACGGTGGCCGCGCCCTCGCCGGTGCGATCACCTCGCTGATGACCGGTACGTCCTACCGTCGCTCGGCCGAGCTCGCCGGCGTCGTCGGTCCCTACGACGGCTTCGCCCAGAACGCCTCGGCGCACGAGCGCGTCATGCGCAAGCACCAGGCCGCCAACGACGAGATCCGCACGCTGCACTCGATCGACATCGCGGTGCACCGTGAGGCTGCCAAGCAGTGGAAGCTCAACCTCGAGATCGGCCAGAAGAACGGATGGCGCAACAGCCAGGCCTCCGTCCTCGCGCCGACCGGCACCATCGGCTTCATGATGGACTGCGACACGACCGGCATCGAGCCGGACTTCTCGCTGGTCAAGTTCAAGAAGCTCGTCGGTGGCGGCTCGATGCAGATCGTCAACCAGACGATCCCGGCGGCGCTCAAGAAGCTCGGCTACACCGGCGAGACGATCGAGGCGATCGTCGAGTTCATCGCCGAGAACGGTCACGTCGTCGACGCGCCCGGGCTCAAGACCGAGCACTACGAGGTCTTCGACACCGCGATGGGTCAGCGCTCCATCAAGCCGATGGGCCACGTGCTGATGATGGCTGCCTGCCAGCCGTTCCTGTCCGGCGCGATCTCCAAGACGGTCAACCTGCCGGAGTCGGCCACGGTCGAGGAGATCGAGGACGTCTACTTCCAGGGCTGGAAGCTCGGCCTCAAGGCGCTCGCGGTCTACCGCGACAACTGCAAGGTCGGCCAGCCGCTGTCCGACGGCAAGGGCGCCAAGGAGTCGGGCTCGACCAAGGTCGAGGTCAAGGAAGTCATCGTCGAGAAGCCGATCCGTCGTCGCCTGCCGAAGTCGCGCCAGTCGATCACGACGTCGTTCTCCGTCGGTGGTGCCGAGGGCTACATGACCTCCGGCGCTCACCCCGACGGCTCGCTCGGCGAGATCTTCATGAAGCTCGGCAAGCAGGGCTCGACCCTCGCCGGCATGATGGACGCCTTCTCGATCGCCATCAGCATCTCGCTGCAGTACGGCGTGCCGCTGGAGACGTTCGTCAGAAGTTCACCAACATGAAGTTCGAGCCGGCCGGTCTGACCGACGACCCGGACGTCCGCATGAGCCAGTCGATCATGGACTACACGTTCCGTCGCCTGGCCCTGGACTACCTGGACTTCGAGACCCGCTCAGCCCTCGGCATCCACTCGGCCGAAGAGCGCCAGCGCTACCTCGACACGGGTTCGCTACGAGCCGATCAACACCGGAGGCACCACCGCCGCCGAGCTGATCGACACCCCGGTGGTCGAGTCCGAGCTGGGGGCACCTCCCGCGAGCTCTGCGAGCGGGGGCGGAACGAGCGAGGGTATCGAGACCACATCCAACGCTGGTTCAGCATCCGAGGCGACCACCGCCGGTCGAGTAGCTCCGAGGAACGAGGAGCGTATCGAGACCAAGGCAGCCAAGGCAGGGGAGACCCACAGCGTCTCCGGCGACAGCCACGAGGCCTCGGCCTCCAAGCCCGCCCCGGCAACCGCCCACACGAGCGCCGAGCTCCTGGAGACCCTCACCGGCTCCGCGGTCGACTCGCCGCTCTGCATGACCTGCGGCACCAAGATGCGCCCCGCCGGCTCCTGCCACGTCTGCGAAGGCTGCGGCAGCACCAGCGGCTGCAGCTGATGACGAGTTACACCATTTTGTCAGCGGGAGTTACATCCGATGTCAACAAGTAGCGTGATTGACAAACACCATCATTATCGTCTCGGAAGTGATAGTCGAAGTGATAATGAGAACTCGCAACCCCTCGTCCCGGCCCGGGCTTTCCTTCGCGGAGAGCCCGGCCCGCGCCCGTTCTTGGGCGCAGGCAGGTCACGCGCTCGAAGGTCGGCCGCCCACCTGGGTAGGTCGGAAAACACGAAACCCCGCCTTGCAGGGCGGGGTCGCGTGGCACGGACAGATGGTGTCCGCATCGGTGTCTCAGCCGCATCACACCATCCATACGTGCCGCTTGGCAAGTACTGGAGGCAACAACGATGAGCAGCATCGCAAACGAACAGGTCAACCCCAGTCTCGAGGCGATCCTCGAGGACGCCCGCAAGCGCGTCCAGGTCGCGTCTGAAGAACTCACGGAGGCCCGGGAACGGCGTGACAAGATCCTCGCCGTCCTCAAGGGCGAGTTCCCCGGCTCCGAGACCTACGTCAACGGGAGCGTCGCTCATGGCGATGCGCTCAACCCGCTGACCGACGTGGATGTCGGGGTTGTGGTCTTCGGCGCCGAGGACACGTACGGCCCCGGCAAGAAGGGTCCACGCGACCTCATGGACCGAGCCGCCGACGCCATCCGCGAGGTGTTGCGCGACGAGTACCAGAACCTCGTCGTCACCGTTGAGGGCCAGCGCCGCGCCGTCTGGATCCAGTTCGGGGACCCAGTCACTGCCAACGCGAAGGACTTCACCGCCGATGTGCTGGTCACCCTGGACAACCTGACCGGCGACGGCGTCTACATCCCGAACGCCATCCAGGGCACGTGGGACCGGGCACACCCGCAGAAGCACACTGCGATGGTGCTGGCCGCGAACAAGGCGAGCAAGGGTACCTACACGCACGCTGTGCGCCTGCTCAAGCACTGGTGCCGTACCAACGGCAAGCCGATGTGCTCGTGGAACATCAAGGCGCTCGGCCTTGGATGCCTGACGAAATCGGTGCCAATGATGGACGCGCTCCAGACCTGGTTCACGTACGCCACCGACGAACTGAGCAAGGGCCTCACCGAAGACCCTGCGGGTGTGGTTGAGAAGCCCATCGGTCTCAACGAGACCACCTCTGTGGTGCTGAACCGTCTACGCGTGGCGAGCCGCCACCTGGTCGCGGCCCGCCGGTTCGAGGACGAGGGGTACCCGATGCTGGCGTGGCAGGAGCTGGCTGACATGTTCAACGACGAGGACATGCTTCCGAGCGCGCCGCAGGGGCCGTTGCTCGCCGAGGAGACACGCCGGCTGACGGCCGGAGTCGGTGGGGCGGCTGCGCTGAGTGTCGTCGAGGACACGAAGCCGACCCAGTCGTGGCGCCCTTGAGGAGCGCGGACCCATTGAACGGGATGCGCACCGCGATCCGGATGGTCCTGGGTTGCCATGCAGGCCTGGTGGCAGATTCTGATGGACAGCGAGGCCAGGCGCGAGCACCCCGGCGACATCACGCTCGAGCTGTCGGGGTCGGTGCCCCCGCGCGAACGGTCGCTCAAGCTCGTCTACAGGCACCGAGGTCTTCGGGTTCGAGGGCTGGGCCGACGCGTCCCCGTGGAGGTCCAGTTCTGGGAGAAGCCGTACTACAACACCTTCGGGCTGCCGGCGCTCGACTACCCGCGGTACTTCGCTGACCCCGGAGCGAAATCCAAGCACCGCATGCCCGACGACTCACTCTGCATGTGGTTTCCGCCTGACCCACCTGAGAAGCGGTGGCTCCACACAGACGGCTTGGCGATGCTCCTGCGTTTGACCGCCAACCACCTGCTGTGCGAGGCGGCATGGAGGCAGACGGCGCCGACGAGCGCGACTCGAGGTGGCTCTCCGCCGAAGCGCCACACGGGCTGCCCGGCTCGGCCCGCGGGGCACGTCGGAAGCGGAAGTTGCGACGAGACCGGGCCTCATGAGCGGACGCCACCCGGACCCGTCCGGCCTCGGAAGCTTCGACTGGGCGTCTTTGGCGCACTCGTCGCTGGCGTCATCGCTGGCGTATTCGTCCTTCTGGGTCTGCTGGCAAGCTCAGCTCGCGCGCGTCTGGACACCCGCAAGGGTGTCTACGCCGAGGCGATACGTGCGGTCTCGGACGACCTCGAGGGCCCGTACCGGGTTGCGCGCTGCCACAACGACGCCGACCAACGGTTCGCGTTGTCAAAGGATCTGTCGGAAATCCAAGGCCGCATCGACGCTCACCTCGTCCTGGTCGAGCTCCACGCCCCCAGGGATGTCTTCTAGGCCTACGCGGCATACGTTGCCGACGGTGCCGCGAAGCCGGCGTCCAGATGTCCGAGGAATGGTCGAACCGCTCGCCTCGACGCCGAAGGGACATGAACCTGGGGCAGCCCTTCGATCGGACCCAGTCCAGCAAGACGAAGAAGGTGCTGCTGGCCAAGATGGCGAAGGACGTCAAGCCGGGCTGGCGTCTGCACAGACACTTCATCTAACGCCCGAACCGGCGCTTCAGCTGACGGATCCCCGGAGACCTCCTCGCGCAGGCGGACAGCCGGGTGCTCAAGTAGCCGCTGGGTCACTCATCGCTGCTCCCCTGATCTCAATGGCCACTCTGGGCTGACGTTAGGGCACCTGTTCCAGAACTTGGCGGGCGGACTCCTCTGGACGCGGCGCGGAGCAGTCACGACGTGGCGCTGCTTGAGCAGTTCGCGCGTCAGGTAGCGCGGGAGTGGCGACAGTAGGCACACTCTCGTCCAAAAGTGTCGCCGCCTCGCGAGGTTTGTGACCCCGGCAGGCCCTGATCAAGGTTCTTGGTCCGTGCCGACTGACAGACTGGGTTGACGCCGTACCCCTACGGCGCTCGAGCTATGAGGGAGAGATGGCGACCCCTGTCACGCAGATCTGTTCAACGGACGGATGTGAGAACCACGCTGCGTACAAGACGACATCCAAGCCGGCATGGTGCTTGTCGTGCTTGTCCGACCTACTCGCGAAAACAGGACTGCGCGCGGCGGAGCCGTTCCCGGGCAAGGCAAAGGCGTGGTGGCTGACACGGTGCCTGACCTGCGAAACGCAGGCGCACTACCGGTTCGAGCACCTGCTCGGGTTCATCGACCAGAACCGGGACTCCTGCCGAGCCTGTCAGCTGACCAGCTCGGCTCAACTGTGGAGGGGAAAGGGCTACGTGCAGGCCCCGCTCCCGCTTGAGGCCATCATCGAGGGCCTGACCGAGTCCTGGTTTCGTGCCCACCGCACCCGTGCCGGGACCGCTGGCGCCGGACGACTTCGTGGTGGCCCGGTGTGTGAACTGCACGCGCATCAGCGTCAAGTCCGTACGGGACATCGGCTTTGCGTGCTCCGTCGGCAGAACGTGCGAGCGAGGCATCCCACTGACCGCACGACGTCGAACCTGCTTGCAGACTCCGAGACGCCGGCGCTCGCGTGGTGGGACCACGACGCAAACGACGTAGAGGTGTTGGCGAAGACCAAGGTCGGCGGTCGCAAGGAAGTGGCGTGGCGCTGCCCTGAGTGCGGCCACCGGTTCACAGCCAGGCCGGTAGACATGAAGTACCCTTCCTGCCCGGTCTGTCAGGAGCGACGCGATGCGCAGTGGGCGCTCGACCGGGAGCGGTACTCACGCACCCCGGTGGCGGATGTCCCTGAGCTAGCGGCCGCGTGGGATGACGATGATGACCCCAGCACGGTCATGGTGATCGACTCATGGATGCGACGGTTCCGCTGCGCGGAGGGCCACCACCCCAGGGTCGCCCCGCTCACATACCTGCGGAAGCGGCTGTCAGCACTGCCGTTCAGCTGAGACCAGGCAGAACCGAAAGGTGCTCGCCGACTACCAACCCGAGCTTGTCGCCCAGTGGCACCCGACTCGCAACGGGTCCACGACACCCTCTGACCTGGCGTGGGACTCGAAACGTGTTGTGTGGTGGTTCAGCGAGTGCTGTGGCCACGAGTGGGAGTCATCCCCGCTCGACAGGGACAAGTACGCGCGGCTGCGCTGTCCGGCCTGCAAATCCATCCTCGGCTCGCTCGCCTGGGTGGACCCTGGCCTGGCCGCGGAGTGGGCCCCCGACAATTCGGTGTCCCCTTGGCACGTGCGCCCGAACGCGACTCTCCTGTTCACGCCGTCATGGGTCTGTGCGAACAACACCGCGCACGTCTGGACGTCTCCGTTGAGCACCAGGCGGGTAGGCGCCGGCTGCCCTGAGTGCCGTGAGACTGGCAAATCCCGGATCGAGCTTCTCTACCACGAAGCCGCGCTCGAGGTGTTCGGCGACGCGCGCTCTGGCGTCACGCTGACCTCAGACGAGTTCAACAGCCGTGACAGGTGGACAGCTGACATCTTCGTCACGTCGGGGCCGGCGTCGATCGTCGTGGAGTACGACGGCGCGTACTGGCACCTGATCCGAAGCCAAACTGCTCGTTGACGACCGCAAGACACGTGACCTACTCGCCGCCGGACACCGTGTGGTGCGGTTACGCGAGGAACCCCTCCCGTTCCTCGCGACATAGAGCACCCGCAGCTGCTTCAGCTACGGGTTCATTCCAGCGCGCCGCGGCCCCATGATGTGATGGCAAAAGTTGCCGCTTGGCTGCTTCAGAACGCACCCGCGTCCCAGACCGGCGGTGTCGGACCGGATGCGTCTCCACCGCGAGTCCTAGTTTCTGACCGGCGGGAAGCATCACCCAATTGGCAGGCCTGACGTTTCGCAGGGCGGTCAGCGATGGAAGCTAGAGCTCGCGTTCGCATACGAGCACTTGCGGAGCATTGCCGACGGACCCTGCGGCCGAGCCGCGCACTGCGATGGCCACCAAGTCGGATCCGCCATCGAGCAGAGACGCGAGGCGGCGCGCCTGACCCTTCGGCACGTACCCCGCGGCTGACCGGCCGTTGTCGGCGTAGACGGTATCGCGTTGGAGTCGTGGAAGTTCTCCGGCTCGCGGACCAGAGACCCAGGGGTGAACCGGCCTGTCTTGACCGCAGCTTCGTGGTACGACGTGCCCGCCAGAACGAACGAATGGAGTCCCGCACGGTAGGCGGTACGGGACCTCGGGTTGACCCAGAGGAGCGGGGTGACGACGAGCAACCTGTCGCGCTCAGGCTTCAAGCGAGCGTCGGGCAGTCCGTGCATTCTGGGCGCCAGCGCACGCACCTCGGTTTCCGTGCCCATGTACTCCGCCCTGGCAACCAACCCGACGGCCCGCACACGGGCGGCGCTCTCGGCTCGAGTGCGCGGCATGTGAGGACCGCGCTTCTCCAAATGGGTCACCGATCCCGCGTATCTCGGCGTCAGCCCGGCCCTGCCTTCTGTAGACACTGAGTCGCGCCTGCCAGTCCTCGACCAACATCCAAGGACGGCCAAGTCTCATTCTTCCCACCAGCCTGCTTGCGTCGAAACAGTCCCATGCTGGACAGCCTGCCACCGCAGAAGCCGGAGAGTGCGGGAAATAGCAACGCGCCAACACGGTCTGAGCACGACCCGTCCCTGCATTATGGGCGTTCGAACGGCCCAAACTAGGGGCTGGCGCCAGCGAACGTTGTGGCCGGACCTGGCGCTCGTTCGAGTTTCCGTACCGACGGGACTTGTTGTCTTCACGAGGCCTTCCCGCACCGTCATGTTCAGTTATTTCACTTTGAGAGCTACTATAACCACATGAGTACCCGTTCCACTCGCCGGAGCCCGTTGGTCGCCGGTGGCGCACCAATCTCCGGCTTCAGCACAGCTGTAGCCTCACCGGGCACTCGCGCTGTGGTGCGCGCTGCGGACGTTGAAGTGGCGCTTACGGACCATGGGGCGAAGCTGGTGTACAAACTGTTGGCAGCTTCAGACGTCGACCTCAAGGCCGTGGAGAAGCTTCTTGCTGACCGGAAGAAGGATGCAAGCTTCATCTCCCCAGAAAGTGCGGCCGCGCTTCTGGGGGTTTCCCGGCCGACAGTGGTGCGGTGGGCCGCTGAGGGCTTGCTCGCTGACCACAAGGTTAACTCGCGGCACCGGTTCAAGCGGGACGACGTGCTTCGGCTGCGCGATGAGCGCAAGACCCAAGCGGAGAAGAACCGGGCTGCTGCTCAGTTGGAGCGCAACCGGCTGCGCGACGAGGGGATCGACCTTGACGTTGCTCCAACCCCGCAGGAGCTGGCCGAGGCCGGGGCGGCTCGTCGCCGCGGGGACCATGCGGCCTTCGATGCGGTGATGGCCCGCGCGCAGCGTGCCTGGGCACGTGAGGCCGCAGATGCGGCCGTCGAGAGCCCCGCTGAGTGAGCGAAGAGGACGACGCGTGGCCTGATCCGCTGGAACACGAGTACGAACTACGAGTTACCCGTCGCGCCCTCGACGACCTCGAAGCCTCCGGAGCGCCGGGCGGAAGTTGCGATGACGTCGCCCGAAAAGAGCACCTACCCGGACATCGTGGGCAAGTTCGTCAAGATGAGAACCCTCGACCCCAACGGCACCGAGGACCCGTTCTCGAAGGTCCACCGCAACGACATCTACAAGCTGGACGGACGGGACGGGCAGCGCGCACTCACCTGGCACGACCAGGGGCACGGCGTGGTGTGGATGTTGGGTTTCACGGCGAATCACGACCTGACGGCACTGGAGGACCGCGCGAACCGGGCCGAGACCCGGGAGCAGGGCGGCACCAACCAGCTGATGCCGTCGGTCGCTGACTACAGTGACCTCGCCGACGACCGCAGGAACGCTGACACCTACGAGAAGCTCGAGGGCGCCATCGCCGCGCTTTACCGCAAGGCGCTGGATCGTCCGGGCGAGGCCGTACGGGGCACGCTCGCGTCGGCCGTGCGCTGCGAGATCCTTGTCGATACTGGCGACCCGGTCACGGTCCACGCTCGGTTCCGCATGCCGCCGGTGCTGGCCGGCGCGTGGCAGCCGGCGTACGCGTACTCGCTCGCGGGCTCCCTACCGGGGGCGGATCCGGCCACGATCGAAGTCGAACCGATGCCGCCGGGCGTCCCACCAGCGCGTGGCGCTGTGTCGCTGATCATCCTCGCGGACCGGTAGGTCTCCGCACCCCAGTTGCCCAGCCGTAGGGAGACTGGGCCCAGGTGACGTCGTACGCTGCTGCTTTCGAGTGCGCCACCTAGAGGCGGAGGGTTCACGCTCGGTTGACGTCGTGCACAACGAGGTGCAGATCGGTCCCCACTTGGTAGACCACGGCGCAGCGGGCGGTCACGAGGGGTAGATCTTCCGCCCATCGCGCCAGCGCCTTGAATGCGGTCGCTGGCAGTCCGCGAACAGGGGGACGTTCTTTTGGCCGTTCCCCATTTTTGATGTTTGGCGTGTGCGATCAGCACTGCCGTCGTGCGAAGAGAGCGTGTCAAGGCTGCCCTATCCGGCGGCCTGGACTCAGTATGCACGTGTGTTACGTAACATTTGAAGCTAGCACGTCGGGTGTGATACAAATACGTAGGCAGCGACGGAGGCACGGGCCGCTCCGCACGTCTCGCTCAGGCATCCATCAAATCCGGCCCATCGGTTAGGAGCTCACACCATGAGCACGTTCCAGTTCGACGAGGCCGCTGAAGGTCTCGACCCCCGTATCCAGTTCACTAGCCTCCGTGTCGTCGACGACGCCGGCGGCCAGCACCTTGAGGCGGTCGTCCCGCTTGGCCAGGTCATCGCGGCCTTCCCGTCCGGGGAGGGTCCCCTGGCTGACGCCGCCATCGCTCCGGTGGCCAACATCCGGCCCGAGCACACGCTGGTTTCGCGCAAGCGTGACGGCAGCACGGTGCTCCGCGAGGGCACTATGGAGATCAAGCCTGGTAAGCAGAGGGCCAAGACCGACCGCTGGGCCCGCCAGCTCATCAACGAGACCCTTCCCGAGGACCAGCGCGACCCCGAAGTCCGGGGCTCCGCAGTCCTGGGCAACCTCTCCATCCGCCTAGACCCCAAGCACATCCACGACGGGAAGGCCATGCTCCTCGACCGCGACGGCAACGAGCTCGAGATCGACGACCTCAAGTACGTGCAGGAGGTTGACCTGGTCATGCTGCCGGGCGCCCAGTTCGACACCGGCGTCGACTCGCTCTCGCGGCTCAAGGCCGCATACAAGGCCGCGCAGGCGTCGCCCGACTCCGTGAACAACCGGCGCACCTCCGTCCGGGTCTGGATCGCCAACGATGACCAGGCCGCGACCGTCGCCCATGCCTTCAACCAGGAGGGCGACCCCGTCAATGCGACCGCCGCGAAGTACCGCCACCAGGAGGGACCGGCTCAGATGGTCGCGCGCGCCCTGGTCGACACCTCGACCCACCTCGGCGCGAAGAACATCGAGATCTTCTCCAACACAGTCTCGAAGAACTCCCCCAAGCTCACCTCCTTCAACACCGTCAGCCTGGCCGTCGAGAAGGGCTGGACCCACACCCCGTTTGACCCCAGGGACGCTGAGCTCGCCGTCCAGGTTGACTGGCTGGTGATGGCCTGGGACGAGCTCGTCACCGTGCGCCCGGAGTTCGGCTACGTTCCGCTCAGGACTCGCCAGGAGTACCGCCAGCAGTCCCTCGCCGGCAGTGCCGTCTCGGTCCACGGCATCATCTCCGTCTTCTCGGCGATCTACCCCGGGACGGACCTCAGCGTGTTGGCGAAGCTCAACGGCGCAGTCCAGCTGACGGACACGGACGGCAACCCCGTGCTCGACGGCGGCGGCGAGCCGCGTGTCGTCGACTTCTTCTCGTACGACAACCCCATCTGGGTCACCGAGGGTGTTCTGGCGCCTGGCAAGAACGGCCTCGGCCTCCGCATGTCGTTCCAGACACGTAAGGCCATGGCGGCTGTGATTCGCCAGCAGCTCGGCCTGTAGATCGTCGCTCAGTGACACGAACGGCCCCGGGTAAACCCGGGCCGTTCCACGTCCCGCTCAGGCAAGCAGGCCTCTCCATGATGCCCGACCCGGCACCGACCTGCCGTACGCCTGAGCGCCACTCAGGGCGGCGGAACGAGACGGACGCGCGGCGACGCGCTGCTCCGAGAACATCACATGGGGTGTCGAATCCCGCTCCAGCTGCTAGTCCATCGGCTTGACCTTGGCCTCGATGAAGGCGATCTCGTCGGCGTCGAGTCCGTACTTGGCGTAGAGCTGGGCGTCGATCTCGGGGATCGACTTGGTCCAGTCGATGTCCGAGGCGGTCGTGAAGTCCTGTGTCGGGACGATACTTCCAGGTGCTTCGCGGGTTGTGCTGCGTGACCTTCAGGACGCCGAGCATCGCCCGGGCGAACTTCGACTTGACGTACTTCAGGCACGCCTGCGCCTCGGCCTCGGTGTCGAACGAGCCGATGGTGATGAACGTCTGTGTGACCGCGACCCCTGGCTCGAGCACCGTCGGGTTGTTCAACGCGACGCCAAAGAAGTCAGTTGTCGACCCCGACCCGTTCGCCGCCGGGACCGCGACCTTGTACTTGTCGAAGCTCTCGGGGCCGGTGATGTAGTCGCTGCGAATCCAGCGGGCGGCGCGCTTGTTCTTGATCACGCCGAGGACCTGAACGTACTCGTGCTCGTCGGCAGGCCGTGTCTCGTGGAAGAGGAACGAGAGCTGCTCGAAGGCGTTCGTGTTGACCAGGACTGCGTTGCCGCTCGGACATCAGCGCGAGCGCCTCAGGATGGTCCTCGTGCATCTTGTCGCGTGTAGCGGTATGAGCGTCGAGCTCGTGATGCCGAGCGTCTCGATGAAGGCCGTTCCGCGACTCCCGCACCTTGTGCAGGATCGTGTTGAGTTCGGGGTGCTCGGTGAACGAATCCGATGGGGCCGAGCTTGCGCTCCGAGTCGCGGTAGGTGACGGCGATGCCGCCCTTGATGGGGTCCGTAGGCCCGGAAACAGGCGGTTTGAGTCGGACTCGTAGATGCGCCACCGTCAGGTGCTCGTCGGCCAGCATCTTCTCGTTCCACGCCTTGGGCGTGAAACCTGCGTTGAACAGGAAGCGCGCCGGCGTGATGAGCACGGCCTTGGTGCCGACCTCGTACGCCGCGTCCATGAACTGGTGGTAGATCGGCGTGTCGCGGGTGCCCTCGCCCTGGGCCTCCTCCTGGTAGGGCGGGTTGCCGATGACGACGTCGAACTTCTTGGTCATGTCAGTCGTCTCCGCAGCATCTCGGCGATGGTCTTGCTGGCGTTCGTCGGGGGTCATGCCGGCGAGGTTGCCGACCCGGAAGTGCCCGGAGTCCTCGATCCAGGCCTTGCGCTCGGGACGCCGCCGGAGACGGCCTCGATGGTGATGCGGTGCAGGATCTCGTTGTGGCTCATCTCGAAGATCTGCGAGGTCAGGATGTGCCGCAGCCGCTCGTCCTGGTCGGGGATCGACGTCGGCGAGGCCCGTGTCGAGCCGGCGGACGAGTTCCATCAGGAACAGCCCGGCGGTCGAGAACAGGTCGGCGAAGGTCTTGTCGGGTCGGTGAAGATGCCGGGGTTCTCGGCCTCGAGCGTGTCGACCATCATCTTCACGACCGGCTTCGGCGTGAACACCAGCGAGGTCTTCTGCTGCGGGATGTAGGCGAAGATGTCCTCGGTCAGCGCGTCGTCGAAGTAGTCGGCGAGCTCTTCCTTCTTGTCCAGGAACTCCTGGATGGCCTGGTCGAAGACGGCCTCGTCGAACAGGCCCGGGATCTTCGTGACGGTGCCGTCGTCCTCGGTGACCTCCTGGCCGTCGCGCAGGATGCGGAACTCGGCCTCGGTGATGCCGGTGATCTCCTCGAACACGTCGTCGGGGGTGTAGTCGTCGAAGTTGGCGAGCGGATGTCGCGGTCGCCGTAGGCCATGAGGAACATCGGGATGGTGCGGGCGAAGCCGCGCAGGTGGTAGCGGGCGTCGTCCATCGTCTGGTTCGGCGCGCTTCTGCTCCTTCTTGGTCTCCTCGCGCGTGACGACCTCGGGGACGATCTCGTCCATCGTCTCCTCGACGATGGCGAGGATGTTCGTCCTGGAACGCCTGGTCTGCCTCGGCCCGCTTGGCCTCGACGGCCTCGCGCCTCGGCCTCGGTGGCCGCTTCCTCAGCTTCGTCGTCGAGGTGCTGCTGGGCGATCTTGTGCTCGGCGTAGGCGCGCTCGACCTCGGCCTTCACGCCTGCTCGGTGCGCCTTCTCGTCGCGCTCGACCTGCTTCGGCGGTGAGCCCGTAGGCCTCCTTGAGCTCCTCGCGCTTGGTCGCGGGCCTGCTCGGTGACGGCCTCGGCGATCTGCGTCGCCGCCGTGCTCGCCGGTGTGCTCGGGCTCGAGCGGTCGGGATGTCCTCGACGCGACCAGACCGGCTTGCCGAGCTCGGCGACCTTCGGGTTGATGACGGTCTCGACGTCGACCTGGACGTTGCCGTCCGCGTCGGTGACGGGCGGCGGGTCGGGATCTCGATGGGCTGCCCGTCGTGACCTTGCCCTGCTTGGCGGTCGGGCAGCTTGTCGAGGATCTCCTTGACGTGCTCGCGAGTAGCGGAAGATGCCGGCGACGTTGGCGAACAGCAGGTTCGACAGGAAGCCGCGCCGCACGACCTCGCGGGCCTTGAACACCTGCGGGAAGGTGAGCACCTGGGAGGCGTCGAGCTCGATCATCCGGCCCTCGGAGTCCTCGCCGAGGACGGGGAAGAAGTTCAGCAGCCGCCGGATGTTCTCCTGGCGCACCGCCGGGTCGCCGGAGGGGTTCGGGTGCAGGTTGTTCGCGAACGCGTCGAAGATCGTCAGCGTGCGCTCGGGGGCGAAGTCGAAGATGTAGGCGTTCTTCTTCTGGAGCACCGTGTCGCCGCCGCGCTCGAACGTGTGGGGGTTCTGCGCGCGGAACGCCGCCTGCATGTAGAGCGCCGGCGAAGAGATGTTGGACAGCATGATGACCGCGGTCCACTCGGGCACCGTGACGCCCGTCGTGAGCTGGCCGACCGACAGCGTGATCGTCTTGCCGCCGACGGCCTCGGCCTTCTTCGATGGCCTCGCGGACCTTGTCGAGCGACTTGCCGCGATCGCGGCGTCATCGCGGCTCGTCGAGCTCTCGTCGCTGGCAGCGGCCGTCGCCGGCGGCGAGGACGATCGTGTAGTCCTTGAAGACCTCGTGCTTCTTGAGCAGCCGCTCGAGCGCCTTCGCGGAGGCGACGCGGTTGAGCAGCCAGAACGAGTGCCGGATCTCGTCGCGCAGCTCGGGGGTGGAGAACGGGTACTTCTCGTTGGTCGTCAGGCGTGTCGAGGAACTTGATGACCTCGGCCTCGTACTCGAAGAAGCCGTTGTCCTTGGTGCGGAAGAACTCGGTCAGGTCGAACGTGTAGTCGACGTTCGCCTCGTCCTCGTCGATCGCGACACCCTCGGCGAGCCGGTCGGCGATCATGCGCGACAGCTGGTAGGTCAGCAGGTTGAGCGTCGGCAGCGCGGCGTACGGATTGTCCTGCGAGCTCGTCCGACCCACTGCTCGCGGGCGCGTCTGCTCGTCCTCGTACGTCCAGTTGAAGATCTGGTCCTCGCTCGAACCGTGCCGGAGGCGAGCGCCTTGAACGGCGTGCCCGACAGGTGCAGCGTGCGACTGCGCTTGATCTGGTCGAACGCGACGTCGGTCTTCGTCGTGTCGACGCCCTCGTGGGCTTCGTCGATGACGAGCAGGTCCCAGTCGATCTCGGCGATGTGCTTGAGCTTGTCGTAGCTGCCGCCGAAGTACTGCGACCCCTTGAGGTCCTGCAGCGACACGAACTCGATGATGCGCGGGTCCTCGTCGACGTGCTGCGCAGCGAGTACGCCCGCCACTGCTCGCGCGTCATCGGGCGAGCGCTCGGACAAGCGATGGAGACTCGGAGACGAACTGGTAGGTCGTCTGGTGGCCGATGAACCGCTGGAAGTCGTCGAACCAGGAGTTGGCGATCGCCGGGCGGTTGGTGACGATGAGCGCCCTGCGGACGTCCATCTTCCGCATGAGGTCGTAGGTCGTCAGCGTCTTGCCGAACCGGGGCTTGGCGTTCCACAGCACCTCGCCGCTCGCCGGCCGCGAAGCGCCGTCATCGCCTGCGCGACTGCGGCCTGCTGCTCGGGGCGGAGGTGTAGTCGTCCTGGCGACCCGCCGAGCGGTGTCGGCGAAGTCCTGAGGCGAAGTCGAGGAAGTACTGCTGCGACGTCTTCGGGAGCGCCGGCGAACTTGTGCCACTCGGTGCGCTGCGGGGTGCTTCGGGGCGTACTCGCGCTCGATGCCCTGCTGCTTGAGGAACGCGTGGAAGTCGCGTGTCGCGAAGCGCCCGCCGTCCTCGGTGATGAACGCGCGCCCGGTACGCCCAGACCTTGATCTTCTTGATGTTGAGCTGGCTCGCCTGCTGGGCGATGCGCGTCGTCGGCGGAGTCCTGCTCGGTGTACCCGATCTTCTCCCAGCCGTCGTACTTGGGGATGTCGGGCGTCTTCCACGAGTAGATGTACGGGACGACCTCGCGGAACGTGCTGATCTTCGGGCTAGCCATCGCCGCTCACCTCCTCGTGGACCTGGTCGATTCGGACACGGCGTATAGGTTCTCGTAGACGGTCGAAAGTCGAACATGCCGTTGTCGCTCGCGCAGCGACGCGAGCGTGAACGGCTCGCGCTGGACCATCGCCGGGCTTGCCGTCGATCCGGTGCCACCACGAGAACTGGATGCTCCTCGCCTCGGCGGTCCTAGACCGGTCAGGGTGTTGCCGCGGACGATGTTCGTCTCGATCGAGGAAGGTCGCCGCCTGCATGCAGGTCGGTGCTCAGGTCCACAGGGGATGCCGTGGCCTGCGTGGAAGCTCGTAGGAACTCGTCGAGCATGGCCGCCTTCGCGTCCTGCGTGGTTGTCCTCCAGCAGCTCGATGCCGTAGATCGAGGCGAGCGCGAACAGCGACTCGGTCGGCCAGGACTCGGGCGGATAGCGCTTCTCGATCGCGCTGGAGCTTGCGGTGCAGGATCGCGACGAGGAAGTTGCCGTCGCCGGCCGCCGGCTCGAGGAACGTCTTGTCGACGAAGTCTGGGCCAGCCTCCAGCTCGTCGCGGACCAGGTCGAGCATCCGGTCGACCATGTGACGCGGCGTGAAGACCTCGCCGTAGGCCTTGACACGGTGCCGCGACTTCACGACCAGCTCCTCGACGATCTCTTCGGTCACCGTCACCGCTTCAAACTCCAACGTCTCGTCGGCCGGAACCGAGTTGCTGGTGCTCCGTGAGCACATCGCGGGGCGTCCGCTTAAGGCCCCCACCATGCCAATCCTGCCCTCTACTGCCGACAAGAGGTTGGAGATGCGCCAGAGAGTCGTGCGCGGGACGAGATTGAGGTTGAGCGGGCATCGGAAGCATGTCCCGATAAAGGCCGCGCTGGACGCTGAGGCGATTTGCGTACGAGGCATGTCCCCGGCGAAAGGCCGTGGCACTGCTTCGCAGGCGTGGGCCCAACGGCGGCCTATCGTCGACGGGCCAGGTCTGCGACGCCCGGCGTCTTATCTGCTGAGCCGGATACTTCGTGGTCGCGGCCGACTAGGGTCTCCTCATGGAGGCCATCCCATTGACCGCGATGATACCCGGGGGCTTCGACCCGACGGCGTGTAAGGTCCACTTCGCGGTTTGGAACCAGGTCAAGCACCCGATCGACGTTCTCGCGACGAATCGGGAAGAGTGGCAGGGGTGGAACTCCTGGAGGAGCGTGAAGAACGACTTCAACCGCGAGTTCATCTTCTCAGTCGCCCAGGACAAGCACGACCCGACGCGATGGATCTTCGGCGGGGATCCTGGGAGGTCCTGGAGCGACAGACCCGAGCAGCAATCGCATTCGTACACCGTGGCGCTACGAGAAGACCTGATGGGACCGTTCATCCGTCGACTGTTCATCCGCCACAGCGGACCGGCCCGAAACATCCGCCGCACCATGGAGTCGCAGTGCTACCCACGATGACGGTCTCGTCGAACCTCCGAGGAGCCGTTCGCCGGCGACCCATTCCCAGGGCACGACCGCATCAACCACAGCCTCGCCGACCTCCAGGCTGTCGTCAGCCAAGCTCGCGCTGACTGGCGCATCGCCTTAGAAAGCATGAAAGGTGTCTACGTCATCCACGACGAGAGACTGGGCGCGGTACGTCGGCTCCGCGTATGGCGACACCGGAATCTGGCAACGCTGGACGACCTACACGACTACCCTGCACGGCGACAATGTCGGACTCAAACAGCTAGTTGAGCAAAAGGCGAGGAGTACTACCGGACCAACATGCGATTCGCGCTCCTGGAGTACTGGTCCATGCGAAGAGACGACGACCATGTCCTCGAGCGCGAGTCGTACTGGAAAGACGTGCTCACGCTCAGTCGCTGGGACACAACAAGAACTGAGGTGCCAGAGCCGGTCCACTGGATGCCGTGCAGCGGAGAGGTCTCGAATTCGACTGCTCGCAGAGCTGATCGCCGGCGGCGATTAAGTGATCCCCGAGGGTCCCCTACTGGCAGCACCTTCGGAAAATGTTGCAAGAATTCTTGCAAGGTTCTGTCAGGCCGGTGCTCTTATCCATGAGCCCGGCAAACGTCCGGAGCTGACCGACTCACCTCCAAGGACGGAATCATGACCACGAACACCACCTTCCGCACCGTCGCCAAGCTGGCTCTCGCCGGCGCCATCTCCGTCGTCGGCCTCACCGCCGCCGGCACCGCGGCCCAGGCTGCCCCCTGCACCGACGGCAACGTCATCATCGCGAAGCCCGGCGTCACGACGTACGGCACCGCCTGCGACGACGAGATCGCCGGCACGACCGGCAAGGACATCATCTATGGCCTGGGCGGCGACGACGAGATCATGTCGGCCGGCGGCGCCGACTCCGTGTACGGCGGCGACGGTCACGACGAGATCTACACCAGCACCGGCGCCGACCTTGTCATGGGCGGTGCGGGCGACGACTTCATCATGGGCGGCCCCGAGAACGACATCATCAACGGTGAAGCTGGCGATGACACCATGCGCGGCGAAGAGGGCAACGACATCCTCATCAGCTATGCCGGCGCCAACGTGCACGACGGCGACGACGAGCTCCTCGGCGGCGATGGAAACGACTTCCTCGCTGGGTACGAGGGCCACGACTACCACCACGGCGGGTATGGCGACGACACCATGGAGTCGCATGAGATCGTGCCGGTCCGCGACAACTTCGTCGGCGGTCAGGACAAGGACACGTTCAAGGTGAAGGACACCATCGAGCACAGCTTCGTCAACCGCGACGACGTGCAGAAGGACAACTTCGACTACCCGGTCACCAACAAGAACGCCAATGACTGGATCCACTGATCCAGCTCAATGCCTCTCCGGCCGCACACCATCGTGGTGTGCGGCCGGTGGTCTCGATACGCCTCCCTCGCAGAGCTCGGTCGACTACTCGACCGGCGATGGGTGGCCTGGTTTCGAGAGGGTCCTTCGTCGTTCATCAACCGCCGAGGCTCCGAGTGACCATGGACCTCCGCGGGCCACCGTGCTTTGGTGAGACATGGTGCGCACAGTGGAGGCCGACTACCTGGTCGTCGGAGCCGGGGCCGCCGGCATGGCGTTCACCGATGCGCTGATCGATCATGCCGACGTACGCGTGGCCATGGTCGACCGCCGGCAGGCCGCCGGTGGGCACTGGCGCGACGCCTATCCATTCGTCCGGCTGCATCAAGCCTCCGCGTTCTACGGAGTCGCGTCGACGTTGCTCGGCGGCGGCAGGCTGCAGGAGAGCGGTCCCGAGGCGGGCCTGCACGAGCGGGCGTCGGTCTCGGAGATCTGCGCCTACTACGACCACATCCTGACGGACCGGATGCTCGGCTCAGGCAAGGTCGAGTTCTTCGGCGGGTGCGACTACGTCGGCGACCGCACCTTCGTCTCGCAGAGCACGGGGGAGCAGTTCGAGGTCCCACAGCGCTGTCGGATCGTCGACGCGCGCTTCCTGGCCCCCGACATCCCGGCGAACACGCCGCCACCGTTCGCGATCGCTGACGGTGTCCGGGTGATTCCGATCAACGACCTGAGCACGATGACGGAGACGCCGAGTCAGTACGTCGTGGTGGGATCCGGCAAGACTTCGACCGACGCCATCGTGTGGCTGCTGACGAACGGGGTGCAGCCCGACAAGATCTGCTGGGTCAGGCCGCGCGATCCGTGGATGCTCAATCGAGCAGTCGTCCAGCCCAACCCGGCGGTGTTCACCGGCATGGTCGCCGACACCATGCAGGCCGCCGGGGCATCAGCATCGTTGGAGGACTTCTTCTCGCGCCTCGAGGAGGCCGGCATCATGCTGCGCATCGACCGTTCGGTCATGCCGACGATGGCCAAGACACCCACCCTCGCCGCGTGGGAGCTCGAGCACCTGCGCGAGGTCGAGCACGTCGTCCGGCTGGGGCACATACGCGGCGTTGAGCCCGGCCAGATCACCCTCGAGCAGGGCACTGTCTCAGATCGCGAACGATGCCGTCGTCGTGCACTGCGCGGCCTCGGGCCTCAAGTACCCGCCGAACGTTCCGATCTGGGGGCCATCGGCGATCACCGTCCAGCCGATCCGCGCTGGATTCCCCTGCTTCGGGGCCGCGCTCGCCGGCTACGTCGAGGCAACCCGCGACGACGATGCGGAGAAGAACAGGCTCTGCCCGCCGACGCCGCTGCCCGACACCATGACCAGCTGGGCGAGGATGACGTTCCTCGGCGCTCGCGCCACGAAGTCGTTCGGCTCTCAGCCGGACATCAAGGCCTGGGCTGATGGAGTGCCGCTCAACCCTGCACGCATACCGCCGGACCACCCAGGTTCGGCAGACCTGGATGATGCGGTCGCACGACTGCAGAGCCCATGTGGATGCCGGCATGGCCAAGCTCGCCGAGTGGTCGACCTGATCGGTTCCTCAGTGAAGATGACACCGGTGCCGCAGACCCGTTGGGAAGTCGGCGTACTGGGTCTCGATACGCCTCCTTCGCAGAGCTCAGTCGGCTACTCGACCGGCGAGGGGTAGGCGCTCAGTCGGCTACTTGACCGGCGAGGGGTAGGCGCTCAGTCGGCTACTCGACCGGCGAGGGGTAGGCGCTCGGTCGGCTACTCGACCGGCGAGGGGTAGGCGCTCAGTCGGCTACTCGACCGGCGAGGGGTAGGCGCTCAGTCGGCTACTCGACCGGCGAGGGGTAGGCGCTCAGTCGGCTACTCGACCGGCGAGGGGTAGGCGCTCAGTCGGCTACTCGACCGGCGAGGGGTAGGCGCTCAGTCGGCTACTCGACCGGCGAGGGGTAGGCGCTCAGTCGGCTACTCGACCGGCGAGGGGTAGGCGCTCAGTCGGCTACTCGACCGGCGAGGGGTAGGCGCTCAGTCGGCTACTCGACCGGCGAGGGGTAGGCGCTCAGTCGGCTACTCGACCGGCCAGGCCTGTGCGTCTGACCCGTGGGTGGGTCATGATCAAGGATGACCACGTTCGTGTATGACTTCAGCGAAGGCGGGATGGATCAGAAGGACCTCTTGGGCGGCAAGGGGGCCAATCTCGCGGAGATGACCAAGCTGGGGTTGCCGGTGCCGCCGGGGTTCACGATCAGCACCGACGCCTGTCGGGCATACATGGCGGAGGGCAAGGAGCCTGACGGGCTGGCCGACGAGGTCAGCGAACACCTCAGACGCGCTGGAGCAGGCGCGCGGCAAGAAGCTCGGCGATCCGCAGGACCCGCTGCTGGTGTCGGTGCGGTCGGGCGCGAAGTTCTCCATGCCAGGGATGATGGAGACCGTCCTCAACGTCGGGCTCAACGACGAGTCGGTCAAGGGCCTGGCGCAGGTCGCGGGCGGCGACGAGCGGTTCGCGTACGACTCCTATCGCCGGCTGCTGCAGATGTTCGGCAGCACGGTGCTGGGCATCGACGCCGGTGTGTTCGCCGAGGAGCTGGACGCGCTCAAGGCCGAGCGCAACACCGACAACGACCTCGACCTGACCGCCGAGGACCTGCAGGGACTCATCGAGACATACAAGGGGCTCATCGCCGAGCACGGCGGCCGCGACTTCCCGCAGGACCCGCGCGAGCAGCTCGACATGGCGGTGCTGGCCGTCTTCGACTCGTGGAACACCGAGCGCGCCGCGCTCTATCGCCGCCAGGAGCGCATCCCCGACGACCTCGGCACCGCGGTCAACATCTGCTCGATGGTGTTCGGCAACGGGGGAGACGACTCCGGCACCGGCGTCGCGTTCACCCGCGACCCGGCGACCGGCGCGCAGGGCCTCTACGGCGACTACCTCGTCAACGCGCAGGGCGAGGACGTCGTCGCCGGCATCCGCAACACCGTCCCGCTCGCCGACCTCGAGCAGGTCGACAAGGCGGCGTACGACGAGCTGCTCGCGATCATGCAGAAGCTCGAGCACCACTACAAGGACCTGTGCGACATCGAGTTCACCGTCGAGCACGGCAAGCTCTGGATGCTGCAGACCCGGGTCGGCAAGCGTACGGCCGAGGCGGCGTTCCGCATCGCCCACTCGTTCGCCTCCGAGGGCATCATCGACCTCGACGAGGCGGTCGACCGGGTGACCGGCGAGCAGCTGGCGCAGCTGATGTTCCCGCGGTTCGACGCCGACGCCGAGCGGCACCTGATCGGCAAGGGCATGAACGCCTCGCCGGGTGCCGCGGTGGGCAAGGCGGTGTTCGACTCGCAGACCGCCGTCGAGTGGGCGGCCAACGGCGACGACGTCATCCTCGTGCGCCGCACGACCAACCCCGACGACCTGTCCGGCATGGTCGCCGCCAAGGGCATCCTGACGAGTCGCGGCGGCAAGACCTCGCACGCCGCCGTCGTGGCGCGCGGCATGGGGCGTACGTGCGTGTGTGGCGCCGACGGGCTCGACGTCGACACCGAGGCGGGCCGGTTCAAGGCCGCCGACGGCACGGTCATCGCCGAGGGTGACGTCATCTCGATCGACGGCACCACCGGCGAGATCTTCGAAGGCGCCGTCGACGTGGTCGACTCCCTGGTCGTACGCCACTTCGAGGGCGACGAGGCCGCGGACGACGACGAGCTGGTGCAGGCGGTGACGGCGCTGATGGACCACGCCGACGGCGTACGCAGGCTGGCCGTGCGGGCCAACGCCGACACCCCGGACGACGCCGCGCGGGCCCGCAGGTTCGGCGCGCAGGGCATCGGGCTGTGCCGCACCGAGCACATGTTCCTCGGCGAGCGGCGCGAGTACGTCGAGCACCTGATCCTGGCCGAGTCGCCCGAGGAGCAGCAGGAGGCGCTCGGCGCGCTGCTGCCGATGCAGCGCGACGACTTCGTCGGCATCCTCGAGGCGATGGACGGGCTGCCGGTCACGATCCGGCTGCTCGACCCGCCGTTGCACGAGTTCCTGCCCGACTACACCGAGCTCTCCGTGCAGGTCGCGCTCGAGGAGGAGCACCACGAGGACAACCCCCGCACGGTCAAGCTGCTCGCTGCGGTCGCCCGGCTGCACGAGGAGAACCCGATGCTGGGGCTGCGCGGCGTACGCCTCGGGATCGTCATACCCGGCCTGTTCACGATGCAGGCGCGGGCGATCCTCGAGGCTGCTGCTCTGCGTACGGCCGCCGGGGGAGACCCGCGGCCGGAGATCATGATCCCGCTGGTCGGCGCCCCGCAGGAGCTCGAGCTGATGAAGGCCGAGATCCTCGCCGTGGCTGCTGAGGTGGAGCAGGAGACCGGCAACAAGCTGACGTTCATGGTCGGCACGATGATCGAGCTGCCCCGTGCGGTGGCGGTGGCTCACAAGATCGCGAAGTCGGCGGAGTTCTTCTCGTTCGGCACCAACGACCTGACGCAGATGACGTGGGGGTTCTCGCGCGATGACGTGGAGGCGTCGTTCTTCTCGACGTACCTCGACAAGGGGATCTTCCCGGTGTCGCCGTTCGAGTCGCTCGACGTCGAGGGCGTCGGCCTGCTCGTGGAGCACGCGGTCAAGGTGGGCCGCAAGGCGCGCCCCGACCTGCACCTCGGTGTGTGCGGCGAGCACGGGGGAGACCCGGCGTCGATCCACTTCTTCGACGAGATCGGACTCGACTACGTGTCGTGCTCGCCCTATCGCGTACCCGTCGCGCGCCTCGAAGCCGGCCGCTCGTCTGCGGGCGGGTCCGCGTCGGCTTAGTGCTTCGTCCACAGCAGTTCGCCGAACGCGTCGGCATCCACAGCGAGCACTCTGACGGAGGACGCCGGCCCGACGTGGCCCTAGCGTCGATGGATGGACAGGCTCGAATCCGTGTACGTGACCGCCACCCCATCCTCGGGGCAGGACCTCGCCGCAGAGATGCGGCAGTTCGTCATCGACCAGAGTGAGGGACGCAACGAGGAGACGGTGCAGCGGTATGTGCAGGTTGCCGATGATTTGTCGAGCTTCACGGCGAACGTGGATGTCGGCCCGAGGCTCGGTGCCGAGCTGGCAGCGCACCTCGCCACCCAGCGCCGAGAGGTCGGAGACGAAGCACTCCTTTCGTCACTAGGCCTGGTGTCGTTCATTCGCGTGTTCCCGGCGTTCCTGGCAGCCCCGTGGCTGCCGCCACCGGGCGCCCAGCGTCGTACCCACCGGGCGGTGGCCCGACGCCTGCAGACATTCCTGCGGCTTGCGGCGTCACAGCGGAGCTGCCTGCAGCGCGATGACTTCAGGGCAATCGACAAGGCCGTCGGCCACGCGTACTCGCAGGACGATGCTGCACCGCCGCTGGCTCGCACCGGGATGGTTTCGTGCACGGTGACACTCGATCTCGTCGAGCACCTTGTTGATCGCCTGTTGGAAGACGTCACTGACGGCCGGCATGAGAGCTTGGACGAAGCCATCGCGGCGCGACTCAACCCGGTGCAAGTGACAGTCTGGCGTGAGCCGGAAGATCATGGGGATTACCGTGGCGGCTGGTGATATCATTGAGCCTAAGTGATATCACCGGGAGGGCGAGCATGGCAGCGGTAACGATCAGAAATCTGCCGGACGAGACGCACCGGGCACTCAAAGCGCGGGCAGCGCGCAATGGCCGCAGCACCGAGGCTGAGATCCGCGAGATCCTGGGCGAAGCGGTCAGGCCGCGAGCGCACGAGGGTCTCGGCGACCTGCTGGCCAAGGTCGGGGCCGGCGTCGGCGGCGTCGAACTCGATGTCGTCAGGGATGCCACAGAGGCAGAAGCGCCGGATCTGCGGTGATCATCGTTGACACGAACGTGATCTCAGAGCCGCTCCGGTCGGCTCACGATGAGCGCGTACGTGAGTGGCTCAACCGGCAGGCGCCCGAGACGCTCTATCTGTCAGTCATCACCGTCGCCGAGCTCATGCTGGGTGTCGAGCTGTTGTCTGACGGACGCCGCAAGGGTGAGCTGAGGTCTGCTGTCGGATCGGTCGTGGCTGACACGTTCCGCGGCCGGGTCCTGGACTTCGACTCCGACGTGGCTCTGACCTATGCAGTTCTGATGGCACGCGCCCGCCGTCAAGGAGTCGCTGTCTCGGTCGCGGACGGCCAGATCGCCGCGACCGCCCGCCACCACGGCTTCGCCGTGGCGACCAGGGACGTACAGCCCTTCGAAGCGGTCGGGCTCACAGTGATCAATCCGTGGTCCTGAAATGCCCTTGCCTGACCAGCACGGGGTCCGGCAAGGGTCACTGCAAACTGCGTTGTCCCCAGCTGGATCCGGGTCGGGGAGGGGGTGTCAGAGCCTGTCTGTAGGCTGGGACTGGGCACAGTCGAAGGTCCGATAACTGCTGCAATGACAACGAAAAAGTGTGCTTGCAGGTCTTGCCATGCCGACGGATCTCTGGTTGACTAGAACACATGTTCGATCAGCCGCCCACCCTCGCCGATGTCGCGGGGATGCTGGATGCGATCGGGGTCGACGCGTACGCGGGGATGAGCGCCCACGAGCAGATCGCGGCATGCGAAGCGCTGGGTCGGCTGGAGTCGCGGGTCAAGGCGCACCAGCTGGCAGCTGCCGCCGCAGCGGATCGCTCCGAGGCCGCGTCGACGATCGGTGCGGCCTCGACCGGCGCGATGATCGCCAACGGCTTCGGCGGCGACCCCGCGGCCGCGGCCAGGCTGCTCAAGCAGGCCAAGAAGATTGAAGACCTGTCCGCGACTCAACAGGCGCTGGCCCGCGGGGAGGTGTCGCTCGCGCAGGCTGAGCTGATCGCCGACAAGGTCAAGGACCTGCCCGGCGACCCGACCGAGGCGCAGCGTGAGGGTTGCGAGACCCAGCTGCTCGACGACGCCAAGAAGCTCAGCCTCAAGGACTTGAGCCGCAGGGCCGATCGCATCACGGAGACCTTCGCGCCCGACGAGGTCGACGCGCATGAGAACGAGACGCTCGCCCAGCGGGAGGCCAAGGCGCGCAAGAACTCCTTCTTCTGGATGGCTGACCGCAAGGACGGCACCTACAAGGGCGAGTTCGTCATCCCCGAGGCGCAGGGCGAGATGCTCAAGAATGCCTTGCAGGCGCTCAACGCGCCCCAGGTCAAGAAGGCTGAGGACGATCCGGCGCTGGCGGTCCTTGACGACAAGCCGACCTACGGTCAGCAGATGGCCGGCGCATTCTGCACGCTGATCGAGCACCTGCCGGCCGACAAGCTTCCCGACACCGCGGGTGTCGGCGTGACGGTGACGGTCAACATCGACCTCGAGAGTCTCATCGACGGGCTCAAGGGCGGCACGCTCTCCACGGGCTGCCGGGTCTCGGTCTATGAGGCCCGGCGGATGGCGTGTGAGCACGGATTGTTGCCGATGGTCTTCAACGGCAAGCCGCTCCCGCTCGACTGCGGCCGCGAGCAGCGCCTGTTCAACCGGGCCCAGCGACGCGCCGCCGAAAGGCGCGACCGCGGCTGCAGCTTCCCTGGGTGTGATCGGCCGCCATCGTGGTGCGTCGGCCACCACGCCCGCAAGCATTGGGCCAAGGGTGGGGCGACCGACCTGGGTGACATCGTGCTGATCTGCGCCCATCACCATCGGGTGGTTCACGCTGACGAGTGGGAGATCCGGTTCGCGGATGACGGCTATCCCGAATACATTCCGCCGGCCTCGATCGACCCCAGGCGAAGGCCATTGCGGAACCAACGATTCCGCGCCGAAACATCCACCTCAACGGCCGCCTGAGCCCGTCCAACCGGGCTCTGTCGGCCTGCCCGGATCAAACCACCGAGGCGACGTCCTCGACTTCCTCGTCGGCGTGATGCTTGCGGCCGACGATCACGGCAGCGATCAGCCCACCCAACGTGCCGAGCAACTCGTCGCTGAGCGTGTCCTCGTATGCGCCATCGAGCTCGGTGCCGCGGCGGATGAAGGTGTACCACTCGCCGAGTTCCCAGCCCACCGCCAAGAGAGCGCCGAGACCGGTGATCGTCAGGATGAGTCCCCACGCTGGGCCGGACCAGATGAGGCGCAGCAGCAGGCCGCAGCCCCAGAGCAGCAGCAGCCAGTTGAAGAAGTGGTTGGCGTTGTCCCACCAGTCGACCGAGTCGTAGAGGTCGACGGTGTTGCCCGAGACGTCGACGAGGAACGGCGACATGATCAGCGCGAACGCGCCCCACGGCAGCTGATCGATCGGCGTACGCTCGCGGGTCCGCCACCACCAGACCAGCGGGACGACCAGCATCATCGCCGGGTATGCCGGAAGTCGGTAAGCGAAACCCTTGCCTTCGAACTGCTCGAGGCCGGCGAACGTGCCGATCACCAGCTGGATGAACGTGAGCACGAAGATGACGACCGCCACGTAGAAGCCGCGGGTCCGGGGGATCTGCATGGCCAAAACCCTCCCACACCTTGCAGCCCACCCGACCGATTTCGCCGTGCGTATGTCCCCGGCCTCACCTAGCGTCAGAGGATGAAGAAGCCGACCTACAGCGCCCTCATGTCCGTCGCAACGATGGGATACGCGGTCTACGCACTCGTCAACCCGCGCCACCTCGGCAAGGCGCTGACCGACGATCCGCTCAAGCAGCCCGACTATGACGTGTCCGCGCGTACGTTCGGCGTACGCGACCTGGTCGTCGGCGGGCTGGCCCTGGTCGCTCCCACCGCTGCCGGGCGTGAGCAGGCCATGATGGGCCGCGTCGTGTTCGACCTCACGGACGGCGCGCTGTTCAGCAACGAGGCGACGAGCACCGCCACCAAGGCCAAGGTGCTCGGAGTGACGATGGGCTGGGCCGCGCTCAACGCCGCCGCCATAGTCGCCGACCGCCGCCGCTGACCCAGCGACAATTACGCCAGCGGATAGAGCACAGCGGCGAGGGCGAATGCCGACAGGCCGAGCGTTGTCTCCATGACGGTCCAGGTCTTGAGCGTGGTCTTCTCGTCCATCCCGAAGAACCGGCTGACCAACCAGAAGCCCGAGTCGTTGACGTGCGAAAGCACCGTGGCGCCCGCGGCGATGGCGGTGACGAGCAGCGCGATCTGCAGGTCCCCGAGGCCGCCGGCGTCGGAGGCGATCAGGCCAGCTGTCGTGGTCAACGCCACGGTCGCCGATCCCTGGGCGACGCGCAGGGCGGTCGCGATCAGGAATGCCTGCACCAGCAGCGGGAAGCCGACGTCCGACAGCGACGACGTCAGCGCCTCGCCGATGCCACTGATGCGCAGCACGCCGCCGAACATGCCGCCGGCTCCGGTGATCAGGATGATCGAGCAGATCGGGCCGAGCGACTTGTCGAGCAGGTCGCTTGTCTCGCTGAGGCTGCGTCCGCGGGTGCCGAGGAGCGCGATGGCGGCGAGCAAGGTGATGAGCAGCGCAACTGGGGTGGTGCCGATCAGGATCAGGGTCTCGACGAGCTTGTTGCCCTCGTCGATCGTCTTGTTCTCGATCAGCGTGGTCAGGATCGTGTTGAACGAGATCAGCACCAGGGGGATCGCCAGCAGCCCGATCACCAGCCCGAACGTGGGGGGTGCGACGGTCTTGGTGCCGCCCGAACCCGTGCGCCCGTCGGCTCCATCGTCGTCGGTACGCCCGTTGGCGTCGTGCTCATCGCCGAACAGCAGATTGGTGACCGGCACGTCGAACCGGGCACCGAGCTGGCGTGACACCAGGTAGACACCGACGTACCACGCGATCAGCGCGATGGGCAGGTTGACCAGCAGGATGATGCCGATGTCGCCCTCGAGCAGGGTGCCCGCAGCGACCGGGCCGGGATGCGGCGGCACGAGAGCATGCATGGCCGCAAAGGCGCCGGCAGCCGGCAACGCGTAGTAGAGGACCGAGCCGCCGAAGCGACGGGCGACGGTCAAAATGATGGGCAGGAACACGACGAGACCGGCGTCGAAGAAGATCGGCAGGCCGAAGATCAGCGCGGCGACACCGAGCGCGAACGGTGCGCGCTTCTCTCCGAACCGACCAACGAGAGTGTCGGCGAGCACCTGGGCGCCACCGGTGACCTCGAGCAACCTGCCGAGCATCACACCGAAGCCGACCAGCAGCGCGACCGACGCGAGGGTGGCGCCGAATCCGGTGGTCAGGGCCGTGGGCACGTCCACCAAGGGGATCCCGGCGGCGACCGCCGTGATCACGCTGACCAGCACGAGTGCGATGAAGGCGTGCAGGCGCACCTTCATGATCAGGAAGAGCAGGACGGCGACCGCGGCGATCGCGATCAGCAGCAGGGTCGTGGTGTCGTACACCGGTTCGATCGGGTCCACGGTCAGCTCCTTTGAATGAGGCGGTTCACGCGGTCTCTTCTCGATGCTTCCGCACCTCGGGCGGCACCGCAAAAGATGCACCACACTGTCGCATCGGAAAGCAACGCCGATTTCGCCCGGCGTGACGGCGCATCCGCCGGACGGCGTGAACCAAGGTAGCCCTATCCTGAGCCGATGCTGCACATTCGTCTGGGCGAGCTCCGTTCGGTGGACCCGGCGGCTGACGACCTCGGCCGCAGCTACGTCGGGTTCCGGGCGGGCATGACCGACACCCAGGTGTATGAGGCCAATCGCGGGTGCTGGCGACTGGGGGAGCGGGCTCAGGACGAGCGGTATGCGATCTTCAGCTTCGACGGGATCGTCCGTCAGGCGCTCGAGATCTCCAGCGTCGAGCCGGCGCCGAAGCGCTCCATGCGCAGCGTTGTCTATGGCCGCGTGCTCGGCGCAGGCGACCGCATCCATGACATGTACGTCAACCGTCCGGCTCCCGAGTCGCGCGGCCGCAACCCGATCTCGTACGTGCCGGAGACGGCTCTGCCGCCGGCGGACGTCGAGTTCCACGTCAGTCCCCGCGGAGCCGGCTTCGGCGATCCGGAGTCCAACCGTGAGGTCGAGCTCGTCGCGATGAGCTTCGTCAGCGGCCAGTACGCCGTGGACGGCTGGATCGTCGAGGACGTCAGCGCCCTCAACCTCGGGTGGGACATCACGGCCAGCAAGGGTCCGAGGGTGCGGCACATCGAGGTCAAGGGCGTCGCGGGCCCGGTCCCCAAGATCCTGGCCACCCGCACCGAGCTGCGAGCCGCCGGGCACGACCTCGACTGGCTGCTCGTCGTGGTGACCGACGCGCTGACCACGCCGCGCCTGCATGAGTACGGACCCGACGAGGTCCGCCGCCACGCCGTCCCGGTCGCGTACGAAGTGAACCTGCCGCCGTCCTGACGCTGCCGCCACAGCCCCGTACGCGGGGCGGGCTTGCCATGCCCTCACGCGACCCATTAATGTGAATGAAAACCATTCCCAATAAGGAAAGCGACCCTCATGCACCTGGTAGGACGATCTCGGGTGGCCCTTGCGGTCATCACTTCGACGCTGGCCCTCACCACCGCGGCGTGCAGCGGCGGCAGTGGCGACGACGCCGTCAACGCGTCCTCCGGCGACGAGCCGGCGGGCCAGCTGTCCGGACCGCGCCTCGTGATGACGTACGACGGGGGAGTCCGCGTCCTCGAGCGCGACACCCTCAAGACGGTGGCGAGCTTCCCGATGAGCGGGTTCCTGCGGGTCAACAAGGCTGGCGACGAGCGGCACGTTCTCGTGTCAACCGAGACCAAGGGATTCCGGCTGCTCGACACCGGCGTCAAGGTCGAGTCGCACGGCGACCACTCGCACTACCTGCCCGAGGGCAAGCCGGCGCTGCTCAACTCCTTCAAGGCGCCGGAGCCCGGACACGTGACGGTGCACGACGGCAAGACGGTGCTGTGGAGCGACGGAGCCGGCACCGCGCAGGTCCTTGACTCAGCCAAGCCGACGAAGGTCGTCGACACCTACAAGGCGGCGAGCCCGCACCACGGTGTCGGCGTGCAGCTCGAGGACGGCCTCCTGGTCACCGAAGGCACGGTCGACGAGCGCACCGGCGCCAAGGTCGTACGGCTCGGCAAGGAGATCGCCAGCACCGACGACTGCCCGGGCGTGCACGGCGAGGCAACGGCCGGCAACGGTGCAGCGGTGATCGGCTGCGAGAACGGCGTCGTGGTCTACCGCGACGGCACGTTCACCAAGATCGACAGCCCCGACTCGTACGGGCGCATCGGCAACCAGGCCGGCTCGCCGTCATCCCCGATCGTGCTGGGCGACTACAAGGTCGACAAGGATGCCGAGCTCGAGCGTCCTGAGCGCGTCACGCTGATCGACACCGAGACCAACAAGCTCAAGATCGTCGACCTCGGCACGAGCTACTCGTTCCGTTCGCTGGGGCGTGGCGCCGCGGGCGAGGCGATCATCCTCGGCACCGACGGCGCGCTGCACGTGCTGGACGCGAAGGACGGCAGCACGTTCTCGACGATCAAGGTCGTCAAGCCGTGGAGCGAGCCGGTCGACTGGCACCAGCCCCGTCCGACGCTGCACATCAGCGGCGACACCGCATGGGTCACCGAGCCGGCGACCTCGACGGTGCACGTCGTCAACATCCCGTCGGGCAAGGTCGTCAAGAGCGTCAAGCTCGACGTCGTCCCTGACGAGATCACCTCGAGCTGAGCGATCCGGTGGCCGGGCACCACGTGCTCGGCCACCGGGCTCAGGCTCCGACGTCCATGCCTGCTGCCCGCAACTTCGTACGTACGTCGTCGAGCAGGCGGGTGGGAAATTCTGACGTACGCCGGCACCGCTCGACGAGGTAGACGATCTTGTTGAGCCGCGGCCCGGGCATCTCGAGCCCGCGCGAGGTCAACGCCGGCCGCAGCACGTTGCGGTCGAAGGCGCCGTCGCTGTGCACCTCGGTGCCGCGCCACAGGGCGAACGCCTGCTTGAGGTCGCCGTGCGCGACCACACCGTGCTCCGGCGAGAGTGCCACGGCGATCGCCGCCACCAGCCAGGCATCGTCGTGCTGCAGCGAGTCGACGCCCAGCTGCACCGTGCCGGATCCGGTCGGCTGAGCCCCGGGCTGGTCGAACTCCACGACGGCGGTGAACGTCAGGCCGGGACAGCGCAGCTCGATCCGGGTGCCGCTGTCGGTCAAGGAGATCTTCTGACCCGGGACGGGTGTCGTGGCCTCGCCGGTCGGTCCGGTGAGCTCGACGACAGCACCGTTGGCGCGCTGGCCGCGATGCACGACCGGCTGACCTGCGGTCGCCGAGATGACCAGCGCGGGGTCGCTGACGTACGGCAGGCGTACGAACACGTAGGCCGAACCGCCGATCTGCTCGGCGACCAGCGGCTGCTGCTCCGGCAGGTTCATCCGCCTGGCCAGCACGAACGTCGATCCGGTCTCGATGGTTGCCTGGCCTGCGTGCGGGTCGGCTGACCAGGCGATGTGCAGCACCGTGGCCCCTCCGTGGAACGCGTTCCGCCGCGGCTCGACCTCAGCCACGAATGACCCTCACGATGATGCCATGAACGGAACTCTCTCAGGCCTCGCCTCCAACCTGCTGATCCTCGTCATCTTCGTCGTGGTCGTGTGGGCGGCACTGCGCATCGCGCAGAGCATCTTCGGCGTGAGCTCCAAGCGGGCTGCCGCGAGCGAGGTCGGCGCCAAGCTCGTGTCATACCCGACCGGCTCGGCAGCGGTGTTGCGCCGCCGCTTCGTCCGCGCCCTGACCGGGCAGCACGTCGTGATGCCGAGCGGTGAACGACTCGCCTTCGCCGAGCTCACGGTGCGGGTGGCCCCCGAGGACCTCGAACGCCTCGACCCGGACGGTGACCTGGATCGGCTCGGTGCTGACGGCGCCATGCTCTACATGGCGCACGCCGAACGGGCCGGCTGGGCGGTGCCGCCTGAGGTGACGGTCATCGTCGAGGTCGATCCCGGTCTGAGGTCCGGGTGGATCCCGCCGGCGCGCGGCAGCGGCCGCGCCGATCCCGCTCGACGCACCCCAGAACGTACGCCGATGGGGTGGGAGGTCCTCACGGACGCGCAACCCGTCCCCGCCGACCCTGCGGCGACCATGAACTTCCCGGCGCTCGTCCCTGACCTCGAGGACACCGCGCCCACCATGAATGTCGCGAGTGGCCTGCGTCTGGAGCGCGGCGGGCACACGGCATCGATCCCCAAAGGTGGCGCCGTGCTGGGCCGCCTGCCGGAGAGTCCGGTGCGATTCGAGGAGCCGCAGGTGTCCTATCGGCACGCCGCCCTCCGGCTGCACGGCACGCAGTGGCAGGTGAAGGATCTCGGCAGCACCAACGGCACGACGGTCGACGGCCAGCGCATCGATGACTGGACGACAGTCCGCGCAGGCACCGTCATCGCGCTCGCGGGTGTCAGCGTGGTCGCGGCGATGGACACCTCGGGAACCGTGCATCTGCAGGGGCTCACGAGTCTTTAGGGACAATGGAGGTGCCCGACGTACCGTCGTGGTGAGTGAACCCGCCGAACTGGAGCAGGAGGATCAGCCCGATGCCAGATCCCCTCGCGAGCCCGGTGACACCTCCCGGCACGGTCCCGGTCGAGCTGCGGTTCGAGCTGCTGGGGCGGATCGGTGCGGGCAACCACGGCGTCGTGTTCCGCGCCCGTGACAGCCAGCTGCAGCGTGAGGTGGCGATCAAGCGGTTCTCGCACTTCCTCGCCGACGACCCGCGCGCGATGCGCCGCATCACCCGCGAGGTGGCGGCGCTGGCGCGGGTGTCGCACCCGAATGTGGTGACCGTGCATGACCTCGTGCACATGCCCGACGGCGACGGTGAGGTCACCCCGCACCTCGTGATGGAGCTCGTCGAGGGCACGTCGTTGCGTGATCTGCTGGCCACGCGGGGCCCGAGCCTGCACTCCGTCGCCGCGGTGCGCGGCGTGCTGGAAGGCCTCGCCGCCTGCCATCAGTCCGGCATCCTGCACCTCGACATCAAGCCCGCCAACGTCCTGGTGACGCCTCGCGGGGGAGTCAAGATCGTCGACTTCGGCATCGCGCGGGCAGCGTCGGACACCACTGCGACGGTGGCCGGCACGCCGCACTACATGGCCCCGGAGCAGTTCGACGGCAGGGCCGACGAACGCAGCGACATCTACTCGGTCGGCTGCCTGCTCTACGAGTGCATCACCGGCGCGCCACCGTTCGAGGGCACCATGGCCGCCCAGGTGATGGCGCACCGCAACAGGCCCCGACCCGACCCCCGCGAGCTGGCACCGCAGGTGACTCCGGCGCTGGCTGCCGTGGTCATGCGGGCCATGGCGATCGACGCGACTGCCCGCTATCAGAGCGTCGCCGAGATGCTTGCGGCTCTGGCAGCGGTCGACCAGGCTGTCGATCTGTCAGTGGCCCCGAGCGCCGGTCCGCGCGAGGCGGCGCGCCCGCCAGAAGCCCCTCACCAGCCCGTCCAGCAGGGACCGCTCGTCACCCGCTGGAGCAGGCTCAAGGCGTACGAGGTCGGCATCGCGCTCAGCGCCTTCATCGTGGCGCTGGTGCCAGGGCTGGTGTGGCTGAGCACGTTGTTCGTGCCGGAGGACTATCGCCCGCCTGCCATGAGCGAGGCCAACTCGACGGGATGGTGGGTGCTGGCGGTCGCGGTCGCCGGCGTCTACCTCTTCATGCGCCGGCACGTGTTCCTGCGGGTTGATCGGTGGCCCGGCTGTGGGCGAGCCACGGCCGCAGCGGCTCGTCGACGGGTCGATGCGACGCGGGCTGGCGCTCGCGGCGGGCGCTGCGGCGCGCGGCTCGTTGCCGATGCTCTTCCCCTGGTACGTCCTCCTGGTTGCCGGTCTCGCGAGGGCCGGAGACGTGCCGTGGCCCGACGACCTGTTCGGGTCGACGTGGGGTGTGGCGTGGGTGTTGATGCCGGCCGCGGCCGTGGCGCTGGTGCTGCGTGGGATCTCGCGACTGCGGCTGCGCTTCGGGTCGCTGATGATGGCGATGGTGCACCTCGCCGGGGCCGGTCTTGCGGCGATCCTGTTCGTCGCCTACCCGCTCGCCGGCTGAACCCGCCCGCCGCCATACCAGCGAATTTTCTCGAACGCCCTTGACGGTCGCCCGATGCGGTTTAGACTCACCAGCACCACCAGCCCCGGGGGAACCATGCTCAAGATCATCGCCATCGTCGTGTCGTTGCTGGCTGCGCTGCAGGCTCCGACGCAGGCCGACACCAGCCATGACGGTGCGTACGCCAACCAGACGCCGTACGGGAACCCGTCGAAGACCACGATCAAGAAGCCGCCGTCCGGCTACACGCAGGTGTTCCTCCAGACCGTCGCGCGTCACGGGTCGCGCAGCCAGACCAGCGATGGCGATGAGAAGCAAGCTCTCGCCGTATGGACCGCCGCCTCCAAGAAGGGCCAGCTGACCTCGACCGGGCAGAAGTTCGACGACGACCTCAAGAAGTTCCAGGCGGCTGAAGAGGCCATCGGCTACGGCAAGCTGAGCACTCTCGGCCACGCGGAGTGGGTCGGCATCGGCCGCCGCACGGCCGCCAACTACCGCAGCTTCCTCACCAAGGCAGCTGAGGCGCAGGACGACATCGACTTCGAGACCACGACCGTTCGCCGCACCAAGCAGAGCGCGGACGCGCTGCGCGACGGTCTCGTCGCCGCGATTCCTCGCCTCGACATCGAGAAGCGCGAAGAGGTCGCCCACCTGAAGATCTCCAGCGGTTCGACCAGCGCCGGCCGGGCAGCGATCGAGAGCATCGAGGACCGCTCCGACGTCCGCAAGGCCGCGCGCAACGTGCTCCGCAAGCTCTACTCGTCGTCGTACGTCGACAGCCTCGAGGACCCGGTCGGCGATGCCCTCGACATCTACGGCTTGTATGCCATCGCGGCGGGCATGCAGGGCGACACCGACGTCACCTTCAGCCGCTACGTGCCGCTCGCCGACGCGAAGGTGCTGGGCTACGCCAAGGACGCGGACAAGTTCTACAAGTACGGGCCCGGGGTCAAGGGCGAGACGGACTCGTTCCGCAAGGCGAAGCCGATCCTCGAAGACTTCTTCACCAAGCTCGACCAACGCCTGGCCGGCGACGACTCCGCCGCGGTGTTCCGCCTGGCCCACGGCGAGACCACGATTCCCTTCGCCGCGCTGGCCAAGATGCCAGGTGTCTCGCAGCAGGCCGCGCTCAACGCCCCGTTCTCGTACTCCAACAACACGTGGCGCGGCGACGTCGCCGGCAAGATGGCCGGCAACATCGAGTGGGCGGCCTACCGCAACTCCAAGGGCAGCGTGCTCGTCACGATCCGCTACAACGAGAAGCCGATCAAGCTCGAGAAGCCGTGCAAGAGCGAGAAGGACAACTCGTACTTCTACAAGCTCAGCGAGCTCAAGGCCTGCCTGCTCTGATCGATGACGTCCGAGGTGGTGGTCGACGAGCGGTTGGCGTACGCGATCGAGCACCGGCGCCAGCTGGAGATCCGGTATGTCGTCAGCCTGCAGTCGCGCGGGGTGCGGATCATCAACCCGCACGTCGTGTTCACCGCTCCGACCGGCGCGTTGTCGCTCCACGCGGTGCAGGTCGGCGGGTTCTCCTCGTCGGGGCTGGCCGAACCCGGCTGGCGGGCGTTCGACCTGTCGCGCGTATGGGTCACGACGCTGTTGGACAGCACGTTTGAGATCGCCGACGAGCTGAACCTCGACAACCCCGACCTCTACGCCGAGATCCACCTCGCCGTGAGCCGCTGACGCGTCCATTGCATGCAATGCATGCACTGGCTATTCTCGGGCTCAGGAGGCGATGGCATGAGCATGCTCACGGTGAGGGACCTCGATCCCGAGGTCAAGGCGAAATTGCGCGAACGTGCGGCCCGCCAAGGCCGATCGATGGAGGCCGAGGTGCGCCTGATTCTCGCCAAGGCGGTCGAGACCGACGAGGATCGGCCGAGCATCGCCGACGTGTTCTTGGGCGAGTTCTCCGACCGTCCAGTTGAGCTCGACCTCCCAGATCGAAGGTCGATGCCACAGCGGCCGGTCGATCTGTGATCATTCTCGACACCAACGTGATCTCTGAGTTCATGCGTGGCGGCGGCCCGGAAGTCACGAGGTGGTTGGCAGGTGTTTCGCCAGGGGATCTGCACACCACGGTCATCACCCGGGCCGAGATCGCATACGGCATCGCCCGATTGCCCGACGGGCGCCGGCGGGACGACCTGCAGGAGCGAGCTCGATCCGTGTTCTCCCAGATTGCCGATCGGACGATGTCCTTCGATCTCGCGGCCGCTGACCGCTACGGCGAGCTCGTGGCGAACCGCGAGCGGTCCGGTCGCCCGATCTCGGTCCTGGATGCCCAGATCGCCAGCATCGCCTTCGTCAACCGCGCGACTGTTGCGACGCGCAACACCTCCGACTTCGAGGACTGTGGGGTCACCACCGTGAACCCGTTCGAGGCGTGAGGAGCGTCTACTTGCGCAGGCGTACGAGGTCGGCGAGCGCGGCGTCCGAGAGCTCGGTCAGGGCTCCTTCGCCGCCGTTGACCACGGCGTCGGCGAGTGAACGCTTGGACCGGATCAGCTCGGCGATCGACTCCTCGATCGTGCCCTCGCTGATCAGTCGGTGCACCTGGACGTTCTTGGTCTGCCCGATGCGGTGCGCGCGGTCGGTGGCCTGGTCCTCGACCGCGGGGTTCCACCAGCGGTCGTAGTGGATGACGTGGTCGGCCTTGGTGAGGTTGAGACCGACGCCGGCCGCCTTGAGCGACAGCACGAAGACCGGGACCTCGCCGCTCTGGAACTTGTGCACCATCTTCTCCCGCGCCTTCACCGTCGTGGCGCCGTGGAGGAACTGGTGGCCGATCTTCTTCTCCTCGAGGTGCCGCGTCAGCAGCCGGCCCATCTGGGCGTACTGCGTGAACACGAGCGTCGCGCCGTCCTCGGCGACGATCTCCTCGACCAGCTCGTCGAAGACGCCGAGCTTGCCCGAGCGTCCGGTGATGCGGGCTTCGGGCTCGCGGAGGAACTGCGCCGGGTGGTTGCAGATCTGCTTGAGCTGGGTCAGCAGCTTGACCACGAGGCCGCGGCGCTGGATGCCCTGGGCGTTCTCGATCTGCGTCATCGTGCTGCGGACGACCGCCTCGTAGAGCCCGACCTGCTCGCGGGTGAGGTTGATGCGGTGATCGGTCTCGATCTTGGGCGGCAGCTCCGGTGCGATGCCGGGGTCGGACTTGCGGCGGCGCAGCACGAAGGGCCGGATGAGCTGCGACAAGCCGGTCGCCTTGCCGGAGTCGCGCCGCGACTCGATCGCCCGCGACCAGGTGTTGCGGAACTGCTGGTTGGTGCCGAGCAGCCCCGGCGTGGTCCAGTCGAGGATCGACCACAGCTCGCCGAGGTTGTTCTCGACGGGCGTGCCGGTCAGCGCCAGCCGCGCCTGCGCCGGTATGCCGCGGATCGCCTGGGCCGTGCGAGCGTGCGGGTTCTTGATGTTCTGCGCCTCGTCGGCGACGACGAGTCCCCAGCCCGGCTGGTGCTCCGACAGCTCGATCGCGTCAGAGCGCATCGTGGCATATGTCGTGACGAGGAATCCGTCCTTGACGCCGTCGAGTCGCCGCTTGGGCCCGTGATAGCGGCGTACGTTGACGCCCGGCGCGAAGCGCTTGATCTCGCGCTCCCAGTTGCCCAGCACGGATGCCGGGCACACGACGAGCGTCGGGGCCGTCGTGATGGCGGTGCGCTGCAGGTGCAGGGCGATCAGCATGACGGTCTTGCCCAGGCCCATGTCGTCGGCGAGAATGCCGCCGAGGCTCAGGTCGACCAGCTGCGTCATCCAGCGCAGGCCCTGCAGCTGGTAGTCGCGCAGCGTCCCGTCGAGCCCGTCGGGCTGCACGGCCGGTGCGATGTCGCGGTCCTGCACGGCGAGCCGCCGGCGTACGTCCTCGAGCCAGCCGACCGTGTCCACCTCGGTCATCCGGCCGTCGATCTCGAGCTCGCCGGTGACGGTCGCCCTCAGCGCCTCGAGCGGGGAGATCTCCCGGGTCCGTTGCTCGAGCACGCGCTGCAGGCGCGACTTGTCGACGAACACCCAGCGGTCGCGCAGCCGCAGCAAGCCGCTCTGGGACTGGGCGAGCTGGTCGAGCTCGGCCGCCGTCAGCACGTCGTCGCCGAGCGCGACCTGCCAGTCGAACGAGAACAGCTGGCCCTGGGTGAACGCCGACGGACGATCCGATCGTGGCGACTCGTCACGGCGTACGACCGCAGACGTCGACAGCTCGCGTACGAGCTCAGGTGGCCAGCGGATCTCGATGCGATTGGCCATCAGCGTCGGGGCGAGTGCTCGCTCACCGAGGCGCGCCAGCTCGTCGGGGCTGACGGTCGCCGCGCCGCGGGTGTGCGGGTCGCGCAGGCGCTCGGCGGGGGACCACCACGGCTCGAGCCGGCGCAGCATGGCCGCGGTGGGCTCCTTGGCGTCCTGACCGAGCGGGTGCGTCGTCGAGCCCGCGAACATGTCGCCGGCGTCGAACGCAGCCCACGAGCCGGAGCGCGGCTGCACCCTCAGGCGTACGACCGCAGCCTGGGTGGGAGTCGGCTGCTCGAGGAACGACACCATCAGGGTCCACGAGAACGTGGTCTCGCGCTGCTTGGGCTGGGCGGCCTGCGGCGAGACGTAGGCCTGGCGCTGCGGCGTCGACGCCGCAGCGGGGGCATCGACGGCGAGCGCCTTGAGGAACGCGTTGATCGTCGCCTGGCCGCGGCCGGCATTGCTGTCGATCGCGGTGGCGGCGTTCTGCAGCTGGTTGAGCTCGGTCGAGTCCGGCGAGCCCAGCGCGCCCCGCGCCATGATGCGCAGCGCGAGGATCGCCGGCGTGGCCCACGCGCGTACGGACGGGTCGGCCGACATGACCCGGATGCCTTGGCTCAGCGCGCCGATCGACTCGTTGGCCGTGGCCTCGTGATCGCCGTCTGGAGCATGGAACACGAAGCGCGAATCAGCTGGGTCCTCGCCTGCGACGAACTCCACGGGGAAGCGCAACAGCCGGCGCAGATCCGTGGACGTAGGCATCCCTCCATTGTCGCTCACCCCTCCAACTTGCGGTCATGGGGTCCCACGCCGGGCCCGACCTGGCGGGCATGGTTTCGGCGGGTCGAGGGTGGGCAAGGTAGCGAAACCGACCAACTGGAAGGGGTGTCGTGCTCGTACGCAATCGGATCGCCGCCGAGGCGGGCACGCTGCTGGACGAGCTGGTCGTGCCTGGCTCGATCGCCAACCGGCGGAGCCAGCTCGAGCAACCGCATGTACGCGATCTGGAGCGGTGGGCGCGGGATCTCGCGACCCGTACCGGGGAGTCGATCCCGTCGTTCGATCCGCGTTCGGCCGGCACCCTGGCGAGGGTGCTGGTCCTGCGTGAGGAACCGCGATGCCTGGCGGACGAGGGCTCCGGCTTCGTGAGCATCGACAACAACGACTTCGCTGCCCAGCACACCTCGATCGCGCACCGCAGAGGCGGGCTCGACTACGCCCACGCGGTGCACTGGAACGTCGTCCCGTGGTGGGTGCGCAACCCGAAGGCATCGCTCCACGGGCCACGCACCCTGATGGCGCAGGTCCGCCGCGCCCGTCACGACCTGCTGGTCCTGCTCGACCTGCTGACGGAGGTGGGCGTGGTGGTGCTGCTGGGCAAGCAGGCGCAGCGAGCCTGGGGCGAGATCGGCGCGAGAAACTACACAGTCCTCACTGCCCCGCACCCCAGTCCGCTCGCCTGGCACCAGGCGTCGGTGTCGGGCGTACGCAACAGTGCCCTGACGATCAACGCCTTCTCGCGCGCCGCCGACCTCATCGGTGCTTGAGGACGCTCGCGTCGACGAACTTGAAGTTGGTGTCGACCCGAGCCTCGCCGTCGCTGCCGAGCTCGACCGGCGTGTTGTCGCCGTCCTGCACGACGAGCAGCCCGTGCGGGTAGCCCGGCAGGGGAGTGCTGACCGCGTCGGCGCCGTCGCAGTCCTGCGAGCTGTCGGCGATCGGTCCATCGGCGACCTCGAAGTGCTTGAGCGGGCGATTGGTCTGCCGGTCGTACGTGTAGAAGGTGTTGTCGCCCTGGCTCGACACCAGCAACGTGCCGCTCCGCTTGCCGGTCTCGTAGATCGTGAGCCCCTCCGTGTCGGCCGCAATGCGACCCCCGAAGCCGGGGTCAGTCCCTGTCGGCACGCACTCCCCGCTCTGCTCGTCGTACGTCGCGGGGACGCCGAACTCCTTCGTACGCTCGACAGTGCGCGGCTGGCCATGGAACTTCCCGTGCTCGACCTTGACCCGCCAGAGGCCGATGTCCTCCTGCGCGGCATACAGGGTGCCGGCTGCCTCGTCGACGACGACGCCCTCGAGCTGCGGACCCTCGCCGGGCTCCTCGCACGGCGACCAGGTCGTGTCGTTGGGAAGGCGGAACGACGAGGGGAAGTCGAGCGTGTCGACCTTCTTGTACGTCACCTTCCCGGCCACCGAGGCGAGCTTGAACAGGCCGACGTCGGTCTGGTGCCGTCGCGTACCGACCGCGTACGTCGTGCCGCGCTCCGTGAACGTGGTCAGTCCGTAGACCGTCTCCTGCTCGTTGACCTGCGCCTGGTCGGCCGAGAACGCCAGCGGGACCTTGGCGGCGGTCACGTCGGTGAGCCGTCCGGTGCGGGCGTCGATGGCGTACGACCGGATCTGGTCCCGTCCGCGATCGCTGGTCACGGCGAGGTCGACCGTGCGCCCGCCGAGCTTGAAGCCGTGCACGATGTCGACGTTGTTGAAGCGGCCTGCCTCGTCGTCCGGTCCCGGCGCAGGCGGTGCCGCGATGCTCTGCAGCAGCTTGCCCTTGAGGCTGTAGACGTTGAGCCCGGCGTTCTTGGCGGTGCCGATCACGACGCTGCGCGACGCGTCGTGGCGGTTGACCCAGATCGCCGGGTCGTCGGCGTCGCCGTTGTTGCCGGCATCGTCGTCGAAGACGCCGGGCGTCTCCGCCGTGGCAGTGACGCTGACGAGCTGGTCGGTGGGTCGCGGGTGCGCGGACGCCTGGGAGACGATCAGCGACGGGACGGCGAGCAGCGCGATGGCCGCGAATGCGGGCTTGGGTGAGGTCACGCGCGAGACGCTAACCAGCCGGGCTGTCCGAGAGGTGGCCCCGAGGTGTGTGCCCGGCGAACAGGATGCGTCTGACATCGTGGGGGAGTGTCGATCGGCCATGTGCTCGCAGTGGGGGCGATGCTCGCCCTGGCGGCATGCACGGGTGACGCGCCCGACCGCGAGCCCGACTCGGCGATCCGCACGGCCACCTTGCCGTCGCTGACTCCGCCGCCTGCGGAGTTCCCGGGCCAGGAGTGGCAGCGCAACGAGCAGGGTGACTGGTCGAGGCTCGACGCCACCCTCGAACGTACGGGCTCGACGTGCGTCGCCGTGGTCAAGGACGGCGAGCTCGTCCACGACGCGTACTGGCACGGCGGCAGCGAGCGCGGCCGGCACCGGGTCTACTCGATCACCAAGTCACTGACGGCGCTGCTGGTCGGCATGGCCGCCGACGACGGCTACCTGGAGCTCGATGACGCCGCATCCGAGCAGATCGACGAGTGGCGGGCGGGCCCCGCAGGCGAGATCAGCGTGCGCGACCTGCTGGCGATGACGTCCGGACGGCGCTGGACTGCTGCCACCGACGCTCGCATGATTCGCGACGAGGCGGACAAGACGACGTACGCCGTGAACCTCCCGCAGGACCGCGCTCCGGGCACGACGTGGGTGTACGACAACTCCGCCGCGCAGGCGCTGGAGTCGGTGCTCGACGACATCGACGAGACCGACGATGTTGCCGAGATCGCGCAGGACCGGCTGCTGGGCCCGCTGGGCATGCGCGACACGGTGTGGGCGCGCGATCGGACCGGCAACGCACTGACGTTCTCGGGCGTCGAGTCCACCTGCCTGGACCTCGCGCGCGTCGGCCACCTCATGGTCAACCGCGGATCGTGGGACGGCAAGCAGCTCGTGTCGGCCGGCTTCGTGGAGCAGGCGACCCGCCCGTCGTCGGAGCTGAACGCGGCGTACGGGCTGCTGTGGTGGGTCAACGGCAAGGGCCGGATCGTCGAGGTCCTGAGGCAGGCCGGCTACCCGAACGACAAGCCGTCGTACGAGGGTCAGCTCGCGCCGAGCGTGCCGGACGACGCGTTCTGGGCGTACGGCTATGGCGACCAGTACGTCGCGGTCGTGCCGTCCGAAGGCATCGTCGCCGTACGCTTGGGCGCCCGGCCCGCCACGCCGGATGCGTTGACGTTCGAGGACTTCACTCGCGGAGTCCTCCAGGGAGTGGGAGCCGAGTGACGACCGATCACGCGTACGACAAGGAGGACCGGGAGGCGGTCTACCGCGTCATCGCCGAGCGCCGGGACATGCGGCACTTCGCCGGCGGAACGGTCGACGAGACCGTCCTGGCGCGCCTGCTCGCGGCCGCGCACCAGGCGCCGAGCGTGGGCCTCATGCAGCCGTGGCGCATCGTCAGGGTCACCGACGCCGAGCTGCGCCAGGCCCTGCACGACCACGTCGAGGTCGAGCGTCGCCGCACGGCTGAGGCGATGGGGGAGCGCGCCGGGGAGTTCATGCGGCTCAAGGTGCAGGGCATTCTCGACTGCGCCGAGGTGCTCGTCGTGGCCCTCGGCGACGATCGGGAGCGACACGTGTTCGGCAGGCGCACGATGCCGCACATGGACCTGGCCTCGGTGTCGTGCGCGATCCAGAACCTCTGGCTCGCGGCTCGGGCCGAAGGCCTCGGCATGGGCTGGGTGTCGCTGTTCGTACCGGATGAGGTCGCCGCGCTGATCGGCGCGCCCGACGACGCTGAACCGGTCGCGATCTTGTGCCTCGGACCGGTCGACGCGTTCTATCCGCGCCCGATGCTCGAGCAGGAGAGCTGGACGACCGTACGCCCGTTGGACGAGCTGCTCGCCGAGAACGTCTGGCCCGCCTGACTGTCAGACCTCGATGCTTGAGTCTAGGTATGGAGATCGACGAACCGGGCTGGCCCTTGATCGACGACTTCTTCGAGGGACTCGCCGAGGGGCGGAAAGCGCCGACCGTGCGCCGCTATGCGCGCGTGCGCCATCGCCTCTACGAGTTCCTCGACAACGACGACATGAGCGCGTGGCTCCAGCCCGACGAGGTGACCTTGCTCGCGGCCGAGCGTGAGTTCGGGCGTGAGGGAGCCGTCCGTTCTGTCGTGGGCCTCGACGGCCTCTTGCGGTGCCTTCCCGGGTTTCTCGCTGTGGAGCGGTTGCCTTCCACCGCAGCTGAGGCTCGCATGCAGATCAGTGTGGTCAGCCGATTCGTCAACTACCTGCGCGGCTGGCACCTCGACCCGGGGCAGCACTACACGTCGTTGGCCATCGCCATGCGGGCGGTCCGACGCGCGCGCCTGGACCTTCGAGCACGGGATTCGCCGTCCCTGCAGGCAGCCGTCGACCAGATCGACCAGATGCCCCGACGTTTTCGCCAGGAGCCGGGGCCGCAGTGGTGATGCTATAGTTGAATCATCAACCATTGAAGGAACGGCATCATGGCGACCTACTCGATCTCGGACCTGGACAACCGGCTGCAGCCGAGTCCGCTGATGCCCGTGCTCTTCGTGGGCCACGGCAATCCGATGCATGCGATCGCCGACAACGTCTACACGCAGAAGTGGAGCGAGGTCGGCCAAGGCCTGCCCGAGGCGCAGGCCATTGTCGTGATCAGTGCCCACTGGCTGACCCCAGGGCAGACCCACATCACCGACGCGCCCAAGAACAAGATCATCTACGACTTCGGCGGCTTCCCCGACGAGCTCTACCGGGTGCAGTACGACACCGTCGGTGATGCGGACGTCGCTCGACTGCTCGCCCAACAACTCGTCGAGTACGAGGCCGAGCTCGACAAGCAATGGGGCCTCGACCACGGCACCTGGAGCGTGCTCAAGCACCTCGCCCCGGCCCCTGAGGTCCCGGTCCTGCAGATCAGCATCGACTACGCGATGCCGCTGCCCGAGCTCTACCAGCTCTACGGCCGCCTCCGCGCGATGCGCCGCCGCGGCGTCGTCTTCATCGGCAGCGGCAACATCGTCCACGCCCTCGGGCGGGTCAAGTGGGACGGTGGTGCGGCTTGGGACTGGGCCGAGCAGTTTGACGCCGACACCGCTGTCGCGCTGCGCGATCGAGAGATCAGCAAGCTGGTCAATCCCTATGCGACGTGGTCCGAGGCCCGCATTGCCGTGCCCACCGACGACCACTATCGGCCGATGGTCGCGGCGTTGAGCCTGCTCGAGGACGGCGAGGACATCGAGTTCTTCAACGATGAGATCGACATGGGTGCGATCAGCATGAGGTCGTTCATCTCGGCGTGATTCACGCGACCTGTCGAGATGCGCCAAAACGGCATGGCGGGGTGCTTGAACGCGCTACGGTTTGGCGTTTCATCCAACCAGTCTGAGGAAGTCATCGTGTCCAGCACCAACGAGCCGACCACCCCGCCCGCCTACGGGCCGCCGCCGACCACCTACACGGGAGCCGTCGGCCAGACCCGTGGCACGGGCATCTCGATCCTGCTCTACATCGTCACCCTCGGAATCTACGGCTGGGTCTACTTCTACAAGACCCACGACGAGATGAAGCGCCACTCCGGCGAAGGACTTGGCGGCGCCATCGCGCTGATCCTCGCCATCTTCGTCGGATTCGTGCTTCCGTTCACCATGGCGAGCGAGGTCGGCAACCTGCACAAGCGGGCCGGCCGCGAAGCTCCGGTCTCCGGCGTGACGGGTCTGTGGATCCTGCTGCCGCTGGCCGGCGCGATCGTCTGGTTCGTCAAGACCAACGGTGCGCTCAACAGCTACTGGGAGTCGGTCGGCGCCCCCAAGGCCTGATCACGCTCCGACCTACGGGCCGTTCGCCATCTGAGGATGGCGGGCGGCCCGTAGGCTGTCTGGCACCCAAGGAGGCGTCATGACCGCTGTCACCGTCACCCACGTCGGAGGGCCCACCGCCCTGGTCGAGTTCGGTGGATGGCGCATCCTCACCGATCCGACGTTCGACCCGCCCGGCAGGCGCTACTTCTTCGGGTGGGGCACGATGTCGAGCAAGCTCGCCGGCCCGTCGATCAAGCCTGACGACCTCGGCCCGATCGACGCGGTGCTGATCAGCCACCACCATCACGCCGACAACCTCGATCCCACCGGCATCTCGATGCTCCCGAAGCTGGGCACGGTGCTGACGACCAAGAAGGCCGCCAAGAAGCTCGGCGGCGGAGCGATCGGCCTCGCGGCCTGGGACACGTGGACCCTCGAGGCGCCGGGCAAGGAGACCATCACGGTCACCGCGACGCCGTGCCAGCACGGTCCTGTTGCCCTCAACCCGATCACCGGCCCGGTGGTCGGCTTCGCGCTCCAGTGGGCCGGCCAGCAGCACGGCGCGTTCTGGATGACCGGCGACACCGTGCTCTTCGGCGGACTGCGAGACGTCGCCACCCGCCTCGACATCGGCACGATGCTGATGCACCTCGGTTCGGTGCGTTTCCGCTATCTGACCGGGTGGTTTCGCTACTCGATGGACGCCAGGCAGGGCGCCGAGCTGCTCGACCTTGTCACGCCGTCCGCCGTCGTGCCGGTGCACTACGAGGGTTGGTCACACTTCCAGCAGGGCCGCGCAGAGGCGGAGCAGGTGCTCGCCGCGTCACCGTATGCCGACCGCGTCGTGTGGGTGGATCCCGGCGGCTCGACAATGGTCGACGCCTGACTCAGGCCTGATTGGCCTCGGGGGCGTCGGCCTCCTGGGCGGCAATCTGACGGCGCACGTCGTCCATGTCGAGGTCCTTGACGGCGGTGATGATCTGCTCGAGTCCGGCCGCAGGCAGGGCGCCGGGCTGCGAGAACACCAGGATGCCGTCGCGGAACGCCATCAGCGTCGGGATCGACGTGATCTGGGCGGCGGCGGCCAGCTCGCGCTGGTCCTCGGTGTCGATCTTGCCGAAGACGACATCGCTGTGCTGCTCGCTCGCGGCCTCGAACACCGGGCCGAACTGCTTGCACGGCCCGCACCACTCGGCCCACCAGTCGACGAGGGTGATGCCCTCAGCGCCGATGACGTCGTCAATGGTGTCTTTGGTCAGGGTGACGGTGCTCATGACTACCTCTCATAGGAAAACTCCGTACTCAGGGTTCAACGGTGGGCCGGCGGCCAGCATTCCCGGTGTGGCCCGAGGCTCACCCCTCATCGGCGGGGGGCTCGGTTGTCGGCGGCGGAGTCGTCGGCTCTGTCTCCTCCTCGTCATCGCCGTTGCCGTTGCCGTTCCCGTTTCCACCGCCCTTGCCGCTGGAGTCCTTGTCCTTCTTGTCGTCCTTGTTGCCCTTGTCGTCGTCGTCGGTGGGTCCCTGGACCGCGGTGCCGCTGGCCACGGTCAGCGTCACGGTCGAGCCGATCCTCGCCGTCGTGTCCGGGTCGACGGCAATCACGGTGCCGGCGGCCTTGTCGGACGGCGCGAACCTCGCGACCGCCTTGAGCCCGAGCTTGTCGAGCGCGGCCGCCGCCTCGTCGTAGGTCGATCCGACCAGGTCGTCGACCGGTACGCGTACGTTGCCCGTTGCCACCGACAACGTGACGACGCTGGCCTTGTCGGCCTCGGTGCCTGCCTCGGGCGTCTGGCCCACGACCTCTCCGGCCTTGGCGTTGGCAACATCGACCTTGCGCACCTCGACCGTGAGCCCCGCGGCCTCGAGCTGCTTGGTGGCGGCGCTCTGGGACTTGCCGTCGACATTCGGCACGACCACGGTGTCGGCTCCGCTGCCGAGCAACATCCAGCCGAGCACAGCAGCGATCAGCACGATCACGACTGAGCTGAGCAGCGCCATCCGGCGCGGACGCCTGCGTTGTTCGTGCTCGGCGGCGACGACGCTGCCGCGGGTCGGCGCAGCAGCGAGTGTCGGTGGGTCGTCGGTGTCGGGCGCTCCGACGCTCACCGGACGCTCGACGATGCCCGGCAGCGTGTTCTCGGGCGCGGCTGCCGCGTCAGGCATGGTCGGCTCGCCGCTGAGGACCGGGGCGTGGCCCGGAGGCGGTGGTATCGACGTGGCGAGCGCGCTGGCATGCTGCGCGACGGCGGTGCCCGAAGCCGGTCGCGTCACCGGGTCCTTGGCCAGCAAAGCGCGGACGAGGACGCCGGCTTCCCCCGGCACGGTCTCCGGCAGCGCCGGCGTGTCGTCCTGGATGTGGGCCAAGGCGGTCGCGATGTCACTGTCGCGGTGGAACGGCAGGTTGCCGCTCAGGCAGGTGTAGGCGACGACGCCGAGGGAGTAGAGGTCCGAGGCCGGCGTCGCCGTACGACCGGCAGCCTGCTCCGGGCTGAGGTAGTCCGCCGTGCCGATCAGCGCACCGGTCTGGGTCAGCGGCTCCCCGCCTGCTGCGTGGGCGATGCCGAAGTCCACGAGCATCACGCGGCCGTCGGGCGTGACCAAGATGTTGCCCGGCTTGAGATCGCGGTGGACGATGCCGGCGTCGTGGGCCACCTGCAGTGCGGAGGCGATCGCAGCCACGATCGCCATCGTCTCGCCGGTCGACAGCGAACCACGCTCGGCCAGCAGGGCTGACAACGGAGCACCGTCGATCAGGGGCATGACCAGGAACGGGACGGGCTTGCCGTCCTCCTCGTCCTCGCCGTAGTCGAACACGTCGACGATCCCCGGATGGTGCAGCTTGCCGGCGAGCTGAGCCTCGACCCGGAGGCGCGCGCGCACGTTCTCGTCGTCGGCGAGATGGGGTCGGATGATCTTGATCGCGACGGTCCGGTCGAGCACCTCGTCGTGCCCTTGCCAGACCTCGCCCATACCGCCGCCACCGATCAACTTGTCGAGGCGGTAACGACCGCCGAGCAGGGGAGGCATCTCCTCAGATTAGTGGCGCGGCGGCCAGTTCTCACGTCGAGCGGTCGGACTGACTGTCGCACTGAGGCCTGACGCGGCATGATCGACCCATGGAGCGTCGAACCCTGCTGACCGGTTTCGCAGCGATCGGTGCCGCGACCCTGATCGGTTGCAGCAACGACGATGACCAGCCCGCGCCGACCCGAACGCCGTCGAAGACCCCGACCACGACGCAGACGACGGCTGCCGGCGTCGATCCCAAGATCGCCTCGACGATCGCCACCGGACTCAACGTGCCGTGGGACATCGTGTTCCTCGAGAACGGCGACGCCTTGGTCTCCCAGCGTGACGAGGGGTCGATCGTCCGCATCTCGACGTCGGGCAAGGTCACCAAGGTCGGCGACGTCAACGGTGCCTCCGGAAGGCCTGGGGGAGAGGGTGGGCTGCTGGGTCTGGCCTTGGCCCCCGATGACGAATCCACGCTCTTCGCGTTCGTCACGACAGGCTCGGACGACCGGGTCGTACGCCTGACACTCGACGGCGACTCGATCTCCTCGCAAAAGCCCATCCTCACCGACATCACGGTCGGGTCGCGCCACCACGGCGGACGCCTCCTGTTTGACCCCGATGGGCACCTGTTCGTCTCCACGGGCGACGCGGGCGACGGTGCGCTGGCGCGAAACAGGAACTCGCTCAACGGCAAGATCCTGCGCATCACCCAGGACGGCAAGGCAGCCCCCGGAAACCCGTTCGGCAACCGCACGTGGTCCTACGGCCATCGCAACATCGAGGGCCTTGCCTACGACGCCGACGGTCGGCTGTGGGCCAGCGAGTTCGGCGAGCGGTCCGCCGATGAGCTCAATCTCATCGAGCGCGGCGGCAACTACGGATGGCCGGCGGCCGAGGGCAGGTCCGACAACAAGGACTTCATCAACCCGAAGGTCACGTGGGGCACCGACGAGTGCTCGCCGGCTGGAGTCGCGGTCACCCGATCGACCGCCTTCGTCGCCGCCCTGCAGGGCGAGTGCCTGTTCGCCGTGCCCCTCGACGGCGAGGACGTGGGCAAGCCCAAGGCATACTTCGGCGGAGAACACGGTCGAATCCGCACCGTGGCGACAGCGCCGGACGGTGCGCTGTGGGTGGCGACCAGCAACACCGACGGCCGCGGCGACCTGCGCAAGGACGACGACCGGATCTTCCGCGTGACCCTCTGAAACTACCGCTCGGTAAGGGTTACCCCACGATCAAACATGAGGTTAACCTCATGTCAACGGCCGTGAGTAGAGGAGAGCCCCATGGACGAGTCCACGTTCGAGATCGACGCGACGCAGATCGCTGCGGCCTCGGCCCGCTTTCCGGCCCACCGCCTGGCGCCCCGGCACGCCAAGCCCGACGCTGACATGAGCTATCTCGAGAATGCGCCGAGCGCCGAGTACGGCCGCCACGCGTGGGACGAGTGCGGTCACCTCTGAAAGTTCCTCCAGCACACAGCAGAACGCCACGACCCCAGGGTCGTGGCGTTCTGAGTTGTAGCTGGCGTGCTGCTTACAGGGGGCGGATATTCGCGGCCTGCAGGCCCTTCTGGCCCTGCTCGACGTCGAACTCGACCTTCTGGTTCTCGTTCAGCGAGCGGTAGCCGCTCGACTGGATCGCGCTGAAGTGCGCGAACACGTCCTCGCTGCCGTCGTCGGGGGCGATGAAGCCGAAGCCCTTGTCAGCGTTGAACCACTTGACGGTTCCTGTTGCCATGTCTAACTCCTCTTGGCGAGTTCATCCACGACCTTCGCGAATGACTGTCGCGACGTACATCCAACCTTCGAGAAGAACTAGACACCCCGAGAGGAACTCATTCATTCTTACGGCCCAACGTCGTGCAACTGCCGAACAGCCTAGAGCACGGCCGAGCCCAAAGGGAAAGACTTCCGGGTCGTGAATTCAAAAATTCACGACCCGGAAATTTTGCTACTTCTTGCCGAACACCTGCGAGACCCACCACACGCCGTTCTTGTCCTGAACAGCACCGACGCCGATCAGGCGCATCTTGGAACTGAGCAGATTGGCCTTGTGTCCGGGCGAATTCATCCAGGCATTCACGACATCGCGGCCACTCCCATAGCCGTACGCGATGTTCTCCGAGACGCTCGTGAGCTTGCACGCCTTGAGGATGGTCCGCAGGTTCTGGTGCTCGAGCTTTCGGTTCTTGGCGAGCCACGAAGCCTGCTTCTCGGCATACCCGTCAACGCACGACTGGGACTGCACCGCAACCAGCTTCTTGTCTGCCCGCTTGGTGTTGGTCCACGTGATGACGTCCTTCTCGTACGTCGTCGACGTCAACGCCGACGCCGGTGTGAACGTCAGGATCAGCATCACCATCAGGGCCCCCGCGAGCACGCGTGGGTTCAGCATCTTCTTCATAGGGTCTCCCTCCCACCCACACGATAGGACATGCGGGCTTGGTGGGTGAGCGTAAATCGTCAAGAGCCCCAGCGCTGCGACTAGTCACTAAGAACCAGGCCATATAGTCACTCCGGGCTAAATGTCAAGACTGCCTTTCATCCTGAAAGTTCCCTAAGTTGACTCCGTTGTGTCGCGTCCGCCTCACGAGGGCGTACGCACGGCAGGCCTGGCAATCCGCTCGGCTGCTCATCGAAATGGAAAACAGGGGGATCAGTGAAGCGTGTGACCTCAGGCCTCGTAGGCCTCGCACTCGCGGCAGCATTCGGGACGGCATATGCCGCACCCGGCTCCGCATCCGCATCACCACCAATCGCCGACAGCGACCGCGCCAGCAGCAAGCACGACGAGCTGCCCAACCCGCTCGAGGACAAGCGTCGGGCGCTGCGTGAAGCCGCCATCACCGGCGTGCTCGACGGGGACCTCAAGCCGGTGCAGAAGGACGGCAGCACCGTCGTCAAGGTCGGCAAGGGCGCGAGCCCGGAGGAGGCCGCACGCAAGGGCAACAAGAAGTTCCGCAAGGACTTCAAGGCCCGCAGCGGCGCCAAGCAGCGGGACCAGTACGTCGAGCTCTCCCAGGAGCGCGCCGACAAGATCTTCGTGATCCTTGCGGAGTTCGGCAACCAGCGTCACCCCGACTTCCCCGATGTGGACACCGATCCGGACACCCCCGGACCGACGACGTTCGAGGGCCCGCTCCACAACAAGATCCCCGAGCCCGACCGCACCAAGGACAACTCCACGGTCTGGCAGTCCGACTACAACCGCCAGCACTACCAGGACCTCTACTTCAAGACGAAGGGCGACTCGGTCAAGACCTACTACGAGACCCAGTCGTCGGGCCGCTACTCGGTCGACGGCACCGTCTCGGACTGGGTCAAGGTGCCCTACAACGAGGCACGCTACGGCCGCGAGGACTCGACCACCTGGAACCTCATCCAGGACGCCGTGACGCAATGGGTCGCCGACCAGAAGGCCGCGGGCAAGACCGACGCGCAGATCAAGGCGGGGCTGCAGGAGTACGACAAGTACGACCGCTACGACTTCGACGGCGACGGCGACTTCAACGAGGCCGACGGCTACATCGACCACTTCCAGATCGTGCACGCCGGTGGTGACGAGGCCGACGGTGACCCGCAGCAGGGTGAGGACGCCATCTGGTCACACCGCTGGTACGCCTTCCTGACCGACGCCGGTGTGACCGGTCCGGCCGACAACAAGCTCGGCGGCACCCAGATCGGCAGCAGCGGCATCTGGGTCGGCGACTACACGGTCCAGCCCGAGAACGGTGGCCTGTCGGTCTTCGTGCACGAGTACGGCCACGACCTCGGTCTGCCGGACGCGTACGCGACGGAGGGCGGCGGGGACAACTCCAACGAGTACTGGACCTTGATGGCCCAGAGCCGCCTCAACGGCAAGGGTGAGCCGCTCGGCACCCGCCCGGGCGACCTCGGCGCGTGGGAGAAGCTGCAGCTCGGCTGGCTCGACTACGAAGCACTGAGCACACACCAGAAGAAGACCGTCGCGATGGGTCCCCAGGAGTACAACACCAAGAAGGCCCAGGGCGCGGTCGTGGTGCTGCCCAAGAAGAACGTGACCAGCGACAACGGTGCACCGGCCTCCGGGACGAAGCAGTTCCACTCCGGTTCCGGTGACGACCTGGCCAACTCGATGACGGCCGACGTCGATCTCACCGGCAAGTCGGCGGCAGAGCTGACGGCCAAGATTCGCTACGACATCGAGGAGGCCTACGACTTCGCGTACGTCCAGGCGTCCACGGATGGCGGAGCCAACTGGACGTCGCTCGACGGCACGATCAACGGAACGCCCATCGGCGATGACACCTCGGGTCGACCCGGCATCGACGGCAAGCAGGAGGCCTGGGCCGATCTCAACGTGCCGCTCGGCGCGTACGACGGGCAGAAGATCAAGGTGCGGTTCTTCTACAAGACCGATGGTGGTCTGGCCAAGCCCGGTCTCTACGTCGACGACGTCGCGGTCAAGGCCGGCGCTGAGACCCTGCTCACCGATGGCGCCGAGGACGGCGCGACCGTGTTCGCCCTCGACGGGTTCTCGCGACTGGGAGCCACGACGACGCGCCAGTTCGACAACTACTACGTCATGGGACACCGCTCGTACGTGTCCTTCGACAAGTACCTGTTGACCGGTCCGTACAACTTCGGCTTCGCCAACACCAAGCCGGACTGGGTCGAGCACTACAAGTACGGCCACGGCCTGCTGATCTCGTACTGGGACACCTCGATGCAGGACAACAACACGAGCCTGCACCCCGGCTCGGGTCGCAACCTGCCGATCGACGCCAACCCGGAGCCGATCATCAACATCGCGACGGGCGCACCGTGGCGCGCGCGGATCCAGGTGTATGACGCGCCGTTCTCGCTGCACAAGGCCGACTCGATGACGCTGCACACCAACGGTGTGCCCAGCTACATCCGCGGTCAGAGCGCGAAGCCGCTGTTCGACGACACCAAGAAGTACTGGTACGCGGAGCTGCCGAACCACGGCGTCAAGCTTCCGGCGGCCGGCGTCAAGGTGCGAGTCCTCGAGGAGAAGGGGACGTCGCTGAAGGTCAAGTTCAACTGACCTGAGAGGCCCGGGTCGGCGACGCAGCAACGTGTCGCCGGCCCGGGCTTCCGCATTGGCGCGGAGATCTCCCCGTCAGGATCGTCCGGTGACGTTCGACAGTGCCGGCAGGGCTGCATGGAGGGCCGCGAGCTCGTCGGGGGACAGCTCTGCGAGCTGTTCGACGATGGCGGCGTCCTGCTCGGCTCGGCGCAGTTCCAAGGTCCGGCGACCCAGAGGGGTGATCTCGATCAGCGCCACGCGGCCGTCACGAGCGTCGGACCGGCGAGTCGCCAGCCCGCTGGCTTCCAGGCGCTGCACGAGCCCGGTCATGGCGGGCTGCGTGACGGCCTCGCGCTCGGCCAGGGTCGTGATCCGCATGGCGCCATCGCGTGCGAGCCACGAGAGCGCCGACGCGGCCGAACGGCTCAGCGACGCGGTGCGGCTCGAGCCCAGGAGGCGGCCCGCGAACTCACGGAGTCCACGAGCCAGGTCGTCGAGGTCATGTTGCGCCATGCAACCAAGAATATCCCTGGGTTATGTAACGTTCAACTTCTGTCACTTGTGTTCATGCTCTGGCCCGCAGCGCGTAGAGCGCGGCACCGACCGCCACGACGATCATGCCGACGAGGATCGTCGAGGGCGGGAGGCTCAACGCGAGCACCGTGCACCCGGCGAGACCGAGACCGGAGATGACTCGCGACACGAGTGCGCCGCTGAGCGTCCAGGCTGATGCGTTGGCGATCGCGTAGTAGACGAGCACGCAGAACGACGAGAACGCGACACTGGTGACGAGGTCGCCCAGGCATACCAACGCTGCCACGACCGCCCCCACCGTGAGCTCGGCGAGATGCGGGACCCTGGTGCGAGTGCTCACCGAGGCGAGCTGAACGGGCAGGTGCCCGTCTCGCGCCATCGCCAGGACAGTCCGGGAGACGCCCAGCATCAACGACAGGAGTGCCCCGCCGGCGGCCAGCGCGGCAGCGGCCACCACCCACGGGACCAAGGCGGCGGCGTTGGCTGCCTCGACGCCGGCGACGAACGGGCGTACCGAACTGGCAAGACCGGGACTGCCCAGCACATGGACGAGCGCGAGCGCCGCGGCCGCGTAGAGGCCAAGGACGAGGACGAAGGTCACGGCGATGGCGCGAGGGATCGTACGAGCCGGATCGCGCACCTCCTCGCCGAGGGTGGCGAGTCGGGCGTAGCCGGCGAAGGCGAAGAACAGGAGTCCTGCGGCCTCGAGGACGCCGCCCGACGTCGAGGGCAGATCCGGGTTGGAGGTTCCGGCCCCGGAGAACATGACGACCACCGCGATCACGACGATCGTGACGACCCCGGCGACGAGCGGGAGGCTCACGGCAGCGGATTTCTCGACGCCGGCGAGGTTGATCGCCGTGAACACGACGACCGCGGCGAGTGCGCCGAGTCGCGCGTGCTCAGGCCACAGATAGCTACCCAGAGCGAACGACATGGCGGCACACGAGGCGATCTTGCCGGCGATGAACGACCAGCCGGCCAGATAGCCCCACCATGGCCCCAGCTGCTTGCGCCCGTAGACGTAGGTGCCGCCGGCCACCGGGTGGCGACGGGCGAGTCGGGCCGACGAGATGGCGTTGCAGGCCGCCACGATGGCAGCGAGGCCGAGCGCAACGAGCAACGCGTCGCCTGCGGCCGACACGGCCGGCGGGAACACCACGAACAGGCCCGCACCAACCATGGCGCTCATGCCGACCGCGACCGACCCGACGAGGCCGAGTCGTCGAGCGAGCGGGGCGGTCATCTCAGAGGTCGTAGTCGATGACCAGCGGCGCGTGATCGGACCAGCGCTCGGCCCAGCTGGGTGCGCGGTCGACCACGGCCTCGCGTGCCACGCCGGCCAGCTCGGGCGTCGCGATCTGGTAGTCGATGCGCCAACCCGTGTCGGTGTCGTATGCCTGACCGCGCATCGACCACCACGTGTAGGGCCCGTCGACGTCGCCGGCGAGGGACCGGTGCACGTCGACCCAGCCGAGCTCGCCGAAGTAGCGGTCGAAGTAGGCGCGCTCCTCGGGCAGGAAGCCGGCCTTCTTGACGTTGCCCTTCCAGTTGCGGATGTCGCGCTCGGTGTGGCCCACGTTGAGGTCACCCGTGACGACGCCGTGGTTGCCGCTCGCGCGGATCTCGGCCAGGCGTACGGCCATCTGCTCGAGGAAGCGGTACTTGTCGTCCTGGCGTGGAGTGCCGGCCTCGCCGGAGTGGACGTAGGCCGACACGGTGGTCAGGATCGATCCGTCAGGCAGTGGGATGTCGGCCTCGATCCAGCGGCCGGAGTCGTGGAAGTAGTCGTCACCGTTGCCGATGCGGAAGTCCTTGGGCTCGGCGCGGCTCAGCACGGCGACGCCGGCGCGGCCCTTGGCAGCGGCCTCGGCGTGGACGACGTGATAGCCGGCATCTGCGGTGATCTCATGCACGATCGCGTCGGGCGCCCGGACTTCTTGCAGCGTCACGATGTCGGCGCCCCGCTCGGCGAGCCAGTCACCGAATCCGAGGGTCTGACCTCGGGTCTTGTTGTGGGCGGCGCGGATGCCGTTGACGTTGACGGTGGCGATACGAAGCACGCGCCAACACTAGTCGGCGGCCCCGACGGATCTGCGGCCGTCTCAGTTGGCGGCGATGAGGCTGGTCACCACGGCCAGGAGCGCGGGTACGCCCTGGATCGCGGCCGCGCGGGCGTACGACTTGCCGCCGCTGGAGATCAGCACGATGGCCGCGGCGAGCATGCTGCCGCACGCGAACACGATCAGGGTCCAGCCCATCGTGTCGCGGTTGTCGCAGCACACGATGAGGCCGATGCCGACGAACGTGCCGATGGCAAGGAAGAGGTTGTAGAACCCCTGGTTGAACGCCAAGGAAGCGGTCGTGTCGGCGTCGGCCTGTGACGTCAGTCCGAACGTCTTCCAGGTCTTGGGCTTGCGCCAGTCAAGAGACTCCAGCTTGAAGAACAGCACGTGGAGCAGGCCCGCGATGCCGGCGAGGATCAGCGCAAGAGTGGTCATGCGATGAACCTAGCGGCTAGGGCGTGTCTCCCAATTCACGGCCGGCTCGCGGAGCCCCGCATCCCGTCTGCCGGCGTTATCGTCGGTCGCCGCACAACCCCGGTGCGCCTCCCTCCTCTGCCTTGTCAGACGGGCGCGGATGCTCCGCTCACTTTCGACCGCCAATTGGGAGACACGCCCTAGAACTCCTCGTGGGTGCGGGGATCGCCACCGATGCGCTGGCCGGTCTCGAGTCCGGCGATCCGGTCGAGGTCGCCCTCGTCGAGCTCGAACGCGAAGATGTCGAGGTTGCTGCGGAACCGTTCCGGTGTCGCCGACTTCGGGATGGGTGCGGCGCCGATCTGCGTGTGCCACCGCAGGACGACCTGAGCCGGCGACCTGCCGTGCTTGGCACCGATCTCGGCGAGCACAGGGTTGTCGAGCAGGTCGCTGCCGCGGCCGATCGGCGTCCAGCTCTGCGTGATGATGCGGTAGCCCTCGTTCGCGGCCCGTTGCGCGGTCTGGGGGAAATAAGGATGCAGCTCGACCTGGTTGACCGCCGGGGCCACCCCGGTCTCGGCGACGATGCGGTCGAGGTGCTCGGGCAGGAAGTTGGAGACGCCGATCGACCGGGCGAGGCCTTCGTCCCTCAGCTCGATCATGGCCTGCCACGTCTCGACGTACTTGTCGATGCGGGGCAGCGGCCAGTGGATCAGGTAGAGGTCGACGTGGTCGAGTCCGAGCCGCTCGAGCGACGCGGTCAGCTCGATGCGCGGGCCCTGCGAGCCGTGCGCGTTGCCGGGGAGCTTGGTCGTGACGAACAGCTCGTCACGGGAGACCGGCGAGTCGGCGATGCCCTGGCCCACCTCGGTCTCGTTCTCATAGCGGGTGGCGGTGTCGAGCAGGCGGTAGCCCGTGTCGATGGCCTCGACGAAGACACGCGGATCCTTGATCGAGTACGTCCCGAAGCCGAGGACCGGCATCTGTCGGCCGTCGTTGAGCTCGAGCAGTGGTGCAGTGTTCATGCGTCCAAACGTACGCCCGACTTCAGCTCACCTGCTTGGCAGCGGCCCGACCGGCGGCGCGGCCGCTGAAGATGCAGCCGCCCAGGAACGTGCCCTCGAGGGAGTTGTAGCCGTGCACGCCTCCGCCGCCGAATCCAGCGACCTCGCCCGCGGCGTACAAGCCCTCGAGTGGCGACCCGTCGGTGGCCAGAACCTGCGAGTCGAGGTTGGTCTCGAGACCGCCGAGCGACTTGCGGGTCAGGACGTGCAGGCGTACGGCGATCAGCGGGCCCTTCTTGGGATCGAGGATCTTGTGCGGTGCGGCCACCCGGATGAGCTTGTCGCCGCGGTAGGTGCGCGCCTGCTTGAGTGCCGCGATCTGCAGGTCCTTGGTGAACGCGTTGTCGAGCTCGCGGTCGCGATCCTCGACCTGCCGGCGTACGAGCTCGGCATCGACCGGCGCGTCGGGCGTCAGGGTGTTCATGCCCGCGACGAGCTCCTCGATCGTGTCGGCGACGATGAAGTCGTCGCCTTGGGACTTGAACGCCTCGACCGGGCCGGTGGCGCCCTTGGCGAGGCGCTGCTTGAGCAGCTCACGCACGCTCTTGCCGGTGAGGTCGGGGTTCTGCTCCTGGCCGGAGAGGGCGAACTCCTTCTCGATGATCGCCTGCGTCAGCACGAACCACGAGTGGTCGTGGCCGCTGTGCCGCAGCAGCTTGAGCGTGCCGAGGGTGTCGAATCCGGGCAGGCCGGGGATCGGCAGCCGCTTGCCGCCACCGTCGAGCCACATCGACGACGGCCCGGGCAGGATGCGAATGCCGTGAAAGGGCCAGATCGGGTCCCAGTTCTTGATGCCCTCGACGTAGTGCCACATGCGGTCGCGGTTGATGTGGCTCGCGCCGGCCTGCTCCGCGATGCCGAGCATGCGGCCGTCGACGTGGGCCGGTACGCCGGAGATCATGTGCTCTGGGGGAGTGCCGAGACGGTCAGGCCAGTTGGCGCGCACGAGGTCGTGGTTGCCGCCGATGCCACCGGACGTCACGATCACGGCTTGCGCGGTCAGCTCGAACTCACCGACGGGCGTACGCGATGTGGGAGCTGCCCGCTCGGCGTCGGTCGGCTCGAGCACCTGGCCGCGGACGCCCGTCACGGCGCCGTTGCTCACGATCAGCTCGTCGACCTGGTGGCGGAAGGCGAACTGGACGAGGCCTTGGTCGAGTCCCGCTCGTACGAGCTTCTCGAACGGCTCGACGATGCCCGGCCCGGTGCCCCACGTGATGTGGAAGCGGGGCACGGAGTTGCCGTGCCCGCTGGCCAACCCGCCACCGCGCTCGGCCCAGCCGACGACCGGGAACACGCTGTGTCCGCGCTCCTTGAGCCAGGCGCGCTTCTCGCCTGCGGCGAAGTTGACGTACGCCTCGGCCCACTGCCGCGGCCAGTGGTCCTCGTCGCGGTCGAACTGGGCGCTGCCCATCCAGTCCTGCATGGCGAGCTCGACCGAATCCTTGATGCCCATCCGGCGCTGTTGTGGCGAGTCGACGAAGAACAGCCCGCCGAACGACCAGAAGGCCTGACCGCCGATTCCCTGCTCGCCTTCTTGGTCAACCACGATGACCTTGCGTCCGGCTTCGACGAGCTCAGCAGTGGCGACAAGACCCGCGAGGCCCGCCCCGACAACGATGACATCAGCATCCATGACGCAGATTGTGTCCTACGCCGGTGCCGCAACCGCAGCGGCGTGTGGACGGCATCGGCGACACGGTGTAAATACCAGTGAAATTGCTGTCGTAAAGGAGCGTCAGGGGTCTAGATTCAGCCCTAACATTCATCGTTGGGAGAAGATTCACCATGGCCGTTGACTTCAAGTCTCTGGGCAAATTCGAACAAGGCGCGCTCGTCGCCGGCGCAGTCTCGATCATCCTGTCGTTCATCCCCAAGTACGTGGTGGTGTCGATCGACGGCGGCAAGGACATCCCCGGTCTGAGCTTCTCAAGCGGGATCAGCGCGTGGCACGGATGGGCGTTCGTCGGGATGCTGCTGATCGTCGCCGCCACGGCAATCGTCGCAGTCAAGGCATTCGCGGCGGAGAACCTGCCGGACGGTGTTCCATGGAACCTGGTCGCCGCTGCGGCCGCTGGCCTCGGCACGATCCTCATCATCATTCGCGCATTCACCGTCGGCGACAGCGGACTCGGCAGCGTCGATGTTGGTCCGGGATGGTCCGGCTGGCTGCTGTTCATCACGACGATCGCGGTGACCGCCTTCACGTTCCTCGGCTTCAAGGAGTCGGGCGAGAAGATGCCCGACATCAACAAGAAGAACGACACGCCGCCGGCTCCGCCTGCGCCGCCTGCTGCGTAACCACCTGAACACACGAAGGCCCGGCTTCGGCCGGGCCTTTCGTATGTCCGCCGGTCAGGGCGCGACGGTGCCGCCACTGAGGAATCGGTACGTGTAGACGTGCAGCAGCATGGCGAAGGGCACCGTGAAGATGAGACCGAGGAAGCAGGCGAGGAACCCGCCAGATGCCACGAGCGCGGCCAGCAGCATCGCGACGAGCGCGTTGCCGAAGTTGGCCGTCACCAGGGCGAAGCTCGACTTGATCGCAGCGATGGGTCCTTGGCCGTGGTCGAGCACGAAGTAGAGCGTGAACCCGGCGAACAGGCCGAATGCGAGCGGGCCGTAGCCCGGAGGCGGCGGACCGTAACCGGGTGGTGGCGGGTTGTACGGCGGCTGGCCCGGGGGCGGTTCGGTCATGGCCAGAGATTAGCGGCTGGCTGTCGCGTTCGCGGGCGGTTCTCAGGAGGTGAAGGGCGGGCGATCGTCGAGGCGTACGGACTGGCGTCCGGCCCAGCGCCAGAGGCGGGCGGTGAAGTCACGGTCCTCGTCGGTCACGAGGTTGCCCATGACCCGCAGCGCGAAGGTCATCAGACGGTGCGACCGCATGCCCACCGGGCCTGCAGTGGGCAGCAGGCGCGGCACGGTGATGAGTCCGGCGAGCCGGCGCGCGATGGAGAACGCCTCGCCGTAGTGCGTGGTGAGCAGCGTCGGCCACGCCGCCTGGAGGTCGGTGTGCGTACGCATGAGCTCCGCGCCGACCCGGCCGGTCTCGAGGCCGTAGTCGATGCCTTCGCCGTTGAGGGGGTTGACGCAGCCGGCGGCGTCGCCGACGAGGATCCAGTTGGGGCCCGCCACACCGGAGACCGCGCCGCCCATGGGCAGCAGGGCGCTGGTGGGCAGTCGGAGCTCGCCGCTGAGGTCCCACTCCTCGCGGCGCAGGGACGAGTAGTACTCCATCAGCGGGCGGATCTGCAGGTCGGCGGGGCGCTTGGCGGTCGCGAGGGCACCGACGCCGAGGTTGACCTCGCCGTCGCCAAGCGGGAAGATCCAGCCGTATCCGGGCAGCAGCTCGTCGTCCTCGCCCCGGAGCTCGAGGTGCGAGGAGATCCACGGGTCGTCGCTGCGTCCGGACTTCACGTATGAGCGACCGGCGACGCCGTAGGCGGTGTCACGGTGCCACTCCCGGCCCAGCACGCGACCCAGGGGCGAACGTACGCCGTCGGCGACGACGAGCCGATTGCACCGGATCGTGTGTGGCGTGCGGCTCTTGCCAATCTGGAACGTGACCGCGGTGACCTTGCCGGCGGCGTCGCGCTCGGCGTCGACGGCCCGGGCACCCTCGAACGGGGTGGCGCCGGCCTCGAGGGCGACGCGGAAGATCTTGTCATCGAGCTCGGTGCGGGGGACTGCCGAGCCCCAGTCGGGCAGCGAGCCGCCGGGCCAGGGGAGCAGCAGCTCCTGGCCGAAGCCGGCAGCGCGCAGGCCGCGGTTGGTGCCGTGTCCGCGTACCCACTCCTCGAGCCCGAGCCGTTGGAGCTCGGCGATCGCGCGGGGCGTGAGCCCGTCGCCGCAGGTCTTGTCGCGGGGGAACGTCGCAGCATCCGCGAGCACGGTGTCCATGCCGAAGCGAGCGGTCCAGGCGGCAGCAGCCGAGCCAGCAGGGCCAGCGCCGACGACGAGCACGTCGGTGGAGGTCGGCAGCTCGGCGGTCATGAGTCGATTCTCCCAGAGGTGACCACGTGGTTGGATGTCACCCATGACATCGCAGGAAACCGCTGCTCAGCCTGACCGCGAGATCCACTACGCGTCGCGCGGATCGTCGTACTACGACGTCATCCTTGCCGTGTTCTGCGTCGTGCTCGTCGTGTCCAACATCGCCGCGACCAAGGCGACCGAGTTCGGGTCCGGCGACCTTTCGCTCGGGCCGGTCCAGATCTGGCCGATCATCTCCGACGGTGGAGCTGTGCTGTTCCCGCTGGCTTACATCCTCGGCGACGTCATGTCCGAGGTGTATGGCTTCAAGGCGGCGCGGCGAGCGATCCTGGTGGGCTTCGGCACGGCGATCATGACGTTCGCGACGTTCCTGATCGTCATGGCATTGCCCGGCGCGAGCTTCTGGGACAACCAGGAGGCGTTCGAGAGCGTCGTCTGGTCGGGCCTGCAGATCGTCGGTGCCTCGATGGTCGCGTACCTGACGGGACAGTTCCTCAACTCCTGGGTGCTCGTGCGCATGAAGGCCCGCAGCGCCGAGCCCGGCCTGTTCCGGCGGCTGGCGAGCTCGACGGGGGTGGGCGAGGCAGCCGACACGTTCATCTTCTGCGCGATTGCCGCGTCGGCGATCGGGATCTCGACGGGTGGCCAGTTCGTCAACTACTTCGTCGTCGGGTTCGTCTTCAAGTGCGCCGTCGAGCTGCTCGTCATGCCGGTCACGATGCTGGCCATCAAGCTCCTCAAGGACCGCGAGCCGACCTACTGGTCGTGAGTCCCAAGTTTCCCAGCACGTGCTGGGAAACTGGCACTTCGCACACGTTGCAACAGGTGCTCGGTGCAGGTTTCCCAGCACGTGCTGGGAATCAGGGGGCGTAGAACCGGGCCAGGAAGTCGGTCTTGAACTCCCCGAACGTGCCGGCCTCGATGTGCGTACGCATGTCGTCGACGAGCCGCACGGTGAACCGCTCGTTGTGGATCGTCGCGAGCGTCCCGGCGACATACTCCTTGGTCTTGAACAGGTGGTGCAGGTACGCCTTGGAGTAGTGCGCGCACGTGTAGCAGTCGCACTCGGGATCGATGGGTTCGAAGGCGCGCCGTGACGCCGCGACATTGAGGTTGTAGCGGCCGGTCATCGCATAGACCCGCGATGACCGCGCGACGCGCGACGGCGAGACGCAGTCGAACGTGTCGCAGCCGTTCTCGACGGCGGTGAACAGGTCATCGGGTTCGCTGATGCCCAGCAGGTGGCGCGGCTTGTCGTCGGGCAGCTCCTCGTTGACCCAGCGGACGATCGTGCCGAGGTTCTCCTTCTCGATCGCGCCACCGACGCCGAAGCCGTCGAACCCCGCCCCGTCAGTGTCGAGTCCCACGAGCCCACGAGCGGCAGCCCGACGCAGGTCCTCGTGCTGCGCACCCTGCACGACACCGAACAGTGCCTGCGCGGGCTTGCCGGCGCGCTCGGCCGTCAACCGGTGGTGCTCGACGAGGCATCGTTCGGCCCACGCCTGCGTACGTTTGATCGACTCCTCCTGGTAGCCGCGCGAGTTCATCAGCGTCGTCAGCTCGTCGAACGCGAACATGATGTCGGCGCCGAGCTGGTGCTGGATCTGCATCGACACCTCAGGGGTGAACCGGTGCTTGGACCCATCGAGGTGCGACGTGAACGTCACGCCGTCGTCGTCGACCAGCGCGAGCCGGTCCTTGCCCTCGGCGATGACGTCGTCGGCCTCGACCCCCTTGGCGTCCATCGAGAGCGTCTTCTTGAAACCGGCGCCGAGCGACAGCACCTGGAACCCGCCGGAGTCGGTGAACGTCGGCCCGCGCCAGTTCATGAACGCGCCGAGGCCGCCGGCTTCGTCGATGATGTCGGCGCCGGGCTGCAGATAGAGGTGGTAGGCGTTGGCGAGCAGCGCCTGGGCGCCGAGGTCGGCCATCGCTTCGGGCAGCACGGCCTTGACCGTGGCGCGGGTGCCTACCGGGATGAATGCCGGGGTGACGATCTCGCCGTGCGGGGTCGAGATCGTGCCCGTACGCCCGAGCGCGCCCTCGAGCTCCTTGCCGACGGTGAACACCTGGTCATCCAATCAGGTCGGCGACGCGAACGGCGACGGCCAGTGCCGCCAAGGTCAGCAGCAGGAAGATCACGTTCCACACAGCGGCGGGCAGGAACGTCAATCGGGCGAGGATGTCGGCGTCGGTCGTACGCGTGCGCACTCGCCGGCGATGCGCCCACAGGTCGAGCGTCATGCGCGGGGCGGCGACGAGCAGGAACCAGGCGAACGCCAAGGCCGCGAAGTCCTGGACACGCTCGGGCGCTCGCCAGATCAGCAGACCCACCGCGGCGCCGCTGAGCCCGACGACGACGAGTCCGAACCAGTTGCGGATGTACAACAGCATCACGGCGAGTGTGGCGAGACCGGCATACAGCGCCCACGGCGTATGACCGGCATCGACGAGCAACACGGATCCGAGGCCCAGGGCCGCGGGAGCGAGATAGCCCGCCGCGGCCGTCGCAATCATGCCGGCACCTCGGGGCTTGCCGCTGGAAACGGTCAGCCCCGAGGTGTCGCTGTGCAGCCGTATGCCGTTGAGCCGGCGGCCGGTGAGCACCGCGACGATGGCATGCCCGGCCTCGTGCACCAGCGTCACGAGGTGGCGGGTCCTCGACCACACGAGAGGTATGGCGACGAGCACGACAGCTGTTGCCGCGGCGGCCTGGTGCGTGTCCAGGGCGGTCAGCCGGTCTGCCGGTCCACGAGCTCGACGCGCGTGGCGTCGCGCTCCGAAGCGCCCATGGCAGCGGCAACGCGGTGGTGCACGGCGCCCTCGCTGTGGCGGCTCTGCCGGTCGAGCGTCAGGCCCAGTGCGGTCTGCGCCCACATGCTCGTGGGCTCCAGCTCGATCAGTCGGCGGAATGCCTCCTCGGCGGGCGGCAGGTGGGCCGCTGCGAAGTGGGCGCGCCCCAGCAGCTCCCAACCAGCGGAGTTGTCCGGCTCGGCCTCGACCACCTTGCGGAGCACGCGCGCGGCATCGCGGGGGAAGCGTGAATCGAGCAGCTCCTCGCCGTAGCGGTAGGCGTCGAACAGGTCGAGCGACTCGATCGTGTCGTCGGTGATGTTCGGGGTCATGTAGATGGTCATGAGGCCTCCTTCCAGGGCGTCGGCCGGGTCAACGTCGCCGTCGCGGGGTTCATTCCGCAGGCTCGGTCGACTCGACCGGCGTGGGCGTCGGAGTCGTCGGCGTGGCGGTCGGAGTCGGTGTCGTTGCCGACGGGCTCGGTGTCGTCGTCGTTGCTGTCGGGGTGGGTGTCGTGGTGGTGTCGGGCGTCTCTTCGCTCGGCTCGGGCTTGCCCCTGTCGCCGCCGAGGGTGTCGCCGATCGTCGTCCCCTTGGAGCCGTCGAGCGTCTCGCCGGTCACCAGCTCGTACGTCGAGATCGCGGCGAGCGCGAGGGCCAGGACGACCACAGTGGTCACGATGATGGTCTTCCAGTGCAGTCGAGGTGCGTTCTCGTCGGGGACGAACTCGGCACTCTTGACCGGGGCTTCTTCGGCGGCCTGCTCCAACGTCTCGGCGATCTCGCCGTCCTCTTCGACCCGCCGCTGGATCACCGTGCCGCTGGCGGTGGTGACGAGCAGCGTGCGGCCCTTGTCGAGCGTACGGGCGTAGAACGCCGAGGTGAGTGTGACGACGGCGCTGCCGACAGCGGCTCCCACGAGGGTGCCCGCGACCCCGAGCGACGAGGCGATCCAGGCGGCGGTGACGGCGGCCAGGACACTGGCAGCGAGCTGAAACCAGGAGATCTCACCCAGGAATCCGCGACGTCGAGACATACCGGCCAGACTATGGGGCGGTGCCGAATGTCTTGGCTGCCAGTGCGTCGACCTCGTCGAGCCACGCGACGCGCTGCTCCGCCGTCGCGTCGCCGACCGGGCGCAGGACCGTACGGGTGACCCGTGGTCCGCCGAGGTAGGGCGCGACGCAACGCCCCCAGATCGAGGCGAGCGGATCCTTGTAGAGGTCGCGCTCCCGCTCGTCGGTGGTGTCGGACGTGTTGACGACGAACAGGTCGGCGATCGGGGCCAGCGGTTCGGGATAGCCGGTGGCCTCCGCGAGGCGATAGGCGACGCCGGGCACGACGACGCGATCGATCCAGCCGGTCAGGATCGCGGGCGGCATGCCCCACCAGTTCGGATGTACGACGACCAGACCCTCGGCCTGACGCAGCTCCTCGCGGTGCAGCGCGACCAACGGGTCGTTCTCGCGGGCGAGGATCGACTCGATCGCCTCGCCGCTGGTGTGTGACTCCTCAGCGGTCAGCACAGGGTCGAACAGCTCGGCATACAGGTCGTGGGACCGCACTTCGTGACCCAGGTCGACCAGTCGCTCGCCGATCCGCTCGGCCAAGGCATGGCAATAGCTGGTCGCTCGAGGGTGGGCCAGCAAGAGCATCACGGTCGCCATGGTTGACGATTCTGGCAGTCGAGGACGCTCCGCGTCCGGTGATCGGGAGTGTCACCGGCCTGTCTCCACGATTGTGTCGGTCCCGGTTGCGAGACTGACCCCATGGAACTCGTCATCGTGCTTCTCGTCGGACTCGCGCTCGGCCTCGTCGGCGGCTGGTTGTTCGGGCGCGCCGGCGTGGTCGCCCCGTCATCGGTCGACCCCGAGGTGCTCGAAGCGCGTCACGCGGCAGTGATCTCACAGGTGCGTCACGACGAGGCCGTCATACGTGCGGAGATCGAGCAGCAGCTCGCGGCCGCACAGGCATCCGTCGAGGGGCTGCGTGAGCAGCTCGTCCAGGCGCAGGAGCAATACCGCCAGACGCTCGAGGCGCACCGCAACGAGACCCGCCAGCGTGAGGCCGCGGCACAGGGCGAGAGCAAGGTCCTCCAGAAGCTCGCGCCGGTCGCGGCCCAGCTCAAGGACATGCAGCAAAAGGTGCTCGACCTGGAGAAGCAGCGCAGTGAGCAGCACGGCGACCTTGCTGCGCAGATCCGGGCGACCCGGCACAGCGCCGAGCAGTCCAAGATGGCCGCCGAGACGCTGTCGGCCGCCCTGCGCAACAACTCCGTGCGCGGTGCCTACGGCGAGCTCCAGCTCAAGACGCTGGTCGAGTCGGCCGGACTGCTCAACCGCATCGACTACTCGGTGCAGGAGTCGATCTCAGCCGACTCCGGCGCCCGCCGCCCTGACATGGTGATCAAGCTGCCCGGCCGCAAGCAGGTCGCGATCGACTCCAAGGTGCCGTTCAGCGCGTTCATCGACTCGTTCCGCGAGGACATCAGCGAGACCGAGCGCAAGACCCTGCAGGCCCAGCACGCCAAGCAGGTCCGGGGGCACGTCGATGCCCTGGCCGGCAAGGAGTATTGGACGGGCCTGCCGGTCAGCCCCGAATACACGATCGCGTTCATTCCCAGCGAGGCGATCCTCAACACCGCGCTCGACGCCGACCCCACCCTGCTGGAGTACGCCTTCAGCCGCGGCATCGTGCTGGCCACCCCGGTCAACCTCTGGGCAACGCTCAAGACCGTCGCGCTGACGTGGAAGCAGGAGGACCTTGCCGAGAACGCCCAGGAGCTGGTCGACCTCGGCCGCGAGCTCTACAAGCGCCTCGGCAAGCTCTCCGACCACGTGTCCAAGCTCGGTCGCTCGATCGAGACCACGGTCCGCTCCTACAACGACTTCGCCGGCTCGCTCGAGGGTCGCGTGCTGGTGACCGCCCGCAAGCTCGACGGCATCGACGAGGCCAAGCTGCTGGGCGAGGTCAAGCAGATCGAGGGCGACACGCGCCGGCTCACGGCGAGCGAGTTCACCGCGCTCGAGGAGACCGGCATCGCCCGGCCCGAGATCGACTTCGAGCAGGTGGGCCTGCCGATCGCCGTGGACAACGACGAACGCACCGCCTGACTCCCAGCGAGGTCAGCGCAGGGCGTGCTCCAGGTCGCCGATCAGGTCGCCGATGTCCTCGATGCCGACCGACAGGCGTACGAGGTCGTCGGGCACCTCGAGCAGTGAACCCTCGGTCGAGGCGTGCGTCATCGCGCCGGGGTGCTCGATGAGTGATTCGATGCCGCCGAGGCTCTCCGCCAGGGTGAACAGCTCGGTGCGGGCGCAGAAGTCGAGCGCCGCCTGCTTGCCGGCCGCCAGGCGTACGGAGATCATGCCGCCGAACCGCCTCATCTGCTTCGCCGCGACCTCGTGGCCCGGGTGCTCCGGGAGTCCGGGGTAGAGGATCGACGCGATCGCCGGATGTCCCTGCAGGAACTCCACGACGGCCTCGGCGTTGTCGCAGTGCTTGTCCATGCGCACCGCCAGCGTCTTGGCGCCACGCATCGTCAGATAGGCGTCGAAGGGGCCGGGCACGCCGCCCGCGCCGTTCTGGAGGAACGCGAATGCCGTGTCGAGCTCGTCATCATCGGTGATGAGCGCTCCACCCACGACGTCGGAGTGCCCGCCGAGATACTTCGTCGTCGAGTGCAGCACGATGTCGGCGCCCAGTGCCAGCGGCTGCTGGAGATAGGGCGACGCGAACGTGTTGTCGACGACGAGCTTGGTGTTCGCCGCGTGGGCGATCTCGCTGATCGCGGCGATGTCGCCGACGTTGAGCAGGGGGTTGGTCGGGGTCTCGATCCACACGGCCTTGGTCTCGGGCCTGATCGCTGCACGGATCGCGTCGAGGTCGTTGACCGCGGCGACCGTGTAGGAGATGCCCCACTGGGTGAACACCTTGTCGATCAGGCGGAAGGTTCCGCCGTACGCGTCATCGGGGATCACCATGTGGTCGCCGGGTCGCAGCAGTGAGCGGATCGCGCAGTCGGTGGCCGCCATGCCGGAGCTGAACGCGCGGCCGTGGGCGCCGCCCTCGAGCGCGGCGAGGTTGGCCTCGAGTGCTGTACGCGTGGGGTTGCCGGTGCGGGCGTACTCGTAGCCGGCGCGCATACCGCCGACACCGTCCTGGGCGAACGTCGACGAGGCATAGATCGGCACGTTGACCGCGCCATTCTCGGCATTCGGCTCATAGCCGGCGTGGATCGCTCGCGTCGCGAACCCCTGCCACGCCCCCTCGTCCTGCGTACTCTTTTTTTCGCTCATGCCGCCACCCCCGTCAGACAACCCACGATACGGAAGTGCCGGCATGAGTGCTGCCCCATTGTTCGCTCGCTGGCGCTCGCTCATACATGCACTCCCAGCAGGTCGTGGCGGGTCAGGACTCCGAGCGGCTTGCCGTCCTCGATGACCATGACGGCGTCGCTGGTGTGGAGCGCCTCGAGCGCCTCGTCGATGCTCTCGCCGGAGCCGAGCAGGGGGAGTGGCGGTTCCATGTGCTGCGACACGGCGTCGGTGAGCAGGGCGCGCCCTTCGAACACGGCGCTGATCAGCGCGCGTTCGTTGACGCTGCCGGCGACCTCGCCGATGACGACCGGCGGCTCAGGTCCGACGACCGGCATCTGCGAGACGTTGTACTCGCGGAGGATCTCGATCGCGTCGCGGATCGTCTCGGACGGGTGCGTGTGCACGAGGTCGGGCATGCCGCCGGACTTGGTGCGCAGCAGGTCGCCGACCGTCATCTCGTGCACCTTGCCGTCGAGCGGCTCGCGCAGGAACCCGTAGGACGACATCCAGTCGTCGTTGAAGATCTTGGACATGTAGCCGCGGCCACCGTCGGGCAACAGCACGACGACCAGCGCGTCGGGGCCGGCCTCCGCTGCGACCTGCAGGGCCGCGACCGTTGCCATGCCGCAGGAGCCGCCGACGAGCAGGCCCTCCTCGCGGGCCAGGCGACGCGTCATCTCGAACGAGTCGGCGTCGCTGACGGCGATGATCTGGTCGGGGATGGCCGGGTCGTACGCGCTGGGCCAGAAGTCTTCGCCGACACCTTCGACGAGGTAGGGGCGACCGGTGCCGCCGGAGTAGACCGAGCCCTCGGGGTCGGCGCCGATGACCTTGACCTTGCCGCCGGAGACTTCCTTGAGGTAGCGGCCCGCGCCGCTGATCGTGCCGCCCGTGCCGACGCCGGCGACGAAGTGCGTCACCTTGCCGTCGGTGTCGGCCCAGATCTCGGGGCCGGTGGTCTCGTAGTGGCTCTCGGGGCCGGCAGGGTTGGAGTACTGGTCAGGCTTCCAGGCGCCTTCGGTCTCACGGACGAGGCGGTCCGAGACGTTGTAGTAGCTGTCGGGGTGGTCCGGCGGAACTGCGGTCGGGCACACCACGACTTCGGCGCCGTAGGCGCGCATGGTGTTGCGCTTGTCCTCGCTGACCTTGTCGGGGCACACGAAGATGCAGTGATAGCCGCGCTGCTGGGCGACGAGCGCGAGGCCGACACCGGTGTTGCCGGAGGTCGGTTCGACGATCGTGCCGCCCGGCTTGAGGGCTCCCGATGACTTCGGCGGCGTCGATCATCTTGACCGCGATGCGGTCCTTGGCGCTGCCTCCGGGATTGAAGTATTCGACCTTGGCGGCCACGGTCGCGGATCCCGCGGAGGTGACCGAGTTGAGGCGGACCAGCGGGGTGTTGCCGATCAGCTCAACGATGTGGTTTGCAATGGGCATGTCGTCATTCTTGCACTCGTCCGCTCACTGAGATCCTGACGTCGTCAGGGCTTGGTGAGCACGGGCGCAGCCTCGCGGACATCAAGCTCTGCGGCAGGTCCGGATGCCTGCAGTGTCTGCCCGATGGTTTGCCACGCCCCGCCGTCCACGCGGTAGCGAACGCGATAGGTGACATCGACGCGCGGGCGCACGTCTTCAGCGGGCCTGCGGTAGCGGTGGGTCACGTCCATCGCCGGGTATGGCTTGCCGGGCCGGCTCGTGGTCGCCGCAGTGCCGTCGTCGTGCACCCACGTGTAGCGGACCGGGGAGGCGCTCAGGTCGATGTCGAAGCCGAGCAGCGTGATGCTGCGCTCGAACGGCTGCGGCCGCGTGTAGAAGATCGTCGGGATGTTGACGAGCGTCTCCTCGCCGGGCTGGATCCGCACCCGCAGGCTGGGCAACCCGATCTCCCGCACCGCCCGCAAGACGTCCCCCTCCGTCAGCTCCGCGCCCTCCGGCTCTGCGGGGTCAGCGAACTCACGCAGTGCGCACCGTGTCCCTGGTTCGAGCCGATCCGGAAAGCAATGGAACTTGAGCTGTGGCTTCTGTGGCACGTGGACGTGGGTCGGCTCGGCGCCAGTGACGCTGGGACGGTCACTCGCCGTGCTTTGCACCACGGACGCGCATGAGCCTTCGGTGGCCATGGCCAGTGCTCCACCTCCGCATCGGCGAGGGCCGGTGCTGTCACGAGCACGCTGCCAGATCAGCAGAATGATGCAGCGCCTCATGACGGTCCTGCCGATTCGCACTCAGCCATACTCCCGCACGTCGAGCATTGCGTTAACGTGAAGATGCACCTTCGGTGTTCTCGCCCAGCCCGGCTTGATCGCTTGTTCGCTTCGCGGCAGGTGCCCAGCGGCGATCGACGTGGCGAATGCACGGATTCATCGAGTCTGCTCGACCTCGAACGTCGCTCGATCGTCCAGTCAGAGCCTTTGACAGACCCACCGGCTTTCGTAGGTGTTCGCAATAGAGCTTGACGTAGCTTCTGGCAGGCTTTGCAGTCGGGGGACGAGAGCTTCGACAGTTGCTGCCACGTCACCGGTGTTCGACGCGTAGTTGAACACGTCGATGTAGTGCTTGACGAAGGCCGCCGCACCTTCGGGGCTGTCTTCCTTGGCTTGCGCCGGCATGGTCGGCGGGGTTGCCGTGGGCGTTGCGGAGGTGGCGGTGCGCTTCGGCTCCTTGGGCTCCGGATCTGACGCGCACGCGCCAAGGGTCAGCAGGACCGCCAGGACAATTCCCCCGAATCGCATGCCCGTGAAACTACCGAAACAGGCGACGTCCTGTCAGCCCCCGACGAGGCGCTGTGGACAAACCTTGAGCCTGATCAGGGGCGCAGCGGGCGACCCTGGGAGTCGTTCGGCTCACCTGTGAGGATGATGATGCCGTCGATGAACGGCCACAGCGCACCGATGCCGCAGGTGAAGATCGTGACGAGGAGCTGAGCCACTCCGGTGCCGGTGTCGCCCATGTAGAAGCGGCCGATGCCGAACGGCAGCAGGATCTGCAGCAGGCCGGCGATGAGCTTCTGCTTGTCCGAGTAGGGGACACCCGTGACCGGGTGCACGCCCCACGGAGCGCCGGCGTGGGCGCCGTAGGCGTGCCCGGGCGGAGGTGGGTAGCCGCCGGGGGGCGGCTGGTAGCCCGGAGGCGGTCCGTAGCCCGGAGGAGGCGGCGGCGCCTGACCCGGCGGCGGGGGGTTGACCCGGCCGTAGTCAGGCTGGCCGCCCTCGAGCGGAACGGTCGGCTCGTTGGTGTCTCCGGACTCAGGCTGCTCCGGCGGTGTCGAGGTCATGCCCCACACCCTAGGGGCTGGGGCACGGCATCAGACGACCGCTCCGGAGCTGGACCGCCCGTCATCGATCTTGGCGTATGGATCGATGACGCGATTGCCGGGATCCGTCGGATCGTACGGCCACCGCTCTTCGAGCACGACCGCCAGAGCCGATGCGGTGAAGATCGTCGAGAGGATACCGACCGACAGCCCCAGCAGCAGCGCGATCGCGAAGTCGGTGAGCGAGTCGCCACCGAGCACCGCCAGCGCAGCGAGGATGAACATCGCGCCGAGCCCCGTGTTGATCGTGCGGGGGATCGTCTGCAGGATCGCCTCGTTGACGACGCCCCGCAACGGCCGCTTGCGGTTCTCCCGCGTATGTTCGCGGATGCGGTCGAACACCACGATCGTGTCGTTGACCGCCAGACCGATGATCGACAGCACCGCCGCGAGGAACACCCCATCGATCGGCTTGCCCCACCACGCGAACACGCCGACGACGGTCAGCACGACCGACGCCATCGAAAGCACCGCCGCCGCGGCGTACGTCCATCGGAACCGCCAGGCGAGATAGATCATCTGCGCGGCGATCGCGATGGCGAACGCGATCAGGGCCTTGTCGCGGAGCTCCTTGCCGAGGCTCGGGCCGATGAGCTCGTCCCGTTCCTTCGAGACGTCTCCGGCGACGCCCGAGAGAGCTTCCTGGATCTCGACTGCCTCGTCGTTGGAGAGCCCGGCGTCGCGCACTGTGACGTTCTCGTTGCCACCGTCACCCGAGGACGACTGCACGACCGCCTTGGGGAAGCCAGCATCGCTGACGGCTTCGCGTGCCTCCTCGACGTCAACCTGCTGCGAAGTCGAGAACTCGAGCAGGCGCCCACCGGTGAACTCGACACCGAGGTTGAGTCCGCGCAGCGCGATGCCGCCGATCGAGAGGGCGGCGACGACCAGGGTGACGGCGATCCACGTGCCGCTGCGCTTCATCAGGTCCGGTCCGCTCTCGGTGAGCCACTTGCGGATCCGTCCGGTCCCACCGAGGCCGGTGAGTGCGGGGTGCCTGCGGAGGTACGCCCGACGCATCGCCCACTCGGTGAGCACGCGGGCGATGACCAGTGCGGAGACCATCGAGGCGATGACGCCGATCGACAGTGTGACGCCGAAGCCCTTGACCGGACCCGATGCGAAGAAGAACAGCAGCGCAGCCGCCAACAGGGTCGTGACGTTGGAGTCGATGATCGCCGACCAGGCCTTGTTGAAGCCCGTGCTGAGCGCGGGGGAGAGGCCGGCGGCCGTACGTTCGGCGTACTCCTCCCGCGCTCGCTCGAACACCAGCACGTTGGCGTCGATCGCCAGGCCGATTGCCAGCACGAACCCGGCAAGACCCGGCAGCGTCAGCGTGGCGCCGAGCCAGACCAGCAGCCCGTACGAGATGAGGGCATACGAGCCGAGGGCGATCGTCGCGAGGAACCCGACGAGCCGGTAGACGAACATGATGAACAGGCCAGTCAGGATGATGCCGATGATCGCGGCCTCGATCGACGCCTTGATCGCGACATCGCCGAGCGTCGCGCCGACGGTGCGCTGCTCGATCGTCTCGACGTCGACCGGCAGCGCGCCGCCCTTGATCAGCACTGAGAGGTCCTTGGCCTCGGCCTGGGAGAAGTCGCCGGTGATGCTGGTGCTGCCACCGCCGCCGGAGGCGCACAGCTGCGGCACCACGCCGGGCGAGGAGATGACCTTGTCGTCGAGGACGATCGCCACACGGTTGCCGGCCGCGGTGTTGGCACAGGCATCGGACACGAGCTGCTTCCAGCCGCCGCTGCCCTTGCCGTTGAAGTCGACGTCGACGGTCCACTGGCCAAGGCCTTGTTGATCGGAGTTGGCGGCCGCGTCCTTGACGCCGCTGCCGTCGAGCAGTGCCTTGCCGACGATGAGCGGCGCGCCGGTCTCGTCCTGCAGGAGCTGTTCTCCCTTCGCTGCCTTCTCGTCGGGGGAGGTCGGCACCCGCAGCACCTCGTGGAACGTCAGCTGAGCGGTCTGGCCGATGACCTCGGCCGCCTCGCGGGGATCCTGCACGCCGGGCAGCTCGATGATGATGCGCTTCTCGCCGGAACGAGCCAACGTCGGCTCGGCGACACCGAGGGCATCAACGCGGCCCCGCAGGACGCTGAGTGCCCGGTCGGTGGACTCGGCGTCAGCCTTGACCCGACCGGTGTCCTTGGTCTGCAGGACGATCTGGGTGCCGCCCTTGAGGTCGAGCCCGAGCTTGGCGGAGCTGGTGAGGGCGAGGAGGAGTGAGACGGCGACGACGGCGAATGCGGCGGCGGCGCGCCACAGAGGTGCACGGGACATGGATCAGCTTTCGGAAAACACGCCGATGATGGCGCGGACGGACGGGGTCGGAGGTGGCTCAGAGAGCCGGCGGTGCCCGTCCGGTCGGGGTGACCAGCTCACGTCCGGTGCGTACGACATCGGTCTGGGTCGCTGCGATGGCCCCGGCCGCGCGTACGGCGGCTGCTGCGCTGGGCGGCGTCGTGGCGAGGTCGAGGTGCAGCGGGGTCTGATGGTGGTGAGCGGGAGGCATGGCGTGCTGGACCCGTGCAGCCTTGACGGCGGTGCCGGCCTGGCTCGTGCCAGAGACGGTGAGCCGTTGGGCCGGCGACCGGGTCGGCCCGCCGAACGTCACGAGGAGGACGGCGACCAGTGCAGCCGTCAGGGCAGCGGCGATCCTGCGCGCTGCGGGCCTCGAGAACATCTGGCGAGTGTACGTGAGGCGAGACGGTCGCCAGCCGCATCGGCCCGCTGCCTAGGCTGGAGGGCATGACGACCTCGCGCACTCTAGGAACCAGCGACATCGCCGTCTCGACCGTGGGCGTCGGATGCAACGCGTTCGGCACGCGCATCGACGCCGACCAGACCAGGGCGGTCGTCGACGCAGCGTTCGAGCACGACATCACCTTCTTCGACACCGCTGACACGTACGGCATCGGGCAGAGCGAGCAGCTCCTGGGCGAGGCGCTGAAGGGCCGTCGTGCCGAAGTGGTCGTCGCGACGAAGTTCGGCATGGACATGCAGGGCGTCAACGGCGATGACGGTGGCCGGCGCGGCACCGCGACATACGTGCGCACGGCTGCTGAGGCGAGCCTCAAGCGGCTCGGCACCGACTACATCGACCTCTACCAGCTGCACACGCCTGACCCCTCGACGCCGATCGAGGAGACCCTCGGCGCGATGACCGAGCTCGTCAAGGAGGGCAAGGTCCGGGCGATCGGCAGCTCCAACCTGCAGGCGTGGCAGCTCGTCGACGCCGACTGGATCTCCCGGACGGCCGGCCTCGAGTCGTTCGTCACGGCGCAGAACGAGTACTCCCTCTACAACCGCACCGCCGAGACCGAGCTCGTGCCCGCCTGCCTCGCGCTCGGTGTCGGCGTGCTGCCCTACTTCCCGCTCGCGTACGGCCTGCTGACCGGCAAGTACCGCCGGGGCGAAGCTGCGCCCACGGGTACGCGTCTGTCGCTGTCCTCCCAGGCCAAGCGCTTGGCCGCCGCCGACTGGGATCGGATCGAGGCGCTCGAGTCGTTCGCGGCGGTGCGCGGCATCTCCGTGCTCGAGCTGGCGATCGGCGGCCTCGCCGCGCAGCCGGCTGTGTCGAGCGTGATTGCCGGCGCCACCAAGCCCGAGCAGATCGCGGCGAACGCCGCTGCCGGCGACTGGACGCCGACGCCAGATGACCTCGACGAGCTGTCGGCGATCGGGCGGCCGGCGCAGTCGTACACGACGTTCGCGCCCCACCGCTGAAGCGATCTGAGAGGGTCGCGTCGGGCCGGGAAGCGCCTCACGGCGCGTGGCCGCTCGAAGCGGCTAATTTTGGGACCCGGGGCTACCGCGGCCCGACGCGTGCACCAGCCTAACCGAGCAGAGGCGCAACTCAAGGCGCCCCGCAGGCCTGTGTGACACAGATCAATGCAAGCGCGAAGACCGCTCGAGCTCTGCAGCCCGGCGCAGGTGCACCGCGGTGTCGACGAGCTTCGCCGCGCTCTGGGGATCACCGCTGTCGAGCTGCGCCCGGCCGACCCCGACGATGTGCGCGAACGCCGCTGCGCGGTCGAGCGTGACGTCGAAGTCGTCGCCGACGATGCCCTTCACGACGGTGTCGACCAACGCGATGACCTCTTCGGGCCCCGGAGGATCGACGACGCCCGCCAGGGCCTCCTGCACGGGTGCATAAGCCTTGCCGGCCGCGAACTCGCGAGCGGCCTGCTCGGGCTGACGGTAGACCCACGTGCGCAACAGATAGAGGCGCCAGAGGGCGCCAGCAAGACTGTCCGCCGCGGCATGGGACCACAGGTCGGCGATGACGCCGAGGCCTTCCTCGTCGGCGAGGTGCAGCACCCGATCGACGAGACCCTGATCGTCGCCGGACCGCGGCCCACGGACCAACAGGTTCGCGATGCGGTGCCCGGCGGCGGCCATCTCAGCCGGGTCGGCGCCATCGGCCTGCGCCTCGAACAGTGCCGAGCCAGGCAGCGACGGTCGCTTGAACTCGTTCACGTGGCCACCCCCGTCAAAAGCCCTGCGGTCATGTCACAACCGTAACCGCGGTCACCCAAGATCAGGTGCTCTGAACGACGTTGTTCTCAGAGTCACTCAGGTTTGAGCGCCGCCGTCAGCGGATCGATGATCAGGCCGATCTGCCAGGCGCGCGCGCCATCAGCCGTCAACGCCTCGGTGACGGCGTCGACCGTGATCGGCGTCGGCGGCTCCCAGGCCAGGTTGCGGATGACCTGAGGGCTGATGAGGTTCTCGGTCGGCAGGTCATGCTTTTCGGCGAGCTGGACGACGACCTCGCGGCTGCGGGCGAGCCGGTCAGCGGCCTCGGGGTTCTTGTCGGCCCAGGCGCGCGGCGGCGGCGGTCCGTCCGTACGTTGACCGGTTGTCGGCAGCTCGGACTCGTCGAGTGTCAGGCCACGCTCGACGGCGTCGTACCACTCACTGAGGAACCGTCGCGGTCCGCGGTTCTTCATGATGCGCATCGACTTGAGCGCGTTGGCGTCCTGCGGGGGGTTGACCGCGATCTCCAGGATCGAGGTGTCCGGCAGGATGCGGCCGGGAGTGGTGTCGCGGGCCTCGGCGATCGCGTCGCGGGCCTCCCAGATCTCGCGGACCAGGCCGAGCGCGCGGCGACCCCTGGCCTTGTGGATGCCGGACGTACGCCGCCACGGCTCCTTGCGCTCGGGCGGGCCCTGGAACGTCAGCAGCGCCTCGAACTCCTCGGCCGCCCAGTCGCGCTTGCCGGCCTTGTGCAGGTCGGCGTCGATCAGGTCGCGGAGCTCGATCAGGACCTCGACGTCGAGGGCGGCGTAGACCAGCCACGGCTCGGGCAGCGGTCGCGTCGACCAGTCAGCGGCTGAGAACTCCTTGGCCAGGCTGAGGCCGAGGTAGTGCTCGACCAACGCGGCAAGACCCACCCGCGGCAGGTTGAGCAACCGGCCGGCGAGCTCGGTGTCGAACAACGACTCGGGATAGAGGCCGACCTCGGCAAGACACATCAGGTCCTGCGTCGCGGCGTGCAGGATCCACTCGTTGCCGTCGAAGGCCGTGTCGAGCGGGACCAGGCTGTCGAACGCGATGGGATCGATCAGGTGCGTGCCGGAACCCTCGCGGCGCACCTGCACGAGGTAGGCCCGCTGGGAGTAGCGGTAGCCGGATGCGCGCTCGGCGTCGAGCGCGATCGGACCTGTGCCGGCGGCGATGCGTTCGCACGTGTCGCGCAACAGCTCGGGGGTGTCGACGACCGGCGGCAGCGGGTCGCGGAGCTCGAGCCGCGGCGCTTGGGGTGTGACCGGCTCCGGCGTCTCGTCTGCGATGGCGTCGGGCGGGGTCTCGTCGGGGGCGGGCATGTCGGTCGAGGTCAACGGACACCACGCCTGCGCTGTAGTGGAATGACACCTGGTGCCAGCGGCGGCAGGCCGGCGATCGCGCACAGCAGGTTGGACCACGCGGCCGCGTGCGAGTCCATGCCCGGCGCGGGCGCATCGGTGAGCGGCGTCCAAGAGGCACGCACCTCGATCTGCGCGTCAGAACCGTCGGCCTCCATCTCGCCGAAGCCCTCGGATCGTACGACCGTGACGCTGCCGCTTCCGGCGGTGTAGCCGCTGCCGTAGGCGTCGAGCGCCTCGGTCAGCCAGCTCCAGCCGACGCTGGGCAGCACGGGATCGGCTGCCATGTCAGCCTCGATGTCGGCGCGCGCGAAGGTCACACAACGGAACGTACCGCCCCAAGCATCGTTTCCGGCAGGGTCGTGCAGCAGGATGAACCGCCCGGTGGCCAGCTCGTCGTCGCCGACGAGCACATCGCCGCTGATCGCGAACGCGTGCGGAGCGATGCGTTGTGGCGCAGGCATCTCGTCGACCACGACCTCTGGTCGAAGGACGGCTTGCCGGATCAGCTCCACCGCAGCGGTGAACTGCGCGGGGGTGCGGTCGATGTCGCTTCGGGCTCCCACCCTGTGATCGTAGGCCCGCCGGGGTCAGGCTGGGCCTCGACACTCCGCACGACTTCGGTCACTGCCGACCTGAGACAATGCAGTGTGCCCGTGACGATGACTGACAGCGCATTCCTCCAAGCCTGCCGCGGCCAGCAGCCAGCGCACACCCCCGTGTGGTTCATGCGTCAGGCGGGTCGTTCACTGCCGGAGTACCTCGCCCTGCGCGAAGGCACCGCGATGCTCGACTCGTGCTTCCGCACCGACATGGTCGTCGAGATCACGATGCAGCCCGTACGCCGGTATGGCGTCGACGCGGCGATCTTCTTCTCCGACATCGTCGTGCCGCTCAAGGCGATCGGCGTCGATCTCGACATCGTGCCCGGGACCGGTCCGGTCGTTGCCGACCCGATTCGCTCGGCCGCGCAGCTCGCCCAGTTCCGAGATCTCGAACCCGACGACGTCACGCCCATCACCGACGCCGTCAAGGCCCTCGTCGGTGAGCTCGGCTCGACCCCGTTGATCGGTTTCGCCGGTGCTCCGTTCACGCTGGCGTCCTATCTCGTCGAGGGCGGCCCGTCGCGCGACCACCGGCTGACCAAGCAGCTCATGTACTCAGACCCCGAGCTGTGGCACGCGCTCCTGGCCCGCATCGCGACGATCGCCGGCCAGTTCCTGCGGCTCCAGGTCGAGGCCGGTGCGTCTGCGATCCAGCTGTTCGACTCGTGGGCCGGAGCGTTGTCGCTCGCGGACTACGAGACGTACGTCAAACCGCACTCGGCAGCCGTGCTGGCGTCGGTCGCCGATCTCGACGTTCCCCGCATCCACTTCGGCGTCGGCACCGGTGAGCTGCTCCACTCCATGGGCGATGCCGGCGCTGACGTCGTCGGTGTCGACTGGCGGGTGCCGCTCGACGAGGCCGTACGCCGCATCGGCCCGGGCAAGGCGGTCCAGGGCAATCTCGATCCGACGACGGTGTTCGCGCCGACCGAGTTCGTCCACGCTCGCGCCGCCGAGGTCATCGACGCCGGACAGGCTGCCGACGGTCACGTGTTCAACCTCGGCCACGGCGTCCTGCCCGCGACTGACCCGGATTCACTGGCACGCCTGGTTGACTTCGTCCACACCTACGAGCCGACCCAGTCCTGACCGTGTCGCTCATGCGTGTGGCGGTCGTCGGTGGGGGCATGTCCGGCCTCGCCGCGGCGTACGAGCTGGCCATCGGTGGAGCCGAGGTCATCGTGCTCGAGGGATCGGACCGGCTCGGCGGCAAGCTGAAGCTCGGCTCCGTCGGCGACCTGACGCTCGACCTCGGCGCGGAGTCGATGCTGGCCCGCCGTCCTGAGGCACTGGACCTCGTCGATGCCGTTGGTCTCGAGGCCAAGGTGGTCAACCCCCGCACGATCGAGGCGTCGATCTGGACGCGTGGCGCCCTGAGGCCGATGCCGCCGACGGTCATGGGCATACCTGCTGACATCGACGCGCTTGCAGCGTCCGGCATCGCCACAGTTGAGCCGCGCGTCGTCCCGGTGCCTGACGAGGATGTCTCGGTCGCCGAGTTCGTCAGCGAACGGTTGGGCCGCGATGTGCTCGACCGGCTCGTCGAGCCGCTGCTCGGTGGGGTGTACGCCGGTCATACCGATGCACTCTCCTTGCGGGCGACGACACCGCAGATCGCCGCGCTGGGTGCCGACCTGCTCGCCGGCGCCACCACCGCGCGGGCTGCCGCCAACGCGGCCGGGCCCGTCTTCGCCGGGCTCGTCGGGGGAGTGGGTCAGCTGCCCGCCGCGGTCGCTGCGACCGACGGGGTCGAGGTACGCCTCGAGGCCACGGTGCGCGCCATCACGCGTACGTCCGAAGGTTGGCGGCTCTCGGTCGGTCCGACCACGGATGTCGAGCACCTGGATGTCGACGCCGTCGTGGTCGCCGCGCCTGCGCCGGCCGCCGCCCGACTGATCGCCGAGGATGCGCCCGATGCCGCCTTCGCGCTCGCGGCGATCGACTACGCGAGCATGGCGATCGTCACCTACGTCTTCGACGAGCCGCCGGCGTTCGGCGGGTCCGGCTTCCTCGTCCCGCCAGTCGACGGCACGTTCATCAAGGCCGCGACGGTCTCCTCCAACAAGTGGGAGTGGGTTGCGGCCACAGGGCATACGGTCATCCGAGCCTCGGTCGGCCGCGCCGGCGAGGCCACCCTGCTGCAGCACGATGACGGCGACATTGCTGCTCGCGCCCTCGGTGACCTGCGCACGGCGTTCGGCGGGTTGCCCGAGCCACTCGACTGGGTCGTGCAGCGGTGGGGCGGCGGGCTGCCGCAGTACGACGTCGGCCACCTCGATCGCGTCGAGATCGTCGAGCGGTCGATCGCCGCCGTGCCCGGCCTCGAGCTCTGCGGTGCGGCCTACAACGGCGTCGGCATTCCCGCAGTGATTGCCTCGGGTCGGGCGGCCGCCCGGCGCATCCTCGACGCTGGGACAATGGAGGCATGACTGACCGGGTGGAGAACAAGGGCAAGCTGGCCAAGGAGATCAACGACACGATCCGCTACACGATGTGGTCGGTCTTCCGCCTCGAGCGGGTCCTGGGCGACTCGCCTCGTGCCGCCTTCGCCGCCGAGGTCGACGCGCTCATCGGCAAGCTCGCCGCCGACGATGTCGTGGTGCGTGGCACCTACGACGTCAGCGGGCTGCGAGCCGACGCGGACCTGATGATCTGGTGGCACGCGCCGACCAGCGAGGCGCTCCAGGCGGCCTACAACGCGTTCCGACGCACCGAGCTCGGCTCGCACATGGCGCCGGTCTGGTCGCAGATGGCGATCCACCGGCCTGCTGAGTTCAACCGGTCGCACATCCCGGCCTTCATGGCCGAGGAGGAGACGCACCCCTACGTCTGCGTCTATCCGTTCGTGCGGTCGTACGAGTGGTACCTCCTGCCCGACGAAGAACGCCGCGACATGCTGCGTGAGCACGGCATGCAGGCGCGGGACTACCCGGACGTACGGGCCAACACGGTTGCCTCGTTCGCGCTCGGTGACTACGAGTGGATCCTCGCGTTCGAATCCGACGAGCTCCATCGCATCGTCGACCTCATGCGTGAGCTGCGTGCCAGCCGTGCGCGCCGCCACGTGCGCGAGGAAGTGCCGTTCTACACCGGCCGCGCGCACACGGTCAGCGAGCTCACCGACCTCTGGCCCTGACCCACCCTCTGGACCGTTCAGACGTGTTGGGCACCTGAGACGCAGAACTGGTTGCCATCGGGATCAGTGAGGATGTTCCAGCGGAACCCGTTCGGCATCTCGTGCTTCTCGACCAGGGCCGCGCCCACTGCGATGAGCCGATCGGTCTCGGCGTCCAGGTCGGGGGACCCCAGGTCGAGGTGCAGGCGGTTCTTGCCCGGTGTCGGGTCGTCGACCTGCTGGAACGAGATCTTCTGGTCGAGGCCGGGCAGGCCGACGATGACGTACCAACCGTCGTTCTCCTGCTCGATCGTGCCGTCGAGCTGCTCTGCCCACCAGCGAGCCAGGGGCATCGCGTCCGTCGTGTCGACCGTGATCATGCCAAGCGTGAGAGTCATGCGATCACGCTAGTGATGAGCACCGACAGGATTTGTCAGGCGCCGGGCTGAAGCCGCAGGGCGACGCCGTTGATGCAGAACCGCTGGTCAGTGGGCGTCGGGAATCCTTCGCCCTCGAAGACGTGCCCGAGGTGCGACCCGCACCGCGAGCAGCGGACCTCAGTGCGTACGCCGCCGAACAGGGAGCGGTCCTCGATGTACTGGACCCGGTCCTCGGCCAGTGGGGCGTAGAACGCCGGCCAGCCGCAGTGTGCGTCGAACTTGGTCTCGCTGCGGAACAGCTCGGCGCCGCACGCGCGGCACGCGTAGACCCCGACAGTGGGATCGGTCTCGTACGAGGAGCTGAACGGCCGCTCCGTGCCTTGCTTGCGCAAGACCTGGTATTCCTCGGGGCTGAGCTCGGCCTTCCACTCTTCCTCGGTCTTCTCCACGTCGTACGTCATGCGTTCAGCGTACGACGGCCGGGCACGTCAGCGCTGTGCGTCGAAGGGAACGTGCTCGAGCAGGTGGACGCTCGGAACATCGAGCTTGCGCTGTGCGCGCGAGGTCCAGTCGATCCGCAGGAACTCCTGCACGATGTGCGGCTCGGTGAGGATGATGGCCTCCGACGACCCCGTGTCGTTGACGAGCTGGACGAGCGCATCGATCGGATCGTCCTCGGTGAGCTTCGCCGTGACCTCCTGGCCGCGGGCGCGGATCAGGGCGGCGCTGGCGTCGAGCTCGGACTGCCCGGCCTTGACGATCTCCTCCTGCACGTCCTCGATCGCGTTGGGCTCGCCGATCGGCACGATCTGGCCCGAGCCGAGCGCACTCATGGACGACGTCAGGATCGCGTTCGAGCTCTCGACCGGCAGCAGGAGGTGGTAGCGGACGGTGTCTTCAAGACCCTCATGCAGGGCGATGATCTGGTCGGCGTCGAGGTCGTTGAGCTGGCGTTCGATGAGCAAAGCAACGTCATACATGTGCGGATTCCCTTCGTCGCCTTCACCATACGGTGGGAGGCCCCACGAGCCGGTGACTGCTTCCATGTTCCGGCATACTGCGGCCATGGCCAAGACCCTGAATTCCCTGCTCACAGTGACTGCCCCCGTCGACCTGTCCGCGTATGACTCCCGCGCCACCCCAGGATTCGACGGCAAGAAGGCGGACGCCGAGAAGCAGCTCGCCGCCATGGGCAAGGAGCTCAGCGATCTGCAGGAGAAGCTCTTCGCCGGCGGTCGCTCGGGAGACAGTCCCACGCGTGTGTTGCTCGTCCTGCAGGGCATGGACACGTCTGGCAAGGGCGGCATCATTCGTCACGTCGCCGGGCTGGTCGATCCCCAAGGGCTGGCGATCACGTCATTCAAGAAGCCGACGCCCGAGGAGCTCGAGCACGACTTCTTGTGGCGGGTCGAGAACCGGTTGCCCCAGCCCGGCACGATCGGCGTCTTCGATCGTTCGCACTACGAGGACGTGCTGATCGGGCGCGTACGCCAGCTGGCGACGTCCGACGAGATCGAACGCCGCTACGGCGCGATCAACGACTTCGAGGAGGCTTTCACCGACTCCGGCGGCGTGCTCATCAAGTGCTTCCTGCACATCACGACTGAGGACCAGAAGGAGCGCCTCGTCGCGCGCCTCGAGGACCCCACCAAGCACTGGAAGTACAACCCCGGCGACCTCGACGAACGCATGCTGTGGGACGACTACCAACGCGCGTACGCCCTCGCGCTCGAGCGTTGCTCGACTGAGCACGCGCCATGGCATCTCGTCCCCAGCGGACGCAAGTGGTACCGCAACTGGGCCGTCGCGACCATGCTGCTCGAGCAGCTGCGGGCGCTCGACCTGCAGTGGCCGGTCGCCGACTACGACGTCGACGCCGAAAAAGCCCGGCTCACCGCGATGTGAGCCGGGCTTTCAGGGGCGTTGATCAGGCGAACAGGGCCTCGAACGGGACCAGGTCGACCGCGCCGACGGCGTAGCGCGCCAGGATGACCCGGGCCACCTCGACGTCGACGCCCAGTGGCTCGGCCACCGCAACGGCTCCGGCTTCGTATGCCAGCTCGGCCACGCGGTCGGGCAGGACGCCCGGCGCCAGGAAGAGCTGTCCGACGGCGATGTGACGCCGACCATCGGCACGGTGCGTGCGTACGGCCTCGCCCGCGGCCGGCGGGACTGCCGACGCAAACGCCGCGATCGTCGGGAGCTTGTGGTGCGCTCCCCAGGCACGAGCAGCCCGCGAGATCGCCGCGTTGGCGATCGGGTCGGACGAGCCGGCGCCGGCCAGCACGAGCGCGTCGAGCTCGCGGACGCGGTTCTTGGACAGCGCCTCACGGAGCCGCTTGTCGAGGACGTGGAAGAACGCGTTCTCGATGCCGAGGACCTTGGTCGCCTCGATCTTGATGCCCGCATGACGAACCAGCGCGGCCTTGATGACCTGAGGCACGTCGACGTTGGCGTGGAACGCCTCGGTCAGCAGGAGCGGCACGACGACGATCTCCTGGAAGCCCTCGGCGACCAGCTGGTCGACGACCCGGTCGAAGTCCGGCTCGGCGAGGTCGAGGAACGCAGGCTCCACCCGGAGGTCGGGACGCATGCATGCGACCAACTCCGTAAGGGCTGTGATGGTCTCGGCAGAACGCGGGTCGCGGCTGCCGTGCGCAAGAGCAATGAGTGCTGGTGCGGTCATGATGCATCCTCCTTCCGAGTTGGTGCTGTGTTGGATGTGGTGGGCGATTCGTGGGTGGTCAGGCTGTTGGGGGCGAGCTGGCCGATGAAGCCGAGCCGGAACGCCCTGAGGCAGGATCGGCACTCCCACTCGCCGTGCGTCTCGCCGTGGGGACGCAGGTCCTCGTCGGCGCAATAGGGGCAGTGAAATGGAACGGCGCGGGCGGTCATCGGAGGACCTCCTCGTCGGCTCGGGCGACCCAGCGGGCGAAGGACTCATCGTCCTCACGCTGCTCGAGGTAGGTCCGGGAGAGCTTCTCGATGTAGTCCGGCAGGTGGTCACCGATGACCTTGTGCGCCCGGAGCTTGCGGCCGAATCCGGCCTCGAGTCCCAGCGCACCGCCCAGGTGCACCTGGAAGCCCTCGACCTGATCGCCGGCCTCGTCCATCACGAGCATGCCCTTGAGGCCGATGTCGGCGGTCTGGATGCGGGCGCACGAGTTGGGGCAGCCGTTGACGTTGACCGTGATCGGCGTGTCGAGCTCGGGCACGCGCTGCTCGAGCTCGCCGATCAGCTCCGCGGCACGGTCCTTGGTGTTGACGATCGCGAGCTTGCAGTACTCGATGCCGGTGCAGGCCATCGTGTTGCGGCGCCACTGCGATGGCCGTGCGTTGAGGCCGATCTCGGCGAGCGCGGCCACGAGTGACTCGACCTTGTCCTCGTCGACATCGAGCACCAGCAGCTTCTGCATCGGAGTCGTGCGGACGCGGTCGCTGCCGTGTGCCTCGACGATGTCGGCGACCTGGTGCAGCAGGGTGCCGGAGATGCGTCCGACGGTGGCGGCGGCGCCCACGAAGAACTTGCCGTCCTTCTGGCGGAACACGCCCACGTGGTCCGCGGGAGTCTCGGGCGCCTCGGGCTCATCGAGGTCGACGAGCGTACGTCCGAGGTACTCCGTCTCGAGGACCTCGCGGAACTTCTCGACGCCCCAGTCGGCGATGAGGAACTTGAGGCGGGCACGCGTACGCAGGCGGCGGTAGCCGTAGTCGCGGAAGATGCTGGTGACGCCCTTCCACACCTCGGCCACCTCATCGAGCGGGACCCATACGCCGAGGCGCTGGGCGAGCATCGGGTTGGTCGACAGCCCGCCGCCGACCCAGAGGTCGAAGCCGGGGCCGTGCTCAGGGTGAACGGCGCCGGCGAACGCGATGTCGTTGATCTGCGGCACGACGTCGTGGCCGGGGTGCCCGCTGATCGCGGACTTGAACTTGCGGGGGAGGTTCGAGAACTCCTTGTCCCCGATGAACTGGCTCTCGATCTCCTCGATCGCCGACGTGCCGTCGATGATCTCGTCCTCGGACACTCCGGCGACGGGGCTGCCGAGGATGACGCGGGGGCAGTCGCCACAGGCTTCCTGGGTCGACAGGCCGACGGCCTCGAGCCGGTCCCAGATCGTGGGGACGTCGCGGATGTCGATCCAGTGGTACTGGACGTTCTGACGGTCCGTGAGGTCAGCGGTGTCGCGGGCGTACTCCACGGACAGGTCGGCGACCGTGCGCAGCTGCTCGAGGTTGAGCTGACCACCGTCGATGCGTACGCGCAGCATGAAGTACTCGTCGTCGAGCTCTTCAGGCTCGAGTGTCGCGGTCTTGCCGCCGTCGATGCCCGGCTTGCGCTGGGTGTAGAGGCCCCACCAGCGGAACCGTCCGCGCATGTCGCCCGGATCGATCGACTCGAAGCCGCGCACCGAGTAGATGTTCTGGATGCGAGCCCGGACGTTGAGCGGGTTGTCGTCCTTCTTGGACTGCTCGTTCGCGTTCAGCGGCTCGCGGTAGCCCAACGCCCACTGGCCCTCGCCACGCTTGGGGCGCGGTCGACGGGCTGGTGTGTCGGTGCCGGGTGCTGAGGCCATGAACTTCCCTTGGAGGCAGGGCACACGGCGATCAGGACGCTTGCGTCACGATGGTTGTCGCCGCACGCCTGGATTGATCGAGATCAGTGCAGAGGTCGCGCGTTGATCAGCGACACATCATGTTGCGGGCGCGACCGAGGTCGACGTGAAGTCGTCCCACGAGCCAGAGGGTCTGCGCAGCAAGCATGGAAACAGTGTGGCTGCGTGCGCCTGCTCACGACAAGCACGGGTCTTAGTATGTGGGACGGCCATCCACATTGCGAGACGGCCTGCGGGCGCCACGCGGAAAACCGGCGCCTTCTGTGGGCTGGGTCACTCGTGCGGGACCAAGGCCGATACGGCGTACGCTCCGACGATCGCGGCCGCGAGCGTGGTCCCGGCCGCGACCAGGGCGACGTCCCACGGCACGAGCCCGGCGGTCGCGAGACCGATCACCGCGGCGGGATGGAACACCGCGAGCAGGCCAAGAGGCAGGATGGCCCCGCCGACGATCGCGGGTACGCCCGCCAGTGCCTCAGGACCTCCGCCGTCGATGCTGAGCGTCGTCCATGCGCCGATGACGCCGACGAGCGCGGCGCCCACCGCGGTGACGACCAGACCGGGCTGGGTGAACACCAGGGTGTCGCCGAGTCGGTCGTCCAGCGCCAACGCAGCGAACCCGCCGACGACGGCGCCGACGATGTGGGCCGCGAGCGCGGGCAGGATCGTCGCCCAGGGGCGTCGGCCGACGACCGCCAGCGTGAGGACGGCCGCCGGATTGGCGAGGCCGAGGGTCGATCGCTCGTCGCTCGAGTGCAGCTGGGCGTACCACGTGAACAGCACCGCGACCGCGGCCACTGCGGCGACGGCGAGGGTGGCGTCAGCAGCGCGGAGTGCGAATGCGGACACGAGGGTGAGCAGGGCGGACAGCAGGCCCGCCATGGACAGAAGGCGCATTCAGTTCTCCAGGTGAGGGGTGGCACGGGCGACGATGCCCGCGAGATCGAGCCCGCGGGGGAGCGTGCCGAACGTGCCGCCCCAGTCGCCAGCGAGGCGTGAGGCGCAGAACGCGTCGGCGACCGCTGGATCGCCGTGCTTGAGGAGGGTGGTGCCCTGCAGTGCGACGGCCATGCGGCCGGCGATACGCCGGGCGCGCACCTCGACATCGCTCAGGTCAGCGAGCTCGGTCAGGACCTCGTCGACGACGGTGTCGAGCCGGGCATCCTCGCCGCGCACCGAACCCACCTCGGTGATCCAGGCGTCGAGGCTCTCGGGCTCACGGCCGAGTGCACGCAGCACGTCGAGGGCGTTGACGTTGCCGCTGCCCTCCCAGATGGAGTTGAGCGGCGACTCGCGAAACAGCAGCGGCATTCCGGACTCCTCGACGTACCCGTTGCCGCCGAGGCACTCGAGCGCCTCGGCGACCATGAACGGTGTCCGCTTGCAGACCCAGAACTTCTCGAGCGCGAGGCCGATGCGGCGCAGAGCCTGCTCGTGCGGATCGTTGAGGTGGTCGACGGCACTGGCGAGCCGCAGCGCCACCAACGTGGCTGCCTCGGACTCGACTGCGAGATCGGCGAGCACGTTGGTCATGGCGGGCTGGTCGGCGAGCGTCGCACCGAACGCCGCGCGATGGGAGGTGTGCCAGGCCGCCTCGGCGAGTGCCTTGCGCATGATGCCGGCCGATCCGAGGATGCAGTCCATCCGCGTCGCCGAGACCATCTCGATGATGGTGCGGATGCCGCGACCCTCATCGCCGAGGCGTATGGCGTGGGTGTCGTTGAACTCCAGCTCGCTCGAGGCGTTGGACCGGTTGCCGAGCTTGTCCTTGAGCCGCACGATCGACAGCGCGTTGCGGCTCCCGTCAGGGCGTACGCGCGGCACCACGAAGCACGTCATGCCCTCCGGAGCCTGCGCCAGGACGAGGAAGACGTCGTTCATCGGTGCGGACGTGAACCACTTGTGTCCCGTGATGAGGTATTCGCCGTGGGTCTCGGTCGGCCGAGCGACCGTGGTGTTGGTGCGCAGGTCCGAGCCGCCCTGCTTCTCCGTCATGCCCATGCCGGCGAGCAGGCCCGCCTTCTGCTCGGGCGGCCGGAGCCCGAAGTCGTACGTCCGGGAGGCGAGCCCGGTCGTCCATTGCTTGGCGAGTGCGTCGTCGGCGCGCAGGGCGGGCACGACGGCGTACGTCATCGTGATCGGGCACATGTGGCCCTGCTCGGTCTGGCCCCAGGCGAAGAACCCGGCGGCACGCTTGAGGTGAGCGACCGGGCTCTGCGAGACCCATGGCTCGGCGGTCAGGCCGAAGCCGACGCCTTGGGTCATCAGCCAGTGCCACGACGGGTGGAACTCGACCTCGTCGATGCGGTTGCCGTAGCGATCAGCTGTGCGCAGGACCGGTTCGTTCTCGTTGGCGAGGTGCCAGTGCTCGCGTGCCTCGGCGGATCCAGCGAGGCTGCCCAGCGGGGTCAGGGTCTCGACGATCTCGGCGCTGTTGTCGCCGCCGAATGCCCCCACCGCGTCCATCAGCGCGCTGTCTGCGGTCGCAACGTTGTAGCCAACCAGTGGAGTCGCCTGATTCGAAGGTGCACGCTGCAGGGGATCCATGTCGCTACGGTAGAGCCATGGCGGTGGAACCGGTAGACCGACCGGGGATCCCCGAAGCAGGCAAACAGCTCGTGGCACGCACCGTCAGCAGCTGCTTTCGCTATCGCGTGACGGGACTCGCCGCCGAAGCGGCATTCTTTGCGATCCTGTCCCTCCCGCCGCTGGTCTTCGGCCTCGCGGGGACGATCGGGTTCATCGCGGAGCGCTACGAGGTCGCCAAGGTCGAGGTGCTCAAGGACCGGGTCATCGACCTCGCGTCACAGGCCCTCACGCCGGGAACGGTCGAGGAAGTCATCACGCCGACCCTCAACGACGTGCTCGGCGGTGGTCGCATCGACGTGATCTCGATCGGCTTCGTCCTGGCCTTGTGGTCGGGGTCGCGGGCGCTCAACGTCTTCATCGACACGATCTCGATCATCTACGGGCTCGGCGGGCACCGGGGGATCGTCAAGACCAGGGCGCTGTCGTTCGCGCTCTACATCGTCGCCCTGATGGTCGGCATCGTCCTGGTGCCGCTCATCCTGGCCGGGCCGCAGGTTGCCGCCGAGATCTTGTCGGACCGCTGGTCGTTCCTCAGATTCGTCTACTGGCCGGCAGTCCTGGTGCTGTCGGTGGGCTTCATGACGACGCTCTACCACCTCGCGGTGCCGGTGAAGAAGCGATGGCGGCACGGCCTGCCGGGCGCGGTGTTCACGCTGCTGCTGTGGATCTTCGGCAGCTACTTCGTGCGGTGGGCGCTCGGGTTCTCCACCGGCGGGACCTCGATCTACGGCCCGCTGGCCGCGCCGATCGCCGTCCTGCTGTGGTTGTACGTGCTGTCGATCGCGGTCCTGATCGGCGCGGCGATCAATGCCGCAGTGGAGCAGGGCCTCGAGGACATGCACTGGTGGGGGCACCGAGCTCCCCGTGAGCCGTCAGAGGTGTTCGAGGGGGTCGATCGCGGCCCAGGCCACGATCGCCGGGACGAGGATCCACACCAGCACCAGCAGGATTGACGCGATCGTGGCGAACAGCTTCGCGTGATCTCGTGGCGGGTGACCGGCGTCGCCGATGACTTCCCACAGCGCCTGGAACGAGGCGTCGAGGGCGATGCGTGTGCGGCTGCGGGCGATGCCGGCCGCGCGAAGGATGCACCAGAACATGGCCAGGCCGATGACGAAGAAGGCTCCGGCGAACGTGTACTGGGCCCACTGGTCGCCGGTGAGGCTGTCCCTGACCACCGACAGGATCGCTGAGATCGCGGCACCGCCGACGAGGAAGGCCGGCAGGGGGAGGGATGACTTGTTGAGGTCGTTCGTGATCGCGTCGACCTGGATCCGAGCGGTCGCGAGCAGCTGGTACTCGTCCGAGCCCACCGGGCTGTTGGCCTCGCGCAGGGCGTACAGCTGACGGAGATCCTTGACGAGGCGCTTCTGATGGCTGCGGACGATGGCCGTGATGAGGAGTTGAACGACCTTGTTGGCGAGCGGCTTGATCAGCTTGGGGACCTTCAGCGCCGATGGCTGGCGGGCGCCGTTGCGGTCGAACACCTCAAGCGCGCGCATTGCCCTGCGGTGCGCCTCGTCGAAGCGCGCCGGATGCTTCAGCGGCAGGCGGCTGCTGAGCTCGCGCAGCATCTGGTCCTCGATGACGCCCGAGCTGCCGAACCTCTCGAGGACGGCGTTGGCCTCGGTCTCGTCGTGCTCGCGGAACAATCGCAACGAGTCGAGCCGGGAGGTCAGCTCATCCAGGAGCAGGCTCTCCTCCTCGCGGACCGGTTCGTCGATGGCCATAAGGCGAAGACTAGATCGACAGGAGCCCCGCTGTCCTCGATATGCGTTGCCGTTTCAGTCCCGGCTGGGAGGTGCGGTGCTCTTGCGTACGACCAGGCGCGTCGGCACCAGCGTCACCCCTGGCTGGCTGGCGCCGTGCTCCACCTGGTCGAGTGCGCCGTCGACGCACAGGCGGCCGACCTCGGCGAAGTCCTGGTGGATCGTCGTCAGCGGTGGGAGGTACGCCGCGGAGTCGGGCAGGTCGTCGAACCCGACCACGGACACATCCTCAGGTACGCGGCGGCCGCCTTCGTGGAGCGCGTTCATCAGGCCGAGCGCCATCTGATCGTTCGAGACGAACACCGCAGTGACCGACTCCTCGGCCAGGAGCTGTCGGCCGGCCGCGTAGCCGCTCTCGGCCGACCAGTCTCCGCGCAGCACGCGAGGTGTGCCCTTGCCGGCGGCCGTGAGCGTCTCCTGCCATGCGGCCAGACGCCGCTCGCTCGCGAACGACTCTTCAGGCCCCGCGACGTGCCACACCGTTTCGTGGCCGAGCGACAGCAGGTGCTCCACCGCGAGCCGGGCGCCCAGGGACTGGTCGGTGTCCACCACCGGATAGCGGTCGCCCGCGTTCGAGTCCACGACGATGACGGGTGCACCTGGCGGCAGACCCACGGTCGCGGCATCGAGCAGGTGGATCTCCATGATCACGATGACCGCGTCGACGGCCTGCTCCTCGAGGCGGCCGAACGCCCCGATGACGGCGGCCTCGGTCGGCATCGCCACCGGGATCAACGTGATGCCGTACCCGCGGGCGGTCGCCTCGGCGGCGATGCCTTCGAGGGTCTTGCTGTTTCCGACGCTGTCCAACGAGAACAGGATCACGCCGATGGTGCGGAAGCTGCCCCACTTGAGAGCGCGCGCGGCGCTGTTGGGCCGGTAGCCCAGCTCTCGCATCGCGGCCTGGACCAGCTCGCGCGTCGCCGGGATCACGCCGGGGTGGCCATTCGACACGCGCGACACGGTCTGGGAGGAGACACCGGCCAGCTGGGCCACGTCCGCCATCGACACACGCCGTTGCCGGGGTGCGCCGTTGGAGACGGGTTCTAATGTGCTCACGGGTCTTGACGTTCCTTTCCAGGGGTGTAACGTAACGCGCGTCACAACGATGTTTACGTAAACATAGGCGGTTTCCCGTCTGATGTGAAGCGCGACAGGCCCGCAGGGTCACGAGAGGACCGCACTGATGGTTGCCACGGGAACGCTGGTTGCGCCCGCTGAGCGCGCGGCGACAGCATCTTCCGGTCACTTCCGTCGGTCCCGGGCCGGGTGGGGTTTCCTCGCACCTTTCGCCGCAGTCTTCACGCTCGTGTTCCTCGCACCGATCGCGTACTCGATCTATCTCAGCGTGTTCCAGGACCGGCTCATCGGCGGCAACAGCTTCGTCGGGTTCGACAACTACCAGCAGGCGTTGACGGATCCCGTGTTCTGGGAGTCGGTTCGACGGGTCGGGCTGTTCCTCGTCGTCCAGGTCCCGATCATGCTGTTCCTCGCTCTGCTGGCTGCGCTGGCGATCGACGGCGGGCGACTCTACGGCGCCTCACTGTTCCGCATCTCGATCTTCCTCCCGTACGCGGTGCCGGCCGTCGTGGCGACGCTGATGTGGGGGTTCATGTACGGCACGCAGTTCGGCTTGGTGGGGAGCATCAACGACACGCTGGGGCTCTCCCTGCCGGACCCGCTCGGCCCGACGTGGGTGCTGGCGTCGATCGGCAACATCGTCACCTGGGAGTTCGTCGGCTACAACATGCTGATCTTCTACGCTGCGCTGCGCGTCATCCCGGTCTCGCTGTATGAAGCCGCCGCGATCGACGGCGCCAGCGAGTTCAGGATCATCCGGGCCATCAAGCTGCCGGCGATTCGGGGCGCCCTCGTGATCGCGACGATCTTCTCGATCATCGGCAGCTTCCAGCTCTTCAACGAGCCCAACATCCTGCACTACGTGGCCAAGAACTCCATCAACACCCAGTACACGCCCAACATGTACGCGTACTCGCTGTCGTTCTCCGGCCAGCAGTACAACTACTCAGCCACGATCGCCATCATCATGGGCCTGCTGACGATGGTCATCGCGTACACGGTCCAGCTCCGCGGCATGCGAAAGGCCCTCTGACATGGCCACGACAGTTCTCCGCCCCCAACAGCGTCGGCGGTCGTCGCACTCGTTCACGAAGCCTCGCAAGAGTCCGCTCCTGACGGCGCTCACCGGCATCATCTTGATCTACAGCCTGATCCCCCTGGCCTGGCTGCTGATCAACTCGACGAAGTCGCAGGAGGACCTGCTCTCGTCGTTCGGCCTCTGGTTCGGGGACGGGTTCTCGTTCTTCTCCAACATCAAGGACACGCTGACCTACGACGACGGCATCTTCGTGCGGTGGTTCGCCAACACCTTGCTCTACGTCGTCGTCGGAGCCGGTGGTGCCACGATCCTCGCGGTGATGGGCGGGTACGCCCTCGCCAAGTTCGACTTCCGCGGCAAGAAGGGTGTGTTCGCCGTCGTGCTCGGCGCCGTGGCGGTTCCCGGCACCGCGCTGGCCGTCCCGACCTTCCTGATGTTCAGCAAGATGGGGCTCACGGACACTCCTTGGGCGGTGATCATCCCGTCGCTGATCTCGCCGTTCGGTCTCTACCTGATGTGGACGTTCGCGACGGATGCGATCCCGACCGAGCTGATGGAAGCGGCGAAGATGGACGGCGCCTCCGAGCTGCGCACGTTCCTGCAGGTCTCCTTGCCGCTGTTGGCGCCCGGCATCGTCACGGTGCTGCTGTTCTCGATGGTCGCGACGTGGAACAACTACTTCCTGCCGCTGATCATGCTGAAGGACCCCGACTGGTATCCGCTGACAGTGGGCCTCAACGCGTGGAGCCGGCAGGCGCTGACCGCCGGCGGCGATGTCATCTTCAACCTCGTCATCACCGGATCGCTGCTGACGATCGTGCCGCTCATCGCGGCCTTCTTGCTCCTGCAGCGCTACTGGCAGTCCGGGTTGTCGGCAGGAAGCGTCAAGGAATGACGCCCACAGGCACAGGTCTCAACAAGTTTCGAACCAACGAGAGGAAACACATGATCACCACTCAACGACGTCGACTGCTCCGAGGAGTCGCCGTCTCCGTCGTCGCGGCGCTCGCCCTGGCGGCGTGCGGCGGTTCCGACGGCGACAAGCCGGCAGCGTCCGGGGGAGCGGACGACGTGAAGGCGGCGCTCGCGAAGGGCGGGACCATCACCGTATGGGCCTGGGAGCCCACGTTGGAGAAGGTGGTCAAGGACTTCGAGGCCGAGCACACGAACGTCAAGATCAAGCTCGTCAACGCCGGTACCGGCAATGACCAGTACACCGCCCTGCAGAACGCGGTCAAGGCCGGCAAGGGAGTTCCCGACCTCGCCCAGATCGAGTACTACGCCCTGCCGCAGTTCTCGCTCGCCAAGTCGGTCGCCGACGTCAGCTCGTTCGGCGCCAGTGGACTCGACAAGACGTTCACGCCCGGCCCGTGGGCATCGGTGCAGCAGAGCGGTGGCATCTACGGCCTGCCGATGGACTCGGGCCCGATGGCGATGTTCTACAACAAGGAGGTCTTCGACAAGTACGACGTCGCGGTCCCCAAGACGTGGGACGAGTACGTCACGGCTGCCGAGAAGATCCACGAGGCGGACCCCAAGGCATACATCGCGAACGACATCGGTGACGCCGGATTCACGACGAGCATGATCTGGCAGGCCGGAGGCCAGCCGTTCAAGGTCGACGGCGACAAGGTCACGATCGATCTCGCGGATGCCGGCTCGAAGCGCTTCGCCGACACCTGGCAGAAGCTGCTCGACAAGAAGCTGCTTGCTCCGACCCCGTCCTGGAGCGACGGTTGGTACAAGGGCCTGGGCGACGGCACGATCGCCACGCTGACGCTGGGTGCATGGATGCCGGCCAACCTCGAGTCCGGCGTGAAGGCCGGCGCGGGCAAGTGGCGCGTCGCACCGATGCCGCAGTGGGAGGCCGGCGCCAACGCCACGTCGGAGAACGGCGGCAGCTCGCTGGCGATCCCCACGGCCAGCAAGAACAAGGCGCTGGCCTACGCATTCATGGACTACGCGACAGCGGGCGAGGGTGCCCAGACGCGTGTCGACGCGGGTGCCTTCCCGGCGACGACCAAGCAGATCACCTCGCCGGAATTCGTCAACAAGAAGTCTGACTACTTCGGTGGTCAGGAGATCAACAAGGTCCTGGCAGCGTCCGCCGAGGACGTCGTCAAGGGTTGGTCCTACCTGCCGTTCCAGGTCTATGCCAACAGCATCTTCAACGACACGGTCGGCAAGGCCTACGTCTCGAAGACGACGCTGGCGGACGGCCTGGCCGACTGGCAGAAGAAGTCGGCTGCCTACGGCGACCAGCAAGGCTTCACGGTCAACTGACCGACGTACGCGCATGGGCCGTGAGGGCCTCTCGATCAGAGGCCCTCACGGCCCGGCCGCACCGCACACATTGCTCTCACCCCACGAAGGAACGGCATGACATTCGCGATCGGCGAGCACGACTTCCTCCTGCACGGCAAGCCGTTCAGGATCCTGTCCGGCGCGATCCACTACTTCCGGGTCCACCCCGACCACTGGGCTGACCGGATCCGCAAGGCCCGACAGATGGGCCTCAACACCATCGAGACCTATGTCGCGTGGAATGCGCACGCACCCCGGGACGGCGAGTTCGACCTCTCGGGCAACCTCGACCTCGGGGCCTTCCTTGACGTCGTCGCAGCCGAGGGCATGTACGCCATCGTTCGCCCGGGCCCCTACATCTGCGCGGAGTGGACCAACGGTGGCCTGCCGGCGTGGTTGTTCGGTGACAGCTCGACCGGCGTACGGCAGGACGAGCCTCGGTACATGGCGGAGGTCGACCGCTACCTCGAGCAGCTGGCGCCCGTCCTGGTGCCGCGCCAGATCGATCGCGGCGGCCCGATCATCCTCGTGCAGGTCGAGAACGAGTACGGCGCGTACGGCGCCGACAAGACCTACCTCCGCAAGCTCCTCGCGATCAATCGGAGGATCGGCATCACGGTGCCGCTGACCACGGTCGACCAGCCCGTCGACGACATGCTCGAGAACGGCGGCATCCCGGAGCTGCACCGAACCGGCTCGTTCGGCTCGCGGGCCCCCGAACGACTCGACACACTGCGTCGGCACCAGCCGACCGGACCGCTGATGTGCTCGGAGTTCTGGGACGGGTGGTTCGACGACTGGGGGAGCCATCACCACCTGACGTCAGTCGACGACACCGCCCGGAGCCTCGACGAGCTGCTCGAGCGCGGCGCGTCGGTCAACATCTACATGTTCCACGGCGGCACGAACTTCGGACTCACCAACGGAGCCAACGACAAGGGCACGTACCTGCCGATCGTCACGAGCTATGACTACGACGCCCCGCTCGACGAGGCCGGCAACCCGACAGAGAAGTACTGGGCGATGCGCGACGTGATCGCCAAGTACGCCCCTGTCGGCGACGAGAAGCCCCAGCCGGCACCCGCCCCGCCTGCCTTCGCCGTACCGATTCGGAGCATCCTGCCGTTGTGGGATGTGCTCGACCTCTTCGGGACCGCGACCGTGCACGAGTCGCTCCCGACGCTCGACTCGTTGGGGCAGTACGACGGCTTTGCGCTGTACCGCACCGAGATCGACGTCACGGGCCCCGCGGTTCTCCACGTCGATGAGGTCCGCGATCGTGCGCAGGTCTTCCTCAACGAGGACAGCCTCGGCGTGCTCTCGCGCGACCACCACGACACCTCGATCGCGTTGCCGGCGGCGGCCAAGGGGATGCTCGAGCTTCTCGTCGAGGACCAGGGCCGGGTGGACTATGGCCCGCGAATCGGCGAGCCCAAGGGCCTCATCGGCGAGGCGAGCATCAACGGCGAGCCGCTGCGATCGTGGTCGGTCCTGCCGTTGGACCTCGCCGACATCTCGGCTGTCGCCCACGCTCTGGAATCCGGCCACGATCCCTCGTTCGTCGCCGGTCCGGCGTTCGTCGGCGCCTCGTTCGACCACCCGGGCACAGGCGACCTCTATCTCGACACCGCGACGTGGGGCAAGGGCGTCGTGTGGATCAACGGCTTCTGCCTCGGCCGCTACTGGTCTCGCGGCCCGCAACGCACCTTGTACGTCCCGGGGCCGGTGCTGCGCGCGCACGGCAACGAGATCGTCATGCTGGAGCTGCAGGCAACGACCAGCCGCGAGGTGTCGTTCGTGTCAGCCGCTGAGCTCGGGCACACGGAGGCCTGAGCTCACGGCTCGTGCGGGGGAGAATGCCGCTTGCTCTCAGCGGCGGCCTTGAACGTCGTGAGCACCCTCGACAGGGCGGCGGCGATGATCGCGATCGGGATCACGGCGTATGCCCAGCCCTTCGAGAGCTCGCCCTGATCGACGAGCACCAGGACCACGATCACCGCAGCCACGATCGCGAAGATCACGAGCATGGCGATCCACCAGCTGCCGCGGGTGGTGCCCAGATCGTCCGATGACTCGTTCACGTGTGAGGCATACCCCTGCCGACCGGGCTCACACGCCGGGACTCAGGCGTCGTCGGGCTCGAGCTCGGCATCCAGGGGATTGCGCTCCGCGGTCCAGCCGACGGATTCGAGCCTCTCCTCGAGCTTTCGGCCTGCGGATGAACTCATCCGCCGCGCGAGCTCGTCGTCGGCAATCGGCGATTCGTACTCAACGTTCTTGCTTCGTCGTGCCATGGCCCTGACCTCCCCATAATCGCTGCATCACAGAGATATCGATGCTGAGGCTAGAACGGATTGGTGAGACTTTCAAGATTGGTGAACGCTCACATATTCGCAGGTCACGAGCGGTTCACGACGTCGGCGGTGGGTACGTCTGGAGCCCCGACGACAAGAGAGGAAGATGTCATGACAGAGTCACCGATCCCACCGGCCGATCCGAACTCCACTCCGGAGGACCCGGGCGCAGCGCCGGCGCCGAATCCTGGCGAGGATCCAGGCACGACGCACCCACCCGCCGACCCCTCGACCCGGGTGGATTCCGCGGCTGACGGGGTCCACGGCGACCCGGTCGATCCCGTCCGGACGGCTCCCGAGGCAGATGCTGGCCAGGGCGACCCTGTCGACCCGGTCCAAGAGGGTGCTCCGGCCACGGGACCGAAGGCACCGCAACCCCCGGGTATGGATGAGGGCACCGAATCGGCATAGCGCCGAGCTTCGGTCAGGAGCCGATTGTGGATCGGGGCCGCCCACATCAGGCGTCGGCAGGACCCTGCAGCCCGGCCTCGCGTGCCTTGAGCGCTGCGGCCGTCCGGTCCGGCACCTGCAGCTTGAGCAGGACCTGGGAGACGTGATTGCGCACAGTCTTCTCGGACATGCTGAGGCGCCGGGCAATCTCATGATTGCGGCATCCTGCTGAGACCAGGTCGAGGACCTCGCGCTCACGGGGAGTGAGATCGGGGAACGCGCGCTCCGACACCGACTGATCGGCACCACCGGAGTAGAACGCCACGATCCGCCGCGCGACGGACCCACCGTAGACCGCATCACCACTGGCCACCGCGAGCACGGCCCGGACGATCTCGTCGCCGTCGGCGCCCTTGACCAGGTAGCCTCGCGCGCCGGCCTTGAGGGCGGAGAAGACGTGTTGGTCGTCCTCATGCATCGTCAGGACGAGCACGCCAAGCTCCGGTTGGCGGGTGAGGAGCTCGCGCGTCGCAGCGACCCCGTCCAGGTCGGGCATGCTCAGATCGGTGATCACGACGTCTGGATGGTGCTCGTCGACGGCAACCAGCAGTTCTCGGCCGGATCCGGCGACGGCCACCACCTCGACCGTGTCGGTCTGCTCCAGCACAGCCGCAAGCCCGAAGCGGAACATCGGGTGATCGTCGGCCAGGACGACCCGGACGCTCATGATTCCCCCAGCGGCAGAACGGCGGCAACCTCGGTGCCGCTCGGGGTCAGGCGCTGGATCGTGATGCGGCCGCCCAGGTCGGCAACCCGCCGCCTCATGGAGGACAGCCCTTCGCCGGGTGTGTGGTCGGGACCCAGCCCCGTGCCGTCGTCACGCACGAGAAGTCGCAGCTCATCCGGGGCGCCGCACAGGGAAACCATGCACCGCTCGGCAGCCGCGTGTCGCGCCGTGTTGTTGAGCGACTCGGCGAGTATCCGGAACGCGGCCTCCTCGACAAGAGGCGGCAGCGGTGGCAGCCGATCGGCCTTGAGCTCGAACCCGGGTCCACCGGGGCGCCCCATTCCGAGCGCCGAGGCGGTCTCCCGCACGGCACCGACAAGGCCATACCGGTCAAGGGCAGAGGGGCGGAGTGCTTCGATGACGCGTCGGATCTCGGTGACGGCCTCCGCAGCTTCCTGCCGGGTGCGGGTCAGGATTTCTCGCGTCGTCGCCGGATCATGATCGATCGCGAGCAGCGACGCTTCGAGCCCCAGTGCGATGCCGGACAACGAGGGACCCAGGCCGTCATGCAGGTCTCGCCTCAGGCGGTCACGTTCGGCCAGTGTTGCCTCGGTGACTCGTTGCCGCTCGGTGTCCAGCTCCTCGGTCAGCGCACGCGAGCGCACCACGACGGCGAGGTGAGGGGCGAGCGCGGCGACCAGCCGGGCGTCCGCATCAGTCACCCGTGGCTCACGGTGCCGGGGTCCGACGGCGAGCGTGCCGAGCTCCCGGCCGCCGTGGCGTAGCGGGACCTCCAAGGCGCGGGGAGTGGGGTCGCCGACCTGGGCGATCTCCTTGCCGGCCTGGTCCTTGACAGATGCATAGCGTGCGCCGGTGGCAGCCGCGACAGCCTCGAGCATGGAGGGCACAGGGTTCTCATCGGCGATCTCGAGGCCGGCGCCGACCCGGTCGACTGCTGCGAGGGGGTCGACCCGGTCGCCCAGCACGAACCGGTCCACCATGCGGCGCAGCCAGCCGGCCACTGGAAACACCATCACAGCCACGATGGCCGAGCCGGCGATCAGTGGCACGGGCCCTTCGGGCATCAGTCGAGCCAACGCGGTCGTCGTGCCGCCGACGACCAGGGCGACCAGGAGCGTCAGCGGGCCGTACAGCAGCGTCTTGCGCATCACGACCCGAATGCCGAGCATCTGGTAGCGCAGCACACCGACCGCCACGGCCACGGGACACAGCGCGTAGGCGAATGGGAACACCGATTCCGAGGGCGTGAAGAAGGCAGCGACCATCGCGACCAGGAACACGAAAAGCCACACCAGCTGCTGTCGCTCGGGCGTGCCGGCCCGTACGGCTCGCACCAACGTCCCGAGGACGGCGACCAGCACCGTGCCGATCACGAGCACACCGGCCGGGATGCCGACCACGTACTGCCACCAGCTCGGGACCTCCCACGGCAGACGGACCCCGCGCACGGTGTCGTCCACGCCGCCCTGCACGGTCCCGGCCACGACGATCAGGAACCCGATCCCAGTCAACGCCAACCGAATCTGCCACTTCCAGAACGTCGACGCTGGGCGCCCGGTGGGGTAGAGCCCGGGCAGTACGGACACCACCAGGGTCAACGAGGGCATCCAGGCCCACGACGCGACCCATATCGCGGGCAACCCGAGCGGCAAGGACCCATCGGGATCCGTGAGCGCCCTGGCGCCATACGACTCGAAACTCCTCTGAACGGCCTGGAGGAATCCGCTGGCCATCAGGATCCAGCCGATCGGATTGCGGGGCCGCGCCTGGATCAGCCAGCCACCGGAGATCAGGAATGCGAAGAGCACCAATCCTTCGAGCAAGTCCCGGTTCGCCGTGCTTTCGTTGATACCTGGCCGCGACATCACACCACCGCTGAGTGACAGCGGGATCGTGGCGTAGAGCGCGGCGGAGATCAGCGCGAGCGTCCAAGCGATCCGCGCCAGTACGACGTCACGTCGCGGCGTCTCCATCCTGAAAGTGTGACGCGTCTTGCCGGTCGTGTCAGGGGACTGCGGTCCCGGGCCATCCGGGACATTCTCCCGGCTCGACCACGATTCCTGCCACGTCCGTCCCGGCACTCTGCAGTCGTCTGCTGGTTGCACCACCACAACCTCCAGGAGGAGACATGAACACCACTTCCACGCACACGCCGACACGGGCCGGCTTCGGCCCTCTGCACCCTGTCGTCACCGGCATGCTCGGTCTCATCGCCTTTGGTGCGGCGATGGCGGCCGGCGAGGCGTTCGACCTGAACAGTGACACGAGCGACGCGGCCACGTCCGCCGGCGAGTGGCTCGCCACAGCTGGAATCGCGGTCGTCGGTCTTGCCATCGGGCTCGGCTTCGGACTCCGAGCCTGGGCAGGCGACGTCCAGCGACTGTCGCGCACGGCGCTGGGGTTGGCCATCGCTGGCGCGGCCCTGTTCGTCGTGTTCTGGTCAGGCTGGCCCAGCGTCTTCAGCGCTGTCGCTGTGGGGTTGGCCCTGGAGCACCGGCGCCGCATCGGATCGTTCGCCCCCATCAGCGCGATCGCCGTCGGGCTTGGTGTCCTGGCCTTTCTCGCAACCGGGTACGTCTGTGTCACCGGGTGAGGGACTGCCTCTCCGATGAGCAGGGGAGCAGGGTGCGGCCAGAGCTGGCCGCTCCCTGTTCCTTGCCCGTGCCGGGAGCGCTGATGCGGTAGCGTGCGAATTCCTTCGGAGGGAGACTGTCGTGGACGTCCTGCACACAGCCATCGCGATTGTCCTGGTGATCGCGCTGATCATCTGGCTCAAGGTCGATCCGGTGATCTCGCTGGTCACCTCGTCGCTCTACCTGGGTCTCGCCTCGGGGGTCGGCTTCGCCGACACCATCAAGGCGATCACGGTCGGGTTCGGCGAGATCATGACCGAGGTCGGGCTCCTCATCGGCTTCGGCGTGTTGATCGGCGCGCTTCTGCACGGCACCGGCGCCTTCCGCAAGCTCGTCAGGTTGTTGGTGCGACGGATCGGCGGTGGACGGCTGCCGTACGGCCTCACCGTGCTGCTCGCCACCGTGATGCCGTCCATCTACGTCGACGTCCAGGTCGTGCTGGCCTCACCAGTGGCTCGATCCTCGGCCCCGTTCATCGGCAAGCGAGGCCTGCCGCTGATGGCCTCGGCGCTCGGCGCCGGAATCTTCTGCGGCTATGTCTTCGTGATCCCGGGACTCGCCGCCATCTCGATCGCCGGGCTCCTCGACATCAAGCTCGGCACCTGGCTGCTCTACGGCCTCGCGATCGGCCCGGTGACGGCGATCCTGAGCACGCTGGTGATGCGGCAGGTGCTGCGGTCCACGTACTGGAGGCCGGACACCGACGAAGAGGTCGATGAGGCGATGGTCGCGGAGGAAGCCCTCGACGCCGAGGACGGAGAGAAGCAGGACAGCTCGCTCCCGCTGGGCGTGCTCATGCTGCCCATCCTGGTTCCGCTGGCGATGATCGCGTTCGGTGCCTTCGCTGAGCTCTTCGAGTTCAGCACGTCATTCATCGCCTTCATCGGCGATGCGAACATCGCGCTCTTCGTTGGTCTGGTCGGGGCCTACCTGCTGTCCCGTCACTCGTCGGGGGCTGAGCGCACCGACAACGCGATGGCCGCCGGCTTCCACACGACGGGCGAGATCCTGCTGATCACGGGAGTCGGCGGCTCGCTGGGTGCGGTGATCAAGGCCACCGGTCTCGACAGCACGCTGGGCGACCTGTTCTCGGCCGACGCCGGCGCGCCGGTGATCCTGAGCATCCTGCTGGCCTGGTTCGTCGCTGCAGTCCTGCACCTGGCGATCGGTTCGGTCTCGGTCGCCGCCATCACCGCGGCCGGCATCATCGCCCCGATCCTCGACTCCATCTCGGTGTCGCCGGTGGCCGTTGGTCTGGCCATTGCTTCGGGTGCGCTGTTCGCGCTTCAGGTCAACAGCAACTTCTTCTGGATGTTCAAGGCATTGCTCGGGTTGTCGACCAAGGGAACTCTGAAGACCCTGACCGTGGTCACGTCCCTCGCCTCGCTGATCTCGCTGCCGATCGTGATCGCGCTGGCACTGGTCGCCCCCGCGTAGAACGACGAAAACCCCCGGAGGTCCGGGGGTTTTCTCTTGTGGGCGATACAGGACTTGAACCTGTGACCTCTTCCGTGTCAGGGAAGCGCGCTACCAGACTGCGCCAATCGCCCGTGCGTATTCACTTGTGCTGCTCGAGGTGGGTACGGGATTTGAACCCGTGTAAACGGATTTGCAGTCCGTTGCCTCGCCTCTCGGCCAACCCACCGCTGGATGGGTATGGAGACCCGCTCCGAGCGGACGACGGGATTCGAACCCGCGACCCTCACCTTGGCAAGGTGATGCTCTACCACTGAGCCACGTCCGCGTTGCCTCAAATTGAGGCGACACGAGACTTTAGCCGATCCGGACTGGTGAACCCAAACCGGGGGCACGTAGCGTGGCGGCATGAGGACTTGGTTGAACGGACAGTTGCTGCAATCGCCGGACGAACCCTCCATCAGCGCCCTCGACCACGGCATCATCGTGGGCGATGGAGTGTTCGAAACCATCAAGATCGAGGCCGGGGAGCCGTTCGCACTGACCCGTCACCTCGACCGGCTGGTGCGCTCCGCCGAGGGCCTCGGCATCGGCAAGCCGGACGTGGGCGCGATCCGCGAAGGAGTCGCCGCGACCATGGACGGACAGGATCTGCCGTTCGGTCGTATTCGCGTGACGGTGACGTCCGGGCCAGGTCCTTTGGGCTCGCCGCGGGGGAGTGCCGGGTTGACGCAGGTCGTCATCACAGAGCCGTGCGAGCGTCCGCCGTCCGTCAGCGCCATCGCGACCGTCCCGTGGCCCAGAAACGAGCGTGGAGCGCTCGCCGGCCTGAAGACCACCTCGTATGCCGAGAATGCCCTGATGGTCGAGCATGCGCTCGCACGCGGCGCCTCAGAGGCGGTCATGCCCAACACCGCGGGCATGCTGTGCGAGGGCACCGGCTCCAACATCTTCTACGTCGTCGGCGGGCAGCTGATCACGCCGACCCTCGAGGCCGGGCCGCTCGCAGGCGTCACTCGCGCGCTCGTGCTCGAGTGGTGCGCTGGCGAGCTGGACGTGGTCGAGCGTGACGCACCGATCGACGTGCTCCAGACGGCGGACGAGGTGATCCTGGTCGGCACCACCCGCGACGTGCAGGGGATCTCCCGCGTCGACGACCGCGAGGTGGCGGCACCGGGACCCGTGACGCGCAAGGCGCAGGAGATCTGGGCACGCGAATCGGTCAAGAACGTGGATCCCTGACCGGCCTCGTTCGAAGTCCGTGCGGTCGATGGGTTAAGGTTTCTGACGCACGCGGGCGATTGGCGCAGTGGTAGCGCGCTTCGTTCACACCGAAGAGGTCACTGGTTCGAACCCAGTATCGCCCACCGCACAGAAGCCCTCTGATTCCAGCGATTATCGCGGGTCAGGGGGCTGCTTGTTTTCTCGACGTGGTTCTTGGGCGTGTCGGGCAGGCGGCTTCCGCACGAGACACTGCCCATCCTCCTCGACCTAGGGCTGGTCGCGCTTGATGGTGAACTCATCGATCAGGCCGCCGGCTTGGTTGATGGCCTTGAGCTCGAGCCGATCCCGATAGACGACCATCTCGGTGAAGTGCCGCGTCGACTCGCTCACCGCGGTGAACGAGCTCCGCCCGACCTTCCGCAGCTTGGCGCCGGCGCCCGAGACGACGTAGGTCACGCCGTTCTGCGGATGGGTCCGCTCGTAGTTGTGATCATGGCCGGCGAGCACGAGTGGCACCTTGGCCTCGACAAAAATCGGCACCCACAAGCGCTGAATGTCGCGATCGTTGCCGTGATAACCGGAGGAGAACGGTGCGTGGTGCATCGCGGCGATGGTCCACGTACCGGCTGGCTGCGGCTCAGCCAGGACGCCCCGCAGCCACCTGATCTGCTCTCGATTGCGGATCTGGGTCGAGTTGAGGACGATCACCCTCACCGGTCCGACTCGCTCGACGTACCACGACGACGTACGACCGAGCTGACGCAAGATGGAGTTCTCCTCGTCGCTCTTCACGTCGTGATTGCCCAGCACGGCGATCAGGTCTGAGCCCTTGGCGACGCTCCCGAACGGATCGAGGACTGATCGTTTGGTGAGGTCAGCGTCACCGTCTTCGTAGACGATGTCGCCGAGCAGCAGCAGCGCGTCATAGGGCACTCCGACCTTCTCCGCCTGCAGCCTGATTCGCCTGGCGGTCGCCATGGCATGGGAGTCGCGCGTCCCGGTGTCTCCGGCGATCGCGATGCGGGCCTCAGGTTCATTGGGCGGGGTCGGCGTGGGCGTGGTGGTCGGAGTCGGAGTCGGCGTCGGGGTGGTGGGCGGCTCGGTGGTCGTGGGCGCGGGATCACTTGGTCTTGCCGAGGGGGTCTCGTCCGACGGCCAGAATGCGAAGGCGCTCGCTGTGAGCGCGCAGGTCATCAGAACGACCACCATGAGAACCGGAATCAGCCGGCTGCGGCGCACCTGTCTCGGCTGCTTGTGTTGATTCATTGCTGTGTTGCCCCTACCGCCGTCGAAGATGGGCGCCGGTGCCGTCGCCTCGGTCCAGGACCGACATCACCTCGGCCGTGGCCTGCCCTGACCAGCGTACGGCCGTGAATCGCGCCCGACTCGGCTTTTGGCCAAAGCGCGGGATACGTCGTGCAACGCTCAGCCAGCGCTGGGCGCGGTGGATTCGTGGGGCTCTCCGACCGACTTGCTCGCGTGGCTGCCGCGCTGCCGCAGACAGATCGCCAGCACCGCCATCGAGCCGACCGCCAAGAACGAACAGGCAGTCTCTATCGGTTGGGCCGGCCCGCCCGCGGGTACGTAGGGCGCCCAGCGAGAGGAGTCATGATGACGACAGCACCTGATGAGGACCCCGATCAGACATCCGACGAGGAGTCACCAGAAGAGCCAGGCATCGGTGCGCAGGAGTCGAGGCCCGTGACCGAGCCAGACGTGGAAGGCGACGCGGACGTCGTCGCGCCTGACCCGGTCGAGGACTCGTAGGCCTGGCGCTCAGTCGTCGCGGTCGGACTCGGTGGGGCCGTCGCCCTCGGGCGGGTTCTCGTCGACCTCATGCTCAGGATCAGGGGCCAGGCCCGGATCGACGTCGGGGTCTTGTCGGCGCACCGGATCGCTCGGATCAACCGTCATCCGTCGGCGTCCGGATTCGTCACGCTCGGCTGCGCCGGAATGACCGTGGAGCCACCATCGGGGTCTGACGAAGGGGTGATCTCTGGATCTTCCGTGGGCCTGGCTTCTGGATCTGCGCCCGGCTCCATGGGTGATTCGCTCATGGTGAACCTCCTGCTGACCGCCGGCCCCATGATCGAGATCGGCGGGCTGGAGAGTCTGCGTAAGCCTCCAGCCCGCCCGATATCTCGACTGCCGGTCGAGGTCCGCGGTATACCCCACCCATCTGCCTTCAAAACATCATGTACCTATGTATTTTTTCAGTCACGTCCTTGACGATGCTCATACGTGAGATGACACTCGGTGCATGCCGGATCCGGTCGAGTCCAACCCGTCGCTCTACACGGTCGTGTTCGAGAACGAACGGGTCCGGGTGCTCGAGTACCGCGACCAGCCCGGGATCCGGACCGTTCCGCACTCGCATCCAGACAGCGTCATGGTGACGATGAGTGCGTTCGACCGCCGGCTCAGCGTGGGCGACCAGGTGCGCGATGTGTCGCTCGAGTCCGGCCAGGCCATGTGGCTTCCTGCGCAGACCCATGCCGGGGAGAACATCGGCACGACCGAGACGCACTCCATCTTCATCGAGCTCAAGGAACCCGGGACGTCATCGGGTGAGGGATCGCTTGGGCCGCAGGCGTCCTAGCCTGAGAACGGATTGTCAGCCAGCTGCTCGTTCCGGCGGCCGAACAGCAGGTGGAACGGCCGGCAGGCGAGCGTCAGCAGTGGCTTGCGGCCGTTGAGGAAGCCCACGGGGCCGTCATCGGCAAACGACCATCGCGCGCGGGTGAAGCCGAAGCGGATGCGCCCGGTGACGGGGGAGACCTGCAATGTCCCGGCCCGGTCCTGCGCGATGCGAAACCCCGTGGGCAGCCGCCACGGCAGGCGGCTCACGCGGCGGACCGTCAGTGAGCCGATGCCTTGCGCGGCGTACGAGGAGTGGCGGGCGACCTCGAAGTCAGCGAGGTCCTTGGGAATCGCCCAGAGCTGACGGCCGCCGTCGCGCGACGCCGCGCTGTTGACCCAGATGTGTGTGATCGACACGCGTGGCCGCCACCCCTCGCGGACCAGCACAGTCGCCATGATCTCGTCGTACGTCAGCGGGCTGGGCTCCTCGTAGACGAAGAACGCGGCGCACACGAGCGACCGACCGAAGAACGTGACAGGCCTGGTCGCCGGTGAGCTCGGGCTGGGGGCAAGACCCCGCGGCAGCAGCCACACTCCGACGTACGCATGACCGTGCAGGTCCCAAGGCTCAGCCGGAAAGCTCGTCATGCCCAGTGGAATGCAGTCGGCTCCAGGAGCTTGGTCGCCTCGGCGAACGGTCGCGTCGCACCGGGCCAGTTGGACGTGATGCGACCCGATCGGTGGCGGTACCAGTTGTCGCAGTGCGCCCAGGCGGAGTGCTCGAGCTTCTCGGTCAGCTCCCGGTCGTACGCCATCTCGGCCTCCTCGGTGACCTCGACCGTCGTGTAGTCGCCGGCCACGAGACGGTCGAGCGCCTGGCGCATGTGACGGGCCTGCGCCTCGAGCATGAAGATGATCGAGCCGCCGCCGAGGTTGGTGTTGGGTCCGTAGGCGACGAACATGTTGGGGAAGTTGGGGACGTACATGCCGAGATAGGCGTGCGCGCCGTCTGCCCACTGCGTCGCCAGCTTCTGGCCGCGGGTGCCGGTGATGTCGATCGACTGCAGGAAGTCCTGCGAGTCGAAGCCGGTGGCGTAGACGATCGCGTCGACCGCGTGCTCGGTGCCCTCGGAGTCCACCACGCCCTGCGGCGTGACCGATGTGACCGCGTGCGTCACGACGGCGACATTGTCCTGTGCCAGAGCCGGGTAGAACTCGTTGGAGAACAGGATGCGCTTGCAGCCGATGGGGTAGTCGGGCGTCAGCTTGGCCCTCAGCTCCGGGTCCTTGACCTGCTTGCGCAGGTGCCACATCGCGACCGCCTTGTTGATTCGGCCGACCCTCGACTCGTCGTCGAGGCCGCGCGAGAACTGCTCCGTGAACGTCCACACCCCGGCGCGCTCGATGCGTTGGCTGACCGGGACCGCCTCGAAGAGCTTCTTGTGGAACGCCTTGTAGGGCTTGTCGGGCTTGGGCAGGAGGTAGTTGGGGGTGCGTTGGAACACGGTGAGCTTGCGGGCCTCGCGGGCCAGGTGCGGGATGAGCTGCACGGCACTGGCGCCCGAGCCCACGACCGCGATCGACTTGCCGGCCGGGTCGAATGAGTGATCCCACTCCGCAGAGTGGAACGAAGTGCCTGCGAAGGAATCGACCCCGCCGATGCGGGGCAGGGTCGGTCGTGAGAGCTGGCCGACTGCAGTGACCAAGATGTCGACCGTCTCCTCGCGGTCGTCGGCGAAGGTCACGGTCCAGGTCGATGAGTGCTGATTCCACTGAGCTGCGACGACCTCGTGCCCGAACCGTACGAGCGGCGTGATGCCGTGCTTGTCGGCGACCGAGCGCATGTAGGTGTGGATCTCCTCCTGCAACGCATACCGGCGGGTCCAGTGCGGGTTGGGCGCGAACGAGAACGAGTAGAGCGGTGAGGGGACGTCACAGCCGGCGCCGGGATAGGTATTGTCGCGCCACACCCCGCCGAGGTCGTCCGAACGCTCCCACAGGCGCAGATCCGTGTGACCCGCTCGCTTGAGCTCGATCGCCACGGCAAGGGCGCCGAACCCGGAACCGATGATTCCGACTGAAGTCATGCCATTCCCTCCGCCGTCCGGCGCTGCTCAAGCCGATGCTGACACACATACTGTCACGGTCCGCCGTCAGCGGCACCCCTCTGTTCCCGTCGTGACTCTCGGCTGGGTCAGGCGACGGGAAGGCTCAGAACGAACGTCCCGGATGGTTGCTCGTCGGAGCTCGGCTCGTAGTGGGCGTCGCCGCCAGAGGCCCGGGCAAGCTCGCGGACGATGAAGAGACCCAGGCCGCTGCCTTCGATGCTGTCACCGGTCGCGAAGCGCTCGAACAGTCTCGGCAACACCTCGGGCTCGACGCCGTTGCCTGCGTCGCTGACCCGGATCTCGACCTTCTCGTCGGAATGGGCCACCTCGAGCTTCACCGGAGGTACGCCGTGCGTCACGGCGTTGCCGACGAGGTTGTCGATGACCTGGCTGAGTCGGCCTGGATCGGCCGCGACCTCGGCGTCGTCGCCGGGCTCGATGATGATCTCGGCACCCGGCCGCGCAGCCCGCGCCGTCTGGGCGGCGGTGTCGACCAGCGCCCGGACCGAGACGCGCTCGGGCCGCAGGTGGAGTGCATCGGCATCGAGCTTCGACGCGGTCAGCAGGTCGTTGAGCAGCCGGCCGAGGCGGTCGGCGCTGGTCGTCATGCCTTCGAGCAGGCCGGCCCGCTCGCGGTCGCCGAGCTCCTCCCAGTGGCGTGACAGAGTTCCGGCCGAGCCGCCCAGCACAGCGGTCGGCGTACGCAGCTCGTGTGCCGTGACGGCGAGGAACTGCGTCTGGTCGGCAGCCGCCTGCTGGAGGCGCTCGTTGAGGGCCGCGAGGGCGATCGTCGTCTTCTCGCGCTCGTCCTCGGCTCGACGTTGGTCGGTGCGGTCGCGGGTGACCTTGGCGAATCCGATGTGCTCGCCGACATCGTTGTAGACCGCGGTGATCACGACGTTGGCCCAGTAGCGCGAGCCGTCCTTGCGGACCCGCCAGCCCTCTTCCTCGTAGCGCCCGTCGCGCAGCGCGATCTCGAGCTCGGATTCGGGATGCTGCTCGGACTGGCTCTCGGCCGGGTAGAAGATCCGGAAGTGCCGTCCGATGATCTCCCTGCTCCGGTATCCAGTGCTCCGCTGTGCACCGGTGTTCCAACTCGCCACGAGGCCTTCGGTGTCGAGCATGAAGATCGCGTAGTCGCCGACCGCCTCTACGAGGAGCCTGAACCGCTCCTCGCTCTGGCGCAGGTTCTCCTCGGCCTCACGGTTGGCAGTGATGTCGCGGGTGACCTTGGCGAACCCCAGGTGCTGGCCGGAGTCGTCGAACACCGCTGTGATGAGGACGTGCGCCCAGAACCTTGAACCGTCTTTGCGGAGGCGCCAGCCCTCCTCGGAGTAGTGGCCGTCGATGAGCGCGCGTTCGAGCTCGTACTCCGGGTGCCGCGCCTCCTGCAACGCCCGGGGATAGAACGTCCGGAAGTGCTTGCCGATGATCTCGTCAGCCCGATACCCCTTGCTGCGCTGGGCTCCTGCGTTCCAGCTGACGATGATGCCGTTGGTGTCGAGCATGAAGATCGCGTACTCCTCGACCGCGTCGACGAGCAGCCGGAATCGTTCCTCGCTGCGCCGGAGGGCGTCCTCGGCTGCGCGCTGCGCCGTGACGTCCTGCACCTGGAGGAACACGTACAACGGCTTGCGGGCAGCGTCGCGGACGGCAGCCAGGCTCGCGCGCGCGACCCGCGGCTCCGGTGCCCCTCTGACCTCGTGCTCGAAGTGCACGAGGTCGGCCGCTCCGTCGTTGATCTCGGCGAGAGCGTTCGTCAACAGGTCTGCGCGTCCGGCGGTCAACGTCGCGTAGTCGACGCCGACGAGGTCATCGTGCTTGCGCAGCACGATGTCACCCAGCGCGCGGTTGGCGCGCACGATCCCGCCCGTCAGGGTCATGGTCGCCATACCGATGGCCGCTTGCTCGAAGACCTCTCGGAACCGTTCGAGGTGCTCGTCCAGCACGCTCTGGTCGTCACGCGCCTGCGCTGCTTCCCGTCGAGCCGCCGGCGAGCTCGGCACCGCCTCGAGGACCGGTGGGGGCGTACGCGCCGGCTTCCCGGTCAGGATCTCGACGAGTCTGGGGGCCAGCTGATTGATCGCGACGGACTTCTCGAGCAGCGCCGTAGCCCCGAGATCGAGGGCACGCTCTGCGAGACCGCGGCTGGCGAAGCCCGTGTAGATGACGACACGGGTCTCCGGCGAGACCGTCAGGATGCCGGGCAGCGCGTCGAGGCCGTCCATCGTGGGCATCGACACGTCGAGCAGCAGCAGGTCTGGCCGGTGCTGATGAGCCAGGCTGATCGCCTGGGTCCCGTCGGACCCGTCGCCGACCACGGTGAGCAGCTCGGACAGCCGGAACTGGGTCTTCAGGAGCTCCCGCACTTCGGCAGAGTCGTCGATGAGGACGATCGTCGGAGTGTTGTTGCCCATGACCGCAACTATGTACGTGCGAGCGCCAATCCGCGACCGCAAATGGGCACTTCGCTGCGTGCCGTGCCACTGCCATAGGGTGGAGACAAGCAGAACGCGCCATCCGTAGGGCGCGTCATACCGAACAGAGGTCACGTATGTCCGAGATCCAGATCGTCCTCATCGCTCCCGAATCAGGGCCAGAGACACGAGCTGTCGAGAAGGGCACCAAGGCGTGGCAGCTGTTCGCCGAGTCGCCAGACGTCATCGCCGCGCGGGTCGGCGGCGAGCTCAAGGATCTTGCCTACGAGCTGGGCGATGGTGACGAGGTCGAAGGAGTCGCGATCGACTCCGCCGACGGCCGCGACATCCTGCGGCACTCGACCGCCCACGTCATGGCCCAGGCCGTGCAGGAGCTGTTTCCGCAGGCCAAGCTCGGCATCGGTCCGCCGATCACCGATGGCTTCTACTACGACTTCGACGTCTCCGAGCCGTTCGTTCCCGAGGACCTCGACAAGATCGAGTCGCGCATGCGCAAGATCGTCAAGGAGGGGCAGAAGTTCGACCGCCGTGAGATCTCCGACGACGACGCACGCGCTGAGCTCGCCGACGAGCCCTACAAGCTCGAGCTGATCGGCCTCAAGTCCACCGCCGACGACGCAGCAGAAGGCGCGAGCGTCGAGGTCGGCGCCGGCGGACTGACGATCTACGACAACCTCAAGCGCGACGGTTCGCTGGCGTGGAAGGACCTGTGCCGCGGTCCGCACCTGCCGACCACCAAGCGCATACCGGCGTTCAAGCTCATGCGCAGCGCCGCCGCATACTGGCGCGGGGACGAGAAGAACAAGCAGCTCCAGCGCATCTACGGCACCGCCTGGGAGACCAAGGAAGCGCTCGACGAGCACCTGCACCGCATCGAGGAGGCGCAGCGCCGGGACCACCGCCGGCTCGGCACCGAGCTCGACCTCTACAGCTTCCCGGACGAGATCGGCTCGGGCCTGCCGGTGTTCCACCCCAAGGGTGGCGTCATCAAGCGTGAGATGGAGGACTACGTCCGCCGGCGCCACATCGAGGAGGGCTTCGAGTACGTCGGAACCCCGCACATCGCGAAGGAAGAGCTCTTCTACACGTCAGGACACCTGCCGTACTACGGCGAAGGCATGTTCCCGGCGCTCGACGTCGACGGCAACCCCTACCGGCTCAAGGCCATGAACTGCCCGATGCACAACCTGATCTTCCGCTCGCGCGGTCGGTCATACCGAGAGCTGCCGCTGCGGCTGTTCGAGTTCGGCCACGTCTATCGCAACGAGAAGTCCGGCGTCATCCACGGCCTGACTCGCGTCCGCGGGTTCGCCCAGGACGACTCACACTCGTACGTCACGCCCGAGCAGGCACCTGACGAGATCCGGCACCTGCTCAACTTCGTGCTGAGCCTGTTGCGTGACTTCGGCATGGACGACTTCTATCTGGAGCTGTCGACGCGCGACGACTCCAAGCCGGACAAGTTCATCGGATCGGACGAGGACTGGGCGGTGGCGACCAAGGTCCTCGAGGACGTGTGCGTCGAGACTGGCCTCGAGCTCGTGCCTGACCCGGGCGGCGCGGCCTACTACGGCCCCAAGGTGTCGGTCCAGGCCCGCGACGCCATCGGGCGTACGTGGCAGATGTCGACGATCCAGTACGACTTCAACATGCCCTCGAGCGAGCGCTTCGACCTGGAGTACGTCGCCGCCGACGGCAGCCGTCAGAAGCCCGTCATGATCCACTCGGCCAAGTTCGGCTCGATCGAACGGTTCATGGGCGTGCTCGTCGAGCACTACGCCGGAGCGTTCCCGCCCTGGCTCGCACCCGTGCAGGTCGTCGGCATCCCGGTCGCCGAGCGCCACGCCGACTACCTCTACGAGCTCGCCGGCCGGCTCAAGGCCAAGGGCATACGCGTCGAGGTGGACCACTCCGACGAGCGCATGCAGAAGAAGATCCGCAACGCTCAGACCCAGAAGGTCCCGTTCATGGTGATCGCCGGCGACAACGACATCGAGGCCGGTGCGGTGTCGTTCCGTTATCGCAGCGGTGAGCAGGAGAACGGCATCGCGCTCGAAGACGCCATCGCGCGCATCGTCGAGGCGGTCGAGACGCGAGTGCAGGTATGACTCAGTCCAGCTGCCACACGAGGGGATTCAGCGGGTCCGGTCGGTAGCTGCAGTACGTGCCGGTCTCGACGTGCCTGTCGAGGTGTGCTCCGAGGTCGGGATGCACCTCGCCTAGGCGGTTGAGGGCATATCGCAGGGAACGGGTGACGCTGCCGCGGGCTCGTTCGACCTCTCCGCCGACCCTGCGGACCCGGTCGTTCAAGCCGAATGCCCGGCTGAGCTCTGCGACGAGGTGCTCCTTGTCACGTTCGGCGAGCTCAAGCCGGCCGATGTCGTTGGCGGCCTCGGCGTCGCTGATCTCCTCATCGACGTCGAGCAGCCGTCGACGATAGGCGTCCCGGGCTGCATCGTCGAGCAGTGGGAGACCAGCCTGGACAGCAGCCGTCAGCCCGCTCCGACCCGAAGGCGGAGCGTCGCCACGTGGATGTTCCGTAGACACCAGGTCGAGGACGTGCATCTCCACACCTTCTCGGGCCACGAGCTGCGCGAGATAGCGAAAACCCTTGAGATCGGGGACCAGAGCCTCGCACTCGTGCCACACGATGCGTCGGCAGCCGCTGACCCGGGAGAAGACGACCTTGCTGGGGTCAGTGCTCGCGATGGGACTCGCAATGGGGCTAGGGGGCATGTCAGGTTGCTCGGCGAGGAGGCGATCGACCGACGCGAGCGCACGGATCGCACCGAATCTCTCGAAGTCGCGCCGAGCGCCTTCCAGGTCCAGACGCGCACTCCCGTCATCTCCAGCCAACCTGTGGGCGCGCCCGCGAAGGACTCGCGCCACGCCCATCCCGTACGGCGCGGCCAGCCCGCTCCACGCCGCCAAGGCACGCGAGCTCGCCGCCGTGGCGCGCTCGACATCGCCCTCGAGCAGGGCGACGCGAGCACACGCGACGCCTGCCTCGGCTTCCAACACCGGTGACGTGAACGTCGCGGCGATGTCGACGAGGGCTGCGGCCGCACCTCGGGCGGTGGCGATGTCGCCACGCGCCTCGGCGATCTCGACCTGTGCGGAGAGCAGGGGTGCGAGGCGGAGGTCGCCGAACGGGGGTCGCTCCTTGGATGGGTTCGCCTCCGGGCGCTCCACCGCGTCGCGGATCAACGCCGCCGCGACCGCAGGATGGCCTTGGTCGAGCCGCAGGAGTGCCAATCCGGGTTGGGGTGACCACACGAGCTGATGCGCCTCCAGGTAAGCGTGCTCGGCCCCCGCCAGGTCGCCGCGAATGCGACGGATGTTGCCGAGCTCGACCAAGGGCCAGCCCAGTTCGCGGCGCAACCAGGGACGGAGCTCGACGCAGGCCTCCAGCGCTTCCCGTTCGGCGGCTTCGGCCGGACCGGAAAGACGCAGGAGCTCGGCGCGGTGAACCCTGCAACGACCATGGATCCCCCCGATCGCGGCACCATGGCGCCAGCGGTCCATGAGGTCGGTCCAGTCTCTGGCGAGATCGTGCCGTCCGAGCCCCTGAGCAGCGCAGATGAGCTCGCAGTACATCATTCCTGTGGTCAGCGGGTCCACGTCGCCGGTCATCAGCTCGCCAGCGACGTCGTCCAGAATGGCCAGTCCGGCCTCGACCTGGCCCTCGATCACCAGAAGTCGACCCAGTGCCGTGCGACCTATGACGACAGCCGCCGTGACGTCCAGACGTCTACCCAGGTCGACCGCCCTCTCCGCGTGTTGTCGCGACTCGGCGGCATCACCGGACATGAACCGCTCGTATGTGCGGACCATGGCGACGACGGCTTGGGCCGGGTCGTCCGGGAGGTCTGCGACCAGCCGATCGGCGCGACGGAGCCATGCGCGTACAGGTGCCATCAGCCCCGTGTCGATCAGCAGGTGCAGGGCGACCATGCAGGCGGCCCAGGCAGCGCCGGACGCGTCTCCAAGCGCCCAGCGGTCCGCGTGCAGCGACTCCCACGCAGCGACAGCGCCTTCCAGGTCGCCGGCTCCGTAGCTCGCTGCGGCGCGCACCTGAAGCGCTCCGTCGTCTTCCAGCCCGGCGACGAGCTCCAGCGCGCGATGCCACTCTCCCGACTCGAGGGCAGCGCCTGCCTCATCGACGCCCACTGTCCGATTGTGACATCAATTGTCACGCCTCAGGGGTGTGATGCACGTTCCCCGAAAGGACCCCACCATGAGACTCCCCAAGAATGACATCCCCGTCCGTATCGACGTGCCGGGTGCCGTGGCACGCCAGCTCTCGGACTTCGGCACGGCACATGGCACCCTTGGCGCCGAATACTTCTCCCTCGGCGCAGGCACCGACATCGCGCCACTTCTGCAGGGGCTTGAGGGGGATCTGTGCCAGTCCCCGCACTGGGGCTATGTCCTGAGTGGGGACCTAGTGGTCACCTTCGCCGACGGCCTCGCCGAGTCGTGCAGCGGTGGGGACGTCTTCCACTGGCCGGCAGGCCACAGTGTGCGCGTGGTCGAGGACGCGGAGATGGTCCTCTTCAGCCCACAGGACTCGCACCTCGCCGTCATGTCCCACATGCGTACGCGGATGGGTCTTGACTGACATGACCGACTCGTCGCCCGCGTGTGAAGGCACGCGGGCGATAACCGCGAAGGGCGGTTCACTAGAGTTCTCAGGTGACCGACTACCAGCAGGACGGCGTGGGGGAGCCTGACGCGTTCGAACGGCTCTGGACCCCGCACCGCATCGTCTACATCAAGGGCGAGGGCAAGCCGGCGACCGGCGACGAGGCGGACTGCCCGTTCTGCCGCATCCCGCAGATGGACGACGCCGAAGGCCTCATCGTGCACCGGGGCGAGTCGGCCTATGCCGTGCTCAACCTCTACCCCTACAACGCCGGTCACCTGCTCATCTGCCCCTACCGCCACGTCGCGGACTACACCGACCTCACTGACGAAGAGACCCTCGAGGTCGCCGAGCTGACCAAGACCGCGATGCGGGCCATGCGCGAGATCACCAGCCCGCACGGATTCAACCTGGGCATGAACCAGGGCAACATCGCCGGCGCAGGCATCGCCGCGCACCTGCATCAGCACATCGTGCCGCGGTGGGGTGGCGACTCGAACTTCCTGCCCGTGATCGGCCAGACCAAGACCATGCCGCAACTGCTGGGCGACACCCGCGAGATGCTCGCGGCCGCCTGGCCCAAGGAGTAGCTCATGCTGGAACGCTTCCGACAGTTCTGGTCCAACGTGTGGGCGCCGCTCGGCGACCTGCTGCTGAAGCTGGGCGTCAAGCCGGACTGGGTCACCTGGGTCGGCACGATCGGCGTCAGCGCCGGCGCGCTCATCTTCTTCCCGCGCGGCGAGTTCCTCATCGGTGTCCTGGTCGTCACGGCATTCGTGTTCAGCGACATCATCGACGGCTACATGGCCCGCAAGTCCGGCCAGTCGTCGAAATGGGGCGCATTCCTCGACTCGACGCTCGACCGCGTCGGCGACGCCGCGATCTTCGGTGGCCTGCTGCTCTACTACACGCAGGCCGATGCCGAGGCTGACCTCGGCGACCCGCGGATCTACCTCTACCTGAGTCTCGCGTGCCTCGTGCTCGGCGGACTGACCTCGTACGCCCGTGCGCGCGCCGAAAGTCTTGGCATGACGGCCAAGGGCGGCATCGCCGAGCGCTCCGACCGGCTGGTCGCGATCCTTGTCATGACCGGTTTCTCGGGCATGTTCGACGCGCCGTTCCTTCGGGAGATCACGCTCTGGGCCCTGGCCGTCGCAAGCACGATCACCGTCGCCCAGCGGATGCTGATGGTGCGCAAGCAGGCCGTGGCCAACCCGGGACTCGACAGCTGATCGCACAAAACCTGTAAGACGTGGCTGCCCCGCGACTCCTACTGGTGAAATGACCGCCAGGAGAAGAGGGCTGACAGATGTCGCGGGTTGCCGGTATGTCGCCGCAATCATCCATAGGATGCCAGCGTGACCGACGAGACCGGACGCACGGATGCGGACCTCGTCGCGGGGGTGCTGGCAGCGGACCGCGACGCGTTCGCTGCGATGTACGACCGCTACGGCACCAAGCTCTACGACTTCGCCTACTCGATGCTGCGGCACCGGGAGGACGCGGCGGATGCCGTCGCGGACTCGTTCGTGCTGGTGGCCGAGCGACTCAGCCAGCTGCGCGACCCGGACCGGCTCAGGCCATGGCTGTACGCCATCGTCCGCAGCGAGTGCCTGCGCAAGCTACGAGCGCGCAAACGCGTCGCGTTCGGCGGCGACGAGCAGCTGATCCAGATGGCTGACGACGCGCTGACGCCCGACCAGGAGGCCGAGCGAGCGGCCATGCAGAAGATCGTGTGGGACGCCTCGGCCGGGCTGGCCGACCGCGATCGCGCGCTGCTCGACCTGCACCTGCGACAGGGCCTCGAGGGCGCTGAGCTCGGCGAGGCGATGGGCGTCTCGGCCTCCAACGCATACGTGATGCTCAACCGCCTGCGCGCTCAGGTCGACCGCTCACTCGGCGCCCTGTTGATCGCTCGGATGGGTCGTGACGACTGCGCAGACCTGGATGCCGTCCTCGAGGACTGGGACGGCACCTTCTCGCCGCTCGTCAGGAAGCGGGTCTCTCGCCACGTCGACGACTGTGAGGTCTGCTCGAAGCGGCGCAAGAAGATCCTCAGCCCCTGGATGCTGCTGGCGTCCGTCCCGCTGTTCGCGGCGCCGTTGACGCTGCGTGACCGGGTCGTCGCCGACACCCAGCTCGTGGCCTACACGACTCCCACCGGGGAGCCGCTGGCCCAGGTGTCCGCGCTGGCGGCACGACGCAGGCCGCGCGCTGCCGTCACAGCCGCTGCGGCCGCGGTCGTCATCGTCCTGTCTGGAGTGGCTGCGCTGTTCTGGGCCGGCGGCGACGATGCGTCGCCCAAGGGAGATGTGATCGCATCGCCGACCGCCGAGCCCTCCGCCACGCCTGATGCGAAGCCCACTGAGCCCAAGCCGACTTCGTCCGAGCCGAGCAAGGCGCCGGGTGCGCTCACGGTGTCGACCACGTCGATCTCGCTGGGCCGTACCGGCAACAGCTCGACCATCACGCTCACGAACTCCGGCGACCTCCCGGTCGACTACAAGCTGACGTCGAGCGCCGGCTGGCTCTCTGCGTCGCCGGTGAGCGGCCGGGTCGAAGGAGGTGCGTCGTCACGGTTGGCCGTACGCGCTGATCGTGGCCGCGTCGGTGAAGGCTCGTCCGCCGGCACCGTCGGCATCTCCTGGGCGACCGGCAGCGCGAGGGTCGCGGTCTCGCTGGTCGAGGAGCGGGGCCCGAACGTCGGCCGCCCCAGTGCCGGGTCCAGCTCGTCCTGCACGTCGAATCCCGCGCAGGTGAGCGTCTCGGACGAGAGCGGCCTCCGGTCGGTGGTGCTTCGGTGGAGCGGAGCCGGTTCGGGCAGCGCGTCGATGTCCCCACGCGGGTCCGTCTGGCGAGCCGACATGGGGCAGTTCGCGAACGGCGGCTCGGTGACCCTGCGGGTCACCGCCACCGACAAGCGTGGCAACACCACGACCGGGCCGTCGCGGACGATCAGTGTCGACCCGTGCCCGCAGTGAGGTGACCGTCATGCCCGGGCCATCGCCGGCTCCGGGTCGGTGGGCATCCCTTCGGTGATCACCCGGGGAAGGCGTCGGTCGAGCCAAGCTGGTAGCCACCAGTTGGCCGGGCCGAGCAGTGACATGGTTGCCGGCACCAGAACCATCCGGACGATCGTTGCATCGATCAGGATCGCGGTGGCGAGACCGAGGCCCAGCATCTTCACCGAGGGCACCGGGCTGGCAACGAAGCTGAGGAAGACCGCGACCATGATCAGCGCGGCCGACGTGATGACCCGGCCGGTGCCGGCCAGCCCACGAGCGACCGACTCGGCGTTGTCACCGGTGCGGGCGTACTCCTCGCGAATCCGCGACAGCAGGAACACCTCGTAGTCCATCGACAGCCCGAACAGGATCGGGAACATGATCACCGGGATCAACGAGGTGATCGGGGTCGGTCCCTCGAGGCCGATCAGGTCGCTGCCCCAACCCCACTGGAACACCGCAACCAGCACGCCGTACGCGCCGCCGATCGAGAGCAGGTTCATCACGACCGCCTTGAATGGCACGACGACGGATCGGAAGACCAGCATCATCAGCAGGAACGAAGCGCCGAGGACGGCGCCGACGAAGGCCGGCATCGTGCTGCCGAGCCGGGCGTTGAGATCGTCGGTGGTGGCGGTGAGGCCGGTGACATGGACGTTGGGCGGAAGCACCTCGCGAACCTCCGAGATCGCCACCGAGGTCTCCGGATCGGCCGGGCCCGTCGTCGGCACGGCGGAGAACACGACGGTGGAGCCGTCGGCTGACGTCTGCGGGGCACTGACCGATGCGATGCGGGAGTTGTTGGCGATGCGGTCCATCACGCCGTTCAGCTGATCCGACCCGGCACCGGGAGCCTCGAGATCGACCACGACCATCAGCGGCCCGTTGACGCCTGGGCCGAATCCGTCGGCCAGCAGGTCGTACGCCTGACGATGGCTCGTCGACGTGGGCGCGTCGCCGGCAGCCGGGAACGCCGTCTGGATCCACAGCACCGGCGTGGCCAGCGCGAGCAGGACGGCAGTGGCGCCCAGCACGTACGGCCAGGGGCGGCCCGAGACACGGTGCGCGAACCGCCACCAGGCGCTGTCCGCCATCGGCTTCACGGGCTGGTGTCGGCGTAGGACCCGGCCCTTGTCGATGCGGTCGCCCAGCAGTCCGAGCACGGCCGGCAGCAAGGTGACTGCCGCCGCGACCGCGATGAGCACGACCAGGGCGGTGGCGATTCCGATCGACGTCAGCACCCCGAGTCCCACGATCGACAACGAGACCATGGCCACGATCACGGTTCCTCCAGCGAAGACGACCGCGGCTCCCGAGGATTCCATCGAGCCGGACAGGGCCACCTGGTTGTCCTGCCCCGACGACCGGTTCTCGCGATATCGCGCCACGATGAACAGTGCATAGTCGATCCCGACGCCGAGGCCGACCATGCCGGCCACGGGCAGAGCCGAGGTGGAGACGTCCATCGCGTCGGCCAGCACGGTGATCCCGGCGATCCCGGCGCCGACCGCGACGAGGGCTAGCCCGATCGGCACGACGGCGGCGACCGCCGTGCCGAAGGCGACCAGCAGCACGATCAACGCGACGACGATGCCGACCGCCTCGGTGCCTGATGTCTCGTCCTCGGAGTTCAGGAACACCAGGTCACCGCCGAGCTCGGCCTCGATGCCGGCTGCGTCGGCGCCCGTGACGGCCTCGGACAGAGTCGTGATGACACCGACACCCAGCTCGGCGGCCGGCCGGTCGAGCGTCACCTCCGCATATCCGATGCGGCCGTCGGCCGAGATCGTGCCGGCTGTGAACGGATCCGTGACTCCCGCAACATGCTGCAATCGCTCGAGCCCCGCGAGCATGCCCTCAACCGCGGGTTGGAGCGCGTCGAGCCGGTCGTTGCCCGTCGTCGCCAGGACGACCAGGACCTTGTCCGTGGCCGCCTCGGGGAACCGCTCCTGCAGCAGCTCGGTGGCATGAGCGCTCTGACTGCCCGGCGAGGCGTGGTCGTCGATGAATCGACCTCCGGACCCGACGGCGAGGAGGCCGGCTGCTCCGAGGACGAGGAGCCAGGCGGTGATGGTGCGCCACGGGTGCCGGGCACTGGCCACGGCCAGCTGACGGGTCAATCGGTTCATGATCTGCTCTTTCCACGGTGTGGCGGACTCGGCGACCGCCAATACGTACGACGGTGCCGTGGCGCGCGACCGGAATCGTCGGCCATCAGGTGCCTTCGGGGTCCCCCTGAAGACGGATTGGGTCCCGAGCACCCGCCGGTCCGTCTCCGCCATGAGGCGGAGACGGTTCTCGCCTCGGGACGGGCGTCCGGGGCCGGCTGCCGCCCTACGATGACCAGATGTCCCTCACCGCGAGCATCCGTGCGTCGCTCGCCCGATCGCCCCGTACGGTCGACGCGGTGCTCGCGGCCTCGGCCTTCCTGCTGAGCGTCGTGTTGGGGATCCAGGACAACGGCAACCTCGAGCTCCGCACGCCAGACGACGTGCACCCGCTGGCCTACCTCGTGTTCGCGGCTGCCGCGTCAACGCTGCTGCGCCGCCGCCAGCGGCCTGTCGCGGTGTTCGGCGTGGCGGTGGCCTGTTCCTTCGTGCTGATCGTGGTGCCGTGGGGCCAGGTCGCATTCGCCTTCCTCGTCTCCCTGTACGGCGCCGGTCGCTATGCCGAGAGCCGGGTGGCCGCGATCGCCGTGCCCGCCACGGCCATGGCCTTCGCGGTCACCGACGCCATCACGGCCGACTCGCCGGTGTCCGACGTCGTCGGAGGCACGCTCATCGTGTTCGCCATCTGGTACGTCGGCACACGGGTGCGTCATCGAGGTGAGCGCTCGGTCCTGGTCGAGCGTGAGCGGGCCGCCCAGGAGGACCGGGTCCTCGCCGAGGAGCGCGCCAGGATCGCGCGTGAGCTGCATGATGTCGTGGCGCACGGCGTGAGCCTGATGACGGTCCAGGCCGGGGCAGCCAAGACCGTCGTCGTTGCCGACCCCGAGAGTGCCGTGCAGGCCATGGCAGCTGTGGAGCAGACCGGCCGAGAGGCGCTCAGCGAGCTGCGACACCTGCTCGCGGTGCTGCGACCCGACAGCTCCGCCGGCGAGCTGTCTCCGCAGCCCGGAGTCGCCGGCGTCGAGCGACTGGCTGCCCAGTTCCGCGAGGCTGGGCTCGAGGTCACGCTGGACATGGATCCCGTCCCCGTCGCGCTGCCGGCACGTGTCGACCTGTTCGCGTACCGCATCGTGCAGGAGGCGCTGACCAACGTGCTCAAGCATGCGGGGCCAGGGACGGCAACCGCGGTCCAGGTCCGGATCGGACCCGGCTCCGTGACCCTCGAGGTGAGCGACGACGGCCGGGGTGGCACGCTGCTCCCGGGTTCGGGTCACGGCCTGGTCGGTATGCGCGAGCGGGTCCAGTTGCTCGGCGGGACGCTCGAGGCCGGCCTACGCCCCGGCGGAGGATTCCGGGTGCATGCCGTGCTGCCGATGAAGGAGGAGTCCGTATGACGATCCGTGTCGTCGTCGTCGACGACCAGGCGCTCGTCCGTGGCGGGTTCGCCATGGTGCTCGGGCAGCAGGACGACATCGAGGTCGTGGCCCAGGCGGGCAACGGTGTAGAGGCGATCGAGGTCACCCGGACGCACCGCCCGGACGTGATCCTGATGGACATCCGCATGCCCGAGCTCGACGGGCTCGAGGCGACGGCCCGCATCATCGAGGATTCCGACTGGCCGGTCCGCGTGCTGATCCTCACGACGTTCGAGCCGGATGCGTACGTCTATCGCGCGCTGCGCGCCGGTGCGAGCGGGTTCATCCTCAAGGACATTCCGCCCGAGGAGCTGCCGGTTGCCGTGCGCACGGTTGCCTCGGGTGGCGCGCTGCTCGCCCCGACCATCACGAGCCGGCTGATCGCGCAGTTCTCCGAACGTCTTGCCGTCGATGCGGCACGCTCGACGCAGCTGGCGGTGCTGACCGATCGCGAGCGCGAGGTGCTGCTGGCGGTCGCGCAGGGGGCCAGCAACACCGAGATATCCAGCGAGCTGTTCATCGGCGCGGCCACCGTGAAGTCGCACGTCTCGAGCCTGCTCAGCAAGCTGGGTCTGCGCGACCGCACCCAGCTGGTCGTCTTCGCGTACGAGAGTGGGCTCGTCGAGGCCCGTAGGCGATCCGGCTAGGACAAACTTGTAAGACTTGGCGCCCTCCGAGGCTCCCACTCGTGTCGACACACGAGAGCCGGAGGCACCAGATGTTCCGCATCGCCCGCACGATCCTCTTCACCGCCGCAGCATGCGTATCCCTGTTCGGGCTCATCGGCTGCGGAAGCCAGCCTGAGACCCGGGCGCCGGCTCCATCGGCCACCCACGCGCCGCAGCCCGCGCCGGTGAGCGTGACACCCGAGGCCGGACCGGTCGGCCAGCCGACAGATCTGTCGATCCCGGCGATCGGGGTCACCGAACGGCTGCACCCGGTGGGCCTCAAGCCGGACGGCGCGATGCAGACCCCGAACTTCGGCGATGCGGGCTGGTACGACCGCGGGCCGCGCCCCGGCGCACCTGGTCCCGCTGTCCTGGTGGCTCACGTCCACGGTCCAGCGGGCGACGACGTGTTCGCCGGCCTGCACCAGCTCAAGGTGGGGGACCAGGTGACGGTCAAGCGGACTGACGGCAGCTCGACGTTCGTCGTCGAGTCCGTCGAGCGCGCACGCAAGGAGGAGCTGCCGCACAAGCGGATCTGGAACGACACCGATGTCCCCGTGTTGAGGCTCATCACGTGCGGTGGCAAGCCGGACCCGGTGACCCGGATGTATCCGGACAACACGATCGTCTACGCCCGACTGGCCCCCTGACCTGCGGTTTCTCCCGGCTCCAAGGGCCGGCGGAAAGAACTTCGCGAAAAGTTGCAAGGACTCATGGAGGTCCCTGCTCCTACCTCCGAGCAAGCCCCCAGTCGTCACCACCACGAACAGCGCCACCAACCACCAGGAGCCCATGACATGAACGCCACCATCCGCAACCTGATTGTCGCCGCCCCGCTGGCGACCGCAGCCCTCACGCTGGTCCCGACTGCCGCGATGGCTTCGGAGCCCGGTCCGGTCATCGTGCAGCCGCACCACGTCGACCCGCAGCCCGACCTGGACAAGCTCGCACCGGCACCCCAGCCGGACGAGCCCAAGGACAAGGTCGTCGCCCCGAAGCCCACGAAGCCGAAGGGCCCGGCTGACGTCACGAGCCCGGAGCCCTGCCCGACCCACGGCGTCGACTGCACGCCTGACGGTGGCGGCAACGACGACGGCGGGTCGACGGACTCCGTCGACGAGGTCGTCGACACCGTCGAACTGCCCAGCCGAGTCGACGCCGGCGTCGCGCCCGAGGAGCCGACCGGCGAGCTGGACCTGGCCTGGCTGTTCGCCGGTGGCCTGGCCGTGACGGCTTCCGGCGTCGCATTCGCGGTTCGAAAGCGTTCGGGCAGCAACGTTTGATTCGCACGAACAGCAGGGCCTCGCACCGTCCCGGGGGTGCGAGGCCCTGCTGCGTCCCGCCGGGCTGTCCGGGGCAAGGGGGAGAGCCCGCCCCGAGTAGACTGGGGGGTAATCATCTGGGCACATCAAAGGACACAGCAGTGAGCAACGAAGCAACCACGGTCGGTACGTCGCGGGTCAAGCGCGGCATGGCAGAAATGCTCAAGGGCGGCGTCATCATGGACGTCGTCAACGCCGAGCAGGCCAAGATCGCCGAGGATGCCGGCGCGGTCGCCGTGATGGCGCTCGAGCGCGTACCTGCCGACATCCGTTCGCAAGGCGGCGTCGCCCGTATGTCCGACCCCGACCTGATCGACGGCATCATCGAGGCCGTCTCGATCCCGGTGATGGCCAAGGCCCGCATCGGTCACTTCGTCGAGGCGCAGGTGCTGCAGTCACTCGGTGTGGACTACATCGATGAGTCCGAGGTCCTGACGCCGGCCGACTACGCCAACCACATCGACAAGTGGCAGTTCACCGTTCCGTTCGTGTGTGGCGCGACCAACCTGGGCGAGGCGCTGCGGCGACTGACCGAGGGCGCGGCGATGATCCGCTCCAAGGGCGAGGCCGGCACCGGCGACGTCTCCAACGCGACGACCCACATGCGCCAGATCCGCGCGCAGATCCGCCGCCTCGGCTCGCTGTCCGAGGACGAGCTGTTCGTCGCGGCCAAGGAGCTGCAGGCGCCCTACGACCTGGTCAAGGAAGTCGCCGAGAACGGCAAGCTCCCCGTCGTGCTGTTCACCGCCGGTGGCATCGCCACCCCCGCCGACGCCGCGATGATGATGCAGCTCGGTGCCGAGGGCGTGTTCGTCGGCTCGGGCATCTTCAAGTCCGGCAACCCGGCCCAGCGCGCCGAGGCGATCGTCAAGGCCACGACGTTCTTCGACGACCCCGACGTCATCGCCAAGGTCTCGCGCGGTCTCGGTGAAGCCATGGTCGGCATCAACGTCGACGACATCCCCGAGCCGCATCGGTTGGCTGAACGGGGTTGGTAGGGCGCACGGCTCGTCCCTCGCCGTTTCAGCGGCTCGTTCCTCGCCGCTGTCCGGCTTCGCCGGGACGCCCTCTCCTCGCTGCGCTCGTCGTTGTGGCTGAGTTGTAGCCTCGCTGCGCTCGGCCCATGGTCGGGTTCTCGGGCTCGCCGCTGTCCGGCTTCGCCGGAACGCCCTCTCCTCGCTGCGCTCGTCGTTGTGGCTGAGTTGTAGCCTCGCTGCGCTCGGCCCATGGTCGGGTTCTCGGGCTCGCCGCTGTCCGGCTTCGCCGGAACGCCCTCTCCTCGCTGCGCTCGTCGTTGTGGCTGAGTTGTAGCCTCGCTGCGCTCGGCCCATGGTCGGGTTCTCGGGCTCGCTGCGACTCGCCTGACGGTACGCTCATCGCCGGGTGGGAGACCCGACCGGAAGCAGGTGCGCCACGTGGCACGACGCAAGGCCAGATCCGGCCCGCGTACCGGCGACTTCTGGCGTTCGACACTCCTGAACGTCGGTGCCGCCCTGGGTGCCGTGTGCCTCCTCGCCGCGGGACTCGGTGCGCTGCTGGGCGTCACACCGATCGCGTTCCGCTCCGACTCGATGGCACCGGCCATCTCCGCTGGCGACCTTGCGCTCGCCAGGAGCGTGTCGGCCAGCGACATCGGCGAAGGCGACATCGTCAGCGTGAGCGACCGACAGGGTCGACGCGTGACGCACCGCGTGGTCGAGGTCCAGCCCTATGGCAGCAGCATCCGCCTGACACTGCAGGCCGATGACAGTGGCGCGCCGGACGCCGAGGCATACGACGTCACCAAGGCCGACCGCGTCTTCATGTCGATCCCATGGCTCGGCTACGTGTTCGGCCCGGCGCGGGGTCTGGTTGCGATCGCCATCGGAAGTGTGTTCGTCGCGTGTCTCGCGATCGTGGTGTTCGTTCCTCGCCGACGCATCCGCGGGACACGCCGAACCGGCACCTGACACTGCTGACGCTTCTCGCGCGGCTACCCCGTATGATTCGGGTACCACCGCGTCGAAGTATGGGAGTGCTTCGCATGGCGCGGCGGTGCACTGAGGGAGCATCGACCCGGACGCTTGCGTCCCCGGCGTGCTTGCCTCCGCGAACCCGATCGGGAGGGATATCCGAGAGGGAGCGGCGGCGGCGGCGTATCCCCAGGAGATTCGTCTCCCACGTCGCCGTCGTCGTCCGCCGGAGGACCCCCGCTCCGGCTGACACGCCCACGACCGCCGGTAGGCTCGTGGGGTGGCTTCCCCGTCGATCGGCGTCTTCGCCCTGCAGGGCGACGTACGCGAGCACCTGCGTGTCCTCGGCGACCTCGGCGTGCCCGCATTCACGGTGCGGCGACCCGAGGAGCTGGCCCGCTGCGATGCGCTGGTGCTGCCGGGCGGCGAGTCGACCACGATGTACAAGCTGGCGCGCTCGTTCGAGCTCTTCGACCCTCTGGTCGAGCGCATCCGCGGCGGCATTCCCGCCTTCGGCACGTGCGCCGGCATGATCATGCTGGCCGATCGCATCGAGGACGGCATCGAGGGTCAGGAGACGCTCGGCGGGCTCGACATCACGGTGCGCCGCAACGCGTTCGGGCGCCAGGTCGAATCCTTCGAGGGCGACATCGAGTTCGACGGATTCGGTGAGCCCGTGCACGCGGTCTTCATCCGCGCGCCGTGGGTCGAGACGCTCGGCCCCGACGTGCAGCCCCTTGCCACCATCCCGACCGGCGAGGCCGCCGGTAGAATTGTCGCCGTTCGACAAGGCAATCTGATGGCGACCTCGTTCCATCCCGAAGTCGGCAGTGATGACCGCATCCATCGCTACTTCGTCGACCTCGTCAAGCAGTCGTAGGAAGCCAGCGCATCGAGAAAGGACGTGCCCATGTCAGGCCACTCCAAGTGGGCGACGACCAAGCACAAGAAGGCCATCGTCGACGCCAAGCGCGGCAAGATGTTCGCCAAGATGGTCAAGAACATCGAGGTCGCCGCCCGGGTCGGCGGACCTGACCCCGACGGCAACCCGACGCTCTACGACGCGATCCAGAAGGCCAAGAAGTCCTCGGTGCCCAAGGACCACATCGACCGCGCCGTCAAGCGTGGTGGCGGCGTCGGTGACGACGCGGTCGACTACATCACGATCATGTACGAGGGCTATGCCCCCGGTGGCGTCGCGCTGCTCGTCGAGTGCCTCAGCGACAACCGCAACCGCGCTGCGATGGAGGTGCGCACCGCGATGACCCGCAACGGCGGCACCATGGCCGACCCGGGCTCGGTGTCCTACATGTTCCACCGCAAGGGCGTCATCATCGTGCCCACCGAGCAGGAGGGCGGCGCCACCAACGAGGACGACGTCCTGATGGCGGTCCTCGATGCCGGTGCCGAAGAGGTCAACGACCTCGACGGATCGTTCGAGGTCATCTGCGAGCCGACCGACCTGGTGGCCGTACGCACGGCACTGCAGGAGGCCGGCCTCGACTACGACTCGGCTGATGCGTCGTTCGTGCCGACCGTGACGGTCGAGGTCGATGTCGAGGTGGCGACCAAGGTCATGCGCCTGATCGATGCCCTCGAGGACAGTGACGACGTGCAGAACGTGTTCGCCAACTTCGACGCTTCCGACGAGGTCATGGCCCAGGTCCAGTGACCGGGTGAAGGTCGAGGACCCGGCTGGGGAGACCTGGCGGATCAAGCGGCGCTGGCTGCCGTGGCGCCTGAGGCGCCGGGAGCCCGATGACTTTCTTGACGTTCCGAGCGGGCTGGACGCAGACGACCTGATCATCGGTATGGCGATCTTCGTGGCGATGGTGGTCATGGTGTTCGTCCTGCCACTTGCGGTGGTGCTCATGGTCTTTGTGGCTGAGGTCTTTCTCCTGGTCCTGCTGTTGCCGCTGTTCGTGATCCTGCGCGCGGGGTTTGTCGCCAGATGGCCGATTGAAGCTTGGAAGGGTGACAACCTCATGTGGTTCGGCGCCGTCCGAGGTTGGGGCGCCTCCCGACGTCGCATGCTGGACGTCGCCGACGGCATTCGCCTGGGCAGCCCGCCGGTCCCGGCGCGTCGCCATCGCGCGAACGGCCCCTCCGACTAGGCTGTCGAACATGCGTTCGGTATGCACGGAGGTCGGCCGATGAGAGTTCTCGGGATTGACCCCGGCCTCACCCGGTGCGGAGTGGGTGTCGTGGACGGCTCAGTCGGCCGGCCCTTGACGATGGTGCACGTCGGCGTGTTCCGCACGCCGCCGGACCTCGACATCGCCAGGCGCCTGCACCAGCTGGAGCAGCAGGTCGAGTCGAGCATCCTCGAGCACCGCCCTGATGTCGTTGCCGTCGAACGCGTCTTCAGCCAGCACAACGTCCGCACCGTGATGGGCACCGCGCAGGCCAGTGGCATCGCGATGGTCGTCGCCGCGCGACACGGCATACCCGTGCAGCTGCACACCCCGAGCGAGGTCAAGGCAGCGGTGACCGGCAGCGGCCGGGCCGACAAGGCGCAGGTCACGCAGATGGTGACCCGGTTGCTTCGGCTGACGACCGCGCCGACACCGGCCGATGCCGCCGACGCTCTCGCACTTGCGATCTGTCACATCTGGCGCGGGGGAGCGCAGACCCGCCTCCAGGCCGCTGTCGACAAGGCTGCCGCCCGATGATCGCCCACGTCCGCGGTCCCGTCGCCGCCGTGACCCTGACCTCCGCCGTCATCGACGTCGGCGGTGTCGGCATGCAAGTCATGTGCACGCCCAGCACCATCGCGTCGCTGCGCATCGGTCATGAGGTGCAGCTCTCGACGTCGATGGTGGTCCGCGAGGACTCGCTGACGATCTTCGGCTTCGCCAACACCGACGAGCGGGACATGTTCGAGCTCGTCCAGACCGCCAGCGGAGTCGGCCCCAAGGTTGCGCAGGCCATGCTGGCGGTGCTCAATCCCGACCGGTTGCGCCAGGCGATCGGCCAGGGCGATCTCGCGACACTGACGTCTGTGCCCGGCATCGGCCGCAAGGGCGCCGAGCGCATCGTCGTCGAGCTCAAGGACCGGGTCGGCGTGGCCACCCTCGCCGTCAGCGGAGCACCCGCGTGGCGCGACCAGGTCCACGAAGCGTTGCTCGGACTCGGCTGGTCGGCTCGCGACGCCGATGCCGCACTCGAACGTGTCGCCGCCGAGCTCGAGCCCGGCGCGATGCCGGACGTCTCCACCGTGCTGCGCGACGCGCTTCGCACCCTCTCCAAGGCGCGCTGATGGACGAACGCGAAGAGTTCGAGGCGATCGTCGCCGAGGCCGGTCCCGAGGACCGCGCCTTCGAGGCGGCGCTGCGACCCCGCACCCTCGACGAGCTGATCGGCCAGGAGCGCGTACGCGAGCAGCTCTCGTTGATGCTCGAGGCGGCCGTGGCTCGCGGACGTACGCCCGACCATGTGCTGCTCTCGGGACCACCCGGACTGGGCAAGACCACGATCGCGATGATCATCGCCCATCAGCTCTCGGCGCCGCTGCGCATCACGAGCGGGCCGGCGATCCAACATGCCGGCGACCTGGCCGCGATCCTGTCGGGGGTCAACGAGGGCGATGTCCTGTTCATCGACGAGATCCACCGCATGTCGCGTCCGGCCGAAGAGCTCCTCTACATGGCGATGGAGGACTTCCGCGTCGACGTCATCGTCGGCAAGGGGCCCGGCGCCACCGCGATCCCGCTCGAGATCCCGCCGTTCACGGTGGTCGGCGCGACAACCCGCGCAGGGCTGCTGCCGAGCCCGTTGCGTGACCGGTTCGGGTTCACTGCGCAGCTCGACTACTACGCCGCCGCAGAGCTGCACCGCATCGTCGACCGTTCCTCCGGTCTTCTCGACCTCGAGGTGACCGAAGACGGTGGGCGAGAGATTGCTTCCAGGTCGCGGGGCACGCCGCGCATCGCCAACCGCCTGCTGCGGCGCGTGCGCGACTTCGCCGAGGTGCGCGCCGGGGGAGTCGTCGACCACACCGTGGCGCGCGACGCGCTGGCCCTCTACGAGGTCGACGAGCTCGGCCTCGACCGACTCGACCGTGCGGTGCTCGAAGCGCTGTGCCGCAGCTTCGGGGGCGGGCCGGTGGGCGTCTCGACTCTCGCGGTCGCGGTCGGTGAGGAACGCGAGACCGTCGAGGAGCTCGCCGAGCCGTTCCTCGTACGCCTGGGGTTCCTGGCCCGCACCCCGCGCGGTCGCGTCGCCACGGCGGGCGCCTGGCGGCATTTGGGACTCGCTGTTCCCGCCACGCTCGATCAGTTGCCGCTCGACGACGAGCCCTGACGACGCTCTCGGCATGAGGCAGGTCACGATGCTGGCACGGAGGGGCTAAACTTCCCGATGGCCTCCGGCCCTGCCTGCCGAACGGCGGCAACTCACACTCATTTCGGGAGCATCCACCGTGCAAGACCTTGGCGTTCTTCTGCCCCTTCTGCTCATCATCGTTGCGTTCTTCTTCTTGGTGCTGCGCCCGGCGCGAGCGCGCCAGCAGGCGTTCCTCAAGGTGCAGAGCGAGCTGGTCCCCGGCGCGCGCGTGATGATCGCGAGCGGCATCTTCGGCGAGATCGTGTCTGTCGGCGACGACACGATCGAGCTGCGCGTTGCTGCCAACACGGTGCTCACCGTCAAGCGCCAGGCCGTGGCCCAGGTCATCCCTGCCGAGACGACGGAAGCGCCCGAGTCGAGCACTGACGACTGATGGCGACCAATCCCAAGACCCGGGGTTCCAAGGCGGCCAGCAACCTGCCGCGCCCCAGGCGCACACTCCTGCTCTTCTTGGCAGCGATCATCGCGCTCTACGGTCTGGTCGCACTGATCGACTTCAACAACAAGAAGGGCGACGAGAGCGCCTGGCAGCCAAGGCTGGGTCTTGACCTCGAGGGCGGCACCCGCATCACGCTCAAGGCCAGCTCCAAGGACGGCGAGGTCACCCCGCCCAAGCTCGAGCAGGCCCGCGACATCATCGACCAGCGCGTCAACGCGACGGGCGTCACCGAGGCCGAGGTGACGACGCAAGGCAGCAACCAGGTCATCATCGAGATTCCCGGCGAGCGCCGCGCCAACATCGTCGACCAGGTTGGCAAGACGGCACAGCTGCGGTTCCGGCTCGTGTGGGCCGGCAACCTGTCCAGCGCGACCACGTCGACCGACACGTCCAAGCAGCAGGAGATCATCAACAAGATCGACTGGAGCAAGCTGACGCTCGATCAGATGCTGACGGCTGAGACAACTGGAGTCGACAGCCTCCCCAAGGAGTACCAAGCCGGCATCGCCGCGCTCCAGGAGCAGGCCAAGGGATTCCAGTGCCTCAAGAACGGCCTCTCGGTCGAGGACGTGAGCAAGCGACCGCTCGTCACGTGTGACCCCGCCACCGGTGAGGTGCAGATCCTCAGTCCCGCGGTGATCGAGGGCACGGACGTCAAGACGGCATCGCCCCAGCTTCCGCAGCAGCAGGTCAACTGGGTCGTGCAGCTGCAGTTCAAGGACCGCGGGACTGACATCTTCACCGAGGTCAACAAGGCGCTCTATGCGCAGACCCAGGCTGGCAACGAGCAGGCGAGCCGCTTCGCGATGGTCCTCGATGGCGAAGTCATCAGTGCACCGACGACCAACGGCCTCATCACCAACGGCAAGCCCGAGATCACCGGCAACTTCACCGCTGCCTCGTCCAAGGCGCTGGCCAACCAGCTCAAGTACGGCGCCCTGCCGCTGACGTTCAGCGTCAACGGCAGCGAGGAGATCGGGCCGTCGCTGGCCGGCACACAGCTCAACGCGGGCCTGCTCGCCGGCGTCATCGGCCTGCTCCTCGTGGTGTTCTACTGCCTCTTCTACTACCGCGGCCTCGGTCTGGTGATCATCGGTTCGCTGCTGGTGGCCACCGCCCTCACGTACGTGATGGTGCTCCTGCTCGGCAAGGGAGTGGGCTTCACGCTGACCCTGCCCGGCATCGCCGGGCTCATCGTGGCGATCGGCATCACGGCCGACTCGTTCATCGTGTTCTTCGAGCGCATTCGAGACGAGGTGCGAGACGGCAAGTCGCTGCGCCTCGCGGTCGAGGCCGGCTGGGTCCGTGCCCGAAGCACGATCCTCGCGGCCGACGCCGTGTCGATCCTCGCGGCGCTGACGTTGTTCACCTTCGCAATCGGGGTCGTCCGGGGCTTCGCGTTCGCGCTGGGTCTCACCACGCTCATCGACGTGTTCGTGGTCTTCTTGTTCACCAAGCCGCTGGTCTCGCTGCTCGCGCGTACGAAGTTCTTCGGCGAGGGCCACAAGTTGTCGGGTCTCGACGCCGCGCACCTGGGCATCAAGGGCCGCAAGGTCTCCGAGATCGCCCGCACGGCTCAACCCGAAACCGCTGGAAAGGGCAACTGATGGGCCGCATCAGCACATTCGGACAGAGCCTGTACGAAGGGCGCGTCTCGTTCAACTTCGTCGGGCGACGCAAGCTCTGGTACTCCATCTCCGCGATCATCGTGGTGGTTGCCGCCTTGGCGTTCGTCCTCCGAGGCTTCAACTACGGGGTTGAGTTCAAGGGTGGCGTCGAGTTCACCGCCACGGTCCAGAACGCCAACGCTGCGACGTCGGACGAGCTGGTCAAGGCTGTCGAGGACGCCAACGTGCCGGAGGCCGGCGACCCGACGGTGCAGACATCGGGCGACGACCTCATCCGCATCCAGACGCGGGCGCTGTCGCAGGACGAGGCCAGCAAGATCACCGAGTCCCTGACCGAGGCCGGCGCCACCGAGGTCAGCCAGAACCTGATCGGGCCGACGTACGGCAAGCAGGTGGCCACCAAGGCGCTGACCGGGCTGATCGTGTTCCTGGTCATCGTGGTGATCTTCATCTGGGCCTACTTCCGGGAGTGGCGCATGTCCCTCGGCGCGCTCGTCGCGCTGGCCCACGACCTCGTGATCACCGGTGGTGTCTACGCGCTGTCGGGATTCGAGGTCACGCCGGCAACCGTGACGGGCTTGCTGACGATCCTGGGCTTCTCGCTCTACGACACCGTGGTGGTGTTCGACAAGGTGCGCGAGAACACCAAGGGCATCCTCACGTCGACCTCCAAGACGTACGCCGAGCAGGCCAACCTGGCGCTCAACCAGACGCTGGTCAGGTCGATCAACACCTCGATCACGGCGCTGCTGCCCGTCGGCGCGCTCTTGATCGCCGGCGCTGCGGTGCTCGGCACCGGACCGCTCAAGGACCTTGCGCTGGCGCTGTTCGTCGGCATGCTCGCGGGCACCTACTCCTCGATCTTCATCGCGACGCCGTTCGTGTCGCAGCTCAAGGAGCGGGAGCCGGCCATCAAGGCCCAGGCTGCCCGAGTGCAGGCCAAGCGGACCAAGCAGGCCGAGGTGCCTGTCGAGGTGGCGTCTGCTCCGGTCCACCGGCCGGTGGCCACATCGGGCGCGTCGAAGCGGGCGCAGCCCTCGCGACAGCCGCGATCCAAGCGCGGCAAGCGCTGACCCGCAGCCGCGCGCACGGCACCCCGTGCGCGTGCCATGCTGTATGCACTGATCCGCGGCGTGGGACAGCCCCAGCGACGTCGCACTCTGGAGGAGAAGACAGATGAAGATTCCCATGGCCTTGGCCAGCGCCGTGCTGCTCGCCAGCACCCTCGCCGCCTGTGGTGGTGGCGACGGCGGCAGTGGTGGCGAGGACAGCGACTACTGCAAGGACATCAAGAAGGCCGCAAAGACGTTCGACTCCACGACGACCGCCGACGCCACCCAGATCGACAAGGCGTTCGCGCAGATTCACACCCTTGCTGACGAGGCGCCCGACGACATCAAGAACGACTGGAAGAAGCTGGACGACCTCATCACCGATGTCGAGAAGGCATTCGCGGACGCCGGGCTGAAGTTGTCCGATCTGTCCAAGATCCAGCAGGGTGAAACCCCCGAAGGGGTCGACACCTCCAAGCTCGTTGGTCTGGCCCAGGAGTTCCAGAAGCTGGGCAGCGCGGAATACACCAAGGCTGCGACCAACATCGACAAGCACGCCAAGAAGGTCTGCAAGGTCACCCTCAAGGTTTCGTAGTCAACCGGCGGCAGGTCTCGTGGGCGACCGCCCACGGGACCTGCTGTCATTCTGCAGTGGAAGGACACATGAGCGACCTCACCGAGACGATCGATCGGCTGGTGCGTCCCATCGAGGACTGGCCCGAGCCCGGTGTGACGTTCCGTGACATCACCCCGCTGCTCGCCGACCCGATCGCCCTGGCGGCTGTCATCGACGGGCTGGTCGAGCTCGCGGAGCAGTCCGGGCCGATCGACGCGGTGCTGGGCATCGAGGCGCGGGGCTTCCTGTTCGGTCCCAGCATCGCGCTGCGCCTGGGTGCCGGGTTCGTCCCGGTGCGCAAGGCCGGCAAGTTGCCGTCGGAGTCGCTGTCCACGTCGTACGAGCTGGAGTACGGCGCGGCAGTTCTCGAGATGCACGTCGATGCGCTGCAGGCCGGCGCCCGGGTGCTCGTGGTCGACGACGTGCTCGCCACGGGCGGGACGATGCTCGCGGCAGCCGACCTGGTCCAGCAGGCCGGCGCAACAGTCGCCGGCAACATCGTCCTGATCGAGCTGCTCGCGCTCGGCGGCCAGGAGCGGCTCGCCCCGCTCGGCTGTGCGAGCCTGCGTACGTACTGACTCCGCCTCCCCAGAATCGAGACCCATGAACCCCCACCAGGTCCGCATCGTCGCCCTCGTGCTCGTTGCCGTGCTCGTACTGGCCACCGCAGCGACCCTGATCGACGGCCTCCTGAGCTGACCCTGAGCGTGACCCACTGGCATACGATGGATGGACACAGTGAGGAACACGATGGCTGAACGCACCGAGGCGCCGCCGGCCGAGTCGAAGAATGCCGACTCGGCGCCGGCTTCTGCGCGTGTGCGCAACCGGCTGGCCCGCATCGGCGGCAAGTCCGGATCCTTGGATGCCGTCCTCGATCCGCTGATCAAGGTCTATCGCGCGACCCACCCCAAGGGCGACGTCACGGCGATCCAGAAGGCATACGAGATCGCCGAGCGGATGCACGAAGGGCAGACCCGCAAGAGCGGTGACCCCTACATCACGCATCCGCTTGCGGTCGCCACGATCCTCGCCGAGCTCGGCATGACCGCTCCCACCCTGTGCGCCGCGCTGCTGCACGACACCGTCGAGGACACCGACTACACGCTCGATGCGCTGCGGGCCGACTTCGGCGACGAGGTCCGTCAGCTCGTTGACGGCGTCACCAAGCTCGACAAGGTCAAGTACGGCGACTCGGCGCAGTCCGAGACGATCCGCAAGATGGTCGTCGCCATGAGCCGCGACATCCGGGTGCTGGTCATCAAGCTCGCCGACCGCCTGCACAACATGCGTACGCTCCGCTACCTGCGGCAGGACAAGCAGGAGCGCATCGCGCGCGAGACGATCGAGATCTTCGCGCCACTGGCCCACCGTCTCGGCATGAACACGATCAAGTGGGAGCTCGAGGACCTCGCGTTCGCGACGCTGCACCCCAAGGTCTACGACGAGATCGTCCGGCTCGTCGCCGACCGGGCGCCGTCGCGCGAGCAGTTCCTCGAGCGGGTCGTGAGCGACGTCGAGTCCGACCTGCGCCACGTCAAGCTCAAGGCCAAGGTTTCGAGCCGGCCCAAGCACTACTACTCGATCTACCAGAAGATGCTGGTCGGCGGTCGTGAGTTCTCTGACATCTTCGACCTGGTCGGCGTACGCATCCTCGTCGACAGCGTTGCTGACTGCTATGGGGTCCTCGGCGTGCTGCACGCCCGGTGGAACCCGATCCCCGGACGGTTCAAGGACTACATCTCGGTCCCGAAGTTCAACATGTACCAGTCGCTGCACACGACCGTGATCGGGCCGCAGGGCAAGCCGGTCGAGCTGCAGATCCGGACCTACGCGATGCACCGCCGGGCCGAGTACGGTGTCGCGGCGCACTGGAAGTACAAGGAAGATGCCACGGCCGGCAAGTCCGGCAAGGGTCCCGACAAGGACGACATGCTGTGGCTGCGCGAGCTGCTGGACTGGCAGTCCGAGACGTCGGACTCCGTCGACTTCCTCGACTCCTTGCGGTTCGAGATCAACAACGCCGGCGTCTACGCCTACACGCCGCGCGGCGACCTGATCCAGCTGCCGGCCAAGGCGACTCCGGTCGACTTCGCGTACGCGGTGCACACCGAGGTCGGTCACGCCTGCATCGGCGCCCGGGTCAACGGCCGGCTGGTGTCGCTGGAGTCAGAGCTCGAGAGCGGCGACGTGGTGGAGATCTTCACGTCGAAGTCGCCCGACGCCGGGCCGAGCCGCGACTGGCTCGAGTTCGTCGCCAGCCCGCGCGCTCGCAACAAGATCCGCCAGTGGTTCACCAAGGAGCGCCGCGACGAGGCGATCGAACGCGGCAAGGACCTGATCGCCAAGCAGATGCGCAAGGAGGGTCTGCCGCTGCACCGGCTGTTCCGGCACGAGACCCTCGACACGGTCGCCAAGGAGCTGCACCTGGCCGACGTGTCGACGCTCTATGCGTCGGTGGGCGAGGGCAATGTCGGTGCGCAGAACGTCGTCGAGCGGGTCATCGACCTCGCCGGTGGCCGCGAAGGCGCCGAGGAGGATCTCGCGGAGGCGACCTCGCTGCCGGGTGTCGGCACGCGACAGCTGCGCAAGGAGAGCCGCGATGCGGGCGTCGTGGTCGAGGGGCTCGACGGCGACATCATGATCAAGCTGGCCCGGTGTTGCACGCCGGTCCCGGGCGACGCGATCGAGGGGTTCGTCACGCGTACGGCAGGGGTGTCGGTCCACCGCACCGACTGCGTCAACCTGCTTTCGCTGCGCAGCCAGCCGGAGCGGCTCGTGGCGGTGCACTGGGCGCCGACCGGCAAGAGCACGTTCCTCGTGGCGGTGCAGGTCGAAGGCCTCGACCGTCCCCGGTTGCTGAGCGACATCACGCGGGTGATCTCCGACCAGCACGTCAACATCCTGTCGGCGTCGCTGACCACGGGCCGAGACCGGGTCGCCAAGTCGAAGTTCACCTTCGAGATGGCCGACCCGAAGCACCTGGGTCACGTGCTGTCGGCCGTACGCACGGTCGAAGGCGTCTTCGACGTCTACCGCCTCACCCAATAACGCTGACGGGTCACTTTTTGCCCGCTGGCGGGTCACTTCTTGCCCGCTGACGGGTCACTTTTGCCCGGGTCTGGCGGGTCAGATTTGGCCCTGCGTCAGTCTTCGGGTGAGCGGGGGTCCGGCTGGGCGTGATCCCCACCAACGGGCGAGGGGCTTGATGCCAAGAAGCTCCCCGAGCTCGTCCTCGAAGGACGTGTCGACGCCAAAGATCCGTGACTTGGTCCCGATGACCCAGCGCCATCCGTACATCTGGGTGAGGTAGTCGCGACGATCGTGATCGTCCATCCGATGAGGCGTGGCGGTATGGAACTCGGCGCCGTCATACTCCGAGGCGATGAGCCGCTCCGGATAGGGCAAGTCGATGAAGAACGACCTGCCGAAGTCGTCAACGACCTCGAACTGGGGCTCCGGAGGTGGAAACCCAGCGTCCAGCATGCGCAGCCGCTGCCATGACTCGCCAGGAGACTGGCTTCTCGGCTCGATGAGGGCCGCGAGACTTCGGGCCTGGACGATGCCTCGAAAGCCCTTCAGGCGAGCCACGTGCTCAACGACGGCATCGGCCTCCACCATCCCTGCGTGAGCGAACGCATCGGCGGCGGCCAGTGCGTACGGCCGATACATCTTTCGGAGCAGGTCGGAGACGGTCCGGACTGGCGTCGTGACGTGCACACCGTCGATGTACTCAATGTCCTCACTGCAGATGATGGCTTGCCGCGCGCGGCTGCCGTGATGCCGAACGCGACCCACACCGTGCCGGGCAACCATGGCTGGCTCGAAATCGTGCCGACGGCCAGGCGCGAACACGTCCAGCCCACATACCCACGCCGCAGTTTCGTCACAGACCACCGCGTTCTGCGGCGCAACGAGCTTGATCGCGCGCAGTCGGCCGCTGCGAGAGTCCGGAACCCGGGCGTCCACGTACACATTGCGGAACTCGCGCCGCACGAGGCCGAGCTTGTAGTGCGACTGAAGGGTCTTCGGTGGCAGGCCAAGATCCCGTGCCATCTGCGAGGTGAAGGGATATCCGTCGTGGATCAGGGAGGACATGCACCGGATGAAAGCCGCCTGCGCGCTCCACGTCGACCTGGTCGTCCACAGGACGACGAGAAGTGACCCGTCAGCGGGGGAGAAGTGACCCGTCAGGGGGCGAAAAGTGACCCGTCAGCGGGGGAGAAGTGACCCGTCACCGTTGGTTGGCGTCTTGAGGAGTGGGTGCTCCGTTAGGGTCGCGGGATGCGACTGCAGGGGGTGTCCGCGGCGCGGCGGGCTTGGCTGGCCGCGATGCTGCTGTCGATCTGCGGTTTGGCGGCGTGTGGCGGCGATCGTGAGGGCGGATCCGATGAGCGTGCTGCCAACGTGGCCGACGAGACAGCGAACGCCCTGGCCCGGCGCTGGACGGCGCCCCAGGCAGTGCCTCCGAGACCGGCGCTCGCGTACGCCACGAACGGCGCCATCGACCTCGTCATGGGGGAGCACGCCGACCAGAACGTCACGATTGCACCCGTCCGATGGGAGGGGAAATCGGACGACAGCGGGGCCGAGATCGACGTACGCATCTCGGTCCGCCTTCCGTCTGACACCGGCGGAGCGATCGGCTCGACCCGGGAAGCCAGCAGCGCGACGCGCTGCTACCGCTTCGTCATCATCGCCAACCGCAACTACGACCAGGTCGAGCACAGCGGTGTGTCGTGTCCCGACGGGCCTGATCCGGTGCCGCCCACACCGCCACCCGCCCCGAAGCTTCCCGACGACACCGAGAAGCGGATCGCGAAGCTGCTGAAGTCGACGGACGCGGAGCGCCTGGCCGACGACGTGCAGGCCGCGTTCAGGGACGAAGGCGTCTACACCCGCAGCGCCGCGGATGCCGGGCGCCTGATCGTGACCGTCGGCATCGGTGGGGAGAACAGGGACTGCATCGTCGGCCTCCGTGACCCGGACGGCACCGTCTCATTCCCCGGTTTCCCCCGCGAATGGTTGGAACCCGGAGAGATCGGGTGCGATCCGAGGCTCGTCACGAACCCGCCGCAGTGAAGCGGTGGATCAGGAGTAGTCGGCCTGGGCCTTCTTGGCCATGTCGAGGAAGGCTTCCTTGGAGGCCTTGTCGGCTTGGAGGTCCTTGACCTTCTTCTTGTCGCCCTTGGCCTCGGCGGCAGCGATCTTCTCGCCGACCTCATCGATCGCGCGCTGCAGCTTGCTGATCATGTCGTCGGCGCGAGCGGACTTCTCCGGGTCCGTCTTCTTCCACTTGCTCTCAGTGGCCTCGCGTACGGCCTGCTCGACCTTGCGGATGCGGCCCTCGAACTCGCCGATCTTGGCGCGGGGGACCTTGCCGGCGGCTTCCCAACGATCGGCGATGTCGAGCCAGGCCTTGCGCGCAGCATCGACGTCCTCGATCGGCAGCAGCTTCTCGGCCTCGGCGAGGATCTCGAGCTTCTTCTCGGCATTGACCTCGTACTCGGCATCGAGCAGCGCGTTGGCCTCGTCGCGCGCCGTGAAGAACGCGTCCTGCGCAGCCCGGAAACGCTTCCAGAGCTTGTCCTCGACGTTGCGCGGCGCCGAGCCGGCCTTCTTCCACTCGGCCATCAGGTCGCGATACTTGCCGGCGGTCTGGCCCCAGTCGGTCGACGTGGAGAGCGCTTCGGCCTCGACGATCAGCTTCTCCTTGATCGTCTTGGCGTGCTCACGGAGCGTCGACTGCTCGCCGAAATGGGTCTTGCGACGCCGGGTGTATGCCGTGCGGGCCGTGCTGAATCGGTGCCACAGCTCGTCGTCGGCGGACTTGCTCAGTCGGGGGAGCGCCTTCCACTCGTCGAGCAGGGCGCGGAGCTTGTCGGCGCCGGCCTTCCAGTCGTTGCCGGCGGCGATCTTCTCGGCCTCGTCCGCGATGCGGGTCTTCTCGGTCTGTGCCTCGGCGACCTTGGCCGCGCGCTCGATCTTGCGCTGCTCGCGATGCTGGTCGATCGCGGGCTGCAGGGCGTCGAGTCGCTTCAGCAGCGAGTCGAGATCGCCCAGCGCCTGGGCGTCGACGATCTGCGCGCGCACCTTGGTGACCGCCTTGGCCGCGTCGTCGGGGGACAGCGCACCGCCCTCGAGCCGCTTCTCCAGCAGGTCGACCTCGACCTCGAGACCTTCGTAGCGACGGACGTACAAGGACATCGCCTCAACGGGATCACCGCCGGGCCACTGGCCGATCAGTCGTTCACCGTCAGTGGTCTTGACGTAGACATTGCCTTCGTCGTCGACACGACCCCAGGGGTTCGTGGGCGCAGAACTCATGGGCGACAGTCTAGGCGTCGGCCGGGCTCGGGGTGGCCACTGCGTCTCGCGTACCCTGTCGCACGTGCTTCTCACGTCATTTCCGGCCGGTCCACTGCAGGCGAACTGCTATTTCGTCTCGCGCGGTCCCGGCACCGGTTGCGCGATCGTCGACCCCGGAATGGACGCCATGGAAGGAGTCCACGCGGTCGTCGCCGAGCACAACCTGACACCCACCGCCGTGCTCATCACGCATGGCCACTTCGACCACATGTGGTGCGCCCAGGATGTCGCCAGCGAGTACGGCTGCCCGGTCTGGATCCACCCCGCCGACAAGCACCTGCTGTCCGACCCGATGGCTGCGATCTCCAACGAGTCATCGGCGATGCTCCGGGCGCAGCTCGGGATGACCAACCTGCCCGAGTTCACCGAACCGGCAGACGTACGCGATGCGGTCGACGGCGCGCGGATCGAGGTCGACGGCCTGACGTTCCTCGTCGACCACGTGCCCGGCCACACACCCGGCACGGTGTTCTACCGCGTCGACTACGACGGCCCCGAGGACGTCTCACAGGTCATGTTCTCCGGCGACTTCCTGTTCGCCGGATCGATCGGCCGCACGGACCTCACCGGCGGCTCGCACCCGCAGATGCAGGACAGCCTGCGCGACCGGGTGCTGCCCCTCGACGACGACATCGTGGTGCTGCCCGGCCACGGCGGCCAGACGTCGATCGGCCGCGAGCGCGCGACCAACCCGTTCCTCGCGGAGCTGAGCGCATGAGCGAACGCAGCGGGCGAGGCATGAGCAGCAAGGGCGGCAAGCTGAGCGGTTTCCCCGAGTTCCTGCCGGCCGAGCGCAATGTCGAGCTGATCGTGCTCGACCACCTGCGCGCGGTCTTCGAGCTTCACGGCTTCGCGTCCGTCGAGACCCGTGCCGTCGAGACGATGGACCACCTGCTCCGCAAGGGCGAGATCGACAAAGAGGTGTACGTCCTGCGGCGTCTGCAGGCAGGCGAGGGCGACAGCGACTCGGGCATGGGGTTGCACTTCGACCTCACCGTGCCGTTCGCCCGGTACGTCCTGGAGAACGCCGGCAAGCTCGAGTTCCCGTTCCGCCGCTACCAGATCCAGAAGGTGTGGCGGGGCGAGCGGCCCCAGCAGGGACGGTTCCGCGAGTTCACCCAGGCCGACATCGACATCGTCGCCAAGGACGAGCTGCCGTTCCACTTCGACGTCGAGGTCGCGCAGGTCATGGCCGAGGCGTTGTCCGGCCTGCCCGTGCCGCAGCTGACCCTGCAGGTCAGCAACCGCAAGGTGCTCGAGGGCTTCTACCTTGGCCTTGGCATCGCCGAGCCGACCGCGGTCATGCCGATCGTCGACAAGCTCGACAAGGTGCCGGCCGACAAGATCGCCGAGCAGCTGCAGACCGATGCCGGCCTCACGGCCGAGCAGGCCGCACAGTGCCTGGCGCTGGCCGACGTACGCACGACTGACGCGTCGTTCGTCGAGGCCGTGCGCGCGCTGGGCGTCAGCCATCCCCTGCTCGACGAGGGGCTCGAGGAGCTGCGCCAGGTCGTGGTCGGTGCGGCGGGCGCCGAGGGCGTCGACATCGTTGCTGACCTGCGCATCGCGCGCGGACTCGACTACTACACCGGAACCGTGTTCGAGACCCGTATGGCCGGCTACGAGCACCTGGGCTCGATCTGCTCAGGCGGTCGCTACGACCAGCTCGCCAGCGACGGCAAGAACACCTATCCCGGTGTCGGCATCTCGCTTGGCGTGTCCCGGCTGCTCGTGCCGCTCGTCGCTGACGGCCTCACGGCCGACCGCTCGGTGCCCAGCACGGTGCTGGTCGCGCTGGTCGACGAGGAGTCGCGCCCGGCCAGCGTCGAGGTCGCCTCGGTGCTGCGAGCGCGCGGCATCCCGACGGAGGTCGCAGCGAGCGCGCAGAAGTTCGGCAAGCAGATTCGCTACGCCGAGCGCCGGGGCATACCGTTTGTCTGGTTCCCCGCCAGTGGCGACGACCCGCACAAGATCAGGGACATTCGCGTCGGCGAGCAGAACGACGCAGACCCCACCACGTGGGCCCCGCCCGCCGAAGACCTCAAGCCTCGCATCCTCAGAACACCTAGCAAGGAGCAGAACACGTGATCCGCACCCACGACGCCGGAAGCCTGCGCGCCGAACACATCGGTCAGCAGGTCACCCTCGCCGGATGGGTGGCCCGACGTCGAGATCACGGCGGCGTCGCGTTCATCGACCTGCGCGAAGCCTCAGGCGTCGTCCAGGTGGTCGTACGCGAGGAGGTCGCGCACCAGCTGCGCGCCGAGTTCTGCCTCAAGATCGTCGGCACGGTGCAGCAGCGGCCGGCGGGCAACGAGAATGCCGGCATCCCGACCGGCGACATCGAGGTCATCGCCGAGGACGTCGAGATCCTGAGCGCTGCGGCGCCCCTGCCGTTCCCGATCGACGATCACGTCGACGTCGGTGAGGAAGCCCGACTCAAGTACCGCTACCTCGACCTGCGGCGCTCGGGTCCGGCCGCCGCGATCCGGCTGCGCAGCAAGGTCAACGCGGCCGCCCGCGAGGTCCTCGCAGCCAAGGACTTCGTGGAGATCGAGACGCCGACACTGACGCGTTCGACGCCCGAGGGCGCCCGTGACTTCCTGGTGCCGGCACGGCTCAAGCCAGGCAGCTGGTACGCCCTCCCGCAGAGCCCGCAGCTGTTCAAGCAGCTGCTCATGGTCGGCGGCATGGAGCGCTACTACCAGATCGCCCGCTGCTATCGCGACGAGGACTTCCGCGCCGACCGGCAGCCGGAGTTCACCCAGCTCGACATCGAGATGAGCTTCGTCGAGCAGGCCGACGTGATCGACGTGATGGAGCAGATCCTCGTCAAGATGTGGTCGCTGATCGGCTACGACATCCCGACCCCGATCCCGCACATGACCTACGCCGAGGCGATGCGCCGGTTCGGCTCCGACAAGCCCGACCTGCGTATGGGCCAGGAGCTCGTCGAGTGCACCGACTACTTCAAGGACACGCCGTTCCGGGTGTTCCAGGCCGAGTACGTCGGCGCAGTCGTGATGCCCGGTGGTGCGTCGCAGGCCCGGCGTCAGCTGGACGCCTGGCAGGAGTGGGCCAAGCAGCGCGGAGCCAAGGGCCTCGCGTACGTGCTGGTCCAGGAGGACGGCGAGCTGGGCGGCCCGGTGGCCAAGAACCTCAGCGAGGCAGAGCGGGCCGGACTTGCCGAGCACGTCGGCGCCAAGCCCGGTGACTGCGTCTTCTTCGGCGCCGGCGCGACCAAGTCGACGCGGGGCCTGCTCGGTGCTGCGCGCCTGGAGATCGGTGAGCGTTGCGACCTGATCGACAAGGACGCCTGGGAGTTCGTCTGGGTCGTCGACGCGCCGCTGTTCGAGCCGACGAGCGATGCGCTGGCCTCCGGTGACGTCGCGGTCGGCGCTGGCGCCTGGACCGCGGTGCACCACGCCTTCACGGCGCCTCAGGACCTCGACACGTTCGACACCGATCCCGGCAACGCGATCGCCTGGGCGTACGACATCGTGTGCAACGGCAACGAGCTCGGTGGCGGCTCGATCCGAATCCACCGTGAGGACATCCAGAAGCGGGTCTTCGCGATGATGGGCATCGGCGAGGAGGAGGCGCAGGAGAAGTTCGGCTTCCTGCTCGACGCCTTCAGCTTCGGCGCACCGCCGCACGGCGGCATCGCCATGGGCATGGACCGCATCTGTGCGCTCCTCGCGGGTGCCGACTCGATCCGCGAGGTCATCGCGTTCCCGAAGTCAGGTGGCGGCTTCGACCCGCTGACCGCTGCCCCAGCGCCGATCACGCCGGAGCAGCGCCGCGACGCCGGGGTCGACTGGAAGCCCGAGCCCAAGAAGGCCGAACCCGCCGAGGCCTGACCGCCACCTCACATGAACGCGAAATGTTGGCTCGGAGTCTTCTGGTCTTCGAGTGGGCGGACCGGGCTGACGTCAGAGGCGGCAACTAGGCTCGCTTCATGAGCGACGACGGGCTGTTCGACCTTCCTGAGGCGCCCCCGTCGACCGGCTCGGGTGGCGGCAGTCTCTCAGGCAACACGCATTCCTCGGCGCCGCTGGCCGTACGCATGCGACCGCGGTCGCTCGACGAGCTCGTCGGCCAGGAGCACCTGCTCGCTCCGGGTTCGCCCTTGCGCCAGATGATCGAGGGCAACCAGCCGCTGACGATCCTGCTGTGGGGCCCGCCCGGCACCGGCAAGACGACGATCGCCAGCCTGCTCAGCTCGCACACGCATCGCCGCTTCGTCGAGGTGTCGGCAGTCTCGGCCGGCGTCAAGGAGGTTCGCGAGACCATCGCCGGAGCGAGACGAGCGCTGGCGCAGAGCGGGGTCGAGACCGTCCTTTTCGTCGACGAGGTCCACCGGTTCAGCAAGTCCCAGCAGGACGCGTTGCTGCCGGGCGTCGAGAACCGCTGGGTGTCGCTCGTCGCCGCAACGACCGAGAACCCGCACTTCAGCGTCATCTCGCCGTTGCTGTCCCGCTCGTTGCTCCTGACCCTCGAGTCGCTGACCGACGACGACATCGGCGTGCTGGTCGACCGGGCGCTGAGCGACGAGCGCGGGCTCGGTGGCAGCGTCACGCTGACCGACGAGGCCAAGAGCCACCTCGTACGCCTGGCAGGCGGCGACGGACGCCGCGTGCTGACCTACCTCGAGGCCGCTGCCGGGGCGGCCAAGAGCCAGGGCAAGACCCAGATCGACGTCGAGGACGCCGCGCTCGCGGTCGACAAGGCCGCAGTTCGCTACGACCGGCAGGGCGACCAGCACTACGACGTCATCAGCGCGTTCATCAAGTCGATCCGTGGGTCCGACGTCGACGCGTCCCTGCACTACCTCGCGCGCATGATCGAGGCGGGGGAGGACCCACGCTTCATCGCGAGGCGGCTCATGATTCATGCGAGCGAGGACATCGGCATGGCCGATCCGACCGCCCTGCCGCTTGCCACCGCGACGGCGCAGGCGGTCGCGATGATCGGTTTCCCCGAGGCCCGCATCCCCTTGGCCCAGGCCGTGATCCACCTGGCGTCGGCGCCGAAGTCGAACGCCGTCGTCACCGCGATCAACCGTGCACAGGCTGACGTGCATGCCGGCAAGATCGGCGCCGTCCCACCCGCACTGCGCGACGCGCACTACTCCGGTGCCAAGAAGCTCGGCCACGGTCACGACTACCGCTACCCCCACAACGACGTCCGCGGCGTGGTCGGACAGCAGTACGCGCCCGACGACGTCGACGGGGAGATCTACTACGAGCCCAGTGAGCACGGGTTCGAGGCGCGGCTCGGGGAGCGTCTCGCCGTGATCCGGGCCATCCTGCGCGACCGCTGACGAGATAAGGTCGTGAGCATGTCGGCGGAGCTCTGGATCCTCGTCGCGACGGCGGTTCTCGCGGTCGTGGCGATCAGTGCTGCCGTCATCGCCGTACGCGCGGCGCGCCGTGTCGCGCCGCTCGCGCAGGCCCCGGCCGACGGGGCGGCGGCGACGCCGTCCACGGACCTTGCCGTGCTCGAGCCGATGCCGCAGGTTGACCACGCTGAGCTCGAGCCGCGAGTCGTCGAGGGCCGCCTGGTCGTGCCTCCGTCGCAGCAGCAGGTCGTCAACACCGCGCTGGGGCGCCCGGGCGTACGCCTGTCGATCTTCGCCCACGGTCTCGCACACGCCCTGCGGGCCGAGAGCCGCGACCGCATCACCGCGATGATGCGTCGCGAGTACCGCCGCAGGAGGCGTGAACGCCTGCAAGCCGGTCGCCGCGCGATTCGCGCCGGACGACCCACTCCGCCCTCCGACCAGTGGCTGGGCTCATGAAATCGCGCGTCGTGTGGTTCGTCGCCGGCTCCGCGGCCGGCCTCTACGCCTCGGTCAAGGCGCGTCGAGCCGCCTACCGGCTCTCCACGCCGGGTCTCGTCGACCAGGCCGCAGCCCTCGGGCACGGCTGGCGAGCGTTCAGCTCAGAGCTGCGAGACGGCATGGAGACTCGCGAGCGCGACATCGCGCGCGAGCTGTCCGGCGCCACCACTGACCACCCCGACCTGCTCCGCCTCGAGGCCGAGCACACTCAGAAGGACCAGACCTGATGCAGACCGCGGAAATCCGCCGCCGATTCCTCGCACACTTCGAGAACGCCGGCCACACCGTCGTGCCGTCGGCGCCGTTGCTGTTCGACGACCCCAACCTGTTGTTCGTCAACGCCGGGATGGTGCCGTTCAAGCCCTACTTCCTCGGTCAGGAGACGCCCCCGTGGAACACCGCGACGAGCGTCCAGAAGTGTGTCCGCACGCAAGACATCGAAGAGGTCGGCAAGACCACGCGTCACGGCACGTTCTTCCAGATGAACGGCAACTTCTCGTTCGGCGACTACTTCAAGGCCGGCGCGATCACGCATGCCTGGAGCCTGATCACGAGCTCGGTCGACGACGGCGGTCTGGGCTTCGATCCCGACACGATCTGGGTCACGGTGCTGCACTCCGACGACGAGGCCCGCAGCCTCTGGAAGGAGATCGCCGGCCTGCCCGACGAGCGCATCCAGAGCCGCGGCCTGCTCGACAACTACTGGCACATGGGCGTCGCCGGCCCCGGGGGCCCGGCGAGCGAGATCTATGTCGATCGCGGTGCCGAGTTCGGGCCCGACGGCGGCCCCGTCGTCGATGAGGACCGCTTCCTCGAGATCTGGAACCTCGTGTTCATGCAGGAGGAGATCACCAACGTTCGCGCCAAGGACCAGTTCGACGTCCTCGGTGACCTGCCCAACAAGAACATCGACACCGGCATGGGCCTTGAGCGCGTCGCCTACCTGCTGCAGGGCAAGGGCAACCTCTACGAGATCGACGAGGTCTACCCGGTCATCGAGCGCGCTTCGGAGATCTCCGGCCGCACCTACGGCAAGGACCACGCCGACGACGTACGTTTCCGGGTCGTCGCCGATCACGTGCGCAGCGGCTTGATGCTGATGGGCGACGGCGTCACGCCGGGCAACGAGGCTCGCGGCTATGTCCTGCGGCGCCTCCTCCGCCGCGCCGTGCGCTCGATGCGCCTGCTGGGCTACGAGGACCCCGCTCTGCCCGAGCTGCTTCCGGTGAGCCTCGACCGCATGAAGGCTTCCTACCCCGAGCTCGAGGCCGACTTCCCGCGCATCTCGCAGATCGCGTACGCCGAGGAGGACGCATTCCGGCAGACCCTCGGCAAGGGCACCCAGATCTTTGAGAGCGCGGCGATCGCGGTCAAGGACGGCGGTGGCACCACGCTGCCCGGCGAGCAGGCGTTCGCCCTTCACGACACCTACGGCTTCCCGATCGACCTGACGCTCGAGATGGCGTCAGAGCAGGGCCTCGCGGTCGACGAGGAGGGCTTCCGGGCACTCATGGCCGAGCAGCGCTCGCGAGCCAAGGCCGACGCGAAGTCCAAGAAGGGCGCGCACGCCGACACCACGGTCTACCGTGCCGCCCTGGATGCCAATGGCCCGACGGACTGGCTGGCCTACACCGACCTCACGACGGAGTCGCGGGTCATTGCGCTGATCGCCGGCGGCGACAGCGTCCCCGCGATCCCGACCGGGTCGATCGGCGAGGTCGTTCTCGACCGCACCCCGTTCTACGCCGAGTCCGGCGGTCAGCACGCCGACGCAGGTGTCCTGACCTGGGACGGCGGCCGCGCTGAGGTGCTCGACGTCCAGCGGCCCGTCCGCGGCCTCGTCGTGCACCAGGTCCGCGTGCTCGAGGGTGAGCTCACGCTCGACCGGCAGCTCGAGGCCGCCGTCGATCCAGAATGGCGTCTCGGCGCGCGCCAGGCGCACTCCGGCACACACGTCGTCCACGCCGCGCTGCGTGAGGTGCTCGGCCCCACCGCTCTGCAGTCCGGCTCCTACAACCGACCCGGCTACCTGCGGCTCGACTTCGGCTGGAACGGCGCGCTCTCGCCCGAGCAGCTGCGCGCGGTCGAGGAGGCGTCCAACCGCGCGCTCCGTGCGGACCTGCCGGTCAGGGCGCAGATCATGTCCCTGCCCGAGGCACGCGACTTCGGCGCGCTCGCGCTGTTCGGCGAGACGTACGGCGAAGACGTCCGCGTCGTCGAGATCGGCGGCCCGTGGTCGCGCGAGCTGTGCGGTGGCACGCACGTCGAGCGCTCATCGCAGATCGGCACCCTGGTCGTCACGTCGGACGGCTCGGTCGGCGCCGGCAACCGGCGCATCGAGGCGCTGACCGGCATCGAGGGCTTTGAGTACCTCGCCCGCGAGCGTGACGTCGTACGCCAGCTGACCGACATCCTCAAGACCCAGCCCGACGAGGTCCCGGGCCGCGTCAAGGACCTGCTCGAGCGGCTCAAGGCCGCCGAGAAGGTCGCCGAGCGCATGAAGGCGGCGCAGCTCGTCGGCGCTGCCGGTGACATCGCGGCCAAGGCCAAGGACGTCGACGGCATCGCCTACGTCGGCCACCACGCCGCTGGCGCCGGCGGGGGAGACGTCCGCACGTTGGCGCTCGACATCCGGGGGCGTCTGCGCGACCGGGCCGCTGTCGTGGTCGTGATCGGCGACGCCGGCGACAAGCCTGCCGTGGTGGTCGCGCTCAACGATGAAGCCCAGGAACGCGGGCTCTCCGCCAACCAGCTCATCGGTGTCATCGGCGACAAGATCGGCGGCCGCGGCGGCGGCAAGGCCGATGTGGCCCAGGGCGGTGGCACGGATGTCTCGGCGATCCCGGCAGCTCTGGCAGCGGTCGAGGCGGCACTGACAGCGTGACGATGCGTCGGGGTCGCAGGCTGGGGATCGATGTGGGTGACGTACGCATCGGGGTCGCCGTGAGCGATCCGGACGGCATTCTCGCGACGCCTGTCGAGACGGTCCCGGCCGGTCCAGGCGCCATCGCGCGGCTGGCCAGCCTGGTCGACGAGTACGACCCGCTCGAGTGCGTCGTCGGACTTCCTGTCGGCCTGTCCGGCCGCGAAGGTCCGGCCGCAGCCAAGGTGCGTGCCTTCTGCGCCGAGCTGCTGCCGGCGATCGCGCCGGTGCCGATCAGGCTGTTCGACGAGCGCATGTCGACCATGACCGCCGAGGGCCAGCTGCGACACTCCGGCAGGTCGGGGGCGTCCCGAAGGACGGTTATCGACCAGGCTGCCGCTACCGTGATCCTGCAGACGGCACTGGACGCCGAACGGACCCGTGGGTCCGCACCAGGAGAGAGCTTGCGAGGGATCGATGAGTGACAGCGGACTGGACCTGATGACGGGCGGATCTCCGCGTCCTGGGCGCAGACGGGCCGACAAGCCGTCCCGCAAGCCCAAAGGCCGCCCGATCGTGACCCTGCTGGTGATCGTCGCGCTGCTGGCCGGCGGCTGGTTCGTCTGGGGCAAGGTGTCCAGCTTCATCAGCGGGCCCGAGGACTATTCCGGCAGCGGCACCGGCAGCGTGGTGGTCGAGATCCCCAGGAACTCCAACGGCCAGCAGATTGCCGACATCCTGGCCAAGAAGGATGTCGTCAAGAGCGCCGACGCGTTCTACCAGCTCGCCCTCGAGGACTCGCGGTTCCAGGCGATCCAGGCCGGCTTCTACAAGGTCCGGAAGCAGATGTCCGCGGACGCAGCGATGGGAGCCCTGGCCGACAAGAACAACATCGTCGGTGCGCCAGGCGAGTCGCGTCTGACGATCCCCGAAGGTTCCCGAGTCAAGAGCGTCGTCAAGATCATCGCCGCCAAGACCAAGATCTCCGCCGACGACGTCACCAACGCGCTCAAGGACCCTGAAGCCATCGGCCTCCCGGCCGAGGCCAAGGGCAACCCCGAGGGCTACCTGTTCCCGGCGACGTACTCAGTCGGTGCCAAGACGACGGCGACCGAGCTGCTCAAGCAGATGGTCGCCAAGACGGTGGCGGTGTCCAAGGAACTCGACATCGACTCCCGGGCCCAGGCGCTGGGGCTCGACGGCGAGCAGATCCTGACGGTGGCGAGCATCCTGGAGTTCGAGGCCAAGAAGGACTCCGACTACCCCAAGGTCGCGCGGGTCCTCTACAACCGGCTCCAGGACGGCATGCTGCTCCAGCTCGACTCGACCGTGTCCTACGCCAGCGGCCGCGAGGGTGACGTGTTCACGACGCCGGACGAGCGCAACTCCGACTCGCCCTACAACACCTACAAGGCCTCGGGCCTGCCGCCCGGGCCGATCGGCTCTCCTGGCGAGAAGACGATCAAGGCCGCGCTCAACCCGGCCAATGGGGCCTGGCTCTACTTCGTCGCGGTCAACCTCGAGACCGGCGAGACGGTGTTCTCCAACACCAAGGCAGAGCACGATCAGGCAGTCGAGAAGCTCCAAGAGTACTGCCGCGCCGCGGACGACAAGATCTGCTGATGCGCTGCGCCGTCCTGGGCTCACCGATCGCCCACTCGCTGTCACCGGCCATGCATCGGGCGGCCTATGCCGAGCTCGGTCTTGCCTGGACCTTTGACGCCGTCGAGCTCGACGAGGACGGGCTCGAGCCGTTCCTGTCCGCTCTGGGCGACGACGTGCGCGGGTTCTCCGTCACTGCACCGCTCAAGCGGCGCACGGCCGCCCTGATCGGCGAGGCCAGCGAGGTCGTCGGCCGGCTCGGCGTGGCCAACACGATCCTGGTGGAGGACTCCGGCCTGCGCGCCGACAACACGGATGTCCAGGGTGCCGTCGCTGCCCTGCGCGAACGCGGGGTCGACAAGGCCCGCTCAGCGCGCATCCTGGGCGGGGGAGCGACGGCCGCCTCGATGGCCTACGCCGCGTCGATCCTCGGCGCCGACCGCGTCGAGTTCGTCGTGCGCGAGCCGGCGCGCGCCACGGAGGCGGCACAGGTGGCCAAGTCCGCGGGTCTGGCGGTGACGGTCCACACGATCGAGGAGCCCTTGATCGACAAGCTCGACCTGCTGATCTCGACGTTGCCCGCGGAGGTCGTCGGCTCGCGGTCGCACGAGCTGGTCGATTCGTCTCGGGCCGTGTTCGATGTCGTCTACGATCCGTGGCCGACACCGCTCGCCAAGGCCGCCGAACAGGCCGGCGTACCCGTCGTGTCCGGTCTCGACCTGCTCGCTCACCAGGCGGCCCTGCAGGTGGAGCTGATGACCGGAAGCCAGGTTTCTCCACAGCTGCTGCGCCGAGCCGCACTGGCTGAGCTCGACGCTCGGTAGGGTCCGACGGGTGACCATCGCCATCGCCGCTCTCGCAGCGGCGTTGCTCGGGGCGGTTGGCCCGTTCGTGATGAGGCGGATCCCGGAGCCGGCCGAGCCCGACCCCGACAAGGTCCCCTACGCGGTGCTCGCCGGGACCAAGAGCCTCACGATCGGCCTCGCCGTCGGTGCCGCGTTGATGGCCGGACTCGTCGCGTGGCGCATCGACCATGCCGAGCTGCTCCCGGCGTGGGTCCTGGTGTCCGGCGTGGGCTCCTGGCTGGTCTTCATCGACTGGCGCACCCGGTTGCTGCCGTACGTCGTGGTGGCGCCGACCTATCTGGCCACCCTCGCGTTGGTCGGCCTTGGTGCGCTGCTGCTGCGTGACGCAGACGTCTTCGTCGACGCCCTGGTCGCCAACATCGTCGTCTACGTGATCTTCCGCGTCCTGCACTGGATCGCCCGTGGGGCCTTCGGATTCGGTGACGTACGCCTGTCGGGGGTCCTCGCTGCGGCCCTGGGTGCCCTCGGCGCCAGCGAGGTCATGGTCGGCATGTACGCAGGGTTCGTCCTCGGAGCGGTCTTCGGCCTCGCGCTGTCACGTCTCAAGGTCGTGGACCCCAAGGCGTACGCCTTCGGTCCCTACATGGTCGTCGGCGCTGTGATCGGGGCCGCCTGGGGTCCGGCCTTCTACGGCTCCTGATCACCGGGCTTGACCTTGACCCCAGGGTCAACCTCTAGCGTGGTGCGCATGAGGATCGGCGAGGTTGCCCGGCAGGCCGGGGTCACCATCAAGGCTGTGCGCTACCACGAGTCGTTGGGGCTCGTGGCGGCGCAGCGGCTCGGCAATGGCTATCGCGACTACGACGAGCACGCCGTACGTCTGGTCCGTGAGGTGCATGCGCTGGGCGCGCTCGGCATCCGGGCCGAGCAGACCCGCGCAGGAGGTGCTGGCCTCCGAGACGCCGGTCCTCGTCGAGTACTGGGCCGAGTGGTGTGGACCCTGCCGGCAGGTGTCGCCCGTGCTCGAGGAGCTGGCCGATGACTACGGCGACAAGCTCAGGATCGTCAAGATGAACTCCGACGAGAACGTCGTGACGGGTGCGGCCCAGCGAGTCATGGCCGTTCCGACGCTGCAGGTGTTCCGGCGTGGTGAGCTTGTCGCGTCGATCGTCGGCGCCAAGCCCAAACGAGCCCTGGCCGCCGAGCTCGACCGGTTTGTCGGGTAGTTCGGGCGGCGTCCCGAGCAACGGATGGGGCGTGGGAGAATTGCTCCCATGCTTCGTTGGTTGACCGCAGGTGAGTCGCACGGCCCCGCTCTTGTCGCCGTGCTCGAGGGATTGCCCGCCGGAGTGCAGGTGACCAGCAAGGACATCCAGGCCGCGCTGGCGCGCCGTCGCCTCGGCTACGGCCGCGGTGCGCGGATGGCCTTCGAGCAGGATGAGCTCGAGATCGTCGGCGGCCTGCGCCACGGATCGACGATGGGCAGCCCGATCGCGCTGCGCATCGGCAACAGCGAGTGGCCCAAGTGGGAGCAGGTCATGTCGGCCGACCCGGTCGATGCCGAGATCCTCGACGGGCTCAAGCGCAATGCGCCGTTGACTCGCCCGCGGCCCGGCCACGCGGACCTCGCCGGCATGCAGAAGTACGGCTTCGACGAGGCCCGGCCGATCCTCGAGCGGGCCAGCGCGCGTGAGACCGCGGCTCGTGTCGCGCTCGGCGAGATCGCGGCGCAGTTCATCCAGCAGACGACCGGTGCGACGATCGTCTCGCACGTGGTCGAGCTCGGCACCGTACGCGCACCTGCCGGCGTGATCCCGAGCCACAGCGATGTCGAGGCACTCGACGCCGACCCCGTGCGTTGCTTCGACCCGGAGACCAGTGCCGCGATGGTCGCCGAGATCGACCAGGCCCACAAGGATGGCGACACGCTCGGCGGAGTCGTCGAAGTCGTCGTCGAGGGCCTGCCGCCGGGTCTCGGCTCGCACACCCACTGGGACAAGCGGCTCGACGGCCGCCTCGCCGCTGCCCTGATGGGCATCCAGGCGATCAAGGGTGTCGAGCTGGGCGACGGATTCGAGCTCGCCCGGACTCGCGGATCGCTCGCGCACGACGAGATCGTGCCGACCGACGAGGGCATTCGCCGGGTCTCGGGCCGCGCTGGTGGCACCGAGGGCGGCATGACGACGGGGGAGATCCTGCGCGTACGCGCTGCGATGAAGCCGATCGCGACGGTCCCGCGCGCGCTGCGCACGGTCGATGTCGAGACCGGCGAAGAGGCGCGAGCCCACCACCAGCGGTCCGACGTCTGCGCCGTGCCGGCCGCCGGCATCGTCGCCGAGGCGATGGTCGCGCTGGTCGTGGCCGACGCGATCCTCGAGAAGTTCGCCGGCGACGCGGTCGAGGAGACCCGCCGCAACGTCGAGGGCTACCTCGCCAACCTGAGGCACCGTTGAGTCCCGTCGTCGTCCTTGTCGGTCCGCCCGGCGCGGGCAAGACGACCGTGGCCCAGGCGCTGGCCGAGTGGCTGGGAGTGACGTTCCGCGACACCGACCAGGACATCGAGGCGCGCGAGGGCATGTCGGTGGGGGACATCTTCGTCGATCACGGTGAAGCGCACTTCCGTACGCTCGAGGAGAAGGCGGTTGCCGCAGCGCTCAGCGACCACGATGGCGTGCTGGCCTTGGGTGGCGGCGCCGTCCTCAGCCCGGCGACGCGCGAGCAGCTCGTCCAGCACCGCGTGATCTTCCTCGACGTCAGCCTGCCCGCCGCTGTGGCAAGGGTCGGCATGAACGCCAACCGCCCCGTGCTGCTGGGCAACGTCCGCGCGCAGATGAAGAACCTGATGGACCAGCGCCGCCCCCTCTACGACGAGGTTGCGCGTTTCACGATCGTCACCGACGAGCTCGACGCCGCCCAGGTCACCGACCGGGCCCTGACATTGATTGAGGAGGACCGATGACGACGCGCCTGACGGTGCCGACCGATCGCCCGTACGACGTGGTGATCGGCAATGGCGTGCACGAGCAGCTGCGTGGACTCATCGGATTCGGCCTCGGCGTCCTGCGGGTTGCGATCATCCACTCGCCGGCGATGGCCAAGCAGGCGGAGATCCTGCGGGAGCCGCTCGTCTCCGACGCGCTCGAGGTGCACCTGATCGAGGTCCCCGACGGTGAGCAGGCCAAGACCTCAGACGTGCTGGCGTTCTGCTGGAAGGTGCTCGGCGAGACCGGGTTCACCCGCAGCGACGTCATTGTGGGCCTCGGTGGCGGTGCCACGACCGACCTCGCGGGATTCGTCGCCGCGAGCTGGCTGCGTGGTGTGCGGTTCGTCAACGTCCCGACCACCGTGCTCGGCATGGTCGACGCCGCCGTCGGTGGCAAGACCGGCATCAACACCGCAGAGGGCAAGAACCTGGTCGGTGCGTTCCACGAGCCCGTCGGGGTGCTGTGCGACCTCGACGTCCTCGAGAGCCTGCCGGCCGCCGAGCTGCGTAGCGGACTGGCCGAGGTGGCCAAGTGCGGATTCATCGCCGATCCGACGATCCTCGACCTGATCGAGGCCGCCCCCGAAGCCGTTGTCGACGCGTCGTCGCCGATCGTGGCCGAGCTGATCGCCAAGGGCATCGCGGTCAAGGCTCGCGCTGTCGCGGGTGACCTGCGCGAGGCGACGGGCAGCGGTGGGCAGATCGGTCGCGAGTCGCTCAACTACGGGCATACCTTCGGGCACGCCGTCGAGCGGTTCGAGCACTACCGCATCCGCCACGGCGAGGCGGTCTCGATCGGCATGGTCTACGTCGCGGAGATCGCGCACCGAGCGGGCCGGATCGACCAGGAGCTCCTGGACCGCCATCGCTCGATCCTCGGCACGCTGGGTCTTCCCATGACGTACCGGCCCGGCATCTGGGAGGCGCTGTCGGCGACCATGCGGCTCGACAAGAAGACCCGCGGCGACCAGCTCCGCTTCGTCGTCCTCGACGGACTGGCCAAGCCGGCGATCCTCGCAGGACCTGATGAGCAGCTGATCCTCGACGCCTACCGGGCCATCTCGTCGTGACCGCGGCCGCGCGCCGTGATCGCCTCACCGCCCTGCTGGCCGCCCGCGGCCTCGACGGGATCGTCGTCACGACGTTGGTCAACGTCCGCTATCTGACCGGGTTCACCGGTTCCAACGGTGCGCTCGTCGTGCCGCGTGAGGGCGTTCCCGTGTTCCTGACCGACGGGCGATACCGCGACCAGGCGGCCGATGAGCTGCCCGATGTCGAGCACCACATCGGGCGCGACCTGCTGGGTGCCGCAGCCGACCACATGGCCGGGGGTACCTGGGCGCTGGAGACCCACACGCTCAGCGTCGACGCCCACGTGCGACTCGTCGAGCTGGCTCCCGGCGTCGCGTTCGTACCTGCCGACCGGGTCGTCGAGTCGCTTCGGGTCATCAAGGATGAGGACGAGGTCGACGCGTTGCGCCGGGCCTGCGACATCTCGACCCGGGCCCTGGAGGCGTTGATCGCGGGGCCGCTGGCCGGGCGTACGGAGCGGGCCGTCGCTCGCGACCTCGAGAACCGCATGCTGGACCTCGGCGCAGAGGCCGTCGGATTCGAGACGATCCTCGCCGCCGGCGAGAACTCCGCAATCCCTCATCACAGCCCCACCGACCGGGTCCTCGCCACCGGCGATCTGGTCAAGATCGACTTCGGTGCGCGGGTCGACGGCCACCACGCTGACTGCACGCGTACGTTCGTGCTGGGCCGGCCCGACGACTGGCAGCGGGAGATCCACGCAGCGGTCAAGGAGTCCCAGGCGGCCGGCCTCGCAGCGCTGCGCGAAGGCAACGCGGTGGCCGATTCGTACGCCGCGGCGACGGCGTCGCTGGACGCTGCGGGTTGGCTCCACGCCTTCACGACGGGCCTCGGACACGGCGTCGGTCTGGAGATCCACGAGGACCCGTTCATCGGCCCCTCGCAGACAGGTAAACTGGCTAGTCGCACTGTCCTCACGATGGAGCCGGGCATCTATGTTCCGGGTCGCGGGGGAGTGCGTATCGAAGACACCGTCCTCGTGACCACGGGCGCCCCCGAGGTGCTCACCACGATGACCAAAGACCTCCTGGAGATTGGCTGATGGCCACCACGAACGACATCAAGAACGGCATGGTCCTCGACCTGGACGGACAGCTCTGGTCCGTCGTGTGGTTCCAGCACCACAAGCCCGGCAAGGGCGGTGCGATGGTCAAGACGACCCTCAAGAACGTCATGAGTGGCAAGACCGTCGACAAGACGTTCAACGCCGGCCTCAAGATCGAGACCGCCAACGTCGACAAGCGCGACTTCCAGTACCTCTACCACGACGGCGATGCGTACGTCTTCATGGACAAGACGACGTACGACCAGGTCCACATCTCGGAGGCTGTCGTCGGAGACGCCAAGGACTACATGCTCGACAACCAGGACGCGATGGTCGCGATGCACGAAGGTGTGCCGCTCTACATCGAGCTCCCGGCTTCGGTCGAGCTGGTCGTCGAGTACACCGAGCCTGGCCTCCAGGGTGACCGTTCGAGCGGTGGCACCAAGCCTGCGCGGCTCGAGACCGGCAAGGAGATCCAGGTCCCGCTGTTCATCGTCAACGGCGAGAAGATCAAGGTCGACACGCGCGACGGCAGCTACCTCGGTCGCGTGCAGGGCTGATGTCGGCACGCACGAAATCCCGCAAGCGCGCCCTCGACATCCTCTTCGAGTCCGAGGCGCAGAGCCTGCCGCCCGGCGGAACCCTCGCCGACAGGCGGACCGACGTCGAGTATCCCGTCAACGACTACGCCGTGCAGCTGGTCGAAGGTGTTGTCTCGCACCGTGACCGCCTCGACGAGATCATCTCCGAGAACGCCAAGGACTGGACGCTCGACCGGATGCCGGCTGTCGACCGCAACCTGCTACGCATCGGTGCCTACGAGATCCTCTACGTCGACGACGTCCCCGACGCGGTCGCCGTGAGCGAAGCGGTGAGCCTTGCGAGCGACCTGTCGACCGACGAGTCACCGTCCTTCGTCAACGGTTTGCTGAGCAAGATCGTCGAGCTCAAGCCGACATTGACCGCCTGATCGAGGCGTTCGCACGAACGAGTTGAAGTGTTTGGTAGGCCGGGACGTCATAGGACGCCCGCTTCCTGCTCTGCTGGGTGAGGCCTACAGGTCTCGCCGCAGATTCGAGACCTGCAGGTCTCGTCGTGGAGACAGGGTCTGACCGACCCCCACGATCCGTGGCGTCGGGGCCCTGCTCACGTTGAGGGTTCGGGTGTCTCGCACTCGACCTTCGGATTGACTCCCACGTAGTTGAGCGGGCCGGCGACGATCGTCAGCACGGTGTCGCCCACCTTGGAGCAGTCGGCTGCATCGTCCGAGGACGAGAAGTAGTCGCGTTGGGCCGCTGCCAGCACCCCGATCACGAGCCAGATGAGTACGACAACAGATCCGATGCGCATGATGCCTCCTGGATCTAGTGCTTACCCCGAGCGTGCGTGCGCAATCGGAGCGAGGTTGGACCGACGATGAGGGTTTGTGGTTGCATGCACGACCCAAAACCCTCATCCCGCGTCCGGGTGCCGCCGAAGGATGAGGGGTTGCGGCAGTCCGGACTACCCGAAACCCTCACCCTCCGTCGATCCGCGCCCAGCTCGCCGAGCCGCCGCCGGAATCATCGTGACGCGCTGCTAGGCTGAGCGGCGAACATCGACATCCTTTAACGGCCGTCCCGAGAGGCGGAGAAGGAGGTCAGACATGGTCGCGTCTGATGACGCCCCCCGTGCTGACAACTCGCACGCACCCGCACGAACCGTCCTGGACGACAAGGACATCTCCCGCGCATTGACGCGCATCACGCACGAGATCCTCGAGCGCAACCGCGACGCCTCCGACATCGTGCTGCTGGGCATTCCGACGCGTGGCGTCCACCTGGCCCGGCGCATCGCCAAGCGGATGTCTGACGTCGAGGGCCGGGTCATCACCGCCGGTGCGCTCGACATCACGATGTACCGCGACGACCTGCGGCTCAAGCCGGCACGGGCGCTGGAGCACACCGAGATCCCCGACGACATCGACGGCAAGATCGTCGTGCTGGTCGACGACGTGCTGTTCTCCGGCCGTACGATCCGCGCCGCGCTCGACGCGCTCAACGAGCTGGGCCGCCCCAAGGCCGTACAGCTCGCCGTGCTGATCGACCGCGGCCACCGCGAGCTGCCGATCCGCGCCGACTTCGTGGGCAAGAACCTGCCAACCTCGCTGATCGAGAAGGTCAAGGTCGCGCTGGCCGAGTCCGATGAGCGCGACGCCGTCGACATCCAGGGAGGAGCGGCATGACTTTTACGCATCTGCTCAGCGCGGGTGACCTGGATCGTACGGACGCGATCCGCATCCTCGACACCGCCGAAGAGCTCCTCGGCGTCGCCAGCCGGCCGATCAAGAAGCTGCCGACGCTGCGCGGCCGTACGGTCGTCAACCTGTTCTTCGAGGACTCGACCCGCACCCGTATCTCGTTCGAGGCGGCGGCGAAGCGACTCAGCGCCGACGTCATCAACTTCTCCGCCAAGGGTTCGAGCGTCTCCAAGGGTGAGAGCCTCAAGGACACCGCCCTCACACTGCAGGCGATGGGCGCCGACGCCGTCGTCATCCGCCACCAGCACTCCGGCGCACCGCACCGCCTGGCCAACGCCAAGTGGACCAACGGCGCCGTGATCAACGCGGGCGACGGCACGCACGAGCACCCGACGCAGGCGCTGCTCGACGCGTTCACGATGCGCAGGCACCTGGGCGAGCTCGAGGGCAAGAACATCACGATCGTCGGCGATGTGCTGCACAGTCGCGTGGCCCGGTCCAACGCGCTGCTGCTCGACACCCTCGGTGCCAACGTCACGCTCGTCGCGCCGCCGACGCTGCTGCCGGTCGGGGTCGAGAAGTGGCCGGTCGAGACGTCGTACGACCTGGACTCGTCACTCGAGAAGGCCGATGCCGTCATGATGCTGCGGGTGCAGCAGGAGCGCATGAATGCCGCGTTCTTCCCCAGCGCCCGCGAGTACAGCCGCCGCTACGGTCTCGACACTCCGCGGCTCAACCGGCTGCCCGAGCACGCGATCGTCATGCACCCCGGGCCGATGAACCGCGGTATGGAGATCACCGCCGACGTCGCCGACCACGTCCGCTCGGTCATCGTCGAGCAGGTCACCAACGGCGTGGCCGTACGCATGGCCGTCCTCTACCTCCTCCTCGGCGGCGCGGCCGGGGAACCCACCAACGAAGAAGGCACTGAATGACCTCGTACGTCATCCGGGGAGCGAACATCCTCGGCGAGACCGTCAACGACATCGCGATCGAGGACGGTGTCATCACCGCGATCGGCACTGGACTCCAGGGCGACGAGACGATCGACGCGACCGGTCTGGTCGCGCTGCCCGGGCTCGTCGACCTGCACACGCACGTACGTGAGCCGGGGCGTGAGGACGCCGAAACCGTCCTGACGGGCTCCATGGCCGCGGCGCGTGGCGGGTTCACCTGCGTGCACGCCATGGCCAACACCGACCCCGTCGCTGACACCGCCGGCGTCGTCGAGCAGGTGTGGCGCCTCGGCCGCGAGGGCGGCTATTGCGACGTGCAGCCGATCGGCGCCGTGACGATCGGTCTGGGCGGCTCCCGCCTCGCCGAGCTCGGCGCGATGGCCGACTCGGCCGCCGGCGTGCGCGTGTTCTCCGACGACGGCAAGTGCGTCTCGGACGCCGTGATCATGCGCAGGGCGCTGGAGTACGTCAAGGCGTTCGACGGCGTCATCGCGCAGCACGCGCAGGAGCCCCGTCTCACCGAGGGGGCCCAGATGAACGAGGGCCCGCTGTCGGGCGAGCTCGGACTGACCGGTTGGCCCGCAGTCGCCGAGGAGGCGATCATCGCCCGCGACGTCCTGCTGGCGGAGCATGTCGGATCGCGCCTGCACGTGTGCCACCTGTCCACCCGCGGCTCGGTCGAGATCATCCGCTGGGCCAAGGGCCGCGGCATCGATGTCACGGCCGAGGTCACCCCGCACCACCTGCTGCTCAGCGACGACCTGGTGCGCAGCTACGACCCGATCTACAAGGTCAACCCGCCGCTGCGCTCCAACGACGACGTCGCCGCCGTGCGCGAGGGTCTGGCCGACGGCACGATTGACATCGTGGCCACGGATCATGCACCCCACCCGATGGAGGACAAGGAGTGCGAGTGGTCCGCCGCCGCATTCGGGATGCTCGGACTCGAGACTGCGCTGTCGGTCGTGCAACAGACCATGGTCGACACCGGGCTCCTGACCTGGGCGCAGGTGGCCGACAAGATGTCGGCCAAGCCCGCCTCGATCGGCCGGGTGAGCAACCAGGGTCGCCCGCTCGAGGTCGGTGAGCCGGCCAACATCGTGCTGGTCGACCCGGCGGCGACCCGGGTCATCGACGCGCGGGACACCGCCTCGCTGTCCCGCAACAACCCGTACGCCGGGCTCACCCTGCCCGGTGAGATCGTCGCGACATTCCTGCGCGGCAGACCGACCGTTCGCGACCGCGCGCTCGTGGAAGGTGTGACCGTATGACTCACGCAATCCTCGTGCTGGAGGACGGGCGGGTGTTCCACGGTGAGTCGTTCGGGGCAGTCGGCGAGACGATCGGCGAGATCGTGTTCTCGACCGGCATGACCGGCTACCAGGAGACCCTCACCGATCCGTCCTACAAGGGCCAGATCGTGGCCATGACGGCACCGCACATCGGCAACACCGGGATCAACGACGAGGACTTCGAGTCCCGCCGCATCTGGGTCGACGGCTACATCGTCCGCGATCCAGCGCGCGTGCGCTCCAACTGGCGCTCCAACCGGTCGCTCGACGACGAGCTGGCCGCCCAGGACGTTGTGGGCATCTCCGGGATCGACACGCGCGCGCTGACCCGGCACCTGCGTGAACGCGGCGCGATGCGGGGTGGCATCAGCTCGCTGTCAACAGACATCGACACGCTGCTGGCCAAGGTCACGGCCGCGCCAGGCATGAAGGGCGCCAACTTCCTCTCAGACGTCACGACCGATGAGACGTACGTCGTGCCGGCTGTCGGCGACAAGACGTTGACCGTCGCCGCGATCGACCTCGGCATCAAGGGCATGACCCCGCGTCGGATGGCCGAGCGTGGCATCGAGGTGCACGTCATGCCGGCGACCACGACGTACGACGAGATCGCCGCCATCACACCCGACGGCGTCTTCATGTCCAACGGACCCGGCGACCCGGCGACCACGGACCACGTCACCGCAGTCCTCAAGCAGGTGCTCGAGGCCCGCATCCCGTACTTCGGGATCTGCCTGGGCAACCAGGTCTTCGGCCGTGCGCTCGACCTCGGGACCTACAAGCTCGTCTACGGCCACCGCGGCATCAACCAACCGGTCCAGGACCTGACGACCGGCAAGGTCGAGATCACGGCCCACAACCACGGCTTCGCGGTCGATGCCCCGATCGAGGGCACGTTCGACACGCCATTCGGTCCTGGTCGGGTGACGCACGTGTGCCTCAACGACAACGTCGTCGAGGGGCTGGCGCTGCTCGAGCAACCGGCCTTCAGCGTCCAGTACCACCCCGAGGCGGCGGCCGGACCGCACGATGCTGCCTACCTCTTCGACAGATTCGTGGACCTCATGAACAGCAAGGCAGGTGTCTGATGCCCAAGCGCGAAGACATCAAGTCCGTCTTGGTCATCGGCTCAGGGCCGATCGTGATCGGTCAGGCGTGCGAGTTCGACTACTCCGGCACGCAGGCCTGCCGTGTCCTCCGCGAGGAGGGCATCCGCGTCATCTTGATCAACTCCAACCCGGCGACGATCATGACCGACCCGGAGTTCGCCGACGCGACCTACATCGAGCCGATCACGCCGGAGTTCGTCGAGAAGGTCATCGCCCAGGAGCGTCCCGACGCGCTGCTCGCGACGCTCGGCGGCCAGACCGCGCTCAACGCCGCGATCCAGATGCACGAGGCCGGCGTCCTCGAGAAGTACGGTGTCGAGCTCATCGGTGCGTCGATCGAGGCGATCGAGAAGGGCGAGAACCGTGAGTCCTTCAAGGCCGTCGTCGCGACCTTGCCCCAGGAGTGGGGGGCCGAGTCGGCCAAGTCCGTCATCTGCCACACGATGCAGGAGTGCCTCGACGGCGTCGAGGGACTCGGTGGCTATCCCGTCGTCGTACGTCCGTCGTTCACGATGGGCGGCTCCGGCTCGGGCCTGGCCTATGACGAGGCCGATCTGCACCGGATCGCCGGATCGGGCCTGGCCCTGAGCCCGACCACCGAGGTGCTCCTCGAGGAGTCGATCCTCGGCTGGAAGGAGTACGAGCTCGAGGTCATGCGCGACACCGCCGACAACGTGGTCATCGTGTGCTCGATCGAGAACCTCGACCCCATGGGCGTGCACACCGGCGACTCGATCACGGTCGCCCCGGCGATGACGCTGACCGACGTGGAGTACCAGCGACTGCGCGACATCTCGATCGGCATCATCCGTGAGGTCGGCGTCGACACCGGTGGCTGCAACATCCAGTTCGCGGTCAACCCCGACGACGGCCGCATCGTCGTCATCGAGATGAACCCGCGCGTGTCCCGCTCGTCCGCCCTGGCGTCCAAGGCCACCGGCTTCCCGATCGCGAAGATCGCCGCGAAGGTGGCGATCGGCTACACGCTCGACGAGATCCCCAACGACGTCACGCAGGAGACGCCGGCGTCGTTCGAGCCGACGCTCGACTATGTCGTCGTCAAGGTGCCGCGGTTCGCGTTCGAGAAGTTCCCGGCCGCCGATGCGACCCTCACGACCCACATGAAGTCGGTTGGCGAGGCGATGGCCATCGGCCGCAACTTCACCGAAGCGCTGCAGAAGGCGCTGCGCTCCCTCGAGCGGCCTGACGCGCAGTTCGACTGGCGCAAGGAGTGGGTCGACCTCGACAAGGACGCCCTGCTCACGGAGATCAGCGTCCCGCACGACGGCCGGCTCAAGAAGGTCATGGACGCGATCCGCGCCGGTGCCACCCCGGAGGAGATCTTCGATGCGACCAAGATCGACCCGTGGTTCGTCGACCAGCTGGCGCTGATCAACGAGATCGCGGTCGAGCTCACCGGCGCTGCCGAGCTGTCGCCGCCGCTGCTGCGCCGCGCCAAGCGCCACGGCTTCTCGGACTCGCAGATCGGCAAGATCCGCGGCCTGAGCGAGGACGTCGTCAGGGGAGTACGTCACGCCCTCGGCGTACGCCCGGTCTACAAGACCGTCGACACGTGTGCCGCTGAGTTCTCCGCCAAGACGCCCTACCACTACTCGTCGTACGACGAGGAGACCGAGGTCGAGCCCCGGACCAAGCCGGCAGTCCTGATTCTCGGCAGCGGGCCGAACCGCATCGGGCAGGGCATCGAGTTCGACTACTCGTGCGTCCACGCCGCTCTGGCGCTGTCCGAGGTCGGATACGAGACCATCATGGTCAACTGCAACCCCGAGACCGTCTCCACCGACTACGACACCTCCGACCGGCTCTACTTCGAGCCGCTGACGCTCGAGGACGTGCTCGAGATCGTGCACGCCGAGCAGCAGGCCGGTCCGGTCGTCGGGGTCATCGTGCAGCTCGGTGGGCAGACCCCACTGGGGCTGGCCGCGGGGCTCGAGGCAGCCGACGTGCCGATCGTCGGCACACAGCCGTCTGCGATCGAGCTCGCCGAGGAGCGGGGCGCGTTCGCCGAGGTGCTCGCCGAGGCCGACCTGCCGGCTCCCAAGCACGGCATGGCGACGTCGTTCAGCCGTGCTCGCGAGATCGCCGACGAGATCGGCTATCCCGTGCTGGTCCGCCCGTCCTACGTCCTGGGTGGCCGCGGCATGGAGATCGTCTACGACGAGGGGACGCTCAAGGACTACATCGGCCGGGCGACCGAGATCTCGGCGGAACGGCCAGTGCTGGTCGACCGCTTCCTCGACGACGCGATCGAGATCGACGTCGACGCGCTCTACGACGGCACCGAGCTGTTCCTCGGCGGCGTCATGGAGCACATCGAGGAGGCCGGCGTGCACTCGGGCGACTCCGCGTGTGCCCTGCCGCCCATCACGCTCGGCGAGGCCGAGGTCCAGCGCATACGTGAGTCGACCGAGGCGATCGCCAAGGGCGTCGGCGTGCGGGGACTCATCAACATCCAGTTCGCGCTCTCGTCCGACATCCTGTACGTCATCGAGGCCAACCCGCGAGCGTCGCGCACCGTGCCGTTCGTCTCCAAGGCGACGGCCACACCGCTCGCCAAGGCGGCGGCCCGGCTCATGCTGGGGGAGTCCATCGCCGAGCTGCGCACGGCCGGCGTCCTGCCGGCGACGGGCGACGGCGGCAAGCTGCCCGACAACGCGCCGATCGCGGTCAAGGAGGCGGTCATGCCCTTCAACCGCTTCCGCACCTACGAGGGCCGCTACGTCGACACGCTGCTGGGCCCGGAGATGCGCTCCACCGGTGAGGTCATGGGCTTCGACTCAGGCTTCGGCACGGCGTTCGCCAAGTCCCAGGCCGGCGCCCAGAACGGGCTGCCGACATCGGGCAAGGTCTTCGTCTCGGTCGCCAACCGCGACAAGCGGCACATGATCTTCCCGGTCAAGCGGCTCGCGGACCTCGGCTTCGAGATCCTCGCGACGAGCGGCACCGCGGTGGTGCTCGCGCGCAACGGGGTCACGGCGACGGTCATCCGCAAGCTCAACGAGGAGCCGCTGCCGGGTCAGGCCCGCAGCACGATCGTCGACAAGATCCACGACCAGGACGTCCAGCTCATCATCAACACGCCGCATGGTGTGACGTCCGGCGGCAGCCCCCGTATCGACGGCTACGAGATCCGTACGGCGGCGGTCGCCGAGGGCATCCCGTGCATCACGACGGTCCAGGGTCTGGCGGCCGCGGTGCAGGGCATCGAGGCGCTCATCGAGGGCAAGATCGGCGTCAGGTCGCTGCAGGACTGGGGCCGCATCGTCACCGAGGGCCGAGGAGCATGAGTGAGCGTTGGCGGACGAGTCGCGTGGCGTTGAGGGCAGCATGAGCTTCGGTTCGCGCGCTCGTGCGGCGATGTCGGCGTACGGGCCGGCGTGTGTGGGCATCGACCCGCACGCGTCGTTGCTCGCCAAGTGGGACCTGCCCGACAACGTCGAGGGACTCGACCGCTTCGCCACGATCTGCGTCGAGGCCTTCGCCGGCAAGGTCGCGTTCGTCAAGCCGCAGTCGGCGTTCTTCGAGCGGTTCGGCGCGCGCGGCGTCGTGGTCCTCGAGCGCACGATCCAGGACCTCCGACACACGGGATCGCTGGTGATCCTCGACGTCAAGCGGGGCGACATCGGCTCGACCGCTGCCGCCTACGCAGATGCCTATCTCGACGAGGATGCGCCGATGGCGGCCGACGCCATCACGGTCAGCCCGTTCCTGGGCTTCGGGTCGCTGCAACCGTTCTTCGACGTCGCGGTCAAGAACGACGCCGGTGTCTTCGTGCTGGCGCTGACGTCCAACCCCGAGGGTCCCGAGGTGCAGCACGCCGTCAGCGGCGACACGACGGTCGCCGGTGGCATCTTGGCGAAGCTCGCGGAGCTCAATGCCGGACAGCACCAGATGGGGTCGTTCGGCGCCGTGGTCGGCGCGACGATCGGTGACGCCGCCGAGGACCTGGCGATCAACGGTCCGCTCCTGGTGCCGGGATTCGGGGCACAGGGTGGCACGGTCGACGACATACGCCGGCTGTTCGGCTCCGTCATCGACAACGTGATCCCGTCGACCTCGCGCGGCGTGCTGTCGGCCGGACCGGATGTCCAGGCGCTCCGCGATTCGGTCGCCCGCGTCAACGCCGAACTTGTAGGGTCATAACGTTCAGGGTTGCCGCCTTCCGAGGAGTCCATGCATGAAGAGAACCGCCGCAGTCCTGGTCACGACGATCGTCGGGATCACGACACTGACGGGCTGCGGTGCAGGCGGCGATCCGTACTGTGATGCGGTCGACAAGAACAAGACCACGCTCAACACGTTTGGGAAGACCCGCACCAACGCGGCCTACGCCACGTACGCCAAGGCGTTCACCGAGGTGGGCAAGCAGGCGCCGGCCTCGATCAAGAAGGACTGGACGACCCTGTCGACCGTGACGACCGGCATCCTCGACGCCCAGAAGAAGACCGGGCTCAAGCTCGAGGAGATGACCGACTCCGAGAAGGTCAAGAAGCTCAGCGATGCGCAGCTCAAGGAGCTCAACGCGGCCTACAAGACCTTCAACGGCACGACCAAGCAGCGCAACGCCGTGGTCAAGAACGTCAAGCAGGAATGCAAGATCAATCTCAAGTAACCGTTCGTCCAACAGATGAGGTGAGGCAAGTGGCACTCCCGATATTGACGCCGGAGCAGCGCAAGGCTGCACTCGAGAAGGCAGCGGCCGCCCGGCAGCTGCGAGCGGAGGTCAAGAACCGCCTCAAGAACTCTCGCGCGAGCCTGACCGAGGTCATCCAGGAGGCGCGCGCCAACGATGTGATCGCCAAGCTGAAGGTCATCGACCTCCTTCAGTCGATGCCCGGCGTAGGCAAGGTGCGTGCGCAGGAGATCATGCAGCGCATCGGCATCGCCGACAGCCGCCGGCTCCGTGGCCTGGGTGCCAACCAGGTCAAGGCGCTGATCGACGAGTTCGCGAATAGAACAGGCCGCTCTGGCCGTGCCTGACGGGTCAACGGAACCCGTCACAGGTCCGTCGCGGCTCGTCGTCCTGGCCGGTCCCACCGCGGTCGGCAAGGGTACGGTCGCGGCCTGCGTACGTCGTAGTCACCCCGAGATCTGGATCTCGGTCTCGGTCACGACGCGGCCGGCAAGGCCGGGTGAGATCGACGGCGTGCACTATCACTTCATCTCCGACGAAAAGTTCGACCGCCTGATCGCCGAGGACGGACTGCTCGAGTGGGCCGTCGTCCACCGGGCAGCACGCTATGGCACGCCGCGCGCACCGGTCGAGCAGCGTCTCGCCGCCGGCACGGCGGCCCTTCTCGAGATCGACCTTCAGGGCGCACGTCAGGTTCGCGAGCGGATGCCCGATGCGCTGATGTGCTTCTTGGCACCGCCGAGCTGGGAGGAGCTGGAGCGTCGGCTCGTCGGCCGGGGTACCGAGGGTCTGGAGGAGCGTGAGCGCCGCTTGGCGACTGCCCGCACGGAGCTGGCGGCCGAGCCGGAGTTCGACGTGACGATCGTCAACACCGATGTCGAGACCGCTTGCCAAGAATTGGTAGACTTGTTCAGATCCGGCACGAGCCGGGTGCATTCCTAATCTTTCTGTGAGGCTCTCTGTGTCCACGACACGCTCGACTGCCATCGGCATCACCAACCCGCCGCTGGACGATCTTCTGGAGAAGGCGGACAGCAAGTACAAGCTCGTCCTCTACTCCGCCAAGCGTGCGCGCCAGATCAACGCCTACTACTCGCAGCTCGGCGAGGGTCTCCTCGAGTACGTCGGACCGCTCCTCGAGACCGGTGTGCAGGAGAAGCCGCTGTCGATCGCGCTGCGCGAGATCAACGCCGATCTGCTGACCGTCGAGGACATCGACCCCGAGGCCGAGGCTGCAGCAGCCGAGAAGGCTTGATCCCTCACCATCCGTGAGTCCCTCCAAAGCGAGGCGGTGATGACATGAGCGCGAGATTGTTCTCGGCGTGTCCGGCGGTATTGCGTCCTACAAGGCCGCGGAGCTGCTGCGTCTGTTCACCGAATCGGGCCACAGCGTCCGGGTCGTCCCCACCGCGTCGTCCCTGCACTTCGTCGGTGCAGCGACGTGGGAGGCCCTCAGCGGCAAGCCCGTGCAGACCGGTGTGTTCGAGCACGTCGACGAAGTCGCCCACGTACGCATCGGGCAAGGCGCCGATCTCGTGCTCGTCGCTCCGGCCACGGCCAACATCCTGGCCAAGGCTGCTCACGGCCTCGCCGACGACCTGCTGACCAACACCCTCCTCACCGCCCACTGCCCGGTCGTGTTCGCCCCGGCGATGCACACCGAGATGTGGGAGCAGGACGCTACGCGAACCAATGTGGAGATCCTGCGTTCGCGCGGATACGTGGTTCTTGAGCCTGCTGTCGGTCGATTGACCGGTGTCGACTCGGGCAAGGGGAGATTGCCTGCACCTGCCGAGATCTATGCGGCCGCCGTCCAGGTCCTCGAAGGACGTCCGCAGGATCTCGCCGGCAAGCACGTCGTCGTCTCCGCCGGCGGCACCCGCGAATATCTCGACCCGGTTCGGTTCCTCGGCAACCGCTCATCCGGTCGCCAGGGCTACGCGTTGGCCGAGGCTGCCGTCGCTCGTGGCGCGCGTGTCACGGTCGTTGCCGCCAACGTCACACTGCCGGACCCTGCTGGCGTCGAGATTGTGCGGGTCGTCAGCACCGAGGACCTGCGCCAGCAGATGCACCTCGCCGCAGCCGACGCGGACGCTGTCGTGATGGCTGCTGCACCGGCCGACTTCCGACCGGCAGAGTTCGTCGACGCCAAGATCAAGAAGTCCGACGACGGCGTGGCGCCCGACATCCACCTGGTCGAGAACCCCGACATCCTGCGTGAGCTCGTCGCCGCACGCACGAGCAAACGTCCCGTCATCGTCGGTTTCGCTGCGGAGACCGGCGACGCGCGCGCAAGCGTCATCGAGCACGCCAGAGCCAAGCTCGAGCGCAAGGGATGCGACCTGCTGGTCGTCAACGACGTCAGTGCGGGCAAGGTCTTCGGCCAGGACGACAGCGAGGCTGTCATCCTCGGTGCCGACGAGACCGTCGAGCAGATCCCGCACGGTCCCAAGATCCGGCTGGCGCACGCGATCTGGGACGCTGTCATCCAACGCTTGGACTAGCGAAACAACCAGTCATCTCGCTCGTTAGAATGCTGTACAGACATCAACCCAGGAGAAAATGTGAGCCGCTTCTTCACGTCCGAGTCCGTGACCGAAGGTCACCCGGACAAGATCGCCGACCAGATCAGCGACAGCGTCCTCGACGCTCTGCTGGCGCAGGATCCCAAGAGTCGTGTCGCCTGCGAGACGTTCATCACGACCGGTCTGATTGTCGTCGGTGGTGAGGTGACCACTGAGGCGTACGCCGACATCGCCAAGATCGCGCGCGATCGCGTCCTGGACATCGGCTACGACTCGTCCGTCAAGGGCTTCGATGGCGCCTCGTGCGGTGTGCAGATCACGCTCGACGCGCAGTCGCCCGACATCGCCCAGGGCGTCAACACGGCCTTCGAGGGTCGCACCCAGGGCTCGGCTGACCCGCTCGACCTGCAGGGTGCCGGTGACCAGGGCTTGATGTTCGGCTTCGCGTGCGACGAGACGCCCGAGCTCATGCCGCTGCCGATCACGATCGCCCACCGTCTGGCAGAGCAGCTGACCGCAGTCCGCAAGGACGGCACGCTGCCCTACCTGCGTCCCGACGGCAAGACCCAGGTCACGGTCGAGTACGACGACAACGACAAGCCCGTACGCGTCGACACCGTCGTCCTGTCGACCCAGCACGAGGACGGGATCGACCTCGACTCGCAGCTGACCGTCGACATCAAGAAGCACGTCGTCGACGTGATCCTCGCTGACTTCGACATCGACACCTCCGACTACCGCCTGCTGGTCAACCCGACCGGCAAGTTCGTCATCGGCGGCCCGATGGGCGACGTCGGCCTGACCGGCCGCAAGATCATCGTCGACACCTACGGCGGCTACGCCCGTCACGGCGGTGGCGCGTTCTCCGGCAAGGACCCGAGCAAGGTCGACCGCTCGGCCGCCTATGCGATGCGATGGGTTGCCAAGAACATCGTCGCCGCCGGCCTCGCCACCAAGGTCGAGGTCCAGGTCGCCTACGCGATCGGCAAGGCTCACCCGGTCGGCTTCTACGTCGAGGCGTTCGGCACCGAGACCGTCCCGGTCGACAAGATTCGCGCCGCGGTCCTCGAGGTCTTCGACCTGCGACCCGCTGCGATCATCCGCGATCTCGACCTGCTGCGGCCGATCTACGCGCAGACGGCCGCCTATGGTCACTTCGGCCGCGAGCTGCCGGGTGTGGTCTGGGAGACGACGGACCGTGCTGACGCGCTCAAGGCCCACGCAGGCGCCTGAGCGACACTCCTGACAGAACGGCCCCCGCCTCGGCGGGGGCCGTTCTGCGTCCGCGCGCGCCGCGCTGTGGGCGGCGGCTGATAGAACAGCACCGTGATGACAGACGAGGGTCCCGAGCAGCTGGCTCTCGTCCCTCCCACGCCCGCGGGGCGGTCTCGCAGGCCCAGTGCCAAGCCGGCGCCCCAGGCCGCGGTGATCCGTCCGGTCGCCAGGGTCGTGGTCGACAGCGGGCTCGCCCATCTCGACCGTCTGTTCGACTATCTCGTGCCAACGACGCTCGACGCCCAGACGGTTCCGGGGTGCCGGGTCAAGGTCCGCTTCGCCGGGCGCCTGGTCGACGGGTTCGTGGTCGAGCGCGTCGAGGGCACCGACCACGCCGGGCGGCTGGCGTTCCTCGCCAAGGTGGTCTCGCCCGAGCCGGTGCTGCACCCTGAGGTGCTGGCCCTCGCTCGAGCCGTGGCCGACCGCTACGCCGGCACGCTCGGCGATGTCCTGCGCCTGGCGATCCCGCCGCGTCACGCACGGGCTGAGGCAGGCCGTGCCACGCCCGCAGAGGGCGCGCTGCCGGTCGGCAGCGCTGCGGGCTGGCAGACGTACGCCCACGGGCTCGGCTTCGTCGCAGCGCTGCGCGCAGGGGAGCGGCCGCGGGCGTGGTGGAGCGCGGTTCCGGGCCAGGATCCCGCCCAGCTGGTCGCCGAGGCCGTGCTGGCAACCCTCGGATCCGGCCGCGGCGCGCTCGTGTGCGTGCCCGATGTCCGCGACGTTGCACGATGGGACGCCGTGTTCACCGAGGTGCTCGGTGAGGGACGGCACGTCGCGCTCACCGCCGCCGACGAGCCCGCCGACCGCTATCGGGCCTTTCTCGCGGCCTCGCGCGGAGACGTGCAGGTCGTGCTGGGCACCCGGGCTGCGGCGTTCGCGCCGGTTCAGACCCTGGGGCTCGTGGCGATGTGGGACGACGGTGACGACTTGTTCGCCGAGCCACGGTCGCCCTACCCGCATGCCCGCGAGGTGCTCCTGCTGCGCGCCTCCTCCCAGGAGACCGCCCTGCTGATCGGTGGTCACGCGCGCACGGCCGAAGGTCAGTCGCTGATCGACAGCGGCTGGTGCCTCGAGCTCGCGGCCGACCAGCGCGGACGGCGCCGAGCCTGGCCGCGTCTCACCGTCACCGACGGGTCGACTGCCGGCTCCGCGCCGGTGCGGCTCCCGCAAGAGGCATTCCGTGCGATCCGTGGAGCCACGGGCGCGGTGCTGGTCCAGGTTCCGCGTCGCGGCTACCGCGAGTCACTGTCGTGCCAGACCTGCCGTCAGCCGGCCCGCTGCACGGAGTGTCAGGGGCCGCTCGGTCAGCCCTCGGCCTCGGCGCCCATCGCGTGCCGGTGGTGCGGTCGCGGTGCCTCTCCGTGGACCTGCCCGCATTGCCAGGGCACTGAGCTGCGTTCGCCTGTCGTCGGCGCGCTGCGTACGGCTGAGGAGTTCGCGCGCGCGTTCCCCGACCTGGAGGTCGTGACATCCGGGGGCCAGACGATCCTCGACGCCGTCGAGCCCGGCCGCCGTCTGGTCCTGGCCACACCAGGCGCCGAGCCTCATGTCGAGGGCGGCTTCGACGTGGTGATCCTGCTCGACACCTGGCTCATGCTGGCCCGCGAGGACGTCCGGGTCGAGGAGGAGTCCCATCGGCGGTGGTTCAACGCGCTGGCGCTCGGGCGCCCCGGCGCCACGGCGATCGCGGTCGGCGACGCCACGACGCTGCAGGCGCTGGTGAGAGCCGATCCGGCCGGGTTCGCCGCGCGAGAGCTGGCGAGCCGCGCTGAGACACATTTGCCACCCACGGCTCGGCTCGCCACGGTCGCCGGTCCCGACGACGTGCTCGCCGAGCTCGCGACCCGCACGTGGACGCCGCACACCGAGATCCTCGGACCGGTTCCAGTCGATCTGCGGTCTGCAGAAGCGGGGGAGCGGTTGATCCTGCGCGCTCCCCGCCGCGAGGGAGCCGAGCTCGCCACGGCGCTCGCGTCGGTGGCCGCCGAACGCAGCGCCGCCAAGCTGCCCGGTCTGCGTATCCAGGTCGACCCGCTGTCGCTCTGACCGCGGCCACGCGATGCCCCGGACGGCCACCTAGACTCGACGCCGTGAGAGTCGTCTTCGCTGGTACGCCCGAGACCGCCCTCCCATCCCTCGAGGCGCTCGTCGCCAGCCGTCACGAGGTCGCCGCCGTGCTCACCCGTCCGGACGCTCCGGCCGGCCGCGGCCGTACGCTCCGGCCGTCTCCCGTGGCCGAGGCCGCCGCAGCGCATGGCATCGAGGTGCTCAAACCGGCGAAGCCGTCGGACCCTGACTTCATGGACCGCCTGCGGCAGATTGCCCCCGATTGCATCCCGATCGTCGCCTACGGCGCCCTCATCCGCCGCGAGGCGCTGGACATCCCGCAGTTCGGCTGGATCAACCTGCACTTCTCCGTGTTGCCCGCCTGGCGGGGCGCAGCGCCGGTCCAGCGCGCCATCATGGCCGGCGACGAGGTGACCGGGGCGACGGTGTTCAGCCTGGTCGAGGAGCTTGATGCCGGGCCGGTTCTCGGCTCGATCACCGAGCGCATACGCGAGGAGGACACGTCTGCCGAGCTGCTCGCGCGGTTGGCCGACTGGGGCAGCAAGCTGCTCGTCGACGTCGTCGACCACATCGAGGACGGTGACATCGCTGCCGTCCCGCAGCCCGAGGACAACATCTCCTACGCTCCCAAGCTCACGACCGACGAGGCCCGAATCGACTGGAACCGTCCTGCCTTCGCGATCGACCGGCACATCCGGGGCTGCACACCCGCGCCGGGAGCGTGGACGCTCCTCGAGGGCGAACGGGTCAAGGTCGGACCGGCGACCATCGCAGACGACCGCACGCTGGTGCCGGGGCAGCTGTCGATCGGCAAGCAGGAGGTCCGGGTCGGCACGACGACAACTGATCTCGTGCTGGGTGACGTCCAGGCATTCGGCAAGAAGCGCATGCGCGCAGCCGACTGGGCCCGCGGCACGTCGTTCCCCGACGGGGCGGCGTTCGCATGAGCGGGCGTCAGCTGGGAGCGGCGGCATGACCGACCCGTCCCGCGCCGTTGCGTTCCACGTCCTGCGGGCCGTCGCCGAACGCGATGCGTACGTCAACCTGGTCCTCCCTGCGATGCTCGCCGAGCACCAGATCGAAGGGCGCGACGCGGCGTTCGCGACCGAGCTCGTGCACGGCACGGTCCGCAGACAGGGCACGTACGACGCGATCATCGGGCAGGTCGCCAGCAAGGGGCTGGGCTCGATCGATCCACCGGTGCTGGATGCGCTCCGGCTCGGCACCCATCAGCTGCTCAACATGCGCGTGCCCGCACATGCCGCGGTCTCCGAGACCGTCGACCTCGTACGGCGCGAGATCGGGCACAAGCCCGTGCACTTCGCCAACGCCTTGCTGCGCAAGATCGGGCAGAAGGATCTCGACGGCTGGCTCGAGGTCGTCACTGCGGGCCTCGAGGGAGACGCCGCGCGCTCGGTTCGCACGTCGCATCCCGTGTGGATCGTCGCGGCGCTGCGCGAAGCGCTCGGCGGTCACGCGGCGCAGATCGACAAGCTGCTGGCGGCCGACAACGCGCCTCCGCGGGTGACGCTGGTGGCCCGCCCGGGTCTGTGCAGCCCCGACGCGCTGCCCGGCACCCCCGGCAAGCTCTCGCCCTACGCCCGCATCCTCGACGAGGGCGGTGACCCCGGAGCCATACCGCAGGTGCGCGACGGCCGGGCCGGTGTGCAGGACGAGGGCTCCCAGCTCGTCGCGATCACGCTCGCCGAGGCGCAGATCACGGGGGACGACGCCCGTTGGCTCGACCTCTGCGCGGGACCCGGCGGCAAGGCCGCTCTCCTGGGCGCCTTGGCCAAGCAGCGGGGGGCCCATCTCGTCGCCAACGAGGTGCTGGAGCACCGCGCCGAGCTGGTCCGCAACGGCGTACGTCTGCTCGACAATGTCGAGGTGACGACGGCCGACGGGCGGCACGGTCCGTGGGAGCCCGGGTCGTTCGACCGGGTCCTGGTCGACGCACCGTGCACTGGCCTCGGTGCGCTCCGGCGCCGTCCCGAGTCGCGATGGCGTCGCTCGGAGGCTGATCTCGACGACCTCGTCCCGCTCCAGATGGCGCTGCTCGACCGGGCGCTGGAGCTCGTACGCCCTGGGGGAGTCGTGGCCTACGCGACCTGTTCGCCGCACCTGCGCGAGACCCACGGGGTCGTCGACGCCGTCACCGCGGCACGCGACGGCGTCGATGTGGAGACCACCCAGCAGTGGTGGCCCCACATCGACGGCACCGATGCGATGTTCTGCGCGCTACTCCGCCGCCACTGAGACGAGCTCGGGCTGGCGAGCCGGTCGCCGGCCGTTCACGGTGGCGATGCCCGCGACGACAAGGGCGACCAAGGCCAGGATCGATCCGGTGTCCATCGCCTCACGCAGTCCGGGGGTGAACTCACCGGGGACGGCGTGAGATGCGTACACCGTCACAATCACGGCAAGACCCAGCGCGCCACCGATCTGCTGCGTCGTCTGCAGCAGGCCGGACGCGGTGCCGGCGTGCCTGGGCTCCACGCCGGCCAGCACCACAACCGTGAGCGGCATGAACAACAGACCGACGCCGATGCCGTTGATCAGCAGTGGCCCGGCGAGATCGCCCCAGTACGTGCTCGCATCCGTCAGCTCACGCAGCCAGACCAGGCTCACGAGCGCCAGGGCAGCACCTGTCGTGATCAGGGGCCAGGTGCCGAATCGCCCGACCAGACGAGGGGTGACGCGAGATATCGCGAAGATCGCCAGGCTGAGCGGCAGGAATGCCACTCCCGACTCGAACGCGCCGAAGCCGAGCGTCCGCTGCATGAACTGCACCAGCAGGAAGAACAGCGAGAACTGCGCACCGATGACGAGCGTCATGGTGATCAGTGCCGCGACACGAGGCCGCGAACGCAGCAGTGACGGCTCGAGCAGCGGCTGCCGGGCGCGGCGTTCGATGCCCGCAAACGAACCGAGGAGAACCGCTGCCGCCACAAATGCGCCGATCGTGCCGGCGGAGGTCCAGCTGTGGTCCGCCGCGTTGATGAACCCGTAGACCAGGGCAACCGATCCCGCGGTCGCGGTGACAGCGCCGAGCACGTCGAAGTGGCCACGCTCACGGGTCGTCTCAGGGACGAATCGGCGGACGAGCACGACCGCCAGTATCCCGATCGGGACGTTGATGATCAGGGCCCAGCGCCACGAGGCGAACCCGGTGAGCGCACCGCCCAGGATCAGGCCGATCGAGGCTCCAGCCGAGGAGACCGCGCTGAACAGCGCGAGTCCACGGTTGCGGGCGGACTCGTCGGGTGCGCCTGCGGTGATCAGGGCCAGGACGCTGGGTGCGGCGATCGCGGCGCCCACTCCCTGCAGAGCGCGCGAGGCGATGAGCATCGCGGGGTCCTGGGCCAGGCCGCCCAGCAGGGAGGCAAACGTGAAGAGACCGACCCCGATCTCGAACGCCCGCAGGCGCCCGATCACGTCGCCGAGCCGGCCGCCGAACAGCAGCAGTCCGCCGAACGCCAACGAGTACGCATTGAGGACCCACGACAGGTTGGCTGGGCTGAAGCCCAGGTCGACCCGCATGAGGGGGAGGGCGACGTTCACGACTGTCGCGTCGAGGATGAGCATGAGCTGAGCGGTCAGCACGATGGCCAGGCCGTACGCAGCTCCGCGCTGCGCCGGCCGGGTGTCGGTGGTGGAGGTCATGGCGTGGACTCCTGTCCCAAGTAGTGGAGTGTCGTACACTGGAACGGAGAAGGGCTCCGGTTCTTCGAGCGACTATACGGAGGCGGTCTCCGGTTAGCAAGGGAGGTGTGGCTGTGGCGCCTGTCACGTCCACCACAGAGGCCGACGACGCTCCGGCCAAGCCGCTCAGAGCCGATGCCCAGCGCAACTACGACAAGCTCGTGGCTGCCGCCCGCGAGGTGTTCGCCGAGCGTGGCACCGAGGGCTCGCTCGACGAGATCGCCAAGCGGGCCGGGGTGGGGCCGGGCACGCTCTACCGGCACTTCCCGACGCGAGACGACCTGATCGACGCGTTGATGCGTGACTGGAGCGCCCGCGTCGTCGCCGACAGCGAGACCGCCGCAGCTGGTGAGCTGCCTCCGCGAGAGACGCTCGAGAAGTGGTTCGAGGTCTTCATCCGCCACATCACCCTGCACCGCGGTGCGGCCGCCAAGATCACTGCGGCCATGGACGATCCGAGCTCGCCGATCTACGGCAAGTGCCAGGTCCTCTCCACCGCCAACGAGCGAGTGCTCGACTACGTCAGGAGCACGGGGCAGCTGCGCTCCGGCGTGGAGACGCGCGATGTCGTCCGGCTCGTCAGCGGGGTGGCCAGCGTGGCCGACGCCGGAGGCATGACCAGCGATGCGGTCGGCCCCATGCTCGACATCGTGATCGACGGCATCCTGCGCGACTCCGCCACCTCCTGATCGGCCCGCGGGCCACCACTACGCTGGCGGCATGGGCATCCAGATCACCCCGAGCATGCTGGCGTCGGACTTCGCGAACCTCGAGTCCGAGGCGGCACGCATCTCGAGCGCCGACTGGTTGCACATGGACGTGATGGACAACCACTTCGTCCCCAACCTGACGCTGGGCGCCCCGGTCATCGAGGCGCTCGCCAAGGTGGCCAAGCAACCGATCGATGCCCACCTGATGATCGAGGACCCCGACCGCTGGGCGCCGACGTACGTCGAGGCGGGCGCCAGCAGCGTCACGTTCCACGTCGAGGCGGCCAAGGCCCCCGTACGCCTGGCGCGCGAGATCCGGGCCAAGGGCGCCCGCGCGTCCATGGCACTCAAGCCCGCAACACCCATCGAGCCGTACGAAGAGCTGCTTCCGGAGCTCGACATGGTGCTGATCATGACGGTCGAACCGGGCTTCGGCGGCCAGAAGTTCCTCGACATCTGCCTGCCCAAGATCCAGCGCGCCCGCAGCCTGATCGACAAGCACGGCGGTGACATCTGGCTCCAGGTCGACGGGGGAGTGTCGCTCGAGACGATCGAGCGGTGCGCCGACGCCGGGGCGGACACCTTCGTCGCGGGTTCGGCGGTGTTCAGCGCCGACGATCCCGACGCCATGGTGGCTGAGCTGAGATCGCATGCCGGACGTCACACCCAGTAGGTGAGACGTGCGGGCTAGACTTGGCCGCAACGAGCAGCAACATCGCTCGCGTGCTCCGGGGTCGGTGTAATTCCGAGCCGGCGGTGACAGTCCGCGACCCGCGGTCCCATCCTCGTGATGAGACCACGGTTGAGCCGGTGAAATTCCGGCACCGACGGTGAAAGTCCGGATGGGAGGAGCATGGTGTCCCGAAGGGTCGGGACCGTGGTGGGCACTCCCCACGTCACGGTCGCGGCACGCTGGGAGCCACGGACCCCGGATTGCGTGAGCATCACGACCGGGAGGAATGCATGGCCACCGACACCGAGATCAGCGCGATGCGTCGCGCGCTCGACGCGGCCCGCGCTGTCAGACGTACGCTGCCCAACCCGCGCGTCGGCTGCGTCCTGCTCGCCCCTGATGGCAGCGAGATCGCGACCGGCGTGCACCATGGCGCCGGCACGCCCCACGCCGAGATCGATGCCCTCGCGCAGGCCGGCGAGGCCGCACGCGGCGCGACCGCCGTCGTCACGCTCGAGCCCTGCAACCACACGGGCCGCACCGGACCGTGCGCCCAGGCCCTGATCGACGCGGGGGTGGCGCGCGTCGTGTTCGGGCAGATCGACCCCGACCGCTCCGCAGCCGGTGGCAGCAAGACCCTGCGCGCCGCCGGCATCGAGGTCGAACCAGGAGTCATGGCCGAGGAGGCCACCGACCTCAACGTCGAGTGGACGTTCGCGGTGACCTCAGGTCGCCCGTTCGTCACGTGGAAGTACGCCGCCACGCTCGACGGGCTCAGCGCCGCACCTGACGGCACGAGCAAGTGGATCACGAGCGACGAGGCTCGCCGGGACGTGCAGAAGTTCCGCGCGGAGTCCGACGCGATCGTCGCGGGCACCGGGGCGGTCCTCGCGGACGATCCGCGGCTCTCGGTGCGCGACGAGAAGGACATCCCGCTCCCGTACGACCAGCAACCGCTGCGTGTCGTGGTGGGCGAGACCAAGATCCCCAACTATTACCGCGTGTTCGACCGGGTGGCCCCCACGCTGCTCGTGCAGTCTCGTGACCCCGAGGTCGTGCTGCAAAAGCTGATCGACAACCAGATCCGGCACATCTGGCTGGAGGGCGGCCCTCGCCTCGCGGGTGCGTTCTGGAACGCCGGCGTGATCGACCGCGTGATCGGCTACATCGCCCCGGCGATGCTCGGCTCGGGACGCGCCGCGCTCGAGGGCGAAGCGACGACGCTGGCCGACCTGCGGCCCATCGACCTGCACGACCTGACGATGGTCGGTCCGGACATCCGCATCATCGGGACACCGGGTCGCATGCAACGAGAGGACTTCGACTGATGTTCACCGGACTCATCGAGGAGAAGGGCACGATCACCGAGGTCGAGGACCTCGGCGACTCCGTACGCCTGACGATCCGCGGGCCACTGGTGGTCTCGGACGCGCAGCACGGTGACTCCATCGCGGTCAGCGGCGTGTGCCTGACGGTGATGGGCCAGGACGCCGACTCGTTCGAGGCCGACGTCATGAAGGAATCGCTCGACAAGACCTCGCTCGGCGACCTGCGCGTCGGCGACGAGGTCAACCTCGAACGGGCGACCCAGGCCGGGGCACGCCTCGGTGGCCACATCGTGCAGGGCCACGTCGACGGCACCGGGCGGATCCTCGACCGTACGCCGAGCGAGCACTGGGAGGTGGTCCGCATCGGACTGCCGCCGGAGCTGGCGAAGTATCTCGTCGCCAAGGGCTCGGTCACCGTCGACGGCACGTCGCTGACGGTCGTCGACGTCGTCGACGGCACCCCGGCGTCGCAGGATGGGCCGTGGTTCTCCGTGTCGCTGATCCCCACCACGCTCGCCGAGACGACGCTCGGCACCAAGGGCCCGGGCGATCGGGTCAACCTCGAGGTGGACATCCTCGCCAAGTACGTCGAGCGCCTGCTGGGCGCTCAAGCAGAAGGAGCAGGCGCATGAGCGAGCCCAAGCGAGCGAGCCATGAGGCAGGGGCCATGCCGCTGCCGACTTACCGTGGCTTTGTGATGGAGGTGGCGGCATGAGTGTGCGACTCGACAGCATCGAGCGGGCGATCGCGGACTTCCGTGACGGCAAGGCGATCGTGGTCGTCGATGACGAGGACCGTGAGAACGAGGGCGACATCATCTTCGCCGCCAGCAAGGCCACGCCTGAGCTCATGGCATTCCTGGTGCGCTACTCCAGCGGCCTCATCTGTGCCCCCATCACCGGCGACATCCTGGATCGCCTGGCGATCCCGCTCATGACCCCGCACAACCGCGAGAAGATGCGCACGGCGTACACGATCTCGATCGACGCCCGCGACGGCATCACGACCGGCATCTCGGCCGCGGACCGCGCCCGTACGTGCCGGGTGCTCGCGGACTCGGCGACCGAGCCGTTCGAGCTCGTGCAGCCGGGTCACATCATCCCGCTGCGCGCCAAGAACGGGGGCGTGCTGGAGCGTGCCGGCCACACCGAGGCTGCCGTCGACTTCGCCCGCCTTGCCGGGCTCACCCCCGCCGGAGTCATCGGTGAGGTGCTCAACGACGACGGCACGCTGATGCGGGCGCCCGACCTGCGGGAGTTCGCCGACGAGCACGGCATCGCGCTCGTGTCGATCGAGGACCTGCAGGTCTATCGCCGACTGCACGAGTCGCAGGTCGAGCGGCTCGCGACGACGCGGTTGCCGACCGAGTTCGGCGAGTTCACGGCCCACGGGTTCCGCGACATGATCGAGGGTTCGGAGCACATTGCCCTGGTCTACGGCGATCCGGGCACCGAGGACGTCCTGACCCGCATCCACTCCGAGTGCCTGACCGGCGACGTGTTCGGCTCGCGTCGCTGCGACTGCGGCCCTCAGCTCGAGCTCTCGATGACCGAGATCACGACGGCGGGTGCCGGCATCGTCGTCTACCTGCGTGGCCACGAGGGGCGCGGAATCGGCCTGCTGCACAAGCTGCAGGCGTATGCCCTGCAGGACTCCGGCAGCGACACGATCGACGCCAACCTCCAGCTGGGGTTCGGCGAGGACGAGCGCGACTACGCCGCCGGCGCCCAGATCCTGCGGGAGCTCGGCGTCACCTCCGCCCGGCTGTTGACCAACAACCCGGACAAGACCATCGCCCTGGAGGCGTACGGCGTCAAGATCAGCGAGCGTCTGCCGCTGCGGATCGCGCCCAACGAGGACAGCCTGCGCTATCTGCAGACCAAGGCCGAGCGCATGGGGCATGACCTGCCCGGACTGGGGGAGCTGGCATGAGTGAGCGCCAGCGAACGAACGTTGAGGCAGGGCATGAGTGAGCGCCAGCGAACGAACGTTGAGGCAGGGTTCATGCCGCTGCCTCCGTATCGTGGGTTCTTGACGGAGGTGGCGGCATGAGCGGCGCTGGAGCACCTGACCTGCGGGTCGACGCACGCGGGGCGCGCGTCGCGATCGTGGCGTCGAGCTGGCACACCGAGGTCATGGACGGGCTGATCGCCGGTGCCGAGCGGGCACTCGCCGACGCGAAGGTCGAGGACATCACGCTCGTACGCGCGCCGGGTTCGTTCGAGCTGCCGATCCTCTGCCAGGCGTACGCCCGCGACGGCTACGACGCGGTCATCGCGCTCGGCGTGATCATCCGCGGCGGGACCCCGCACTTCGAGTACGTCTCGGCGGCGGCGACCGACGGGCTCAACCGAGTCGCCCTCGACACTGGTGTGCCGATCGGCTTCGGGCTGCTGACCTGCGACGACGAGGCGCAGGCGCTCGACCGTGCCGGTCTGCCCGACAGCCGTGAGGACAAGGGCCGCGAAGCCGTCGAGGCTGCACTGTCCACCTGGAACATCCTCCGTACGCTGTCCTGACCGACGCCGATAGACTGCCCTGCGATGAAGACCTTCGATGAACTCTTCGCCGAGCTGTCCGACAAGGCAGCCAGCCGCCCTGAGGGCTCGCGCACCGTCGCCGAGCTCGATGCCGGCGTGCACGCGATCGGCAAGAAGCTCGTCGAGGAGGCGGCCGAGTCGTGGATGGCTGCAGAGCACGAAGGTGCCGAGCGTGCCGCCGAGGAGATCAGCCAGCTGCTCTACCACGCCCAGGTCATGATGATCGCCAGCGGAATCACGCTCGACGACGTCTACGCGCATCTGTGACGGATCGGCTCTTCGGCGCCCGTCCGTGCCTTCGCTCCCCGTCACAGAACTCCTGAGAAGAGATTCCATGCTCAAGATCGCCGTACCCAACAAGGGCGCGCTGGCCGAGTCGGCTGCCCAGATGCTGACCGAAGCCGGCTACCACCAGCGCCGCAACACCAAGGACCTCGTCACGCTCGACCCCGACAACGACGTCGAGTTCTTCTACCTCCGTCCCCGCGACATCGCGATCTATGTGGGGGAGGGGACGCTCGACGTCGGCATCACGGGCCGCGACCTCCTGCTGGACTCCGGCGCCCACGCCGCCGAGAACATCTCGCTGGGCTTCGGCGCCTCGACGTTCCGGTTCGCCGCGCCGATCGGGGCGATGTCGGCCGTCGAGGACCTCGCCGGTGCCCGCATCGCGACGTCCTACTCGGGCATCGTCCAGTCCTATCTCGCCGAGCGTGGCATCAAGGCTGACGTCGTACGCCTCGATGGAGCTGTGGAGTCATCCGTACGCCTGGGAGTCGCAGACGCGATCGCCGATGTGGTCGAGACCGGCAGCACGCTGAAGCAGGCCGATCTCGAGGTGTTCGGCGAACCGATCCTGTCCTCGGAGGCCGTGCTCATCACCCGCCAGGGTGCGCCCGAGCCTGACGGTTTCGCGGTCTTCAAGCGCCGCATCGACAGCGTCCTCGTCGCGCGGACGTACATCATGATGGACTACGACATCCGTGTCGACCAGGTTGATCGTGCCGTCGAGCTCACGCCGGGCATCGAGTCACCCACGGTGTCGCCGCTTCATCGTGAAGGGTGGGTCGCCGTACGTTCGATGGTGCCGCGCGACGCCGCCCAGAAGGTCATGGACTCGCTCTACGAGATCGGCGCCCGGGGCATTCTCGTGACGGACATCCTGGCGTGCCGGATCTGAGGACGTTCCGTCCAGGTGGCGCCCGCATCGTCGCGTACGGCGTGGGCGTCATCATGCTCGTCATCACCGTGGTGATCGGCGTCGCGTTGCCGGATGAGATCTACTTCACGCCCGCCGAGGACGTGACGTTGTGGCTCATCATTGCGGTGCTCCTGGTGCTGCTGCACGGCATCGGACGCAGCTACGTCCGCGCTGACGACGACGGCGTCGAGGTGCTCAACGGCTACCGACGACACCGGATCCCGTGGGCTGACATCAAGGGATTCGCGATGAACACCGGTGCCCCGTGGCCGACCCTCGTCACGCAGGACGACGAGCGGGTGAACCTGTTCGCCATCCAGGGTTCCGACGGCGCCTACGCCCGCGAGGCCGTCGCCTATCTGCGAAATCGGCTTCAGGCATGACCCACGACCGCAGTCTCGCGAGCCCCCAGTTCCCCGACGACGACGGGACGACCGACCCGGTGCTGGCCGCGGCGTTCGGCGACGACCTCGCGGTCCTCGCTGCACTGGCCGAGGCCCGCGTGTTCGTGCCGATCATCGCGCTGCTCGGCGATGTCCCCGCCGAGGGCGACAAGAACGCCGACATGGCCGCTGTGCTGATGACCGGTGCCGACGGCCGGCAGGCGCTGCTCGCCTTCAGCAGTGTCGCCTCGATGGCGGCATGGGACCCGCAGGCCCGCCCGGTCCCGATCCTGGGCCGCGACGCCGCCCGGGCGACCCTCGACGAAGGGGCGGCGGCCATCCTGCTCGACCTTGGCAACCCGACCTTCACGGTGGTCGAGACCGACGACGTCGGCCACCTCGCTGCGGGCCACCGCCTGGTGCAGAGCGAGGCCGGCCCGGCCTGGATCGCCTAGCCCCCGCGATGTGGCGCCCGGACCACCACCGTGGCCTCGGGTCTTGGTGGATCAGCCGCCACATCGCGGCGACTCGCGCCCTAGCCGGCGGCTGTCGAGCGTACGGCTGACAGCGGCACCGAGATGTGGACGTTGCCGTCGTGCCGCTCGACCCGCGCCACGAACCCCGCGTTGCCGACGGTCCTCAACAGCGTGTCGTTGGAGCCCTCGGTGATGAACGTGAGCCTCGCGGCGCCCTGCGACTTGGCCCGGCTCGCCGCCTGCTTGACCAGCATCGTGCCGAGGCCCTGACCCTGCCAGGCGTCCTCGATGAGCAGCTGGAACGTCCACACCGTGTCGACCACCTCGAGCAGGCCATGACCGACGACGTCGAGTCCGACCTGTGCGACCAGCGCCACGCCGGACTCCGGTGCGATCAGGCGCCGGGCCATTCGCGTCGTCATCGGCATCCGCAGAGGCACCTGATAGCGGTTGTAGAGCGTCTCCACGCTGCACCGCCCGTGCAGCGCCGACACCGCCTCGATGTCGGCAAGCGTGGCCTCACGCACGATGGGCACCTGATGGCGGGTGGACGGCGCGATCATCGGCATGTCGAGCCCGGCGTCACTCACGAGGGACAGCAACGCCTGCGCCCGAGCCCGTTCGACCGCCGTGAAGGGGATCGCGCGGCTGATCCGGAGCACTGATCCGTTGCGACGTGTCAGGTCGAGGACGTCATGCCCGCGGTAGTCGGCGACATCGGGCGGCTCGGTCTCAAGCAGCTCGCGGAGCACCTCCTCGGCGTCCCGCCCGTCCTCGAGGACCTGGTGCACGCCGTGGAGGTAGCGGGTCGGGGTGTCGATCAAGGAGTCGTCGCCGACCCGTGTGGCCGAGACCTGCGAACCGCCGGCCTCCTCGAACAGCTCGGCAAGCTGGACGTCGCCCCACCCCTCCGGGGCACTGACGATGAACTCGTCGGTCACCTGCGGACTGGTGGGGAAGACCTGCATGCCGAGGATGTTCACGTCAGAGCGACCGCACGCCAGCGCGATCTCTGCCAGGATCCCCGGCCGGTCGACCAGCGTCGTACGGATGCGCCACAACATGGTGCCAGCCTGGCGCGACGAGTTTTCGGTCCGGCGTCGTCAATGTTTCGACCAGGGAAACCCTCTGATTTCACAACCGAACGTCCTCGCTGATATCCTTGAGGACGAAGTGGAGGTCCACCTCCCACCTGCTTGGTCCTTGACCTTGGGGTTACGCCGGTTCCTGAGCACGACGAACCGGCCGACGGCGTCATTCCTGAGGGAATACGCCACTGGTGGCTTCCGTTTCGTACGGGGGCCATTTTTTCTTGGCCTCCCACACGATCTCAGGAGGATCCATCACCACAGAGCTGCGCGTCAACGACCGAATCCGCGTTCCCGAAGTACGCCTCGTCGGTCCTGGCGGTGAACAGGTGGGCATCGTCCGTATCGAAGATGCCCTGCGACTGGCAGCGGAAGCTGATCTCGATCTTGTCGAGGTGGCTCCGACCGCTCGTCCGCCCGTCTGCCGTCTCATGGACTACGGCAAGTTCAAGTACGAGACCGCCCAGAAGGCACGCGAGTCACGCCGCAACCAGACCAACACGATCATCAAAGAGATGAAGTTGCGTCCGAAGATCGATCAGCACGACTACGACACCAAAAAGGGTCACGTCGTCCGATTCCTCAAGGCTGGCGACAAGGTCAAGATCACCATCATGTTCCGCGGTCGCGAGCAGCACCGCCCCGAGCTGGGCTACCGGCTGCTGCAGCGGCTCGCCGCCGACGTCGAGGATCTCGGTTTCATCGAGTCCAACGCTCGCCAGGACGGCCGCAACATGACCATGGTGCTCGGCCCGCACAAGAAGAAGTCCGAGGCCCAGGCCGAGGTCAAGGCCGAGAAGGTCAAGACCACGGCTGCCAAGGCTGCGGAGAAGGACGCCGAGGCCGCCGAGGTCAAGGCCCATCGCGAAGCCGCCCAGAAGACCGCAACACCCAAGAAGCCACGTCGGCGTTCTGAGAACCTCGACCCAGACATGGAGGCATAAATGCCGAAGTTCAAGCCCCACTCGGGGATGAAGAAGCGCGTCAAGGTCACCGGCAGCGGCAAGCTGCGCCGGGAGCAGACCAACCGTCGCCACCTGCTCGAGGTCAAGTCCTCCTCGCGCAAGCGCCGTCTCGAAGGTTCGACCGACGTCGCCAAGGCTGACGTCAAGCGCGTGAAGAAGATGCTCGGTCTCTGACCGCTGCACACCCCCGACTTACCAAAACGTTGAAGGAGAACTGAGATGGCACGCGTCAAGCGCTCTGTCAATGCACAGAAGAAGCGCCGCCAGACACTGGAGCGCGCTGCGGGCTACCGCGGACAGCGTTCGCGGCTCTACCGCAAGGCCAAGGAGCAGGTCACTCACTCGCTGGTCTACAGCTACCGTGACCGCAAGGCCAAGAAGGGCGACTTCCGTCGTCTGTGGATCCAGCGCATCAACGCTGCCGTCCGCGCCGAGGGCATGACCTACAACCGCTTCATCCAGGGCCTCAAGGCCGCGGGTGTCGAGGTCGACCGCAAGATCCTCGCCGAGCTCGCAGTTCACGAGCCGGCTGCGTTCTCAGCGCTCGTCCAGACCGCGAAGGACAACCTTCCGGCTGACGTCAACGCACCCAAGGACGGCGCCGCGGCCTGACCGCGGCACACCACACAGTGGCGAGTCCTCCCGGTGAGCTCACCGTCCGCTCAGGACGTGTGAAGCACACCCGGAGGCTCGCCACTCGTGCATTCCGGGCCGAGACCGGTGAGTTCCTCGCCGAAGGCCCCCAGGCCGTACGCGAGGCGCTCGCCGAGCCCGGTGCGACGGTCGAGGTCTTCGCGACCGAGGCCGGCACGGCACAACACGTCGATCTGGTCGACGCGGCCACAGCCGCGGACGTGCCGTGGCAGGTCGTGACCGACGACGTCGTCGAGTCGATCGCCGACACCGTCCAGCCCCAAGGCGTCGTCGCACGGTGCCGCATCCCCGACGCCTCGCTCGACTCGCTGCTGGCCAGTGACCCCACGTTCTTGGTGATCTGCGCCGACATCCGCGATCCGGGCAATGCCGGAGCGGTGATCCGCTGCGCCGACGCCGCAGGAGCGCAAGGCGTCGTGTTCGTCGGCGACAGCGTCGATCCCTACAACCCCAAGTCCGTACGCGCGACGGTCGGCAGCATCTTCCATCTCCCCGTCGTGGTCGACCGGGACATTCCGGCCACGTTGCGCCGACTGCAGTCCCTCGGCCTGCAGGTGCTGGCCGCTGACGGCGGGGGAGGGACCGGCCTGTTCGACGATGACCTCGACCTGTCGCAGCCGACGGCCTGGCTCATGGGCAACGAGGCGTGGGGGCTGCCGGCCGACACCCGCGCGTTGGCTGACCGCGTCGTCTCGGTGCCGATCTACGGTCGCGCAGAGAGTCTCAACCTCGCGACGGCTGCCGCCGTGTGCCTCTACGCCTCGGCACGGGCCCGCTCAACTGGTTGAGAGTTGTCGGGCTGAGTCGTCGCACCTAGTCCTTTGGTACTAGATTCAGGCTTCATGGACCTCGACGACTTCCCGGACGGCATCATCATTGCCGGTCCTGATGGGGCGGTCGAGTACGTCAACCAGCGGATCAGGGTGATGGCGCGCGCCGAGGGCGACGAGATGATCGGCATGCATCTCAGCGAAGCCGTGCCGTTCGACGACCTCAACGGCAACTCCTGGTACGACAGCACGCGCCCGTACGACGGCATCGCCACCCGCAAGCGGATCTCCGAGCAGGCCTGGTGGTCGCCCAAGGGCAGCGAGTACCTCATCACCGCGTCCCTGGTGCGTGACCGGCCGGCCGGACCGGTGCGTCGCGTCGTCGTGAGCGTCCGCAACGCCCGGATCCGCAACCAGCGCGACCGTGAGCGCTCCGACCTGGTCGCGACGGTGGCGCACGAGCTCCGGTCGCCACTGACCGGCATCAAGGGGTTCACCTCGACGCTGCTGACCAAGTGGGAGAAGTTCTCCGAGGAGCAGCGGCAGTTCATGCTCGAGACGGTGGACGCGGATGCGGACCGTCTGAGCCGGCTCATCACGGAGCTGCTCGACGCCGCGCGCATCGACGCCGGCCGATTGACCCTCAAGCGCGGGCCGGTCAAGCTCGACGAGATCGTCCGGCACGTGCTCAGAAATGTTTCCGGCGGTTCGGCAGATCCGTTCGAGATCAGCATCGGCGACGATCTCGACCTGATCTGGGGCGACAGCGACCGGATCATGCAGGTCGTCACCAACCTCGTGGAGAATGCGATGCGCCACGGTTTCGGGCTGCGCGAGATCGTCGTGCAGAGCTCCGAGGACGCCGATCACGTGGCCGGCGTCTCGCTCGAGGTCCACGACAACGGGCCCGGCATCCCCGAGGAGATGCGTCAACGGGTATTCAGCCGGTTCTGGCGCTCCGGCCCCGGAGCGGGCAGCGGACTCGGCATGTACATCGTCCGCGGCATCGTCGAGGAGCACGGTGGCCAGATCGACATCGACGATGCCAAGGGTGGCGGTGCTCGCATCCTGGTCTGGTTCCCGATCAACGAGCCCGACACGATGACCGACTGATCAGCGACGTCACTAGACTGAGCGACGTGGTCCCGACGCGTACGGGAACCGAGCCATTCGAAAGTCAGGTCTGCTGTGTCCGCGCCCAATTCCTCGTACGATCCCGTGGAGGTCACTCCGTTGCACGCCGTTGAGGTGGAGCGCATGCGCGACGAGGCCCTGGCGGCGATCGCCGCAGCCGAGTCGCTCGATGCCCTGAAGCAGGTGCGCATCGATCACGCCGGTGACCGGTCGCCGTTGGCGCTCGCCAATCGTGAGATCGGCGCGTTGCCTCCGCAGGCGCGCAAGGAGGCCGGGCAGCGGGTCGGCCAGGCCAGGGGAGCCATCAACCAGGCACTCGCGGCCAAGACCGCCGAGGTCGAGGCTGCCGAAGAGGAGCAGGCGCTCGTCACCGAGGCCGTCGACGTGACACTGCCGTGGGACGTCGAGCCCGTGGGTGCTCGCCACCCCGTCACGACGCTGTCAGAGCACATCGCCGACATCTTCGTGGCGATGGGCTGGGAGATCGCCGAGGGCCCCGAGGTCGAGGCCGAATGGCTCAACTTCGACGCGCTCAACCTCGGACCGGACCACCCGGCCCGCACGATGCAGGACACGTTCTGGGTCACTCCCGAGCGGGCCGCGATGGTGCTGCGGACGCATACGTCCCCCGTGCAGGCGCGCACGATGCTGACCCGCGAACCGCCGATCTACATTGCCTGCCCGGGGCGGGTCTTCCGCACCGATGAGCTCGACGCGACGCACTCGCCGGTGTTCCACCAGGTCGAGGGCCTGGCGATCGACGAGGGGCTTTCGATGGGCCACCTCAAGGGCACCCTCGACCACTTCGCCCAGGCGATCTACGGCGACGGCATGACGACCCGGTTCCGCCCGTCCTACTTCCCGTTCACCGAGCCGAGCGCCGAGATGGACCTGCTCTGCTACGTCTGTCACAACGAGCCGGACGCCGTCGCCGACTGCCGTACGTGCAAGGGGGAGGGCTGGGTCGAGTGGGGTGGCTGCGGTGTCGTCAACCCGCGCGTCCTCATCGCGTGCGGCGTCGATCCCGAGCGCTATTCGGGCTTCGCGTTCGGCATCGGCATCGACCGTACGATCACCTCTCGCTACGACATCGCCGACCTGCGCGACCTGTTCGACGGCGACATTCGTTTCACCCAGCCGTTCGGAGTTGAGCTCTAGTGCGCGTACCTGTCACCTGGCTGCGTGAGCTGGTCGACCTGCCTGAGGGCACGTCGACCGAGCAGCTGGCCGCCCGACTGACCGAGTTCGACCTCAAGCTCGAGGAGATCATCTCGTCGGGCATCAGCGGCCCGCTGGTCGTCGGCAAGGTCCTGTCGATCGTCAAGGAGCCGCAGAAGAACGGCAAGACGATCAACTGGTGCCGGGTCGACGTCGGACCCGAGCACAACGATCCCGAGGGCGCTCGCGGCATCGTGTGCGGAGCGCACAACTTCGTCGAGGGCGACCTCGTCGTCGTGTCGCTGCCGGGCACGGTGCTGCCGGCCCTGGCGAAGTTCATCCCCGGTGGCGAGATCTCGGCCCGCAAGACCTACGGTCACGTGTCGGACGGCATGATCTGCTCCAGCGCGGAGCTCGGGCAGGCCGGCGATGCCAGCGGCATCATCGTGCTCGAACCCGGATCCGCCGCTCCCGGTGACGACGCGATCGCGCTGCTCGGCCTCGGCGACGAGGTCCTCGACCTCGAGGTCAACCCCGACCGCGGCTATGCCCTGTCGATGCGTGGGGTCGGCCGGGACACTGCGCTGGCATACGGGCTGGACTTCGCCGATCCGGCCGACATCGAGGTCACCGGCACGGGGGAGGGCTATCCCGTGCGCGTCGAGGACGCGGAGGCCTGCCCGGTCTTCGCGGCTCGCGGCGTCACCGGCTTCGACCCGACCCGTCCGACGCCGCCGTGGATGGCGCAGCGGATCGAGCAGGCCGGCATGCGGTCCATCTCGCTCGCGGTCGACATCACCAACTACGTCATGCTCGAGATCGGCCACCCGATCCATGGCTTCGACCTGTCGAGCCTGCAGGGCCCGATCGTCGTCCGGTGGGCGACCGAGGGCGAGAAGCTCACGACGCTGGACGGCGTCGTGCGTACGCTGTCGGCCGACGACACCGTGGTGACCGACGACCGTGGCCCGATCAGCCTCGCCGGCGTCATGGGCGGCGAGGAGACCGAGCTCTCCGCGACCACGACCGACATCCTCATCGAGGCGGCGCACTGGAAGGCGCCGATGATCGCGCGTACGGCACGCCTGCACAAGCTGCCGTCCGAGGCCTCCAAGCGCTATGAGCGCGGCGTCGATCCCGAGCTCCCGGCCCGCGCCACCCAGCGCGTCGCCGAGCTGCTCGCTGAGCTCGGCGGTGGCACGATCGCCGAAGGGCTCACGGTCGTGGGCTCCGCCGCGCCTCGCCCTGCGGTCGCCATGGACGTCCACCTGCCGACGCGGGTGTCCGGTGTCGACATCGACGCAGCCGCTGTGGTGGAGGCGCTCGAGGGCAACGGCTGCGAGGTGACCCTCGATCACGAGTCGCTGGTCGCCACGCCGCCGAGCTGGCGGTTCGACCTCAACGATCCCAACGACCTCGTCGAAGAGGTGCTGCGTGTCGTCGGCTACGACAAGGTCCCGTCGATCCTGCCGACAGCTCCGGCCGGCCGTGGCCTGACCGTCGCGCAGAAGCTGCGACGCCGCTCCGGCACCGTCCTCGCGGGCGACGGCCTGGTCGAGGTCAAGACGTTCCCGTTCGCGGGTCCAGCCGACTTCGACCGTCTCGGCCTGCCTGCCGATGACGTCCGTCGCAGCCAGGTCCTCCTGGAGAACCCGCTGTCGGCCGAGGAACCGGGCCTGACGACGACCTTGCTCACGGGCTTGCTCAAGAGCCTCGTGCTCAACATCGGCCGCGGTCACTCCGACGTCCACATCGTCGAGACCGGCCGGGTGTTCCTGCCCAAGTCAGACGAGGCCGAGGCGCCGATCTACGGCGTCGATCGCCGTCCCTCGGACGACGAGATCGCTGCCTTCGCTGCGGCGCTGCCCGACCAGCCGCACCATGTGGGCCTGGTCATGAGCGGCGAGCGCGTACGCACGGGGTGGGCCGGTGCCGGGCGCCAGGCCTCGTGGGCCGATGCGGTCGCGGTGGTGCAGCACCTCGCCGACGAGCTGCATGTCGGGATCGAGGTGCAGCAGGCGCAGGTCATGCCGTGGCACCCGGGCCGATGCGCTGCGATCGTGCTCGACGGCGTACCGATCGGTCACGCCGGCGAGCTGCACCCGCGCGTCCTCAAGGCGTACGGGCTCCCGCGACGCGTCGTGGCAGCCGAGGTCGACCTCGACGCGCTGATCGAGGCGTCCCCGGAGATCGGGCCTCGTCCGGAGTTCTCGTCCTTCCCCGTGGCCAAGGAAGATCTCGCGCTGATCGTGGACAGCGGGGTGCCGGCAGCATCGCTGCAGGCCGCGCTGTCCGGGGCGAGCCCGCTGATCGAGTCCGTCCGGCTGTTCGACGTCTACTCCGGCGACCAGGTGCCCGAGGGCAAGAAGTCGCTGGCGTTCGCGCTGCGCCTGCGTGCCCCGGACCGCACTCTGACTGACGACGAGATCAAGGCCGCGCGCGAGTCCGCTGTCACCGCCGCCGGTTCACTCGGCGCCGTCCTGCGCACCTGACCCACCCCCGCTGAGGGGTCACTTGTGCCCCGGTGAGGGGTCACTTGTGCCCCGGTGACGGGTCACTTTTGGCCCGGTGACGGGTCACTTTTGGCCTGGTGACGGGTCACTTGTGGCGCGATGCGCGAGCAAGAAGTGACCCGTCACCGGGCAATAACTGACCCGTCAGCGTAAGGGGGCGAGAGGGTCAGAAGGTGACGGTGGGCGGGGTCTCCTGGCCCTCGGGGGCGTCATAGAACTCGCGGGCGTGCACTCCGGCGATGCCGGTGAACAGCAGCCAGGGGATCGTACGCACGAGGCTGTTGAGCTTGGCGACGGCGTCGTTGTAGTACTGGCGGGCGAACGAGATCTTGTTCTCGGTGTCGGCGAGCTCGGCCTGCAGCGACTGGAAGTTGGCCGAGGCCTTGAGGTCTGGGTACGCCTCGGCGACGGCGAGGACGTCGATGATCGCCTTGTCGAGCTTGGCCTGGGCCGCAGCCTTCTCGTGGACCGAGCCGCTCTTGGCCGCTGCCGCAGCGCCGGCGCGTGCCTCGGTGACCGCCTCGAAGACCCCCTTCTCGTGCTGCGCGTAGCCCTTGACGGTGTTGACCAGGTTGGGGATGAGGTCGGCACGTCGGGTCAGCTGGACGTCGATCCCGCCGAGCGCCTCCTGGGCGCCGATGTCGACGCGACGCAGGCGGTTGAAGGCGTAGATGGTGAACAACGCCAGCGCGGCTACGACCGCCAGGATGATCCACAGCATGAGAGCTCCTCGTTGAGTGAAGTGAGTGGTGCAGGGCTACCAGGAACCGCCACCGCCGCCTCCTCCGCCACCGCCTCCTCCGCCACCGCCGCCTCCACCGCCACCTGACGATGACGAGGACTGCGTGGCCGAGTAGGCGCTGATCGAGGAGGCCAGCGACGATTCGAATCCGGAGAAGGCATCGTTGCTGCCGAAGAAGCTGTGACCCGTGGTCGTGGTCGACGAGTTGCCGTACCAGGTCGGCACCGGCGGCTCGGATCCTGTGGCGAGCTGGTACTTGCGAGCCCAACGGTCGGCACAGTCGAACGCGACGGCGTACGGGATGAAGGCGGTGTAGAGGTCCTTCTTGCCACTGAAGTCGAAGCGGTCCTGTGCCGAGTCGGTCGAGAGCAGTCGCTTGAAGCCAGCCGCACGCGACCACAGATCGCGTCCGAGGGTCGTACGGCGCTTGCCGACACCGGAGCTCCAGAGACCGATACCGCCGATGATGAATCCGGCGATCGGCAGCAGGTACATCGAGACCGGAGGGTGGAAGAAGATCGCCACGGCGAAGAGCACCACCGTGGCGATCGCGACAAGAAGGCGGGCGAGGGTCTCGGAGCTGACTCTGCGCTGCGCGCCGATACCGTCGGCCCAGGCGCTGGCCGTCGCCGGCAGCGCGTTCCGCACCGACTGCAGCTTCTGTCCCGAGGTCACGGAGCCAGGGCTCGACTTGAACTGCGAACCGGGCTGGGTGACGCCGAGCGCCTCGCCGACGAACCGGGTCACGTCGTCGGTCTTGGCCCACGCTGCCGCGTCGCCGACGCCGGTGATGGTCCACGACTTGCCGCCGTTGTCGGTCAGCGTCGTGAGGCCCTGCTCCGCTTGGTAGAGCAGGGTCGCCACGAGCGAACGGCTGGGCGTGGTCTCGGTCGTGACGTATGCCGTTTGGACCGGACCGAGCCCGGGCGGCGGCTCGAACATGACCGGAGAGCCGGGTGCGTCCTCCCGTGAACGCCGGTCGAGGTAGTAACCGAGCGCCATCGCGCCGAGCGTGATCGCCAGGATGACGCCGAGTGTGCTGGTGCTCGTGCCGAGTGCCCGGTCGGCGGCGACCGGCCAGGGCACGGTGACCCGGTCGGGTGTCTCGATCGGGAGTCCGATGCGCACCGTCACCGGGGTGCGAGGCGACAGGGGACCGGTCTTGACGGTGACCTTGTCGGTGCCGGCCCCAGCGATGTCGCACGTGCCCGTGCCGTCGAAGCTCGAGGTGCACTGCACCTTGCCGGAGTCCGCGGGCAGCGTGATGTTGACCGTGGACTTGTCGATGTCCATCTGCCAGCCCTGCCCGACGACGTTCCAGTAGAACACCGACTGGGCCGGTTGCTTGTCGGTCCAGCTCGACGACGCGAACGTGCCGGGACCGGCTGTCGTCGGTGCCAGTGCTCCGGCGACGCGGTACGTGATGGTGTAGACGTGCGTGCCCGGCGAGACGAACGAGTCGGGGTCGCCGATCTTGGCGACGCGGAACTGCCGTCCTTTTTGCCACTGCATGTCGAACGGCACGCTGCCGCCGTCGAGCTGCACCGTGACGTCCTCGGGGATGAGCCGCACATTTCTGTCGGACGGGTCCGCGAGAGGCCAGAACCGGAAGATGCCGTGTCGTCCGCCAGGGAACTCGGCGGTGATCTGCTCCTTGGCAACCAGATCGCCGTCGGCGGTCACGACGTAGTCGGCGGTGTAGTCCGAGATGCGTACGGGATCGGGGCCGACGGTGGTCGAGTCGGTCGGCACCAGCGAAGCCAATGCGGGGATGAACAGGACTCCCGCAGCGACAAGGAGCGCCAGCGCTCGCAGGAGGATCCGCATGGCTTGCATCCTAGGGGCCGCGGACGGCCGCACCGTTGGAATTCAACGACTCCACCCCGAATGCAAGAAATTGCAGAAGTGTGCAAGAATGTGAGGCATGTCCAAAGTCCTCACCAACCTTCCCGTCGGCGAACGTGTCGGAATCGCGTTCTCCGGCGGCCTCGACACCTCGGTAGCCGTCGCGTGGATGCGCGACAAGGGTGCGATCCCATGCACCTACACCGCCGACATCGGCCAGTACGACGAGCCCGACATCGCCGGGATCCCCGGTCGTGCGATGCAGTACGGCGCCGAGCTCGCGCGCTCGATCGACTGCAAGCGACCGCTCGTCGACGAGGGGCTGGCCGCGCTGGCCTGTGGCGCCTTCCACATCCGGTCGGCCGGCCGGACCTACTTCAACACGACGCCGCTCGGCCGGGCGGTCACCGGCACCCTCCTCGTGCGCGCGATGCATGAGGACGGGGTCGACATCTGGGGCGACGGCTCGACGTTCAAGGGCAACGACATCGAGCGGTTCTACCGCTATGGACTCCTCGCGAACCCCGAGCTGCGCATCTACAAGCCGTGGCTCGACGCCGACTTCGTGCACGAGCTGGGCGGCCGCCATGAGATGAGCCAGTGGCTCACCGAGCGCAACCTGCCCTACCGGGACAGCCAGGAGAAGGCGTACTCGACCGACGCCAACATCTGGGGCGCGACCCACGAGGCCAAGACCCTCGAGCACCTCGACACCTCGCTGGAGTCCGTCGAACCGATCATGGGCGTCAAGTTCTGGGACCCCGAGGTCGAGATCGCACCTGAGGACGTCACGATCTCGTTCGAAGCCGGCCGTCCGGTCGCGATCAACGGCTCGACATTCGACGGTGACCCGGTCGCCCTCGTCCACGAGGCCAACACGATCGGTGGTCGCCACGGCCTCGGCATGTCCGACCAGATCGAGAACCGCATCATCGAGGCCAAGAGCCGGGGCATCTACGAGGCGCCGGGCATGGCGCTGCTGCACATCGCGTACGAACGGCTCGTCAACGCGATCCACAACGAGGACACGATCGCCAACTTCCATCAGCACGGGCGCCGTCTGGGTCGACTGATGTACGAGGGCCGGTGGCTCGACCCGCAGGCGATGATGCTGCGCGAGTCCGTCCAGCGCTGGATCGCCTCGGTCGTGACGGGTGACGTGACGGTACGCCTGCGGAGGGGAGAGGACTACTCGATCCTCGACACCCAGGGCTCGACGTTCTCCTACCACCCCGAGAAGCTCTCGATGGAACGCACCGAGAACGCGGTGTTCGGGCCGACGGACCGCATCGGTCAGCTGACGATGCGCAACCTCGACATCGCCGACTCCCGCGCGATGCTCGAGCTGTACGCGGCCCAGCCGCTCGACCAGGGCCAGGTGCTCGTCGAGCACGGCACGCTCTTCGGTGACCTGCCCGCGGGCGGCGCGACGCGGATCGAGGCCAACCCGGCCGTCGTCAGCGACGAGGAGCTCGCGCTCGACGCCGCTGCCATGGAGTTCGGCACCGACTGAGGGCCGAGACGTACCTGACCGACTGACCACAACTCTGCAAAGGTGGAGAGATGACCACGATCACCGCAGCCGTCGCCGGCGCGAGCGGATATGTCGGCGGCGAGGTCCTGCGCACGCTGTTGGCACACCCGAATGTCGAGATCGGCGCCCTGACCGCGGCGTCGAGTGCAGGCAGCACGCTGGGGCAGCACCAGCCACACCTGGTGCCGCTCGCCGACCGGGTGCTCGAGCCCACGACCGCCGAGACCCTCGCCGGCCACGACGTCGTGTTCCTCGGGCTGCCTCACGGTACGTCGGCGGCGATCGCCGCTCAGCTGGGCGACGAGACGCTCGTCATCGACTGCGGTGCGGACTTCCGCCTGCAGAGCGCGGACGACTGGGAGACGTTCTACGGCGGGGATCACGCCGGCACGTGGCCCTATGGCCTGCCGGAGCTGCCCGGACAGCGTGACGTCCTCGCCGGGGCCAAGCGCATCGCAGTGCCGGGCTGCTTCCCGACCGCGTCGACGCTCACGATCATGCCGGCACTCGCCGCTGGACTCATCGCCCCGGACATCACGGTGGTGGCTCCGACCGGAGCCTCCGGTGCCGGCAAGTCGCTCAAGCCGCACCTGCTGGGCTCGGAGATGATGGGCCAGGCCAGCGCCTACGGCGTCGGCGGCGTGCACCGGCACACCCCGGAGATCGAGCAGAATCTCGAGCTCGTCGCCGGCACCCGCCCGACGGTGTCCTTCACCCCGATCCTGGCGCCGATGTCGCGCGGCATCCTCGCCACGGTGTCCGCGCCCGCGCTCGACGGTGTCACGGCCGAGGACGTACGCGCGGCATACGTCAAGGCATACGCCGACGAACCCTTCATCCACGTGCTGCCCGAGGGCCAGTGGCCGCAGACCAAGGCGGTTCTGGGGGCCAACATGCTGCACGTCCAGGCGACGCTCGACCCGAGGGCCCGCAAGGTCATCGCGATCGGTGCCATGGACAACCTCGCCAAGGGCACTGCAGGCGGCGCGATCCAGTCGATGAACATCGCCCTCGGCCTGCCTGAGACAGCCGGCCTCACCACGATCGGGGTTGCACCGTGAGCGTGACCGCAGCCAGGGGATTCACCGCAGCCGGCGTCTCCGCCGGGCTCAAGTCCACCGGCGCACCCGATGTCGCCGTCGTGGTCAACACCGGTCCGTCCAAGGCTGCTGCCGCGGTCTACACGAGCAACCGCTGCAAGGCCAACCCCGTGCTCTGGAGCGAAGAGGCGATCAAGGGCGGGTCCGCGGTGGCGGTGGCCATCAACTCCGGCGGCGCCAACTGCTACACCGGACCCGAGGGCTTCACCACGACCCACCAGACCGCCGAGGCGGTCGCAAAGTCACTCGGCGTCGGCGCGATCGACGTCCAGGTGTGCTCGACCGGCCTGATCGGGCTGCTCAACGACCGCGACGCCCTGCTGTCGGGCGTACGCTCTGCGGTCGACGGGCTCAGTCCCGATGGAGGTCACGCGGCAGCCACCGCGATCATGACGACCGACACGGTGTCCAAGGAGGCCGTGGCCCACGGCGACGGCTGGACCGTCGGCGGTATGGCCAAGGGGGCCGGCATGCTGGCGCCCGCCCTCGCGACGATGCTCGTCGTCATCACGACCGACGCCGACGTCGACGCGGCGACCGCCGACGCGGCCCTGCGTGCTGCGACCGCGCAGTCGTTCGACCGGCTCGACTCCGACGGCTGCCAGTCCACCAATGACACCGTGCTGCTGATGGCGAGCGGCGCCTCAGGCGTGGCGCCTGACGTGGAGGCCTTCACTGACGCCGTCACGACAGTCTGCCTGGACCTCGCGACGCAGCTGCTCGCCGATGCCGAGGGCGCCGACCACGAGATCACGATCGAGGTCGTCAACGCCGCGACGCTCGACGATGCCCTCGAGGTGGGTCGTTCGGTCGCTCGGAGCAACCTGTTCAAGTGCGCGATCTACGGCAAGGACCCCAATTGGGGGCGCATCCTCGCCTCCGTCGGCACGACGCAGGCCGCGTTCGACCCGGCCGACCTCGATGTCGCGCTCAACGGCGTGTGGGTGTGCCGCACGAGCGGACCGGGGGAGTCACCCGACTCGATCGACCTCTCCCAGCGCGCGGTCTCGGTCACGATCGACCTCAAGTCAGGCTCGGCAACGGGCACCATCTGGACCAACGACCTCACGCAGGCCTACGTCCACGAGAACTCGGCCTACTCCTCATGAATGATGCGACAGACAACACTCTCGACGAGTGGCAGCCCGAGGACTGGAAGAAGGCGACCGACAAGGCCGCCACACTCGCCCAGGCCCTGCCGTGGCTGAAGAAGTACCACGGCAAGGTCGTCGTGGTGAAGTACGGCGGCAACGCCATGACCGACGACGCGCTCAAGCACGCCTTCGCCGAGGACATCGTGTTCCTGCGGATGGCCGGGTTCAAGCCTGTCGTCGTGCACGGCGGCGGGCCGCAGATCAGCGCGATGCTCGACAAGCTCGGCATCGAGTCGGAGTTCCGCGGGGGACTGCGGGTCACGACTCCCGAGACGATGGACGTCGTACGCATGGTGCTGACCGGCCAGGTGGGCCGCGAGCTGGTCGGCCTGCTCAACCAGCACGGTGACCTGGCGGTCGGGCTCTCCGGCGAGGACGGCGGCCTCTTCACCGCCGAGAAGACCATGCCGTTGATCGACGGCGTCGAGACGGACATCGGCCTGGTCGGCGAGGTCGTCGGCGTACGCCCCGAGGCCGTGCAGGACCTGATCGAGGCCGGCCGGATTCCCGTCGTCTCGACAGTCGCGCCCGATGCAGACGGCCAGGTCCACAACGTCAACGCCGACACCGCTGCCGCCGCGCTGGCCGTGGCGCTCGACGCCGAGAAGCTGCTGGTCCTCACCGACGTCGAGGGTCTCTACGCCGACTGGCCCAACAGCTCGGACGTCATCGGTGAGATCAGTCCCGAGTCGCTCGCGGAGATCATCCCGGAGCTGTCGACCGGCATGATCCCGAAGATGACGGCGTGCCTCAAGGCCGTCCAGGAGGGCGTCCGCCGTGCGACCGTGATCGACGGTCGCGAGCCGCACGCCGTGCTGCTCGAGATCTTCACCGACGAGGGCGTCGGCACCCAGGTCGTCCCAGGCGCCGAGACCCGCATCCGTACGGCGCTCTACGCGACGAGCGTCACCAAGGACGGCAAGGGCGACACCAAGGGAGAGGGCAAGAAAGCATGACCGTGGGTGACTGGACCGAGCGCTACCAGGGCGCGGTCATGAACACGTTCGGCACACCTCAGGGCGTGCTCGTCCGCGGTGAGGGTGCGTACGTCTGGGACGCCGACGGGACCAAGTACCTCGACCTGCTCGGTGGCATCGCCGTGAATGCGCTGGGCCACGCCCACCCGGCGATCCTCGACGCCGTGACGCAGCAGCTCGGCACGCTGGGCCACATATCCAACTTCTTCACCTCCAAGCCGCAGGTCGAGCTCGCTGAGAAGCTGCTCGACCTCGTCGGCCACGAGGGCAGGGTTTTTTTCACCAACTCCGGCACCGAGGCCAACGAGGCCGCATTCAAGGCCACCCGCCGCACGGGGCGCACGCGGATCGTCGTCGCCGAGGGATCGTTCCACGGCCGCACGATGGGTGCGCTGGCGCTGACCTCCAAGGAGGCCTACCGCGCGCCGTTCGAGCCGCTGCCGGGTGACGTCAGCTGGGTTCCGTACGGCGACACGGCGGCGCTCGAGGCGGCGGTCGACGACACCGTCGCAGCCGTGCTCGTCGAGCCGATCCAGGGCGAGGCCGGCGTGGTCGTGCCGCCCGACGGCTATCTGCAGGCTGCACGGGACATCACGTCGCGGCACGGTGCCTTGTTGTGGATCGACGAGGTGCAGACCGGCATCGGCCGCACCGGAGCCTGGTTCGCGCACGCCGAGTCCGGAATCGTGCCCGACCTCATCACCGTCGCCAAGGGTCTCGGCGGTGGCATCCCGATCGGTGCCTGCATCGCGCTCGGCGGCGCCGGGACGCTTCTGCAACCGGGCAATCACGGTACGACGTTCGGCGGCAACCCGGTCGCCACGGCGGCTGCGCTCGCCGTCATCAGCACGATCGAGTCAGACGGCCTGCTCGACAACGCCCTCAAGGTCGGCGACGTCTTCCGCGATGGGCTGGCGGACCACCCGTTGGTGGCCGGGACGAGCGGTCGCGGACTCCTCGTGGGCATCGTGCTCACCCAACCGGTGACCGCCGACGTGCAGAAGGCCGCGCTCGCCGCCGGGCTCATCATCAACAACGCCACCCCGACGCGCCTGCGCCTTGCACCGCCGCTGATCCTGACGCCGGACCAGGCCGAGGGTGCTGTGGCGGTGCTGCGGCAGATTCTCGACGAGGTGACCTCATGACCCTCCGGCACTTCTTGCGTGACGACGACCTCAGCCCGACCGAGCAGGCAGAGGTGCTGGCCCTTGCCGCCGAGATCAAGGCCGATCCCTACGCGCGCAAGCCGCTCGCCGGCCCGCAGACGGTTGCCGTGATGTTCGACAAGGCCTCCACCCGCACGCGCGTCTCGTTCGCCGTCGGGATCGCCGATCTCGGCGGCAGTCCGTTGATCATCGACAAGGCCACGACGCAGGGCGCGCGCGGCGAGTCGGTCGCCGACACCGCCCGCGTCCTGGGCCGCATGACCAGCGCGATCGTCTGGCGGACGTACGCCCAGGCGGGACTCGACGAGATGGCCGCCAACGCCGGCGTGCCCGTCATCAACGCGCTCAGCGACGAGTTCCACCCGTGCCAGATCCTCGCGGACTGGCAGACCGTCATCGAGCACAAGGGATCGCTGGCCGGCCTGACCGTCGCCTACCTCGGCGACGGCGCCAACAACATGGGCCACTCCTACCTGCTGGGCGGGGCCACCGCCGGTATGCACGTACGCATCGGCGCTCCGGCCGGCTACCAGCCCGATCCGGCGATCGTCGGCGATGCAGAGAAGATCGCGGGGGAGACCGGGGGCTCGGTGGTCGTGACCGACGATCCCAAGGCCGCGATCTCCGGCGCTGACGTCGTCATCACCGACACGTGGATCTCGATGGGTCAGGAGGCCGAGAAGGAAGCCCGCCTCGCGCTGTTCGGTGACTTCGCGATCACGTCCGAATCCCTGGCCGGCGCAGCACCGGACGCGATCGTGCTGCACTGCCTGCCGGCCTATCGCGGCCTGGAGATCTCGTCGGAGGTCCTCGACGGCCCGCAGAGCGTCGTCTGGGATGAAGCCGAGAACCGCCTGCACGCCCAGAAGGCCCTGCTCGTCTGGCTGCTCGACAAGGCTCAGGCGGCGGCATGACCATCCCGCCGACCAAGGCTGCCCGTCAGCAGCTCATCGTCGAGCTGCTCGGCCACCAGCTCGTGCGCTCGCAGGGCGACCTCGCGGAGCTGCTGGACTCGCACGGCGTCAACGCGACACCTTCGACGATCTCGCGTGACCTGGTGGAGCTCGACGCCGTACGCGTGAGGCACCCCGATGGTGGACTGGTCTACGCCGTGCCGGCCGAGGGCGGCGACCGTACCCCGCGACCGGCCCCCGACAGCGCATCGGCCAATGCCCGGCTCGCCCGCATACTCCGCGAGCTCCTGGTCACCGCCGAGGGCTCGGCCAACCTCGTCGTGCTGCGCACCCCGCCGGGTGCCGCCCAATACCTCGCCTCGGCGATCGACCATGCCTCGCAGCACGACCTGCTCGGCACGATCGCCGGTGACGACACCGTCATGCTGATCTGCCGTGAGCCCGCCGGCGGCAAGGCCGTCGCGGAGAAGTTCACCGCCCTGGCCGTATCCACCCAGAAGGAGCCCACGTGAGCGAGACCCCCGAAACTCAGTCGAGCGAGGGGATGAGCCTCTGGGGTGGCCGCTTCGCGTCCGGCCCGTCGCCCGAGCTCGTCGAGCTCTCGCGTTCGACGCACTTCGACTGGCGGCTCGCCCCGTACGACCTCGCCGGCTCCCGCGCGCACGCCATGGTGCTGCAGGCCGCTGGCCTGCTGAGCCGTGACGACCTGACGGCGCTGATCGCCGGGATCGACGCGCTCGCGGCCGACGTCGAGTCTGGCTCGTTCACGGCCGGCCCCGACGACGAGGACGTGCACACGGCCCTCGAGCGTGGCCTGGTCGAACGACTCGGCCCGGAGCTCGGCGGGCGGCTGCGCGCCGGCCGCTCACGCAACGACCAGGTGGCGACACTGTTCAAGATGTACCTCCGGGACCACGGCAGGTCGATCAGTCGACTGGTCCGCGATCTGGCCGAGACGCTGGCCATTCAGGCTGAGCATCACCTGGGTGTGGCCATGCCCGGTCGTACGCACCTGCAGCACGCCCAACCGGTGCTGCTGTCGCACCACCTGCTGGCACACGCCTGGCCGCTGGTACGTGACCTCGAGCGGCTCGCCGACTGGGATGCCCGGGTCGGCGCTGACTCGCCCTACGGTTCCGGTGCGCTCGCGGGATCCTCGTTGGGCCTCGACCCCGAGAAGGTCGCCGCCGATCTCGGGTTCAGCGGCTCGACCGCCAACTCGATCGACGGGACCGCGGCTCGCGACTTCGTCGCCGAGTTCGCGTTCGTGACGGCGCAGATCGGCATCGACGTGTCCCGCCTTGCCGAGGAGATCATCCTCTGGAACACCAAGGAGTTCGGCTTCGTCACCCTGCACGACGGCTACTCGACCGGGTCGAGCATCATGCCGCAGAAGAAGAACCCCGACATCGCCGAGCTCGCCCGCGGCAAGTCCGGACGCCTGATCGGCAACCTCACCGGGCTCCTCGCGACCCTCAAGGCGCTCCCGCTGGCGTACAACCGCGATCTCCAGGAGGACAAGGAGCCGGTGTTCGACTCGATCGACACGCTCGAGGTCCTGCTGCCGGCGTTCACCGGGATGATCGCGACGCTGACGTTCCACACCGAGCGCCTGGAGTCGCTGGCGCCGCAGGGATTCGCACTTGCGACTGACATCGCCGAGTGGCTCGTACGCCAGGGCGTGCCGTTCCGCGACGCCCATGAGATCTCCGGCGCATGCGTGCAGGTGTGCGAGCAGCGCGGCATCGAGCTGTGGGACCTCACGGACGACGACTTCGCGGAGATCTCGCCGACGCTGACGCCGCAGGTGCGTGAGGTGCTGACGGTCGAGGGGTCGCTGGCCTCTCGTGACTCCCGCGGCGGCACCGCGCCGGCCCGGGTGGCCGAGCAGCTCGCCGAGCTGCGTGCGCGGGTCGCCCGGCACGGCTGATCCGGGCGACCCATCGTGGCGGCTACCAGGTGCCGGTGACCACGAGCATCTCGCACGGGCCCTCGAACCCGTCCGGGCCCTCGAACTGGGTCAGCTGGTCGGTGATCTCGGCCCACACGCCTTCACGCTCGCTCTCGTCCACGCCTGACAGCATCTGGTGCAAGGCGCCGAAAGACTCGCGCTCGAACTGGACGCACTCTGCGGCGCTGCGCATCCGGACGGGCGACGGCACCGCGGTGACCGTGATGTCGGTCAGGCCGGCCTTCGCGAAGAGCGCCTCGGCGACGCCGGGGGAGCCCAGGCTGAAAGGTCCCGGTTGGCCCGGCGCGGGCGGCGGCAGCTCGGCACGCCGTCGGATGATGCCCACAGGGATCGAGAAGAAGGTGTTGCGGTCCGGCGTCGAGTAGACGACCGCAGAGACGCGACCGCCGGGACGGAGGGCGCGGCACATCTCGGCAAGAGCGGCCGGCTGGTCGGGGAAGTAGATCAACCCGACACGGGAGATGGCGCAGTCATAAGCGCCCTCTTCAACGGCCGAGAGGTCCTCGCCGTCCGCCTCCAGTGTCTTGACGTTCGACAACCCGGCGTCCTGCGCCGCCTGTCGGGCGTACTCCAGGATCGCCGGTGAGATGTCGGTGGCGAGGACCTCGCCGCTCGGCCCGGCCCGGTGAGCCGCGGCCAGTGTCTGGCCCCCGGCTCCTGCGGCGACGTCGAGGACGCGAGTCCCGGTTGTGACACCGGCATCGTCGAGCATGACCTCGGTGGCCGACCCGAGCCACGACTCGATGGTCGGGTCCCAGCGGTGCCACGCCTCGGCGGCGTTCTCCCACTGGGCTCGGGTGGTGCTCTTGAACTGGACGGGATCAAACGTGATGGACATGACTGACTCCTGACTGGTGGATGGTTCTCTCACCAGTTCAATCGACCGACAGCCCCCAAACCAGTGCAGGATCTGCACCTAACCGGTACGAATTCTGTACCGCGGCGGCAGCAGATCGCGGCTACCCTTGAGCCATGCGTGACTACGGGCAGTACTGCCCAGTCGCCTTGGCGAGCAGCGTGCTGGCGGACAGGTGGACACCCCTGATCGTCCGCGAGCTCGTGCTCGGGAGCCGGCGCTTCAACGACATCGATCGTGGCCTGCCGGGCATCTCTCGCACGCTGTTGATGCAGCGGCTGCGGCACCTCGAGCACAAGGGCGTGCTCGACCGGGTGCCGATCCCGGGTGGGCGGGGGCATGAGTACCAGCTGACGCCGGCGGGACGCGACCTCGAGGGCGTCGTCATGGCGTTCGGCGAGTGGGCGGTGAAGTGGATGTTCTCCGAGCCCGAGCCGCGCGAGGTCGACCCGGTCACGTTGACCTGGTGGATGTCCCGCCGCCTCGATCCCGAGCGACTCCCGGCCCAGCGTGTGGTGATCGAGTTCGACTATCGCGGGGCGGAGCCGCTTCGACTGTGGTTGCTCCTCGATCGGCATGAGTCCTCGGTGTGCACCGACCACCCCGGCTTCGACTCCGATGTCACCGTCCGCACCGAACCCGTCGCGCTGATGCGGGTCTTCTCGGGTCTGACGACCTTGCGCGAGGCGCGCGCCACCGGAACCGTCGCCCTCGAGGGGATTCCGCGGTTGACGAGGGAGTTCCCGACCTGGTTCCTGTGGAGCCCGTTCGCCCCGGCAGTGCGAGATCGCATGGCAAGCACGGCAGATCCGGCCTGACGGCGGTTGGCTCGGCCCGAGAGGCTCTCGTTACGCTGACGCCGTGACTGAGAGCGCCGTCGCCACGCACGCCCGCGGTCTGCTCGGCCGTGTGCTGCACGGGCATGGCGTGGCGCTCCGTATCACGGAGGTCGAGGCGTACGGCGGCATCAACGACCCGGCGTCGCACGCCTACACCCGCACGCCACGTTCCGAGATCATGTACGGCGATCCGTGGCGGCTGTACGTCTACCGGTCGTACGGGATGCATTTCTGCGCCAACGTCGTCACCGGGCCCAGCGAAGAGGCGGCGGCCGTGCTGATCCGTGCCGGCGAGGTCGTCGACGGCATCGAGATCGCGCGCAGGCGGAGGCCGGGGGTCAAGGACGTGGCCCTAGCGCGAGGCCCCGGCAACCTGACGCGAGCCCTCGACCTGTCGCTCGACGACCTCGGCACTGATCTGCTCGCTGCCGACGGCGTACGTCTGGGGGAGCGGCCGACGACGTCTCCCGCGATCAGTGCCGGTCCCCGTGTCGGCGTCTCCAAGGCGGCCGACGTGCCATGGCGGTTCTGGATCACCGATGATCCGACGGTCTCGGCATACCGCCGCAGCCCCCGGGCCCAACTGAGAGACGGATAGAGTCACGCCGTGCACGCGCCTCCGCCTTGTCAACTCCGGGACACGGCCATCGGAAGCGGTGTGCTCTCGGTGTCCTTCATCTGCCTTGGAGTCGCTCGTCGCGAGTGGCCGTACGGTGTCGCCGCGGTGGCAACAGCTGCGGTGGCGATTGCCGGATGGCTGGTGCATGACTGGTGGCAGCGACGCTTCGACGAGTGGCACCCCGACGGGGTGGACCTGAGGAGCCTTCAAGATGAGCCGTCGGCTGTCGTCGAATCGGTTCTCGCTGCGGCCGGCCGTGCTCGGAGCGGTGACGTTGTCGCCGAGGCTGACAGGCTCGCCGATGCGCTGAGAACCGAGCCGGATCGGCCGCCGCTGATGTCGCCGGAGATGGCTTCCGCGTGGGACGAGCGCCTGGACGTCGAGTCCTTGGCCGCTTCCCGGCTGGCAGCGCTGTCCATGGGTGCCCTACCCGACGAGTCGTGGTGCGACGACATCGATCGCCGGATGCTGGAGGCGCCGAGCTGGCGCGGGTACTGGCCCGACCGTGCACGGATCGTCGATTCTTCGCTGCGTCTGTTGAGGTCTGTCAGCCCAGTCTGACTGGAGCGGAGCGGACGGAGTGAGGCTGACCCAAACTTCTCGATCTTTTTTCGGAGAACCTGTCGTATCCGGCGTCTAGCGTTCGTGGTGTTGGTGAAAGCACCCAACACGACCGAGGAGACCAACCCATGCCTGACGTGAAGAGCCGCTGGCTCGCCCTCTACGTTCTCTGCCTCGGCGACCTGATGATCGTGCTCGACTCGAGCATCGTCAACGTCGCCCTGCCCTCCATCCAGACCGATCTGGGCTTCTCGCAGGCCGCTCTCGCCTGGGTCGTCAACGCCTATCTGCTGACATTCGGCGGGTTCCTCCTGCTCTCCGGCCGCTTCGGCGACCTGCTCGGCAACAAGCGCGTGTTCCTGGTCGGCGTCGTGGCCTTCACCGTTGCATCAGTCGGCTGCGGGCTCGCCCCGTCCGCCGAGATGCTCGTCGTGGGCCGCGCGATCCAGGGACTCGGCGGCGCCGCCGTCTCGGCGGTCGCGCTGGCGCTGATCATGGGGCTCTTCACCGAGCCCGGTGAGCGGGCCAAGGCCATGGGAGTCTTCGGTTTCGTGATGTCGGGTGGCGGCGCCGTGGGTGTCCTCCTCGGCGGGGTCCTGACCGGCCTGTTCTCCTGGAACTGGATCTTCCTGGTCAATGTGCCCATCGGCGTTGCCGTGTGGCTTGCCGCCCAGCGCATCCTGCCTGCCGACGACGTCGTGGTCGAGAAGTCCCGTCTCGACATCGCCGGTGCGGTGATGGTGACCGCGGCGCTGATGCTCAGCGTCTACGCGATCGTCGGTGGCAACGAGGCCGGCTGGATGTCCGCTCGTACGCTGGTTCTGCTTGGCGGTGGGCTCGCGCTGATGGTGGCCTTCATCGTCCGCGAGGCTCGGATTGCCAACCCGCTGGTGCCACTGCGCCTCTTCGCCCATCGCAACGTCTCGATCTCGCAGATCGTCGGCGTGCTCTGGGCGGCCGCGATGTTCGCCTGGTTCTTCCTGGCGGCGATCTATTTGCAGAAGGTCCTGCACTACGACGCGCTCGATGTCGGCCTGGCCTTCATCCCGACGAGCGTGGTGATGGCCTACTGCTCGCTGCGCGTGTCGGACAAGCTGGTCATGCGATTCGGCATCCGGCCTCCGCTCACCGTGGGGCTGCTGATGGCCGCCGTGAGCCTCGGCCTGTTCTCGCAGGCGCCGGTGGACGGCAGCTTCGTGGTTCACGTGCTGCCGTCGATGATCCTGCTCGGCGCCGGTGCCGGCATTGCCTTCAACCCGGTGCTGCTCGCCGCGATGGGTGACGTGGAGCCGCATGAGGCCGGGCTGGCCTCCGGGGTGGTCAACACCTCGTTCATGATGGGCGGCGCTCTCGGGCTGGCGGTGCTGGTCAGCATCTCCACGGCTCGGACCGAGAGCCTGCTCGCCGACGGCACGTCAGCGGTCGAGGCGCTCAACGGTGGGTTGCAGCTGGCCTTCGCAGCCGGAGCGATTGCGGCTCTGCTTGCCGCGGTCGTCGGCGGTGTCTTCCTCCGGCCGAAGCCCATGACCGACATGACCGAGCCTGACGCGCTCGAGTCGGCTCCCGCCTAGTCGCGCATGTCTGAGCGCCGCTATCGCTTGTCGAGCGACGAGCTGTAGCGGCGTTCGGGCCGTCCGGCGTTGCCGTAGTTGAGGCGTACGACAGCGCGGCCGTCGTCGACGAAGAACTCCAGATAGCGGCGGGCACTGACCCGCGAGATGCCAACCCGCTCGCCGCACTCGGTCGCTGACAGCTCGCCAGCCTCCGCCAGCGCGGCGCCGACCAGGTCGGCCGTCTCGTGGCTGAGGCCCTTCGGCAGCGGCTGGTCAGCAGGCTGAGCGGTGCCGAACGCCCGGTCTATCGACTCCTGGTCGGCATCGCCCTGCTCCAGCAGGGCCAAGGTGTCGCGTACGCGCATCAGGCGAGCCGCGAGGTCGGGGTACTCGAACGGCTTGACGAGATACTGCATCGCGCCGCCGTGCAGCGCCGCACGGACGACATCGGCATCACGATTCGCGGTGACCATCACGACTCCTGCGACATTTCCGCTTGCCCGCAGCCGCTGCAGCACGTCGAGACCGCTCATGTCAGGCAGGTGCACGTCGAGCAGGATCAGGTCGGGACTCAGCTCCTTGACGAGGCGGAGCGCCTCCTCGCCGTTGCTGGCGGCGCCCACGACGGTGAAGCCGTCGGTCTGCTCGACGAATCTGGCGTGGATCCCGGCGACCATGAAGTCGTCGTCGACCACCAGCACGCTGATCATGACACGCGCTCGCTCAGAGGCAGCTCGACTCGGAACGTCGTGCCGTCGTCATGATCGACCACCACGCTGCCGCCGCGCTGCGTGCAGATCAGCTGCACGAGCGGCAGGCCGATGCCGCGGCCACCCAGCACCTCGGGCTTGGTCGAGAACCCGCGTACGAAGATCGCTTCGCGCATCTCCTCTGGCACCCCCGGCCCGTTGTCGCGCACCTCCAGCACGAGGCGATTGTCGTCTGCCCGTACGTCGACCGTGACCTGAGGGGAAGCCTCGGTCCGGCACGCATCGATCGCGTTGTCGACAAGGTTGCCGACGACGGTCGTGAGGTCGGCCGACTCCGCCGACGTGAGCCCCGGCAACCGGGCCGCAGGGTTCAGCGTGAGAGACACGCCCGCCTCGGCGGCCACGCTGGACTTGGCGATCAGCAGCGCGGCAACGGCGGGATCGGCGATGCGGCTCGTCACCTCGTCGGTGATCTCGGCCCGCCGCCGGGTCAGTGTGCCCACCAGGGTGGTGACCTCGTCGTACTCCTGCAGCTGCACGAGCCCAGAGATCGTGTGCAGCTGGTTGGCGAACTCGTGGGTCTGTGCGCGCAGCGTGTCGGTGATCGAGAGGTTTGAGCTCAGCTGGCTCTGCATCGAGACGAGCTCGGTCCGGTCGCGCATCGTCGTGACAGTACCGATGCCCTCGCCGTGGCTCGACGCCGAGCGCTGGTTGAAGACCAGCACGCGGGTGCCGACGAGGACCACGGCGTCCTGGCTGTCGTTGCCGGCGGTCAGCAGGTCCATGACCTGCGGGTCGAGTTCCAGCTCGGAAACCGGGCGCCCCACGACGTCAGGTCCCAGGTCGAGCAGCTCCCGGGCGCCATCGTTGACCATCGTGACCTTGCCGTCGGTGCCGACTGCGATGACTCCCTCGCGGATGCTGTGCAAGAGCGCCTCGCGATGGTCCGCGAGCGTGGCGATCTCGTGGGGTTCGAGGCCGCGCGTTCGCCTCTTGATGAGCCGGGCCAGCAGCAACGAGCCGGCGACACCGAGGAGAGCGCCGACGCCGAGGAACAGCGCTAGGTCGGGTGCGGCGTTGGTGAAGCGTTCCCAGCTCGACGGATAGCGCTGCTGGGCGATCGAAAGTCCGACGAGGTCGCCGTCGTCGTTGAGGATCGGCGCGTGCCCGGCCACCGCCTCATGGCCGTCGTCATCGACGTCGCCCACCCAGCCGCGTCCCTCGCGCACGCGGCTGTCGCCCAGGTCGATTCGCTCGCCGACCAGGCGCGGGTCCGACGAGGACAGCACGACCCCGTCGGGATCGGCGATCGTCACCTCCGTCGCACCCGAGAGGCTGAGGGCGCGGCTGATCGAGGGTGCCAAGGTGCTGGCTGGCGTCGGGCTGTCGATCTCAGATCGTACGACCGAGATGTTGGCGAGGTACTCCGCCACAGAACGCATCTGCGATCCACGCTCGCTCGAGAACGTCATGGTCGACTGGCGCACGGAGATCGCCGCCACGATCGCCAGGACCAGTGCGACCACGACCAGCTGCAGGGCAAGGAACTGCCCGGCGAGTGTCAGCCGATGCCGGCGCGGTGACCACAAAGAACACAACCTCCTTTGGTTCCGCAATAGTGACTCACGCCACACGTGGGGGCCATGCTCGGGGTCGACCACAGGAGGTTGTATGACGAGAAGACGCGCCCACGCAAGGGTCGCAGCAGTCATCCTCGCAGTCACCGCTGCGATGGTGCTGGCGAGCTGCGGTGTCACCCGCGGTTCTGACGAGGAGGGTCAGCGGCGCCTGCAGCTGTGGATCCCCAACAGCCCCGGAGGCGGCTACGACCTGACTGGACGCGCGGCGGCGCACGTCCTCGAGGATGCCGAGCTGACCGGCCGGTTCGAGATCACGAACGTGCTCGGGGCGAGCGGCACCGTGGCGATGCAGCGCCTGCTCAACGCCAAGGGGGCCAACGACGTCGTGATGGCGATGGGGCTCGGCGTGGTGGGCGCGGTCTACACCAACGACTCCGACGCCCGGGTCTCCAAGGCAACGCCCATCGCTCGGCTGATCGAGGACCAAGAGGCGCTCATCGTGCCGAAGAACTCCAAGTTCAAGACCGTCGAGGACCTGATGGCAGCCTGGAAGAAGGACCCCCAGAGCGTCACGATCGGCGGCGGATCGTCGCCAGGTGGTCCCGACCACCTCTTCCCGATGCAGCTCGCCAAGGCAGTCGACATCGAGCCCAAGGACGTCAAGTACATCGCGTACGACGGTGGTGGGCCGCTGACGACGGCGCTGCTCGGCGAGAAGATCGACGTCGGCACGTCGGGCCCGAGTGAGTTCGAGGGTCAGATCAAGGACGGCTCGCTCCGTGTGCTGGCGGTGTCCGGTGACGAACGGCTCGACAACATCGACGCGCCGACGCTCAAGGAGTCCGGGATCGACATGGTCTTCACCAACTGGCGCGGCATCCTCGCGCCTCCGGGCATCTCCGACGAGACCCGCGACTACCTGATCGAGCTCTTCTCAGAGATGCACGAGACCAAGGGCTGGCAGGCAGAGCTCAAGCGCAACGGCTGGATCGACGCCTTCATCACGGGCGACGAGTTCGGCACCTTCCTGAAGGAACAGGACCAACGGGTCGCCACGACCCTCGAGGAGCTGGGACTCGCATGACCACGACACAGCAACCACCCTCCGCGCCGCGTGAGAACCGCGTCGTCGACAAGGCGCAGTACGGACTCGCGGCAGGCATCGGCATCGCCGGCGCCTACGTCATCTACGACGCCACGACCATGCACAAGGGATTCGCCGACCAAACGGTTCAGCCCTACGCCTTCCCGTACCTCGTGGGAGCCGCACTCCTGTTCCTCGCCGTGCTGTTGGCGGTCGCCACGGCACGCGGCGATGTCGCCGAGTCCGAAGAAGGTGAGGACGTCGACCTGACCAAGGGCAGTGACTGGGTCACCGTCGGCAAGCTCATCGCGGTCTTCGTGGTCAACCTGGCATTGATCAGCTGGCTCGGCTGGGCCATCACCGGCGCGCTGTTGTTCGCCGGCACCGCCCACGTGCTCGGGGCCCGCTCGATCGTCCGCTCGCTGGCCATCGGCGTCGTCCTCTCGGTCGGCACCTGGTACGGCTTCTACTCCGGACTCGGGCTCGCGATCCCGGCCGGCATCCTGGACGGAGTGCTCTGATGGGGTCCTTCGATCTGCTGATGCAGGGCTTCGAGAGCGCCCTGACACCGACCAACCTGCTGTACGCCTGCATCGGCGTGCTGCTCGGCACCGCGGTCGGCGTCCTGCCGGGCATCGGCCCGGCCATGACCCTGGCGTTGCTGCTGCCGATCACCTACAGCGTCGAGCCCGCGAGCGCCCTGATCATGTTCGCCGGCATCTACTACGGCGGTATGTACGGCGGCTCGACCACGTCGATCCTGCTCAACACACCGGGGGAGTCATCCTCGGTCGTCACGGCGATCGAGGGCAACAAGATGGCCAAGGCGGGACGAGCGGCTCAGGCCCTTGCGACCGCTGCGATCGGGTCATTCGTCGCCGGCACGATCGGCACGCTGCTGATCGTGGTGTTCGCGCCGAGCCTGGCCAAGCAGGTCGTCAAGCTGGGCAACCCGTCCAACTTCGCCCTCATGGCACTCGCCCTCTTCGCCGTGACCGCGGTGCTGGGCACCTCGCGACTCCGCGGGTTCATCGCGCTCTTCATCGGGCTTGCGATCGGGCTCGTCGGCACCGAGACGGGTCAGCCGCGGTTGACCTTCGGCAGCCCGTTGCTGGCTGACGGCATCGACATCGTCGTGGTCGCCGTGGCGATCTTCGCGATCGGCGAAGCGCTGTGGGTCGCGTCGCACCTGCGCCGGCGACCTCTGGACATCATCCCGGTCGGTCAGCCGTGGATGAGCCGCGACGACTGGGGCCGCTCGTGGAAGCCGTGGCTGCGTGGCACGGCGCTCGGCTTCCCGTTCGGCGCCGTTCCGGCCGGCGGCGCGGAGCTGCCGACGTTCCTGTCGTACATCTCCGAGCGCAAGCTCGCGAAGAATCCTGAGGAGTTCGGGCACGGTGCCATCGAGGGCGTCGCGGGACCCGAGGCGGCCAACAACGCGTCGGCGGCCGGCACCCTCGTGCCGCTGTTGGCGATCGGACTGCCGACGACGGCGACTGCGGCGGTCATCCTGCTGGCGTTCCAGAGCTACGGCATCCAGACGGGGCCGGACCTGTTCGACACACATGCCGGACTCGTGTGGACACTGCTGGCCAGCCTCTTCATCGGCAACACGCTGCTGCTGGTCCTCAACTTGCCGCTCGCACCGGTCTGGGCGAAGCTCCTGCAGATCCCTCGGCCGTACCTCTACGCGGGCATCCTGTTCTTCGCCTCGCTCGGCGCCTACAGCGTCAACTTCCAGTGGTTCGACCTGCTGATCCTGCTGATCCTCGGCCTGCTCGGACTCGCGATGCGGCGGTTCGGCATCCCGGTCCTGCCGCTCATCATCGGGGTCATCCTCGGCCCCAGGATGGAGTACCAGCTCACGCAGGCGCTCGACATCTCCTCCGGAGACATCAGCACCCTGTGGAGTGAGCCGGTCGCCGTGATCGTCTACGTCATCATCGGCGCCGCGCTGCTGTTCATCATCGGCAACGGCGTGCGCACCCTTGCCCGCAACAACAACCAGAAGAAGGTGGCAGCATGAGCGTGGTCGTCGCATACAGCCCGGATGTGTACGGCAAGGCGGCGCTGGCCTACGGCGCCACCGAGGCCTCGCGGCGGGGGGAGAAGCTCATCGTCGTCAACGACACCAAGGGCGATGCCTACGTCGACAAGCGCCTGGCGGCGGAGAAGGAGATCGACGCCTTGCGCGCTGAGCTGAGTCGCCTGGATGTCGAGACCGAGGTACGTCAGGACATGGTCCCGGACGTCGCGGAGGCCGTCCTCCTGGTCAGCGCCGAGGCATCCGCGAGCCTGATCGTCGTCGGCGTACGCCCACGTTCCCCGGTCGGCAAGCTGCTGCTCGGCAGTGTCGCCCAGCGGATCATCCTCGACGCGACGTGTCCGGTGCTCGCGGTCAAGCCGGACGGCACCGAAGGACTGGCCTAGGCGTCCGGCTCGGAAGCGGCCCCGGGAATCTCGCAGACACCGTCCTCGCACGTGGGGGCGGTGTCTGCGCCCACGATCTCCAGCGGATTCATTCCGCGGACGCCGCCTTCTGCAGCACCTCGACGAACGCCGACGGGTCCTGCGCACCGGAGACGCCGAACTTGCCGTCGATGACGAAGAACGGCACACCGCTGATCCCGTAGGCGATCGCCTGGTCCTTGTCGGCCTGCACAGCGGGGGCGAACTGGTCGGACTTGAGCGCCTCGATGACGTCTGCGCGGTCGAGCCCGATCTCTTCGGCAAGGTCAGCGAGGTCATCGATGCGACCCACGTGCCGCCCCTCTTCGAAGTACGCCGACAGCAGCCGCTCCTTCATGTCGAGCTGCCGTCCCTGCGACTTGGCGTAGTGCAGCAGCTCGTGCGCCTTCACGGTGTTGGTGTGCTGAAGGGCGTCGAAGTCGTACGACAGCCCCTCGGTGCTCGCGAGCTGGGTCATCTGCGCCAGCATCGCCTCGACCTGCGCCGCGGGCATGCGCTTGTGGCCGACCAGGAAGTCCACCTCGGTGCCGTCGAAGTCGACCGGGGTGTCCGGCGAGAGCTCGAACGAGTGGTACTCGACCTCCAGCACGCCACCACCTTCGGCGAACTGCGCGGCCGCGGTCTCGAATCGGCGTTTGCCGACGAAGCACCAGGGGCACGCGATGTCTGACCAGATGTCCACCTTGACTGTTTCACTCACGACGTGTGCAACGTCATCACTCATCTGTCGTATTCCGCTCGCCATCGGCGGGCCCTCGACGCTACGCTTATGTCATGACAATTGCTGTCGCCTACCGGCCCGACGACTTCGGACGGGCCGCCCTCGACTGGGCCGCCGCGGAGGCGCGCATCAAGGGCGAGTCCCTGCTCATCATCAACGTCCACCGAGTAGAGCCGCGCCTCGACGCCGGCCATGCCAAGGGCCGACACGTCCAGGACATCACCGAGGCACTCGCCCAGGACAACGTTCCTTACGAGCTTCGCCAGGTCGAGGGTGAGAACGTCGCCAGCACGGTCCTGTTCGAGGCCGAGCAGGCGAGTGCGTCGCTGATCGTCATCGGCGTACGCCCGCGCAGTCCCGTCGGCAAGATCTTGATGGGCAGCGTCGCGCAGCAGATCCTTCTCGACTCCGCAGTCCCGGTCGTCGCGGTCAAGCCTTAGCGCCAGGCCAGGGCAGGGGAGTGCCGCGCTAAAGTCGCGGTGCATCCCCGACCCCAAAGGACTGGCCAGTGACCCACGTACTCGACGACCTCGACGCGCGAGGACTCATCGCGCATGCGACGGACCGCGACGCCTTGCGCGCGGAGCTGTCAGCGGGGCCGATCACCTACTACGTGGGCTTCGATCCGACGGCGCCCAGTCTCCACATCGGCAACCTCCTGCAGATCCTGACCGCGCGTCGGTTGCAGCTCGCGGGACACAAGCCCTTGATGCTGGTCGGCGGGTCCACCGGGATGATCGGTGATCCGAAGGAAGCCGGCGAGCGGATCATGAACACCAAGGAGACCGTCGGCGAGTGGGTCGACAACATCCGCGCGCAGGTCTCTCGCTTCGTCGAGTTCGGCGGAGACAACGGCGCGACGGTCGTCAACAACCTGGACTGGACCGAGGGCCTCAGCACGATCGACTACCTCCGTGACATCGGCAAGCATTTCCCGGTCAACCGGATGCTGGCTCGTGATGTCGTGAGCAGCCGGCTCGAGTCCGGCATCAGCTACACCGAGTTCAGCTACGTCCTCCTGCAGTCCCTGGACTACCTCGAGCTGCATCGCCGCCACGGGTGCGTCCTCCAGACCGGGGGCAGCGACCAGTGGGGCAACATCACCGCCGGCGTCGAGCTGATCCGGCGAGCAGACGGACACAAGGTCCACGCCCTGGCGACGCCATTGATCACCAAGGCCGACGGCACCAAGTTCGGCAAGACAGAGTCCGGCACCGTGTGGCTCGATCCGGGGCTCACGAGTCCGTACGCCTTCTACCAGTCGTGGATCCAGGCCGAGGACGCCAAGGTCATCGAGTACCTCCGGCAGTTCACGTTCCTCGACCTCGAGGAGATCAGCGCGATCGAGGCGGAGCACGTCGAGAAGCCGGGGCTGCGAGCAGCGCAACGCCGACTGGCGGCTGAGGTCACCACGATCGTGCACGGCCAGGAGGAGACCGCTGCCGCCGAGCTGGCCTCCAGAGCACTGTTCGGAAGAGGCGAGCTCACGGAGTTGTCCGAGGCGACGCTTGCCGCAGCTCTTCGCGAGGCGGGTGCTGTGGAGCTGTCGGCGGCTGATCGGCCGACGGTGGTCGACGCCCTGGTCGCCACCAAGCTGGTGGAAAGCCGCTCCGCGGGCCGCCGAGCGGTCGCTGACGGGGGAGCGTACGTCAACAACGAACGCGTTTCGGACCCCGATCTCGAGCTCGCGGCCGAGATCCTCCTATACGGCACGTGGGCGGTTCTGCGCAAAGGCAAACGGTCCATATCCGGCGTGTCGGTGTCCTGAACCCCGCCATTTCAGGGGCTCGAAACCGTGTGACGTGGACCATACGGAGCCGATTTGACGAAGCGGGAACAGCCCCCGTAATGTTCTTCTTGTTGGACAGCACGGCGGAGCGAAAGGCCGAAAGGCCGGTCACTCGGAGCTTCCAACCAGCTCAACCGAAACGGTCGACGGCACGGCGCCTCAGGCGCCCGGAGACGGACCGCGGACAACGAAGCTGAACATGGTGACCGACCCGGTTTGACCGGTGAAAACGAGCCGTGTAAGTTAGACGAGTTGCCCCAAGGCAGAGACCGCGAGGTCGAAGCCGAGGTGAGCGTCTGATCCTTGAGAACTCAACAGTGTGCCAAAAGTCGACGAGATTAATTAGTAATACCCCGTCGAGACCCGTCGGTGAGCTTCGGCTCGCCGATCTCGATGGAATCAATTCCGACAATTTATTTGTCAGCAAATAGTTTGTCAGAGTCGAACTGAAGTTTGGCAGCGCTTTAGCTGCTTCAACGGAGAGTTTGATCCTGGCTCAGGACGAACGCTGGCGGCGTGCTTAACACATGCAAGTCGAGCGGTAAGGCTCCTTCGGGAGTACACGAGCGGCGAACGGGTGAGTAACACGTGAGCAATCTGCCCTTCTCATCGGAATAACCATTGGAAACGATGGCTAATGCCGAATATGACCTCGGATCACATGTTCTGAGGTGGAAAGCTCCGGCGGAGAAGGATGAGCTCGCGGCCTATCAGCTTGTTGGTGAGGTAATGGCTCACCAAGGCATTGACGGGTAGCCGGCCTGAGAGGGTGACCGGCCACACTGGGACTGAGACACGGCCCAGACTCCTACGGGAGGCAGCAGTGGGGAATATTGGACAATGGGCGAAAGCCTGATCCAGCAACGCCGCGTGAGGGATGACGGCCTTCGGGTTGTAAACCTCTTTCAGCAGGGACGAAGCGAAAGTGACGGTACCTGCAGAAGAAGGACCGGCCAACTACGTGCCAGCAGCCGCGGTAATACGTAGGGTCCGAGCGTTGTCCGGAATTATTGGGCGTAAAGGGCTCGTAGGCGGTTTGTCGCGTCGGGAGTGAAAACTCAGGGCTCAACCCTGAGCGTGCTTCCGATACGGGCAGACTAGAGGTATGCAGGGGAGAACGGAATTCCTGGTGTAGCGGTGGAATGCGCAGATATCAGGAGGAACACCGGTGGCGAAGGCGGTTCTCTGGGCATTACCTGACGCTGAGGAGCGAAAGCATGGGGAGCGAACAGGATTAGATACCCTGGTAGTCCATGCCGTAAACGTTGGGCGCTAGGTGTGGGGACCTTCCACGGTCTCCGTGCCGCAGCTAACGCATTAAGCGCCCCGCCTGGGGAGTACGGCCGCAAGGCTAAAACTCAAAGGAATTGACGGGGGCCCGCACAAGCGGCGGAGCATGCTGATTAATTCGATGCAACGCGAAGAACCTTACCTGGGTTTGACATATACCGGAAAGCTGCAGAGATGTAGCCCCCTTTTGGTCGGTATACAGGTGGTGCATGGCTGTCGTCAGCTCGTGTCGTGAGATGTTGGGTTAAGTCCCGCAACGAGCGCAACCCTCGTCCTATGTTGCCAGCACGTAATGGTGGGGACTCATAGGAGACTGCCGGGGTCAACTCGGAGGAAGGTGGGGATGACGTCAAGTCTTCATGCCCCTTATGTCCAGGGCTTCAAGCATGCTACAATGGCCGGTACAAAGGGCTGCGAAACCGCAAGGTGGAGCGAATCCCAAAAAGCCGGTCTCAGTTCGGATTGGGGTCTGCAACTCGACCCCATGAAGTCGGAGTCGCTAGTAATCGCAGATCAGCAACGCTGCGGTGAATACGTTCCCGGGCCTTGTACACACCGCCCGTCACGTCATGAAAGTCGGCAACACCCGAAGCCGGTGGCCCAACCCTTGTGGAGGGAGCCGTCGAAGGTGGGGCTGGCGATTGGGACGAAGTCGTAACAAGGTAGCCGTACCGGAAGGTGCGGCTGGATCACCTCCTTTCTAAGGAGCATTTGGCGAGCAGGTGCAAACCTGGTCGTCCATTGAGTTGTTTGTACGGCGAATGTCTGTACGCAACTCAGCTCACTAGTGGATCGTCGATTATTTGGCTTGATGACAGCCAACAGCGTCAGTACTTCTCTTCGGAGAGTGGAACCTCGCTGAAACGTAGTCATCAATTCAGGCACACTGTTGGGTCCTGAGGGATCAGCTCGTAGAGTTGAGACCTCGGACCACATACCCCCACGAACCACCAGGTTCACCCGTAAGGGATATCTGGCAGGCGCGGGATCTTTATGTGGGACCGAACGTATTTTGAGAACTTCACAGTGGACGCGAGCATCTTTGTAGTAACAACAAGCTACTAAGTGCACATGGTGGATGCCTTGGCATCGAGAGCCGATGAAGGACGTTGGAGTCTGCGAAAAGCCCCGGGAAGGTGACAACCGACCTGTGATCCGGGGATGTCCGAATGGGGAAACCCACCTGGAGTAAAGTCCAGGTACCTCTGTCTGAACACATAGGGCAGCAGGAGGGAACGTGGGGAAGTGAAACATCTCAGTACCCACAGGAAGAGAAAACAAAAGTGATTCCGGTAGTAGTGGCGAGCGAAACCGGATCAGGCTAAACCTCAGTGATGTGATAGCCGGCAGGCGTTGTCACTGGGGTGTTGTGGGACCACATGGTCTGTTCTGCCGAGCAGACAAAGAGTCATAAACCATGAGTGAAGTGAAAGCCAACTGGAAAGTTGCGCCATAGAGGGTGATAGCCCCGTACACGTAAGCTCATGGCTCTTTTGTGTCATCCCAAGTAACACCGAACCCCTGAAATTCGGTGTGAATCTAGCGGGACCACCCGTTAAGCCTAAATACTCCTCGATGACCGATAGCGGACTAGTACCGTGAGGGAAAGGTGAAAAGTACCCCGGGAGGGGAGTGAAATAGTACCTGAAACCATGTGCATACAATCCGTTGGAGCTCTTCCTTGTGAAGGGTGACAGCGTGCCTTTTGAAGAATGAGCCTGCGAGTTAGCGTTCTGTAGCGAGGTTAAGGCGTTGAGCCGTAGCCGTAGCGAAAGCGAGTCCGAATAGGGCGACCATAGTTGCAGGATCTAGACCCGAAGCGGAGTGATCTATCCATGGGCAGGTTGAAGCGCGGGTAAGACCGCGTGGAGGACCGAACCCACCTAGGTTAAAAACTGGGGGGATGACCTGTGGATAGGGGTGAAAGGCCAATCAAACTCCGTGATAGCTGGTTCTCCCCGAAATGCATTTAGGTGCAGCGTTGCGTGTTTCTTGCCGGAGGTAGAGCACTGGATGGGCTAGGGGGCCTACAAGCTTACTGAACTCAGCCAAACTCCGAATGCCGGTAAGTGAGAGCGCAGCAGTGAGACAGTGGGGGATAAGCTCCATTGTCGAGAGGGAAACAGCCCAGACCATCAGCTAAGGTCCCAAAGCGATAACTAAGTGGAAAAGGATGTGGAGTCGCAGAGACAACCAGGAGGTTGGCTTAGAAGCAGCCACCCTTGAAAGAGTGCGTAATAGCTCACTGGTCAAGTAATTCCGCGCCGACAATTTAGCGGGGCTCAAGTTATCCACCGAAGCTATGGGATTCATGCAATAGCCAGGCCTTCGTGGTCCAGGCGCATGGATCGGTAGGGGAGCGTCGTGTGGCGAGCGAAGCGGCGGAGTGATCCAGCCGTGGACGCCACACGAGTGAGAATGCAGGCATGAGTAGCGAATGAGGAGTGAGAAACTCCTCCACCGAATGACCAAGGGTTCCAGGGTCAAGCTAATCTTCCCTGGGTAAGTCGGGACCTAAGGCGAGGCCGACAGGCGTAGTCGATGGACAACGGGCTGATATTCCCGTACCGGCATTAGATCGCCCATGCCGAACCCAGAAATGCTAAGTGCCCAAAACTGGCGGGACTCTTCGGAGCGAAGCCGGCGCTGCGCACGACCCGATCTGGTAGTAGGCAAGCAATGGTGTGACGCAGGAAGGTAGCTCATCCCGGGCGATGGTTGTCCCGGGCTAAGGACGTAGGGCGAATGGTAGGCAAATCCGCCATTCACATGCCTGAGATCTGATGGGGAGACGTTTTAGTCGAAGTGAGTGATCCTATGCTGCCGAGAAAAGCATCTAGCGAGATCTAGAGCCGCCCGTACCCCAAACCGACTCAGGTGGTCAGGTAGAGAATACTAAGGTGATCGAGTGAACCATGGTTAAGGAACTCGGCAAAATGCCCCCGTAACTTCGGGAGAAGGGGGGCCGGATTCGTTATCGGACTTGCTCCGAGAAGCGTTGAAGGCCGCAGAGACCAGGCCCAAGCGACTGTTTACTAAAAACACAGGTCCGTGCTAAGTCGAAAGACGCCGTATACGGACTGACTCCTGCCCGGTGCTGGAAGGTTAAGGGGACGTGTCAGCGCAAGCGAAGCACAGAACTTAAGCCCCAGTAAACGGCGGTGGTAACTATAACCATCCTAAGGTAGCGAAATTCCTTGTCGGGTAAGTTCCGACCTGCACGAATGGAGTAACGACTTGGGCGCTGTCTCAACCATGGACTCGGCGAAATTGCACTACGAGTAAAGATGCTCGTTACGCGCGGCAGGACGGAAAGACCCCGGGACCTTTACTATAGTTTGGTATTGGTGTTTGGTTCAGTTTGTGTAGGATAGGTGGGAGACTGTGAAGCTTGGACGCCAGTTCAGGTGGAGTCATCGTTGAAATACCACTCTGGCTGTACTAGATATCTAACCTAGGTCCATTATCTGGATCAGGGACAGTGCCTGATGGGTAGTTTAACTGGGGCGGTTGCCTCCTAAAATGTAACGGAGGCGCTCAAAGGTTCCCTCAGCCTGGTTGGCAATCAGGTTTCGAGTGTAAGTGCACAAGGGAGCTTGACTGTGAGAGTGACAGCTCGAGCAGGGACGAAAGTCGGAACTAGTGATCCGGCGCTGGCAAGTGGAAGCGGCGTCGCTCAACGGATAAAAGGTACCCCGGGGATAACAGGCTGATCTTCCCCAAGAGTCCATATCGACGGGATGGTTTGGCACCTCGATGTCGGCTCGTCGCATCCTGGGGCCGTAGCAGGTCCCAAGGGTTGGGCTGTTCGCCCATTAAAGCGGCACGCGAGCTGGGTTTAGAACGTCGTGAGACAGTTCGGTCCCTATCCGCCGCGCGCGTAGGAAACTTGAGAAAATCTGTCCCTAGTACGAGAGGACCGGGATGGACGAACCTCTGGTGTGCCAGTTGTTCCGCCAGGAGCACTGCTGGTTAGCTACGTTCGGAAGCGATAACCGCTGAAAGCATCTAAGCGGGAAGCGTGTTTCAAGATGAGGTTTCCCACTGGTTTACCAGGTAAGGCCCCCAGCAGACCACTGGGTTGATAGGCCGGAGGTGGAAGTGCAGCAATGCATGGAGCCGACCGGTACTAATAGGCCGAGGGCTTGTTTCTTACAAAGATCTACCGCGTCCACTGTGAGGTTCCCGAGATATGTTCGGGAACCGGAAAGCTCGAGAGAGCTCCAAGGTTTTAGTTGATATCTCAATAGAGTTTCGGCGACCATGGCGAAAGGGAAACACCCGGTTACATTCCGAACCCGGAAGTTAAGCCTTTCAGCGCCGATGGTACTGCACGGGAGACTGTGTGGGAGAGTAGGACGTCGCCGGACAATCTTTAGCGC
>CAWBNN010000001.1:0-248790 GCA_963790145.1 uncultured Actinomycetota bacterium | reverse complement strand
TCGCGGACGACGGAGTCGCAACCGTCAAGCACGACAACCTCGTTCAGGCCGTCCAGGACGCAATGTGGCAGCCCGCCTACAGCGCCGAGGTGAGCGCCTGATGTCCATCGCGAAGACCTGACGACGCACACGATGCCCACGATCCAGGACCCGCCGATCGGAGATCCGCGCTGAAGGTGAACGGCTTGAGACCGACTCAGTGTTGCGGACAGTTTTGCGGAATGACGCGTCTGCACGTAGGGGTGCCGACCACAAAGACCGTGGACTTGCTGCGGATTCTGGCCGAGCTCAAACAAGACGCGGAAGACGCTCTGCAGACGACTGGGCCGAGAAGCTTGCGACGCCCTCCGTTCGTCGCTTGAGGTACTTGCTGCCGAAATGCGAAGCCACCCACGAGTCCGGCGCAACACATTTCGGCTGCCCCACAAAGTCGGGGCAAAAGCCCCATGCGGCAGGACGCGTTGCGGTTCAAGAGTGGATCCATGAACACACGACGCAATCACGCACTCATCATTTCCGCGATCCTCGCAGGTCTGTGCCCGCTTGTTGGCAACGGCCTCTACGCGGGTCCAGAAGGTGACGGCCAAGCGATCTTGGACGAGATCCAGTCCGGTGTCCCCGTCATCGCTTATGTCGCATACCCGCTCGAGCTCGTCGGCTTCATCGCGCTGGCTGTTGTTCTCGGGTGGCTGGTGGTCCACCTTCAACGTCACTCACCTGTTGCTGGGGCTGCGGCTGGCATCCTTGGCGCCAGCATGCTGGCGGTGAAGGTCGGATCGTTGGCGCCGGGAATGGCGGTGCAGACGCATGGTGTCGGGGTCGATCCGGCCGCAGCGGAGTTGGTCTCGTCCCTCGGAGATCAGGACTTTGTCGTCTCCGGATTCCTGCTCTGCGCCGCTTTCGCAGCAGTGGGATTCGGGTTGGTCCGGACCAGCATGCGTCGTTGGCTCGCATGGTGGCCCGCCGTCGTCGGCGTGGCGGGCGTGCTGGCCGGGATGGTTGGGATGGTCCGTCCGGAGGCGTTCGTGCCAATTCCGTACCTGCTTCTGCTGCTTTGGCTGATCGTGCTCGGCATCGTCACTGCGGCTGGACCTGCTCGGACAATCCCGACCGAAAGCCACGACGGAGTTACACAATGAATTTGTGAGTACCTCGCACGGAGCTGCTGTCGCCGCATGGTGGCCGTGGCTCGTGCTGCCGGCGGTGGCTACTGGCCTCGTTTCCGCCGGGCTCGTCATGTCTGCAGTCGATCACCAAAGTATCGGGGCCGAGGCGTGGGTGAATGTGCCCCTCGCGGTCGGTTTCAGCACCGTGGCTGCGGGCATTTGGTCGACGCGACCACACACTGCTGGGATACGACGTCTGGCAGTGCTCTACACGGTCGTAGGAGTCGCCTCGGCTCTTGTCCTCCCGGTGCATGGCTGGGCGCGCGCCGACGTGCCCGGTGCCGACGTGTCGGCTTGGTTGTCGAACTGGGTCTGGGCGTTCGGCGCAGCACCTCTGCTTGGTTTGGGACTTGTGCTCTATCCCGAAGGCAATCTGCCGGCCCGGCGCTGGTGGCCGATCCCAGTTCTGGGTATCGCCGCCACGGGCGGTCTCGCTTTGGCCGGTGCTCTGATGCCTGGGTCGCTGGATGCCCGGCCGAAGCTCCAGAACCCGTTTGGGTGGGGTGGCAGGCCCTTCTGGCTGGTCGTTTCCGATGTGGCGTCTGGAACTCTTCTGGTCGCGGCCATGCTGGGGTTGGCCGCGCTCGTCGTGAAGTTCCGACGCGCCGACCCTGATAGTGACGTTCGCGGGCAGATCGGTGGTTTCTGCCTGGCCGGGGGACTGGTCGTCGTCGCGGCGTCTCTCCCCGAGAGCGATAGTGTCGCGTCGACGCTTCTGGCCATCACAGCGGGAACAGTTCTGCCGTTCGTGGTTGGTATGGCAGTGGTGCGACAGCGACTACTTGACCAGGATTCCGATCTTGACGTGCTTCGCCGCCGCGTTCACCGGCTTTCGACTTCCCGCCGCGAGATCGTCACCGAACGTGAGGAGGAGCGGTTGCGACTCCGGCGCGACCTCCATGACGGTCTGGGGCCGTCTTTGGCGGCCATAGGCCTAGGGCTACGGCAACTGGGTCAGCGAGCATCCGCTGATGGCGACCACGTTCGTGCTCTCGCGGACGAGGTGGAGCGGGCTGTCGGCGAAGTGCGACGAATTTGTGATGGCCTCCGGCCTTCGGCCCTCAACGAGTTGGGGCTGGCCGAGGCACTTGCCGCGGCGATGGATCCGCTGCAGCGGTTCGGCCCTGACATCGCAATCGACGTGGACGAGCTGCCCGCGCTGGCACCGGCAGTCGAAGTGGCGACCTACCGAATTGCCATGGAAGCAGCCACGAACGCTGTGCGCCACGCCCGGGCGGGAAGGGTCCGCGTCGACATTGCGTACAAGGATGGCGTAACCGTGAACGTGACGGACGACGGAACGGGCCTCGCAGTCGACGTGCTTCCCGGCGTAGGCCTTCGTGGGATGGCCGACCGCGCCGAAGAGCTAGGTGGCTGGTGCTCCGTCGGCCCGAACAAGCCCCGCGGCACTATCGTTCGCGCATGGTTGCCAGGGGCGTCGTCATGAGGCAGACGACGCGAGTCCTCGTCGTAGAGGACCACCCGCTCTACCGCGAAGCAGTAGTCTCGTTGGTCGACGGAATGGACGGTTGGGAGGTCATCGCATCTCATGGTGCCGCTGAGCCCGCCGTGGAGCAAGCGGCTGAAGCCGACTTGGTGGTGCTAGACCTAGGTCTGCCAGGTATTGACGGTCTGGAAGCCATCCGACAGTTCACGGCGGCGAACCCCGACGCCGCCGTGCTCGTGCTCACCATGTCCGATGAGCCGGCAATCCTCGCTGCCGCGGTGCGAGCGGGCGCTCAGGGATACCTCGTCAAGGGATCAGAGCCCGACGACATCGAACGGGCGCTACGCAGCGTAGCCAGGGGCCAGGCGATCTTCGGTGAGCAAGTCGCAGCGGCCGTGCTGGAGCAAGCGGGGCGGCGCGTGCCGGCCGCATCCGGAGCCGCATTCCCTTCCTTGACTCAGCGTGAGATCGAAGTACTCGACCTCATTGCCGCGGGACGAACGAACGCCGAAATCGCGGAAAGCCTCTTCGTGTCTCCCAAGACCGCCCGGAACCACGTGTCGAACGTTCTCACCAAGCTCGGCGGGAGCCGCGCCGCAGCGATCGCCCGTGCTCGTGATGCCGGCTTGGGCCGAGCCTGAAACGCCACCCTCAATTCCAGTTGGAGCGGACAGCCCATAGCGGGCGGAGGCGAACCCCTGAGTCTCAGTTTGTAGTGTTCCGAAGTGACAAGAAGAGAGCGACTTGCGGAACAGCTGGACTGGTACTGGCGCAGTAACCTGCGGCCGCGGCTGGACGGTCTTTCCGATGAGGAGTACTTCTGGGAGCCGGTACGCGGCTGCTGGAGCATCCGCGCACGTGGCACGTCGGCCGCACCGATATCGGCAGGTTCGGGGAAGTGGACTGTGGACTTCGCGTCACCTGACCCGGTGCCGGCACCGGTGACCACCATTGCGTGGCGGCTCGCACACATCATTTCCTATGGAGAACAGGGTCCTGCACGTCAACAGGGAGCTGATCCATCACGGCGCTGAGATTTCCCTGCTACGCGACCTCTACCTCTGGCAGGACGGTTCAACCTCCGATGATTGACTCTTCGCGGCGAAGAGACGCCGGGTGAACGGCAACACGTCCCCCCGTCGCTCTCGCGCTGACTAGGGTCGATCCATGCCTAGGACCTTTGACGGCGACAGCCACCCAGATGACATTCAGTTGGCCATCGGCCAGCAGATGGCGGCGGTTGATCCGAATGTCTCACCCTTCAGGCTTCGCAATCGCTTTCGCAACGGGGGGATCGTGTCCATCGCGGTGCCGCAGGGATACCGGTACAACGAAGACGCGTTGGACTGACTCGATGAATGAAGCTACTCGGGTTGTCGAGACGTTCCGGACCGCGGACCTTGGCGCACAACGCCTTGTCGATCGTTCAGACTTCAACTGATCTTCGGACGACGAGCTGCTGGAGTGACACGCGACGGAAAGACGCACCGCGACCAGGCGCGTCAAGGGATAGGGCCGGCTGGCCTCCGATCGCGTCTACGCAGTTCGCATGGGTCCGCCGCCCGCGTTACTGCGCGATCGCCGCGTCAGCTCCCGTCCTTGCGGCGTGTCGCGGCGATGAGCTCCTCCTCGGCGTTGCGGCCGGGGCCGATCTTCGGCAGGCGCATGACGAGCACGATGCCCGCCAGCCACCAGCCCCCGAGGATGACCCACTCGTACGGCCAGATCAGTTCGGCAGGCATGCCCGGCAGGTAGAGAACCGCGAGACCGAGGGAGAGCACGCCCGCCAGTGCGCCGACGACCGGGCCGTTTGCGACCCGGAACGGACGCTCCATCTCGGGCTCGCGGCGACGCAGGAAGAGGAACGTCACCGCGACCAGGAAGAACGCAACCACGATCGAGATGCCACCAGCGTCCACGAGCCACACCAGCATCTGTCGGCCGAACAGCGGGGCAAGCACCGAAAGTGCGCCGATGAACAAGATCGCGTTGCTCGGTGTGCGGTAGCGCGGGTGCACCTTCGCGAACCAGCGCGGCACCATCCCCGACGTTGCCATGGCATAGAGCAGTCGGCTCGCGCCGAGGAGGAACCCGTTCCAGCTCGTGAGGATTCCCGCGATGCCACCGAGAACAAGGATGTTGCCGAACGTCTGACTGCCCCACAGCTTAGCCATGCCGTCCGCGGCCGGCAGCTCGGAGGCCGCGAGAACCTCCCTTGGCAGAGCGGATCCGACCGTCAGCATGACCATGATGTAGAACGCGGCAGCCGCGATAACCGAAACGACGACCAACTTTCCGATCTGCTTGAACGGCAGGTTGATCTCTCCCGCAGACTGCGGGATCACGTCGAACCCGACGAACAGGAACGGCACCGCCACGAGGACCGCCACGATTCCCCCGACGCCGCCGGAGAACAGCGGCTGCATGTTGTCGGCGCTGCCACCGACGAATGCACCGATCGCCAGCAGGGCCCCAACCGCGAGCAGGAACAGGACAGCCACACCCTGGAACACGGCCGCCGGCCTGACACCGACATAGTTCAGCGCGGTGATGGCCACCGCCCCGACGATGCCGACTGCCGCCCACGAGGCGTACACGTCGTAGTCCGCGACGGTCCACATCTTCCCGGCCAGCATGTCGGGGGCTAGGTAGAGCACCGTCTGCGGCAGTGCGACGGCCTCAAATGCCACGACGGACACGTACCCGAGCACCAGGCTCCACGAGGTGACGAACGCGGCTCGGGAGCCCATGCCACGCAGCACGTAGTTGTGCTCGCCGCCGGCACTCGGCATCGCGGAGACGAGCTCGGCGTACGTGAGGCCGACCAGCGCCATGATGGCGCCGCCGATGGCGAATGCCAACGCGGCGCCGAGCGTTCCGGCATCCTCAAGGAACCCCCCGGTCAGGACGATCCAGCCGAAGCCGATCATGGCGCCGAAGGCGACCGCGAGGACGTCCCAGCGCCCCAGGACCCGAACGAAGTTGTTGTGCTCGGATGTGGTGCTCACGGTGGCCTCTCTGCCGCGGACGGTGCCGGAAACGTACCACTGGTCGGTCCTGCTTCCCCCTCGCGCCAGCGCTGATTCCACAACGAGAGACGGCCAGCCTCGTCGGTCTTGGTCATCTGGACATTCGCACGACCTCCGCTCATCGTCGGCTTCTGCAACCCCTGCGTATGACGAAGGCCCCTGACCGGCATTTCTGCTGGTCAGGGGCCTTCGAGTGGTAGCGGGACAGGATCGTCGCGTCGCCCGGGTGGCACGTCGCCACACGCTGGCCAGCACGTTCAGAGCTCGACGTAGACGTCGTCGCCCTCGACCACGACGTCGTACGTCGTGAGCGGCGATGGCTTCCGGCCGAGTGCGATCATTCTGCGTGGTGAGCAAATCAACGCCGACGTTTGCCGCACGTTGGACGACGGTGATCTCGCGCGAGTCCGCGGCAACACACCCACCGACCTGTAAGTCCTTCTGATCGTCGGGCGATGTCGCGGCGGATTGACGCAGGAACGGGCATGCCCTCCCACCGCACCTACCGGCGCCTGGCGATGTCCCGCTTCAGGAACCAACGGAGAAGTGCCACATCAAGAACTAGGCATAAGAGGCCTACCAGCAGGGCGCCCACATGAGATCGGTAGAGCGCCGATACCACCAGACACAAGGCCATAAAGACGGCGCTCACGCCGGCAAAGAGATACCAGATGCGCGCTACTTGCCGTCGTTCGAAGTCGTCAATCTTCTGCATCTGCTTCGGATAGCTGCGAACCGATAATGCCCAAAGCACGGTCACGAGTGGCGCGAGCAGCAATAAAGAATCCATCGGAGACGCAACCGTCCTGACTCGGCGGGAGCCCTCAGGCTAACGCCGGTGCGGACCCGCAGGTTGTCTAACGGCGGACGCGGCGGAATGACCGGGGCTGCGCCTACGGGCGTGACACGATCGGTAGATGGTCTTTCGCCGACGCCAGACCGCATTGCGGCTGGGAGTAAGAGGGGCTGCTCGCAGTGGGCCGTACGAAGGGTCACAGGTCTTCGTCGACTCCGTGGGCATGACCGCAGTGGACCCGCTCGCGGTACTCGTATCGCCTGAGTTGGAGCGCGATCATCCAGAGCAACGGGTCATTCGTGTGAACCCTGAAGACATCGAGTCGACGTTGCGATCGTGGAGGGTGATCTGGGGTGAGAAGGATGACGCGATCGCTGATCGCCTTCAGAGCTTGGTCGACGACCTTTGAGGCTCGCGTGCTGACGCGGCGGTGTGACGTACCGTCGACGAGTTGCACAGTTCGCCGCACGCAGTTGCGCGACGACCTATGCGGACCTCGCGACTAGGCTGACGGATCATGATGGCGCAGATCAAGCACCTCGAGGGCATAGACGGTAACGATCCGGCCGAGTACCAGTCATCCAATCCTGATCGTGACGCCTACACGCTGCGAATCATCGTCGGTCCTCTCGATGCGGCCGGCGAAGAGTCCTTCGACGTGACCGTCTGCACGCCTCTCTGGTTAGCGGACGAGGTGGACAGGCACGGGCCGCAGCTGGGACGGCCCTTCCTTGTCGTCGCTCAGCTCAACCTTCCGAAGGCCATCTCGTTCCTACGGGAACGAATCGAGCACCGACTCTCCGGCGACAACTGGACTGACCTCGCCTCGAAGATCGCGCGGATTGGATACTGGGAGTTCGAGGACTACCGCCCGTAGCCGCGAAAGCGGCGGAAAGACGCAGTCTGACTCCGCCTCGGGCGCTTCTCACGTGACACACGCGATCTTCCAGTGGATCACCGACTTAAAGCGATCGCCGCCAGTAGCGCGTGTTCCGCTGAGCGCGTTGCGCTGTGGCCCCAGAGCATTATCGGGCGACCAGAAACGCGTTCCGCGTCGCTTATGAAGCTGGCTCTTGGAAAGAGCCCGCCGGCAATGTTGAACGGCGTCAGTAGGTCGATCCAAGATGGGCTCGTTCCAAGGGACACTGCACTCAGGCTGGATAGGTCCCAAGAGCCATTGACTCGACGACCCGCAACAATATGGAGCTTGCCCGCTTCGACCGCGTAGGACGTTCGCCCAGCGATCCACAGCCAGCCGGGAACCGTGATCGCAACCAGCACGCCACCGAGAAGAAGCGAGAGACGTAGGAAGTCGGTGATTGCTTCTCGGCGTGAGCCAACGACGTCCAGACTAGAGAAGACCACGAGAGCGCTGATCGTGGCGCCCAAGGCCATGTAAAGGGCAACCGGCCTCCACACGACTGTGGGATTGGCGCGGAGAGCGAATCCGTGTCTTGGCTGGCTGTCCACAACCTCAGTATCCCAGCCGTCTAACGGTGACCCAGGTGTCTGGCGAGTGTCCCGGCCACCGTTGGCTCGGAACCCCGGCTCGCGGCGGAATGACGCGGCTGCGTTCGCGCGCGAACGCCCGTCAGAAGCTTCGGCCGGTTCTGATTGGGGCCGGATGGGTTTGACTCAAATCGTCGGAACTTGGGTGAGTTGTGTCAAAAGCTGACGCGCAACGCTACCTCCGGCGGAGGATGCCTCTATGCAGAAGCAGAAGTTCCTCACTGTCAAGGAATTACTCGCGCGGTACGACGAGCCTGAGCATCGTGAGCGCACCCTCCGACTGTATGAGCTTTCCGACTTCCTTGGAGAGTGCATCATCCGCCGCAATTACAAGATCCCAGACCGTTTGAACGACGCCATCCGGCTAACCGAATATGGCGTCAGACTAGTAACCAAGGCCGGCCAGTCGAAGGTTCCTCCGAAGGTCACGCGACTGACCTGTCTCCTTGAGCTCTTCTACTTGGACTTCCTCGTCGATCCCCTGGAGACGGATGTGGATGAAGTCGCTCGAGCGATTGGCGATGAGTTGCTGGCGGGCAACATCCTCTTACCGTTCATGTTCGGTCCTGGGTTGTATCAGGTAGCCGCCAGCATGTTCGAGGACAGGACACGTAGCTTGCCGACTGCTGACGCACTTCGTCTGCTTGAAGGAAAACCTCAAGGCGTATTCCATTTCGGACCGTGGCTCAGCGGGCCGCTCGGGCTCCTAAAAACAACGCATCGCCGGTCGATTCCTCCGACTCGTCGGGTTCCACTGCAGCATTGCCATGACGTGGCCTGCCGAGTGGTCCACACAACGCACCTGCAGTCGGATGCGAACGCTGAGATCAATCGACGACGATCCGAGGTCACCGAGATACTGCGAGAAGAATCGGACAAGCCATCTGAGTTCGGCGCCTACATCGCAGAACTGATGCGAGACGCCGAGGCGAATTTCGACGACCAAAACTGTGAGTCCCTTCCGTATCTTCTTGGAGACGCCCTCAGCAACAGCGAAATGCGAGCGATCCTTGTACAGATGGTCGACAGCGACCCAGACGCCCTTGCCGAGATGGATCGACTGATCGGCCAGACGAAGGTCCGTTCCCTGATCCAGGAGGATCCGGAGAGCGATCCGGATGATGATCACAGCCACGCGACCCTCCTGCAGCTCTGTCTCCTCGCGACGAACGACTCGCTGCGCACGGCGATCGACAGAATCGTCCTTAGCCCTCAGAACGAGAAGGGCATCGTTATTCCGCCAGGGGAGGTGCGGCGGAGTGTCTTGACGAGCGCCAGTTCCACGGAGTTCCGAAACCGGCCGGAGATCTCCAATTTGGGCTTTCGCGTCGACTCGCTCGGGGATCTCGGTCCGCTGCGTTTGCGGCGCCTCGTCGGTCGGATTTTCGAAGCAGCGCCGACAGCGGACACATCTCATCTCAACGACAACACCGAGCTCAATTGGCACCTACGAGATGTCTCTGGAATCAGCGTGGCTGACAGGCTGGATGAGTATCTTCGTACCTCGCCACCCGACGAGGTGGTTCGACGCTTGGTAATGAGCTCGAAGGCCAACGTTGATCTTGCATACGACGAGCTTGGCCTTGAATTTGTTGCTGCTGACGACGAGACCCAGGTGAAGAGGATGCTTTGGAAACTTGGGTTCGACGTATCATCCGACGTCCCGTTGCACCAACGGTTTTGGCACCTGCACGATCGGATGCTGTTCAGTGCGCAGAACGCGAATGTCAGCACCATCGTTGACCAAGAGGCAGTTCGAGGTCTCGGTGCGAACTTCTTTGTCGCGCTCGAAAACTTGCTGTTTGACACAGTTGCATTCATCGCTTGGGCAATGACGAACGACCACGTGGTAGACAAGCACCCCTTCACATATGCCGGTCCGGGTGAAGCCTCCGAGGTGCTGGGCCTTGTTAGAGATGAACTGCTAGATGTTGGTGCCCGAGCGGACCGTAAGCCTGAGAAGTGGACGCTTTTTCCGTTGGTCTCGTCCTTCCGGGCTTTGCGACGGCACTTAGAGTCGCTGCAGACGAAAGAGGCCGCCTTGGGACGAGCGGAGTCGGATTACCCAGAGTTTGCGGGCAAGACGTCGCTAGAGAGCTTCCCTTTCGCGCACACAGTGCCGTTCCTGTCGCTGACCGCAGCCAGTCAGCAGGAGGTACTGAACGTGCTAGAGCAAGCAAGCGCGCTCCTTCTTGACTCGAAGGTCCATGAGGTACGTAATGAGAACCTCCACCACCGGCAGGGGAGTGATTCCTATGACAAGTTGCTGGCCGCGCTACGCGGCACGGGCGAGGCAGTTCGGATCCTCGAGGAAGCCGGATTCGTGCGGACTCTGTTCCTCCCAGATCGGCATGAGGGCGACCGTTGGGGGCGAACCACTCACTACTTCCGGAATAGCGACAATCGCGAGGTTGGCTTCAGGCGACCCTCTTCGTATACCTGGTTGAGCCTTCCGAACATGGGTCAAGCGCAGTATCTCGTGCACGTGGCGAAGTTTGCAGACCCGAATGAGATGCTTCGATTCAGATCGAACGCGGACTCAGAATTCAGGCGGATGTGGACCGCGTTCCCGTTGCGGCGGCGGCGCGCTGTGGATTGGTCCACCGAAGAACCCTCGCCAGCCTTACCGACCGGTTCAACTGGCTCGAACGTGTCGAGTGTTGGTCCAAACTCTAGGTAAACGCGGTTCCCGAGGAGGGCTGCCCGCCTCTCACAGGTAGCTCGCGCGTGGGACTGCATCATTCTGGGCTACTAGAGACTTTCGGCAGGATCGGCGTCAGGCCAGACTCGGTCCAGGTGCTCGGCGGAACGCTCTATTCTGGGCTGCCCACCCGCGTGCGGGTGTGGCTCTATTTCGGTTTGCGGACCGTCGGGCACTGTGACGAGGTGTGGCTCAAGAGGGGACTGCCCTGCTCGTAGTAGCAATGCCCACCTCGCCGTCCCATCCGTTCACGGCAGAGCGCGAGTGCATTCATGAACAGAGTCATCATCGGGGTCGATCCCCACAAGCTGTCGGTGACCATCGAGGTCGTCGACGATCGAGAGAAGATCCTGGGGTCGGGCAGGTTCACCACCGACAAGGCCGGGTTCGCGGCCCTGCGCAAATACGTGCAGCAGTGGTCCGAGCGGGAGTGGGCAGTCGAGGGCAGCCTCGGCGTCGGACGCCCGCTCGCGCAACGACTGATGGAGGTCGGCGAACGAGTGGTTGATGTTCCCGCCAAGCTCGCAGCCCGAGCACGCCTGCTCGACACCGGCCATGGTCGCAAGACCGACGCCCACGATGCGCACTCTGTTGCGGTCGCCGCGGTCCGGGCGAAGAGCCTGCGAGTCCTGGCACCGGACGGTCAGCTCGAGGCGTTACGGATGCTGGTCGACCACCGCGACCAGCTTTCTAGCCAGCGGGTCGCGACAGTCAACCGGCTGCAACGACTGCTTGCTGAACTCACTCCCGGGCAGGCGAAGAAGGACATCACTGCACTGCAGGCAAAGGCGATCCTGGCCAGCGTTCGCCCTCGCGACGTCGTCGGGAAGACCCGTCGCCGCGTCGCCGCGGACGAGCTGGCCCACCTGATGACGATCGAGAAGAAGGTAAAAGCTCTGACCGTCGAGATCAAGGCCATCGTCACCGAACGCGGCTCCCACCTGATGGAGCTTCCGGGTGTCGGGCCCGTTGTCGCCGCCAGAGTCTTGGCCGATGTTGGTGACGTCGCCCGGTTCGCCAACCGGAACCGGTTCGCGTCCTGGACCGGCACCGCCCCACTCGACGCATCCTCCGGCGAGCAGACCCGTCACCGCCTCTCCCGCGCCGGGAACCGCCGGATGAACCGGATGATCCACATCGCAGCCACCACCCAGATCAGGCTCGACACCGAGGGCCGCGCCTACTACCGACGCAAGATCGCCGCCGGCAAGACCCGGATGGAAGCCATGCGCTGCCTTAAACGACGGATCTCCGACGCCGTCTTCCGCCAGCTCATCGCCGACGCCGCAGCGGCCGACAACCAGAACGCTGGCACGGGCCCGGGAGGGCAATGCGGGGCGTCTCTGAAATCCAGCGCGGTCGACCTGCCCCCGCACATCGACACTTCGGATCAGCCACTTCCCGGACCCGCGAACCCGACGTTACAACCGAGACAACGCCCCCGGAAGACCGCTGCGAAAGAACCCCTCAAACAAGCCGGTTGACAACAGAGGGGAGCCGGTTAGACGCGCGTACGGTGCGTCCGGATTACAGCGCCAGCGTGCCGGCGTAGACGTCGGCCAGCGCGTCCTCCGCGGCGCCCAACGCTGCGGCGTGGATGCCCAGCGAGCTGAGGCGGATCTGCGGCAGGTGGATCGACGCCGTGGGGAGGCGCTCGGCGAGCACCTGGCCGGCGGCTGGGACGACGTACGCCCCGAGGGGGACGAAGTAGCCACCGAGCACGATTGCGGCGGGATCGAGCACGGCTGCAAGGGTGGCAAGACCCTTGCCGAGGTCGCGGCCGAGAGCGCGGAGCGCGTCGCGCGTGATCGCGTCGCGGGCCGCGAGGTCGGCGACGGCGATGGCGGTCTGCAGGGGAGTGTCCTCCTCCTCGATGCCGACCGCGCTGAGCATCGCGCGCAGGCCGACGGAGGCTTCCCAGCAGCCCATACGCCCGCAACCGCAGACGCGACCGGGGTCGCCGATCGGCATGTGGCCGACCTCGCCGGCGAACCCGGCGCCGCCGCGTACGAGCCGGCCGTCCTGCACGATGCCGGCACCGATGCCGATCGTGCCGGTGATGTAGAGCGAATGGGAGACGTCGGTGGTCACGCCATGCGCAGACTCGGCGAGCGCGGCGCAGTTGGCGTCGTTGTCGATGGTCGTGGGGCACTCGCCACCGAACGCGTCCTCGAGCTCAGCCGCGAGCTGGCGGCGGTCCCAGCCCAGGTTGGGTGCCCACGAGACGGTGCGGTTGTCGTGCGCGACGAGGCCGGGCACGGCGACGGTCGCGCCGACGACGGTGTTGCCCTCGCGAATCAACGTCGTACGTATGTCGGTCGCCAGCGCGATGAGCTCCGCGGTGCTGGGCGGGGTGCCCGCTGTCGCCATCGGTCGGGTCTCGACGACCCGCACCTTGCCGGCGAGGTCGAGTGCGACCGCTGCGACATAGTCGACGTTGACCTCGAGCCCCAGCCCGATGACCGACTCACCGGTCAGCGTGACCGGCCGCCCGGGCCGCCCGCGACCCGACGGGACGGACTCGTCCTGGGTCACGGCGCGAGCGGCCTCGAGCTCGGAGACGATCGTGCCAACAGTCGCCTTCGCGAGCCCCGTACGCCGGGCCAGCTCGGTGCGGGTAGCCGGACCGTCGGCCCGCAGGGAGCGCAGCACGAGGCCGGTGTTCTGCCGGCGTACGTACTCCGTCCCTGTCGGGACTCCGGTGAGAGTCACCCTCCGCGCACCCCGTAGAGGTACTCGAGGGCGAGCTGGTCGAGGTGCTCGAACCCGGCGCCGCGGACAGCAAGCGCGTCGGGGTCGGCGAGCTGGGCGGCCTCCAGGTCGGCCCAACCCTCACCTTCGGACAGCGTCGGCTGCGCGAGCTCCGGCAGCTTGGCGGCCGCGAGAGCCTCCTGCACTTCAGGGTCCGCGCGGAACGCGAGAGCCTTCTCGCGCAGGACGAGGTAGTTGGTCATGCAGCCCTTGGCCGACGCCCAGACGCCTTCGTCGTCCTCGGTGCGCGGCGTCTTGAAGTCGAAGTGCACGGGTCCGTCATAGCCACCGGCCAGCAGCGTGTCGACGACCCAGAACGCACCGCGTACGTTGCCGGCGCCGAAGCGGAAGTCCTGGTCATAGCGGGGACCGGTCTGGCCGTTGAGGTCGATGTGGAACAGCTTGCCCTGCCACATCGCCTGCGCGTAGCCGTGCGCGGCGTTGAGGCCGGCCATCTCCTCGTGCCCGATCTCGGGGTTGACGCCGACGTTCTCGGAGCGGTCGAGCGTCTCGATGAACGCCAGCGCGTGGCCGATCGTCGGCAGCAGGATGTCGCCGCGGGGCTCGTTGGGCTTGGGCTCGATCGCGAACTTCATGTCATAGCCCTTGTCGTGCACGAACTCGCCGAGCACGTTGAACGCCTCGCGGTAGCGGTCGAGCGCCGCCTGCACGTCCTTCGCGGCGCCGGACTCGGCACCCTCGCGGCCGCCCCAGCAGACATACACCTTGGCGCCGAGCTCGGCGGCGAGGTCGATGTTGCGCATGACCTTGCGGATCGCGAAGCGGCGCACCTCGCGGTCGTTGGACGTGAAGCCGCCGTCCTTGAACACGGGGTGGGTGAACAGGTTGGTCGTGGCGGTGGTGACGACCAGGCCGGTGTCGGCGAGGCCCTTCTTCCAGCGCTCGATGATCTGCTCGCGGGTCGCGTCGTCGGAGCCGAACGGGATCAGGTCGTCGTCGTGGAAGTTGACGCCGTACGCGCCGAGGTCCGCGAGCCGCTCGAGGGCGTAGATCGGATCCATCGGGGCGCGGGTGGGCTCGCCGAACGGGTCACGTCCGGGATAGGCGACGGTCCACAGTCCGAAGGAGAACTTGTCGGAGGGGGACGGGGTCGGGATGCTCATGAGGACCCTATTTCTGTGAGGGGTTGGTGGATGTGGACCACGGGGTGGTGCGGTCACGCAGGCGTGCGTAGGCCTCACGCACGGGAGGTGTGGGTTCTGCGTCGTACGTCTCGGCGTTGGCCGAGCCCCAAGCGGGGGGTTCAGGGGTGCCGGCGAGTGCCCAGGCGGCCTGGCGGGCGGCGCCGAGGGCGACGTACTCACCCGGGGCGGGCACCGTCACGGGGCTGCCGAAGATCGCCGGCGCGATGGCGTGCACCGCGGGATTGGCGGCTGCCCCGCCGACCATCAGGATGCGGCGCGGGGTGATGCCGGTCTTGGCGACGAGGTGGTCGACGCCGTCGGCGAGCGAGCACAGCAGTGCCTCGAACGCGGCGCGGGCGAGGTCCTCGCGAGTCGTCGAGGAGGTCAGCCCGCTCCAGGTGCCGGTCGCGTCCGGCAGGTTGGGCGTACGTTCGCCGTCGTAGTAGGGCACGATCGTCAGCCCGTTGGCGCCCGGGGGAGCGGCGAGCGCGAGACGGCCGAGCTCGTCGTGGTCGACGCCGAGCAGGGTGGCCTGCAGGTCGAGGATGCGGGCCGCGTTGATCGTCGTGGCCATCGGCAGGAACCGCCCGGTCGCGTCGGCGAAGCCGGTGACCGAGCCGGTGCCGTCGGCGATCCGCGACTCGCTGATCGACGAGGCGACACCAGACGTGCCGATCGACACGACGATGTCGCCGGGAGCCAGGTCGAGGGCGAGGGCGGCGGCCATGTTGTCGCCCGTGCCGGCGCCGACGACGAGCCCGCTCGCGGTCCTGGCGGCAACCTCCGACGACGCCACGATGCGGGGGAGCTCGACGCTGTGACCGATGGCGGCCTCGGCGAGCTCGGGCAGCCAGTCGTCCTTGCCGGTGGAGAAGTAGCCCGTGCCGGAGGCGTCGCCGCGATCCGTGAACGGCTCGCCGCCGGCGATGTGGCGCGAGACGTAGTCGTGGGGGAGCAGCACCCGTCGCGTACGCGCTGCGGCGTCGGGCTGGTGATCGCGCAGCCAGCGCAGCTTGGTCGAGGTGAACGACGCGACGAGCACGCTGCCGATCGTGTCGGCGCAGGCGTCGGGGCCGCCCATCTCGTCGATCAGGTCGAGGGCCTCGGCGCTCGACCGGGTGTCGTTCCAGAGGATCGCGTCGTGCACCGGGACGTCGGACTCGTCGAGCGCGACCATGCCGTGCTGCTGCCCGCCGACGGCGACCGCGCTGGCCCGGTCGAGGAGGCCGGCGGTGGCCTGGTCGAAGGCATCGAGCCAGGCGCGGGGGTCGACCGACGTGCCGTCGGGGTGCGGCGCCGACTGCTGCGCGACAACCTCGCCGGTCGCTGCGTCCACGAGCAGCGCCTTGGTCGACTGGGTGGAGGAGTCGACGCCCAGTACGAAGTCGGATGCCATGGGACAGGTTTAATACGAGACTTGAATTAAGTCAATACCCAAGGTGCTGCGAGGTCCCGGATCAGACTTCGCGGGGCCATCCTTGCAGACGGGTCTGACATTCGATTCCTGCAGGAATGGCGGGGAATTCGCCTTGACAGTCGAACAGGTGTTCGACTAGGCTCGAGGTATGGATTCGGGGGCTGTCATCGACGCGATGCGCACCGCCGCGCAGACGCTCAGGACCGGTGACGTGCGGGACAAGCTGCACGCCGTGCAAGCGGCGCAGGACGCCCTCGACGCTGCCAAAGCGGTCCTGCTGGCTGACCTGCAGGCGTCCAAGGACTTCGAGATCGACGGCGCGTCGACGTTGAACATGTGGGTGCGCAACCAGCTGCGGCTGAACGCCGGCCAGGCCACCGCCCTGGTCCGCAACGTGGCGGCACTCCGGGACCTGCCGCTGGTGGCCGAGGCCGCATTGACTGGTCAGATCAGCGCCGCCCACGTCCGTGTCTTCGTCTACGGCCTGCAACATGTCGGGCTCGATCCGATGCGACAGTTCGAGGAGGTGTTCGTCCAGGTCGCCCGCAGTTTCGAACCAGGTGAGCTGTTCGACGCGGTCAAGCACCTCAAGGACAAGGTCCACCCCGAAGACCTCGACGATGCGTGGGAACGCGGCATGGACCGCGAAGACTTCAACGTCGACGCCGTGCCGGACGGGTGGCACATCAACGGCTTCCTCAACACCGTCACCGGAGCCAAGCTCAAGACCGTCCTCGATTCCATGGCAGCACCACGGGACAAGGACGACACCCGTTCTGGTTCGGAGCGCCGGGTCCAAGGCATCGACGACCTGTGCGACTCGATTCTCGCCAACGGGTTGCCCTCGGACAAAGGCGTCCGACCCCACCTGTCGGTATTCGTCGACGCCGACACCCTCGAAGCCGCCGCCCAGCACGTCAAGCGAACGACCGAAAAGCCCTACCTCATCCCGCAGCCCATGCCATCCACCGAGCCGGCGAAGCTCGCCGGCCACGGCGCGATCGGACCGCACCTCCTCATGCACTTTTTGTGCGTGTCCGACTTCACCGCGTTCCTGATGAAGGAGGGCGGCGGCCATCGGCAGGCTCAGATCCTCAACGCCGGAACCGCCAAGTATCAACCCAATCTCTTGCAACGTCGGTCAGTGATCGCCCGCCAACAGGGCATGTGTGCGGCACCCGGCTGCAACCACACCCACCTTGAAATCCATCACACCGTGTGGTGGTCCATGGGCGGCCCCACCGACCTCGACCTGCTCATCGGCCTCTGCGTCAGATGCCACCACCTGCTCCACCGTGGCCGACTCCAGATCACCGGCAACGCAGTCGACGGCTTTGAGTTCACCAACCGCCACGGCCGGTCCCTGCGCAAGCGACGAAGAAGTCCCTACCGCCAAGCCGCCTGACCAAGGAGTCCGGCGGCCCACCGGCATGCCCGCACCCAGTTCGCGACACCGCGGTGACGACTTCACTCACTTGTCGGCGGACGGGTTCCTCCGCGTAGTCCGGTGTTCACCCAGCGCCGAGTCACTGGAACATGCCCACGTCCCGACGCGACTTCCTCACCTACAGCGCGGCCATCGGTGCCGGCGCTCTCACGCCCGCGATCGCCGCAGGCTCCGCGGATGCCCGCACACACGCCCTCAAGCTGCCGCGCGACCCGTTCACCCTTGGCGTCGCCGCGGGCGACCCCTCGTCGGACGGCTTCGTGCTGTGGACCCGCCTCGCGGTCGATCCACTCGCCGCCGACGGCCTGGGCGGCATGCCCGACCTCCGCATCCCGGTCAGCTGGCAGATAGCGACCGACGAGCGCTTTCGCCGCGTCGTGCGTCGCGGCGTCGCCACGACGCACCGCGCCCTCGGCTACGCCGTCCACATCGAGGCCACCCACCTCGAGCCGGGTCGCGAGTACTTCTACCGCTTCGCGCACGGGCCGTTCCTGTCGCGCGTCGGCCGGGCCGTCACAGCACCGCGCCGCGACGCCATGCCGTCGTCCCTGGCGATGTCGTTCGTCTCCTGCGCCCAGTACGAGCACGGGCTGTTCACGGCGTACCGGCGGCTGGCCGAGGACCGGCCCGACCTGGTGCTGCACCTCGGCGACTACCAGTACGAGTACACCGCCGGCGCATACGTCGCACCCGACGGCAACGTCCGCAACCACGACGGGCCGGAGACCGTGACGTTGGAGAACTACCGGCAACGCCACGCGCAGTACAAGCTCGACCTCGACCTCCAGGAGGCCCACGCCGCCACCGCATGGGCGGTCGTGTTCGACGATCACGAGGTCGACAACAACTGGGCCGACGACATCCCGGAGAACGTCGCGGAGACCCCTGGCTTCCTGGAGCGGCGCAAGGCGGCCTTCCGGGCGTACTACGAGAACATGCCGCTGCGACGCACATCGGTGCCGCGCGGTACGGACATGCAGCTCTACCGGAGGCTGCACTGGGGCCGCCTCGCGACCTTCCACCTGCTCGACACCCGCCAGTTCCGCGACGACCAGGGCTGCGGCGACGGCTACCGGGCCGACTGCCCGGCAGCGATCGATCCGGCGCGCTCGATCACCGGCGCGGCGCAGGAGGAGTGGCTGATCGACGGCTTCCACCGTTCGCGTGCGCGGTGGGACGTCATCGGCCAGCAGGTCTTCTTCGCGCAGCGCGACAACAACTCCGGACCGCTCAAGACGGTGTCGATGGACGCCTGGGACGGATACGCGGCGTCCCGTGACCGCATCACACGAGGCTGGGTCGACGCCGGCGTACGCAACCCGGTCGTGCTGACTGGCGACGTCCACGCGCACTGGGCCAGCGAGCTCAAGCTCGACTATGACGACCCGACGACCCGTTCGGTGGGCACCGAGCTGGTCTGCTCGTCGATCACGTCAGGCGGCAACGGTGCGGACTCCCAGGCGACGGCGCACCCGTGGCTGGGCTGGAACCCGCACCTCAAGTTCCAGAACAACCTGCGCGGCTACGTCAACACGACGATCACGCCCGACGACCTCAGCGCCGACTTCCGCTGCCTCAACCAGGTCAAGACCGCAGGCGAGCCGGTGTTCACCCGGGCGACGTTCGTGGTCGAGGACCGGGTGCCGACGCTCAACCAGACGTACGACCGGGCGCCCGCGCTCCAGAAGATGCAGGACAAGTCGGCTGACGAGATCGGCCGGGAGACGGTCGAGTGGGAGACCGCCCGCCCGTAGTCTGAAAGCGTGACGATCCATTCGGACCATCCGTTCGTGCCCGCCGAGGGTGACCGCGACCAGCTGCGGCGCGTACGCGGGCGGATGCCCGCACCTGTGACGGTGTGGGCGACCGGCGAGGGTGCGCAGCGTCGCGGGTTGACGGTGTCGTCGTTGCTGCTGGCCACGGGCGAGCCGGACCGGGTGCTCGGGCTGATCGACCCGGACTCCGACTTCTGGGAGTCAGAGCCGTCGACCTGGACCGTCAACGTCCTCGGCGCGGAGCACCGATTCCTCGCCGACGCGTTCGCGGGCACGGCCCCGGCGCCGGGCGGCCCGTTCACCTTGGGGGACTGGAGCGACAGCGACTGGGGGCCGGTGCTGACTGGCACCGCAGGCTGGATCGGCGTACGCCGTGACGATGCCGAGCCCCGCCACGTCGGCTGGGGACTACTCGTCGAGGGCATCGTCGAGTCCGTGACCGTCGGTGCCGCGGAGGCGCTGGTGCACCTGCGAGGTCGCTACCGTGACCTCGGCCACGACGAATAGGACGCCCTCCGGCTCGGCGTGGGTGGCCCCCGTCGATAGACTGACCCCTATGGCTGATGACGGGGAGGAGACTCCGATGAGCGTTCTCGCGAACCTGACCGGGCCCTCTGACTTGCGCGGCATGAGCGACGACGAGCTGGCCACGCTGGCGACCGAGATCCGCGAGCTGCTGATCACGTCTGTCGCCTCCAACGGTGGCCACCTCGGCCCCAACCTCGGCGTCGTCGAGCTCGGCATGGCGATCCATCGCGTGTTCGACTCACCCCGCGACCGGGTCGTCTGGGACACCGGCCATCAGGCGTACGTCCACAAGATGCTGACGGGTCGCGCCGGCCAGTTCGACACGCTGCGCACCGAGGGCGGCCTCTCCGGCTACCCGAGCCGCGCCGAGTCCGAGCACGACTGGGTCGAGAACTCGCACGCATCGACGAGCCTGTCCTACGCCGACGGCATGGCCAAGGCCAACCTGCTGCTCGGCAAGGAGGACCACGTCGTCGCGGTCATCGGCGACGGCGCACTGACCGGTGGCATGGCGTGGGAAGCGCTCAACAACATCGCCGCCGACAACGACCGCCGCCTCGTCGTGGTGGTCAACGACAACGGCCGCTCCTACACCCCGACCGTCGGTGGCCTCGCCAACCGGCTCACCGAGATCCGCACCAACCCCCGGTACGAACCCGCGCTCGGCGCGATCAAGGAACGGCTCAACCGCTCGCGCGTCGTCGGCCCCGCGGCATACGAAGCGCTGCACGCGATCAAGAAGGGTGTCAAGGACGCACTGGCACCGCAGGGCATGTTCGAGGACCTCGGGCTCAAGTACATCGGCCCCGTCGACGGCCACGACCGTCCCGCCGTCGAGCGGGCGCTCGCGCAGGCCAAGAAGTTCGGTGGCCCGGTCCTCGTCCACGTCCTGACCACCAAGGGCCAGGGCTACGACATCGCGGTCGCCAACGAGAACGACCAGATGCACCAGGCCAACCCGTTCGACCGCGCCACCGGCGAGGCGGTCAACGTCGCGCCAGCCGGTTGGACATCGGTGTTCCGCGACGAGATCGTCCGCATCGCCGACGAGCGGCCCGACGTCGTGGCGATCACCGCAGCGATGCTCTATCCCGTCGGACTTGATGCGTTCGCCGACAAGTTCCCCGATCGCGTGTTCGACGTCGGCATCGCCGAGCAGCACGCCGTCACGAGTGCCGCCGGCCTCGCGATGGGCGGCCTGCACCCTGTCGTGGCCGTCTATGCGACGTTCATCAACCGTGCGTTCGACCAGGTCCTGCTCGACGTGGCGCTGCACAAGTGCGGCGTGACGTTCGTGCTCGACCGCGCCGGTGTCACGGGCGACGACGGTGCCAGCCACAACGGCATGTGGGACATGTCGTTGCTGCAGATCGTGCCTCGGCTGCGACTCGCGGCTCCTCGCGACGGCGCGCAGCTGCGCGAGCTGCTGCGCGAAGCCGTCCAGGTCGACGACGCGCCGACCGTCGTCCGGTTCGCCAAGGGCGCGGTGTGCGCCGACCTGCCGGCCATCGAGCGGATCGGCACGGCTGACGTGCTCTCGCGCGATGACGCCAAGGACGTCCTGATCATCGCCATCGGCTCGTTCGGCCACCTCGGTGCCGATGCCGCCGAGCTCGTACGCGCTGCGGGTCACGGCGTGACCGTCGTCGATCCCCGCTGGGTCAAGCCGATCGACCCCGCCCTGGTCGAGCTGGCCTCCGGCTACGGCCTCGTCGTGACTCTGGAGGACAACGGACGCCACGGCGGCATCGGATCGGCGATCACCCAGGCCGTACGCGATGCCGGCTCCGACGTCCCGATCCGGGTCCACGGCATCGAGCAGGAGTTCCTCGACCACGCCAAGCGTGACGTCATCCTCAAGCGACTGGGCCTCACTCCACAGGCGATCGCCGACGACACCCTCACCGCGCTGTCGCGGAATAGCGCGGATGAATGAGTGGTTGACCTTGTCGATGAAATGGCTACCGCGCAAGACCCCCGAAGGGACCTCCGGCGACGGCAACGGTCCGATCTTGATCCATGCCCTCGACGGCTTCCTCGGGGCGGGCTCGGCCGCACGTCTGGCCGCTGACCAGCTGCGATCGGGTCACGGCGTGCTCATCCATGAATTCGACGTTGACTCGATGTTCGACTATCGCGCCCGCCGGCCCATGATCGCCTTCCGCGAGGACCACTACGCCGAGTACGACGACCCGACGCTGCAGGTCATCCTCGAGCACGACGACAACGGGGTGCCCTACTTCCTGCTGGCCGGCCCCGAGCCGGACTTCCACTGGGAGCGATTCATCTCCGAGGTCCACGACGTCATCGAGGACCACGACGTCCCGCTGACGTTGGGCCTTGGCGCGGTGCCCATGGGCGTGCCGCACACCCGCCCCACGATGATCACGGCGCACGGCACGCGGCCGGAACTCGTCGATCGGCAGAACCTCTGGTCGGCGCAGGTCATGGTGCCGTCGTCGGCGCAATCGCTGCTGGAGTACCGCCTCGGCCAGTGGGGCCACGACGCCGCAGGCTATGTCGTCCACGTGCCGCACTACCTCGCGCAGATCGACTACCCGACCGCTTCGCTGGCGCTGATCGACGCACTGGTCGACCGCACCGGTCTGAGCATCGACGTCACGTCGCTCAAGGCCCGTCAGGAGGCGGCACTCGCCGAGATCGAGCAGCAGATCGAGGAGCAGGGCGGCCAGAGCCTGCTCGGCGGCCTCGAGGAGCAGTACGACGCGTTCACCCGTGGCGCGGCTCAGTCGCTGCTGGCCAGCGACGAGGACCTGCCGAGCGGCGACGAGCTGGCCGACCAGTTCGAGCAGTTCCTCGCCAGGCAACGCAAGAACGACCAGGGCTGACCCACCGCGAGGTCGAAGGCCCCTGCGGCAGGGCGCCGAGCTTCTGGTGCGACGGGTCACTTACCACCGCTAGCGGTGTCCGCGGGCGTACGTCAGGTCCAAGCGGTGCCGGGCGGGTCGCTACGATCGGGGGGTGCCTGCATCCCTTGACGAAGTCGTCGGCCTTCTCGATCTCGAGCAGCTCGAGGTCGGGCTCTACCGGGGCTCGCAGCCCGAGGGATCAGAGCTTCCGCGGGTGTTCGGTGGGCAGGTCGCGGCTCAGGCCCTGATGGCCGCCCAGCTGACCGTCCCCGACGAGCGGCACGTGCACTCGCTGCACCTCTACTTCATCCTCGGCGGCGATCCGAGCATCCCGATCGTCTACGACGTCGAGAACGTGCGCGACGGCGGCTCCTTCACGACTCGCCGCGTCGCCGCCCGCCAGCACGGCGAGATCATCTTCTACATGACCGCGTCGTTCCAGATCGTCGAGGACGGCTGGGACCACCAGGACTCAATGCCCGACGTGCCGTCGCCCGACAAGTCGATGCCGCTGACCGACGTGATCGGCGGGCGTGGCTCGGAGGCCGCCGAGTTCTGGGATCGCGAGTGGTCGTCGTTCGACATGCGCTACATCGGCGACAACCGGGCCGAGGACGACCCGCAGCGCAAGCTCGTGCCCGTGGTGCAGCGCCTGTGGTTCCGAGCCGACGGCAAGCTCCCCGACTCGCAGATCGTCCACAACGCGGCGTTCACCTACATCAGCGACCTGAGCCTGCTCGGCGCGAGCCTCGTGCCGCACAGCACGTTCATCGGCGCCCCCGACGTTCAGGCCGCCTCGCTGGACCACGTCATCTGGTTCCACCGACCGGTCGTGGCCGACCAGTGGCTGCTGTATGACCAGACGTCCCCGTCGGCGTCGGGCGCACGCGGTCTGAGCACGGCTCGCGTGTTCACCGAGGACGGCACGCTCGTCGCGACCGTTGCCCAGGAGGGCCTGATCCGCAGGGTCACGCCGCGCGCCTGAGCCCATCCGCGCTCAGTCGTCGGCGAGGAAGCCCTTGACGAGCTTCCGCGGCGCCTGGGCCAGCCAGGCCTCCGTCGTGAGCTCGTTGAGCTCGTCGACGCCGATCGCCTGCAGGCGTACGAGCACAGCGGGATAGCCGTCGAAGTGCGGCGTGGTGAAGTAGATCTCGGGTGAATCGGCGATCAAGGCGTGCTTGACCCCTTCATCGGGAACGCTGGCGCCGAGGATGTCACCGTCGGGCGCCGCGTCGCCAAGCGCGGCGAGGTCGGCCGCGCGCAAGGGCCGCTCCCAGACGACCGGCTTGTTGCGCACCCGCCAGCGCCGCGTACGCCCGTCATCGCGTTCGACCTCCGGCAGCGCCTCGGCGAGCCGGCTGACGTCATCCCAGGTCGCCATGCCGTCATGGTGCCCGAGCGTGAAGCCGGTGTCGAGACGCTACTTGACGGTCGGGAGGGTGCCGACGCTCGGGAAGTTGATCGTCGACGGATAGGTCGCCGAGTTGTGGATCTTGACGACCGTCAAGGTGCCGAGCAGGTCGGGCAGCGTCGGCAGCAGGTGCGGGACGTCGAACGTCTGCACCGCGATGCGGAGCTTGTGCCCGGGCAGGATCTTGGCCCGGGTCGGGAAGATCTCGACGTCGATCGGCGCGACCTCGCCCGGAGCAAGCGTCTTCTGGGCCGCCTTGGTGAACGGGTGGAACGGCTGGATCAGCACGCCGTCGAGGTTTCGGGACTTGCTGGTGTCGAGCGCCCGGTGCGAGATGACCTGCCAACCTCCGCTCAGGCGCTTGACCGTCCCGTCAGGCGCCTCGTCCTCGAGTGCGACCGACAGCATCCCGTCGCCACCGGCGCTGGAGGCATACAGGTGCGCGTTGATCGGGCCTTGGATCGTGATCGGGCTGGTCAGCGGCTTGGTCGAGAACACCGCGCCGGCCTTGTCGTTGAGCTGGTTGTCCGAGAAGCACGGCAGGTCCGCGAGCACCGCGTTCGGCAGTCCCGCGGTCCACTGGTTGGCCGAACGCGTGCAGAGTCCGGCGACCGGGACGGGGTAGAGGCTCGACGTGCCGTTGGCCGGCGCGCCGGAGGTCAGCGCACCGGGCGCCCCGAGTGGAGCCGAGGTGCCGGAGAGGTTGAGCTTCGCCCCCTTGAGCGAACGGATCGATCCACTTCGAGGTCTTGGCCCAGTCGCCGGTGCCCTGTTCGTAGTAGGTCAGGTTGGCGATGTCGGAGTCGAGCGTCGGATCGCTGATGCCCTTGAGGTAGTGGTCGAACCAGCGGAGCTGCAGCTGCTCCAGGGGGCCGTACCCGGCGTTGCCGACCTCCGTGCCGCTCGACGCCTGCAGGTGGTCCCACGGGCCGACGATCATCTTGGTCGGGATGCCGCGCTTGCTGAGGTTCTCGAACAGCAGGGGAGTGCCGCGCTGGAACAGGTCGTACTCACCGGAGACGAAGAACGCCGGCACCGTGACCTTGTCGATCACGTTGATGACCGAACGCTCCTCGTAGAACGGTCCGTCGTACGCCGGTTCACCGCCAAGAACCGCGTTGAGCAGCAGCGGCGCGGTGAACGTCCCGGCGCCGGTCAGGTGGTCGACGAGCTCCTTGATCCCCGACTGCGGGCTGCTCGCGAGGACCGCCGGAGGGATCAGCCCGGTCGACGTCACGAGGCCGATCCACAGCGGGATGAAGCCGACGTCGAGCTGGCCGCCCGACGCGACGATGTCGCGGTAGACGTCAGCGCCGGGCACCTGGGGGAAGATTGCCTTGAGCCCGGGCGGCTGTGCCGCGGCCGCCCAGAGCTGGCTGATGCCCATGTATGACGGTCCGGTCATCCCGGTGACGCCGTTGCTCCACGGGCGCTCCGACGAGTGCGCCCAGGTCATGATCTCGCCGCCGTCCTTGTTCTCCCGCGCGTCGAAGGCCCGCCAGATGCCTTCGGAGCTGCCGGTGCCGCGTGCGTCGACCGTGAGCTGCACGTAGCCACGTTTGACCAGGTAGGAGGGTTCGGTGCCGCCGAGACCGCCGGCCGAGCCGAGGATCGTCTTGTTGTACGCCGTGATCGTCACGAGCACCGGGAACCGCTTGTCGATCGCCTTGCCGTCGGCACCGGCCGGTCGCATGACGTCGCCGCGCAGGATCGTGCCGTCGGACATCGGGATCGCCACGTCGCGTTCCGTGACGGTGTTGGCGTACTCCTCGCCGCGCGGCTGCCACGTCGTCGCCGCCGATGCGGAGGTGAACGAGAGCGAGGCGCCGATCAGTCCGAGCGTGAGCCCGAGGATCGTCAGCAGCCGAAGCAGTAGCGGTCGAGCGCGCACGAGTGCCCCCTGGGTCGTGGAAGTGCTCGACAGCGTAACTCAGAGTTACGTTTTTGTCGTGACCCTGCCGACGAGGTGCGTCACGGGCTTCTTGGCACCCTTGACGCCGAACAGCAGGTCCTTGCCCTCGGCCTGGGAGCCGAACACGACGGTGCCCGGGAGCAGGATCGGCTTGCGGAACTCGACCTCGACCTCGAACGCGTCCGGCAGCTTGTTCTGGACCGCCGACAGGCTGCGGGCCAGGGTCCACATCCCGTGCGCGATGTTGGTGGGGAAGCCGAACGCCTTGGCGGTCAGCGGGTAGAGGTGGATCGGGTTGCGGTCGCCCGACACCGAGCCGTAGCGCCGCCCCAGGTCGCCCGCGAGCTTCCAGTGCACGACACCGCTCGGCGCCTCGACGCCGGCCAGCGGAGCGGGGGTGGTCTCCGCCGACCCTCCACGGTGGCGGGAGAACAGCGTCGTGACCTCGTCCCACACGAGCTCTCCGCCGACCGAGATCTCGGTGATGAGGTCGATCAAGGAGCCCTTGGGGTGTGGCCGCAGGTCCGCCGCGCGCACGGACACGTCGAACGTCTCCGCAACGCCCAGCGGGCGGTGCTGCCGGATCGTGTTGCGCAGGTGCACCAGGCCCATCGGCGCGAACGGGAACGCCGTGTCGGTCATGAGCGCCATGTGCAGCCCGAACGCCGCCATGTGCGGGTAAGGCGCCGGGAGGTGGTCGCCGCGGGGGAAGCCGCAGACCTCGTTGTATGCCTCGAGGTGCTTGAGGTCGGTCACGACACCCTTGCGCTCGAGCACGATGTCGGGCACCGAACCCTTGGCGTGCTTGATGCCGGGAAGCCCGCCGACCACAGGAAGGGCCGGCAGGACCGCTTTGAGCATCAGCGGCGCGGTCGACGGCGCCTTGTCGAACGTACGGGTGACCATGTCAGGCTCCGATCAGTGCCTGGCCGCACACGCGTACGACGTTGCCGGATATCGCCGACGAGCCGGGGTTGGCGTACCAGGCGATGGCCTCGGCGACGTCGATCGGCTGGCCGCCCTGCGACAGCGAGCTGAGCCGGCGACCGGCCTCGCGGATGCCGAGCGGCATGGTGTTGACCATGTCGGTCTCGATGAAGCCCGGCGCGATGGCGTTGACCGTGATGCCGTCCTTGGCGACCCGCTTGGAGAGGTCGTTGACGAAGCCGATGACGCCGGCCTTGGCCGTGCCGTAGCTCGTCTGGCCGTTGTTGCCCGCGATGCCGGCGATCGACGAGATGCCGATGACGCGACCGCCGGGGCGGATGAGCTTCTGCTTCAGCAGCTCGGCGGTGATGCGCTGCGGCGCGCCGACGCTGATGTCGATCACCAGGTTCCAGTTCTCGGTCTTCATGTTCTTGAGCCGCTTGTCGCGGGTGATTCCGGCGTTGTGCACGACGATGTCGACGCCGCCGTGCGCCTTCTTGAGCGCAGTGGCGATGACCTTGGGCGCCTCGGGTGACGTGATGTCCTCGGCGATCGCGGTGCCGCCGAGCTCAGCCATCACGGCCTCCAGCTCACTGGACAGCTGCGGGACGTCGAGGCCGACGATCTCGGCGCCGTCGCGGTGGAGCGTACGAGCCATGGCCTCGCCGAGACCGCGAGAGGCGCCGGTGATGAACGCGACCTTGCCGGCCAGCGGCTTGGCCGGATCGGCGACCGGGTCCGCGTCGACGAGCTCGGTGAGCCCGAGACGGATGACCTGGCCGTCGACGAACGCCGACTTGGGGGAGAGCAGGAACTCCAGCGTCGAGCCGAGCGCGCCCTCCGCACCGGCACCGACGTAGACGAGGTTGGCCGTGCTGCCGTTGCCGCCGATCTCCTTGCCCGCGGAGCGGACGAATCCTTCGAGCGCGCGCTGCGCGATCGCGGCGGTCTCGGAGTCGGCCTGCTCCGGCAGGGAGCCGATCACGACGAGACGGCCCGAGCGGGCGAGGCTGCGCAGCGCAGGGGTGAAGAACTGCTGCATGTCCGCGAGCCCGGCCGTGTCGCTGATGCCGGTGGCGTCGAACACCAGGCCCTTGTACGTCTTGCTGTCGGCGCGTACGCCCACTGACGCGATGCCGCTGGACTTCAGGGTGGCGGCGAGCTTCTTGCCCAGCCGGCTGCCCGGAGCCGCGCCGATCAGGACGGTGCCCTTGACGAGCGGATCGCCTTCGGACCAGCGCTCCAGCACGGGCGGATTGGGCAGACCCAGGTTCTTGACGATGAACTTGCCGATCGGGTTGTGCGCGAGGGACTGATAGCGGTCGGCCATGGCTTGGGTGTGTCCTATCTCTCGGATACCATTGGTATCTGGAATGCTCCTAGAACTGTAACCTCATGAATCAGCGCCAGTCCACCACCCGTGGATGCGGTGCTCATCACGTTCAGAACCATCGTTCACGAAGATCGAGGAGACCGCCATGGCGGACACGTCACCAGCCAAGAAGGCACCTGCCAAGAAGACAGCTGCAAAGAAGGCGCCGGCCAAGAAGTCGCCTGCGACCAAGGCAGCCGAGACCGTGTCGAGCGTGGCCTCGGCCGCTGCCGGAGCGCAGACCGTGCGCCGCGTCGCCGTCATCGGTGGCAACCGCATCCCGTTCGCGCGCTCCAACACCGTCTACACCAACGCGTCCAACCAGGACATGCTGACCGCGGCGCTCGACGGCCTCGTCGACCGCTTCGGTCTCGAGGGTGAGCGGGTCGGCGAGTTCGCGGCCGGCGCGGTCCTCAAGCACAGCCGCGACTTCAACCTCGCTCGCGAGACAGTCCTCGGCTCCAAGCTCTCGCCCGACACCCCGGCGTACGACGTGCAGCAGGCCTGCGACACCGGCATCCAGGCCGCGGTGCTGGTCGCCAACAAGATCGCTCTGGGCAAGATCGAGTCCGGCATCGCCGGTGGCGCCGACACCACGTCGGACGCCCCGCTGGCGGTCGGCGAGAAGCTCCGCAAGATCCTGCTCGAGGCCAACCGGGCCAAGGACAACAAGGGCCGCCTCGCGGCGCTCGCCAAGATCCGCCCGGGCCACCTCGCGCCCGACCAGCCACGCAACTCCGAGCCCCGCACGGGACTGTCGATGGGTGACAGCCAGGCCATCACGACCAAGGAGTGGGGCGTCACGCGCGAGGCCCAGGACGCACTCGCCGTCGCCTCGCACCAGAACCTCGCGAAGTCGTACGACGAGGGCTGGCAGGACGACCTGATCACGCCGTTCCTCGGTGTCACCAAGGACAACAACCTGCGCCCCGAGTCGTCGATCGAGAAGCTCGCGAAGCTCAAGCCCGTGTTCGGCAAGGGTGAAGGCGCCACGATGACGGCAGCCAACTCCACGCCGCTGTCCGACGGCGCGTCGGCCGTGCTGCTGGCCTCCGAGGACGAGGCCGAGAAGCACGGCTGGACCCCGCTGGCGTACTTCGTCGACTACGAGACCGCTGCCGTCGACTACGTCTCCGGAGCCGAGGGCCTGCTGATGGCCCCGGCCTACGCCGTGCCGCGCATGCTTGCGCGCCAGGGCCTCACGCTGCAGGACTTCGACTTCTACGAGATCCACGAGGCGTTCGCCAGCCAGGTGCTCACGACGCTCGCCGCGTGGGAGGACCCGAACTTCTGCAAGGAGAAGCTCGGCCTCGACGCGCCGCTCGGCTCGATCGACCGCAGCAAGCTCAACGTCAAGGGCTCGTCGCTCGCCACGGCGCACCCGTTCGCTGCGACCGGCGGCCGCATCGTGGCCAACCTCGCCAAGCTGCTGCACGAGAAGGGATCGGGTCGCGGCCTGATCTCGATCTGCGCGGCCGGCGGCCAGGGAGTCGTCGCGATCCTCGAGGCCTGATCCCGCAGGCGCCTCCCCGCGATTCGTGCCGAAGTGCACCGTTCTGAACCACTGGAACGGTGCACTTCGTCGCATATCTGGGGGACTATGGGCGGAAACGGAGGTCCGCCCATGACGGCACGCAGTGAGGCATACGACGAGTCACTCGCCAGGGCGCACGAGCACGTACGCCGCTGGCTGTCGTCGCTCGACGAGCGGCCGATCGGCCCACGCGTCACCGCCACCGAGCTGCTCGATGGCGTCGGTGGACCGCTGCCGGAGCAGGGCACGGACCCGGTGGACGTGGTCGACGAGCTCGCGGCCAAGGCCGACCCCGGACTCATGGGGATCGGGTCGGGCCGGTTCTTCGGGTGGGTCATGGGCGGGACGTTGCCCGCCGGGCTCGCCGCAGACTGGCTGGTCAGTGGCTGGGACCAGAACGCCGGCATGCGCTACTCGACCCCGGCGACCGCCGCGATCGAAGAGGCCGCGGGCAGCTGGCTGCTCGAGCTGCTGCACCTGCCCTCGACGGCCGACGTCGGTTTCGTCACGGGCGCCACGATGTCCAACTTCACCTGCCTCGCGGCGGCTCGCCACGCGGTGCTGGGCAAGGCCGGATGGGACGTCGAGCGCGACGGGCTGACCGGCGCGCCCAAGGTGCACGTCCTGGTCGGCGCCGAGCGGCACGACACCGTCGACCTCGCGCTGCGCTACCTCGGGCTGGGGCAGCCCACTCCGGTCGCCGCCGACGCTGAGGGCCGCATACGCGCCGATGCCCTCGCCGATGCGCTGGCCGCGATTCCGATCGGGGAGCCGGTCGTGGTGTGCCTGCAGGCCGGCAACGTGCACTCCGGCGCGTTCGATCCCTTCGCCGACGCGATCGCCATGGCGCACGAACGCGGCGCATGGGTTCACGTGGACGGCGCGTTCGGGCTCTGGGCCGCAGCGTCGCCGGCGTTGGGCCACCTCGTCGAGGGGCTGTCGAGCGCGGATTCCTGGACCACGGATGCGCACAAGACGCTCAACGTGCCGTATGACTGCGGGCTCGCGATCGTGGCTGACTCCGGAGCCATGCGCGGCGCGATGGGCGTGCACGCCAGCTATCTGGTCGCTGACGAGACCGGACCGGGTGACCCGTTCGAGAAGGTCCCTGAGCTGTCCCGGCGGGCCCGCGGCATTCCGGTGTGGGCGGTGCTCCGCTCGCTGGGCAGCCGGGGGGTCGTGGACCTGGTCGACGGTCTGGCGGCCAACGCCCGCGCGATCGCGAACGGACTCCGCGAGATCGAAGGCGTCGAGGTGCTCAACGCGGTGGACTACACGCAGGTGTGCGTGGCGTTCGGCAGCGATGAGCGTACGCGTGAGGTCACGGCTCGGCTGATCGCCGACGGCACGACCTGGATGTCGGGCTCACGCTGGCGCGACCGCGACGTGCTGCGGATCTCGGTCAGCAACTGGTCGACCGACGAGCGCGACGTACGGCTGTCCGTGGATGCCGTGCGTGCCGCTGCTTCGGCCTGACGATCAGGACGGTTCGGCGCGCGCCATCGCGACGGCGGCGTGCTGCAGGTAGACCTTGACCTCGTCGAACGGGACGGCGTCGACCGCAGGGCGCCCCGGGTTCTGCTCGCGCACCGAGAGCTGCAGGGTCGCCAGGTTCATGACGCCGAGCGCCTGGGTGTAGAACACGTTGGCCAGCAGGTAGGGGTCGCGTACGTGGAACTCACCGGCCTTGATGCCGGCCTCGAGCACGTCGACGACGCGGTTGAGGCACGACGTCATGGCGCGGCCGAGGTCGAACATGACCCGCTCGCTGACCTCTTCCATGAGCTCGTCGCCGCGGCGGCGGAGCAGGGCCTGCGCGCAGTCGACGAAGGCTGGGAAGGCCGATCCGAAGTCGAAGAACACCACGACGAGCTCCTCGAGGCGGGCCACCGGCTCGCGGGCGTCGTCGTCGGACGCCGTCAGCGCCTTGTCGAGCTCGTCGAGGTAGCCGACGAGGGTCTCGGCGAACAGCTCCTCCTTGCCGGAGAAGTGGCGGTAGATGATCGCCCGGTTGATCCCGACGGCTCGCGCGATGTCCTCGATCTGGGCATCACGCACGCCGCGCTCGTCGAAGAGCGTACGGGTCGCGTCGAGGATCTCCTTCTTGCGCTCTGCGCGGCGTTCCGAGACGGGCATGGGGCCACTTTAGGGCCCTTTGTCGGTGGCGGGACGTAGGCTCGACGTATGAGAGCGAGCGCCAGCGAGCACGACGATTCAGAGTTCATGCCGTCGGCTCCATATCGTGGGCTTCTGGTGGAGGCGACGGCATGAGATCAGTGTCTGAGCTCCAGCGCCAGGTGGCGCCCATCGAGGTTGTCTCCGACTACCAGCCCGCCGGTGACCAGCCGGCGGCGATCGCCGAGCTCGAGCGCCGCATCAAGGCCGGGATCACGGACAACGTGCTGCTGGGTGCGACCGGCACCGGCAAGACCGCGACGACGGCATGGCTCGCCGAGCGGCTGCAGCGGCCGATGCTCGTGATGATGCCCAACAAGCTGCTCGCCGCCCAGTTCGCCAACGAGCTGCGCGAGCTGCTGCCCAACAACGCGGTCGAATACTTCGTCTCCTACTACGACTACTACCAACCCGAGGCCTACATCGCGCAGAGCGACACCTACATCGAGAAGGACTCGTCGATCAACGAGGAGGTCGAGCGGCTGCGGCACTCGGCCACCTGGTCGCTGCTGACCCGCCGCGACGTCATCGTGGTGGCCACGGTCTCGTGCATCTACGGCCTCGGCTCGGCGCAGGAATATCTCGAGCGCATGATCGGCTTCAAGGTCGGCGAGGAGCTGCCGCGCGACCAGCTGCTGCGCACGCTCGTCCAGGCGCAATACGTCCGCAACGATGTGGCGTCGACCCGCGGCACGTTCCGGGTCAAGGGCGACACCGTCGAGATCTTCCCGGTCTACCAGGAGCACGCCGTGCGCGTGGAGTTCTTCGGCGACGAGATCGAGCGGCTCATGACGCTGCACCCGCTGACCGGCGAGGTGCTGAGCGACGACCAGGAGCTCTATGTCGGCGCGGCGACACACTACGCCGCCGGCCAGGAGACCATGAACCGGGCGATGCGCACGATCGAGATCGAGCTCGAGGAGCGGCTCGCCGAGCTCGAGGGCGAGGGCAAGCTGCTCGAGGCGCAGCGGCTCCGCATGCGCACGACCTACGACCTCGAGATGATGCAGCAGGTCGGCACGTGCGCCGGCATCGAGAACTACTCGCGGCACATGGACGGCCGTGGTCCCGGCACACCGGGTCACTGCCTGCTCGACTACTTCCCCGACGACTTCGTGCTCGTGGTCGACGAGTCGCACGTGACGATCCCGCAGATCGGCGCGATGTACGAAGGCGACATGTCGCGCAAGCGCTCGCTGGTCGAGCACGGTTTCCGGCTGCCGAGCGCGATGGACAACCGCCCGCTCAAGTGGGCCGAGTTCCTCGAGCGCATCGGCCAGACCGTCTACCTGTCGGCGACGCCCGGCAACTACGAGATGGAGAAGGTCCAGGGCGACGTCGTCGAGCAGATCATCCGCCCGACCGGCCTGGTCGACCCCGAGGTCATCGTCAAACCGACCAAGGGGCAGATCGACGACCTGATCACCCAGATCCGCACGCGCACCGAGCGCGAGGAGCGAGTCCTGGTCACGACGTTGACCAAGAAGATGTCCGAGGACCTCACCGACTATCTCCTCGAGGCCGGCATCCGGACCCGCTACCTGCACAGCGAGGTCGACACCCTGCGCCGCGTCGAGCTGCTGCGCGAGCTGCGCATGGGGGAGTACGACGTCCTGGTCGGCATCAACCTGCTCCGCGAGGGCCTCGACCTCCCCGAGGTCAGCCTCGTGGCGATCCTGGACGCCGACAAGGAGGGCTTCCTGCGCTCGGGTCGATCGCTCATCCAGACGATCGGCCGAGCCGCCCGCAACGTCTCGGGCCAGGTCATCATGTACGCCGATCGCATCACCGACTCGATGGGCTGGGCGATCGAGGAGACCAACCGACGCCGGGCCAAGCAGGTCGCCTACAACACCGCCAACGGCATCGACCCGACTCCGCTGCGCAAGAAGATCGGCGACATCACCGACATGCTGGCGCGCGAAGACGCCGACACCGCGACGTTGCTGGCGGCGACCGGCGACAAGCGACGCAAGGGTGCGCCGGTGCCGCTGGGTCACACCACCGAGCTCGCCAACCTGCCGTCGGGTGAGCTCGCCGACCTCATCGAGCAGCTCAGCGAACAGATGCGAGCGGCCGCCGCGGAGCTGCAGTTCGAGGTCGCTGCGCGCCTGCGTGACGAGATCGGCGACCTCAAGAAGGAGCTGCGCAGCATGCTCCAGGCCGGGGTCTGAGGCGAGCCCCCACCACCAGCGGGCATGCTGGTCCTCGTGACTGACGCCCTGCACAACGATCGCGTTCGCGCGGTCATCGACCCCGCCAGGGGTGCCCGACTCACCAGTCTGGTCATCGACGGCCATGAGGTGCTGGCCCGGTCGAGCGATCCGACGATCGATCCCGCGATCGCTGACGGCTGCTTCCCGATGGTGCCGTGGGCCGGCCGCGTCCGCGATGGCCGGCTGACCTTGGGTGGCGGCGTGCACCAGCTGCCGCAGACCGATGGCACGCATGCCCTGCACGGTCTGGGCCATGTCTCGGCGTGGGAGCGGGTGGCCGAGGGCGTCTACGAGCTGTCGATCAGCGCGCCGTGGCCGACCGAAGGCGTCGCCACCCAGACCTATCAGCTGCTGGACGATGGGATCCGCATCGAGCTGTCGTGGGACGACGACACCGCAGCGCCCTGCTCGATCGGCCTGCACCCGTGGTTCAGGCGTCGCCTCGACAGCGGAGATGAGCTGGTGGCGTCGCTCGAGCCGGTCCTGATGGTCGAGCGCGGTGACGACGGCCTGCCCACGGGCCGGCTGACCGAGCCCAGCCCCGGCCCGTGGGACGACTGCTTCACCGTGGCCACGACACCGGTGCTGACGTGGCCCGGCGCGCTGGAGCTCACGCTCACCTCGTCGGCCGCGTGGTGGGTCGTCTACGACGAGCCTGCGGACACCGTGTGTGTCGAGCCGCAGACCGCGCCACCTGACGCATTCGGCCACTCCGCCCTGCAGCCCGACGGGCCATGGCCGCACGGCGTGTGGCTCGAGATCACCGCGCGTACGCCCTAGCGACGACCGCCCGGCGGTCGGCCCACTCGCCGTTCCTGCAAGAATGTCCGGCGGAGGGGAGTATTCCCCGATCGCAATGTCGTCATCACGGAGACTCCCAGCAGTCGCCCGGTGTTGCGGGCCGCCTCGGGCGGCGGAAGAGACCTCCGGCGTCCCGACGACCGGAGGTAACCCGTGATCCTGCCCCTAGCCGAGAGCACAGCTGACACCGTCAGCATGTCCGTCTCGCAGACCGAGTGGATCGTGACGATCGCTGTCACGATCGCCGTCCTGTTGTTCGACGTCATCGTCGTGGCGCGCAAGCCCCACGAGCCCACGATGAAGGAGTGCGCGATCTATCTGTCGGGCTACATCAGCCTGGCGATCGCGTTCGGCATCTGGGTGGCGGTCCACCACGACGTCTCGGAGAAGGGCGGCGACTTCGGCCTGCAGTTCTTCGCGGGTTGGTTGACCGAGTACAGCTTGTCGATCGACAACTTGTTCATCTTCTTGATCATCATGGCGAGCTTCAAGGTGCCCAGGAAGCTGCAGCAGGAAGCGCTGCTCGTCGGCATCATCATCGCGCTGGTGTTCCGCGGCATCTTCATCGCGCTCGGCGCGGTCGCGATCGAGAACTTCTCGTGGATCTTCTACCTCTTCGGCGCCTTCCTCCTCTGGACGGCCTACACGCTCATGAAGGACACCGAGCACGACGACGACGGCCACAACGGAGTCGTCCGGTTCGCCGAGCGCTTCTTCAACACCAAGAAGGAGTGGCACGGCCTCAAGCTGTTCATCAAGGAGAACGGCAAGACGTTCATCACGCCGATGTTCCTGGTCATCTTGTCGCTCGGCACGACGGACCTGCTGTTCGCGCTCGACTCGATCCCCGCGATCTACGGCCTGACCAAGGAGCCGTACCTCGTGTTCACGGCCAACGTGTTCGCGCTGATGGGCCTGCGCCAGCTCTACTTCTTGCTGGGCGACCTGCTGAAGCGCCTGATCTACCTCTCGCAGGGTCTCGCGATCCTGCTGGCGTTCATCGGCGTCAAGCTCGTCCTGCACGCGCTGCACACCAACGAGCTGCCGTTCATCAACGGCGGCGAGCACTTCGACGTGCCGGAGATCCCGACGCTGCTGAGCCTCGGCGTGATCGTCGTGATCCTGTCGGTCACGGCCGTGGTCAGCCTGACGGTGTCGGCACGCCGAGAGAAGGCAGCCAACGACGCAGGCTAGTCCCGCTGCAGCACAAGACAACGCCGGCCGGCTCCATCAGGAGCCGGCCGGCGTCGTGTGTCACGGGATCTCGTGCGGCGGGATGTCCTCCGGGTCGAACTCCGGTTCGGTCCCGGTCTTCTTGTTGATCAGGTACGTGCCGAGCCACAGCACAACACCGATGGCGAGGAGCCAGGCTGCGATCTCGTACTCGCCGGAGTCACGGCCCGAGAACGGGAGCACCAGGTAGGCGCACGCAAACGCGCCCGTCGCGGCGATCCACGTCCGAGTCCGGAAGTGCTCGTGCTCGACGTGATCCCGGCGCAGCACCAGCACGCAGACGTTGACGACGGTGAAGACGCCGAGCAGCAGCAGCGACGTGGTGCCACCCAACAGGGCAACCACCGACGACTCTGGGTCAGACGAGACGAAGACGACCAGGCCCAGCGCGAGAACCGTGGTGAAGATGATCGCCGCCCACGGCGTGCGGCGTCCCTCGTGGACGTATGACAAGAAGCGCGGCAGGACGCCCTGCTTCGACATGCCGTAGAGCAGGCGGCTGGCCATCATCATGTTGATGAGGGCGGAGTTCGCGACGGCGAACATCGAGATCCACGGCAGCAGGTCATTCATCGGGAAGTCTGGCGCGGCGGCCTCGACCACCGTGACGAGTGGTGTGGCGCTCTCGGACAGGTCTCCGACTGGTACGAGCGCGACCGAGCAGATCGCGATCAGCACGTAGATGAGGCCGGTGATCGCGAGCCCCGTCAGCATGATGCGAGGGAAGATGCGGCTGGGGTCGTGCGTCTCCTCGGCCATGTTGACCGAGTCCTCGAATCCGACCATGGCGAAGAACGCCAACGAGGTTGCGGCTGTCACCGCGAGGAAGACGTTCTTGTCATCGGGCGTCTCGAACGCGACGACGGCATCCCAGTCAGCCTTGCCTCCGAAGATCGCGTAGAAGCCGATGAAGATGACCATCAGCAGTCCGGAGAGCTCGACCAAGGTCAGCACGACGTTGGTGCCGACACTCTCGGCCACACCGCGGAAGTTGATGAACATGACCAGCAGCAGGAAGCCGATGGCGATGGCGAGCAGCTTCGGGTCGGTCGGGTCAGCAGCGTCACCGGTGAAGGCCTTGACCATGTTGTCGGCGAACGCGCGCGACGCTGTCGTGGCCGATGTGATGCCCGAGCACATGACGGTGAACATGACGATGAACGTCACGAAGTGCACGCCGAAGGCCTTGTGGACATACAACGCCGCGCCAGCGGCCTGGGGGTACTTCGTCACCAGCTCGAGATAGGAGAACGCCGTCAGCGTCGCAACGGCGAAGGCCACGATGAACGGCAGCCACGAGGCGCCGCCGACCTCCCCGGCAACCTTGCCGGTGAGTGCGTAGACCCCGGTGCCGAGAATGTCGCCCACGATGAACAGCAGGAGCAGCTTCGGACCAAGAACTCTCTTGAGCTCAGTTCCCTGCCCAGTGTCGGATGTTTCGGTGCTCATGTATCCCCCTTGCATGTGTCCCCATGTCGGGGACAACTTGCCTCACCTTCCACCGACTGGCCCAGCAACGCAACTGGGCAGTGTAGTTTCGATCCGTGGTTGATGTGAGGGCGAAGGTCTCCGGGTGGATCGGCAAGCTGGTCGTTCGACGCATCCAGAAGAAGGGCATCGACCTCTCCCGCATCTCGTTCATCCCCGAGCCGACCAAGGTCCCGCTGCAGCGCAATGGCATGGATCCGGTGCCGCGGATCGCCGAGATCCGCGCGACCGAGCCGATGCACAAGCTCGATCTGCCGTTCAATTTCAGGGCATACCTCGTCACGGGCTATGAGGAGTCGCGGCGCATCCTGACGGACCGGGACTCGTACTCCAACGACATCCGGCACATGTTCCACGGCGACGGGCCGGCCACCTCCGACGACATCGGGGGACTGGGTTTCACCGACCCGCCGCTCCACACGCGTCTACGCAAGATCGTGACGCCGGAGTTCACGATGCGGCGGCTGGCCCGGCTCGAGCCCATGATCAGCGAGATCGTCGACCGGCAGCTCGATCGGCTCGAGGCTGAGGGTTCGGGCGCCGATCTGGCGAAGCATGTGGCGTTTCCGGTGCCGTTCCAGACCATCTGCGCCTTGCTGGGTCTCGACTACGAGGACCGCGACGCATTCGAGAAGCTCGGCAGCGCACGCTTCGACGCGACCAACGGTGGTGCGGCGGCATTCGGCGCCGTCTCCGAGCAACGCGAGTTCCTGTTCGAGACAGTGGCGAAGCAGCGCAAGGATCCCGGGCCTGGACTCATCGGCCAGATCCTTCGCGACGAAGGCGACATGATCTCCGATGTCGACCTGGCGGGACTGGCTGACGGCGTGTTCACGGGTGGCTTCGAGACGACCGCAGGAATGATCGCGCTCGGCACGATCGTGCTGCTGCGCGACCCGGCGTACGCCGAGCTGATCCGCAAGGGCGATCCCGAGGACGTCGACCGGATCGTCGAGGAGCTCCTGCGCTACCTGGCGGTCGTGCAGGTCGCGTTCCCGCGGTTCGCCAAGCAGGACATGATGCTGTTCGGTCAGCAGCTCAGGGCCGGCGACGTCGTCCTGGCGTCGCTGAGCGGCGCCAACCGCGATCCGAGCTGCGCGGGGGAGCGACCCGACGAGTTCGACCCCGCACGCATCCCGACCAGCGGGCACCTGGCGTTCGGGCACGGCATACACCGTTGCATCGGCGCCGAGCTGGCCCGCATGGAGCTGCGTATCGCACTGCCGCGACTGTTCCAGCGGTTCCCCGACCTTGCGCTCGCGAAGCCGCAGGAGGAGCTGAGCTTCCGGCAGCTGTCCTTCGTCTACGGCGTCGACGAGCTCCCCGTCACCTTCTGACGTGACCCCATCCCACGCGCAGACTGCCGCGGAGATCGAGGACTGGTTCGACGACCACGGGTTGCCGTACTTCTCCGGCGACCACGCCGATCGCATCGAGCGGTGGCTGTCGAGAAAGCGCATCACGGCGGTCATCGTGCTGATCGCAGCAACCGCGATCGCTGCGGGTGTCTGCGTGGGGATCGTGATCAACCACGGGCGCGCATGGGGTGTCTTCACCGGCGTCGCGCTGTTCCTGGCGCTGCTCGGCCTGTTCGCCGGGCGTCTCCTGCGCATGGGCACGATGCTGCGATGGGCCGCTCGACGTACGTTCGGGTCGCTGGGCCTGATGTTCCCACTGTTGACCCGTGCGTTGCCGCTGCTGCTGCTCGCCGTGACATTCCTGTTCATCAATGCCGAGGTGTGGCAGGTCGCCGCGCTCATGTCGCGCAACGTGCTGTGGTCGGCGGTCGCGTTCTTCGGAGCGATCGCGACGGTGTTCCTGCTCGTACGCCTGCCCGAAGAGGTGCGCAGGGTCGAGCGTGAGGTCGCCGGTGAGCGGCTGGCCGACTGCTGCATCGGGACGCCGGCGGCCGAGGCGGCGCGACAGATCACGGCGGCGCCAGCCGATCTGCGCCGATACGCCCGAGCCAACCTGGTCCTCGTGCTGCTGTTCAGCCAGGCGATCCAGGTGCTGCTCCTGAGTCTCGGCCTGTTCGCCTTCTTCATGATCTTCGGCCGTCTGACGATCCCGGACGAGACGATCATCGCCTGGACCCAGCAGGAGCGAGTCCACGATCTGCCGTCCTTGGGCAAGAGCCTCCCGGTCACCAACGAGCTGTTCCAGGTCGCGGTCTTCCTCGCCTCTTTCGCAGGGCTCTACTTCACCGTCTACGCGGTCACCGACGAGACATACCGGTCGCAGTTCTTCGCGGGGCTCTCGACCGAGCTCGAGCAGGCCGTCGCGGTCAACGCGGTGTACGTCTCGCTGCCCCGCGACGAGTAGCCGCGGGCTGTTGCGTCAGAGCCTGACCGGGCGCACGATGAAGGTATGGCGCGGAACATCACGCTCCACGAGCACCACCGGCGCTGGGGCATGTACACCGCACTCGTCGTGTTCATCGCGGCGGGCGCGGCGGTTCTCATCGTTCTCGCGCGCGGTGGCGACATCGACCGCGAGCCGTGGGGCTACGTCGCCGTGGCCGTGGCGATCCTGTCCGCCGTGACCGGCCTGCTCCTGGCGTTCGCCCAGGCCGCGTTCGAGAGCCAGGGCCACCACAACTGACGCCTACTCGCCGGCCTCACCGTCGATGGCTTCGCGGATCAGGTCAGCGTGGCCGTTGTGGCGGGAGTACTCCTCGATCATGTGGACCAGGACCCACCGCAGGCTGAACTGCTCACCGGTCCGCGGATGCTTGCCGATGTCATCGAGTGACCGCGCTGCCGTGATCTCGCGTGAACGGTCGATGTGCTCGTCGAGCACGGCGCGGGCCTGAGCACCGGTCGACTCCTCGAGCTTGGTGAATCCGTCGGTGTCGTACGGCGCCGGGGCGTCCACGCCGGCGATGACCACCTGGAACCACCACCGCTCGACACCAGCGAGGTGCCTGAGGAGTCCGAGCAGCGTCACGGCCGAGGTCGGCACCGTGTGTTCCCGCAGCTGCTCGTCCGTGAGCCCGGAACACTTCATGTGGAGCGTCGCCCGGTGCCAGTCGAGCATCGTGGTGAGGATGGTCCGCTCGTCGGCAGTGGTGGGAGGTTCGATCCGAGTGTCGTCAACCATGCGGGGACTCTAGCGCCGCGCGGCCCAAGGAATCACCAGCCGCGCTCGCGCCACTCGGCGAGGTGCGGGCGATCGGCTCCGAGCGTCGTGTCGCGGTTGTCTTCTGAATACCCGACGGCAGCCTGTTAGACGTCAGCCCTTCTTTTGCTCCCGCTCGCCGACGAACTAGTTGTGCAGGACCTCTGATTCCCGCCCTCGCGAACGTTCCGTTATTGGCCATGGCGCGCAGCCCGGATATTGAATCTGCCTGCGCTGATGAGCGGCAGCAATCTGCGAGTTGAGGAGCAGACATCAGTTCGTCGAGTCGTTCCTCCTCGTCGTAATCGGACTCCAGGTCGAGGAGCTTCGAAAGGCGCTCCTCCCAACTGGGGAGCAGGCCTTCGAGGCGGGCCACAATGTGCGCCTGGTGGCTCTTGGGATATCGCAGGTCCTCGATACCGCGCAACCAGAAGCTCTGGTTGAAGTAGTACTGAGGTCCGTAGTTGGACTTCGCAGGTTTGAGATGGAGACGAACTTCGCTCGCTTCGGCTGTACCAAGAACCAGACTTCTGCTCGATCCCGACTCGTTTCCGAACCGGTCGAACGCACGTTGAATAGCGTTTCGATCTGCACGTCACCAGCCGCGCTCGCGCCACTCGGCGAGGTGCGGTCGCTCGGCGCCGAGGGTCGTGTCGTGGCCGTGGCCCGGGTAGACCCAGGTGTCGTCCGGAAAGGCGCCGAAGATCTTGGTCTCAACGTCGTCGATCAGCGTGGCGAAGTCCTCGGGCGACCAGGTCTTGCCCACGCCGCCGGGGAACAGCGAGTCGCCGGTGAACAGGTGCACGATGCCGTCCGGGTCGTCGTACGCCAGCACGATCGAGCCCGGCGTGTGGCCGACGACCTCGATGACCTCCAGCTCGCAGGAGCCGACGCGAACGCGGGCTCCGGTGCGGACACGCGTCGTGACCGGTACGGGAAGCTCGTCGGCATCGTCCTCGCCGGCGACGGTCTCGGCGCCCGTGCGATCAACAATCGTGGCGAGGGCCTGCCAGTGGTCGCCGTGCCGGTGCGTCGTGATGACCCGGGCCAGGCCGTCGCTGCCGATCAGGCCGAGCAGGGTGTCGTACTCGTTGGCGGCATCGATGAGGGCTTGCTCGCCGGTGAGGACGCAGCGCAACAGGTAGGCGTTGTTGTTCATCTCGCCGACCGCGACCTTGGTGATCATCAGGTCGCCCGCGACCTGAACATCGGCCGGACCGCCGACCTCGACCTCGCCTGTGTACGTCATGGGCTCAGCCTGCCAGACCCTCGCGCCGACCGGGGGCTGACGCTGTGAGCGAACGTACCCGCGCTCGGCGGGTTTCTGTCGGACCCGCTCCATACAATGGTGTGGGCCAGGATTCTGCCCGCAACCACCAATCATTTCAGGGGAGCCAGTGACCGACCGCCTCGTCATCCGCGGCGCACGAGAGCACAACCTCAAGGACGTCTCGCTCGACCTTCCGCGCGATTCGCTGATCGTGTTCACAGGACTCTCCGGCTCCGGCAAGTCGTCGTTGGCGTTCGACACGATCTTCGCCGAAGGGCAGCGCCGCTACGTCGAGTCGCTGTCGGCATACGCTCGCCAGTTCCTCGGTCAGATGGACAAGCCCGACGTCGACTTCATCGAAGGGCTGTCGCCGGCGGTCTCGATCGACCAGAAGTCCACCTCGCGCAACCCGCGCTCGACCGTCGGCACGATCACCGAGGTCTACGACTACCTCCGCCTGCTCTACGCCCGCGCCGGACGCCCGCACTGCCCGGTGTGCGGCGAGGCGATCGCCCGCCAGACGCCGCAGCAGATCGTCGACCGCATCATGGCCAGCGACGAGGGCACCCGGTTCCAGGTGCTCGCACCGATCATCCGCGGCCGCAAGGGCGAATACGGCGAGCTGTTCCGCCAGCTGCAGGCCCAGGGCTTCAGCCGCACGATCGTCGACGGCGAGACCCACATGCTCGCCGACGAGCCGCCCAAGCTCGAGAAGCAGAAGAAGCACACGATCGACGTCGTCGTCGACCGCCTGCAGGTCAAGGGCAGCCAGAAGCAGCGTCTCACCGAGTCGGTCGAGACCGCGCTGGGCCTGGCCGATGGCCTCGTGATCATCGACTTCGTCGACCTGCCCGAGGACGACGAGCACCGCACGCGCCGGTTCTCCGAGAAGCTCGCCTGCCCCAACGACCACCCCCTCGAGGTCGACGAGCTCGAGCCGCGGTCGTTCTCGTTCAACGCCCCCTTCGGGGCCTGCCCCGAGTGCCACGGCATCGGCACGCGCATGGAGGTCGACCCCGAGCTGGTCGTGCCCGACGACGCCAAGTCGCTCAACGAGGGTGCCGTCGCACCCTGGTCGTCGGCGCACGTCGCCGACTACTTCTCCCGACTGATCGGCGCCCTCGCCGACGAGCTGGACTTCAGCGCCGACACCCCGTGGGGCGACCTCCCCGAAGAGGTACGCGAGGCGATCCTGCGGGGCCACCCCACCAAGGTCCACGTGCGCTACAAGAATCGCTACGGTCGCGAGCGGTCCTACTACACCGAGTTCGAGGGCGCGATCACCTATCTCGAACGGCGCCACGAGGAGACCGACTCCGACACCAACCGTGAGCGTCTCGAGGGCTTCATGCGCGAGGTCCCGTGCCGCGTGTGCAACGGCACCCGCCTCAAGCCGGTCATCCTGGCGGTGACGCTCGATTCCGAGAAGTTCGGCCCCAAGAACATCGCCGAGGTCTGCGCCCTGTCGATCAGCGAGGCGTCCGAATACCTCCAGACGCTCGAGATGAGCGACCGCGAGCGCCAGATCGGCGAGCGCGTCCTCAAGGAGATCAACGAGCGGCTGCGATTCCTGCTCGACGTCGGCCTCGACTACCTCGCGCTCGACCGGGCCGCCGGCTCACTGTCCGGCGGCGAGGCACAGCGCATCAGGCTGGCCACCCAGATCGGCGCCGGCCTCGTCGGCGTGCTCTACGTGCTCGACGAGCCCTCGATCGGGCTGCACCAGCGCGACAACCATCGCCTGATCGAGACCCTGCTGCGCCTGCGCGACCTCGGCAACACCCTGATCGTGGTCGAGCACGACGAGGACACGATCCGCGCGGCCGACTGGGCCGTCGACATCGGGCCTGGCGCCGGCGAGCACGGGGGACAGGTCATCGTCTCCGGGCCGGTCGACGAGCTCTACGCCAGCAAGGACTCCCTCACCGGGCAATACCTGTCGGGTCGCAAGTCGATCCCGCTGCCGGAGTCGCGCCGCCCCCGCATCCCCGGGCGCGAGCTCACGGTGCACGGCGCCAAGGAGCACAACCTGCGCGACATCGACGTGTCGTTCCCACTCGGCATGTTCGTCGCGGTCACCGGTGTCTCCGGCTCGGGCAAGTCGACGCTGGTCAACGACATCCTCTACACGCAGCTCGCGCGCACGGTCTATGGCGCCCGGGCGATCCCCGGACGGCACCGCACGATCACGGGGCTCGAGGAGGTCGACAAGGTCATCCACGTCGACCAGTCGCCGATCGGCCGCACCCCGCGGTCCAACCCGGCGACCTACACGGGTGTGTTCGACCACGTGCGCAAGCTGTTCGCGCAGACGCCCGAGGCCAAGATGCGCGGCTACCAGCAGGGCCGGTTCTCGTTCAACGTCAAGGGCGGCCGCTGCGAAGCGTGCTCCGGTGACGGCACGATCAAGATCGAGATGAACTTCCTGCCCGACGTCTACGTCGCGTGCGAGGTCTGCCACGGTGCTCGCTACAACCGCGAGACGCTCGAGGTCCACTACAAGGGCAAGACGATCGCCGAGGTCCTCGAGATGCCGATCGAGGAGGCTGTCGAGTTCTTCGAGGCCATCCCGGCCATCGCACGCCACCTGCGCACGCTCGTCGACGTCGGCCTGGGCTACGTACGCCTCGGACAGTCCGCGCCGACGTTGTCCGGCGGTGAGGCCCAGCGGGTCAAGCTCTCGGCCGAGCTCCAGAAGCGGTCGACCGGCCGTACGGTCTACGTCCTCGACGAGCCGACGACCGGCCTGCACTTCGAGGACATCCGCAAGCTCCTCGGCGTCCTGCAGCGCATCGTCGACACCGGCAACTCGGTCATCGTCATCGAGCACAACCTCGACGTCATCAAGACCGCCGACTGGGTCATCGACATGGGACCCGAGGGTGGCAGCGGCGGCGGGCTGCTGATCGCCGAGGGCACACCAGAGGACATCGCCAACACTCCCGACAGCCACACCGGCACGTTCCTCAAGCCCTTGCTCGTCACCTCGTAGGCTGAGTCGGTGGCAGATCCCGCAAGCTATCGACCGGCACCCGGCGAGATCCCGGTCAAGCCGGGCGTCTACCGGTTCCGCGACGCTGAGCGCCGGGTCATCTACGTCGGCAAGGCCAAGTCGCTTCGCCCGCGCCTGAGCTCGTACTTCCAGGACATCTCCGGCCTGCACCCGCGCACCCAGCAGATGGTGCTGACCGCGAGCTCGGTCGAGTGGACCGTTGTCAGCACCGAGGTCGAGGCGCTGGCGCTCGAGTACTCCTGGATCAAGGAGTTCGATCCCCGCTTCAACGTCAAGTACCGCGACGACAAGTCCTACCCGTGGCTCGCCGTGACGGTGAGCGAGGAGTTCCCGCGTGTCACGGTCATGCGCGGCGCGCAGCGCAAGGGGGTCCGCTACTTCGGCCCCTACGGACACGCGTGGGCGATCCGCGACACCGTCGACACCCTGCTGCGCGTGTTCCCCATGCGGTCCTGCTCGGCCGGGGTGTTCCGCCGTTCCAAGGCGATCGGCCGACCCTGCCTGCTCGGCGACATCGGCAAGTGCGCAGCCCCGTGCGTGGGCCGGGTCAGCGCCGACGAGCACCGCGAGATCGTCAACGACTTCCTGGCATTCATGGGCGGCCAGACCGCCGGGTTCACCAAGCGCATCGAGCAGCGCATGCGCGAGGCCTCCGACAGCGAGGAGTACGAGCTCGCCGCCAAGCTGCGTGACGACCTCGCGGCGCTGCACCGCGTCCTCGAGAAGCAGACCGTGGTGTTCGGCGACGGCACCGACGCCGACGTGCTCGGATTCGTCGACGACCCGCTCGAGGTCGCGGTGCAGATCTTCTCCGTACGCGGAGGACGCATCCGTGGTCAGCGCGGCTGGGTCGCCGACAAGGCAGACGAGGCACCGTTCCCCGAGCTCGTGCAGGCCGCCCTCATGACGCTCTACGAGGACGCCGCGCCGTCAGCCATACCGCGTGAGGTGCTGGTGCCGACGCTGCCGGCCGACGCCGATGCCGTCGCCGAGCTGCTCAGCGAACGGCGCGAGGGCCCCGTACGCATCAGGGTGCCCCAGCGTGGCGACAAGCGCGCGCTGATGCAGACCGTCGAGCAGAACGCCAAGCAGTCACTCATGCGCCACAAGCTGAAGCGGTCGGGCGACCTGACGGCGCGCAGCAAGGCGCTCGAGGAGATCCAGGAGGCGCTCGGCCTCGAGACGGCGCCGCTGCGCATCGAGTGCTACGACATCTCCAACCTGCAGGGCACCGAGATCGTGGCCTCGATGGTCGTGTTCGAGGACGGGCTGCCCCGCAAGTCCGAGTACCGCCGATTCACCGTCCGCCACGAGGGCCAGAACGACGTCGCGGCGATGCACGAGGTCATCACCCGACGCTTCGAGCGCCTGCTCAAGGCGCGCGAGGGGCAGGACGACGACGGTCCGGGCATCGACCCCGAGACCGGCAAGCCCAAGCGATTCGCCTACACGCCCGCTCTCGTGGTCGTCGACGGCGGCCCGCCACAGGTCGCCGCGGCGCATGCGGCGATGCAGGAGCTCGGCATCAAGAATGTCGCCCTGGTGGGCCTGGCCAAGCGGCTCGAAGAGGTGTGGCTGCCCGACGACGAGGATCCGGTGATCCTGCCGCGCACGAGCGAGGGTCTCTACCTGCTGCAGCGGCTGCGCGACGAGGCTCACCGCTTCGCGATCACGCACCACCGCGGCCGGCGCAGCAAGTCGATGATCGAGAGCGTGCTCGATCCTGTGGCCGGCCTGGGCCCGACGCGACGCAAGGCGCTGCTCAAGACGTTCGGGTCGGTCAAGAAGCTGCGCGCTGCGACAGCAGAAGAGATCGCAACCGTGCCCGGTATCGGCGCGGCTACGGCACAATCCATCGTGGAGGCGCTCGCGACCGGCGAGCAGGCGCCATCGATCAACACCGCAACCGGCGAGATCCTGGAGGACAGTTGACGACCTTGACGCAGTTCGTGCTCGTCACCGGCATGACCGGAGCAGGACGAGGCTCGGCCGCCAAGGTGCTCGAGAAGCTCGGCTACTACGTCATCGACAACCTGCCGCCGGACCTGCTGTCCCAGGCTGTTGCGACCGTGCAGGAGTCCAAGGACATCGATCGCCTCGCGGTGGTCGTCGACGCCCGCTCACGGCATTTCTTCGGCGGACTGGTCGAGGCGCTCGAAGAGCTCCGCGACGACGGCGTCCACGCCAAGATCCTCTACCTCGAGGCCGCCGACGAGGTTCTCGTACGCCGGCAGGAGGCTGCGCGCCGCCCGCACCCGCTGAGCCTCGAGGGCCGGCTGATGGACGGGCTGGATCGCGAACGCGAGCTCTTGAGGCGCATCCGGGGGCGGGCCGACATCGTCGTCGACACCTCCAACCTCAACGTGCACCAGCTCGGCCAACGGGTCCGGGCGGCATTCGAGGACCCCGACTCCGGAGGGCTCCGGGCATCCGTGATGTCGTTCGGGTTCAAGTACGGCCTGCCGATCGACGCTGACATGGTGGCTGACCTGCGGTTCCTGCCCAACCCGTTCTGGGTCGACGAGCTGCGCCCCATGAGCGGGCTCGACGAACCGGTGCGTGACTACGTCCTGCGCCAGCCCCGGTCCGCAGAGTTCCTCGAGCAGTACGAAGGGCTCGTGGCGCTGCTGACCGATGGCTTCCTCCGCGAGGACAAGCACTTCCTGACGATCGCGATCGGCTGCACCGGCGGACGCCACCGCAGCGTCGCGATGTCCGAGGCATTCGCCGAGCGACTGCGCGCCCACGGCGTACGCACGCTGGTCGTCCACCGTGACCTGGGGCGCGAGTGACAGCGACGCGACCCACGCACGTCGCCGGCCGTGCGGAGGGCGACCTCAAGGTCGTGTCGCTCGGGGGAGGGCACGGCCTCGCCGCGAGCCTGTCCGCCCTGCGACGCCTGACGACCGATCTCACGGGCGTCGTCACGGTCGCCGACAACGGTGGCTCGTCGGGGCGCATCCGGGCCGAGCTCGGCGGACTGCCACCGGGTGACCTCCGCATGGCCCTCGCCGCGCTCTGCGGCGACGACGAGTGGGGCCGCACGTGGGCCGCGGTGCTGCAGCACCGATTCTCCGGCACCGGCGAGCTCAAGGACCACGCCGTCGGCAACCTGCTGATCGCGGCGATCTGGGACCAGGTCGGCGATCACGTCGCCGGACTCGACCTCGTCGGCGAGCTGCTGGGCGCGCAGGGCCGGGTCCTGCCGATGGCTGCCGTACCTCTCGACATCGAGGCCGACGTGCACCTGGTGTCGGCACCTGACCGGCTGACCCTCGTACGCGGTCAGGTCGAGGTCTCCTCGACAGATGGGCAGGTCGTCAGCGTCCGCCTCGATCCGGCCGATCCGCCTGCCTGCCCCGAGGCGGTCGCAGCGGTCGAGGCTGCCGACTGGGTCGTCGTCGGCCCGGGCTCATGGTTCACCAGCGTCATGCCGACGCTGCTGGTGCCGGGCCTGCGCGACGCCCTCACCAAGACCAAGGGCAAGCGCATCCTGGTGCTCAACCTCCACGAGCAGCAGGGCGAGACCGAGGGGCTCACGCCGACCGATCATCTTGAGGTCTTGGCCGCGCACGCGCCCGAGCTGGGGTTGGATGCTGTCATCGCCGACACCAGCCTCGTTGACACGCGTGGCACGCTGGAGTCGACGGCACGGTCGCTCGGTGCGCGGTTGTATGTGGCGGATGTTGCGGCCAGCCCGGGATCAGATCAGCACGACCCTGGACGGCTCGCAGCCGCATTCGGCCGGGTCATGAGGACGGCATAGAGTGACACTCTTCTGCAAGACCACATCATCGATGGACAGGGGTTCGGCCGCATGGCAATGACGGCTCAGGTGAAGGCAGAGCTTGCCAACACCACGATCACGAAGTCGTGCTGCCGCAAGGCTGAGGTGTCGTCGATCCTGCGCTTCGCCGGAGGGTTGCACATCGTCTCCGGGCGCATCGTCGTCGAGGCCGAGCTCGACACCGGAGCCGCGGCCCGCCGCCTCCGCAAGGACGTCGCCGAGATCTACGGCCACGACAGCGAAGTGCTGGTGATGCAGAACGCCGGCATCCGCAAGGACACGCACTACGTCGTCCGGGTCTCCAAGGACGGTGAGGCGCTCGCTCGCCAGACCGGACTGGTCGACGGCAGTGGCCGGCCCATCCGCGGCTTGCCCCCGCAGGTCGTCTCAGGCTCGTCCTGCGACGCCGTGGCTGCCTGGCGCGGCTCCTTCCTCGCCCACGGCTCGCTGACCGAGCCGGGCCGCTCCTCGGCCCTCGAGGTCAGCTGCCCGGGCCCCGAGGCTGCCCTCGCGCTGGTCGGCGCGGCGCGTCGTCTGGGCATCAGCGCCAAGGCCCGTGAAGTACGCGGGGTCGACCGCGTCGTGATCCGTGACGGTGAGGCGATCGGCGCCCTGCTGACGCGCCTCGGCGCCCACGAGTCGTTGCTGGCCTGGGAGGAGCGCCGCATGCGCCGTGAGGTGCGCGCGACCGCCAACCGCCTGGCCAACTTCGACGATGCCAACCTCCGCCGGTCCGCCCGCGCGGCCGTCGCCGCCGGCGCCCGCGCCCAGCGCGCACTCGAGATCCTCGGCGATGAGGTTCCCGATCACCTCAAGATGGCCGGCACCCTGCGCGTGGAGCACCGTCAGGCAAGCCTCGAGGAGCTCGGTCAGCTGCATGAGCCGGCCCTCACCAAGGACGCGATCGCCGGCCGCATCCGCCGCCTGCTCGCGATGGCCGACAAGCGCGCCGAGGAGCTCGGCGTGCCCGACACCGAGTCCACGCTGAGCGACGAGCGCCTCGCCGAAGGCTGACCCTCGCTCGCACCATCTCAGCGGGCTGAGGTGACTCGCCGGTACTGACGGCAACTCGGTAGGGTTAGCCATGTCACCCACATCGACCCGCAGGAGACACGTTCCCCGTGACCGTACGCGTAGGCATCAATGGATTTGGCCGCATCGGCCGTAACTTCTTCCGCGCGGCTCGTGCCGCCGGCGCAGACATCGAGATCGTCGCCGTCAACGACCTGACGGACAACAAGACGCTCGCCCACCTCCTCAAGTACGACTCGATCCTCGGGCGCCTCGACGCCGAGGTCAGCTACGACGAAACGTCCATCACCGTCGGCAACCACACGTTCGCCGCATTCGCCGAGCGCGACCCGGCCAAGCTCGACTGGGCCTCCGTCGGCGCCGACATCGTCATCGAGTCGACCGGCTTCTTCACCGACGCGACCAAGGCCAAGGCCCACGTCGACGGTGGCGCCAAGAAGGTCATCATCTCCGCTCCGGCGAAGAACGAAGACGTCACGATCGTCATGGGTGTCAACCACGACAGCTACGACGCCGCCGCGCACACCGTGATCTCCAACGCGTCGTGCACGACCAACTGCCTCGCCCCGATGGCCAAGGCCCTCAACGACGGCCTCGGCATCGAGCGTGGCCTCATGACGACGATCCACGCGTACACGCAGGACCAGAACCTGCAGGACGCGCCGCACTCGGATCTCCGTCGTGCCCGCGCCGCTGCGGTCAACATCGTCCCGACCTCGACCGGCGCGGCCAAGGCCGTCAGCCTGGTGCTGCCCGAGCTCAAGGGCAAGCTCGACGGCTTCGCGTTCCGTGTGCCGGTTCCGACGGGCTCGGCCACGGACCTGACGTTCACCGCCTCGCGCGAGACGACGGTCGAAGAGGTCAACCAGATCATCAAGGATGCGGCTGAGGGCTCGCTCAAGGGCTTCCTGACGTACACCGAGGACGAGATCGTGTCCTCGGACATCGTCACGGACCCGTCGTCGTGCATCTTCGACTCCGGCCTGACCAAGGTCATCGGCGACCAGGTCAAGGTCGTCGGCTGGTACGACAACGAGTGGGGCTACTCCAACCGCCTCGCCGACCTCGTCGTCCACGTCGGATCGTCGCTCTAAGCTGTGAAAACGGTTTCGGACCTGGGAGACCTGCGCGGCAAGCGCGTTCTCGTCCGCAGTGACCTCAACGTGCCGCTCGACGGCACGACGATCACCGACGACGGTCGCGTACGCGCGAGCGTGCCGACGATCAAGCGTCTTGCCGACGCAGGTGCCCGCGTCCTCGTGACGGCCCACTTGGGTCGTCCCGACGGCGTCGCCAACCAGAAGTTCTCACTGGCGCCGGTCGCCGAGCGGCTCGCAGAGCTGCTCGGCGCCCCGGTCCTGTTCGCCAACGACACCGTCGGGCCCGAGGCCCACCGGATCGCGTCGGCGCTCCAGGACGGTCAGGTCGCAGTGCTGCAGAACGTCCGGTTCAACGAAGCGGAAACCAGCAAGGACGAGGGCGAGCGCCGTGAGTTCGCGGGCAAGCTCGCCGACCTCGCCGACGTCTTCGTGTCCGACGGGTTCGGCGTCGTGCACCGCAAGCAGGCCAGCGTCTACGACATCGTCCGTGAGCTGCCGTCCGCGGTCGGTCAGCTGGTCGAGGCCGAGGTCGACGTGCTCAAGCGTCTGACCGAGAGCCCCGAGCGCCCCTACACCGTGGTGCTCGGCGGGTCGAAGGTCTCCGACAAGCTCGGCGTCATCGACAACCTGCTCGACAAGGCCGACAACCTGCTGATCGGCGGCGGAATGGTCTTCACGTTCCTCAAGGCGCAGGGCCACGAGGTCGGCAAGTCGCTCCTCGAGGACGATCAGCTCGACATCGCGCGTGGCTACATCGAGCAGGCGGCCAAGCAGGGCGTACGCCTCGTGCTGCCCACCGACATCGTCGTCGCGCCGGAGTTCGCCGCTGACGCACCCGCCACGATCGTGGCCGCGGACGCGATCCCGGGCGACCAGCTCGGGCTCGACATCGGCCCGGACTCCTCGGCTGCTTTCGCCGAGATCATCCGTGGTTCCAAGACGGTGTTCTGGAACGGTCCCATGGGCGTGTTCGAGATGGCGGCGTTCGCTGCCGGCACCAAGGCCGTCGCACAGTCGCTCACCGAGGTCGACGGCCTGTCGGTCGTCGGCGGTGGCGACTCGGCGGCCGCCGTACGCCAGCTCGGCTTCGCCGACAGCGACTTCGGACACATCTCCACCGGGGGAGGCGCGAGCCTCGAATACCTCGAGGGCAAGACGCTGCCCGGACTCGCCATTCTCGAAGGGGACCACGAATGACCGACCGCAAGCCGCTCATGGCCGGCAACTGGAAGTCCAACCTCAACCACCAAGAAGCCGTCGTGCTGGTCCAGAAGCTCGCCTGGACGCTGCAGGACAAGAAGCACGACTTCGACAAGGCCGAGGTCGTCGTGATCCCGCCGTTCACCGACATCCGCAGCGTGCAGACGCTCGTCGACGGTGACCACCTGGCGATCGCCTACGGCGCGCAGGACGTCTCCGAGCACGACGGCGGCGCCTACACCGGCGAGATCTCGGCGGCGATGCTGGCCAAGCTGGGCTGCTCCTACGTCGTGGTCGGTCACTCCGAGCGTCGTGAGTACCACGCCGAGAGCGATCAGCTCGTCAACATCAAGGCAGCCAAGTCGCTCGCCGCGGGCATGAGCCCGATCGTGTGTGTCGGCGAGGGCCTCGAGATCCGCCAGGCCGGCGACCACGTGGCGTACACCTGGCGCAGATCGACGGTTCGCTCGACGGTTTCACCGCCGAGCAGATGGCCTCGGTCGTCATCGCGTACGAGCCGGTGTGGGCCATTGGCACCGGCGAGGTCGCCACGCCGGAAGACGCCCAGGAGGTATGCGCAGCGATCCGTTCGCGTGTCGCGGAGACCTGGTCGCCCGAAGTCGCGGCGGCATTGCGTATCCTTTACGGCGGATCAGTGAAAGCGGCGAACATCGCCGCCATCATGGCGAAGTCGGACGTCGACGGAGCCTTGGTCGGCGGAGCAAGCCTCCAAGCGGAGGAGTTTGCCGGAATCGCTCGGTTCTATGCCATGCCGGACCTGTCCGGCGCCTGACAACGAAGGCCCCAACTCGTGATTCTGACGTTCTCCGTAATCCTGGCGATCAGCAGCCTGCTGATGATCGTCCTGGTTCTCATGCACAAGGGTCGCGGCGGTGGCCTCTCCGACATGTTCGGTGGTGGCGTCTCCAGCTCACTCGGCGGCTCATCGGTCGCCGAGCGCAACCTCGACCGCATCACGGTCGGGATCGCAGTCGTCTGGGTCGTGTGCATCTTCGCGCTCGGCCTGCTACTGAAGGTGAGCAACTAGTGGCAGCAGGTGCTATCCGGGGCAGCCGTATCGGCTCAGGCCCCATGGGTGAGGCCGAGCGCGGCGAGGCCGCCCCGCGGCAGTTCGTCACGTTCTTCTGCATCAACAACCACACGACCGAGCTGCAGTTCGCGATCGAGGCCGAGGTGCCGGAGTCGTGGGACTGCCCAAGGTGTGGCATGCCGTCGAGCGTCGACGCCGAGAACCGGCCAACCGCCAAGAAGATCGAGCCCTACAAGACGCACCTCGCGTATGTGAAGGAGCGTCGCTCCGAGACCGAGGCCGACGAGATCCTCAAGGAAGCCATTGAGCTGCTGCGCACCAAGCGCAAGACCGGCGAAGTCATCTTCTAACGGTTGCCCTATGCAACTAACGGGCAATTAGCGCTGCAACCGCAGTATCTCGATCCGGTCGGCACTCGATGCCGTCTGCTTCCGCTGGTCACGTTTTGAGCCATACGCTTGGGCGGTGATCTGGGCACTTGTCAGCTTTGCTGACTGACACGTGACCAGCTCACCGCCCTTCTGCGTTGATCGCGCCGGCTCACTCGGTGGCGCAGCGGGGGAGAGTGCCGCCGTTCTCCAGCCAGCCGACCGCGGCGTCCGCCGTGCTGACGCAGCGGTCCACGCTCGGATCGTCGCTCGAGGATCCTGAGCTCGACGAGACCGTTGCTCCGATGAGCGCCGCCGAGGCTGCCGCTGCGATCGCGAGCAAGATGTTCCCGCCGAATCCGCGGGGAGTGGGTGTTTTCATGATCGTGTCCTTTCTGATGGCGCCGTCCGATTGCGGCTTCTTTGGACACGATGTGCGCGGGCGGTATCGTTCCGCGTTCGGCCCGGTATCAGCGGGGTATCGACCCCGTTGACCCCGATGATCCGGCGGATCACGATGAGGCATGGACGTCGACGTGCTGGGTCCCCTACGGCTTGACGGTGGCAGCGTCAGGCTCCCGCCGCGCGACCGGATGTTCCTGACGGCGATGGCGGTGCGCGTGGGCTATGTGCTCACGATCGATGAGCTGACCGATGTGCTGTGGCACGACAGCCCGCCGCCGTCGGCCCCCAAGGTCGTGCAGGGGTGTGTCGCCCGCCTGCGCAAGGTGATCGGCCCGAGCGCGGTGGAGACCACCTCGTCGGGCTACCGCCTCACGGGCGATGGGGTCCGGATCGACAGCGCCGTGTTCGTGTCGCTACTCACCCAGAGCCGCGATCAGAGGGTGGCCGGTGACCTGGCGCAGGCCGCTGGCACACTCGGCGCTGCTCTCAGACTGTGGCGGGGCAGGCCGTTCGTCGACATCACGGAATGGGCCCCCGCAGAAGCAGAGGCCGCGCGCCTCACCGAGCTACGCCTGGTCGCAGAAGAGGATCTGGCCGGACTTCGCCTGGATCTCGGCGACCAGGAGGGCGTCGCTGCCGACGCGCTGACGTTGTCCGCCGCCGAGCCGTGGCGGGAGAGACGTTGGGTGTTGCTGGCCTTGGCGCAGTATCGCTGCGGTCGTCAGACAGATGCGCTGGCCACGATCCGTCGTGCCGGGCACGCACTGCGCACCGAGCTCGGCGTGGACCCTGGGCCTGAGCTGACGTCCCTCGAGGAGTCCGTGCTGAAACAGGACCCCAGTCTGCTCGCACCGGCCGCGGTGTCCGGTCCGTACGACGAGAGCTGCCCGTACAAGGGCCTCGCCGCATACGGCGTCGGCGACGCCGCATTGTTCTTCGGGCGTTCCCATCTCGTGGCCGAGCTGGCGGCCCGACTCGAGACCCTGCCGTTGCTGGTCGTGGCCGGCGATTCTGGTGCAGGAAAGTCTTCGGTCGTGCGCGCCGGCCTGGTTCCCCTCCTGCGTGAGCACGGGCGCGATGCGGCCATCCTGGTGCCGACCCACGATCCGCAGACGGCCGTCGCCGCCACACTGGGTGCCGCAGCAAGTGACGACCCGCTTCTCGTCATCGATCAATTCGAGGAGATCTTCACCCAGGAAGCCGATGTGGCGTCGTGGTTGTCGTGGGTCGTCGAGTACGCCACGAGCCGTGCGCCGGTGGTGTTGGCGATCCGGGCCGACCATCTCGGCGGGCTGGCGCAGAAGCCAGAACTCGCTCGCCTGGTCGAGAAGGGCGTGCACCTCGTACGCCCGTTGGCGGGCGACGAGCTGCGGGAGGCGATCGAGGGCCCGGCCCGGGCGGCAGGCCTCACACTGGATCCGGGGCTCGTCGACCTGATCGTGCGGGACGTCGAGGGTGAGCCGGGCGGTCAGCCTTTGATGTCCCACGCGCTGATGGAGGTGTGGCATCGTCGGGCTGGACGAACCATGACCCTCGAGGGATATCGCGCGTGCGGCGGCATCCGGGGAGCCGTGACCCGATCCGCGGAGCGCCTCTACAGCGGTCTCGGCGACGAGGATCGGGGCGCTGTGCGGTCGATCATGGTGCGATTGTGCCCGGTTGACGACGACGGCCGACCAGAGCGTACGCGCGTGGCTCTCAGCGTGTTCGACGATCCACGGTCCGTGAGAATGGTCGAGACGCTGGTCCGGGCGCGCCTGGTGACGGCGACCGAGGGGCAGATCGAGGTGGCCCACGAGGCTTTGGCCCGTACCTGGCCGCGATTGCGCCGATGGCTGGGCGACGATGCGGTTGGCCGCCGGATCTTCAAGCACCTGGCCGATGCCGCGCAAGCCTGGGAGTCGCTGGGGCGTCCGGAGAGTGAGCTCTACCGCGGCGGGCGGTTGGAGATCGCGATGGACTGGAGGGCGGCCGGCCGAGACCGACTCAGTGCTGTCGAGGCGGCATTCCTCGACGCATCTGCAGATCAGGCACAACGCATGCAACACGACCTGACCCGTCGAAATCGGCGTCTACGTGCGCTGCTCTCGGGGGTGGTTGCACTGCTCGTCGCAGCCCTCCTGACCGGGTTCATCGCGGTGGAGAACAGCCGATCGGCCCGATCGGCCGAACGGGCCAGCCGCCACACGGCCATTGTCAGCCAGTCGGCAGCCTTGCGGTCGGCGGACCGCTCGCTGGCGGCGCTCCTCGCCGTCGAGGCCTACCGCGAACAACCCGACGCAGAATCGCGCTCGGCGCTGATGGGCATCTTCACCGGCTCGCCGGGCTTCATCGGATCGATGCGTCTGGAGGGCGACTGGGATCATCCGTACGACCAGTACGGGAACTCGCTGGGCGAGGGGTTGAACGGTGTCGTCTTGCCTCAGAAATCCACGGCGATCGTTGCGCTTCAGGGCAAGGATCTGCGCCGAGTGAACCTCAGGAGCGGAAAGGTCGAGGCAGGGTTCGATCCGCCGGGTCCGGGGGAGGACAACTACGCCAATTTGCGGGTGAGTGATGACGGCCGCTACCTCGCAAAGCTGAATGCATCCGACGGCGAATTCTGCTTGTTTCTCGCGGCCCTCGAGAGCGACAACGGTTCGGGATGTGCGACCCTCTCGGTCTACTCTCTGTCGACGCGCAAACGAGTGCTCGGGCCGTTGCACCCTCCGTTCAACAACGGCGACGTCGCGATCTCCCATGATGGCTCGTACGTTGCGGTCGCCGGCGGGTTCAACGGCGACGTCGCGTTGTACCGGGTTCGCGACGGCAAGCTGCTCAGCACCGTGTCCGGCCCGAAGCGGCCTGATGGCACCCAGAACGTGCGGGACACCGCGACGGTGGCGTTCGTCGAAGACACGCTCTACGCCGGCTCACTGGCAGGGCCGATCCGCACGCTGGCGGTCCCATCCATGCGAAAGGTCGACGAGATCAAGGCGCCGGCGGGGTCGTCGAACAACTACTTGGTGACGTTGGCCGACGGCACGCTCATCGCAAGCGGGGATGATTGGCTGGTCTCACTCGACTCGCGGACGGGCAAGGAGAACTGGCGAGCGGATATCGGGACCGAGGGTTGGTCGTGCCCGTTCCTCGCTGTCTCGGACACCGTGGGCATGGTCTATTGCGGCAACCGCAAAGGTGAGATCGACGAGCGTGACCTCGCAACCGGCCGACAGACCGGCAACTCACGGGAGCCGCCGATCGGGGGCTCGGGTGACCTCGCGATCAGTGCCGATGGCCTCGAGCTCGTTGCCTTCAGCGAGCAGGCGGTGGTGATGTCCCGATGGCGCCTCGACGAGTCCGGCTTCTCGGCCCGGCTGACCGCCGACGGCAAACACCTCCTCGTCAACACCCACGAAGGCGTCCGGCAGGTGCTTCTCGCGGGGGAGAACTTGCTCATCGCGGCTTGCCAGGTGGCAGGCCGAAATCTCACGAGGGCCGAGTGGAAGAACTACTTGGGTACTGACAGTCCGTACCGCAAGACCTGCCAGCCCTACCGCAAGCTGCTATTCGTCGGCGCCTGAGAGCTGGGAGGCGGCGGCCTCGTCGAGGAGCCACGTCGTCTCGGTACGCCCGCGCGCTCCACGAGCCGGAGTGTCCTCGAGCGTGCCGTCGCCCAGGGCTCGGGCCACTGCTTCGGCCTTCCCGTCGCCGGCAACGATGAACCACACGGCCTCGGAGTTGTTGAGCGCCGGGAACGTCAACGAGATGCGTACGGGCGGCGGCTTGGGGGAGTCGAACACCTCGACCGCAAGACGATCGGATTCGTGCAGCTGCGGGAACCCCGGGAACAGCGACGCGACATGACCGTCAGGGCCCACCCCGAGCAGCGTCACGTCGAACGGCTCGGACGGGAGCGCGGCGGCGTACTGGTCGGCCGCCTCGGCGGTGCTGACGTCGCACCCGTGCGCCGGCATCGAGTGGATGTTGGCGGCCGGCACGCCCAGGCGGTCGAGGAACGCGTCCCTGGCCTGCTGGTCGTTGCGGTCGGCGTGGCCCTCGGGGACGAAGCGCTCGTCTCCCCAGTAGAAGTCGACCTGGGTCCAGTCGACGAGCTCGTTCTCGATCAGCTTGTAGGCGTCGATCGCGATGGTCCCGCCGGTCAGGACGATGCGCGGTCGACGACCCTCGGCCTGGATCAGCGCGATGCGACCCGTCAGTCGGTCAGCGATCGCAGCGGCCAGCGCCGGTGCGTCCGGGTAGACCTCTTCGGCCATCGTCACACCGTCACCTCCGTGCAAAAGCCAACCATACGGAGCCGACGGTGTGACCGCTCCGTTGTTCGCTCGCTGCGCTCACTCATGCGTCCGCCAGCATGTGCTTGATCGTCGCCGCATAGACGTCATCGGCGTCGAGACGGCGCAGGTCCTCCGCCAACAGCTCGGCGAGCGAGCGCGGGCCAAGTGGCACCTCACGCGGCGACGAACCAGGCACGCTGAAGTGACAGGAGTGATCCGTGACCCGTTCGATCAAGACGTCGCCGTTAGGCGTGTGCAGGACGACGGACATGATCTGCGCACCGCCGTCGCTCTTGCGGGTCTTGATGTCGACCTTGAGCCGGCTCTCGAGCCAGGCCACCAGCAGCGTTGCCGCAGGATTGCCGCTGCCGGCGATGACGGTCCCTCCGGTCACCTTGCCGTCGGACTGGTCCAGTGCCGCAGCCAGCAGAGCGCGCCACGGGGTCAGACGGGTCCACGACAGGTCGGTGTCGCCGGGCACATAGTGCCGCGCCACGTTCTTGAGCGACCGTATGGGCGAGTCCGTCGCCTCGGCATCGGTCAGGCGGCGGCGTGCCAGCTGGCCGATCGCGTCCTGCGACGGATCCGTCGGCGGCTTGCCGGGCCACCACACGACGACGGGGGAGTCGGGCAGCAACAACGGCAGCACGACGGACTCCGCGTGCTTGGTGAGCTCACCGGAGATGCGCAGCAGGATCGACTCGCCCGAGGAGTTCTCGCCCACCCGGACCTTGGCGTTGAGCTCGGCGGCACCGCGCCCGTCACCGAGGATCACGCCGATGACGCGCGACGGGTGCTCGCGCGACAGGGTGGTGGCGGTCTTGAGCGCCTCGCTGACGTTCTCGTCGTCGGTGACCACCAACAGCGTGAGCACCATGTCCATCGCCGGACTGCCGGCGGCCACGCGGGCCTTGACCATCGCGCGGGCGATGCGCGACGAGTTGGTCTTCTCGAGTGCAATCTCCATCAGGGACGTCTCCAGGTACGGCCGTCGCGCGCGAGCATCTTGTCGGCCGACTCAGGGCCCCAGGTGCCGGACGGGTAGGTGTCGATGGTCTTCTGCCGGTCCCAGTGCTCGATGACGGGATCGAGGATCTTCCATGACAGCTCGACCTCCTCGTGCTGCGGGAACAGCGGGGGATCGCCGAGCAGCACGTCGAGGATCAGTCGTTCGTATGCCTCGGGGCTGCTCTCGACGAACGCACCACCGTAGGCGAAGTCCATGTTGACGTCGCGGATCTCCATCGTGGTGCCGGGCACCTTGGCGCCGAAGCGCAGCGTCACACCCTCATCGGGCTGGATCCGCATGACGAGGGCGTTCTGGCCGAGCTCCTCGACGTCGTTCTTGCTGAACGGCTGGTGCGGGGCGCGCTTGAACACGACCGCCACCTCGGTGACACGACGGCCGAGGCGCTTGCCGGCGCGCAGGTAGAACGGTGTGCCGGCCCAACGCCGGGTCAGCACGTCGATGCGCATCGCCGCGTAGGTCTCGGTCATCGACGACTGGGGGATGCCCTCTTCGTCCTTGTAGCCCAGCACCTGCTCGCCGCCGGCCCACCCGCCGACGTACTGCGCACGAGCCGTGTGCAGGTCCATGCGGGCCGGAGGACGGGCGTTGGCGAGGATCTTCTGCTTCTCGATGCGCAACGACGAGGCGTTGAACGAGACCGGCTCCTCCATCGCGATGAGGGCCATGAGCTGCAGCAGGTGGTTCTGGATCACGTCTCGGGCTGCGCCGATGCCGTCGTAGTAGCCGGCGCGCGAGCCGATGCCGATGTCCTCGGCCATCGTGATCTGCACGTGGTCGACGTAGTGGTTGTTCCAGATCGGCTCGAACATGCCGTTGGCGAAGCGGAACGCCAAGATGTTCTGGACCGTCTCCTTGCCGAGATAGTGGTCGATGCGGAACACCGACTGCCGCGGGAACACTTCTGCGACGATGCGGTTGAGCTCCTCGGCGGACTTGAGATCGTGGCCGAACGGCTTCTCGATCACGACCCGGCGCCAGCCCTTGGACGACTCGGCGAGTCCGTGCTTCTTGATCTGCGAGACCACGACCGGGAACAGCCCAGGCGGGATCGACAGGTAGAACGCGTGGTTGCCGCCGGTGCCCTGCTGCTCGTCGAGCTCGGCCATCGTGCTGGCGAGCCGCTCCCAGGCATCGTCGTCATCGAACTCGCCGGGGACGAAGCGGATGCCGGCGGCCAGCTGCTTCCAGACCGTCTCGCTCCACGGCGTACGCGCACCGTCCTTGGCCGCCTGCTTGATCATGCTGGCGAACTTCTCGGTGCCGAAATCGTGCCGGGCGAAGCCGACCAGCGCGAACCCTGGTGGCAGCAGGCCGCGGTTGGCGAGGTCGTAGATCGCCGGGACGAGCTTCTTCTTCGCCAGATCACCCGTGACGCCGAACAGGATCAGGCTGCACGGCCCGGCGATGCGAGGCAGCCGGCGGTCCTTGGGATCCCTCAGCGGGTTGTCGACCAAGCTCATGCCGATGCTCCCCCGGAGAAGCAACTGTGTGGGGGCCTCGGCATGAGATGCCGTTGTTTCGCCGGCTGGCGCCGGCTCATGCGAGGACCCCGCGCAGGCGCTTCAAGCCTGCCTCGGTGTCGTTCAGGTGCAGTCGCAGGACGGGCCGGCCGTGGTCCCGCAGCACCGCTGCGTCGCCGGCAGCCTGCGAGTCGATGAAAGAGCCGAACGTGAAGTCCCGGCCCGGAACCGCGAGATCCTCTGCGGGCGTGCCGGTGATCTGCAGGAACACGCCGTTGGGGGTGCCGCCCTTGTGATACTGCCCGGTCGAGTGCAGGAATCGTGGACCCCAGCCGAACGTCACCGGGCGACCGAGACGCTGGGCGAGCACCTCGCGAACTCCGGCGAAGTCGGCGTACGCGATGCGGTCGAGATAGACCTGCACCGCGAGGTAGCCGTGCTGCAGGTCGAGCTTGCCGAGCAGGGCGGTGACCGCGTCGGCAACCGTCGACCCGTCGCCGTAGACGTCGATGCCTTCGTCGGTCGCATCCGGCGACGGCACCTCGCCACCACCGGAGAGCAGCTCTCGGGCGGCCTGCTTGGCGCTCTCGACGTCGGGCTGGTCGAACGGGTTGATCCCGATGATCCGGCCGGCGATCACGACGGCGACCTCCCACAGCAGCATCTGCGCGCCGAGGTCGGCGTCGATCGCCGCGGCGTAGCCGGACTGAGCCTCGGGCACGTACGGGCTGCCGATCGACACCAGGATCGAGTCGGCGGTGCTGGGGTTGAAGTTGACGGCGTTCTCGAACGGCACGACGACTGGGAGGATGCCCTTGCCGAGCTTGCCGGTCGACTCGGCGACGAGCTGCTCGATCCAGTCACCCACACCGTGGCGGGTCTGGTCGGCGATCACGAGCTTGTCGACGCGGTGGCGGTTGGCGACTCCCATCAGCACGCCGAGACGCAGAGCCGCGTTGTCGGCGTCATCGCTGAACAGCAGCGTGGCCGCCTGGGCCGCTTCGTCGAGCAAGACACCGATGTCGGCGCCCGCCAGGCCACTGGGCACCAACCCGAATGCCGTGAGCGCCGAATAGCGCCCGCCGACGTGTGGATCGGCCCGGAACACGCGATAGCCGGCCTTCGTCGCCTCGTCGTCGAGCGGCGAGCCCGGGTCGGTGACCACGACGATGTGGTCGGCAGGATCGAGCCCGGCATCCGTGAATGCCTGCTCGTACGCCCGGCGCTGGCTGTCGGTCTCGACCGTCCCGCCGGACTTGCTCGAGACCACCACGATGGTGCGCTCGAGCGCCTCGGAGATGGCCGCGCGGACCATGTCCGGCTGGGAGGAGTCCAGCACCGTGAGCGGCACTCCGGCGTGGTCGCAGATCACCTCGGGCGCGAGGGAGGATCCACCCATGCCGCACAGGACGACGCGGTCGAGCCCCTTGCCGCGGAGCTGATCGCGCAGCTCCGCGATCTCGGCGACCAACGGACGCGACGCCTCGTGCAGCTGGGTCCAGCTCAGCCGGATGCCGGCCTCGGACTCGGCATCAGGGCCCCACAGGGTGGCGTCCTGGCCGGCGATGCGGGACGCGACGCGTTGCTCGATGGCATCGCGGAGCGCCGTGTCGAACTCGTGCTGGGCAGCGATCGTGAGCGCGATCTGCACCACGGCTCAGGCCTTGTCGAGCTCGGTCTGGACGGTCTCCAGCAACTCATCCCATGACTTCTCGAACTTGTCGACGCCTTCGACCTCGAGCTGCTCGACGACCTCGTCGTACTTGATGCCCTGGGCCTCGAGGTCGGCAATGACCTGACGCGCGTCGTCGTAGGTGCCGTGCACCGTGTCGCCGGTGACCTCACCGTGGTCGGCGAAGGCCTCGAGCGTCTTCTCGGGCATCGTGTTGACGGTGTCGGCGACGACGAGCTCGCTGACGTACATCGTGTCGGGGTAGGCCGGGTCCTTGACGCCGGTCGACGCCCACAGCGGCCGCTGCGTGTTGGCGCCTTGGGCGGCGAGGGCCTTGAAGCGGTCCGACGAGAAGACCTCCTCGTACGCCTCGTAAGCCAGTCGCGCGTTGGCGATGGCCGCCTTGCCGCGCAGCGGGCTGTCCTCGGCGAGGCGGCTGTCGACCTCGGAGTCGACGCGGCTGACGAAGAACGACGCGACCGACTCGATCGACGAGAGGTCCTTGCCGTTGGCCGCGGCCTGCTCGAGGCCGTAGAGGTAGGCGTCCATGACGCCGCGGTAGCGCTCGAGCGAGAAGATCAGGGTCACGTTGACGCTGATGCCCTCGGAGATCGTCGCGGCGATCGCCGGCAGTCCCTCGACAGTGGCAGGGATCTTGATGAGTGCGTTGGGGCGGTCCACCCGGTCCCAGAGGCGCTTGGCGAGCGCCACGGTGCCGTCGGTGTCCTTGGCGAGATCGGGGTCGACCTCGATCGACACCCGGCCGTCGACGCCGCCCGTGGCGTCGAAGACCGGCCGCATGATGTCGCAGCCGTTCTGGACGTCGGTCGTGGTGAGCTCGAACACCGTGGTCTTGACGTCGGCGCCGGACGCCTTGAGCGTCTTGACCTGCTCGGCGTAGCGCTCGCCCTTGGCGATCGCTGCGGCGAAGATCGTCGGGTTCGTGGTGACGCCGACGACGCCGGAGTCAGCCACCAGCGAGGCGAGGTTGCCGGTCTCGATGCGCTCGCGTGAGAGGTCGTCGAGCCAGATCGATACACCTGCGTCGGCGAGGGCTTGTAGACGGTCGTTCATGATGTCTCCTTGGAATTCAGTCGTGCGGGTCAGTGGGACTGGGCGTCGGCGTTGTCGGCAGGACCAACGGCACCGGCCGGCCGGGCGTGGAACGGGGCCAACGGCTCGCCCGCAGCAGCGGCGATCGAGTCCTTGGCAGCGGCCACGACGGCTTCGGCGGTGATGCCGAACTTGTCGTAGAGCGTCACGTAGTCAGCCGAGGCGCCGTAGTGCTCGAGGCTCACGATGCGGCCGGCGTCGCCGACGACATCGCGCCAACCGAGCGCCACACCCGCCTCGACCGAGACGCGTGCGCGGAGCTTCGGCGGGATGACGCTGTCGCGGTAGGAGCTGTCCTGCTGCTCGAACCACTCACGGCACGGCATCGAGACGACGCGCGCCGAGATGCCGTCGGCGGCGAGGAGCTCACGCGCCTTGACGGCCAGCTGAACCTCCGAGCCGGTCGACACCAGGATCACGTCGGGCTCTCCGTCGGCGTCGATCAGCGTGTAGGCGCCACGGGCGACCTCGGAGGCCGACGCCCAGCCGTCGGTGCCACGCGGGAACGTCGGCAGGTTCTGCCGGCTGAGCGCCAGGGCTGCCGGGCGGTCCGTGATGCCGAGGAGCGTGCGCCACACGGCCACCGTCTCGTTGGCGTCGGCGGGCCGGATGACGTCGAGCCCCGGGATCGCGCGCAGGGCGGCGAGGTGCTCGACCGGCTGGTGGGTCGGTCCGTCCTCGCCGAGGCCGATCGAGTCGTGCGTCCATACGTAGGTGACCGGGAGCTCCTGCAGAGCCGCCAGGCGTACGGCAGGACGCATGTAGTCGCTGAACACGAGGAACGTGCCACCGTAGGGCCGGGTCAGCCCGTGCTGGACCATGCCGTTCATGATCGAGCCCATGGCATGCTCGCGAATGCCGAAGTGCAGCACCCGGCCGTGCCAACCGCCCTGGAACTTGGCGGTGGAGTGCTCCGGCGGCAGGAACGACGGCTCGCCCTTGGGCGTCGTGTTGTTGGAGCCGGCGAGGTCGGCCGAGCCGCCCCACAGCTCGGGCAGCTGGGGAGCCGCGGCTGACAGGAACTCGCCGGAGGCGACACGTGTTGCGACGCCCTTGGCGTCTGCCTCGTACGTCGGCAGGTCGGCGTCCCAGCCGTCGGGCAGCTGGCGCTTGGCCAGTCGCTCGAGCAGCGCCGCGCCGTCGGGCGAAGCGGTCGCCCAGGCGTCGAACGTCTTCTGCCAGGCCTCGTGCTCCGCGACGCCACGATCGCTCGCCTTGCGGGTGTGCTCGATGACCTCGTCGTCGACGATGAAGGTCTGCTCGGGGTCGAAGCCGAGGAGCTCCTTGGTCGCCTTGATCTCGTCGTCGCCAAGGGCGGAGCCGTGGGAGCCGCCGGTGCCCTGAGCCGTCGGAGCGGGCCAGGCGATGATCGTGCGGAGCTTGATGAAGCTGGGCTTGTCGGTGACCGCCTCGGCGGCCTGATAGGCCTCCCAGAGCGCCTGGACGTCCTCGACGTAGCCGGTGCCGCCGTTGGTCCAGTCGACGGTCTGCACGTGCCAGCCGTACGCCTCGTAGCGGGCCGCGACGTCCTCGGTGAACGCGACGTCCGTGTCGTCCTCGATCGAGATCTTGTTGTCGTCCCACAGCAGCGTCAGGTTGCCGAGCTTCTGGTGACCCGCGAGCGACGACGCCTCACCGGAGACGCCCTCCTGCAGGTCGCCGTCGGAGGCGATGACGTAGACGCGGTGGTCGAACGGGCTCTCGCCGGCAGCGGTGCTGGGATCCAGCAGGCCGCGCTCGCGACGGGCCGCCATGGCCATGCCGACGGCGTTGGCGACGCCCTGGCCCAGGGGACCGGTCGTGACCTCGACACCAGGTGTGTGGTTGTACTCGGGGTGACCGGGGGTCTGGCTGCCCCAGGTGCGCAGGCTCTTGAGGTCGTCAAGTGTCATCGGGTAGCCCGCGAGGAAGAGCTGGATGTACTGAGTCAGGCTCGAGTGGCCGCAGGACAGGACGAAACGGTCGCGGCCGATCCACTGCGGATCGGTGGGGTCATGGCGCAGCAAGCGCTGGTAGTGCAGGTAGGCCACGGGGGCCAGGCTCATCGCGGTGCCGGGGTGGCCGTTGCCGACCTTCTGCACGGCGTCGGCGGCCAGGAGACGGACGGTGTCCACGGCCTTCTTGTCGAGGTCTGTCCACTCCAGTGAGGGGGTTCCGGACGTCACAGCTCTGGCTCCTGTTGTTCGAACGAGGGTCTGGTTTGATCGGCTTCATGGGCCGTCACGACGAGCCTACTCGCGTCCTTTAGACTCTGAACGTGAGCACCGTTGGCGTGAGATCCGCGATCGGCGCCGACGTACCCCCAACGCCACGATTCACCGATGTCGTCAAGTCCTACGTCGCGCTGACCAAGCCGCGCATCATCGAGTTGCTGCTGCTCACGACCGTCCCGATCATGTTCCTGGCCGAGCAGGGCGTGCCGTCGGCGTGGCTCGTCGTCGCCACCGTGGTCGGCGGAACGCTCTCGGCCGGCAGCGCCAACGCGCTCAACTGCGTCGTCGACGCCGACATCGACCAGCTCATGCGCCGTACGTCCCGCAGGCCGCTGCCGCGTCACCAGGTCGGCACTCGGGGCGCGCTCTGGTTCGGCCTGGTCCTCGGCGTCGTGTCGACGGCATGGCTGTGGGTGCTGGTCAACCCGTTGTCGTCGATGCTCGCGCTGGCCGCCAACGTGTTCTACGTCGTCGGCTACACCATGATCCTCAAGCGCCGCACGACCCAGAACATCGTCTGGGGCGGGGCAGCAGGTTGCTTCCCGGCGCTGATCGGCTGGACCGCGGTCACCAACGAGCTGGCCTGGGCACCCGTCGTGATGTTCATGGTCGTGTTCTTCTGGACGCCTCCGCACTTCTGGGCGCTTGCGATGCGCTACCGCGAGGACTACTCCGCGGCCAGTGTCCCGATGCTGCCCTCGGTTGCCACGTCGGCCGAGGTCGCGCGGCAGATCGTGGCCTACTCCTGGGTGATGGTCGGCACCTCGCTGCTGCTGTGGCCCATCACGCCGACCGGCTGGTTCTACCCGGCGGTCGCGATCACGCTCGGCATCGTGTTCCTCGTCGAGGCCTACGACCTGAAGTCCCGGGCGTCCGACACCGAGGACCTCGCGATCCTCAAGCCCATGCGGTTGTTCCACTACTCCAACGCCTACCTGGCGCTGCTGTTCGTGGCCGCCGCGGTCGACCCCTTCCTGCGCTAGCCGGAGTTCGCGTTGAGCGATGGTCCCTCGATCCGCCTCGCAGAGCCTGACGACTGGGCCGACTGGCGCCTGCTTCGCCAACGCTCGCTGGCCGAGGACCCCGACGCGTTCTCGTCATCGACCCTGATGTGGACGGGTGACAACGACACCGAGCAGCGGTGGCGGGCGCGTGTCGCCGAGGGCCCGTGCTTCATGGCCTACGACGCCGGCCGGCCCGTCGGCATGGTCGCCGGGCGGCTTGTCGACGAAGCGGCAGAACTGATCTCGATGTGGGTCGCTCCGGAGGCCCGCCGGCAAGGAACGGGACAAGCGCTGATCGAGCGGGTCGTCGCGTGGGCCAACGGGCGGCCGCTGAGCCTGCGCGTCATGGACGGCAACGAGGCGGCCATCACAGCGTACGAGCAGCAGGGCTTCGTGCTGCAGGACGGCACGGACGCCGAGGGCTGTCGCCGGATGCTGCGCACGGCCTGACTGCGTACTCTGACGGCGTGAGTTCTCCGGGATACCGCCTCGTCGCGGCAGCACGTGAGCGCAATCTCTCGGAGCGCTTCTTCGCCCGGTTCCGGCGCGTGGGCCTTCGGGGCGTCCTGGCCGACCTCGACCGGGTCGGCGCCCACGCGTCCGTGCCCGGAGAGGCACCCATCGCCGGCATGACCTGGGAGGACGACGATCGCGACACCCGGCGGTGGTGGCCGCAGGGCATCACCACGTCCGCGGACGCCTATGGCGCGGATCCCAGCGGCGGCATGTTCGAGGGTCACGACGTCGTGATGGTGAGCTGGTACGCCCACGGGTGGCGAGGCTGGCTGCAGCTGGGCGCCCGGATCTCGGTGATCGACTGGAAGGACGAAGGCGAGGGGCCGCCGCGCTACCGGCACGTCCTGCTCACCGCGCCCAAGCGCGTTCTCTGGTTCCATCGGCTCCGTCCCGTGCGGGTCCACGCCGGCGGCATCGTCTGGTACGGCGAGCACCTGTTCGTGGCGGGCAGCTCGAGCGGGGTGCGGGTGTTCCGACTGGATGACATCGTGCGGGTCCGCAACCGGCTGCGCACCAAGGGCTATCGCTACGTCCTCCCGCAGTACACGCGCTATGCACCGGAGCACGACGAGGGCCGCCGCATGACGTACTCGTTCATGTCGCTCGACCGGGCCGGCGCCGAGGACCACCTCGTGGCGGGGGAGTACAACCGCAAGGGCGGCAGCCACCGCCTGATCCGCTACGCGATCGACCGCGACACCGAGCTGCTGCGGAGCGACGACCGCGGGCGGGCCGTGGCGATCGACATGTATGACCGACAGATCGCCCGTATGCAGGGCGCAGCCGTCATCAACGGCACGTGGGTGGTGATGTCGACCAACGGGGAGGACAACCCCGCGGACCTGTGGGTGGGCAACCCGGGCGACTACACCCGCTACGCCGGCATCCTGCCGACCGGCACCGAGGACGTCACCTACCTCCCACAACGTCGGTGGCTCTGGTCGCTCACCGAGTGGCCCGGCCGTCGTTGGGTCTACGCGATCGACGCCGACCGTTGGCTGACTGGGCGAAACGACCCGTCCTGACAGTCTCCGCGCCTAGGATGCGGGGCATGACGAGCCAGCAGACAGTTGCCCTCATCGGGTTGATGTTCAGCCTCGTGAGCGTGGTGCTCTCGGGCTGGTTCTCCGTTCGCACGGCCAAGATGGGCCACAAGCTGCGCATCGAGGCCGAGCGACGCAAGGAGGAGGAGACCGCGATCAAGGCGGCCGAGAAGGTGTACGAGCCCTTGGCCCAGGCCGCGGCAGAGCTGCAGTCACGCATCTACAACATCGTCGAGACGGGCTGGGTGTCGCTGGTCAAGCGCTACGAGAGCCACGGCGACTACGCCGTCACGAGCACCGCCTTCTTGTTCGCGCACTACTTCGGCTGGATCGAGGCTCGCCGCGAGGCCGTGCTGTCGTCGAGCGGCAAGGGCCGGCGGGACGAGTCGGTGCAGTCGCTCATCGACGGGGTCATGGCGACGCTGCGTCGCAGCGAGGCCGGCGACGGCTTCTTGTTCTTCGCCGCCGAGCAACGTGCCATCGGCGAGCTCATGGTGTCGTGGGAGTTCATCCCCGACACCTCGACGCGGCTGCCGCACGTCGACGGCTATGCGGCGTTCGTCAAGCGCTACCGCGGCGACGAGGAGTTCCGGGCGTGGTTCGACCCGGTCCATGCCGGCATGAGCAAGGTCTCCGAGGGAGACAACCGCAGGCTCATCGAGATCCAGCGCGCACTGGTGTCCCTGATCCGAGAGCTCGATCCCGCCAACCGCTACACCTTCGGCTACGAGCTCGAGCCGATCGACCTCAGCGAGATCGGGGTGATTGCGCCTGCCGAGACGCAGCCGCGGTTCCCCGGGACGAAGAGCCCGGCGCCAGCACGGTGACCAGCAGGCGGGTGCCGCCGGCGACCAGCGCCGCGGCGCCGACGAGGTGCGTCGCGACGAGCGCGATCGGCAGATCGGTCACGTACTGCACGAATCCGATGGTTCCCTGCGCGAGCTCGAGGGCCAGGACGACGACCGCGATGCGTCCGGCGGGCGTGCGCTTGAGGAGCACACACGCAGCGACCGTGAGCGCGACCAGCAGGTAGACGCTCACGGCGTGGACATGGCTCATCACATGGGGATCGAGCCCGTTGCGGCGCGCCTCGGCATCACCCGCGTGGGGGCCGGCGCCGGTCACCATGGTGCCCAGGTAGACCGCGACCCACAGGACGACGTACGTCGTGAGGACGAGCGGCTTCGCATACGACGGCCAGCTCACCGCGTGGCCGCCGCGGACGCGGACCACCAGCAGCATCGACGCCGAGACGAGCAGCATCGACAAGATCATGTGCAGCGACACGACCCAGGGGTTGAGGTCGGTCAGCACCGTGATGCCGCCGATGACGCCCTGGAACGGGACGCCGACCGCGATGAGCGCTGCGAGTCGGCGCAGGTCACGGGTCGAGCCGGCCCAGCGCCACACCGCCACGAAGGTGGCGATGACGACCGCGATCAGCACGTAGGTCAGCATGCGATTGCCGAACTCGATGACGCCGTGCACGCCGAGCGCGCGATGCGGCACGAACGAGCTGTCGGTGCACTGCGGCCAGGTCGGGCAGCCGAGGCCGGAGTCGGTCAGGCGTACGAGGCCACCGGTCAGCACGATCACGATGTTGGCGACGACCGCCGCCCAGGCCCACCGCTCCACGTCGATGCGTTGCGGCGCCCGAAGGCTTGCTCTCACTCCCACTTGAACGTCCTTGAGACTCCGAGGCCGCAGGTCACGGCCCATACGAACAACACCACGATGGCGAAGGCACCCGGGCCCTGGCCGGCGAACGTGTCGCGCAGTCCCTGCCCCAGCGCGCCGGACGGCAGCAGCTGGAGGACATGGCGCGCGGCCTCGGGATAGCGACTCAGCGGCACCAGCAGCCCGCCACCCACGAGCAGCAGGACGTACACGAGGTTGGCCACGGCGAGCGTCGCCTCGGCCCGCAGCGTGCCGGCGATCAACAGTCCGAGCGAGCCGAATGCGGCGGTGCCGAGCACCGCGAGCAGGAGCATCTGCGCCCACGCCGTCGCTCCGCCGTGGGGCTCCCAGCCGAGGAGGATGCCGACGACCGACAGCAACGTGAGCTGGGCGATCTCGACGACCGCGATGGCCCCGACCTTGCCGAGCATGAGGCCCCAGCGAGGCAGCGGTGACGCGCCGAGCCGCTTGATGACCCCGTAACGCCGCTCGAACCCCGTCGCGATGGCGAGCGACGTGAACGAGGTCGACAGGATCGCGAGAGCGAGGATTCCCGGCGTGATGATGTCGATCGGTCGACCAGCGCCGAGGTCGACGACGTCATTGGAGCGGGTGCCGAGCACGAGCAGCATCAGCGGGATCACGAGCGTCAGGAGCATCTGCTCGCCATTGCGCGACAGCAGGCGCAGCTCCATCGCGATCTGCGAGCGCAGCATCGCCGGCGTGGCCGCCGCACCGGGGTTGGGTGTGAGGTCGAGGGCAGTCATCGCAGAGCCTTGCCGGTCAGCTCGAGGAACCGGTCCTCGAGGGTCTGCCGCTCGACGAGCACGGACTCGGTCAGCACGCCCTCGCCGGCGCACCAGGCGGACAGCGTCGCCAGCAACGCCGGGTCGACGTCGCCGGCGATGACGTACGCGCCGGGGCTCACCTCGTCGACCTTGGTGTCGTGGGGGAGCGCGAGCATGAGGTTCTCGACGTCGAGGCCGGCGCGAGCGATGAAACGCACGGTGTTCTTGGCACCCGACGACGCGAGGGCCTGTGGTGTCCCTGATGCGATGACGCGTCCTTCGTCGACGATGTGCACCTGGTCGGACAGCGTCTCGGCCTCGTCCATGAAGTGCGTCGTCAGGACCGTCGTGACGCCGCTGTCGCGCAGCTCGGAGACGAGGTCCCACGTGGCGTGCCGGGCTTGCGGGTCCAAGCCGGCGGTGGGTTCGTCGAGGAACAACAGCTCGGGACGGCCGACGATCGCCATCGCCAGGCTGAGTCGCTGTTGCTGGCCACCGGACAGGCGGCGGAACGGCGTCGAGCCATAGCCCTGCATCCCGAGCCGCTCGATCAGCATGTCGACGTCGAGCGGGTGGGCGTGCAGCGACGCGATGTGGCGCAGCATCTCGTACGCCCGGGCGCCCGACCAGGCCCCGCCGGACTGGAGCATGACGCCGACGCGGGGCTTGAGCTTGCGGCCGTCGGCGATGGGGTCGAGCCCCAGCACACGCACGGTGCCACTCTGGGGGGTGCGGAAGCCTTCGCACGTCTCGATCGTCGTCGTCTTGCCGGCGCCGTTGGGTCCGAGGATCGCCGTCACGGTGCCCGACTCGACCGTCAGGTTGAGGCCGTCGACTGCAGTCACCGCGCCGTATCGCATGACGAGATCGACGACCTCGACGGCAGGCTGATTCACCTGATCAGTGTAGGTGTCGGCTGTCGGGCCCCGGCCCTAGGCTGTCGAGCATGGATCTGCCTGTCATGCCTCCGCTGCAGCCGATGCTGGCCAAGTCCGTCAAGGGCGTCCCGGCCGCAGACTCGGTCGACGGCGGTCTTTCGTACGAGCCCAAGTGGGACGGCTTCCGGTGCATCGTGTTCCGCGACGGCGACGAGGTCGAGCTGGCCAGTCGCTCGACCAAGCCCCTGACGCGCTACTTCCCCGACGTGGTCGAGGCGATCAAGTCCGAGACCCCCGACCGGTGCGTGCTCGACGGCGAGATCTTCATCGCGATCGACGGTCGGCTCGACTTCGACGCTCTCTCGCAGCGGATCCACCCGGCCGCCTCCCGTGTGGCGACGCTGGCCGAGCGCACGCCCGCGTCGTTCGTCGCGTTCGACCTTCTCGCGCTCGACGGTGAGTCCTTCCTGGCCGAGCCGTTCTCCGTACGCCGGTCGCGCCTCGAGCAGGCGCTGGCCTCGGCTGCCGACCCGATCCACGTCACGCGCACGACGACCGACCCGGCGGAGGCGGAGGAGTGGTTCGGCATCTTCGAGGGCGCCGGGCTCGACGGCGTCGTGGCCAAGGCTCTGGCCAAGCCCTATGCGCCCAACGGCCGCACGATGCTCAAGGTCAAGCACTCGCGCACCGCCGACGTCGTGGTGGCGGGCTACCGGCTGCACAAGACCTCCACCCCGGAACGTCCGCTGCTGGGCTCGCTGCTGCTCGGCCTCTATGCCGACGACGGCCAGCTGCAGCACGTCGGGGTCGCCGCGTCATTCACCGAAGCGCGACGAGCCGAGCTGATCGCCGAGCTCGAGCCGCTGATCATCGACACGTCCGAGCACCCGTGGGGCCAGTGGCAGGACGCCAATGCCCAGGCCGGTTCGCGGCTGCCCGGAGGACAGAGTCGCTGGTCCGGCACCAAGGACCTGTCGTTCGTCACCCTGGCTCCGACCCGCGTTGCCGAGGTCGGCTATGAGCACATGGAGGGCGTCGGCGACGGCGCCCGTTTCCGCCACACGGCGCAGTTCAAGCGTTGGCGCCCCGACCGCGAGCCGACCTCCTGCACCTACGAGCAGCTCGAGGAAGTCGCCAAGTACGACCTCAGCAAGATCCTCACCTGACCCACGCCCCCGAGATGTGGAGTGTCAGCCGCTGAGGCGTCGCAGCCGCTCGATCAGCTGCTCATCAGGCACGGCGTCGGTGTGCTGGGTCAGCTCGTTCTTGAGCGCCTGGGGGAGCTCGCCCGCGGTCTTGACCTCGGTGTGCAGCCGCTCCATCGTCGCGTCGAGCTCGCCGGCGGTCTCGGCCGCTTCCTTGAGGCCGTCGAGCAGCGACTGCGGCACGTCCTCGCGGTACTTGTAGTGGATCTTGTGCTCGAGGCTCGCCCAGAAGTCCATGGCGATCGTCCGCAGCTGCACCTCGACGAGCACCGGGATCTCACCGTCGCTCAGGAACACCGGCACCTCGATCAGCGCGTGCAGGCTGCGATAGCCATTGGGCTTCGGCGTCTTGATGTAGTCGCGCACCTCGACGACGTTGACATCAGACTGGCCCGCGAGGAGGTCGAAGATCGTGTAGACGTCGGACACGAAGCTGCACGTCACGCGTACGCCGGCAATGTCGGTGATCCGCTCGGCAATCGACTCGAACGTGGGGTCGCACTTCTTGCGGCCCATCTTCTCGACGATCGACTCGGGGTTCTTGAGTCGCGACGAGACGTGCTCGATCGGGTTGGTGTCGTGCAGGTGGGCGAACTCGTCACGCAGGATCGTCAGCTTGGTGACGATCTCCTCCATGCCGAACTTGTAGCGCATCATGAAGCGGGTGAAGTCCTGCCGGAGCTGCTGCGCGTCCTGGGAGGCGAAGTCGCCGTCGGCCCGCTCGATCAGTCGTCCGAGGTCCATCCGTGCAGGCGTCGGGTCCACCAGACCACTGTAGGCAGACGATCCCCGGTTCGCCCGGCCCCCGTGAGTGTCGTGGTCACGAACCGGGCAGAGGGACGTTCTCGATGCTGAGGGTGGTGTCGTCTTCGACATACCTGATCGTCAAGGTGTTGAAGCCCGCATCGCGAATGCTCACGTCGAACACATGCAGTGACTCGTCTCCTGTGGCGCCTCGGTCAATGACATCGGCGGTCGAGCCGTCGAGCCACGTGAGCCTGATGTGGTCGTGGATCCGCCAATGCTCCAAGGATTCGATGCCGCGCGCGACGAACGACAGCCAGATGAATCCCTCAGCGCGTCCAGCAGGCAGTCGGGTCAGCGCGATGTCACCGGCGTACGTGACGACGTGCTGGGTGATCATGAGGCCTCGACTCCTCAGCGCACACGAATGCGGCGCCAGGACCATCATCTCGCGGATTCCTTCGAGCGTCAGTTCGTGTCGACCTTCTTCACGAACTTGACGAGCTCGACCGCACACGGGCCTGCGGTTCCGTCGTCACCGCAGCTCAGTTCCACCTGCTTGGAGTCGGGGCTCGTCTGCAACCAGAAGCTCTCATTCTCGGCGCTGGCCTCGCCCCCCGCGGGGGTGATCACGAGAAGTGGCGGGTCGAACTGCGGCGGGTCTTTCGCGAATCGATTCTCAAAGCCTCCGACCACGTCGAGGTGCTCCGTGTTGTTGGGGTGGTCCCAGACGAGTTCGGGTTCATTCTCCTCAGTGAACTCCGCGGACGGAGCAGGGGTGTCGAGGATGACGACCCCAACGACGTGGTCGGGCAACGTCTCGGCGTAGTGGGTCACGATCATGCCCCCAAACGAGCGACCGAGCAGCACCAATGGGCCATCCAGACCAGCAGCTTTCAGCAGGGCGTCGGCCTCGTTGACGACATCATCGGCGGTGCGCTTCTTGTTCGGTGCGGGATCGCTCTTTCCGGTCCCCGCGCGGTCGTAGGTGCACACCCGCGTGATTGGTGCGAGTTCGCTGACGAAGTTCGAGCCCGTCCATTCCTCGATGTTGACTCCGCCAGTCTCGAGCAGGACGGTGGGTTCTCCCTCGCCCCAGCACACCAGCGCATCCTTCCTGCCGTCTGGAGCGACCTCGAACGATGTGTCGATCGAGGGATTCTGCGCCGGGTCGGCGGAAGGCGAAGGGCTCGAGGTTTCCTTCGGGTCGCTGCTCGAACAAGCCGCGAGGAACGTCAGCAACAAGAACGCGACGACGGTCATGCGGGATCCGGTGACGGTGTGAGCACCCATGACGGGCTCCGATCTGCGAGCGCCACGCTCCGGGAGGTCGTGGACGACCGCAAGACAACCGTAAGACGGCGGGCGCGCGCCCACAATGGACCAGAAGGATGGTCATCTCACCGCGGAATTGCGGTATCGCGGGACAGCCGCGGGTGCGCGCCACGCGACACCTATGCGCGGTTTCCAGTCGTATCACTGCGAGAACGGCTCGGCTGCACGCGCTTCGGCTCGCCCGGCATCTTCGGATACTCCGGCGGATAGGGCATCTCGATGGGAGTGGCCTCCCACAGGTCGAGCAGCGGCCGCAGCGAGTGGTGCACGTCGTCGATCTCGGCCCACGCGTCGCCCTGCGCGGCCAGGCGATCAGGCACGGTGTGCAACGTGAACGCCCGCGGATCGTCGAGCGTCGCCAGCTCGTCCCACGTCACCGGCGTGGAGACCGTCGCGCCGGGCGCGGGTCGCAGGCTGTAGGCCGACGCGATCGTGCGGTCGCGGCAGTTCTGGTTGAAGTCGACGAACACGTTGTTCTCGCGCTCCTCCTTCCACCAGGCCGTCGTGACTCCGTGCGTACGCTGCTCGAGCTCACGGGCGAAGGCGATCGCCGCATGGCGTACGTCCGTGAACGTCCAGCTCGGCTCGATGCGTACGTAGACGTGGATGCCGCGCTTGCCGCTGGTCTTGGGGAACGCCCGGATGCCGAGCTCCTCGAACAGCTCCCGCGCGACTCCGGCGATGCGGACGGCATCGGCGAAGGTCGCCGAGCCGAACGGGTCCAGGTCGATGCGCAGCTCGTCAGGGCGGTCGTTGTCGGCGCGTCGGGTGGGCCACGGGTGGAACGTGATGGCACCCATGTGAGCAGCCCAAACGGCCGTCGCGATCTCGGTCATGCAGATCTCGTCGGCGACGCGACCGGACGGGAACAGGATGCGGGTGCTCTCGACGTACGGGGGCGCGCCGCGCATCATGCGCTTCTGATAGAACGCATCGCCGTGGCTGTCGGCGCGCGTCGACATGACCATGCCCTCGCGGACCCCCTTGGGCCACCGCTCCAGGGCGACGGGCCGATCGCGCAGCGCGCGCATGAGGCCGTCCTCGACCGCGACGTAGTACTCCGCGACCATCAGCTTCGTCACCTCGGGGGAGAAGTCGGTCGCCTCGTAGATCACCCGGGTCGGACTCGAGACCCGGACACTGCGCCCGCCCGCCTCGATCTCGACCGCATCGCTCGCCATGGCGTCACTCTAGGGGCAGGCGCCGCTCTCCACAGATCGCTTGGGTACGTTCCGACATGCACAGCTTCCCGGCGGCGGACGACCTTGCGTCAGCCGATGCGGCAAGGATGGGTGAATGGGACAGAACAGCCGGCAGCGTCGCGAAAGCCGTCGACGAGCGCGAGCGAGCGCCACCCGCCGCGCGACAGACGACGCGGGCACGCCGTCAGGTGCCCCGGTCACGCAGGCCGAGTTGAACGACCTGATCTCGATGGCCTGTCGATATGCCGTCGCGTCGCCGAGCGCGGCTGGTCCTCGCGTCCGGCACCTCAACCTGCTGGGGGCCGCCGCCGACGCACCACGGCTCGACCCGGCACGCTTGGTGGTCGACGAGATGCTCTCGCGCATCGCTCAATCGTGGGAGCACGGCTGGCAGCCCCAAGACCTGGTGCACGCCGTCCGGCGACGTACGTCCGGGTCAGTGGCAGCGTGGGTTGCCCAGGTCGTCCTCGCCGAGGCCGAGCGTTCCCATGCGCACGAACGAGCGCCCGAGACCTGGCGGGTCCAGCTCCGTCTCCTGGTGTCACGCCACGACCCGGCACGGTGGTCGGCGGATCTGTTGCGTCCCGGCGGGAGTGCCTCAGAGGCAGACTGGGTCGTCGCGTTGATCGCCCTCGACTTCATGCGTGACCTGCCGCGTGCGCAGGTCCTCACCCCGCCCCCTTCCCAATGGGGACGCGCGCGGCAGCCGGTCTCCACGCGTACGACCGAGGAGCATGCCAAGACGATCTCGCGCGTCCGCGCTCTGTTGGCCAAGGCGGAGTCGACCGAGTTCGCGCCCGAGGCTGAGGCGTTCACCGCCAAGGCGCAGGACATCATGACCCGGCACGCGATCGACGAGGCGCTGCTGGCCGACCACGCAGGAGAGTCCGTCGACGTGCAGGGCATCCGCGTACTGATCGATCATCCCTACGCCTTGGAGAAGGCCAGCCTGCTCAACGTCGTCTCGAAGGCCAACCGAACTCGCGCGGTGTGGAACGACTTCGGGTCGTCGATGACCCTCTTGGGCGTCCCGACAGATCTCGAGCAGGTCGAGATGTTGTTCACCTCCACGTTGGTCCAGGCCACGAGAGCCATGACTCAGGCCGGACAGCAGGCCAGACCCAGCGCCGGTGAGCGGTCGACCTCATTCCGCAAGGCATTCCTCATCGCGTACGCCACCCGGATCGGGGAGCGGCTCGCTGCCTCGTCCGCCGAGGCCGCAGCGTCCTACGGCACCGACCTGGTTCCGGTCTTCAAGCGGCAGGCCGACGCCGTCGACAGTGAGCTCGCACGATTGTTCCCGAACGCCACGACCGGATCTCGTCGCACGATGTTCGACGCCCGTGGATGGGACGCGGGCACGAGGGCCGCTGACGCCGCCGTGCTCCCAGCAGGGTCCATCGAGGGCTGACGACGTCAGCGTGCCGTTCAGTTGACGGCGATCTCCTGCGCGCCGGTCATCGAGCACAGCTCGTCGTACGTCGTGGAGAACACCGCAGCGGGATGCCCGGCGGCGGCCCAGATCTCGTCGTACGCCTCCAGCGCCGGGTCGAGGAACGTGCGGATCGGCTGTGGATGGGCAATGGGGGAGACGCCGCCGATGACCTGACCGGTGTGCTCGCGTACGAACTCAGGCTTCGCCCGCTTGAGCGCGATCACGTCGATCGAGGCGGCGACCTTCTCGGTGTCGACCCGGTGTGCCCCGGAGGTGAGGACCAGCACCGGCTCGGTTGCGCCGGCGCGGGTCGTCGCGGCGAACAGCAGGCTGTTGGCGATCGCGCCGACCTCACAGCCGAGCGCCGCGGCGGCCAGTGCAGCCGTGTGCACGGAGTCGGGGAGGACAACGATGCGTCCGGCTCCGCCGCGACTCGTGAGCTCAGCGCGGAAGCGGGCGACCGAGGGATGATCATTCATGTTACGAAACGTATCCGACCCTGCTCTCGATTCGGCGCAGCGGGAACGATAGGTTTCAAGACATGTTCTCAGCTCTCGGCCGTTTCGTAACCCGTCGTCCCTGGACCGTGCTCGGCACCTGGGTCGCTCTCGCGGTCATCGTGATCGTCACGGCGCCCACCTTGACCGCGACCACGGACGAGGCGGAGTTCCTGCCCAAGCACTACGAGTCGATCAAAGCGGCAACCCTTCAGGAGAAGGCATTCCCGAGCCAGGGTGCGCCCGGCGCGATCCTCGTGTTCGACCGCAAGGACGGCGGCAAGCTCACCGCCGAGGACAGCGCGACGGTCGAGTCGGTTGTCAACCAGCTGAACGGCAAGCTCGACACGGCGTTCGTTCCCGGCACGGTTCAGCCGCCCTCGGACAACAAGCTGGTACAGATCGCGGTGGTCGGCCTCGCTGACAATGCGACCGGCTTCGACACCCAGTCGATGGACGCGGCCAAGGAGCTGCGCAAGGACGCCAAGCCGCTGGTCGAGGGCAGCGACCTGCAGCTACGGATGACCGGGGTGGCGCCGCAGAGCGTCGATTCGGAGGAGTCGTCGGCCCAGACCATGCAGATCGTGGGGCTCGCGACGATCGTGCTGATCGTCGTCCTGCTGGCCCTGATCTTCCACAGCGTCATCATCTGCCTGCTGCCGATCGTCGTCGTCACGCTGGTGTCGTTCATCGCGACAGGGCTGATCGCCTGGGCCAACGACATCTTCGACCTCAAGGCCGACAGCTCGATCCAGGTCATTCTCATCGTCGTGCTCTACGGCATCGGCACGGACTACATCCTGTTCCTGCTGTTCCGCTACCGCGAACGTCTGCGTCTGGGCGAGGACACCAAGGTCGCCATCGGCACCGCGCTCGAGCGAGCGGGCGAAGCCATCGCATCGGCGGGCGGCGCAGTCATCGTGTCGTTCATGGCGCTGGTGCTGTCCAGCCTCAGCATCTTCCGCTCGATCGGTCCGGCGCTGGCCATCGCGGTCGCCGTCACGCTGCTCGCGGCTCTGACGCTCGTGCCCGCGCTGCTCACCCTGCTCGGCCGGGCACTGTTCTGGCCGTCCAAGAAGTGGCGCGACGAGCCCGCAGGCACCCGCTTCGCCTCGATCGGCACCTCGCTGGGCAAGCACCCCGTACGTTTCGCCGGCGGTGCCGGCCTCCTGCTCGTCGTGCTGACGTCGTTCACGATCGGGTTCAACCCGTCGTTCGACTTCAACTCGAGCCTGCCCAAGGACGTCGAGTCGACCAAGGCGATCAAGACGCTCGAAAAGGGCTTGCCGGCAGGCGTGACCGACCCGACGACGGTGCTGCTGAGCTCCGACACGACCCTCGACAAGGCGACGATCGACGCATTCGGCGCTGATCTCGGCCAGGCCGAAGGCATCGCGCAGGTCTCACCCGGCACGGTGTCGGAGGACGGCCGCACCGCCGTCTTCAGCGCACTGCTCGACCACGATCCGACCTCCGACGCGGCGATCGCCGACGTCAAGGGCCCGATCCGTGACGCCGCGCATGATGCTGCACCGGAGGGTTCTGAGGCATTCGTCGGCGGTACGACATCGGTGTTCGTCGACATGCACAAGGCGATGAACCGCGACTACTCGGTCGTGTTCCCGGTTGCCGCGCTGGTCATCATGATCATCCTGGCGCTGCTGCTGCGCAGCCTCGTCGCTCCGTGGTTCCTGATGGCGTCGGTCGGCCTCGGCTTCGGGGCGACACTCGGCGCCACGGTCATCGTGTTCCAGCACATCCAGGGCCTCGACGGCCTCATCTTCATGCTGCCGATCTACATCTACCTGTTCGTGGTGGCACTCGGCACCGACTACAACATCCTGATGATCGCGCGGCTCCGCGAAGAAGCCCGCGAGGGACGAAATCCCCGCGATGCGGCAGCCCAGGCCGTCCGCCACGCGGGTCCGACGATCGCAGCGGCCGGCGTCATCCTTGCCGGTACGTTCGCGGCGCTCATGCTGGGTGGCAACTCGCTCATCACGTCAATGGGCTTCGCCCTGTCGTTCGGCATCTTCGTGGCGGCATTCGTCATGGCGATGTTCCTGACTCCCGCGCTCACGGCCCTGATCGGCCATGCTGCGTGGTGGCCGGGTCACGGCGACGAGACGGCGCAAGAGAAGGCCGTACGCGTCGACGTGGCGGGTTAGGTTGACCTTCGTTGTGTCGCCTTGGCGAATAAAGGCACACTTGTCTTGTGAAATACAACGGTTCGGACGACGCGTCGGTGGTAGACGACGCTCCGACCCGTGAGCGCGTGGCCACCACGATCCTCCAGAACGGTCCGTCGACCGCCGCAGACCTCGCGGTCCAGCTGCACCTGACGCCCGCCGCCGTACGCCGTCACCTCGACCAGCTCCTGGCCGACGGCGTGCTCGAGACCCGTGAGCAGCGCGTCACCGGCCAGCGCGGCCGTGGCCGCCCCGCCAAGGTCTTCGTCATCACGGATGCCGGTCGCGACCACTTCGCCCACCAGTACGACGTGCTCGCCGCCAGCGCGTTGCGCTACCTCGCCGCCACAGGTGGAGACGACGCCGTCATGGCCTTCGCCCGCCACCGCCTGACGGACCTCGAGGATCGCTACCGCCCGCTGTTGGCCATGGCCGACCCGGATGAGCGACCGCGCGTGCTCGCCGACGCCCTCAGCGCGGACGGCTACGCCGCGTCCGTCGGCTCCACCCCCGCCGGCACCCAGATGTGCCAGCACCACTGCCCGGTCGCCCACGTGGCCGAGGAGTTCCCCCAGATGTGCGAGGCCGAGACCGAGATGTTCGCGCGTCTCCTCGGCACCCACGTGCAGCGACTCGCCACGATCGCCCATGGCGACGGTGTCTGCACGACCCACCTGCCCAAGACCACAGAAGCAGAGAGGTTGCCCTCATGACGACCACGTCAGAGACCAACGCACCCAATGCCATCGAAGAGGCCAACCCAGGCCTCAAGGATGTCGGCCGCTACGAGTTCGGCTGGTCCGACAAGAATGACGCCGGCGCCACGTCCAAGCGCGGCCTGAGCGAGGACGTCGTCCGCAACATCTCGGCGCTCAAGTCCGAGCCCGAGTGGATGCTCGACCTGCGCCTCAAGGGCCTCAAGCTGTTCGGCCGCAAGCCCATGCCGACCTGGGGCGCCGACCTCGACGGCATCGACTTCGACAACATCAAGTACTTCGTGCGGTCCACCGAGAAGCAGGCGGCCACGTGGGACGACCTGCCCGAGGACATCAAGAACACGTACGACCGCCTCGGCATCCCCGAGGCCGAGAAGCAGCGCCTCGTGTCGGGTGTTGCCGCCCAGTACGAGTCCGAGGTCGTCTACCACTCGATCCGTGAGGACCTCGAGGAGCAGGGCGTCCTGTTCCTCGACACCGACACGGCGCTCAAGGAGCACCCGGAGCTGTTCAAGGAGTACTTCGCGACGATCATCCCGGTCGGCGACAACAAGTTCTCCGCGCTCAACTCCGCGGTGTGGTCCGGCGGCTCGTTCATCTACGTGCCCAAGGGCGTCCACGTCGACATCCCGCTGCAGGCCTACTTCCGCATCAACACCGAGAACATGGGCCAGTTCGAGCGCACGCTGATCATCGCCGACGAGGGCTCCTACGTTCACTACGTCGAGGGCTGCACGGCGCCGATCTACTCCAGCGACTCGCTGCACTCCGCAGTCGTGGAGATCGTCGTCAAGAAGGGCGCACGCGTCCGCTACACGACGATCCAGAACTGGTCCAACAACGTCTACAACCTCGTCACCAAGCGCGCCGTCTGCGAAGAGGGCGCCACGATGGAGTGGGTCGACGGCAACATCGGCTCCAAGGTCACGATGAAGTACCCCGCCGTCTACCTCATGGGCGAGCACGCGCGTGGCGAGACGCTGTCGATCGCGTTCGCCGGCGAGGGCCAGCACCAGGACGCCGGCGCCAAGATGGTCCACGCTGCGCCCAACACGTCGAGCTCGATCCTGAGCAAGTCGGTCGCCCGTGGCGGCGGTCGCACGTCCTACCGCGGCCTCCTGCAGGTGCTCGAGGGTGCCGAAGGCTCGGCCAGCACGGTCAAGTGCGACGCGCTGCTGGTCGACCAGATCAGCCGCTCGGACACCTATCCCTACGTCGACGTCCGCGAGGACGACGTGACGCTCGGGCACGAGGCGACGGTCTCCAAGCTCAGCGACGACCAGCTCTTCTACTTCATGTCACGCGGCATGGAGGAGGACGAGGCCATGGCGATGATCGTCCGTGGCTTCGTCGAGCCGATCGCTCGTGAGCTGCCGATGGAGTACGCCCTCGAGCTCAACCGCCTGATCGAACTCCAGATGGAAGGGGCTGTCGGTTGACCGCCACGCAAACCGTCGCTGAAGCACTCGAGCTCAGCCCGGTTGAATCTCACTTGCACCCCGAGGGGTCGTTCAACGTCGAGGACCACCCGGTCCCGACGGGCCTCGAAGAGATCTGGCGATTCACCCCGCTCAAGCGTCTTCGCGGCCTGCACCAGGACACTCCGCTCGACGGCGACGACTTCAAGGTCGAGGTCGATGCTGCTGAGGGCGTCACCGCGGTCTCCGTACCCGCTGCCGACTCCGCCCGCGGCGCCTCCGGCTACGTCCCGGTCGACCGCGTGTCGGCCCGCGCCTGGGAGGCCGCCAGCTCGGTCTTCGAGGTGACGATCCCGGCCAACGCGATCATCGACGAGCCCACCACGATCCGCCTGCACGGCGAGGGACTCGACAAGGCCGCAGCCGGGCACCTGCTCGTGCGCGCCGGACAGTTCTCCAAGGCCGTCGTCGTCGTCGACTACGACGGCTCGGCGACCTGGGCCGAGAACATCGAGGTGGTCCTCGAGGACGGCGCCCAGCTGACGTTCGTGACGATCCAGGACTGGAATGACGACAGCGTGCACGTCGTCACCCAGCACGCCCGGGTCGGCCGCGACGCCGAGTTCCGCCACATCGCGGTCTCGCTCGGCGGCGACGTCGTCCGCGCGAGCACCTCGGCCGACTACCTCGGCACCGGTGGCAGCGTCGAGATGCTCGGCGTCTACTTCGCCGACGCCGGCCAGCACATCGAGCACCGCCTGTTCGCCGACCACACGGCACCGCGCACCAAGAGCAACGTCGAGTACAAGGGCGCGCTCCAGGGCAAGGACGCCCACACGGTGTGGATCGGCAACGTGCTGATCCGCAAGGAGGCCCAGGGCATCCTGACGTACGAGAGCAACGACAACCTCGTGCTGACCGACGGCGCAACGGCCGACTCGGTGCCCAACCTCGAGATCGAGACCGGCGACATCGAGGGCGCGGGACACGCGTCCACGACGGGCCGGTTCGACGACGAGCACCTGTTCTACCTGCAGAGCCGCGGCATCGAGGAGGAGGAAGCCCGCCGACTCGTCGTGCACGGCTTCTTCAACGACATCATCCGTCGCATCGGCGTGCCGTCCCTGCAGGAGCGCCTGGTCGCCTCCATCGAGGAGGAGCTGGCCGAGCACGTAGGACGCCTCGCATGAGTTTCGTCGCTGCGGCAGCACTGGCCGACGTACCCAACGGCGGAGTCCTCGCCGTTGACATCGACGGCCAGGAGATCGCGCTGCTGCGCGACGGCGACGACGTCTACGCGCTGCGCGACGAGTGCTCACACGCGTCGATCCCGCTGTCGGAGGGTGAGGTCGAGGGCTGCGAGATCGAGTGCTGGCTGCACGGCTCACGCTTCGACGCCCGCACCGGCAAGCCGGTCAACCTTCCCGCCACCGAACCCGTACCCACCTACCCCACCCAGATCGAGGGAGACACCGTCATGGTCGACCTCTCACCCAGGAGCTGAAGCACATGTCCACCCTTGAGATCAAGGACCTTCACGTCTCGGTCAAGACCGAGGAAGGCGACAAGGAGATCCTCAAAGGCGTCGACCTCACGGTCAACTCCGGCGAGGTCCACGCCATCATGGGCCCCAACGGCTCCGGCAAGTCGACGCTGGCCTACTCCATCGCCGGCCACCCCAAGTACGACGTCACGAGCGGTTCGGTGACGCTCGACGGCGTCGACATCCTCTCGATGACGGTCGACCAGCGTGCCCGCGCCGGCCTGTTCCTCGCGATGCAGTACCCCGTCGAGGTCCCCGGCGTCTCGGTCGCCAACTTCCTGCGCACGGCCAAGACTGCGATCGACGGCGAAGCGCCCAAGCTTCGCACGTGGGTCAAGGACGTCAACGAGGCGCTCGAGCGGGTCACGCTCGACAAGGAGTTCGCACAGCGCAGCGTCAACGAGGGATTCTCCGGTGGTGAGAAGAAGCGCCACGAGATCGCTCAGCTCGAGCTGCTCAACCCGAAGTTCGCGGTGCTCGACGAGACCGACTCGGGCCTCGACATCGACGCGCTGCGGGTCGTCTCCGACGGCGTCAACCGCTACAGCACCCAGGGTGACCGTGGCGTCCTGCTGATCACGCACTACACGCGCATCCTGCAGTACATCAAGCCCGACTACGTCCACGTGTTCGTCGCGGGACGTCTCGCCGAGAGCGGCGGCCGCGAGCTCGCGGACCAGCTCGAGGCCGAGGGCTACGACAAGTACGTGAAGGCCGCGGCTCAGGCATGACGATCGTCGAGGGAGCCCAGACGTACGACGTCGCCAGGATCAGGGAGGACTTCCCGATCCTGGGTCGTCGCCTGGCCGGCGACTTCCCGTTGGTCTACCTCGACAGCGCCAACACCTCGCAGAAGCCGGTGCAGGTCATCGACGCGATCGATGAGCACTACCGGCTGCACAATGCCAACGTGGCCCGCGCGATGCACCAGCTGGGCGCCGAGGCCAGCGCGGCGTTCGAGCTCGGTCGCGACAAGGTCGCCGCTTTCATCGGCGCACCGAGTCGCGACGAGGTCGTCTTCGCCAAGAACGCTTCTGAGGCGCTCAACCTCGTGGCCCGGGTGCTCGGCGACTCCGGTCGCGTCGGCCCGGATCACGAGATCGTGATCACCGAGATGGAGCACCACTCCAACATCGTGCCGTGGCAGCAGCTGAGCCAGCGCACGGGCGCGAACCTGAGGTGGTTCGGCGTCACGGACGAGGGCCGGCTCGACCTGGACGGCATCGACCAGCTCATCACCGAGCAGACCGCCGTGGTCTCGGTCGCCTGGGTGTCCAACATGCTCGGCACGATCAACCCGCTCGAGACGATCATCGCCAAGGCGCACTCGGTCGGCGCGCTCGTCGTGGTCGATGCGTCGCAGGCTGTCCCGCAGCTGCCGGTCGACGTCGCCGCCCTCGGTGCGGACTTCGTCGCGTTCACGGGCCACAAGATGGTCGGCCCGACCGGCATCGGCGTGCTCTGGGGTCGCTACGACCTGCTCGCCGAGCTGCCTCCGTTCCTCGGTGGCGGCGAGATGATCGAGACCGTCACGATGGCCACCTCGACGTACGCCCCGCCGCCGGCACGCTTCGAGGCCGGTACCCCTCCGATCGCACAGTCGGTCGGACTCGGCGCAGCGGTCGACTACCTCTCGGCGATCGGCATGGACAACGTCGCCGCCCATGAGCAGGCCATCACGGCGTACGCCCTGGGCGCCCTGCAGGAGATCGACGGGCTCACGATCGTCGGCCCCAAGGACGCCGTCGATCGTGGGGGAGCGATCAGCTTCACGCTCGGCGACATCCACCCGCACGACGTGTCGCAGCTGCTCGACTCGCGCGGTGTGGCCGTCCGCGCGGGGCACCACTGCGCCAAGCCCGCTCACCAGCGTTTCGGCGTGCAGTCGACGACCCGAGCCTCGTTCTACCTCTACACGACGACTGCGGAAATTGATGCGCTGGTCGAGGCGTTGCACCATACGAAGAAGTACTTCGGAGGTTGAGTCAATGACTGACGCAATGAATGTGGACTCGCTCTACCAGGAGATCATCCTGGACCACTACAAGCGACCCCACGGCGCCGGACTGCGCGAGCCGTTCGAGGCCGAGGTGCACCACGTCAACCCCAGCTGCGGCGACGAGATCACCCTGCGGGTGCATCTCGACGGCGACACCGTCTCGGACGTGTCGTACGCCGCACAGGGCTGCTCGATCAGCCAGGCATCCACGTCGGTGCTCAACGACCTGATCGTCGGCAAGAGCGTCGAGGACGGCATGGCGATCCTCGACGAGTTCAACACCCTCATGCATGGCAAGGGCAAGATCGAGCCCGACGAGGAGATCCTCGAGGACGGCATCGCGTTCGCCGGCGTCGCCCAGTTCCCCGGCCGCATCAAGTGCGCGCTGCTGGGCTGGATGGCCTGGAAGGACGCCGTCTCGCAGGCGCTCGTCACCACTTCTTCTTCAGACAGAGCTTCAACGGGAGAGACGAAATGACCACTGACCACAGCGACCTGCCCGACGTCGAGCTCGCCCCCAAGGGCGGCACGACCAAGGAAGACGTCATGGAGGCCATGAAGGACGTCGTCGACCCCGAGCTCGGCATCAACGTCGTCGACCTCGGCCTCGTCTACGGCGCGGATGTCGACGAGCACAGCAACACGGTGCTGTCGATGACCCTGACGTCGGCGGCCTGCCCGTTGACGGACGTCATCGAGGACCAGACCCGCGCTGCCCTCGACGGCATCGTCAACGACTTCCGGATCGAATGGGTCTGGATGCCGCCGTGGGGCCCCGACAAGATCACCGACGACGGCCGCGAGATGCTGCGCGCCCTCGGCTTCAACATCGGCTGACCCCTCCCGCTGAGGGTGGGGGTCCCCCCACGAGCTCTGCGAGTAGGGGGACACTTCTCGCCCGCTGACGGGTCACTTTTGCGCCCGCTGAGGGGTCACTTTTGGCCCAGATGACGGGACCATATGTGACCCGTCACACGGCCATAAGTGACCCGTCAGCGGCGGTTGGGGGCTTCGGGAGCCCGTAGACTGTTGGGGTGAGCTTTCGTCAGCGGGAATGAGATCGGCGTACGTACGCCGGCCGTTCTGCACACCCTGATCTGAAAGTCTTTCCATGCTCACCATCTCCAATGTGGAGCTGCGCTTCGGCGCGCGCGTCCTGATGTCCGACGTCTCCTTCCGCGTCGACAAGGGCGACAAGATCGGCCTCGTCGGCCGCAACGGCGCCGGAAAGACGACCCTGACGCGCATGCTGTCAGGCGACGGCCAGCCTGCCGAGGGCTCGATCACGTCGACCGGCAAGATCGGCTACCTCCCACAGGACCCGAAGTCCGGTGACCTCGCGACCACGGCCCGCGACCGCATCCTTGGCGCGCGCGGACTCGATGAGGCGCTCACCGCGATGCGCAAGGCCGAGATCGACATGGGATCGCCTGACCCAGCAACCGCCGAGAAGGCCATGAAGGCCTACACCCGCGCCGACACGGTGTTCGGCGCCGGCGGCGGGTATGCCGCAGAGTCCGAGGCCGCGACGATCGCGCACGCGCTTGGCCTGCCCGACCGGGTGCTCGAGCAGCCCCTGTCGACCCTCTCCGGCGGTCAGCGTCGCCGCATCGAGCTGGCCCGCATCCTGTTCTCCGACGCCGAGACGCTGCTGCTCGACGAGCCCACCAACCACCTCGATGCCGACTCGGTCGTCTGGCTCCGCGGGTTCCTCAAGAACTTCAGCGGCGGCCTGGTGATCATCAGCCACGACGTGGAGCTGATCGAGGAGACCGTCAACAAGGTGCTCTACCTCGACGCCAACCGCGCCACGATCGACATCTACAACATGGGATGGAAGTCGTACGTCAAGCAGCGCGAGGCTGACGAGCACCGCCGCAAGCGCGAGCGCGCCATCGCGGTCAAGAAGGCCGACCAGCTCACGAGCCAGGCCAACAAGTTCCGGGCCAAGGCGTCCAAGGCGGCAACAGCACAGCAGATGCTGCGTCGCGCTGAGCAGCTCGTCGCCGGTCTCGACAGCGAGCGCGTCCAGGACAAGGTCGCGAACATCAAGTTCCCCAAGCCCGCCCCGTGCGGCAAGACGCCGCTGATGGCCGAAGGCCTGTCCAAGTCGTACGGATCGCTGGAGATCTTCACCGACGTTGACCTGGCGATCGACAAGGGCAGCCGCGTCGTCGTGCTGGGTCTCAACGGCGCCGGCAAGACCACGCTGCTGCGTATGCTCGCCGGCACCCTGGAGCCCGACACGGGCGAGATCCAGCCCGGCCACGGGCTCAAGATCGGCTACTTCGCGCAGGAGCACGAGACGCTCGACACCTCCCGCACGGTGCTGGAGAACATGCAGGCCCAGGCACCGCAGCTCACGGACACCGAGGCGCGCAGCGTGCTCGGCTCGTTCCTGTTCAGCGGCGACGACACCTCGAAGCCCGCCGGCGTGCTGTCAGGCGGCGAGAAGACCCGTCTGGCGCTGGCGAGCCTCATCGTGTCGAGCGCCAACGTGCTGCTGCTCGATGAGCCGACCAACAACCTGGACCCGGCCTCGCGTGAAGAGGTCCTGCGGGCCATCCGCACGTACGAAGGCGCCATCGTGCTCGTCTCGCACGACGAAGGTGCCGTCCTGGCGCTCGAGCCCGACCGCGTGCTGCTGCTGCCCGACGGCGACGAGGACCACTGGTCCGAGGACTACGCCGACCTCGTCACGCTGGCTTGATCGGGGGCGCGTCGCTCCGGGCGAAGCCGTCGATGCGGGTGGGGTTGCGGCGTTCCTTCGCCTCGGACCTGGCAAACCAGAAGTAGCCGACGATCGCGAGCAGCGCGAAGAACCACCACTGCAATGCGTAGAAGAAGTGCGGACCCTGGCCGCGCTCCGGCACCGGTTCGGCGGCAAGCTTCTGGGCCGGCGGCGGATCCTCCGATCGGAGGTTGAGATAGCCGCCGAGCAGGTCGTACGGCACCGACTTCGCGAACCCGACGCTCGAAATGGCCCGGATCTGACCCTTGATGGGCCGGATGGCCTCGCCTTCGGCACCGTTGTTCTGGCGCAACCATCCGGTGATCGTGACCTCTCCGGGCGGGGGACCGGGCACGTCTGGGCGCGCCACGGTGTTCTCGGACTCCTGCCAGCCGCGATCGACCAGCACGGCCTGGCCGGACGACAGCACGAACGGCGTGACGACATCGACGCCGGGAGCGCCGTCGCGAGTCGTGAACGTGACCGTCACCTGATGCTTGACGTCGTACGTTCCGGTCGCGCGTACGCGGGTGAACTCGCTCTCGTCGTCGACCTCGTCGCCGGGCTCGAGCACCTGTGTCAGCTCGACGGGCTCGGCCTTGAGGTGGGCCGTGATGACCTTGTTCTGGTCGAGACGATGCTCGAGCCGGTGAATCTGCCACAGTCCGAGACGGGTGCAGACAGCGGCGAGCACGAGGACGAAGACCGCGAATCCGATCCACCGCGCGCTCAGCAGGAAGCGGTACACAAGACGACGGTAGTTGTGCAGGTCCACTGCGGGTCCGCCGGGTTGGTCCCGCGCGCCTAGGATGGACCCCATGCAGCTCATCGACACACACGGCCGGGTCGCCACTGACCTGCGCGTGTCGCTGACCGATCGCTGCAACCTCAGGTGCCAGTACTGCATGCCCGCCGAGGGCCTCGACTGGATGCCGACCGAGGACACGCTCACCGACGCCGAGCTGATGCGCCTGATCGGCATCGGGGTCGAGATCCTCGGCATACGCGACGTGCGGTTCACCGGGGGAGAGCCGTTGCTTCGCCGCAGCCTGCCCGAGCTCGTCGCGGCGACCAAAGCGCTGCCGTCCAGTCCCCGTACGGCGATGACCTCCAACGGCCTGGGCCTCAAGCACACCGCCAAGGCACTGGCCGAGGCCGGACTCGACCGGGTCAACATCAGCCTCGACACCACTGATCCGGCGACGTTCGAGCAGATCACCCGCCGCAACCGGCTCCATGACGTCATCGACGGTCTGGCCGCCGCGCGCGAGGCGGGTCTGGCGCCGGTCAAGGTCAACGCCGTCCTGCTGCGGGGCATCAACGACGCCGAGGCGCCCGACCTGCTGCGCTGGTGCATGAAGAACGACTACGAGCTGCGATTCATCGAGCAGATGCCGCTCGACGCCCAGCACGGCTGGAACCGCGAGGCGATGGTCACCGCCGACGAGACGTTGACGCTGCTGGGCGAGCACTTCCGCCTGACCGGCCTCGACGGTCGTGGCTCGGCGCCGGCCGAGAAGTTCCTCGTTGACGACGGACCACACACCGTCGGCATCATCGGGTCGGTGACGCGGCCGTTCTGCGGTGACTGCAACCGCGTACGCCTGACCGCCGACGGCCAGATTCTCAATTGCCTGTTCGCTCGCGAGGAGTCCGATCTGCGCAGTGCGCTGCGTACGGGCGCCTCCGACGAGGAGATCGCGCGCCGCTGGGCGGCCGCGATGATGACCAAGCTGCCCGGTCATGGCATCGACGATCCGAGCTTCCTGCAGTCGTCCCGCCCGATGTCCTCCATCGGCGGCTGACAACCGGATCAGACCGGGACAGTCTCTTTCCAGAAGCCACGCGCGGACAGGAACGACCGCAGGGACTCCTCGTGCTCGTCGCAGGCGAGCCAGGTCTTGCGCCGGTCGGGCGTGTGGATCTTGGGGTTGTTCCACAGGACCTGATGCGTCGCCTCGGCCGTGCAGCCCTTGGCCGAGCAGGTCAGGACGTCACTCACGGTCGAGCTTGGGTGCGGATGGCGGTTCGAGCTCACCCTTGGCCTCGGGGCCGAACGGCGACGGCCCGGCACCCTTCTTGCGTACGCCGGCATTGGCCAGCACCACGGACGTGTAGGGCAGGAGCACCGCGCCGACGAACAGGATCCAGCCGAGCCGCGACCACGGCGACGGGACAGCGGTCAGGACAATGACGCCACCGACGAAGCAGAGGGTCCGGATGCCCATCGAGATCGCATAGCGACGCTCACGCCGACCGCGATCGGCGCTCTGGGACTCGGCTGCAGCCGTGATCGAGAAGACCTGCTGCTTCCGTGGTTCGTTGGGCACCCTTCCACTCTACGTCGCATGGGCGAGTCTGCGTGATCGGCTTCGAGGTCCCTCGGCGCGGCGCTGGCTGGTGGTCGTACGCTCGGGGCATGACTGATCGCACATACCGCGTGACCGAGATCGTCGGCACCTCTCCTGACGGCATCACCGAGGCCGTCGACAACGGCATCAAGCGGGCCGGACAGACCCTGCGTCACCTCGACTGGTTCGAGGTCACGGACATCCGCGGACAGATCACCGACACGTCCGTGTCCCACTACCAGGTCACGATGAAGCTGGGCTTCCGCCTCGAAGACGACGAGTGAGCTAGTCAGTCGAGCCGAACTTCCGCAGCGCTCCCGCCAGCGCTGACAGGACGACGACAAGCCCGCCATACAGGTACGTCGTGGTGGCAAGCCCGATGTGTGGCGCCGCGATGCCGGCAGCCACCGCGGGAATGCCGAACGCTACGTAACTGACGACGAACACGGCAGCGAACAACTCGCCGCGCTCGTGCGGACCGACTGTTGGCGTGATCGAGCGCATGATCCCGAGGAAGGCGGTGCCGAAGCCGGCGCCGGCGATCACGGCTGCTGCGATGAACGCCCCCAGCGATCCCGCAGCCAGCGCCACAAGAGTCAGTGCAGTGCCCAGCGCCAGCGCGGTGGTGCCGAAGAGCGTGATGGCCCGCGACGATGCGCGGCGGGCGACATAGCACGCCACGGCACCGACACCGGTCAGGATCGTGACGACCAGGCCCTGCTCGACGTGATTCGTGCCGCCCAGCTCTGTGGCGACGATGGGTGCACCGAGTGACAGGTAGAGCCCGCCAGTGGCCCATCCAGCGACCAGCGCCGGAGTGCTGCGGGCGAACGCCGGGCGGGCGCTGACGGGCACACCCACCCGTGGACGCAAGGAGTGCAGGAGACCGTCGTGCCGCGGCGAGGTCTCGGGCAGCCGCCAGACCACGGCGGCCATGGCTGCGTAGACCGCTGTCAGGCTGCCGAAGACGACCACCAGAGGAGGTGCGGATGAGCGGTCGAGCACGATGCCACCGAACAGAGCACCGACGGCCAACCCGGCAAGCGGGCTCACGCTGTTGAACGTGGCTGCCGCTCCGGGCCTGTGCTCGGGCTCGAGGTCCACGACCGCGGCACTCAACGACGACATCAGCAGACCGCTGGCGGCGCCCTGAACCGTACGCGCCAGAAAGAGCATCCCGACGGAATCGGCGTGCCAGAAGACGACCATGCTGGCGGCGAGCAGCACGAAGCCCGCCGAGATGATCGGCCGTCGGCCAACGTGATCTGAGAGGGAGCCCGTGACAAGCAACGTCGCGAGCAACGCCATGGCGTACACCGCAAAGATTCCCGTCAGCGTGGCCGACGAGAAGCCGAGCTCCTGCTGGAGCACCGGGTAGAAGGGCGACGGTGCGCTTGCGCCGGTCATCATCGCCACGACGGCGAACAGCCCCAGTGCGAACGCTGGGGTCTGGCCGCGACGAACGGCATGGCGAGCATCCAGCGTGACGGTCATGTGAACCCCGGTTCGAAAAGATTGGAACCTTCACGGTACGCCGGTCATCACCACTGTTCAAGTATTATCGAACCATGGCCACCTATGAGCTGGAACACCCGGCGATCGAGGACGTGACTGTCACCGATGTGCTGTTCGCGCTGAGCGATCCAGCCCGGCTCGAGATCGTGCGCGAGGTCGCCAACGGACCGCTCGACATGGCGGCGTGTGGCGCGACGAACCCCGACCTGCCCAAGTCGACCAAGTCCCATCTCATGAAGGTGCTTCGAGAGGCCGGCATCGTCCGCAACGTCCCCAACGGCCGAGGCCGGCTCGTGAGCCTGCGCAAGGAGGAGCTGGACGCGAGATTCCCCGGGCTGCTGGACTCCGTGCTGCGCGGCTAGCTTGCGTGGCTGGCAGCTAGTCCGCTGCGTCGGCTGCTTCGACCTCTTCGCGCGTGATGCCGAGGAGATAGACGATCGCGTCGAGGTACGGCACGTTGACTGACGTGCGGGCCTGATCGCGCACGAGAGGCTTGGCGTTGAACGCGATGCCGAGGCCCGCAGCGGCGAGCATGTCGAGGTCATTGGCCCCATCGCCGATGGCCACGGTGTTCTTGACCGAGATGCGGGCCTGCTCGGCAAAGTGCCGCAGCGCTTCGGCCTTGCCGGCCCGGTCGACGACGTCGCCAAGGATCTTGCCGGTGAGCTTCCCGTCGACGACCTCGAGCTCGTTGGCGGCGAAGTAGTCGATGTCGAGCTCAGCCGCGATCCGCTCGATGATGCGGGTGAATCCGCCGCTGACGAGCGCGAACCGGTAGCCAAGACGCCGGAGCGTACGAATCATGGTGCGAGCGCCCGGCGCGTAGGTCAGCGACTCGTAGACCTCGTCCAGAGCGGACTCGTCGACGCCTTCGAGCAGTGCCACGCGTGCGTGCAGGGACTCGGTGAAGTCCAGGTCGCCTCGCATCGCCGCCTCGGTGACCTCTGCGACCTCGGCCTCGCAGCCGGCGTGAGCGGCGATCATCTCGATGACCTCGCCCTGGATCAGCGTCGAGTCGACATCCATGACGACGAGGCGCTGAGCGTGCCGCAGGATGCCGTTCTCCTGCACGGCGACGTCGACGCCCTGCTGGAACGCGACAGCGGCCAGGTCTGCCTGCAGCTGGTCAGGATCGGCGCCCGAGACCTCCATGCGGATCGCGGTGACGGGGTAGCGCGCCATCCGGACGATGCGGTCGATGTTGCCGCCGTCGTCCTTGATCTGCTGCGCCAACGCCGCCACGGCGGCAGGCCGCAGGGGAGCGCCCAGGATCACGACCTGGGCGCGGCCGACGCGACGGGCCCGGTTGTCGCCGGTGCCGTACTCGACAGTGACCTCGAGCCCGAAGGCGGCGCCGACCGCTTGCACGATCTGCTCGAGGTGCGATGTGTCATCGGGAACCGTCAGCAGGGCGCTCAGGATCAGCCGGCCTCGTACGACGAGCTGCTCGATGTCGATGACCTCGACGCCGAACGGCTCGAGATCGGCGAACAGGCGCGTCGTCACACCGCTCTGGTCGGGGCCCGTGAGGGTGACCAGGACGGTCGGATCGTTGAAGTGCAGCGTGGGCACGGGATCAGTCATCGCACCCGAGGCTATCGCTGACGTCCACCGAGCCCGCGATAGGTTGACTGCACCGCCACCAACAACGACCAGGAGTGTGCATGGCTGCCGCTTTCGAGCTCTCGAAGGTGAGTGTCGTACGTCCCGGCAAGGTGCTGCTGGAGGACATCAACTGGACTGCCGAAGAAGGTGAGCGTTGGGTCGTCCTCGGCCCCAACGGCGCCGGCAAGACCACGCTGCTGCAGATCATCAGCGCGGCGATGCACCCCACCAAGGGCAAGGTCCGGATCCTCGGCGAGAAGCTCGGCAAGGTCGACGTGTTCGACCTGCGCACCCGCATCGGCCACACCAGCACAGCCGTCGCCGACCTCATCCCGCCGACCGAGTCCGTCGGCAACACCATCGTCTCGGCCGCACACGCCGTGATGGGCCGGTGGCAGGAGCGCTACGACGAAGAGGACTACCGTCGCGCGACGCAGATGATGGGCGAGATGGGCATCGCTGCTCTGGCCAACCGTACGTTCGGCACGCTCTCCGAGGGCGAGCGCAAACGCGTGCTGATCGCCCGCGCGCTGATGACCGACCCCGAGCTGCTGCTCCTCGACGAGCCCGCTGCCGGGCTCGACCTCGGCGCCCGCGAGGACCTGATGGCCAGCCTCGAGGTGTTGTCGCACGCCGACAATGCCCCGGTGCTCGTCATGGTGTCGCACCACGTCGAAGAGATTCCCGTCGGATTCACCCACGTACTCATGCTCCGAGATGGCAGGGTGGTGGCGCAGGGGCCGCTCGAGTCGACGCTCACCGGCGAAACGCTCAGCGCGACCTTCGGGTCACGCATCCAGCTCCAGCACGACGATGGACGCTATTCCGCTCGTCGGGCAGCATACGGACATCGGGCGGACCGCAGAGACGGCACAGGGGAGACAGCATGATCGACTGGATACAGGACCACCCTGCGGCAACGTGGCTCGGCCTTGCGGTCGTGCTGGCGGTGGTGGAGATCTTCAGCCTCGACCTCGTGCTGCTGATGTTCGCGCTGGGCGCTGTCGGGGGCGCGGTCGCCGCCGGCTTCGGCGCACCGCTGTGGCTCGCGATCCTCGTGTTCATCGTCATTTCCGTCGCCTTCCTCTATTTCGTACGCCCGCCGATCGTCCACCGGTTGCACGCCGGCCCGACCCTCACGACCGGGCACGCTGCCCTCGTCGGCCGTACCGCCGTCGTCCTGGAGCCTGTCGACGAGCGTCAGGGCCGAATTCAACTTGGTGGAGAACTCTGGTCTGCCAGGAGTGAGCATGGCGCCGACCCGATTGACACCGGAACCGAAGTCCTCGTCACCCGGATCGACGGCGCCACGGCTGTCGTCACCACCAAGGAGTCCTGAATGTCCCCAGCACTGATCGTGCTCATCTTCCTCGCCGTCCTGGCGATCGTCGTCGTCTCGATGACGGTCAAGATCGTCCCCCAGGCGCGAGCCGGCATCGTCGAACGATTCGGCAAGTACCGCACCACCTTGTCGGCCGGCCTCAACATCGTGATGCCGTTCATCGACAAGGTCCGCTACGTCATCGACCTCCGCGAGCAGGTCGTGTCGTTCCCGCCGCAGCCGGTCATCACCGAGGACAACCTCGTCGTCTCGATCGACACGGTCATCTACTTCCAGGTCACCGACCCGGTCGCAGCGACGTACGAGATCGCCAACTACATCCAGGCGATCGAGCAGCTCACCATGACGACGCTGCGAAACATCACGGGTGGCATGAGCCTCGAGCACGCGCTGACCAGCCGCGACCAGATCAACTCCGGCCTGCGCGGCGAGCTCGACAGCGCGACCGGCAAGTGGGGCATCCGTGTCAACCGGGTCGAGCTCAAGGGCATCGACCCGCCGCCGTCGATCATCGACGCGATGGAGCAGCAGATGCGTGCCGAGCGCAACAAGCGCGCCGCGATCCTGACCGCCGAGGGCGAGCGTCAGTCCGCGATCCTGACCGCCGAGGGCGAGAAGCAGTCGGCCATCCTGACGGCGGAGGGCCAGCGCCAGGCGCAGATCCTCACCGCCCAGGCGGACCGGCAGGCGCAGATCCTGCGCGCCCAGGGTGAGGCGCAGGCGATCCAGACGGTGTTCCAGGCGATCCACGACGGCAACCCCGACCAGAAGCTGCTGTCCTACCAGTACCTCCAGATGCTGCCGAAGATCGCGGAGGGCGACAACGCCACGACGTGGATCATCCCCGCCGAGCTGACCAAGGCACTGGGCACGCTCGGCGGCACCGTGGGCAAGATCCCGGTCGACGGTGGCGGCAGCAAGACCCGTGTCGACTTCGACGCCCCGATCCAGGACGACGCACCGGAGGAGCAGGACACCGCCGACGCGGTCCAGGAGGCGCTCGATGCCGCCAAGGCAGCCGAGGCTCCGATCACCCCGAGCGCACCGAGTGCGCCGAGCGCTGGCGCGGCTCCGGCTCAACCGGAGGCCGGCACTCCCGAGCCGCCTGCCGCTCCGCCCAAGGCCTGATCACAGCCAGAACGCCCCTCGACCGCGATGGTCGAGGGGCGTTCTGTTGTCTGCGGTCAGTGCTGGTAGGTGCCGTGAATGATCGCGCGTCCCAGTGTCTTGAACGCCAGATTGAAGCCGACGACTGCGGGCGAGACGGAACCGTCCACGCCGAGGCTGTCCTCGCCGACGGCGTGCACGACGAAGAAGTAGCGGTGCACCTGATCGCCCGCCGGGGGTGCGGCGCCCATGAAGTTGAGCCCGCCGCCGTCGTTGCGTACGTGGAACCCGCTGCCCGGCAGTGTGTCGTCGGACGCGCCGGCTCCAGCCGTGAGCTCGGTGACGTCGGCCGGGATGTCGACGGCAACCCAGTGCCAGAACCCGGAGACGGTCGGCGCGTCCGGGTCGAAGCACGTCACGACGTACGACTTGGTGCCCTCAGGTGCTCCGGACCATGACAACTGGGGCGAGGTGTCACCGAACTCGTTGACCTGGTCGTCCTTGAGGGGTTGCCCGTCCGTGACGTCAGAGCTCGTCACCGAGAATGACGGCGCAGCCGGTAGGAGTGGGTAGGGATCGGGTGTGACAGGACGTTCAATGCTCATGCTCGTTAGGCTAGCCCGGTGGCCGAGATCGTACGACTGGACGACCTCGAGGATCCCCGACTCCGCGACTACGTCGATCTTCGCGACGTCCAGCTGAGGCTCCGGCTCGAGGCTGACCGCGGGCTGTTCCTCGCGGAGGGCGAGAAGGTCGTACGCCGGGCGATCGAGTCCGGCCATCAGCCGCGTTCGTTCCTCATGTCCCCGCGGTGGCTCGATGGGCTCGCCGACCTGCTCGACGCGGCCGACGTGCCCTGCTTCGTCCTGGACGACAAGTCGATCGAGGCGCTCACCGGGTTCCACGTGCATCGTGGCGCCCTCGCAGCGCTCGAACGTCCCGACCTCCAGCCTCCCAGCGAGGTCCTGGCCGGTGCGCGTCGCGTCATCGTCATGGAGGACCTGGCCGACCACACCAACGTCGGCGGGGTGTTCCGGGCCGCCGCGGCACTGGGCTTCGACGCGGTGTTGCTGTCACCCCGCTGTGCCGACCCGCTCTACCGTCGCGCGATCAAGGTCTCGATGGGATCGGTGTTCTGGCTGCCGTATGCCCGTGTCGAGGACTGGTACGACGCGCCGCAACTGCTCCACGACGCGGGCTTCACGACGTACGCCATGACACTTGCCGTCGACTCCGTGCCGATCGATGAGGTTCCCCACGATGTCGAGCGACTGGCGCTGATCGTCGGATCGGAGGGCCACGGCCTCAGCCCGCACTGGGAGAAGTCAGCCGATCATCGCGTGACGATCCCCATGGCCGCCGACATCGACTCCCTCAACGTCGCCTCGTCGGTTGCCGTCGCCTGCTGGGAGCTACGCGGGCGTTAGCCAACACAGGGGACGAACGATGAGGGGTTGCGGTCACTACGGCTACCCAAATCCCTCATCGTCTGTCCTCGCGGGACGAACGATGAGGGGTTGCGGTCACTACGGCTACCCAAATCCCTCATCATCCGGCGAGCGGAGATCACCTAGCGCTCGATCACCGGATCGTCGACGAGGATCGTGACCGGCCAGTCGTCGGGATAGCCGTCGGCCAGCTCCTGGTGCTGCTTGTAGAGCTTCTTGCGCGAACGCTCCGGCAGCCGGTCGCCGAAGACCGTGCCGTACAGGTGATCCGTCTCGTGCTGCAGGCACCGTGCGAGCAGCCCGTCACCGACGAACTCCACGGGTTCACCTTGGTGATCCACACCGGTCACGTGCGCCTGGTCAGGTCGAGCGCACGACGTGAAGGCGCCGGGCAACGACAGGCAGCCCTCGTCCTCGTCCTCGAGGTTGCGCTCCTTGCCCTCAGGCAGGTGCAGGACTGGGTTGCACACGACACCGGTGACCTGGACGTTGTTGTCGTCCGGGCAGTCGAACACGAAGACCTTGAGGTCGACACCGACCTGGTTGGCGGCGAGGCCGACACCCTTGGCGGCGTACATCGTCGCCACCATGTCCTTGACGAGCGTCTCCAGCTCGTCGTCGAACACCGTGACGTCCTTCAGCTCGCGATGCATGACGGGCGTACCCCACCGGGTGATGGGGCGCACGGAACCGCCTTGGGGCAGCGGTCGGGACTGGGAATCAGGCACGGGCTCTGGGCTCCTTCGCTCAGGACTGGTCAAGGCTATCGAGGCGTCGACACGCAGCAACTGCTGGTCCTGCGATGTGAGGTCGGATACCATGGGTATGTCAAACTGCAACTCCGAGTTACAGTTGACGCACCGGTGGGCAAACCAGTCCAACCTCGCCCCACCATCAGATCCAGATCGAGGAGTTCTTGTGGCCAGTCGCCGAGATCCCATGGGCATCGGCCTGGCGGTGCTCAACCGCATCGCCAGCTCGCCGACCATCGACAAGCTCAAGCTGCGCAAGACGACCGAGAAGGCTGTCTACCAAGGCGCGAAGAGCGGGTTCCGCGTCGCCGGCGCGACCGGTCGTACGTTCAAGCGGGTCAAGAGCACTGGCAAGCCCAAGCGCCTGGCCCGTACGTCCGACAGCGGCGTCTTCGATCTCGAGCCGACCGAGGATCAGCAGATGATCGTCGGTGTCATCAAGGAGTTCGCCGCCGAGGTGCTGCGCCCCGGTGCAGAAGCCGCCGAGTCCGCCAACGACACGCCCAAGGAAGTTCTCGCGCAGACCAGCGAGTTCGGACTGACCCTGCTCAACATCCCCGAGAGCCTGGGCGGGCTGTCGGAGGACCGCTCCGCTGTCACAGGAGTGCTCGTCGCTGAGGCCCTCGCCGAGGGCGACATGGGCCAGGCGGTGGCGTGCCTTGCACCCGCTGCCGTCGCGACCGCGATCTCGCTGTGGGGCTCCGACGCGCAACAGCAGACCTACCTGCCGGCGTTCGCCGGAGACGACATCCCGACCGCGGCTCTCGCGATTGCCGAGCCACGGCCGCTGTTCGACCCGTTCGAGCTGCAGACCACCGCGGTCAAGACCGACACCGGATATCGGCTCAACGGCGTGAAGTCCGCTGTCGTGCGCGGCAGCGAGGCCGAGCTCTTCGTGGTGGCGGTCGACGTCGAGGGCAGCGGACCCGCGCTGGTCCTGATCGAGTCGAGCACTGCCGGCATCGCGATCGAGGCCGACCCGAGCATGGGATTGCGCGCTGCCGGTCTCAGCCGGCTCGTGCTGACCGACGTCGAAATCCCGGCTGACGCGATCCTGGGTGACGGCACCGCCGACGACTATCGCGAGTGCGTACGTCTGTCGCGGCTCGCCTGGGCCGGACTGGCACTCGGCACCGCCCGCGCGATGCTCGACTACGTCGCCGACTACGTCAAGACCCGCACCGCCTTCGGTGAGCCGATCGCGCACCGCCAGGCGGTCGCCTTCATGGTCGCCGACATCGCCATCGAGCTCGAGGGGATGCGCCTCACGACCCTGAGGGCGGCATCGCGCGCCGAACAGGGTGCTGACTACGCCCGTGAGGTCGCGCTGGCACGCCGACTCACCGCGGAGTACGGCATGAAGATCGGCACCGACGGCGTCCAGCTGCTGGGCGGTCACGGCTTCGTCAAGGAGCACCCGGTCGAACGGTGGTACCGCGACCTGCGAGCCATCGGCCTGATGGAAGGAGCAGTCCTCGTCTGAGGACGGATTTCACTCATGATCAATCTCGAGACTCCCCGCAAGTTCCGCCCCTTCATCAAGCAGGCTCACCAGGTCGCTGAGGAGTTCCTGCGCGCCAACTCCCGCAAGTACGACCTCGCCGAGCACGCCTATCCCAAGGAGCTGGACCTGCTCGCGTCGCTCGTCGACGGCATGGGCGACTCCGGTCAGGGCCAGGGCGCCGGCGCGGCCGGTGTACGCCGCGAAGAAGGCGACGACGACGGCGCAGCCAAGGTCAAGAACGGCACCAACATGTCGTCGGTGCTCTCGATCATCGAGATGTGCTGGGCGGACGTCGGCCTGTTGTTGTCGATGCCGCGACAGGGCCTCGGCAACTCGGCGATCGCCTCGGTGGCCAACGACGAGCAGCTCGAGCGGTTCAAGGGCACCTGGGCTGCCATGGCGATCACCGAGCCGAGCTTCGGGTCGGACTCTGCCGCGATCTCGACCACCGCAGTCAAGGACGGCGACGCCTACATCCTCAACGGCGAGAAGATCTTCGTGACCGCCGGCGACCGCGCCGACTCGGTCGTGGTCTGGGCGACGCTCGACAAGAGCATGGGCCGGGCGGCGATCAAGTCGTTCCTCGTCCCCAAGAGCCTGCCCGGCATCAGGGTCGAGCGGCTCGAGCACAAGCTCGGCATCCGTTCGTCCGACACCGCGGTGATCGTGCTCGACAACTGCCGGGTGCCCGCGGAGAACCTGCTGGGCAACCCGGAGATCGACACCAAGCAGGGTTTCGCGGGCGCCATGGCGACCTTCGACAACACCCGGCCCCTGGTTGCCGGTATGGCTGTCGGCTGCGCCCGCGCCGCCCTCGAGGACACCCGCCGCCTGCTGGAGGAGGCCGGCGTCGTCATCGACTACGACCGTCCGGTGCAGTCCCAGTCGTACGCGGCGGCGACCTTCATCGCGATGGAGGCGGACTGGGAGGCAGCCATGCTGCTGACGATCGAGGCCGCGTGGCTTGCTGACAACCGCAAGCCCAACTCGATGGAAGCCTCGATGGCCAAGGCGAAGGCCGGTCGTGTCGGCAACCAGATCACGCTGCGGTGCGTCGAGCTGGCCGGCACGCTGGGCTACAGCGAGACCGAGCTGGTGGAGAAGTGGTCGAGGGACTCCAAGATCCTCGACATCTTCGAGGGCACCCAGCAGATCCAGCAGCTCATCGTCGCCAGGCGGTTGCTCAACCTGACCTCCTCCGAGCTGCGCTGAGCCCCTGACCTGCACAGATCACCACGACGGCGACGGTCGTTCTATAGGGTTGGCGCATGGAGCCAACCGCATGAGCAGTGACCTCCCGGACGACCTCGACGTCGAGTACGAGCTGACCAGGTTCATCAGACGCGTACGTGCGCGTTCGCTCCGCCAGCTCCCGGAGATCCACCCGTCGCTCGACTACGGGATGTTCCTGTTCCTCATCGCGATCTGCGATGCTCCCGACGGCATCCGGGGCTCGGAGCTGGCTGAGGGGCTCGGCGTCCACAAGTCCACCGCCAGCCGGGCCGTCGCCTCCCTCGAGAAGCTCGGGCTCGTCAGCCGGGTCCCCGACCCCGATGACGGGCGCGCCCAGCTGCTGGTCGCCGAACCAGACGCGCGGGCCAAGGTCGACGCCTATCGCAAGCGCGCCCACCAAAGGATGTCGACGATCCTCTCGGAGTGGACCGAGACCGACGTCAGCACGTTCGCGCGCAGCCTCGCGCGCCTCAATGACGCTGCCGAACAGATGCCGTGAGGATCTTCCACCTCGCCACTCACGAAGCCTGGACATCGGCCCTCGCTGCCGGCACCTACACGGTGTCGACCCTGGGCATGGAGCTTGCTGAGGTCGGCTTCATCCACTGCTCGCAGGCCGAGCAGGTCGCGGGGGTGTATGAGCGCTTCTATCGCGACGTCGCCGATCCGCTGGTCCTGCTGACGATCGACACCGACCTCCTGCAGGAACCGTGGCGGCTCGACGAGGTCGACGGTGAGCCGCTGCCGTTCCCGCACATCTACGGGCCGCTCAACGTCGACGCCGTGGTGACGGTGGAGGCCTTCGCACCGTGAGCAACTGCCGCACACGCCATGTGACAGGATCGTGTGCATGACTGAAAAGCCTGAAGTTGACTTCATCGAGGGCCCCGCGCCCACCGAGCTCCAGATCAAGGACATCATCGTCGGCGACGGGCCCGAAGCCGTGCCCGGCGGAGTCGTCGACGTGCACTACGTGGGCGTCGAGTTCGACACCGGCGAGCAGTTCGACTCGTCCTGGGACCGCGGCCAGTCCGCGAACTTCCCGCTCCCGCAGCTCATCGCCGCGTGGCAGCAGGGCATTCCCGGCATGAAGGTCGGCGGACGCCGTCAGCTCGTGTGCCCGCCGGAGCTCGCGTACGGACCCGCCGGCGGCGGTCACCGGCTCTCCGGCAAGACGCTCGTCTTCGTGATCGACCTGCTCGGGGTCTGACCCCTACAGCGCGTCGACGAGCGACGTCACGCGTTTCACCGACACCGGGAACGCCGTTCTGAGGTTCTGCGCCAACAGGCTCAGCCTCAGCTCCTCCAGCGCCCAGCGAACGTGCTGGACGTCGGGGGAGAGGCGTGCCCAGGTGGACAGGCCGGCCGTACGTTCGTGGAACCGCGCCTCCAGCTCCTGGGTCGCCAGCAGGTCGTCCGACAGCGGTGCGTCGAGCCGACGCCGGGCCGCCTGCAGGTAGAGCGGCAGGCGGCGCAGCTGGGCGATGCCGGTGTCCCTGATGAAGCCTGGATAGATCAGCCACGACAGCTGCACGCGCACATCCTCGCCGGCTTCGGTCGCGGGCGTGGGGGTGACCTCACCGAGGGCTCGCAGGATGTCGATGACGGTCCGCACGGCCAGCTCGGTCTCGTCGTACGCCTCGGCTCGCACGGTGTCGTGCAGCAGCCCGTACGTGACCTCGTCCCAGACCGGCCCGCCGTGGCGGACCACCAACGCCTCGATCGCCGCAAGCCAGCACTCCTCGATGACGGCGGCAGCATCGGCGTGCGGCCCTGTCGAGAGCAGCAGCTTGGCGTGCAGGTCGAGTGTCCGCCCGAGCTGGGGGACCGGTGTCGCGAGTGCGAACGACAACAGGCGGGCCTGCCCCTTCACCATCGCGACCGCCTGCTCAGTCGCCGTGTCGAGCACACGCAACGCCACTGAGCTGCCTTCGTCGACGAGCGCGGGAAAGCCCGTGACCTGCCCGGCGATGATGGTCTGCTCGATGGTGCCGACGTCCCACGTGCGGAGGCCGGCCCGCTCTTCCTGTCGGGCCACCTTCGTGAGGTCCGCGCGGACGTGGCTCGTGAGCTCGCGGCGGAGCTCGCCGAGGTCCTTGCCGCGAGCGAGCTCCACGCCGGCATCGGTGATGCTGAACGTGACCCGCAGGTGCGAGGGCAGCGCGTCGAAGTCGAAGTCCTCGGGCGAGACGACCGTCCCGTTGAGCCGTCGCATCTGTCGCGCGAGCTCCTCGCTCAGGTCGGGCGCAGACAGGTCCATCGCCTCGACCAGGCGTGGGGCGAACTGTCCCGCGGGCACGAACTCGCGCCGCAGCCGCTTGGGCAGTGAGCGGATCAGCTCGGTGACGAGCTCGACGCGGTGCCCCGGCACGTGCCAGTCGAAGGCACGGTCATCGATGCTCATGAGTCGTTCGAGCGGGAGATCGACCGTGACGCCGTCGTCGCTCATGCCGGGCTCGAACGCGTACGTCAACGGAAAGGACTCACCATCGGAGTGCCACTCGCGCGGGAACTCATCCTCATCGACCGAGGCGTGGCTCAGCATCGCCGGATCGAACGTCAGCAGGTCGGGCTGGTCTCGCTTGGCCTTCTTCCACCACGAGTCGAAGTGGCGGGTCGAGACGACGTCAGCCGGGATGCGCTGGTCGTAGAACGCGTACAGGGTCTCGTCGTCGACCCGCAGGTCGCGCCGGCGCAGCCGCTCCTCGAGCTCCTCGACACCTGCGATCATGCGCTTGTTTGCGGCGTAGAACGCGTGGTGCGTACGCCACTCGCCCTGCACCAGCGCGTGCCGGATGAACAGGTCACGGGAGACTTCCGGGTCGATCCGGCCGAACTGAACGAGCCGGTCTGCGATCAGCGGAATGCCGAACAGCAGCACCTTCTCGCGAGCCATCACCGCGCCTCGGCGGCTCGACCAGTGCGGCTCGCTGTAGGAACGGTTGACCAGGTGCTCGGCGGCGACCTCGACCCATTCCGGCTGGATCTTGGCGGCTGTACGCCCCCACAGCCGGCTCGTCTCGACCAGCTCACCGACCATGACCATGCGCGGCGGCTTCCTGGCCAGCCCCGAACCCGGGAAGATCATGAACTTCGCCTGGCGGGCGCCGAGGAACTCGCGGCCGTCGGGATCGCGCAGACCGACGTGCGACAGGAGCCCCGACAGCAACGCCTGGTGAATGCGGTCCGGATCGCCGCCGATGGAGCCGGGATGCAGCCCGAGCTCCTTGGCGGTGCGGCGCAGCTGCGAGTGGACGTCGTGCCACTCGCGGATGCGCAGGTAGTGCAGGTACTCGTCGCGGCACAGCCGCCGGAAGGCCGAGCTCGACAGCTCGCCGCGCTGGGTGCGGATGTACTTCCACAGGGTGAGGTACGACAAGAAGTCCGAGTCCGGCTCACGGAACCGCTGGTGCTTCTCGTCGGCCGCCTGCTGGTGCTCGAGCGGACGCTCACGCGGGTCCTGGATCGACATCGCCGAGACGATCACGAGCACGTCGGCGAGGCAGCCGAGCCGGTCCGCGGCGAGCAACATACGAGCCAGCCGCGGGTCGGTCGGCAGCGTCGACATCCGGCGGCCGATCTTGGTCAGCCTGTCGCCCTGCATGGCGCCCAGCTCGTACAACAGGTTGAGTCCGTCGCTCACCGCACGCGAGTCCGGCGGGTCGAGGAACGGGAAGTCCTTGATCGAGCCGAGGTCGAGCGACGCCATCTGGAGCAGCACCGAGGCCAGGTTGGTGCGCTGGATCTCCGGGTCGGTGAACTCGGGACGGCCGTCGTGGTCCTCCTCGGAGTAGAGCCGTATGCAGATGCCGTCCGCGACGCGACCACATCGACCGGCCCGTTGTGACGCGCTGGCCCGCGAGATCGGTTCGATCGGCAGGCGTTGCACCTTGAGTCGCTGGCTGAAGCGCGAGATGCGGGCGAAGCCCGGGTCGATCACGTACCGGATGCCCGGCACGGTGAGCGACGTCTCCGCGACATTGGTGGCCAGCACGATGCGGCGGCCGCTGTGATTGCTGAAGATCTTCTGCTGGTCGGCGGCCGCCAGCCGGCCGTAGAGCGGAAGGATCTCGGTACGCGGGTACTTCTGCCCGCCCAGGTAGTCCGCCGCGTCCCGGATCTCGCGCTCGCCGGACATGAAGACGAGGATGTCGCCGTCCTTGGGCAGCTCGGAGATCGCGTCAGCGATGCCCTCGAGCATGTCGCCGGCATCGGACTCAGCCAGCGGGCGGTAGCGGACCTCGACGGGGTACGTCCGCCCGCTGACCTCGATGACCGGTGCGTCGAACATCTCCGCGAAGCGTTCGACGTCGATCGTCGCCGAGGTGATGACGACCTTGAGGTCGGGGCGCCGGGGGAGGAGCTGCTTGAGATAGCCCAGCAGGAAATCGATCGACAGCGACCGCTCATGTGCCTCGTCGATGATGATCGTGTCGTAGCGGGACAGCCGGCGGTCACGTTGCAGCTCGGCGAGCAGCAGCCCGTCGGTGACGAGCCGGATCGCCGTGGCGTCGCTGGTCTGATCGTCGAACCGCACGGCATAGCCGACCTCCGCGCCGAGCTCGACCTCGCACTCGTCGGCGATGCGCTTGGCGACGGAGCGAGCGGCGATGCGTCTCGGCTGGGTGTGGGCGATCGTGCGACGCCCCAGCTCGTACGCGATCTTGGGCAGCTGTGTCGTCTTGCCCGATCCGGTCTCGCCGGCCACCACGACGACCTGGTGGTCGCGAATCGCGGTCGCGATGTCGTCATGGCGCGCCGTGATCGGCAGCCCTGGGTCGTACGCGATCTTCACAGGAAGCTCACGTGGGGCTTGAGCAGGGCATAGCCGACGAAGGTGATGACGTCGAGGATCGTGTGCGCGACGACCAGGGGCAGCACCCGTTTGGTCCGGGTGAACCAGTAGCCGAACACCAGGCCCATGACGACATTGCCCAGTGCCTGGCCGAAGCCTTGGTAGAGGTGATAGCTGCCGCGGATCAGCGCGCTGGTCACGATGGTCGCTGGGACGCTCCACCGCAGCTGCCGCAGCCGGGTCATGACGAAGCCGACGACCACGACCTCCTCCAGGATTGCGTTCTGGAGCGCCGAGAGAATCAGGACCGGGATCGTCCACCAGTACTGGTCGACCGGCGCCGGGATGATCTCCGCGGTGACGCCGAGCGCACGACCGATGGCGTACAGACCCAGTCCCGGCAGTCCGATGACAGCGGCCAGCCCCATGCCCCAGAGCACGTCCTGGCCACGGCCGGTGCGGTGGATCCCGAGCCGGCGCAGGGGCGAGGGCTGGTCGGGGTCGAGGCTCAGCAGATAGATCGCGAGGGCGACCGGAACGAGCGCGAACCCGATGCCGAGGACCTGGAGCGTGAAATCGAGCCACTCGCGATCGCTCTGGCTCCCGTTGAGGGTCGCCGTCGAGTTGCGAATCCCACCCTGTGTCAGCTTCACGATCAGGCTCAGCGCGGCGTACACGCCCGCCTGGCCCAGGGACAGTCCGAGGACGATCCAGATCTCAGCCTTGAGCTTCCGGTCGGACACCGATCGATCAGTCACCGTCAGAGGTCGTCGGTGGCGAACGTGTCGCACTGGTTGACGGTGCCGCTCTCGTAGCCGGCGAGGAACCAGCGCTGACGCGACTCACTCGACCCGTGGGTCCACGACTCCTGGTTGACCCGTCCGGTCTGCGACTGCTGGATCCGGTCGTCGCCGACCGCGGATGCGGCAGACAGCGCCGACTGGATGTCCGCCTGCGTCAACGGCTTCAGGAGTGCGGTGCCGTCCTCGTCCGTGGTCGTCGAGGCGTGCTTGGCCCAGACACCGGCCATGCAGTCAGCCATCAGCTCGATGCGTACGCCATTGCTGAGCGGGCCGCTCTTGCCGTCCTGGCCCCTGGCCAGGATGCCGAGGAGATTCTCGACGTGGTGCCCGTACTCGTGCGCCACGACGTACTCCTGGGCGAGCGCGCCGTCGTCGGCACCGAACCGGCTCGTGAGCTCGTCGAAGAAGCTCGCGTCGATGTAGATGCGCTGGTCGGACGGGCAGTAGAACGGTCCAGTGGCGCCCGATGCGACCCCGCAAGCCGACTGCGTCGTGCCGGAGTAGATGACGGTCTTGGCCTGCTGGTACTGCCGCTGCACGTCGGCGGGCAGCGCGTCGGTCCAGTAGTCCTGGACGCTGTTGACGGTGCCGATGATCCGGCAGGTCACGTCGCGGTTGGCATCGGCACCGGTCTTGCAGTGCGAGAAATCAGTCGTCGTGGTTTCGCCGCCGGGCTGGATCTGCGTCGTGTCGAACGGGCTGCCGGCGCCAGCGCCCGTCAGGTCCCCACCGAAGATGAGACCGAGGATCAGCAGGATGATGCCGCCGGCACCGCCACCGATCACTGCGCCGCCACGGACTCCGCCGCCGCCGGTCACCTGGCTGGTGTCGAGATCGGCGCCCTCGTTGAAGGTCATGGCCAGAAGTCTACGCAGAGCGGCGCGAAGCGACCGCCGTTAGTGTCGTGCTGTGACCTCGACAGACGCGACTGCGAGCTTCCAGATGCCGGAGGGCCTGTCGGCCGGAGACACGGCGCGTCTTCGCGGACTGCGCCGCATGCGCGCGCTCGCACTGTCGCTGTTGATCCTGGCGGCCGTCATCTACATCCTGACCCGCCATCAGGACGGCTGGCTGGGTTATGTGAACGCTGGCGCTGAGGCCGCGATGGTCGGCGCCATAGCGGACTGGTTCGCCGTCACCGCGCTCTTCCGGCATCCCCTCGGTCTGCCGATCCCGCACACCGCGATCATCCCGAATCGCAAGGAGTCGCTCGGTGAGAGCCTCCAAGAGTTCGTCACCGACAACTTCCTCCGCGAGGACGTCGTCCGCGAGCGCATCCAGTCCGCAGGAGTCAGCCGGCGCGTAGGGGAGTGGCTCGTCACCGACGGGCACAGCGAGCGCCTCGTCGCGGAGGGCTCACGGGTGCTGGCCGATGCTCTGCGTCACGTCAAGGAGAGCGACGTCGCCGCCGTCATCCAGGAGGCGCTGATCCCGCGCCTCAAGGAGGAGGAGCTCAGCCCGGTCGTGGGCCAGCTCCTCGAGGAGATCTTGCGCGACGACGCCCATCGGGGCCTGGTCGACCTCGCTCTCGACGAGCTCGGCCGCTGGTTGGCCATCAACGAGGACGAAGTCGCGGCACTGATCGAGAACCGTGCACCCTCGTGGACGCCGCAATGGCTCGACAAGCGCGTCGCCGGATGGGTGCACGACCAGGTCGTGGAGTGGGTCGCCGAGATCGGCCGTACGCCGGACCACAACGCGCGCATCGCCCTCAACCGCTGGCTGGCCGACCTGGCTCAAGGGCTGCAGCACGACGCCGAGACACGGACGCGGTTCGAGAACCTCAAGGAGCGCGTCCTGGCGCAACCGCGTGTCGGCGTCACGTCGGTACGCCTGTGGGACGCGCTGCGTCGCGCGCTGATCGGCTCACTCGCGGACGAGAACGGGCTGCTCCGCCGTCGCGCACTCGAAGAGATCGAGGCCTTCGGGCAGCGGCTGATCGACGATCGCGAGCTCAACCGGCGCATCGACGCGACGATCTCAGACGTCGCGGCATACGCGGTCAACCACTACGGCAGCGAGGTGGCCACGATCATCTCGGCGACCGTCAACCGGTGGGACGGCAAGGAGACCGCGGAGCGCATCGAGCTGCACGTCGGCCGTGACCTTCAGTTCATCCGGATCAACGGAACGGTGGTCGGCGGGCTGGCCGGCCTCGCGATCCACGCCGGCACGTCGCTTCTCTGACGTTTGTGGGCGCTTCACTGGGCCGCCGAATGTGGAAAACATGTGCATAACGGTCGGCGTCTTGTGGGTGACGTAGGTCACTCTGTGGGTAAGTGACACATTCTCGAGAAATACCCCAGAAAGTTTGAAAAACCCCTTGCGCGCCCAGCCGGCCGAGGCATACAAATGACCTACGCAATCCTTCGGGAAAGCGGGAAGGAATCCAGATTCGAACCCATGGCCAGCGACGCAAGTCAAAGGCAGCCGGTCAGTGATGTGACAGGCGGGGGAGCAGAAGGATTCTGGATGAGAGAGATCATCACGCTCGATCACAAATGAGGCCCCGGAAACTCATACTTTCCGGGGCCTCGACTATTGTGCCAAGGAATTCCTTGCAAGGCCAACCAGCCTGCCCCGAGCGGCGTGACGAGCGCCGTACCCGATTCGGATCGCCGCCTGCTCTTTGCTAGAGTTCAGTGCTGCATCACCGCTCCTCTCCGGAGCGATGTCCGGGTGGCGGAATGGTAGACGCGCTAGCTTGAGGTGCTAGTGCCCTGTAAGGGGCGTGGGGGTTCAAGTCCCCCCTCGGACACGCACGATCGAAGGGCCGGAACCCATGGGTTCCGGCCCTTCGTCATGCATCAGTTCCAGATGGTCGCGAGCTCAGTGATCCGGCAGTCGCGCACCCTGGCAGTCCCGCCCGTCGTCTGCCACGCGATGCCGTCATTGCCCTCGTCGGTGAACACCACGACGGACGCGACGTGCCTGCCGTCGTCGAAGAAGACCTCGATCGACGACCTGTCGACGACCGCATGAATCCGTAGGGTGGTCATGGCGGGATCGTCCACCGGTTCACTACGTCGACCGAACGGGACGGGCTTGTCGTCGCGGCCGGTGACCGGTTCTGAGCCAGACGCTGACCGATCCACGAAGACAGTCCCGTTGCGCGCGTCGAAACCCGCGCTGACGAAAGCGTCGTCGCCACGAAGCAGGTGCACGGCAACCTCATCGAGGTGGTCCCACTCGATCGTGGCGTCGAGCTCGTATGCCGTGTGGTGGTGCGGCAGGACATGAAAATCCTCGACGTCGAAGTCTGGCAGCGACACCGACCGGCGCCGTAGCGGTGCGGTGTCGATGACTCGTTGGATCATGCGCGGGCGGTCACCACGGGTTTCCAGGCTCAAGGTCCGCGGCAGCGACATGGTGCCGTGCCACGACCCGGTGGGGGCTCCGTACGGGTAGCGCCAGTTGCCCATCCACCCGATCCAGACCTTGTCGGCGCCGCGGTCGTCGGACCAGGTCTGGGCGGCGTAGAAGTCCTGGCCGAAGTCGACCGACAGCACCTCGTCGGCCGGATTCTCGTTGGCGAACGTCGTCCCGTCGAACGACCCGACGAAGTACTGCGATGTCGATCCGGCTGTGGCTTCGCTGTCGCCCACGCTGACGTGCAAGACCCAACGGATCGCGTCCTCGCGGCCGTCGAGTGGCAGCGGGAAGAGGTCCGGGCACTCCCACACGGCGGTGTGCAGACCGTCGGATTGACCGAAGTCGCTGAGGTGCTTCCACTCGATCAAGTCCGGTGAGCCGAAGATCGAGACGTAGTCGCCGTTGCTGACCACCATCACCCACGCGTCGGACTCCGGGTGCCAGAAGACCTTGGGATCCCTGAAGTCCGGCTCGCCGTCATTGTGAAGCACAGGATTGCCGCGATAGCGCACGAACTTCCGGCCTCCGTCGGTGCTGGCGGCGATGCTCTGCGCCTCGCCGGCGCACGTGCAGGTGAACACCGCCACGAGGCCGTTGCCGCCCTTCACCAATCCGCTGGTGTTGCGATGGTCGACGACCGCACTGCCCGACAGCGCCTGGTCGTCGCCCTGACGGTCCAGGGCGATACCGAGGTCACGCCAGAGCAACCGATCCTTGCTGACGGCGTGGGCCCAGCGCCCGTCGTGCTGATAGAACAAGTGGTACTCGCCGTCCAGGTAGACCAGGCCATTGGGATCGGCGAGATTGCCGCGGGCGGGGGAGTAGTGGATCCGCGGACGGTATGGATCGGACGACCGGCGCAGCAAGGGCGGCGGGCGGCGCGCGTCGTGGGGCTGTTCTGCGGTGCAGGCAGCCAGCAGCGCCGCGGCACTGAGCGAGAAGAAAGCTCGGCGGTCCATGTCGGAAGTTCGTCCCCCTTCGAACCCGGTCGGCGTGTTCGCCGGGCCGGTTCCTCCGCTGTCGGGACCCAGCGTAGTTCGCACCTGTCTGGCGGTGTTTGGGTTGGAAATCCGGGGTGGGATGGGCTCCACTTATAGCGTCTGCCAGGCGTTCCGCAACTCGAACACCAGGTGTTGACACGTGTTGATTTCGGGGCCTAGCGTCCAGCCTGAGATCGAACGTATCTCGGGTGGTTGTCCATCGGGGTCGGCCCCGGGACGTTCGGGGGGAGATGAACTGTCATGCGCAATTTCGCGAAGCCGGACGGCCGCCGAACGCGGCGAATAGCCGTCACTGGGGTGTTGGCCGCAGCTCTGGTCGGTGCCACGTATGTCGCCACGTCACCGGCACAAGCCGAGTCAGGCTTCCCGAAGCCGACGATCCACACTCAGCGCGCCCACAGCCCGTACTCGGACTTCACCGCGAAGTGGACCCGAGCCGATGCGCGCCAGATCGAGGCTCAATCGGATCCCACCGTCGCGCCAGGAGAGAACTCTCTGCCTGACTCCCTGACGATGCCGAAGATTCCCGGGGACTTCCCCGACACCCATCCGGACGTATGGGTCTGGGACACCTGGACACTGACGGACGACAAGGCAGATCAGTTCAGCTTCAAGGGCTGGGAAGTCATCTTCGCCCTCACCGCCGACCGCCACGCGGGCTACACGTTCGACGACCGGCACATTCATGCGAAGCAGGGATTCTTCTATCGCAAGGCCGGCATCCCGGCATCCAAGCGCCCCAAGAACGGCGGCTGGATCTACGGCGGCAACGTCTTCCCTGACGGCGCCACGGCCTCGCTCTTCAAGGGGCAGACCTACACACATCAGGCCGAATGGTCGGGATCGACCCGAATCTTCAAGGGCAACAAGCTGAAAGCGTTCTACACGGACCTGGCGTTCAACCGGAGCAGCGACGGCAATGACATCACCCCGGCGGACGCTCGCATCGCGATGAGCGAGGGCACCATCCACGCCAACAAGGACCGGGTGTGGCTCACTGGCTTCGAGAAGCAGCACGAACTGCTGAGGCCGGACGGCGTGCGCTACCAAAATGGCGAGCAGAACACGTTCTACAACTTCCGCGACCCGTTCACCTTCACTGATCCGGCCCATCCGGGCAAGACGTTCATGGTGTTCGAGGGCAACACCGCCGTGAAGCGCGGGGCACGTACGTGCAACGAAGCCGATCTCGGTTACCGTCCCGGCGACCCCAACGCCGAGAAGCTCGGGGACGTGCTCGACTCTGGCGCGACCTTCCAGCAGGCCAACGTCGGACTCGCGGTGGCCGACAACAAGTCCCTGACGAAGTGGCACTTCCTGGACCCGATCCTGTCGGCGAACTGCGTGACCGATCAGACCGAGCGGCCGCAGATCTACCTCAAGGACGGCAAGTACTACCTGTTCACGATCAGCCACCGCAGCACGTACGCAGCCGGGATCGACGGACCTGACGGCGTCTACGCGTTCGTCGGCAAGGGAGTCCGCAGCGACTACCAGCCGGTCAATGGCGGCAGCGGTCTCGCTCTGGGCAACCCGACCGACCTCAACACGCCGTTCGGGGCACCATCGAACATCCTGCCCAACGAGAACCCGAACGCCTATCAGTCGTACTCGCACTACGTGATGCCTGGCGGTCTGGTCGAGTCGTTCATCGACGCGATCGGCACCCGACGGGGCGGTTCGCTTGCCCCCACGGTCCGCTTGAAGATCAACGGGAGCACCATCACGGTCGACAAGAAGTACGGCGACGGTGGCCTCGGCGGATACGGGGACATCCCAGCCAACAAGCGCTATCGCGGCTGACGACTGCCGGTAGCACGCTGCGTGGTCGAAGGGCCGGGACCGTCAGGTTCCGGTCCTTCGGCGTCTTCGACGTGGTTCGCTAGCTGCGGCTGCCGCCGGACGCTGGTTGCCCAGAGCCACCTGGTGGAACCATCTCGAGGCGAACGCCGAGCAGTCGAACCGATCGAGTCCGCTGATGGGGCTCGAGCCGGTCGAGCAACGAGACAGCGGCATCGCTGAGCACCTGAAGATCGTTCGTCGGGGCAGGAAGGGTCACGCTCCGGGTGACGGTGATGAACGGCGCCAGGCGAATCTTGAGGCCGACCCTTGCGGCCGGCCGTCCTTCGGCATCGATGTCCGCCAGCACACGTGCGGTCAGCGTGCGCACCTCATCGGCGACGGCGGTCCAGTCGTCCAGGTCGGTCTGGTACGTCGTCTCGCGCCCGTGGGCCTGCGGCACGTACGGCGAGGGGTCGACCGGACGCGCTGCGGTGCCGATCGCCAGAGCGCGGTAGTAGGGCCCCATCGTCGGTCCGAGCGCGTCAGCCAGCACCCCGGGATCGCTTGCCGCCAGCTGCGCAACGGTCTCCAGACCGAGCGCGGCGAGCTTGGCCGCGGTCTTGGCGCCAATGCCCCACAGTGCCTGGGTCGGCCGGTCGCCCATCACCTCGAGCCAGTTCGCAGCGGTCAGCGTGTACGTCCCTTGTGGTTTGCCGAAGTCGGTGGCGTTCTTGGCCCGCAGCGTGTTGTCGCCGATCCCGACAGAGCAGTGGAGGCCGGTCGCCGCGAGGACGGACTCCATGACGACAGCCGCCATCTCCTCGGGGTCCTCGAGGTCGCCGTGCTCCGGTGCGGGACCGACGAAGGCCTCGTCCCACCCCAGGACCTGCACGAGCACCGGGACACCGCCCCACAGCAGTGACCGCAGTGTCTCCATGACCGTGACGGACACCGCTTCGTACGCGGGCGCGTCGACCGGGAGGAAGATCGCGTCCGGGCACTTGCGTTTCGCGACCCGGAGCGGCATGCCCGACCCGACGCCGAACTCCCGCGCCGCGTACGACGCAGTGGAGACCACCCCACGCTCGGTCGGATCTCCGCGGCCACCGACGACGACCGGCAGATCCGCGAGCTCGGGACGGCGCTGGATCTCCACGGCAGCGATGAACTGGTCCATGTCGACGTGCAACACCCAGCTCATGCCCTCACCCTGCCCGAACGCGTCGTGGGGGTCGACCCGAACCGGGCGAATGGTGAGTCGCCTGCACACACCGGTGCGATACGGGTAAAGTGGTCGCAGTACCAAACCCCGCACCGCTGCTCGTCGAACGAGTACGTCGATCGACGATCGGTTCCGTGGCACCGGCTCAAGGCCGGATCGCTCCACGAGGCGGGCGTTGCACCATCCCGATCGTTCATGTCGATCGGTTGTAGCGAGTTCCGTCGTCTCGAGGCCAGCGGCCTCGACCCGGCAGAGCTTTCTGGGCGCTGCCCGGCTTTGGTCCGGATCCGGCGTCGCAGTGGCGCCACGGCCAGCGTGCCGGGCTTTCGGAGGAGGAACCTTGGCCAGACGAGGCCAGCGGCAATCGGGGACGACCCGTTCCGCACCGCAGCGGCGACCCCGCGGCGGCAATGACGGCATCATGTCGGTGCTCGCCCGCGCGGTGCGCGAGGTGGAAGCCGGTGCCCAGCGAGGCCGGGTCTCGCCATCGACCCGCACCAAGTTCCAGGTCGTCGCGCTCCTGGCGCGCGAGGAGCGTACGCGCGCCAAGTCCGACGACTCGTTGACCGACGCGCAACGCGCCGAAAAGCTCAAGCGTCTCGACGGGATCGGCACGATCCTCGCCCAGACCGCCGCACGGGACACGACGCTCTTGTCGTTGCTCGCTGAGGATGCCGACGTCTCGGACGCGGCGATCGTGCTCAAGCACGACATGCTGCGGGCTGCCGGGGTCGAGCAGGCTGCTGAGGCCGAAACCAGCACCGAGGACGAGCCAGTCGCGGCGCCGGTCGAGCGCCGGGTCGTGCCCCAGTCCGTCGTCTCGCGTCAGCTGGCGAACCCCTTCCTTCCGCCGGAGTTCGAGACCGCGCAGACGGCCAAGCCGCAGACCCAGCGACTCTCGACCTGGGAGCTCCTCGGTCCGTTGTTCTCCGCCTTCGAGCGGGCTGCCGGCGGATCCAAGGCGTGCATGGACCTCCCTGAACCGTCGGACACCAAGGTCCCGGTCGGACTGGAGCTCATGCGACACCAGGCGGAGGTGATCGCCGCGGCCGAGGACGGGCACCGGACGTTCCTGCTCGCCGACGAGCCCGGTCTGGGCAAGACGGCTCAGGCTCTGCTCGCGGCACAGGCCGCCAACGCGTACCCCCTGCTCGTCGTGGTCCCCAACGTCGTCAAGACCAACTGGGCGCGCGAAGCCGAGCTCTGGACCCCCAACCGTCCGTCCACGGTGATCCACGGTGACGGCCACACGATCGACGCCTTCGCCGACATCGTGATCGTCAACTATGAGGTGCTCGACCGTCACGTCGGCTGGCTCGGCGACCTCGGATTCCGCGGCATGGTGCTCGACGAGGCGCACTTCATCAAGAACAAGTCGTCGCAACGGTCCCAGCACGTCCTGCAGCTGTCTGAGCGGATCCGGTCGCGGACCGTCCGCCCCTTGATGATGGCGCTGACCGGCACGCCACTGATCAATGACATCGATGACTTCCGGGCGATCTGGCAGTTCCTCGGCTGGATCGACGACAAGAAGCCGCGCGCAGAGCTCATGCAGATGCTGGAGGAGACGGGTCTGACCCCGATCGACCCCGGCTTCTACGCTGCCGCGCGCTCGCGGGTCATCGACATGGGCATCGTGCGCCGGCGCAAGGTCGATGTTGCCTCCGACATCCCGGCCCGCCGCATCGCCGACCTTCCGGTCGAGCTCGACGACGAGGCCGGCCGTTCGATCCGCGAGGCCGAGCGGGTGCTCGCTCGCAGGCTCGTCGCCCGCTACGAGAGTGCGCTCGCCAACCGCACGTCCGGTGTCACGGTCGAGGGCATCGACCACGAGCTCGTACGCCGCGTAGCCGGCTGGGAACGTGACGAGAGCGCCTCCAAGACCGACGAGAACGTCTTCACGATGATGCGCCGCATCGGTCAGGCCAAGGCCAGCCTCGCCGCGGACTACACGGCGCAGCTCGCACGCAACGTGGGCAAGGTCGTCTTCTTCGCCAAGCACGTCGACGTCATGGACCTCGCGGAGGAGACGTTCGAGCGTCGCGGCATTCGCTATTCGTCGATCCGCGGCAACCAGACGCCCAAGGTGCGCCAGCGCAACATCGACGCATTCGTCGACGACCCGGACGTCGCGGTCGTGGTGTGCTCGCTGTCGGCTGCCGGTGTCGGCATCAACCTCCAGGTCGCGTCCAACATGGTGCTGGCCGAGCTGTCGTGGACCGACGCGGAGCAGACCCAGGCGATCGACCGCGTCCACCGGATCGGGCAGGACGAGCCCGTCACGGCATGGCGCATCATCGCGTCGCAGACGATCGACACGCGGATCGTGGAGCTCCTCGACAGCAAGGCCGGCCTCGCCGCCCGGGCGCTCGACGGCTCCGACGACGAGGTCTCGGCGTCGGCGGACATGCAGCTGGAAGCCCTCGTCGGCCTCCTCACAGACGCGTTGGAGCAGCAACAGGACACGTGACGCTTGGCATCTGGAGTCGTTGAACTTCCTGCATCCCATACGGGCAAGGAGCCTCCATGAAGCGAGTCCTGTCGATCGGCGCCACGGTCCTGGCGGTCGCCGCAACGCTGTCGGGCGTGTCACCGGCAACGGCTGAGCCGACCCACCGCGGCCCCCGGGCTGCGCGACGTGATGTTCGTCGGCAACAACTGGCAGGGCACCGCCTCGATCATCGATGCCAACACGCGCACGATGCTGAAGTCCGGCATCAACCTGATTCCGGACAAGGCGCAGGAGCTCCAGGACATCCAGCTCAACCCCGTCAAGCTCGCGTTCTACCTCGTGGTGCAGGCGGGACCCGGCGAAGGCCACGACCAGTACGTCGACGACATGTTCACGACGAACGACGGCAAGTACCTCGCCGTCTCGCGCCCGAGCTTCGCCGATGTCGTGTGGGTCGACATCGCCAAGGCCGTGGCCGGCGACCCGAACAGCATCGTCCACGAGGAGCAGATGGACGGCTACCGCACGGATCACATGGGTCTGTCCCCGGACGGCCGCCGCCTGGTGGTCTCGGACTCGACGAGCCGCCAGGCCATCGAGTACTCGATGGTCGACGAGGTCGTCGGCGGCAAGACCATCAAGATGGGGCAGCGCATACGAACCTTTGTGTCTGGCGAGACCCCGCACGAGAACAACTACAGCAAGGACGGCTCGAAGATCTTCCATGCGTCGATCGGGCGGGTCTACCTGCCGGTCGACTATCCCAGCCTCGGCCCGCTCGACCTGAGCCTGGTGCACGACGCCGTCAAGAGCGATCGCTGGTTCCAGGTCGTCGACAACGCGACGTTCACCGTCTCGCAACGCTGGGACATGGGCAAGGAGCTCGCCGAGGCCGGACATCCGGGCATGAGCTCCGCGGTCCGGCCGATGGCGATCGCGCCCGGTGAGCGATTCGTCTACTTCCAGGTGTCGTACTTCCACGGTCTGGTCGAGTTCGACACCCAGGCCCCCGATGTCGACGGCAAGGTCACCTACACCGCCGGCGGCATCGCCGAGCCCCGCGTCGGCGCCGTCAAGCGGGTCATCCCGCTGCCGAACCGTGTCCCGAACATGCCCCGGGAGCAGTACGTCAACGACTCTGCGCACCACGGGCTGTCGATCAATGCCGCCGGCACCACCCTGTGCGCCGCGGGCACGATGGACGACTACGCCGCCCTGGTGGACCGCAGCACCGGAGACCACGTCATCTACGACACCGCGACGACCGGCCATTCATACGGCAAGCCCTACTGGACGACCGAGGGGTTGAAGGACACCTGCTGGATCTCGTTGAGCGAGGCCGACGCGGTTGCCGTCATCGACACCAACACCAAGCAGGAAGTCGCCTATCTGCCGGTGGGCGATCACCCGCAACGCATACGCCACGGTTACGTCCCGGAGGCCCTGGCCGCTGGCTTGGCGCCCTGATCTCAGGCGCTGGGGCCGGGCTCGTCGCGGAGCCTGGGCTCGGTCGCGTTCTTGGGCTTGATGCCGTGCTTGTCGGCGAAGAAGGCTCGGATCATGTCCATGTCGGCCTTGACGTCGTCGGACGGGTGGAACGTCGGCCCGAATCCCATCGTCTTGGTGGGCGGGTCGAAGAACGCCAGAGTGATCGGCAGCCCCGTGTCGCGGGAGATCCGTAGGAAACCGGACTTCCAGTAGTCACCCCTGGTGCGTGTGCCCTCCGCCGCGATGATCAGGCGGAACGGCTCGCCGTTGCGGGCTTCCTGCACGAGCTCGCCGACCACGCCCGATGCGTTGTCGCGATCGAGCGGGACCCCGCCCAGACGTCGCAGCACCCAGCCGAGCGGTCCGCGGAACAGCTGCTTCTTGACGAGCACCCGCGGATGAGCCCCGTCGTGCCACATCACGAGCAACATCGTCACGAAGTCCCAGTTGGAGGTGTGCGGGGCGCCCACCAGGATGCCGGTGTCGGGCACCTCGCCGACCATCCGATAGCCGGCACGGCGAACGATGAATCGGGCGAGGCGCTGGCGGATCATCCCGCGATCCTATGGGGGCACGGCACACCGGTCCGCGCCGAGGGCTGCAGCGGGCCGAGTTCGCGGCTCGTACGTGTGACAGTCGGCCGGAGGGGTACGCATCGCCCAGACCGCGTCAACCGATCGAACGGAGCATCACCTGTGATCACCAAGATCCTGCACAAACCCGTCACCATCGCCCAGCACGTGGTCGGCGGGGTCGCGCGAGGCGGTCTGCACGGAGCCGTCGCCGTGGTGAGAAGGATCCTGCCGGACGACCGGGCCACCCCTGCGGCGGACCCGGCGCCCAAGGTCAGCACCGAGCCGGTGCGCCAGCCACCGTCGCCGTCGACGACGACCAAGAAGGCCACGACCAACACCATGCCGGCCAAGAAGGCCGCTGCGAAGCGGGCAGCCGCCAAGAAGGCCGCGCCGAAGAAGCAGCCTGCGACCGCCAAGAAGCCGGCTGCGGCCCTGGATGACGGTCCGGCGCCGGTCGAGGACGATCCGATCGTCTACAGCAGCGGACCCGACGTCTCCACGCACGTGACGAAGGACGACCTCCGTCCGTGAGCCGTCCGATTGCCGACCGAGGCAGCGGGTAAGAGCCATCCCATGCACCAGCTCGAGTGGATCGGCATCATCAGGCATGGCGAGAGTGTCGGCAACGTCGCCGCGTCGACTGCGGAGGAGAAGGGCTCGGACCTGATCGACATCACGGAGCGCGACGCCGACGTGCCGTTGTCGGACACCGGACAGAAGCAGGCCGAGGCCGTGGCCGGCTGGCTCGACGAGCTACCGGATGACGAGCATCCCGATGTCGTGATCGTGTCGCCCTACCTGCGGGCGCGGCAGACCGCCGAGATCGCCCTCAAGGGATCCGACATCCCCACGCTGCGGGACGAGCGGCTGCGCGATCGCGAGCTCGGGGTTCTGGACCTGCACACGGTGCACGGCATCCGGTCCAAGTTCCCCGAGGAGTCCGAGCGGCGCCAGCGGCTGGGCAAGTTCTACTACCGGCCGCCGGGCGGCGAGTCGTGGGCCGATGTGCTCCTGCGGATACGCAGTCTCCTGCGTGACGTTGCGGAGGATCACCCTGAGCAGCGCGTGCTGTTCTTCGCGCATGATGCCGTCGTCTCCCTGTTCCGGTACGTCCTGGAGGGACTCGACGAGGAGGAGCTCATGGCGAGCGCCAAGAAGTCTCCGATCGCCAACTGCTCGATCAGCAGCTGGCGGTGGACCGACGATGGCTGGTCGACGGAGAAGTTCAATGACGTCGAGCACCTCAAGCAGGATGACGAGGCGCATCCGACGGCCGAGGAGGGCGTCGATGCCCCGGCCGTCTGAGTCCTTGGTCATCACGCCGCAGCTGCTCCGCCGCTGGCGACTGCCTGAGCCCGAGGGCGACAAGGATGACCGGGGCACGGTGCTGGTCGTCGGCGGGTCGCGCACCACCCCGGGGGCGGTGCTGCTGGCTGGCACGGCCGCGCTCCGTGCCGGCGCCGGTCGCCTGCAGCTCGCCACGACAGACGACAACGCCCAGGCGCTCAGCATCGCGGTGCCGGAAGCCAAGGTCGTCGGCCTGCCGTCGACAGCTAGCGGGTCCGTCGACGGCGACGTGCCCGACCACCTCCTGGAGCTGGCCGGTCGGGCCGACGTGGTCGCGATCGGCCCTGGACTGGACGACAAGCAGCAGACCGCGACGCTGATGCAGCACGTCATCGGCGCGATTGCCGGGGATGCTCGGCTCGTCGTCGACGCGTACGCGCTCGGCGCGCTGGGTGAGCATCCGGACCTGCTCGGGGAGCATGCCGGACGTACGGTGCTGACTCCCAACATCGCCGAAGCCGGTCGTTTGCTGGGACGAGAGCTCGGTGACGACCTGGACGCCGAGGCGGCTGCGGTGGCAGACCGCTTCGACGCCGTGGTGTCGCTCTACGGACACGTCAGCGACCCCGGCGGGGGAGCGTGGTGCGATGAGAACGCCGATGCCGGGCTCGGCACCTCCGGCAGCGGCGACGTGCTCGCCGGCATCATGGCCGGGCTGCTGGCGCGGGGAGCGGAGCCGGCGCAGGCGGCGTGCTGGGGAACGTACGTGCACGCCATGGCGGGTCAACGCCTCGTGCCGCGGATGGGTCGCACTGGCTATCTCGCCCGCGAGCTGGTCGACGAGGTGGCCGCGACGATCGCGATGGTCTAGGTGAGGTGGTCGAAGTCACCGCTGGCCCAGGCGGCGTGCCGCTCCGCTGACCGGTGCACGATCGCCTTGGCGTCCGCGTCGATCGCGTTGTCGAAGTTGCCGTAGAGCCGGTCGAACCCGAACCGGTCGACATGTGCGGCGACCCGCTTCACGACGGCGCCCGAGAGCGGCAGCCGGTTGGGATAGCTGCGCATGAAGCTGACGGACGTACGGTCAGGATTGGGGAAGATCGTGTCGCCCGTCAGCAGCACGCCGCGACCGTCGGCGCCGGCCTGCCAGTGGGCGACAGCGCTGCCGGGGAAGTGGCCACCGGGCTGGCTGAGGGTCACCCCGGGCAGGATCTCGAGGTCACCGGTCCAGGTCTCGATGACCGGATCGGGACGGGCGACCCACTCGCGGTCGGCATCGGCGACCAGGACTGGTGGCCCACCGAGGAGGCGGCTCCACTCGACCTGGACGCCATACATGTGCGGGTGGCTCGCCACGATCGCGCGTACGTCGCCGAGCTCGAGAACCCGCGCCGCGATGTCAGCGTCGACATAGCCGGCGGGATCCCACAGCAGGTTGCCCGCTGGCGTACGAAGGAGCTTGGACTGCTGCCCGATGCCCGTCGTGGGCCTGGCCGTGATCGCGTAGAGGTCGGGCTCGAGATCGGCGATCTCGGCGTGGTGGCCGTCCGCGATGAGCTCGTCGAGGGTCGTCCACAGCTGCCCCTCGGCGGGCACCCACTGTCGCTCGTCGGCACAGATCGCGCACACGTCGACCCTTTCGGCGTGCTCGACGGCGCAGGTCTGACAGATCCAGAAGTCACTCATGGCCCCACGTTAGGACACTGCCGGGGCGACACGCTGGAAGCGGTCAATGGTTCCGACGAACCATCGAAATCTGTCCGCGCGCCGGTCTACGGTGTTGGGTGAACTGACTGGAACCGCACCGTCGTCTACAGGGAGAACCCGATGACTGACAGCAATCCCACTCCTGACGCAGGCTCACCGTCCGAAGCTCCTGACCCGCGGCGCTGGCTCGCCCTCGGCGTCATCGCCGTGGCCCAGCTGATGATCATCCTGGACGCCTCGATCGTCAACATCGCGCTGCCGTCCGCGCAGAAGGACCTCGGCATCAGCGACGCCGACCGGCAATGGGTCGTCACGGCCTACACGCTGGCGTTCGGTGGCCTCCTGCTGCTTGGTGGCCGCATCGCGGACTACACCGGGCGCAAGCGGACGTTCATCATCGGCCTGATCGGGTTCGCTGGGGCTTCTGCACTCGGCGGCGTCGCCTCGACCGCCGGGCTGCTCTATGCCGCGCGCGGCCTGCAGGGTGCGTTCGCCGCACTGCTGGCGCCCGCGGCGCTGTCCCTGATCTCGGTGACGTTCACACTGCCCAAGGAACGCGCGACGGCCTTCGGCGTCTTCGGCGCGATCTCGGGTGGCGGCGCGGCGATCGGCCTGATCCTGGGTGGCGTGCTGACCGAGTACGCCTCGTGGCGCTGGTGCTTGGGCGTCAACGTGCCGATCGCCCTGGCTGCAGCGCTTGGCGCGGCGCGGGTCGTGCAGGAGAGCAAGGCCAAGGGCAACACCAAGTACGACATCCCCGGCGCCGTGCTCGTGACGCTGGGACTCGTGGCGCTGGTCTACGGCTTCACGCAGGCCGCCAAGCTCAAGGACCCGGGCAGGAGCACCGAGGTCCTCGGGTGGGGCGACCCGTCCACGATCACGTTCCTGACGATCGCCGTGGTGCTGCTGGTGGCATTCGTCGTCTGGGAGAAGCGCACCAGCACACCGCTCCTGCCGCTGTGGGTCGCACTCGACCGCAACCGAGGCGGTTCCTACCTGGTGTTCCTGTTTGTCGGCGCAGGCATGTTCGCCATGTTCTTGTTCATGACGTTCTACTTCCAGATCACGATGGGCTACACCCCGCTCGAGTCCGGGTTCGCGTTCATGCCGTTCAGCCTGGGCGTCATCGTCACTGCGGGTTTCGTGTCCAATCTGCTGCCGCGGATCGGGCCGATGCCGATCATGATCCCCGGACTGGCACTGGCCATCGCCGGCATGTTGATGCTGACCCAGATCACCGCCGACACGTCCTACTGGGGATTCGTCATGCCGTCGCTCCTGTTGATGAGCATCGGCCTGGCAGGCGTGTTCATCACGGCGTCCAGCACGGCGTTGGTCGGGATCGGCACGCACGACGCCGGTGTCGCGAGCGCGCTGCTCAACACCTCGCAACAGGTCGGTGGGTCTCTCGGCACCGCGTTGCTCAACACGCTGTACGCCGGGGCGGTCACGGCCTATCTCACGGATCACGTGGGGGAGTCGCCGCGAACCGCGACCGGCAATGCGTTCGTCCACGGCTATCACGTCGCGTTCTTCTGGGGCGCGGTGCTGCTGGGGGTGTCGCTGGTGGTCGCGGTGCTGCTCATGAACGCCAAGAAGGACGACGTGCCGGCTGAAGCTGGCATTCCCGTCTGATCACGCACGCACGAGCTCCGAGCGGCCGGATCACGAGATGATCCGGCGACCGCCTGTGCGATCGTAGGGGCGGACTCCAGCCCAGCCTCGCGCGTGCAACCAAGAAAAGGACCGTTCATGGACGTGAAGAACTCCGTAGCCCTCGTCACGGGAGGCGCCTCCGGCCTCGGCCTCGCGACCGTCGAGGCACTCCTCGACGCCGGTGCCAAGATCGTCATCCTGGACCTGCCGGGCTCACCCGGCGCCGACGTCGCGACGCGCCTGGGTGACTCCGTACGCTTTGCGCCGGCCGATGTGCGGGACGAGTCGGCCGTCAACGAGGCGCTCGACGTGGCGGCGGAGCTCGGGGACCTGCGAGTGGTCGTCAACTGCGCAGGCACGGGCGACGCGATCAAGACGGTGGGCAAGCAGGGCCCCTACCCGCTCGACAAGTTCCAGCGGATCATCGAGATCAATCTGATCGGCTCGTTCAACGTCCTCCGGCTCGCCGCGGCACGCATCGCCGAGCTCGAGCCGCTCGGCGAGGAGCGCGGCGTCATCATCAACACCGCGTCGATCGCCGCGTTCGACGGCCAGATCGGCCAAGCCGCCTACGCGGCGTCCAAGGGCGGGGTCGTCGGGATGACACTGCCGATCGCGCGCGACCTGGCCTCGCTCGGCATCCGCGTCATGACGATCGCACCCGGCCTGTTCGACACCCCGTTGCTGGCGTCGTTGCCCGAGGATGCCCGCGCATCACTTGGCAAGCAGGTCCCGCACCCGAGCCGCCTCGGCGACCCGGCAGAGTATGGCGCGCTCGCCGCCCACATCGTGGCCAACCCGATGCTCAACGGCGAGACGATCCGCCTCGACGGCGCGATCCGCATGGCGCCGCGCTGAGCCTCAGACCGGCAAGAGCCTGGTGATGAACTTCGTCAGCTGGTCGACGTTGCAGCACTCGTGCATCTCGACGACTTCGGCGTACGTCGGCGCGATCGAGTCGCCCAGGCCCCACCGCATCGAGTGCTCCGGATTGAGCCAGAACGTACGCCGCGCGCGCTGGTTGATCTCGTGCAGTGCGCCGAGGTTGGGGTCCTGGTTGTTGTTGCGGGCGTCGCCGAGGATCAGCACCGCGGTGCGCGGCCCGATCGCCCTCATGTGATCGGCGTGGAAGTCGGCGAACGCGTCCCCGTAGTCGCTGCTGGTGTGCCACTTGGTGATGCGGGCTTCGCGTGCGATGCGGCCGGCGAGGTCGTCGCCGCCCTCCTTGACGATGTCCGTGACCTCGGCCATCGCATTGACGAACGCGAACACCCGGATCTTGCTGAACTGTCCACTGAGCGCCTGCACCAGGTGCATCGTGAAGCTCGAGAAGCCCGACACGGACCCTGACACGTCGCACAGCAGGACGAGCTCGGGCCGCGAGGGGTGCGGCTTGGCGTACACGGGACGAATCGGCACCCCACCGGTCGACATCGACCGGCGCAGCGTGCGGCGGATGTCGATCCGGCCCCGGTTGGCCTTGCGGCGGCGCGCGGCGAGCCGGGTGGCGAGCTTGCGCGACAACGGCCTGACGATGCGCCCCAGCTCCTCCAGCTGCTGCTTGTTGGCGCTGAGGAAGTCGATCCGATCGCTGCCCGTACGCACAGCGTGCCGGGTGACGACGTCGCGCCCCCGCAGCTCGGCGGTCCTCCGTCGGGCCTCGCTCGCGACGAGAGCACGGAACCGATCGATGTTCTGTCGCACCTCGTCGCGTTCGAGCCGCTCCGTGAAATCGCCCTGACCTTGGCCGCGGCCCTGGCCCTGACCTCCACCACCCTGGCCGCGCTGGCCGAGCGCCTGCACGAGCAACGTCTGGGGTCGCAGCCGCTCCAGGGTCTGGTACGCGGACCACCCGCCGGTCGGTGCGCCCTCCGTGCCGACAGCGCCGAGCAGGTCCACGGCGATCTCGGCGACCTGCTCCAGCGTGCGGAGGTCGTTCTCAGCGAGCGCCATGGCGAGAAGGTCCCTCAGGTCGTCGAGGTCGAACTCCTCATCGGTCTCGCGGGCTGCTTGCGGGGCGCCGACACCGGCCGGGAAGTACAGGTCGAACGTCATGTCGAACACGTCGCGCTGCCCGCCGCGGCGCACCAGCGCCGAGGCCAGGCCCTCCCTGAGCTGGGCCCGGTCGCCCATGCCGAGGACCTCGACGACAGCCGCTGCGTCGACCGTCTCACTCGTGCCGGCCGGTATGCCCTTGCTGCGCAAGGCGCCGACGAACTCCACCAGCCGTCCGGCGACGTCCTGCGCAGTCGGCTGGATCATGACGCGCCCAGCACCTCGTCGAGATCGAGCCGAGAGGTGGCCTTGTCGAGGTCGTCCTGATGCTTGAGGATCACGCCGAGGCTCTCCTTGACGACCTGGTCGTCGAGGATGTCGGCGCCGAGGGCGACGAGCGTACGCGCCCAGTCGATCGTCTCGGAGACCGACGGCGCCTTGCGCAACGGCATCGCCCGCAAGGCATTGATGACCCGCACGAGTGAGTCGCCGAGTGTGGCGTCCAGCTCAGGGACCTTCAGGCGTACGATCTCCTGCTCCAGCTCGGCGTCGGGGAAGTCGACGTGCAGGAACAAGCACCGGCGGCGCAGGGCTTCGGACAGCTCGCGGGTCGCGTTGGACGTCAGCACGACGAACGGCCGGCTGGTCGCGGCGATCGTGCCGAGCTCAGGCACCGTGATCTGGAAGTCGCCGAGCACCTCGAGGAGCAGGCCTTCGATCTCGACGTCGGCCTTGTCGGTCTCGTCGATCAGCAGGACCGTGGGTCCTTCGTTGCGGATCGCTGTCAGGAGCGGGCGGGCCAGCAGGAATTCCTCGCTGAAGATGTCGTTTCGCGCCTCGTCCCACGTCTCGTCCTTGCCAGCGGTGATGCGCAGCAGCTGCTTGGCGTGGTTCCACTCGTAGATCGCCCGCGCCTCATCGACGCCTTCGTAGCACTGCAGGCGTACGAGCTCGGCGCCACACGCCTCGGCCACCGCGCTCGACAGGGCGGTCTTGCCGACGCCTGCGGGACCCTCGACCAGCAGGGGCTTGCCCAGCTCGCTGGCCAGGAAGACGGTGGTCGCGATGGCGTCAGAGGCGAGATAACCCGCACCGGCGAGCTTCTGCTTGACGTCATCGATCGAGGTGAACGGCATGGTGCGCATGCCTACGATGATGCCGTGGCCCTCTTCGAGATCGTTCGCGAGGTGCCCCTGCAACCGGAGGACTCGTGGCGGCGGCTCACGGACTGGGAGCAGCACGCGCAGCACGTGCCTCTGACCCGCATCATCCGGACCGATGCGGGATTCATCGCCCGCACCGGCGTCGGGCGGCTCTCGTTCGACGACCCGATGGAGATCGTGGTGTGGCGCGAACCTTCGTTCTGCCGGCTCGAGAAACGTGGACGTGTCGTCACCGGGTGGGCCGAGGTCCTCGTCGAGCCCACGCCGCTCGGCAGCCGGGTGACGTGGCGCGAAGACCTGCACGTACGCGGGCTGCCTCGGGCGCTCGACCGCGTGACCCGAGCCGTGAGCACGCGAGTGTTCGCGCGGGTCGTCGATCGACTGCTCGCCTAGCAGTCCCGGGGAACTGCGCCTAGCGAAGCGCCCGCAGCACCAGATGTGTGGCGAGCCTGGACGACGTCGACGAGACCGCCTCGAACTGCGGAGGAGGGTTGCCCACGCCCTCGAACAGCCGCCGTCCGTCACCGAGCAGCAGGTGCGCGATGCTCAGGCGGATCTCGTCGATCAGTCCGATCGAGAGGTACTGGCGGACGACACCGGGGCCGCCCATCAGCAGGACGTCCCGGTCGCCCGCGAGCTCGCGAGCCCTCGCGAGCGCCGGCTTGACGCCCGAGACGTACGTGAACGAGTCAGACTTCATCGGCCGGTCCGGGAGCTCGTCGTGGGTGAGGACGACGGTCGGCAACGGGAACGGGACGTCGCCCCAGTGCGGCACCCCGACGTCGTGCATCACACGCCCCACGATGCAGGCGCCGATGCCCGAGGGGATGCTCTTGCCGGCGGCTGCGTCGGTCTCGTCGCCGTCGAACAGCCACTCATGGAGTGCTTCACCGCCGACGCCCATCGCGTTCTCCATGCTGATGTCGGGGCCGGCGGCATAGCCGTCGAGCGACATCGTGATTGCCATGACGAGCGAGCTCATGCTGGGCCTCCGATGGCGTGGTGTCGTGCGTAGGATCACGGTATGGGGTACTCGCCGGAATCTGAAGCACTCGACATCTGCCGCGACCTGATCAGGATCGACACCTCCAACTACGGTGACGACTCCGGGCCGGGGGAGCGCAAGGCGGCCGAGTACGTCGCGGCGTCCCTGGCTGAGGTCGGCATCGAGTCCGAGATCTTCGAGTCGGAGTCCGGCCGCGCCAGCCTCGTTGCGCGGTGGGGCAACCAGGACTCGTCCAAGCCCGGCCTCCTGATCCATGGCCACCTCGACGTCGTGCCTGCACGGGCGAGCGACTGGCTCGTCGATCCGTTCGCCGCAGAGGTCGTCGACGGTTATCTCTACGGCCGTGGCGCGGTCGACATGAAGGATTTCGACGCGATGCTGCTGTCGGTCGTACGCGCGCGGCAGCGCGCCGGCGCCATCCCGGACCGGCCGATCACGCTCGTCTTCACGGCGGACGAGGAGGCCGGAGGTGTCCTGGGAGCGCACTGGCTCGTCGAGCATCATCCTGACCTGTTCGAAGGGTGCACCGAGGCGATCGGTGAGGTCGGCGGGTTCTCGACCGAGGTTGGCGGCAAGCGGCTCTATCTGATCGAGTCCGGCGAGAAGGGCATCGCGTGGATGCGCTTGCGGGCACGCGGGACGGCTGGTCACGGCTCGATGCGCAACGACGACAATGCCGTGACACATCTGGCTCAGGCCCTCGTGGCGCTCGGAGAGCACCGGTGGCCCGAGGAGCCGGGTCCTTCGATGGAACTGCTGCTGGCGAAGGTTCGCGAGCTCACGGGCCAAGCGGGTTCAGCCGACGAGCTGCTCGAGCAGTTCGGCCCAGCCGTACGCATGATCGGTGCCGGCATCCGCAACACGACCAACGCGACGATGCTCGAGGCCGGCTACAAGCACAACGTCGTACCGGGGGAGGCGATCGCGTATGTCGACGGCCGCTACCTGCCCGGTCACGCCGACTCGTTCGTGCCGACCGTGCAGGGCCTCGTCGGCGACCACGTCACGGTCGAGCCCTACATCACCGACGCGGCACTGGAGTACGCCTTCGAGGGCGACCTCGTCGACGCGATGACCGTGGCGCTGCACAGCCAGGATCCCGAGGCACACATCGCTCCGTTCCTGATGTCCGGCGGCACCGACGCCAAGGCTTGGCACAAGCTGGGCATCACGTCCTACGGCTTCACACCGCTGCGCCTGCCCGCCGACCTCGACTTCACGGCACTGTTCCACGGCGTCGACGAGCGCGTACCGGTCGACGCACTGGAGTTCGGCTCCCGGGTGTTCGACGAGTTCCTCAACCAGATCTAGGCCACAACCTGATCTGAGCTACAGCGTGCTGCGCATGCGGATGATCTTGCGGCGCAGGACGACGGTGCGTTGACCCGTGCCGTCCTTGCGCAATCGCTCGAGTTCCCACCCCTGGTACTCCGCCGCGTCGGTCAGCATGCGGCACACAGCCGTACGCGACTTGGTGCGGTCGATCGTGAGGTTCCAGAACTCGTACTCGATCATCCATCCACCTCTCATCGTGCTGCCTACCGTGCGCTGTCGGACACGTCGTCGAGGGCCTGGACGATCTCCGGTGGGAGCTCGAGATCTTCCGACGCCAGGTTCTCCTGGAGCTGTGCTGTCGTACGTGCCCCGACGACGGCAGAAGCAACCGCGGGCCGGGCCAACAGCCAGGCAAGGGCCACGTGCGCGATCGTGACATCCAACCCCTCGGACGCGCGCGCGAGTGCTTCGACCACGGCCGACTTCTGCGGGGTGAGGTACTTCGAGACGAATGCCTCCCACGCCGGGTCGGCGGCACGCGAGTCCGTCGGGATGCCGCCGCGATACTTCCCGGTGAGCACGCCACGGCCCAGGGGCGACCACGCAAGGACGCCCATGCCCAGGTGGCGGGCAGCCGGGATGACCTCGTCCTCGGCCTCACGCCTGACGAGGGAGTACTCGACCTGGGTGCTGACGAGCGGGACGGAGTCGGCTCGCTCCGCCAGCCACGTGTGGGAGAGAGCGGTCTGCCACCCGGTGTAGTTGGAGATACCGACGTAGCGCGTACGACCCGTGCGCACGGCGTGCTCGAGCGTGGCGAGGGTTTCCTCGATCGGCGTCTCGCTGTCCCATGCGTGGATCTGCCACAGGTCGAGATGATCGGTGCCGAGCTGGCGCAACGAGAGGTCGAGCTGGTCGAGGAGCGTACGTCGTGAGCTGTCGCGGTCGATGCGGTCACCGCGCTTGATCAGACCGGCCTTGCCGGCGAGCACGATGCGACCTCGCGCGTCAGCCTTGTTGATCAGCGTGCCGAGCAGCTCCTCGCACACGCCGTCGCCATAGATCGGCGCGGTGTCGACCAGCGTGCCGCCGGCGTCGAGGAAGGCGGAGAGCTGTTCCTCCGCGTCGTAGGCGTCGACGGCCGTGCCCCACGTCATGGTGCCGAGGGCGAGCCGTGAGACCTCCAGCCCCGATCCACCAACGCGGCGATACTGCATGCCGCAAGGCTAGTCGGAGCGGTGAAGCCTGCCCGGTAGGCTCGCACGGTGGATTTCCTTCGTGCCGTGGTCCTGGGTCTCATTCAGGGCCTGACCGAGTTCCTGCCCATCTCCAGCAGCGCCCATCTGGCGATCTTCCCCCAGTTCTTCGGTTGGGATGATCCGGGTGCAGCATTCACGGCGGTGATCCAGATCGGCACGGAGCTCGCGGTGCTGATCTACTTCTGGAAGGACATCGTCACGATCTCCACCGGATGGATCCGGGGACTCTTCAGCGCCAGCGCGCGCGAGGAGCTCGAGTGGCGGATGGGATGGTTCGTCATCGTCGGATCAGTCCCGATCGTCTTCCTCGGCCTGCTGTTCCAGGACCCGATCAAGCAGGAGTTCCGGCGGGTCGCACTGATCGCTGTCGCGTTGATCGTCTTCGGCTTGCTCCTCGGCTTCGCGGAGCGCTGGGGCCTCAAGAACCGGCCGATCGAGAAGCTCACGATGCGCGATGCGGTGTTGTTCGGGCTCGCACAGGCGTGCGCGCTGTTCCCCGGCGTCTCCCGCTCCGGCGGCACGATCACGATGGGGCTGCTGCTCGGGTATGAGCGACGTGCCGCCACCCGCTACGCGTTCCTGCTGGCGATCCCCGCAGTGCTCGGCGCCGGCATCTACAACCTCAAGGACATTCCCGGCCAGGCCAACGCGTACGGCCCCGGTCCCACGATCGTGGCGACTGTCGTGTCGTTCGTCGTGGGCCTCGCGGTGATCCACTGGCTGCTGGAGTACGTGAGCCGCAAGTCGTACACGCCGTTCGTGATCTATCGGATCGCCCTCGGCGTCGTCGTCCTCGTGCTGGTGGCGACCGGCGTCATGTCGTCGACCGTCACGGTGAGCTGAGACTCAGAGCCAACCGGAGCGCTTGAAGCGACGGTAGATGTAGGTGCACAGGCCGCCGATGACCGCGAGGCAGAGCGGATAGCCGAACGTCCAGCTGAGCTCCGGCATGTGCTCGAAGTTCATGCCGTAGATCCCGGCGATCGCCGTCGGCACCGCGAAGATCGTGGCACCGGCGGTCAGCTTGCGCATGTCCTCGTTCTGCTGGACGCTCAGCTGCGCGAGGTGGGCCTGCAGCGCGTTGTCGAGCAGGTGGTCGATCGAGTCAATCGCCTCGGCGGCCCTCGCGAGGTGATCACCGATGTCGCGGAAGTACGGCCTGGAGTCCTCGGGCATCGTGCCCTGGGCAAACCGCATGATCGGCTCCTTGAGCGGCATCACCGCCCGACGGAACTCCAAGGTCTCGCGCTTGAGCCGATAGATGCGCGTCGAGTCGTTGGACCGCTCGGCCGAGAAGACCGACGTCTCGACCTCCTGCACGTCGATCTCGAGCTCGGCGGCAACCTCTTCGTAGTGGTCGACGATGTTGTCGACGACGGCGTAGAGCGCCGCGGTGGGCCCGTGCGAGAGCGGTTCGATCATCTTCTCCGCAGCGCGCCGCGCCTCCTGCAGCGTCGGCCCGCCGTGTCGCACGGTCAACAGGAAGTTGCTGCCGAGGAAGATGTTGACCTCGTGCGTCGTGATGTCGTCATCGCTGTATGCCACCGTGCGGATCGACATGAACAAGTGGTCCGCGTAGCGCTCGACCTTGGGCCGTTGATGAGCCTCGAGCGCGTCCTCCACGGCCAGCGGGTGGAGCTGGAGCGACGCAGCGACCCGATGCATCTCATCGATCGTCGGGTTGCCGATGCCGACCCACAGGAAGTCGTCCTCACCGAGCCCGGCCAGCGCCGCGTCGAGCGACTCCTTGTCGTCCTTGGTCGTTTCACGAATCCCGTCGCGATAGACCGCGCAGTCGATGATCACGTCGACATTCTGCCCTTCACGTCCCAGCCCGACGCCGTCGACAGGCCGCAACCGCTGAGCAGATACGCTCGCCTCATGCGCAGCTGGTCACGCCCCGATGTCCCGTCACTCGGCGACCTCGGACTCGGTGAGGGACCGAGCGTACGTGTGCATGACACGTCTTCTGGTGAGGTGCGCGCGAGTGACCCGTCCGGTGCTGCCCGCCTGTACGTCTGTGGCATCACCCCCTACGACGCGACCCACATGGGGCACGCGGCGACCTATCTCGCCTTCGACCTGCTGCAGCGCGTCTGGCTGGATCATGGTCTCGACGTCGACTACACGCAGAACGTGACCGACGTCGACGACCCGCTGATCGAGCGAGCCATCGCCACCGGTGTCGACTGGGCCGATCTCGCGGCCCGCGAGATCGATCTGTTCCGTCAGGACATGACCGCCCTGCGCATCATTCCTCCGGCCAACTATGTCGGCGCCGTCGAGACGATCGATCTCGTGGTCGACCTCATCAACCGGCTCGACAAGGCCGGCTCTGTCTATCGGGTGGACGACGACCTTTACTTCGACGTGCACGCCGATCCCGCCTTCGGCGCGGTGTCCGGCCTCGACGAGGCTGCGATGCTGCAGATCTTTCCCGAGCGTGGGGGAGACCCAGATCGTCCGGGCAAGAAGCACCCGCTCGACTGTCTGCTGTGGCAGGCCGAGCGACCGAATGAGCCGGCCTGGGAGACATCGCTCGGCAAGGGACGTCCGGGCTGGCACGTCGAGTGCGCTGCGATCGCTCTGGAACACCTCGGCGTCGCCTTCGACGTCCAGGGTGGCGGTTCGGACCTGGTGTTCCCGCACCACGAGATGTCGGCTTCCGAAGCCACGGTCGTGACGCATGAGGCGTTCGCTCAGGCATACGTTCACGCGGGCATGGTCGGGTTCGAGGGCGAGAAGATGTCCAAGTCCAAGGGCAACCTCGTGCTGGTGTCCAAGCTGCGTGCCGACGGCCGCGACCCGATGGCGATCCGCTTGGCGTTGCTGGCACACCACTACCGCAGCGACTGGGAGTGGTTCGACGACGAGATGACTCGTGCAGAGCAGCGACTGGCCACGTGGCGTGACGCGGTGAGCCGCACCCTCGCGCCGTCGGGCACCGAAGTCGTACGCGCGATTCGAGCGGCAATGACGAACGACCTCGATGCGCCCGCAGCGCTGGCAGCAATCGACGCGTGGGCCGCTGACGACTCGGCCGCCGACCCTCAGGCCGGCCGCACCGTGCGTACCGCTGTCGATGCTCTGCTCGGCGTGGCCTTGTGATGCAGAAGCCCACCCCTCGCCAGCTCGACCTCCTGCGTTGGGTGGCTGCCGCGGCGCTGGCCGTGACCTACATCGTCACCGGCTATGAACCGTTCTTCTACGGAGGCCTCGCGGTCCTGCTGATCCCGCTCCTCCTGCGAAAGAAGGTCTACCCAGGGGATGAGCCCAAGGATTCCGAAGAGCCTCGCTGAACAGGTCATCTAGCACCTGGCACCCGCGAACCTGGATGTGGTGAGTTTCCGCGCTATTGGCGGAGGTGGCCGGGTTGGTCGGTGGGGAGGACCGGTGGCGGGTGGGAGATGTAGGTGTGGCCGGTCGGGGTCTTCCAGACCGTCGACCTGCCGTGGCTGGTCACTGACCACCCGGGGAGGTGTTTGAGGGTGTGGGATCGGGTGCAGAGGCCTTGGCCGTTGCCGGCGGTGGTTTCGCCGCCGTCGATGTAGGCGTGGATGTGGTCCTTGTGCCGGATCTTCAAATCGCAGCCGGGCTGGCGACACCAACGGTCGCGGGCTCGGATGTGGCCGGTGGTGGCGGAGTCGAAGTGCCGGGCCCGGTTCTCCCGAACCTTCAGCGTCCCGTCGACCGGGTCGACCAGCAGGCGCCGGGCCGAAGCGTTGGGGGCGTTGGCGATGATGTCGTCAGCCACCGAGGGCGCGATGGGTCCGTATCCGGTCAGGTCGACCGGTTCACCGTCGTGCCCGAACAGGGTCGGCGCGTCCAACACGACCTGGACCTCGACGCTGATGTCCTCGGCATACTGCTGCCCGGTCAGGCGTTCGACCAACGTTTGGGTCATGATCTGGCCCAACGTGCGCTCATCACCGGCGGCCCGTAACGCCCGGGCGTGGTCGTCGAGCGCTGAATAGGCCGCGAGGATCTGCTCGGCCGGTCCACGGGCGTGCAGGTGTGCGACACCATCGGAGTCCGGGAACATCGACACCCGCTGATCCGCACGATTGACGCTCGGCCCGTTGACGGGCAGCATCGGCATCGATCCGGATGACCGCCCTGGCCGTGAGCCGGGCAGCTTCTCGCGGCGTCAATCCCGGAAGCTGTGGAGCGATCTCGCCGTCCAGGACCACCAGGTCATCAACACCGAGCGTCACCGACTCGTTGACCACCGCCCGGACCACCGGCTCACTGATCTGCCCGGCGGCGAACAAGTCCTGAACGTGGGAAAGCTCGGCAAGCCGCAACGCCAACCCCACCTGGGTGCCCGCAGCCGTCGGGCCGATGTTGCGGGCCATCCCGACCTCACCGATCACCGACAACGACGGGTCACCCCGGTTGATGCCCATGGACTCCACCCGCTCCGCATGCAAGGCGGCGATCTGCGCCAACTGCTCAGCCTGCGCTGCCCGGATCAACCGGTCCAACCCGATGATCGCATCAATCCGAGCAGCACCAAACCCATGCCCAGGTTCACCCTCGAAGTCATACGCACGGACCTCCCGCAGCAGGTCCTCGGTGGCGACATCGGTGAACATATCTCCAACCTAGAACCGAGCCCGGACACCCCAACTTAGTGAGACGTTCGCCTCAATTCCGCTTGACCGTGAGCACGTGACATGTCGCCTGGCATGGCGGCGCACCACCTGCAAGCGCGACTGACTACTCCGTGTCGTCGCTACGACGGCGCAGATAGCGCTCGAACTCGCGGGCGATCGCGTCGCCCGAGGCCTCCGGGAGCTCGCTCGTGTCGCGTTCGTTCTCCAACGCCTCGACATACTCGGCGATCTCCTCATCACGCGACGTGAGGTCCTCGGCGCCGCGCTGCCAGGCGTCGGTCATCTCGACCAGCACGCCCTGGGGGAGCGGCAAGCCCATCGCATCCTCGATCGCGCCGAGCAGCGCGAGAGTGGCCTTGGGGCACGGCGGCTCGGCGAGGTAGTGGGGGACAGCGGCCCACAGCGATGCAGAGGCGATGCCCTCCTGCGACGCCATCTCGTTGAGCACCGACGTGATGCCCACCGGGCCGGAGTACGTCGACGGCAGCAGCGACATCCGCTCCATCAGCACCGGGTCGGTCGTCGATCCGCTGACCGGCACGGGACGGGTGTGGGGCGAGTCCGCGAGCAGCGCGCCGAGAGTGATCAGCTCGGTCACCCCTGCCAGCTTGGCCACCCCGAGCACCGTCGAGCAGAACGCCTTCCAGCGGAAGTTGGGCTCCGGCGCCCGCAACAACAGCACGTCGCGCTCTCCGCGACGAGGGCGCGCGTGGTAGATCATCGGCGCCGGCCAGCTGATCATCCGGTCACCGTCATCGCCGCTGTGGACCTGCGGCCGATGCACCTGGAAGTCGTAGTATTCCTCGGGATCGAGCTCGATCAGGAGCTCGGCGTCCCACTCCTCGATCAAGTGGTCCACCGTGCCCGACGCGGCGTCGGCGGCATCGTTCCACCCCTCGAAGGCAGCGACCATCCAGGGGTCCTTCAGCTGCGGAATCGTGGGTTCGCCGGTCACTCCTTCACCCTAGCCCCGCAGCACGCATGCCGAGGGGACAGGCCGAAGGACACCCGTGGGTTACTCGTTTTCCGTCCGATATCCGAGGTTGGGCGAGAGCCACTTCTCGGCTTCGTCGACAGTCCAGCCCTTGCGGGCGGCGTAGTCCTCGACCTGGTCGCGGCCGATGCGGCCGAGGACGAAGTACGTCGATTCGGGGTGGGAGAAGTAGAGACCGCTCACCGCGGCGCCGGGCCACATGGCCATGCTCTCGGTGAGCTCGATGCCGGTGTTGGCCTCGACGTCCAGCAGTTCCCAGATCGTCTGCTTCTCGGTGTGCTCAGGGCACGCCGGGTAGCCAGGCGCGGGGCGGATGCCGTCGTACGCCTCCTTGATGAGGTCCTCGTTGCTGAGCGACTCGTTGGGAGCGTGTGCCCAGAACTCCTTGCGTACGCGCTCGTGCATGCGCTCAGCGAAGGCCTCGGCCAGACGGTCGGCGAGTGACTCCAGAAGGATCGCGTTGTAGTCGTCGAGGTCCTTCTTGAACTCCATGATCTTCTCGGTGACGCCGTGGCCGCCGGTGACGGCGAACGCGCCGACGTAGTCCCGAAGTCCGGTGTCCTTGGGCGCCACGAAGTCGGCGAGCGACTTGCGAGCCGAGCCTTCACGGCCCTCGGTCTGCTGGCGCAGCTGGTGCAGGACGGTCTTGACCTCGGACCGCGACTCGTCGGTGTAGATCTCGATGTCGTCCCCGGGGATCTGGTTGGCCGGGAACAGCCCGAAGACACCGCTGGCGCGGATCCACTTCTCCTCGATGAGCCGGTCGAGCATCTCCTGCGCATCGTCATACAGCTTGCGCGCAGCCTCGCCGGTCGTCGGGTTGTTGAGGATGTCCGGGTAGCGGCCCTTCATCTCCCACGCGCTGAAGAACGGCTGCCAGTCGATGTACTTGCGCAGTTCCTCCAGGGAGTAGTCCGTGAACGTCTTGACGAACTGCGTCGCGTCGCCGTGGCGGTGGTCGCAGTCAGGACCCGAGCACAGGTCGTGAGCCTGCTGCAGCAGCATGCGCGGCCGCGGCGGGGTGTAGTCGCTCCAGTCGATCGGGGTGGCCTTCTGGCGCGCCACATCGATCGGCAGCAGCTTGCGGGTGTCCTGCCGCGCAGCGTGGCGCTCCCGCAGCGACTGGTAGTCAGCCTCGGTGTCAGCCAGCAGCTTGGGCCGCTGCTCGTCGGACAACAGCGCCGCGACGACCGGAACGGAACGCGACGCATCCTTCACCCAGATCACCGGGCCGTGATACTTCTGCGCAACCTTGACCGCCGTATGCGCGCGCGACGTCGTGGCACCGCCGATCATGAGCGGGATGTCGAAGCCCTGGCGCTCCATCTCGCTGGCGAAGTTGACCATCTCGTCCAGTGACGGCGTGATCAGACCCGAGAGCCCGATGACGTCCGCGCCCTCGGCCTTGGCCGCTTCGAGGATCTTCTGCGCCGGCACCATGACGCCGAGGTCGACGACGTCGTAGTTGTTGCACTGCAGGACGACGCCGACGATGTTCTTGCCGATGTCGTGCACGTCGCCCTTGACCGTTGCCATGACGACCTTGCCGTTGCTGCGCTCGGCGTCACCCGGCTGCTTCTCGGCCTCGATGAACGGGATCAGGTAGGCGACGGCCTTCTTCATGACCCGCGCCGACTTCACCACCTGGGGCAGGAACATCTTGCCCTCGCCGAACAGGTCGCCGACGACGTTCATGCCGTCCATCAGCGGACCTTCGATGACCTCGATCGGCCGGCCACCGCGTTCGGAGATCAGCTTGCGCAGCTCCTCGGTGTCGGACTCGGCGAACTCGTCGATGCCCTTGACCAACGCGTGGGTGATCCGCTCCCCGACCGGCAGCGAGCGCCACTCCTCGGAGGCGACCTCCTTGACCGAGCCGTCGCCGGCGAAGTCAGCGGCGATCTCCAGCAGTCGCTCGGTCGAGTCCTCGCGCCGGTTGAGGATGACGTCCTCGATGCGGTCGCGCAGCAGCTCGGGCACCTCGTCGTAGACCTCCAGAGCGCCGGCGTTGACGATTCCCATGTCCATCCCCGCGCCGATCGCGTGGTAGAGGAACACCGCGTGGATGGCCTCGCGCACCGGGTTGTTGCCTCGGAACGAGAAGGACACGTTGGAGACACCACCGGAGACCAGCGCACCGGGAAGGTTCTGCTTGATCCAACGGGTCGCCTCGATGAAGTCCAGACCGTAGTTGGCGTGCTCCTCGATGCCGGTCGCGACAGCGAACACGTTGGGGTCGAAGATGATGTCCTCGGGCGGGAAGCCCACCTCGTTGACGAGGATGTCGTACGCCCGCTGGCAGATCTGCTTGCGGCGCTCGAGGTTGTCGGCCTGCCCCTCCTCGTCGAACGCCATGACGACCACCGCGGCGCCGTACTTGCGACACAGCCTGGCCTCGCGGACGAACTTCTCCTCGCCCTCCTTCATGGAGATCGAGTTGACGATCGACTTGCCCTGGACACACTTGAGCCCGGCCTCGATGACCTCCCACTTGGACGAATCGATCATCGTCGGCACCCGGCAGATGTCGGGCTCGGTCGCGATCAGCTTCGTGAAGCGATCCATCGCCTCGACGCCGTCGATCATGCCCTCGTCCATGTTGATGTCGATGACCTGGGCACCAGCCTCGACCTGCTGACGGGCGACAGCCAGCGCCGCCGTGTAGTCGCCGGCCTTGATCAGGTTGCGGAACCGCGCCGAACCGGTGATGTTGGTGCGCTCACCGACGTTGACGAACAACGACTCCTCCACCACCGTCACCGGCTCCAGGCCCGACAACCGCAGCGCCGGTGTCGCCTCGACAGGAACGCGGGGGGACTTGCCCTCAACCGCCCCGGCGATCGCCGCGATGTGCGCGGGCGTCGTGCCGCAGCAGCCGCCGACCAGGTTGACGAAACCGCTGTCGGCGAACTCCTCGATGATCGCGGCCGTCTCGTGGGGCGCCTCGTCGTACTCGCCGAACGCATTGGGGAGGCCGGCATTCGGGTAGCACGACACGAACGTGTCGGCGATGCGTGCCATCTCAGCGATGTAGGGCCTCATCTCCTTGGCCCCGAGGGCGCAGTTGAGACCGACCAGCAGCGGGTTGATGTGACGCACCGAGTGCCAGAACGCCTCCGTCACCTGGCCGGACAACGTACGTCCCGAGGCGTCCGTGATCGTGCCCGAGATGACGACGGGCCAGCGACGGTCGTACTCCTCGAAGATCGTCTCGACCGCGAAGATCGCCGCCTTGGCGTTGAGCGTGTCGAAGATCGTCTCGATGAAGATGACGTCGGCGCCGCCGTCGACCAGGCCCTTGGTCGCGGTCTTGTAGGCCTCGACGAGCTGGTCCCACGTCACGTTGCGGGCGCCGGGATCGTTGACATCAGGCGAGATCGAGGCCGTACGCGTCGTCGGTCCAAGCGCACCAGCCACGTAGCGCGGGCGGTCCGGCGTGCGCTCTGTCATCGCGTCACACTCGCGACGAGCCAGGCGAGCCGACTCGAAGTTGAGCTCGTAGTCGAGCTCTTCCATGCCGTAGTCGCTCAGCGAGACAGCGTTGGCGTTGAACGTGTTGGTCTCGATCAGGTCCGCGCCAGCCTCGAGGTACTCGCGATGGATGCCGGCGATGATCTCGGGCCGGGTCAGCGTCAGCAGGTCGTTGTTGCCCTGGACGTCCGACGGCCAGTCGGCGAACCTTTCACCGCGATAGCCCGCCTCGTCAGGGCGATCGCGCTGGATCGCCGTACCCATCGCGCCGTCCAGCACCATGATCCGGCTCCGCAGGAGCTCGGTCAGGGCGGACGTGGCGTCAGGACGAAGGTTGGGGGAGTCAGACACAAGCAATCCTCGAGGAGTTGATTCGGTAGGAATGCTGGGAAGCTCCAGCCGGCGGCGGGCTCGCCTGGGCCTCGGGAGCTCCCGAACTTAGTGCTGTCAGTATCTCACGACCGACAAGGTCGTGTCGGGACCTTCACCAGCGTGGACACGTTGTTCGACGACGTACGACCTCGAGGCGGCCGCGAGCCCACTGCAGCGTCCGTTGATCGGCCTGATCTACGGTGGATGGGTGACTGAATACGCTGCCGTCCTGTGGGATCTCGACGGAACCATTGTCGACACCGAGCCGCTGTGGATGGCTGCCGAGCACGCGCTCGCCGCGGAGCACGGCAAGATCTGGACCGAAGAGGACGGGCTCGCGCTGGTCGGCAACTCGCTGATCGCCTCCGGCCACTACATCCGCGAAAAGCTCGAGATCGAGATGTCGGCCGAGGACGTCGTCGACTACCTCGTACGCCAGCTCGCCGCGTCGCTCGCCGAGCACATCGACTGGCGGCCCGGCGCCCGCGACCTGATCGACGCGCTCGCGGCCGAAGGGGTGCCGCAGGCGCTCGTCACGATGTCCTACACCCCGATCGCCGAGCCGGTCGTCGCGTCACTGCCGTTCAAGGCCGTCGTCACGGGCGACATCGTCTCGCGGCCCAAGCCGCACCCCGATCCCTACCTGTTGGCGGCCGAGCTGCTGGGTGTCGACGCGGGGGACTGCCTGGCGATCGAGGACTCCGGTACGGGTGCCGCCTCGGCAAATGCCGCCGGCTGCGATGTCCTCGTGGTGCCTCACTTCGTCAACGTGCCGGAAGCCGAGAGCCGCGTCCAGATCCCCACGTTGGAGGGCATCAAGCCTGACGCCCTCGACGCGCTGTTCGACTAGGTCCTCAGCGGTTGAACACACCGCTGAAGAGGCTCTCGTCGGTCTTGTTGACGCCGCCGAACTCGAAGCTGAACTCCTTGCTGGAGCTCTTGCCGGAGAAGAAGCTCTGCTCGAAGCTGGCCCGCGGGGATCGTTGAGGGACGGGACAGCCGCGAGAAAGTCGGCCAGGGAGTTGTCAAGGCCACACCGTACGGGTCTCAGGACGCCCGTGGGACGTCAATGACCTCGAAGAACGGCATCTCCGGGGGAGTGCCGCCGAACTCGGGGCACAGCGACTTGTGCGCGCACCACCCGCACAGCCCACTCTTGCGTGGCGGGAAGTCGCGCAGCTCGATGGCGCGCTCGATCGCGGCCCACAGCGCCACCAGCTTGCGCTCGGTCGCCAGCAGCTCCTGCTCGTCGGGTTCGTAGGTCAAGAATGACCCGTCACCGAGATACATCAGCTGCAGCAGCGTCGGCAGGACTCCGCGAGTGCGCCAGATCACCAGAGCGTAGAAGCGCATCTGGAACATTGCCTTGTCCTCGAACCGGGGACTCGGAGCTCGTCCCGTTTTGTAGTCCACCACTCTGACGCGGCCATCAGGGGCGACATCGATGCGGTCCACGATGCCGGCGAACGTCACACCGGACTCCAGCTCGTAGGCCACGCGCTCCTCGCGCGAAGCCGGCTCGAGCCAGCGTGGGTCCTCCATCTGGAAGTAGGTGCGCAGCAGGTCGACGCACGATGCCAGCCAGGCGGTCTCGTCTGCGGCCTGCTCGGCGGAGAAGAGCTCGGCAAGCCGCGGCTCCTCCTCCCGCAGCTTGTCCCACTCACCTGGCAACAGCTCGACGGCGCGGTCGAGCGTACGTCCGGGAGCTTCCTCGCCGAACAAGTCCTCCAGCACGGCGTGCACGAGGGTGCCGCGGACCATGATCGGGTCGGCGGGCTCGGGCAGCCGGTCGATCGTGCGGAAGCGGTAGAGCAGAGGGCAGTTCTGGAAGTCACCGGCACGGCTCGGCGACAACGACCGGCGCACGGTCAGCAGTGTCTCGGAGTCGTCCATGCCAGCACCCTAGTTCGGCCCACCGACGAATCGAATCACGCCACGCAACCCGATAGGTTGACTCGGTGAGCACAACCCCGCACCCCGGCACCTGGCGCCTCGGACGCCTCGTCGGCGTCGACGTGCTGATCAAACCGTCGCTGCTGATCATGGGTGTGGCGTTGGTCGTGCTGTTCGAGGCACGGTTCGACGATCGCACCGACTCCAACCCGTACGTGCTGGCGACGGCCTTCGTGCTGGCGCTCTACGTCTCCGTGCTGATCCATGAGCTCGCCCATGTCGCCGTGGCTCGAGGCTTCCGCATGCGCGTCCACTCGGTCACGTTGCACCTGCTGGGCGGAGAGACCCTCATCGAGGGCGAGAGCCGCAGGCCCTCGCAGGAGCTGGCGATCTCGATCGCCGGACCGCTGTCCTCACTGGCGATCGGCCTCGCGTGCTTCGCCGTCGAGCCCGCGCTCGGCGGCACGTCCGCGGACGTCGTCTACGCGGTCGCCCAGCTCAACATCCTGGTCGCGCTCTTCAACATGCTGCCCGGGCTGCCGCTGGATGGCGGCCGGGTGTTCCGCGCGATCATCTGGCAGCTCAGCGGCCGCGAGGACGTCGGCATCCGCATCGCGGCGTGGCTTGGCCGCGCAACGGCCGTCGCCATCGTCGCGTTCGCCCTGACCCGCAGCGACGAGCCCAGCTTTGAGATCGATGTCGTGATCGCGGTGCTGGTCGGCTGGTACCTCTGGCAAGGTGCGGGCGAAGCCCTCAACAACGCCGGCCGCTCGGCCAGGATCAACGCCCTGGATGCGCGCGTGATCGGCTTTCCCGGCGCCACCCCACCACCCAACGCCGAGCAACTCTCGGCCGACCTCCACGGAGCTGAACTCTTGAAGGCAATGGCAGCACGACCCGCCGAGGCGTACGCCCTCATCGAGGCCGACGGGACCGTCTACGGCGTGCTCACCGCGCGGGCCGTCGACGAGGCCTACCGGGCCAGCCGCCGATGACCTCGTTCATGCGCAGCGGTCCCTTGGAGGCAGGCGAGTGGGTACGTCTGACAGACCCCAAGGGCCGCAAGCACAACGTCCAGCTCGTCGCCGGCGCCGAGTACTCCACCAAGAAGGGCCAGCTCAGCCACGACGCGATGATCGGCCACCCCGAGGGCATCGTCATCGAGTCGTCGATGGGCGCGCCCTACCAGGTGTTCCGTCCGCTGCTGTTCGAGTACGTCGTCTCGATGCCGCGTGGTGCCGCGATCATCTATCCCAAGGACGCTGCCCAGATCGTGGCGCAGGCTGACATCTATCCCGGCGCCCGCGTCGTGGAAGCCGGAGCCGGCTCCGGCAGCCTGACGGCCTATCTGCTTCGCGCGATCGGCCCTACGGGCACGCTCGGGTCCTACGAGATTCGTGAGGACTTCGCCGAGAACGTCGTTCGCAACGTCCACCAGGTCGCGGGCCCCAATCCGCCCGGTTGGACGCTCACCGTCGGAGACGTGCGCGAGGTCATCAGTGAGACCGAGATCGACCGGCTGATCCTCGACATGGTCGATCCGTGGACGTGCATCCCACTGGCGGCCGAACGCCTCGAGCCCGGCGGCATCATCTGCGCATACGTCGCGACGACCACCCAGCTGTCCCGGTTCGTCGAGACCGTGCGCGAGCAGGGCGGGTTCACCGAGCCCCGCGCCTGGGAGACCCTCGAGCGCGACTGGCACCTCGAGGGCCTGGCCGTGCGCCCTGATCACAAGATGAACGGCCACACGGCGTTCCTCGTGACGGCCCGCAAGATGGCGCCCGGACAGACCTCGCTGGAGAAGTCCCGCCGACCCGCACCCGGCGCATACGGGCCGGACTACAAGGGTCCGCGGCCTGCAGGATTCGTCGAGGAGTAGCCGCGCCGTGCAACGTCATCCAAAAGACACTCTCCCTGTGTCTGAGATGACAGACGTAGATGCCACGTGGGCGGGTAGGGTCTTTTGTACGAGCAGGAGGTGGCCATGACCGACAACGAGCCCATCCAGACGAGCGGTTCCGACCAGGAGCTCGCCTACTTGCGCGCGGAGGTCGAGCACCTCAGGCGTCGTCTCGGTTCGGAGGGGTCCACTGACTCCCGGCTCAGCGAGCTCGAGGCGAAGCTCTCGGCCACCAGCTCGCAGAACGAGCGCCTGACCTCGACCCTGCGTGAGGCCCGCGACCAGATCGTGTCCCTCAAGGAAGAGGTCGACCGGCTGGCGCAGCCGCCGACGGGGTTCGGCACGTTCCTGCAACGCAATGACGACGAGTCGGTCGACGTGTTCACCGGCGGCCGCAAGCTGCGCGTCAACGTCAGCCCCACGGTCGACAAGGAAGCGCTGCAGAAGGGCCAGGAGGTCATCCTCAACGAGGCGATGAACGTCGTCATGGCCCTCGACTTCGAGCTCGTCGGCGAGGTCGTCTCGCTCAAGGAGATCCTGGCCGACAACGAGCGCGCGCTGGTGATGGGCAACGCCGACGAGGAGCGCATCGTGCGTCTCGCCGAGTCACTCGAGGGCGTCAAGCTGCGCCCCGGCGACTCGCTGTTGCTGGATTCGCGGTCGGGCTACGTCTACGAGCGCATCCCCAAGAGCGAGGTCGAGGACCTGGTTCTCGAAGAGGTCCCCGACATCGACTACGAGAGCATCGGCGGCCTGCGCAACCAGATCGAGTCGATCCGCGACGCGGTCGAGCTGCCCTACCTGCACCCCGAGATCTTCATCGAGCACGAGCTCAAGCCGCCCAAGGGCGTGCTGCTCTACGGCCCTCCCGGCTGCGGCAAGACCATGATCGCCAAGGCGGTCGCCGCATCGCTGGCCAAGAAGGTGTCGGAGCGCACCGGCGAGGAAGGGCGCTCCTACTTCCTCAACATCAAGGGCCCTGAGCTGCTCAACAAGTACGTCGGCGAGACCGAGCGGCACATCCGCCTGGTCTTCCAGCGTGCCCGTGAGAAGGCCAGCGAGGGCACTCCGGTCATCGTGTTCTTCGACGAGATGGACTCGCTGTTCCGCACGCGCGGCTCCGGTGTCTCATCTGATGTCGAGAACACGATCGTGCCGCAGCTCTTGAGCGAGATCGACGGCGTCGAAGGGCTCGAGAACGTGCTGGTCATCGGCGCCTCCAACCGCGAGGACATGATCGACCCGGCGATCCTGCGACCTGGCCGTCTCGACGTCAAGATCAAGATCGAGCGCCCCGACGCCGAGTCGGCGACCGACATCTTCAGCAAGTACCTCACCGCCGGCCTGCCGCTGCACGCGGACGACCTTGCGGAGTGGAACGGCGATCGTCAGGCCTGCGTCACCGGCATGATCCAGCGCACCGTCGAGCGTATGTACACCGAGTCCGAGGACAACCAGTTCCTCGAGGTGACCTACGCCAACGGCGACAAGGAAGTCCTCTACTTCAAGGACTTCAACTCCGGCGCCATGATCCAGAACATCGTCGACCGGGCCAAGAAGATGGCAATCAAGGACCTCCTCGAGAGCGGCCAGCGCGGCCTGCGCGTGCAGCACCTGCTGCAGGCGTGCCTCGATGAGTTCAAGGAGAACGAGGACCTGCCCAACACCACCAACCCCGATGACTGGGCGCGGATCTCGGGCAAGAAGGGTGAGCGCATCGTGTTCATCCGTACCCTCATCTCCGGCAAGAGCGGCAACGAGCCCGGCCGGTCGATCGACACCGTGGCCAACACCGGCCAGTACCTCTGACGGCGTTGTCCTCTGAACCTTCCGCAGTGAGCCTCGAGCTGCGTGTCGCCGCCTATGACAGCGACGACGCGCAGCTGCTCACTGCCGAGGTTCAGCAGGAGTACGTCCGGCGCTACGGCGGCGAAGGCGACACCGCGCCGGTCGACACCACCGAGTTCGACGGTCCCAGCGGCAGGTTCTTCATGGTCTACATCGATGGTGTGCCCGCCGCGATGGGTGGCTGGCGTCGGCACGCACCTCTGGCGGAGTGGGATGACGCCGAGATCAAGCGGATGTATGTCCGCCCGGACTATCAGGGGCGGGGTCTGGCGCGCTTGATCCTCGCCGAGCTCGAACGGACCGCCCTCGAGGCGGGCATCACGCGGTTGATCCTCGAGACCGGGTTGGCCCAGCCCGAGGCGATCGCGCTCTACCGGTCGGCCGGCTACGTGGAGATACCCGCGTTCGGCTACTACGCGGACGAGCCCGACAGCATCCACCTCGGCAAGCCGCTCGTCTGAGGGCGGTCGCGGCCACCCGACCGGAGCGCGATGGCGACACCGATCGCCGACAGCGCCAGGCCGGCCAGACCTGCCGGTGGCACCCGGTCGCCGAACATCACGGCGGCCCACAGCATCGTGGTCGGGGGAGTCAGGTAGAGCAGGGTGCTGGCTCGTGTCGCGCCCTGCGTGCGTGAGACGTACAAGTACGTCCCGTAGCCGCCGAAGCTCGAGAGCACCACGACCCAGGCAACGGCGCCCCAGAATGCCGGGGGAGTCGGTTCTGCAGCAGTGCCCTCGGCGAGCGCGAGGAGCCAGAAGGCGACGGCTGCTGCTGCGCTCTGCACGGCCATCGAGACCAGCACCGACTCGTGAGGACGCCAACGTTGCTGCAGGACGGTTCCGACCGCCAGCGAGAGCATTCCGGCGAAGGGCATGACGTACGCCCACCACGGCGCGTCGCCAGTCGTCAGGTCGCCGCTGACGACGAGCACGACGCCAGCGAGCCCCAAGGCCAGCCCGAGCAGCTGGGCGAGCCGCGCATGCTCAGCGAGGACGAGCGCCGCCAGGGCGATCACGACGAGAGGCTGCAGTGCCGCGATCAGCGCCGCCGTCCCGGACGGCACGCCGAGTCCCACACCGGTCACCGTCAGCCCGAGGTAGCCCGCCTGGCACAGGAGCCCGAGCACGATCTGGCGACGCACGCCAGCAGCGCCCACCCGGTCGCGTCGCCATGCGCACAAGGCGATCAGGACCCCTGCAGCCACGAGGTAGCGCCAGGCCAGCAACGTCGAGGCCGGCGCCTGCTGCGTGCCGAGCTCGGCGCCGATGAATCCCGAGCTCCACAGGACGATCAAGGCCACCGATGGGGCGACGCTCATGCGCAACTGGTTTCCGCTCATATCAGCCACGTAACCATACCGGTCGGTATACTTTCAGTGTAGATCCGGGAGGAATCCGCATGACGACCATCACGCAACCCCGTATGACGCCAACGGCGGTGCGCATCCTCGACACCGCCGAAAGCCTGTTCTATGCGCATGGACTCCGCGCCGTCGGCGTCGAGCGCATCGCCGAAGAAGCGAGGACGACCAAGAAGACGATCTATGACCGGTTCGGGTCCAAGGACGGGCTCATCACGGCCTACCTGCGCCAGCGGTGCGACCGTTGGCACGCCTTTGCGACGGCGTACGTGGACGAGCACCAACCCGAGCCGAGCACGGACCGGGTCCTGGCCGTGCTGGACGCCCTGGACAGCTGGATGACGGCCAACTCGCGCGGGTGCGGATTCGTCAACGCGTACGCCGAGCTGGCTGGCACCGGCCACCAGGCACTTCCGATCATCGCCGAGGAGAAGATCTGGACCCGCGACTACTACGTGCAGCTCCTGACCGAGCTCGAGGTTCCGGGTGCCGATCGGCTCGGCCGGCAGCTGTCGCTCGTGCACGAAGGCGCCATCGTCCAGCTGACTGCCGGGGGACAGCCGGAGGCCATGACCGACGCACGGGCGCTCGCCCAACGACTGGTTGGCGACAGTCTCGCGGGACGGGACTCGTAGGGGACCGTAGGCTGGCCCCATGACAGTCAGACGCGTACAGGGGAGTGAGGTCGAGTACGGCATCGCCGTGCAGGGTCAGCCCCACGCCAACCCCATGGTCGCGTCGACGCACGTCGTCAACTCCTACGCGGCGGCGCACGGCCTGACCCGTCGCGCCCGCTGGGACTTCGAGGAGGAGAACCCGCTGCGTGATGCTCGCGGCTTCGACCTGAGTCGTGAGGTCGCCGATCCGTCCCAGCTCACCGACGAGGACATGGGCCTCGCCAACATCATCTTGACCAACGGCGCACGCCTCTACGTCGACCATGCGCATCCGGAGTACTCCAGCCCCGAGGTCACCAACCCGCTCGACGTCGTGCTGTGGGAGAAGGCCGGCGAGAACGTCATGCGCCTCGGCGCCGAGCTCGCCGCCAAGATCCCCGGCACCGCGCCGATCGTGCTCTACAAGAACAACGTCGACAACAAGGGCGCCTCATACGGAGCCCACGAGAACTACCTCATGCGCCGTGACGTGCCGTTCGACCAGATCGTCGAGCACCTCACGCCGTTCTTCGTGTCACGTCAGGTGTTCACCGGAGCCGGACGGGTCGGCCAGAAGCAGGACGGCAGCGTCCATGCGTTCCAGATCAGCCAGCGCGCTGACTACTTCGAAGTCGGCGTCGGCCTCGAGACGACGCTCAAACGGCCCATCATCAACACGCGCGACGAGCCGCACGCGGATCCCAAGAAGTACCGCCGTTTGCACGTCATCATCGGCGATGCCAACTGCTCCGAGACCGCGATCTACCTCAAGCACGGCACGACGTCGATCGTCCTGGCGATGATCGAGGCGGGATTCCTGACCCGCAGCCTCGCCCTGTCAGCACCCGTGACGGCGCTGCACGACATCTCCTACGACTCGACGTTGACGCAGAAGGTCGAGCTCGAGGACGGCCGCACCGTGACGGCGCTGGAGCTGCAGGGGGAGTACCTCCGCCTGGCCAAGGAGTTCGTCGCCCGCGAAGGGTCCGACGAGCAGACCGACGACGTCCTGCGCCGGTGGGAGAGCATCCTCGACCGGCTCAGTCGCGATCCGATGGAATGCGTACGCGAGCTCGACTGGGTAGCCAAGCTCGCTCTCCTGGAGCGCTACCGCGAACGCGACGGCCTCGACTGGGACCACGCCAAGCTGCACCTCGTCGACGTGCAGTATCACGACGTCCGGCTCAACAAGGGGCTCTATCACCAGCTCATCCGCACTGACCGGATGGACCGGCTGCTCACCGAGCAGCAGATCGCCGCGGCGGTCACCGACCCGCCGAACGACACGCGGGCCTACTTCCGCGGCATGTGCCTGGCGAAGTTCTCCAAGGACATCGCGGCTGCCTCGTGGGACTCGGTGATCTTCGACCTGCCGGGTCAGGACTCGCTGCAGCGCATACCCACGATGGAGCCCCTGCGCGGCACCGCTGAGCATGTGGGCCGGTTGTTCGAGAACAGCAACACCGCCAGCGAACTGTTCGCTGCGATCACGGGCCGCCAGTGACATGTCAGATCAGGCCGCCCGCCGCGAACGCCGCATCACTGCGGCGATCGCCCTCGCCGCCCTCGTCGGGGTGATCGGACTGCTGGTGTCGGCCGCGCTTCTGGCGGAGTCACCCACCGACCCGCGCACCGAACCCGCGCCGGCGCCGACACCGACGACGACCATGACCCCGGTCAAACCCGTCTCCGAACCGGTCGCGCCTGCACCGGAGCCTTCGGGCGAACGCATCGCCGCGACCTGGCTGTCCGACGTCTCCCGGCAGACCGGCATCGGCACGGTGGCACTCGAGGCGTACGCGCTTGCCTCCGTGCGGCTCGCCCGCGAACAGCCGAGCTGCCACGTGGGCTGGACGACCCTCGCCGGCATCGGCGCGATCGAGACCGGCCACGGCACCTACCGCGGGAGCCAGTTGCGCGCCGACGGCACGACGACACGCCGGATCCTCGGGCCGGCCCTCGACGGCTCGTCAGGAATGGCGCGCATTCCCTCGACCAAGGAGTCGCAGAAGTGGCATGGCGACTCCCGGTGGGACCGCGCCGTGGGGCCGATGCAGTTCATCCCGTCGACGTGGCGCAAGTGGGGCTCGGACGGCAGCCACGACGACAGGGCCGACCCCAACAACGTCTTCGACGCGGCCTACTCAGCCGCGCGCTACCTGTGCGCTTCCGGCGCAGACCTGCGTACGAGCGAGGGCTGGACGCAGGCGATCTTCTCCTACAACCACTCCGACGAGTACGTCCGCAGCGTCGTCGAGCGCGCCAACTCGTACGTCAAGCCGTAGCCGGAGGCGTGAGGCGGGCGGAGACCGTCTCCTGGAATGCGTTCTCGGTCCCCGCCCGCTGACGCCACGGCTGGCTTCTCAACCGTGGTGTCGTGCAGGGTCGTACCCGTCATCGACATGACCAACCGCATCGACAGGGAAACGGCGAGGTCACGCCGAGTCTGGCCTCGCCGGGATAGGGTTGGGGTATGTCCGAACAGCAGCACAAGAGCACCCGCAAGGCGAGCGAACCCGAGGCAGAGGTCGACACCACCGAGGTCGACGCCGAGCGCAAGGAAAAGCTCGACGACGACGTCGACTCGATCCTCGACGAGATCGACGACGTGCTCGAGGAGAACGCCGAGGAGTTCGTCCGCAGCTTCGTGCAGAAGGGCGGACAGTGATGCTGCCTGACGGCACTCGACTGTCCGAAACTGCGTCCTTCGCCGATTACCTCTCCGTCAGAGCTCCCGAGCTGCTGCCCTCTGCCCGTGCGACCGATGGGGGAAGCCTCGTGGGCGTGACCCATGGCACCACGATCGTGGCCGCGACGTTTGACGGCGGTGTGGTCATGGCGGGTGACCGGCGCGCCACCATGGGCAACGTCATCGCCCAGCGTGACATCCAGAAGGTCTTCCCGACCGACGAGTACTCCTGTGTCGGCATCGCCGGCACGGCTGGGCTCGCCGTCGAGATGACCCGGCTGTTCCAGGTCGAGCTCGAGCACTACGAGAAGATCGAGGGCACGGTCCTGTCGACCGACGGCAAGGCCAACCGGCTCGCTGCGTTGATCCGCAACAACCTCGGCATGGCGATGCAGGGCCTTGCTGTCGTCCCGCTGTTCGCCGCGTACGACCTCGATGCCGGCGTCGGGCGCATCTTCGCCTTCGACGTCACCGGCAACCGCAACGAGGAGCGGGCGTTCCACTCCGTCGGTTCCGGCTCGACGTTCGCGCGAGGTTCCCTCAAGAAGCTCTACCGCGAGGGCATGACCGAGACGGACGCGGTGACCGCCACGATCCAGGCTCTCTACGACGCCGCCGACGACGACACCGCAACCGGTGGCCCCGACCTGGCCCGCCGCATCTTCCCGATGGTCGGTGCCATCACGGCCAACGGCTATCGCGCCTACTCCGAAGACGAGACGGCCGCGATCGCCGACCAGGTCATCGCCGCCCGCATGGGTCGTCCCGACGGCCCCTCGGCCCCCCTGACGTGAGAGGACCGAACCAATGACGCAACCGTTCTACGTCTCGCCCGAGCAACTGATGAAGGACCGGGCGGACTTCGCCCGCAAGGGCATCTCCCGGGGCCGCAGCGTCGCAGTGGTCCAGTACGACGAAGGCATCCTGTTCGTCGCGGAGAACCCGTCCCAGGCGCTGCACAAGATCAGCGAGATCTACGACCGCATCGGCTTCGCCGCGGTCGGGCGCTACAACGAGTTCGAGAACCTCCGCATCGCCGGCGTACGCCTCGCCGACCTGCGCGGCTATTCCTACGATCGCCGAGACGTCACCGCACGCGGGCTCGCCAATGCGTACGCCCAGACACTGGGCACGATCTTCTCGTCCGGTGGCGAGAAGCCCTATGAGGTCGAGATCTTCGTCGGCGAGCTCGGCGACGACGCATCCCAGGATCAGGTCTACCGGCTGATGTACGACGGCTCGGTCGCCGACATCCAGGGCTTCGGCGTGATGGGCGGGCAGAGCGAGCTGGTCGAGACCTACCTGGGCGAGCACTACCGCGACGGTCTCACGCTGCCTGAGGCGATTCGTGTCGCGGTGACGGCCCTTGGCCAGGACACCACTCCACCCCGCACGGTCGAGGCGTCTGCGCTCGAGGTTGCCGTGTTGACCCGGTCGCGCACGCAGCCCCGCAAGTTCCGTCGCCTTGGCGATGCCGACGTCGTGGCAGCCCTCACCAGCTGAACGCAACTCGCTACAAGTCAATGACGTTCGCGCGCCGCACCACACGGGCTGGCTCGCGCGACTAGGCTGAACCCATGGACCGCCGGATCTTCGGTATCGAGAACGAGTACGGTGTCACGTGCTCGTTCAAGGGTCAGCGCCGACTGTCGCCAGATGAGGTCGCCCGCTACCTCTTCCGCCGCGTGGTGTCGTGGGGCCGCAGCAGCAACGTGTTCCTCCGCAACGGAGCCCGGCTCTACCTCGATGTCGGCAGCCATCCGGAGTACGCGACACCTGAGTGTGACGACCTCGTCGACCTCGTGACGCACGACCGGGCGGGGGAGCGGATCCTCGAGGGCCTCATGATCGACGCCCAGAAGCGGCTCGCCGACGACGGCGTCGAGGGCGACATCTACCTGTTCAAGAACAACACCGACTCGGCCGGCAACTCCTACGGATGCCACGAGAACTACCTCGTCAGTCGTCAGGGTGAGTTCAGCCGACTCGCCGACGTGCTGATCCCGTTCCTGGTCTCGCGGCAGATCATCTGCGGTGCGGGCAAGATCCAGCAGACCCCGCGCGGCACGATCTTCTCGGTCAGTCAGCGTGCGGAGCACATCTGGGAGGGCGTCTCCAGCGCCACGACCCGATCCCGGCCCATCATCAACACGCGCGACGAGCCGCACGCGGATGCCGAGCGCTTCCGCAGGCTCCACGTCATCGTCGGCGACTCCAACATGAGCGAGACGACGACGCTGCTCAAGGTCGCGACGACCGACCTCGTGCTCCGCATGATCGAGGGCGGCGTGTCGATGCGCGACATGACGCTCGACAACCCGATCCGCGCCATCCGCGAGATCGCCCACGACATGACGGGCCGTCGCAAGGTGCAGCTCGCCAACGGCCGCGAGCTGTCCGCGCTCGAGATCCAGGCCGAGTACTTCGGCAAGGCGGCCGAGTTCGTCGACAAGCACGGCCTGCACACGCCGACGATCACGCGTGCGCTCGACCTGTGGGAGCGCACCCTCAAGGCCGTCGAGTCCGAGGACCTGTCGCTCGTCGAGCGTGAGGTCGACTGGGTCATCAAGTACAAGCTCCTCGACCGCTACCGCAACGTCCACGGACTCAGCTGGGGTGATCCCCGGATCGCCCAGCTCGACCTCGCCTATCACGACATTCGTCGCGATCGCGGCATCTTCTACCTGCTGGAGAAGAAGGGCGCCGTCGCCCGCGTCACCAACGACCTCGACGTGTTCGCGGCCAAGTCCATACCGCCCCAGACCACACGAGCCCGCCTCCGCGGCGACTTCATCAAGCGGGCGCAGGAACGACGACGCGACTTCACGGTCGACTGGGTCCATCTCAAGCTCAATGACCAGGCCCAACGCACCGTGCTCTGCAAGGATCCGTTCCGGTCCCACGACGAGCGGGTGCAGCGGCTGATCGACGGCATGTGACGACAGGCGACTTGTCGCCTGTCGTTAGGATGATCGACGATCTGATTCCCCATCCCGAAGGTCGTTCCCGTGCGTCGAATTCTCCTGGCAACAGTCGCTGCCACCAGCCTCGTTCTCGCTGGATGCGGCGGTGGCGACTCCGGCGGCAGCGGCCTCGACGACGTCAAGGTGAGCTCGTCCAAGAACCCCAAGGTGACTGTCGCCAAGGGTTTCAAGGTCACCAAGACCACGAGCAAGGTCGTCAAGAAGGGTGGCGGTGACAAGGTCGCCTCCGGCGACTCGATCAAGATCAGCCTCGCGGGCGTCAACGGCACGACCGGCAAGCAGTTCGACAGCACGTATGCCACTGGCAAGCCGGTCACGGTGAGCCTGGGCCAGGGCATGCTGGACGGTTTCAACAAGGGACTCGTGGGCCAGAAGGTCGGCAGCCGCGTCCTCGTTGCGATCCCCCCGAAGGACGGCTTCGGTGCGACGGGTCAACCGTCCTACAACATCAAGAAGGACGACACGATGGTCTTCCTTTTCGACATCGTCGCCAAGGTCCCCACCGAGGTCACCGGCACCAGCAAGAAGCTGCCGGACGACCTGCCGCAGCTCAAGCTCGACGCTGACAAGCACCCGGCCGGCTTCACCGAGACCAAGTCGATGGACAAGAAGAAGACCAAGGAGAGCGCGAACGTCGTGATCCAGGGCAAGGGCGACACGGTCAAGAAGGGCCAGGCCCTGACGGTCCAGTACGTCGGTCAGGTCTATCCCACCGGTCCGGTCTTCGACGAGTCGTGGTCCAAGCAGCCCGCATCGTTCCAGATCGGCGGCGAAGGGCTCATCAAGTGCTGGAACAACACCCTGATCGGGCAGAAGGTCGGCAGCCGCGTGGTCATCGTCTGCCCGGCAGACACGGCCTACGGCGACTCGCCGCCCGAGGGCAGCAAGATCGGCAAGGGCGACACGCTGATCTTCGCAGTCGACTTGCTCGACGCTTCCTGACATCCTCCTGACATGGCCGAACGCAAGACCGAGAGGTTGATGAACCTCATCTTCGCGTTGCTGGTCAGTCGCCAGTACCTCACGAAGGACCAGATTCGCGAGTCGATCGCCGACTATCGCGACTCGACGCCGCAGGCGTTCGACCGCAAGTTCGAGCGCGACAAGGAGGAGCTGCGCGAGCTCGGCATCACTGTCGAGATGGGCCAGAACGACAAGTACTTCAACGACGAGCCGGGCTACCGCATTCGTCGCGACGAGGCCGAGCTGCCCGATCTCGCGCTGACCCGCGAGGAGGCAGCCGTGATCGGCTTGGCGACCCAGGTCTGGGAGCACGCCGGTCTGGCGAGCGAGTCGACCACCGCACTGGTCAAGCTCAAGGCGATCGGGGTCGACGTCGACACGAGCGTCCTGCGCATGGCCGAGCCCAGGCTGTCGACCGACGAACCGTCGTTCGACTCGATGTGGGAGGCCGTCACGAGACGCATCCCGGTCTCGTTCGTCTATGCCCGCCCTGGCCGTGAGCCGATGGAGCGGCACCTGCTGCCCTGGGGCATCATCTCGTGGCACGACCGTTGGTATGTCGGGGGATATGACCTCGATCGCGAGGAAGCCCGCCTCTTTCGGCTGTCGCGCGTGATCGGCGAGGTCGAGACGATGGGCGCTCCCGGCTCCTACGACGTACCCGAGGGCATCGACATGAAGGACATCGCCCGCGACCTGTTCCCACCGGAGTCAGACGTCGCAGCGGTCCTGCGGATCCGTGCCGGCCGCGGGCAGTCACTCCGCCGCCTGGCCGAGAAGATCACGCCGCTGAGCGATGAGATCGACGAGGTCGAGATCCGTTACTCGTCCCGCTGGGAGCTCGCCTCCGAAGTCGCGTCCTATGGGCCCGACGTCGTCGTGGTGTCGCCTCCGGACGTCCGCGAGACCGTCATCGAACGACTCAAGGCAGCCGCGCGCGGCACCGTCGAGGTCACGGCATGAGCAGATCGCGCCAGCAGGTGGTGCGCATGTTGGCCCTGGTGCCCTACCTGCAAGGCAATGACGGGATCCCGGTCAACGAGGTCGCCGCCGAGTTCGGCGTCTCGCCCAAGGTCATCCGCGACGACCTGCGGCTGCTGATGTACACCGGCACAGGGGAGTACGCCGGCGAGCTCATCGACTTCGACCTCACGGCGCTCGAGGAGGACGGTGTCGTGCACATCCGCGACGCCGAGTTCATGACCCGCCCGCTGCGCATCAGCGCTCGCGAGGGCGTGGCGCTGATCGTGGCCCTCCGCACGCTCCGCGCGTCCGCCAGCGGCTCGGAGCTCACGGTGATCGACAGCGCCCTCGCCAAGCTCGAGAGCGCCGTCGGCGACACCGCGCCACCCGTCGACGTGCTGCTCGACGAGGTCGACCCGACGATCCACTCGTCGATCGTGCATGCGCTGGCCAACGGCAAGCGTCTGCAGCTGACCTACGCGACCGTGGCGCGCGACGAGCAGTCAGACCGCGCCGTCGACCCCCGGCGGCTGTTCACCGAGCAGGGCAAGCTCTACCTCGAGGCCTGGTGCCTCCGAGCCCAGGACCTGAGGTTCTTCCGGCTGGACCGGGTCATCGACGCGCAGGTCACCGAGATCGACGCCGAGGACCACGACGTCCAGGAACGCGACCTCTCCGACGGCATCTTCACGGTCGGCGAGGAGACCCCGTACGCCCTGGTCGACCTGCATCCTCGGGCGCACTGGCTGACCGAGTACTACCAGGTCGACCTGCTGGAGCAGAACTCCGACGGAGTCTGGCGGGCGAAGCTCTACGGTGCGGACTGGGCCTGGCTGCGGCGCCTCGTGCTGCGCAACGCCGGGTCGGTGACTGTTGTCGAACCAGACTTATTGCGTTCACAGGTGGTTGACGACGCTCGTGCAGCCTTGGCCGCGTACGATGAACAGTGAACCGTTCCTCTAGGAGTTGCCATGCCGAACCTTGGTACAACCGAGATCCTTCTCGTTCTCGCCGTCGTCATCCTGCTCTTCGGCGCCAAGAAGCTTCCTGAGCTCGCCCGCGGCTCGGGCAAGGCACTGCGCATCTTCAAGACCGAGGTCAAGGGGCTGCACGATGACGATGACGACGACGTGACGAAGCCCGCCTCCCTCGAGTCGGTCAAGGCCACCGAGCCCGACAAGAAGACCGAACAGGGCTGACGCTTGGCGCTTCGGCGCGGCAAGCCCCCGGCTCCGGGCGGCACGATGCCGCTCATGGATCATCTGCGCGAGCTTCGCAACCGGCTCGTCCGCGCGATCCTGGCGATCTTCATCGGAACGATCATCGCTTGGGTGTTCTACGACTCGATCCTCGAGTTCCTGACCCACCCCTACAACGAGATCAAACCGTTGCTCAAGGAGCGCGGCATCGACTCGGAGATCGTCATCACCGGCATCGGCGGGGCCTTCACCTTCCAGCTGAAGATCTCGCTCGTCGCCGGCATCCTGCTCTCGAGCCCGGTATGGCTCTGGCAGGCGTGGGCCTTCATCCTCCCGGCGATGCACCGCAACGAGAAGCGCTGGGCTGCTCTCCTCACGGCCACAGGCGCGCCACTCTTCGTCGGCGGTGCTGCGCTGGCGTACGTCGTGCTGCCCAAAGCGATCGACGTCCTGATCGGGTTCGTGCCAGAGGGCGTCGACAACCTGATCACCGGCGCGGAGTACTTCGACTTCATCGTGCGGATGATGCTCGTGTTCGGCGTCGCGGCCGAGATCCCGCTCGTCGTGATCCTGCTCAACCGCCTCGGCATCGTGAGCGGCCGGCAGCTCGCCTCGTCCCGGCCATGGACGATCATCGGGATCTTCATCTTCGCCGCGATCGCGACCCCCAGCACGGACCCCCTGTCGATGCTGTTCCTGGCCGTGCCCATGACGGTGCTCTACCTGATCGCCGAGGTCATCGCCAGGCTGACCGACCGCAAGAAGTCGAAGGCCGCCCCAGACGAGCTCGCCGACGATGAGCTCTCCCCGCTCGACGATTAGCCCTACGCTTCTGGCATGCACTACGCGCTCGTCGTCAACCCGACCTCCGGCAAGCGCCGGGGTGAGGCCATCGCGGCGCAAGCCGCTGAGCGGCTCGGTCATGCGGGGCATGTCACGACCCGGATCCAGGGTGAGAACGCCCCGGCGGCCCGTGACCAGCTCAAGCAGGCGATCGACGCGGGCCTCGACGGAGTCATCGTCGTCGGGGGTGACGGAGCGCTCCATGGCGTGCTCGACCACGTGGCCGACACCGATCTGGCCTTCGGGCTGATCCCGGCCGGCACCGGCAACGACACCGCTCGTTCGCTCGGCATACCGGTCAAGGACGTCAATGCCGCGGTCGACCTGATCGTCGCCGGTGCCGTCCGTACGATCGACCTGGCGCGCACGGGGGAGGCCTACGTCGCCACGGTCATCGCGTCCGGCTTCGACTCCAAGGTCAACGAGCGAGCCAACGCCATGACGTGGCCGCGCGGCAACATGCGCTACAACATCGCGATCCTCGCCGAGCTGCGCAAGTTCGAGCCACTGGAGTTCACGCTGACACTCGACGGCCGGACCATCGAGCGCGAGGCCATGCTGGTGGCGGTCGGCAACGGGCCGTCGTTCGGCGGGGGCATCCGCATCTGCGAGGGCGCATCGCTGGATGACGGGCTGCTCGACGTCGTGGTCATCAACCCGGTCAGCAAGGCCAAGCTCATCCGCGTGTTTCCCAAGCTCTACAAGGGCACCCACATCACGATGCCCGAGTTCGAGCGTCACCTGGTGCGCGAGGTGACGTTGTCGTCGCCGGGCATCGTGGCATACGGGGATGGTGAGCGGCTCGGCCCGCTGCCGATGACGACGACCGTGCAGCCCGGCGCACTCCGGGTCTTCGCACCGCCCGCGCCGTGACCGGCAGATCACCCCGCCGCGCGTAGTCTGGACATATGACCTCCCCGGCCGAGAAGTACGCCAATTCCCGCGCCACCCGGGCCTATCCGCACCTGGCTGCGTTCCGTGGCCACTACGCGTTCGAGCTCGACGACTTCCAGGTCGAGGCCTGCAAGGTTGTCGAGGACGGCCACGGTGTCCTGGTCGCCGCGCCCACGGGGTCGGGCAAGACGCTGGTCGGTGAGTTCGCGGTGCATCTGGCCCTCGAGACCGGGCGCAAGTGCTTCTACACGACCCCCATCAAGGCGCTCTCCAACCAGAAGTATGCCGACCTGGTCGCCCGCCACGGCGCCGAGAACGTCGGCTTGCTGACCGGCGACAACACGATCAACGGCGAGGCGCCGGTCGTCGTGATGACGACCGAGGTCCTGCGCAACATGCTCTACGCCGGCTCGCGCACGCTCGACACGCTCGGGTATGTCGTGATGGACGAGGTGCACTATCTCGCCGACCGCATGCGCGGCGCCGTGTGGGAGGAAGTCATCATCCACCTGCCCGAGTCGGTCTCCGTCGTCTCGCTGTCGGCGACGGTGTCCAACGCCGAGGAGTTCGGCGACTGGCTGACCGAGGTGCGCGGCGACACCGTGACAATCGTCGAGGAGCGCCGGCCCGTGCCCTTGCACCAGCACGTGCTGGTGGGCCGCAAGATGTTCCCCTTGTTCGAGTCGAGCGCAGATGACCAGGGCGTCGAGGTCAACCAGGCCCTGACCCGCATCGCCCGCGACGACTGGCAGTTCACCCGTATGCACAAGGGCCGACCGGGCAAGGGCGGCAAGCGGCCCCGAAGCCGGCACCGCACCGCCAGCCGGGTCGAGGTCGTCGAGCGGTTGGACGCCGAGGGCCTCCTGCCGGCGATCTGCTTCATCTTCAGCCGGGTCGGCTGCGATGCCGCGGTCAAGCAGTGCCTCGACGCCCGACTGACGCTGACGACACCGGACGAGCAGGCCGAGATCGCCGCCGTCGTGGACGCGACCTGCGCACACCTGCCCGAGGACGACCTGCACGTTCTCGGCTACTACGAGTTCCGCGACGCCCTCGTGCGCGGCATCGCCTCGCACCATGCCGGCATGCTGCCGACGTTCAAGGAGTGCGTCGAGGTGCTGTTCAGCGAGGGCCTGGTCAAGATCATCTTCGCGACCGAGACGTTGGCCCTTGGCATCAACATGCCGGCGCGTTCTGTCGTCATCGAGAAGCTGTCGAAGTGGAATGGTGAGACGCACGCCAACATCACGCCGGGGGAGTACACGCAGCTCACGGGCCGCGCAGGACGCCGTGGCATCGACATCGAGGGACACGGCGTCGTGCTCTGGCAGCCCGGACTCGATCCCAAGCAGGTCGCAGGGCTTGCCAGCACACGCACCTACCCGCTCAACTCGTCGTTCCAGCCGTCCTACAACATGGCGGTCAACCTGGTTGGCCAGGTCGGCCGGACGATCGCCCGGGAGTTGCTCGAGCAGTCGTTCGCGCAGTTCCAGGCCGACCGCGCCGTTGTCGGCCTCGCCAAGCAGATCCGCAAGGCCGATGAGGCGCTCGAGGGCTACCGGGAGCGCGTCGAGTGCGACAAGGGCGACTTCATGGAGTACGCCGCGCTGCGGCGTGAGCTCAGCGACATCGAGGCGTCCGGATCCAAGGCCCGCCGCGCCGCTGATCGCCAGGACGTGGTCGAGTCGCTGGTCAAGCTGAAGCCTGGCGATGTCATCAACGTTCCCGTTGGTCGGTGGGCTGGCCTCGCGGTCGTGCTCGATCCCGGGCGGACGACCGACAGCGACGGCCCGCGACCCATGGTGCTGACCGCCAACCGGCATGCCCGGCGCCTCGCGATGGTCGACTTCAACACCCCGGTGTCGCCCATCACGACGATGCGCATCCCCAAGTCGTTCAACGCCCGCAACCCACAGTCACGCCGCGATCTGGCGTCGCAGCTGCGCAACCGGGCCGAAGGCGTCGCCTGGCGACAGGACAAGCCCTACCGCGAGAACGTCTCTCGGGAGGATCCGCGGATCGCCTCGATCCGCGACAAGCTGCGCAACCATCCGTGTCACAGCTGCCCCGACCGTGAGTCGCACGCCCGCTGGGCCGAGCGCTACTTCAAGCTCGAGCGGGACACGGCCAACCAGCGCGGCCGGATCGAGTCACGTACGAACACGGTCGCGCGCCAGTTCGACCGTGTCTGCGAGGTCCTGGACGTGCTCGGCTACCTCGACGGCGACCTGGTCACGGACGACGGCAAACGCTTGCAGCGGCTCTACAGCGAGCTGGACCTGCTGGTCAGCGAGTGCCTGCGCGGGGGAGTCTGGGACGGTCTCGAGGCGGCCGAGTTCGCCGCTGTCGTGAGCGGGCTGACGTTCGAGTCCCGCAATGCTGACGACGCCCCAGCACCGCGCTTTCCCACCGAGCCGGTGCGGGTCGTCGCGGACACCATGACCCATCTGTGCACCGACCTGCAACGCCTCGAGCGCGAGCACCGGGTCCGGTTCCTGCACCAGCCCGACTTCGGATTCGCGCATGCAGTCTGGCAATGGAGCATGGGGGCATCGCTCGACGACGTTCTGGGACAGATGGACCTGGCTGCCGGTGACTTCGTACGTGCGATGAAGCAGCTGATCGACGTGGTCGCACAGATCGCCGACGCCGCCGGTCCAGGGGCGCTGCGGGACACCGCCCGCGAATCGCTCGACCTGCTGCGTCGCGGGGTGGTGGCCTACACCAGCATCACGAGCTAGATCCGGCCGCCAGGGCTATCAGGGCGCGGTCCGTGGCCCCGCCGAGGCCCCAGGTCTCGCCGAATACGCGGAACGCCTCTTCCTGCACGGGAGCGGTCAGCACCTCGAAGTCGCAGGCCTCCCGATTGACCGCGACAACCGTGCGCGCAGCGGTGATGTAGTCGACCGAGTCGAGCAACGACTGGCGTACGCGCGGCTTGATCGACGACCACCGGTCATGCGCAGCCTCGAGGATGCCGTCGATGTCGCCGAACTCCTTGAGCAGCACCGCAGCGGTCTTGTCGCCGATGCCCGCGACGCCCGGCAGCCCGTCCGACGCATCGCCTCGCATCACGGCGAAGTCGACGTACTGGGCAGCATCGATGCCGTACTTGGCGCGGAGCCACGCGTTGTCGACGACGTCGTGCTTGGACACCCCTCGAGCCACGTAGAGGACGCGTACGCCTCGCGCATCGTCGACGAGCTGGAACAGGTCACGGTCACCCGTGACGATGTCGACGGGCCCATCCCAGGTCGAGGCGAAGGTGCCGATGATGTCGTCAGCCTCGGCGTCAGCCGCACCCACGACGGGTATGCCCAGCAGGGCGAACGCCTCGGCGATCAGAGGAACTTGCGGACCCAGCAGGCCGCCAGTCGTATCGGCCTCGCCACCCTCGACGTCGAGCCGCTGCGTCTTGTAGGACGGGATCAGGTCGACGCGCCACTGCGGCCGCCAGTCGTCGTCCCAACACGCGACGATCGCCTCGGGCTGGTACTGCGTGGTCAGCGTCGAGGTGAAGTCGAGAATCCCGCGCAACGCGTTGACGACTGTGCCGTCTGGAGCCTTCAGAGAGTCCGGAACCCCGAAGAAGGCCCGGAAGTACAAGCTTGCGCTGTCGAGGAGGAGCAGTCGACCGTTTGCCATGGGGCGAGCCTAGTGCGGCGCGGTCATCACGTGGCGGTGCTGTCGCCCTCTTCGAGCTCGCGCCGCTGTTCGCGATAGATCATGCGCTGCTCCTCGGCACGTGCGCGCAGGCCACGCAGGAAGGCCTCGTCGTCGTCTGGGTTCGCGGCACCGGCATGATCACGCCGGCCGTAGTCGGGGAGCGACGGATGACCATGGTTGCCCTTGTAGGGCATCGACGCCGTCGCCGTCGACTGAGGTCGTCCTGCGACGAGCCAGGCGATCGAGCCGACGAGCGGGAAGAACAACACGAGGATGATCCAGAGGGTCTTGCCGAGGTTGCGGCAGGCGTCCTCGTTGGTCGAGATCACGTCGAGCACGCAGAAGATCCACAGGGCCAGCACGATCAGGCCCAGAACTCCGTTGAGCAGCAGCACGGCAATCGCCTCTCACATCGAACAGTGGCCACATCATGGCAGTCGCCGGACTCACACCGCGGCCGAACGCACACATCGGCGCCACCACCCGCGGGGTGGTGGCGCCGACCGTGGGACCGCCGACTCAGCGAGCCGGTGCGTGCCCGTGGCCCTTGAGCGTTCCGGACTTCTTCGCCGCGATCTTCTTGCGCTTCGCGTCGCCGTACAGCCCGGTCTTCGACAGCGTGAGGGCCGCCACGGAATGGGCCGCAGCATCCCCGAGCTGGTCGATCGCCGTCGTGCTCAGGTTGGTGATGTCGTCACACGCCTGGTGGTAGCACGGGTCGTACCATTCGCCGGCTGTGCCGCCGTAGATCGTCGCCTGCTCCGGAGTCTTGACGCCCTCGGCTCCGCTGAACAAGCCACCCGCGGGAATGCCGACCTCGATGAACGGCCCGTAGTCGGAACGCCCGTCGAAGTCCGTCGGCTCCGTGGCGAGGCCCTTCTTGGCGAAGTAGTCGAGGAACACCTTCTCGATCTGCGCCGAGCCGGCAGGTCCGGCGTCGCCGTTCGACCCGTCTCCGTCGTAGACGAAGCGGACGAAGTTGGGCGAGCCGATCATGTCGAAGTTGAGGTTCGCGTAGATCTTGGCGCGCTCGGCGTCGGTCAGGCTCTCGACGTAGTGGTACGAACCGAGCAGCCCCTTCTCCTCGGCACCCCAGAAGGCGAACCGGACCGGGCGCTGGGCCTTGTTGTCGGTGTTCGTCTTGGTGTACTGCTTGGCGATCTCGAGGATGCCTGCGGTGCCGGTGCCGTTGTCGTTGATGCCCGGTCCCTCGGGGACGCTGTCGAGGTGGGCACCCACGACGACGACCTGGTCCGGGTTCTTGGTCTTGGCAGGCAGGTCGGCGATGATGTTGCTCGTCTCGCGCTCGAGGTCGACCTCGGTCTTGGCGGTGACCCGGACCGTGCCTCCCTCGCTCAGCGCGACGCCGTCGGCGTACGAGGCCCCGACGACGGGGATCCCCACGGGAGTTGCCGAGCGTGCCGGTCAGCAGCTCCTGACGCCCCTCCTGGCCCTCGTTGAAGATGATGACGGCGTCATAGCCCGCCGCCTCGGCGTTGGCCGCCTTGACGCCGAAGTCGCAGGCGCCGCGCTGGATCAACGCGACGGCAGGATCGGCACCTGCTGCGGGGAAGTCCCCTGGCTCGCAACCGGACGTGGTGCTGCTGGGCACGCTGTTCGGCGGGATCACCAGGTCGATGTTGGTCAGGGCACCGGTCACGTCACCGCTGCCGGAGTAGTCGAACGCGTGCGTCTCAATCGTCCGCTGGCTCGGCGTCAACTGCGTCAGGGTGGCGGGCTCGAGGTCTCGGCTGAACGGGAAGGTGAACTTCTGACGAGTCACCTTGTAGCCGGCCTTCTTGAGCTCGGCTGCCACGTAGTCGGCCGAGGCGTCGTAGCCCGGCAGGCCGGACGCACGATTGCCGTCGTTGCGGTCGGCGATGACCTGAAGCTGTCGCAAGGTCTTGAGCTGGCCGTTGACGGTGACGGCCTTGGTCAGCTTGCTGGTGTCCACCGGCTTCGGCTGGCTCTTGGCCGTTGCCGGTCCGGCGACGAGAAGGCTGGCCGTCAAGGAGACGGCAGCGATCGCTGGCAGGGTTCTGCGCATGGGATCCCCCGATCGAAAATGTGTTGGTGATCACACCCTAGGTCGGGCCGCGCCACCTGTCATCTGCTGAGCGACGTGCCGGGGTCGACGCTGGAGTGCCACGGGTATCGTCTTCTCGTGAGCAGATGGCGCAAGGCACAGGAACTGGCCGCATCGCAGGGCATCGACGCCCTCCTGATCACGCCGGGGGCGGACCTTCGCTACCTGACGGGATATGTGGCGCTCCCACTGGAGCGATTGACGTGCCTGGTGCTGCCGGCCCACGGTGAACCGTCCCTCGTCGTGCCGACGCTCGAGAAGCCGGCCGCTCTTGCCTCAGGCGTCGACGTGCAGATCGAGTCGTGGAACGAGACCGATGACCCGTACGCCCTGGTGGCCTCGCTCGTGGGCGACGCCGGCACGATCGGGGTCGACGACCACATGTGGGCCTCACGGGTCTTTGCGTTCCGGGACAGCTTTCCCCAGGCTCGCCAGGTTCTCGGCGGCGACATCGTCCAGCAGCTGCGCATCCGCAAGGACGCCGACGAAGTCGACGCCCTGCGTGAGGCCGGGTTGGCGATCGACCGGGTGCACTCCCGGATGGGCGAGTGGCTGCGTCCCGGCCGCACCGAGCGTGAGGTCGGCGCCGACATCGCCCGCGCGATCCTCGAGGAAGGGCACGAGACGGTCGACTTCGTCATCGTCGGCTCCGGGCCCAACGGCGCGTCGCCGCATCACGAGCTCTCCGATCGGGTGATCGAGCAGGGTGATCCGGTCGTCGTCGACATCGGTGGCACCAACGCTGCTGGCTACTGCTCCGACTCGACGCGCAACTACCTGGCCGGCGGAACGGTCCCAGCCGCCTACGCCGAGGCGTACGCGGTGCTGGAAGCCGCTCAGCAGGCCCAACGCGAGCACGCCCGACCCGGAGTGACCGCGGAGTCCATCGACACCATCGGGCGCACGCTGATCGCCGACGCCGGGTTCGGGGACCTGTTCATCCACCGCACCGGCCACGGCATCGGCCAGGAGACGCACGAGGAGCCCTACATCGTCGAGGGCAACGACCTGGTCCTCGAGGCGGGCATGGCGTTCTCGATCGAGCCGGGGATCTACTTCGAGGGCCGGTTCGGCGCCCGCATCGAGGACATCGCCGTGTGCACCGCCGATGGTCTCGAAGTGCTCAACAACACGCCCCGCGAGCTCGTCGTCCTGTGACACCCAGCGTTGGCGGGCGGGTCGCCTGGCCCGCAGCCATCGTGCTGGGCGTGCTGTCGTCGCTCAACTTTGATCCCGTCGGCCTGCCGTTCGCCATGGTTGTGGCGGTCGCCGGCTTGATCTGGTTGACTCACGCCCTGCGGGACGCCCGCAAACGTACGGTCATGCTGACCGGTGCGCTCTACGGTGTGTCGTTCATGGGCCCGCTGATCTGGTGGATGAATGCGGTCAGCCACGGCGCCTACGTCGGGCTGGTCCTCGCTGAGACGTTGTTCTTCATCCCGATCATGCTGGCCCTGCGGGCGTCGGCCCGGCTGCGCTGGTGGCCGCTCTGGGGTGCTGGAGTGTGGGTCCTGGGGGAGTGGGCTCGCGGCCGCTTCCCGTTCACGGGCTTCCCGTGGGGCCGGATCGCGCACACGTCGATCGACACTCCGTTCGAGGCGTACGCCCGCCTGCTCGCGATGCCCGGCACGAGCGCCGTGCTGTTCCTCGTCGCCAGTCTGCTGGTGGTCGTGGCAACCTCGACCGGCTGGCGTCGAAAGCTCCTCGCCGTTGCCGGCGTGGTCGCCGTCGCTGGGGTCGGAGCGGTCCTGCCGACCGGCATCGCGGGCGCTGACGGCACACGTCAGGTCGCACTCGTGCAGGGCAATGTGCCCGGGGTCTTCCTGACCTGGCCGATCGGCGAGATCTTCAAGCTGCACGCCGCAGAGACCGACAAGCTCGCCGACAAGATCGACGCCGGCGAAGTGCCCCGGCCCGACATGGTGCTGTGGCCCGAGAACTCGACGGACACCGATCCGTACTTCGACGAGCCGGTCAAGCAACGCATCCAGGCCCTCTCGGCCCGCATCGGCGCACCGATCCTGGTCGGCGGCATCTTCGACGGGCCGACCAGCTCCACGGCGTACAACGCCGGCGTGGTCTGGACCGCGAACGGCCCGGGGGAGCGCTACGTCAAGCTCAAGCCCGTGCCGTTCGGCGAGTACGTGCCGTGGCGCAAGCAGGCCGGGTTCTTCGTCAACCGGCTCGCCCGTGACATCCCGCGCGACATGCTCGCCGGCGACGCGCCAGGCGCCCTGAAGATCGGCGACACCGAGATCGGCGACACGATCTGCTACGACATCGCGTACGACGGGGTGACCCGCCGCGCAGTCCAAGGCGGTGCGCAGATGATCGTCGTCCAGACCAGCAACGCAGCATTCACGAACACCTCGCAGCCCGAGCAGCAGTGGGACATCTCGCGGCTGCGCGCGATCGAGACCGGGCGCTGGGTCGTCGTGCCGTCGACCAACGGCATCTCCGGCGTCGTCGATCCCCAGGGTCGCAGTGTCGAACGCGCACCGATGCACGAACCGGCGACGGTCAGCGCCGACGTCACGCTCGCATCCGGCAAGACTCCCGCGCTGGTCATCGGCGCGCCGCTCGAGTACCTCCTGGTGGTGCTCGGGCTGGGAGCATGGTGGTTCGGCACCCGACAGAAGGACAGCTGAAACCGTGAGCGCGCGCATTCTCGTCGTGATTCCGACGTACAACGAAGCCGAGAACATCGGCTGGATCGTCGAGCACCTGCACAGCGCGCAGCCTGACGTCGACGTGCTGATTGCCGACGACGGTTCTCCTGACGGCACGGGCGACATCGCCGACCGGCTCGCCGAGACCAACTCCGAGCGTCGAGGTCCTGCACCGCAGCTCCAAGCAGGGTCTCGGTTCGGCATATCGCGCCGGGTTCGCGTGGGGCATCGAGCGCGGCTATGACGTGCTGGTCGAGATGGACGCCGACGGCTCGCACCGCCCGGAGGACCTCGGCAAGCTCCTCGACGCCAGCGCCGCCGGCGCCGACCTGGTGCTCGGCTCACGGTGGGTTGACGGCGGCGGAGTCGTCAACTGGCCGTGGCACCGGAGGCTGCTCTCCCGCGGAGGTACGTTCTACGCCCGCCTCATGCTCGGCATCCCGATCAAGGACGCGACCGGGGGATTTCGGGCGTTCCGCCGGCAGACGCTCGAGCGCTGCCGCTCGACGAGGTGGCCTCGCAGGGCTACTGCTTCCAGATCGACATGGCGCGGCGGGTGCTCGGTGCCGGTATGACAGTCGCCGAGGTGCCGATCACATTCGTCGAGCGCGAGCGCGGCGAGTCCAAGATGAGCGGTTCGATCGTCCGCGAAGCCTTGTGGCGCGTGACAGTGTGGGGCCTCCAGCGACTGGTCTCCAAGCCGTCGCGGCTGCGGTCTTCCACCCGTCTTTGAAGCTGTCGCTATTTGAGCCGCCCTTCGGCGGCGGAAAGACGTACGGTCCGTGACAGGTACGGCATCGGATCTCAGTTGTCGGATACAGATATCGAAACCGCATGCAGACTGAACACCATGTCATCGGACCCGTTCGCCGACCTCGCACGATCCCTGACCTTGTTCTCTGAGGCAGCCGCGTCAGCTATGGACGCGGGTATCTGGATGGACGGCTCGCCGGCCCAGATCGAGTCCGACCCAGAGGAACTTGCTGGCGAGTGGGCAGAGCAGCCAAGCCGAGAAGCCTGGTCCACGACCCGGCACGCGATCGCTTCAGGGCTCGACCATCTGGAAGCGCTAGCTCGCTTGCTCCCCTCCCCGGGAGTCGTCCTTGCCCTGTCGACGGTGTCCCGTGGCGCGCTGGAGGCGTTCGCCCTCGCGTTTTACCTCTCTGAGCCGGATATGGGGCAGCGCGAGCGCGTGCGGCGGTGGGTGAACCTGCGGCTCGTCGGAGCGCACGACATGACTGCCCTCCTCACGCGTCACACGGACGATCCCGGATTCGATAGCGCCAGACAGGCGCACGCCACGATGGTGAACCGATTCGTCTCCGCGGCGAGGTTGCATGGGTTCGATGTCCGGGACGAGAAGGACCGAGGAAGGCCGACGTACCTCGAGACTCGGCACCCGTCGGCAACGAAACTTTGCGATGAAGTGGTTTCGAACACCACGGGTCTGGGAGCCACATACTTTTCCTTGCTGTCTTCGGTCGCTCATTCCCGAGTGGATGGGCTCACGTCCTACGTTCGGCCACTCCTTGGGACGGCTGAGACCGGGCAAGGTGAGGTCTACCGCGGCCAGATTGGCATCAGCTCCACCGATGCCGCGCTGCGCCTCATGGCGGCTCCGCTCGCCGCGGCTGTCGCAACATCTCAAGTTTTGAGGCTGCAGGGCTTCCAGGTGCCCGACGACGAGGTGAAAAGCATGCTGTTCACCTGGGCGCGAATCGCTGAGGTTCCACATTCCGCAGATACAGATTCGCACGCCTAAAGCGGCGGAGTGAGGCGCGACTACGAGGTGCGCCGGACGAGCACACGCGGCGGAACGAGAGCGTAACCAACGACGGGTTGCCGGTGCAGCGGCCTGCCGACGGGTGGCCGCCCGCTACCCTCGGTTCGGCCACTGTCAGTCGCGCTTCAGGCCGCGGCGACGGCTCTGCATTTCTGAGATCTGTGTCGGCTATCGTCTTGGCCATGCTGATCGCACGATACTCGATTGTAACGATCGCGTTCGTTGTCATCGCTGCCTGTGGCGTCGGCGACGACGGTAAGCCCAACGGCGATCCGGACCAGACCCCTGCCGTGAGCAAGACTGACAAGGGTTCGCGCGACCTGAACCCCGGCACAGTCGAGAAGCGCCTTGCTCAGAAGTTCGCGGAAAGCAACTCTCTCGGAGACTCCTTCACGAGCGTGACCTGCCCAGACAGGATCAGCAGCAGGCTAGGGGACGAGACGACCTGCGACGTGGAATTTGCCGCCGGAGGGTTCGGGAACGCGACTATCAAGATCACCGATGACAAGGGCGACTTCGACATCATCGGAATCAGCGCGAGCGTCGCAGACTAGGCGCGAACTTCCGCCGAGAGTTCACCCTAGCCACGTGCTTGATCGCGGCTACTAGACGATTGCGGTAGGACCGGCGTCTGGCCAGACTCGGTCCAGGTGTCCGGCGGGAGGCTCTCCACGCGGCTGCCCACCGAGTGTTGGTGTGGCTCTCTTTCGGTCTGCAGCCTGTCGGGCACCGTGACGAGGCGTGGCTCGAAAGGGGACTGCCCAGCTCGTAGTAGCACTGCCCACCTCGCCGTCCCTATCGGCACGACTCAGGCAGGAGAACGCTATGACGCAAGTGATCATCGGGGTCGATCCCCACAAACTGTCGGCGACCATCGAGGTCGTCGACCGACACGGGAAGCTGCTGGGCTCTGGCCGTTTCACCACCGACCAGGCCGGCTACACCGCGATGCGCGCCTACGCGAAGAACTGGCCCGACCGGATCTGGGCGATCGAGGGATCCAACGGCGCCGGCCACCCCCTGGCGCAACGTCTGCTCGAAGCCGGCGAGCACGTCGTGGACGTGCCGGCCAAGCTCGCCGCCAGGGTCCGACTGTTCGACACCGGCCACAACCGCAAGACCGACGCCCGCGATGCGCACTCCATCGCTGTCGTCGCGGTGCGGACGAAGACCTTGCGGGTGCTGCGCGCCGATGGTGAGCTCGAAGCCCTGCGGATGCTGTGCGACCGCCGCGAGGAACTCACCCGGCTCCGGGTCCAGACCGTGAACCGGCTCCATCGGCTGCTGGCAGAGCTGGTCCCCGGCACGGCCAAAAGGACCTCACCGCCGGTCAGGCCAAGGCAATCCTCGCGTCGGTGCGTCCTCGCGACGTCGCCGGGAAGACCCACCGCCGGATCGCGGCCGACGAGCTCGCCGATCTGATCACGGTCGAGAAGAAGATAAAGAAGGCCACCACCGAACTCAAGCTCTTGGTCAAGGCCCGCGGGTCACAGCTGATGGACCTGCACGGTGTCGGACCTGTGGTCGCGATAGGACTCGGAGGCCTCATCTCTGAGGGTTCGCCATTACGGACCGACATGCGAGCGGCAGCCATAGAATTTTGGAGTACGCCCGAGATGACCAAGAAGTTTGCCACGGGGAAATCCACGGAAGCTCGGATCCGCCTTATGGTGCCCAAAGGGCGCGAGATTCTTAGCGCTTAATGGCGAAGATTCGGAGCGTTGAAGCGTTAGAGGATGCCATTTCATCAGAGACGGCATGGCGGAAGCATGAGCTGACAACGGCGCGAAAGCTTGTCCAGCAGGCTTCAGGCACAACGCAAACCGCCAATCTGCGATCAGGAGTTCTACTCCTTTACGCGCATTGGGAGGGATGGGTAAGAGCGTCTCACGCCTGTACATCCGATACGTCAATACCCAAAGCCCAGCGTATGACCAGCTCAGCATTGCCTTCCTCGGCCAAGCGCTGAAGGTCAAGATCACGTCAATCGAAAGAGCGTCGACACCGACGATCCACAACGAGTTTGCGGACTTTCTTCAATTCAATCTCAGTGACGGGGCCCGCCTTTCAGAGGAGCTAATACAGACGCAGAGCAACCTCTCGTCGAAAGTCTTCTCGGACGTCCTGGCGCGCCTCGGCTTGCCGTTGAGACCCGAATACTCGACACGCGCAAACTTGATTGACGAGGAGCTCGTCAATCGGAGGAATTCGATTGCACATGGTCAGTTTCTCGAGCTTGTCGGCGACGACTTCCTGGCGCTCCATAAGGACGTGCTGTCGCTCTTGGAGTTGTTCACCGACGATGAGCGGAATGCGGTTTCGACAAAGTCCTACCTGGCGAGTGACCCTGCCCACTAGCTGTATTGGGAGTTTGCGGGCTTGGCGACCAGGTCCGTAACGCCCTCTGTGCCCAGATCGTTTGACCTGTGACCGTCACCAAACGAGAGGCCCCCATGATTGAGTCGTGGCCAAGCTGGATGCCCAAGACAATCGGGTGGATGCTCACTCTTGCGTTAGGGCTGCTCGTCGTAGTGCTCGTGATCGTGGCGACGAAACTGCCCAGCCTGCTGGGTGACGACGACGCTGCAACGGCGATCAACACCGCACCCCAAGCCTTCGAGGACATCGGCAGCATCGACGATGGAGTAGCGGGGGTCAAACTCGAGGTGGCAAAGCTCTTCGACCCGCTGAATCAGATCTCAGACGACGTGCCCGAGATCAAGCCCTCAGTCGATCTGCTGCTCACGCAAGTTGAAGCACTAGGTGACCAGATCACCTCACTGCAGGGATCGACCGGCGCGCTCAGCGACAACGCCAAAGCCCTGACGGCGACCGCTGAACGGGTCACCAAGATCCGTGATGATCTCGCATTGCTGCAGGAGACCCTTCGTGACGTGCAGAAGCTCCGCGCTCCTGTGACAGATCTGGCTGGCTCGGTCAGGCCGCTCCCCGACCTGCTTTCAGACCTCAACGTCTCGGTCGTCAAGATTGCGACGTTCGACGAGTTGCTCGGCGCGCTGGTGGCCAGTCTCGCGAGCATCGAGAAGTCTGTCGCCAACCTCGACCAGAAGACAGGCCCGGTCTTGCTTCCTGACTTCACGCCGTGAGACCCCGAGCGCACGATTCATCAACCGCCGTCGACAACTAGCGACTCGCATGATGAGGCCGTTCGCATCTTCGCGGAACACCTGCACTTGAAACTGATCGAGGGGAATTACATCGAGGTGCTGGAGTGCCTCGAGACACCCGGCTAGACGTCGGCAACTGGCACGATCCACTAGGTGTACTGGGAGCTAGCGGGCTTGCCGGTGACACACTCTAGGCGTGTCTCACCAGCCTTCTGATGATGATGAGATCACCGTCGTCTACGGAACCATCCGGTCGCTGCCGATTGAACTCGAAGAGTCTGCAGCGGACAGCGAGGGCGCTACATGCCACGTCTGTGATGCCGTCGCCACCGTCTTGGTCCAGATGCTAGACCCCGCGAGAAGGCTTGGGGACGCGATCTATTTGTGCGATGAGGACTTCCAGTTCGCATCAACCGGCGACCGGGAATCCCTCAGCACTCGGCTGGCCGCCAACTATGAGACGTCGGTTTCGAAGTGCGTTGCCACGGCGGAACTGATGACAGACGGAACAGGTCGCTCGGTTCGACTTCGAGGCCGAGACTCTCTCTAGGTGCATTGGGACTCTTGTCGGCTTGCCAACGCGAATTCCCGGCCGAAGCCGAACGCAGGTGCCGTTATGCCGAGCCAGCCAACAGCCATGTCGATGCGGGCTTGTCCGCCACCCAACGCTTCCGCATTGCCACATCCTAGGGAATCGTCGGCGAGCCCGGCTCGATCGATGAGGACGGCAAGCGGCGAAACGACGCGAACTGGGTCAAGCGGCTGGACACGCGGAATGATGGCGACCACACCTTTTCGCCTAGGGAGATCCAGTCATTCGTCCTTGCGATCGCGCATGAAGAAGAGCCGGTAGAGACCGGCCAGAGCGGTAGCGATGTAGAGCGGTCCAGTCACCCGCTCCCAACTCGTACTGGCGCTCACTATTCGCTCGGTTCCGACGACTGTTAGAACGACAACGGCCACGGCGAGGACAATCCTGCTGCTCATGGTGTGACGCCGCCTAACCCCGTGGTCCGCGATGTTGGCTGATCATTTGAAACTCCGAGGAGGTTACTACTCAGGGGCCCGGCAGGTACGCACATCGCCAAGTCGTGAGCTTGTCAGACTATGACGCGGCGAAAAAGGACACATCTGACAGCACTTCCTGGGACGACCTGCGAGTATCGGTCGATGATCGAACATCGTGAAGACTCGGTGACTCTTGAGCTGAGTGGCGACGAAGCCCTGGTCCTTTTTGAGTGGCTGTCGAATCGGGTGACGGAGGATTCGTTTGAGGACGTCGATGATCAAGCTGAGCAGCGAGCGTTGTGGAATCTGCAAGCAGAACTTGAGCGTCATTTGGTCGTGCCTTTTCGCGAGGACTATGACGTCGTTCTGAGTGAAGCTCGTCGCCGCGTGCGAGAGCCAGCCCCGTGAATAGGCAGCTGAGGAAGTCGCGGAGGTATGACGCTGGTTCCGCACGCTGTGCGCGGGAGATCGGTGCGTACTAGAACGGTGGGGGTCCCACGATCTCGATGCCGCCGTTCTCCTGGGCGCTCTGCGCGATCCGGGCGAAGTCGACGATGCAGGCCGATCCTTCGAAGGGCTCGCTGGCGCCGCGGTAGAAGGGTTCGCATTCGCAGGTCGGCTGGATGCCGAGCACCTTGGCCGTGGGACTTTTGACGATGAAGGCGTGGGGTACGCCTTCGGGCACCATGACGAAGTCGCCGGCACCGAGTTCGTGTTCATCGTCGTTGACGCGGTACTGGATTTGCCCCTCGAGCACCCACATGGACTCCGAGACCGGGTGCGTGTGGATCGGGGTCCACTTGCCCTCGACCATGTCGACCTCCCACAGGCCGATGTCCTCGTTAGCGCTGCTGAGCTTCCAGGTGAAGACTCCACCGCCGAAGAACCATCGCTTCTCGCCCTCGCCGGCTCGTCGGATCACCGGCGCGAGCGTCGTCCTTTCAGTCATCTGACACTCCGATCATTCATGAGACTTGAGTCTCGTAATGAGATTGACATATCATCAAGGCCATGTCAACGGACTACCTAGAGTCGGGTCGCACGCGACAGAAGCAACGAACTCGTGACCACCTCCTCGCCGCGGCACGCGAGCTGATCACGGCGGGCGACACGCCCAATGTCGAGGAGGTCGCCGAGGCTGCCGGGATCTCTCGCCCCACCGCCTACCGCTACTTCGCGTCACAGGCCGAACTTCTCGCCGCGGCATACCCCGAGACAGGCGCTGCGTCGGTCCTTCCCGACCCGCCGCCGGAAGCCCTGGACGAGCGCGTTGCCGCCGTCGCCGGGTTCATCATTGGCCGAGTGCAGGAGAATGAACCGCAGCAGCGTGCGATGCTGCGGCTCTCGCTGGGCGAGGTCCCGCACGAACTACCGCTGCGCCAGGGCCGCGCCATCCCATGGTTTGTCGAAGCGCTCACGCCCATGGCCGACACCATCGGCGACCGGAGCGTGCACCGCCTCGCGCTGGCACTCCGCGCCGCATGCGGGATCGAGACCCGCGTCTGGATGAGCGACATCGCCGGACTCGCGCCCGCAGAAGTCAGCGCCCTCCAGCAATGGATGGTCGACGCCCTCGTCAAGCGCGCCCTCGAGACACCGCCACCGTGACGGACCCGTTTGCTGATCCAGCATGAGCGCGCCCCGCAAGCGGCGAAAAGACGTGAGCACAGGCCGGCTCGCACTTGAGCAACTACAGATCAGTCGAACAGTGAGCCAAACTCGTCCAGCAGATCGACCCAACCTTGCTGGTCGAGTCCGCCTTCATCCCAGCCGGGGACTCGCTGAGTGGGCTGGTCAGAGCTTCCATCCCAGTAGATCAGGTCCGCCCACCCGCCGGCGTAGAGAACCAATTCGCCTTCTTCGCTGCCTGACGCGACTCGAACACCAAGCGAGTACGGAGTCACAATCCGAGCCCGGTCCGTGACGAGCGGATTCGTTGTCGTCTGTCCCTCGGCCCAGGTAATCAGCCCGACATCTAGTCCGCGTTCGACCCACTCAAGACGCTTGGCGGTTAGCGGCACCGCTGCCGCGTCGAGATCAACCGTTCGCATCCCGACATTGTCGCTTAGAGATGACGCGGTCGAAGTGACGCACGAGTCGGGCTCCGATCCCGACAGGTCATGCTGTCCCCATGGAGAACGACAGATCGCTCGACGAGTTGAAGATGCTGCGCGACGAAGCGCACATCTTGGAAGGCATCGTCTTAGCTCACGAGAAGTGGTCCGAGGTCTCAGTGCTGGCGTTCCAGTCCGCCAACCCGAACTCCTTTGTGGATGGGCTGAGCGAACTCTTGACGGTGGATTGGCTGCAGGCTCTGGAGATCGCCGACATGCAAGTTCGTCGACTCGGGCGACTCGAGCGTGGAGTCGTTCAGCGACGGTTGGCCGAGATTCGTGAACAACTCGCCCAGTCTGGCTAGCCGCCAAGCGGCGGTGTGGGGCAGTTGCCGGTGCGCAACGCCCTCTCAGGGGCGCCGGGGTTCGCTTCCTTGCCGGAGGCGCGCAGCAATGTCCGGGACGTCACCGAGCTGACCCGAGGCGACATCCATGATGAGCTTGTACGCCTCGTCGTTGGTGAGGGTGAGGCGGCGGCCGTTGACACCCAGGAACGCGATCGTGCCGGCGAGCGCCAGGCGCTTGTTGCCGTCAACCAGCGCGTGATTGCGCGCCAACGAGTGCAGCAGCGCCGCTGCCTTCTCTTCCAGGCCCGCGTAGGCGTCGGCGCCGAATGCGGTGGCTTGGGGACGTGCCAGCGCCGACTCCAGCAACCCGTGATCGCGGACCGGTACGTCCGGCCCGAGCGTTCGCTCCGCGACATGCAGGAGCTCGGACAGGGTCAGGTAGATCACTGACCGAGCCGCTCCAGGGCCTCGGCGTAGCGAGGCAGCTCCTCGTCCAGAACCTGGTCGAGCAGCTCTGCTCGGCTGTGGCTATCGATGTACTCACGCACGGCCTGCCTGGCCACGTCCTGCATCGAACGCGCCTCACGCTGTGCGCGCCGGCGCAGGGCCTCAGCCTCATCGTCCGTCAGCCGCAGTGTCATCGCCATACCCCAACGGTATCACTCATGACACCACAATTCAGGAGCTTCTATCTGGGCGGAATGGCCGAAATGGCGCAGCGTCGTTTGGACAGGTACAACGATTCAGGCGTGCATGAAAAAAGACCCCGGCCGAAGCCGGGGCCCTTCCATCGTGCCGGAGACGTGGGTCTCAGGCGCTCTTCTTGGCAGTGCTCTTCTTCGCGGCACTCTTCTTGGCGGGCCGGTGGAGATGCGGCGGTCCGATCTCCCCGCCACGGAGCAGCTCGAGCCGCTCGGTGAGGATCTCTTCGAGCTCGGCCTCTGACCTGCGCTCGAGCAGCATGTCCCAGTGCGTGCGGATCGGCTTCTCGGCCTTGCCCTCAGGCTTGACGCCGTCGGCCAGCTGACCGATCTGTCCGGTCTTGGGGTCTTCCCACTCGAACGGGATCTCCGCCTCGTCCGCCATCGTCACCGAGAACGTGTGCCCGTCCGGGCATACGTACTCGACCTGCTGACGGGGAGCCATTTCCACGCCGCGCTCGTCCTCGAAGCTCTGTGTCCCGAGTCGAGCACCTCGCAATGCACGTTCAGCCATGTGCGTCCCCTCTCGTGTTGCTTACCTCTCACAACGTAAATGACGCACATGAGATTCCCCTAAACGCGTACGCGTACACGCGAGCGACGTCACACGATTGCCGGAGGCTGATTTCCTGCCTCGACGATGCCTTGGCGGGCGTCGAGCTTCCACAGCAGTCCGCCGCCCACGACGAAGAAGATGATCAGGGCCAGGATCGCCGGGCGGTAGGAGTCGGTCAGCTGGTGCACAACACCGAACACCAGTGTTCCGAGCCAGCTCGTGCCACGCTCGCAGGCTTGATAGAGGCTGAAGTACTCGGCCTCGCGGCCCCGTGGGATGAGTTGGGAGAAGAATGCCCGCGAGAGCGCCTGGGTGCCGCCCAGGACGAGCCCGATCGCGACGGCGAGCAGCAGGAACGGGACGATCTGCTTCTCCGGAAGGAAATAGCCGAAGCACACGACCAGGATCCAGACGCCGAGACCGTAGAGGATCGTGCGATGGCTGCCGATGCGCGCCGCGACCCGGCCGAAGACGAGAGCGCCGACGACGCCGACGAACTGCACGATCAGGATCGTCGCGATCAGGATGCTGGTGCCGAAACCCAGCTCCTTGTCGCCGTAGACCGACGCCGAGTAGATCACGGTCTGGATGCCGTCGTTGTAGAACAGGTACGCCACGAGGAACAGCAACGTCTGCGGGTAGTTGCTGCAGCTCCCGGAGCGTGCGGAACAGCTGCCCGAAGCTGCGCTGCATCAGCGTCGCGCCCTCGTCGGGGACCACACCGCTGGGCGCGCGATCCTTGATGCCGCGATAGGGGATCAACGTGAAGTACGCCCACCAGATCGCGGCGGACAGCAGGCTGATGCGTACGGCCATCTCGGTCGACAGGCCGAACGGCTTGACCGTCACGAGCGCAAGGTTGACCGCGAGCAGCAGGCCGCCACCGAGGTAGCCGAATGCCCAGCCCGCGACGAGATCCGGTCACGCTCGTCCGGCTCGGCGACCTCGACCAAGATCGCGTCATAGACGACGATCGACGCGGCGTAGAACAGGTTGGCGACGACCAGCAGTCCAGCCCCGAGCTGCCAGTTGGTGCCGGTGACGAAGAACATCAGCGCCGCCACCGCAGCTCCGCACCACGCCAGCCGCGGCCATCATCGTCTTCTTGGACTCGCACCCGGTCGGCGATCGCCCCGACGATCGGCAGGACGAACGCCGAGATGACGGTCGCGAGCGTGACGACGTAGAACACCAGGGATCCCGCCGAGACCGACAGGCCGAGGACCGAGAGGTGCTCGATGCACTTGCGATCGTCGTCGCCGACGAACCCGCACGCCGCACGCTCGGCGACGCTCGTCAGGTAGGGCGCGTAGAGCACCGTGCCGATCGTGGTGATGTAGGCCGAGTTGGCCCAGTCGTAGAAGAACCACGCCTTCTGCTCCGGGTTGGCCTTGACCTTGGCCTGGCGCTCTTCATACCGGGTCCTTCCACGTGCCTCGGGCGACGAGCACGTCCTTGAGGATGTCCGTGCGGTCGGTGATGATGCCGTCGACGCCGAGGTCGAGCAGCTCGTTCATCTGAGTCAGCGTCGTCGATCGTCCACACGTGGACCTGGAGGCCGAGGGCGTGCGCCTTGCGGACGAACCGCGGCGTCACGACGCGGATCCCGCGGAACCTCGCCGGCACCTGCAGGCACACCGCGCCGGGACGCCGTCAGCGCAGGACGCCGGGGCAGCAGCTTGACCAGCGCGACCTCTCGACTCGACGCCGACGTGGCGACCTCCGGGAGGCGTCTGGCGGATGCGGACCAGGCGGGCGTGGGAGAACGACGACAGGCAGGTCCGATCGACGGCGTCGTGGTCCTCGACGACCGCGCACGTCGCCTCGACGGCGTCGTCGGACTTCACGTCGATGTTGAGGCGCGCGTCCGGGAACGCCTCATAGATCGCCTCGAGGCGAGCGAACGGCTCGCGCTGGTCGAGCACGTTGCAGCGTCGACGAGCTCCGCCGTGAGGGCCGCGACCGGATGCGGGGCTGCCCGTCAGGCGGTCGAGCGTGTCGTCGTGGAACGCGTAGACGACGACCGTCGGCCGACATCTGCACGTCGGTCTCGAGGTAGCGATAACCCAGCTCGTACGCGTGAGCGAACGCAGCCAACGAGTTCTCGATGCCCACGTTGCCTGCCGTTCCCGACCCGCCACGATGTGCGAACGCCAGGGGAGGGGGGTCGAGGAAACCGGTCACGCGCTCAAGCTAAGCCCTGACAGGTCCAGTTGCGCTCCTGCGGTCCAGCGCGTCGCCGCCTGGGCTGAGCAGGCCACCAGCCCCTAGCCCGAGGAACGAGGGCGGAGCGAGCGAAGGGGCGTAACGTGACGCCTTCGCTCGCTCGCCTACGTGGCTAGATGTCCCGGAAGGTCTCGATCTGGGCGCCGAGGGCGTTGAGTCGCTCGGCGAGGTCCTCGTAGCCGCGGTTGATGACATAGACGCTGCGCAGCACCGACGTGCCCTTGGCGGCCAGCATGGCCAGCAGGATGACGACGGCCGGACGCAGCGCCGGCGGGCACACGAGCTCGGTGCCGCTCCAGTGCGTCGGGCCTTCGATCAGCACGCGGTGCGGGTCGAGCAGCTTGACCGAGGCGCCGAGCTTGTTGAGCTCGGTGAGGTAGATCGCCCGGTTCTCGTAGACCCAGTCGTGCAGCATCGTCTGACCCTCGGCCGTCGCAGCGATGACCGCGAAGAACGGGAGGTTGTCGATGTTGAGGCCGGGGAACGGCATCGGGTGGATCTTGTCGATCGGCGCGTGCAGCGCCGACGGGTGCGTCGTGATGTCGACGAGCCGGGTCTCGCCGTTCTCGGCCGGGTACTCGTCACTGCGGTCGTACTGGAAGCCCATCTCCTCGAGCAGGGCGAGCTCGATCTCCATGAACTCGATGGGTACGCGGCGCACCGTGATGCTCGACTTGGTGACGATCGCCGCGGCGATGAGGCTCATGGCCTCGATCGGGTCCTCGCTCGGGGCGTACTCGACGTCGCAGTTGATGACCGGCTTGCCGGTGACGCGCAGCGTCGTGGTGCCGATGCCCTCGATGCCGACGCCCAGCTTGACCAGGAAGAAGCACAGGTCCTGGACCATGTAGTTGGGGCTCGCGTTGCGGATGACGGTGACGCCGTCGTAGCTGCGCTGCAGCCAGCAGCGCGTTCTCGGTGACGGTGTCGCCGCGCTCGGTGAGCACGATCGGCCGCTCCGGACCGACGCCGCCAGCCGTCGTCGCGTGATAGCTGCCCTCGGTCGCGACGACCTTGAGCCCGAACGGACGCAGCGCAGTCATGTGGGGCTCGACCGTGCGGGTGCCGAGATCGCAACCGCCGGCGTAGGGCAGCTCGAAGTCGTCGTAGCGGTGCATCAGCGGGCCGAGGAACATGATGATGCTCCGCGTACGCCGTGGCAGCGTCGGCGTCCATCGCAGCGAGGTTGAGCGTCGCCGGCACGACGAGCTCGAGGTCGTTCTGCTCGTTGAGCCAGGTCGAACTTGACGCCGATCGACGTCGAGCACCTCGAGCAGACGGTTGACCTCTTCGATGCGCGCAACCTTGCGCAGCACGGTGGTCCCGGCGTTGAGCAGCGAGGCGCACAGCAGCGCGACGCCGGCGTTCTTGCTGGACTTGACGTCGATCGAGCCGGACAGCGTCGTTCCGCCGGCAACCCGGAGGTGACTGGGGCCGGACGTGCCGACCGTGACCAGCTCGGAGTCGAGCGCGCTGCCGATGCGGGCCAGCATGTCGAGCGTCAAGTTCTGCTGCCCCTTCTCGATGCGGTTCACGGCACTCTGACTGGTCTTGAGCTCAGTGGCAAGCTCCGCCTGGGTCAGGCCGCTGTGCTGTCGGGCGTCACGGATCAGCGCGCCGATACGGGAGAGGTAGTCATCGCGAACAGTCATGTTCTTCACCATATCTCAGTTATGAGATAATTCAATTCGATGGAATCTTGACTGTCTCCGGTGCTGGTCAGGCCTCGGTGGTGTCGCCCTGGCCCAGTCGACGCATGTCGGCGACACCGCCGAAGTTCGACACATGTGCCCCAGTACACGCCATACGCCAGCTCCGAGATGGTGCAGTCGTGGATCGGGAACAGCGCTGCGGGGGAGACCCTCTGGACGAAGTCGACAGTCTCGCTGACCTTGCCCCACGGGGCAGCCAGCGGGAGTGCCAGCACGTCGACGCCCTCAGGTGTCGTCTCGTAGGTGTCACCGGGGTGGAACACGGTGGGCTCACCGTCGGCGCTCAGCAGCACGCCGACATTCGCGACGCGGGGGAGCTCCGGCACGATCACGGCATGCTGCGCGCCGACCCCGCGGACCGTGATGCCCTTGACCATGGTCTCGACGCCGTCGGCATGCTCCTGCCAGTCCCCGAACTCCAGCACCGAGGCAGTCTCCGGGTCGCACAGCAGCCGTGCACCGGGATTGCGCTCGATCAGCTCGGGCCCCCGCGTCTGGTCGATGTGGTCGGGATGCTGGTGCGTCACGATGATCGCGTCGAGGCCGTCGAGCTCGAACGTCGCGTCGAGGCTGAAGGCACCTGGGTCGATCAGGATGCGCGTGTCGGCGGTCTCGACGAGGACGGCCGCGTGACCGAATCGGGTGATCTGCATGACCCCATCCTGCACCCGGCGACAGAATCAGTTCGGCGCCGGGCAGATCACCGTTCGGCGAACGCCAGCTTGGCGCCCAGGGCGACGAACGCACCCGCGAACGTACGCCGCATCCAGGTCAGCACCGCTGGCCGGGAGATGACGCGGTCACGGATCACCGCAGCGAAGACGCCGTACGCGACGAACACCACGAACGTGATCAGCATGAACACCCCGCTGAGCTCGAGCATCCGCAGCACGTAGTGCGGCTCGCCGGCGCTCACGAACTGCGGCAGGAACGCCACGAAGAAGATCGAGAGCTTGGGGTTCAGGATGTTGACCAGCACACCGGACACGATGACCTGGCGGGCCGACTTCGGCTCAGTCCCGGCCTCGACGCTCAAGGCGCCCTTGTCGCGCACGGTGTTCCACGCCATGTAGAGCAGATAGGCGACGCCGGCGTACTTCAACGTCTGGAACGCCACGGCGCTCGTGTGCAGCAACGCGGCGAGCCCGGTGACCGCCGCGACGATGTGGGGGAGCGTGCCCAACGTGCAACCGAACGCGGCGACCAGACTGGCACGTGCACCGCGCGTCAACCCCGCCGCCATCGTGTAGAGCACACCCGTGCCGGGCGACGCCACGACGACCAGCGAGGTCAGCAGGAATGCGACGGTCATGCGGCTGATGCTAACCACATACGTGACCTAGGTGGCCGGATCGCTCAACCGATCACGACGCGGAAGGACCAGCAGCGCAGCGATGACGACCGACCCGCCGAGCGCAACGACGTTGAGCACCTGATCGGTCGGGCCGAAGTCACCAAGATGGGGCAGGTGGTACGAGAGGTGCAGTGTCCCGAACGTCAGCCACGTCCAGCCGGCAAGAGCCACCGCGATCGACTGCAGGCTGACGGCCGCGACGAGGCTGAGGACGAACAGTGCGGTGTAGGTGGCGCCGACATCGCGGATCAGGTGCTCGTTGTACGGACCGTCCACGCCGACCCAGACCCGTCCGAATCCGGGGAACGAGTCATAGAAGGAGCGCGGCGAGATCGACGCCCACGGTCCGGTGTAGGCACCGGTCGCAGCCAGTACCAGGAGCAACGCGCGTTGCAGAGTTCGTGTCATACCCCTCAGACGACACTGCTTGGCGCTGTGTGACAAGCACCCGCGCAGCTGTTCGCTCAGCCACGGAGCTGCGCCGCCAGGGGACAGTCGAACGGGTCGCGGGCTCGAAGGCCGACGTTGTTGAGGTAGTCGATGACGATCGCGTACGAACGAAAGAGTCCGACCTCCATGTAGTCGATGCCCTCTCGCTCGCAGTACGCACGCACGGTGGGTCGCGCCTTCTTGAGGTTGCAGCGCGGCATGCTCGGGAACAGGTGGTGCTCGATCTGGTAGTTCAGCCCGCCCATCGCGACATCCGTCAGCGGGTTGCCTCGCACGTTGCGCGACACCATGACCTGGCGGCGCAAGAAGTCCAGCTTCATCCCCGGCGGCACGATCGGCATGCCCTTGTGCGCCGGCGCGAACGACGCACCGAGGCATACCCCGAACACCGCCATCTGGACGGCGAAGAACGCGAGCGCCTTGCCCAGCGGGAGGAACGCCAGAAGCACCGCCACGTATGCCGACAGGCGCATCACCACGATCGCCAGCTCCGTGCGCCGCCACGGCTGCGTCGAGGCCCGGTCCCGGGCGGCTTGCACGCTGGCGACGTGCAGGTTGAGCCCTTCGAGCGTCAACAGCGGGAAGAACAGCCAGCCCTGGCGACGGGCAAACCACCCAGCGAAGCCCGTACGTTGACTGACGATCTCGGGCGTGAAGGCGATCGCACCGGCGGCGATGTCAGGGTCGATCCCTTCCTGGTTGGGCGCCTTGTGGTGCAGGTTGTGCTTCGCACGCCACCAGGCGAAGCTCAGGCCCGCAAAAGCCCCCGCAAAGATGCGCGCAGCCCATGCGTTCCAGGTCGCCGACGCGAAGATCTGCCGGTGCGCCGCATCATGGCCGAGGAACCCGAACTGCGTCACGACGAGCCCGAGCACTGCGGCCAGCCCGAGCTGCCACCACGAGTCGCCGAGGGCGAAGAAGCCGACCCAGACCGCCACGAACGCGCCGACGGCGAGGGCGATCTGCGTCCAGTAGTAGAGGTATCGCCGCTCGAGGAGGCCCTGTTCGCGGACATCGCGCATCAGGTCCCCGAACAAGCTCACATAGCGATCGGACGGGCGTATGTCCTGCTGAGTCGTCATGTCTTCGACGCTATGGAGCTTCGGCGGCGGACACGATGGCGCTGAGACCCGTATGCAGGGAGGGTCCAGGCCTACCCCCGACCCTCTAGCATCGGGCCATGACCGAGCGCGGCGCCGATGAGCCAGTGACCACTGCGGCAGTCCGCGCCGGCACGCTGGTGGGCGGTTTCGTCGCTCTGCTCTACGTCATCGAGCTGGTCGACACGCTCGTCAGCGGCCGCCTCGACAGTCATGGCGTTCGTCCGCGATCCGACGAGGGCCTCCTCGGAATCGCGTTCGCGCCGCTGCTGCACGGTGGCTGGGCGCACCTCGTGGCCAACACCATCCCGTTGCTGGTTCTGGGCTTCCTGTTGGCCCTGTCCGGCGTACGCACCTGGGTGTCCGTGACAGCGATCGTCTGGCTCGTCAGCGGTATCGGGGTATGGCTTGTCGGCGGGCCGAACTCCGTGCACATCGGCGCCTCCGGCCTGGTCTTCGGCTGGCTGGTGCACCTCGTGTTGCGAGGGATCTTCGCCCGGCATCTGGGCCAGATCGCGCTCGGGCTGGTGGTCTTCGTCGTCTACGGCAGCGTGCTGTGGGGCGTCATCCCCGGTCGTCCAGGCATTTCGTGGCAGGGTCACCTGTTCGGCGCGATCGGCGGAGCGCTCGCTGCCTGGCTGCTCGCACCTCGCGACCGCGAGTCCGTCTGAGGGTCAGGCCCTGGCCGGCTCCAGCTGGGGCGCGGCCGATGCGAGCCGGCCCATGCGCCACAGGCTGTGCACCACGAGTGCGGCCACGAGCGCCCCGGTCACGTTGAGCGCCAGGTCGCTGAGGGTGTCGGTGTAAGCGCCCCGGCGCTCCGACGAGGTGCTGATGAAGGCGTAGTACTCGGCGATCTCCCAGGCGATCGCTGACGCGGCACCGAACGCAAGCGCCCGCTCCAGCGTCGCCCGCAGCGTCGACGTGCGATGCATCGTGAGCAGCAGCACCCCGGCAGTCAGGAACCCGGTGTTCATGAAGTGCATCCAGTCGTCGAACCAGGCGATGGTGTCGTACATGTTCATGCGGTTGCCGAGCGTGTCGGTGAAGCAGGTGACGGTCACCAGCAGGTCAGCCACCCAGGGGAACGACGCGCGGTCGCGCCAGAAGACGTACCAGAGCGCAGGGACGGAGAATGCGAGCAGGGGATAGGTCACCGCCCGCAGACCGGCCGCCTTGCCCCGCATATGACCCAGGTCGGGGAACAGCACCGCGATCGTGAGAAGGATCAGCAGTCCCGCCTTTGCGGTCAGGTCCAAGCCGCGAACAGTCGGTGGAGCGACATGGCGTGTCTGTTGCTGCGGGTCACTCATGTGCAAAGGATAGGGCTCCGGTCGTGCCAGCCTGGCGCCATCTGCGCGTCGCTGAGGATGTCGTGCCCTCGGCGCCCCGCCAGCGATCAGGAATCGAGAAGCATCCGTCCGGAGCCGCCACTACCGTGACAGCCATGGACATCACGATTCACACCACCGTTCTTCCGCACACCGACCCCGATGCCTCGCTCGCCTTCTTCCGCGATGCCCTCGGCTTCGAGGTCCGCCAGGACGTCGGACAGGACACGATGCGCTGGATCACGGTCGGACCGCCCGACCAGCCCGGCACGTCCATCCTCCTGGCGCCTCCAGCCGCCGATCCAGGCATCACCGAGGACGAGCGCCGGGTCATCGCCGAGATGATGGCCAAGGGCACCTACGGCTGGATCCTGTTGGCCACCAAGGATCTGGAGGGCGTCTTCGATCGCGTCCAGGCAGCCGACGCAGACGTCGTTCAGGAGCCGACCGACCAGCCATACGGAGTCCGTGACTGCGCGTTCCGCGACCCGGCAGGCAACATGATCCGCATCCAGCAGGTGACCTGACCGACGGCTCAGATCTGATTGGATCGAACCACGACCCCGGCGGCGGTCGCCCACGCGCGACGCTGCCCAACGGATGGAGAATCGCCATGAGCCCGGCCACGAGGACTGACACCGAGTCGCGAGAGCCGCACGCCGCCGACAGCCACGACATGATCCGGGTGCAAGGCGCGCGCGAGAACAACCTCAAGGACGTGAGTGTCGAGATCCCCAAACGCCGGCTGACGGTGTTCACCGGTGTCTCCGGCTCCGGCAAGAGCTCTCTGGTGTTCGGCACGATCGCCGCAGAGTCGCAGCGGATGATCAACGAGACCTACAGCGCGTTCGTGCAGAACTTCATGACGACGCTGGCCAGGCCCGAGGTCGACCTGCTCGAGGGTTTGACGACCGCGATCATCGTCGACCAAGAGCGTATGGGTGCCAATCCGCGCTCCACGGTCGGCACCGCGACTGACGCCAACGCGATGCTGCGCATCCTCTTCAGCCGACTCGGCGAGCCCCACATCGGCCCGCCGACCGCCTACTCGTTCAACGTCCCGACCCGCACGGCGAGCGGCAGCATGAGCACCGAGAAGGCCGGGCGCACTGAGAAGAGTGTCGTGCGCAACGCCGTCTACCTCGGCGGCATGTGCCCGCGCTGCGAGGGCATGGGCGCGGTCAGCGACTTCGACCTCACCGCGATCTACGACGAGAGCAAGTCGCTCAGCGAGGGTGCACTCACGGTTCCGGGCTACAGCATGGACGGCTGGTACGGCCGCATCTTCAGTGGCGCCGGCCTCGACATGGACAAGCCGATCGGCACGTTCAGCAAGAAGGACCTCGACAAGCTGCTCTACAGCGAGCCGGTCAAGATCAAGGTCGAGGGAATCAACCTCACGTACGAAGGGGTGATCCCCAAGATCCAGAAGTCGATGCTCTCCAAGGACGTCGACGCGATGCAGCCGCACATCCGCGCGTTCGTGGAGCGGGCGGTCACCTTCCAGACCTGCCCTGAATGCGGAGGGACGCGACTCACCAAGGAGGTCCTCGCCTCCAGGATCAACGGCATGAACATCGCCGAGGTCTGCACGATGCAGATCAGCGACCTGGCCGCCTGGATGCGAGCGGTCGACGAACCGAGCGTCGCCCCCTTGCTCACCGGCCTGCAGCACCTGCTCGACTCGTTCACCGACATCGGGCTGGGCTACCTCTCGCTCGACCGACCGTCCGGCACGTTGTCCGGGGGAGAGGCGCAGCGCACCAAGATGATCCGCCACCTCGGATCGTCGCTCACCGATGTCACCTACGTCTTCGACGAGCCGACGATCGGACTGCACCCGCACGACATCGAGCGGATGAACGCCCTGCTGCTGCAGCTTCGCGACAAGGGCAACACCGTGCTGGTCGTCGAGCACAAGCCAGAATCCATCGCGATCGCCGACCACGTCATCGACCTCGGCCCGGGCGCGGGCACCGGCGGCGGGGAAGTGGTGTTCGAAGGCACGGTCGAAGGACTGAGGGGGAGCGACACGATCACCGGCCGTCACCTCGACGACCGGGCCGCGCTCAAGGACTCCGTGCGTGCGGCATCCGGCACGCTGGAGGTCCGGGGCGCAACGACGCACAACCTCCGGGACGTCGATGTCGACATCCCGCTCGGGGTGCTGTGCGTCGTCACGGGCGTCGCCGGCTCCGGCAAGAGCTCTCTGATTCACGGGTCGGTCGCCGGTCGCGACGGCGTCGTCGTGGTTGACCAGGGCGCGATCCGCGGTTCGCGACGCAGCAACCCAGCGACCTACACCGGTCTGCTCGAGCCGATCCGCAAGGCCTTCGCCAAGGCCAACGGCGTGAAGCCGGCGCTGTTCAGCTCCAACTCCGAAGGAGCGTGCCCCACGTGCAACGGTGCGGGCGTGATCTACACGGAGCTGGGCGTCATGGCCACGGTCCAGTCCACCTGCGAGGAGTGCGAGGGCAAGCGGTTCCAGGCGGCGGTGCTCGAGTTCACCTTGGGCGGTCGCAACATCGCCGAAGTGCTCGCCATGCCCGTGACCGAGGCCGTCGAGTTCTTCGCCGAGGGCGAGGCGCACACACCGGCCGCACTCAAGATCCTCGAACGGCTCGCCGACGTCGGTCTGGGCTACCTCAGCCTCGGCCAGCCGCTCACCACCCTGTCCGGCGGCGAGCGACAGCGGCTCAAGCTCGCCACCCAGATGGGCGACAAGGGCGCTGCCGTGTATGTGCTGGATGAGCCGACGACCGGCCTGCACCTTGCCGACGTCGAGAACCTGCTTGGCATGCTCGACCGACTCGTCGACTCCGGCAAGTCGGTCATCGTCATCGAGCACCACCAGGCGGTCATGGCGCACGCCGACTGGCTCATCGACATGGGCCCGGGCGCTGGCCACGACGGCGGCAAGATCGTCTACGAAGGCACGCCTGCCGACCTCGTGGCCAAGCACTCGACGCTCACCGGCAAGCACCTGGCGGCATACGTCAAAGGGTGATGGATGACCGCCGTTGCTGGTCGCTGACACCGGCCTCGCCCAAGGGGTTCGACGTTATGTCAAGTAGTTCCGGAATCCCTCGGCTCTCCGGAACAGAACCTCGGCCGGAGTACAGGGACGTGCGCGCCGTCGCTTGCGTGCCGCTTTGACGCAGCGGCTGGACCTCGTAGCAGTCGGCGGATCGGGCGTCAGCCAGCAGCTGCTCGAGGACGCTCGTCAGGTCGCCGAACAGCGCTGGCCGAACTGCGTATCCGGGGCTCACAGCCGACCTCGCCAGACTCGTTCCCGCTCAGCCTGTTTGTCCGATAATGCACATTATGTCAACTAGAAGTCTGCGTATGGCCTCACATGAATCGATGACGCTCCTCGACTGACAGCTCACAGGTCCGGCCAGGCAGGTCATCTATTCGGACTGAGCGACGACTGCCGGAGCATGTTGGGTCGCGAGGCGGGCGAAGACGTCGAGCAGGCCCGGGAACCGGTCCTCGAACTCATCTCGCCGCAGCCGGACGAATGTGCCGTTGCCGGCATCGCGCTGACGGATGAGCCCGGCTTCTCGAAGGACCCGCCAGTGATGCGTGCGGGTCGACTTGGCGACCGGAAGCGCGAACGATGCGCAGGCCCGCTCCCCTGCCTCGTTGAGTCCACCTCCGGCAGCCAGGGCGGCAATGACCCCCGCGCGATGCGGATCGGCCAGCGCCGCCATGACGGTCCCGAGCTCGACGGAAGCGAGCTCGGGAACGGGAAACTCTTTGGTCATGCTCGCCTCGAGGTTGCTGGCCAATGGTACGACTCTTATCGTACCATTGGTACTACGCTACTCGTACCTAGGAGATGACCATGCTGTGTGTGTTCGACGTCAACGAGACCATGCTGGACATGCAGGCTCTGGACGAAACGTTTCTCGAGCTGACTGGCGACCCCGCCGCCCGGCATGAGTGGTTCACCCTCGTAATTCACACGGCACTGACGATCACTGCCACGGGTGAGTATCGGGATTTCGCCGAGATCGCGGGAGCGTGTGTTGACGTGGTCGTGCGCAATCACGGACGCCAGCCGGAGCCGGAGGACCGGGCTGCTGTCGGCGGAATGCTTCGCTCGCTTCCCCCGCATCCCGACGTGCGCAACGGACTCCTCGAGCTGCGCGACGCAGGCCACGAGCTCGCGGTCCTGGCGAACTCCCCGCTCACCGCCGCGCAGTCACAGATAGAGAGCGCGGGGCTGAGCGATGTGTTTTCCGACGTGTTCTCGGCGGAACAGGCTGGCGTCCTGAAACCGGCTGCCGGTGCATACGAGCATGTCCTGCGTGCCCGGGGCGTGGCTGCGCCCGACGCTGTGATGGTGGCCGCGCATGACTGGGACATCGCTGGCGCAATCGCGGCAGGTATGAAGACGGCCCTCATCACGCGTCCCGGGGTGAGCCCTCTGCCTACAGCCGCTCCGCCAACAGTCTCGGTATCGAACTTCGCAAATTTGGCTGAAAAGTTCGCGGCGATCTAGCCCACCTCGTTGGCGCCGTTGCTTTCCTCAAAAGCCCAGACCGGGGTCAGCCCAATCGGAGATGTAGTCGAGCATCGCTCGAAAGCCAACCTCTGTCGGTGCTGAACCGGCCCGAGCCGAGGATCCGCTCGCGGCCGTCAAGAACTTCGATGGCGGCCGACAGTTCGTGGGGATCGACCCCGATGATGACCTGCACCCGCACTCCTCCCATCGCCCGTCACGCCCTGGATGTAGTCGGCATCAGCCGTCCCATGATTCTCGCGGGGCGCTTTATCCGCCCATCTTCCGCCGATGGACGGATCGTTCCAGCTCCCTCGGGATCTCGCCGTGCAGCTGCGGGGCATACACGAGCTTGTGCGTCCGGCCGTCGAGCACGGTCGACTCGATGAGTTCCAGGTCCAGCTCCGCCTCGTCGTGAAGGACCGCCGCTTCGCCGGAGCGGCCTGAGACGGCGTGCCGCTGAGGATCTCGATCCGGTGGACCACCGCCCTGACTTGCCCTGCTGGTTCTGACCGTGTGGAACCTGGCCTTCACCCGCATCGTCCTGTACGTGACGGGCTCGTTCGCGGCCGCGATTGCCTTGTTCCTGTTGTGGGTCGGCACCTGGGACCCAGTCAATCCGAAGTACCCCGAACCTGGCGGACCGCAGTACCTGCTTCTCGCTTGTGGGGTGTGCGGCGTGGCCCTCGCGGTGAAGCTTCGGAAGCGCGCACACCACCCAGACGTGAACCTCTGAGACCCACATACTGACGGGCCACCTTGACCCGCGATCGCCTTGGTCCGACTCAGGAGCTGGGCTAGCGTTGCCATCCTCACGGGCCTGCCGTGAAGACAATTCGGAAACGGGGAGCCGAGATGACGTCCCACCTGTGTTCAGTGACGTTTGACGCGAACGACCCGCGGCGCCTGGCGACATTCTGGGCCAGTCTGCTGGGCTGGGAGGTCACCGACGACGACGACGGCTTCGAGCTCATTCCCACAGACGGCACCGGCTATCACCTGGGCTTCTACCCGAGCGAGAACGCGAAGACCGGCCAGAACCAGATGCATTTCGACCTGACGAGCTCGACTCCTGAGGAGCAGGATCAGACCGTGTCGCGAGCGCTCGAGCTCGGGGCTCAGCACATCGACATCGGCCAGAGCCCGGATGAGGGTCAGGTGGTCCTCGCCGACCCAGAGGGAAATGAGTTCTGCGTCATCGAGGCCGGCAACAACTTCCTCGCCGACACCGCGTTCATCGGGGCGATCAACTGCGACGGCACGCAGGCGGTCGGCTACTTCTGGAGCGAAGCACTTGGCTGGCCGTTGGTCTGGGACCAGGACGATGAGACCGCGATCCAGTCACCCAGTGGCGGTTCCAAGATGGCGTGGGGCGGGCCCCCGGTGGCGCCGAAGACGGGCAAGAACCGACTGCACCTCGACATCGCTCCCCCCGCCGGCGAGGACCAGCTGGCCGAGGTCGATCGCCTCATCTCGCTCGGCGCGAAGCGGATCGACATCGGACAAGGCGAGGTCGACTGGGTCGTGATGGCCGATCCCGACGGCAACGAGTTCTGCGTACTGACACCCAGATAGCAACCAACTGCGCTCGGCGTTGACCGGCGTTCGCACCCATTCAGGCCTACCGTTGAGAGATGACCACAGCCGGGCATCGGCGAGCAAAGTGGCGGCCTCTTGTGACCGCCACGGTGGTGCTCGCCGTCGCCTCGGCTGCGGTCGTCGCCTGGACGCTGCTGTCACCCGAGTCCCAGTCAGGGAGACCGTTCGCGATCCATTCCCCCACCTTCGACCCGCTGACGGTCGCCGCGCCGGTCACCCCCACACCAGACGTCTGCGGTCGCCCAGCCAGCGCGCCATTCACCCCCACCAGCATCTCGATCCCCCGTGTCGTGAAGGACGGCAAGGTCCTGGCGCTGCCCCGCGACGGGAACAACGTCCCGAGCGCTCCCGCGACGTCCGCAAGGTTCACGTTCGCATGGGACCGGCCGCCAGGGATCAAACCAGGGTCAGACCGCGGAAACGTCCTGCTCAACGCCCATACGTGGCCCGATGGCTCGGCCGTCGGCAACGTCATGCTCAGCAAGCTCGATGAAGGCGGTCGCATCATCCTCCGGGGCGGCGGGTCCGAGCTCTGCTACACCGTGACCAAGCGGGTGGAAGTCCTCGCCAGCAAGGGCTACAGCCCGTACTACGACCGCGAAGGCAGACCCCAGGTCGCGCTGATCGTGTGCTCGGGCGAGCGGCTCGGCCCCGGGGACTGGACTCACCGGACCATCTGGTTTGCCGAGCCGTCGACCTGAGCACCCCTCAACGCCAGTCGCCGACCAGCTGCTCGTTCGGCGCCGGAGCCCCCTTCCCGGTTTCGACGTATGCCTTCAGGCTCACCAGGAACGTCGCCCACTTGGTGCTGCAGTGATGCATGAACTCGACGGGCTCTCGCCAACCCTCGTGCGCGAACATGACGATCGCGTAGTCCCCCTCAGTGCGAAGCTCAAAGCTGATCCGCGACCCGATCCACTCCCCTGGGCCGTCGATGACCTCCCAGAGCACACGCTCGGCAGGTTTGGCCTCCACAACCCTCATGTCGAAGCCGTCCGGGTCCGGGGAGTCATCGAATCGAAAGCGGAACTGGAGCACGCCGCCGGCGTCGCCATCACCGCGCACGTCTGAGGTCCACCACCCCGTCAAGCCCTCGATCGTGGTCAGCGCTTCGTACACGGCATCCTGCGATGCCGTGATTCCCACGCGATGCAGGATGTCCACCATGGCCTTCTCCTCTCTCGGTTGATACGACCGCGCTCGCGGTCGCTATGTCGTGGAATCTGGCGTTCTCGTGTTCTCGATGGCTTCCGCGATCTGCTTGATCCGGCGGAGCCGGGCGTCCCAGGTGTTGCCCACCGTGTTGAGCTGCGCCACGGCGCGCGCGAACTGGGCCTCGTCGATTCGATAGCGCTTCTCGCGTCCCGCCTGGGTGGCGTGGACCAGGCCCACCCGGTCGAGCACCGCGAGGTGCTTCGCCACCGCCTGGCGCGTCACCGGCAGCTCCTCGCTGAGCGAGGTCGCCGTGCCCGCGCTCGTCGTCAGGAGCAGATCCAGCATCTGGCGCCGGGTCGGGTCCCCTATCGCCGACCACAGATCGTCGTCGATCGCGGCCGTCACGGCGCCGACACCAACCCTTCGGCGTACGTCTTGATGCGGGGCACGAACTTGTCCCAACCCACACCGTGATCGAGGTACCGCTCCTCGAGCACCGCTGCCTCCCAGCCTCGTTCGCGGAATCCCGACTCGCTGAAGCGGAGCAGCGTGCCCGTGCCCGACGGGACGAGCTCGAAGGTCACCAGGTTGGAGTTGCCTTCGCGGGCGGCCTGCCCTGCTGGGTGTGTCCAACGAAAGCTGAACAGCCGCGGCGGGTCGGCGACGACAACCGTCATCGACTCGACGTGGGCCCGTGGATCGTCGCCATCAGCCCACACCAACTCCCCCGCCGACCCCGGCTCGGGCTGCACGTCAGTTTCGGCGAACCACCACTCACGGATGTGCTCAGGCTTGCTGATCACGTCGAAGACCACCTCCGGGGATGCGTCGATGTGCACTTCACGGTCGATGCTGGCGAACTCCATGCTTCCTCCTGATATGCAACCTTTGGTTGCTTCTCAAGCTAGCAGGGTGCGACCGAACGCGCAACCATCAGTTGCGTGCTACTGGCGTCGCGGCCGGACCTGGGACCATACTCAGGACATGAATCGCCGGCTGATCGCTGCGCTCGCCGCACTCTTTGTCCTGGCCGCGTGTGGAGGCGGCGGCGAGCCAAAGCCCGCAAACGACACCAGCTCCACGACGGCGCCAACTCAGACCACACCTTCGAGCGCCTCCTCGACGCCCCCGAAAGCGGGCACCGAGATCGTCGTCGCCGACAGCGAGTTCGGTCCGATGCTCTTCAGCGAGGACAAGCAGGCGATCTACCTGTTCGACGTCGAGACCACCGAGAAGCCCAAGTGCTACGGCGCCTGCGCAGACGCCTGGCCGCCGGTGCTCACCTCCGGCGAGCCGGTGGCCGGAAAGGCCGTGAACACGTCACTGCTCGGCACCACCAAGCGCACCGACGGCACCACCCAGGTGACGTACGGCGGACACCCGCTCTACTACTACGCACACGAGGGTCCTGGCGAAGTGGAGTGCCACGACATCTTCCTCAACGGCGGCAACTGGTACGTCGTCAAGCCGAACGGCGACCGCGCCTGAGCTAACTGGCGTGACCGCTCAGCCGGTCTGGCCAGACCCGGTCAGGAAACGCGCTGGGCCATGAGCCGCAGGACCCGCTCTTCGCTGACGCCGAGCGCCGCACTCACCCGCTGGATGCCGCGCCTGTCAACGAGCTCGACGAGAGTGTCGCGGCGTACGGTCTTGACCATCTGGGTCATCAGCTGCAGCGATTCGTGAACCGTCGCCAGCGCCTCGAGCCGCTCTCCGGGAGGCAGTCCCTGAAGCCAATAGCCAAGCCGGTCCCGGAGCGTGTCCATGTGTTCGATGAGCTGTTGGTCGGACAATTGAGCGCGCCTCGTGAAGTTGGGGTGACGGTGTGTCTGCATCCGAGTCAACCATAGGACGCGCTCGGCCACCCAGCGTGGTTCGACGCATCCGGATAGCGTCGGTGGCATGACATCCTCAGGTCCTGACGCCGCTGCCGAGTGGGACGCGACGTATGCCGAGCAGCACACGGTCTGGAGCGGCCATCCCAACGCGCAGCTCGTCGCCGAGACCAGCCGACTCGCCCCTGGCACGGCGCTCGACGTCGGCTGTGGCGAGGGCGCCGACGCAGTCTGGCTCGCGCAGCGTGGCTGGGACGTGACGGCGGTCGACATCTCCGCGATCGCCCTCGATCGCGCACGGGGGCACGCCTTGTCGGCGGAGGTGAACATCTCGTTCGAGCGTGCCGATCTCGTCGACACTCCCCCGGCGCCGAGCTCGTACGACCTGGTGTCGGCCCAGTTCTTCCACCTCCCCGACCCGCCACGCCAGGAGACCTACCGTGGCCTCGGCGCGGCCGTCCGGCCAGGCGGCCACCTGCTGGTCGTCGGACACTATCCATCCGAGCACATCGGCAACGACCACCCCGAGCGCCTGTTCACGACCGGCGAGATCGTCGAGCTGTTCGCCGACTGGCACGTCGTGACGTCGGACGTCCGCGAGCGCAGGGCCATGCACCACGGCGAGCTCACCGACCTCGTCGACGGCGTCGTGCTCCTCCAGCGTCCCGACTAGGCTTGTCGTACATCCTGAAGGAGTGATCCTGATGAGTGCCCGCGACCGCAAGAGGCACGAATATCGGCTGCGCCTCGAGGCAGAAGCTGCGGCGACCGACGAGGACGAGCAGGACGAATCCGAGGCGCGGGACAATCGCCTCGCCCATCAGTCGCAGTGGGTCGAACTCCAGATCCAGCAGGCAATGCGACGCGGCGAGTTCGACAACCTGCCCGGCACCGGCAAGCCGATTCCAGACCTCGACGCTCCCCATGACCCCGACTGGTGGCTCAAGCGCCTCATCGAGCGCGAGCGCATCACAGGCGTACTCCCTCCGGCGCTGGCCCTGCGCACCGAGGACACACGCATGGACGAGACTCTCGATCGCGAGACCACGGCCGATGGCGTACGCCGTGTGGTCGAGGACTTCAATGCCCGAGTGATCGAGGCTCGGCGTCAGCTCCAAGGCGGCCCTCCGGTCATCACTCCCCTGCGCGACGCCGACCGCGAGATCACCGCCTGGGAGCAGCGCCGGGCCAATCGGGTGGCACAGCAGAAGGCCGTGTTGGAGCAGATCCGTCGCGACGAAGCAGCGTCCGCTCCCCCGCCGTGGTGGCGCCGGTTGCTGGCGCGATGTCGACCGCGGTTTCGACGGCTCATCTGACCCGGCGTCGGTGGCGAGGGGCAGACTGGGCTCATGGGCACGGCATCGCAGGTCTCGCTGACGCGTGAGCTGCGGTTCGCCGCTCCCGTCAACGTACCCCTGACGTTGAGCATGCTGCGCAGGGGCCAGGGCGACCCGACGACCCGCCACGACGGCAACCACCTGTGGCGGACGAGCCGGATGCCGAATGGTCCCGTGACCTACGTCCTGCGGCAGCTCGAGCCAACACTGGTCCGGGCCGAGGCATGGGGCCCCGGTGCCGCCCAGCTGCTCGACGGGTTGCCCGGGCTGGTCGGGGCCGACGACGACCCGTCGGGCTTCGAGCCCGGTCACCCGATCCTGGCCGATGCTTTTCGCCGCCATTCCGGGCTGCGCGTCCCTCGCACCGGCCGCATCCTCGAAGCGTTGATCGCGGCCGTGATCGAGCAGCGAGTCGTCGGACTCGATGCGTTCGCTGCGTGGCGACGACTCCATGTCCGATTCGGCGAGGCTGCGCCCGGGCCGGCTCCCGCGGGCATGCGCGTGTTCCCGACCGCCGAGCAGTGGGCTGCGATCCCGTCCTGGGAGTGGCACCGCGCGGGCGTGGATCCGCAGCGAGCCAGGACCGCGCAGGCCTGCGCACGCCTCGGTCCGCAGGTCGAACGGCTCCTCACCCACGGCCATGACCACGCAGCGGTCTATCGCGGACTGCGCAGCATCCCCGGCGTCGGAGTGTGGACCGCCGCCGAGGTCGGCAGCCGCGCCCTCGGCGATGCCGACGCGGTTCCGTTCGGGGACTATCACGTCGGAAAGGACGTCGGCGCAGCTCTGGTCGGCCGGCCCCTTGATGACGACGAGCTCGCCGAGACCCTCGAGCCCTGGCGACCGCATCGATTCCGCGTCGTGCGGCTGATCCAGCTCAGCCCGCACGCCACCCGCGAGCGGCGTGGCCCCCGCATGCCCCGGGTTGACCACCGTCACATCTGACGTCTCGGTGGAATGAATGCGACCCGCAACGGGTTGCACGGTGTCATGACGACGACTGTGGAAGCCCTGACCCGAAAGCAGATCGACGCCAATACTCGCAAGGCTCTCGCCGCGATCTATCTGGCGGCTTATGGCGATACGGCGCTCCCCGAGAGCCAGCTGGACGCCGAGAACTTCGTGAACTCGACGATCAAGCGGCACTCACGCCGCGCCGGCTTCCGCTTGGTCGTGGCGACCACGGATGATCGCACCTCCGGCTACGCCTACGGGTTCACCGGCAAGCACGGGCAGTTCTGGAGCGATTGGCTCTCCGGCGCGGCGCCCGCCGACATCGTCGAGACGTGGGTCGGCGACCACTTCGAGCTCGTCGACATCGTGGTCGACCCCGCATACCGCGGGCAGGGCATCGCCGGACTGTTGCATGACCGCCTCGTGCACGAGCTGCCCCAACAGAAGGCCCTGCTCGCCACCACACCCGATGAAGGACCCGCGGCGAGGCTCTATGGAGGGCGCGGGTGGCAGGTCCTCGTCCCCGAGATCGACGGCGCCAAGGCGCTGTACGGCCTGGACCTCGCCGGCCGCACGGCTTGACCGTCCGCGTACGCCCCTACAGTGAAGCGGTGCCCCTGACGACCCGTGTCCCTGCGTGGTTGCGAGTGGCGGCGGCATTGTTCGCGGTTGGGTGGGGTGCCAACCAGTTCGCCGCGATGCTGCTGGTCTACCGCGAGGAGGACGGCGCCTCGAGCGAAGCAGTCACGGCGTTGTTCGGCGCATACGCTCTTGGGCTCATTCCGGCGCTGCTGATCGTCGCGCCGATCTCGGACCGCATCGGGCGGCGCCGGGTCATGCGACCTGTCCTGGTGCTCTCGTTCGTCGCGACGGTGATCCTCTTGGTCGGCGGAGACAACCTCGCGGTGCTGCTCGTCGGTCGCCTCGTGGCCGGCATCGCCTCAGGTGCCGCGTTCGCGCCGGGCACCGCGTGGGTCAAGGAGCTGTCGGCTGACGGACCTCCCGGCACGGGAGCACGCCGTGCCACGCTCGCCCTGTCCGCAGGTTTCGGCTCTGGCCCGTTGGTCGCGGGCGTGTTCGGGCAGTGGCTCCCCGACCCGACGGTCCTGCCCTACGTGCCTCACCTCGTGCTGATGGTCGGCGTCACCGCCCTTGCCTGGCACGCCCCGGAGCCATTCGTTCCACGAAGCAAGGACGAGCGTCGGCGCAGGTCCGAGGTGTGGGCCGCGATGCGTTCGCGCCCCTTCCTGCTCGGCGTCACCCTCACCGCGCCGTGGGTGTTCGGCGCCGCTGCGACAAGCTTTGCGACGATCCCGACGTTCGTCGACCTCGGGGTCGCGCCCGTGGCGGTCATCGGGGCGCTGACCGGACTCACACTGTGGACCGGGGTGGCGGTGCAGCCGCTGGGCAAGCGGCTCCACGACCCCCGGCTCATCATCGGTTCTGGAATGGCGGCGGCCGCGGCTGGGCTGCTCACCGGTGTGCTGCTTGCCGCGACCGGGGCCGCGTGGCTCGTCCTGCCGTCCGCAGTCCTGCTGGGCACGGCATACGGGCTCATCCTGGTCGGCGGTCTCACGACGGTCGAGAGCCTGGCGCACCCGGACGACCTCGGCACGCTCAACGCGGTTTTCTACAGCCTGACCTACCTCGGATTCGCTGCGCCACTGCTCAGCACGCTGGCCCTCACCGTGATGTCGGCCGAGCAGCTCATGCTGGTCGGCGTGCTGATGCTCGCCGTCACGGCGCCGCTCGTGCTCGTGTCTCACCGCCGGTCGCCGGTCAGCGCCTGACGTCGGAGCTATGTTGCCGAGACGATCGCGTCGGCGACCTCCACGGGACGACTCAAGGCGGCAAGGTGGCCCCCAGGCACCTCGGTCGCCTCGATGCCCAGCCGCTCACGCGCCACGCGCTGCTGGAAGCTGAACGGAAAGAACCGGTCATCGCGCGCCGCCAGCACCGTCGTCGGAATGTTCGGCCAGGCATCGAGCCCCCACGGCGCCACGAAGACGGACTCGCTCTGGTCGCGCTGTTCGTCGCCGAGACTGGCGAGCGCGTCCGGCGGAACGTCATGCAGGAAGTACGTCTCGAGGTCGAAGTTCGCGTCGGGGTCACGGCCCTCGCGGATGTCGTGGGCTCGCCGCGCCTCGGCCGACCCCGTGGCGTCCCACCACTCGCCCGCTGTCTCTCCGGGCACCGGGATCATGGCGTTGAGCAGCACGATGTGCGAGGTCGGTAGCCGCTCTGCCGCCCATGACGCGCTGAACCCACCCAGCGACTGCGCCACCAGGACCACGTCGTCCAGCCCCGCGGCCGCTTCGACGACGAGGTCGACGTAGTCGGGCAGGCCCTTGGTGGGATCCTCGGCCGGCAGGTCGACGGCGACGCTGGCGTGCCCGCGCGCACCGAGCTCCCGGCGTACGAGATGCCAGAACGACGCCATCCCACCGGCGCCCGGCACCAGGACGAACGTCGATGCAGCCACGCAGCGATCGTACGCCCGCGGCGGACTCCCCTCGGGAGTTATTCGAACAGTGCGGGGTCGCCTGCCCCGACGCGAATGACCTCGGCGAATCCGTCGGAGAAATCGATGACCGTTGTCGGCTCACCCAGCACGTCGGCACCGGACTCAACGACCGCATCGACTTGACCGTCGAGCGCCTCGGCGATCTCCCACGCTGTCGTCATCGGCTCGGAGCTGCCAGGCAGGATCAGCGTCGTCGACAGCATCGGCTCGCCAAGGGCAGCCAACAGCGCCGTGACGATCTTGCTGTCCGGGATGCGTACGCCCACGGTCTTCTTCTTGTCGTGGAGCAGCCGCCGCGGCACCTCGCGCGTGGCCGGCAGGATGAACGTGTACGGCCCCGGGGTCGCAGCCTTCACCGCACGGAAGATCGCGTTGTCGACGTGGACGAACTGGCCCAGCTGCGCGAAGTCCTTGCACACCAGCGTGAAGTGGTGCTTGTCGTCGAGCTGGCGGATCGTGCGGATGCGCTCGAGGGCATCTTTGTTGCCGAGCTGGGCGCCGAGAGCGAAGCCGGAGTCGGTCGGATAGGCGATGAGTCCCCCGCCCTGGATCACCGCCGCCGCCTGATCGACGGATCGCTCTTGTGGATTGTCAGGATGGATTTCGATGAAGCGCGCCATACCTAGGAGCGTACGACCAATGCGCGCATCCGGACATGACGAAGGGCCGCGCACCACGTGCGCGACCCTTCGTCATGAGTCAACTCTGGAAGATGCTGTAGCCCCCTGGACCGACCAGCGCCGCCACGACCAGCAGGATGATGCCGATCAAGATGTCGCCGCGAACAAGACGCAGGATTCCGTAGATCGCGATGATGACAGCGATGATCCACAAGATGAACGCCATGGGTGTATCCCTCTCCTTCAGTGGTGACGGTGGCCACCGCAGACACCACTACCCCCCGATGGGCATTTCAATCGCGCGCCATGTGACCTGCATCACGTGAATGCGTTCCGTCATGCGGACAGTTCGCAGCGTGCTGGGTCGCCGCGCGGGGCCGACCTATTCTGGAGCGCGGACATCGTTCGAGACTCCTGGAAGAGGTGAGCAGCATGGCCCCCACCGTCCTCACCCTTGCCGAACGGCGCCAGAGCCAGATCGACCACGACAACGAGCGCACCGCGCACCTGGCCTCCGCGAGTCGCTGCTGTCCCCACGCCGGAGCAACGACGAGCTGCGAGGCGATCGCCGAGGCCGCCGAGGAGCGCTTCGCCGACTCCGACGGGGCTGAGGCTGCTCGAGTGGGTCGCCGAGGAGTTCGGCTACCGCACCGCTGTCGCCTGCTCGATGGCCGACGCCGTCCTGCCGCCGTCGTCGCCGCAGCACCTCCCCTGGGTCGACACGCTGTTCCTCGAGACCGGCTACCACTTCGCCGAGACGATCGGCACCCGTGACGCGGTCGAGTCGTCGATGAAGCTCTCGATCGTCGACGTCACGCCTCGGCGCAGCGTCGCCGAGCAGGACGCCGAGTTCGGCGAGACGCCTGTACGAGCGCGATCCGGCCCTGTGCTGCCAGATGCGCAAGGTCGAGCCGCTGCACGACACGCTGCAGGGCTACGAGGTCTGGATCACCGGCGTACGCCGTGACGAGTCCGAGACCCGCGCCAACACGCCGTACGTGACCTGGGACGACAAGAACGGGCTCGTCAAGGTCAACCCCATGGCCGCCTGGTCGTTCGACGACCTCCTCGACTACGCCGACGACAACGACATCATCGTCAACCCGCTGGTCAACGACGGCTACCCGTCGATCGGTTGCGCGACCTGCACGCGTCGCGTGGCACCCGGCGAGGATCCCCGCGCGGGTCGCTGGGCCGGCCTCGACAAGACCGAGTGCGGGCTTCACGCCTGATCCCCTGCACGAGAACCCGCACCACGACAAGGCACTGATGACGCTGACCGACTAACGCCGTCTCACCCAGCTCGCAGTGGCTGGAGTCCGAGGCGATCCACATCATCCGCGAGGTGATCGCCGAGTTCGAGCGACCTGTGCTGCTGTTCTCCGGCGGCAAGGACTCGATCGTGATGCTGCACCTCGCGGTCAAGGCGTTCTGGCCTTCGCCCGTGCCGTTCCCGGTGCTGCACGTCGACACGGGTCACAACTTCCCCGAGGTGCTCGCCTATCGCGACGCCACGGTCGAGCGTCTCGGCCTGCGGCTCGAGGTCGCCAGCGTGCAGGACTACATCGACGACGGACGCCTGCGTGAGCGCAGCGACGGCACCCGCAACCACGCTGCAGACGCAGCCGCTGCTCGACGGCATCACCAACGGCAAGTTCGACGCCGTGTTCGGTGGTGGCCGGCGCGACGAGGAGAAGGCTCGCGCCAAGGAGCGCGTGTTCTCTCTGCGCGACGAGTTCGGCCAGTGGGACCCCCGCAACCAGCGGCCGGAGCTGTGGAACCTCTACAACGGCAAGCACCGCCCGGGCGAGCACGTACGCGTGTTCCCGCTCAGCAACTGGACCGAGCTCGACGTCTGGCAGTACATCGGCGCCGAGGACATCGCAGCTCCCTGAGCTCTACTACGCGCACCAACGCGAGGTCTTCGAGCGCGACGGCATGCTGCTCAGCGTCAGCGACCGGTCTCGCATGCCGCGCGAGGGCGAGACCGTCGAGAAGCGCCAGGTCCGCTACCGCACCGTCGGCGACATGTCGTGCACCGGAGCCGTCGAGAGCGACGCGGTCACGGTCGACGACGTCATCGTCGAGGTCGCCGCCACGCGGCATCACCGAGCGAGGCGCCACCCGCGCCGACGATCGCGCTTCCGAAGCCGCCATGGAAGACCGCAAGAAGGAAGGCTACTTCTGATGAGCGACGCTCCTCCGCCTGGCGACCGCCGGCTCGGTCGACGACGGCAAGTCCACCCTCGTCGGACGCCTGCTGTACGACTCGAAGTCCGTGCTCGCCGACCAGATGGACGCCGTCGAGCGGGTCTGCCGTGACCGCGGTCTCGGCACCGCCGACCTCGCGCTGCTCACCGACGGCCTGCGCTCCGAGCGCGAGCAGGGCATCACGATCGATGTCGCCTACCGCTACTTCGCCACGGCCGAGCGGTCGTTCATCCTCGCCGACTGCCCCGGCCACGTGCAGTACACCCGCAACACCGTCACCGGCGCCAGCACCGCCGACTGTCGTCGTCCTGCTGGTCGACGTACGCCACGGCCTCCAGGAGCAGACCCGCCGCCACCTGGCCGTCGCCTCGCTGCTGCGCGTGCCGCACGTCATCGTCGTGGTCAACAAGATCGACCTGGTCGACTTCGACGAGGAGACCTACGACCGCGTCTCGGACGAGGTGCTCGAGTCGGCCCGCAGCCTCGGTCTCTACGACGTCGCCACGATCCCGGTCTCGGCCCTCGATGGTGACAACGTCGTCGACCGGTCGAGACCGTACGCCTTGGTATGACGGGCAGAGCCTGCTCGCAGCACCTCGAACAGCTCTCCCCCGTCGGCTAGCCGCACTCCGAGCCGCTGCGCTTCCCTGTCCAGCTCGTCATCCGGCCCCAGTCGGCGGCCGGCGACGAGTTCCGCGACTACCGCGGCTACGCCGGACAGATCGCCTCCGGCCTGGTCCGCGTCGGCGATGCCGTCACGGTGCAGCCCAGCGGACGTACCAGCACCGTCATCGGCATCGACATCGCCGGCAGGAGCTCGACGAGGCGTTCGCGCCGCAGTCGGTGACGCTGCGGCTCGCGGACGACATCGACATCTCGCGCGGCGACCTCATCGTGACGTCCCGCAGCGTCCCGCCCGTCACGCAGGACATCGACGGCACGATCGCCTGGCTCGCCGAGGGCTCCCTGGTGCCGGGCGACCAAGGTGCTGCTCAAGCACGGGACCCGCACGGTGCAGGCCATGGTCAAGGCGATCGGCGGCAAGCTCGACCTCGACGACGCCCGACTGCTGCCGGCCGAGTCCCTCGGCGCTCAACGACATCGGTCACGTCGACGCTGCGGCTGGCCGCGCCGATCCCGGCTGAGGAGTACCTTCACGCTCGCGGCACCGGCGCGTTCCTGCTGATCGACGCGCAGGACGGCGGCACGCTGGCGGCGGGCATGGTCGGCGATGCGCTGCTCGACACCAAGGCGGCCGTGGACGCGATCGGCGAGACTACAGTTCTCGTATGACCTCGGGAAGCTTCCCGCTGACCCTTCGTGTCGCCGGCCGCAAGGTCGTCGTGGTCGGCGGCGGACACGTCGCGACGCGGCGTACGCTCTCGCTGCTCGACGCAGGTGCGCGCGTCGTGGTGATCGCACCGGTCGTGTCGGACTCGCTGGCCTCGTCGATCGACCGCGGCGAGGTCGAGTGGATCCAGAGCGCCGTACGAGACCGGCGACCTCGACGGTGCCTGGCTCGTGCAGACCGCGACCGCTGATCCCGCCGTCGACGGGCAGGTCGCCGACGACGCCGAAGCCCGCCAGGTCTGGTGCCTCAAGGGTGGCGATCCCGATCACGCGACCGCGTGGTCGCCCGCCGTCGCCCGCGTCGACGACGTCACGGTGGCGATCAGCGGTGGCGGCGACGCGGGCCGCGCAGCAGTCGCTGCGCGACGGCGTGGCGGCCGCCCTGCAGTCCGGCGAGCTGCCGCTCCGTCATCGCACGCATCATCCCGACGGTTTCGTGGCCCTCGTCGGCGGCGGCCCCGGCGATCCCGGCCTGCTCACGACCCGTGGCAGACGCCTGCTGGCCGAGGCCGACGTCGTCGTGGTCGACCGGCTCGCGCCGCACGGCGTGCTCGCTGAGCTGCCGCCCGATGTCGAGGTCATCGACGTCGGCAAGAAGCCAGATCATCACCCGATCCCCCAGCACGAGATCAACGCGATCCTGATCGACCGCGCCAAGCAGGGCAAGATCGTCGTCCGGCTCAAGGGCGGCGACCCGTACGTCTTCGGGCGTGGCGGCGAAGAGCTCATCGCCTGCCGCGAGGCCGGCATCCCCGTCGAGGTCGTCCCGGGTGTCACGAGCGCGATCGCCGTGGCCGCCGCAGCCGGAATACCCGTCACGCATCGCGGCGTCTCGCGCGGCTTCACGGTCGTCACGGGCCACGAGTCGCTGGCCGACCTGCCCCGCAACCGTGCTCATACCCTCGTGATGCTGATGGGCGTCAAGCGACTCACCGAGACCGCCACCGAGCTCATCGCCGCAGGTCACGACCCTGAGACGCCGGCTGCACTCGTCGAGAGCGGTTTTCGCGACGAGCAGCGCGTGACAGTCGGCACCTTGGCGACGATCGCCGAGCGCGCCGCAGCCGTGGGCGCCGAGCCGCCCGCGGTCACGATCATCGGAGACGTCGTCATGCTGTCCCCCGCTTGGCCACCGGCCTGAAGCCCCGGTGGGAGTGACGTTTGCGTCCGGGTGACACGGCGTGTCACGACCCAAACGTCACTCCCTGGGTCAGTCGCCCTTGACGTTGACGATCTGCCGCAGCGTGTGCCGCACCTCGACGAGGTCCTTCGCGTCCTCCATCACCACGTCGATGTCCTTGTACGCAGCGGGGATCTCGTCGATGAACGCGTCGGTGTCGCGGTACTCGATGTCACCCATCGCGGCCCGCAGGTCGTCCTGGGTGAACGTCTTCCGGGCCCGGGACCGGCTGTACTCCCGCCCCGCGCCGTGCGGCGAGGAGTTGAGCGCCAGCGCGTTGCCCTTGCCCACCACGACGTACGACCGGGTGCCCATCGAGCCCGGGATCAAGCCCGGAGTGCCCGCAGACGCGTCGATCGCACCCTTGCGGGACAACCACACGTCCTTGCCGAAGTGCTTCTCCTTGGTCGTGTAGTTGTGGTGGCAGTTGATCTCCTCGACCCGCTCCACCGCGTCCACACCGATCCAGTCGGCGAAGCACGTCACCACCCGGTCCATCATCTCCTCACGGTTGAGCAGCGCGTACTTCTGCGCCCACCGCAGCTCACGGATGTAGGCCCAGAACTCGTCCGTGCCCTCGACGAGGTAGGCGAGGTCACGATCGGGAAGATCGATCCACCACTTCTGGCACAGCTCCTGGGCGATCTTGATGTGCCGCTGGGCGATCATGTTGCCGACGCCCCGCGACCCCGAGTGCAGGAACAGCCACACCTGGTCGTCCTCGTCGAGGCTGACCTCGATGAAGTGGTTGCCAGAACCCAACGTGCCGAGCTGCAGCTCCCAACGCCCCGCCCGATCGGCCGGGTCGAAACCGGCCTTCTCGGCGTCAACACGCAGCTCCGCGAGCCGCACCCGGGTGTGTTCCCGCGTGATGGCCTGGTTGGCATTGCCCGCTGACAGCGGGATGGCCCGCTCGATCGCCTCACGCAAGATGCGCCGGTCGGCCGGCAGGTCGTCGGCCGCGTACGCGGTCTTCACCGCGATCATGCCGCAGCCGATGTCGACACCGACGGCCGCCGGGATGATCGCGCCGAGGGTCGGGATGACCGAGCCAACGGTCGCTCCCTTGCCGAGGTGCGCGTCCGGCATCAACGCGAGGTGCGGGTGGATGAACGGCATCGTGCTCGCCGCCTGTGCCTGGTCACGAGCCTTCGTGTCCAGGATGGATGCCCAGCTGAACAACCGCTGGGAGATCTTCTCCATGATGTTCTCTTCCTGTGTTGGGTGGATGGATACAACAAAAATGAGCCCCGACCGCAGATGCGGTCGAGGCTCGTGGTGCCGGAGCAGCTGGCTAGGCCAGGGCTGATTCCGGGTACGGGGCATCGTCCGCGGGACGCTTCTCGCCGCGACGCGACGAGGTTTCGGGCAGGCCGAAGGAGGAGCTCACGTTCCATGAATACGACATGGGGAGCCTTCCTTCGGTGGTCGCCCGCTGGGTGCGGATCGGTGCGAGTGAGGACACTACAGCATGTCCTGGTGATCGTGCAGCCACTCGTTCAGGTGCTTCTCGCCCTGTCGCATCACGATGTGGTGCCCCGCGACGAACACCGGCCGCAGGATCCACGACGTCCAGCGCATCCAGCGACGGTCCGTCGCCACCCGCCAGTCGATGTCCATTGCGCTGCTGTCGGCGGTCAGCTCCAGGAACCGGACCTCGCCGCTCCCCCGCAGATCACCTTCGGAGGTGAACGTCAGCCGGTCGGGCCGGTGCGTTTCCAGGTTGGCCAGCCGGAACGTCACGGCATACCCGAGACCGCTGGCGGCGCGGAGGTCCAGGTTGTCGCCGTCGTACGCCGTGACCTGCACCGATGGCCACCACGGCAACGGGTCCGACGTCTCGAGCAGCGCCTCCAGCACGTTCCACAACGACTCGCGACTGCGGTCGAAGCGCCACCGCGAGACGAGTACGTAGTCCGAATTCATGCGCTGTTCTCCGTGTCGCTACCGGGGCTCGAGTGGCTCCCGGGATTGAATGGATCTGGCCCTACGCGGTATGAGTGCGTAGGGCCTTAACTCTGCCCTGATGCGCCCGTACGCCGGAGCCACCAGAGGCCCACCAACGGCAGCACGAGCGGCACGAAGACGTAACCCTCGCCGAATCCGGACCACACCGTCTGGTCCGGGAACAGCGAGTCGTCGACAACCGACAGCACGCCGGTGATGAGCACGCCAGCGAGCTCGATGCTGATCGTCAGAAGCGCGAGGCCACGACGGCTGCGCGCCAGCGCGACGGTGGCGACGACGTAGACCAGGCCGGCGAGCGCCGACATCGAGTAGGCGAATGGCGCGTCATCAGCCTTGGTGACGAGCTGGAAGATCGAACGAGCCGACGCGGCCAGGGCGAACACGGCGTAGACCGCGACGAGCACGCGCCCGAAGCCGTGGGAGGTGTCAGACATACGCGTTCTTCCAGATGCCGAGCAGGCGGACGCACAGCACCGCGACCGTCAGCATCGCGACCACGACGACTCCCGTGCCCCATCGCGACTTCTCGGCGATGCCCCACAGCACCGCGGCGGGCGGGATCACGACGACCGTCACGAGGTAGGACACGAACAGCACACCGTCGACCTCCCGGTCGGTCGAGCCGAGCGCGATCGAGCCGCCGACCAGCAGCGCGATCAGCAGGACCTCGAGTGCCGCCACGGCGTAGAACAGGGGGTTGCTGAACGGAAGCCGGCGCATCGTGTGCCAGCCCGCGAATCCGCCGACGAGCACGGCAGCCAGGGCGACGACGTACGCCACGAGGTCGGTCACGCAATGCCTTTGTTCGGGGCCTCCTCGTGCGAGGTGGCGGTCAGGATCTCAGTGACCGAGTCTTCCACGAAGCGTCTCCACCTCGACAAGCGGCGGACCATGAAATGGCCCGCACCCTCGAGCGGCGTCCACGACACGCTGGCAGCGATGCCCCGACTGCGCTCCACGTACGCCTCGCTGGCGGCAGGTGAGGTCCACCGATCGGCCGTACCGTGCAGCACGTGCAGGTGGCGACCGGCGATCGTCCGGTTGGGCTCGGCAGGCGGCAACCACGGCGCCAGCCCCACGACGCCGACCACTGCCGGGTCGTCGGCCGCCCTGCACGCCGTCCGTCCACCCATCGAGTGCCCGACCAGCACGACCGGCACGCCGGCGTGCTCCGCGGTCAGCTGGTCGAGGGCCCAACGCGCGTCGCGTACGGGCGCGGGATCGCTCGGGGAGTTCCATCCGCGCTGGCCGTACTGCAGCAGGCTCACGCTCAGGCCCTGCTTGCGGGCGAACCGCCGCAGCGACCTGGCCATCAGCGCCATCCGCCACCAGCTCGCGTGCTTGTTCTCGACCGGCTCGACGCTGTGCTGCTGACCGCCGTGCAACAGCAGCACGATCGCCCGAGGTGAGTCAGGCGTGCTGAAGCGGTCGAGTCGTGGTTTGGCCATGGGATCGATGCTGGCACGCCGGCACAAAGCGCGCACAGCGACAGGTCACACCGGCATCCAGTCGCCGGGTGCGCGTCCGCTGCGTTCCAACAGGCGTACGAGCTCGCCAGACCGTCTATCGGTCGTCTTCGGGGATCGGAAACCCATCTCCGCAAAGGACTCGCCCAGCAACAGCGTCAGCCCGTCGTGCGCCGCGCTCACTACGTCGTCGTCGAACTCGACGCTCGCGCCGACAGCCGCCCCGAGGTCCCACGTATGGATGACCGCCTCGGCGACCAGCTCGGCGTGCACCACATCGACTGAAATCACTCCCCGGTACGGCATGGACATCGTCGCGTCTGGTCGCTTGCGCAGGCGGGCGAGCAGGTCCAGGTTGCGCTCAGTCACGGGCACGAACCTATCGAGACTTCACGGCGTGCGGGCGTACTGGCATTCTGTCGGGCATGCCTTCGCCTCTCGTCCTGATCTCCGCGGCGATGGCTGTTCCGTCGGCGTTCTACCGGCCGCTGGTCGCCGAGTTCGAGCAGCGAGGGTGGGAGGCCCAGGCACTCCCGACGCGTGGCTTCGAGCGCGGGGAACCGGTCGCCTCGCGGTCGCACGACTGGAGCTACGCCGACGAGATCACCGCGGTCGCGGACGCGGTCGCCAAGGCCCGCGCCGACCAGCCTGATCGCCCGGTGATCCTCTTGGGTCACAGCCTCGGCTCGCAGATCGCCGCCGGCCACGAGCTGCATCACCCGCCGAGTGACGGTCTCGTGGCGGTCGGCGCCTCCGTCCCGCACTTCAGGTCATACCCCAAGGCCGGGTTGCCGGTGTTGTTGATCGGGATCAGCGTCCCGGTCGTGGTGCGTGTCGTCGGCTATGTGCCCAAGCCGTTCTTCGGCGCACCCGGCGCGCGTACGTTGATGCGCGAGTGGGCCCGGTTCGTGCGTACCGGCAAGCCACCGTTCGACGTGCCGCGCCGTGTCACGACTCCGTCGCTCGTGGTGCAGCTGCAGGGCGACACGTTCTCCGTTCCCCAGGCCAACGATGACTACGTCGAGACGTTTCTCGACCCCGGACACGTGACCCGTTGGGTCTACACGAGGGACGCCGTCCCCGAGGGTGGCACGACCCACCATGTCCTGTGGGCCAAGACCCCCGGCCCCGTCGTCGACCAGATCATCGCGTGGTGGCACGCCCGAGGCTGACCGGCGCGGAAAAGTGACCCGCCAGCGGGCCACAAGTGACCCGTCAGCGGGCTACAAGTGACCCCTCAGCGGGCCACAAGTGACCCCTCAGCGGGCTACAAGTGACCCGTCAGCGTTGTTCGGCGAAGGCCTCGATCGGGGGGCAGGAGCAGGCCAGGTTGCGGTCGCCGTATGCCTGGTCGATCCGGCCGACGGGCGGCCAGTACTTGTCGTCCGTCGTGCCGGCCGGGAACGCGCCTGCTGCGATCTCGTAGCCGTGCTTCCAGTCGAGCAGGTCGCGCATGGTGTGCGGCGCGTTCACGAGCGGGTTGTCGCCGTCGGGGTACTCCCCCGCCGTCACGGCATCGATCTCGGCCCGGATCGCCAGCATCGCATCGCAGAACCGGTCCAGCTCGGCAAGGTCCTCCGATTCCGTCGGCTCGACCATCAACGTCCCGGGCACCGGGAAGCTCATGGTCGGCGCGTGGAATCCGTAGTCGATGAGCCGCTTCGCGACATCGTCGATGCTGAGTCCTGACGCCTTTGAGAGCGGCCGGACGTCGAGGATGCACTCGTGCGCCACCAGGCCGTTGTCGCCCGTGTAGAGCACCGGGAACGCGCTCTCGAGGCGCTTCGCGATGTAGTTGGCGGAGAGCACCGCGACAGACGTCGCCTCGGTCAGCCCTTCGCCACCCATCATGGCGATGTACGCGTACGGGATGGGCAGGATGCCGGCAGATCCGTAGGGGGCGGCGCTGATCGCCCCGATGCCTTCGCGCTTGCTCTCGACGGGATGCAGCGGGTGCGTCGGGAGGAACGGGACGAGGTGCTCCGCGACCGCGACGGGGCCGACGCCGGGCCCGCCGCCGCCGTGCGGGATGCAGAACGTCTTGTGCAGGTTGAGGTGCGAGACGTCGCCACCGAACTGCCCCGGGGCGGCATGCCCGAGCAACGCGTTGAGGTTGGCACCGTCCACGTAGACCTGGCCGCCGTGGCTGTGCACGATCTCGCACAGCTCGGTGATGCCGTGCTCGTAGACGCCGTGCGTCGACGGGTACGTCACCATGATCGCCGCGAGGTCCTCGGAATGCGCATCGCACTGGGCTTGCAGGTCAGCCAGGTCGATCTCACCCTGATCCGTCGACTTCACGAGGACGACGCGCATGCCGGCCATGACCGCCGATGCAGCGTTGGTGCCGTGCGCTGACGCCGGGATCAGGCACACGTCGCGGTGCTCGTCGCCGCGGCTCAGGTGGTACGCACGGATCGCCAGCAGGCCGGCGAACTCGCCCTGCGAGCCGGCGTTGGGCTGGATCGACACCGCCGCATACCCCGTGACCTCGGCAAGCCAGGACTCGAGCGTCTCGACGAGCTCGATCATCCCGGCGGCGTCCTCAGCGGGCACGAACGGGTGCAGGTCGGCGAACCCCGGCCAGCTGATGGGCTCCATCTCAGCGGTCGCGTTGAGCTTCATGGTGCACGAGCCGAGCGGGATCATGCCCCGGTCCAGCGCATAGTCGCGATCACTGAGCTTGCGCAGGTAGCGCAGCATCTGCGTCTCGCTGTGGTGCTCATGGAACACGGGGTGGGTCAAGATCTCGTCGGTACGCAGCAGCGCCGGTGGCAGCGACTCCGGCGCCTCGCTGGCACCCGGCACACCGAACGCGTTCCACACCGCGTCGATGTCGGCGCGCGTCGTCGTCTCGCTCGTGGTGATGCCGACGTGGTCGGCGTCGACGAGCCGCAGGTGCACGCCAGCCTCGCGGGCCTTGGCGACGATGCCCGTGGCCGATCCCGGAACCTCCGCGACGACGGTGTCGAAGAACCCGTCATCGGCGACCGCGACGCCGCCCGTGCGCAGGCCCGCGGCCAGAAGCCGCGCGGATCCGTTGACCTCCGACGCGATCTTCCGCAGGCCGTCAGGGCCGTGATAGACCGCGTACATCGAGGCGGCGACCGCGAGCAGGACCTGCGCGGTGCAGATGTTGGACGTCGCCTTCTCGCGGCGGATGTGCTGCTCACGCGTCTGCAGTGCGAGCCGGTACGCCGGACGGCCGGCACTGTCGACGGAAACGCCGACCAGGCGGCCGGGCAGGTGCCGCTCCAGGCCCTGCCGGACGGCCATGAATCCCGCATGGGGTCCGCCGTAGAACATCGGCACGCCGAAGCGCTGGCTCGAGCCCACCACGACGTCTGCGCCGAGGGAGCCCGGCGACGCGAGCAGCACGAGCGCCAACGGGTCAGCCACCACGACGGCGAGCCCGCCTGAGGCATGCGCCGCGTCGATCGCCGGCTTGGGGTCGACGATCTGCCCGTCGGTGCGCGGGTAGGCGATGATCGTGCCCGCCGCGTCCATCTCGGGAATCCCGGCAGCAAGGTCCGCCACGACGAGCGCGATCCCCAGCGCCTCCGCACGGGTGTGGGTGACGGCGAGCGTCTGCGGGAGGAGACCCGCGTCGATGATGATCGGCAGCGCGTCCTTGCCCTTGGTCGCCCGGCGGATCAGCGTCATGGCCTCGGCGACCGCGGTGCCCTCATCGAGCAGCGAGGAGTTGGCCGTCGGCAGGCCGGTGAGATCGGCGATGACGGTCTGGAAGTTGATCAGCGCTTCGAGCCGGCCCTGCGAGATCTCCGGCTGGTACGGCGTGTAGGCGGTGTACCAGGACGGATCCTCCAGCACGTTGCGACGGATCACGGCCGGGGTCACGGTCGGGTGATAGCCCAGGCCGATCATCGCGATGCCCGGGTTGTTGCGCTCGGCAAGCGCGCGCAAGGTGGCCAGCGCCTCCGGTTCGGTCTGCGCTGGCGGCAGGTTGAGCGCTGCGGCGCTGCGAATGCCCGACGGGACAGCGGCGGCCATCAGCGCATCAAGCGAGTCATAGCCGACGCGACGCACCATGGCGTCCTGGTCGGACTTGCTCGGGCCGATGTGACGCTCGGCGAAATCGTGGGACACGGGCGAACTCCAAAAGGGTAGAGGCGTCGAACTGCCCCTCCCCTTCTGTCACGCTCCCGTGCGGGCAGAGTGCTTCAGAATTGCCTCGGTCGCGTGGTCCTTGGTGCCTGAGAGGTTCCGGGGAGGAATTGCCCCTTCGGCGTCGCCTGGGCGAACTCTCCCACGCGCGATCGACAGCACGTTCAGTCTACAAGGCGAACCGCCCGGACTCCCACATGGTGGAACTCCGGCGTGCCTGCAGGCGTACGACCGTCAGGAGGACAGGCGTGCGCGACGTCGAGCAGCGAGCTCGTCGTCGGCGAGGCTGATCTCGACCGCGCGCTCGCTCGGGAGCTCGTGGAGCGAGCCCTCGATCTCCTTCCACACACCGCCGATGGCGATGCCGAACACACCTTGGCCGCCTTGCAGAAGGTCGATGACCTCATCAGCCGAGCGGCATTCGTAGACGCTGGCGCCGTCGCTCATGAGCGTGACCTGCGTCAGGTCATCGGTGCCGCGGACGCGCAGGTGATCGATCGCGATGCGGATCTGCTGGAGCGAGACCCCGGCGTCGAGCAGACGCTTGATGATCTTGAGCAGCAGGATGTCCTTGAACGAGTAGAGGCGCTGTGTGCCCGAGCCGGTGGCGGAGCGGACAGTCGGCTCGACCAGCCCGGTGCGCGCCCAGTAGTCGAGCTGCCGATAGGTGATCCCGGCGGCGCTGCAGGCGGTCGGGCCGCGAAATCCAGCGTCCTCGGGCAGCGGGGAGACATCATCGGTGAACAGCAGACCCTGGTCGCTGGCCTCGGCCGCGGCTTCCGCGGTGGCTGTGACGTCGTCGTCGCGTGACTCGATCATCCGAAATGCCTTCCAATGCTGTGTATTGGGGAAGACTACCTCCACGGAACTACATCCGTGTACCTTCAGTAGTTCTCTCAAGGTAAAGGTGAGACTTTCGCAAAGCAACGACCGAGCGTGGCGCTCGGCGTGTCGCCCTTCCTGACCTCAACCCTCAACCTTTGAGTAAGACTTGAGACTTAGGCCTCTGGCGGCGGCTTCTCGAAGTCCTCCGGGCTGATCTCGTCGAGGAACTCGCGGAACTTCTCGATCTCCTCGTCCTCGTCCGTCGTGGCCACGATGCCGGCCTCGTCGAGCACGTCCTCAGCACACAGGATCCGGCTGCCGGACCGCAGCGCCAGGGCGATCGAGTCGGACGGCCGGGCCTCGACCGTGGCACCCGAAGCGAAGATCAGCGAGGCGTAGAAGATCCCGTCGCGAACGTCGATGATCTGCACCTCGTTGAGCTCGTCACCCAGCGCCTCGACGATGTGCTGCATCAGCTCGTGCGTCAGCGGGCGTGCCGTCACGGTGCCCTGCTGGGCGTACGCGATGGCCGATGCCTCGACCGCGCCGATCCAGATCGGCAGGTAGCGACCGCCGTCGAGCTCCCTCAGCAGCACCAACGGCTGGTTGGTCGGCATCTCGACCCGCACCCCGACGACCTCCACCTCACGCATCGGTCAACCGCGCAATCGGCTTCTGACGAGGACGCTCTGAAGACGTACGGACAACGCGGCGAGCGCCGAGACGGTCTGCTCGGCTCGCCTCCTTGTCGAGCTGGCGCGCCCGTGGCGTCACGACCTGCTCGAACAACGCGACCTCTCGTTCGGCAGCGGTGCGGAAGATCCGGAGGTGTCGCGGCTCGATGCCGAGCTCGACGAACTCGCCGACCAGCGCCGCGACCTGCAGGGCCTCGCCGTCGTAGTAGGTCTGGCTGGGCCGGCGCACGATCAGCCCGAACTCCTCGATCGCGTCGAGGGTGCCGGAGTCGATGCCGGCCGACTCGAGCAGCTCCTCGCGCGACAGGCGAACGTTGCTCTCGGGCTCGGCGAATGTCTCGGCCGTCGGCAGCCCGTCAGCCGGCCAGGCTCAGGTGTGGCACGCGGGTCGTGCTGCCGACCACGGTGTCGGGGACGACTCCGCGGTCCAGGTCGTCGAGCACCTGTCGAATGTGTCCCAGCGGCCAGAACTTGTCGCGTTGCTGGCGCAGGATGAACCGCAGGCGCTCGACGTCGCCGAAGGAGAACTTGCGATAGCCCGACGAGGTGCGCTCGGGCTCCAGCAGTCCCTCGGACTCGAGGTAGCGGATCTTGGTGATCGTGAGGTCCGGGAACTCCGGCAGGAGCTCGTCGAGCACCTTGCCGATGCCGAGCCGCGAGAGCTCCGGCAGCGGCTCGGTCACGCCCCAGCCTCCGAGAAGAGCCCACGAAACGGCGGCCGTGGCGCGAGAGCTTTGACGGTTCTCTCGCTGCGCTCGGTCACGCTTGCCCTTTCAGGGCTCCGGCGAAGTAGATCAGCCGATACTTGCCGATCTGCACTTCATCGCCGCCCGACAGCGTCACTTCGCTGTCGATGCGGTCACGGTTGACGTAGCTGCCGTTGAGGCTGCCGAGGTCGGCGATCGAGTAGCCGGCCTCGCTGCGCGTGAAGGTCGCGTGCCGGCGCGAGACGCTGATGTCGTCGAGGAAGATGTCGCTGTCCGGGTGCCGCCCGACCGTCACGACATCGCTGTCGAGCAGGAAGCGCGCACCCGAGTCGGGACCGCGCTGCACCAGCAGCATTGCGCTGCCGGCCGGGAGGTTCTCGACCGCCGAGACGTCGGACGCAGACATCTCTTCGGTGTCCGCATCCAGCATCGGGATGTGGGTCGTGTCGTCGCTCGGAGGCAGCGGTCCGGCGGTGGCGTCGGGCTCGTCGTCCGGCGTTGACATCGGGTTCACTCCTGAAGATCGTGGGTCTTGAGTACGGGTTGAGACTTCGTCTCCAACTTAGCACCCAGGCGTGCACGACACGCCATGATTGTGCCTCAGGTCAGTCGGAGACGAGTGCCGAGTAGGCCTCGGCCTCGAGCAGTGCACTGGACGGGTCCTCATCTGCGGTTCGCACCTTGATCAGCCAGCCCTCGCCGTACGGATCTGAGTTGATGACCTCGGGGCCGCCCTCGAGCGCGTCGTTGCGGGACACGATCTCTCCCGACAGCGGAGAGAAGATGTCGGACACCGACTTGGTCGACTCGAGCTCGCCGATGACGGCGCCCGCCTCGACCCGGTCCCCCACGGCAGGCAGCTCGACATAGACGATGTCGCCCAGCTGGTCCTGGGCGAAGTCAGTGATGCCGATCGTGGCAATGTCCTCGTCGAGACGCACCCACTCGTGCTCTTCGCTGTAGTAGAGGTCCTCAGGGATCACCGCGTGCTCCTAGCCGGTCAGGATGATGGACGAGCGTACTCAGGGGTCTTGACGTCGGCCAACGCCGTGATCGTGACCTTCTGCTGCTCGGTCACGGTCGCGGTGCCACCTCGTGTCGAGATCTCATCGATGAGTCCGCCGGGAAAGCGTACCGCCCCCGAGAGGGTGGAGGCGTCGCCTATCGCCTCGATCCGATAGGGCCGCTTGATCTCACGTCCGCCGACCCGGATCTCGGCATCGTCATCGAGGAAGTACGTCTGCGCGACGACACGGGCGACACCATTGATGGCGATCGCCTCGGCGCCGGCGTCTCGAAGCGTCTCGATCGCATCGAGCAGAGCCGCGGCATCGATGCTCTTCTCCGGATCGTTGATCACCACCTCGACGCCTTGACCGGTCGCCCCTGAGGTACCCGACAAGATCGCGAGCTGTTCGGCGCGCTGCTTGGCCTGCTTCTCGGCCTGGTCGGACAGCTTCGAGCTGTTGAGCAGCCCGTTGCGGGTCGCGGTGAGCTCGTCGATCTGGGTGCCGAGGCGCTCGTTGGCGGCGTCGAGCGACTTGAGCAGCTCAACGAGGTCCTCACCACGCACGTTGGAGTAGTCGTCGCTGTCGTCGTGCTGGATCTGCACCACCACGGCGAACGCGAGCCCACCAATCAGGATGGCGACGACGATCTGCGAAACGGTGGGTCGCCGGAACCCCTTAAGCATGGAAGATCCTCCGTCGTATGGCCGCGGCGTTGGCGAAGATGCGGATGCCGAGCACCACGACGACGCCGGTCGAGAGCTGCGAACCGACACCGAGCTGGTCGCCGAGGTAGACCATGAACGCCGCGATCACGACGTTGGAGATGAACGACACGACGAAGACCCGGTCGTTGAAGCGGCGCTCCCCCAGCGCCCGCAACGCTCCGATGACGGCGTCGAGTGCCGCCACGATCGCGATGGGAAGGTAGGGCTGCAGGTCCGTGGGCACGGTCGGCTTGAGCAGCAGTCCGGCCACGATGCCGACTGCCAGGCCGATGACCGGGATCATTCTTCCCCCTTGATGGCTGTCGCATGACGGATCGTCATGCGCTTCTTCGGTACCGCGGGAACGGAGAGGTCAGACGATGGTGTCACGCCGAACTGAACGCCCGCGTTCTTTTGACGTGATGCCCAGTATCGACCGGCGGGATTGTCCTCGAACCGCTGCAGCAGCGTGTCGCTCTGGCCGAGCGCCACGACGGCGTAGGGCGGCGCGATGTCGTTGAAGTTGACGTTGATGGCGCCGTTGGCGAAGTGGATGCCGGTCATCGTCCCGATGCGCTCTCCGTTGATCGCCACTGCTTCGGCGCCGGCGTACCAGAGCCCGTTGACCAGGATCTGGAGGTCGTCGTCCGTGATCGTGCCGTCGAGGTTGCCCCTGGTGCTGGGGCTTGCCACGACCGTGATCCCGGGACCGGTCGCCGCCAGGTCGCCCGTGCCGACGCGGACGTTCTGGTAGGCCGGGTCGAAACGGCCGACCGAGGCGGACAGCTCGGCGACCTCCTTGCGAAGCCGTTCGGCGGTCGCCTCACGGTTGGCCTGAGCGGTCTTGCGTGCCGCGACATCGCTGATGAGCGTGCTGCGCTCTCGCTCGGTCGCGGGCCGGTCGTTGCGCGTCTGGACGGCGGCCATCACCACCAGCAGCGCGAACATCGCCAGCACGAACGCGGTCAGTGGCGTGTTGAACTCGCGAGACTGGGCGTAGTCGCCGGTGCGTACGACGTAGTAGTCGTCGTCCAGCGCGGTGTCGGCAATCTGCTCAAGCAGGCCCTCGGCCCGCGTCGGCGCCTCCGGCTCAGCCATGTCAGCTCCGGACGACGCGTGCCGTCGAGGTCATGAGACGGCGCACCTGGAAGGCGTAGAGGATGCCACCCCACCAGTAGAGCGCGACGCCCCAGATCGTGAACGCCCAGCCGAAGACGTTCGCGAGGTCGGCGACCGTGCCGGTCGCGTCGCCGAGCAGCAGCAACGGGAAGGCATAGAGCAGGCTCGCCGTGGCAGCCTTGCCCAGGAAGTGGACCGGCAGCGAGCTGTAGCCACGTGTGCGCAGGAACGGCACCAGGCTGAACAGGAACACGTCACGCAGCGGCAGGATCACGGCGAGCCACCACGGGATGATGTCGCGGTAGCCGAGCCCGATCACGACGGCGAGGATGAAGAACCGGTCGGCGACCGGATCGAGGATCGCCCCGATCTTGGATGTCTGGTTGAGCCGGCGGGCCAGCTTGCCGTCGAGGTAGTCGGTGATGCCGGACACCATCAGGACGGCCAGGGCCAGCTCGTCGTACTTGGGCCCGAGCACGAGCCACAGGAAAACCGGGACGAGCAGGAGGCGTACGAAGCTCAGTGCGTTGGGGATCGTGATGACACGTTCCTCCATCTCGATCCTCCTCGCTCTGTCGTGGTCGTCCCCCTGGATTGTCCACAGACAGACTAGGACATGCGTGCTGAGGTTCCGCCCGCGGACACGGGTGCCGTGCCCACGGGTTGGGCACCGCCGTTGCGCGTGGGAACAGGACTGACAAACTGTTGGTTGAAACGCAGACAACTACACACCGGGCACACGAGGTGCCCACGTCCCGAGGAGGATCGTGGCTGACTACACACTTCCGGATCTGCCGTACGACTACGGCGCACTGGATCCGCACATTTCGGGCAAGATCATGGAGCTTCATCACTCCAAGCACCATCAGAACTACGTCAACGGCCTGAACACCGCGCTCGAGAAGCTCGAAGAGGCGCGCAGCACCGAGGCTCACGACACGATCAACCTGCTGGAGAAGAACCTCGCGTTCAACCTCGGCGGTCACATCAACCACTCGATCTTCTGGAAGAACCTCTCCCCCGAGGGCGGCGACAAGCCCGACGGTGAGCTGGGTGCCGCGATCGACGACAACTTCGGCTCGTTCGACGCATTCCGTGCGCAGTTCGAGGCGTCGGCGCTGGGCCTGCAGGGCTCCGGCTGGGCGATCCTGGCCTGGGACACGCTGGGTCAGCGACTCATCAACGTGCAGCTGTTCGACCAGCAGAACAACATCCCGGCGACGCTGATCCCGATCATCCAGCTGGACATGTGGGAGCACGCGTTCTACCTCGACTACCTCAACGTCAAGGGTGACTACGTCAAGGCGTGGTGGAACATCGCGAACTGGGCCGACGCCCAGACGCGCTTCACCGCGGCAACCTCCGGCGGCCAGATCATCTTCTGACCGGCCAACGGCTGACGGCGGGATCCCTGTTGCTAGGGGTCCCGCCGTTTTCCGTGTTCGGCGAGGTCACGCAGTCGCGCGTTGTAGGCCTCCAGCTGCTCGTCGCCTGTACGACTTTCGGAGCGGTCGAACCGCTTCGCGTCGCGGGCGTCCGAGCGGAACCACTGCACGAGGATCGCGCCCATGACCAGGACCAGCGGGATCTCCCCCATCGCCCAGGCCATGCCGCCGCCGAGGTACTGGTCGGCGAGCAGGTCCGTGCGGTAGGGCCGGTCGAGGGAGCGCCAGTAGTCGCCGGCGAACACGGTGTTGGACGACATGACCGCGACCGCGAAGAACGCGTGGAACGGCACGGTCACCAGCAGCATCCCGAAACGTACGAGCGGGGCGACCGCACGCGGGGCAGGGTCGATGCCGATCAGGACGTAGTAGAACAAGGTGCCGACCGCCAGGAAGTGCAGCTCCATGATCGAGTGACCCCAGTGGTTGCCCATGAGGGTCTCGAACGCACCGCTGAAGTAGAGGCCGTAGAGGCTTCCGACGAACAGCACCGGACCGATCAGCGGGTGCGTGAAGAACTGCGAGAACCGCGAGTGCAGGAACGCCAGCAGCATCGTGCGAGGCGACACCTCGCCCGGCTGCCGCGGCCCCGGCAGTGTGCGCAGCGCCAAGGTCATGGGCGCACCGAGCACCAGGAAGATCGGCGCGACCATCGACAGGAGCATGTGCGACGCCATGTGGGCACTGAACAGCACGTGGGAATAGACGCCCAGGCCGCCGAACGTGGCCCAGGCGATGATCACCATGCCGAGCAGCCACGAGATCGTACGCCCGACCGGCCACGCGTCTCCGCGTCGGCGCATCGCCCAGACACCGCGCACGTAGAGCGCCGTGCCGAGGCAGACGATGGCCAGGCCGACGCCATTGCCGGACCAGCCCCACAGCAGCCGCAGGACGGTCGGTGCCGCCGGCACAGGTCCTCCGAGGAGCTCTTCGATCGGGGTCTTGAAGACGTTGTCGCCGACCGGGGTCGGGGTGCGCGAGAGGGCGACCGCGAGTCCGACAGTCGCGCTCATGATGAACAGCTCGGTGATCGCGAGGCGCAGGAAGCCGGCTCCCTGCTGGGCGATCCGGCGGCGTTGCAGATGGCCGAGCACACCCAGGCCGGCCAGCGCGACGACCTTGAGCAGCACGAGTCGCCCGTACGCCGACCCGAAGACCTCGCCGAACGACCCGAGCCGGACCGACGCGTTGATCGTGCCGGAGGCGCCGATGATGACGAACGCCCAGAGCGCGAGGGTGGAGAACCGCATGATCGCCGGCTCGAGGCGTTTGCTGCCGCGCACAGCCACCCAGCCGAGGGCAGCGAGGCCACCGACCCACAGGGTGACCCCGACGAGGTGCAGGAGCAGGCTGATCGTGGCCAGGTCGTGCGAACCAGACGACGCCGTGTGCCCGGTGAGGGCGATCGGCGCCATCGCGGCGAGGGCGAGCCCGAGGATCGCAGCCAGCGGCTTGGCGCCGAGCGTCCAGCGGGCCGCGACGGCCACCAGGCCCGCTGCGAGCGCCTGCAGCAGGATCGCCCGACCCTCGGACGTGTCCACGTAGCCGCTGATGAACGCCGAGGACAATCCGGTCAGCGGCCTGGCGAACGTGTCGGCGACCTTGACGAAGAAGTAGAAGACGCTGGCGGCCGACCACACGATGGCCCAACGCGCCGCAATGCGTACGGCCTGGACCGAGAGCCCCTCGACCTCATGCTTCGTTGACGGCAACAGGAACACTGCTGCGGCGAGGAACCCGATGACGACCACCGCCGCCACATCGGTCAGGAGCTTGGTGAACGGGACCGCCCAGCCGACGAACCTTCCGGGATCGGGGATGCCAGCGGGCGCGGTCTTCGGCGCTCCGCCGCCGACGAACAGGAAGAACGTGAGTACGGCGAGCGCCAGCAGGAACGCCAGCAGGACGTCGCGGGTGGTCCTGGTCACTCTGACTCCTCAGGCACGGGGCCTCCTCAGCGGCGCCAGCAACAGCACGATCGCGACGGCCGCGGCAAGCATGCCCCAGAGCAGGTGGTCGCTGTGCCGGTGGATGAAGGTTTCCTCGTCGGGCGCGTCGACCTGCTTGACGGTGCGGCCGGTCGTCGTCGTGAAGTGGATCGTGCCCTCGACAGGATGGCCGTCGGCAGACACCACCCGGTAGGACGCGGTGTAGCGCCCCTTCTGGTCGACGTCGGGCACAGTGGCGGTGACCTTGTTGTCGATCGCGCGTACGTCGCCGACGTCGACCTTGCTACCACTGGGCGCGATGACCGCGATGTAGGCAGGGCTGCCGATGCTCTCGCTGAACGTGAACGTGATCGCGGATGGTGCGGACGAGATCGTGGTTCCGTCCGCGGGGTCGGACCCGACGAGCGACGCATGCGCCGACGCCGGGCCCGACCCCATGAGGAGCAGGGCGAAGCTCAGGAGAGCCACACGGAGAACGACGTTACGCACGACGTCGATTCTCCCGCAGGGCCACAACCAAGGCGACAGCCGCCAGTGCCAGCGCGATGCCACCGAGCCAGCGGCCGGTGCTGTCACCCGCGCTCGTGTCATCGTGCTCGTCGGCGTGAGCCGAGGACGTCTCGTTGACCGGCTCGGCCAGCGTCAGCGTCGGAGCCGGGTGCTCCGGCTCCGTGTCGCCCTTCTGCTCCTGGTCCCAAGCGACGACCTTGCCGTCGCTGTAGGTCTGCTCGGCCGTGAAGGCGATCGTGCCCGCCTCGGGGAACGGTCCCCCGGAGATGGCGAACTCATCGAACTGCGATGGCGGGATGCCGTCGCCGGTCGAGGTCCAGGTGACCGTGCGTACGGCCTTGGTCAGCTCGAACTCGCCGACCTTGGTCGGTTTGTCGAGCTTCGCCTCCTCGAGGGTGACCTTCCAGCCGGGCTTCGACTGAGCTGTGACAAAGGCGAATGGGGTTGCTTCAGGCAGCGTGACGACCAGCTTGGTCGTCGACGCCGTCTCGGACTCGGTCGGCACACGGAAGACCGCCTTGCCGAACTCGCCCGGTTTGGCGTCGGTCGAGGAGACCGTGACGTGGGCGAGGGCCGGGGCGGCGATGCCCACCAGGGCAACCGTGAGGAGCGCAGCAGACAGCCGCGCGATGGTGCGATTCATGAGTTGTGCTTTCTGTGAAGGGTGTGCGGAGCGGGGTCAGGACCCGCTCGGCGGTCCCCTCTCGACGCGCGAGTGCGCGAGACGTACGTCGTGAAGTGATCTGGTCGCGATGACCGGCGACAGCAGTCGCACCGGCGGGATCACAGCACGCTCGAACGTGGGCGGAGCCACCCGCAGGCCAAGCCGCTCGGCCAACTGCCACACGAAGGCCTCGCCGCGTGCCAGCATGGCCGCGCTGGCGGCCGTCGCAGCAACGTGGGCGAGCAGCATGGACGCGGACATCTGCATCTCGCCCGTGGAGCAGCCGAGATGCACGACGACCTGGCACAGGACGAGCAGGCCGATCAGCTGTCCCGGAGTGACGCGACGAGCCGAGAGCAACCAGGCGATGGCGGCCGCACCGCCGAACGTGGCGATGACGGCGCTGTGGCCGATCGTTCCACCGGCACTCGCGTGGCCCGTCGCGGCAGTCGCGACGCAGGCCAGCGCGGCAGCTGTCGAGCGTACGAGCCGCACGGCTGCCCCAGCCGGCCGAAGCGCGTCGTTGAAGGCAGTCCCGGGCACGGCCTCAGGGTATCGAAAGCGTTCCTTGCGACACCCACCGGCCGCTGCCTGGCGGGCGCGATCAAACCTGCGGAATCCCGGTGTCCGAGGTGAGCCTGGTACGTATGTACCGTGGGTCACATGGCAGCAACCCCACACGACACCGCGTCCTTCATCACCCTTGACGAGCACTGGGGTGCACACAACTATCACCCCCTCCCTGTGGTGATCGCCGAGGCTGAGGGCGCCTGGGTGACGGATGTCGACGGCAACCGTTACCTCGATTTCCTGTCGGGCTATTCAGCGCTCAACTTCGGGCATCGCCACCCCGCGTTGCTCGACGCGGCCCGCAGCCAGCTCGATCGCCTCACGCTGACGTCGCGGGCGTTCCACAACGACCAGTTCGGTGCGTTCTGCCGCGACCTCGCCGCGCTGACCGGCACCGAGATGGTGCTGACGATGAACACCGGGGCCGAGGCCGTCGAGTCGGCGATCAAGGTGGCCCGCAAGTGGGCTTACGAGGTCAAGGGCGTCGAGTTCGATCGTGCCGAGATCATCGTCGCCGCCGGCAACTTCCACGGGCGCACGACGACGATCGTGTCGTTCTCCGACGATCCGGCCGCGCACGACAACTACGGACCGTTCACGCCGGGCTTCATCACCGTCCCCTATGGCGACCTTGATGCCCTACGCGCGGCGATCACGCCCAACACCGCTGCCGTGCTGATGGAGCCCATCCAGGGCGAAGCCGGCGTCATCGTCCCGCCCGCTGGATTCTTCGCCGGGGTGCGGGAGTTGTGCGACGAGAACGAGGTCCTGCTCGTCGCCGACGAGATCCAGTCGGGGCTGGCGCGCACCGGCAAGCTCTTCGCGCTCGACCACGACGACGTGCGAGCCGACCTCTACACGCTCGGCAAGGCCCTTGGCGGCGGCATCATCCCGGTCTCCGCGGTCGTGGGTCGCGCAGACGTGCTCGGCGTGCTCAAACCGGGTCAGCACGGTTCCACCTTCGGCGGCTACCCGGTTGCCTGCGCTGTTGGCCGCGCTGTCGTCGAACTGCTCGCGACCGGCGAGTTCCAGGAGCGTTCGCGCGACCTCGGCGAGCACCTGCACGGGCGGCTCAACGAGCTGGTCGGCAAGGGGCTGGTCACCGTACGCGGGCGCGGCCTGTGGGCGGGTATCGACATCGACCCCGCCGCCAAGACCGGGCGTGAGGTCTCGATGGCGCTGCGCGATCGCGGCGTGCTCTGCAAGGAGACCCACGAACGTACGCTGCGCATCGCTCCCCCGCTCGTCATCACGCGCGAGGAGATCGACGACGCCGTCGACGCACTGACCGACGCGTTGCACGCCTAGGTTCGGTCCCCGTCAGCTGAAGAACGTCGCTCCGCCGGGCGGCGCCGGCGAGCGCTGGCTGTCGGCGTCGGTGAACGGCGCCTTGCCGGCGAACTTCTCGATGACGTCGCGGTACGGCAGCACGCGGTAAGGCAGCGGTGAGCTGGCCGCCCGTCGGGCCAGCGCCTCCCACGGCAGCGGCGACTGCGAGGCGGAGACGAGGACGTTGCCGAACCGACGACCCTTGAGTGTCGCGGGTTCGGCGCTGATCATGACCTGGTCGAAGTGGTCGCGTACGCCACGCACCACCCGCCGTACGTACGGGAAGGGCGCACGGTCGGCGAGATTGAGCAGCACCACACCGCCGTCGGTGACGACCCTGGCGAGGTCGGCGAAGAACTCGGTGGTCACGAGCTCCGCCGGGACCTGCGCGCCGTCGTAGGCATCGAGGATCACGACGTCGGCGAATTCGGGTCGCAGCGCGGCGATCCCCGAGCGCCCGTCGACCGGTCGCACCTTGATGCCGCTGTGCTTGGGCAGCGGCAGCTCCTCACGCACGAGGGCGGTGACACGCTCATCCGGCTCGAGCACGATCTGGGCCGAGGTCGGGCGGGACACCGAGACATACCTCGGGATCGTCATGGCCGCCCCGCCGATGTGCACGAAGCGCAGCGGCTTGCCCGGACTGCCGAGCGAGTCGATGACGTCGGCGATGCGCTGCATGTAGTCGAATTCGAGCCGGCTGGGATCGTCCAGATCGACGTGCGACTGGTCGGTGCCGTCGATCCGGAGCGTATGACCTGAGGGCCGGTCCCGATCCTGGACGATCTCGATCGCGCGCTCGGTCACTCGCGCAGCCCGGCCGCCGTCAGGTCGTCGCCGATCTGGCGTCGGATCTCGTCCGAAGCCTCGAGGGCGACGATCGAGGCGTCGAGGGCCCACAGTGGCGTCCGAGTCTCGCCTGCCGTGATCCGCCGTGCCGCCTCGACCGCCTGGAAGTGCAGCCCCGAGGCCTGATTGCCGCGCAGTTCGTCGTACGTCAGGGTGCGATCCGCGTAGCGGAGGGTCAACGGGCCGGGGCTGTGGTGGGTCGGCTCGACCGTCAGGACACCCTCCGTGCCGACGATCGTGACCTGGTTGGCGAGGAACCCGTGCAACGTCGTCGCCATCACCGACAATGTGCCGCCGGCGTGCGTCATCGTCGCGCCGAGCTGCCCGTTGACGCCGTGCGGGTCCTGCTGGCCCAGCGCGGCGAGCGACTCGTGCGGCCCGAGCACCGACGTGATGAAGGCAAGGGGATAGATGCCGAGGTCCAACAAGGGGCCGCCGGCCAGAGCCGGGTCGAACACACGGTGGCCGTCCGGGAACGACTCGCCGTACTCGGAGTGGACCGACGTGACCTCGCCGACTCCCCCGAGCTCGAGAACCTGCCGCACGACGTCCCACTTGGGCAGGAACATCGTCCAGAGCGCCTCAGCGCAGTAGAGCCCAGCCTGCTCGGCTGCGGCAGCGATCTCACGGGCCTGCGCCGCGCTGAGTCCGATCGGCTTCTCCACGAGCACGTGCTTGCCGGACTCGAGGCTCAGGAGCGCGTGCTCGAGGTGGGCTGGATGCGGCGTCGCGACGTAGACGATGTCGACGTCGTCGAGCCGGGCCAGCTCCTCGTAGCTGCCCACGGCGGCTGGAACCCCGTAGCGGTCCGCGAAGTCCTCGGCGCGCGACAGGTCCCTCGAGCCCACTGCCACGACTTCCTGGCGGGTGTGTGCCTGCAACGACGTGACGAACTGCTCGGCGATCCAGCCCGGACCGAGGACGCCCCAACGCAGCGGCGGCGCTTCCACAGGGTCAGGCGTACGCGGGGTGGGAAGCGAGGCGAGTTCCATGACGAGGACTCTAGGCGAGCGCTGCGTGCACGAGCGGGACGACCTCACGGCCATACAGCTCGATGCTGCGCATGAGCTTGTCGTGCGGCAGCGTGCCGTTGCTGAACTTGAGGTCGAAGCGGTCGATGCCGAGGATCTTGGTGTTGCGGACGATCTTGTCGGCGACCGTCTGCGGCGACCCGACGTACAACGCTCCTTCAGGGCCGGCTGACGCCTCGAACTCCTCGCGGGTCGCCGGCGGCCAGCCACGCTCACGCCCGATGCGCGTGCGTTGTACCTCGTAGTGCGGCCAGAGCTCATCGCGCGCCTGCTCGTCGCTGTCCGCGATGTGCCCCGGCGAGTGGACGCCGATGGGCAGCTGCGGCTGGCCGAGCTGTTCGAGAGCCTGCCGGTAGAGGTCCGCGTACGGAGCGAACTGCGCCGGCGGCCCACCGATGATCGCCAGCATCAGCGGGATGCCGTAGCGGGCGGCACGGATGACCGATTCCGGGCTGCCGCCGACGCCGATCCACGTCTTGACACTTCCCGCGGCGGTCTTGGGGAAAACCTCCAGGCCGTCGAGCGGGGGCCGCAGGTTTCCGGACCAGACGATCGGGCCCTCTTCGCGCAGCGCGGCGAACAGATCCAGCTTCTCGCTGAAGAGCTCCTCGTACTGGCCGAGGTCGAAGCCGAACAACGGGAACGACTCCGTGAACGAGCCTCGCCCGAGGATGACCTCCGCGCGACCGCTCGAGAGCGCGTCGAGCGTGGCGAAGCGTTCGTAGACACGGATCGGGTCGTCTGAGCTCAGGACCGTGACTGCCGTGCCGAGATGAATGGTGGTCGTACGCGCGGCGATCGCGGCGAGCACGACCTCTGGAGCGGTGACGGCGAAGTCTTCGCGATGGTGCTCCCCCACCCCGAAGAAGGCGAGTCCCAGCTCGTCGGCCAGCACTGCCTGGTCCACGATGTTGCGGATGACCTGGTCGTACGGCAGAGGCGTCCCGTCGGCGCCGAACGTCACGTCGCCGAAGGTGTCGAGTCCGAGCTCGAGCTGTGCCATGTCATCTCCCGGGTTGAGGTACGCCCGTTCAAACACCAACCGGGGCGGCGCTGTTCCCGGCTGTCAGCCGACCTTGGCCCTCAGAGTCGTGCCGGGCAGCTGCACCTCGACGAGCATGCCCTTGGCGAGCTGCCGTCCGCGCCGGGTCTCGACCTCACCGTCGACCCTGACGTCACCGCCCTGGATCAGCTCACCCGCCGCCGCGCCGGAGTCAGCGAAGTTGGCGAACTTGAGGAACTGTCCCAACCGGATCATGTCGCCGGTGATCGGGACGATGTCGATGTCGTCGGAGCCCATGACCACAGCCTGCCACCTCGTGTGCCGGGGTGCGTGCGAGGATCGGTGACATGCAGCAGACGGTGCGCGCCCGAGCCGTGATCTTCGACATGGACGGGACGCTGGTCGACTCCAACGCCGTGGTGGAGGCCATCTGGACGAGGTTCGCCGAGCGCTTCGGGCTGGTCACTGCCGACGTCCTCGACTTCTCTCACGGTCGGCAGACCATCGACACGGTTCGCCAGTTCGCCCCGGTCGATGTGGACCAAGAAGCGCTCGCCGCCGAGCTCGCGAACATCGAGATCGACACGCCCGACGGAATCGTCGAGGTCGCCGGCGCTGCCCAGTTCGTTGCCTCGATTCCCGCCGACCTGACAGCGCTCGTCACGTCGGCGCCTCTCCTCTTGGCGAAGACGCGCATGGCCGAGGCGGGTGTGCCGTTGCCGCCTGTCGTCGTACCCGCGGAGGACGTCACCCGTGGCAAGCCGGATCCTGAGGGATACCTCCGGGCCGCCTCGCTGCTCAGCCACAGCCCGGCAGAGACCGTCGTGTTCGAGGATGCGCCGGCCGGCATCGAATCCGCGCGTGCCGCCGGAGCGCAGGTCGTGGTCGTCGGCGCGTACGACGGACCCGCCGCCGACGGGCTCGTCCGCATACCTGACTTCACCGCCGCCCATGCCACCGTTGCTGCCGGCGAAGTCGTCATCACCTTGGGCGCGCCATGAGCACACCCGGCACGGCACGCGCCGACGTCTGGATCTCGTCCGTACGCCTCTACAAGACGCGCTCGATCGCATCGGCGGAGTGCAAGGCGGGGCACGTACGCATCAACGGCGCCAAGGCCAAGCCGGCTCAGCCGATCAAGATCGGCGATCGGGTCGAGGCCCTCACCGAAGGCGGCATGCGGATCGTCGTGGTCACGAAGATCATCGTCAAGCGCGTCGGCGCGGCCGTCGCCGTCGAGTGCTACGAGGACCACACTCCTCCGCCGCCGCCCAAGGAGGAGGTCGCGATCATGCCACGACGTGATCGCGGTGCCGGCCGGCCCACCAAACGGGATCGCCGAGCACTCGATCGACTGCGCCGGCGCTAGGCACGCAGGAGTGGCAGCAGCGCCTGGCTGCTCAATGGTGCGAGGTCGATGTCCCCCGGCGCGGCCGGATCGACCCAAATGCTCTCGGCGATCTCGGCTGCCACGACGGGTGTCGTGGCGTCGATCGTCAGGCTGAAAACCTCGGCCAGCACCCGGTGTCCGGGCTCGTTGGCGGCGTCCTCCTCGAACGTGCCGATCCAGGTGAAGGCGTCGGCGGCCAGGTCGAGGCCCAGCTCCTCGAACAGCTCACGGCGAAGGCAGTCCAACGGGCTCTCCCCCGGCTCGATCTTGCCGCCAGGCTGCATGAACACCGTCGTGTCGTGCTTGCGCACCATCAGCGCGCGACCGTCGGCATCAACCGTCAACGCCGCCGCAACATGGATGACGGGCGGTGTCACGGCTGCGGAACCTCGTCGTTCGCCCGAGCCCACTTGTCTGTCCACGACGGTGGGGCGTCCAGCATCGTGAGCAGCGCGTCGAGGTCATCGGAGAACGACACGATGCCGGACTGCTCCTCCCGCACGAATCCCGAGCTGACCATCCCGTCGAGGAGCTCGCGCATCGGCGACCAGAAGCCGGCGACGTCGAGGAATCCCGACGGCTTGGTGTGGATCGTCAGCTGGGCCCACGTCCACTGCTCAGCGATCTCCTCGAGCGTCCCTGCGCCGCCGGGCAGGGCGATGAACGCGTCGGAGAGCTCGGCCATCAACGCCTTGCGCTCGTGCATCGACTCGACCACGTGCAGCTCGCTGAGTCCGTGGTGGGCGAGTTCCCGGTCGTCGAGCTGCCGCGGGATGACCCCGATCACTCGTCCGCCGGCCTCCAACGCCGCATCCGCGACGGTGCCCATCAGGCCGACGTGGCCACCACCGTAGACGACCGTGATGCCCCGTTCGGCGAGCGTCCGCCCGGTGTGCCGCGCCGCTTCGGCGAACGCCGGGTCATGTCCGAAGCTGGATCCGCAGAAGACGGCGATCGCGCTGAGTGGCATGCCCTCATCCTCTCCTGCCCGTACGCCGGCCTCGCAGCGGCCCACAGGTGTTGTGCTGCCGCTGATCCAGGGTTTCAATCAAGGAGGGACATGACCTCGGAGGTGTGGCATGAGTGAACGCGACGAGTTCCTGGGCTGGGTCGAGACTCGCCTCCGGGACGCAGAGCTGGCGCTGCACAACGGCGACGCCGCGCCACGCGCGGCGATCTGGTCCACCCTCGAGCCAGTGACGGTGATGGGGGCCTGGCAGTCCGCCACCGGTCAGCAAGAGGTCCGGGAGCTCTTCCGAAGGCTGGAGACGACGTTCGCGAACTGCACGTCGTACGCCTATGACGTCGTCGCGGCCGACGTCCAGGGCGACATGGCCTACACCGTCGGCCACGAGCACACGACGGCGTCGATCAACGGGGAGCCTCGGACGTACACACTGCGCTCCACGCAGATCTATCGGCGTGAGGACGGCGAGTGGAAGGTCGCGCACCGACATGCCGACACCGTGACCGAGCAGAGCTGAGGGCTACTCCTCACGCTTCCACTTGCCGCGTCCGAACATTCGGCCCAAACGGTCCGACACCGACTTGCCCGTGTCATCCCTCGCGTCCGCGCGGTAGACCGGGTTGCTGTCGTCGGGCTCGGGCAGTTGCGCCGCCTCATCCGGCGACAGCGTCGTGCGTACGTACGCCGTCGTGATCGTGCCGATGTGGTCGGCGTCGACGAATCGTGTGCCGGAAGGTGTCTCGACGACGATGCCGTCGAAGACACTGACCTCCTCGACCACCAGCACGGCACCGACCGTGCCGAACTGCTGTCCGTCGCTGGACTGAACTGGGGTGCCGGGCTCGAGCGCCGTGTAGGCGATCGGAATGGGCTCGTCGGTCATGCAGGCCACTGTATGCCCGGGCGCGCGGCCCAGCCCGTCGACATGAGTCAGCGGTTCAGCCGGGGTGGTCGTCCTCAGCGCGATGGACGGAGGCGTCGGAGCCCGGGAACATCAGGCCTTCCTGTCCGGTGTCTGCCCACCGGACGATGTAGGGCGGGCTGCCGTCCTCGTGTCGCACCTCGAGGATCTCCGCCTCCCGATCCGGCTCACCGACATGATGGCCGTGGATGACCAGGCGATCTCCTGACTTCGCGAACATGCTCAGCTCCTCTGGTGAGCACCGACGGAGGATGGGGCGAACGACAGCTGCACGGCCTCGATCGGGGGCCGTGTCACGCGATGAAGGTTGGCTCTTCGACCTCTGGTTCGGCGGCGCGAAGCTTCACAATCACGCGATTGATCTCCGCCAGCGTGTCGGCCTCATCGTGACCGAAGGCGAGGCTGTACGCACGCAAGGCGTGGTGAGCCATCTCCAGTTCGGCGTCGGTGAGATGGATCGTGTTCATGGCTCCATTGTAGGCCGTTTCGGGGTTCTCGACGCGCTCAGAACGTGACCACCGACCCCCGGAACAAGGAAGTCCCGGACCCGCTTTCGCAGGTCCGGGACTTCGATCTCTTGCGAGATCACAACGTCGGGCTGACAGTGTGCTCATTCAGGACATCGGCGACAATCCGATCTCTTGCGAGATCACAACGTCGGGCTGACAGGATTTGAACCTGCGACCCCCTGACCCCCAGTCAGGTGCGCTACCAAGCTGCGCTACAGCCCGTTGTACCGAAGAGGAACTTTACCGCAGCGTGCTGCGCGTCCCTGCAGCGGTGGTTCAGCGGCGTTCACGCTTCTTGCGCGGACGCTGCTGCAGGTGGATCGGCGATCCGACAAACCCGAACTCCTCGCGGAGCCGGCGCTCGATGAACCGCATGTAGGAGGCCTCGAGCTTGCCCGAGGTGAACAGCACGAACGTGGGCGGCGCCGTCGACGCCTGCGTGCCGAACATGATCTTGGACTGCTTGCCGCCGCGGACCGGGTGCGGGTGCTCGGCGACCAGACGACCGAGGAACGCGTTGAGCGCCCCCGTGGTCACCCGGGTCTCCCAGCCTTCGAGAGCCGCATCCAGCGCGCGTACGAGCCGGTCGACGTGCCATCCGGTGCGAGCCGTGATGTTGATCGTCGGCGCCCACGGGACCTGCACGAGCTCACGCTCGATCTCGCGCTCGAGGTAGTAGCGGCGCTCGTCGTCGACCAGGTCCCACTTGTTGAACGCCACGATCAGCGCCCGGCCGGCCTCGGCGACCGAGCTGATGATGCGGGTGTCCTGCTCGGTGAGCGGCTGGCTGCCGTCGATGATGACGACGGCGACCTCGGCCCGGTCGATCGCCGAGCTCGTACGGAGGCTGGCGTAGTACTCATGACCCGACGCATCGCGTACGCGCCGACGGATGCCCGCGGTGTCGATGAAGTTCCAGGTGCGGCCGCCCAGCGTGACGATCTCGTCGACAGGGTCGACCGTGGTGCCGGAGGCGTCATCGACGACGACGCGCTCCTCACCGGCGAGCCGGTTGAGCAGGCTGGACTTGCCGACGTTGGGCTTGCCGACGATCGCGACCCGGCGCGGGCCCTGCGGGGCGTCGAAGTCCTCCGGCGGCGGGTCGGGCAGCGCGGCGAGGACGGCGTCGAGCATGTCGCCGCTCCCCCGTCCGTGCAGGGCTGAGACGGGGTACGGCTCGCCGAGCCCGAGGTTCCACAGGCCCGCGGCCTCGGCCTCGGCGCGCTGGTCGTCGACCTTGTTGGCGGCCAGGACGACTGGCTTCTTGGCGGCGCGCAGGATGCGGACGACCTTCTCGTCGACGTCGGTGATGCCGACCGTGGCATCCACGACGAACAGCACGGCGTCGGCGACCTGGATCGCGATCTCGGCCTGCGCGGCGATGCGCTCGGCCAGGCCGCGGGCGTCGGGATCCCAGCCACCGGTGTCGACGACGGTGAAGGCGCGACCGTTCCAGTGGGCGTCGTACGACACGCGGTCGCGCGTCACGCCGGGCACGTCCTCGACGACAGCTTCCCGGCGACCGATGATGCGGTTGACCAGGGTCGACTTGCCGACGTTGGGGCGCCCGATCACAGCGAGAACGGGTACAACGTCAGCCATCAGTGGATCCTGTCGGAAGGGGGCCGGGGAGGTCGCGCTTGAGCACAGACTTGGCCCGGGAGACATGAGCACGCAGGTGATCGCGGATCTGATCACCTGCGTCTGCCATTGTCCCACGATCTCGCGGCCAAACCTGCATCGGCAGCTCGATGGGCTCCCCGTAGACGATGTCCAGGCGCGTTCCCTTGGCCGGACGGGCATCGGCGGGCTCTCCGGGCTGGCGGGTCCCGAAGATCGCAACAGGTACGACCGGGGCCCCGGAGACGAGCGCCAGGTAGGCCACACCGTTCTTGAAGTTGTCGAACTCCCCAGCGCCACGAGTCGACTCTGGGTAGATCAGCACGACCTGGCCGGCGGCCAGCGCCTGCACGGACCGACGTATGGCGCCGGTGTCGTTGCGAGTGCGGCTGACCTTGATCTGGCCCACGAAGCGCAGGAGCCGACCGGTGCGACCGTGGAACTCCTCCTCCTTGACCAGCGCGTGCGGCGGCCGGGGCGCGGTGATGAACAGCAATGGGCCGTCGAGCCAGCCGATGTGGTTGCTCGCCAGGATCACCGCTCCCGTACGCGGGACGTGCTCCTTGCCGTGCTCGTGGATGTCCCACCGCCGCGTGAAGTGACCCCGGACCAGCCGCCGTACGAGGCGCAGCCCGCCCTCGGGCAACCCAGCGGTCGCGGTCATCGTGCGGCTTCGACGATCCCGACGATGGTGTCGATGACCTCTTCGAGCGTCAGGTAGGTGCCGTCGACCACGACAGCCCCTTCGGCCTTCGTCAGCGGTGAGGCCTCACGGTTGGAGTCGATCTCGTCGCGCCGCGCCAGGGCGATCTCCATGGCCGCGGTGTCGACAGCGCCAGTCTCGAGCGCGCGGCGAGCGGCCCGTGCGGCGGGGTCGGCGACCAGGTAGATCTTGACCTTGGCGTCGGGTGCCACCGTCGAACCGATGTCGCGGCCCTCGACCACGATCCCCTCGCTGGCCGCGATCGTGTCCCGCTGCAGGTCGACCAGCATCTCGCGCACACGCGGCACCGCCGCCACGAGGCTGACCGAGCCGGTGACCTCGTCGCTGCGGATCGGGTCGGCCACGTCAGTGCCGTCGACGTGGATCGTGGGATCGAGCGGATCGGTGCCCGACGTGAGGCGTACGTCGTCGACGGCCTTGGCGATCTCCTCGGGGTCGTGCAGGTCGACTCCCCGCTGCAGGAGGGCCCAGGTCATCGCGCGATACATCGCGCCGGTGTCGAGATAGTCCATCGACAACCGGTCGGCGACGCCTCGAGACGTGCTCGACTTGCCGGAACCTGACGGTCCGTCGATCGCCACGACCAGGGGCTTGCTCACGTGTGCCACTCCTTGGGTGCTGTTTCTAGTGATATGCGGACCAGCCGCGCGCGGTCAGTGCCTCGACGAGCGTATCGGCCGAAGCCGCCACGACGGCGATCTCGACCTGGCCGCTGGGTCGGCCGAGCTCGTGGTCGATGCGGATGTCCTCGATGTTGACTCCGGACTCGCCCGTGTGCCCCATGAGCCGCGACAGCTCGCCCGGCCGGTCGGGAATCGACACGAACACGGTCGCCATCTCGGCCGCCTTGTCGCCGTGCTTGCCGGGGATCAGCCGCGTCCCGTCCTGGCCGGACTGGAGCACGCTGCCGAGTCGGTCGCTGTCGGCGCCGATCGAGTCGATGACGCGATCCAGGTCCTCGCGTACGTGCTGGAGGACTGCGCGGACCTGACCGGCATTGGCGGCGAGGATGTCCTGCCACAGGGCAATGTCGCTGCCGGCGATTCGGGTGACGTCGCGGAGCCCTGGGCCTGCGAGCGCCAGGTGCTCGCCCGGTGCGCCGTTGAGCTGCGCTGCCGTCAGCACCGACAAGATGTGCGGCACGTGCGAGACCAACGCAACCGCGCGATCGTGGTCAGCGGCGTCCATGACAAGTGGCACCGCACCGACGACCTCGGCGAGCCCGACCACCATCGCGATGGCGTGCTGATCGGTGTCGGGCGAAGCCGTCACGGCCCAGGGCCGACCCTCGAACAACTGCGCCGAAGCGGCCATGGGCCCGGAGCGCTCGCTGCCGGCCATCGGGTGGCTGCCGACGTACCGTTCGCTGCCGGCCAGCTGCCCGATCTGCTGCTGCAGGTCGGACTTCACGCTGGCCACGTCGGTGACCGCGGCCGCCGGCCAGTCCTTGAGCACCTGGCGGACCGTGTCGACGACCTCGGCCGGAGGCACCGCGACGATGACAAGCGCCGGGGCCTCGACCGGATCGGCCACACCGGCACCGCGGGAGACCGCGAGCTCGAGGTTGGACCTCAGGATGTCATCGAGATGCACCTCGACGCTCGACTCGACCAGCGCGAGCGCGGCGGACGTGCCGATGAGTCCGCAGCCGATCACCAGGACCGGACCATCGAGTGCAGTGGTCACTGGTCAACGCTATCGAACAGGGCACCGAGCTCATCTCGGGTCAGGTCGCGCATCGCCCCGGCCGACAGCCCGCCCAGGTGCAGCGGCCCGAATGCCGTGCGGGTCAGCTCGCGTACGGGGTGCCCGGCGGCATCCAGCAGCCGCCGGACGATGCGGTTGCGGCCCATGTGGATGTCGAGCTCGACCAGCGACCGTCCGCGGGACGTGTCCTTGACCAGGAACCGGTCGACCTGCGCCGGGCCGTCGTCGAGCTCGATGCCGGCCTTGAGCTTGGCACCGAGGCTGTCGGGCACGGTGCCGTCGACCAGCGCGACGTACGTCTTGGTGATCTCGAACGACGGGTGCGCCAGCTTGTGAGCCAGGTCGCCGTCGTTGGTCAAAATCAGCAGGCCGGAGGTGTCGGTGTCGAGGCGCCCGACGTGGAACAAGCGGTCCTGGCGGCCAGCGACGATGGTCGAGAGGTCGGGGCGACCGCGCTCGTCGGCCATCGACGTGACGACGCCACGCGGCTTGTTGAGCAGGACGTACGCATGTTCGCTGGGCGGCGGTATGCGCTTGCCGTCGACCCGGATGACGTCGGTCATCGGATCCACGCGTGCACCCATCGTGTCGATGATCTCGCCGTTGACCTCGACCCGCCCGCTGGCGATCATGTCGTCGCAGCGCCGCCGGCTGCCGATGCCGGCCTGGGCGAGGACCTTCTGCAGCCGGATCTCAGCCACGCGTGTCGTCGTCCGGCTCGTCGGCCTCAGGCGCGTCGTCATCCGGCTCGTCGGCCGCGGCCACGTCGTCGTCCGACACTTCAGTCGCTCGCGCGTCGTCGCCGATCGGCTCCTGGCTCGCGAGCTCACCCAGTGCATCGTCTGCGCCGGCAAGGACCTCGTCCTCCATGTCCTCCAGCTCCGGCAGGTGGCCGGCGATGTCTGGCAGCTCGTCGAGGCTGCCGAGTCCCATGCGTTCGAGGAAGTAGCTGGTCGTGCGGTAGAGGATCGCACCACTCTCCGCGTCGACCCCGTCCTCCTCGATCAGGCCGCGCGTCACGAGCGTACGGACGACACCGTCGACGTTGACGCCACGGATCGCCGAGATGCGTGAGCGGCTGATGGGCTGCCGGTATGCCACGACGGCCATCGTCTCGAGCGCCGCCTGGGTCAGTCTGGCCTGTTGGCCGTCGAGGATGAACCGCTCGACCGCACCCGCGAACTCCTCGCGGGTGAAGAATCGCCAGCCGCCGGCAATGTTGCGCAGCTCGAAGCCGCGCCCCTGCTGGGTGTACTCGTCGGCCAGCTCGGCCAGCGCCTGTTCGACATCGACCGGCGGGTGACCGACCGCCTGAGCGAGGGTCAGGTGGTCGAGCGGCTGGTCCGCGACCATCAACACCGCCTCGAGCGCTGGCCGGAGATCGAGCATCTCCAGCTCCAGCTCGTGCGGGCCGGTGGGTACGTGCTGGTCAGTCATCACTGCTCTCGGGATCGTCGGTGGGTTGCTCGTCGGTGTTCTCGACAACAGGTATGTCGTCGGGTGCCACCAGCGGTTCGTCGAACTCGTCGCCGACGTCGATGTCGCCGTCATCCGTGCCGGTCCAGCGTACGTGCAGGTCACCGAGCGGAGTGGCCTGCTCGAACGCGAGGACGCCCTCCCGGAACAGCTCGAGCACAGCGAGGAATCGGGCGACTTTCGTCATCAGGTCGGGGGCGTCCGCGGTCAGTGCGCGGAACGTCATCTCGCCCTTGCGGCGCAGCTGGTCGACCACGAGGTGGGCCTGCTCACGGACACTGACCTGCGGCGCGTGCAGGTGAGTCAGCGAGAGGATCGGCACGGGTTTGGCCTCGAACGCCGCCGCAGCGAGCTGCGCCAGCTCGCCGGGACCGATCGAGATCAGCACCTCGGGCAGCAGGTCGGCGAAGCGTGGCTCGAGCGTGACGATGCGCGGGAACCGCTTCTGCTCCTCGGCGAGCCGGGCCGCGATGACGCCGGCGACCTGCTTGAACGCGCGGTACTGCATGAGTCTGGCGAACAGCAGGTCGCGCGCCTCGAGCAGCGCCAGGTCCTCCTCGTCCTCGACCTCGGCCTGCGGCAGCAGTCTCGCGGTCTTGAGATCGAGCAGCGTCGACGCGACCAGCAGGAAGCTCGTGGTCTGCTCGAGGTCGTCGCCGAGCTCCTTGATGTACGCGATGAAGTCGCTGGTCACCTTGGACAGCGCGACCTCGGTGATGTCGAGCTGGTGCTTGGAGATCAGCTGGAGCAGCAGGTCGAACGGGCCCTCGAAGTTGGTGAGGCCGACGGAGAAGCCGGACGGCGCTGACTCATCGACGTCCGCGATCGTCACGACTCGCTCAATCGACGGGCGACATCGCTGTCGGTGCCGCGGGCTTCGAGATCCGCCAGGGCGATCGCCAGCGCCGCGCGTACGAACCGTCCGCGGTCCACGCTTCGGCCCAGCTCGCTGCGGAGCTTGAGCCTGGCCTGCTCGACCGCGAGAAGCTCGGCTGCCGTCACGTAGACCGTCATCTTCTCGTCATGCTTGACCCGCCCGCTGGCCGGCAGGGCAGCGCCGGCGTCACCCTCCTCGGCGGCTGGAGCCGGGGCCGTGGCCCTGAAGAGCTCGTCCGCGCCCGGCATGGTGGGGCGTTTGCCGGGCCCGCCCGACGAGGCGGTCACGCGTCGGGGCATCGAACGAGTACCTCCCTCGCGAGCTGCCGGTATGACTCGGCGCCCGGGGACGTCGTGGCGTACTCCGTGATGGGCTCCCCCGCCACGGTCGAGTCGGAGAACTTCACGGTGCGGCGGATGACGGTGTGGAACACCAGGTCGCCCCAGCCCTCGACGAGAGTCGCGAGGACCTCCTTGCCATGCAGCGTGCGGCTGTCGTACATCGTGCCGAGCAGGCCGATGATCTGGAGGTCGTCGTTGGTGCGGTCGCGGACCTTCTCGATCGTGTCCTTGAGCAGCGCCACGCCGCGCAGCGCGAAGTACTCGCACTCGAGCGGCACCAGCACACCGTCGGCCGCGGTCAGGGCGTTGACCGTCAGCAGACCGAGCGAGGGCTGGCAGTCGATCAGGATGACGTCGTAGTCCTTGCGGATCGGCTTGAGCACCCGAGCCAGCACCTGCTCGCGGCCGACCTCGGTGACGAGCCGCATCTCGGCGGCAGACAGGTCGATGTTGGACGGCACCAGGTCGAGTCCGTCGACGCCGGTCGGCATGATCAGGTCCTTGATCGAGATCTCGCGATCCATCAGGACGTGATAGATGCTCTGGTCGAGCTCGTGCGCGCTGACCCCGAGGCCGACGGTCATCGAGCCCTGCGGATCGAAGTCGACGAGCAGCACCTTGCGGCCGGTCTCGACGAGCGCGGCACCGAGGTTGATGGTCGTCGTGGTCTTGCCGACGCCACCCTTCTGGTTGCACATCGCGATGATCGTCGCGGGCTGTCCGGCCTTGCGCGGCTGGGGCTTCGGGAAGTTCGGCAATGGCCTTCCGGTCGGTCCCAGTTCCTTGCTCATCAGCTACCCCTGCACTCGACCTCGACCGGCGGACGAGCGCAACTCTACCGCGAAAAGTCGACTTGACGACCGCGTGCGGACGATGTCGCGAGGCGCTCGCCGAGATCGCAGCGAGAACCTATCTCGTTGCCCTCGGATGGGCCGTCGCATAGATCTCGCGGAGCTTCTCGACGGTCACCAACGTGTAGATCTGGGTCGTGGTCACCGAGGCGTGCCCCAGCAACTCCTGCACCACGCGAACGTCGGCGCCGCCGTCGAGCAGGTGGGTGGCGAACGAGTGCCGCAGCGTGTGCGGTGAGACATCAGCGGCCACCCCAGCGCGCTCCGCGGCGCGAGTCAGCACGGTCCACGCGCTTTGTCGCGACAGCCGTCCACCGCGGGCATTGAGGAACACCGCAGGGGTGCTCGCCTTCGTCGACACGAGTGCAGGGCGAGATGCGGTCACGTAGTCGAGCAACGACTGCCGGGCGTACGAGCCAAGCGGCACGATGCGCTGCTTGCCGCCCTTGCCGCGCAGCAGGACCGTCGACTCCTCGAGGTCCACGTCGTCGAGGTCCAGGCCAACGGCCTCGGAGATCCTGGCCCCCGTGCCGTACAGCACCTCGAGCAAGCGACCGGTCGCGCGACGCGAGCGTCGTGCCGGGCGCTCCGGCCGCATCGAGGATCGCCTCGATGTCCGACAGCGGCAACGCCTTGGGCAGCCTTGAGGCCGGCCGGGGTGGCTTGATCGCCGCGGTGACATCGGTCGGCACGATCTGCTCACGCAGCAGGAACCGGTGCAGTCCGCGCACCGCGACGATCGTACGGGCGGCGCTCGCCGTGCCGAGTGACACGTGATCGGGGTCGCCGGTGCGCAGCGAGCCGAGGAACGCCGCGATGTCGTTCTCGGTGATCGCGGAGGGGTCGGTCAGCTCGCGTGAGTGCAAGAACTCGAGGTAGCGCCTCAGGTCGCGGCGATAGGAGTGGAGCGTGTTGTCGGCGAGACCACGTTCAACGCTGAGATGGCTCAGGTAGTCCTGGACCGCCCGCTCCACATCGGTGGTCATCTGGTGCGCAGCACCTGCGCCGCAAGGATTCCTGCCACCGTCAGTGAGTCGGTGATGCGGCCGGAGAGCACCGCGTCGACAGCCTCGTCGAACGGCAGCCACCACTGCACCATGTCCGCCTCCTCGGCCTCACGCTCGGTGCGATCGGCGTGCGGTACGGGGCTGAGTCCGGTCGCCTGGAACACCTCCCACGCCTCGGTCGAGTAGCCCGGCGTCGCCAACAGGTGGAGGATCGATTCCCAGTGCTCGGCCGCGATGTCGGCCTCCTCGGCGAGCTCACGCTTGGCGGCGTTGATCGGCGACTCGCCCTGCACATCTAGCGTGCCGGCAGGCAGTTCGAGCAGTCGGCGGCCGACGGGGTGGCGATACTGCTCGACCAGGAGAACCCGGTCCTGCTCGTCGATCGCCAGCACGCCGATCGCGCCGTTGGGTTGCACCACGGCGCGCCCATGCTCGCCGCCCGTGGGGTCGACGATCGTGTCGATGCGCAGGCTGACGTAGGGGCTCTCGTACCTGACGTCGGTGGAGCTGACCGGCCAGGTCTGGTCCGAGTCGCTCAGCGAGGTCCCGTCGGCCAGCTCACCCGGCAGTCGTGGGTGCTCAGTCATGCATCGGCTTTCGCCTGCTCGTCGACCGGCAACCGCAGCTCGAGCTGACGCGCCAACGCAGCGCCGATCAGTCCGGAGAACAGCGGGTGCGGACGGGTCGGGCGTGAGCGCAGCTCGGGGTGAGCCTGCGTGGCGACGTAGTAGGGGTGCACCTCGCGCGGCAGCTCGACGAACTCGACGAGGTTGGCGTCCGGCGACGTGCCGCTGAACACCAGGCCGGCCGCCTCGAGCTTGGCCCGGTACGAGTTGTTGACCTCGTAGCGGTGCCGGTGGCGCTCCTCGATCTTGTCAGCGCCATAGAGCTCCGCGATGATGCTGCCGGGCTGCAGCTTGGCCGGGTAGAGGCCCAGTCGCATCGTGCCGCCGAGGTCTCCGGCTCCGTCGACGATCTCCAGCTGCTCGGCCATCGTCGCGATGACCGGGTTGGGCGTCTGCGGGTCGAACTCCGACGAGCTGGCGCCGTCGATGCCGGCGACATTGCGGGCGTACTCGATGACCATGCACTGCAGGCCGAGGCACAGACCCAGCACCGGGATGCCGCGCTCGCGCGCGTAGGTCAGGGCGCCGAGCTTGCCCTCGATGCCGCGGATGCCGAAGCCACCCGGCACACAGATGCCGTCGACGTCGTGGAGGTTCTGCGCAGCGCCGGCATCCGACTCGCAGTCGTCGGACGGCACCCAGCGCAGGTTGATCCGTGCGTCGTGCGCGAACCCACCGGCCCGCAGGGCCTCGCCGACCGAGAGATAGGCGTCGGGCAGGTCGACGTACTTGCCGACGAGCGCGATCGTGAGCTCCTCGGCCGGGTGGTGCACGCGGCGTAGCAGCTCATCCCACTGCGTCCAGTCGACATCACGGAACGGCAGGTCGAGGCGACGCACGACGTACGCATCGAGGCCCTGGCCGTGCAGCACCTTGGGGATGTCGTAGATCGACGGCGCATCGCTGGCGGTGACGACGGCCTCTTCGTCGACGTCGCACATCAGCGAGATCTTGCGCTTCATGCTGGTCGGGATGTCGCGGTCGGCGCGGCACACGATGGCGTCGGGCTGGATGCCGATCGACCTCAGAGCGGCGACGGAGTGCTGGGTCGGCTTGGTCTTGAGCTCGGCCGACGGTCCGATGTAGGGCACGAGCGACACGTGCAGGAAGAACACGTTGCCTCGGCCGACGTCGTGGCGCACCTGCCGAGCAGCCTCGAGGAACGGCAGGGACTCGATGTCGCCGACCGTGCCGCCGATCTCGGTGATCACGACATCGACATCGGGGCCTGCCATCGCGCGGATGCGGGCCTTGATCTCGTTGGTGATGTGCGGGATGACCTGGACGGTGTCACCGAGGTAGTCGCCGCGACGCTCCTTGGCGATGACCTCCTGATAGACCTGACCCGTCGTGACGTTGGCCTTGCCCGACAGGTCGACGTCGAGGAACCGCTCGTAGTGGCCCACGTCGAGGTCGGTCTCGGCACCGTCATCGGTCACGAAGACCTCACCGTGCTGGAACGGGTTCATGGTGCCGGGATCGACGTTGAGGTAAGGGTCGAGCTTCTGCATCGTGACGCGCAGTCCGCGTGACTTGAGCAGTCGCCCGAGGGAAGATGCGGTCAGACCCTTGCCGAGCGAGGAAGCTACCCCGCCGGTGACGAAAACATGCTTGGTAACCGCGCTACCTGCCAAGGTGACTCCCGTGGTCGAATCAGAATGTCGAGCGCTCGTGATGCATCGATCGCATCAGGCCTCCACGGGATTCCAGCCTACCAACAGGAACGACGTTAAGCCCAACGACACACGTGTCGGCTCGCACACATACCGATCAGCTGGAGGGTACGGCGCCGCTGCCACTGCGAGACGTACCCCAGGCGCCGGGCTGGCCCGCCGCCTGCGCAGCCGCCACGAGCGCGGTGACGACGCGGCCAGCGGCCGTGTCCGTCACGTCGACCGTCGAGACCTCGGTGGCGAAGTCGCTGTCGCGCACGGCCTTGACGGCTCCGCCGTCGGTGCTCGCCGACGACGGTCCGGCGACGACGACACCCTCGCCACTCCCGTTGAGCGCACCGGCCAGGGCGGCGATGACGCCACTTTGGTCCGAGCCACCTGCGCGCTCCGGACCTGTCACCAGGACCGCAAGCGTGGCGACCTTCTTGGGTGCCTTTGTCAGCGTGATGAGCTTGCCCTCGGAGAATGCCGACCGAATGGTGCCAGCTGTCTGGTCGGGTGCCGCTGCCTTGTCGGCCATCAGCGCACGGCCCATCGCCGAACCGATCCGGCCGTAGCTGTCTCCGGCGGCGTCCACGCCTGGTACGTCCGCCGCGGCCTGCTGGGCCACGCCCTCCGCGAACTGGCGGCCCGACGCGTCCAGGAGCTTGCTCGTGAGGTTGACCTCTCCGGTGACCTCGGCTCCAGCAGCCTCGAGGTTGGACGCGACGCCCTTGACCTCGGCCGCGCTGGAGCCCGGCACGGTCAGCACGACAACGGTCTGGCCCTTGAGCTTGTCCTTGAGCAGGGTCGACGACGTACGCCCGGCATACCCGGACTCGAACGCGGCCAGCCCCGGATCGGCGGCCTGCTGGTTCGTCGCCTCATCGCCGCGCAACGAGTCGCCGGTGTCATCGAGAGGTCCCGAACCCAGGGCCACCCCAGCCGCCAGCGCGAGAAGAATCGCGGCGATCGAGACGAGATGGAAGCGGAAGTTGATCACGAGAAGAGTCCTTTGATCCAAGTGCCGAGATCGGCGAGATGATCGCCGAGAGTGTCGAACCAGTCGCTGCCGACGGGCGTGACGGCGATCGAGACGACCACTGCCGCGACGCCGGCGGCAAGCAGCAGCAGCACGGGCCACAGCGCGAACCTCTGGGAGGTGAAGTGGTGCACCGCCTTGGCGTCGACGATCTTCGCGCCGGCCCGGAGGCGGGCGACGAACATCCGGGCCACGTCCGTCGGCGGACGCTCGAGGAGCTTCGACAGCGTCGCCGGGGCTCCGGCGTGCACGATGACCGCGGCCTCGTTGGTGTCCGCCAGCACGATCGCCAGGTCGTCGTCGGCGCCGGTCGACACGAAGGTCACGATCTCCTTGCCATGACGCTCGAGCCGCTCGGGCGTGTCCACCGAGCCCGACGACGTCGTCACGACCACTTCACCGGCGGCCCGGATCGCGGCGTCCGAGAGGTTGTCGAGCGCGCCGATCACCACTGCCGGGACGTAGCCGGCCTTGAGCAGGACGTCAGCGCCGGCGCCGGCGCCGATGAGGACCGGATCGTCGTCGCGAATGTAGCGGCGCAGGCCGCGCAGGTCCGCCTCGACGTCGTATGCCTTGGAAACCACGACGACCGCTCGGCCGCGCAGCTTGGTGCGGATGCGCGGGACACGAGCACCGTCGAGCAGCATGGTCTGCTCGCGTTGGATGTAGTCGGTGGCGTTGGCAGCCAGCGAGTCAAGCTTGGTCGCCAGGCCGGACTCGGCTTCGGCAAGGGCTGCCGTGGCGCGAGCCTCATCGAGCTCGGTGCCGGTGATCACGACGATCTCGTCGCGCAGGACCTTGCCATCCTCGATGCGTACGCGCTCGCCGTTCTTGAGCTTCGACCAAACGGCTTCGCTGCCGATGTCGACCAGCAGGATGCCGGCACGCGACAGCATCTGTGGTCCGACGTTGGGCACGCGGCCGCTGCTGGACAGGGCGGCGTTGAGCACGGCGCGGACTCGGCGGTCGATGAGTTCCTGCGCCTGCCGCGCGTCGAGCTCGGGTTGGTCGACGACGGCGATGTCGCCTTCACGCAGAGACGAGAGATCGCTGTCGCGTTGCGCGAAACGTACGGTGCCGACGACCCCCGTCACGCCGGGTGAACTGGGTCTGTTGCGCTTCCTGATGGCCATCGCCGTCCATGCTTGCCGCTGAGGCGGATCGATTTGCGTTCTGCACCGGCGTGTCGCCCAAAAGAGTTGGGGACACCTCCTGCGAGCGTTGACGAACGGAGGATTCTCAGCCAGACCTCAGGGTCAACCGCGTGCGAGATCCAGCAACTCCCTGGCGTGCGCCTGGGCCGTCGCCGAGTCCTCCTGGCCGGCCAACATGCGCGCGAGCTCGTCGACCCGGCTGTGCTCGTCGAGCTCCAGCACCGAGCTGCTCGTGACAGTGCCGTCGTCATCCTTGGAGACCACGAAGTGGTGGTCGGCGAACGCGGCGACCTGGGGCAGGTGCGTGACGGCGATGACCTGTGCATGCTCGGCCAGGCGCGAGAGTCGCCGGCCGACCTCGACAGCTGCCTTGCCGCCGATGCCGGCGTCGACCTCGTCGAACACGAGGGTCGGCACAGTCGTGCGATCGGCGAGCACCACCTCAAGGGCCAACATCAGCCTGGAGAGCTCTCCCCCACTGGCGCCCTTGTGCAGGGGCCGCAGCCCCGTGCCGCTGTTGGCGGCGAACAGGAACTCGACCTCGTCGATCCCGTGGGGCCCCGGAACCGCGTCCGGGTCGCCCGTCACCTGAACCTCGAGACGCGCAGACGGCATCGACAGCTGGGCGATCTCCTGATCGACCAGCGCGGACAGCCGGGTCGCGGCCTCGGTGCGGATGGCCGACATCTCGCCGGCCAATCGAGCGACCTCAGGGGTGAGCTCAGCCTGCTCGGCCTCGAGCGCGGCGACCGATTCATCGTCATTGCCCAGCTCGCTCAGACGGGCGGCGCTCTTGTCGGCCCAGGCGAGCACGTCGTCGAGCGTGGGACCGTACTTGCGCTGGAGGCCGGCCAAGGCGGCGCGCCGGTCCTGCAAGGCGGCCAGCCGCTCAGGATCAAGATCGACACCCGCCGAATAGGCGCCCAGCTCGGCACCGACGTCGTCGAGCAAGATGCCGAGCTCCATCACGCGTTCGGCCAGTGAGTCGAGTGCCGGGTCATGGCCCGTGGCCTCGCGCAGTGCTGCCGAGGCTTCGGCCACTTGGGTGCGCGCGGCATCGAGGTCGCCGTCCCCGACGAGGAAGCGGTGAGCGTGGTCAGCGGCCCGAGCCAGCGACTCGGAGTGCGCCAGCCGGCTCTCCTCGACCTTGAGGTGCTCGTCCTCTCCTGCCTGGGGCTCGACCTCTTTGATCTCATCGAGCCCGAACTGCAGGACGTCGAGCTCACGGGCGCGTTCCTGGGCGTGGGTGCGCAGGTCCTGGAGCGTACGTTCGACCGTGCGCCATCGGGCATACGCCGGGGCGTAGGCCTGCGCGGCGGCCGCGAACGTCTCACCGGCGAACCGGTCGAGCGCAGCACGCTGCTCGGCGGCACGCAGCAGACGGTGCTGGTCCGACTGGCCGTGGACCGCCACGAGCTCGTCAGTCACGTCCGTCAACAGTGCCGCTGGCACCGTCGCCCCGCCAGCGATCGCGCGCGACCGACCCTGAGCAGACAACACGCGACCGAGAATCACGACATCGTCGTCGATCTGCCCGCCGGCGTCCTCGACGACAGCCGTGGCAGCCGCGCCGGACGGTACGCCGATGCTGGCCTCGACCCGCGCTTGCCCGGCGCCCCGGCGCACGAGCCCGAGGTCGGCGCGGTCACCGCGAAGCAGGCCCAACGCCGTCACGACCATGGTCTTGCCGGCGCCGGTCTCGCCGGTGATGACCGTGAAGCCTTCAGACAGCTCGAGCTCCGCCGATTCGATGACGCCCAGGTCTCGCAAGCTGAGCCGCTCCCAGATCGAGCGCGGGGCGGCCATCAGGTGTCACCCCTCAGGCGACGCTCGGCGGATCCGCGCCAACCTGCAACCGGAAGGTCGAACTTGCGCACCAACCGGTCGGCGAACGACGCGATCTGCAACCTGGCCAGGCGTACGGGCGTCTTGCCCCTGACGACCTCGACGCGGGCACCGACAGGAAGGTCTGCCGCGCGCCGGCCGTCGCACCACAGGACGCCGGTTGACTGTTCGCCCACGACCTCGATCGCGAGCGTCGAGTCCGGCGAGACCACGAGCGGGCGGGCGAACAACGCGTGCGCGCTGATCGGCACCATCAGGAGAGCCGAGACCTCGGGCCACACGATCGGTCCGCCGGCGCTGAAGTTGTAGGCGGTCGAGCCGGTCGGCGTCGCGCAGACCACGCCGTCGCATCCCCACCGCGACACCGGACGACCGTCGATCTCGACCACGATCTCAAGCATGCGCTCGCGTGCGGCCTTCTCGACCGATGCCTCGTTGAGTGCCCAGTTGGTCGCCACGACCTCACCGCCGACGGTGACCGAGACATCGACGGTCAGTCGTTCCTCGACGGTGTAGCTGCCGTCGACAACGCCACGGACCACGTCGTGGAGGTCCTCGACATCGGCCTCGGCAAGGAATCCGACATGCCCCAGGTTGACGCCCAGGACCGGGGTGTCGGTGCCGCGGCACATCTCGGCGGCCCGCAGGATCGTGCCATCACCACCGAACACGACAGCGAGCTCGCAGCCGCCCGCAGCTCCGGGTCCGGCTGGGACCACGCCGGGGTTGTCCAGACCGGCCGCCCGGAGTGTCTCCGCCTCGGCGTCGAGAACGCAGACATCGACGCCCTCGGCCCGAAGATCCGCGGCAAACGCGGCGGCGACCTTGCTGGCCTCCTCGCGGGCCACGTGCACGATCAGCAGGACTCGACGAGTCATGCGCTCTCTCCCGTCGTGGTGTCCAGCGGGCCGGCGGCCACCACGGCGTGCGCCGCATCCTGACTTGGCGGATCAGCATCGCTGCGCAGCCAGCAGAAGTACTCGACGTTGCCGGCCGGCCCCGGCAGCGGGCTGGGCGCAAGCGCCCTGGTCCCCCACCCCAGCTCGTACGCCGACAGGCACACGCGGTGCACGGCGTCGGCGTGCAACGACGGATCTCGCACCACCCCGTTCTTGCCGAGGTTGCTCTTGCCGACCTCGAACTGCGGCTTGATCATCAGCACGATGTCACCTCCGCCTTCCGGGCTGCTCGGCTCGCACACCCTCGTCAGGGCGGGCATGACCACCGTAAGGGAGATGAAGGACAGATCCGAGACGATCAGCTCTACCGGCCCGCCGATGTCGGACGGCTCCAGATTGCGCACGTTCGTACGGTCGAACACCACGACGCGCTCGTCGGACTGCAGCGCCCAGACGAGCTGGCCGTAGCCGACATCGACCGCGCACACCTGACGCGCGCCCTTGCGCAGCAGGACGTCGGTGAATCCGCCGGTCGATGCGCCGGCATCCAGGCAGCGTTTGCCCTCGACCGTCAGTCCCATCGGCTCGAAGACCGAGAGTGCACCCAGCAGCTTGTGCGCACCGCGCGAGGCGTACGTCGGCTCGTTGCTCGCGCGCACGACGATGGCCTGGTCGGTCGTCACGCCGGTCGCCGCCTTGGTCGCGACCGAGCCCGCCACCTTGACCTGCCCCTCCTCGATCAGGGTGCCGGCATGCTCGCGCGACCGGGCCAGGCCGCGGCGCACGAGCTCGGCGTCGAGCCGAAGCCGTCTTGTCATCCAGTCACGCGCTTTCCGGGATGTCCCCGTCGCGGCCGGCGTTGGCGAGGGACTCACGCAGCACGCGGTGAATCGCGTCGAACTCCTCGGGGTGCGACGTGATCTCGAGGTTGTCGAGTCGGTCCAGCCGCTCGACCGCTCCGTCGATGCCGGCATGGCCCGTCGCCTCGACCGGCTCGGGTGCCACCTCGTCGATCGTCACGTCGTGGACTGCGTCCTCGGGGAACTCACTCATGCCGTCGCCTCCCTGAAAAACCCACGATATGAAGGCACCGGCATGAAGTCTGCCTCATGATTCGCTCGCTGGCGCTCGTTCATGGCTTCAGTGTCCCATCCACGGTCACCGACACGTTGGAGCGATCGCACACTGACCATGCGAGTCCGACGACCGCGCGAAGCGCATCGACACTCATGGGATCGCCGGCCTCGACGCTGACGACGTCGTCGCGCACCAGCGCGGTGGCCGTGCCACAGCGCGCTCGATCGGCGTCGAACTCGACCTCGGCATGAGTCTCGTTGAGCCCCGCCACGTCGGCCGAGACAAATGTCGGACGGTGCTTGGGTGCGGCGTCGACGATCTCCTGCAGCGTGCTGACCCCGGTCAGGACCGCGAGGCTGTCAGTGCCGGAGTTGATCGCTCCATCGATGTCGGTGTCGAGTCGGTCCCCGACGACGAGCGGGTCCTGACCGCCGACGCGTTCGATCGTCTCGTCGAACAGCGCCTTCTCGGGCTTCCCGGCAACGATCGGCGAGGCTCCGGTCGCGTTGCGGATGGCCTGCACCAGCGAGCCGTTGCCGGGCGCGATCCCCCGCGACGTCGGGATCGTCATGTCGGTGTTGCTGGCGAACCAGGGCACACCGGCCTGGATCGCGAAGGAAGCCTCCGACAGCTGGCGCCAGCCGACATCCGGATGGAAGCCCTGCACCACAGCAACCGGCCCGTCGTCCAGGCTGGACACGCAGCGCAGGCCGCGTTCCTCCAGCGGCGATCGCAGGCCCTCACCGCCGACCAGGAGCACCGGCGAACCGGCCGGGACTGCGTCAGCCACGAGATGCGCCACGGCTTGCGCCGAGGTCACGACGTCGGCGTCACTGACCTCGGGCATGGCCAGCTCACGCAGGTGCTCGGCAACCTCGTGCGGCGTTCTCGACGCATTGTTCGTGACGTACGCCAGCCGCATTCCGTTGGACCGCGCGATCTCCAGTGCCTTGGCCGCCCCCGGCACCGCGTCCGGGCCGACGTAGACGACACCATCCAGGTCGAGCATCGCCAGGTCATAGAGCGCGCTGAGCGATTGTGTCGTCGAGCCCAGTGTCATGCCCCCGAGGCTACCGCTGGCACCGTGAGCTTCCGGCAGGAGTCGACGTCCACCGAGACGAAGCTGATCGCACCTCGGGTGAATCGCCGGCGCAGCTCACCGGTCACCTCCACCTCAGCGCCAGCCTCGAGACGACTCACGGTGCGCCGCATCGCCGCACTCCACGCCGAGCACTCGATCGTGTCGACGACCTGCTTGGACCGACGCCGTGCAGCAGCGCTGCGACGGACGATCAGGCGAAACGAGACGACCTCGTCTCCGCTTGGAAGAACCCGGGTCTCAGGGTCGGCCGAGACCCTGCCGGCAAGGTGTACGCGGTTGTTGTCATCAGTCATGGACATGACGATGCCCCCTGCCAGCGGCAGGGGGCATGCATCACGTCAAGCTCTGTGGACAGGCGAGCAGGACTTCAGCTCTGTGGACGCTTCTCCAGCACAGCGAGCCGTTCCTCGGCATCGGTCTGCCCGTTGCCATCGACTGCGACGGTGCGGTGGAACCACTCGATCGCGTCCTCGAGGCGCCCGGCGTCCAGCAGCGCGTCAGCGTACGCATAGCGCAGCCGTGGCACCCACTCCGACCGACCCTTGGTGTGCAGCGGTTCGGTCTCCAGCAGCCGCACCGCAGCGTCGAACTGCTTCTGGTCACGGCGAGCCCCCGCCACCACGATCGAGAGCTCGATCTGGCCGGCGTCATCCAACTGGCTGCGAATCTCCGGGGTGTCATAGGCGATTGCCTTGTCCGGACGCTTCAGAGCGCGTTCGCAGTCGGCCATCATCGGCGCGTACATGTAGCCACCGGTCATCCGGCGGGCAGCGCGGAACTCCGACAATGCCTCGGCGAACTTCCCCGCTGCATATGCCGTCTCGCCGCAGGCCTCACGGACGAGCCCGGTGCGAGTCGCCCGTGCCTTGGCAGCCAGCGCATGCAGGTGTGCCGTCTCCGGATCCTCCACGATCAGGAGACCGGCCATCACGAGGTGACGCGCGACCTTGTCCGCCAGCTTCTCCGGAAGACTTTGCAGCGCCTGGCGGGCGTGCTTGTCGAGGTCCTTCGCGCTGACGTCGTCAGGGATCGGCGGGCCGTCATAGATCTTCTGGGCTGCCGTGCGGTCGCCCTCTTCCTGACGCCGGTCACGGCGCGCCTCGTATGGCTTGCCGTCACGCCGCGGTGTCGTCGGCTTGCCGTCACGACGGGCCGGAGCGGCCTTGCCGTCGCGACGCGCGGGATCACCACTGCCTCGTCGGTCGCGGCCCTGACCTGCAGGCTTGCCGCCGCGAGCTCCCCCGCTGCCGGCGCCTCGGCCAGCTGGCTTCCCGCCGTCTCGGCGGGGGTTTCTCGACTCTGCCATGAGCCGTTCCTTCCATCAAAATGCCAAAAAAAGATTCAGCGGCGTGAAATGCAGCAAGGCCGCTCCCGAAGGAGCGGCCTCGCGCTAAAGATTGTCCGGCGACGTCCTACTCTCCCACACAGTCTCCCGTGCAGTACCATCGGCGCTGAAAGGCTTAACTTCCGGGTTCGGAATGTAACCGGGTGTTTCCCTTTCGCCATGGTCGCCGAAACTCTATTGAGATATCAACTAAAACCTTGGAGCTCTCTCGAGCTTTC